>NZ_JACEIB010000027.1 GCF_013778325.1 Sphingomonas chungangi | reverse complement strand
TGAAGCCGTTCGATGACCTCGAAGACAACCATTGGCAACCGGGCACAAGAAAGACAGCGACATGCGCAAATCAATTAGACAACATTGCGGCCTGACAATTTCCGGGCACCCATTGTCTAAAGCCGCCCGTTCAATCGAAGCGCGCGCGATCCATAACGTTCCCAACCAGCCGGGTGGTTGTTCGAGAGGACATGGCGTAGATGGATTCGCATCGCGACGAGGGATTCATACGATGGGAGCGCGCAAGCCTAACCGGCTCGACAAGCTGCGGCGGCGACTGGATCTCGTACCACCGGTCAATGAGCGCCGTACTGAACCCAAGCCCGAGAAACCGCCAGTGGAGCGGCCGACGTTGATCGAAGGGTCGAGGCGTCCGCGTCTCAGCGTCAAATGGTGACCCTGCCGGCCGATTGACGCTGGTTTCGGTTGATTAGTGATGGATGCTGAGCGCTTCGCACGGTCTGATAGACGCGTTCGACCGCGGCCGAGACATCGCTCCACGCATAAGCGTGGCTTTTGCGTTCGGCATGGGTGCCGATTTTGTGGCGGAGGTCAGGCGACCCGATCAGGGCTTCGAGCGCAGCGACATAGGCGGCGACGTCGTCGGCGGAGCAAAGCCACCCGTCGCTTCCATGGTCGATCAATGCCCGCGCGCTCGGTGCGTCGGCACTGACGACGGGCAAGCCACATGCCATTGCCTCGAGCACGACATTGCCGAACGTCTCGGTCATGCTGGGGGTGAGCATGATGTCGGCACTGGCAACCGCGCGCGCCAAGTCCCGGTCCTGGAGATGACCGGTCGCAACGACGCCGGCGAGCTCCGCGAAGTCGCTTCGGGCAGGACCGGCCCCGACCAGCAATGGGCGAACCGGTCGGCCGCGCGCCTGAAGCGTGCGGATCACCTCGACATAGGTTTCAACGCCCTTTTCGAGCACCAGACGGCCGAAGAACAGCACGACTGTCTCTTCATCGGCGATTCCCTGCGCCCGACGCCAAGCCATCTCGCGCCGCGTCGGATCGAAGATCGTGCGATCGACACCCCGGCTCCAAACAGTCACCCGCTCATCTCCCCGCAGGCGGCGCATGGCGACCGCAAGCGTCTCGGTGGGGGTCAGCACATGGTCGGCGCGACGATAGAAGCGGCGCAGATGCGTTTCGACCATGGGCTTGAGCCAGCCGAGCCGGTAATAGTCCAGATAGGTCTCGAACAAAGTGTGCTGGCTCGCGATTGCCGGCACGCCGCGCCTTTTCGCGAAGGTGAGCGCGCGGCTGCACAGGATGTCGGGTGTGGCGACATGGACCAGGTCGGGAGCGAAGCGGTCGATGTCCTCTCGGATCGCGGCGGGAAGGCCGAGCGCGAGCTGAAATTCGCCCCGCACCGGAAGCCGCACGGAGGGCACCGGGACCAGCGTTCCGGCCGGCTCGAAGGCCGGGGTCGAGGTCACCGGCGAATAGGCGCGAACGACATGGCCGGCCTCGGCCTCGAGATGATGCACCAGCCGGTTCAGCGCCTGGTTCGCGCCTTCGCGCAGATAGTTGTAGTTGCCCGAGAAGAGCGCGATCCGCATCACAGCCGCCGGAAATTGAGGATGGCGTTGAGCAGGAACACGGCGAGGCCGGCGAACACCGAGACCAGCACGCGGGCGACGATATAGTTGATCGGGGTGTAGTCGAGAAATGCGGCGTAGAGCGTGACGGTGATCGCGAGGCCAAGGGCCGCGTTGATCAGGAAATAGGCATAGCCCGATGTCAGCCCCCGCTCGGTGCCTGCGAAGATCCACGTCCGGCCGAGCGCGTAGTGGATGGTGTTGGCGACGACGAAGCCGAATGCGGCGGCTTCGAGCTTCCCCCAGCCAAGCCGCACCAGCCCCCAGAGCAGGACGAGGTCGAACAGGAAGGTCATGCAACTGACCGCGGTATTGCGGCCCAGCATTGCGGCAGCGCGGCGCGACAGTATGCGCCGTGCTAAGCGCGGCCGGTCGGTCGCAGTCGGATAGGTTTGGGCTGCGGGTTCCAACGGTCCAAGGTGTTCGCTCACAACGGCGCGCCGGCACCCGCGAGCGTAATCGCCGTTGGTGCGGTAGCGTCATTCGCATCACACCACGCTGTTCGGCGCTTGAGCTGCGGCGTCAGGAACAGGATCGGTAGCTTTAGGAACAGCAGTTCGGAATGGATGAAGCCGTCGATGCAACGCTCCCACCATGTCGAGCGATGGACGCTGCGCCGCTCGAGCCACGCTTCATAGGGCGCCCAGTGGCTCGGCTCGTCGCGACGGATGATCCGGAAGATTCTCATCAGCGTTGCATCGCCGCGCACGATTGGATGACGGAGCAGCGTCTCCACCTGCTGGTATCCGCGCCGCTCGGTCAACGCGATGACGCGGCAAAGCCGCTCGAACAGCGCGTCCCGTTCGACCAGATCGGTCGTATCGAGATCGTCGATTGACGAACCGAACATGATCTCAACGAAGCGGTCGATGTGGCCGCAGGTGCGGTCGACGCTGAATGGCATGACGCCGCGCAGCTGGAACCAGCGGCGGAACATCTCGTAATGCTTCCGCTCGTCGGCGCGGTGCTTTTCGATCGCGGAAAGAAAGCAGGGATCAAGCGGCGTTCGCGCCTTGATTGCCTCGATCACCCGATCGATGGCGGTGTATCCGCGATGCTCGTTATAGACGTAGATCGAGCCCAACAGCTCGAGATAGCGGCGACGAAACCATTGGATCATGTGGGGGTGTCTCGAAGCGAGAGGAATATCGACAATGACGGTGTTTGAAGGATGTTCCCGCACGAGATTATCGGCGACTTGCGCACCCGAGCGAGACTGCTCCGGTTGTCGAGTTGAGCAACCTAAAGCGATTGCCCTCGGGCGTCCTCGTCGGCTCGCGAAACGGTGGACATTGATTGGCTGCAGTCGGAGGCTCGTGCGACACGCCCTTATCAAGGCGGTGGCGATGATCGCGCGGGGCGTATGACGATAAGCCAGAGGTGGCGAGAGCAACATCCGGGGCGCCGTTAAAGAGCCCACCTCCGGCGTCATTTCATGTCCGGCAATCCGGCGAGTAGCTTGTCCAGCGTGATCGGAAACTCGCGCACGCGGACACCCGTCGCGTTGTAGACGGCATTGGCGACGGCCGCTGCGGCGCCGGATATGCCGAGCTCGCCGATGCCTTTCGCGTGGATCGGGTTCGCGTGGATGTCGCGCTCCTGGAGGAAATGCACCTCGAGCTGCGGCACGTCCGCGTTCACCGGCACGTGATACTCCGCCAGATCATGGTTCACGAGCTTGCCATTGCGGGTGTCGTGGTAGAGTTCCTCCGTCAGGGCAGCGCCTATGCCGAAGGTCATACCGCCGAGGCACTGCGACCGCGCGGTCTTGGCGTTGAGCACCCGGCCGGCGGCGAACACTCCGAGCATGCGTCGTACCCTGATCTCGCCGGTGACCATATTCACGCCCACCTCGGCGAAATGCGCACCGAAGGAGGCCTGCGTCGTCTCCTTCTCCTGCTTGCCGGGCTTGATGTGCCCGGTCGCTTCCAGGCCTTCGCCGGCAAGCTCTCCGATCGACACGGACCTATTGGCTCCGATCGCCATGCCGTCCTTCAGCGTGAGGGCATCCGCTTCCACATCCATGGCCTTTGCGAGCTTGTCCTTGAGCATCTCGCAGGCGAGGTAGACGGCGGAGCCCGACGACCCCGCGCCCCACGAGCCGCCCGATCCCGCGGCTGGCGGCGCGTTCGTGTCGCCAAGCTCCAGCGTGATACGCGCGACGGGAATGCCGAGGATCTCCGAGGCGATCTGCGCGAGGATCGTGTAGCTGCCCGTGCCGATGTCGGTCATTGCCGAGGACACCGTGGCCGAACCGTCCGGGTGTATCTCGACCTTGGCCGAGGATTCCATCAGCATGTTGCCGCGCACCGCGGATGCCATGCCCATCCCGACGAGCCACTCTCCGTCGCGCCGCGCAACCGGTCGCTCCTTCCATCCAAATCGCCGGGCGCCTTCGTCCAGGGCGGCTGTCAGGCTGCGGGACGAGAAGGGCACGCCTTTCTCCGGATCGATCGAGGCGTCGTTGAGTTTGCGAAGCGCGACCGGGTCCATGCCGAGCCTCTCGGCCAGTTCGTCCATTGCGCATTCGAGGCCGATCATGCCGACCGCCTCGCCAGGTGCGCGCATCGAGCCGGAAAGGACATAGTTTACGGGGATCTGGAGATGGCTGATCAGGCGGTTCTCGCCCGCATAGAGCATGTGTGTGCCGATGCCGACGGGCTCGAAATAGTCTTCGCCGGGCTGGTTCGAGACGTAGCTCTCCTGACCGATCGCCGCCAGCCGGCCGTCCGCATTCGCCGCGAGCCGGAGCCGCTGTTCGGTGTTGGAGCGGCGCACTGTCGCCTCGAAGACCTGCTGGCGCGCCATCACGGCCTTCACGGGCCGACCGACCTGCTTGGCCGCGATCGCCGCCGCCACGCTTTCCGGCGCAATGCCGAGCTTCGATCCGAAGCCGCCGCCGATGTAGCGCGAGACGATGCGGACCTTCTTTGCCGACAGGCCCAGAGACTTGGCGAGCTGCGACGCGTCCGAGGTCGGCATCTGATAGGCGCCGTAGAGCGTCAGCGAGCCGTCCTCCTCCCACACCGCCGTCGATGCGTGCGGCTCCATCGCCGCGGAGTTCTGGCTCGGTGTCGTGTAGGTCACGTCGATCGAGACCGGTGCTTCCGCCATCGCTTTGTCCACGTCGCCCTGCGCGAAGTGGCCTGGCGTGACGAGGTCCGGCGGCGTGTAGGCCTCGTCCCGATTTACCGCGAGGTCGAATACGCCTTGGCCGGCTTCGTAAGTGACGGGAAGCTGCAGCGCTGCGTCCCGCGCCGCCTCGTAGCTTTCCGCGACCACGATCGCGATGATCTCGCCTGAAAAGGCGATCTCCTGGACACCCTGCGTTGGCGCTTTCGTCTCACCGCCCTGGCCTGCGACCCGGATGAAGCGCTTGAAGTCCCAGACCACGTCGATGACGCCGGGAAGCGAGCGCACCGCGTCCGCATCGATCGAGACGACCTTGCCGGCACCTATCCGCGCACTGACGAGGAAGCCGTAGGCGAGATTGTCGAACTCGTATTCCGCCGCATAGGTCGCCGCGCCCGAGACTTTCTTCGGGCCATCGACGCGGTCGAACGGCCGGCTGATCGCACCCTGCACGCCGGTGTCGAGCAGGCTGGACGGATGCGGCTTGTCCATCGTCAGGCTGTTGGTGGTACCGAGACCGAACATGCTCATGCTCCCGTCAGATCGCGCAGGACCGCGATCAAAGTGCGGCGTGCCAAGGGTAGCTTGAAATCGTTCGAGCCGTGCCCCTTGGCATCGGCGACAAGCGCGTCGGCTGCGGCGGCAAACGCGTCGATGGTCGGCGCTTGTCCGATCAGCGCAGCCTCGACGGCGGGATCGCGCCATGGCATCGGTCCCAGGCCGCCGAACGCGAGCGATGCGTTCGCGATCCTGCCGCTCTCCATCCCGATGATCCCGGCGACGGAGACGAGCGCGAACGCGTAGGAGGCGCGGTCGCGCACTTTCCGATAGGATTGCCTGCCGCTTGGGGGCTTCGGCAAGGCGATGTGCGTGATAAGCTCGCCCCGCTCCAGCACGGTCTCGATGTGCGGCGTGTCGCCGGGCAGGCGGTAGAAATCGTGGATCGGTATCCGGCGTCGATCGCCATCGGCCTTCAGGGTGACGATGGTCGCGTCCAGGGCGCGCATTGCTACCGCCATGTCGCTGGGATGCGTCGCGATGCAATGCTCGCTCGTGCCGAGCACGGCGAGGATCCGGTTGATCCCGCCGATCGCATCGCATCCGCTCCCCGGCGAGCGCTTGTTGCAGCGCGACGCGAGGTCGTAGAAATAGTAGCAGCGCGTCCGTTGCAGGAGATTGCCGCCTGTCGAGGCCTTGTTGCGCAGCTGGCCCGAGGCGCCCGCCAACAGCGCGCGGCTCAGGACTTCATAGTTCGCGATTACGCGCGGGTCCGCGGCGAGATCGCTGTTCGGCACCATCGCCCCGATGAGCAGCCCGCCATCCTCCGCATCATCGATGGTCGCGAGATCGAGTCTGCTGATGTCGACCAGCTTCGCTGGGGTTTCGACCTGCAGCTTCATCAAGTCGAGCAGATTGGTGCCGCCGGCGATGAAACGTGCTCCGTCGGTCGCGATGTCGCGGACCGCCGCCTCGGGCGTATCCGCCTTTTCGTAGATGAAGCTCTTCACGCCAAAACCTCCCCGATCATCGCGGCGTCCTTCTCGTCGGCCGTCCGGCCCTCCGGTTCGGCCTGGGCGACCTCGCGGATCGCATCGACGATGTTGGGGTAGGCGGCGCAGCGGCAGAGGTTGCCGCTCATACGCTCGGAAATCTCGCCGTCGTCGAGCAAGGGGGCGGCCAGATCCTCGGATACATGGCTCGGCCAGCCCTTCGCGACCTCGTCGAGCATGCCGACGGCGGAGCAGATCTGGCCCGGCGTGCAATAACCGCACTGGTATCCGTCGTGGCGGACGAAGGCTTCCTGCAACGGATGCGGGTCGCCGATCTGCCCGAGGCCTTCGATCGTCGTGATCTCGTCGTCCTGATGCATCACAGCCAAAGTGAGGCAGCTGTTCACCCGCCGGCCGTCGATCAGCACGGTGCACGCACCGCACTGTCCATGGTCGCAGCCCTTCTTGGCACCTGTCAGCCCGAGATGCTCCCGGCACAGGTCCAGGATCGATGTGCGGATGTCGACGTCGGCCTCATAAGCCCGACCGTTGATCGTGAAGTGCATGGCGCGTCCCTCAGTTCGTCGAGCGAGAACGCCGCGCATTGCCTTCATGTTCAAACGGCGGCTGTGGACCCTGGAAATATCTTGGCGGTACGCTCGCTTTCCTGCGCGCCACGTGAGATCGTCGAGCGTTGGGAACCCGATGAACACAATCGCACCTGATCGAGAGGCCCTGCGTCGCCCGCTCGCCGACAGTTTCGGCCGCCGCATCACCTATCTTCGCCTTTCGGTCACCGACCGGTGCGACCTGCGCTGCCGTTACTGTATGAGCGAGGCCATGACCTTCATGCCCCGCAGCGAACTGCTGACGATCGAGGAGTTGGGATTGATCGCCGACGCCTTTGTCGCCCGTGGCGTCAAGCGGATCCGACTGACCGGCGGCGAGCCCCTCGTCCGGCGGGGAATCGACGACCTCGCTCTGCACATCGGGCGACAGTTGGGCGCGGGGAACCTTGACGAACTTACCCTGACGACGAACGCCACCCGGCTCGCAGAGCATGCGCACCTTTTGGTTCAGGCGGGCGTAAGTCGGGTCAACGTCAGTCTCGACAGTTTGGATGCCGATCGCTTTCGCCTCATCACTCGGACGGGGAACCTAGATAAGGTTCTGGGTGGGATCGCGGCGGGCAGGGCGGCGGGCCTGGCCATCAAGATCAACATGGTCGCTCTCAAGGGAATTAACGAGGACGAGATCGAGCCGATGATCCGCTGGTGCGGTGACGAGGGCTTCGACCTGACGCTTATCGAGACGATGCCGCTCGGCGTCGTCGACGAGGACCGGACGGACAGATACCTCCCGCTCGACGGCGTTCGCGAGCGCCTTGCGGAACGGTTCACGCTTGATCCGATAGCGGACCGCACGGGCGGGCCGGCACGCTACCTCCGGGTTCGCGAGACCGGCACCCACCTCGGGCTGATCACTCCACTGACGAACAACTTCTGCGACGGGTGCAATCGCGTCCGTCTCACGGCATCGGGGCGACTTTACATGTGTCTGGGACATGACGACCGGATCGATCTGAAGGCCGTCCTGCGGAACGATGGTAGAGGTGCCATTGATGCGGCGCTGGACAGCGCGCTGCTGTCGAAACCCGAACGTCACGCGTTCCGCATAGCAGGCCGCGGCGCGGCTCCGGCCGTCGACCGACACATGAGCGTCACCGGTGGCTGAGATGCCGGTACGAATTATGGCGAGCGGCGTTGGCGAGCGCGATGTGCCAACGGTTTATTGTCAAGCAGCCGCCCGCGAGATCGCAACGCTACGGAAATATTGAACTGCGCGCTCGTCTGGACATAGTGTTTGAAGTCGCTGCGATCGACGGGGGGCACCAACAGCGGTTCCAGCTTCGCGACGGCGAAACTCAACAATTTTCCCGCGCCAACGGCGGCTTCTGTTCCTACCGGACACTCACTCGCCTTATCGGGACGACGACGAATGGTCGCTTGCTGTATAAATGAAAGGGCCTGCGTTCGCAGAGGGAAATCGTCGCCGCTCACCGCGCCTCTGGGGCGCCGGTTTAGAGCGAGGTCCGATCTCCGGTGCAAGCCCGAGCGTTGTTTCGGGTTCGATTGCCATTCCACCATCGGGTGCCGATCCCTTCAGCCAATAGTTGTCAGCGGCAGAAGGAGACATCGCGATGACGACAATCGATGCTCGTGCTCATAACCGGCCCTCGAATGATGGTTGCAACGTGACCCAGGACCCAAGGCAGGCCTCTCTGATGGACACAGTCAGCGAACCCGATCCGGAGAGCGATCCTGCGGAACAGATCGAGGAAAAAGGAGAGCCCTTCGACGGCAACCATGCCTGACGCCGTGCACATACGCTGGACCGGCTCCGGTATAGCTCGCATCACCCTCGCGCCGATCTATGCGATCGCTGGCATCCTCCACATCGCGCACCCTGGCCCCTTCATCTCGGTTACGCCGCCAGCAGTCCCCCATCCCGGGTTGGTGATCCTGTTGACAGGGGTTGCTGAACTGGCTGGCGCAATCGGCCTTTTCATCCCGCGCACCCGCTATCTGGCGGGCATCATGCTCGCTTTGTATGCAGTCTGCGTATACCCGGCGAACATCCTCCAGGCGGTCCACGATCTGGGAACTGGCCACGGTCTCGGCTGGGCGTATCACTACCCGCGCCTGTTCGCCCAACCGTTCATCTGCTGGTGGGCGTTGGTCGCCGGCGGGGTCGTTGGAGGTATTCGACGCGGCTCGTACAAGCAGCGAGGCGCCACGCCCTAAACCCGCGACGCCTTGCCGCTTGTCGTGCTGTGAAAAGGAAGAATCCCGCGAGCTAGGTGGCAATCAATTGGGCGCATCCGCGTCAAGTCCGCCGATGTGTAATTTGGCATGCTCGACAACGCGAACAAGCCGTCAGGTCCGTTTGATCAGCCTGTCTACGCTTTCCTCGGGGGCCGGCTTGCCGTCCTTGCCGTCCTCGCCGCATTCCTCTTCGAGACTGCGGCGGATACCCTGTATCTCCCTGTCGGTATGATGCTCGATCCCGATGAACTGGCTTCGGGCCTCGGCTAGAGACCGGATGATCTCGTCGAGCTTGGCCTGCATGGCAGCACCATCGCGGTTCTGGGAATTCTGGATCAGGAAGACCATGAGGAAGGTCACGATCGTGGTCGAGGTGTTCACGACCAGCTGCCATGTGTCGGAATAGTGAAACACCGGTCCCGTGGCACCCCACAGAATCATCAGAGCCAGCGCGATGATGAAGGCCACGGGCTGACCCGCGAAGGCCGCGATACGGCTGGCGATGCTGGTGAAGATGCGATCCATGGTTACGCCTGAAGCCTGTTCGTTTCGGAAGCAAATTAAGCTTCCTCCATCTGCGGACGATTGCCCGCCGCGCCGATAGCAAGACGGCCAGGCGCAGTTCGCCTGGCCGCTCACATCCTTATTCTTCCGTTGTGACATTACCCTTGAAATCGAGCGCGACATGCATCTCAGTGCCGTCCTTCTGGGCGGTTCCCCGCCAGATACCATCCTTGTCCTTTTTCAGCTGTGACACGTGCGTGAAGCCGGACTTTAGGATGTGTTTGCGCGCCTCGGTCTGCGTGAAGCTGTTGGCACCGCGGCTCGCCGCGCCTTCGTTCACGGTGTGCGCGGATTTGATGGCTGCGTTGTCCTTGGCGCCTGCCTGTGCCAGCGCGGGCGCGCTGACCAGCAAAGCGACACCAATGAGGGTCGAGGTCGTCTTCATGCTGTCATTCCTTTTTTTGCTCACGACCGTTCGAAGCGCATGCGTTCGGCCTCGATCTCGTCAGCGGAATAAGACGGCGCGGCTTCGTCGAAGCGGCTCCAGCCTTCGCCTTCATAGGCGCGGCGACGATCGGCAATGTTGACCGTGCGATCGTCGCTGAGGATCGCGCGGGCGGTTGGAACGAGAGGCTCGTCGACCTTCGCCGTGACGAGCGTACCGCCTCGGCGGACTCCCTCGGCGTAGACATGCGCGTCGGCTTCGGGGACGCCCGCATGGGTGAGAGCGCCGACCAGGCCACCGGCTATTCCGCCGATGACGGCGCCGCCGGCCGCCCCGGCCGCAGTTGCCGCCAACCAGCCGGCCGCGACCACCGGACCGATACCGGGGATTGCGAGCAGACCGAGGCCGGCGAGCAGGCCTCCCAATCCGCCGACCGCGGCACCGATACTGGCTCCTGCGCCGGCATCCTGAGCGACCGGGTCGAGTTCGTCACGATGTGCGCCACGGACGTCGTTGGCAACGAGACTGATGTCGCGATGCGCGACGCCTGCGGCTTCGAGATCCTGGACGGCGCGACGTGCGTCGTCGTACCGGTCGAACAGCCCTGTGAGGGTCTGGGTCATGATATCTCTCTCCTGTGTCCGGCCGTAAACCCGCCGGCTTTGTTGGTGTGATGACGAGGGTTCAGCGCGCCGTGCCGCGGATGACCATGTGGTAGAGCACGAGCACGACGATCGCGCCGATGACGGCCACCACCAGGCTGTAGATGTTGAGCCCTGTGACACCAGCTGCGCCGAATTGATTGAACAGGAAGCCGCCGACGACCGCACCGATCACGCCGAGCACGATATCGAGGATGACACCCTCGCCGCTTCGGTTGACGATCTTGCTGCCGATGAAGCCCGCGATCAGGCCCAGCACGATCCATGCAAGAATGGACATAGGTCTTCTCCGATTGCTCCCGGAATTGGTTTCCGGATGCTGGAGAAGCTAAGAGGGAAGGGGAACTGGCCAAAGATGCGCCAGCACCCCATCGTCAGGTGCATCGGCACCCATTCGACCTTACTGAGGCTCGGCGGGGCCGAGATGGTGCCCACGATCGCGGGCCCAGATGATCGCCTCGGCGCGGCTGTGCGCGTCGATCTTGGCATAGAGCCTGGCAACGTGATTGCGGACCGTGTTGCGCTTGAGGCCCAGCGTATCGGCGATGACGTCGTCGCTTCGCCCCTGGGTGATCAGGCCGAGTACCTCTCGCTCGCGTCGCGTGAGTTCGACGGTTGGCAGCGCCGACCCTTGCGGTGCGGCAGGCGCCCGCAGCGCCGCCAATCGATCCATGATCTTCTGGCTGAGCCAGCTCGAATCCTGCATCGCGCCTTCGATCGCAGCAATGAGATCGAGTTCGGTGCGTTTGCGCTCGCTAATGTCCAAGAACGCAGCGAGGATGCAGAACTGGCCGTTGATCGTGACCGTTTCCGCCGACGCCAAACAGGTCACCAACTCGCCTTCACGGGCTTTCAGCTGGACCTCATATCCGCGAAAGGCGCCGCTCTCGGCGATCTTCCTTTCGATCTCGCGCCGCGTCGCCGCGGTCTCGAACAGTTCGAGGTCGGCGGGCTTGCGGCCGACCACGGACTCGTATCCCCAATCGGTCAGCGCCAGGAAGGCGTGGTTGACGTTGAGAATGCGGTGACCATCGAGGCTAGTGAGCAGCATGGGGACCGGGGCGAAGCGGAATGCGGTCGCAAACCGCTCCTCACTCTGCCGAAGCGCCTGCTCCGCGCGGTGTCGGGGTTCGAGATCGGCGAACGTGAAGATCATGCAGGGTTCGTTGTTGGGCATTTCGGCGGGATGACCGGCCAGCAGCACCAGCTTGGAGTTGCCGGCGGGGAGCGGCAAGCCGGCCTCCATCTGCGGAATGGTGTCGCCGTCTTTCAGGAGAGCCTTGGCCTTGTCGCGCTGTTCCGCTTCCGAGAGTATATCGAGATCATAGAGCGTGTGCCCGACGATCTGGTCGCGATCCCAGCCCGACAATTCGAGAAAACCTTCGTTGACCCGCACGAAACGCAAATCGGCTCGCCGCACGATGAGCGCCGGGGCCGGGTTGGCGTTGAACATGCTTTCGAAGCGCTCTTCTGCTTCATAAGCTTCGGTCGCGTCGCAGATGATCAGCACGAGACATTCGGGCTCACCCGCTACATCCTTCAGCACGAGTCCGCGCTCGCGGTGGATCCAGTCCGGCTCGCGTGTTCCATGCTTGCGCACCTCGACGACGAGATCGTCGAAGGTTTCGCCGCGGCACAGGCGTGCCATCGGCGTGACATCCTTGCCGATCTCACGGCCGCCTCTCAGCCGCAGGTCAAAGCGCTGACTGTAGGCCTTGACCGTGGTCCCCATGTCCGCGAGCGCGTCGCATCCGTGCATTCTCAGCGCCGACGGGTTTGCCGACAGGATCTGGCCATCCGGAGAGAGACGGATGACTCCGTAGCTCAAGGTTTCGATGATCTGTTCAAGTTGCGTGCGGTCGGGTGATAGCGCAGCCGCCGGGGAAGACTTCTTCTTGGTCATCGCGGCCAGACCAAAAAAGGCCGCGCTTTCTGCGGTTTGACGACGTCGAATTGCTGACATGGCGCCATTGCGGTTCTCCGCCTCCGGGAGCGCGCAAGCGGGTAGGGTTGTTCCATTATCGCCTTCCGAGGCCGCGCCCGTATCGACCTGCCCCTATGCTGCTCTCGATCTCCGTCGATTCACCTCAAGTTCCCCCGGTATCGTTTGCTGGCGGCGGACGTTCAGCGGCGATGACATCCACGATTGCATTCGTCGGCGCAGGCCCGACGACCATCTATACGCTCCATGCGCTGATAGAGGCAGCGCGGCAGCCGCTTTCGCTGACGATATTCGAGCAGCAGCCGAGCGCCGGTCGAGGAACGCCATATCGGCCAGGATGGAACGATCCGGCCATGCTCTCGAACATCGCCAGCATCGAGATCCCACCTCTGATCGAAACCCTCGTCGACTGGCTGCGCGCCCAGCCGGCGGATCGTCTCGCCAAGCTCGGCGTCGATCCGGCGGACATCGGGGAGCGCGTTTTCTATCCGAGGCTCGCGCTTGGTGATTATCTCCACGACCAGTTTCAGGCTCTGCTCGAACGAGCCCGCGTCCAGGGGCACGAGGTCGACGTCCGCATTCGAACTCGGGTCCTGGATGCTTTGAGCCAGCCTGATGGAATGATCCTGTCGGTGCGGGCGCGGGGTGGTGCGAAGACGCAGGAGAAGTTCGACCATGTCGTGCTGGCGACCGGCCATCAATGGCCGGACGAGCCGGAAGTGCGGCCCGGCTATTTCTTGAGCCCGTGGCCAGCGTCGGCGCTTGCCACGATCCGTCCCTCTGCCGTCGGAATCCGGGGCACGTCGCTCAGTGCGATCGATGCCTCGGTAGCGCTGGCGCTACGATATGGCACGTTTGACGCCGAAGAGGACGGGCGCCTGCGCTACGAGCCCGCCGCCGGCGCCGATGGCTTTCGCATGACCATGATGTCGCGCAAGGGACTGTTGCCAGAGGCCGATTTCTTTCATCCCATCCCCTATGAGCCGCTGACCATCTGCACGGCAGACGCAATCGAGGCGATCATCGCGGACGACGATGTAAAGCCGCTCGACGCGGCCTTTGCGCTTTTCAAGCGGGAGCTGGCAGCCGCGGACCCCGATTATGCCGCGGAGATCGAGCTCGAAGGCCTGTCGCTCGAGGAATTTTCCGACCGCTATTTTGCAGAGCGGGGAGACCTGGATCCGTTCGATTGGGCGGAATGGAACCTGACGGAGGCGAAGCATAACCATGCAGCGCGCATCACGGTGCCCTGGCGCTATGCGATCCTGCGCATGCATGAGACACTGGGAAACTTGGTCCCTCATCTCGACCAGGAGGATTACCGGCGCTTCTCGCAATTCCTGAAGCCCGTCTTCGTCGACGATTATGCGACGGTCCCGCATGAATCGATCGAGCGGATGCTCGCCCTGCACCGCGCCGGCAAGCTGGACATCCTCGCCATCGGCGATGACCACCGCGTCGATAGCCACCGCGAAGAGGGTGGCGCAGTAGTTCATATCGGTGACAAGCGCCTGACCTTCCCAGCCTTCATCGAGGCGACCGGACAGCGTCCTCTCGGGACCAAGGACTTTCCGTTTCAGTCGCTGCTCGACCAGGGCATCGTGCGCGACGCCCCTACGACCGATCCGCGGGAGGCGTCGCGGGGTATCGTCATCGACGACCAGTTTCACCCCGTGTCTGATGCCATTCCCGACGACCAGCTATTCTGCCTCAGCCTGCCCTTCCTGCTCGGCCGACATCCGTTCAGCCAAGGCATCACCAGCTCCCATGAAATGGGCAAGGTCGTCGGAGAGCAGGTCGCATTGGCGGTCGCGCAAGTTGCAGAGATGAGAGCCAACCCCGCTGTAGAGGCGGCATGAAGCTGTTCGCCGTCTACGTCGGAGGCGAGCACGCTGCCGCGAACATCGAACTGCACGACATGCGCTTCATCGTCGCACCGACGCTGCGCGACACTTTTTCCGAGCTGCGACGGCAGTGGTGGGGAAAGCCTGGCAGTCTGCATATCGACTGCTGGGCCGAAATCGACCAAGCCGATGGCTACGACGTGTCGCTGCGGCCCGAACCCTTCCAGGGATCCGAGCACCTCTTCTTTGTTAATCTCGGCGGCTACGAGCCTGGCGAATTCACCGAGCGCCACAAGTCGGTCTTCGTCGTGGCGGAAACCGAAGCCAAGGCGAAGGCGCGAGCGCTCAAGACAGTAACCGGCTGGAGCCTGCTCCACCGGGACAATCTGTATGAGGCCGAGCAGGCGTTTGCGCTCGATCAGGTGGCCGGCAGCTCCCGCCTGCATCTCCATCTCACGCGGAGCCAGGAACCCCGGGAACTCGCCTTCACCTGCGACTACATGCCGATACGAAAACGCGATTGATCCTTCTCCGGAGTTTCAGCTCATGCATTGGCCCCTGATCAACCACCCGCCTGTTAACAGATCGAGCGCCGTCACATTGGCCACGTCCTGATGCCGTTGATCGACGAGCGCCGCGCCGACCTCGAGCGCACGCGCGATCTCAAGATGGCGCGCTCTGTCCACGCCTATGTGCGGGGCAACACCGCGCAATTCTACCAGTGGCTGGCGGCCTCTCCGGTCGCTGATTCAATCCCGGCCGGTCCGCCGGTCTGGATTTGCGGGGATTGTCATCTCGGCAATCTGGGGCCGCTCGCCGATGCCGACCATGAGATCGATATCCAGATCCGCGATCTCGACCAGGCGGTCATCGGCAATCCTGCGATGGACCTGATCCGACTCGGCCTCTCGCTGGAGACAGCAGCGCGAAGCTCGGATCTCCCCGGCGTCACGACCGCGAAAATGGTCGAGGCGATGATCGATGGCTACGCCCGCGCCCTGACGCCCGAGCCGGAAGACGATCCGCTGGAGCCGGATGTCGTTCGGTCCGTCAGACGCGAGGCAGCGGGCCGCAAATGGCGGCATCTTGCTAACGAGAGACTGGAGGATGTCGAGCCGGAAATCCCGCTCGGCAAGCGCTTTTGGAAGCTCGACAAAGACGAGCGACGAGCGATCGACGCCCTGTTCGAGGATCCGGACGTCCGGTCGCGCGCGCTGTCGCTGGCCGGGCTTGGGCCCAAAGGGCGTATCCGGGTGATCGACGCGGCTTACTGGCGGAAGGGCTGCAGTTCGCTCGGCAAGCTGCGCTACGCCGTCCTGCTTGGTGTCGCCGGGAAAGGCGACAAGGCGGAGAATTATGCGCTCGTCGATATCAAGGAGGCTGTGGCCTCGGTCGCGCCTGCGGCGCCAAAGGTCTCGATGCCGGACGGCCCCGCAGAGCGCGTCGTGATGGGCGCCTGTGCGCTCTCGCCCAATCTCGGCGAACGGATGATCGCGGCGAAGCTCCTCGAAAAGCCGGTGGTACTCCGCGAGCTTGCTCCCCAGGATCTCAAGATCGAGGTCGATCAGTTCTCTCGGAAGGAGGCGATCGAGGCCGCGACTTATCTCGCTTATGTCGTCGGGATCGCCCACGCGCGCCAACTGACGTCGGATCAGCGACGTGAATGGCGGCAACAACTCGTGTCGGGCCAGGACGGCGACCTGGATGCGCCTTCCTGGCTTTGGCGGAGCATTATCGATCTCGCGGGCGCGCACGAGACGGGCTATCTCGAACATTGTCGGCGCTTTGCCCTCGCAGCGGAGCACGCTTGATGGGCGCGCTTCTCGACGAGAAATGGATGCGGCTCGCAATCGAGACTGCCACCCAGGATGGAGCCGACCCCGCAAAATCTCCGATCGGCTGCGTGATCGTCCTCGATGGGAAGGTGCTCGCAGCCGAGCGCAACCAGACCGAGCCTCTGAATGACGCGACGGCGCATGCCGAGATGATGGCGATCAGAAAGGCTGGTGCCGCACATGGTGACATGGAATTGCGCGGTGCGACGCTTTACTCGACGCTGCAGCCCTGCGGCATGTGCACGATGGCTTCTGTCTGGTCGAAGGTCGGGCGCGTCGTTTATGGCGCGCAGCGCGAAGATGTCCACCGGATGTATTTCGAGGCCCGCCACGTCGATACGATTGGCTTCGTGGAGGCCGCCTATCGCGACGATCTAGAGATAGAGGGAGGCTGCCTACGCCGTGAATGCGCCAAGCTTTATTACGGGCCCGATGACGATGTCCCGATCGATGATCAGGGAAATCTGTAGCACACGCGCCTGTCCCCGCTATCGATGCTTCGATCGGCGTAGTCGCCGGAGCAGCCCGCCGCCGGTCATCGGCTCGAACATCTCATCCGGACTCTCGGGGTCGAGCACCTCGTTGTCCGCAAGCCATTTGGTGACGGCAGCCAGGTCGGGAATCTGATAGGGTCGAAGCGAATGACCGGCCCGGCGCAGCCGCTCGATCGTCGCGATCAGCGAACCCGTCTGTTTGAGCACCGCGGCTACCCGCTCGGGCGGAACATCGAGATGTTCCGCAAGCAGTCCATTCCGGACGCCGGCGATACTGTCTTCAAGACCACTCCCCGATTGGCGGGCGGAATCGACCGAGACATCGCATTCGGTGTCGAGCCTCATCGATCGATTGTTGAGGTTGGCCGAGCCAATCCTGAGTTCGCAGTCATCGACGATCGTGATCTTTGCGTGGACGTAGATGGGCTCGCCAGCAGAGGTGAAGGGGTGGTAGATCGCCAGCCGACCATGCCGGTCACGGGCTTTGAGGGCGGCAACGAGGCGAGCCCGCGCGCTGTCCATCGCGATCGGCTGTAGCCAGCCTTCGGCGGTCTGAGGGTTGAGGATGACGATCTCGGGACCGTCCTCCTCTTCGAGCCGCTTGCCGATCGCCTCGGCGATGCGGCGGCACGCAAAATACTGGCTCTCGCAATATAGGAACCGCTTCGCAGATGCGATCTGACGGAGAAAAAGTTCCTCGATCTCATAGATCGGTTCCTGATCCTCCATCTTCGGATGCGTGCGCGCGATCGCGACATCCACGTCTGAGAATGTCGGCGCCAGTCCGTCCGGCCAACAGTTGACCTCGCCCTCGACCGGCGCGAGGCGTTTGCCTGTCGCGCGTTCCCAGCGGTCTCGACAGCCTTGCGCCAACGCTCCGGCTGCGGGACCGCTGAGCGCGGTCGTGGCATCATGCCAGGGCGGGTATGGTTTGCCGTCGGGACCGGTGCGACCGGGATCATTGTCGTGATGCGCCCGGCTATCCCAGCGTGATCCCGTCATGTCGATCCCGCCGCAAAAGGCAAAGCAATCGTCGATCGAAACGATCTTCTGATGATGGGACGATCCAGTCGGATGGTGGCCATCCAGCTTGAGATGAATGCGCGGGTGTCGCATCCATTTCAGCACGCGAAGCGCCGTCGAACCCCGGAACATCCCTTTGAGCGCGCCTACATCCCATCGCAGCAGATAGAGATGGAGGTCGGGGTTGCGCTCGATCAGCCAGGACAGCAGCTCACCGATTTGAGCGGGCTCGCCTGGAAGGCGCTTAGCAACATGCAGATCGACCCGGGAGTCGAAATCCCAGCCGACGAGCATGATGCGCTGCCGGGCCTGGAGAAACGCCTGGCGCGCGGTGGCGAAGTAATCCTCCGCGTCGACGATGACGGCCATTTGGTCGGCACGCTCTATGCGCCAGGTGCCCTCATATCCTTCGCGCAATCCATGTATCCCCGTGCTTCTCGCCGAAGCCGAAAGCCCTTAGCAGCTTCCGACGAAAGAACCGCCCCGACTGTTTCGGCCGACAACGGCAGAGCCGGCACAGCGCTCTTACTCGCGAGATTAACGGGTCGCTGGTTTTGGGCTTAGCAATTTTGCAACTAAGCGGCAGAGTCTGATCGAGAGCGGACCGGCTCTCGACCGCCCTGTGGCGCACCGCGACACTGAGGCTCAAGGACTGCGACCCCGAAGCGCGCTGTGATCACGCAGTTTAACGAGGTCGGCTCGGCCAGAGTCAAGGATCGCGTCGATAGTCGAGCGGCGCATCCATCCACTTCAGGACAGCCGACAACCGCCACGCCACCGCCCTTACTCCGATCCGTTCTTGTTTTGGGAATGTGCCATCGGCGACCATCCTATAGATGGCTGCCCGCGATCGTCCGGTACGCTCAATGACACCGGCAATCTTGATGAAGCGATCTTCCGAGACTTCCATGCAAACCGATCCTGAATCGGTCTGCCCGCGGAGCAGGTTATGCATTTGAAGCTGCCGCTGGGCAAGCAGCCTCGATTCGAAATGCTTTGCGCCAGCGGAGAGAGGGGCGACACCCTTATCCAAGGAGGTACCAAAACAGCGCACTGAAGCGCATCGGAAATGTTGCCCAGATGTTGCCCAGGAGACCGAATTTCGGAACCTGCGAATCGCAATTTTGCCGCCATCGGCCGCAACACGCTATAAAATGAGGAGATTTTGGTGGACGCACTTGGGCTCGAACCAAGGACCCGCTGATTAAGAGTCAGCTGCTCTACCAACTGAGCTATGCGTCCACACAGCGGAGAGGCCGGTGCCGGCCCTCGTTGGGAGGCGGCCAACTAGCAACCGAATCTCCGGCTGTAAACTGCTTTGTGTTGTGTCCGCGAAATTATCCGAAGGCGCCGCCCGGGCGGCGCTGGCTGCGGTCGATCGCCATCAGCAGGCCGAGGATGATCAGCACGGTCATCACCGCCGATCCGCCGTAGGAAACCAGTGGCAAGGGCACGCCGACGACGGGAGCCAAGCCCATCACCATCGCCAGGTTCACCGCTACGTAGAAGAAGATGGTGGTGGCCAACCCTGCCGCGGAAAGCCGCCCGAAACGGGTCTCCGCACGCTGGGCGACGCCCATGCCCCACCACACCACGCCCAGGAACGCGCAGATCAGGATCACGCCGCCGATCAGCCCCCATTCCTCGGACATTGTGGCGAAGACGAAGTCTGTCTGGCCTTCGGGCAGATAATCGAGGTGGCTCTGCGTGCCGTTCAGGAAGCCCTTGCCGAAGATGCCGCCCGATCCGATCGCGATCTTGGACTGGGTGATGTGATAGCCCTTGCCGAGCGGATCGAGATCGGGATCGAGGAAGATCAGGATGCGGTTGCGCTGGTAATCGTGGAGCATGCTCCACGCGCCCGCGCCGAGCGGGATCGCGGCCAGCACGCCACCGATGAACAGACGGAGCGGCAGGCCGGCCATAAACATCGTGACGAGCGCGCCCAGCGTCACCATCGTCGCGGTGCCGAGGTCGGGCTGGATCAGGATCAGGCCCGCCGGCACGCCGATCAGCAGCAAGGCGGGCCAGATTGCCGTCCAGCGTCGAATCTCGCCGGCGGGCAGCAGATCGTAGAAGCGGGCGAGGGTCAGCACGATCAGCGGTTTCATCAGCTCGGAAGGCTGGAGGCGGATGATGCCGAGGTTGAGCCAGCGCTGGCTGCCGCCCGCCACCTTGCCGAGCAGTTCGGTTGCAATCAGTGCGAGGATCAGCGTCACGTAGGCGGGCGCGACCGCCTGCTTGATCTGTTCCTCGCGCAGGCGCGAGATCGCTATCGACATGCCGAGGAACAGGCAGAAACGCGCGCCCTGTCCCAATGCCCAGGGCTGGAGGCTGCCGCCGGCGGCCGAATAGAGCACGGTCAGGCCGAAGGCGGTGATGCCGATCACCGTCAACAGCACCTTCCACGGCAATTGCGCCAGAGGGGCGGGGACGAGCGAGTTGCGGATCATTCGGGCGTCGCCTCGTTGGCGGGGACGGCGGTGTTCGCAGGCGCGGCGGTATCCTGCGTGTTGTCGGGTGCCTCCGAAGGTGGTGCGACGGCGGTCGCCACCGAGCTGTCCGGCGGCTGTGCGGCATTGGCCTGCGCGCCCATGTCGCCCTCGTCGGCGGGGGCGCCTTGGGGCTGGGCGAGCGCGGCCTGCTGCGCCGCCCAGTCGGCCTTCTCCTTGGCCATCCGGGTGTCGATGTCGCCGCCCCAGCTCGGCTGCAGCTTGGCCAGCGTGTCGAGCGCGCGCTGCTTGTCGAACAGATAGGTGTAGGCGTCGCGTGCGATCTGCGCGGCGGCGGCGCCGTGGCCCGCATGTTCTAGAATGATGCCGGCGGCGTAGCGCGGGGTTTCGACCGGCGCGAAGGAGATGAACAGGCCGTGGTCGCGCAGCTTCCATTCGCCCTGCGTGCCGAGCGCCTGCGCCCGGCCGGCAGCGCGATCGGCCATGCTGATGCGACGGACCTGCGCCGAGCCGGTCTTGCCGCCCATCGCGACGCCCGGCACCTGGATGCGCGCGCTGTTCGCCGTGCCGCCGGGGCCGACCACGTCGCCCATCGCTGAGTGGATGATGGCGAGATGCTCGGCCGAGACGCCCATGCTCTGCGGCGGCTGGTCCGAATGGCGGTGGACGACGCGCGGGATCAGCGTCTTGCCGCTGGCGATGCGCGCCGCCGCCACCGCGATCTGCAGCGGGTTGACCAGCGTGTAGCCTTGGCCGATCGACGAGTTCAGCGTGTCGCTGACCGTCCATTCCTTGTGGTATTTCCTCAGCTTCCAATCCGGATCCGGCACCGTGCCGTAGCGCTGGGAGCCGAAGGGCAGCGGATATTTCTCGCCGAGGCCGAGCCGCTTGAGCATGTCGGCGAATACCTTGGTGCCGACCTTGCGGGACATCTGGTAGAAATAGATGTCGCAGCTCTGCTCGATCGCGCGGTGCATGCTGATGGCGCCGTGGCCCTGGTGCCGCCAGCAATGGAAGAAGCTGTTGCCGACGCGCAACGCGCCCGAGCAGGCGACGGTCTCGTCCGGCGACACGCCGGCCTCGAGCAGCGCCAGCGCGTTCATCGGCTTCACCGTCGAGCCGGCCGGATAGAGGCCCTGTAGCGTCTTGTTGACGAGCGGCAGGTGATCGTTGGCCGACAGCATGTTCCACTCGTCGTGGCTGATGCCTTTGGAGAAGCTGTTGGGATCGTAGGCCGGCATCGAAACCATGGCGAGGATGTCGCCGGTCTGCGTGTCGATCACCACCGCCGAGCCGGACTGGTCGCCCATCCGCTCGGCGATGTAATCCTGCAATCCTGCGTCGATGGTGAGCTGGAGAGTGTTGCCGGGCGTCTCGGCCCTGGCGGGCAGTTCGCGCACCAGCTTGCCGCGCGCCGTGACCTCGGACGGCTTGGCGCCGGGCTGGCCGCGCAGGAAATGGTCGAAGCTCTTCTCCAGCCCCTGCTTTCCGATCTTGAAACCCGGCGTGATGAGGAGCGGGTTCTTGTCCTTCTTATAGTCCTCCGCCGACGCCGATCCGACATAGCCGATCAGATGGGCCACCGCCGGCCCCGCCGGATAGGAGCGCGAGAAGCCGCGCGCCGGCACCACGCCGGGCAGGTCCGGCAGGCGCAGGTTCACGGCGGCGAAATGCTCGTAGTCGAGATCCTCGGCCACCTGCACGGGCTGGAAGCCCGCCGCCTTGGGCAGATTGTCCTGCAGCCGCTCGATATCCTCCGGCGCGAGCTGGAGGAGATTCTGGAGCAGCTCGATCTCGCGCTTGGGATCGTCGAGCAGATCGGGGATCAGGTCGACGCGGAAATCGGAGCGGTTGATCGCGATCGGCTGGCCGGTGCGATCGATGATCCAGCCCCGGCGCGGCGGGATCAGCGTGGAGCGGGCGCGGTTGCTCTCCGCAAGCGCGGCATATTTGTCGTGCTCGGCGATGGTCAGCCACGCCATGCGGCCGACCAGCACGGCGCCGATCGCGCCCTGCGCGGCACCGACGAACAGCGCACGGCGGCTGAACGAGAATGTCTGCTGCGCCTCGGTGACGAGGCGCCCGCCGCGCGGAGGCTTGCCGAAGTTCAAAGGCTCAATCCTGTGCGCGGATTTTCCCGATCGCCAGCCGCCAGCGGTCGAGACGCGCGCATAGCCGCCCGATGATCGGGAAGCACAGGATCGAGATGGCGATCTGCGGCAGGATCAGCCGGATCGGCGTGGCGCCGCCCGTCCAGCAGGCGATCGCCCAGCCCGCGACCATCGCGAAGGCGATGGCGATCGCGGCGAGCAGCCATTCCTGCCAGTAATCGCGCCAGAGCAACCGTCCCTCGACCAAATCGGCGAGCAGCAGGCACGCCGTCCATGTGACCATCCCCGTGCCCAGCGTCTGCCCGGTCAGCAGATCATCCGCAAGACCGAGCGGCAGGCCGATCCACGCCATCCAGATTTCCGGGCGCAGCAGCCGCCACGCCAGCAGCATCAGCAGGCCGAGCGGCGGCCATGTGGGGGAGAGCGCGACGGTCGGCATCAGCGCGGTCGCCGAGCCGAGCAGGGTCGAGACGATCGGCACCACCTGCGCGCGTATCTCGATGGCGCGGGTGGGCGGCGCGGAGCTGGCCGGCGCACGCATCAGGGCTTGGCGGTCTTGGTGGGCTCGGGCGGCGGCGGGAGACCGGCGAAGGGCTGCTCCACCGTCGCGTAATCGAGCTGCGCCGGGTTGGCGAGCGGCCAGGCCACCGCGACGTCGCCGTCCTTGCTGAGGATCACGGCTACGGGAACGTCGGGCGGATAGAGGCCGCCGGTGCCCGAGGTCAGCACGATGTCGCCCCGGTTGAAGGGATTGCCGCCGGCACCCAGCGGGCGGATCTCGATCGATCCGTCGCCACGACCGGCCGCAAGAGCAGGAGCGCCGCCGCGCGCGAGGCGAACGGGGACGACGCTGGAACTGTCGGTGATCAGCAACACGCGCGAGGCGATCATGCCCGCATCGACGACATGGCCGACCAGCCCCTCGGGCGAGCGCACCGGCTGGCCGGGCTCGACGCCTTGCGCACGGCCCGCATCGAGCGTGGCATAACGGCGGCTGCTCACCCCGCTCGAGCCGACGATGCGCGCCACGGCGACCGAGCCGCCGCGATCGTCGACCAGCTTGAGCATCTTGCGCAGCCGCTCGTTTTCCAGCGCGAGGATGCGCGCGCGCACCAGCGCTGCGCGGTCGCGATCCAGCTCGCGCGCCATCTCGGCGTTCTTGGAGCCGGCGTAGAAATAGGCGCCGATGCCGTCGACGACTTTGCCTGCCCCGCGCACCACGCCGCGCGCCGCGCTGGAGATCGGCGCGGTCGCATCCAGCGCGCCGCCGCGGATAACGCCGAAGCCTGTCGGATCGACGTGCGCGATCACCACCAGCCCCAGGCCGACGAGGATTCCCGTCACCGCGATCACGTAGCTGAAGAACAACCCGTATTGCGCACGCCGGGAAAAACCGGGCCGCTTGTTGCGGGACGGGGCCTTCATGATGCCACTCCGCCAGCCACAAAATCTCCGTTCGCCCTGAGCTTGTCGAAGGGCTGCCTTTCTCTCGGGAAGAAGGAAGGACAGTGCTTCGACAAGCTCAGCACGAACGGGTTGATGGGCAAGATGTCCTCTGTGGGATGCCTCAGGCGGTCAGCAGGACGCCGCGATAGATCGGCTCTTCGAGCGCGCGGCCGGTGCCGAGCGCCACGCAGGTGAGCGGATCGTCCGCGATGGTGACGGGCAGGCCGGTCTCGTCGCGCAGCACCTCGTCGATGCCCTGGAGCAGCGCGCCGCCGCCGGTCAGCACGATGCCCTGGTCGACGATGTCGGCGGCGAGCTCCGGCGCGGTGTTCTCCAGCGCGATGCGCACGCCCTCGACGATCGTGCCGACCGGCTCGGCCAGCGCGTCGGCGATCTGGCCCTGGTTGATCGTGATCTCCTTGGGCACGCCGTTGACGAGGTCGCGACCCTTGATGTGGATCGTCTCGCCAATGCCGTCGGCGGGCATCTTGGCGATGCCGACTTCCTTCTTGATGCGCTCGGCGGTCGATTCGCCGATCAGCAGGTTGTGGTTGCGGCGGACGTAGGAGGCGATCGCCTCGTCCATCTTGTCGCCGCCGACGCGCACCGAGGTGGTGTAGGCGAGGCCGCGCAGCGACAGCACGGCGACTTCCGTCGTGCCGCCGCCGATGTCGACCACCATCGAGCCGACCGGCTCGGTGACGGGCATGTCGGCGCCGATCGCGGCGGCCATCGGCTCCTCGATCAGGAAGACCTGGCTGGCGCCGGCGTTGGAGGCGGCGTCACGGATCGCGCGGCGCTCGACCGAGGTGGAGCCCGACGGCACGCAGATCACGATCTCCGGGAAGCGCCAGGCGCGCATCTTGCCGCCATGCACCTTGTGGATGAAGTGCTTGATCATCTGCTCGGCGACGTCGATGTCGGCGATCACGCCGTCGCGCAGTGGGCGGATCGCCTCGATCGTCCCGGGGGTCTTGCCCATCATCAGCTTGGCGTCCTCGCCGACGGCGCGAACCTTCTTGACGCCCTGGATGGTCTCGATCGCAACCACCGACGGCTCGTTCAGCACGATGCCCCGCCCACGCAGGTAAACCAGCGTGTTGGCGGTCCCGAGATCGATCGCCATGTCGTGCGACATGAATTTGAAGAAACGACTGAACAACATCGTGTGCCCGCTCTCGCCCACTATCGCCGGCCTGGCCCCGTGGCCGGCATGATCCGGATGCACCGCTTCCACCGCCCCCGAAAAGCGGCCGAAAAACCTCTGATCGCAAGTGGTCGCGGAAGCCAGCCGCTTGGGCTAGGACTTGTGCCATGTCAATACGCCGCCTCCCCGAGCATCTGATCAACCGCATCGCAGCGGGCGAGGTGGTGGAACGGCCGGCCAGCGCGTTGAAGGAACTGGTCGAGAACGCGATCGACGCAGGCGCCACGCGGGTTTCCGTGACGCTAGGGGATGGCGGGCTGTCATCCGTGGAGGTGGCGGACGACGGCTGCGGCATGACGCCCGCCGAGATGGCGCTGGCGCTGGAGCGGCACGCCACCTCGAAGCTGCCTGACGATGCGATCGAAGCGGTTGAAACGCTTGGTTTTCGGGGTGAGGCGTTGCCCTCCATCGCCAGTGTCGCGCGGCTGATCATCGAAAGCCGCGTCAAGGGGGCGGATGGCTGGCGGCGAGTCGTCGATAATGGCATGGTCGCGGCCGAGGGGCCGGCGGCGCTCCCGCCCGGTACGCGGGTGCGGATGGAGGCGCTGTTCGATCGGGTGCCTGCGCGGCGCAAGTTCCTGCGATCGGCGCGATCGGAATATGCGGCCTGCGTCGATGTCGTGAAGCGTCTGGCGATGGCGCGGCCGGAGATCGGTTTCACGCTGGAGCATGACGGGCGCCGCGTGCTCTCCGTCCCGCCGGGCGAGAGCGAGCCGCAGCGGGTGGCGGCGCTCACCGATCGCGAGCTGGCGGGCAACAGCGTGGTACTCGATCACGCGCGGGGCGAGGTGCGGCTTGAAGGCGTCGCCGGGCTTCCCACCTTCAACCGGGGCGTGGCGGACCACCAATATCTCTTCGTCAACGGCCGGCCGGTGCGCGACCGGCTGCTCGT
Organism: Sphingomonas chungangi; assembly: GCF_013778325.1. Taxonomy (GTDB): domain Bacteria; phylum Pseudomonadota; class Alphaproteobacteria; order Sphingomonadales; family Sphingomonadaceae; genus Solisphingomonas; species Solisphingomonas chungangi. The sequence continues at coordinate 744,001 of NZ_JACEIB010000027.1, read as the reverse complement.
CGGCGCGGTGCGCGCGGCCTATCAGGAGATGCTGGCGCGGGACCGGCATCCGGTGGTGGCCCTGTTCATCACGCTTCCGGGCAGCGAGGTCGACGTCAACGTCCACCCCGCGAAGACCGAAGTCCGCTTCCGGGAGCCGGCCCAGATCCGGGGATTGATCGTGGGGGGGCTGCGCGCTGCGCTGGACGCGGCCGGCCATCGCAGCGTCCAGCGCCCGGCTGCGGATGCGCTGGCGGCGTGGCAGTCGGAGCCGATGGCGCCGATTGCGGCGGCTCTGCCCCTGCCGGTCGAGCAGCGCCAATATGGCGTCTGGGACTCGCGGCCATCCTTCTCTCATGCTCCTGCCGCGCCGGCGCCGCAGGGCAGGGCGGAGGTGGCCGTCTCGGCCCCGCCCGCCGCCGTCGAGCACCCGCTCGGCATCGCGCGCGGGCAGGTGGCGGCGACCTACATCGTGGCGGAAGCCGAGGACGGCCTGGTCCTCGTCGACCAGCATGCCGCGCACGAACGCCTGGTGCTGGAGAGGATGCGCCGCGCGATGGCGGACGGCGGCGTGGCGTCGCAGGCGCTGCTGCTGCCCGAGGTGGTCGAGCTCGACGAGACGGGCTGCGACCGTCTGGAGACGCGACTGGAGGAGCTCACCGCGATGGGGCTGGAGCTCGATCGTTTCGGTCCGCGAGCGATGCTGGTCCGCGCTGTGCCGGCGATGCTGGGCCGCACCGACGTGCGCGGCCTCGTTACCGAGCTCGCCGACGAGCTCGCCGCCTATGACGAGGCGCTGTCGCTGCGCGAGAAGCTGGATGCGGTGGCGGGCACGATGGCCTGCCACGGATCGGTGCGCGCCGGCCGCATCCTCTCTGTCGCCGAGATGAACGCGCTGCTGCGCGAGATGGAGGTCACGCCCCATTCCGGCCAGTGCAACCATGGCCGTCCGACCTGGGTAAAGCTCGGCCATGGCGACATCGAGAAACTGTTCGGCCGGAAATGAAAAGCCCCGCCTGCACGGGGCAGACGGGGCTTCTTTGGCAAAGCGTATGAAACGGTTACGGGCTCGTCGACTTGTTATTGTCGTCGAACGCACCGGCGGCGGCGGCGATGCCGACACCCGCGCCGGCCGCACCGACGAGCGCAAGAGCGAGCACACCGCCCTGCACGACGTCGGAACGCTTGCCCTTGGCGGTGGTACCGATACGGGCACCGGCGTTCATCTGCGCCACGGCGATCGGCGACAGCTGGACGGTCGACGGACGAACCGCCGCGACGCCCGACTGCGCGACGAGCATCGTGACGGCAGCAACGGCCATCAACTTCGTCGTTTTCATCGAAGACTCCCTTCATGAACGGCGATTTTGTTGCGCCGCGGGATGAAAGTATCATGGAAAGATCGCGTTGGGCAGCGCCCTATGGTCGATTGGTAGACGGAAATGCGCATTTGGACGCATTTCAATTCCGCAATGCGCAATGAGCCAGCCGGCAAGCGCCGGGATTCGAAACTTCGCTCCATTTTGTTCGTTTCGACCCTGAACCGATGCTGACGATCCAGTTCAGGCATCGCTCAAGGGCACGATGCTAAGGCGTTGGTGTCCAGACGAATGGGAGTGACAGGATGTTGAGGAAATTCGCCACTGCTGCTGCACTTGCGAGCATGATCGCAGCGGGCTCGGTCGCGCCGGCGCAGGCGCACGGCCATCATGGCTGGGGCGGTGGCGGCCATTACGGCCACGGCGGCGGCTGGGGTGGCCATCACGGCTATTACGGCGGCGGCCGGGGCTATTATGGTGGTCATGGTTATTACGGACGGGGCGGCTATTACCGCGGCGGCTATTACGGCCACTGCCACAGCGGCGGCGGCACCGGCGCGATCGTAGGCGCGCTGGCGGGCGGCCTGGCCGGCAATGCCATCGCCGGCCCCGGTGACCGCACCACCGGCACGATCATCGGCGCCGGCGGCGGCGCGCTGCTGGGTCATGCGATCGGTCGTCACCGGGTGCGCTGCTGATCTCCTGAGCTTTCCGCGCGACGCGGTGAGTACCGATTCCGACGACGGGTGATCCTGCCTCATCGAGTGCGGGGTCACCCGTCCTCGTTCGAACAGCGCGCCGCTACGCCGCGCGAATCCTATGCCGATCTTATGCAGGCGGCACCGGCCCGGTCTCGAATCCCTACGACCATCGCGCCTAATCCACTGTCGTCGCTGCCGGCGACGGCTGGCGGACGCTCATCCGCGGTCTCCTTTCATCCGGACACATCCTTATGCAGGACTTTCTCTGGATCGCCGCCATGGTCGGGCTGCTGGCGGCGACGCTCGCCTATGTCCGCCTGTGCGACCACGCCTGAGGCGCACGCCGTGACCCTCGACCTCTGGCTCGCCGGGCTGACCGCTGCCGGCCTTCTCGTCTATCTCGTCGCCGTGCTGCTCCGGCCCGAGCGATTCTGAGCCTGGAGACACTGACATGACCGTTTCAGGCTGGATCCTGATCCTCGCCTTCGTGGGTGTCTTGCTGGCGCTGACCAAGCCGGTCGGCGACTGGCTGTTCGCGCTCTACGAAGGCCGCCGCACGCCGCTCCATGCCGTGCTCGGCCCCGTCGAGCGCGGCTTCTACCGCCTGTCCGGCATCGATCCGGACGAGGAGCAGAGCTGGCGCCGCTACGCCGTGCACATGCTGGTGCTCAACGCGGTGCTGATGCTGTTCACCTACGCGATCCTGCGCCTGCAGGTGCTGCTGCCGCTCAACCCGATGGGATTTGCCGGCCTGCCCCAGCATCTTGCGGCGAACACGGCGGTGAGCTTCACCACCAACACCAACTGGCAGAGCTATTCGGGCGAGTCGACCATGTCGAACCTCAGCCAGATGCTCGGCCTCACCATCCACAACTTCATGAGCGCCGCGACCGGCATCGCGCTCGCCTTCGCGCTGTTCCGTGGCTTCGCGCGGCACGAGGCGAAGGGAATCGGCAATTTCTGGGCGGATTGCACCCGGATCACGCTCTACCTGCTGCTGCCGATCTCTTGTCTCTACGCGCTGTATCTCGTCGCCAGCGGCGTGCCGCAGACGCTCGCCGCCTCGGCGAACGTCACCACGCTGGAGGGCGTCAAGCAGACGCTGATGCTGGGGCCGGTCGCTTCGCAGGAGGCGATCAAGATGCTCGGCACCAACGGCGGCGGCTTCTTCAACGCCAACTCCGCGCACCCGTTCGAAAACCCGACGGCGCTCACGAATTTCGTGCAGATGCTGTCGATCTTCCTGATCGGCTTCGGCCTCACCTGGTGCTTCGGCAAGGCGGTGGGCAATACGAAGCAAGGCTGGGCGATCCTCTCCGCCATGGTGCTGATCTTTCTCGCCGGAGTGGCCGTCTGCTACTGGCAGGAGGCGTCTGGCAACCCCGTGCTCCACCATCTCGGCGTCCCAGGCGCCAACATGGAGGGCAAGGAGGTGCGCTTCGGCGCCGCCGCCTCCGCCTTGTTCGCGACCGTCACCACCGCCGCCTCGTGCGGTGCGGTCAACGCCATGCACGACAGCTTCACCGCGCTCGGCGGCCTCGTTCCCCTGTTCAACATCCAGCTTGGCGAGGTCGTGGTCGGCGGCGTCGGCGCGGGAATCTACGGCTTCCTGCTCTTCGCCATCCTCGCCGTGTTCGTCGCGGGGCTGATGGTGGGCCGCACGCCCGAATATGTCGGCAAGAAGATCGAGGCGCGCGAGGTGAAGCTCGCGGTGCTGGCGATCGCGGTGCTGCCGTTGGTCATCCTCGGCATGACGGCGATCTCCAGCGTCGTCGCGCCGGGCCTCGCCGGGCCGCTCAACAAGGGGCCGCATGGTTTCTCGGAAATCCTCTATGCCTTCACCAGCGCGGTCGGGAACAACGGCTCCGCTTTCGCCGGGCTGACCGCGAGCACGCCTTATTATGACGGCATGCTGGCGGTGGCGATGTGGATCGGCCGCTTCTTCATCATCGTGCCGATGCTGGCGGTCGCCGGATCGCTCGCCGGCAAGAAATATACGCCGGAGAGCGCGGGCTCCTTCCCGACGACCGGCCCTTTGTGGGTGGGCCTGCTGGTCGGGATCGTGCTGATCCTCGGCGGCCTCACCTTCCTGCCCAGCCTCGCGCTCGGCCCGATCGCCGATCATCTCGCGATGATCCACGGCCAGCTCTTCTGAAGGTCACGACAATGGCCCGTTCCGCCACTCTCTTCACGCCCGAGCTGATCCTGCCTGCGGTGGGCGACTCGTTCCGCAAGCTCAATCCGAAGGAGCTGGTCCGCAACCCGGTGATGTTCGTCACCGCCTGCGTGGCCGCCCTGCTCACCATCCTGCTGGTGGTGGAGCATGACGGCCTCGGCGTTGGTTTCAAGCTCCAGCTCGTCGTCTGGCTCTGGCTGACCGTACTGTTCGGCACCTTCGCCGAGGCACTCGCCGAGGGACGAGGCAAGGCGCAGGCCGCCTCGCTCCGCGCCACCAAGGCCGAGTTGACCGCCAAGCGCATGAAAGGCTCGTCGATCGAGCCAGTGCCCGCGAGCGCACTGCGCAAGGGCGACGTCGTGCTGGTCGAGACCGGCGATCTGATCCCCGCCGACGGCGAGGTTGTGGAGGGCGTCGCCTCGGTCAACGAGGCCGCGATCACCGGCGAGAGCGCGCCCGTGATCCGCGAGGCGGGCGGCGATCGATCGGCCGTCACCGCCGGCACGCGGGTGATCTCGGACCAGATCAGGGTGTGCGTCACCGTCGATCCCGGCCAGGGCTTCCTCGATCGCATGATCGCCCTGGTCGAAGGCGCCGAGCGGCAGAAGACCCCCAACGAGATCGCGCTCACCATCCTGCTTGTCGGCCTGACGATCATCTTCCTGATCGCGGTCGGCACCATTCCCGGCTTCACCGCCTATGCGGGCGGCGCGGTGCCGGTGGCGATCCTCGCGGCTTTGCTGATCACGCTGATCCCGACGACGATCGCGGCCCTGCTCTCGGCGATCGGCATTGCCGGGATGGACCGTCTGGTGCGTTTCAACGTGCTCGCCAAGTCCGGCCGCGCGGTGGAGGCGGCGGGGGACGTCGATACGCTGCTGCTCGACAAGACCGGCACGATCACCATCGGCGACCGCGCAGCGACGGAGTTCCGCCCGGTCACCGGCGTGACGCAGGCCGAGTTGGCCGAGGCGGCTCTGCTCGCCAGCCTCGCCGACGAGACACCCGAGGGGCGCTCTGTCGTGCTGCTCGCCCGCGAGAGCTTCGGCGTGAAGACGCAAGCGCTACCCGATGGCGCGGAGATCATCCCCTTCACCGCACAGACCCGGATTTCGGGCGTAAAATTCGGCGAGACGCTGATCGAGAAGGGCGCCGTCGATTCGATCCTCAAGGCCCATGCGGGCATGGGCGATTCCACCGCCGCCACCGATCTGCGCCGTGCCACCGAGGAAATCGCCCGCGCCGGCATGACCCCGCTGGCGGTCGCGAAGGACGGCCGCCTGCTCGGCTCGATCGCGCTGAAGGACATCGTGAAGGCCGGCATCAAGGAGCGGTTCGGCGAACTCCGCAAGATGGGCATCCGCACGGTGATGATCACCGGCGACAACCCGCTCACCGCCGCCGCCATCGCCGCCGAGGCGGGCGTCGACGATTTCCTCGCGCAGGCGACGCCCGAGGACAAATTGGACCTCATCCGCAGGGAGCAGGCCGGCGGCAAGCTCGTCGCGATGTGCGGAGACGGCACCAACGACGCCCCCGCGCTCGCCCAGGCCGATGTCGGCGTGGCGATGAACACCGGCACGCAGGCGGCGCGCGAGGCGGGCAACATGGTCGATCTCGACAGCGACCCTACCAAGCTGATCGAGGTCGTCGGCCTCGGCAAGCAGCTGCTGATGACGCGCGGCGCGCTCACCACCTTCTCGGTCGCCAACGACGTCGCGAAATATTTCGCGATCATCCCGGCGATGTTCGTGGCGATCTATCCGGGGCTGAAGGTGCTCAACGTCATGGGCCTCGCGACCCCGCAGTCGGCGATCCTGTCGGCGATCATCTTCAACGCGCTGATCATCCCGCTGCTGGTGCCGCTTGCGCTCAGGGGCGTGAAGTACCGCCCGATCGGTGCCGGCCCGCTGCTGCGCCGTAATCTCGCTATCTACGGGCTGGGCGGCCTGATCGCACCCTTCGTCGGCATCAAGCTGATCGACCTGCTGGTCGGCGGCCTGCACCTCGCCTGAGGATCATATCATGAGCAACGATCTCACCACCTCACTCCGCCCCGCGCTCGTCATGACCGGGCTGTTCGCGCTGACGCTCGGCATCGCCTATCCGCTCGCCATCACCGGCGTTGCGCAGGTCGCCTTCCCGCATCAGGCGAACGGCAGCCTCGTCGAGCGGGGCGGCAAGGCTATCGGCTCCACGTTGATTGGCCAGAATTTCGCGAGTGACCGCTATTTCCACCCGCGTCCATCCGCCGCCGGCAAGGGGTATGATGCGACTGCCTCGTCAGGCTCCAATCTCGGGCCGACGTCGCAGGCGCTCGCCGATCGCGTGAAGGGCGACGTCGCCAGGCTTCCCGTGACGGGGAAACCGATTCCACCCGACCTCGTCACCACCTCCGCCTCGGGCCTCGATCCCGATATCAGCCCCGAGGCGGCTCTGTATCAGGCGGACCGGGTGGCCACCGCGCGTCACCTCGATCCGGCACAGGTGAAGGCGTTGGTGCGGCGGTCGGTCGACACGCCGATCCTGGCTTTCCTCGGCGATCCGCACGTCAACGTGCTGGCGCTCAACCGCGCGCTGGATGCGATTGCGGCGCGCTGACGCTCAGCCCCCGGTCGCCATCTCCTGCAGCTTGAGCAGCGTGTTCCAGTTGCGACCGGTGGCGGGCGCGCCGACCAGTCGGTCGATCAGTGTCGGCGCCAGCTTCGAATCCGCTACGCCGTTGGTGAAGTGGAGCGCGATGTCGCGCGTGCCCCAGGCGGCGATCTTCTCGCCATGCTTCGCGCGCTCGCGCAGCGCTTCGATCGCGTCCGCTTGCGGCGGCTCTTTGCACGCGAGCAGGTGGAGCGCCTTGGGGGCCTCCCTCGCCTCATCGGGGAAGGGACAGGTCTCGATCAGCCTGTCCCACTGCGCGGCGGTGCGGACGACCACCGGCACGTCCAGCTCGAAGCGGGCGTGTATCAGCTTGGCGAGCGCCGCCTCGACATCCTTCGCGCTGCCATGATCGAGCACGACGTTGCCGCTCTGGATGTAGGTCTTCACCTCACCCAGACCTTCCTCGGCGCAGGCAGCGCGAAGCTCCGCCATGGGCAATTTGCGGGTCGATCCGACGTTGATGCCGCGGATCAAGGCGATGAGGCGGGCCATGGCGAGATGCTGCCCGACTCCGCGCGCCGATGCCAGTGCGACTCAGGCGGTGGATGCCGCGTCGCTCTCCGCGCTGCTGAACACGCGGCGGGATCGGCACCAGATCTCGAAGGGATCGTGGGGATGGATGCCGCGCCCCGCCGCGATCGCCTCGCGGTCGGTTTCGGCAGCGATGTCACGACCCTGCATGATCCTGCCGGTAGTCGGATTCAGCCCATAGAGGCGATAGTGCATAGGCGCGCTCCGTCGTCGGCCGGCGGCGGAAACAGGGCCACGGGCCGACGCCTGATCGCTCCCCCCGGAGACGATAGAATGCACCCTAGCAGCGAAACGGATATCCGTTGCTAATCGGGATCAAGTTTTCGGAAGTTCGTTGCGGGGCCGGAGAATGCCGGGCCGGCCCCGCGACACCGATCAGATCGTCGCCTTCAGCTTGTCGACGAGGTCGGTCTTTTCCCACGGGAAGAAATCGCCTTCGGCGTCGCGGCCGAAATGGCCGTAGGCGGCTGTCTTCTGGTAGATCGGCTTGTTGAGGCCGAGATGCTCGCGGATGCCCTTCGGCGTCAGGCGCACCAGCTTGGGCAGAGCCGCCTCGATCTTCGCCTCGTCCACCGTGCCGGTGCCGTGCGTGTCGACGTAGATCGAAAGCGGCTCGGCGATGCCGATCGCGTAGCTCAACTGGATCGTGCAGCGCTTGGCGAGGCCGGCGGCGACCACGTTCTTGGCGAGGTAGCGTGCGATATAGGCGGCCGAGCGATCCACCTTGGTCGGGTCCTTGCCCGAGAAGGCGCCGCCGCCGTGGGGGGACGCGCCGCCATAGGTGTCGACGATGATCTTGCGACCGGTGAGGCCCGCGTCGCCGTCCGGGCCGCCGATCTCGAACAGGCCGGTCGGGTTGACGTAGATCTGTTCCTCGGCGGGCAACCAGCCTTCGGGCAGAATCTTGGCGAACACGCCCTTCACATAGTCGCGCAGCTTGGCCTGGCCCGCCTCGTTGGAAAGCTCGGCCGAATGCTGGGTGGAGACGACCAGCGCCGTCGCCTTCACCGGCACGCCGTTCTCGTACTTCAGCGTCACCTGGCTCTTGGCGTCGGGCTCGAGGAAGGGGGCGGCGCCCGAATGGCGATCCTCCGCCATCGTCTCGAGGATCTTGTGGCTGTAATAGAGCGTCGCCGGCATCATGCCGGGCGTCTCGTCGGTGGCGTAGCCGAACATGATGCCCTGATCGCCCGCGCCCTCATCTTTGTTGCCGCTCTCGTCGACGCCCATCGCGATGTGGGCGGACTGCGGGTGCAGGTTGTTCTCGAAACGGAATTCCTGCCAGTGGAAGCCGGACTGCGCGTAGCCGATCCGCTTCACCGTGCCGCGCACGGCCTCCTCGATCTCGGCCTGGATGCCGGGCGCCCAATTGCCTTCCTTGTCCATGATGCCCTTGCCGCGGATTTCGCCGGCCAGCACCACCAGGTTGGTGGTCGTCAGCGTCTCGCAGGCGACGCGCGCCTCCGGGTCCTTGGAGAGGAAGAGATCGACGATCGCGTCGGAAATCTGATCGGCGACCTTGTCCGGATGGCCCTCGGACACGGACTCGGACGTGAAGAGATAGTCACTGCGCATAAGGTCGGATGATCCTCGGAAGCCAACGGACGATTTAAGGGAAGCTCTATATAAAGCTATCCTTATATCGCCTAGCGGCAAATGCCAGCCCGGCGAGAAGCAGGGCTATCAGCCCCACCGCCCAGTTGCCCATATGCGAGAAAGGGGTGGCCGGGCGGGGCGCGGGAAGGGGAAGCTCGATCATGCCGCTCTGATGGGCGTCGATCGAATGGAGGATGCGGCCGTCGGCGTCGATCAGGGCCGATATGCCGTTCTGGGTAGCGCGGGCGATCGGCAGCCCTTCCTCGATCGCGCGCATCCGCGCCTGGGCGAGATGCTGGGGTGGGCCGGACCGGCCGAACCAGGCATCATTCGATGGCGCGAAGATGAAGTCCGGCCGATAGACCTCGTTCACGACACGGCCCGAGAAGACGATCTCGTAGCAGAGCTGCATGCCGACCTTGCCGAAGCCCGGCACGTCGATGGTTGCGGGGCCGGGGCCGGGGCGGAAGTCGATCGCGCCGGGGACGAGGCGCGAGAGGCCGAGCGCGCTCATCAGCGGGCGCATCGGCAGATATTCGCCCCACGGCACGAGATGCGCCTTGTCGTAGCGGGCGTAGAGCGCGCCGCCATAGCCGATCGTGAAGATGCTGTTGCCGGCTTCGATCTCCTCGCCCGTCTTGTCGCGGATCGGGGATTCGCCGCCGCCCATCAGGAAGTCGGTGGGGCCGAGGATCGAGGCGACCTGCTCGCGGGCGGCCGGGTCCTCGAGCACGTTCTGCTCGATGCCGGATTCGGGCCACAGGATCAGGCGCGGCTTGTCTCCGGGGACGCCGGACAGCGCCTGCTCCAGCGCGAGATGCTTGGCCGCCTGCTGCGGATCGAAGCGCTCGCCCTGATCGATATTGGGCTGGATGATGCGGACCACCGGCCCCTTGGGGAAGGGCGGAGGCGGGGGAGGCGCAAACTGCCGGAGCAGCGCCGGCACGACATAGAGGCCGATCAGCAGGCCGAGGCCGATCGCGGCGGGAACGTTGGTCGCGGTGGCGATCGTCTTGCGGGTGAGCGCTTCCTTCGGCCGCATCGCGAGGATCACGATGAAGCCGGCCGAGGACACCACCAGCCCGGACAGCGCATAGGTGCCGACGAGGCGCGCGGCGTGCGCCAGCGGCAGATCGACCATCGAGACGGAGACGGGGTTCCAGGGGAAACCGGTGAAGACGGTGGCGCGCAGCCATTCGCACACGGCCCAGCCCGCCCCGAACAGAAGGGCCATGGTCGCTGCGCCGCCACGCAGCCTCCGCGTTCCCCACCAGGCGGCGAACACCGCCAGTGCCGGATAAATGGCGAGATAACAGGAGAGCAGCACGACCGCGACCCAGCCGAGCCACGCCGGCATGTTGGCCTGGTAGGTGAAGGCCTTGGCGATCCAGTCCAGCCCCAACACGAACTGGCCCAGGCCGAACAGCCAGCCGATCAGCGCGGCGCGCCAGCCCCGCTCCACCTTCGTCAGCGGCAAATAGAGCAGGCCGAAAGCCAGCAGCGTCAGTGGCCAGAGATTGAACGGCGCGAAGCCGAAGGCGGAGAGGATGCCGAGAAGCAGCGCGATTCCGAACGGAGCCATGGGCGCCCGCTAGACGGTTGCGCGCGCGAAAGGAAGCCGCGCGAGCAGCCCTCTCCCGCTTTCGCGGGAGAGGACCCGTCAAAGTCAGTGCGTCGACGTGGCGAGCGCCGTCTGCGTTACGCTGGCGGCGGCGGGCGCAGCTTCGGCTGCCTTGTAGTGCGCCAGCACCGTCAGTGCCGCGACCACGTCGGCCGGCAGCGTGACCGGCTGCTGCACGGGCGGAGGCGCGGCGAGCGCGACCACCGGGGGCAGGGCCTCCTCCTTCGCCGGCATGGCGGCCGCCATCACGACGGGTGTCGCCGGAGCCGCGCAGGCGCCGCCGGGCAGCGAGGCCGGGAAGACTCGCGACTCGGCCACCTGCTCGAGCTGGGCGGGCGCCGCCGCCGACCCCTCGTGCGCCAGCGCCGCCGCCTCGGCGCAGGTCGCCTCGGTGGTGGCATCGTCGCCGAACACGTTGGCGAGCGACGTGGCGAAGCGGTCGTAATCCGTCTGGTTGCCGCCAGCGGCCGCAAAATGCTGCTTGATCACGAAATTGGCCGCCGCGATCGCATCCTTCTGCGCGATCACGAAGCCGTCATAGTCCGCCGAGATGTCGATATGCGCCGCGCGGCACCGCAGCGCCGCCACCATCAGCATTGTCTGCATGTCGCGGACCTGTGCGGCACCTGTCTCGCGTGCTGTCCAGCAGCCCGCCTGCGCAGGCGCAGCCGCCCCCATCGCCGCGAGCACGAGGCCCGCGACCCACTTGTTAACCTTAGCCATGTTACTCGTCCCCGGCCGGCGCCCCCCGATTGGATCACCGGCACGGACGAAAGTGCGGTGCGCGCCTTTCCCGAACCTTTCCGGACATGGTTAGTATTGCCGCTTCGACCTTGGTATGTCGTTGTGATCTCGTAACTTTCGGCCTTGTTCCAAGCTCGGTTCGGTAAGCGCTATATTGACCTTATGAGCCTGCGCCCCTTCCATCTCGCTTTTCCGGTCCACGATCTCGCAGCGGCGCGCGCTTTCTATGGCGGCACGCTCGGTTGCGCGGAGGGACGGAGCAGCGATTCGTGGGTGGATTTCGATCTCTACGGTCACCAGATCGTTGCGCATCTTGATAGCGGGCGGGTGTCGGCCGATGTCGCCTCGAACCCGGTCGACGGGCATGATGTACCGGTGCCGCATTTCGGCGTCGTCCTGGGCTGGGGGGAATGGCACGCGCTCGCCGAACGGCTGGAGGCGGTGGGAACCGATTTTGGGATCGCGCCGCATATCCGCTTCGTCGGCCAGCCGGGCGAGCAGGCGACGATGTTCTTCCGTGATCCTTCGGGCAACGCGCTGGAGTTCAAGGCCTTCCGTGATCCGGCCAAGCTGTTCGCGACCGCATGAGGAAAGGGCCGGACGTTTCCGCCCGGCCCTTCGTCGTCAGCCGTTACCAGCCGTAATAGCCGCGGCCCTCATAGCCGTTATAGCCATAGTGGCGATGATGGTGGCGCCACTCGCGCTCTCGCTCGTGACGCCAATGGTCGCGGCGCCAGTCGCGATGGCGATCCCAGCGGTCGCCACGATCCCAGCCGTGGTGGTGACGATAGCCGCGGCCGTAGCCGTAATCGTGGGCAGAGGCAGGGGCGGCGGCGATCGCCGCCGTGCCGAGCGTGATGGCGGCAGCAAGCATGGTAAGACCCGTGCGCATGACGATACTCCTTCTTCTCATGACACGACTCACTCTAAGACCGGCCGCGTGAACTCGCGCTGAGAGGCATGTTCATAGGAGGGCAATCGTCCGGCCAGCTTCGCCAAGAAAAGGCCGGGCGTCTCCACCCGACCTTTTTTCGATCGCCAAGGAAGGTCTTACCAGCGGCGACCGTGCCAGCCGCCACGATAACCGTGGCCATACCAGCCACGATGCCAACCGCCATAGTAACGGCGGTGCCAGCCGCCGTAATAGCCGCCGTAAACGACGGGCGGCGGGGCGTAATAGCCGCCGTAATAAGCGGGGTAATAGCCGCCGCCGTAATAAGCCGGATAGGCCGGGGCACCGAAGCCGACCGACACGAAGGTCCGTGCCGAGGCAGGGGTGGCGACGACCGCGGTGCCGGCCAGCGCCGTGGCAGCGGCAAGGGCAATGGGAACAATACGCATGACGACACCTCTCGATTCGTTTCAGCATTCCATGTCTAGGCGTGTGCGGCTGAACCGGTGCTGATTGCCATGTTCACCTGCGCGCAAGCCTGATCCCGGTTCAACGCGCAAGCGGGGCAGTCGCTCCCGCCGGCGTCGCGCCGGTCACGCGCCAGATCGCATTGCCGCCGTCGTCCGCCACCAGCAGCGCGCCATCCTTCGCGATGGTCACGCCGACCGGACGGCCGTGGGTCTCGGTACCGTCGGGCGCGAGGAAGCCGGTCAGCACGTCGACGGGCTTGGCGCCGGTCGGGCGGTTGCCCGCGAAGGGCACGAATATCACCCGGTAGCCGGACGGCGGCTTGCGGTTCCACGATCCGTGCTGGCCGACGAAGGCACCGCCGGCAAAAGCCGGGCCGAGCTTCTGCCCGTCGGCGAAGGTGAGGCCGAGTGAGGCGGTGTGGGCGCCCAGCGCGTAATCGGGCTTGCGCGTCTCGTCGATATAATCGGGCTCCGGATCCTTCACCCGCTTGTCGACATGATCGCCCCAGTAGCGCCAGGGCCAGCCGTAGAAGCCGCCGGGCTGCACCGAGGTCAGGTAATCGGGCACGAGGTCGGAACCCAGCTCGTCGCGTTCGTTGGCGACTGTCCACAGCGTGCCGTCCGCCGTCCAGCCCATGCCGTTGGGGTTGCGGATGCCGGCGGCGTATGTGCGGTGCGCGCCGGTCCTGGGATCGACCTCCCAGATCTGGGCGCGATCCTTCTCCACCGCGATGCCCTTTTCGTCGACGTTCGAGTTGGAGCCGATGGTGACGTAGAGCTTCGATCCGTCCGGCGAGGCGATGACGTTCTTGGTCCAGTGGTGGTTGATCGTGCCGGCGGGCAGGTCGGTAATCTTGCGCGGCTTGGCCGTAATGGCGGTATCGCCGGTCTTGTACGGGAAGGCGAGCAGCGCGTCGGTGTCGGCAACGTAGAGCGTGTCGCCGACCAGCGCCATGCCGAAGGGCGAGTTCAGTCCGGAAAGAAACACGCTTTTCTGGTCCGCCACACCGTCGCCGTTGGTGTCGCGCAGCAGGAGGATGCGGTTGGGGCTGGGCGAAGCGCCACCCGCCTTCCTCAGCGCCATCCGCTCGAAGAAGCCGCGCAGGCCGGTGGCATCGTCGGGCTTGGGCGGGGCGTTGCTCTCGGCGACCAGCACGTCGCCATCGGGCAGCACCAGCAGCCAGCGCGGATGGTCGAGCCCGCGCGCGAAGGCGTCCACCTTCAGGCCGGGCGCAGGGGTGGGCGTCTCATCATCCTTCCAGCCGATGATCTTGGCGATCGAGACGGTAGGGATGAGGTGATGCACCTCGGGCAGGAGAGTGGGGTTCGGACCTTCTTCCGCCGAGACGTCCTGCTTCGCCTTCTCGCCGCACCCGGCAAGAAGGAGGGCGAGGGCGAGGGGGATGAGCGCACGCTTCATGGGAACGTCTCCAGCCGGGCGATCTGGTGTCGCCTATGGCCGGAACGTGCCGCGTGCGGAATGGATGCGTGGTGTCAGGCCGCGACGCGACTGACGAATTCTCCCGTGGTGCTCTCGAGGCGGGCGAGCTGATCGTCGACCGAGCGGAAGCCCGATTCGATGCGATCGATGTCGGAGGCGACCGCCTCAGTATCGACGCGGATGGCGGCGATGGTTCCGGACATCGAGTCGGCGGCGAGCGCGGTCTCGTCGACGGCGGCGGTGATCATGGTGACGGTCTGGGCCTGCGCCTCCATCGCCTCGCGGATGCGCTGGGCGGAGGTCTGCACCTCGCCGACAATGTCGCGGATCGAGCCGTTGACGTCGAGCGTCTGGCGCGAGGCGGACTGGATCGCGGCGATCTTGGCGGCGATGTCGTCGGTGGCGCGCGCGGTCTGGGAAGCGAGGCTCTTCACCTCCTGCGCGACGACCGCGAAGCCGCGGCCGGCGTCTCCGGCACGCGCCGCCTCGATCGTGGCGTTGAGCGCGAGCAGGTTGGTCTGGCCGGCAATGTCGCGGATCAGGCCGAGGATCGATTCGATCGCCTGGGCGTGGCCGGAGAGCGCATCGGCGACGACCACCGCCTGGGTGGACTGGTCGGCGGCGCGGGTGGCGACGCCGGCGGCGATCTCGACCTCGCGGCGAGCATCCTCGATGGCGCGGATCAGGCCGGCGGCGGTCTGCGCCGCCTCGCGCATCGCGACGGCCGACTGCTCGGCGGCGGCGGCGACTTCCGAGGCCTTGCCCAGCATGCCGCGCGCCGACTGCGAGGTCTGCACGGTCTGGTCGCGCAGCACCGACGAATCGGAGAGCGTGGTACCGAGGATCGCCGTCATCTGCTCGCGGAAGGCGGTGCCGGCCGACGCGCGCTCCTCGTTCGAGCGTTCGCGATAGATCTTGGTGATCTCCGAGAAGAGGATTTCGAGCTGGATCGAACCCAGCAGACGCAGCGTCTCCGCCGTCTCGCGGACGAAGGCTCGGTCTTCCGGGCAGCGCTCCCGAACGAGATCGAGCATGGCGGTGCCCATCGCATGGATGAACTGCACCACGACCGGGGTTGGGATCTGACGCTCGACGATCATGCGGCCCTCGCGGGCAATCATGCGCACCCACTCGGCATCGATCGGACCGCGCAGCGCGCGGCGCTGGCTCTCGTGCATCCGCTCGGAAAGCCTGTCCTGGTCGACGCCGGGAAGGGCTGCGATCTCGTCCCAGCAGCGGCGGCAGACTGTGACCAGATCCTCGCCGATGCGCCCCCACAATGCGGCCAGCCGCTGCCCGAATGCGCCGTCGCTGTTATAGGCCTGCAGTCGCTCCTCGATCGCCCGCTCGCTCAGCGAGACCATGCCGCCGTGCGGCAGGCTGGGGGAGGCATAGGTCATTAGAGGCTCACTCCGCATGTCGGTCTTCGCGAACCTGATAGGCGCGCAGTGGTAAATGAGCCGTTATGCACGATCGCCCGGACGGCCGAAAAAGGCGGCTCGCCCTCCGCTCCATTCATGTTGCATCGCGCCACCGTTTGGACCAAAGACCACCGCAACAAAGAAGATCGAGGGTGATTGTCCGTGTCCAGAAACGCCGCCCGGCCGCTATCCCCGCATTTGAGCATCTGGAGATGGGGCCCGCACATGCTGGTCTCGATCCTGCACCGCGCCACCGGCACGGCGCTGGCGATCGGCGGCGGTGTGATGCTCACCTGGTGGCTGGTCTCCGCCGCGATGAGCGCGGACGCCTACAATATCTTCTACCACTGGGTCGTCCAGTCGGACTCGTCGAGCCCGCATGAGGGCGCGCAGGCGCTGGTCAACATCCTCGCCAAGATCGTCGGCATCGGCCTGACCTGGAGCCTGTTCCAGCACATGGCCTCGGGCGTGCGGCACTTCGTGCTCGATACGGGCGCGGGCTACGAGCTCAAGACCAACCGTATGGGCGCTCTGCTCACCATCGCCTTCTCGATCACCGCGACCCTGGTGGTGTGGGCGATCCTCGTTGCAACCGGGAAGGTGTTCTGATGGGTACGGGAACCGGCCTTGGCCGCGTGCGGGGCCTCGGCTCCGCCAAATCGGGCACACATCACTGGTGGCTGCAGCGGGTCACCGCCGCCGCCAACCTGATCCTGATGATCTGGTTCGTGGTCTCGATCGTGCGCCTGCCGGTCGTCGATCACCAGGCCGTCGTGCTGTGGCTGAAGTCGCCGCTGGTGGCGGTGCCGCTGGTGCTGCTGGTGCTCTCCACATTCTGGCACCTGCGCCTCGGCATGCAGACCTTCATCGAGGATTATGTGCATGACGAGGGCAACAAGGTGGCGGTGCTGCTGCTGCTGAACGCCTACGTCTTCCTGTGCGGCGCGCTCTGCGTCTTCTCGATCCTCAAGATCGCCTTCGGCGGGGTGCCCGCATAATGACTGCTTCCTACAAGATCATCGATCACGTCTATGATGCCGTCGTCGTCGGGGCCGGCGGATCGGGCCTGCGCGCCACCATGGGCTGCGCCGAGAAGGGCCTGAAGACGGCCTGCATCACCAAGGTGTTCCCGACGCGCTCGCACACGGTGGCGGCGCAAGGCGGCATCGCGGCGAGCCTCGGCAACAACACGCCGGACCACTGGACCTGGCACATGTTCGACACCGTCAAGGGATCGGACTGGCTCGGCGACCAGGACGCGATCGAATATATGGTGCGCGAGGCGCCTGCGGCGGTGATCGAGCTGGAGCACGCGGGCGTGCCGTTCAGCCGCAACCCGGAAGGGACGATCTACCAGCGCCCGTTCGGCGGCCACATGCAGAATATGGGCGAAGGCCCGCCCGTGCAGCGCACCTGCGCCGCGGCAGACCGTACCGGCCACGCCATGCTCCACGCGCTCTACCAGCAGAGCCTCAAGTATGACGCCGACTTCTACATCGAATATTTCGCGCTCGACCTCATCATGGAGGACGGCGTCTGCAAGGGCGTGATCGCGCTCTGCATGGAAGACGGCACCATCCACCGCTTCCGCAGCCACGCCACCGTGCTGGCGACGGGCGGCGGCGGCCGCATGTATTTCTCGGCGACCTCGGCCCACACCTGCACCGGCGACGGCGGCGGCATGGTGCTGCGCGCCGGCCTGCCGCTGCAGGACATGGAGTTCGTCCAGTTTCACCCGACCGGCATCTACGGGGCGGGCGTGCTGATCACCGAGGGCGCGCGCGGCGAGGGCGGCTACCTCACCAACTCGGAAGGCGAGCGCTTCATGGAGCGCTATGCACCGTCGGCCAAGGACCTCGCTTCGCGAGACGTCGTCGCCCGCTCGATGGCGATGGAGATGCGCGAAGGCCGCGGCGTCGGCCCGAACAAGGACTATATCTACCTGCACCTCGATCATATCGATCCCAAGGTGCTGCACGAGCGGCTTCCGGGTATCACCGAGACCGGCAAGATCTTCGCCGGTGTGGATCTCACGCGCCAGCCCCTGCCTGTCACGCCAACGGTCCACTACAATATGGGCGGCATCCCCTGTAACTATCACGGCGAGGTCGTCACGCTGAAGGACGGCGAGCCGGACACGGTGGTGCCCGGCCTGTTCGCGGTCGGCGAGGCGGCCTGCGTGTCGGTGCACGGCGCCAACCGCCTCGGCTCCAATTCGCTGATCGATCTCGTGGTGTTCGGTCGCGCGACCGGCTTCCGCATCGCCGAGCTGGTCCAGCCCAACTCCAAGCACGGCGCGGTGGTGACGGCGGCGGACGACAAGGCGCTCGCCCGCCTCGACCATTACCGCAACGCCTCGGGCAGCACGAAGACGGCGGACATCCGCCTCGACATGCAGCGCACGATGCAGAAACACGCCGCCGTGTTCCGCGACACCGCGCTGCTCAGCGAAGGCGAGAAGCATATCGACGAGGTCTATGCCAAGCTCTCCGACGTGCAGGTCTCCGATCGCTCGCTGATCTGGAACACCGACCTGATCGAGACGCTGGAGCTGGACAACATGCTCCCGCAGGCGGTGATCACGATGCACTCGGCCGCCAACCGCAAGGAAAGCCGCGGCGCGCATATGCACGAGGATTTCCCCAAGCGCGACGACGCCGAGTGGATGAAGCACACGATCGCCTGGTTCGACTATGCGAACGGCGCGAAGGATCTGGTGAAGATCGACTACCGCCCGGTGCACGACTACACGCTGACCGACGACGTGAGCTACATCAAGCCGAAGGCGCGCGTGTATTGAGAGCGAATCGTGCGAGACGTTCCTACCTTCGATTCGCTGATGTGGCCTACTTTGGTTGCATTGAAGGCGACAGGTGGGTCGGCGTCAAATGAAGAACTTTTAGCAAAAATTATCGAGCTAGATGCGATTCCTGATGAAGTGGCATCTATCGTTCATACGGACGGGCGGCAGACAAAGCTCGCCTATAATCTTGCGTGGGCGAAGACCTATCTCAAGAAGGACGGGGTTCTCGATAACAGCCAGCGCGGTGTATGGTCACTCACCGAAAAGGGTGAGGGCATTACCAGGGAGCAGGTTCGTCTTATTCCTGCGGCCGTAAGAAAGGCTGATTTTGAACGCCGCCGCGATGTGGAGGGAGCGCCTACGACTGGCGCGGGAGAACAGGACGATAGCGAAAGCGAGGTGGCGTCCTGGCGCGACCGGCTTCTGTTGGTTCTCAAGAGCATGGAGCCTGCAGCGTTTGAGCGCCTGTCTCAGCGCATCTTGAGGGAAGCGGGCTTCGTTAAAGTGGAAGTCACAGGTCGATCCGGTGATGGCGGTATAGACGGCGTCGGAGTACTTCGGCTGAATCTTCTTAGTTTTATTACGCTATTCCAGTGCAAGCGGTATGTAGGTACGGTTGGGCCGGGAACGGTTCGAGATTTTCGAGGTGCTATGGTCGGCCGGAGTGACAAAGGATTGATTATCACGACCGGCACTTTCTCAACCGATGCAAGACGCGAGGCGACGAGAGATGGCGCACCAGCCATCGATCTAATTGATGGCGACCAACTCTGTACTTTGCTCAAAGATCTTAAGCTTGGTCTGAAGACTGAAATCGTTGAACGCGTTACCGTTGATGATGGTTGGTTCGCTCAACTTTAGTTCAACCTCGTCAACCCTTTGGCAAACTCTGCCGCGCTACCCTGCCGCCGTCATGTCCTATCGGAGACTCGTCCGGCGGCCGGAGTTCGAGCCGCGCAGCGATTCCGGCGCCGATCTCAGCGCCGGGTGGCGGGAATTCGTGCTCGCCGAGGTCGGCTATGACGAGGTCGCGCGCGAGCGGATCGCGCGGCGGGCGGATCGCCGGCGGGCCTTGGCGCGCTTTCTCAAGGGCCTGCTGTTCGGGCTGATCGTGGCCGCGCTGGCGTTCGCGGCGACATTCGTTGCGCGCTCGTGGCGGGAAGGGCGGTTCGATCGCTACCTGCCCAAGAGGGAAGAGGCGCCCACGCCGCCGTCGCCCTCCGCCCGCTGGGTGCATCAGGTTCCGGCAAAGGTGACCGGGCGCGATACCCACAAGGAATTCCCGGACATTCTGGTGCCTCCGCCCCGCATGTCGTCGGCCGATGCGGACGCTGCCACACCGGCCGAAGATGACGACTGACCGCTCCGGTCAGATCGAGAAGCCGCCGTCGATGTCGATCGTGGTGCCCGTGATCAACGAGGATTCGTCGCTCGCCAGGAAGGCGGCGAGGTTGGCGATTTCTTCCACCTTGCCGTAGCGGCCGATCGCCATCAGCGGCACCAGCACCTTGGCGAAATCGCCGTCCGCCGGGTTCATGTCGGTATCGACCGGGCCGGGCTGGATCACGTTGACGAGGATGCCGCGCGGGCCGAGATCGCGTGCCCAGCCGCGCGCCAGCCCGGCGACCGCCGCTTTGGTTGCGCCGTAGATCGCGCCTCCCGGTGTCGGCATGGTATGGGCGTTGACGCTTCCGATGATGATCACGCGGCCTCCGTCGCGCAGGTGCGGGATGGCGGCACTGGTGCCGGCGAATACACCGTCCACGTTGACGCCGAACTGCTGCCGGTAGCTGCCATCGCCGATCTCGCCTACTGGACCGAACTCGGCGACGCCGGCATTGTGAACGAGGATGTCGAGGCCGCCGAGGAATTCAGCCGCCTGGACGACGGCGGTGCGGCTGGCGGCCATGTCCGACGCGTCGGCGCGGATGGCGAGCGCTTTGCGGCCCTCGGCCTCGATCGCGGCGACCGTTTCGGCGGCGGCCGCCTCGTTGCCGGCATAGGTGATGACGACATTCGCGCCCTCGCGGGCCAGGCGCCTGGCGATCGCGGCGCCGATGCCGCGCGATCCGCCGGTGACGAGGGCGGTCTTGTCGGTGAGCATGGTGGTCATGGTCTGTCTCCAGAGGGTGGCCGGGAGGCTTGCCCTTGAAGCGGCAAGATACGCACGATCGTCGACCGTAACAGTCGGTAAGTGTGATCCGGATTGTTCTATAAAATAGACAAGATGATCGACCTGCATCGCTTCTGCATCGAAACTTCGGGAGCTTCGCATTTCGCTTCGCTGAGTCGGCGCGCTATGCCTCGCACAACAGGGAGGATGCGCATATGGCGACTGTCGCCGGAAAACCGGCCCCGGCCCGCACGCCGGGCTACAAGTTCGGGCTGGTCGTGTTGCTGGCGGCGCTGCTCGCGATCCCGCTCTTCTCGGTCTATCTGCTGGTCTACGATCGCCAGTCCCAATCGACCACCGCCAAGGATGCGATCGTCGCCGGCTGGGGTGACACGCAGACGCTCGCCGGCCCCTATCTGGTCGTGCCTTTCACCCACATGGTGCAGACCACCACGACCGAGAACGGCCAGACCCAGACGCACCAGGAAAGCCGCGACGATTCGCTGGTGATCGCGCCGACGAAGCTGGCGATCGACACGCAGCTGGAGCCGCAGCTGCGCAAGGTCTCGATTTACGAGGCGGTGATCTACACCGCCGACGTGCATGCGGCGGGCACCTTCCAGCTGCCCGATCTCGCCAAGCTCAACATCGATCCGGCCTCGGTGCACCTCGACCAGGCGCAGATCGCGATGGGGATCAGCAGCGCCAAGGGGCTCGCCGGATCGCAGCCGGTCGTCAGCGTCGACGGGCAGCGGCTGCCCCTGATCCCGGGATCGGGGCTGAGCGCGAACGACGGCAACGGCTTCAGCGGGCGGCTTGCCGGGCCGGTCGCGGCGGCGCGCGCGATCCCGTTCGACATCGCCTTCCAGCTGCGCGGCCACGACAGTCTGGCACTCGCACCGTCCGCGCAGGACACGCAATGGCATGTCTCGTCCAGCTGGGCATCCCCGAGCTTCCTCGGCGCCTTCCTGCCGGCGGCGCGCACCGTGACCAAGCAGGGTTTCGCCGCCGACTGGCGGATCGGCAACCTCGCGCTCAATCGCCCGATCGTCTCGATCGGCGAGCGCGATCCCGATCCGAACACGCAGGTGAGCGTCGCTCTGCTCGACACGGTGGATTTCTACAGCGAGGTCAACCGCGCGACGAAGTATGGCTTCCTGTTCATCGGCTTCACCTTCGTCGCGCTGCTGATGTTCGACATCCTGATGGGCGTTGCGGTGCCGGGGCCGGCCTATCTGCTGGTCGGCATCGGGCTGATCCTCTTCTTCGTGCTGCTGCTCGCCTTCGCCGAGTTGATCGGCTTCACGCCCGCCTACCTGCTGGCGAGCGGGGCGATCGCGGTGCTGCTCGCCTGCTATGCGGCGGCGATCCTGAAGAGCTGGCGGCGGGGTGGCACGGTCGGCGCGATGCTGGTGGCGCTCTATGCGGTGCTCTACGTGCTGCTGAGCCTCGAGGCCTACTCCCTGCTGATCGGTTCGCTGCTCACCTTCGCGGCGCTGGCGGCGGTGATGTACTTCACCCGCCGCGTGAACTGGCGGATCGCGGCGGAGGGGGAGGAAGCCTAACGCCAGCGCAGATTGGCGCGCGACAATTCGCCCACATTGCGTGCCCCCATCAGCTTCATGTCGCGCTCGATCTCGTCGCGCAGGCGACCGACGATGCGCTCGACCCCGGGCTGGCCCGCCGCCGCCAGCGCGTAGAGATAGAGCCGGCCGCCGCTCACCGCCTTCGCGCCGAGGCTGAGCGCCTTCAACACATGGCTGCCGCGGCGGACGCCGCCGTCTAGGATCACCTCGATCCGGTCGCCCACCGCGTCGACGATCTCGGCGAGCTGGTCGAACGGCGCGCGGCTGCCGTCGAGCTGACGGCCGCCGTGGTTGGAGATCATGATCGCGGTCGCGCCGATATCGACGGCGCGGCGGGCATCCTCCACCGACATGATGCCCTTCAGGCAGAAATGGCCGCCCCAGTCGGCGCGGATGCGCTCGGCGTCGGCCCAGTTCATGTTCTGGTCGAGCATCGTGTTGAGATAATCCGCCACCGAAATGGCGGTGTTGGTGCCCGCCGAGACATGATCCTTGAGGTTGGGCAGCTCGAAGGCGTCCCGCAGCAGGTAGTTGAGCGTCCAGCGCGGGTGGAACGCGAAACTCGCGGCCGATCGCGGCGTCAACCTAGGCGGGGAGGTGAAGCCGGTGCGCAGGCAGCGCTCGCGATTCCCTCCGACGATCGTGTCGACGGTCAGCGCGATCGCGTCGAACCTGGCTTCCTTGCAGCGCTCGATCATCGACCGGTTCAGGCCCGTATCCTTGTGCACGTAGAGCTGAAACAGCTTGGGGCTCGAAATGGTGCGGCCGATCTCCTCGATGCTGACGGTGCCGATCGTGGAGATGCCGAACCATGTGCCGAACTTCTCCGCCACCGCCGCCACCGCGCGCTCGCCCTGCCAGTGAAACAGTCGCTGCAGCGCGGTGGGCGAGAGGAAGAGCGGCATCGCGATCTCCCTGCCCATCAACGTGATGCGCATGTCGATCGTCTCGACGCCGGCGAGTACGCTGGGCACCAGGTCGCAATCGGCGAAGGCGGCGGTGTTGCGGTCCTTGGTCAGCTCGTCGTCGGCAGCGCCGTCGATATAGTGGAAGATCGGGTAGGGCAGGCGGGCCTTCGCCAGCTTCCGGAAATCCTCGACATTGTGGCAGTCGCTCAGCCGCATCGCGCTCTCCCTTTGCCCCCGGCATAGCGCAGCGCAGCAAATGTCTCACATAGGACTTTGACACGGGGCGCCGGGGCGCTAACGGGGAGCGAACGCGAAAGGATCGTCTCGGTGGCCGAATTCTCTCTCCCCGCCAACTCGAAGATCAAGGGCAAGGGCAAGACGTACAAGTCGACGTCCGGCGGCCACAAAAAGCGCAGCTTCAAAATCTATCGTTACGATCCCGATTCGGGCGAGAACCCGCGCTACGACCGCTATGAGCTCGATCTCGACGAGACCGGCCCGATGGTGCTGGACGCGCTGATCAAGATCAAGAACGAGGTCGACCCGACGCTCACCTTCCGCCGTTCCTGCCGCGAGGGCATCTGCGGTTCGTGCGCGATGAACATGGACGGCAAGAACGGTCTCGCCTGCACCACCGCGATCGAGGATTGCGGTGGCGGCAAGGGCGAGCTGCAGATCACACCGCTGCCGCACCAGGACGTGGTGAAGGATCTGGTGCCGGACCTCACCCACTTCTACGCGCAATATGCCTCGATCAAGCCGTGGCTGCAGACGGTCACGCCGGCGCCCGCCGGGAAGGAGCGCCTGCAGTCGCCCGAGGATCGCGAGAAGCTGGACGGCCTCTACGAGTGCATCCTGTGCGCCTGCTGCTCGACCTCGTGCCCAAGCTACTGGTGGAATTCGGACCGCTTCCTCGGCCCGGCGATTCTACTCCAGGCCTATCGCTGGCTGGCCGACAGCCGCGACGAGATGACCGGCGAGCGGCTCGACGAGCTGGAAGATCCCTTCCGCCTCTATCGCTGCCACACCATCATGAATTGCGCGAATGTCTGCCCCAAGGGCCTCTCGCCCGCCAAGGCGATCGCCGAGATCAAGAAGATGGAAGTCGAGCGCGCGGTCTGATCGCGTGGGCATGATTCTGTCGCCGTCTGGACCCCGAACCGAGGGGCCGGACGAGGATGGCTTCTACACGACCTATTTCGAGGGACCGAGCTTCAACGGCACGTTCGGGGAGATCCGCAGCCGCGTCGAAGGCTCGGTCGCGCGGGTCCGCATCGCGACGGGGCCGGGGCGAGCCAATCCGCTCGGTGCGTTGCATGGCGGCTTCCTGCTCGGCTTCCTTGATCAGGCGGTTTTCGTTGGCCCGGCGACGCTGGGCCGGCTCGTCATGCCGAACTGGGCGGTGACGCTCAACTTCGCGACCCAGTTCATGGCGCCCGGTCGCGCCGATCTCCCTCTCGATTGCGTGATCGAGGTCGTCAGCGAGACCGGCAAGCTCCTGTTTTTGCGCGGGCAGATGGAGCAGGAGAGGCAAGCGCTGCTGACCTTTCAGGCGACGCTCCGCAAGATTCGTCTCGGGGGCTGATCATGGCCAGGGTGCTCGCCCGCTACGATGCGCTCGTCTCGGCGGGCGAGCTGCGGCCGGATCCCGCGCAGCGGTCCGTCGCGCAGCGGCTGGACCGGTGCGCCGGCCAGCTGGAACAGGCGCCCAAGCGGGGATCGATCCTGTGGCGCGCGCTCGGCAAGCGGCCCGAGCCGGTGAAGGGCGTCTATCTCTGGGGTGGCGTGGGGCGGGGCAAGTCCATGCTGATGGACATGTTCTTCGCGCAGGCCGACATCAAGGCGAAGCGCCGCGTCCACTTCCACGAATTCATGCAGGAGGTGCACGATCGCCTGCGTGTCGAGCGATCGCGCGAGGTGCAGGACCCGGTGATGCCGGTCGCCGACGCGATCGCCGAGGAGGCGCGGCTGCTGGCGTTCGACGAGATGATCGTCACCAATTCGGCCGACGCGATGATCCTTAGCCGCCTGTTCACGCGGATCATGAGCCACGACGTGACGGTGGTGGCGACCTCCAACCGCGCGCCCAACCAGCTCTACCTGAACGGGCTCAACCGCGAGCATTTCCTCCCCTTCATCGCGCTGCTGGAGCAGAAGCTCGACGTCATCGGGCTGGACGGCGAAACCGATTACCGCCTCGCGCGCCTCGCCGGTTTCCCGACCTGGTACGTGCCCAATGGCAAGGCGGCGACCGAGGCGCTAAGTCGCGCCTTCTTCCGCCTCACCGACTTTCCGGTCGAGGATCGCGCCAACGTGCCGTCCGAGGACATTGCCGTGCCGGGCGGGCGCGAGCTGCACGTGCCGAAGAGCCTGAAGGGCGTCGCCGTCTTCTCCTTCGCAAGGCTGTGCCGCGAGCCGCGCGGCGTGCCGGACTATCTGGCGATCGCGCGGCGCTATCACACCGTGATCGTGGTCGGCATTCCGCTGTTCGACGCGGACCGGCGCAACGAGGCGGCGCGATTCAAGCTGCTGGTCGATACGCTGTACGAGCATGGCGTGAAGCTGCTCGCGGCGGCGGATGCCCAGCCGGAGAAGCTCTACGCGGGCGGCGACGACGGCTTCGAGTTCGAGCGCACGGTGTCGCGGCTGATGGAAATGCAGTCGGCGGATTATCTTGCGAAAGGGCATGGCGTTTCCTGATTGGTGAAAGCCATCCTCCGTTCGTCCTGGGCGTAGTCGAAGGACGGGCTGCAAGCGCGGCGCCTGAGGCCCGCACTTCGACTACGCTCAGTGCGAACGGGGTATATAAAATCGCCCAGGTGGCCTAGCTTGCCTCCATCAACAGGGGAGGCCCGGATGCCCGAAGGCGTGATCGTTTCCACCACCGAAACCGTCGCGGGGCACCGCACCGTCGCCACGCTGGGCCAGGTGTTCGGCGTGGTCGTCCGCTCGCGCGGGATCGGCGGCAATATCGCGGCCGGTCTGCGATCGATCGTCGGCGGCGAGATCAAGGAATATACCTCGCTGGTCGAGGAGACGCGGCGCCACGCGATCGATCGGCTGATCCAGAACGCCACGCTCATGGGCGGCAACGCCGTCGTGATGATGCGCTTCGACTCGGGTTCGATCGGCGAAACGATGAACGAGGTCGTCGCCTATGGCACGGCCGTGATCATCGAGAAGGACGGCTGATGCTGCGCTCGATCGTCGCGGTCGTCTCGATCGTCTTCGTCGCCTTCGGGCTGGC
The DNA here is from genome assembly GCF_013778325.1 of Sphingomonas chungangi. Lineage (GTDB taxonomy): Bacteria > Pseudomonadota > Alphaproteobacteria > Sphingomonadales > Sphingomonadaceae > Solisphingomonas > Solisphingomonas chungangi. The sequence continues at coordinate 717,798 of NZ_JACEIB010000027.1, read as the reverse complement.
GCTGACGTGGATGGATCGCGCGGGCTGGCCGATGCTGGCGGTGGCCCTGCTGTTCGCCTTCGGTTGCCTCTACGAACGGCGCTATCACGCGGGCCGCGCGGGGCTTTCGCCGGACGCGCGCTTCCGCCCCACGGGTGAGCGTTTCGCCGATCCGGAGACCGGCCGCGCGATGACCGTCTGGGCCGATCCCGCGACCGGCGAGCGTCGCTATGTCGCCGACGGGGAGCCGCCCACTCCGATCCCTTGAGCAGGTGCAGCAAAAAAGCTTGTGAAAGCGCTGTCAGGGCGGTTGCCCCCGCGCGATCATGGGTCTAAGCGCAACCCGCTTTTCCGGCTGGCCGCCGGTTCTCGCGCGGCCGCGCCCACGTAATGACTGACCCCGTGGAGGCATAATGGCACGCAAGAAGATCGCGCTCATCGGCGCCGGCAACATCGGCGGCACGCTCGCCCATATTGCCGCCCAGAAGGAACTCGGCGACATCGTCCTGTTCGATGTCGTGGACGGCGTGCCGCAGGGCAAGGCGCTCGATCTCTCGCAGTGCGGACCGGTCGAGGGCTTCGACGCCAAGATCACCGGCACCAACGATTATGCCGATATCGCCGGCGCCGACGTGATCATCGTCACCGCCGGCGTGCCGCGCAAGCCCGGCATGAGCCGCGACGATCTGCTCGGCATCAACCTCAAGGTCATGAAGGCGGTGGGCGAGGGCATCAAGGCGCACGCGCCGGATGCCTTCGTGATCTGCATCACCAACCCGCTCGACGCCATGGTGTGGGCGCTGCGCGAATTTTCCGGCCTGCCGCACGAGAAGGTGGTGGGCATGGCGGGCGTGCTCGACTCGGCCCGCTTCTCGACCTTCCTCGCGCAGGAATTCGGCGTCTCGATCCGCGACGTGAACACCTTCGTGCTCGGCGGGCACGGCGACACGATGGTGCCGGTCGTCCAGTATTCGACGGTCAACGGCATCCCGGTGCCGGATCTCGTCAAGATGGGCCTTTCCACCCAGGAGAAGATCGACGCGATCGTCACCCGCACCCGCGGTGGCGGCGGCGAGATCGTCGGCCTGCTGAAGACCGGCTCGGCCTTCTACGCCCCGGCCGCCTCGGGCATCGCGATGGCGGAGGCCTATCTCAACGACCAGAAGCGCATCCTGCCGGTCGCGGCCTATGTGTCCGGTGAGTACGGCGTCGATGGCCTCTATGTCGGCGTGCCGGCGGTGATCGGCGCCGGCGGCGTCGAGAAGATCGTCGAGATCGAGCTGGACGAGGAGGCCAAGGGCAACCTTCAGGTGTCGGTCGACGCCGTGAAGGAACTGCTGGTCGCCTGCAAGGGCATCGACGAGAGCCTCGCGTAACAACAGACAAATCGCCCGCGCCGGTCTCCCGATCGGCGCGGGTTTCATCGAAAGGGTAAGCGGGACCGTATGTCGATCCTCGTCAACAAGAACACCAAGGTCATCACCCAGGGGATGACCGGCAAGACCGGCACCTTCCACACGAAGGCGGCGCTCGACTACGGCACCCAGATGGTCGGCGGCGTGACCCCGGGCAAGGGCGGCACGATGCACGAGGAGCTGGGCCTGCCCAACTTCGACACCGTGCACGAGGCCGTCGCCAAGACCGGCGCCGATGCGTCCGTGATCTACGTTCCGCCGCCCTTCGCCGCCGACTCGATCCTCGAGGCGATCGATGCGCAGGTTCCGCTGATCGTCTGCATCACCGAGGGCATCCCGGTGCTCGACATGGTGCGCGTGAAGCGCGCCCTCTCCGGCTCCAAGTCGCGCCTGATCGGGCCGAACTGCCCGGGCGTGCTGACGCCGGGCGAGTGCAAGATCGGCATCATGCCGGGCAGCATCTTCTCGAAGGGCTCGGTGGGCGTTGTTTCGCGCTCGGGCACGCTTACCTATGAGGCCGTGTTCCAGACCACCAACGAGGGCCTCGGCCAGACCACCGCTGTCGGCATCGGCGGCGATCCGGTCAACGGCACCAACTTCATCGACGTGCTGGAGCTGTACCTCGCCGACGAGGCGACCAAGTCGATCATCATGATCGGCGAGATCGGCGGCTCGGCCGAAGAGGAAGCGGCGCAGTTCCTGATCGACGAGGCCAAAAAGGGCCGCAAGAAACCGATGGTCGGCTTCATCGCGGGCCGCACGGCGCCTCCGGGCCGCCGCATGGGCCATGCCGGCGCGATCGTGTCGGGCGGCCAGGGCGGCGCCGAGGACAAGATCGCGGCGATGGAAGCCGCCGGGATCGTCGTGTCGCCGAGCCCGTCCGAGCTCGGCGTGACGCTCTCGAAGGTGCTTAAGGGCTGATTAACCATGCGCCGGCCAGATGGCCGGCGCAAACCATTGTATGAGGCCCGGTGACAGCGTTTCCCCGACCGGGCGTGCGAGGACGGTGACATGGGTTACGAGGGTCAAGAACTCGATTTCGCGGGCGCGAGCCCCGCGTTCGTCGAGGATCTGTACCGGCGTTGGCAGCGGGACGAGGCTTCGGTCGATCCCACCTGGGGCAATTACTTCCGCTCCGTGGAGCAGGCGGTGTCCGGCCCGAGCTGGCAGAAGCCCAACTGGCCGCCGACCGAGACCGACCAGCTGACCGCCGGCCTCGATCCCACCCAGATGCAGCCGGCGCCTAAGCCTGCCAAGGGCGGCGCCGCCAAGGCCGCCCCGCAGGCCGAGGAAGCCCCCAAGGCGGCCCCGTCCGGCGCCACCGTCGAAGCCGCCGCGCTCGACTCGATCCGCGCGATGATGCTGATCCGCACCTACCGGGTGCGCGGCCACCTCGCCGCCGATCTCGATCCGCTCGGCCTCACCAGCCGCGACCTGCCGGCCGATCTCACGCCCGAATATCACGGCTTCCTCGACAGCGACCTCGACCGTCCGATCTATCTCGGCGGCACGCTCGGCCTCGATCGTGCGACGGTGCGCGAGATCGTCGACATCCTGCGCCGCAATTATTGCGGCCATGTCGGCCTCGAATACATGCACATCGGCGATGTCGAGGAGCGCCGCTTCCTGCAGGAGCGGATGGAAGGCCGCGACAAGGAGATCACCTTCTCGCCCGAGGGCAAGCAGGCGATCCTCTCCAAGGTCATCCAGGGCGAGCAGTACGAGAAGTTCCTCGGCAAGAAGTACGTGGGCACCAAGCGCTTCGGCCTCGACGGCGGCGAGAGCGCGCTGCCGGCGCTGGAAGCGGTCATCAAGTATGGCGGCGCGGCCGGCGTCGAGGCGATCGAGATCGGCATGCCGCATCGCGGCCGCCTCAACGTCCTCGTCAACGTGATGGGCAAGCCCTATCGCGCGGTGTTCAGCGAGTTCGCCGGCGGCTCCGCCAACCCCGAGGATGTCGGCGGTTCGGGCGACGTGAAATACCACCTCGGCACCTCGACCGATCGCGAATTCGACGGGATCAAGGTCCATATGTCGCTCGCCGCCAACCCCTCGCATCTCGAGGCGGTGGACCCGGTGGTGCTGGGCAAGGCGCGCGCCAAGCAGACCAAGCTCAAGGACAATGCGCGCTCCAAGGTGCTGCCGATCCTGATGCACGGCGACGCCGCGTTCGCCGGGCAGGGCGTGATCATGGAGTGCTTCGGCTTCTCCGGCCTGCGCGGTTACTCGACGGGCGGCACGATCCATTTCGTCGTGAACAACCAGATCGGCTTCACGACCAGCCCGCAGTTCGCGCGGTCCTCGCCTTACCCGACCGATATCGCCAAGATGGTGCAGGCGCCGATCCTGCACGTGAACGGCGACGATCCCGAGGCCGTCACCTTCGCCTGCAAGCTGGCGACCGATTTCCGCCAGACCTTCAAGCGCGACGTCGTGATCGACATGTGGTGCTATCGCCGCTTCGGCCACAACGAGGGCGACGAGCCGGGCTTCACCCAGCCACTCATGTACGACGAGATCCGCAAGCATCCGCCGGTCTCCGCCATCTATGGCGAGCGCCTGAAGGCCGAGGGCGTGATCGACGATGCGTGGGTCGCCGCCGAGGAGGCCAAGGTCGTCGCCACGCTGGACGAGGAGTTCGAGGCGGGCAAGAGCTACAAGGTCAACAAGGCCGACTGGTTCGAGGGCGACTGGGCTGGCCTGCAGCAGGCCAAGGAGCTCGGCCGTCGCGCCGGCACCACCGCCGTCGCGAAGGACCAGATCGACAAGCTCGTGCCGATCCTCACCGAGGCGCCGGCCGGTTTCAACCTGCACAAGACGCTGGCCCGCGTGCTCGATGCCAAGAAGCAGATGTTCGCCTCCGGCGAGGGCTTCGACTGGGCGACCGGCGAGGCGCTGGCGTTCGGCACCCTGCTGCTCGACGGCTACGGCGTGCGCCTCTCCGGCCAGGACGTGGTGCGCGGCACCTTCTCGCACCGCCATGCCGGCTGGAACGACCAGAAGGACGGCCATCGCTACTTCCCGCTCTCCGAAGTCGATCGCAGCTTCCAGGTGCTCGACAGCCCGCTCAGCGAATATGGCGTGCTCGGCTTCGAGTACGGTTACGCCTCCGCCGCGCCCAAGACGCTGGTGATGTGGGAAGCGCAGTTCGGCGATTTCGCGAACACCGCGCAGGTGATCATGGACCAGTTCATCTCGGGATCGGAGAGCAAGTGGCTGCGCTCCAACGGCCTCGTGATGCTGCTGCCGCACGGCTATGAGGGGCAGGGGCCGGAGCATAGCTCCGCCCGTCTGGAGCGCTATCTCCAGCTCTGCGCCGAGGACAATATGCAGGTCGCAAACTGCACCACGCCGGCCAATTACTTCCACATGCTGCGCCGGCAGATGGTCCGCGATTTCCGCAAGCCGCTGATCGTGATGAGCCCGAAGTCGCTGCTCCGCCACAAGGCGGCGGTGTCGAAGATCGAGGACTTCATCGGCGACAGCCGCTTCCATCGCGTGCTGTTCGATCCGAAGGCGCCGGCCGACAAGGACGTGCGCCGCGTCGTGCTGTGCTCGGGCAAGGTCGCCTACGATCTGTTCGACGCGCGCGACGAGGCCGGCGACGCCAACACCGTCATCCTGCGCTGCGAGCAGCTCTATCCCTTCCCGAGCGACGTCATCGTCGAGCAACTCAAGGCCTATACCAACGCCGAGACATTGGTGTGGGCGCAGGAAGAGCCGAAGAACCAGGGCAGCTGGACCTTCGTCGAGGATCTGCTGGAAGAGTGCCTCGTCGAAGCCGGTGGCAAGGTGCAGCGCCCGGTCTATGCCGGCCGCAAGGCATCCGCTTCCACCGCGACCGGATCGGCAAAGCGCCACGCCGCCGAACAGAAGCAGCTCGTGGCCGATGCGCTCGGCCACACGCCCGAAACCTCCTCGTCGGCCAAGGCCGCCTAAGAACCGAATTCTGGAAAGCAGGACAATTCCATGACCACCGAAGTGAAGGTGCCGGCCCTCGGCGAATCGATCACCGAAGGCACGCTCGGCCAGTGGCTCAAGAAGCCGGGCGACGCCGTGAAGGTCGACGAGGCGATCGCCAGCCTGGAAACCGACAAAGTCGCCATCGAGGTGAACGCGCCGGTCGCCGGCGTGATCGGCGCGCTGACGGTGAACGAGGGCGACACGGTCGAGGTCGGCGCGGTGATTGCGACGATCGAGGAAGGTGGGGCCGCTGCCGCGTCCGCTCCGGCGCCCAAGGCGGAGGAGAAGGCTCCGGCCGCCGCCGCGCAGCAGGCTCCGGCCGAGCCGTCCAAGACCAGCGACGCGCTGTCCCCCTCCGCCAAGCGCGCGGCGGGCGAGACCGGCGTCGATCCGTCGACGGTCGCCGGCACCGGCAAGGATGGCCGCGTGACCCGCGTCGATATCGAAGGCGCTGCCGCTTCCAAGCCTGCTGCTCCGGCTCCGGCCGCTGCCCCGGCCTCGTCGGGCGGTCGCAAGGAGGAGCGCGTGAAGATGACGCGCCTGCGCCAGACGGTCGCCAAGCGCCTCAAGGAAGCGCAGAACACCGCAGCGATGCTGACCACGTTCAACGACGTGGACATGTCGGCCGTGATCGAGGCGCGCGCCAAGTACAAGGATCTGTTCGAGAAGAAGCACGGCGTCCGCCTCGGCTTCATGGGCTTCTTCGTGAAGGCCGCCGTGCAGGCTCTCCGCGACATCCCCGCCGTCAACGGATCGATCGAGGGCGACGAGATCGTGTACCACGATTATGTCGACGTCTCGGTCGCGGTCTCGGCGCCGAACGGCCTCGTCGTGCCGGTGATCCGCGACGCGCAGGACCTGTCGGTCGCCGGCATCGAGAAGACGATCGGCGATTTCGGCAAGCGCGCCAAGGACGGCACGCTCAAGATGGAAGAGATGAAGGGCGGCACCTTCACCATCTCCAACGGCGGCGTGTTCGGCTCGCTGATGTCGACCCCGATCATCAACCCGCCGCAGTCGGCGGTGCTGGGCCTCCACCGTATTGAGGATCGCCCGGTGGTGGTGGATGGCCAGGTCGTCGTCCGCCCGATGATGTACCTCGCGCTCAGCTACGACCACCGCCTGATCGACGGCCGCGAGGCGGTGACGTTCCTGGTGGCGCTCAAGAACGCGATCGAGGACCCGACCCGGCTGCTGATCGACCTGTAAGTTTCGCGCGCGAAATCTTATATCTCCGTTCGGGCTGAGCCTGTCGAAGCCCCGTCCTTCCTTTTTGCGAAGGCGAAGAAAGACAGCCCTTCGACAGGCTCAGGGCGAACGGAGTTTTCGATGGCTGACTACGACTTCGACGTCCTCGTGATCGGTGCCGGGCCCGGCGGCTATGTGGCCGCGATCCGCGCGGCGCAGCTGGGGCTGAAGACCGGTTGCGTGGAGAGCCGCGCGACGCTCGGCGGCACCTGCCTCAACGTCGGCTGCATCCCCTCCAAGGCGATGCTGCACGCGAGCGAGTTCTACGATCACGCCGCGAACGGCCACCTCGCCAAGCTCGGTATCAAAGCGTCGGGCGTGGAGCTCGATCTCGACACCATGCATGGCCAACGGCTCGATGCGGTGAAGAACCTGACCGGCGGCGTCGAATTCCTGTTCAAGAAGAACAAGATCGAGTGGCTGAAAGGCCATGCCACCTTCGAGAGCGCGGACAGCGTGAAGGTCGGTGATCGCACCGTGCGGGCGAAGAATATCGTGATCGCCACCGGTTCCTCGGTGACCCCTCTGCCGGGCGTCGAGATCGACGAGAAGGTGGTCGTGTCCTCCACCGGCGCGCTGGAGCTCGCCAAGGTGCCCGAGACGATGGTCGTGATCGGCGGCGGCGTGATCGGGCTGGAGCTCGGCTCGGTGTGGAAACGCCTCGGCGCCAAGGTCACCGTCGTCGAATTCCTCGACCAGATGCTGCCCGGCTTCGACGGCGATGTCCGCAAGGAAACCAACAAGATCATGAAGAAGCAGGGTCTGGAGTTCAGGCTCTCGACCAAGGTGACGGGCGTGAAGGTCGATGGCGGCAAGGCGACTCTCACCGTCGAGCCCGCCGCCGGTGGCGCTGCCGAGACGATCGAGGCGGACGCGGTGCTGGTCTCGATCGGCCGCAAGCCGAACACCGACGGCCTCGGCCTCGACAAGGCGGGCCTCGAGGTCAACAAGCGCGGGCAGATCGAGATCGACCATGATTTCCGCACCAAGGTGCCGGGCATCTGGGCGATCGGCGACGTCGTGCCCGGCCCGATGCTCGCCCACAAGGCCGAGGACGAGGGCATCGCGGTGGCCGAGAACATCGCCGGCCAGACCGGCATCGTGAACCACGACGTGATCCCGAGCGTGGTCTACACCATGCCCGAGATCGCCGGCGTCGGCCTCACCGAAGAGGCCGCCAAGGAGCGCGGCGAGGTGAAGGTCGGCAAGTTCCCGATGCTCGCCAACTCGCGCGCCAAGACCAACCACGAGCCGGACGGCTTCGTGAAGGTGATCGCCGACGCCAAGACCGATCGCGTGCTCGGCGTGTGGTGCATCGCCTCGGTCGCCGGCACGATGATCGCGCAGGCCGCGCAGGCGATGGAATTCGGCGCCACCAGCGAGGATATCGCCTACACCTGCCACGCCCACCCGACCCACTCGGAGGCGGTGAAGGAAGCGGCGATGGCTGTCACCGGAAAGCCCATCCATATCTGATCCCGCCAAGTCCGAAGATCGCGACCGCCCCCCGAGCTTCGGCCAGTGGGCGGTCGAGGTGCCGCGCGCGGCCTTCGCAGTCGCCTCGCTGGTGCCTGCTCGCCGGATGCTGGAAGCGGCGCCCAAAGGCGACGGGCGACCGGTGATGCTGTTGCCGGGGCTGGTCAATTCGGATTTCTCGATGGCGATCATGCGGCGCTATCTCAACCGGCTGGGCTATCGCGCGGTCGGTTGGGGGCTGGGCCGCAATCTCGGCGCGCGGGCGATCGGCGCGGAGGGCGGCAAGCTGCTTGCGCAGGTCGCGAAGCTGCACGGCCAGACCGGCGAGACGATCACGCTGATCGGCGTAAGCCTCGGCGGCATCATGGCGCGCTTCGTGGCGCATCGCATGCCCGATGCGGTGCGCGAGGTGATCACCGTCGCCTCGCCTTATGCCGGCAATCCGCGCGCGACGCGGGTGTGGCGCCAGTTTCAGTGGCTGACCGGTGAGAGCCTGAATAATCCGGACGTCATCGCCCGGCGGATGGAGATCGTGAAGCCGCTGCCGGTCCCCGCCACCGCGATCTGGAGCCGCAGCGACGGCCTCGTCAACGGCCTGATCTGCCGCGCGCCGGATGAACCGGGGCTGCGGTGCATCGAGATACGCAGCGGCCATCTCGGCGTGCAGGTCCGCCCGCAGACGTTGCGCGCGATCGCGGATGTGCTCGGCGGTGTAGCGCGCTGATCCAGATCAGCTTGTCGGCCACTCCGGCCGCGCGGCGAGCGGCTTGCCGTCCGCGCCAAGGTGGCATTGATCCCGGCCGTGCCGCATATCGGCGACGTCTTTGGGAAGCGGCCGGATACCCATTTCGCCGATATTGGCGAGATACTGGTCTGACGCGATCACCATCCACCGATTCAGCGAACGCAGTCGCGCGGACGCGAGGAGAATGCGATCCCGCCCGGTCGCGTCGATGGCCGGAGCCTCCAGATCGGAGAGCAACTGCGTCTCTTGCTCGTTCCAGTTCGCCATGATCCGGATCGCCGAGAACTGGCCGGCATATTCGAGCATCTCATCCGGCTTCATATGCGCGGACGCCTGCGACGTGGTCACGACCGTCCACGCATCGGTCGTCCAGATCCGGACTGGGATATCGGGGTGGGTGTTCGGATCGATCGACTTCCCGGCCCGTACGACGGTATCCACCGACTTGAGATAGGCGAGCGCGCAATCCGCCATCGCCTTGCGCTCGATCGCGAGAACGGCCTCGTCCCGCAACTCCGATCGCATCGTGTCGCGCGCTTCGTGGACCTGTTCGCGCCAGTGCAGGATCTCGGCGATCTGCTCGGCGCCGAGCGCGATCATCACGCCCAGCACGATGATGCCGACCTCGCCGAAAAATTCCCGCCAGCCGTGGACCGGTTTGATCTTGTGGATGTCCATGCGCCCCCCGCTGCAGCCCTTCTCCCATTAACCGGCAATTCAATCGTTGTCAGCCCGTCACGAAATTCGGAACGGACTGAAAGGCGTGGCGTTTTGAAAGTCTTCCCGCCGTCTGGGTGGCGGGTGCAGGGAGACGAACCATGCTTTGGACGATCGCCGTCATCCTCGTAATTCTGTGGCTGCTAGGCTTCGGCTTCCATGTTGCAGGCGCGTTGATCCACCTGCTGCTGGTGATCGCGCTGATCGTGATCGTGGTGCAGCTGGTGACCGGCCGCCGCGGGGTCTAGCCCGCGAACACGCTCCAGCCGGTGGCCTCCGCAAGCCTTTCGAGCGCGAGGCCGCCGAGCTGCGAGTTGCCGCTGGCATTGAGCCCCGGCGACCACACCACGATCGAGGCCTTGCCCGGCACCACCGCAAGGATGCCGCCGCCGACGCCCGACTTGCCGGGCATGCCGACGCGGAAGGCGAAGTCTCCGCTTGCGTCGTAATGGCCGCAGGTCAGCATCAGCGAGAGGATGCGCCGGGCACGGCGCGCGGGGACGACGCGGCCACCGTCGGGGTGCAGGCCGCCGAGCATCAGAAAGCGTCCGGCCCGCGCCAGCTGCCGGCAACTCATCTCGATCGCGCAGGCGTGGAAATAGCTGCCAAGCACCAGGTCGGGCGCGTGGTGGAGCGTCCCGTAGGACTTCATGAAATGGGCGAGCGCACGGTTGCGCTCGCCGGTCTGTTCCTCGGACCGGGCAACCGTCTCGTCGATTGCGATCGTCTCGTCGCTGGCAACGTAGCGGACGAACTGGACAAGCTCGCCGATCGCCTCGCGCGGGCGATAGCCGGCGAGGTTGACGTCGGCGAGCACGATGGCGCCAGCGTTGATAAACGGGTTGCGGGGAATGCCCTTCTCCGCTTCCAGCTGGACGATCGAGTTGAACGCATTGCCCGAGGGCTCGCGGCCGACGCGGCCCCACAACCGGTCGCCAACCTTGCCGAGCGCTAGCGTGAGCAGGAAGACCTTCGAAATGGACTGGATCGAGAAGCCGGCCTCCGCATCGCCGCCGGTGAAGGTCTCGCCCTCGGCGGTGGCGATCGCGATGCCGAACTGCGCGGGGTCGATCTTGGCGAGGCTGGGGATGTAGCTTGCCACCGTGCCGCGATCCGGGGCGGTGCGCATTTCCTCGACGATGGCCGCGATGATATTCGAAAGGTTCATGGCGCCCCTTAAACCCGTTCGGGCTGAGCTTGTCGAAGCCCTGTCCTTCTCCTCGAGCGCTTAAAGGGAAGGACAGCCCTTCGACAAGCTCAGGGCGAACGGAGTAGAGACCGGGCATGCACCCTCACCTGCTGCCCGAGCTCAACCCCCTCTACCCCTGGCTCGATCGCGCCGGCCTCGCAGTGTTCGCGGCGTCGGGCGCGCTGGCGGCGGCGCGGGCGCAGCGGGACATCGTGGCGGCCTGCTTCTTCGCGATCGTCACCGCGACCGGCGGCGGCACGATGCGCGATCTGCTGATCGACGCGCCGGTCTTCTGGATGCACGATCCGGTGCCGGTGATCATCTGCCTGGTCACGGCCGCGGCGGTATGGCTGGTGCCGCGCCGTTGGTGGCCGGAGCGTGCGCTCGACTGGTGCGACGCGGTGGGGCTCGCGGCCTATGCGGTCTATGGCGCTGGCAAGGCGCTGCATTTCGGCATCCCGCCGCTGCCCGCCGCGATCATGGGCGTGGTGACGGCCTGCATGGGCGGCATCATCCGCGACGTGGTGGCGGGCGTGCCCTCGATCATCCTGCGCCGCGAACTGTACGTGACGGCGGCGGCGCTGGCGGCGGGGTCGTTCGTGGGGCTGACGCTGCTCGGGCTGATCGCGCCGTGGCCGATGCTGATCGCGGTGGTGGCGGGGTTCGGGCTACGCGCCGGATCGATTGCGCGGGGGTTGTCGCTGCCGGGATACAAGGGCTGATACCCCCCACTGTTTGGGCTGAGCCTGTCGAAGCCCTGTCCTTCTTCTTCAGCGCCGGGCCGAAGAGAAGGGCAGCACTTCGACAAGCTCAGTGCGAACGGATGATTTTAGGCGAGAGGTTCCTTGGGTTCCCTCATCCTCTCCGCCAGATCCTTCTGCCAGAATACCACATCGTGCCAGCCGCCATGCTTGTAGCCGATGCCGGGCTGGGTGCCGGTGTCGACGAAGCCGAGCCGTTCGTGCAGCGCCGTCGAAGCGGGGTTGCCGGCGGTCATCACCCCCATCGCAGCGACGAAGCCGCGTCGGTGCAACTCATCCAGCAAAGCCCGGTAGAGCGGCGTCCCGATCCGCTGCCCTCGCGCGGCGTCCGCTACGTAGATGCCGGTTTCCGCCACCCAGCGATAGGCGGCGCGAGTTCGGTAGGCGGAGCCATAGGCATAGCCCAGCACCGCGCCGTCGACCTCGGCCACCAGCCAGGGATGGGTCGGGGTGATCCGCTCGATCCGGGCGCGCATCTCCTCCGCGTCGGGCGCATCGATCTCGAAGGTGATCACCGTGTCGGTCACGTAGGGTCGGTAGATCGCCGCGATCGTCTCCGCGTCGTCGGGCGTCGCCGGCCGTATCGTCAGCGTCACAGCGCCGCCTTGGCCATCATCGCATGCGCGGCGCGGATGTCGGCGGGCGAGGGCGGTTCACCCCCGCACTCCAGGCAGCGCGCCTGCACCGCCGGGCCGGAGAGGATGCGCCGCGCGTCACCCAGCGCCCGCGCCAGCGCCAGGTCCGGCTTCTGCCTCAGCGTGCCGAACGGATCGACCGCCGCAGTGGCGTCGTCGCTGCTGCTGCTGCTGTTGCCGGTGAGCATCCTGAGGAAGCGCACGAAGGCCGAGCTTTCGCGTTCGATATAGACCGGATGCACCTTGTCCGGATCGAGCTTGGCGCGCTTCGCCGCTTCGTCGATCGCGTCGTCGAGGCTGCCGAAGCGATCGACCAGCCCGATCTTCTTCGCGCTCATGCCGTCCCACACGCGGCCCTGCGCGATCTCCTCCACCTTCGCGACCGGCATGTGGCGCGCCTGCGCGACGATCCCGGTGAAGCGGGCGTAGGTCTGGTTGATCCCGGCCTGGATGAGATTGTCGACCACCGGCGTCGTGCCGCGCAGCACGTCGGGCTGGCCGGAGAGCGGCGTCGCACCGACGCCGTCCGCCGACAGGCCGACCTTGGCGAGCGATCCCTCGAAGGTCGGGATGATGCCGAACACGCCGATCGATCCGGTGATCGTGTCGGGATCGGCGTAGATCACGTCGCCCGCGGTCGACACCCAATAGCCGCCGGACGCCGCCACCGTGCCCATCGACACGACCACCGGCAGCCCTTTGGCCTTGGCGGCGAGGATGGCCGAGCGGATGCGATCCGACGCCGTCACCGATCCACCGGGCGAGTCGACCCGCACCACCAGCGCCTTGAGGTCGCCCTTGGCCACCGCCTTGCCGAGCGCGTCGGCGATGCTGGTGCCGCCCGCCGTGCCCTGCGGCGCCTTGCCGTCGACGATGTCGCCGGCGATGGTCAGCACGCCGATCGCCGGGCCGGAGGTGGAGGCGGGGTTGGCCTGCACCCAGTCGGCGAGATCGATCTTCTTGTAGCTGCCGGGCGCGGCCTTGTCGGGCGTGCCGGCGATCTGCGCGACGCGGTTGCCGAAGGCGATGCGATCACCCAGATGATCGACCAGCCCGAACGAGGCGGCGACCTCGGCCAGCGTGCCGTTGGGCGTCTGGCCCGAAGTCAGCTGCGCGAGATAATTGGCGAAATGCGCCTTGGGCCGGGCCTTGCCGACCTCAGCCTGCCAATTGCCCCACAGCGCATCGATCAGCGCCTGGTCTTCCTGCTTGGCCTCGGGCGAGGCTTCGGTGCGGGTATAGGGCTCGACATAGCTCTTATACTTGCCGACGCGGTAGATGTGCGCGGTGACGCCGAGCTTGTCGAGCAGGCCCTTGTAATAGAGCTGCGATCCGCCCGGCCCGGCGGTCAGCACCGCGCCCAGCGGATCCATCCACACCTCGCTCGCGTGGCTTGCGAGCAGGTAGCTGGCGTCGTCGTAGCCGATCGCGAAGGCGAGCACCGGCTTGCCCTTGGCGCGCACGTCGTCGAGAGCGGCGCCGACCTGGCTGATCGCCGCCTGGCCGCCGCCGGTGAAACCGTCGAGATCGAGCACCACCGCCTTCACCCGATCGTCGTCGACCGCTTCCTCGATGGCGCGGGTGACGTCGCGCAGGCGATACTGGTCCTGATCCGAGCCGCCGCCGCCGGAGATCAGATCGGTCGCGCTGACATCGGAGGGCTGTTCGGCGAGGCTGCCGTGCAGATCGACTAGAAGCGCGCCGCCGCCTGCCGGTATCTTGGTCTTGCCGCCGGCGGCGAGGCCCGCCGAGATCAGCCCGAAGAAGATCAGCAGCACGATCAGTGCCAGCGCGTCCTTCACGCCGACGAGGAACTTCCAGAGACCTTTGAAGAAGCGCTTCACGTGCCGTCACCTTTTCGTCTTGCGTCCGGGCTAGAGGATGGGCGGAGCGCTGGCAATCGGCCTGTCCCGGTGCAGGCACGCATTACGTCCGGCGGCTTGAAAATTTCCGCGCGAGGTCGCCTTGACGCTTCCGCATCGCTCGCCATATCTCGCGCTGGCACTCGCCTATGGGGAGTGCTAACAATGCCATCAATGCCGGCATCCGAGTCTCTCCCGCCGGGAGGGGGCGGGGGCCGGTAGCACACCGAGGAAAGGGTAGCCTCATGAATTTCCGTCCCCTGCACGATCGCGTGCTTGTGAAGCGCGTCGATGCCGAGGAGAAGACCTCCGGCGGCATCATCATCCCCGACACCGCCAAGGAAAAGCCGCAGGAGGGCGAGGTCGTCGCCGCCGGCGCCGGCGCCAAGGACGAGACCGGCAAGGTCACCCCGCTGGACGTCAAGGCCGGCGACAAGATCCTGTTCGGCAAGTGGTCGGGCACCGAGGTCAAGATCGACGGGCAGGACCTGCTGATCATGAAGGAATCGGACATCCTGGGCATCATCGGCTGAGCCGAACCCCAAGATCGTTCTTCAATCTATTCTAACTCAAGGAATTTCAAATGGCTGCGAAAGACGTCAAGTTTTCGCGTGACGCCCGTGAGCGCATGCTGCGCGGTGTCGACATCCTCGCCGATGCGGTGAAGGTGACCCTGGGCCCCAAGGGCCGCAACGTCGTGATCGACAAGTCGTTCGGCGCCCCGCGCATCACCAAGGACGGCGTCACCGTCGCCAAGGAGATCGAGCTCAAGGACAAGTTCGAGAACATGGGCGCGCAGATGATGCGCGAAGTGGCCTCGAAGCAGAACGACAAGGCCGGCGACGGCACCACCACCGCGACCGTGCTCGCTCAGGCGATCGTGCGCGAGGGCATGAAGTCTGTGGCCGCCGGCATGAATCCGATGGATCTGAAGCGCGGCATCGATCTGGCCGTGACCAAGGTCGTCGAGGACATCAAGGCGCGCTCCAAGCCCGTCTCCGGCACCAATGAGATCGCCCAGGTCGGCATCATCTCGGCCAATGGTGACGAGGAAGTCGGCCGCAAGATCGCGGAAGCGATGGAGAAGGTCGGCAAGGAAGGCGTCATCACCGTCGAGGAGGCCAAGGGCCTCGAGTTCGAGCTGGACGTCGTCGAGGGCATGCAGTTCGATCGCGGCTACCTGTCGCCCTACTTCATCACCAACCCGGAGAAGATGTCGGTCGAGCTCAACGACCCGTTCATCCTGATCCACGAGAAGAAGCTGTCGTCGCTGCAGGCGATGCTGCCGATCCTCGAGGCGGTGGTGCAGTCGGGCCGTCCGCTGCTGATCATCGCCGAGGACATCGAGGGCGAGGCTCTGGCCACGCTCGTCGTGAACAAGCTGCGTGGTGGCCTGAAGGTCGCGGCCGTGAAGGCGCCGGGCTTCGGCGATCGCCGCAAGGCGATGCTCGAGGACATCGCCGTGCTCACCAAGGGCGAGGTGATCTCCGAGGATCTCGGCATCAAGCTCGAGTCCGTGACGCTCAACATGCTCGGCACCGCCAAGCGCGTCTCGATCGACAAGGACAACACCACGCTGGTCGACGGCGCCGGTGACGAGGGCTCGATCAAGGCCCGCGTCGAGCAGATCCGCCAGCAGATCGAGATCACGACCTCCGACTACGACCGTGAGAAGCTTCAGGAGCGCCTCGCGAAGCTGGCCGGCGGCGTCGCCGTGATCAAGGTCGGCGGCTCGACCGAGGTCGAGGTGAAGGAGCGCAAGGACCGCGTCGACGACGCTCTCCATGCGACCCGCGCGGCCGTGGAAGAGGGCATCGTCCCGGGCGGCGGCGTGGCGCTGCTGTACGCGGCGAAGGCGCTCGACGGCCTGAAGGGCGCCAACGACGACCAGACCCGCGGTGTGGACATCATCCGCAAGGCGCTGCAGTCGCCGGTCCGCCAGATCGCCCAGAATGCGGGCGTGGACGGTGCGGTGGTCGCCGGCAAGCTGATCGACGCCAACGACGAGACGCTCGGCTTCAACGCGCAGACCGAGACGTACGAGAACCTCGTCGCCGCCGGCGTGATCGACCCGACCAAGGTCGTCCGCACCGCGCTGCAGGACGCCGCCTCGGTCTCCGGCCTGCTCATCACCACCGAGGCTTCGGTGGCCGAGCTGCCCGAGGACAAGCCCGCGATGCCGGCGATGCCCGGCGGCATGGGCGGCATGGGCGGCATGGACTTCTAATCCGCAGCACGGGGTTCTCCCCGCGCGGAAGTCGCCGAACAGAGGGAAGGGCCGGAGGAGCGATCCTCCGGCCCTTTTCCTATACGGACATACCGGACGAGTCCCGTGGACATCTCATCTTGCAAAGTCCGGATTATCGCTGCATCGCACAAGCAAGCGGCGCCGGGGGTGCAAGGGCATGGCTTTGCTGGATAATTCCGACGATCGATTGATTCCGGTCATCCGCTTCTCGACCGACGGCATGCGCCAGTCCGATGCGCACGAAGCCTGGCTGCAACGCGACTGGCCGAGCGCCAATATCCTGTTCGACACGACGCCGCTGGTGCCGTTCAGAACGACATCCGAGGCGTTCCAGCTCGGTTCGCTGCTGATCATGCACGCGAAGATGGGCAGCCAGCGCTGGGCGCGCGACGAGAAGAGAATCCGCCGCGACGACATCGATCACGTCACTTTCAGCGTCCGCGTTTCCGGTGGCGCGCGGGGTGAGGCGAACGGGCGCTCCTTCCACGCCGCGACGGGGTCGATCGTGGCCGTCGATCTCGCCCGTCCGAACAGCCACGATTCCGATTCCTCGCGCACCATCCAGATCGCCGTGCCGCGGGCGATCACCGAGGCTCGGCTGGGACGGGTGGAGCATCTGAACGGGGCGATCGCCAGTTCGTTTGGAGCTGGCTTGGTGCGATCCCACATCCTCCAGCTCTGTAGCCGAATCGGTGCGATTCCGGGCAACCAGCAGGATCGGCTGGCGGACACCGTGCTCGATCTGCTTGCGGTCGCTTATGCCGATAGCGGCGTGATCGCGCCCCGCGAGCGAGGCGACGCCGCCCTGCAGTATAAGGCGCGGCAGCAGATCGAGTCCCGGTTGGGCTCGCCGTCGCTGACGGTGGCGGCGCTCTGCAAACAGATGGGGTTTTCGCGATCGACCTTGTACCGCCTGTTCCACGACGAGGGTGGCGTGCAGACATTCATCCGGCAGCGGCGGCTGGAGGCCGTGCGCAGCGAGCTGTCCGATCCGGCGATCCGGGCGCCGATTACGGAAATTGCCGAGCGCTGGGGATTTTGCGACGCCGCCTATCTGGGGCGTCTGTTCCGCGAGAGCTACGGCATGACGCCGGGCGAAGCGCGCAACCAGGCGTTGGAGGCCTCGCGCAGCTAGCGAGCGGCTACCTGTGCGAGGCCTCTTCTTCTGCCTGTCGCGACGTCTGGCGCTCCTCCCGTCGCCGGGGGCTCGCATCCTTGCGCTCGTCGAACGCGCGCCATTGATCACGCTCGTCCTTGATGAGCGATGCGCCGCAGCGGACGCATTCCGATCGCCAGTTCAGGCCATCGTCCCAAATCCGCCGCTGCGACCGGACATGGCCTGAAAGGCGGCAACGCAACTTCGCGAACATGCAGTTCCCCCCCGGAACCAGACACCGGCACTCCCGGGCGGCGGGATGGGCGCTTCGGAGGGCAACCGCAACCGGCTCGCCTATTGCCGGTGTGTCATCGGCATTGAGTGCGTTTCAGCGCGAGACCTACCTTGTAACCACGAGCAGCGAACAAAGGGTCTGTCGATGCGAGTCGGCCCCGGCTCGGTCAGGGCACAGGGATGGTCACTGAACCGGCCCTTGGATGCGCGTCGTGGAGCTTCGTCAGGTCGAATTCCAGCAGATCCCGGCTGTCGTCCATCATGTCGGCGAACTCGTGGTCGATCAGCACCGCCTCGCGCGGATAGCTCTCGCCGCCGAGCGCCTGGCTGGCCAGCAAGGTGTCGGTGCCGCTGACCGTCACGGTCAGGCGGAATTCGCCGTCGCCGCGCAGCGTCTCCAGCATCGGCGAGCCGTCCTCGATCTCGTGGACCAAAGTCCAGGCGAAGGCCATCGAGGGATTGTGCGAGCGGACCAGCGGCAGCTCGACCAGTTGGCGGTAGGAGCGCCCGTCGGTCAGCGTCACCTTCTCCAGCCAGGACATCTGGGCAGAGACGTCGGCGATCGGCCGCAGCCGGGTCGAGGCGACGCGCACCATCAGCACCGATCGGTTCTCGCGCCTGCCGATCACCGCGATGCGGCTGAACACGAAGCTGGTGCGCGGCCTTGCGAAGCGGGCGAAGATCAGCCCGGTCATCGTGGCCGAGAAGAACAGGCCGAGCAGGATCTCGATCGCCGCGATGAAATGGCCGAGATGGGTTGCCGGCGCCATGTTGCCGTAGCCGACAGTGCCTAAGGTCTCGACCGAGAAGAAGAAGCCGTCGGCGATCGATCCCGGCGCGGCGTTGATCAGCGCGCCGGGCAGCGCCGCGTAGAGGATGCCGAAGGCGAGGTTGATCAGCACGAAGAAAACGGCGACGAGGCCGATGAACGCCGGCCAGCTCATCTCCATCGTCGCGTAATAGAGGTCGCTCGCGGCGGACGGCCGGCCGATCTTGACCGCGCGGAAGCCGCCGAGATCGAGCATGTGGCGGCGGGGGCGGCGTGGCATGGCCCAAGCCTAGTCGAGCGGCGCGGAGATCGCCAGCCGCCGCGGATCGGCTGGATGATCGCTAGACAAAAAGGCCGCAGCGCCCCGTGAGGAGCGCGCGGCCTTTCCGTTCACCGATCGGGCTGAAGCCCGACCTGGATGACTACATCGCGTTCGAAGCGTTCGCGTCGGTCGCGGCGGCGTTGTCCACGGCGGCGGCCGAGTTGTCGGTCGCGTCGGCGGTCGCGGCGTTGACGTCGGCGATCGCGTCGTTGGCGGCCGCGTTCAGATCGGCCGAAACGTCCGCGTTGTTGGCGGCGTCGGTCTTCTTCGAGCAGGCGGCAGCGCCCATGGCAACCGCAACGATGAGCGGCAGCGCGACAATCTTCTTCATGTGCGTCTCTTCCCTGATGACGGAGCACTGGTTCGGCTTACCGGGTGCATATTTCAGCAAGCCCCCCCAAGCCGTCCGCAGGCCTAGCGCCTTGCGCGCCGCCTTGCAATGCCGAGTGTGTGGCGGGTTTATTTCGGCGATGCACCGGTCTCCGGCGTCGGCGCAGGCTGCGGCTGGTCCGGCGTGGGAACGGTCGCGGCGGGTGCTGCGCCGTTGTCCGGCCCGAGATCGTCGAGCGCGGCGTTGAGCGCGGCATCGTCGCTGCCGCCGTTGCCGCCGTCGTCGCGATCCTCGATCTGCGCCTGACGATGCTGGAGATAGGCGGAACGCGCGACCGCGTAGCTGTCCGCGCTGCTATCGAGCAGCGAATCCGCGCCGGAGTCGATCAGGTTGGCGCGCGCATCGACGAATTCGAAGGCGGTAAGCCCTGCTGCGGGCCAGAAGCTCAGTTCCTTGCGGATCACGATGCGATACGGATCGACCCATTGCGAGGCGATCGTGCCGATGCCGTCGCGGATCGTCGTCGGGCCGTAGAGGGGCAGCACGAGATAGGTCGATTTCTTGGCGCCCCACACCGCGAAGGTCTGGCCCAGATCCTCGGGCGTCTTGGGATAGCCGTTGCGGCCGGCCACATCCATGAAGCCGCCGAGGCCGACCGTCGTGTTGATCACGAAGCGGCCGAGCGAATTGAGCGCACGCTTGGGCTTGCCCTGCAGCATGCCGTTGATGAAGGAGAACGGCTCCGTCACGTTGTCGAGCATGTTGGAGAGGCCGTGGCGCACCGGATGCGGCATCACGGCGATATAGCCCTTGGCGACGGGCTTCATCACCGCCTTGTCGAGCCCTTCGTCGAGCTTCCACATCTTGCGGTTAAAGCCTTCGTAGGGATCACCCGGAGTCTTGGGGCCGGTGGTCGCGCAAGCGGCCAGAAGCATGAGAGCGGGGAGGGCTTTCCAGGCGCGCGTCGACAAATCATCCCCCCTTTCAGGAACGGCGGTGTAACACTTTCGCCGGAGATAGGTTGCCGCTTGCCACGCAGGAAGAGGCATCACAAGGCGATTGACCGATATAAGGATATCTTTATATCGTTATCCCAATGAAGGACGCGCTCGCCATCTTCCGTGCTCTCGCCGATCCGACCCGGCTCAGGATCGTCGCGCTGCTGCGCGTGATGGAACTTTCGGTGGGCGAACTGGCGCAGGTGCTGGGGCAAAGCCAGCCGCGGGTCTCGCGTCACGTGAAGATCCTCGCCGATGCGGGCCTCACCGACCGTCGGCGCGAGGGGAGCTGGGTGTTCCTGGCGTTGGGCGATCCGCACCGGGTGTCGCCGGTGTTCGATGCGATCGACGCCTGGGGACAGGGGGATGTGTCGGGCGATCTCGCCCGCCTCGATGCGGTGCGGGCCGAGCGCTCTATTGCTGCCGAGCGCTATTTCGAAGGCCATGCGGCGGAGTGGGACGCGATCCGTTCGCTCCACGTCGCCGAGGCCGAGGTGGAGGCGGCGATCGGCCGTGCGCTGGGTGAGGGGCCAATCGGACGCCTCGTCGATGTCGGCACCGGCACGGGGCGGATGATCGAATTGCTCGGGCCGCGCGCGGAGAGCGCGATCGGGATCGACCGTTCGCCGGAAATGCTCCGCTTTGCCCGCGCCAAGCTTTCCTCGCGCGCGGAGATGGCCAAGGCCGAGCTACGGCAGGGCGACATGTATGCCCTGCCGCTTCAGGACCGGTCCGCCGATGTCGTCGTGCTCCATCTGGTGCTGCATTATGCGCAGCAGCCTGCGGCTGCAGTGGCCGAGGCGGCAAGGCTGCTCGGGCCCGGCGGCCGCTTGCTGATCGCCGACTTCGCGCCGCACGAACGCGAGGAATTACGCGATCAGGCCGCGCACGCCCGCCTGGGCTTCTCGGATCAGCAGATGGCCGAGTGGTTCGGCGCGGCGGGGCTGGCCCCGGCGCAGATCGAGGCGCTGGCGGGCGGAGAATTGACCGTGAAGCTGTGGCTGGGCGAGCGCCCGGCCGAGTCGGTCCGGAGGGTTGCGTGATGCCGACGATGTCCGAACTCGAAGAGGCGCGCCGCGCGCTCGATGCGCCGCTGTTCGCCGATCTGGCGGGCGACGCACAGGTGTCGTTCGAATTCTTCCCGCCGAAAAGCGAGAAGATGGAAGCGCAATTGTGGGATGCGATCCAGACACTGAGCCCGCTGGGGCCGCGTTTCGTCGCCGTGACCTACGGCGCGGGCGGCTCGACCCGCGAGCGCACCCATGCGACCGTCGCGCGGATCGCCAGCGAGACCGCGATTCCGGCCGCCGCGCACCTCACCTGCGTCGATGCGACGAAGGAGGAGGTCGACGAGATCGCGCGGGCCTATTGGGAGGCCGGGGTGCGCCACATCGTAGCGCTGCGCGGTGATCCGCCGCGGGCGGGCGAGAGCTTCGAGCAGCATCCCGGCGGCTATCGCAACGCCGCCGATCTGGTGGCGGGTCTCCGGAAGATCGCGCCTTTCGAGATTTCGGTTGCCGCCTATCCCGAATGCCACCCGGATTCGCTCTCCGTCGCGGCCGATCTTGAAAATCTGAAGGCCAAGATCGATGCCGGCGCGACGCGGGCAACGACGCAATTCTTCTTCGAGCCCGAATGCTTCTTCCGCTTCCGCGACAAGGTGGCGGCGCACGGCATGGACATCGAGATCCTGCCCGGCATCATGCCGGTGACCAACTTCGCCGCGATCAGCCGGATGGCGGCGATGAACGGCACCGCCGTGCCGAGCTGGATGGGCCGCCTGTTCGAGGGGCTGGACGATCACCCCGCCGCGCGCCAGCTGGTCGCCGCGACGGTCGCTGCCGAGCTCTGCCGCAAGCTCTATGCGGGCGGGGTGCGCCACTTCCATTTCTACACGCTCAACCGCGCCGAGCTGGCCTTCGCGATCTGCCACCTGCTCGGGCTGCGCGCGAACGCCAAGGCGCTGGAGAAAGCCGCATGAGCAAGGCCGATCTATTCCGCGCCGAGGCCGCGAAGCGCATCCTGCTGACCGACGGCGCCTTCGGCACGATGATCCAGGGCTA
The DNA here is from genome assembly GCF_013778325.1 of Sphingomonas chungangi. Lineage (GTDB taxonomy): Bacteria > Pseudomonadota > Alphaproteobacteria > Sphingomonadales > Sphingomonadaceae > Solisphingomonas > Solisphingomonas chungangi. Next base: position 695,687 of record NZ_JACEIB010000027.1, on the reverse strand, counting down.
TGGCCTCGACGAAGCCGCCTACCGCGGCGAGTACGACACCGGCTTCGACCAGAAGGGCAATAACGACCTGCTGGCGCTGACCCGGCCGGACATCATCGATGCGATCACCCGCGAGTATCTGGCAGCGGGATCGGACATCGTCTCCACCAACACCTTCAACGCCAACACGATCAGCCAGGCTGATTACGGCGCCCAGTTTCTGGTGCGCGCGATGAATCTTGCAGCAGCGAAGATCGCTCGGCAGGCGGCCGACGATTTCGAGGCGAAGGACGGCCGCCCGCGCTTCGTGGCGGGCGCGGTGGGGCCGACCAACAAGACGCTGTCGCTCTCGCCCGACGTCAACGATCCCGGCTTCCGCGCCATCGACTTCGACGAGCTGAAAGAGGTGTATCGCGATCAGGTCGATGCGCTGCTCGACGGCGGGTGTGACTTCATCCTGATCGAGACGATCTTCGACACGCTGAACGCCAAGGCCGGCATCATGGCGGTGATCGAGGCCGGTGATGCGCGCGGTGAGCCGGTGCCGCTGATGATCTCGATGACGATCACCGACATGTCCGGCCGCAATCTGTCCGGGCATTCGGTCGAGGCCTTCTGGGCGGCGGTGCGCCATGCCCGGCCGCTGACGATCGGGCTCAACTGCTCGTTCGGCGCGCCGCAGCTGCGCCCGCACGTCGCGACGCTGGCCGCGCAGGCCGATGCGCTGATGATGGTCTATCCGAACGCCGGCCTGCCTAACGAACTGGGCGCCTATGACGAGGAACCGCACACCACCGGCGGCTTCATTGCGGAGTGGGCGGCGACCGGGCTGATCAACATCGTCGGCGGCTGCTGCGGCACCACGCCCGCGCACATCGCGAAGATGGCCGAGGCGGTGCAGGGGCATACGCCGCGCGCATTACCCACGCCGCCGGTGAAGATGATGCTCGCCGGTCTCGAGCCGTTCGTGATCGCGGCCTAATCCGCCGCCCCCTTTTGCCGAACATCCGTTCGGCCTGAGCGCAGTCGAAGGCCATGCGCGAACGGTGGCTGCACTTCGACTTCGTTCAGCGCGAACGGACCTTGGAAGATCGAGTTTGATGGCCACCGCACCCGACATGACGCCCGATGACGAACCCCGGACCCGCGCCACCTTCGTCAACATCGGCGAGCGTACCAACGTCACCGGATCGGCGGCGTTCAAGAAGCTGATCATGGCCGGCGACTATGTGAAGGCGGTCGAGGTCGCGCGCGCGCAGGTCGAGAACGGCGCGCAGGTGATCGACGTCAACATGGACGAGGGCCTGCTCGACGCCGAGCATGCCATGACCACCTTCCTCAAGCTGATCGCCGCCGAGCCGGACATCGCGCGCGTGCCGGTAATGGTGGACTCGTCCAAGTGGTCGGTGATCGAGGCGGGCCTCAAATGCGTATCGGGCAAGCCGATCGTCAACTCGATCAGCATGAAGGAGGGCGAGGAGGCCTTCCTGTATCACGCCCGCAAGTGCATGGCCTACGGTGCCGCCGTGGTCGTCATGGCGTTCGACGAGACCGGCCAGGCCGACACCAAGGCGCGCAAGATCGAGATCTGCGGGCGCGCCTACAAGCTGCTCGTCGGCATCGGCTTCCCGCCCGAGGACATCATCTTTGATCCCAACATCTTCGCGGTGGCGACGGGGATCGAGGAGCACAACAATTATGGCGTCGACTTCATCGAGGCGACTCGGGAAATCCGCCAGCGCTGCCCGCACGCCCATATCTCCGGCGGCCTCTCGAACCTCAGTTTCTCGTTCCGCGGCAACGAGCCGGTGCGCCGCGCGATGCACTCGATCTTCCTGTACCACGCCATTCCGGCGGGCATGGACATGGGCATCGTCAACGCCGGACAGCTCGACGTGTACGACCAGATCGATCCCGAGCTGCGCGTCGCCTGCGAGGACGTGATCCTCAACAAGGACCCGGACGCCACCGAGCGGCTGATCACGATCGCCGAGAAATATCGCGGCCAGAAGGATACGGTCGCCGAGAAGGCCGCCGAGGAATGGCGCGGCTGGCCGGTGGCGAAGCGGCTGGAGCATGCGCTGGTCAAGGGCCTCGACGCCTTCGTAGTCGAGGATACCGAGGAGGCGCGGCAGAATTTCCCGCGCCCGATCGAGGTGATCGAAGGCCCGCTGATGGACGGCATGAATGTCGTCGGCGATCTGTTCGGCTCCGGCAAGATGTTCCTGCCGCAGGTGGTGAAGTCCGCGCGCGTGATGAAGAAGGCGGTGGCGCACCTGCTGCCCTTCATCGAGGCTGCCAAGGAAATCGGCGCGCGCCCCAAGGGCCGCATCGTGATGGCGACGGTGAAGGGCGACGTGCACGACATCGGCAAGAACATCGTCGGCGTCGTGCTGGCCTGTAACGGCTACGACATCATCGATCTCGGCGTGATGGTGCCGTGGACGCAGATCCTGGAATCGGCGAACGAGAATGACGCCGACATGATCGGCCTCTCCGGCCTCATCACCCCCTCGCTCGACGAGATGGTGACGGTTGCGGCCGAGATGCAGCGGATCGGCATGACCATGCCTCTGCTGATCGGCGGCGCGACCACGTCGAAGGTCCACACCGCGATCAAGATCGCGCCGGCTTACAAGGGGCCGGTGGTGCATGTGCTGGACGCATCGCGCGCGGTGGGTGTCGCCTCGACGCTGATGAGCGACACGCAGAAGGACGGTTTCGTCGAGAAGACGGCCGCCGAATATGACGCGGTCCGCAGGGCGCGCGAGGGCAAGGGCCAGAACGAGCTCGCCACGCTGGCCGAGGCGCGGGCGAATGCCTTCGCCTTCGATCCGGCGCAGATGGCGCCTGCGGCGGCGAAGCCCGGCCTGCATGTGTTCGAGGATTGGGACCTCGCCGACCTGCGCGACACTATCGATTGGACGCCCTTCTTCCGCGCCTGGGAACTGGCCGGCAACTTCCCCACGATCCTCGACGACGCGGTGGTGGGGGAGAGCGCCCGCTCGCTCTACGCCGACGCGCAGGCGATGCTGGACCGGATTGTCGCCGAGAAATGGCTGACCGCCAGGGGTGTGGCGGGCCTGTGGCCGTGCCGGCGCGACGGCGACGACATTCTGGTCCGCTCGGGCGATGCCGAGGTGCGGATGCCGATGCTCCGCCAGCAGATCAGGAAGCGCGAGGGGCGGGCGAACATGTGCCTCGCCGATTTCATCAGCCCGGACGGGGACTGGATCGGCGGCTTCGCGGTGACGGCGGGCCACGGGATCGACGAGCGCTCCGCCGCCTTCCGCGCTGCCCACGACGACTATAGCGACATCATGCTCAAGGCGCTGGCCGATCGCCTCGCCGAGGCCTTCGCCGAGCGGCTGCACGCGCATGTCCGCGCCGATCTGTGGGGCTATGCGTTGGGCGAGCAGCTGACCAACGAGGCGCTGATCCGCGAGCAGTATCGCGGCATCCGCCCCGCGCCCGGCTATCCCGCCTGCCCGGATCACAGCCTCAAGCCGATCCTGTTCGATCTGCTCAAGGCGACCGACGCCACCGGCGTCACGCTGACCGAGCATTTCGCGATGCTGCCGACGGCCGCCGTCTCGGGCTTCTATTTCGGTCATGCCGACAGCCAGTATTTCGGCGTCGCGCGGATCGGGAAGGACCAGCTGGAAGATTATGCCCAGCGGCGCCAGGTCGATATCGAGACGGCAGAGCGCTGGCTGCGTCCCAATCTGGACTAGGCGAACATGACGAGCGCTTGAGGGCGGCGGCGGTCAATGGCAGCGTCCGCGCGCCATAGGAGTACGCCCCATGAAGTCTCTCGCCGCGTTCGTCGTGCTGTTGTCCGCCACCGCCGCGCAGGCACAGTCCGCGCCGCCCTTCGTGGTGCAGGAGAGTGGCAAGGGCTTCTGGCGGCTCGACGATGCCGTGAAGTCGGTCAACGGCGGCGACGCGACGATCGTAATCGCGCCGGGCACCTATCACGATTGCGCGAAGGTGAATCAGGGCCGCGTCGCCTTCCGCGCGAAGGTTTCGGGCAGCGTGATCTTCGACGGCGGCATGTGCGACGGCAAGGCGACCCTGGTATTCGAGGGCACGGATGCGATGGTCGACGGCCTGACCTTCCAGAACCTCTCCAACCAGGACGGGAACGGCGCCGGCATCCGCCTGACCAAGGGCAACCTCACGGTGATGAACTCCATCTTCCGCAATTCGGAGGAAGGTATCCTGACGGGCGAGGATCCGAACGGGGAAATTCGAGTCGATCGATCGACTTTCAGCGGCCTCGGCAGCTGTGCGAAGTCGTCCGGCTGCGCGCATGCGCTCTATGTCGGCCATTACGGCAAGCTCTACGTGACCCGCTCGCGCTTCGAGAAGGGGCGGGGCGGCCATTATCTGAAGACCCGCTCGGCCGTGGTCTCGATCACCGACAACAGCTTCGACGACGCGCAGGGACACGGCACCAACTACACGATGGACCTGTGCGCGGGTGCCACCGGCCTGATCGCGCGCAACGTGATGTCGGGCGGGCCGGACCGCGAGAACCACTCCGCCTTCATCGTGATCGGCGCCGAGCAGCGCGACAATCCGTCCGCCGGCCTCACCATCACCGGCAACACCGCGACGCTGACGCCGGGTGTAAGTTATTCGACCACCTTCGTGGCCGATTACACGCACGAGCCGATGAAGATCAGCGGCAATACGCTGGGTCGCGGCATCAAGGATTTCGAGACGCGCTAATCGCGGCTGCGCGCCTCTTCCAATTCGCGCGCCAGAGTCGCGACCAGTTCCGCCGCCGGCATGAAGCGGACGAGGGGTGCGCCTTGCCCCGCCCACTGGGCGCCGAAGCCGTATTCGCCGCGCGCCTTGCCGGCGGCGTGCAGTGCCTTCCCGAGATCGTAGGCGATCGGATAAGCGGGGATGGCGCCGCTGGGAACGGTGGCGCCGATCGCCGTGAATCGGTTGGCGAGCGAACGCGCGGGGCGGCCGGAGATGGCGCGCGTCATCGTCGTGTGATGCGCGGCATCGCTGGCGAGCGCGGCCCGATATCCTTCATCGGCCAGACTCTCGTCACAGCCGACGAAGGCGGTGCCGAGCTGTGCCGCCGCGGCACCGAGATCGAGGGTGGCGGCGATGTCGGCACCGTCCATGATCCCGCCCGCCGCGATCACCGGTAGCCGCGTCTCGCGCACCAGCAGCCGGACGAGCGCCATGGTGCCGAGCCGGTCATCGGGCTGGTCGGGATCGAAGACGCCGCGATGGCCGCCGGCCTCCCAGCCTTGCGCGACGATCGCGTCGATACCTGCCGCCTCGATGGCGCGCGCCTCGGCGAGGCTGGTCGCGGAGGCGAGCAGGAGGATGCCGGCTTCACGCAGGGCCTGTAGAGCGGCGTTCGAGGGAAGCCCGAAGTGGAAACTGACGACTGCCGGTCGCGCATCCAGCAACATACGCAGCATCGCCTCGTCGGCCACGAAGCTGCGGTAGATTTCGGAGAGCCCGGCGGGGGGCGTCGCGCCCAGCGTCTCGAACTCGGGCCGTAACCGCGCGATCCATTCTCCCTCGACAACGGCATCGGCAATCGCCGGACGGTGGCAGAACAGGTTGACGTTGAAGGGCTTCGATGTCCCGTCCCGAGTTGCCGCGATCATCGCGCGGGCTTGCCCGGCATCCACCGCGCCCACGCCGATCGAACCGAGCCCGCCTGCCTCGCTGACAGCCGCTGCCATGGCGGGCGAGGACGTGCCCGCCATCGGTGCCTGTATGATTGGTAGCCTGACGCCGATCCGATCGAGCAGGGAGGTAGCCGTCATGCTGCGTCCTCGCGGATTCGGGGCCGGCAGGCTTCCGGGCCGTTCGCCGTCGATAGTCGACGCAATAGAAATCGGCCGGAGGAGGCTCCGCATGGCAAGCCGGAAATCGTCGGAATGGCTCCCCGGGTAGGATTCGAACCTACGGCCGCTCGATTAACAGTCGAGAGCTCTACCGCTGAGCTACCGAGGAATGGCCATTTCGCATCACCCGTTTCCGGGCGAGGCGCGCCCTATGCAACGTCTGCCGGGGCGTTGCAACCCCCTTCGCACCGCATGGCTAACAAAGCCTAAACGGCGAATTGCTCCATGGTTATACGATCGTCGAGAGCATGCTCGGGATCGAACATCAGCGTCAGCGCGATCGATCGGTCCATCGAGATCTGCACCACTGAAACGTCGCGGATCTCGCGCTGGTCAGCGACCGCCGAGACCGGGCGCTTGACCGGGTCGATCACCCGGAAGGAGACGCGTGCCGTCTCGGGTAGGATCGCGCCGCGCCAGCGCCGCGGGCGGAAGGCGCTGATCGGGGTGAGCGCGACAAGACCCGAGCCGAGCGGCAGGATCGGCCCCTGCGCGGACAGGTTGTAGGCGGTGGAGCCCGCCGCCGTCGCCACCAGCACGCCGTCGCAGACCAGCTCGGGCAGAACCACCCGGCCGTCGACGCTCACCTCCACCCAGGCGGTCTGGCGCGTCTCGCGCAGCAGCGACACCTCATTGATGGCGGGCGATGCGAAGCGTTCGCCGTCGATCGTCTCGGCATCCATGCGCAGCGGCGCGACCGAGAAGCTGCGCGCGCGCGCCAGCCGATCCGACAGCGCATCCAGTCGCCACTCGTTCATCAGGAAACCGACCGTGCCGAGATTCATGCCGAACACCGGACGGACGCGGTGCCGATCCAGCATGCCGTGCAAAGTCTGGAGCATGAAGCCGTCGCCACCGAGCGCGATGACGACGTCGGCGTCGTCCACCATCGTGAACTCGTAGCGCGCGCGCAACTCGGCCTCCGCAGCCTGCGCAGCGGGCGCGGGCGAGGCGACGAGCGCCATGCGGCGAAGCTCCTGCCGGGTATCCCGGCCTCTCTGGTCGCTCATCCGCCGGTGACGCTCATGTGACGGGACACGGCGGGCGCCGCGCCGCGTCCGGCGATCGCGAAATGGTGCCGGCGCGGCTTGAGGCGGAGCGCTTCGTCGATCGCCTCGTCGAGCGCGGCACGGCCGCCCCCGCGCAGCGCTTTCTTGAGATCGACGTGATCCTCGTGGCCCAGGCACATCGTGAGCTTGCCGTCGATGGTGACTCGCAGCCTGTTGCATCCCTCGCAGAAATTGTCGGTGAGGGGGGTGATGAAGCCGATCCGTCCGCCCGTCTCGGCGACGCGGGCGTAACGCGCCGGGCCACCGGTGCGATGTGTGTCGGGGACGAAAGTGAAGCATTCCTCGAGCCGGGCACGCACGCCATCGAGCGGCAGATAGCGATCCGTCCGGTCCTCGTCGACGACGCCCAATGGCATCGTCTCGATCAGCGTGAGATCGAAGCCGCGATCACCGCACCACCGGATCATCGGTGCGATCTCGTCCTCGTTGAGTCCCTTGAGCGCCACCATGTTGATCTTGACGCGCAGCCCGGCGGCCCGTGCCGCTTCGATGCCGCCGAGCACCTGATCCAGATCGCCCGTTCGCGTGATATGACGGAAGCGATCGGGATCACGGCTGTCGAGACTGACGTTGATCCGCCGCACGCCGGCATCGAACAGCGCTCCGGCATGATCGGCGAGGCGGGTCGCATTGGTGGTGAGCGTCAGCTCCTCCAGCCCTTGCCCGATCTGCCGGCCGATGCTGCGCGCCAGATCGTCGATGCCGCGTCGGGCGAGTGGTTCGCCGCCGGTCAGCCGGATGCGCGTGACGCCGCGCGTGACGAAGGCATTGGCCACCTCCGCCAGTTCCTCCAGCGTCAGCACCTCGCGGCGCGGCAGGAAGGACATCGCCTCGCTCATGCAATAACGGCAGCGCAGATCGCAGCGATCGGTCACCGAAAGACGGACATAGCTGATCCGCCGGCCGAAGGCGTCGCTGAGCGACGGCGCGGGGGAGGGGATCGCCATGACAGGGAGTTAGGGCCTCGGATGCCCGCCAGCAAGCCCAGCCGCGCCCATCGCGGGACAGATCGAGCGGCGAATCCCATTGGAGGCTTGAGGTGCGCGCGATAGCGTGCTTCCGCTCCGGGCCCATTGCGAGCCCGGAGGGGGAGAGCGACCATTTCGGCCAGCGACGAGTTTCCGGCGGGTTCGGCGCCTCTGTTCCTGCTGTCGTTCCGGCAGCGTGACGAGCTCGCCCATATGGCGGAGCGCGCCGGCTGGGCGGCGATCGCGGCGCGGCGCATTGAGGGGCTGGAGCGGCGCTTCCTCGCCAGCGGCGCATCCGTGGTGGTGATCGACGCACGCGCAACGCTTGCGGAGGGACTGGCGGCGGCCCGTCAGCTTTCCGATGCGGTGCAGGCCAATGGCGCTGCGCTGCTCTTCCTCGTCGGGCGGCGCGAAGCCTCGGCGGTGGCGGCCGCATTCGAGGCCGGGGCGACTCACTACCTCGCCATGCCCTTCGCCGAAGGGGAGTTCGCGCAGGCGCTCCGCTTCGCCCAGCGCCATGCCGAACGGCTGGCCGGCGGGCATCGCGCGGCGGCGGGCCGGGCGCGGCTGGTCGAGAGCGAGGCGATGGTGTGGCGCTGGTCGCCGGAGAAGCCCGCCAAGCTCGCGCTGAGCCCTGCGCTGGCGCAGGCGAGTGGCTTCGCCGAGGAGCAGACCGAGCTACCGCGCAACGTGGCCCAGCGGCTGCTCGGGCGCGGCGGGATGCGCGCGGCGCTGCACGCTGTGGCGCGGCTGCGGCAGGAGGGCGGCGTCTCGCCCTTCGCGCACAATGCGCTCGACGGGCGTCGCGTCGCGCACCACGTGATGTGGGAGGAGGGGACGATCGTCGGCCATGTCGAGCCGCTCGATGCGACCCGCGCTTCCGACGCCGCGCCGCGCGATCCTCTTACCGGCCTGGATGACGGCTATGGTGCGCGGCGCTGGATCGAGGGGCGCATCGCGCAGGGGCAGGCGCCGATCCTGATCGTGCTCGGCCTGTCGCGCTTCGACATGGTCAACGCCGCCTTCGGGCGCCCGGTGGGGGACGCGATCATCCGGTCGGTGGCGCGCCGTATCGAGCGGCTGGCGGTAGGCAGCGGCGCGCGGCGTCGGCTGGTCGCGCGGCTGGCGGGTGCCGAGTTCGCGGTCGGCCTGCCCCAGCCGGCGACGATCGAGGAAGCCGAGATGCTGGCCGGCGAGCTGGTCGCGGCGATCGCGCGACCGTTCGTGGCGGGCGAGCATGTCGTCAATCTGACCGCGCGCGTCGGCATCGCCAGCGCCGGCGGATCGGATGCCGGCGAGCTGTTGCGCCATGCCAGCCTCGCGCTCGCCGATGCGCGCGAGCAGGAGCCGGCACGGGTCCGCGTCTTCGAGCTGGGGCAGGAAAGCCGCCGCGCCGAGGACCGCCGGCTGGAGCTTGATTTGCGCCTCGCGCTCGACGAGGACCGGATCGAGATCCTCTGGCAACCGCAGGTCGCGGTGGCGAGCGCCGAGATCATCGGCGTCGAGGCGCTGGCGCGCTGGAACCACCCGGTGCTGGGCGAGCTCGGTGCCGAGGCGTTGTTCGCCGCCGCCGAACGCTCCGATTATCTGGTCGAGCTCTCCCGCCATGTTCAGGCCAAAGCGATCAAGGCAGCGGCGGCGTGGGATGGGGAACTGGCAGGGCTGCATGTCGCAGTGAACGTCACGGCCGCCGACATTGCCGAACCGGGCTTCGCCGAGCGGATGCTGGCGATGGCGGCCCAGGCCGGTCTCATCGATCGGCTGACGGTCGAGATTACGGAGAGCGGGTTGATGGAGGATCTGGGCAGCGCTGCGGAGTTGCTGGCCCAGCTCCGCTCGGGCGGCCTGCGCGTCGCGATCGACGATTTCGGCACCGGCTATTCCAGCCTTGCATATCTGAAGGCGCTGCCGCTCGACACGATCAAGATCGACCGCCGGCTGACGCAGGACATCGCCGGATCGGCGCGTGACCGCATCGTGGTGCGTGGCGTGATCGACATGGCCCGATCGCTTGGGTTGGCCGTGGTGGCGGAAGGAGTGGAGACCGAGGAACAGCTCCACCTGCTCGCGGCTGAGGGCTGCACCTATTATCAGGGCTTCCTCTGCTCGCCCCCGGTGGATGTGCGGGCGATGGAAACGCTCCTGAACCGTTCGTCCTGAGGAGGGACTGAGCGGAGCGCAGCGAAGTCGAAGGCCCGTCTCGAAGGACGCTGCTCCGGGAGCTATGCTTCGAGACGCCACTTCGACAAGCTCAGTGGCTCCTCAGCACGAACGGTGCGGATTTGGAAGTGGCGAGAAATCTCGTAAAGCCCGCCGCCATGACTCGTTTCTCCTTCACCATCGCCGCCACCGACGGCCGCGCCCGCACCGGCGCGATCGCCATGCGGCGCGGCGAAATCCGCACGCCTGCCTTCATGCCGGTCGGTACCGCAGGCACCGTCAAGGCGGTGAAGCCTGCGGACGTGCGCGCGGCTGGCGCCGACATCATCCTCGGCAACACCTATCACCTGATGCTGCGGCCGGGTGCCGAGCGGGTCGCGAAGCTGGGCGGGCTGCACAGTTTCATGCAATGGGATCGGCCGATCCTCACCGATTCGGGCGGTTATCAGGTGATGTCGCTGTCGGCTCTCACCAAACGGAGCGAGGAGGGCGTGGCCTTCGCCAGCCATCTCGACGGGTCGCGCCACATGCTTTCCCCCGAGCGATCGATGGAGATCCAGCGCCTGCTCGGCTCGGACATCGTCATGGCCTTCGACGAGCTGGTGCCGACCACCTCGACGCGCGAGATGCAGACCGCCGCGATGGAGCGATCGATGCGCTGGGCGCGGCGATCGCGCGATGCCTTCGATGCTGGCGGCGCGCATGCGGAGCGCGCGGCGTTGTTCGGTATCCAGCAGGGCGCGCTCGACGAAGGGCTGCGCAAGGCCTCGGCCGATGCGCTGCTCGACATCGGGTTCGACGGCTATGCGGTCGGCGGCCTTGCGGTGGGCGAGGGGCAGGAGGCGATGTTCGGCTGCCTCGATTACGCACCGGGCCAGCTCGATCCGATAAAGCCGCGCTACCTGATGGGTGTCGGCAAGCCCGACGACATCGTCGGCGCAGTGGAGCGCGGCATCGACATGTTCGACTGCGTGCTGCCGACCCGCTCGGGACGCAACGGGCAGGCCTTCACGTGGGATGGGCCGATCAACATTCGCAACGCCAAGTTCGCGGAGGACCAGACCCCGCTCGACCCGGAAAGCCCGACTGCCCGGTGGACCAAGGCCTATCTCCATCACCTGATCAAATCGGGCGAGATGCTCGGTGCGATGCTGATGACCGAGCATAATCTCTGGTTTTACCAGCGGCTGATGCAGGGTTTGCGTGATGCGATCGCGCAGCAGCGGCTGACGGCGTTCGCCGACGATTTCCGGGCGCGATACAAGGGCGGAAAGGGCTGAGTTACTTCAGCTCCTTCATCGCCATGTCGCGCAGCGCCTTGCGGGTCTTGTCGGTGTTTCCCTTCACGAAATCTGCCGTGTTGCCGAGCTGGTAGAGCTGCGCCAGCGCAGAAAGCGAGGAGGCGTAGTTCGCCTCCTTCGTGCCGCATTCGGCGATGGCGGCGTCGGCCACCTTGTCGTGATCCTTGACCTTGCCGGCCTTGTGGTGCGTCTCCCTGAGCACGCAATTGCGCCACTGGCCGTAGGCGAACACCTCCGTCGCGGTGACGCGATCCTGCGCGGATTGCCCATCGGCGGGCGTGGTCGTGGGAGCGGCCAATTGCGCCGCGACGAGAAACACCAGCACCGAAAACTCCCGCGTGGAGCGATTATCATACAAAAGAGAGGGTGAGCGGCGTCAAGCGTGAAAGGGCTTTGAATTCACGCCCCGCGCCGGAATCCCAGCAGCACGTTGCCCTCGGTGGAGAGGTAGTTGCGCTTGTAGTCGAAGCGCGGCGTGTCGGAGAACAGCAGGTAGTAATATTTCATCTGCTCGGACCACCAGTAACCGGGGCAATGATCCGCCTGCCGCTTGGGATTGGACGTCACGTCGGCGAGATCGGTGTAACCGTAGGTCGCCTTGTTCCAGCGCTTCATGGCTAGGAAGTGGGCGCGGCCGATCTCCCGCCAGCGGGGCTCGGGATCGAGCAGCCAGAGGTTGAACGCCGCATCCGCCAGCTCCGGCCGCAGCGAATTGCTCACCTGTGTCGGCCGGACGGCGGCGTAGTCATAGCCCTCGGGTAGCACACCGTAGCGATCCTGCACCGTCGCCCAGCTTTCGGTATAGGCGGCGCCCTGCTTCATTGCGCCTCCCTGACCCAGCAGCCCGCCATAGAAGGAGGCAAGCTCGTCCTGCTCGGTGGTGACGATCGCACCCGTTTCGAAATCCACATCCGGAAACCATAGCCGGCTGCCCTTCCAGACCTGTTGATGCTTCAGGATCGCGGCCGTGCAGGTGTCGTACATCCGCTTCCATTCGGGATCGCCGAACAGCTGCCAGCCGTCCCACAGATATTCGAAGAAGCTGTCGCCATAGGAGCCGACCGTTGCGGTGCGGGATTTCCATTCGCCGCTCAGCACGTCGATCTGCGTGGCGACCAGATCGAGTTTCGACCGGCGATCGAACACGGCAAGCGCCGCCTTGCGCGCGGCATCGCTGTAGCGCGGATCCCCGGTGAGGCGGCTGAGCGTCCCCCATTCGGGCCAGTAGGTGGCGATGCCGGCGGGGCTGTTGACGCCGTTCCGCACCGCGCCGGTCTTGAGGTTGATCGTGCCCCACGGCATGCCGGTCGGCGTGCCGAACGCCGGGAGCAGGCGATCGGCGAGATCTTTCGCTTTCGCGAGTAGCACCGGATCGCCGCAGGCATGATGCGCGGAGAGCAGACCGCCGACCAGCCGGATCGAGGTCTCGAACACAGAGACATCGCCGTCGACGTCGAAATCGAGGTTCGCCTTCACCCAGTCGACGCCGTCCTGGAAGCGGCTGTCGAGGCCCATCACCCACAAGGTATCGAGCGCCTCGATCAGGCTCAGCCCAAGATGATGGCCGTTCCTGAGCGGGAAGCTGGAGACGGTGCGGCTGACCGGCCTGATCTCGTCCTTGCCCCAGGCGTGGGCCTTATACTGATCCCATGCCCAGGCCATCTGGGTCTTCACGTCTTCGGCCAGTGTGCGCCAGTCGGCGGGGCCGGATCGGCCGACGGAGGCCAGCCCGGCCCCGCTCCACGCCGCCGCCGCGCCTGCCATCACGCCACGCCTGCCGATCCGCATCGCGAAACCTCGCAAAAGCCGACCCTCTAGCGGAGGAGCAAGCAGCCTCGCAACGTGCCGCCCAAACGGAAAGGGCGGCCCCGGCATCCCGGGACCGCCCTTCCGAAAGGCTCGCTGTCCTTGAAGCTTAGCGCTTCGAGAACTGGAAGCTGCGGCGGGCCTTCGCCTTGCCGTACTTCTTGCGCTCCACCGCGCGGCTGTCCCGGGTGAGGAAACCGGCGGCCTTGACCGGCGAGCGCAGCACCGGCTCGAAGCGGGTCAGTGCCTGGGCGATGCCGTGCTTCACGGCACCGGCCTGGCCCGAGAGACCGCCGCCCTTTACGGTGGCGATCACGTCATACTGGCCCTCGCGCTCGGACACGCCGAACGGCTGGTTGATGACGAGGCGCAACGTGGGGCGCGCGAAGTAGATTTCCTGATCGCGGCCGTTGACCGTGATCTTGCCGGTGCCGGGCTTCAGCCACACGCGGGCGACGGCATCCTTGCGGCGGCCGGTGGCGTAGGCGCGGCCCTGCGCGTCGACCTGCTTCTCGCGGAGCGGGGCGGCCGAGACGGTCTCGCCGAGCGGCGCGGTGGCCGGGCCACCGGCAACGGCCGGAGCCGGAGCCTCGCCCCCGGTCAGGCCGGCGAGATCGGAAAGGGACTGGCGATTGTCGGACATCAGGCGCCCACCTTGTTCTTGCGGTTCATCGACGCGACGTCGAGGACTTCGGGGTTCTGCGCGGTGTGGTCATGCTCGGCACCGGCGAAGATGCGCAGGTTGCGCATCTGCTGGCGGCCCAGCGGACCGCGCGGGATCATGCGCTCCACGGCCTTCTCAAGCACGCGCTCCGGGAAGCGGCCCTCGAGCACCTTGCCTGCGGTGATCTCCTTCAGGCCGCCGGCATAGCCGGTGTGCTTGTAGTAGATCTTGTCCTTCAGCTTCTTGCCGGTGAAGTGGACCTTGCCGGCGTTGACGATGATGACGTTGTCGCCGCAATCCATGAACGGGGTGAAGCTCGGCTTGTGCTTGCCGCGCAGGATGTTGGCGACGATCGAGGCGAGGCGGCCGACGACCAGCCCTTCCGCGTCGATGAGAAGCCACTTCTTCTCGATGGTGGCGGGCGTCGCCACCTTCGTGGTTTTCATGAGCGCCTTCATGGCCCCAATCTCCAGTTCGTATAAACAAAGCGCGCGACCCGTCGCCGGATCGCGCCACGGCGGCCCCAATGACGATTCGGGTGCTGAAAGTCAAGCAACGGCGCGGGTTTTTAGAAGGGTATTATGATACCCTATTGCGAGACGAGCATCAGGCCGCGCTGCGAGACGGGGCGCTCGCCGCCCGGTGCGGCGGGGTCGATCCGGGCGAACTTGCTCACGGACGAGAGAAGAAGGCCGCTGCTTGCCGACAGGCTCGTCTCGCGATGCTCGTGCAGGCTTTGCACAGCGATGGCATCGGCGGGGGCGCCGGTCGTGCGCGTCTGCGCGGCGATGCGACGGGCGGCATCGGGATCGCTGGAGAGATCGGCGCTGTAGCGGATCGCGCCGTCCCGGTCGGTGTCTCGCCGCACCGTCCCGCTGCAGGCGATCGGGATGCCGAGCGGCGTGTCCATGGTTTCGGCGAGCGGTCCGGAGCCGCCCTCCGGTAACGGCGGCAGCGACAGGCCGAGCAGGGCGATGGCGGGGCCTTTCAGCATCGCTTCGCGGGCCGGTGCCGGCATGGCCCGGAAGCCCGCCAGCATCGGGCCGATACCGTTGCGCGGCGGGGAGGCGGTCGCGGCGGCCTGTTCGATCGACTGGACGACGCGCTGCCAGGTCGCATCCGCATCGATCACCTCGCCGGGCTCGCCGGCGGCGGAGAGCCGGGTGGCGACCGGGATACCGATGAAGGGTTTCATACCCGCCCGAAAAGAAGCGGCCGCGGCGTCCGGAGCCTGCGCCTCGGCCGAAAGCGCGCGCACCGTCAGGATGTAGCCGGTGCCGTCGCGCGTGAAGCGCACCTCTTCGGTAAGGGTGAAGTGCGCCGCCGATCCATCCGGCGCGATGCGATCCTCGGTCTGGCGGTAGACGAGGGGCTTGTCGATCGGCGGAGCGAAGGGCAGGGCATCGGCCGCGAGCAGGGCGGTAGCGAACAGGATCATGCCGCGCGTGTCTCGCCCAGCGCGTGGCTGCCCCATATCAGGGTGCCGAGCAGGACGGTGGCCATCGCCTGATGTGCCACCGCGATCTCGATCTGCACGCCGGTGAGCAGCGTCGCGATGCCGAGCAGGATCTGCGCGATCACCGCCGCGACGATCGCGGTCGCGGCGCGGCCGCTGCCCGCCTGCTTCGCGAAGCGCGCGACCGCTATCACCGCGACCAGCGCCACCCAGGCCCACCAGCGATGCACGAACTGCACGGCGATCGGATTGTCGACGAGGTTGCGCAGCGTGGACCATTCAGGGCGCCAGCCGCCGGCCGGGAACCAGTCGTCGCCCATCTTGGGCCAGCTCGAAAAGGCGTAGCCCGCGCGCAAACCGGCGGTGAATGCGCCCAGCATGATCTGCAAGGCGAGGATGGCGATCGCTGCCGCCGCCAGCGGCACCAGTCGCGCCGGTTTCGAGGCGGGGTCGCGGGAGAGCGCGAACAGGTCGAGCGCGGTCCAGATCAGGTAGGAATAGATCAGCAGCGCGGTCAGCAGGTGCGCGGCGAGACGGATATGGCTCACCTCGGTGCGGAACTGCAGACCCGAATAGACCATCCACCAGCCGACTACGCCCTGCAGCCCGCCCAGCAGGAAGATCGCCACCGCGCGCCGGCCGAACCCCTCGGGGATCGCGCGCCGCCACCAGAACACCGCCAGCACCGCCAGCAGCACCGCGCCGATGCCGCGGGCGATCAGGCGATGGAGATATTCCCAGAAGAAGATGTGCTGGAACCCTTCCAGCGTCATGCCCTGGTTGAAGGCCCTGTATTGCGGGATAGCCTTGTAGCCGTCGAACGCCGTTTGCCATTGCGCGTGGGTGAGCGGCGGGATGGCGCCGAGGATTGGATCCCACTCGACGATCGAGAGACCGCTCTCCGTCAGCCGGGTGATCCCGCCGACGATCACGATCGCCAGCACCATCGCCGCGACGACGAGCAGCCAGACGCCGAATGCGCGCGGGGCGGGGCGCGGCGCCGCGGGGCGGCCGGGGAGGCGGATCAGAAGCGAGGAGGCGAGGACTTCGGACATCGAAGCCGCTCTAGCGTGGTGGGATGCGCACCGCCAATGCCCAAAACACCGTCAGCCCGAACGGAATTTGCGGCTGCGCAAATGTGATATTGTATCATTGTCCGCCCGGTGCCATATGCGCCGGCGATGGCGACGCACCTCCCCGAGTCTCCGCGTGAGCGGGCCACCAGCCGCCTCGATCGGATCGCGATCGGGCTCTCCAGCCTCTGCCTTGTCCACTGCGTCGCGACCGTGTTGCTCGCCGCGACCTTCGCGACGGCGGGCGCGGCGCTTGCCAATCCGGCGTGGCACGAGATCGGTTTCTCGCTTGCCATTTTTATCGGCGCCGTCGCGCTCGGGCGGGGCTATGCCGCGCACCGCGATGCTCGGCCGCTGCTGATCGGTCTTGCCGGGCTGGCGTTGATGGCGATCGGCCTGATCCGGGCGGAAGGCCTGCCCGAAATCCTGTCGACCATGGCGGGCGTCGCCCTGCTCGCATTCGCGCATCGATTGAACGCACGAGGCCACCTTGCCGGAAGCCGCGGCCACGCCTAATTTGGCGGCTATGGCCACCGCCACCAAACATTCGCACGCGCACCATCATGGCGCCGCCCTCGCCGAGGCCGCGCAGGCCGAGCTGGAATCGCGCGGCGAACAGTGGACGCAACTCCGCGCCGCGGTCTTCGAGATCCTGAACGGCTTCGAAAAGCCCGCCTCCGCCTATGACATCACCGAGCAGCTTTCCGCCGCGCAGGGGCGCCGGATCGCGGCGAACAGCGTTTACCGCATCCTCGATCTGTTCGTGGGCTCCAACCTCGCCCAGCGGATCGAGAGCGCCAACGCCTACATCGCCAACCCGCATCCGGGCTGTCGGCACGACTGCATCTTCCTGGTGTGCGACACGTGCGGGCAGGCGACCCACGTCGACGACGACGCGGTGGCGGCCAAGGTGCGCGAGGCGGCAGAAAAGGTCGGCTTCGCGCCGGAGCGTCCGGTGATCGAGGTGCACGGTGTCTGCACCGATTGTGCCGTGAAAAGCACAGCTTCCTGACAATTCTGCCCGATTTTCGCCGGAAACCCGCGCCATAAGCCAGAGCTGTGGATTAAGGTTTGTTCACCGTTCGACAGGGCGAATGGCTTGGCGTAAGCAGCGCGGTCCAAGGAGATTTTTGTGTCCGAACGCCCCTTCACCCCCCTTTTGGATACCGTCATCGTCCCCGCCGACCTGCGCAAGCTGAAGCCGGAGCAACTCCGCCAGCTGGCCGAAGAGCTGCGCGCTGAGATGATCTCGGCCGTGGGCGTGACGGGCGGCCATCTGGGGTCGGGCCTCGGCGTGGTCGAGCTCACCACCGCACTCCATTATGTGTTCGACACGCCCGACGACAAATTGATCTGGGATGTCGGGCACCAATGCTACCCTCACAAGATCATCACCGGCCGGCGCGACCGCATTCGCACGCTGCGTCAGGGCGGGGGGCTCTCGGGTTTCACCCAGCGCGCCGAGAGCGAATATGATCCGTTCGGCGCAGCGCACAGCTCGACCTCGATCTCGGCGGCTATCGGCTTTGCCGTAGCGAACAAGCTGGCGGGCAAGCCCGGCAAGGCGATCGCCGTCATCGGCGATGGATCGATGTCCGCCGGCATGGCCTACGAGGCGATGAACAATGCCGAGCAGGCGGGCAACCGGCTGGTCGTCATCCTCAACGACAACGACATGTCGATCGCGCCGCCTGTGGGTGGCCTTTCGGCCTATCTGGCGCGGATCGTGTCGAGCCGGCCGTTCCTGTCCTTGCGCGATCTCGCCAAGAAGTTCGCCAACAAGCTGCCGCGCCCGCTCGCCGAGGCCGCGCGCAAGACCGACGAGTTCGCCCGCGGCATGACGATGGGCGGCACGCTCTTCGAGGAGCTGGGCTTCTATTATGTCGGCCCGATCGACGGCCACAATCTCGATCACCTGATCCCCGTGCTGGAGAATGTGCGGGATGCCAAGGACGGCCCGGTGCTGATCCACGTCGTCACCAAGAAGGGCCATGGCTATGCCCCGGCCGAGGCGGCGGCGGACAAGTATCACGGCGTCCAGAAGTTCGACGTGATCACCGGCGAGCAGGCCAAGGCTCCCGCCGGCCCGCCGAGCTATACCGGTGTGTTCGCCAAAGCGCTGATGGCCGAGGCCGAGCGCGATCCGACGATCGTCGCGATCACCGCGGCGATGCCGGGCGGCACCGGCCTCGACAAGTTCCAGCAGAAGTTTCCGGAGCGGACGTTCGACGTCGGTATCGCCGAGCAGCATGCCGTGACCTTCGCGGCGGGCCTCGCCGCGCAGGGGATGCGGCCGTTCGCAGCGATCTACTCGACCTTCCTGCAGCGCGCCTACGACCAGGTGGTGCACGACGTTGCGATCCAGAACCTGCCGGTGCGCTTCGCGATCGACCGCGCCGGCCTGGTGGGCGCGGACGGATCGACCCACGCCGGTTCGTTCGACGTCACCTATCTGGCGACGCTGCCGAACATGGTGGTGATGGCGGCCGCCGACGAGGCCGAGCTGGTCCACATGGTCCACACCGCTGCCGTGTACGACGACGGCCCGATCGCGCTGCGCTATCCGCGCGGCAACGGCATCGGAGTGGCGCTGCCCGAGACCCCGCAACAGCTGGAGATCGGCAAGGGCCGCATCGTCCGCGAGGGCAAGAAGGTGGCGATCCTGTCGCTCGGCACCCGGCTCGAGGAGGCGATGAAGGCCGCCGACCGGCTCGACGCGCAGGGCCTCTCCGCGACCGTCGCTGACCTGCGCTTCGCCAAGCCGCTCGATCAGGCGCTGATCCGCAAGCTCTGCGCTACCCACGAGGTGGTGGTGACGATCGAGGAGGGCGCGGTCGGCGGCGTCGGCGCGCATGTGCTGACGCTGGCGTCGGACGAGGGGCTGACCGATGCCGGCCTCAAGATCCGTACCTTGCGCCTGCCGGATATCTTCCAGGCGCAGGACAAGCCCGAGAAGCAATATGCCGAGGCCGGTCTCGATGCGGACGGTATCGTCGAGACGGTGCTGAAGGCGCTGCGCCACAATTCGGTCGGTGTGATCGGCGGCGCGCGGGCATAAAGCCCGCCGCCAACGGATTCGATCCGGCTGCCTTCAAAACCGTTCGTGCTGAGTAGCCGCTGAGCCTGTCGAAGCGGCGTATCGAAGCAATGCCACGCGCGCCAAACCCTTCGATACGGGCCTTCGACTACGCTCAGTCCCTACTCAGAGCGAACGGGAGACAGGAATGTCTAAGATATATCTTGTATAGATCGCTATCTAAGATATATCTAAGTGCGATTCAGATAGGAGATAGTCACATCATGCGTTTTGGTTTTCACCATCGCGGTGGCCGCCACGGCCACCATCAGGGCCATGAGGAATGGCATGCCATGCGCGGCGGCTTCGGTCGCGGCCGGGGCTTCGAGCATTTCATGGCCCATTTCGCGGAAGGCCGCGAAGGGCGCGGCGGCGGTCGTCGCCGGTTGTTCGACGGGGGTGAGCTCCGGCTCGTCCTGCTCCGCCTGATCGGCGACCAGCCGCGCCACGGCTACGACCTGATCCGCGCCATCGAGGAGCGCACCGCCGGCGTCTATGCGCCGAGCCCGGGCGTGGTCTATCCGACTCTCACCATGCTGGGCGACATGGGGCAGATCGAGGAGCAGGCTCCAACGGATTCTGGCTCAGGCAACCGCAAGGTCTTCGCCGCCACCGCCGAGGGCCTGAGGGTCCTCACCGAAAAGGCCGAGGAGGTCGCCGAGTTGATGGCGCGTCTCGACGGGCTGGGCGAGGCGCGCGAGCGCACCGACAGCGCCTCGATCCGCCGCGCCATGCACAACCTCAAGGCGGTCATCATCCACAAGCTGGCCGATGCCGAGATCGAGACGATCCAGGAAGCCGTCGCCCTCATCGACGAGGCGGCCGGCAAGATCGAGCGGCTCTGACAATGACGCGGCTGGAGCTTCTGCGCTGCCGCCTCGGCCTCGAAGCACGGAAATCCGCTCGGGCTGAGCCCGTCGAAGCCCTGTCCTTCTTCTCGAAAGGGAAGGGCAGCACTTCGACAAGCGCGGTGCGAACGGAAGAAGGGATATGCATCCATGAGTAATGCTGCCACCGCGATCACCCCCACGACCAATGCCAGCCGCTACCTTCAGCAGCTCGCTAAGCACTGGTCGCACAAGCTGGAGGTGGAGTTCACTCCCGTCCACGCCACGATCCGCTTCCCGAGCGGGGCGGTGGCGACGCTCGACGCAAACGAGGAGGCGCTCACCTCCACCATTGAGGCTCCCGATTCCGAGACGCTCGATCGGATGAAGACGGTCGTCGCCGAGCATCTCGACCGCTTCGCCTTCCGCGAGGCGCCGCTGCCGTTCGCCTGGAGCTGAGGCGGGCTGCGATGAACGGACGACGAACGCCGTTGCGTCATCCGCCTCGGCACCGCATCATCGCGCGGTGACCAAGCGAGGCGGAGACGACACAGGCATGAGCGCGCGTAACGAGGGCAAGTTGCCCGAGAATGTGGACCGGCTGCACGGGGACAAGCGCTCCACCGTCGTTTCGGACGAGCTCAACAAGCTGCTGACGCTGCTGCGCGATTCGCTGCCCAAGGAAGCGGCGATCAGTTTCCTGTTCGACGGCAGGCTGTCGGTCAGGATCGACGTGCGCCAGCTCGAGCAGGTGCTGGCGATCGAGATGGTGCTGCCCCAACTCGGCGGCGGCATCTTCCACGACGTACAGCGCGGCCAGGCGCCCAACCACAGCTTCATGCACCGGGTTACGGCGCGGGTGGACCGGTAGGCTTCTCATCCTCCCCATCTGCGATGGAGAGGATGTTCAGCGGATCAAAAACGCCGCCGTCGCGCACGACAGCACCAGCGCCACAACGCTCGCGATCGAGATCGTCAGCAGCGGCTTCGGCCCCGTCTCCAGCAGGCTCGCCATCGGCGAGCGGATGCCCGTGGCGGTCACCGCGCAGACCAGCATCGCGGTGGCGAGATCGGTCGCGCCCTCGCCGATCTTCGCGGGTACCATCCCGGTCGAATTGATCGCCGCCAGCACGAAGAAGCCCGCCACGTACCAGGGGAGGATCGGCTGCTTGGCGGTCTGCTCGCCCTGCTGCGGGAAGAGCCGCGCGACGATCGCCAGCGCGGGGGCTAGCAAGGCCACCCGCGTCAGTTTGACGATCGCGGCATTCTGCCCGGCCGCCGGGCTGAACGCATAGCCCGCGCCCAGCGATTGCGCGACGTCGTGGATCGCGGCGCCCAGCACGAATCCGGCCTGCTTGTCCGCGAAGCCGAGATGGTGGCAGATCGCCGGATAGGCGACCATCGCCGCAGCACTCCATGCCGCGATGCCGACCAGCACCAGCGCAAGCTGCGCCTGGCTGACCCGCTTCTCGCCCAACACCGTCGCCAGCGCGAGCGCCGCCGAGGCGCCGCAGATCGCCACGGCGCCGCCGGCCAATGCCCCGAATGCACGACCGAAGCCGAGCCGCTCCGCCGCCAGCACGCCGGCCAGCATCGTCGCCGCCGTGATCACGATCACCGCGACGAGCGCCACCGGTCCAAGCCCCACCACCTGCGCCAGCGTCACCCGCGCCCCGACCAGTACGATGCCGATCCGCAGCAGCGTCCGCGACGCGAAGGCGAGGCCCGGTCCCAGCCGCTTGTCGCCGTTGAGGAAGTTCAGCGCGAGGCCCACCAGCAGGGCCATCAGCGTCAGCGGCGCACCGTAATGCTCGGCGAGATAGGCGGAGGCGAAGGATGCCAGTACGGCCACCACCAACCCCGGCGGATAATCCCGCCAGCGCTCCTCCTTCGGCGGCTGGATATCGCCGTAGAGATCGGCGGCGACCGGAAGAGGGCGGGGCGGGGCGTCCAAGCTCAGGGCCGCCGGCTGCCGGGCCACGGCACGCGCTGAAGGCCGGGCGTGCCCATGCTGCCGCGCTCGCGCTGGCGGCCGATGCGCAGATATTGGTCGACCAAGGCCTGGTTCACCTTGTCCCATTCATAGGCGCGGCTGGCGACGCGGCCGGCATGGCCCGCCGCCCGACGCTTGGCATCGTCCTGTACGTAATGCGCCAAGGCGTCGGCAAAGAAATGGATCGCGCCGGGGCGCACCAGCTCGCCGGTGATGCCGGGTTCGACGAGGCTCTGGCTGCCGGTGGCGTCTGCCGCGATCACGGGGATGCCCGCCGCCATCGCCTCCAATGTCACGTTGCCGAATGTCTCCGTGACGGAAGGGTTGAACAGCAGGTCCATCGAGGCGGCCGCCCGGCCGAGATCGCGGCCGCCCTGGAAACCGGCGAAGACGGCGTTCTCGGGCAGGCGTTTCTCGAACCAGTCGCGCGCCGGGCCGTCGCCGACGATCAGCAGGCGGTGCTTCACGCCGCGTCGGATCAGTTGGTCCACGGTGTCGGCGAAGACGTCGAGGCCTTTTTCCATCACGAGGCGGCCGATATAGCCGACCGCGACCTCGTCGTCGGCGATGCCGAGCGAGCGGCGCCATTCCGTATCGCGCCGCTCGGGCGAGAAGATGTCGCGCTCGACACCGCGCGACCAGATGCCGACATCGAAGTTCATGCGCTGATCGCGCAGCAGCTGCGCCATCGATTCGGACGGCGCGAAGATCGCGTCGCAGCGACGGTAGAAGCGGCGCAAACCCGCCTCGACCAGCCCCTCCATGAAGGCGAAACCGTAATAGCGAGGATAGGTTTCGAACCTCGTATGGACGGAGGCGACCACCGGCAGCTTGTTCTTGTGCGCGTGGCGCACGGCCGCGTGGCCCAGCACCTCCGGCGAGGCGACGTGCATGATGTTGGGATCGAAGCGGTGGAGATCCTTCTTCACGCCGGGCGTGAGCAGGATCGGCGCGCGATATTCGGCACGTCCGGGCAGGGGGATCGCCGGCACGCCGACCAGATCGCCGACGTGATCGAAGGCGGGTCTGCTCACCTTGGGGGAGTAGATGCGCACCGCGGCGCCCTGGCGCAGCAGATATTCCACCAGCCGGTTGAGCGCTTGGTTCGCGCCGTCGCGCACGTAATTGTAGTTGCCGGAAAACAGGGCAACGCGCAGGTCCGTCACGTCCATCGGCGGCTCATAGGCCGGGGCGAGCGCGAGGTGAAGAGCGTAACGAACCTGTGCCTGCTCCCGGCCTCCATTCGCGCTGAGCGATGTCGAAGTGCAGCCAACGGCCGCGCATGGCCTTCGATTTCGCTCAGGCCGAACGGATGTCAGGATCGGGTGGGAAGAGGATCAGAACGTCTCGCCGACCATCTCTTCGCTTTTCGCCCAGAGCGCCGTTGCGTTGTCGGGATCGAGCGCATAGGCCTGCACGCCGCCGCGGATGCCCGGATCGCGTGAGATGTCAGCGACGTGGCAATCCTCGCAATAGCGACCGCCCGCCTCATCCGTGCCGGCGACGAAGCCAGCCCAGACCGAAGTGGCCGCGCCCTGCGGGATGGTCTTCCATGCGAAGCTCTGGCCCTCGGGCTGCGATGCGTTGAGCCGATCGACCAGCGCCTGCAACTCGCCCTCGCTCATGTGGCGGCCGAGCTCGGTCTGGATACCGCCCGGATGGACGGCGGTGGCGCGCACGCCGCGATGCTTGTGGCGGCGATCGAACTCCACCGCGAACAGGATGTTGGCGGTCTTGGAGCGGCCATAGGCGCCGAACGGCGTGTATTCGGTCGTCTCGAAATTCGGATCGAGCAGGTCGACGTCCGAATAGCGATGCCCGGCCGAGGACAGGTTCACCAGCCGACCGCCGTCCTTGATCAGGCCGACGACGCGGTTGACCAGCACGAAATGGCCGAGATGATTGGTGCCGAACTGCATCTCGAAGCCATCGGCGGTTTCGCGCTTCTCGGGCACCGCCATCACGCCCGCATTGGCGATCACGACGTCGAACTTTTCGCCCTTGGCATCGAGCGCATCGGCGCAGGCGCGGACGCTGGCGAGCGAACCTAGGTCGCATTCGACGAATTCGAGCTTGCCCGGTCCGTCGATCTCGGCGGTGGCGCGGCGCGCCTTGTCGAGATCGCGCGCGGCGCCGACGACATGCGCGCCGTGGGCGACCAGCACGCGCGCCGTCTCGACGCCGAGCCCGGCCGAGACGCCGGTGACGAGCACGCGCTTGTCCGAAAGATCGATGCTGTCGAGGACCTCGTCGGTGGTCGAGGTCGCGCCGAAGCGGGTGAGGGTGATGGTATCCATGATCCGGTGATCCTCCTTCTGGATGAGCGGGAGATAGGAGGACGGCGATGCCGGTGAGCGCCCGATGCTGCCCGATCCTTGCCCGATCCTCTCAATGACGGGAAGGGAGTGCTTGCCATCGCGGCGCGGCGATCCGATCTTGCCACTCATGGATATGATGCTCGAGGAGATGCGCGCGCTGGTCGCGCGCCATGCCGGCGCGCCGGTCTCGCCACGGTTGCGCCTGACGGTGTCGCAGTCGACCGCGCCGACGCCGCCGACGCACGGCCTCTATCAGCCGATGCTCTGCTTCGTCCTGCAGGGCGGGAAGCGCGTGATCATCGGCGATCGGATGATCGACTACCGCGCCGGCCACTTCCTCGTCGCCTCGGTCGATCTCCCGGTGATCGGCCAAGTGACGGAGGCGAGCACTGAAAAGCCTTATATGGTGGTAGGCCTCAAGCTCGATCCAGCAGCGATCGCCGCCTTGCTGATCGACCTGCCGCATGCCGGCGAAGGGCCCGGCGAGGCGGGGATCAGCATCAGCGCGATGACCGCCGATCTGCTCGATCCGCTGCTGCGCATGATGCGGCTGCTCGATACACCGGGCGACGTGCCGGTGATGGCCCCGATGCTGGAGCGCGAGATCCTGTACCGGGTGCTGCAGGGGCCGCAGGGAGCGATCCTGCGCCAGATCGCGCGGAGCGACAGCCGCCTCTCGCAGGTCCGTCGCGCGATCGAGTGGATCCGGCAGAACTATGCCGAGCCCCTGCGGGTGGAGCAACTCGCCGGGCTGGCGGGAATGAGCGCTTCCTCCTTCCACCGCCATTTCAAGGCGGTGACGGCGATGAGCCCGCTTGCCTACCACAAGCAGATCCGCTTGCAGGAAGCCCGCCGCCGCCTGATCGCCGCGCCCGCCGAAGCGGCACGTGTCGCCTATGCGGTGGGCTATGAGAGCGCCTCCCAGTTCAGCCGCGAATATGCCCGGATGTTCGGAAGACCGCCGATGCGCGATGCCGCGAGGCTGCGGGCGGGTCAGGCGCTGGAGGATGCGTGACTGTCTTTCTTCCGCGATCTTCACCGCTTGCTTACGGCTGATCGGTTAGGCAGCCTGTCCTGAACAGGGACACCGATGCCATGGACGACAGCAACGCCACTTCCCAAACTCCGCGCTCGGCGGTGTCGGCGGCGGTCGGTTTCGTGGGGCTGGCCGGCCTCGGCCTGTTCTATATCGCCGTCCGTATCTGGCATTTCGATGCGCCCTGGGTGCCGCTTGCCGGGTTGCTCGCCTGCGCGGCGCCGATGGTGCTGTGGTCGGTGCTGGTCGATCGCGTCCACCGCAACCCCACCACCGGCATCGACTGGACAGCCGAGCCGCGCAGCTGGCGCGATGCGTTCGACACCGGCCTCGTCAAGCTTGCCGGCCTGTGGGCGACCTGGGGGCTTATCGCCTGCTTCTACGCGCTTGGCCGCTGGTATTGGAGCGACGGCAGCTATCTCTACGCGATGCAGGTGCTGTCGACCGCCCTGATCCCGCTGGTCGCGCTTTCCATCCCCTACGTGGTCTGGCTCGATCGTCGCCTGATCGACCGGCAGGACGGCGCCTGGGTGTTCGGCCACTGGCTGATGACGCTGGGCAGCGGCTTTGATCCGGCGCTGAAACCAAAGCTCGCCGAGCATTGGCGAAGCTGGGCGATCAAGGGCTTCTTCACCGCGTTCATGTTTTCGGCGCTGCCAGGCAACTGGAGCTCGGCCATCCACGCCTACCCGCGGCAGATGTGGGATGATCCCATGAAGCTCGCCGAGGCGACCGCCGCGCTAATGTTCCTCGTGGACGTCAGCATCGGCACGGTGGGCTATATCCTGACGCTGAAGCCGCTGGATTCGCATATCCGATCGGGCAATCCGTTCATGCAGGGCTGGGTGGCGGCGCTGATCTGCTACCCGCCCTTCATGCTGATGAACAACGGCGGCCCGCTCGATTACAGCCCGGGGCAGCTCGGCTGGGAGCGCGCCTTCTCGGATCACCCGATGCTCCAGCCATTGTGGGCCTTCGCGCTGATGGGGCTGACCGGCTGCTACGCC
The DNA here is from genome assembly GCF_013778325.1 of Sphingomonas chungangi. Taxonomy (GTDB): domain Bacteria; phylum Pseudomonadota; class Alphaproteobacteria; order Sphingomonadales; family Sphingomonadaceae; genus Solisphingomonas; species Solisphingomonas chungangi. Next base: position 669,068 of record NZ_JACEIB010000027.1, on the reverse strand, counting down.
TGGGCGACGGTGGCGTTCGGCATCCGCTTCTCCAACCTCACCTATCGCGGCCTGCTGACCAACGGGCCGTACCGCTTCACCAAGCACCCGGCCTATCTGTCCAAGAACCTGTTCTGGTGGATGTCGACGCTGCCGATCCTGACCACCACCGGCTGGTGGGGCGATGGCGCGCGCAACACGGTGATCCTGGCGCTGATCAGCGCAGTCTATTTCTGGCGCGCCAAGACCGAGGAGCGCCACATGTTGCGCGAAGACCCGGCATATCAGGCCTATGCCGACTGGATGGCCGAGCATGGCGCGATCACGAAGTGGTTCGTCCGGGCGCAGCGGCTGTGGAGGGCGCCGCCTAGCGCTGTGCCGCTGGCAACGCCGGCGGAGCAGCGTCGATAGCCATCAGTACGCCATCTCGTCATAGACACGCGTGATGTCGCCGCCCCACGAGCCATTGTAACGGTCGAGCAGGTCCTGTGCGGGCACCCTGCCGCTCGCCACGATCTCGTGGAGCGGGGTGAGGAAGCCGGTCTCGTCGTCGCCGGACGCGTTGAAACGCTGGCGGGCAGCGAGGCCCTCGTGGGCGATCTCCAGCACCTGCTTGCCGAGATCGAGGAAGGAGCGACCGCGCGGGCCTTTCGTATCCAGCGCGAGGCGAGGCACCTGCTCGCGGATGCGGTGATGGTCCTCGACCGTCCAGTGCTTCACCAGATCCCAGGCCGCATCGAGCGCCTGGTCGTCGTAGAGCAGACCTACCCAGAAAGCCGGGAGCGCGCAGATCTTGTTCCACGGGCCGCCGTCCGCGCCGCGCATCTCGAGGAAGGATTTCAGCCGCACTTCGGGGAAGGCGGTGGAGAGATGGTCGTTCCAGTCGGCCTTGGTCGGCTTCTCGCCGGGCAGGACGGACAGTTCACCCTTCAGGAAATCGCGGAAGGAGAGGCCGGCCGCATCGACGTAGCCGCCCTCGCGGAAGGCGAAATACATCGGCACGTCGAGCATGTAGTCGGCATAGCGCTCGTAGCCGAAGCCGTCCTCGAACACGAAGGGCAGCATGCCGGTGCGTTTCGGATCGGTGTCGGTCCAGATGTGCGAGCGGTAGGAGAGGTAGCCGTTGGGCTTGCTCTCGGTGAAGGGCGAATTGGCGAACAAGGCGGTGGCGAGCGGCTGGAGCGCGAGGCTCACGCGGAACTTCTTCACCATGTCCGCCTCGCTGGAATAGTCGAGGTTGGTCTGGATGGTGCAGGTCCGCAGCATCATGTCGAGGCCCAGCGAGCCGACGCGCGGCATGTGGTCCAGCATGATCTTGTAGCGGCCCTTGGGCATGATCGGCAGTTCGGCGCGGGTCTTGTCCGGCCAGAAGCCGAGACCCAGGAAGCCGATGCCGAGCTTGTCGCCGATCTCCTTGCACTGGGCGAGGTGGCGGCCGGTCTCGGCGCAGGTCTCGTGCAGATTGTCGAGCGGGGCGCCGCTGAGTTCGAACTGGCCGGCGGGCTCGAGGCTGATGCCGCCGTCCCGGCCGGTGAGGCCGATGACGTTCTCACCCTCGATGATCGGCGTCCAGCCGAACTTGGTGAGGCCGATCATCAACGCGTGGATGCCGCCCGGCTCCTCGTAGGAGGGCGCGCGCTTGCTGTCCTTCCAGAACACGAACTTCTCGTGCTCGGTGCCGATGCGCCACTGATCCTTCGGCTTCTCGCCCTTCTGGAAGACGGCGAGCAGATCGTCGCGCGATTCGATGATCGGATCGGCGGCGGTGGAGGCGGTGCGGGTCGACATCGCCGCGCCCTAGCCGTTACCGATCGGTATGGAAAGGGGTCTCATTGCCCCCTCGCCGGGAGGGAGAGGGACCATCTCGCTACCAATCCCCCGCCGCACTCATCCACACGGCCGCCGCCGCCAGCGCCGCCGTCTCGGCGCGCAGGATGCGGGGGCCGAGCGAGATGCCCCGCGCCTGTGGGTGTGCGCGGATCGCGTCGCGCTCTTGCGGGTCGAATCCTCCCTCCGGCCCGATCAGGATCGCGGCGGGGCCGGGCTGAGGGGTGAAGCGCTCGCCGCCGGTCTCGTCCGCGAAATACAGCGTGCGATCGGCGGGCCAGTCCCTGAGCAATCGCTCCAGTTTCACCGGCTCGTCGAGCGCGGGAAGCGCCGTGCGGCCGCATTGCTCGGCCGCCTCGATCATGTGCGTGCGCAGGCGATCGAGGTTGAGCTTGTCCACGACCGATCGGCGCGTCAGCACCGGCACGAAACGGTCGACGCCCAGCTCGCAGGCTTTCTCGGCCATCCAGTCGATACGCTGGCGCTTGATCGGGGCGACGACCATCCAGAAATCGGGCACGGGCTCGCGCGGGGCGAGATGCGTCACCATCTGCAGCCGGGCATCGCGCTTTCCGGAGGACGACAACTCGGCCGCCCACTCGCCACTCTTGTCGTCGAAGCAGCGCACCGCGTCGCCGGCCCTGAGCCGCATCACGTTGATCAGGTAGTTGGCCTGCGCGGAATCGAGCGTCACCTGGGCGCCCTCGGAGAGCGGCTGGTCGATGAACAGGCGCGGCGCGCTTTCGGGCGGCCAAGTGGGGGTGGCGGGCATGATCCTCCATGAGCGTCGTTTCGGGCCAGCCTAGCGCCGATCGTCGCGTCCCGCGATGAGGCGATGCGCGCGACAGCATGCTTTCCGTTAATCCTGTCGTGGCATAGACCGGAACCATGCAGAAGCAGCGCCTCCTTTCCTTCGTCATGCGCCACAAGGTCTGGCTCACGGCGGCGATCGGCATCGCGGCGCTGGCGCCGGCCGTCGTGCGCATCGCGGACACCGTCGGCGGCCAGGCGGATGCGCGGCCGGCGCCGCACCAGCCCGTGGCGAAGCCTGCGAAGGTGGCTGCTGTCGTGCGACCCGCCAAAGCCGATGACGCCAGCTACGCCGTGAAGCGCGTGCTCGACGTGCCCGAGCCGATGAAGATCGGCGACTATGTGTGGAACGAGGACGGCGCACCCAAGACGGGCCGGATCATCATCACCGTCGATCTGGCGGCGGGCGTGATGTCGGTGTTCCGTGATGGCTACGAGATCGGCGCGGCGGCGATCATGTACGGTGCGGACGATCACCCGACCCCGCTCGGCGTGTTCGCGATCTCGCAGAAGGACGCGCATCACGTATCCAACCTCTACGACGCGCCGATGCCCTACATGATGCGGCTGACCAACGACGGCATCACCATCCACGGATCGAAGATGCGCTGGAACGGCGCGACCCACGGCTGCGTCGGCGTGCCGGAGGATTTTGCCCACAAGGTGTTCGATCAGGTGAAGCTGGGCGACCGCGTGATTGTCACCAAGGGCGAGATGCTGGGCGTCGGCGAGGCGATCAAGGCGGCCTGAACCGCGCCATGGCATCCCGCCGCCGATCGGGCTAGGGCGGGGCGATGACCGCGATCCCCTCCGACACGGCGGTGCCCGATACCGAACGGCGCGGGCTGCTGCGGCTGCTCCCCGCCGGTGTGCGGCCCTACGCGCTGCTCGCGCGTTTCGATCGGCCGATCGGGGCGTGGCTGCTGTTCTGGCCGGGCGCCTGGGCAATCTTGCTGGCGGGGCCGTCGGCAGCCGAGGCGGTGCGGCTGATCGTGCTGTTCGGCATCGGCGCGATCGCGATGCGCGGCGCGGGATGTGTCTATAACGACATCGTCGATCGCGATCTCGATGCCCGCGTCGCGCGCACCCGCGACCGGCCGTTGGCGAATGGGCGGGTGACGCTGAAATCGGCCTGGGCCTTCCTGATCGCGCTCTGCCTGATCGGGCTGGCGGTGCTGGTCGGGCTCGACTGGCCGGCGCGCTGGATCGCGGTGGCGAGCCTCGCCCCCGTCGCCTGCTATCCCTTCATGAAGCGGATCACCTGGTGGCCGCAGGCATGGCTGGGCATCGTCTTCTCCTGGGCGGCGCTGGTGGGCTGGGCGGCCGCCGCCGGCGTGGTTCCGGCGGCTGGGCTGTTGCTCTATGCCGGATCTATCCTCTGGGTGATCGGCTACGACACGATCTACGCGCTGCAGGACATCGAGGACGACGTGCTGGCCGGCGTGAAGTCCTCCGCGCGCGCCATGGGTCGGCATGTGAAGCCCGGTGTAGCGGCCTGCTATGTCGGGGCACTGCTGTTGTGGGGTGGGGCCTACTGGCTGCGGCGCCCCGATCCTCTTGCCCTGCTGGCGCTGCTGCCGATGGCGCTGCACCTGATCTGGCAGGCGGCAACGATGGATACTACCGACCCGGCGGGCGCGCTCCACCGCTTCCGATCGAACCGAACGGCGGGCCTGCTGATGGCGATGGCGGCGCTGGCGGTGGGAAGCGCGGGCTAGACGGGGGTCGGCCGGCTTCCTAAGTGCGATCCATGTTGACCGTCGCCGAAGCCCAGACCCGCGTCTCCGATCTCGTCGCCCAGGCGAAGAAGGCGGGCGCCGATGCCGCCGACGGCCTGTACGTCTGCAACGAATCGACCGCCGTGTCGGTGCGGCTCGGCGCACTCGAGGATGTCGAGCGGTCGGAGGGCGAGACGATCGGGCTCAGGCTCTTCGTCGGCCGCCGATCGGCAAGTGTCTCGTCGTCGGACCTTTCGGCCGAGGCTCTGGCGACGTTGGTCGACCGCGCCGTCGCGATGGCGAAGGAGGCGCCCGAGGATGCCTATGCCGGTCTCGCGCCCGAGGATCGCCTGCTGCGCGGGGACGCGCCTTCGGTCGATGGCGACGACGCCACGGGCGTCCCGCCCGAGGAGCTGCGCGCCCGCGCCCTGATCGCGGAGGAGGCTGCACGCGCCGTTTCCGGCGTCACCAACAGCGAGGGCGCGTCCGCTAGCCACGGGCGGACGATCATCGCGCTCGCCACCAGCCACGGCTTCACCGGCGGCTATGCGACCAGCGGCCACGGCTGTTCGGCGAGCGTGATCGCGGGCGAGGGCGGCGCGATGCAGCGCGATTACGCGCACCGATCCGCCCGCCACCTCGCCGATCTCGAAGGGGCCGAGGCGATCGGCCGCCGCGCCGGCGAGCGGACCGTGGCGCGGCTCAACCCGGCCAAGCTCCCGTCGGGCGCGATGCCGATCCTGTTCGATCCGCGCGTCGGCGCCAGCCTGCTTGGCCATCTGGCGGGCGCCATCACCGGCTCGTCGATCGCGCGCAAGACGAGCTTCCTGCTCGATGCATTGGAGACGGAGGTGTTCGCCAGGGGCATCACCATCGTCGACGATCCGCTGCGCGCGCGGGGCCTCGGCTCCAAGCCATTCGACGGCGAGGGCCTGCCCACCGCGCGGCGCGCTCTGATCGCGGACGGCGTGCTGACCGGCTGGCTGCTCGACAGCGCCTCGGCGCGCCAGCTCGGCCTCCAGCCGACCGGCAACGCGCAGCGCGGCGTCGGGGGGCCGCCGGGTGCGGGAACGACCAACCTCTACATGGAAGCGGGATCGCTCTCGCCCGCGGAGCTGATGAAAGACGTGAAGCGTGGCCTCTACGTCACGGAGCTGATCGGGCAGGGCGTGAACCCCGTCACAGGCGACTATTCGCGCGGCGCCGCCGGCTTCATGATCGAGGACGGGGAGATAGGCGCCGCCGTAGCCGAGATCACCATCGCCGGAAATCTGAAGGACATGTTCCGGGCTGTCGTCCCCGCCGACGACCTGAAGTTCGAGCGCGCCACCGACGTGCCGACCATCCGCATCGACGGGATGACCGTAGCCGGTGCCTGATCCCAATGACTGACTGGCGCCTCGACGCCGTTGCCGCCATGGCCGCCGAAGCCGGCGCACTGGCGCTCGGCAGGGCGAAGGATGGCTTCAGGCGCTGGGAGAAAGCTGGCGGCGAGCCGGTCTGCGAGATCGATCTTGCGGTGGACACGTTCCTGAAGGCGCGACTCGCGAAGATCGACCCCGAGGCCGGCTGGCTTTCCGAGGAAACGGCGGATGACAAGGCGCGGCTCGCCAAACAGCGCGTATGGGTGGTCGATCCGATCGACGGCACGCGCGACTATCTGCGCGGGCGGCCCGGCTGGGCGGTATCGGTGGCGCTGGTCGAGGATGGGCACCCCGTGCTCGGCGTGCTGGAGGCGCCCGCAAGGGGCGAGCGCTGGACCGCCATTGCGGGCGAAGGCGCATGGCGCAATGGCGAGCCGATCCATGTGACGCCGCGTGACGCGATCGTCGGCGCGCGCGTCCCCGCCGATCAGCTGCCACGTCGGGACAGCGATCTGGTGTCGGTTCCCAAGCCCAATTCGATCGCGCTACGCATCGCGATGGTCGCCGCCGGAGAGGCCGATCTGGTCGCGACCATGCGCTGGGGCCACGAGTGGGACATCGCTGCCGCCGTGCTGATCGCGTCGGAAGCCGGGGCGACGATCACCGATGCGCTCGGCGTGCCGCTGGCGTTCAACACGGCCAGCGCCGAGGCCTTCGGCGTGCTGGTGACGCCGCCCGGCATCCACGCGGCCGCCGTCGAGCGGCTTGCGGCCTATGCCGCCATAGCGGAGCGCGTCGGCGCGCGCTGAGCGCATTCCGCTTTCGTCAAGCGCAATCGTGGTGAACGCGACGACTTCGCGGCACCAATCGTCGCGTTCGTCGTTGTGTCGAGGGAATCGGCATCGCGATCGCAACGTGCTGCTCGTCGAGCGACGGACGGCATAGGAGCGTTCGCGCCCGGGAGGACATGGAAGGGAAGTCGCCATGCGTCGTTCGTTTTCGATGGCTCTCGTTGCGACTGCGATCATGGCGGCTGCGATCCCTGCGCAGGTGCTCGCGCAGGGGCCGGTGCCGGCCTTCGATCCGGTGACGGCCGGCGACGCGCCGGTGCTGAGCATCGCCGATGCCGATACGCTGAAGCCCGGCGAATATCTCTGGCATCCGGAGCTTGGCTCGGACGGCGCAGTGGCGCTGGTGGTCGATCTCGATAAGCAGGTGGCGTTCGTCTATCGCGGCGATGCGCTGATCGGCATCACGACGATCTCGACGGGCAAGGACGGCAAGGAGACGCCGCTTGGCACCTATCCGATCCTGCAGAAGGAGGTGAAGCACCGCTCCAACCTCTATGGCGCGGCACCGATGCCCTATATGCAGCGGCTGACCTGGGACGGCGTGGCGCTGCACGCCGGCAGCGTACCCGGCTATCGCAGCTCGCATGGCTGCGTGCATCTGCCCGATGCCTTCGCCAAGGCGCTCTACGACGAAACAGATGTCGGCGCGACGGTGGCGATCACCGAGGACGGCACCACCATGGCGGACGCGCTGCCGATAACGCCGCAGGTAACCCCGGCCGATCCCGACGCGCCGACGCTGGACGATACCGAGCAGGCCCCCGCCGTGGTGGCGAGCAGCGCGCCTTGATGTCCGGAAATTAGCAAAGATACCGTTCGCACTGAGCGAAGTCGAAGCACGGGCTACAAATGATGTCGCCTGAGGCCCGTCCTTCGACTTCGCTCGGGAAGAACGGAGTGTTTGTGGCTGGCGTTGTTTATCCGCCCGAGCGGCGTTCCAGCGCGTGCGCGCCCTCGTCGACAAGGCTCCTGAGGATCTCCGCCAGCGGCTCCTCCTTCGTTACCATGCCGACCGACTGGCCCGCCATCACCGAGCCATGCTCGACATCGCCGTCGATCACCGCGCGGCGCAGCGCGCCGGCCCAATAATGCTCGATCTGGAGCTGGGCCTCCATCATCGCGACCCTGCCCTCGTCGAGCGCCTGCGCGACCTCGCGCTGCTTGGCGGTGAACAGCTCGCCGGCCGCATTCTTGAGCGCGCGCACCGGGATCACCGGCAGGCGGGGGTCGATCTGCACCGAGGCGATCGCGTCGCGGGCCGAGGCGCGGATGAAGGCCTTCTTGAAGTTCGGGTGCGCGATGCACTCGGTCGCGCATACGAAGCGCGTGCCGAGCTGCACGCCGGCCGCGCCCATTTCCAGATAGCCGGCCATCGCCTCGCCGCGCCCGATGCCGCCCGCGACGAAGACGGGCAACTCGGTCGCCACCGCCGGCAGGATCTCCTGCGCCAGCACGCTGGTCGAGACCGGGCCGATATGACCGCCGGCCTCCATCCCCTCGATCACCAGCGCATCGACGCCGGAGCGGACCAGCTTCTTCGCGAACGCCAGCGTCGGCGGGAAGCAGATCACCTTGGCGTCCGAACCCTTGATCCGCTCGATCGCGCCGCCGGGCGGCAGCCCGCCCGCCAGCACGACATGGCCGACACCGTGCTTGGCGCACACATCGATCAGATCGTTGAGCATCGGGTGCATGGTGATGAGGTTGACGCCGAACGGCTTGACGGTGAGCGCCTTGGTGGCGGCGATCTCGGCATCGAGCAGTTCGGGCGACATCGCCCCGCAGGCGATGACGCCGAAGCCGCCGGCGTTGGACATGGCCGAGACGAGGTTGCGCTCGCTCACCCACGACATCGCGCCCGCCATGATGGCGACCTCGCTCCCGAGGAAATCGGTGCCCCGCTTCATCAGGCGGGCGAGGCGATCGTGGCCTACTCCCTCTTCCGCTTGCGGGAGAGGGTTGGGGTGAGGGGCCGAGTGGAGCGAGGCTTCTGAGCTATCCATGGGCGTTGCCATAGAAGAAAGAAGACCCTCACCCAACCCTCTCCCGCAAGCGGGAGAGGGCTAGAGATTACGCCGCATCCTCCGCGTCCAGCCCGTAGGCCGTGTGCAGCACGCGCACCGCAAGCTCGGTATAGTCCTGGTGGATCAGCACGCTTACCTTGATCTCGGACGTGGTGATCGCCTGGATGTTGATGCCGCGCCCGGCCAGCGCCTGGAACATCGTCGCCGCGACGCCCGCGTGGCTGCGCATGCCGACGCCCACCACCGAAATCTTGCAGACCTCGGTATCGGGCACCAATTTCTCGTAGCCGATCGTCTCGCGCGCCTTCTCCAACACGTCGAGCGAGCGGGCCAGCTCGGCGCCCGGCACGGTGAAGGTCACGTCGGTCGATCCGGTGCCGTGCGCGACGTTCTGCACGATCATGTCGACGTTGATGCTCGCCTCGGCCAGCGGGTTGAAGATCGAGGCCACCGCGCCGGGGCGATCGGGCACCGCGACCAGCGTGATCTTCGCCTCGTTGCGGTCATAGGCGATGCCGGTGATGAGCTGCTGTTCCACTTGGCCTTCTCCGATTTCGTCTTCCCCCACCACGAAGGTGCCGGGGGTGGGCTCGGCGTCCGGGTCTCCGAAGGAGGAGAGTACCTGAACGCGCACCTTCTCCTTCATGGCGAGCCCCACCGAGCGGGTCTGGAGCACCTTGGCGCCGACCGACGCCAGCTCCAGCATTTCCTCGTAGGTGATCTTGGGGATTTTTCTCGCACGCGGGACGATGCGCGGGTCAGTCGTATAGACGCCGTCGACGTCGGTGTAGATGTCGCACCGATCGGCCTTCATCGCCGCCGCCACCGCCACCGCCGACGTGTCCGAACCGCCTCGGCCGAGCGTGGTGACGCGGCCTTCCTCGGTCTGGCCCTGAAAGCCGGGGATCACCGCGACTTCGCCCGAAGCGAGGCTGGCGTTGAGCGCCTCGGTGTCGATCGTCGCAATGCGGGCGGAGGCATGGGCGTCGGACGTGCGGATCGGCAGCTGCCAGCCGAGCCAGCTGCGCGCCGGCACTCCGATCGCCTGCAGCGCGATCGCCAGCAGGCCGCTCGTCACCTGCTCGCCCGACGCGACGACGACATCATATTCCTTCGCATCGTAGAGCGGCGAGGCCTCACGGCAGAAATTGACGAGGCGATCGGTCTCGCCCGACATGGCGGAGACCACCACCGCGACCTGCTCGCCCTTGGCCCACTCGCGTTTCACCTGCCGCGCCACGTTGCGGATACGCTCGATGCCCGCCATCGACGTGCCACCGAACTTCATCACGATACGGGCCATGGGACTGCTCGATTGTTGCGGCAGGAATTGCCTGTGGGAAAGAAAGAGGCGCCCTGTTAGGGGCAAGATATGAGTGACGCAACCACGATCGATCCCGCCGAAGCCCAGCATTTCGGCAGGCTCGCCGCCGAATGGTGGGACCCGAAGGGATCATCCGCGATGCTGCACAGGCTGAACCCGGTGCGGCTGGGTTTCGTGCGCGAGACGGTGGACCAGCATTTCGGCACGGAGCGCACCGAGCGGCGGCCGCTGGCGGGCAAACGCGCGCTCGATGTCGGCTGTGGCGCGGGGCTGCTGACCGAGCCGCTGGCGCGGATGGGCGCTGAGGCGACGGGGCTGGACGCGGCGCCCGAGAATATCGCGGCGGCGACTCTCCATGCCGAGGGGCAGGGGCTGGCGATCGATTACCGCCACGGCAGCGTCGAGACGCTGGGCGCAGGCGAGACCTTCGATCTGGTCTGCTCGATGGAGGTGGTGGAGCACGTCACCGATCCGGCGGCGTTCGTCGCCGGGCTGGCGCGTGCACTGGCGCCCGGCGGGCTGATGATGCTCTCGACCCCCAACCGCACTGCGCTCTCGCGGCTGGCGCTGATCACGGTTGGCGAGGGGACCGGCCAGATCCCCAAAGGCACGCACGACTGGCAGAAATTCCTGAAGCCCGACGAACTGGAGGCATTGCTCCAGCAGGCCGGGCTCCGGGTGATCGAGACGCGCGGGCTGTCGCTCGATCCGATGAAGGGCTTCGTCCTCTCGAACGACGTCCGGATGGATTATCTGATGGCGGCAGTGGTGGCTTAGGCGGCCACCGCCTCCCGATAGCGCTCCGCCACCGCGCTCTTCGACAGGTTCGGGCCCATCGCGGCGCGGGCTTGCTGCATCGCGTCGAACTGGCCCATGTCGGGGAGCGGAGGGATGGTCACCGGCTCGCGGCGATCGAAGCCGACCAGCGCGGCGTCGACGAGATCGTCCGCCGCCATCACGAAGCCTTCCGGGAAGGCATCAACATCCTTGCCCGAACGCTCCCAAATCTCGGTGCGCGTCGCGCCCGGCAGCACCGCCTGCGTATAGACCCCCTTTTCCGAGAGCTGCGCGGCCATCGCCTGGCTGAGGTTGAGCAGGTGCGCCTTGGTGCCGCTGTAGACGCCGTCGAACATCTCGGGCGCTAGCGCCAGCACAGAGGCGATGTTGATCACCGCGCCCTCGCCCTTGGCCGCGAACACCTTCGCCGCCGCCGCCGCGAGCCGGGTCGGCGCGGTGATGTTGAGCGCGATGATGCGGCTGAGTTCGGTCGGCCCGTTCTCGAGAATGCTGCCGTTGAGCGACATGCCGGCATTGTTGATCAGGATGCCGATGTCGCCCTTAGCCAGCCGCACTTCGATCTTCGCGAGGTCGGTATCGAGGGTGAGATCGGCCCCGATGATCTCGATCGCGACGCCGGTCTGGCCGCGCAGGCGCTCGGCCAGCGCCTCCATGCGACCCATGTCGCGGGCAACGAGGACGAGGTCGTGGCCGCGCTTGGCGAAGCGATCCGCATAGACCGCGCCGATGCCGGTGGACGCTCCCGTGATGAGGACGGTGTCCTTGTTGATGCTCATGATCTGTCTCCGTTCGACTCGGTCCAACGAGTCGCTTGCGTTTTGATAGTTACGTGACTATCATTGTGCAATGGACACCGGGAAATTTTCCGCCGGACCTTGCCCCGTCGCCCGCGCGCTGGTCCGGGTTGGCGACGCCTGGAGCATGATGATCCTGCGCGACGCGGGCTATGGCGCCACGCGTTTCGACCAGTTCCGTACCTCGCTGGGCATCGCGCCCAATATCCTGACGCGCCGGTTGGCGGCGCTGACGGAGGACGGATTGCTGGAGAAGCGCCGCTATTCGGAGCGCCCGCCGCGCGACGAATATGTGCTGACGGAGAAGGGGCGCGATTTCCTGCCCATCCTCGCCGCGATCGGTGCGTGGGGCGCGAGACATCATGGCGAGGGCGGCACCAGCCGGATCGTCGATGTCGAAACGGGAGTGCCGGTGGAAACGGCCGTGGTCGATCGCGCGACGGGCCGGCCGCTGGGGGCGTTCAAGACGCGGCTGGTGTTGCCGGATCAGGCCGGCTGAGGTTCCGCTTCCGGATCGACGGTCGGTGCCAGCAGGCGCCCCGCGGTGCTGCGCGCGATCAGGAAGATCACGCCGGCCAGCGCCATCAGCGCCGAATGCATGCCCCAAAAGGCGGTGCCCGATATGACTTCCATGAGCGTTGCCAGCTTGGCGACGATCAGGCCGGACAGAAACAGGGCGATCAGGAACACCGCGATCATCGTCGATCCAAGTGCCTTCGGTGCGGCACGCGAATACAAGGCCAGCCCGACCGGATAGGCGTTGGAAAAACCGATATCGTTGATCAGGTGGAAGCTTACCGCCCAGACGAGGCCGACCTTCTGGCCGGTCGCCGCCTCCTGGATCGATCCTGCCACCAGCGCCAGCGGCGCGAGCGCGGCGATGAAGGTACCGATCGTCATCTTGGTGATCTCGTCGGGCTCCTTGTGGTTGGTGCCCCACCAGCGCCAGAAGATCACCGATCCGCCGATCGTGACCACCGAGACGATGGCATCGAGCGAGAGCAGATAGGCGGCCGACAGCTTGTGGCCCATGAACGACAGGCTGTAGTGCAGATCACCCCAGATCAAATAGCCGCCGAGCAGTTGCTGGTTGCCGACGAAGGCCAGCGCGATCACCGGCACAAGCAGCAGCAGGATCGCGACGCGCTTGCCTTCGCCGGGCGCCAGCTTCGGCCGGGGCTCGACGATGCCGCCCTCATGCTCAGGTGCCGGCTCGGGTGGCAGCCAGCGCAACCCTGCCACATAGATGACGAGGCCGACCACCATGCCGATCCCGGCCGCGCCGAAGCCCCAGTGATAGCCGAGCGCCTGCGCCAGCCCGCCCGTCACCAAAGGCGCAAAGATCACCGCGATCTGGATCGCCATCGTGTAGATCTGGAAGGCGTCGGCACGGCGCAGGTCGCCCGCCGCGTAGAGATCGCCGACCTGCGTCGCGAGATTGCCCTTGAACAGTCCGACGCCGGTCAGGATGCAGACCAAGGCGGGCAGATAGGTCTGGTCGAACGCCATCAGGAAGTGGCCGAGCGCCATTAACGCCGCGCCGGCAATCACCGCGTGGGTGCGGCCGGTGATGCGATCGGCGATCAGGCCGCCGAACAAAGGCGTGAGATAGACGAGACCCCCATAGATGCCCGCGATCGCTCCACCCAAGGTCAGCGGCGTAAGTGTGCCGAACAGGGCCTCCAGAAAGGCGCGGAACGGGCCGAAGCCCCAAATGCGCTCGATATGACCCGGCTGGAACAGTGCGTCCTTGCCGTAGAGCGGCAGCAGCGCCGACATGCCGTAATAAGAGAAGCGCTCCCAGAATTCGGTGAAGGCGAGGAAGCCCAGCCCGCGCGGATGGCCGATGAAGGCGCGATCGGTCTGGTAGGCCGGAATGGCCTCGTCGTCGTTGGAAGGGATCATTCCCAGAAATCGACCTTATCGTAATGCGGGGGGGGCGTGATCACCTCCATACGCTCGGACAGCATCGGGCGGAAGGAGGGGCGGCTCTTCAGCCCGGCATACCATTGCTTCGTCTGCTCGTGCCCGCGCCAGTCGATCCCGCCGAGATAGTCGGCGACGGACAAGTGCGCGGCGGCGGCGAGATCGGCGAGGCTCAGCACCGGGCCGCCCAGCCAGCGGCGATGATCGATCAGCCAGTCGATATAATCGAGGTGGCCATTGGCGTTCTTCATCGCCTCGCGCAGGATCTTGGCGTCCGGCGAGGCGCGATGGACGAGGCGCTTGAGCATGCGCTCCTCCATCAGCGGGCCGACCACCTCGCGGAAGAACTTCTCGTCGAACCAGGCGACCAGCCGGCGGATCTCGGCGCGCGCGGCGGCGTCGCCGGGGATCATCGGCGCGCGATCGATCGTCTCCTCGAAATATTCGCAGATCGCCCAGCTGTCGCGCAGGCGAAGCTGCCCCTGCACCATCACCGGCGTGGTGCCGGCGGGGTTGAGATCGATGAACTCGTCGCGATGCAGCCAGGGCGATTCGCGGACCAGCTCATAGCCCACCCCCTTCTCGCCCAGCATCAGCCGGACCTTGCGGGAGAACGGGCATAAGGGGAATTGCAGAAGCTGCCACATGATCGCCCCTGCTTAGGGGCGGGATGGGGCGGGGGGAAGGGGGCGTGTATGGAGGACGCAATTGCGGACGATGGCATTTTTTGCCATATGCGAGCGAGGAGATCACGGCATGGCATCCATGAACATTTCGCTGCCCGATCCGATGCGGGACTATGTGCAGAACCGGATCGACAGCGGCCAATATGCCAGTGTCAGCGACTATGTGCGCGACCTGATCCGTCGCGATCAGGGCGGGGTCGAGGACGAGGAGCGTTGGCTGCGCGATCTGGATGCTTCCATCGTGCAGAGTCTTGCTGAAATGAGTGCAGGCGGCGGCGTCGATCTCGACGAAGCCTGTGACATGGCACTTCGCGATCTGGACAGGGCGGGCAAGGCTCGCCGGTGAGAGTCGTTTTCTCATCTCTCGCTGTCACCGACCTGAGGCGGATCAGCCAGTTCATCGCCCAGGACAATCCCTCCCGCGCCGTTTCCTTCGTGGCGGAGTTGCGCGAAACGGCGCTGCGGCTTGCCGATCTGCCGCAAGGCTTCCCTATTGTGCCGCGCTATGAACGCCACGGCATTCGTCGGCGCTCATGGAAGGGATATGGAATTCTCTATTCGGCGCTTCCCGACCGCGTGTTCGTCCACCGCATCATCGGCCCTGGCCAGGATCTCGACCGCGTCTTGCGATTGAGTTGATGCCGTTGTCGTCACCTCGGGTCGAGCCCGAGGTGACGACAGCGTTTATTCAGCCGCCACCGCCGTCGCCTCGTCGCTCAGCGGGTGCGAGAGCCGCGTCACCATCTCCTTCGGGCAGACCTGCCAGATGCGCGCGCGCCAATGCGCCCAGTCGGCGAGCACGGTGTGCGCCCACTTGCTGTCGGTGCGTTGCGCATGCTCCTCGATGAAGGCCTTGCAGACGCCTTCCCAATGGGCCGAGGCGAAGCGCTGCCAGAGGATGCTCTCGGGGTTGGCGTGGCGCTCGAAACGGCCGTCCTCGTCGAGGATGAAGGCCATGCCGCCCGTCATGCCGGCGCCGAAATTCTCGCCGACCGATCCCAGGATCACCGCGACGCCGCCGGTCATGTACTCGCAGCCGTTGGCGCCGCAGCCCTCGATCACGACGTTGGCGCCGGAGTTGCGCACCGCGAAGCGCTCGCCCGCCTGGCCTGCCGCGAACAGCGAGCCCGAGGTCGCGCCGTAGAGCACGGTGTTGCCGATGATCGCGTTGCGGCGGCTTTCCAGCGGCGAGGAGACGGTCGGCCGCACCGCGATGATGCCGCCCGAAAGTCCCTTGCCGACATAATCGTTGGAATCGCCGAACACCTCCAGCGTCACGCCCTTGCACAGGAAGGCGCCGAGCGACTGGCCGGCCGATCCGCGCAGGCGGACGTGGACGTGTCCGTCCGCCAGATGGCTCATGCCAAACTTGGCCGTCACCTCCGCCGAGAAGCGCGTGCCGACCGCGCGGTGCGTGTTGCGCACCGAATAGGTCAGCTGCATCTTCTCGCCGCGCGCGAAGACGGGGGCGGCATCGCGGATCATCTGCGCGTCGAGGCTGTCCGGCACCTCGTTGCGATTGCCCTCGATATTGTAGCGGCGGAGGTGATCCGGCGCGTCGACCTTGGCGAGGATCGGGTTGAGATCGAGGTCGTCGAGATGCTCGGCGCCGCGGCTGACCTGGCGGAGCAGCTCGGTGCGGCCGATGATCTCGTCGAGCGAGCGCACGCCCAAGCGGGCGAGGATCTCGCGCACCTCCTCGGCGATGAAGGTCATCAGGTTGATCACCTTCTCGGGCGTGCCGACGAACTTGCTCCGGAGCTTCTCGTCCTGCGTGCACACGCCGACGGGGCAGGTGTTGCTATGGCACTGGCGTACCATGATGCAGCCCATCGCCACCAGCGACAGCGTGCCGATGCCGAACTCCTCGGCGCCGAGGATCGCGGCGATCACGATGTCGCGCCCGGTCTTGAGGCCGCCGTCGGTGCGCAGCTTCACCTTGTGGCGCAGGCCGTTGAGGGTGAGGACCTGATTGGCTTCGGTGAGGCCCATCTCCCACGGCGTGCCGGCGTACTTCACCGAGGTCTGCGGCGAAGCGCCCGTGCCGCCGACATGGCCGGCGATCAGGATCGCGTCGGCATGCGCCTTCGCGACACCCGCCGCGATCGTCCCGATGCCCGCCGACGAGACCAGCTTCACGCACACGCGGGCGCGCGGGTTGATCTGTTTGAGGTCGTAGATGAGCTGCGCCAGATCCTCGATCGAATAGATGTCATGGTGCGGCGGGGGTGAGATCAGCATCACGCCCGGCGTCGAGTGGCGCAGCTTGGCGATGAACTCGGTGACCTTGAAGCCGGGCAGCTGGCCGCCCTCGCCGGGCTTGGCACCCTGCGCGACCTTGATCTCCAGTTCCTCGGCCGAGCCCAGATATTCCGCCGTCACGCCGAAGCGGCCTGACGCCACCTGCTTGATCACCGAGTTGGCGTTGTCGCCATTCTCGTAGGGGACGTAGCGCGACTTGTCCTCGCCGCCCTCGCCGGAGACGGCCTTGGCACCGATCCGGTTCATGGCGATCGCCAGCGTCTCGTGCGCCTCCGGGGAGAGAGCGCCCAGCGACATGCCCGGCGTCACGAAGCGCTTGCGGATCTCGGTGATCGCCTCGACCTCGTCGATCGGGATCGCCTCGCGCGCCCAGTTGAACTCCAGCAGATCGCGCAGATAGACCGGCGGCAGATCGCGCACGCCCCGCGAAAATTGCAGGTAGGTCGAGTAGCTGTCCGTGCCGACCGAGCTTTGCAGCAGGTGCATCAGCGTCGCGGAATAAGCATGCGTCTCGCCGCCGGCGCGCTGGCGGTAGAAGCCGCCGATCGGCAGCGTCGCCACCGACGCGTCGAACGCCTTTTCGTGCCGCTCGACCGCATTGACGCGCAGCGAGGCATAGCCCTCGCCCGAAATCTTGGCCGGCATGCCGGGGAAGAGATCGTTGCAGAGCGCGCGGCTGAGGCCCACCGCCTCGAAATTGTAGCCGCCGCGATAGGAGGAGATCACCGCGATCCCCATCTTCGCCATGATCTTGAGCAGACCGTCGTCGATCGCCTTGCGGTAGCGCTTGATGCACTCTTCCAGCGACCGCTCGCCGAACAGGCCGCGCGACTGGCGGTCGGCGATCGCGGCTTCGGAGAGATAGGCGTTCACCGTGGTTGCACCGACGCCGATCAGCACCGCGAAATAATGCGTGTCGAGGCACTCGGCCGAGCGCACGTTGATCGAGGCGTAGGAGCGCAGGCCCCGCCGCACGAGGTGCGTATGCACGGCGGCGGCGGCCAGCACCATCTGGATGGCGCAGCGATCCGGCCCGACATGCTCGTCGGTCAGGAACAGCTCGGAACGGCCCTCGCGCACCGCCTGCTCGGCCTGGCGGCGGATCTCGGCGATGGCGTTGCGCAGCGCCTCCGGCCCGCCCGAGGGATCGAATGTGCAGTCGATCTCGGCGGTGGTCGCGCCGAAATAGGCCTTGAGCGTCGCCCAGTCGGTCGACGACAGCACCGGCGAATCCAGCACCAGCACGCTCGATTGGACCAGCCCGGTATCGAGGATGTTGGCCAGGTTGCCGAAGCGCGTCGACAGGCTCATCACCCGCGTCTCGCGCAGGCTGTCGATCGGCGGGTTGGTCACCTGGCTGAAATTCTGGCGGAAGAACTGGCTGATGACGCGCGGCTTGTCCGAGATGACGGCGAGCGGCGTATCGTCGCCCATCGATCCGATCGCCTCCTTGGCATCCTCGACGGCGGGGGCCAGGATCAGCTCCATATCCTCCATCGTCTGCCCGGCGGCGACCTGGCGGCGGACCAGCTCGGCGCGCTCGAAGCGGACGAGATGATCGCCTTCCGGCACCGGCAGATCGGCCAGCGTGCGGAAGCCCTTCACGTAATCGGAGAAGGGATGCTCGCCCGCCAGACGGTCCTTGAGCTCAAGATCGGAGAACAATTTGCCCTCGTCGAGATCGACCGCGATCATCATGCCCGGCCCGATCCGCCCCTTGGCGATGATCGTGCTCTCCGGCACCACCACCATTCCGGTCTCCGAACCGACGATCAGCAGGTTGTCGGCGGTCAGCGTGGTGCGCAGCGGGCGCAGCGCGTTGCGATCGACGCCCGCCACCACCCAGCGCCCGTCCGTCATGGCGAGCGCGGCGGGGCCGTCCCACGGCTCCATCACCGAGGCGTAATACGCATACATGTCCCGATGCTCGGGCTTCATGTCGGTCGAGTTCTGCCACGCTTCGGGCACCAGCATCAGCTTGGCGGTGGGCGCGTCGCGGCCGGCGCGCACGATCGCCTCGTACACGGCATCGAGCGCGGCGGTGTCCGAAGCGCCGGCCGGGATCAGCGGCTTGATGTCTTCGGAATGCTCCCCGAAGGCGATCGCCGCCATCTTGATCTCGTGGCTCTTCATCCAGTTCTTGTTGCCGCGGATCGTGTTGATCTCGCCGTTATGGGCGAGCGTGCGGAACGGCTGGGCCAGCCACCATTGCGGGAAGGTGTTGGTCGAATAACGCTGGTGGAAGATGGCGAAGCGGCTGACGAAGCGCTCGTCCATCAGGTCCGGGTAGAAGACCGACAGCTCTTCGGCGAGGAACAGCCCCTTGTAGATGATCGATCGGCACGACAGCGAGCAGATGTAGAAGCCCTGGATCTGCGCCTCGATCACCTTGCGCTCGATACGCCTACGGATGAGGTAGAGGTTCTTCTCGAACTCGGCGGCGTCCATCTGGTCCGGGGCAGGGCCCTGGATCATGATTTGCTCGATCTCGGGGCGCGTCATGAGCGCCTTCTCGCCGATCACCGAGACGTCGACCGGCACCTGCCGCCAGCCGTAGATGGTGTAGCCGAAATCGATGATCTCGCTCTCGACGATGGTGCGGCACGCCTCCTGCGCTCCGAGATCGGTGCGCGGCAGGAAGATCATGCCGACGGCGAGGCGCCCGGCGCCCGGCTTGTGGCCGCCATTCTCGATCGCGTCGTCGAAGAAGTGGACGGGCAGCTCGACGTTGATGCCGGCGCCGTCGCCGGTCTTGCCGTCGGCATCGACGGCGCCGCGGTGCCACACCGCCTTCAGCGCGTCGATCGCGGCGGAAACGACGCGGCGCGAGGGCTGCCCGTCGGTCGCGGCGACGAGGCCGACACCGCACGCATCGCCCTCGAATTCGGGGCGATACATGCCGTGCTCGGCGAGATAGGCGTGCTGGGGCGTCGGCAGCATGTGGTCGGTCATCGTGCGCTCCCCGAATGAGCGTTGTATTGGGCGAGGGCAGCGTCCATGCCGGCGTTGCCATCTCGTTCGATTTCAGACTTGAGCGATTGAGCCCAGCCGATCCTGATTTTATGGCGTTCGAGATTGGCGGCCTCGAAATCGCGAGCCGCCGAGGTCTTCGCAAAGGCGGCCATTTGCTGCCGTTCCTTGCGCGTAAAGAAACGGTCCAATCCGAAACGAGCCGGATTTTCCATTCCTTCCCGATCTATGCTCGAATAACCCTGAGCGATCAGTTTTCTGCCCAGCGGGCTGCGGAAATGGGCCAACAAAGCGTTCAAGTCGGCAATCGATAGCTTGCGGTCGAACATGGCGGCAATTCGACGCTGTCCAGCTGGATATTCTCTGCGCAAGATCGCCGCTTCCGCCGATTGCCCGGCGTCCAGCACCGATTCAAACTCTTTTGGCCGCTTGCGGGCGATCGAAGCGAATTTGGGCTCCTGAGGCGCAGTTTCTTCCATGATCTCCCGAAAGATGCGCCCGCTATCCGCGACGATCTTATCTGCCGGGTCGAGCAGATCGGCTAGTTGCCTTCCCAGAGTTTCGGTGTTGGACGCTGGAGCTTGGGCAGGGACCGGCAATGCGGTCGCCACCGCCGCCATTCCGAAAATGAGCGCTGCGGTCTTCACGCCGCCACCGTCTCGGCAGCCTTCGCGGCCTTCGCCTTGTCCTTGAGCCAGCTGTGCATCCGCTCACTGACATCGCGGCCGTCGCGGACCCCCCACACGACGAGGCTGGCGCCGCGCACGATGTCGCCAGCCGCGAAGACGCCCGGCAGCGAGGTCTGCATCGTCTTGTGGTCGACGCGCAGCGTGCCCCAGCGGGTCACCGAAAGTTCCGGCGCGCCGAACATCTGCGGCAGATCCTCGGGATCGAAGCCGAGCGCCTGGATGACGATATCGGCGTCGAGACGGAATTCGCTGCCCGGATCGGCCTCCGGTGCGCGGCGGCCCGAGGCGTCCGGCGCACCGAGACGCATGCGGGACGCGCGCACGCCCGCTACCTTGGCGTCGCCGTCGAAGGCGTCCGGCGCGGAGAGCCAGACGAACTCGACGCCTTCCTCCTCGGCATTCGCCACCTCGCGCTGCGATCCCGGCATGTTGGCGCGGTCGCGGCGGTAGAGGCACTTCACCGACTTGGCGCCCTGGCGGATCGCGGTCCGCACGCAGTCCATCGCGGTATCGCCGCCGCCGACCACGACGACGTTCTTGCCCTCGGCATTCAGCCCGCCGTTGAGGAACTCCGGCACGACATCGCCGAAACCCATGCGGTTCGACGCGATCAGGTAATCCAGCGCCTTCACCACGCCGCCCGCGCCGACACCCGGCGCCTTGATCGCGCGCGCCTTGTAGACGCCGGTGGCGATCAGCAGCGCGTCATGCTTCTGGCGCAGCTCGGCGAGCGTCGCGTCCTTGCCGACCTCGAAGCTCAGGTGGAAACGGATGCCGCTGTCGCGCAGCCGCTCGAAGCGGCGGTTGACGACCTCCTTCTCCAGCTTGAAGCCGGGGATGCCGTAAACGAGCAGGCCGCCGGCGCGGTCGTGCCGATCGTAGACATGCACCTCATAGCCGTGGCCGCGCAGATATTCGGCCGCCGTGAGGCCTGCCGGCCCCGCGCCGATGATGCCCACGGATTGCCCCGAGCGATCGCGCACCGGGGTGATCGGCTCGACCCAGCCTTCCTTCCAGGCGGTGTCGGTGATGAACTTCTCGATCGATCCGATGGTGACGGCGCCGTGGCCGGAAAATTCGATGACGCAATTGCCCTCGCACAGCCGATCCTGTGGGCAGATGCGGCCACAGATCTCCGGCATGGTCGAGGTGGCGGCGGAGAGCTCATAGGCTTCGCGCAGCCGGCCTTCGGCGGTGAGGCGCAGCCAGTCCGGGATATGGTTGTGGAGCGGGCAGTGGGTCGAGCAATAGGGCACGCCGCATTGCGAGCAGCGCCCGGCCTGCTCCTCGGCCTTGGCGGTCAGGTACGCCTTGGTGATCTCGGCGAAGTCCTCGGCGCGCACTTCGGGTGCACGCTTTTCGGGATAGGCCTGGCCCGTCCCCACGAACTTCAGCATCGGATTCTCAGCAGCCATCGCAACCTCCACTCGGAGGCTGCGAAAAGCATAGATTCAGGGCAGAGTCACGAAAGGATTCGGCGATAGGTCAGCTAGTATGACCATATTATGGCCAAAATTTTGCCGATCCGCTCGAATTGCGCGCCGGGAAGATTTCGATAGGTCCGATTCGGCCTTACTTCATCATCAGCCAAGCTAGCGCACCGGCTCCGGCAATGATGCGATACCAAGCGAACGGGCCGAAGCCGTGCTTGGTCACGAAGCCGACAAAGGCCTTCACCACCACGAGCGCGACGAGGAACGACACGAGGAAACCGATCGCAATCTCGCTCGCTCCGACATGAACGACACCGGGGGGCAGGGGAGCGGGCTTCTTGGCAAGCTCGACCACCGTCGCGCCCAGCATGGTGGGAATGGCGAGGAAGAAGCTGAACTCAGCCGCCGTCCGCCGCTCGACGCCCAGCGACAGCGCGCCGAGGATGGTCGCGCCCGATCGGCTGACGCCCGGGATCATTGCGAGGCACTGGACGATGCCGATGCCGAGCGTCGTCTTCACCGGCACGTCCGCCACGCCGGCGATCGTCTGCCGCTTGGCCAGCTTTTCAATCACGAGGATCGCAATGCCCCCGACGATCAGCGCGACGCAGACCAGCTTCGGCTTCGAAAGCAGCGCCTCGATCTTCTTGTGCAGCGCCAACCCGATCACGGCTGCCGGTAGGAAGGCGAGCAGAATGTTGCGCACGAAGCGGATCGATTCCGGCCGCCGCGCGATCAGCCCCATCAGCACCGCCCAGAAGGTCCGCCAGTAGAGCACCACAATCGCGAGGATCGCGCCCAGCTGGATGACGATGTCGAACGTCGCCCACGCCGTGTCGTCATAGCCGAGCAGTGCGCCCGCCAGGATCAGGTGGCCGGTCGACGAGACGGGCAGGAACTCGGTGAGGCCCTCGACGATGCCGAGGATGATTGGCTGCAGGATCATCATGCGCGCATGTCTCCCTTATTGCGGCGCACAAGGGAAGGGCGCGCTTGGGTTAATTCTTGCCAATGTTTCCCGGATGGGGAGGGCTCCTCAGAAGGCCTTCCGCTCCGCCCCGAAACGGCCCTGCCTGCGGTAGCGCACCAGCCACGACGGCGCGACCGCGCCCAGCGGCGTCGGCTGCACGCCCAGCGCGGTGAGACCCTGCATGCCCGGCGTCACGATATTGTCGTGCTGAAGCATCCGCCACTGGTCCTTGGTGATCGGCGCACCGGGCAGGAAGCCGAAGCTCGCGATCAGGCCGGAAAGCGCATCGGGCAGGTCGAGGAAGGTCGGCGTCGCGCCGATCATCGCTGCGGTCCGGCGGACGAGCTCGCCCATGGTGAGCACTTCCGGGCCGCCCAGCTCGAACGACGCGCCGCCATAGGTCTCCGGCGCCAGCGCCGCCTCGGCGATCGCCTTGGCCACGTCCGCCACGAACACCGGTTGGAACTTCGTGCCCGCGCCCATGATCGGCACGGCCGGCGCGGACTGGATCATCGCGGCGAAGCGGTTGATGAATTCGTCCTCCGATCCGAACAGGATCGACGGGCGGATGATCGTCGCGCCCTCAAAGGCAGCCTGCACTGCCGTCTCACCCTCGCCTTTGGTGCGGGCGTAGGGTACATCGGAAGCGGCATCGCCTCCGATTGCCGAGACATGAACCATCGCCGTGGCGCCCGCCGCCTTCGCCGCATCGGCGACATTGCGCGCGCCGTCGACCTGCACCGCCTGGAAATCGCCCGACATGATGCCGACGAGGTTGATCACCGCGTCGCTGCCCTGCACGGCGCGCTCGACGGTCTGGCGCTTGGTGACGTCGGCGGCGATGAACTGTGTCTGGCCGAGCCCGCCGAGCGGCTTGACGAAGAATGCGCGCTTGGGATCGCGCTCGACGATCCGCACCCGCGCGCCGCGCTGGAGGAGTGCCTGCGCGACATAGCGCCCCAGGAACCCGCCGCCGCCGAACACCGTGACCAGCCGAGTCATGCTACCAACCTCATCCTTGCGCGAACCACCGTACTGCGCCGCATTGCCAACGCTGGAGCGCGAAAACAAGGCGTCAGAAAAAAGAGTGGGGGAGGGGCGTTGACAAGCCCGAGCCCCCGCCGCTAGAGGCCGCCGCCTACCCCGTGCCCAGATGGCGGAATTGGTAGACGCACCAGCTTCAGGTGCTGGCGATCGCAAGGTCGTGGAGGTTCGAGTCCTCTTCTGGGCACCACTCCCGGTCAAAGCTGGGCACCACCGGCTTGCCGATAGCGACGCCTGCCTCGAGGGCAGCCATCGGTCCGGAGACGATGACGTCGTTGAGCGCGACGCGGACATCGGACACGAACATCCGGATGTAGGATGATCGCATGGCCTGATCGTCCCCTCTGAGCTTGGTCTTGAGCAGGTCGCCGAACCGGTCGACGCTTTCCTCCGTAATGCGGGTCGTGCCGCGCGACAGCTGCGCCTCCAGCGTGTCGATCCGGGCGGAGACCGTCGCGAGATGAGCGCGGTTGGTGGCCATGCGATCCGCAAAGATCGGATCTCTAGGTCCGATGTCGCCTTGTTCGACCAGGATGAGCAGCCGCTCGACGGCGCTACGCAGCCGGGTCTGCAGAGAGCTTCTTCTCGTCGCTCAAGCGTGAGCGCATCCGGCGCCGCACCTATAAAACGCGCGAGGAAGCTCGGCAGGACGTGTTCGATTACATCGAGATGTTCTACAACCCGGTGCGCAAGCAGGCCAGGAACAGGATGCTGTCACCCGTCGAGTTCGAACGGCAGCAGATTCTGAAAGCCGAAGGCGTCTAGAAAACTAGGGGCTGCTCGGTCGTGTATACGCCCTCAGGCGGAGTCGGAAGAAACTTTTCCCGCGGCAGGCATATACACGGGAGCACCACTGCGAAGCGAGAGCTCTCCCGCGGCGTCGAGGAGCAAGCGCACGAGACGTGGTTCCTCGGATGGCAAAACTTTGTCGTCAGGAAACGCCAGGCTCAAGACACCGATGATATTCTGCGACTTTCCGACCACAGGAGCACCGATCGCGCCGAGCCCTAAAGTCGATTCGTTGCGGACGACGCTATAGCCTTGGCGAGCGACCTGCCCGAGAATGTCTCGCAACATGGGGAGATCGACCACCGTGAAAGGGGTGATCTTGGCAAGACCCTCCCGTTCAAGGATAGCATTCTGCTGCTCTCTGGTTTGATAGGCGAGCAATACCCTGCCGGCAGAGGTTGCATGCCAAGGCATGAACATGCCTGCTCGCCAGCCGGTTTGCATTAACATGGGGCCTTCAATTCCCATGAAGTAGACAACTTTCCCTTGCGCGACGATCGAGAGGCGAACGCTCTGGCCGCTGCTATCCACCAGTCCCCGCATGATAGGGAGGCTGGCCCGGACAAGCTCACTGCCAGCCAGGAACCGCGAGCCGAGCGAAAACGCCAGGAAGCCAACGGAATATCGCCGTGTCGCTGGATCCTGCGAGACAAATCCACTGTCCCTAAAGGTCGCGAGTATCTTCGAAACCTGTCCCTTGGTGAGTTCGCAGCGCGCTGCGAGCTCACCAACGCCCCAGCTGTCCTGATCGCTGGCAAAGGCTGATAGCACCCTCAACGCCGTTTCCAGAGATTTCATTCGCTTGTTACCCGGCGGCTCCCTTGAGAGGCAGTTCAACAACCGCACGGCCCGTTGCTGTGACCTCTCCCGTCTGGATTACAGCCGAGAGCATGATCTCGACAAGGCCCCTGCCGCCGTCGATCCGCTTGCCGACGACTTCCCCGCGCGTATAGGTCACATCGCCGAAGATGACGGGCTTTTTCAGCCTCACGCTCAGTGAACGCATTTCAGCGTCGTCTCCCATCCAATTCGTAACGCATGAGCTCAAGAAGCCAATCCGCTGAGGCCCGTTATCATATGGCCCGGGCATGCCCAGTTCACTGACCGCGATCTTGGCATCCTGATGGCCGATAGACGGCAGCACGGCTGCGCCATAGTAGCTGGGGTCGTAATTGTTGGGAAGCAACTCGGGTGAATTGCGCGCCCAATGGCCATATTTCCATCGCAACTTGGTCGACTTGTATCCGGACGTTCCCACTGCACCTGCATAATAGGCCGTCATGTCGATCTGGATCAGGGGCCCCCGGGCCGTGCCGGGCAGCTTTTCGCCGACCGCGACATCCTCCCAGAACAAAGCCTCCTTCCCGCGGCGATACTCGTTCATGACGGCCGCCTCGATCTCGGCCATTTCCTGCGACGTATATGTAGCCGCAGGACGTGCTTCATAGCGCAGGCCTCCTTCGGCCGACTGTCGAGGGACGCGGAAGCAATGGGAGAAGACCTGGCCGACACGTTCGCCGTCTTCGGTCCAGTAGCTTACATCGCCGGTCTGGAGTACCATCCGGGAAACCTGATCGCCGCTCACCTCCTTAGCGCCGCTATATTCAGCTTTTGCTACTATCGCTTCGTTGCGGCGCAGAGGCCGATCAAAGGTCCAGTCCGCGCCCGCGTAAAACCATTGGATATCGGGAAGTCCCGGCGCTACAACCGCATCGAATATTCCGTAGAGAAATGTTGGTGGCGCAATAATTGTTCCCCAACGCGAATTATTAGCATAATTTGGATCGCTATATAGCGGGTTATCGTCACCAATTCCCCACGCGTAATGGCGAATAGTGTCTCGCGAGGCTTCGTTATTCCATTGCTCGATACGGATGTCGGTACCAAGCAACGCCTTGGCCTGAGCGTACGATGAATCGTCGAGCGACGGCGCTAGAAGGGAATCTGCCATCCTATTCCTCCGTTCAGTTTCTTATTACGAAACTATGTTCCGTTTTCAGCACCCATTCGTACGCATGTCAATGCGCATTGGCGGGCCATCGTCGACACATGACCGGAAAATGTTTCTCTATAAGAAACCTAGTATCACAATGGTTGACATGGGCTGAGCCGTCTGCCACCCCGTCGTTCGAAAGCCCGGCGATAAGAGCGGGCTCGTCGATAATTCGCACGCCGATGCTTGGAGGTGAGGAGATGGGGATGTTTCGTCGGATTGGGCTCGTTGGTTCGTCGCTGCTCGTTGTGGCGTTGCTCGCTCCCGGTGTTCGGTCGCAGACCGTCCCCGCTGACAATACGTCTCCTGCCGCAAGCCCGACGTCGGCTGCCTCGGAGGCGCCATCGGCTGCTGCTCCATCGACGGCGCCTGCGTCATCCGGCGGGGGAGACATCGTGGTGACCGCCCAGCGGCGCTCGGAGCGCCTTGTCGACGTGCCTGTATCGATATCGGTCGTTCCCGGTGCGCAGCTATCTCAAGGCGGGGCTTCTATCGAGGCCGCTACCAAGCTTGTGCCGGGCGTCGTAATCGCGCGCAATGGGCTCGCGATTCAGCCAACGATCCGCGGCATAGGAACGAACGTGAGCGGAGTGGGCGTGGATCCCAACGTCGCGATCTATCTCGATGGTGTCTATCAATCGAGCCAAGCCGGCAACATCTTCGATCTGGTCAATGTGGATCAGGTCCAGATTCTCAAAGGGCCCCAAGGCACGCTTTTTGGCCGCAACGCGACTGGCGGTGCGATCCTCGTCACCACCAAGGCGCCGTCGTTTACACCGACGGCGGAGTTCAACCTCTCCTATGCGCGCTATAACGAGGTAACGGCGAACGCTTATGGCTCGACCGGTATCGGCGACAAGGTTGCTGTCGACCTGGCCGTCTATTACCGTCATTCGGACGGATGGATGCGGGATCTCCGCACCGGGCAGGACGTTAACGAGCAGCGCAGCTACGATGTCCGCTCAAAAATTCTGTTCGAGCCGACGGACAAGCTGAAATTCACTCTGGGCTTGTCGCATTCCTACACGTCGGATCCGACCGGTTTCGCCTTCGAGGCGCTGAACGGCGACAGTATCGGCCGGCCTAGGCCCGGTTCGACACCGATCGCTGCCGATCGCAACGAACTCTCGCAGGACACGCTGCCGGTTATCCAGATCAAGGCAAATAATATCCAGCTCAATGGATCTTACGATCTTGGGTTCGCGACCTTGGCATCAATCACCGATTATCGGACCGAGCGGGATCATTTTGTTGCCGATCTGGACAGTAGCTATGCTCCGGTTCAATATGAATCCTATACGCCGCATTATCGCGATTTCAGCCAGGAGGTGACGCTGACCTCACCGTCCCACGGGAAATTCACGTGGGTGGCCGGCGCCTATTATTTTCACGAGAAGGCATACATTTCCGATTTCTATCTGAACGGATCGAGTTACATCGACTCCGACGTCCACACGGACGCGGTCGCGGGCTTCGCCGACGGCACCTACAACATAGGTCGACTGGCGTTGATCGGCGGCATTCGCTTCAGTTCGGAGCAGAAGCAGTTTGCCGCGGATCGCCCATCGACGGGCGCAAGCGTGGCGGACAAGACGCGGTGGAACAGCTGGACTCCGCGAGCGGGCCTCCGCTTCACACTGTCACCGCATGCGAATATTTACGCGACCTATAGCAAGGGGTTCAAGAGCGGCGCCTACAATCCTACCAGCCTCGATACCAAGCCGATCAATCCCGAGAAAGTCGACGCCTACGAGATCGGCTTCAAGTCGTCGACGAGATTGCTGTCGATCAACCTTGCGGCGTTCTATTATAACTATAATGACATACAGGTCAGTGCCTACGATTTCTCGGTCGGGACACAGCGCCTGTTCAATGCGGCCCGCGCCAAAATTTACGGTGCGGAAGCGGATGCGGCCTACCACGTGACGGATGCGCTGGATGTCCATGCCGCCTTTGCCTACACGCACAGCGAATATTCCTCTTTCCCCGGTGCGCCGCAATTCCTGCCGGCGCCTCCCGGCAATGTCGGCAACGTGTCCACCTCCGGCGGTATTGACGCGAGCGGCAACGCCATGATCCGCGCGCCGAAATTCACCGTCAGTGGCACGGCGAGCTACAAGATCGATCTGCCCAAGGGATCGGTCACCATTTCGGCCACGCCCTATTGGTCCAGCCGGGTCTACTACACCTTCGACGAGCGCCTGAGCCAGGCGCCGTATTTCACGATGGACGCCCGGATCGCGTGGGCACCGACCGACAGGCTAACCTTGTCGGTTTTCGGACGGAATCTGACTGACAAGACCTACGCCACTTACATCACGGCAAGCCAGGCGCGCGACGGCGTGCAATTTGCCCGGCCGCGGACGTTCGGCGTCGCACTCGGCTTCAAATATTGATCCGAAATCCAAAGTA
Source organism: Sphingomonas chungangi (assembly GCF_013778325.1). Taxonomy (GTDB): domain Bacteria; phylum Pseudomonadota; class Alphaproteobacteria; order Sphingomonadales; family Sphingomonadaceae; genus Solisphingomonas; species Solisphingomonas chungangi. Next base: position 640,405 of record NZ_JACEIB010000027.1, on the reverse strand, counting down.
CGGGCGGGTGGTGGCCGGACGACCCGATCTTCGCCATCGCCCTACTCCCCAAGGATAAACCAGAGCGCTGAGATGGAAGAATTCGAGAAGAATTGGACGGTTGCGTTGCTCAGTTTTCTGGGTGTGGCGTTCAGCATCCAATCCATACCCTTCTATAGCTTCGGCATCATAGCGCCTCACATCGCGAAAGAGTGGGGCTGGTCGATGAGCGACGTCATCTTCGGCATCACCATCGTGATGTTCTCTCTCGTGCCGTTGCCACCCTTGATCGGACTGCTGGCCGATCGCATCGGAACCCGCGCCGTCGTGCTGGTGTCCGCCGTCGTCTTCGGCGTGTCGCTCTTCGGCCTTGCTGTGATCCCCCCGTCGCGGCCGCTCTATTACGGCCTGTGGGTCGTCATGGCGATCGGTGGCGCCGGGACTTCTCCGATGGTCTGGGCGCGCTATGTTTCGCGCTTCTTCACTGTTCACACGGGATTGGCGATTGGTATTGCGGTAACGGGTGCCGGCGTATTCGGCACGGTGGTGAAACCGATCCTCACTACCTTCGTCCTCCACCATGGTTGGCGACCCGGCATGATGATGCTCGGTGCGCTGTCGCTCGTCATTGTGCCGCTTGGTCTCCTGACGTTCCGGGACGATTCCGCTGACGCTGGAGCGGCTGCAGCCGGTTCACCCCATGGGCCGGACGGCGTGACGCTTCAAGAAGCGTCGCGGACGCGGCGCTTCGCCACTCTGGCATTCGTCGGATTTGTGGCCAACATGTGCCTGGCCGGGCTGCTGCCGCAGATCGAGAACCTGTTGAGCAGCTATCGCTTTGCCGAAACGGCAGTAGCGACGATCACCCCCGTTCTCGGATTGTCGGTCATTGCCGGCCGACTGTTCGGCGGCGCCGTGCAGGACCGCTTCTGGGCCCCCGGAGTCGGGTTCTGTTTCTTCGCCATCAGCGCGATCGGCATGGTCATCTTCGCGTTCGGAATCGGAAGCGTAGCGTCCGGGCGGATCGCACTCGGGCTCGTGGGACTGTCCGGCGGAATGGAATATGTGCTGCTCCCATATTGCGTCGCTCGCTATTTCGGCGTCGCGCACCATGGCGCCATCTATGGCGCGATTTACGCGATCATGTCGCTTGGCGGGGCATTGGGGACGGTCCTCTACTCGCGCTGTGCGGATCTGACCGGCTCCTACCAGATCGCGCTGATTGGTGCCGCGAGCCTGCTCTCGGCGATTGCGTTGTTACTGCTCACGCTCGGACGGTATCGAACCTCTGTCGAAGCGAAGCAGGCATGAACTTCGCCGGTTTTCTGGAGCTGCACGCGCGCAGCAATCCACATCGCCTGGCGCTGGCGGACAACCGTTGCCGCCTGAGCTTTGCAGAATTCGACGATCTCGCAAGCCGGTTTGCCGAAGCCATGGCGGAGTTGGGCCTGGTTCGCGGAGATCGGGTCGGCATCTTTCTGCCCAACCGGGTCGAGGTCGCCATCGTGCTTCTGGGATGCATGAAGGCCGGCTATCTTCCGGTGCCGTTCAACTCGCGGTTGCGCGGCGACGATCTGACGCGCGTCGTAGGACATAGCGATCCGGCCTGCATCGTCACGACAGCTGCGGCGCTGCCTGAATTCATCTTTACGAGGGCGAGGTCGGTTCTCACAGTCGACGAGGAACAGCGTACCGGCGGCTTCTGGACTGCGCTCGAGCGGATGACGGGGCATTATCCGTCGATCGGGGTCCAGGCAGGCGAACCGGCCAATCTGCTCTACACGTCGGGAACGACAGCGACGCCGAAGGCGGCGATCCATACGCACGGTATGCGGATCGCCATTGCAGGAGCCATGGCGGACAGCTTCCGGCTTTCGCAGACCGATATCGCGTTGGCCGTGTCGCCGCTGTTTCACACGAGCGGCATGAGCGTGCTCTCCAATGCCATCTTCGTCGGCTGTCCGTGTATCATGGTGGAGAAATGGGATCTGGATGATTTTCTGCGCGTCGTGGAAAGCGAGCGGGTGACATTCATGCACATGATCGCGACCCTGATTGTGGACGTCGCAACGGCCGACGAGGTCCGCTTCGCACAGCTCACCCATCGCATGCGGATGACATGGGGCGGCGGACATAAGGTCGATCCGGCGGTGCTCGAGCAGTTCGAGCAGCGCATGGGTGGCGTCCTTCTCCAGGGCTACAGCCGCACGGAGGGTGGCCTCACTTACAACAGACTTCCTCCGATGGAGCGGCGCTTCGATCACAACGGCTACGAGAATTTCAACAGTTCGCGGGTGGCGATCTTCGATCCCGACACCCACGCCCCCGTCCCGGTTGGCGAGACCGGTTTGATCGCCGTCCAAGGCGACGGCGTGTCGCCTGGCTATTGGGACGGCGATTTCGTTCGTCGACCGAAGCTGATCGACAATGTTTGGCAGCCGACAGGTGACATTGGATTTCTCGACGACGCCGGAGCGCTGCATTTCATCGGGCGATTAGATTATATGATCAAAACAGGAGGAGAGAATGTCTTCCCATCTGAGGTGGAGGCGGTTCTGCTGGCGCTCGATCAGGTGACCGACGCGGTCGTCGTCGGTATTGACGATACGCGCTTCGGCCAGCGGGTATGTGCCATCGTCGTGCCGTCTCGCGCGGGGGCATCGGCGGACGAAATCATTACCGCCTGCCGCCGGTCGCTGAGCGGGTTCAAGATACCCAAAACGATACTCTTCCAGGACCATCTGCCCAGGCTTGGCAATTCGAAGGTGGATATCAAGGCCTGCGTGGCCCTCGTCGAGGCATCGCTGGAACCGCATCCGGACGCTAGTAGCCGGCGAAACACTCCGTCGGTGCGGGATGGCGTGGCACAATGATGGCGCTGCACCCGTCGCTCCAAGGCCGTCGCGCGCTCGTCACGGGAGCCTCGTCCGGCATCGGGCTTCATGTGGCGCAGGTCCTCGCGACAGCAGGCGCCGAGGTGGTGCTGGCGGCTCGACGCTTTAACGAGCTCGAAGCCGCGGCAGATCAGATCAGGATCGGCGGAGGTCGCGCTCGCGCGCTCGTCTTGGATATCCGCAACCCTTCTGCTGTTGCGGAGGCGATTGCCGCATGCCCGCCCTTCGACATTCTAATCAACAACGCCGGCATGGTCCGCTCCGGCGGCGCGCTCGATCAGGCAGAAGCCGATTGGGACTCGGTTCTCGACACCAATCTCAAGGGGATGTTTTTCGTTACGCAGGCCGTCGCGCGGGCCATGCGCGAGGGTAAGCGCGCCGGCTCGATCGTAAATGTCGCGTCTATTCTGGGGCTGAGACAGGCTGGCGGCGTACTGCCCTATGCGGTCTCCAAAGCCGGCGTTATCCAGATGACGAAATCGATGGCGCTGGAATTGGCGCGCCACGATATCCGGGTGAACGCTATTGCCCCCGGCTATCTGTCGACCGACCTCAACCGGGAATTCTTCGAAAGCCCGACCGGTCAGGCGATGATCGCGCGTATACCCCAGCGGCGGCTCGGTGAGCTTGAGGATCTCGACGGCCCGTTGCTGCTGCTCGCGTCGGATCTGTCGCGATACATGACCGGCTCCGTCCTCACCGTCGACGGCGGTCACCTCGTCGGCTCGCTTTGAAAGGTTGCCGATGGTTCAGAAGATCTATTCCAATGCAGTTGCGGCGCTCGATGGGCATCTCATTGATGGGATGACGATCGTGGCGGGCGGATTCGGTCTTTGCGGGATTCCCGAGACACTGATTGCCGCGATCCGCGCGGCGGGCACGCGAGATCTGACCGTCGTTTCGAACAACGCCGGAGTGGACGATTTCGGACTGGGGCTGCTGCTCCGGACGCGGCAGATCCGGAAGATGATATCATCCTATGTCGGCGAAAACCGGGAATTCGAGCGGCAGTATCTCGCCGGCGAGCTCGAAATTGAATTCAGCCCACAGGGTACGCTGGCCGAACGGATGCGTGCGGGTGGTGCAGGGATAGCCGGTTTTTATACCCGAACCGGCGTCGGAACCTCGCTGGCCGAGGGCAGGGAGGTCCGTGTTTTCGACAGCGAGACTTATCTGTTGGAGCGCGGAATCGTTGCGGATCTCGCCATCGTGAAGGCATGGCGAGCCGATCCCCACGGCAATCTGGTATTCCGCAAGGCGGCGCGAAACTTCAATCCGTTGGCGGCGACGTGCGGACGCGTCACGATTGTGGAAGTGGAGGAGTTCGTGGGATCCGGCGAGATCGATCCGGACCATATCCATACACCCGGAGTGTTCGTCCAGCGGCTCATCCTCGCCGAGAACAACGAAAAGCGCATCGAGCAGCGCACCATTCGGGCGGAGGCTGCCTGACATGGAGGTTTTGCCCACAGGCTGGACCCGCAACGAAATGGCGAAGCTCGCCGCAATCGAACTGCAAGACGGATTTTACGTGAACCTCGGCATCGGCATTCCGACACTGGTCGCCAATCACATCGGGCCGGAGATCGATGTCACGCTCCAGTCCGAGAATGGCATGTTGGGCCTGGGCCCCTATCCGATGGCAGATCAGGTCGACGCCGACATCATCAACGCTGGCAAGCAGACGATCACTGAACTGCCACGGACGAGTTATTGCTCGTCCGCGGACAGTTTCGGCATGATTCGCGGTGGCCACATCCAGCTCTCGATCCTGGGTGCGATGGAAGTCGCGGAAAATGGCGACATCGCAAACTGGATGATGCCGGGCAAGATGGTCAAAGGCCCCGGCGGAGCCATGGACCTGGTTGCGGGGGTTCGCCGGATCATCGTGCTGATGGATCATGTTTCCAAGGACGGAATAGCGAAATTCCGCAGATCCTGTTCGCTGCCGCTGACTGGCCAGAACGTCGTCGACATGGTGATCACGAACCTTGCGATTTTTGAGCGCCCGGACAGGCAGTCTCCCTTTGTTTTGAGACGCCTCGCCCCCGGCATTGACGCCGCTTTGGTAGCGGACCTCACCGAGGCGCATTTTGAAAGGTGATGGAAATGCTTCATGGTGCCGACGGCGTTGCGAAGATGCTGGCGAAGCGGGTCGAGCAGTTCGTGCGGGACGTCGTAGCGCCGTATGAGCAGGATCCGCGGCTAGGCGCGCACGGCCCATCGGAAGAGCTTGTTGCCGAGTTGCGCGCCAAGGCGAAGGCGGCGGGCGTGCTGACGCCGCACATTTTGGAGGGCGGGGCGCACTTGACCCAGCGCGAGACGGCGGCGGTGCTGAAGCCGTCCGGCCTTTCACCGCTGGGGCCCGTCGCGGTCAACACCATGGCGCCCGACGAGGGCAACATGTACCTGCTTGGCAAGATCGCGACTGCCGAGCAGAAGGCGCACTTTCTGGCGCCGCTGGTCGCGGGCGAGGTACGCTCGGCCTTCTTCATGACGGAGCCGGCGGCCGACGGCGGCGCTGGCTCGGACCCTTCGATGATGCAGACCGTTGCGCGACCGGACGGCAACCACTGGGTGATCGATGGGCGCAAGGCGTTCATCACCGGCGCGCAGGGCGCGAAGGTTGGCATCGTCATGGCGAAATCGGACGAGGGTGCGACGATGTTCCTCGTTGACCTGCCCGATCCGGCGATCCGCATCGTGCGGGTGCTGGACACGATCGATAGCTCGATGCCGGGCGGTCATTCGGTGGTGGCGATCGAAGGCCTGCGCGTGCCTGCCAACCAGATACTGGGCGCGCCGGGCGAAGGTTTCAAGCTCGCGCAGGTGCGTTTGTCGCCGGCGCGGCTGTCGCACTGCATGCGCTGGCATGGTGCCGCCACGCGCGCGAACGAGATCGCCACAGCCTATGCCTGCAGGCGCCAGGCTTTCGGCAAGCCGCTGGTCGATCATGAGGGCGTCGGCTTCATGCTGGCGGAGAATCTTATCGACCTACAACAGGCCGAACTGATGATCGACTGGTGCGCGGACGTGCTCGACACGGGGGCGCTCGGCACGGCGGAGAGCTCGATGGCGAAGGTGGCGGTCTCCGAAGCGCTGATGCGGGTCGCCGACCGCTGCGTGCAGGTGATGGGGGGCACCGGCGTCTCGGGCGACACGATCGTTGAGCAGGTGTTCCGCGAGATCCGCGCCTTCCGCATCTATGACGGACCCACCGAAGTGCACAAATGGAGCTTGGCCAAGAAGATCAAGCGCGACTGGAAGTCCGCGCAGGGATGACCGCGGTCGCGGATGCGAACAGTGGCACCACGGCGGTGCGTGCGGGCTATGTGCTCGATAAGGCGGCGCTCGACGGATGGATGCGCGCGCACGTCGATGGCTATGCGGGGCCGCTCTCGATCGAGCAATTCAAAGGCGGCCAGTCCAATCCGACCTACAAGCTGGTGACGCCCGGTCAGGCCTATGTGCTGCGCAAGCAGCCGGCAGGCCCGTTGCTGAAGGGCGCGCACGCCGTCGACCGCGAGGCGAAGGTGCTGACAGGCCTTGCCAAAGCGGGTTTCCCGGCTGCCCGGGTGCGTGGCCTGTGCATCGACCCGTCCGTGCTCGGCACGCTCTTCTACGTGATGGATATGGTCGAAGGCCGGATCTTCTGGGACGCGACCATTCCCGGCGTGCCGAACGCGGAGCGCGCCGCGCTGTTCGACGCGATGAACGCGACGATCGCGCAACTTCACGGTATCGACTACGAAGCAGCAGGCTTGGGTGACTATGGTCGGCCGGGCAATTATTTCGTACGCCAGATTGGCCGCTGGTCCCAACAATATCTCGAGGATCCCGATGCGGGGCGCGATCCGAACATGGACAGGCTGGTTGAATGGCTGCCGCACAACATTCCGCCGGGCGACGAGACCAGCATCGTCCATGGCGACTTCCGCATCGACAACATGATCTTCCATCCCACCGAGCCGCGCGTCCTCGCCGTGCTCGACTGGGAGTTGTCGACGCTGGGCCATCCGGGCGCGGACTTCGCCTATCATGCGATGATGTACCGCATGCCGCCGCACATCGTGGCGGGGCTAGGCGGCGCCGACATCGCCACCCTCGGTATTCCGAATGAAGAGGACTATCTTGCCGCATATTGCGGTAGGCGGGGAATTGATGTGATGCCCGGCTACACCTTTTACTTGGCGTTCAACTTTTTTCGGCTCGCGGCGATCTTCCACGGTATCAGGGGCCGGGTCATTCGCGGCACTGCCTCGTCGGCGCAGGCAAGGGACCGCGTGAAGGTGCTTCCGCAACTCGCCGAGCTGGCATGGTTGCAAGCCAAGAGCGTTGCTTAAACATACTCCAGAGAGTTGCCGGACCGCTTCGCGCCCTAATGCCGGTCATAGAACCGTCTTCGGACGCTCCCTAATTGCCGACGGTCAGCTTTTCGAGAGAGCGGTGATCGGCAAAGGCGCCAGCTTTGGCCAATCTGGCGCCTTCCGACATAAAGGCGCAATGATCAGTTGGCGATCTCTTCGATCGCATCAACCCTGTCGGGATAGAAGGCGAGATGGTCCTCGATCGCGGCTACAGCGTCGTAAGGCGCCTCGTAGGTCCAGATCGCATTCACCGAGCGCTCGCCGCCTGCAGGAATGCTGAAGTAGGCGGCGTCGCCCTTGTATGGGCAGTAGCTGGCGTGATCGGTCCGTTCGAGCGCCGCCATATCGACATCCTTGCGGGGGATGTACTGGACGGCAGGGTAGCTCGCCTCGCGAAGGATGAGAGCGTCGGTGGTGTCGGCGATCACCTTGCCGCCAAGTGTGACGATGACGCGACCGGCATTGTGCTCGATCGTGATCGGATGATCGGGACCGGGGATCTTGATGACCTTGTCGGACATGGAGCGTCTCCTGGAAAATGTTGAGAGGGATATGGGGTGTCGGATCAGAGCTTCGAGCCGCCATCGACTCGCAGCGTGTCTCCGCTGACCCAGCGTGCCGCATCGGAGGCGAGGAAGGCGATCGCACCGGCGATGTCCTCCGGCTGGGCCACGCGCTTCAGGGCCTGCATGCCGAGCGTAAGGTCGCGGCCTTCGTCTCCCTCGTTGCATCGACGCGGGGTGTCGCCCTGCTTCCCGCCTACGTAGAGCCGCTGCTGCCTTGGTCGGTTGTCAGCCGGCCGCTCAAGGGCGAGCCACCGACGATCGATCTCGCCGTGGGATATCGCAGCGATAACTCGTCGACCGTGTTGCGGACCTTCCTGTCGAACATCGACGAATTGATCGCGGCGGGGCCGGCGGGGTTGCGAGCAAAGGCAGGGTAGCGCCTACCTGCCGCCGTTCCGAGGCATTTTCACGGACCCTGAAACCTTCCATTCCTTCATTTTCCGCAAAATGGCGCAATCACCCTCGAAGCTATCGCTTGGGCTGGGACATTCCCGCCAAGCAGTTATTGGCGCACAACGTTACGTCAGCTGCCGTTCCAGGCAGCGGGGAATTTTCCTAGCAATGCGATGGCGTCCGACAAGCGTTAACCTGGCCGAGAGACCGATCCGCTATCCTATGCAAACGCGATCGGACGAAAGCATGCTGACGACCGTCAATTATAGCACTCCCGTGACGGTCAACGGCTTTCGCTGCAAGAATTGCAGCGAGGTCGATCTCGCTGCGCGTCACGTCGACCCCGCGCATCCGCAGTCGGGCCCTTACAATGTCAACGCTGGAGAGGACCCGACACGCCCGCTCCCCGATCGCGAGAAGATAGAGGCCACCAAGCAGGCGGCCGACGCGACAAAAGCTCAGGTCGTCGGCTATCACGGCACTGGACTGCGGATGGCGGCGGCGACGACCGGACAGCTGGTAGACATCCGCGCCTGAGCGTCTCGCCCGGCGACGGGCGCAACCGGCTAAGCTAGATCCCCGCATACCATTGATAGTCGGCGGAATCCTCCCAATAGCCGCCCTTGCCGGCGCCGATCCGCTGGAGGCTGTCGACGGCTTCGATCCGCATGACATATTTCGCCTGCTTGTAGCCGAGCTGGCGTTCCACGCGGAGGCGAAGCGGCGCGCCATGACGGACGCTGAGCGGCTGGTCGTTCATGGCCCAGGCGAGGATCGTCTGCGGATGGAAGGCATCGATCAGATCGATGCTCTCATAATAGGGATCGCCATCGAAATCGTCGGCGCAGTGGAAGACGATGTAGCGCGCGGAAGGCAGCACACCCACTGCATCGAGCGCCAACTTGAGCGGGAGGCCCGTCCATTTGCCGATCGCGCTCCAGCCCTCGACACAATCGTGGCGGGTGATCTGGGTGCGCGTCGGCATCGCCTTGATCTGCGCCAGCGACAGGGCGGCGGGCCGCCGCACCATTCCATCGATGACCAGCCTCCAGTTGGCAAAATTGTCGGTCATGTGGGCTTGGTAGGCGTCGCTTTCTGGCATCGTATTGCCGTTGGTCCGAAACACCGGTGACATGTCGGATGCCGTAAACTCACGCGCCAGCGCGGTGCGATCGGTGACGAGCCTTTGCGCGCGCATCGTGAGGCCCTCGCCGAGGCCGATCACGTCGCGCACCTTGGGCGCGGCGACGATCTTGTCGCATCCGGAAAGCAGCAGTCCGCCGGCACCGGCGCCGATCGATCCAATCAAGCCACGGCGGGTCAGGAGGGTCATTCCGCGCGCTCCTTCGGCAGGCGATACCAGCCCGTGATGATCGAGCGCAGCTCGTTGAAGGGGCCTGCGAGCACCACCATCAGCAGATGGACCAGGATGAAGGCGACGAGCAAAGCGGCGCAGATGAAGTGAATCGAGCGCGCCGACTGGCGGCCGCCGAAGAGGTCGAGCAACCACGGCCAAGCCGCGTCGATGTCGGGTGACATAGTCAGCCCCGTCAGCACCATTGCGGGCAGCAAGCCGAAGATCACGCCGACATAGCTGAGCTTCTGGAGGACGTTGTAGCGGCGTGCCTTCTCGCCGCCGTGAAAGCGCAAGCGCGCATGATCCTTGATGTCCTGCCACAGATTTCGAGGCCGCAATTCTTCCGGCGTGGGCGCGAGATCGTTCTGGACATGTCGCGTCGCAATTCCCCAGGCCCAGAAGAGCAATCCGGGCACGACGAGCAGCCAGGCGAAGAAAAAATGCCATGCCCTAGCGGTGGCGAGATCGTAACTCGTCGGAATGGTCACGAGCGGCGGAAACGCGATCTCCTGACCACCCACCTGACCGAGTACGCCGGTCGTCGGTAGGGTGACGGGACCGAGCTGCAGATAGCCGCGCCCGTCGGCGCTGCCAATCTCCAGCCAGGGCGCCTCGTGATTGGCGCCGTATTGGCCCCAGTAGAGCTGCGGATGCGCGTTGAAGATCATCAGCCCGCTCATCAGCATGACGATGACGGTGAACGCGTTCAGCCAATGCCAGGCACGCACCGGGCGTCGCTGACGATAGACAAGGTCACCGCCGGTCGGTGGCTCTAGTGGTTCGGACGACATGGCGAGGCTCCGAATTACGAAGGTCGGGGGCGTGCCGGATGCCACGCCCCCCAGAGATTGGCTCAGTGACCCATCATGTCGTCATGCTGCATCATGTCGGGGTGCATCTTCATCATCTTCATGCAGCCGGCATTCTTCATCATCATGTCGTGCGACATGGCGTTGCAGGATTTCATCTTGCGCATGCTGGCGGCGGACATCTTGCCGCCTGACATCATCTTATCGCCGGACATCTTGTCTCCGGCCATCATCTTGTCGTGCGAGGCCATCGCATCCTGCGCCATCGCCGGAGCGGCGGCGGAAAGCGAGAGAGAAGAGATCGCGAGCAGGGTGAGGATGCGCATGGGGTATCTCCTTGGGGAAAAATGGCGCCTGACAAGGGCAACCCGCCGCGACGCCGGCGGCGGGCAGAATTCAGATGCGACGGGCGGCGGTAATCGGACCACCGGTCCCTTGCTGGACGAGGATTGCGGAAGCGAGACCCTGTTCGTCGGGCGGTGGCACGCGGAACGTGGCGGCGGCCCCGTTCCAGCTGCCGAGTTTCGTCAATTCCCGCACGATGTCGCGGTGGGGTAGGGTTCGGCCACCATTCTCGCCGGCGCGGATCGGCACGTTGCGGACGCGCGGATCATAGCGGACGAGCCAGACGATCGAAGATTTGGCACGCGGCGCGGCGCCAAGTTTGAGGATGCCACTCTCGACGATGAGTTCGGGGCCGCCGCGCGGGGCGCCTGCCTGCGCGATCAGCGCGTCAAGCTGGTGGCGATCGCTGCCGACGATCGTCGGCCCACCGTTGACGATCACCTGTGGGGTGGCGACCTCGCCGCGCCCCGCCTGATTGGCATAGTCCCATTGCCGCGCCGTCCAGCGTGGCGAGCCGAACGTGTCCTTCCAGCCAAGCTGATCCCAGTAGGTTACGGCAAAAGACAAAGCGAGGATGTCTGGCCGGTCGGCGATCGCATTGATGTTCGCGTTTGCGGGCGGGCATGACGAGCAACCCTGGCTCTGGAACAGCTCGACGACGGTGGGGTGATCGCTCGATGCGCCGGGAACGACTGCCGCAGCCGATGCAATCGTCGGGAAAAAAGCGCCCATTAAAAGGAAATGCGCGCGAATGAGGATAGTCGAGCGTTTCATAACGACTATACGAGACGTCGACTGCTTCGGTTACACCCGTAGAATATCCTCTGTGTAACCACGGCTTCCCTCAGGCACGTATAGGAACCGGAGCGTGCATGCGGGTTAGCGAGGATCAGCTCAGGGCGTGGATGACGGGCGGCCTCGATGGGGACGCCGTGGCCCATGCTGCGCTTCTGAAAGCGCTGGTTCCTATATTGCGCGCCTTCTACCGCCGTCGTCTGAGCGACAGTGGGGAAATCGAGGACCTCGTGCAGGAAACGCTCATCGCCGTGCATACGCGTCGCGCCAGCTACGACCGCGACCGCCCCTTCACGGCCTGGCTGTTCTCGGTCGCGCGCTACAAGATGATCGACAGTTTTCGGCGCGAGCGCCGCCACTGCAACATCGAGGGTCTTGACGAAATTTTCGGGACGGAAGGCTTCGAGGAAGCGAGCAACGCACGGGTCGACGTGGACCGGCTGCTCGATGGACTGCCGGCAAAGCAGGCGGGTGCGATCCGGAAAACCCGCTTGGACGGGCTCAGCACGGCGGAGGCGGCCGATGCGGCCGGGATCAGCGAATCAGACGTGAAAATCTCCGTCCATCGCGGGCTGAAGGCCCTGGCGGCCCGGATCAGGGGCGAAGGGCGATGAACACCGATACGCTCATCGACCAGCTGGCGGGCGACGTGCCGCGCGTGCCGCGTCGCGCCCGGCTGTACCGCCTCGGGGGTGGCATCGTCGCGGGCGCGATCGTCACCCTGATGGCCGTCACGCTGGGATTGGGCGTCAGGCCCGATCTGGCCATCGCGATGCACGGCTTCGCTTTCTGGATGAAGTGGATCTACACGATCTCGCTCGGGATCGGCTCACTCGCTGTGACCGCGCAACTGGCCCGCCCCGAGGCTCCGCGGCTCAGGCGCTTCTGGCCGCTGGTGATCCCCTTCCTTCTGCTCGGAGCGGTCGGCGCGGTCGAGATGGCGCACGTGCCGACTGCGGACTGGCTGGCGATGTGGCTCGGCAAGTCGTGGAAGATATGCCCCTGGTTGGTACTAGTGCTCGCGGCGCCGATCTTCGTTGGCCTGCTCTGGTCGTTTAGGCGACTGGCGCCGACACGCCTGCGTGCCGCTGGTGCTGCGGCGGGATTTACGGCGGCCGCCTGGGCAGCGACGCTCTACTGCCTGCACTGTCCCGAGGTGTCGGCTATGTTCGTGCTCACTTGGTACACGCTCGGTATGATGCTCGCGGCCTGTGTCGGCGCTCTATGTGGGCCTCGCCTGTTGCGCTGGTGACCGGATGCCGGCGGTTGCAGTCGCTTCTATTCGTCGTGTTTTCCGTCGAGCGGGGGCGCTTCTTGCTGCGTCTCGCTTGCCCGTTTGAGAGGCAAAGCCTCTTTGAAGGTGAGCGTGCGATAGGGGAAAGGTATCTCCATCCCGGCCTCGTCGAGCGCGCGCTTAACCTTACGGACGACGCCGTCCCGCGTCCGGTGCATGTCGATCGGCCTTGATCCTGCCCACCAACGGACCGTGAAGTTCATCGAGCTGTCGCCGAATTCGGTGGCGAAAACGTCGATCCGCTTGTCCGCGTCGACACCCTCGACACTTTGCACCGCCTTCTCGATCACCGCCGCCGCCGCGTCGAGGTCGACATCATAGCCGACGCCCACGGTCACGGAGTAGCGACGCTGGGTTTCGTCGGTCAGGATTTTGACCGGGTTCTTGAACAGGAAGGAATTGGGTACCACCACGAGCTCGTTCGACAGGTGGCGCAGATGGGTATCGCGCAGGCTGATATTCTCGACCCGTCCGGCCACATCCTGACACTCGATCATGTCGCCGATCCGCATCGGCTTGCGCAGCATGATGAGAATGCCGGCGAGGAAATTCTCGAAGATATCCTTGAATGCGAAGCCGACCGCGACCGACCCGAGGCCGAGGACGGCAAGGATGTTGGCGGGCGTGACGCTCGGCACCACGATCGACATCGCGATCAGGATGCCGACGATCCAGATCGCGACGCCGATCAGCGTTTCGCCGAGATTGACGAGCGTGCCGCGCGTGTCGGTCTGGCTCAACATGCGCTCGGCGAGACGGCGTGAGAATCTGACAATCGCCCAGGTCGCGACCAGCACCAGCAGCGCGATCGCCATCTGGGGGAGCAGTTTGATGAACTCGGTCGCCATCTCCCACAGGCGATGGAACAGGATGTTGACGAGGTTCACCATGGGAGTGTCGCTGGCAGCATGACGTGCCAACGCATCACCGGCCGATTGCTCTCCCGTTCATGATGCTCGTCAGCGATAATGCCGGATCATGGCCCGCCTCAGGATGCGGTCCTCCAGTGAGTAATAGAGTGCGATCATCTCGCCTTCGATGATCGTCGAGGCGGCGAAAGCGATGTCTGTCGCGGACCGATCCCTGGCGGGCGGGGGCAGGAGAAGCGGCTCGAGGCCGCGTCCCGTGACACGCGTGAATGCCGGATCGAAACTGATCCACCCGATGCGCCATCGGGCGTCGTGCGTGGCGCCATTGTAAAACATCACCGGGTCGCGGCCGTCGATTTGGGTCATCGGTCCGGTCGAGAGGTGCCAGTTATCCCAGCTGTCGTCGCGGATGCCGAAGGGGTCTGGCAATACGGTCCATGGGCCTTCGGGGTTTGGGCTCGACGCCCAGCCGATGCGAGAGGCATCTTCGGCCGCATATTCGTAGAAGAGCCGCCAATCGCCCGCCGAGGTCTGAGCGAGCGTCGCTTCCTTGAAGTTTCCTTCATTGGGCGGCGCTTTGAGGACCACATCCTTCTTCTGGAGCGAACCCAGATCCGTGCCGGAAGCGAGGATCATGCAACCCTGCTTCCGCTCCGCATCGACGCCGGTGTAATAGACAAGATAGCCGTCGCCCGTCTTGAGGACGGTCGGGTCCTCGCATCCGCCGGCATCGTCCGACCCGGGAGTCGGCATGATCGCAAGCCTTTGGTCGAGCGTGAAGTTCAACCCGTCCGTACTGGTTCCTCCGGCGACGAGGCCCGTCGGATCGGTGGGGCCGAGCGGATCGGGGACACCGCGGATCATCGCGCGATAGATCGCGCCCTCCTTCCAGACGAAGGGGCTCATGAGGTCCATGCCGTCGATCGGCGATCCCTTCGAGACGATCACCGTGTCGAGCCGCTCCACCGCGTAGGTCGGCATGTCAGGCGCCCTGGGCCACGGTGAGGGAGAGGGCACCGTCGATCGTCACCGTGGTTCCCGTGATGTAGTCGGCCACCGGCGACAGCAGGAATTTGACCAGCTCGGCAACCTCGTCCGGTCTGCCTGCGCGCCCCCACGGGATGGCCTCCTGCTTGGTCTTCAGTTCCTGCGGATCGTCGATCGCGGACTGGTTCATCGGCGTCAGGATCATGCCGGGCGCGACGCCGTTCACGGCGATGCCCTTGGGGGCGAGTTCGAGCGCCAGCGTCGCCGTCAGCTGCGACAGGCCGCCCTTGGCGGAGTCGTAATCGACGCCGCCGGGTCGTGGCGCCTTCTCATGGATCGAGGAGATGTTGACGATCCGCCCCTTCATCCCCTTCGCTTCCAAGGCTCTCACCAGCGCGCGGCAGGTCAGGAACGGGCCGTAGAGGTCGGATCGGATCACCCGATCGAACTGCGCGAACTGCATGTCGACGAGGTTGACGCCGCTCATGTTGAGCCCGGCGGAATTGACGAGGAGAGAGGCAGTGCCGAACGACTTCTCGGCAGCCTCGAAGAGACGCGCGACGGAGGCTTCATCGCCGACATCCGTCTGGACCGGTATCGCGCGCGCTTCGTCTCCGATCGACCGACACACAGCCGCTGCGGCATCCGCATCCTTGAAATAGGTCGCGACGACGCGCGCGCCGGCTTCACCCAGCGCCTTGGCGCAAGCGGCCCCGATGCCCGATTCCGCGCCTGTGACGATCGCTATGCTATTGTCGAACACTGAATTCTCCTTCGCTGGCCAAGCGCTTGGCACCAGCGCGGAGTTGCGCGCCGAACCGACATTGCCTGTTTGTCATGCTTCGGTGCGCGTCACCCGCCAGCCGGCCAATATCTCGCGTGGATCCTGGCAAGACGCTCAGCGTCGGCCGCGCTGTCGAATGCTGGGTGGGCGCGGCTGAGCGCGTCGGTGGCGACCGCTGCACAATCCGCTCGAGCCCCCTCATCGATGTGCTGAAGCGCGGCGAGCGCCTTCTGGAGTCGCACGCCCACCTCGATTGTGCCTGCGCCGTCTCTTGCAATCGGCCGGTACAGGTCCTCCAGCAGGTCCGGCAGGGCAAAGGGCGGGACATTGACGCCCGCAGGCGGCGAGCGATCCGGATCGGGCTTGTGGCGCAAGATCCTGGCCATCACGCGCGTGCCGGCCTCGATGACTGCGATCGCGGTCCCCGGATCGTTGACGGCGGGGGACAGCGCGCGCGAGGCGATCTCCGAGAGCACGACGAGGCCGAAGCGCGGATCGTGATCGAAGGTGCGGTTGTGCTCGATCGTGAAGGCGTCGCGGATGCTCTGTACCTGCTTGTCGTCGAGTGTCGCGGTCGTCCAGGCGAGCAGGCGCGCCGGATCGACGAGCGTTCCGGGAAGCGCGACGGGGTTGATCTCGGCGCCAGCATCCTCGGCGACGTCGGCAAGCTGCGCGAGATCGACATAGGTGACGCGGCCGATCCCGGTATGGTGGATCTTCGTGGCGCTATCGGGGATGGCAATCCGCTCACGCGGCCCGAAGCGGGGGCGCTGCGCCATGCCATGGACCGCGCCCATCGCCGCGCGCTCGACCCGTTCGATCGTGTCCGACACTCGCCCGAAGCGGGCGATATGCTCGATCCACCGCACGAACGTCACCACGATCACCACGATGACGAGGATCGTGCCGGCGTAGAGGATGACTCGACCCGTCTCGCCGTAGAGCCCGGTGGACAGAGCGATGATCCCGACGATCGCGAACAGGAAACTGCCGAGGAATGTCGCGAGCGCGTTCTGTGCCGTGCTGTCCTCGATCAGAAGCTGGACGGCGCGGGGCGTGATGTTGCTCGTCGCCCCGGAATATGCCGACACCATTGCGGTGAGCGAGAAAGTGGTCACCGCCAGCATGCTCGATGCGAGCACGTTCAGGATGTTGTCGACCGACTTGGCGCCGATCTTGCTCGCGAAATCGTAGGAGATGGCGTGGCCGATGAGCGCGCCTGCGAGCGCGAGCACCACGGCGAACACGCAGAACAGGGCCGAACGGAACCACATGCGGCGGGTGAGAAGGCGAAGCGCCCATTGCCATCGGGTCATTGCGGATCTCCGGAACGTGCTTTCGCCTTGCGCAGCAGAAACGGCATCGTGGCGCCCTGGATGAAGATCGAGAACGCCACGACCGCGAAGGCAACGCCGATCAGGACGTCATGCTCCGGCAGCGTGGTCGGTATGGCCAGGGCTAGTGCGAGAGCGAGCGCGCCGCGCAAGCCACCCCAGAAGAGGATCGCGCCGGTCAGCCCGTCGATCGCGGCACGGCTGCGCGCGAACAGGCCGGCAATGGGGAAGATCGCGGCTGCACGTCCGGCCAGGACGAGGAGCGTCGCGATCGCCGCCGGCCACAGGATGGCGAACAGGGACTGTTCGGCCTCGCGGCTTCCGATCAGCAGGAAGATCACCGAGTTGGCAAGGAATGCTGCGAAGTCCCAGAAGCGGATCAGCGCCTCGCCACCACGCTCGGTCAGTGTCCGCGCGGGGCCGATATTGCCGACCAGCATGCCCGCCGCGAGCGTGGCGAGCACGGGTGAGACACCGATCGCCTCGGCGATCAGGAAGGAGCCATAGGCGGCCAGCACCGTCAGCGTCAGCTCGACGAGATGATCGTCCGCCCGCCCCGCCACGAGAAGCAAGCCGCCCGCCACGACCACGCCGCACAGGATGCCGCCCACGACGGTCACGGCGAAGCTGAGCGCGATCGTGCCGGCGCTCGTCGAGGCTCCCGCCGCGGCGGCTACGCACAATCCGAACAGCACCGCCGCCGCGCCGTCATTCAGCAGGCTCTCGGCCTCCATGACGAAGCGCAGTCGGGGCTCGGCGTCCTGCTCCTTCATCATCGCGACGACCGACACGGGATCGGTCGCGGCGATGAGCGAGCCGAACAGCAGCGAGGCGAGCCACCCCCATCCGACCAGCCAGTGCATGCCCGCTGCCACGACCGCTGCGGAGAGCAACGTCCCCCCGAAGGCGAGGCTGAGGACGAGCGACGCTTCCTCGCGAAACCGCCGCCACTTGAGGTGAAGGGCCGCTTCGAACACGAGCGGCGGGAGCAGGAAGGTGAAGATCAGCTCCGGCGTCAGCTCGATATTGCTGCGATAGCCGGCGACGCTGAGGCCGATGCCCGCGACGACCAGTCCGATCGTGTACGGCAGTCCGATCCGTCGCGTGACGATCGCGACGACGCAGGCCACGAACAAGAGCAGCCCCAGCGTGACGACGTTTACGTGGTTCATCAGGCGTCGTCGCGGACTGACAGGGGAGAGCGAACGCGCATCATGCCGCTGTGTGACCGTGGTGGGAATGATCGTGCATCGGTGCCGGGCGTGCTTTCCAGAACAGCCATCCTGCCAGAAGGGCGGCGATGACGTTGAGATAGAAACTGTAGTCGAATGCGAACGTCGCCAACGTGGCTTGGACGCCTGCTACAGGCTTCGGCGTCAGCCCGGTGAGGTCGAACACCCCGCCCATGACCAGCGCTGCGACAACCATCGAGACATACAGCGTCGCAGCAATTGCCAACGCCATCTTCAGGCCGAAATAGCGCCGATAGGCGTCGATCAGCGGCAGCACGATGAGATCGGCATAGAGGAAGGCGAGCACGCCGACGAAGCCGACGCCGCCACCCCACAAGGTCGCCGCAAGCGGCACGTTGCCGATCGAGCAGACGAAAGTGAGGATGGCGACCAGTGGCCCGATCAGCGCCTCCGCGAACACGCGCCATCCCTCCGGCAGGCCCGACAGGAACAGGGTCCGCCAGAGGTCGCCCGGCACGACGGCCGACAGCATTCCAGCGATCAGGAAACCGGCGACAAGGTCCTTCCAGAGCATTCGCCAGTCCATGGCGAACGCGGCCGCGATGACGTTCAGCGCCTTGGGATCGCGCAGGCGGTCTCGCCATGTCTCGCCCGACAGGGTCATCGCGCCATGGTCGTGCCCGCGTCCGGCCTCTTCGTGATCGCGCGCGGCTTCTATGAGGCGCTGAGAGACGAAAGCGCGTGACAGCGGCACCATGATCGCGATCAGCACCAGACCGCCCAGCCACTCCGCGAGCATGAACCGCCAGCCGAGCAGCAGCCACAGGATCACGCCCAGCTCCAGCACGAGATTGGTGGACGCCACGAGGAAGGCCAGGCTTGGCCCGAGCGCGGCGCCCTTCTTGAAGAGAGTCCGCATGATGGCGGCGGATGCATAGGAACAGCTCGAACTGGCCGCACCGGCAAGGGTGGCGATGGCGACCGGCCTAAGATGGTTCGACCCCAGCTTTTCGCGCAGCGCCTGCGGCGCGACGATCGATTGCAGGACGGCCGACACAGTGAAGCCCAGCACGAGGCTCCAGCCGGTCTTCCACGCCATGGCTGCCGCGAGAACCAGGCCTTTGAGGATCAGGTTGATTCCAGTCATCAGAGCGAGACGGCTCTGGGGAAGGAAGAGTTCCTTGCGATTGGGTGCTTCATAAAAGCCTGTGTCGGCGAACCGATCGATCCGGCTCCGCTTCGACATGGGCGTGAAGCACCGTCCTTCGATACGTCTGCCACAGGGATCGCGTTTTTCTATTCCGCTCGGATCCGTTGCCAAGTGTCGGAAGTTAGTCCAATTCCAGCCGGGGGAAATCGGTAGCCAATCTCGACATGGTTGATTCTACACGCGTTCATAAGTCGGATGTGGCCGATCCACGTCTCCTGGCTCTGCAGAGCTACGGCATTCTCGATACGCCTCCCGAAAAGGCGTTCGACGACATCGTCGAAGCCGCCTCGGCTTTCTGCGCCGTGCCGATCGCCCTCGTCAGCCTCGTCGATTCCGAGCGGCAGTGGTTCAAGGCCTGTCTCGGACTCAACGTATCCGAAACGCCGGTCGATCAGGCGGTCTGTGCGATCGCGATCAGGCAGGCTGAACCGCTGGTCATCCCCGATCTCGCGCTGGACCCGCGCACGGCCGCCAATCCGCTGGTGACCAACGATCCCCGCATCCGTTTCTATGCGGGGGCGCAACTCGTCACGCGGGACGGGCATGCGCTCGGGACGCTGTGCGTGATCGATACCGTTCCGCGGCCCGAAGGTCTGACGGATGCCCAGCTTCGCGGCCTCGTCTCGCTTGCCCGGCAGGTCACGCATCTGATCGAGATGCGGCAGGCGGTGGAGGAGCGCGACGCCTCGATCGTCACCTATCTCCGTCTCGGCGACGAAGCGAGCGCCCGCGCCCTCGAGAGCGAGGAGGCCAGAAACCTCGCCGAAGAACGGGACGAGCGGTCGACGGCTGCCCAGGAGGCGGGGCGGATTGGAACATTCGAGCTGGACGTGGCGACGGATATCGCTGTCGTGTCGCCCCAGTTCTGCCGGATATTCGGCCTGCCGGTGTCGCCAACCTACAGCTTCGAGGAGATCGAGGCGAACATGGTCGCCGACGAGACGCCTGGACATTCGGTTCGCCGCAACCGCTCCGACGGATCGGCCGCGCCCGACGTCGAATACCGGATAAGGCGTGCCAGCGACGGACAGATCCGCTGGATCGCGCGGCGTGCGAGCTTCGTGCGCGAGAACGGTCGCGTCGTCAAAATGTTCGGCACGGTACACGACGTGACCGAGCGGCGGCAGGACGCGCAGCGCGTCTCCGCCCTACTCGAACTCGGCGACCGATTGCGCGACGCGGAAAACATTGCGGACACCATCGCGCTGGCGTCCGCCATCCTCGGTCGCGAGATCGACGCCGATCGTGTCGGCTACGCGACCATCGACCAGGCGGCTGGCACCTTCGCGATCGCGCGCGACTGGACGGCGCCGGGCGTTCCGTCGCTTGTCGGCACACATGCACTCGCCGGTTTCGCCCATACGCTGGCGCGACTGGCCTCGGACGTGACGATGTCCATCGCCAACGTGCCCGCCGCGGACTGGCTGGGGGATGACCGGAACTCCTACGCCTCGTTCGGCGCGAAGGCACTGATCAACGTGCCGCTTGTCGTCCGTGAGGATCTGAAGGGCGTGCTCTTCGTCCATGCCGGACAGTCGCGGGCGTGGACCAGTGGTGAGATCGGCTTCGCCCACGGCGTTGCGGATCGAACCTACGCGACCATCGCCCAACTCGAGGCGGAGGAGCAGCGCAATGTCCTCAATCTCGAACTCAGCCACCGCATGAAGAACATGCTGGCGATGGTCCAGGCGATCGCCGCCCAGACGCTGAAGGGCGTCGATGATCGAGACGCCGTCGAGGCGCTCGATCAGCGGCTGATGGCGCTCAGCTCGGCGCACGACGTTCTGCTGCAGGATCACTGGTCGGCTGCATGGGTCGGCGGGGTCGTCGAGCGGGTGCTCACCGCCATCGGTGTGGCCGATCGGATCCGGGCACAGGGGCCGGCAGTCTCCTTCGGTCCGCGCGCTGCCCTGGCTCTGTCGCTGCTGCTTCACGAACTCTCCACCAACGCCGTGAAATATGGATCCCTGTCCGTCGAGGGTGGCCTTGTCGCTCTGGACTGGCGGGTGGATGGCGTGGGCACGGATGCGATGTTCAGGATGGATTGGCGCGAAGTCGGCGGCCCCGGGGCCACCGAGCCGAGCCGCAAGGGATTTGGCTCCCGACTTATAAGGATGGGTTTGCTAGGAACAGGCGGCACAACCACCCGTTATCTTCCTTCGGGCTTCGAAGCCCACTTCTCCGTTCCACTGGATCGCGCAAATGCCGAATAGCAAAAAGGAATTGCGCGATGCCATCATCGAGGCGGCATAAGGCGATCGTGCTCGTCGTCGAGGACGAGCCCATTCTGAGGATGATGGCGGTCGACATCGTCGAGGAAGGCGGGTTCGAGGCGATCGAGGCATCCGACGCGAACGAGGCGATCGCCATCCTCGAAGCTCGCCACGACATTCGCCTGGTCTTCACCGACGTCGACATGCCGGGTGGGATGGACGGGCTCAAGCTCGCGGCCGCCATCCGCGACCGCTGGCCGCCGATCGAGGTCATCGTGACATCGGGCAAAGCGCTTCCCGAAGGTATCGACCTGCCGGCGCGGGTGATCTTCATACCGAAGCCGTTCGACATGAAGCGCCTGAAGTCTGCTCTGCAGCAGATGGCCGCGTAAGGCCCTGACCCAAAGAGCGCCAGGGACGGCGCTAGCCCCGGTCGAAGCGGCCTGGCGGGATGAGCCGAAACACAGCCAAAGAATGAAGATTAGCAGGTAAACGATGGTAAAGACCCAGATCGGGATCGACCGATAAATCAGCGCGTCAACTGTGCGCGTAATTAAGAGGCTGGCTCTCAGGTGCGCCTTCTGGAAGAATATCTTGCCAAATTGTGAGGATGCACACGCGGCCGAGCGCCGCTTGGCGGCGATGAGTCCTATAAGGCGCACGACATCGCCCGTGGCATCGAGGATCTGTTCCCGTAACTCCAGCCAAGGAGTGTTCAATCGACGCCGCGCCTGTCTCCGAGGCGTTCAGCAAATCGGCCGCATGGGTCAATCGCTGAACGTGGCCTTGCATCCGGCAGGTTTCGCGGAAATGCTCCGAGATCAGGACCGCCGCGCGGACAATGGTGCGAGGATTGCCGCGAGTTCGTCTTTCCGGAACGGCTTGGTCAATCGTAGGAGTTCGGGGTCGAGACACTCCGCTTCAGCATAGCCCGACACGATGAGCGAAGGCGGATCCGGTACGAGCGAACCGAGTTCGCGGATCAACTGGGCGCCGTTCATGCCCGGCATGAGATGATCGGTGACGAGCAGGTCTGGGCGCAGGCCGTCGTGTGCGACGCCGCCCGTGAGGCTCGCTATCGCCTCTATCTCCTGACTTTGGCGCAGCGCTTCCTGGCCGCTTCGAGTTCGGCCTGTGCCACGAGCTGAGCCGAGATGTCCTTGGCGTGGTGTAGCAACGCTTCGCGAAGAGAGTTCCGCGCGCGACCATCCGTGATCGGCATCACGCGCAATTTTACGGGCCATGCTTTTCGCCGAGATCGTGAGCGACTGTTGGTAGGAAGATCATCATTGGTAGAATGGTCGCCCGGATGCCTGGGGCATCCGGGCGTTTATCCGATCAGAACGGATAGTAACGGAAGGTCACGAACGCCATGTTGTTGTGTGTCTGCGGCATGCCCGCATAGGCCGGGAGGTCGTCGCCCGCGCCTGTGCCGTCGAACAGCTGGCGCTGCGTATAGCTCCACTGGAAGCCGATCTGGGCGCGGCCGAACGAGCCGTTGTAGATCTTGTCCCAGGCACCGGCCGTCAGCTGGCGGATGCGGCGGGTGTTGCCGGCGCAGCCGAACGCCGTCGCGGTGGTCGGGGCTTCGACGAAGCAGCCCGAATTGTCCGCGTTCAGCACGCCGAGGCCCTTGGTGCCGCCGTCGTAAAGCTGGCGCCGCTCCTGCTCCTCGCCCGCGAAGGCGTAGATGTCGAGCTGCGGCGTGGCATGGAGCGTGCCGCCGGCAAGCAGCATGAACTCCTTGAGCGGATGCAGGTTACCCTCCGCGTCCGCCGTCACGTCAGGCAGGCCGGCCGAGCCGTAGCGGCCGATGCCGCGACCGCCGATGCCGGAGAGTTGCACGTCGAGGACCTTCGGCACGATGTTGAGCGCGATGCTGCCGCCATAACCGAAGGCATGGGCATCCCGGTTGGTCGAGGTGCCGTCGAGATGGGTCGAGAAGGTGCGGTAGATGCCGAAGCCCTCGATGTGGACCGTGTGACCTGCGATCTTGTCCTCATAGGCAACCTTGCCGATGAAGTCCGGGGTGTGGTTGAGCGACAGCGATGAGCCGACGCCGTTGTAGAATTGCTGGAAGCCGCCCGCCGGGTTGACCTGGTTCGAGGTGGACTGGCTGCTGCCCTGTCCACTGACCACGGACACGACGGTCCCAGGCAGGCCGCTGCCGCCGAAGGTGGTCTGCGGATTTTCGGCCGAGACGCCGAGCCACAGGTGGTGATCCATGAAATCGCCGACCAGGCGGATGCCGGGCTGGCGCGCCCAGGCGAAGCCGGGAACGTACTGCGCGTCGATCTGCGGCGGCGTGACTTCGGAGCGCGGCGTGATGCCCTTGCTCTGCATCGTCAGCAGCGACCAGTTCTGGCCCGCCAGCACGTGCAGGCCGTAGCTGCCCTCGTCCCAGTCCACCGTGCCGTAGAGGTTGCGGATGCGCGGCACGTAGCTGTTCGACTGGTTGGAGTTGGACGTCTGCGCGCCACCCTGGAAATCGAACTCGCCGTACATGGCGAGCTTGGTGTGGGCGTTCGGCGCCCCCTGCGCGAGCAGCGAGACGCGGCTCTGGCGGGCCGAGAAGCGGTTCTCGGACGTGTGCGATGCGTGGCTCTGGCCCGGGAAGGGCACGTTGAAGCTCGACGCGATATCGTCACCCTGGAAGCGGCTGCGATAGATATCCGACAGTTCGAGGAAACCGCCGGGCTGGATGGTGATGCCCTTGAAGTAGAACTTGTCGTTGTGATGCTCCTTGTCGATCGCGCTCGCGATCTGGGAGTTCACCTGATCCTTGGTGACCGGCGGAGTCGCGGCGACCTGCTGCTGTACGGCCTGGACCTGGGTCTGGGTCGTCTGGAGCGCGCTTTCGGTGGTGTCGACGCGCGCGGCGGTCACAGTCTGCGCGTTCCGCTGCGTCTCCACTTCGCCACGCAGGCTTTCCACCTCGGACTGGAGTGCCTTCACCTGCGCCAGCAGCGCGGCATTGGAGGAGGTGGCAGCGCGATGCGCCTTCTTGTGCGTGGCGGCATCGGCCGCACCGGCGATAAGCATGTTCGCCGCGGCGGTCGCCAGCAGCGCAGTACGGATCTTCATGATGTGTTGCCCCTTGGTAGGTTGGAACCCGCAAGGCGCCGCTAGGAAGATCGCGTGACTATTGTGTTACATTTGGAGTCGAACCATCGAATACATAGGATATATCGAAGTGAAATTAATTTCACTTTGCAAAGCTTACGAGTAATACTACCCAAATATCCAAACGCGTGAGGGCGGTTCACGCGCGATGAACTGTGTTCAGGCGCAGAGCCCTCCGAGTTTGCCATGATATCTGTCGAATCCGATGCTGGCTGATCGGCTGCGCATCCGGGATATCCGCAACACCAGCACGTTCCGGCTGACCCTGCTGTTCGGCATGGTGTTCCTGCTGGGCGTGACCGTCCTGCTTTGGCTCATCTACGGGCTTTCGGCGCGCGAGCTCACGCGGCGCAGCGATCGCATCCTGCGGCTGGAAGCCACGATGCTGGAGCGGACGCCCGCCGACGCCCTGCCAGATCGCATTCGCGGCGAGATCGCGCGCAGCGCCAGCGGGCTCAACTATTTCGAGCTGCGATCGATCGACGGCGATCATGTCGCCGGCAACATCCGCGTGGGCGATATGCCGCCGTACGACACGCCGGTGGAGCGCATGGCCGGCGATGGCAAGCCGGTGCGGCTGCTCGCGGTGGAGACACCGACGCAGGAGACATTGCTGATCGGCCGGGACATCTCGCCGGTGGTCGACCTGCGGCGGCAGGTGCTGATGATCCTGATCGCCAGCGGGCTGATCACCGCGATCGCGGTGCTGGTCTGCGGCTTCCTGCTCAGCCTCGCGCCACTGCGGCGGGTGCGCGACCTGCAGCGCGCGATCGAGACGATCTCGGCCGGCGACATGGAGGCGCGCATGCCGCTCGCCGGGCGCGGCGACGAGCTCGATCTGTTCGCCGGCACGGTGAACCAGATGATCGACGAGATCGAGCGCGCGATCGCGCAGGTGAAGGGCGTGACCGACGCGATCGCGCATGACCTCCGCACGCCGCTCACCCGCGTACGCAGCCAGCTCTACCGGCTGAGCCAGTCGAGCGAGGTGCAGGCGCCCGCCGTCCGCATGATCGGCGCGGCGACGAGCGACCTCGACACAGTGCTGGAGCGTTTCGGGGCGTTGCTGCGGATCTCGGAACTGGAGGCGGGGCGCCGCCGGGCAGGTTTCGGGCCGGTCGATCTCGCCGCGCTGCTGGCGCGCATGCAGGAGTTGTACGAGCCCTTGGCCGAGGATCAGGGCATCTCCCTGATGTTGGACGCTCCCGGCGGCGCGACCGCCCCTGGTGACGAGAAACTGCTGTTCGAGGCACTGAGCAATCTGGTCGACAATGCGCTCAAGTTCACGCCGCCAGGCGGTCAGGTGACGTTGGCGCTGGTGACGGACGCGCACGGACCGGTGATCGAGGTGCGCGATACCGGCCCCGGCATCGCCGTTGCCGAGCGTCAGGCCGTGATCCGCCGCTTCCATCGTGGCAGCAACGCCGCCGACGTCCCCGGCACCGGGCTCGGGCTAAGTCTGGTCGTTGCGATCCTGCACCTTCACGGGTTCGCGCTGGGGTTTCGCGACGGTTTCCCGGGCTTGGTCGTGGACGTTCGCTGCCACGGCCATGAAAGCGAGGAGGCAGTGAAATTCATTTCACTAGCCGGATCGAAAGAAGCGGCGCATCTGGAGAGGGCCGGACAGAGAGTAGAAGCGGTTTAAGCCCCGCCCACTGCTTGCGATCTGGCCCCATAACTGGGTCGTCGGCCCGCTCGCCGACGAAAATACGTCACCGGCAGTCCGCTCGACTGCCGGTGACGGCACCCATTTCTCGGAGTCTTCTTGCATGAAGAAGTATCTGCTTGCCCTCTTCTCGGCGGGGACCTTGATCGCTTGCGCCGGCATCGCGATCGCCGCCCAGCCGGGGCTGAGCTTCGCCGCGCTCGAATATCAGCAGCCGCGCGATCCGCTGCTCCCCTCGAACCAGTCCGCCGACATCGTCGAGCACACGCCGCAGGCAGACATCGCCCCCGCAGTCGACGAGATCAGCGCCGCGATCCCCGCCGGCACGCCGCGTGCCGCCGCCGAGGCGCTCCTTGCCCGCGCCGGCGCACACTGCCGCCAGCGCGATGCGGCGTCCGAACGCTGCACCTATTTCGACGTCGAGACCCGCGACGAATATGTCGATGCGGTCCACTGGAATGTCCGGCTGAACCTCGCCGGCGATCAGGTGCAGGGTATCTCCGTCGATCGCAGCTGGGTACGCAGCTGACTCTCTACCGGCCGCCGGCCTTGCGGTGTCGGCGGCCGGGCCTAAGAAAAGACCATGGCCCGAATATTGGTGATCGAGGACGACGCTGCCACGGCGCAGGAGATCGTCACGGAATTGGGCAGCCACGGGCACGAGACGGTCCACGCCGACAATGGCGACCTGGGCCTCGAAAAGGCCACGCGCGAGCCCTTCGATCTCATCACGCTGGATCGCATGCTGCCCGGCATCGATGGCCTCGCGCTGGTCGAGCGATTGCGCGAACGGCGCATCCATCTGCCCGTATTGATGATCAGCGCGCTCTCCGATGTGGACGAACGCATCGCCGGCCTGCGCGCCGGTGGCGACGACTACATGACAAAGCCCTTCGCGTCCAACGAGATGGCGATGCGCGTCGAGGTGCTGCTCCGCCGTCAGGCCCAGCAGCCGGCCGAGGAGGCGATCCTGCGCGTCGGCGGGATCGACATCGATCTCATCCGCCGCAAGGTGAAGGTGGATGGCGAGCCCGTCCGTCTTCTCCACATGGAATTGCGGCTGCTCGAATTCCTCGCGCGACATGCCGGCGACATTGTCAGCCGCAAGATCATCTTCGAGAAGGTTTGGGGCTATTATTTCGATCCCGGCGCCAACCTGATCAACGTCCATATCGCGCGTCTGCGCAAGAAGCTGGACCGTCCGGGCAAGCCCTCGGCGATCGTTACCGTGAAGGGCGAAGGCTACCGTCTCGAAGCGGTTTGATTATAGGGGCGCAATGCGCTCCTCGCTGCATCCCCGAACGCCCCCCGAACGGCTGCGCCTGCGGGACATCCGCAATACCAGTACGTTCCGGCTGACCCTGCTGCTCGGCGGGGTGGCGCTGATCGGCGTGGTGATGCTGACGGTGCTGATCTACGCGCTTTCGGCCCGCGAACTGAACGCACGCAGCGATCGTATCCTGCATGTCGAGGCCACGCGGCTGATGACGAAGCCGCCGCGTTCTCTGGGCAGCGAGGTGAATTTCGCCATCTCTCACAATGCCAGCGGCCTCAACTATTACGGGCTGCTCGATCCCAGGGGACGGCGGATCGCCGGTAACCTGCGTGGATCGTCGGGCTTCACGCCGGGCCATGCGCGCGAGATACCCGAGCGCGCCGGCCGCCACGGGCCGATCCGCCTGCTCGCCGAACGCCTGCCGACCGGCGAGATCTTGCTGATCGGCCGCGACATCACGCCGCTGGTCGATCTGCGCTGGCGGGTGACGATCGTGCTGGTGGTGAGCGCGTTGGCCCTCGCCCTGCTGATCGTCGGGACGGCCATCGCGCTCAGCCTCGCCCCTTTGCGGCGCGTCAGCCAGCTCCAGCGCACCGCGCACGAGATCGCCGCCGGGCATTTGGACCAGCGCATGCCGATCCTGGGGCGCGGCGACGAGCTCGATCTGCTGGCTGGCACGGTCAACACGATGGTCGACGAGGTGGGCCGCGTCATCGGGCAGGTGAAATCGGTCACCGACGCGATCGCGCACGACCTGCGCACGCCGCTCACACGCATGCGCAGCCATCTCGATCGGGCGCGGCGGCAGGAAGATATCGATCTGGCCACGGCGGAGCGGCTCGATCTCGTGATCGCCGACCTCGATACCGTGCTGGAGCGTTTTACCGCGCTGCTGCGCATCTCGGAGATCGAGGCCGGCAGCCGCCGCGCGGGCTTCGCCGAGGTGCCGCTCAGTCCACTCCTGAGCTCTGTCCGGGACCTCTACCAGCCGCTCGCGGAGGAGCGCGGTATCGCGCTTGCACTGGAGACACTGCCGGGTGCCGTCGTGTTCGGCGACCAGAGCCTGATGTTCGAGGCGCTCAGCAACCTCGTCGACAATGCGATCAAGTTCGCGCCTCAAGGCGGGCAGGTCAGCCTTTTCGTTTCGCGGGACGAAAAGGGCCTGGTGGTCGAGGTCCGCGACAATGGCCCAGGCATCGCGGAAGACCAGCGGCAGTCGGTGCTCCGTCGTTTCGATCGCGGCGAGGCTACTGCGCAAATCCCGGGGTCGGGATTGGGGCTCAGCGTGGTCGTTGCCATAGTCCATCTCCACCAGTTTACCTTGGTGCTGGACGATAGCGCTCCCGGCCTGATCGCGCGCATCCTTGCGCCGGACCATTCCAAATTCCCGATTCAGCCGTGAAATTCATTTCACTAGCCTGATCGTGCCGCCCGGCCGATGAGGCCGGGGTCGGTGGTGCGTCGCAGCGTAACCCCCTCTCGCGCCCGCGCCACCGGCACAATGTCCGCCATCGGGATGGCCATGCTTCAGCTCGTCAAGCTTGCGCTCAGCAAGCCCTATACCTTCGTCGTCCTCGCGATCCTGATACTGCTGTCGGGCTCGATCGCCTGGGAAGAAACCGCGACCGACATCTTCCCGGACATCAAGATCCCGGTGATCGCGGCCGTATGGACCTATCGCGGCCTGCCGCCGCAGGACATGGCCGGCCGCGTCGTCTATTATTACGAGCGGCAGCTCTCCACGACCGTCAACGACATCGATCATATCGAGAGCCAGTCGCTGAACGGCATCGGCATCGTGAAGATCTTCTTCCGGCCGGGCGTGGATATCCGCACCGCGACGGCGCAGGTGACGTCGGTTTCGCAGACGGTGCTGAAGCAGATGCCGCCGGGCATCACGCCGCCGCTGATCCTGAACTACAACGCCTCGACGGTGCCGATCCTGCAGCTGGCGCTCTCCTCGGGCGACTTGTCCGAGCAGAAGATCTTCGACCTCGGGCAGAATTTCATCCGGCCCGCGCTCGCCTCGGTGCAGGGCGCCGCTATCCCCTCGCCCTATGGCGGCAAGGAGCGGCAGATCCAGATCGATCTCGATCCCGATCTCCTGCAGGCGCGCAAGCTGTCGGCGACGGACGTCGGCGCGGCGCTGGCGGCGCAGAACCAGATCGTGCCGGCCGGCACCACGAAGATCGGCCAGTACGAATATAACGTCCGCCTCAACAATTCGCCCGAGGTGGTCGACCAGCTCAACAACCTGCCGATCAAGACGGTGGACGGCACGACGGTCTATATGCGCGACGTCGCCCACGTTCGGGACGGTTCGCCGCCCCAGCGCAACGAGGTGCGTGTCGACGGCCGCCGCGCGGTGCTGATGACGGTGCTGAAGTCGGGCTCCGCCTCCACCATCGCGATCGTCGATCAGGTGAAGGCGCTGTTGCCGAAGCTGAAGGAGACGCTGCCCGCGGGCCTGAACGTCCAGCCGCTCTCCGACCAGTCGCTGTTCGTGAAGGCGGCGGTGTCCGGCGTGGTGCGCGAGGGCGTGATCGCCGCGACGCTCACCAGCCTGATGATCCTGCTGTTCCTCGGATCGTGGCGATCGACGGTGATCATCGCCGCCTCGATCCCGCTCGCCATCCTCGCCGCCGTGGCGATGCTCTCGGTGACGGGCGAGACGCTCAACATCATGACGCTGGGCGGCCTCGCGCTCGCGGTCGGCATCCTCGTCGACGACGCGACCGTCACCATCGAGAACATCAACTGGCATCTGGAGCAAGGCAAGCAGGTGCGCGAGGCGATCCTCGACGGTGCGCGCCAGATCGTCGGCCCGGCGTTCGTGTCGCTGCTGTGCATCTGCATCGCCTTCGTGCCGATGTTCTTCCTGCCCGGGATCGCCGGCTTCCTGTTCGCGCCGATGGCCAAGGCGGTGGTGTTCGCGATGATCGCGAGCTTCGTCCTCTCGCGCACCTTGGTGCCGACAATGGGCAATTACCTGCTGCGCGATCACGCCACCGAGCACACCGCCGAGATCCTCGCCAGCCACGACGCGATGGCGGGGCGCCCGAAGAGCCGCAACCCGTTCCGCCGCTTCCAGCAGGGCTTCGAGCAGCAATTCGAGAAGGTGCGGACCTACTACGTCTCGATCCTCGAATTCGCGCTGGCCCGACGCAAGGTCTTCGTGCCCGCCTTCCTCGGCGTGGTGCTGATCTCCTTCGCACTGATCCCGCTACTCGGCCGCAATTTCTTCCCGACCGTCGATGCCGGCCAGATCAACCTCCACGTCCGCGCGCCGGTCGGCACGCGGTTGGAAGAAACGGCGGCGCTGTTCGATCATATCGAGGATCGCATTCGCGGGCAGATCCCGCCGGACGAACTGGTCTCGATCGTCGATAACATCGGCCTGCCGGTTTCGGGCATCAACCGTGCCTATTCCAACACCGGCGGCGTCGGCCCTCAGGACGGCGACATCCTGATCACGCTCAGCAAGGATCACCATGCGACCGCCGGATATGTGAAGGCGCTGCGCAAGGCGCTGCCCGATGCCTTCCCGGGATCGACCTTCTCCTTCTTGCCCGCCGACATCATCAGCCAGATCCTGAACTTCGGCGCGCCGGCTCCGATCGACGTGATGGTCACCGGCCCCGACGTGAAGGCCAACGAGAGCTACGCGCACGAGCTGGTCGAGAAGATGGGCCATGTCGCCGGCATCGCCGACGTCCGGCTCCAGCAGGCGAGCGACTATCCGGAACTGGGCTTCGACGTCGATCGCACGCAGGCCGATCGGCTGGGCATCACCGAGAATGACGTGACCAAGAGCCTCGCGGTCAACCTTGCCGGCAGCTTCCAGGTCGCGCCCGCTTTCTGGCTGAACCCGAAGAACGGCGTCTCCTATCCGATCGTGGTCCAGACCCCGCAATATCGCACCGACTCCATGTCCGACATGTCGAACATCCCGGTGACGGGATCGAAGCCCGGCGATTTCCAGGTGCTCGGCGCGCTCGGCACGATGCACCGCGAGCCTTCGCCAGCGGTGATCTCGCATTACGCGGTGCAGCCCGCCTATGACGTCTATGCGACCACGCAGGGGCGCGATCTCGGCGCCGTCTCGGGCGACATCCAGAAGATCCTCGACCAGACCAAGAGCGATCTGCCCAAGGGCGCGACCGTGAAGCTGCGCGGTCAGGTCGAGACGATGAACACCGCCTTCACCGGGCTGATCCTCGGCCTGCTCGGCGCGATCGTGCTGATCTACCTGCTGATCGTCGTGAACTTCCAGAGCTGGGTTGATCCCGCCGTGATCGTCTCGGCGCTGCCCGCCGCGCTCGCCGGGATCGTGTGGATGCTGTTCGCGACGCACACGCCGCTCTCGGTGCCGGCGCTCACCGGCGCGATCATGTGCATGGGCGTCGCCACTGCCAATTCGGTGCTGGTGACCAGCTTCGCCCGCGACCGGCTCGCCGAACTCGGCGACAGCGTGAAGGCCGCCGCCGAGGCCGGCGCAACGCGCTTCCGTCCGGTGGTGATGACCGCGCTCGCGATGATCATCGGCATGGCGCCGATGGCGCTCGGCCTGGGCGAAGGCGGCGAGCAGAACGCCCCGCTCGGCCGCGCCGTCATCGGCGGCCTGATCTGCGCGACCATCGCCACGCTCGTCTTCGTGCCGGTCGTCTTCTCGATCGCCCACCGCAACCATGGCCGGAAGGCCGATCCCTCCCCCGAACATCCCCAAGGGAATCTGGTCTATGCAGAGTGACACCATGGCCGAGGCCCCGGCCGCGCCGAAGGGGCTGAAGGTGGCCGGCATCGCCGCCGTGATCGTCGCAGCCGGCGTGGTCGTCATCGGAACGATGAGCCGCGCCAACGACACGCACGAGGCGCAGAGCTGGTCGAACGCGCGATCGGTGCCGACTGTGCACCTCGTGGACGCCAAGGATTCCGCCGCGACCGATGGCCTGACACTGCCCGGCACCATGGCCGCCTGGAACGCCGCCAAGCTCTACGCGCGGGTCGGCGGCTATGTGCAGGGCTGGTCGAAGGATATCGGCGCGGAGGTTGGCGGCGGCACGCCGCTCGGCACGATCGAGACGCCGGAACTGGACCAGCAGATCATCCAGGCACGCGCCGCCCTGGCCAAGGCCAAGGCGGATGCCTCGCTCGCCAAATCAACCGCAACCCGATGGAACGACCTGCTCACCGATCATTCGGTCTCCGAGCAGGAAGCCGACGAGAAGAACGGCGATTTCGCGGCCAAGAACGCCGCCGTGCAGGGTGCCGAGGCCGATCTCGGCCGGCTGATGGCGCTCAAGTCCTACGCCACGGTGCGCGCGCCCTTCGCGGGCGTGGTGACGGCTCGCAACGTCGATATCGGCGATCTCGTCGGCCCCGGCGCCAGCACCCAGCAGCCGATGTTCTCGATCGCTGACGTGCGCCGCATCCGCCTCTACGTGAGCGTGCCGCAGGCCTATGCGGCGGCGATGGCGTCCGGCCTCGACGCGACGCTGAGCGTGCCCGATCAGCCTGGCCGCAGCTTCGACGCCAAGGTGATCGGCACGTCGGGATCGATCAATCCGCAGACCGGCACGCTGGAGGTCCAGCTCGTCGCCGACAATCCGGGTCGGGTGCTGAAACCCGGCGGCTACGCGCAAGTGAAATTTTCGGTGCCTGGGCAGGCCGGCACGGTGACGATCCCGTCGAGCAGCCTCGTCTTCCGCGCGGCGGGCACGCAGGTCGCGATGGTCGATCCGAACGACCACATTCACATGCAGCCGGTGACGCTCGGCCGCGATCTCGGCGGCACGGTGGAGGTGGTCACCGGCCTCGGCCGCAACGCGAAGATCGTCGACAATCCCCCGGATTCGATCGCGCAGGGCGAGCTGGTGCGGGTCGGCAACGATCATGGCTGAGGCGCGCCGGCTGCTCGCACTGGCGGGGCTGACGGCGCTCACGGGCTGCTCCTTCGCGCCGGCCTATCACCCGCCCGCGACAGTCGCTCCCGTCGCGTACAAGGAGGCAGGGCCGTGGCAGCCCGCTGCGCCGACCGATCTCTCGGCGGCTGGTGACTGGTGGACTCTCTACAACGATCCGACGCTGAACGGTCTCGCCACAAGGATCGGCAACGACAACCCGACACTGGCCGGCGCGCTTGGCCGCTATGACGAGGCGCGCGCCTATCTGGCGGAGGCGCGCTCCGGCCTGTTCCCGCACATCGGGGTGAGCACGGACATCACCGACAACCGCCAGTCTGACAACCGGCCGCTGCGCGGCGCCAACCAGCCCGATCTCTACCCAGCCGACACGGTGGGCGGCGACATCGGCTACGAGCTCGATCTCTGGGGCCGGGTGCGCAATTCGGTCGCCGCCGGCAAGGCCGAGGCGCAGGCAAGCGGCGACGATCTCGCCGAACTCCGGCTCAGCCTCCAGGCCAAGCTCGCCACCAGCTATTTCGCGCTGCGCGGCTACGATCGGCAGATCGGCCTGCTGGAGAAGACGGTCGATGCCTTCTCCAAGGCCGATGCGATGACCCGTCGCCGCTTTCAGGGCGGCATCGCCAACGGCATCGCCACCGGCCAGTCCGGCGCGGAGCTCGCCGAGGCGCAGGCCCAGCTGGAGGATGTCCGCAACGCCCGCGCGCTGACTGAGCATGCCATCGCCAGTCTGGTCGGCACGCCGGCCTCGACCTTCACGATCGCTCCTGAGCCAGTCGATCTCGCTATTCCCGAGGTGCCGGTCGGCCTGCCCTCAACCCTGCTGCAGCGCCGTCCCGACGTCGCGGCCGCCGAACGCCGCATGTACGCCGCCAATCGTGAGATCGGCGTGGCGAAGGCAGCGTTCTTCCCCTCCATCTCGCTGAGCGGCCAGGGCGGCTTCCAGAATACCGGCCTGCCGAGCCTGTTCACCGCCCCCAACATCTTCTGGTCGGTGGGGCCGAGCGCGATGCTCAACCTGTTCGACGGCGGACGCCGCCGTGCGCAGGTCGCCGTCGCGCGCGCCAGTTGGGCGCAGGCGACCGCCGACTATCGCGGCCAGGTGCTCAAGGCCTTCCAGGATGTCGAGGACGGGCTTTCAGAGCTTCATCATCTCGGTGCCGAGGGAACCGCGGAGGATCAGGCCGTGCAGCAAGCGGCGCAGGCCGAGCGCCTGACCCTCAATCGCTACGTGAAGGGCGCCGTCAATTACCTTGACGTCGTCACCGCGCAGACGACCGCGCTGCGCGTCCGCCGTCAGGCGATCGCGCTCGACACCCAGCGCCTTCAGGCCAGCGTCGCGCTGATCCAGGCGGTCGGCGGCGGGTGGACCGCGAGCGCTCCAGAGCCAGCCCCCTCAGCCAGCAAGGGATGACGATATGAAAAAGCGAGTCTGGATCATCGGCGCGGGCCTCGCGGCCGCAGCCGCCGGTCCCGCGACGGCCCTGCCGCCGCTGCCCGATTGGCAGCAGCTGGAAAGCTATCATCATCAGGATAATGGCACTGGGCTGGCCCAGCGAAGCATCCTCGCCGCGTTGCCGCCGGGAACACCCATCTTAACCGCCCGCGCGACGCTGATCGCCGATGGCGCCACCTGCCGGCAACCGCGAAACAGGCAAGGCATCGAAAAATGCCTAATCCACCAATATTCGCTGCTCGACGGTGCGGCGGACGATGTGCGTTGGACGCTGACGCTGAAGGAAGAGCGGGGACAGATTTCATCAATCCTCGTCAATCGTTATGTCGATCGGCACGGCTCCGCCTGACGGCACCGGTGGAGCATACGCCCTTGATACGGTATCGAACTTTTTAGGGCTACGACCGCCCGGTACGGGCGCTCTGCTGCCCAATTAAAGCGAACGTCCGTTTCAGGTGGAAGCGGAGATCTTCCCGCGCTTCGACGAACGACACTGATCGGTCACGAGCTGACAGGCCGACCAGAGCCGGGGCAGCAGTCCTTCAGGAATGCGCCCATTTGTCGTCATTCATTGGTGCAGCCAGGATTCCGGTAACCTGCCGGCATTTCCACCCTCAAACGACAATTAAATCGCCCATCGAGCTTGCACCGCCGAACAGCCTTCGAGCGACATGATCGGGATCGATACCGAGGCTTTGACCCGCGGCGCCGGCGATGAGACTGTCCATGCTCGCGGTGGGCTTGAGATCCCGCCCTTCGTAGAGCTTTGAGGGGGCAAGGCCCGGCCAGTCCGAAACGACGCGCCCGCCCCGGACCGCGCCGCCGACCAGCATCGCGGCCGATCCGGTGCCGTGATCGGTCCCGCCCGTCCCGTTGGCGGCGGCGGTGCGCCCGAACTCGGTGGCGATCAGCACCGTCGTGCGCGTCCAGACCGGGCCGAGACCATCGCGCAATGACGCGAGCAGCGTGTCGAGCGCTCTGAGTTGCGCGGAGAGACGGCCGTCCTGGCCCGTGTGGGTGTCCCACCCGCCGGTTTCCAGCATCGCGATGCGCGGGCCGTCGGGCTTGGTCAGGAAGCTCGCGGTGAGCTTGCCGAGGCTGGCGGGATCCTGCCGGGTTGCGCTCCCTTCCGCGAGACCCCGAGCCTCCAGCGCCGAAGACCAGAGCGGATGGAGTTGCGGATCGGCGGCATAGAGCTGGCCGACCCGCAGCATCAGATCGTCGGAGGGCGTAGGCAAGGCGGACGGCGCGTAGGAGGTAACCTGCGCCGGCCCGCGCAGCGCCATCGGCACGGTCGGGGCGAGCGCGATCGCCTCGTCCCTGGATTTGGGCATCATCGCCACCAGCCGGTTCAGCCAGCCGTCCTTGATCTCATAGGGTTGCGTGCCACCGGTCTCGAGCACGTTCTGGCCGTCGAAGTGGGAGCGATCGCGATAGGGGGAGGCTACCGCGTGGACGAACAGGGCCTGACGCTGACCGTACATCTTCGCGATCTCGACCAGCGAGGGATGCAACGCGAAGCTGCCGTCCAATTTCGTCGCTTTCGCCGGATCGATCGCGAGTCCGCCGCGGAGATTGGCGTAAGTGGGGTCTGCATAGGGGATGACGATGTTGAGCCCGTCGGCGGCCCCGCGCTGGATTATGAACACAAAACGTCCATCGGTGGGCACGGTGGCCAGCGCCATGCGTGGGGCGACCAGCAGCGAGCCCGCGCCGACGGCGGAGAAGGACAGGAAAGAGCGGCGATCGATCACGACGTTCACCTCCGGAGGAAATCGGGCGAGATGAGCAGCAGGGCGAGCGCGCTGCCAGGGCTTTCCGCGCGGCTGACC
This sequence comes from Sphingomonas chungangi, assembly GCF_013778325.1. Classification (GTDB taxonomy): domain Bacteria; phylum Pseudomonadota; class Alphaproteobacteria; order Sphingomonadales; family Sphingomonadaceae; genus Solisphingomonas; species Solisphingomonas chungangi. Next base: position 603,742 of record NZ_JACEIB010000027.1, on the reverse strand, counting down.
TGCTCGGCGGTCGCGGGGCTGAACGATGCCGGGATGAGCTTGGGCCCGAGCACGCGCGCATCGATCGTATCGCCGATCGGCGCGACCAGCCGCTGCGCGAACTCGACGCGGCGGAGGAGCGCATCGGGCGCCGCCCAGCTCGCGGCCGTGTCGTCCCACCCGGCTGGCGAACCCGGCTTCCACAATGGCTGGCCGAGCTGGCTCTGAACACCCGCCATCTGGAGCTGGCCGACCTGCTCGCGGCCGAGGCCGCGTAGCGCGGAGACCGTCCATTCCCACGGCGTCTTGAACTTGAGGGGAGTGGGCGCCCACCCCTCAGCGCTTTCGATCAATGTGCGATAGAGAGACGGGAGATCGCCTCGGCTCTTCGTGAAGGTGGCCGTCAACCGCGCGACCAACGCGGGCGGCGGCATGTCACCCGCGAAATGGCGTGCGAGCTTCGTCGCGACATGGGTGGCGGTTGCGGGCGACCGGGCGAAATCGATCAGCACCGCCCGCGCCTGCTCCACGCCGGCCTGATCGTAAGTCTTGCCAAGGATCGTGCGCGGGCCGGGTTCGTGAAGGTTGGGGCGAAAGGCGAAATCGTCCGCATTGCCATCATCCTGCGGCCCCTGCGCGCCGACGCTCCAGCCGGTCAGCGCGCGGGCGAATTCCGTGACGTCGGCCTGCGTATATCCCGATCGCACACCCAGCGTGTGCAGCTCCATGACCTCGCGCCCGAGATTCTCGTTGAGGCCGCGTACCTTGCCGGGACTGCGCGCGGCGGCGCGCCGCGCTGCGAGGCTGTCGGGGCCGATCGACTGGATCTGGTTGAGATAGATCAGCATCGCGGGATGCTGCTCGACGGCGAGCAGCATGTCCTCGAAGCGGCCGAGCACGTGCGGGCGGATCGCATCGCGCTCGAACGCGCCGACGAAGGCGCTGGTTTGCGGATTGTCTGCCGAGACGCAGAAATGGTTGGACCAGAAATGGACCATCCGTTCGATGAAGGGCGCCTGCGTCTCGAGCGCGCTCTGGGTGCGGGCCTGCACCGCCTGGCGGTAGAGCGCCTGCACGTCCTGCGCGAAATCCTGCCGCACGGCCATCTGCTCGGCGGTCTTCGCGGGTTTGGTGGGAACGGTATCGGCGGTAGGCGCCAAGCGCGCCGCTTGCCGCATCGCTTGCTGCTGCTCTCGATAGGATTTCACCATCGCGCCGGCATCGGGCAGCGCCACGAAAACGGCGGGGCGAGCATCGAAGCGATCGAACTGCGCGGTCAGCCAACGTCTAGCGTCGGTGGGCGGCGCTTCGGACGGCTTCGCGCCGAGCCCGAAGCGATTGAGCGCGATCGCGGCGGGGGAAAGGCCGGTAATGGACATGGCAGACGCTGCCTTCCGAAAGGGCGGATATCGGTTGAACGGACTAGGGCTGCGTTTCCGTCGCCATAGTCGCCGCACGGGCACGCCGCATTTCTATCCCTTCAGCGAGCTTGGCGCGCTCTTCGGGTGGGAGCGTCGCTGCGTAAGCGATGGCGCGCTCCTCGACGTGAGCCCGGATCGCGATGTCGGCAGCACGGATGCGGGCCAGCGCGTCGGCGAGCTTTGCCTGATCGAGCGTCGGCGCGCTGAGCAGCGCGGCAGCCTCCTCGCGCGCCTGCCGCCCGGCCATAGCGGTTGGTCGCATCTCGAGGCGGGCTTCGCGGAGCGCTTGACGGAAAGCGCGGCGTTCGTCCTTTGGCAGCTCGCTGCCGGCGACGCGGATCGAGCCGACCCCGATCATCGGATGGCGCGCCTTGACCCATGCCGCGCCGCCGATCGCCGCGCCGAGCAGGAAGACGTTGAGCAGGATCGAAACCGCGCAGATGATCTTGAGAGTGCGGGGCGACATTCAGCTATCCTGCTGCGAGAGATCGCCGAACGCTGTGGCGTCGTCCGACACGGCATGATCCGAAGGAAGGGCAGCCGACGCCGCGACCGATCCGGCCACCGCGCCAGCCAGCGCCGTCGCGATGCCGATGCCCGACCACCACAGGCGTGCCCGGCGGGACAGCGGCGTACGGTGCGAGGAAATGACACGGTCGCGTAACGCCGCTGACGGGGCCTCCACCGTCCACAGATCGAGCCGCGTATCGAGGCGCTCGGCCTCGACGAGCACCGCCTGCATAGCGGGCCGTGTCGCCATCGCCATCGCATCGGCGCGCACCGCCTCGGGCCAGCGTGCGACGACGGCACCATAGGCATCGGCGAGTTCGATGAAGCGGGCTTCGGTCAGGGTTTCAGTCATCACGCGTGTCCCGTGCGGCAAAGGTGGCGCGCAGCGACCGGCGGCCGCGCGAAAGGAGGCTTTCCAGCGCCTCGACGCTGATCTCCATCGCGTCTGCCGCGGCGATGTTGGTAAGGTCCTGATAGTGGACGAGCAATAAGGCTTCGCGCTGGCGTTCGGGAAGCGCGTCGATCGCCCTCTGAACGGCACCGGCCTGCGCTGCCTCGTCGACCATCGCATCGGCCGGTGGTTGGGGATCGACGACCTCGGGCAATTCCGGCATCACTGTCTCTTGCCGTCGGCGCAGCCTGTCCCGGCACAGATTGAGCGTGACCGTATGCAACCAGGTATCGAAGCGCGCCGCACCCGGCTGCCAGCGTGCGGCCTGCTTCCAGGCCCTTAGGAAGGTTTCCTGCGCGACGTCTTCGGCCTCCGCCGCATCGCCCAGCATTCGCCGCGCGAGCGCCAGTATCCGGGGCAGCTTGGCGCCGACGAACATCCGCGTCGCAACCTCGTCGCCCCGGCCGATGCGCGCGACCAGTCCGGCATCCGGATCGTCCGCGCTCAAGCAATGCGGCTCCCGTGATCATCGCGGCGGATCATTCTTTCAGGGCTGCGGGCTTACCACTGGACTGGCGGAGTTGGCCTCTTTTTCCCGCATGCGGCCAGTCTCCCGTTCATCGGGCGTGAGCACACCGTCGCCATTGCGATCAAGCCGGTGGAAGCGCCGGGTGAGGGCGGCCCGGATCTCGCTGGCGTCGAGCATGCCGTCATGGTTGGCATCCATAGCATCGAAGCGGCGCGAGGGATCGTGCCCGTTCCTTGCCGCCGCCGCCATCTCCGCGCGACTGACCTTGCCGTCGCCATCGGTGTCGGCCGCCATGATCCGGCTGGTCTGGCGTGACAGGAACTGATCGAGCGACATTCCGCCGGTCGCTGACGGCGGAGCCGGTTGGCCGCCGGCGGCAAAGGCCAATGGCAAGGTCACGAGGGTAAGCCAAGATCGAACGAAACGCATGATGTCGAGTCCATAAACGCAGCGGCCGGAGCGGCGCGACGCAGCAAATCAGCTGCATCGCGCCCTCCTGCTTAGGAAAGGGGGCAGACGCCCTGCGTTTAGCGGTAGCGCCAGCCGCCATGCCAGCGATAGCGATGGCCCCAATAACGGCTGCCATCCCAATAGCCGCGGCCACCATAATAGACGCCGATGACTGGCGCTCTCGGACCTACGACGACCGGGCCGGGGCCGAGATTCGGGCGGCATCCGCCATATGGCCCACGATGAAATCCCACGCCACAGCCGCCACGGGCGTCGGCCGGCGAAATGGTGGTCACCGCCGCTCCAGCGGCGAGGACGAAAATCAGGAGTTTCTTCATAAAGTCCTTCTCCAACGCTACATTTCCGACGCCGTGGTGGCCATCGGATATGGGTTGAACGGGACACGGCGGGATTTCCGTCGGAAGAAAATGTTCTCACCGTCCCGGGCCGCGACCATTTCAATCTGTACAGGTAAGGCTCCGATCCCTTGGGCTTGTACAACGATCGCTTGGCAGATGCAGGCGAGGGCAGGACAAGGACCTATCCGCGCCGGAGCGACCTGACAATTTTGGCCATGAATTAAAAAGGTATCCTGGCGGATCTGCGTCTGACGGACTTTCCGGCTGCCTCAACCTGCGCCGCCCGGCAACGCCGCCCATATCCAGGGCGGTGATCGTGAGGCAGTCGCCGTTGATCCGAATGCCGACGATGGGACCGATGTCGCTCATCTGATCGCTATCCCGTAAAAACGAAAAGCGCCCTAATCGCCTCGCGACCTAACGGCGTAACTTGACGAAACGAAGATACCTGATGTGCAGCGTGACGAATTCGCCGACACTATCCAGCAATTGTAACCCGCCTCACATGCAGCGCGCGGGAGAATTTCGCCGTGTCGATTGCGAGGGCCTTACCGCACCTTCCGAACCACCCGTTCGAAATCAACTCATCCGGTCTCGGGCGCGGTATGACGAGTACGGCGGAGAGATGCCCCTCCACCGTCCCGTAGCGATTATGCTCTCATGCAAGCCGGAGACCTCGCCTTATCCCGCCATCGCGTCCGGCGCGCGCTTGCCGCGTTTGACCAGCATCTTATTGAGCGCGTTCGTATAAGCGCGAACGCTCGCCACCATCGTGTCGTGATGCGCGCCCGTGCCGCGCGTAGTGCGGCCGTTCTCCGAAAGCACCACCGACACCTCGGCCTGCGCATCGGTGCCGCCGGTGACGGCGTGCACCTCATAGCGGTCCATCATCGATGCCTCGTGCGGCACGATCGTGCGGATCGCGTTGAACAGGGCATCGACCGGGCCGTTGCCGCGCGTCGCCGCCGTCTTCTCGACGCCGTCGATCTCCAGCGTCAGAATGGCGCGGGCCGGGCCGGTGCCGCAGTGGATCTCGACATCCTTGACCTGGATGGCGTCATGCCCGCGCAGCACTTCGTCGTCGACCAGCGCGACGATATCCTCGTCGAACACCGCCTTCTTGGCGTCGGCCAGCGCCTTGAAGCGCACGAACGCATCCTGGAAGGCGTTATCGCCCAGTTCGTAGCCCAGTGCCTCGAGCTTCGAGCGGAAGGCGGCGCGGCCCGAATGCTTGCCCATCACCAGATTGGAGGTCGAGACGCCGACGCTCTCGGGCGTCATGATCTCGTAGGTAGAGCTATCCTTCAGCATCCCGTCCTGGTGGATGCCGCTTTCGTGCGCGAAGGCGTTGGCGCCGACGATCGCCTTGTTGGGCTGCACCTGGAAGCCGGTGACGGCCTGCACCAGCCGGCTCGACTTCATGATCTCGGTGGAGACGACGTTGGTGCGGAACGGCATCACGTCGCCGCGCACCTTGATCGCCATCGCGATCTCCTCGACCGAGGCGTTGCCCGCCCGCTCGCCGATGCCGTTGATCGTCGATTCGACCTGCCGTGCGCCGCCCATCACCGCAGCCAGGGTGTTGGCGACGGCGAGGCCCAGATCGTTGTGGCAATGGGTCGAGAACACGGCCTTGTCGGCGTTGGGCACTCGGCCGATCATGTCCTTGAACATTGCGCCGTAGGTTTCGGGCGTGGCGTAGCCGACAGTATCCGGCAGGTTGATCGTGCGCGCACCGCACTTGATCGCCGTCTCGATCGCGCGGGCGAGGAAATCGGGATCGGAGCGGGTGGCGTCCTCGCCCGACCATTCCACATCCTCGCAAAGGTTGCGGGCATGGCCGACGGTGCGCTCGATCGCCTCGATCACCTCCTCGGGCGTCTTGTTCAACTTGACCCGCATGTGCAGCGGCGAGGTGGCGATGAAGGTGTGGATACGGGGACGGCGAGCGTGCTTCACCGCCTCCCACGCGCGATCGATGTCGCCGATCGCGGCACGGGCGAGGCTGGCGATCACCGCCTTGTCGGCCTGCTTGGCGACCTCGCTCACCGCCTCGAAATCGCCCTCGGAGGCGATGGCGAAGCCCGCCTCGATGATGTCGACGCCCATCGCCTCGAGCTGGGCGGCGACCTTCAGTTTCTCTTCCAGGTTCATCGAGCAGCCGGGGGACTGCTCGCCGTCTCGCAGCGTGGTGTCGAAGATCAGGATGGTATCGGTCATGTCTGCCACTCCGGTGCGCCATCGGCTTGGGCGCTCAAATCGTCGGTAAGGCCCGGCTGTCTCGGCGGGCTGCGATCTGTCCCCTCAGGCGCGGCGCAAGTTCGGTACCCGCGCGGAAACGACACGCCTCAGGGGCGCGTAAGTCGAAGCAGGGGAAGGCGGATCGCCGCGGACATGACGGAGCCTTTGTGGCAGGCCTTGGTAAATGTCCAGTAATTTCGTGCGCCGGGGGCGCGGTTCAGCGCATCATTGCTGCTCGAATGCCGCCGCGATCGTAATCTGCACTTGATCGGAGACCAGTGGCACGCCCCCGCCGATGCCATATTCGCTGCGGTTGATCGCGGTGCGCGCGTCGAAGCCGATCGACTGGCCCTTGCCCATCAGGCTCTTGCCGGCGCCGTGGAGCTTCACCGTCATCTGCACCGGATGCGTCTGCCCGTGGAGTGTGAGGTTGCCGTTGAGCAGCACCTTGCCGTCCGGCCCGAGCAGCACGCTGGTCGAGGCGAAGGTGGCATTGGGCCAATGCTGCACGTCGAAGAATTTCGGGCCGATCAGTTCGTCGTTCAGTTCCCTGCTCGACGTGTAGATCGAATCGATCGGGATCGTGACCTCAAGCTTGGTCGCGCCGAGATTTCGGGGATCGAGCTTCAGCGTGCCAGAGGCGTTCGAGAGGAAACCCCGGAAGATCGAGAAACCGAGATGATCGAGCGCGAACATGACCTGCGTGTGGCCGGGTTCGATCGCGTAGGTGCCGGCGGTGACGGCGGCGGGATCGGGCTTGCCGGGCGGGGTGGTGGGGAGATGCATCGGCGCCTGCGCGGCGGCGGGCGCGAGGGCGAGCAGGGCGGCGAGGGCGAAAAAGCGCATCGGTCGGCTCCGGAAACGAGAACGGGCCGCACGCTCGCGCGCCGGCCCGTTCCTGTCAAATCGCCGGGTGGATCACTGCTTTTCGAAGGCGGCGGCGATCGTGAGCTCGACATGATCGGAGACGACCGGCACGTACTTGGTCACGCCGAAATCGCTGCGATTGAAGCCAATTCGCGCGTCGAAACCGGTGGTGAGCACCTTGTCCATCGGGTTGATGCCGGCGCCGTGGAAATGCACCTGCATCCGCTCGGGCTTCGTCACGCCATGGATGGTGAGGTTGCCGTCGACCAGCGCGGTGTTGTTCGGCCCGACCGTGATTGCGGTCGAGACGAAGGTCGCGTCAGGGAATTTCGCGGCGTCGAACCAGTCGGCCGAAACCAGTTCCTCGTTGAGCTTGGGGTTGCTCGTCTGCACCGAAGCGATCGGCACGCTCACGGAAAGCTGGGACTTGGTCGGGTTGGCGGGGTCGATCGTGAGCGTTCCGGAGGCGCCGGTGAACGCGCCGCGGAAGATCGAGAAGCCGAAGTGATCGACCGCAAAGCCGACCTGCGTGTGGTACGGCTCGACCTTGTACGTGCCGGCGGTGACGCGCGCGGTCTCGGGCGCGCCGGGGAGGGCGGGGGCCTGCGCGGCGGCGGGCAGCGTGGCGAGAACGGTGAGGGCAGAAAGGAAAGCGCGCATCAAGGGAAGCCTCCGGGAATGGAGGTTAGCCTTTTAGCGAGGCGCTATGATCCGCCTAGCATGACAATCTTGGCCGGATTGTTCGATCAAATAGAAAAGTGAAAAGCCCCCTCCCTTCCAGGGAGGAGGCTTCAAGTCCCTCAGTTCTTGTCCTTGTCGACCAGCTTGCCGGCGCCGATCCACGGCATCATCGCCCGCAGTTTGGCGCCGGTCTGCTCGATCGGGTGGGCGGCGGCCTGCTTGCGGGCAGCCTTCAGCTCCGGCTGGCCGGCGCGGTTGTCGAGGACGAAATTCTTCACGAACCGGCCGCCCTGGATGTCGGCGAGGACGCGCTTCATCTCGGCCTTGGTCTCTGCGGTGATGATGCGCGGGCCGGTGGTGATGTCGCCATATTCGGCGGTGTTCGAGATCGAATAGCGCATGTTGGCGATGCCGCCCTCATACATAAGATCGACGATCAGCTTCACCTCGTGAAGGCACTCGAAATAGGCCATTTCCGGGGCGTAGCCGGCCTCGGTCAGCGTCTCGAAGCCCGCCTGGATCAGGTGGGTCAGGCCGCCGCAGAGCACCGCCTGCTCGCCGAACAGATCGGTTTCGCACTCCTCCCGGAAGTTGGTCTCGATGACGCCCGAGCGACCGCCGCCGATCGCCGAGGCGTAGGACAGCGCCACGTCCTGCGCGTTGCCCGATGCGTCCTGGTGGATCGCGATCAGGCAGGGCACGCCGCCGCCGCGCACATATTCGGAGCGGACGGTGTGGCCCGGGCCCTTGGGCGCGACCATGATCACGTCGATGGTCGACTTGGGCTCGATCAGGCCGAAATGGACGTTGAGGCCGTGCGCGAAGGCGATGGTGGCGCCGTCGCGGATGTTCGGCGCGATGTCGTCGGCATAGATCTGCGCCTGATGCTCGTCGGGCGCGAGGATCATGATGATGTCGGCCCAGGCGGACGCCTCGGCGGTGGACATCACCTTGAAGCCGGCGCCTTCGGCCTTCTTCGCGGTCGCCGAGCCGGCACGCAGCGCGATCACCACCTCGCCGACGCCGCTGTCGCGCAGGTTCTGCGCATGGGCGTGGCCCTGCGAACCATAGCCGACGATCGCGACCTTCTTCTGCTTGATCAGCCCGGCATCGGCATCGGCATCATAATAAACGCGCATTCAAAGTCCCCTTTCGGACGGGATGGGCCGCGTGGCGGCCGATGGTGTGGGTTCAGGCGGCCTCTCGTCCGCGAGCCATTGCAGCGACGCCGGTGCGGGCGACTTCGACCAAGCCGACCTCCCGCATCAGCTCGCAGAATTTGTCGATTTTCTCTGGATTTCCCGTAACTTCGAAGACGAAGCTCGCAATCGTGCTGTCCACCACGCGCGCGCGATAGACTTCGGCGAGGCGCAGCGCCTCGATGCGGTGATCGCCGGTGCCGGCCACCTTCACCAGCGCCATCTCGCGCTCGATATGCGGGCCGAGATCGCTGAGGTCGGTCACGCGATGCACCGGCACCAGCCGGTCGAGTTGGGCGATGATCTGGTCGATCATCTCGGGCACGCCGTAGGTGACGATGGTGATCCGGCTGACACCATGATCCTCGGTGATATCCGCCACCGTCAGCGAGGCGATGTTGTAGCCGCGCGCCGTGAACATCCCGGCGATCCGCGCGAGGATGCCCGCCTCGTTGTCGACGACGATCGACAGGGTATGCCGCTCGGCGGCCTGTTCCTTGATGTGCATGGCGATTATTCTTTCTCGGGGGCGAGCAGGACGTTGCCGACCATCGCGAAATGCCAGTAGAGGCGGCCGCCTTCCTCCTTGCGGGGATATTGGATGTTCACGGCGGTAAAGCCGAACCCGTCCAGTACCTTGGAGACGGTTTCTCCTGCGTAGCGGGAGGAAATCTTGATCTTGTCGAACTCGTCCTCGCCGATCTGGGCGGGGCGGTCGAGATGGACCACCCAGTCCGAATAGGCCGGCGTCGCCTGCGCGGTCCAGCCGGTCAGATCGGGGGTGCCGCCATTGAGCCGCCCGAAATCGAACGGCTCCGCGACGTGCACGATGAGGCGCATCTTCGGCATCAGACGAGCGCCTTCGCCTCATCCGTGGCTTCGCCCACCACTTCCTCGGCGTGGAGGATCATGTCTGTATGCGCGGCGCCCGACGGGATCATCGGGAAGCAGTTGGCGAGTTGCGCGACGCGGCAATCGACCATCACCGGGCCGGGCGCGCTCAGCATCGCCTCGATGCCGCCATCCAGATCGCCCGGCTGCTCGATGCGCAGGCCGGTCCAGCCGAAGCTCTCCGCAAGCTTCACGAAGTCCGGCAAAGCCTCGCTGTAACTCTCTGAATAGCGGGAGGCATAGATCAGCTCCTGCCACTGGCGGACCATCCCCATGTACATGTTGTTGAGGATGAAGATCTTGATCGGCAGCCGGTATTGCGCAGCGGTGGACATCTCCTGGATGTTCATCAACACCGAGGCGTCGCCCGACAGGCCGATCACCAGCCGATCAGGATTGCCGACCTGCGCGCCGATCGCTGCCGGGAGCCCATAGCCCATCGTGCCGAGTCCGCCCGAGGTCAGCCAGCGGTTCGGGTCCTGGAAATGGAAATGCTGGGCCGCCCACATCTGGTGCTGGCCGACTTCCGTCGTGACGATCGGGTCCTTGTCCTTCGTCATCTCCCAGATGCGCTGGATTGCCTTCTGCGGCATGATCTCGTGATCGGAGGCCGGGAAGGCGAGGCTCTGGCGCGCGCGCCAGCCCTCGATGCGCCGCCACCATTCGCCGAGATCGGCCTTCTCATGCCCGCGCGCCTTCCACACCGCCAGCATGTCCGCCAGCGCCGATCCGACGTCGGCGACGACGGGCAGGTCGACGCGGACATTCTTGTTGATCGAGGAACGATCGATGTCGACGTGGATCTTGCGGCTCTCGGGCGAGAAGGCATCCAGCCGCCCGGTCACGCGATCGTCGAAGCGGGCGCCGAGGCAGAGGATCAGGTCCGCCTTGTTCATCGCCATGTTCGCTTCGTAGGTGCCGTGCATGCCGAGCATGCCGAGCCAGGCATCGTCGCTCGCCGGGAAGGCGCCGAGACCCATCAGCGTCGAGGTGACGGGCGCGCCGGTCAGCGCCTGCAACTCGCGCAGCAGCGTCGAGGCGTAGGGGCCGGCGTTGATGATGCCGCCGCCGGTGTAGAGGATCGGCCGCTCGGCGGCCGCCAGCATCTCGACCGCCGCCTCGATCGCCGCCGCCTCGGCCTTCACCTGCGGGCGATAGGTCTTGTGCTGGAGCGGGCCTTCGGGCTTGCGATAAGTCGCCGCTGCAATCTGGACATCCTTGGGCAGATCGATGACGACCGGGCCGGGGCGGCCCGAGGTCGCGATATGGAAGGCCTCGTGGACGATCGCGCCGAGGCTCGCCGGATCCTTCACCAGGTAGTTGTGCTTGGTGCAGTGGCGCGTGATGCCGACCGTGTCCGCCTCCTGGAAGGCGTCGGTGCCGATCAGCTGGGTCGGCACCTGGCCGGTGATCACGACCAGCGGGATCGAATCCATCAGCGCGTCGGCGAGGCCGGTGACGACGTTGGTGGCGCCTGGGCCGGACGTGACGAGCACGACGCCCGGCTTGCCGGTCGAGCGGGCATAACCCTCCGCCGCATGCGCCGCGCCGCCTTCCTGACGGACGAGGATGTGGCGGATCTTCGCCTGCTTGAAGATGGCGTCGTAAATGGGGAGTACCGCGCCGCCCGGATAGCCGAACACGACCTCCACGCCGAGGTCCGTCAGGGCCTGGACGAGGATATCGGCTCCGCTTCGTTCGGTCGTCATGGTGAATCACCTCAAGAATAAGCGCCCGCCGCCTAGCAGAAGCGGAGGAGGGGCGCAGCTACCGGTAACAAACTAGCGTGTCAACCGGCTTATATGAAATAATCTGTCGATCTGTAGATTATCTGAATCATAAGATTGCGTGAGGCGCGGCCAATCGGGCGGCGGCTGGTGCCGGAACCATGTCCGCTGGCGCTTGGCGTACTGGCGGCTGGCGGTCTGCGCGCGCTCGATCATCGCTTCGCGGGAGAGCGTACCGGCGAGCCAAGCGGCGATCTCTGAAACCCCGATCGCCCGCATCGCGGGGAGGGCGGGATCGAGGTGGCGGGCGGCCAGTACCTCGACTTCCTCGACGGCGCCCTGATCGAGCATTGCGGCGAAGCGACGGTCGATCCGATCGGAGAGCCATGCGCCGTCCGGCACGAGCAGGAGGGGGGCGAGGTTGATGGCGTGGCCGATACCGCCGATCTTGTCCTGCTGCCAGTCGGCGAGCGTGCGGCCTGTGGAGCGCACCACCTCCAGCGCGCGGGCGACGCGTGTCGTGTCGCTGGGGCGGAGGCGGATGGCGGCTTCAGCATCCTCTCGTTCGAGCGCAACGTGGGCATCCGCCACGGCCAGGGCGCGGACTTCTGCTCGGATGGCGGGATCGATCTCGGGCACCGGCGCGATGCCGTCGAGCAGGGTGCGGATGTAGAGGCCGGTACCGCCGACGAGGATCGGCGTGCCTCCGCCCGCGTGAATATCAGCGACGACGGCCTTGGCCTCGCCCGCCCAGATGGCGGCGTTGTGGGGCTCGGCCGCATCGACATGGCCGAACAGCCGGTGCGGGGCGCGCGCCTCTTCCTCCGGCGAGGGGCGGGCGGTGACGACGCGCAGGTCGCGATAGACCTGGCTGGCGTCGGCGTTGACGATGGTGCCGCCGATCCGCTCGGCCAGCGCCAGCGCGAGAGCGCTCTTGCCGCTCGCGGTCGGCCCTGCGATGAGCGCCACCGGCGGCAATTCGGGAGAATCCATGTTCACGGCGACGCTGATAGCAGCAGAAGGCCAGGGTGTCGGCGATCTCGACTTGGTTTCGGTCCTGCTCGCTGAACAGGGGTGCATCTCATCCAACCCGGCGGAGTGGCAAACGCCTGTATGGATCGACGAAGGTTATGCCATCGATTTTGCGTTCGACCAAAACCCAGCTGCTGCACGCGAGGTTCTTGAAGGCGAACTAGGGCCGATCGACGTTATCGTCCAGCCCGCTGCGAACCGCCGCAAGAAGCTGCTCGTCGCCGACATGGATTCGACGATGATCACAGTCGAGTGCATCGACGAACTCGCCGATTATGCCGGCATCAAGGACCGGATCGCCGCGGTCACCGAGGCGGCGATGCGCGGCGAGCTCGATTTCGCCGAGGCGCTTGATGCGCGCGTCGCCCTGCTCAAGGATCTGGAGGCCTCGGCGATCGATCGCTGCCGGGCGGAGCGAGTGCGGCTGATGCCCGGCGCCAAGGCGCTGATCCGCACGATGAAGGCGCACGGCGCGCGTACCGTTCTGGTCTCGGGCGGCTTCACCGTGTTCGCGGAGCCGGTAGCGGCGGAAATCGGCTTCGACGTCGCCATCGCCAACCGGCTGGGGATCGCCGGAGACCGGCTCGACGGACTGGTTGCGAAGCCGATCGTCGATGCCGCGACCAAGCGCATCACGATCGAGGCCGAGCGGATGGCGCTGGGGCTGGAGGTGTCGGAGACGCTGGCGGTCGGCGACGGCGCCAACGACATCCCGATGATCCAGGCGGCGGGGCTGGGAGTGGCCTATCACGCCAAGCCCAAGACGGCGGCGGCGGCCGGTGCCCGGGTCGATCATGGAGATCTGACGGCTTTGCTGTGGGCGCAGGGGTACAAGCGCAGCGAGTGGGTGACGGATTGAGACTCCGTTCGTCCTGAGGAGGGCCTGAGCTTGGCGAAGGCCCGTCTCGAAGGGCTTTGCGCGGTGCATGTGCTTCGAGATGCCGCTTCGACAGGCTCAGCGGCTCCTCAGCACGAACGGTTTGTGAGGTTAGGCTTAGCCGGCTTTCCGCATATCCGTCGCGATAACGGCCAGCGCGAACGCCACCGAAGTCTCGCTCCGATCGAAGCGCAGATGGAGCCCCTGCCGGTCCTGCCCGATCACCTCGGCGGAAACCGTGCCCGCCTGCGGATGGCGCAGCGTCACCGCCATGCCCATGTCGAGCCGTGCATGGGTCTCGATCCATGCGCCAGCGCCGGAGACCTCGCGCAGCGCGACGGGCAGCGGCCGGTCGGCGAGCAGCAGACAGAGCGGCCGCCGCCCTTCCGGCAGCAGCGTCCGATCCTTCGCGAGCCAGTTCCCTGAAGCCATACGCCCTCCACGCCCCGACCGGGGATGATGGCAGGCAAGCCCGAAGGAAGCGTTAAGGCGCGACCGGGAAGCAGGCCGCCCCGGCGGACTTCGCAGCGGCGCAGGCTTTCGCGGCGGCGGCCTTGTCGGCAAGCGGCCCGGCGCGCAGGCGCACGACGGCGCCGGCTTTCTCGTAGCTGGGACGCAGCCCCCCCATCTTGCCGGCAATCTTGCCCCACGCGGTCGCGGCGCCGTCCTGCGATCCGTAAGCGCCGAGCTGCACCATCCACTTGCCGCCCGACGAGGCGAGCGCGGGCGCCGCCTTGGGCGCAGGAGCGGGCTTGGGAGCCGGCGACGGAGCGGCTTCCGCCACCTGCGACGCTGGCTTCGGGGCTTTGGGCGTCTTGCCCGCCTTGGGCTTGGCCGGCATCGCGGAAAGATCGCTCGGCGGCGGCGGCGAGGCCACCGGCACCGATGCCGTCACCGCGACGTCGGAGCCGCCGCCCGTCACCAGCTGTCGCCCGGTCGGCGGGATCGGGCGAGAGGCCATCTGGCTGGCCAGCTGGAGGCCCCTTTGCCGATCGTCGGCGCTCATATACTGATCCATCTGGCTCAGGCTCGTCGTCGCCTGCGGCAGGCCGGCGGCGGCGGCGCGGGTCATCAGCGCATAGGCCTTGGGCCAGTCCTTGGCGGCGAGGTCGCCGTTGAACAGGGCGGTACCCAGCACGTATTGCGCGCGGGGATCGCCGGCATCCGCCGCCTTGCTGATCCACGGCATCGCGGAGCGGCGATCGCCGTCCTGGAACAGCAGCAGGCCGTAATTGGCCGCGCCCTGGATGTGCCCCGCCTGCGCGGACTTGCCGTACCACGTCTTCGCTTGCCCGAGATCGGTCGGCACGCCGCGCCCGAGCTTGTAGGCCTGCGCAAGATCGAAGGCGGCATCGGGGTCGTTCGCCTCGGCGAGCGGGCGCCAGATCGAGACAGCACCCGAATAGTCGCCGCGCTGCCAGGCATCGACGCCGTCCTTCACGCTCGCCGCCGCCGCCGGCGTGGCGATCACCGCCGCCACTATCATCGCCCCCGCAATCCGCATCGTGGGAATCCCCTTTGCCATCACTCCCGTTCGCACATGGAATATCACGCGTTAACGATAAGTGTGCGCAGAAAAGCAGGGCCTTCTTAACCGGATATTAGGCCTGCCCGTGGGATTTCCTGCTCAAATCTCACGGTTGAAGGGCAGGGCATGCGGGTTCTGGCATTGGCATCGCAGAAGGGCGGATCGGGCAAGACGACGCTCTCGGGTCATCTGGCGGTGCAGGCGCAGCTGGCCGGCGCCGGCCCGGTTGTGCTGATCGACATCGATCCGCAGGGCTCGCTCGCCGACTGGTGGAACGAGCGCGAGGCCGACATGCCGGCCTTCGCCCAGACGACCGTCGCGCGCCTTGCCGCCGATCTGGAGGTGTTGCGCCAGCAGGGGTTCAAGCTCGCCATCATCGATACGCCGCCGGCGATCACCATGGCGATCCAGAGCGTCATCCAGGTCGCCGAGCTGATCGTCATCCCGACCCGCCCGTCGCCCCACGATCTGCGCGCCGTCGGCGCCACCGTCGATCTCTGCGAGCGTTCGGGCAAGCCGCTGCTGTTCGTGGTCAACGCCGCGACTCCCAAGGCGCGCATCACCCACGAGGCGGCGATCGCGCTCAGCCAGCATGGCACCGTCGCGCCGATCACCGTCCACCACCGCACCGATTTCGCCGCGTCGATGATCGACGGTCGCACCGTGATGGAGGTCGATCCCAAGGGCCGCTCGGCGGGCGAGATCGTCGATCTGTGGTCCTATATCTGGGATCGGCTCGAGAAGAATTTCCGCCGCACCGTGTTCGCGGCCCCCACGCCGGGTGCCGCCGTCATGGCGCCCCGGCCCGCGAGCGGCTTCGGCCGCCGCGTGGTCCAGTAAGGGAGGCCGTGAGTATGCGTGACAACAAGGCTTTCGCATCGCTCTCCTCGGGCCTGCTGGCCCGCAAGGGGCAGGCGCGGCCGGCGATGCGCCCGCAAGGCTTCGGCTTCAACACCACCGGGCTCGACGATCTCGGCTGGAACGACATGGGCCACGATGCGCCTGCGCCGCGCCCCGTGACCGCCCGCCTGCCGGCGAATCTCGCCGGCCCGGCGACGTCCGCGCCGATGCCGGTGGAGGTGCCGCAGGTCGTCCGCCAGCAGGAAGAGATCGCCCGCGAATTCGCCGCGCCGGTGGAGCCGGCAGTGGTCGAGGAGCCGGTCGTCGAGCCTGTGGCCGAGATCGTCGCCGAGGCTCCGGCCCCCGTTGCGCCCAAACCCAAGGCCGCGCCGAAGAAGGCCAAGGTCCCGAAGGCCACCGTCTCCGCGCCCAAGGGCGTGGCGAAGCGCGCCGAGGGCCGCAAGGCCGCCTTCACGCTGCGCCTCGATACCGAGCGCCATCTTCGTCTGCGTCTCGCCTGCGCCGTGCAGAACCGTTCTGCTCAGCTGCTCGTCACCGACGCGCTCGACCAGTTGCTTGAATCGCTTCCCGACGTCGCCCGGCTGGCCGCCAGCCTGCCGGCGAAAGACTGACATTCACGCGGGGGAACAGGAATATGAACCGCAGGACTCTCGGCCGGATCGGCATGCTGTCGCTGATGCTCGGCGTCTCGACGGTGGCGTGCACCACCGGCACCAGCCATGTCGCCTCGCTCGCCGATCAGGCGCCGAAGGCCAAGGAAGTCGCCGCCAAGTCCGCCGACAAGGCGCGCGCCGCGCTGGCCGCCCACAAGGGCCTCGTCGCGGTCGCGGCGGCCGAGCAGGCGGTGTCGCTGTCGCCGAACGATGCGGGCTACCGGATGCTGCTCGGCCAGTCCTACCTCGCCGCCGGCCGCTTCGCCTCGGCCGCGACGAGCTTCCGCGATTCGCTGACGCTCAACCCCGATCAGCCGAAAGCCAAGTTCAACATGGCGCTCGCCGAGATCGCCCAGGGCCAGGCGGGTGAGGCGCAAAGCGTGCTCCACAGCCTCGACGGTCAGATCCCGGTCGCCGACCTCGGCCTCGCGCTGGCGCTGTCGGGGGACCGCCAGACCGCGATCAACACGCTCAGTGACTATGTCCGCTCGGGCAAGTCGGATGCGCGGGCACGTCAGAACCTGGCGCTCGCCTTCGCGCTGAACGGCCAGTGGCGTGAGGCGCGCGGCGTCGCGATGCAGGATACGCCGCCGAACCAGATCAACGACCAGATCGCGCACTGGGCCGAGCTCGCCACGCCGCAGGCCGCCGGCCCGGTGCAGGTCGCCTCGATGCTGGGCGTGAAGCCGGCGAGCGATCCGGGCCTGCCGACCGCGCTGGCGCTCGCCGCGCCGGCTCCGGGCGAGGCGCCGGTCGCGCTCGCCGCTGCCGATCCGGCTCCGGCCGCTATGCCGGCGCAGGTTGCCGCCAACGACGCGCCGTCGGTGACGGTGCCGCTCGACGATGCGCCCAAGGCCGATGCGACGCCCGCCGATGCGCCGGCCGCCGCCGTGGTGCTCGCCGCCCAGCATGTCTCGGCGCCCGAGCCGGAAGCCGCGACGCCGGCGCTGCTCCGCGCGCCGAAGACGCCGTTCCGGTCGGCGGTGCTGAGCGTGCAGCCGAAGCCCGCCTTCCGCTCCAGCGGCTATGTCGTCCAGCTCGGCGCCTTCTCCCGTGCCGGTGCGATCCAGACGGCGTGGGACCAGGCCTCGAAGGCGATGCCGCGTCTCGCGGGCTATGCCCCGGCGCGCGCGCAGTTCAGCTTCTCGGGCGCCTCGCTGGTGCGCCTCTCGGTCTCGGGCTTCGCCGATCGCGAAGCGGCCGTGGCGCTGTGCGAGCAGATCCACGCCAAGGGCAGCGCCTGCTTCGTCCGCGCCACCGCCGGCGATGCGCCGCTACAGTGGGTGAAGGCGGACGCGAAAACGCAGACCGCGAAGCGCGACGTGCCGGTGAAGGTGGCGGCGAAGGCGGGTGTCCCGCCGCTGCTCGCCAAGCGCGATGCGGGCGTGCAGGTGGCCTCGCGGTAAAACAGGAAACCCCGTTCGCCCTGAGGAGGGACTGAGCGGAGCGAAGCGCAGTCGAAGTCCCGTCTCGAAGGGTAAGCGCTGCGGCTATGCTTCGAGACGCCGCTTCGACAAGCTCAGCGGCTCCTCAGCACGAACGGGATAGGAACCAAGGGGGCGGTCAGCCGATGGGCTGGCCGCCCTTGATCGTTTTCAGCACGCGGCCCTGCACCGGGAGGCCATCGAACGGCGTGTTGCCCGCCTTGCCGGCGAGCTTGTCGCCGACGATCTTCCACGGCTTGCCGTCGTCGACCAGGATTAGGTCGGCCGGCGCGCCGATCGCCATGCGGCCCGCCTCCAGCCCGAAGAGCTTTGCCGGCGCGGTCGCCAGCAGATCGAACAGGCGGGGCAGGGTGACGACACCCTCCTGCACCAGCGCCAGCGACAGGGTGAGCAGGGTCTCGGCGCCCGCCATGCCCGGCTCGGCCGAGACATAGGGCAGGCGCTTCGCCTCCGGCCCGCGCGGATCGTGGGCGGAGGCGATCAGGTCCACCGTGCCGTCGCGCACCGCCTCGATCACCGCCTTGCGATCGTCCTCGGAACGAAGCGGCGGCGAGAGGCGGGCGAAGGTCTTGAACGGCCCGATCGCCTGATCCGACAGCAGGAAATGCGCAGGGCTCACCCCGCACGTCACCGCGACGCCGCGCTTCTTGGCCGCACGCACGAGATCGAAAGCGCGGGCGGTCGAGAGCTGGCGGAAGTGGAGCCGCGCGCCGGTCTCCTCGGCGAGCATCAGGTCGCGCGCCACCGCCATCGCCTCGGCGATCGCGGGGGCGGAGGCGAGGCCGAGCCGGCTCGCCATCTCGCCGTCGGTCGCGACCGCGCCCTTCACCAGCCCGCCATCCTCGGCATGGGTGATCACGATCATGTCGAAGGCGGAGGCATAGGCCATGATCCGGGCCATCAGCTCCGAATCGGCGATCCACTGGCGCCCGGTACACACCGCGACCGCACCGGCGCGCTTCATCAGGCCGATCTCGGCCATCTCGCGGCCGGCGAGCCCGCGCGTCGCGGCGGCGAAGGGGACGATGCTCACGGCATCGGCCGGGAAGCTAGCCGCCTGCCGGATCAGGGCCGGGGCATCGAGCGGCGGCGCCTGGTCGGGCATCAGCAGCGAGGTGGTGATGCCGCCCGCCGTTGCCGCCCTGGGATCGATCGCGAAGGCACCGACATCCACCAGACCCGGCGCGATCAGCGCGCCGCGCGCGTCGGCCACCACGTCGGACTTGCGGAACACGCCATGCTCGATCTCGCCGAACGCCTCGATGCGGCCGTCCTTGATGAGGACGCCGCCTTCCTCGACCGTACCGGCCACCGGATCGACGATCCGTCCATTGCGGATGGCGAGCGTGCCCTTAGTCACGCCGTTCATGCCCAGCCCTCCACGCCGCGCCGGCTTCGGGTCAACACGTCGAGGCAGGCCATGCGCACCGCTACGCCCATCTCCACCTGCTCGGTGATCGCCGATTGCTGGATGTCGTCGGCGACGTCGGAGGTGATCTCGATACCCCGGTTCATCGGGCCGGGGTGCATGACCAGCGCGTCCTTGGCGGCCAGCGCCAGCCGCTCGCGGGTGAGGCCATAAAAATGGTGGTATTCGCGCGGGGAGGGGACGAACGCCCCGTCCATCCGCTCGAGCTGGAGGCGGAGCATCATCACCACCTCGGCGCCCTCCAGCGCCGCGTCGAAATCGGTATAGGCCTTCACCCCCATCCGCTCGACGGCGGGTGGCAGCAGCGTCGGCGGCGCCACAACGCGCACCTCGGCGCCCAGCGTGCCGAGCAGCAGGATGTTGGAGCGCGCCACCCGGCTGTGCAGAACGTCGCCACAGATGGTGACGACGGTGCCGTTGATCCGGCCGACGCGTCGGCGAATGGTCAGCGCGTCGAGCAGCGCCTGCGTGGGATGCTCGTGCCGCCCGTCGCCGGCGTTGAGCACCGGGCAATCCACCTTGTCGGCGATCAGGCCGACCGCGCCGGAGGCATCGTGGCGGATCACAATCACGTCCGGCTTCATCGCGTTGAGCGTCGCCGTGGTGTCGAGCAGCGTCTCGCCCTTCTTCACGCTGGATTGGGCCGCGTGCATATTGATCACGTCCATGCCCAACCGCTTGCCGGCGATCTCGAAGCTCAGCAGCGTGCGGGTGCTGTTCTCGAAGAAGGCGTTGATTTGAGTCAGGCCCGCCAGCCGGTCGTCATGCTTGGCGGTGGCGCGGTTGAGCGCGATCCACTGCTCGGCCTCGTTCAGCAGGAAGCCGATCTCCCATGGCTGCAGCCCGGCGATGCCGGTGAGGTGCTTGTGCGGGAAAGGGTGGACGCCATCGGGGAGGGCGAACTCGGACGGAGCGTCGGCTGGCATGAACGCGCCTCCTATCGGGAGGCACCGGGAGGCACAAGCCTCACCGTGCCACCCCGGCGACGGCCGGAAGGATATTGCCGCAGAAGCGGGCCTGCGCCGCGGAGTCCGGCATCTCCAGCGTGTCCGGCTTGAGCCCGAGACGCGCGGCCGTCTCGGCGAGGCCGTGCAGATTCACGACGTAATTTCCACTCATGGAGCGGATCGAGAGGACCTGCTTGTGGATCAGCCGCAGATCAGCATCGCTCAGCTGATGAGCACCGTTGAATTCGTTGAGCGTACCCCATGCGTCCAACTCCTGCGCCTGAAACCGGTCGAGGTTCATCAGCACGTCGTAGAGCCGGGCATAATCGAGCTGGTCATCGAGCGGCATCTGCGCAGCGGTCTGGCCGGATTTGACGATGTCCCACACGCTCGATCGGACATGGTAAAAGGATATGCCATGGATATCGTCGGTGAGCGTGATCGGCCGGCCCGCCCGCCACGAGGCTACCCATGAATCGACGGCATTGAGCCTGCGATCGACGCAATCCTGCTCCGCGACCCTGAACGTCATCGTCCCCAGATCATGATCCAGCTCCGCTTTCAGCGCCTCGCGCGCCTCGGCGGTCTGAGTGTTCCAATGGATATCGTCGGCGACTTGCTGCGCGCCGAGCGCCAGCAGCACGCCGATCAGCACGACGCCGACCTCGCCGAAGAAAGCGCGCCATCCGTGCAGCGGTTTCGGCCAACTGAATTTCATGCAACGCCCCCGAGCTCCGGCACTGGCGTAGCCCGGATCGGCGCCTTCTGCCTAGGCCATCGCGTCGATCGCGCCCTGCAGGATGTAGGCGGCCGCCATCTTGTCGACCACCTCGGCCCGCCTCGCGCGGCTGGCATCCGCTTCGAGCAATGTGCGCGTGACGGCGGCGGTGGACCAGCGCTCGTCCCACAGCAGGATCGGCAAGTCGAGCGGCTTCAGATTGCGGGCGAAGGCACGGATCGCCTGCGTGCGCGGCGAATCGGTGCCGTCCATGTTGAGCGGCAGGCCCAGCACCAGCCCGCGGATCGACTGGCTCGCCACCACCTTGCGCAAGGCCTCCAGATCGGCGCCGAACTTGGTCCGGCGGATCGTCTCGGCGGGCGTCGCGATCGTCCAGCCGGCGTCGCAATAAGCGAGGCCGATCGTCTTGGTGCCGACGTCCAGACCGGCCAGCCGTCCACCCTCGGGCAAGCTGTCGCGAAATTCGAGCGTCGATCCGGTGATCACCTGCGATGCTTTTCGAACGCCGCCAGCCTACGCTCGGCATCGGCGCGGACGTTCGCCCAGAACAAGGCGTAATCGAAGACGTGGAAGTTGTTGCCGGGCAGCACCATCACCCCGAAGCCATCCGGCGGCGGACCGATCAGCAGCAGCCCGGCCGGATCGCATCGTGCCGGGACCAGCCGGGGCGTCAGTGTCGCCTTCGTGTAGGTCTCGTTCGGCTTGATCGCGCCGAGATTGGCGTTCGCGTCCGCCGTGCCGCCCTGCGTGCCGGTGATCGGATTGACGCAGAGCGCCGGCGTGTTGGCGCGCGGCTGGCCGGTGAAGCCTACCCCCGCGTCGTAGCGGGTGCGCAGCTGCGCAGCGTCGGCAGGCTCGGCGAAGCTCTCCCAGCTCAGGATGCAGCCGTGCTCGTCGGGCGCGGTGCAGGCGGGCAAGCCGAGCTTGGGCAGGTCCGTCGTCACCGAGACAGGCCAGCCGACCAGGTAGGCGGCGAGGATCCGCTTCCTCAGTTTCTTGTCGCCCGCCACCCGATCCTTGAGCAGGTGGAGCAGGTGGTAGCTGCCCTGGCTGTGCCCGGCGAGGATGATCGGCGCATCGGGCGGCGCCTGATCGAGGAAGGCGTCGAACGCGCGGCTCACGTCGCCATAGGCCAGCTGCAGCGCCTTGGCGGCATCGGGCTTGGTGGTGAGGAAGGCGCCGACCGTCGCCTCGCGATATTTCGGCGCCCACACCCGCCCGACATTGGTGAAGGCGGACAGCTGCGTCGGCACGAACTTCTTCGCGCGCTCGTTCATGCTCTTGTCGTCGATCGGCGCATTCCAGTGGCCGCGATCGAGATAGGTGGTGGGCGGCACGAAGAAGACGACCGCCTTGGTTTTCGCCGCGCCCTTCACGCCGTCGGGCAGCCATTGCGCGGGGTCGTTCGGCAGACCGGGGCGGGAGAGCCAGGCGCTCTGGTCTCGATAGTCCGGCCCGCCGTCGGGCGGAGCCGCGAAGGAGATGGTCGGCACGAACGTCCAGCGCATCACCGCTTCGGGGAACAGCGTCCAGACGATGCCGCCGGCGAGGATCAGGAATATGATCGCGGCGATCACGTAGAGAAAGCGACGTGCGGCCAAACCATCCTCCGTCACCCCGGCGGAGGCCGGGGTCCAGCTTCCAGCGCCGGATCTGGATACCGGCCTTCGCCGGTATGACGATCAAGGTCAAGGTTGGGCGCTTGAAGTGCAGGGTTGCGGGTGATAGCCGCGCCGTCATGTCAGTCGACCTCGCCACCGTCCGCAAGATCGCCGGCCTCGCGCGCATCGCCACCAGCGATGCCGAGGCCGAGGCGCTCCTTCCCGAGCTCAACAACATCCTCGGCTGGATCGAGCAACTCGGCGAGGTGAACACCGACGGCGTCGAGCCGCTCGCCGCCGTCATCCCCAACCATCTGCGCCTGCGCGACGACGTGGTGACCCACGATCAGACCGGCGGCGGCATCCGCGACGCCGTCCTCGCCAACGCCCCCCAGGCCGAGCATGGCTTCTTCGCCGTGCCCAAGGTGATCGAATAATGACCGATTTGACCAACCTCGGCATCGCCGACATCCGCGACGGCGTCGCCGCCGGCACTTTCTCCGCGCGCGAGGTGGCGAGCGCTTTCAATGCGGCGGTTGCCAAAGGCAAGCCGCTCAACGCCTGGCTGGTCGAGACCCCCGACCATGCGCTCGCCGCGGCCGATGCGGCCGATGCGGCGCGCGCCTCCGGCGATCTCAAGCCACTCTCCGGCGTGCCGCTCGGCATCAAGGATCTGTTCTGCACCAAGGGGGTGGAGACCACCGCGGCATCCGGCATCCTCAAGGGCTTCGTGCCGCAGTATGAATCCACCATCACGTCGAAGCTGTTCGGCGCCGGCGCGGGGATGCTCGGCAAGCTCAACATGGACCAGTTCGCGATGGGCTCGTCCAACGAGACCAGCGCCTTCGGCAACGTGATCTCGCCCTGGAAGCGCAACGACGGCGGCAATGCGGCGCTGGCGCCGGGCGGCTCCTCGGGCGGGTCTTCGGCGGCCGTCTCGGCGCGGATGGCGCCGGGCGTGACGGGCACCGACACCGGCGGTTCGATCCGCCAGCCCGCCGCCTTCACCGGCATTTCGGGCATCAAGCCGACCTATGGGCGCTGCTCGCGCTGGGGCGTGGTGGCGTTCGCCTCCTCGCTCGATCAGGCGGGGCCGATGGCGAAGGACGTGCGTGACTGCGCGATCATGCTGGAGGCGATGTCCGGCTTCGATCCCAAGGACGCCACCTCGCTGGACCTGCCGGTGCCGGCGTGGGAAAAGAGATTGTCGGGCGATCTCAAGGGCAAGCGCGTCGGTATTCCCAGGGAATATCGGGTCGACAACATGCCCGCCGAGATCGAGGCGCTGTGGGAACAGGGCATTGCCTGGGCCAAGGATGCGGGCGCGGAGATCGTCGAGGTCTCGCTTCCGCACACCAAATACGCGCTGCCGACCTATTACATCATCGCGCCGGCGGAGGCCTCCTCCAACCTCGCGCGCTATGACGGCGTGCGCTACGGTCTGCGCGACCTGCCCGACGGCGCCAACCTGCAGGAGATGTACGCCGCGACCCGCGCCGACGGTTTCGGCGCCGAGGTGAAGCGCCGCATCATGATCGGCACCTACGTGCTCTCGGCCGGCTTCTACGACGCCTATTTCACCAAGGCGCAGAAGGTCCGGTCGCTGATCGTGCGCGATTTCGAGCAGGCCTTCGAGAAGTGCGACGTGCTGCTGACGCCGACCGCGCCCTCCGCCGCCTTCGGGCTGGGCGAGAAGGCGGCCGATCCGATCGCCATGTATCTCAACGACGTCTTCACCGTGCCCTCATCGCTGGCAGGCCTGCCGGCGATGTCGGTGCCGGGCGGGCTGGACGGGCAGGGGCTGCCGCTGGGCCTCCAGATCATCGGCCGCCCGCTCGATGAGCAAGGCGTGCTCAACGCCGGGTTGGCGATCGAGGAGCGCGCGGGCTTCACGGCGCGGCCGGGGGCGTGGTGGTAACCGAGTTAAACCGTTCGTCCCGAGCGTAGTCGAGGGACGTGACACTGGGCGAAGCGTGTCTCGACTTCGCTCGACACGAACGGAAGTTGGTATGACTGAATCAACCTATCGCATTCAGGGCGGCACTGGCGAGTGGGAGGTCGTGATCGGCCTCGAGGTCCATGCGCAGGTCACGTCGCAGTCCAAGCTCTTCTCGGGCGCGGCGACCGCGTTCGGGGCGGAGCCGAACAGCCAGGTCAGCCTGATCGACGCGGCGATGCCCGGCATGTTGCCCGTGCCGAACGCCGAGTGCATCCGCCAGGCGGTCCGCACCGGCATGGCGATCAATGCGCCGATCAACCGCTGGTCGCGGTTCGATCGGAAGAATTATTTCTACGCCGATCTGCCGCAGGGCTACCAGATTTCGCAGCTTTATCATCCGCTTGTCGGCGAAGGTTCGATCGAGATCGAACCCGAGGGCGCCGAGCCCAAGACGATCGGCATCGAGCGCATCCATGTCGAGCAGGATGCCGGCAAGCTTATGCACGATCAGCACCCGACGCGCTCCTATGTCGACCTCAACCGGTCGGGCGTGGCGCTGATGGAGATCGTGTCGAAGCCGGACATGCGGTCGCCCGCCGAAGCAGGCGCTTACGTCAAGAAGCTGCGATCGATCCTGCGCTATGTCGGCTCGTGCGACGGAAACATGGAGCAGGGCTCGATGCGCGCCGACGTGAACGTCAGCGTGCGCAAGCCCGGCGATCCGTTCGGCACCCGCACCGAGACCAAGAACGTCAACTCGATCCGCTTCGTCATGGCGACGATCGAGATCGAGGCGCGCCGTCAGGTCGATCTGATCGAGGATGGCGGCACGGTGGTGCAGGAAACGCGGCTGTTCGATCCGGACGGCAATGGCGGCAAGGGCGTGACGCGCTCGATGCGCTCCAAGGAAGACGCGCACGATTACCGCTACTTCCCCGATCCGGATCTGCTGCCGCTGGAGCTGGACGAGGCGTTTCTGGAGGAGGCGCGCGCCTCGCTGCCCGAACTGCCCGACGCCAAGCGCAAGCGCTACGAGGGCGATCTCGGCCTCACCGCCTACAATGCCGACGTGCTGACCGCGGATGTCGAGACGGCGCGCTGGTTCGAGGCGATGCTGGCCGAGGGCGCTGCGCCCAAGCCCGCCTCCAACTGGGTGACGTCCGAACTGTTCGGCGCTCTCAACCGGCTGGGCAAGGATATCGGCGAGAGCCCGGTGTCGCCGAAGCAGGCGGCGGAGCTCAACAAGCTGGTGGCGGACGGCACGCTCTCCGGCACGCTCGCCAAGCAGGTGTTCGAGGTGATGCTGGAGACCGGCGACGATCCCGCCAAGATCGTCGAGGAGCGCGGCCTCAGGCAGACCAGCGACACCGGCGCGATCGAGGCGGAGATCGCCAAGGTGATGGACGCCAACCCCGACAAGGTGGCCGAATATCGCGGCGGCAAGGACAAGCTGTTCGGCTTCTTCGTCGGCCAGACGATGCGCGCCATGGCCGGCAAGGCGAACCCGGCGGTGGTCAACGAGCTGCTGAAGAAGGCGCTGGACGTGTAAAATTCCTCCCTGAGCAAGCTTGGGGAGGAATTTTTAGAACGGCACCCCGAACGTCATCGCCATCGCGAAGTCGTGCGTTTCGCCCGGCGCCAGCGTCACCACGCAGGGCTTCTCCGCGAACTCGCCGTGGAAGCCCTCGTCGTCGGCGTGGCTCGCCCAGGGCTCGATGCACAGATAGCCCGCACCCGGCTTCATCCAGATGCCGAGATAGTTGAGCCCGGCGAAATCCACCCGCACGCCGGGATGCTCGGGCACGCCGTACCACAGGCCCCGGCTGTTCGGCCGGTCGAGCACGAGCGCGTCATGTTCGAACAGCGAATCGTGGAGCTGCAGCTCATCCCCGTCGATCGGGGTGCGCGCGGGTGGGCCGATCAGGCCGTCGGGCGTCACGCCACGGATCGGTTCCGGTTCCTCGGCGTCGAAGCGCAGCAGATGCTGCGTCTTGGAATTGCCGCCCGTCCCCGGTAGCGGCCAGCGCAGCGCCGGGTGGAAGCCGAAACCCGCAGGCATCGGCGCGTCACCGATATTGGTGACGGTCGCCACCGTCTCCAGCACCGCGCCGTCGAGCCGGTGGGTGACGTCGAGGCGGAACGTGAAGGGATAGACGGCCCGCGTGTCGTCGCTGTCCTCCAGCCGGAAGGTGGCGCTGTGGTCCAGCGTCTCGATCACCGCGAACGGCTTTTTCCGCGCGAAGCCGTGCTTCGGCATGGCGAACTCGCGCCCGCCGAAACGCGCGACCCCGTTCGCCATCATGCCGACCGTGGGGAACAGCAGCGGCGCGCGCCCCGTCCACCAGCGTTCGTCGCCGTCCCACAGCCAGTCGTGGCCCTGTATGTCCCGGATCGACTGCAATTCGGCGCCGATCTCCGAAATCGTCACCTCCAGCTCGGTGCTTCGCAAAGTAATCATGCCGCGTTCGTACCTTTTGTCGCAGGGCCTGTCGCCTCTCGAATGATCCTGCTCGCAACCTGTTGCACGCCGGTGAAAAATTAGACTTGTCGGGCGACATCCTCCGCGATAGCTCTTCGTCCGCCACTGGGGAGTGGCTGACAGGGGGTGTCATGAAATCGGTGTTGCTTTGCGCCGCGGCGGTCGTCGCGTGTGCCCTTTCCGTCCCGTCCATCGCCAAGCCGCTCGCCGCGCCGGGCTATGACGTGCCCGCCGGCAAGCCGATGCGCATCGTCGTGCTGCGCCCCGACGTCGAGGTCGGCTCGCTGACCGCCGGCGGCGTCGCCGAGCCCAATGCGGACTGGACCGCGACCGCGCGCGGCCTGCTCGGCACCTCGCTCGATTCCGAGGCCAAGGCGCACGGCAACACGATCGTGATGATGCCCGATCTGCAGGGCGACGACGGCCAGACGGTTGCCGACTATCAGGCGCTGTTCCGCGCCGTCTCCGATGCGATCGTCCAGCACAAGGTGCTGCCGGGCCAGCGCCTGCCGACCAAGAAGGAGGCGTTCGACTGGACGCTCGGTCCGGGCGCCTCCAAGCTTGGCGATCTCGCCGGTGGCGCGGATTACGCGCTGATGCTCTACGATCGCGACAGCTTCGGCACGGCGGGCCGCAAGGCGCTGCAGATATTCACGCTGCTGGCCACCTCGGCGATCGGTGCGGGCGTGTTCATCCCGGGCGGCGTGCACATCTGCTACGCTTCGCTGGTCGATCTCAGGACCGGCAACGTCGTGTGGTTCAACCTGCTGCCGAGCTCGGCCGGCGACATCCGCACGGCGGAGGGCTCGGGCGCGGTGGTCAACAAGCTGCTCACCGGCATGCCCGGCACGACCGCCGTTCCGGCTCTGGTCGCGGCCGCGAAATGATCCTGCGCAGGGCGGCGCTCACCGGCGCCGCGCTTGCCAGCCTTGTCCGCCCCGCGCTGGCGGGGGACCTGCCGGTAGCGCCCGTTTCCGTGGCGGCGCAACTGCCGTCGCAGGGGCTGGCCTACCAGCCGCAGGACAAGGTGGAGCGCGGTATCTGGATGCAGATGGACGAGGCGGAGCGGAAGTTCCGCACGTCCAGCTTCGTGATCCGTGACAAGGCGCTCAACGATTATGTGCGCGGCGTCTTCTGCCGGACGGTGGGCGACGCGAATTGCGCGGGCGTGCGCATCTACATCGTGCGCACCGCCGCCTTCAACGCCAGCATGGCGCCCAACGGCATGATGCTGGTGTGGTCCGGCCTGTTCCTGCGCGTGCGCGACGAGGCGCAGTTCGCTGCCGTGCTCGGCCACGAATATACCCACTATGCCAACAAGCACAGCCTGCAGCTGTTCCGGGAGGTGGAGGATCGCTCCGCCGGCATGGCCTTTTTCGGCGCCTTCGGGCTCTTCGGTCTGCCCTTCATGCTGGGCGAGCTCGGTTCCGCCTTCGCGTTCAGCCGCGACATGGAGCGGGAGGCCGATGCGGGATCGGTGACGCTGCTGGCGAAGGCCGGCTACGATCCGATGGCGGCGTCGAAGATCTGGGAGCAGCTTCGGGCCGAGCAGGACGCGACCGCCGTCGCGCGCAACGTCGCCAGCCGCAAGGACAAGAATGGCGGCATGTTCGCCACCCACCCGCCGACCGCCGAGCGCATGGCGACGCTGAAGGATCTCGCCTCGAAGCAGGCGGTAGTCGGTACGCCGGTGACCAACCGCGCCGCCTATATGGCCGCGCTGGCGCCTTTCTGGGCCGGGTTCGTGGACGATCAGATCAAGCTCAACGATTTCGGCGGCACCGACTTCCTGCTGACCTCGCTCGGCACCGAAGGCTGGACGCCGCAGCTCTATTACGCGCGCGGCGAACTGCTGCGCAGCCGGGGGCGGCCGGAGGATTTGAAGGCGGCGATCGACGCCTATCGATCGGCGGCGACAGGGGTGGGCGCGGTGCCCGAGGCGTGGCGCGGGCTCGGCCTCGCGCTGCTCCGTAATGGCCAGACGGTCGAAGGGCAGGACGCGCTTCGCAAATATATGGCGGCCCGGCCCGACGCGGCCGACAAGCCGATGATGACGATGCTCGCAGGGGGATGAGACTGATGCGGTATGTGATGTTTGCGTGCTCGGCGGTGGCCGTGCTTTCGGCGATGCCGGCGACGGCGGCCTATCACCTGATGACGTCGGGCACGCCGGAATATGTGGCGAAGTCGGGCCTGTCGGTGACGCCTTCGCAGGACTGGAACCGGCTCGGCAGCCGCCCGGGCCGCAATGCCGAGAGCTGGACGCTGGATGGCCTCGCGCTCAACGACATGACCTTCTACGGCGGCATCGGCAACGACGAGACGCTGTTTCGCGATGCGCAGAAGAAGGACATGCCGCTGCCGCATTTCTCCTCGACGATGCTGGCGCCCGACGTCGCCCAGCTGTTCGAGGGCAGCTATCGCGTCGCCAACAACACCACGTTGATGTCGGTCGATTCGATCGAACCGGCGCAGGTGGGCGATCAGAAGGGCTTCCGCTTCACCTACAGCTTCACCAAGCAGGACGAGGAGGTGAAGCGCAAGGGCGAGGCGCTGGGCGCGATCGTCGGCGGCAAGCTCTACCTGCTGACCTTCGAGGCGCCGGCGATCTTCTATTTCGATCGCGACATCGCGTCCGCCCGCGCGCTGATGACGAGCGCGAAGATCGGGCCGGCCCCCAAGTCCAACTGATCCGGATCACGGACGGCGGAGACTCGCGTCTCCGCCGCTTGCCCTTGCGCGCCGGCCTGCTATAGACGCGCGCCGACCGGCGGTTGCCGCGCGGGCGTGGCGGAACTGGTAGACGCGCTGGATTTAGGTTCCAGTATCGCAAGATGTGGGGGTTCGAGTCCCTTCGCCCGCACCAGTCCCGCCGCCCGGGCTGGTGCCGCCTCAACGAGATTCGTGGGAAAGAAGAGCCGAGATGCAGACTGTCGAGACGTTGAACGAGGGGCTGAAGCGGGCATACAAGGTCACGATCCCGGCGAAGGACATCGCCGCGCGGGTCGAGACCCAGGTGAAGCAGCTGGCGCCGCAGATGAAGATGCCCGGCTTCCGCCCCGGCAAGGTTCCCGCGAATCTCGTCAAGAAGATGCACGGCCCGGCGCTGCACCAGGACGCGCTGAACGCGACCGTGCAGGAGAGCGTGCAGTCGCTGCTCGCCGAGCACAAGCTGCGCCCGGCGACCCAGCCGGCGGTCGAGCTCGACAAGGATTATGAGGAAGGCAAGGACGCCGCGCTCGACGTGACGCTTGAGGTCTTGCCGGACGTGCCTGCGCCGCAGATCGAGGGGCTCAAGCTGGAGCGCCTGACCGTCGAGGCCCCCGAGGCCGAGATCGACGAGCAGATCTCGCGCATCGCCTCGCAGTCCAAGCGCCACGAGGCGGCTTCGGAAGGGCATCCGGCGGTCGAGGGCGATCTCGTCGTGATGGACTACAAGGGCACCGTGAACGGCGTCGCCTTCGACGGCGGCACCGGTGAGGGCATGTCGGTCGAGCTCGGCTCGGGCCGCCTGATCCCGGGCTTCGAGGAGCAGCTGGAGGGCGTGAAGCAGGGCGAGAGCCGCGAGCTCAATGTCACCTTCCCGAAGGATTATCCGGCCAAGGAGCTGGCCGGCAAGGACGCCGTCTTCGCCGTGACCGTCACCGAGGTGAAGGTGCCGGCCGAGCAGGTGATCGACGACGAGTTCGCCAAGCAGCTCGGCCTCACCGGCCTCGACCAGCTCAAGGAGCTGATCAAGGGCCAGGTGGAGCAGGAGCTGAACGGGCTCACCCGCACCTACATGAAGCGCAAGCTGCTCGACCAGCTGGCCGAGGGCCACGATTTCCCGGTGCCGCCGTCGATGGTCGACGCCGAGTTCCAGCAGATCTGGCAGCAGCTGGAGCACGAGACCACGCACGAGGCCGATCCGACCGCCGCTATGGCCGAGCTGGAGGCCGACAAGGCCGATTACCAGGCGATTGCGGAGCGTCGCGTGCGCCTGGGCCTGCTCCTGTCCGAGATCGGCCAAGCCAATGGCGTCGAGGTGAGCCAGGCTGAGATGCAGCGCCTGATCGCGCAGGCCGCCCAGCAGTACAACCCGAAGGATCGCGAGCGCTTCGCCCAGTATGTCCAGCAGGATGCGATGGCCGCCGCCCAGCTGCGCGCGCCGCTCTACGAGGACAAGGTCGTCGACTTCCTGTTCGGCAAGGCCGAGATCAGCGACCGCTCCGTGACCCGCGAGGAGCTGGAAGCCGCGATCGAAAGCGAGGACGGCTTCGCATCGGGCACGCACGTCCACAACCATGATCACGATCATGACCACCACGATCATGACCACGACCACGATCATGATCATGATCACAAGCCGAAGGCGAAGAAGGCTGCCGCCAAGAAGACCGAGGGCCCGGCCGAGGACGAAGTGACGGCCGAGCCGGCGAAGAAGGCGCCTGCCAAGAAGGCCGCTGCGGCGAAGGCCGAGCAGGCCGCCGAGGAGGCCGAGGCCGCTCCGGCGAAGAAGCCGGCGGCGAAGAAGGCCGCCGCGCCGAAGGCCGAGGAGGCTCCCGCCGAGGAGGCCAAGCCGGCTCCGGCCAAGAAGGCCGCGCCGAAGAAGGCGGAGGCCGCCGAGGCCGAGGTCGCTCCGGCCAAGAAGCCGGCCGCCAAGAAGGCCCCGGCGAAGAAGGCCGACGCCTGATACTGAACGCAACGCTTGCGCCGCCGTTCGTCCTGAGCGAAGTCGAAGGACGGGCAGCGGGCGCTGCGTTTGCGGCCCGCACTTCGACTACGCTCAGTGCGAACGGAGGATTTGATGGCGAGTGAGGGGTCAGCGGTTCGTCAGCCCCGCATCGCCGTCATCCTGCCCTGCTACAATGAGGAAGCGGCGATCGGGCAGACCGTCGCCGGTTTCCGCGCCGCGCTCCCCGGCGCCGCCATCTACGTCTACGACAACAACAGCAAGGACCGCACGGTCGACTATGCCCGTGCCGCCGGCGCGATCGTCCGCACCGAGCGGATGCAGGGCAAGGGCAACGTCGTCCGCCGCATGTTCGCGGATGTCGACGCCGACATCTACGTGATGGCCGACGGCGACGCGACCTACGACGCCGCCGCCGCGCCCGCTCTGGTCGCCCGCCTGATCGACGAGAATCTCGACATGGTCGTGGGCTCGCGCCGCTCCGAGGTGGAGCTGGCCTACCGGCGCGGCCACCGGCTCGGCAACCGGATGCTGACCGGCATGCTGGCGCAGCTTTTCGGCCGCAGCTTTTCGGACATCCTGTCTGGCTACCGCGTCTTCTCGCGCCGCTTCGTGAAGAGCTTCCCGATCCTGTCCGCCGGCTTCGAGATCGAGACCGAGATCAGCGTCCACGCGCTGGAGCTGCGTATGCCGGTCGCCGAGATCGAGACCGAGTATGGCGCGCGGCCCGAGGGATCGGAATCGAAGTTGTCCACCTACAGCGACGGCTGGCGAATCCTGAAGACGATCCTCAACCTCTACCGGGTCGAGCGGCCGGTGCTGTTCTTCGGCAATATCGGGCTGGTGCTGCTGATCCTCGCGCTGATCCTCGCGATCCCGCTGATCTCCACCTTCGCGCAGACCGGCCTCGTCCCGCGCTTCCCCACCGCGATCCTGATCACGGGTCTGACGATCCTGGCGTTCCTGAGCTTCTTCTCCGGCCTGATCCTAGACACGGTGACGCGCGGCAGGCGGGAGATGCGCCGCCTCGCCTATCTCTCGCTGCCTCCTCCGGGCGAGGGCTAACCAAAAGCCCTCTACCGCCTGCGGGAGAGGGAGGGGCCCCGCCGCGAAGCGGTGGGGAGGGTGAGGGTCTTCTTCCTCGAAGATATCTCGAGCCTCGAAAAAGAAGACCCTCACCCAACCCTCTCCCGCGAAAGCGGGAGAGGGCTATGGCGCCCCGCGATCTTCCCCTTGAAGTCCCTTGCGCAAGCGCCGATGTAGTCCCGGCTAAGGGCAGAAGGACGCTTGAAATCCCATGACCGTTGAGACCCCACACGGCATTTTCCACAACGACGCGGCCGCCGGACTGGTGCCGATCGTGATCGAGCAGTCGAGCCGCGGCGAGCGCAGCTTCGACATCTACTCGCGCCTGCTCCGCGAGCGCATCGTGTTCATCACCGGCGGCGTCGAGGACCATATGGCCTCGCTGATCTGCGCGCAGCTGCTCTTCCTCGAGTCCGAGAACCCGAAGAAGGACATCTTCATGTACATCAATTCGCCGGGCGGCGTCGTGACCGCGGGCCTCGCGATCCACGACACCATGCAGTATATCCGCCCGCGCGTCGGCACGCTCTGCATCGGCCAGGCGGCCTCGATGGGCAGCTTCCTGCTGGCCGCCGGCGAGCCCGGCATGCGGATCGCCACCACCAACAGCCGGATCATGATCCACCAGCCCTCGGGCGGCGCGCAGGGCATGGCGGCGGACATCGAGATCCAGGCGCGCGAGATCCTGCGTATGCGCCATCGCCTCAACTCGCTTTACGCGAAATATACCGGCAAGCCGATAGAGGCGATCGAAGCGGCGATGGATCGCGACAAGTTCCTGGAGGCCGACGAGGCTAAGGAATTCGGCCTGATCGACGAGGTGTTCGACAAGCGTCCGGCGCCTACGGAAGAGAAGGCGGCAGCCTGAACCGGGACAGGCCGAGCCGGGTGATGGGCGAATCCCCATTGCCCGACCGGCCCAACCGGCTAGACTACGATTAAATGACAGTCGGGCGTGGCCCGGCGCCAAGGAAAGCGAATATGCCCAATCTGAGTGGCGGCGACAGCAAGAGCACCCTCTATTGCTCCTTCTGCGGGAAGAGCCAGCACGAGGTCCGCAAGCTGATCGCAGGCCCGACCGTGTTCATCTGCGACGAGTGCGTGGAGCTTTGCAACGACATCATCCGCGAAGAGACGAAGTCCGCCCTGGTCTCCAAGAAGGACGGCGGTGTGCCCACCCCGCAGGAGATCTGCGACGTCCTCGACGATTACGTGATCGGCCAGTCCAAGGCCAAGCGCGTGCTCTCGGTCGCGGTGCACAACCACTACAAGCGCCTGAACCACGGCGCGAAGGGTGCCGACGTCGAGCTCGCCAAGTCCAACATCCTGCTCGTCGGCCCGACCGGCTGCGGCAAGACGCTGCTCGCGCAGACTCTGGCGCGCATCCTCGACGTGCCGTTCACGATGGCCGACGCGACGACGCTGACCGAGGCCGGCTACGTCGGCGAGGATGTCGAGAACATCATCCTCAAGCTGCTCCAGGCCTCCGACTACAATGTCGAGCGGGCGCAGCGCGGCATCGTCTATATCGACGAGATCGACAAGATCAGCCGCAAGGCGGACAATCCCTCGATCACGCGCGACGTATCGGGCGAGGGCGTGCAGCAGGCGCTGCTCAAGCTCATGGAGGGCACCACCGCGAGCGTTCCGCCGCAGGGCGGCCGCAAGCATCCGCAGCAGGAGTTCCTGCAGGTCGACACGACGAACATCCTGTTCATCTGCGGCGGCGCCTTCTCGGGCCTCGAGAAGATCATCGCCGACCGCCTGCAGGGCAAGTCGATCGGCTTCGGCGCCTATGTCGCCTCGCCCGAGGAGCGCCGCACCGGTGAGGTGTTGCGCCAGTGCGAGCCCGAGGACCTGCTCAAGTTCGGCCTGATCCCCGAGTTCGTCGGCCGCCTGCCGGTGATCGCGACGCTGGAGGATCTCGACGAGACCGCGCTGGTCAAGATCCTCGCCGAGCCGAAGAACGCGCTGGTCAAGCAGTATCAGAAGCTGTTCGACATGGAGACCGTGAAGCTCGGCTTCACCGACGAGGCGCTGGTGGCCGTCGCCAAGAAGGCGATCGACCGCAAGACCGGCGCGCGCGGCCTGCGCTCGATCATCGAGGCGATCCTGCTCGACACCATGTTCGAGCTGCCCTCAATGGAGGGCGTCGACGAGGTCATGATCGACAAGGACGTGGTCGAGGGCCGCAAGGAACCGGTACGCGTCTTCGCGAAGAAGCAGAAGGAAGCGCCCGGCGCGGCGTGAGCTTCAGGGCAACGACATAGGGAAGGGCGTCCGGAGTTTGTCCGGGCGCCCTTTTCGCGAAAGCGGTGCGTCAGTCGGCCCGGACGCAGTGCAGCACGGTATCGTTCTGCTGAAGGAGGTGGCCGCGCATGACCAGCTTGCTCTCCCCCGCGCCGCGCGTACCGTCGGCGTTGAAACGCAGAATCTGAGACGTCACGGGCCCATCATTCGGGAAGCGGGTGGTGCCAGCCATGGTGAGACCGCCGCTTTCGACCAGAATGTGCTGACCTCCGCCATCGTGGAAGACCGTGCGTTTCGATGGTCCGACGATCGTGATCGTTCGAGCCTGCTCGTCAAGGATGTAGCGGATATTCGACGAAAATCGCCGAACGGGTATGGCATGACCGGTGATCGTGTAACTTGCCTGTGTGAAGTCCTGACGGCAACGAATGTCGATCGGGTCGGCCAGCGCCGGCAGGCTGGCGAAAATACCTCCAATCGCCGCGATCAATATGACGGCCTTCATGGCGCGCTCCTCGCTTCCGTTATTTCAACGCGCGAAAGGTCCCCTGGAGCCGTGCGTTCCGATATTGGTAAGGCTGACTACGGAAGACGATGCGGCTATCGCACCAGGTTCATTGATCCTTCGCTCTCCTACCTCCATATTGAGCCGTGAACCGGGGCAGGACTCAAGCACCGCCCCCACGGAGACTGAATTGACCGAGACTCTTCCCGTACTGCCGCTGCGCGATATCGTCGTCTTCCCGCACATGATCGTGCCGCTGTTCGTCGGCCGCGAGAAATCGGTCGCGGCGCTCGAGGCGGCGATGGCCGCCGACAAGAACATCTTCCTGGTGGCGCAGCTCGATCCGGCCGAGGACGATCCCGATCGCACGGCGCTCTACGATCTCGGCGTCGTCGCCACCGTGCTGCAGCTTCTCAAGCTGCCCGATGGCACCGTGCGCGTGCTCGTCGAGGGCAAGCAGCGCGCGACGCTGGAGTCGCTGGAGGAGGGCGAGCTCAAGCTGCTCACCGCCACCATCACCCTGCTGGACGATCCCGAGGAGACCGACAGCCCCGAGGCGCAGGCGCTGATGCGCTCGGTGCTCGACCAGTTCGACAATTACGCCAAGCTCAACAAGAAGCTGCCGGCCGAGACCTCGACGCAGCTTGCGCAGGTCGATACCGCCGCCAAGCTCTCCGACATGGTCGCCGCCAACATCGCGGTGAAGGTCGCCGACAAGCAGGCGCTGCTCACCGAGGGCGATCCGCTCAAGCGGCTTGAGATGGCCTTCGCCTTCATGGAGGGCGAGCTCGGCGTGCTGAAGGTCGAGAAGAAGATTCGCAGCCGCGTGAAGCGCCAGATGGAGAAGACCCAGCGCGAATATTATCTCAACGAGCAGCTCAAGGCGATCCAGCGCGAGCTCGGCGCCGAGGGCGACGACGAGAGCAACGAGATCGCCGAGCTGACGCAGAAGATCGCGACGCTCAAGCTCTCGAAGGAAGCCCGCACCAAGGCCACCGCCGAGATCAAGAAGCTCAAGACGATGGCGCCGATGTCGGCCGAGGCCACCGTCGTGCGCAACTATCTCGACGTGCTGCTTGGCCTGCCGTGGGGCAAGAAGAGCAAGGTCAAGAAGGACATCGCCGCCGCCCAGGCGATCCTCGACGAGGATCATTACGCGCTGGAGAAGGTGAAGGAGCGCATCGTCGAATATCTCGCGGTGCAGGCGCGCACCAACAAGCTGAAGGGGCCGATCCTGTGCCTCGTCGGCCCGCCGGGCGTGGGCAAGACCAGCCTCGGCAAGAGCATCGCCAAGGCGACCGGGCGCGAGTTCATCCGCCAGTCCTTGGGCGGCGTGCGCGACGAGGCCGAGATCAGGGGCCACCGCCGCACGTACATCGGCTCGATGCCGGGCAAGATCGTCAACAACCTCAAGCGCGCCGGCACCAGCAACCCGCTGTTCCTGCTCGACGAGATCGACAAGCTCGGCCAGGATTTCCGCGGCGACCCGGCCTCGGCGCTGCTCGAGGTGCTTGACCCGGAGCAGAACAGCAAGTTCCAGGATCATTATCTGGAGATCGACATCGATCTTTCGGACGTGATGTTCGTGTGCACCGCGAACAGCTTGAACCTGCCGCAGCCGCTGCTCGATCGCATGGAGATCATCCGGCTCGAAGGCTATACCGAACAGGAGAAGCTGGAGATCGCCAAGGCGCATCTCGTCAAGAAGCAGGTGGAGGCGCATGGCCTGAAGGACGGTGAGTTCACGCTCACCGACGAGGGCCTGACCGACCTGATCCGCTATTACACGCGGGAGGCCGGCGTCCGCACGCTGGAGCGCGAGATCGCGCGGCTGGCGCGCAAGGCGCTGCGCCGCATCCTGGAGAAGAAGACGGAGGCCGTGACGGTCGATGCCGCCAACCTCGCCGAGTTCGCAGGCGTACGGAAGTATCGCTACGGCGTCTCCGATACCGAGGACCAGATTGGCGCGGTGACCGGCCTCGCCTGGACCGAGGTGGGCGGCGAGCTGCTCACCATCGAGGCGGTGACGGTGCCCGGCAAGGGCGCGGTGCAGACCACCGGCAAGCTCGGCGACGTGATGAAGGAATCGGTGCAGGCCGCCTGGTCCTTCGTCAAGGCGCGTGCGCCGGCCTATGGCGTGCGGCCCAGCCTGTTCCAGCGCAAGGACGTCCATATCCACCTGCCGGAAGGCGCGGTACCGAAGGATGGCCCATCCGCCGGTATCGGTCTTGCGACAGCCATCATCTCGACGCTGACCGGCGTCGCGGTGCGTAAGGACGTAGCGATGACCGGCGAGGTAACGCTGCGCGGCCGTGTGCTGCCCATCGGCGGTCTCAAGGAGAAGCTGCTGGCGGCATTGCGCGGTGGCATCCGCACGGTGCTGATCCCGGCCGAGAACGAGAAGGATCTTGCCGAGATCCCGGCCTCGATCACCAATGGACTGGAGATCGTGCCGGTCAGCCACCTCGATGAGGTGCTGGCGCGCGCGCTGGCCTCGCCGATCGATCCGATCGAATGGACCGAAGCGGATGAACTGGCGGCAACGATTCGCCCCGAATCGGCCGGTGAACAGGCGATTCGCCACTGAATCCAAACTGAATCCAACGGTTCATCGCATGCGGGGGCGGGTCGTATTGACTCGCCCCTTTTTTGCGCCCCTCTTCTGCAACAAGGCCGCACAGGTCGTGCGGCCGGACAGTTCCACGCGGGCGCTTGATAATGCCCGGGCATGAGGACAGGGGGTTTTGGAAGGATGAACAAGCAGGAGCTTATCGGTGCGGTCGCTGAGTCCGCCGGCCTGACGCGCGCGGATGCGAGCAAGGCGGTGGAGAGCGTGTTCGACAGCATCTCGGCCGCGCTGAAGAAGGGCGACGAAGTCCGCCTCGTCGGTTTCGGCACCTTCTCGGTCAGCAAGCGCAAGGCCTCCACCGGCCGCAACCCGCGCACCGGCGAGCCGATGTCGATCGCGGCGTCCAGCCAGCCGAAGTTCAAGGCCGGCAAGGGCCTGAAGGATTCGGTCAACTAAAGGCAAGGAATGCGGCGGTCGCTTCGGGGGAGCGGCCGCCATTTCTTTCTACGGCTCCATTCTGGTGTGGACAGCACGCCCAAGGCGCGCTAACCGCGCCGCCTCGACGGAGCATCGCCCGTCGCGCCGGAACGAGGCCTAGCCTCTTCAAGCCCGGCAACCCGGACGTGGGCGCGTAGCTCAGCGGTAGAGCACACCCTTCACACGGGTGGGGTCACAGGTTCAATCCCTGTCGCGCCCACCACGTCCGCTCATCCCTTACGGCACTCCGACGACATCCGAGGGCTGCTCGGGATAATCGTGGAGCAGGGCGTTGCTCAGGTCCGCAGCGACCTTCTGATCCGCGCCGGACGGTCGCACCGTGACGGCGGCTCCTTTCCAGACGATCGCAGGATCGCCGCGCTTGCGGATCACCAGTTCGATGCGGGTGCGCTGGAGGGCGACCACCTGGGAGCGGCCGGTCGACAGGGGGACAACCACACCCGTGCCGACCACACTGACGGACGCATCGCCCTTGCTCTTGCCGTACCCGGTGCCGACATCGGCGCGGTCCAGCGTCAGCTCGGCCTGGTACGCGCTGTGGCCGGTCGGATCGAGGACGGTGAAGCCCTTGTCGGTCAGCGTTTCCACCGCTGCAGCCACGAACGTGTTGAGCGCGGGATCGTAGTCGCCGTCCGCCGTCTTCGGCGAAATGACGATCGTGCCGCCGGCCGGGGCCGTGGCGGCCGACGCCGGGCTCGCCAGCGACACGAGGGCCAGCGAAGCGGCCGCGATCAATCCCGAATATCTGCCCATAGATGCTCCAACAGCGCTGAAAGAGTGTTCGAGCCCGATAGATAGTGCGTCGGCCTGAACTTCATATGGATCATGCTTCCGGATTCGCGCCGGGTAGCGGACCGCTCGCCCGCCGGTCACTTCGCTACAATCCAGCCCGCCCTCGCGAACGAATCTGTTGCGTTCGACGGCAATTCTATTATCGGTGCGCGTCCCGACGGACGCGCCTTGACGCGGCTCGGCGGGCACCCCTATGGCCGCGCCCACGCTGCCATGGACGGCTTAGTGGCGATCGTAGCTCAGTTGGTTAGAGCGCCGGTTTGTGGTACCGGAGGTCGCGGGTTCAAGACCCGTCGATCGCCCCACCGTCCTCCTCATCGCAGCGCACGTTCGGGGGCGGGTCGGCCGGCTTCCCCGGATCTGCCCTGTTCCAGACCGGCCGCGAGGTGATCGCCATGGCCCCCTGGGACTATCCCGATTTCGACGAGCATGAAGGCGTCCATTTCTTCCGGGACGCGGCCTCGGGGCTCAGCGCGATCATCGCCATTCACTCGACCCATCTCGGGCCGGCTGCGGGCGGTTGCCGCTACTGGGGCTACGTCAAGAGCGCGGAGGCCGTCACCGACGCGCTGCGCCTGTCGCG
This sequence comes from Sphingomonas chungangi, assembly GCF_013778325.1. GTDB lineage: Bacteria > Pseudomonadota > Alphaproteobacteria > Sphingomonadales > Sphingomonadaceae > Solisphingomonas > Solisphingomonas chungangi. Next base: position 564,012 of record NZ_JACEIB010000027.1, on the reverse strand, counting down.
CGGCATGAGCTACAAGAACGCGATGGCGGGCCTGCCGATGGGCGGCGGCAAGGCGGTGATCCTCGCCGATCCGGCGGTGCCGAAGTCACCCGAGTTGCTGGCGGCGTTCGGCCGCTCGGTCGAGGCGCTGGGCGGCCGTTATGTCACTGCCGAGGATGTCGGCATCTCGGATGCGGACATGGTCGAGGTCTCGAAGCAGACGAAGCACGTCTCCGGCCTGCCGGTGGCGGGCGGGGCTGCGGGCGGCGATCCCGGCCCGTTCACCGCGCACGGCGTCTATCTGGGCGTCAAGGCGGCGGTGCGCAGGGCGTTGAAGCGCGAGGAGATGGCCGGCGTGCATGTCGCCATCCAGGGCGTCGGCAGCGTCGGCGGTGGGCTGGCGAGGCTGTTGGCGAAGGACGGCGCGAAGCTGACGCTCGCCGACGTCAACGCCGATCGTGCCAAGGCGCTGGCCGCCGAGCTGGGTGGCGAAGCCGTGCCCGCCGACGCGATCCTGACGATCGAGGCGGACGTGATCAGCCCTTGTGCGCTGGGCGCGATACTGACCGCCGAGAGCATCGCCGCGTTGCGCGCGCCGGTGGTGGCGGGCGGCGCCAACAACCAGCTCGCGACGCCGGACGACGGCTGGCGCATCCACGCGCGCGGCATCACCTACGCGCCGGACTATGTGATCAACGCGGGCGGCATCATCAATGTCGGCCTCGAATATCTCGGGCAGGGCGACCGCGCCGAAGTGGAGAAGCGTATCGCCGAGATTCCCGGCCGCCTCGAAACGATCTGGCGAGAAAGTGCAACGAGCAGCGAGCCGGCCTCGATCGTGGCGGACCGCATGGCGCAGAAGCTGATCGGGCGGTGATCGTCGGGAAGCGGGCTTGCACCAAAGCCCGCTTCCCCCCGCGCGCGCGTCATCGTAGAGCGTCCGCCACCGATGCATATCTTCGCCAACCCCGTCCGTTTCCTGCAGCTCGCGCGCCCGCTCACCGGATGGTGCGGCTGGATCGGTGCGGTGCTGGTCGTTGCGGGATTGGGCGCCGGCCTGTTCCTCACCCCGCCCGATTACCTGCAGGGCGAGACGGTGCGGATCATGTATCTCCATGTGCCGAGCGCATGGCTGGGCATGGCGGGGTGGGGCGGCATCGCCGTTGCCTCGATCATGGAGCTTGTGTGGCGGCATCCGCTCGCGGGCATCGCCGCACGCGCGGTGGCTCTACCGGGCGCCGTCTTCACCGGCATCTGCCTCGCCACCGGATCGATCTGGGGCCGCCCGACCTGGGGGACCTGGTGGGAGTGGGACGGGCGGCTGACCTCGATGCTCGTCCTGCTGTTCGTTTACATCGCCTATATCGCGCTGGCCGAGGCCGAGGCGGATCGCGGCGGGCAGGGGCGGATCGCGGCGATCTTCGGAATCGTCGGCGTCGTCAACCTGCCGATCATCCACTTCTCGGTCTTGTGGTGGCGCACGCTGCATCAGGGCGAGAGCATCGGGATCACCGGCTCCTCCATCGCCGGATCGATCCTGTGGCCGTTGCCGGTGGCGCTCGTCGGCTTCACCCTGTTGTTCGTGAGTATCGTGCTGATGCGGATGCGCGCGATGCTCGCCCGCCAGAAAGTCGAGGCGCGGCTGCGGCGGATGGGGACCGAGCCATGAGCCAATGGCCGTTCGTGATCGCCGCCTACGTGCTGGCCGGCGTGGCGACGCTGGCGCTGGCGCTGGCCAGCTTCGTGCAGATGCGCAAGGCCGAGCGCGCCGCAGAGGCTCTGAAACGCCGGTGAAAGCCAAGAACCAACGCCTCGTGCTGGCGCTACTGGCGCTTGTCGCGCTGGTCGGCGCGGTGCTGCTCGGCATGTCCGCGCTCAAAGACCAGGCCTCCTATTTCTACAGCCCGAGCGATGCGGTGCGCGATCACGTCGAGCTCGGCCGTACGGTGCGGCTGGGCGGCATGGTGGAGAAAGGCTCGCTCCGCCGCGAGCCGGACGGCGTGACCATCGACTTCCGCGTCACCGACGGCGCCGCAACCGTCACCGCGCGCTATACCGGCATCGTGCCGGACCTGTTTCGCGAAGGATCGGGCGTGGTGGCGGAGGGGCGCTTCACCGCGCCGGGCCGGTTCGCCGCTGACACGATCCTCGCCAAGCATGACGAGAATTACAAACCGCCCGAACTCGCCGGCAACGGCATGCACGAGACCGGGAGTTTGAAGCGGTGAAGGTGGTCCACCCGCATCGTGCTCCGGCGAAGGCCGGAGCGCTGGGAAGGAGGCGCCGCGTCTCCGCCGACAACGCTCAGGCCTTCGCCGGAGCACAGATAGGTTTGGAGATTCGCCCGTGATCGCCGAGGCTGGCCTCGCGGCGCTGTGGATCGCGGCCATGCTGGCGGCGTTGCAGGCGTTTCTCGGGCTCGGATCGCTGAAGGCGGGCGGCGAGGAGCTGCTGCGCGCCGTTCGCCCCGTGGCGGTGGCGCAGGCGGTGATGACGCTCGGCGCCTTCGCGGCTTTGATGTGGCTGTTCTATTCCACCGATCTCTCGGTGGAGCTCGTCGCCGAAGACAGCGCATCCACCGTTCCCACCCTCTACCGCATCGCCGGGACATGGGGGAACCACGAGGGCTCGATGCTGCTCTGGGTCACGATCCTCGCGATCGCGGGCGCGGCGGTGGCTTTGCTTGAGCGGCGCCTGCCGGAGCGGACACTGGCCGCCACCATCGCCGCGCAGGGGGTGATCGCGCTCGGCTTCTTCGCCTTCCTGCTCTTCTCGTCCAACCCCTTCGCGCGGCTCGACATCGCGCCGGCCGAGGGCAACGGCTTCAACCCGCTGCTGCAGGATCCCGGCCTCGCCTTCCATCCGCCGACCCTCTACGTCGGCTATGTCGGGCTGTCGGTGGCCTTCTCCTTCGCGGTCGGCGCGCTGCTGACGCGCGATGTCGGCCCGGCTTTCGCTAAGGCGATGCGGCCATGGGTGCTGGGCGCGTGGGTGTTCCTGACGCTCGGCATCACGGCGGGCAGCTACTGGGCCTATTACGAACTCGGCTGGGGCGGCTGGTGGTTCTGGGACCCGACCGAGAACGCTTCGCTCATGCCGTGGCTGGCGGCGACCGCCTTGCTTCATTCGGTGACGGTACTCGCCACCCGCGACGGGCTGCGCGCGTGGACGGTGATGCTGGCGGTGGTCGCCTTCTCGATGAGCATGGTGGGCACCTTCCTGGTGCGCTCCGGTATCCTCACCTCGGTGCACGCCTTCGCGCTCGATCCGAAGCGCGGCGCCTTCATCCTGGTGCTGCTGGCGCTCTATATCGGTGGCGCGCTGGCGCTGTTCGGCGCGCGGATCGCGACGGTGGCGGAGGGTAACCGCTTCGACCCGGTGAGCCGCGAGGGCGCGCTGGTGATCAACAACCTGCTGCTGTCGGTGATCCTCGCGCTGGTGCTGATCGGCACGCTCTATCCGCTCGCCGCCGAGAGCATGACCGGCGAGAAACTCTCGGTCGGCCCGCCTTATTTCAACGCCACCGCCGGGCCGCTGGCGCTGATCCTCGTCGCGGTGATGGCGGCCGGGCCGGCGATGCGCTGGCGGCGGGATGAGATCGTGGCGGTGGCGAGGCGGATTGCGATCCCGGCGGCGCTGACGGTGATCGCGCTGGTCGCGATATTGTTGTTGGCGCCGGGCCTCCGTATCCTGCCGCTGCTCGGACTGACGCTGGCGGCAGGGGTCGCGGCGGCGAGCGTGGCGCCGTTGTGGAAGCGCAACCTGCGCCGCACGCCGCTCTTCACCTGGGGCATGGTGATGGCGCATCTCGGGGCCGCGGTGAGCCTCGCCGGCATGGCTTCTGAGAGCGCGTTCACCAAGGAGACGCTGATCGCGGCGCGGCCGGGCGAGACCGTCTCGGTCGGCCCCTATGCGATCCGGTTCGCCGCGGTCGATCCGGTGCCGGGGCAGAATTTCACCGCCGTGCAGGCCACCCTGATCGCGACGCGCGGTTCGGCCGATCCGATCACGCTCACCCCTGCGCAGCGCACCTTCGACAATCCGCCGCAGACGACCAGCGAAAGCGCCATCGCGACGCGTTGGGACGGGCAGCTCTACACGGTGGTCGGTGAGCCGGTGCCGGGCGGGCGCTGGCAGTTGCGCCTGTGGTGGAAACCGTTCGTAACCTTGATCTGGCTGGGCGGCGCGCTGATCGCGATCGGCGGCGCGCTGTCGCTGCTCGGCCGCTCGCTGCCACGCCGCAAGGTAGTGGCCGAATCCACCGGTTTCGCGAGGTTCGGATGAGCCTGCGGACGATCCGCATCCTGCTCTGGCTGCCGCTGGTCGGCTTCCTGATCGTGCTCGGCCTGGTCTTCACCGGCCTGATCAGGCCGCACGACGCCAGCATCCGTTCGCAGATGGTCGGCAGGCCATTGCCGGCCTTCTCCTTGCCGAGCACGCGCCCTCGCCAGCCGCCGCTGACGTCGGCCAGCTTCGCGGACGGCAAGGTGCGGCTGGTCAACATCTTCGCGAGCTGGTGCGTGCCCTGCGTCGTCGAGATGCCGCAGCTGGCGCAGCTCAAGCAGGCGGGCGTCGCGATCGAAGGGATCGCCAGCCGCGATACGCCGGCCGACAGCCTCGCCTTCCTCCAGCGCAACGGCGATCCCTACGATCGGATCGGCGACGACAAGACCTCCGCCGCCCAGATTGCGATCGGTTCGTCGGGCGTGCCGGAAACCTATGTGGTGGACGGCAAGGGCGTCATCCGCGCCCAGCATATCGGCCCGATCCAGCCGCAGGACGTCGCCGACATCCTCGCCGCCGTGAGGGATGCGCAGTGAAGCGGGTGATCGCTCTCACGCTGATCCTCGCGCCCACCGTTTCGTGGGCCGATCCCACCATGGCGCCCGAACCGCTCTCCTACACGCAGCTTCCCGATCCGGCTCAGGAGGCGGCGGCGCAGGCGCTGATGCAGACGATCCGCTGCGTGGTCTGCCAGGGTCAGTCGATCGCCGATTCGGATGCCGATCTCGCCGGAGACATGCGCGCGCTCGTCCGCCAGAAGATTGCGGCAGGGGAAAAGCCCGAAGCGATACGCGCATGGCTGATCCAGCGTTACGGCCGCTGGGTGAGCTACAGGCCGCCGGTCGATGCGGTGACGTGGCCGCTATGGGCGGCGCCGATCCTGCTGCTTGCGGTCGGCGGACTGCTTGCCCGATCGGCGTTCCGGAGGCGGCGGACGTGATCGGCTGGCTGATTTTCCTCCTGCTCGCGCTCGTGGTGCTCGGCCTGCTGACCTGGCCCATGCGGCTCGCGCGGCCGGCGCTGATGCTAGTTGGGGCGGCGCTGTTCACGGCCGCCGCAGGCTATGCCTGGCAGGGCAGCCCCGGCCTGACAGGCGCGCCCTCGGCAGCGGCCGAACGGCCGTTGCGCCCCGATTCGCTGTTCGCTGCCGAACGGATGCGTTTCCTCAATCATTATGGAGAGACCGGCATCGCGCTCGGCACGGCCGATGCCTTCAACCGCATGGGCGAGGACGAGGGGGCCGCCTGGCTATTGCGCAATGCCATCGTCAAGCGCCCGAACGACGCCGACCTGCGCGTCGGTTACGCTCATGCGCTGTTCGTGCTGGCGAAGGGGCATGTCACGCCGGCGGTGACGCTCGCGTTCGATCGGGCGGATGCCGTCGCCAAGCCCGGAAACCCGGCGCCTGCTTATTTCCGGGGGCTCGCCTATCTCGAAGGCGGCGATCTCGATGAGGCCCAGCAGGTCTGGCGATCGCTTCGCGCCGCGCTTCCGGCGGCGTCGCCCTGGATCAAGCCGATGGAGGAGCGGATCGCGCTGGTCGATATTCTCCGCCAGCGGGCAACGATGGGCGCCCAGCCCGCGCCGTGACGGAACGGCCGCTCATGCACGGCGTTGCAGCACGGGCGGGTGGGTGCTAGGGCGACAGCCCATCAGCCGGATCGGGGGACCCGGCGCGTGGCGGGGAATGGTTCTTGTGATTTTCCGACGTCATCGCCTCCATCCGATGACCAGCCGATGAACGACCCGCAGGATACGGCTCTTCCGCCGAAACCCGGCGACGAATCGCTCATCCCGCAGGAGCATGAGGGTCATGCGGGCGAAAGCCTGCTGAAGCTCGCCGTCGGCGCGATCGGCGTGGTGTTCGGCGATATCGGCACCAGCCCGATCTACGCCTTCCGCGAGACCTTCGCCGGCCACCACAAGCTGATGCCCGATACCGGCCATGTGATGGGTGTGCTCAGCCTCATCTTCTGGTCGATGATGGTGGTGGTGACACTGAAATACGTCTCCATCATCATGCGCGCGGACAACAAGGGCGAGGGCGGCAGCCTCGCGCTGCTGGCGCTGGTGTCGCGCTCGCTCAAGGGCGAGAAGCGCTGGACCAAGGGGCTGGTGCTGCTCGGCGTGTTCGCCACCGCGCTCTTCTTCGGCGATTCGATGATCACCCCGGCCATCTCGGTGCTGTCGGCGGTGGAAGGCCTCACCGTCGTCGAGAGCGGTATGGGCGAGTTCGTCATCCCGATCGCGATCGGCATCCTGATCGGCCTGTTCATGCTCCAGGCGCGCGGCACCGCGCGGATCGGCGTGCTGTTCGGCCCGATCATGCTGCTATACTTCGCGGTGCTGGCGGTGCTGGGCATCGTCAACCTTGTCGCCAAGCCCGGCGTGCTGTGGGCGATCAACCCGATCTACGCCCTCGAATTCTTCGCGATCCAGCCGCTCCACGCCTTCCTCGCCATGGGCTCGGTGGTGCTGGCGGTGACCGGCGCCGAGGCGCTCTACGCCGACATGGGCCATTTCGGGCGCGAGCCGATCCGGCTGTCCTGGCTGGTCTTCGTGCTGCCGGCGCTGATGCTCAACTATATGGGGCAGGGGGCGATGATCCTCTCCGCCACGCCGAATGCGGCGCTGGAGATCATCAAGTCGCCTTTCTTCCTGCTCGCGCCGGACCAGTTCCGCCTGCCGCTGGTGATCCTCGCCACCATGGCGACCGTGATCGCCTCGCAGGCCGTGATCTCGGGCGCCTTCTCCGTCACCCAGCAGGCGATCCAGCTGGGCTTCATCCCGCGCCTGCGCATCACCCATACGTCCGCCGCCGCCGCCGGGCAGATCTACATCCCGGCGATCAACTGGATGCTGATGGTGATGGTGATCCTGCTGGTGCTGGGCTTCAAGACCTCCACCAATCTCGCCGCCGCCTACGGCATCGCGGTGACGGGCGCGATGCTGATCGACACGCTGCTGCTCGCGGTGCTGCTCTTCTCGCTGTGGAAGTGGAACAAGATCGGCGCGGGCGTGCTGATCGCGCTCTTCCTGCTGGTCGATCTCGCCTATTTCTCGGCGAACCTCACCAAGGTGCCGGACGGTGGCTGGTTCCCGTTGCTGATCGGCTTCATCGCCTTCACCCTGCTCACCACCTGGGCGAAGGGCCGCGAGCTGATGCTCAAGCGGCTGAGCGAAGTGGCGATGCCGGTGCAGGTGTTCGTGAAGTCCGCCGCCAATTCGGCCGAGCGCGTGCCCGGCACCGCCGTGTTCATGACGACGGCGCGCGACGGCGTGCCGCATGCACTGCTCCACAACCTCAAGCACAACAAGGTGCTGCACGAGCGCGTGATCCTGCTGACCGTGCGGATCGAGGACGTGCCCTATGTCAGCCAGGCCTATCGCACGCAGGTGAAGGAGTTCGGGCAGGGCTTCTACCGCATGGTCGTCCATTACGGCTTCATGCAGGAGCCGGACGTGCCCGCCGCTCTCTCCAACGTGCAGGGGATCGGCGCGCCGCTGCGCATGATGGACACGAGCTTCTTCCTCGCCCGTCAGACGCTGATCGCCTCCTCACGGCCCGGCATGTGGATCTGGCGCGAGAAGCTCTTCGCCTGGATGCTGAGGAACGCCGAAAGCGCGATGGAATTCTTCAAGCTCCCCTCGAACCGCGTCGTGGAACTGGGCAGCCAGGTCGAGATTTGACGGCGGCTGGCCGGAACGCCCGGCATCGTCCATATTTAGGAAGCCGTTAACCATGTCTCGCTAGGGGTGTTGGCATGACCGTGCCGCAGCCGTCCAACCTGTCCGCGTTTCCGGGCGTCTCCGTATCGGGCGATGCCCTGCTCACCGCCGCGCATGGCGCCGAGGCCTTGCTGGGCGATCGTGTCGCCGCCGCCGGGATCGAGCTTGCCCGCCCGCCCGCCTTCGGCATCGACGACGAGATGCGCGCGCGTGCCGGTCAGCTGATCCACGCTACGATCGACGCCACCGAACGGGCGCTGCGTGCCGCCGAGCCAATGCTCGACGAAGGACCTTCCGGCGAACTGGGCGAGCGCTTCATCGTCGCCGGGTTACTCTCCCGTTCCGGATTAGCGGCCGCCGCCCTGCTGCGGGCGGAAGAACATCGGCTGGCCGCCGCATTGGTGCGGGGTGCGGGCGAGGCCGAGGGACCGGGCGCCCAGCGGCTCGATCCGATCGGCGGAGAGTTCGCAGCCGAGAGCTTCGCTGTCCGTGCCGCCGAGGCCGCGCGCATCGAGCGCACCGGCGATCCGCTGCTGCCGCTGCACGATGTGCCGGCCGAGGATCGCCATGCCCTGTTCTGGCAGGTCGCGGCCTGCCTCGCCGATCGGGCACTGAGCAAGGGCGCCGACGAAAGCGCCTTGCACCGCGCCGCCAGCGCCGCCGTCTCGCGCGGGCTCGCCACCATCGACGATGGCGAGGGGATCGCGCCCGCCGCGATGCGCCTTGCCCACAGCCTCGATGCGGCGCGCCAGCTCGACGATGCGCTGCTGGCCGGGACGCTCGCCGCCGGCCGGGTCTCGAGCCTTGCAGGCATGCTGGCCGTTCGCGTCGGCATCCCATTCGACGATGCCCGCGCCATGCTGACCGACGCCGCCCGCTTCGCCGTGCTGCTGCGCGCCTGCGAGGTGGAGCGCGGCATCGCCGCCGCCATGATTCTGGCGCTGTCGCTGGCGCTCGATCGTGGTTTCGGTACCGATCCGGCTGAGGCGGCTGCGACGCTGGTCGAAGGCTATGGCGCGCTCGGCGTCGAGCGGGCGCGGGGCGAAGTCCGCCGCGCGCGGCTCGAGCCTCATTATCGGGACGCGCTCGCCGCGCTGTCAGGCCGCTGATGCAGGAACAGGACAGCAGCTCCGTTCAAGGCCGCGTCGATGCGGACGGCCGGCTGGTATCGGCAGATCCGGCGCTGGCCGACCTGCATGCCCGCGCCGGCGGCGAGCCAGGAGGCCCGCTTGCCGTGCCGCAGCTCGCGCAGCTGGCGCGCCTCGTGCGCCGTCTCTCGATCCCTGTGTCGCGCGCCGTGCTGGCGGCGGACGGCGAGGACGATCTCGATCTCTGGGTCCGCGCGAAGCCGGACGGCGCCTCGGTCGAGCTGGCGATCGCCGGCTGGACGCATCGTTCAGCGGCCTTCGCTCCGATGCCTGCGCCGCACCACGACCGTGAAGCCGATTTCCTCCGTGCCGAGGCGGACTGGACTTGGGAGACCGATGCGGCTTTGCGCCTTTCGTCGCTGTCTGCGGCGGGCATGGCGGCGTTGTCCGGCGAAGCGTCCGGCCCGGTGCTGGGCGATGCCTTGACCCGGCTGTTCGTGCTGGAAGATGGTCGTGAGGCAGGGCCTCCGCTGCTGGAGGCGCTCGCCAACCAGGCGGGCTTCGAGGATCAATATGTCGTCCTGCGCGGATCGACGCGACGCTTCCGCCTTGCCGGCGTGCCGATCCTGGGATCGGGCGGCGCGCTGACCGGATTCAGGGGCGGGGGCTTCGCTATCGCCGACGAGCCGACGCTGACGCCCGCCGCGCCCAAGCCCGCCAATGACGGCCCGAGCGCCTTCGCGCAACGGCTGGAAACCGCCCTGCGTGGGCCGATCCACCGCATCGTCGCGACTGCCGAACAGATTCGCGAGCAGGAGGATGGCCCGGTCCGCGCCGACTATAACGGCTATGCGGGCGACATCGCCAATGCCGGGCGCCATCTGCTCGGCCTGATCGAGGATCTCGTCGATCTGGAGGCGGTCGAGCGCGCCGATCTGGAGGTCGAGCAGGAGACGCTCGACATGGCTGATCTCGCACGCCGGGCCGGGGGGCTTCTGTCGGTGCGCGCCGATGACAAGGACATGCGGATCGAGCAGCCCGACATCGCCGAAAAGCTGGAGGCGATCGGCGATTTCAAGCGGTCCCTGCAGGTGCTGGTCAATCTCGTCGGCAATGCGGTGCGTTACGGCCCCGAATCGTCGACCGTGCGTGTGTCGATCGAGGCGCGCGGCGCGCACGTGGCGGCGATCGTCGCCGACCAGGGGCGTGGCATCGCGCCGGAGAATCACGAGCTGGTCTTCGCCAAGTTCGAGCGGCTGGGCACGCGTGAGCCGGGATCGGGCCTCGGCCTCTACATTTCCCGCCGGCTCGCCCGCGCGATGGGGGGCGATATCCTGATCGAGAGCGGCGCCGATAAGGGCGCGCGTTTCGTTTTCACACTGCCCGCGAAATAGCGCGCCATTATTTCGTTTCATCGATGAAATGGCACGGTTCGGCGCTGGACGTGCCGATCCGGTTCAGGCATGCTCGCCTCATACAGGGAGATGGGTATGCGGGGCTTGGCTGCACGAGTCGCGGTGGTCCTTCTGGCGCTCGCGCCGGTAACGGCGTCGGGCGACTCACCCGCGACCGTCCTCCAGGCCATCCCCGGCACCGACGGCAATGCGATCGCCCGCTTCACGATGCGCTTTTCGGAAGCGATGGCGCCGCTCGGCGGGGGCGATGCGCCGATCACCATGGAGTGCGCCGTCGACGGCGCGGGGCGGTGGGTCGATCCCACCACCTACGTATGGGAATATAGCCACGCGCTGCCCGGCGACACGACCTGCACGGCCAAGCTCAAGCCCGGCCTCAAGACGCTCTCCGGCCACGACGTGCGCGGAACGCAGAGCTTCACGATCGATACCGGCGGTCCCTATGCCAAGGCAGTGCTCCCGGACGAGGATGGCGGGAACGAGATCGAGGAAGGACAGACCTTCTTCGTCGCCACCAACGGGCCGGTCGATCGCAACTCCGTGGCCTCGGGCGCCTATTGCGCGGTGGACGGGATCGGCGAGCGGATTGCAGTCAACGTGTTGCCGCAGGACGAGGTTGCGCGCGTCTTCACCGGGCTCGGCACCGACTACCGGCTGTCGAGCTTCCTCGATAGCGCCGGCGTGCCCTCGCCGCTTCCCGAGAAGGCCCAGGACAAGACGACCGCGCTCGCCAACGTGGTGGCGCTGCAATGCCGCCGGCCGCTGCCGCCGGGGCGTGACATGGCGCTGGTGTGGGGCGCATCGATCCGCGCGCCGAGCGGAAAGACCGCGGGGATCGACAAGCGCTTCGACTTCACCGTGCGGCAGGAGTTCGCCGCCAAGCTCACCTGCTCGCGCGTAAACGCGGCGTCCGGCTGCGAGCCGGTCGAGCCGGTCAACGTCGAGTTCACCGCCCCGGTGCCGCGCGCGCAGGCGATGGCGGTCAGGCTCGACGTCGGCGGCGGGAGCGTGCTCAAGCCGGTCGACGACAAGGGACACGACGCGACGCTGTCGAGCGTGAAGTTCGCGCCCGTCTTCCCGCCATCGATTACCGCGAAGCTGACGATTCCTGCCGATCTCAAGGACGAGAGTGGCCGGCCCCTATCCAACGCGCGACGCTTCCCGCTGGATGTCGTGATCGCCGAGGCGCCGCCGCTGGTGAAGTTCGCGGCACCCTTCGGCATCCTCGAGGCCAAGCAGGGCGGTGTGCTGCCGGTCACGGTGCGCGGGGTCGAGCCGGGGCTGGGGCAGGCGGTGAGCGCCGTCGCGGGCGGCACCGCGCGGATCGAGGCGGATGACGGCAAGATCGCCGACTGGCTGAGGCGCGTGACGGAAGCGCAGGCCAACCAATATACCGAGGAGGGACCGCAGGGCCACAAGCACAGCGTCAACCACACTGGTGATACCTCGGTGCTGGGCGATGCGCCGGTCAGCCGGATGACGCTGGCACTGCCCGGCCAGGGGCGGCAGTTCGAGGTGGTCGGCGTGCCGCTGAGCAAGCCCGGTTTCTACGTGGTCGAGCTGCAAAGTCCGGTGCTGGGGCAGGCGCTGCTCGGTCGCAAGGCGATCCGCTACGTGAATGCCGCCGCGCTCGTCACCGACATGGCGGTGCACTTCAAATGGGGACGCGGCAATTCGCTCGCCTGGGTGACCTCGCTCGACAGCGGCCTGCCTGTGGCGGGCGCCAGCGTGAAGATCAGCGACAGCTGCACCGGCCAGCAGTTCGCCACGGGCACCACCGGCAGCGACGGCCGGGTCGTCATTCCGGGCGGCCTGCCCGATCCATCCACCTACGGCGGATGCGACAGCGACAGCTCTCACCCGCTCATCGTCTCGGCCCGCAAGGGCGACGATTACAGCTTCGTTCTGACGGACTGGGACCAGGGCATCGCGCCATCGGATTTCGACCAGCCTTTCGGCTATTCCCCGGCCGAGCCGGTCTTCCACACCATCTTCGACCGCACCCTGCTGCGCGCCGGCGAGACGGTGCACATGAAGCATGTCTATCGCGCCCAGACGCCGACCGGCTTCCGCTCGGGCGGCGCGGTCGAGGGCACGCTGACGATGAGCCACGATGGCTCCGGCACGACCTTCGATATCCCGATCAGGCTCCGCGGCGACGGCATCGGCGAGAGCAGCTGGACGCCACCCAAGGGTGCGCCGATGGGCGATTACAGCCTGCAGGTGAAGATCGGCGACAAGACCATCTACACCGGCCAATCGGTCCGCGTCGATGAATATCGCCTGCCGACGATGCGCGCCTCGGTGAGCGGGCCGAAGGAGAAGCAGGTCAATCCGAAGCAGGTACCGATCGACATGTATGTCGGCTATCTCTCGGGGGGCGGGGCGGGCCATGCTCCGATCAAGGTGCGGACCGCTTACGACACGCTCTCCGACAATCCCGACGGGTGGGACGGCTGGACCTTCGGCGGGCAGGCGGTGAAGGAAGGCACCGTTCCGCTCGACCAGGACGACAACGACAACAACGCCCCGCAGCTGCCGAGCGCGACGACGATCCCGCTGGCGCTCGACGCGCACGGCGCGTTGCGGACACCGCTTGACATCCCCAAGCTCCAGCAGGCCGTCAACATGACGGTGGAGATGGATTATCAGGACTCGAACGGCGAGACACTGACCGCCTCCGGTTCGGTGCCGATCTACACCTCCGCCGTGCGCCTCGGCATCAAGCCGGACGGGTGGATGCAGCGCGCGGTGGACTATCGGCTGCAGGTCGCGGCGCTCGATCTCAAGGGCAATCCGATCCGTGGCCAGCACGTCAGGATCGCGCTCTATACACGCGAGATATTGTCGGCGCGGCGGCGGCTGATCGGCGGCTTCTACGCCTTCGACAATACGGCGAAGACGACCAGGCTCGACGTCGATTGCTCGGGGACGACAGACGACAAGGGGCTGGCGACGTGCAAGCTCGATCCCGGCGTCTCGGGCGAGGTGATCGCGGTCGCCACCACCACCGACGCCGACGGCAACGAGGCGCGCGCCGTCACCTCAACCTATCTGGCGGGCGACGATGACTGGTGGTTCGGCGGCGACAATGGCGACCGGATGGACATCGTCGCCGACCAGAAGAGCTACCATGTCGGCGACGTCGCGCATGTGCAGGTGCGCATGCCGTTCCGCACCGCCACCGCGCTGGTGACCGTGGAACGCGAGGGCGTGATGTCGTCTTTCGTCACCACGCTCTCGGGCAAGGACCCGGTGGTGAACGTGCCGCTGGAGGGCAGCTATGCGCCCGACGTCTTCATCTCGGTGGAGGCGGTGCGCGGGCGGATATCGGGCTGGCGGCTGTGGCTCGCCGATCTGGCCCGCAAGTGGCATCTGCCGTTCTTCAGCCGGGAGGGCGCATCGCCCACCGCGTTGGTCGACCTCGCCAAGCCCAGCTACCGGATCGGCATGACCAAGGTTCAGGTCGGCTGGGAAGGGCATGAGCTCCACGTCGCGATGCGCGCCGATCGCGCGACCTACCATATCCGCGATCGCGCCAGGGTGGCGGTGCAGGTGCTCGGGCCGGACGGCAAGGCGCCGAAGGAGGCCGAAATCGCCTTCGCGGCGGTGGACGAGGCGCTGCTCCAGCTCTCGCCCAACGACAGCTGGAACATCCTCGGCGCGATGATGGGCGATCGGCCGCTCTCCGTGCTGACCTCCACCGCGCAGATGCAGGTGGTCGGCAAGCGGCATTACGGCCGCAAGGCGGTGGCCTCGGGTGGCGGCGGGGGCGGGGACATGTCCGCGCTCACTCGCGCCGATTTCCGGCCGGTCCTGCTGTGGCGGGGCCGGGTGAAGCTCGATGCCAATGGCCGCGCCGCGCTGGTCGTGCCGCTGGCGGACTCGCTTTCGGCCTACAAGCTGGTCGCGGTGGCGACGGCGGGGGGCGAACTGTTCGGCACCGGTGCGACCGAGATCCGCACCACGCAGGATCTGCAGATCTTCTCGGGCATCCCGCCGCTGGTGCGCTCCGGCGATTTCTACGGCGCGACCTTCACGCTGAGGAATGGCTCGGACAAGCCGATGATGGTGACGGCCAATGTCGACGTCCAGCCCGCCATCGCCCACGGTCATCCACTGACCGTGACGATCCCGGCGGGCGGCGCGATGCCGGTGACGTGGCGCCTGACAGCCCCCGAGTATCTCTCCTCGCTGCGCTGGACGGTGACGGCCAAGTCGGCGGACGGCCGCGCGGGCGACCGGATGCAGGTGGACGAGCAGGTGATCCCGGCCGTGCCGGAGGAGACTTGGGCCGCCACCTTCCTGCACATCGGCGATGGCTCTCAGGTGCCGGTGACGATGCCCGCTGGCGCGCTGCCGGGCCGGGGCGGGATCGAGGTGGCGCTGACCTCCTCGCCGGCCGCTCCGCTTTCGGGTGTGCGGGCCTACATGCTGGCCTATCCGTTCGGCTGCTTCGAGCAACGGCTCTCCAAGGCCGTCTCGCTCGACGATCGCGCGGCGTGGACGCAGCAGATGGCCGACCTGCCGACCTACCTATCCGACAACGGCCTTCTGCGTTACTGGCCCGACCAGAATCAGACCGGCTCGATCGCGCTCTCGGCCTATGCGCTGTCGATGACGGCGGAGGCTGGGCTGGCCTGGCCCGAGGACGGCAAGGCCAAGGTAATGGATGCGCTGCGCGGCGTCGTCGACGGGCGCATCACCGAGGAGGGCGAGGGGCCGTCCGACAAGCGGCTGCTGCGCTTGGCCGCCTTGGCGGCGCTGGCGCGGAACGGGGCCTCGACCACGGCGATGCTGGGTCAGGTGGCGATTCCCGTCACCGACATGCCGACCGCCACGCTCGCCGACTGGCTGGTGACGCTCGACAAGACGCCGGGCGCCGATCCCAAACTCAAGGCGCAGGCCGAGCAGACGCTGCGCTCGCGCATCGTCTATGAGGGCACGCGGCTCGATCTTGTCGACAAGCAATTGGCGCCCTGGTGGATGATGATCTCGGACGACGAGATGGCGATCAAGGCGCTGATGGCGGTCACCGGCCGGCCGGGCTGGGAACAGGATGCGCCGAAGATGATGATCGGCGTCTCGCTGCGCCAGATGCGCGGCCATTGGGACACGACGCCCGCCAATGCCTGGGGCACGGTGGCGGTGCGCCGCTTTGCCGCCGCCTATCCGGGTACGGCGACGGGCGTGACGACGGCGAAGCTGGGCGGCCAGACGATGAGCCGCACCTGGCCGCAACCGACGCCGATGTTCCTGCGTGCGCCCTCCGGCCCGGCCTCGCTCTTGCTCTCGCATTCGAGCCAGCCGGGGCCGTGGGCGACCGTCTCGGTGAAGGCGGCGGTGCCGCTGACTGCGCCGGCCTTCGCGGGCTATCGGGTGAAGCGCGAGGTGTTCTTCGTCGAGCGCAAGGACCCGCATCGCCTGAGCCGCGGCGACGTGCTGCGCGTGCGGCTGACGGTGGACGCACCGGTCGACCGGACGTGGGTGGTGATCGAGGATCCGATCCCGGCGGGTGCGTCGATCGTCAGCGGCGAGGGTGGGCAGTCGCAGATATTGGCGGGCGAGGCCAATGCGGGCGGCATCGCATGGCCCGGCTATGTCGAGCGCGGGCTGGATGCGTGGCGCGGCTATTTCGCGTGGCTGCCCAAGGGGCAGATGACGACGGAATATGTGGTACGTGTGAACGGCGCCGGTCGCTTCCTGCTGCCGCCGACACGGGTGGAGGCGATGTATTCGCCCGAAATCCACGCCGAACTGCCGAACCGTCCGCTGGCGGTGGCGCCGTGAACGCCTGCCACAGGCAAGCCGTTCGTCCTGAGCGAAGTCGAAGGACGGGCCACAGGCGCGCCGCTTGCAGCACGCACTTCGACTTCGCTCAGTGCGAACGGGGGAAAGGGAGATCCGTTCGGGCTGAGCCTGTCGAAGCCCCGTCCTTCCTTCGTCCGCCGTTCGAAGAAGAAGGGCAGCCCCCTTCGGCTGGCTGGCAAAGCCAGCCGCTCAGGACAGGCTTCGACAAGCTCAGGGCGAACGGGGTTTTCTAGTGGAGAAGCTGCGCTCCGCCTTGGCTTGGCTCCGCCGTCGGCCGCTGGTGTGGCTTTTGGCGGTGGCGATGCTGCCGGTGGGGATCAGTCTTTGGTGCCTTCCGCCCTCGATGCCGTCCTACGCCGCGACCCGCTCGGCATGGCGCCCCAGCGAGGCGTGGCTGCGTGATCGCAACGGGCGTCTGCTGGAGACCGTCCGCATCAATTTCCAGGTCCGGCGGCTCGACTGGGTTCCGCTTGATCACATTTCGCCGGCATTGCAGCAGGCGGTGATCGCGTCGGAGGACAAGCGCTTTGCTGCGCACAATGGCGTCGACTGGCACGGCCTCGCCGGCTCCGCATGGGCGGCGCTGCACGGGCATTCCGCGCGCGGTGCCAGCACCATCACCATGCAGCTCGCCGGCTTCCTCGCGTCCCAGCTCGACGCGCCCGGAGCGCGTTCCTTCCGCGACAAACTGCGCCAGATCCGCGCCGCGCGCGCGATCGAGGCGCATTGGAGCAAGGACCAGATCCTCGAAGCCTATCTCAACCTCGCCAGCTTCCGGGGCGAGACGCAGGGCGTCGCCGCCGCCACCCGGTCGCTGTTCGGCAAGGCGCCCGATACGCTGGGGCAGGACGATGCCTTGCTGATGGCGGCGCTGCTGCCCTCGCCGCAGGCCGATCCGATCACCGTCGCGCGTCGCGCCTGCCGGCTGGGCAAGGTCGGTGATTGTGACACGATGATCGCCGAGGCAGAGGCGATGACCGGCGCTACCCGCCGCCTCGCCGACGATCCCGGCCTCGCGCCGCACCTCGCCTACGATCTGCTGCGGGCACCCGGCGAGACGGTGAGGTCCACGCTCGATCTCAACGTGCAGGCGATGGCCACCAGCGCGCTGCGTCGCCAGTTGCTCGGCCTCGGTGGCGACCGTGCGCGGGACGGGGCGGTGGTGGTGGTCGACAACGCCAGCGGGGACGTGCTGGCTTATGTCGGCGGCGTTTCGGGCGGCAATTCCACCGCGCCTGCGGTCGACAATGCCGATGCCTATCGGCAGGCCGGATCGACGCTCAAGCCCTTCCTCTACGGGCAGGCGATCGAGCGCGGCTTCCTCACCCCGGCGTCGATCCTTGATGACTCGCCGGTGCAGCTCGACACCGCCTCGGGCCTCTACGTGCCCAAGGATTACGACCACGATTTCAAGGGGCCGGTGAGCGTGCGTACCGCACTCGCAGGGTCGCTCAACGTGCCGGCGGTGCGCGCGCTGCTGCTCGACGGGGTCGAGGATTTTCGCGATCGGCTGTGGGACATGGGCTATCGCGGGCTCACCGAGGACGGCGACTATTACGGCTATTCGCTGGCGCTGGGATCGGCCGAGGTGACGCTGCTCGAACAGGCGCAGGCCTATCGCGCGCTGGAGGATGGCGGGCGGGTGCTGCCGCTGCGCCTGCGCGCCGACGATCCGACGGGCGAGCGGCGCGCCGTGATGTCGCCCGCCGCCGCCTGGATGGTGGCCGACATGATGTCGGACCCGGATGCGCGTGCCGTCACCTTCGGTGTGGACAGCGCGCTTCGGCTCCCTTTCTGGGCGGCGGCGAAGACGGGCACCTCCAAGGCGATGCGCGACAATTGGTGCATCGGCTTCTCGGATCGCTTCACCGTCGCGGTGTGGGTCGGCAATGCCGAGGGCGACAGCATGACGCGGGTTTCCGGGACCAGCGGCGCGGCGCCCGTCTGGCGCGAGGTGATGCTGGCGCTGCATCGCGATCGTCCGGGCGCTCAACCGAGGATGCCTATGGGGATCGAGCGCCGCACAGTGCGGTTCTCGGATGGTGTCGAGCCGTCGCGCAGCGAATATTTCCTCGGGCGCACCGGCCAGTCCGATCTGATAGAAGCGCCCGCTGCCGCCCGCCGTCCGCGCATCGTCAATCCGGTGTCCGGCGCGGTCTATGCGCTCGATCCCGATATCCCGATCGATCGACAGCGTATCCGGCTGGCAGCGACTGGGGCCGTTTCGGGTGAGCATCTGCGGATGGACGCGCAGGATCTCGGCCCTGCCGACGACAGCCCGATGGTGCTGCCCGGGCCCGGCGGGCATCATCTGCTGCTGGTCGATACCTCCGGCAAGGTGATCGACCGCGCCTTCTTCACCGTTCGATAGATGAGGGGCCGCTAGTGCCAGCTGGCGGCGATCGCCTTGCGCTCGCCCGCCGCGTCGAGCGGATCGCCCGCGATCATCGTGGCGACGACCTTGGCACTGGCCGCGTCGCCGCCCGCCATGCGGTAGTCGCCGCGCTGCCCATCGACCGGCGCGGCATAGCGCAGCTGCCAGCCGCCGCCCGTCTTGCACGCCACCCCGCCGATATATTGCGCGACGAAGCTGCGGCACAACTCCCCGTCATGATCCTTGAAGCTGAGCGCGACGTTGACCGTGCCGAGATCGCCCGACGTCTGCCGGTCGAGCGCCTGCGCCACGGGAGCCGACAACGCCAGAGCCCCGGCGCGATCGGGAACACCGAGTGGGGCGTTGCTGTGCCCGGCCAGCACGCCGACCAGCAGGCTCGCCGCCACTGCGCCGGGCCAGGCCCAGCCGCGCCAGTTGCGTTTGGACTCGGTTGCCTGCGCGCGCTCCTCGCGCACCGCCGCGAGCGAGACGACCTGCGCCGGCTTGCGTCGGGGCAGGGGAACGGGATCGTCGAGCAGCGGCGTGAAGGCGGCGGCGAAACGCGCGCGGATGCGGCGGTGGCGATCGGCGATGACGGTGAGCGCCGGATCGGCGGCGACGGCCGCCTCCACCTCGGCCGCTTCCTCGGGCGTCAGTTCGCCGTCGATCCAGGCGATGATCCTCGTTTCATCCATCGCTCAATCCTCCAGCATCGCGGCCAGCGCCTGTCGGCCGCGCACGAGGCGGCTGGTCAGCGTGCCTATCGGTACTTCCAGCAGTTCGGCGGCTTCCGCATAGGCCAGCCCTTCGATCATCACCAGCGCCACCGCCTCGCGCTGCTCGTCGGGCAGGCGATCCATGGCGCGCATCAGGAAATGCAATTCGGCGCGGCCCTCCGCCTCGCCCGATACGCCGACCGTCTCGCCCAGTTCCTCCGGCGCCAGTACGGCATCGCGGCGCTGGCGGCTGCGGCCGGTGTCGATCCACAGGTTGCGCATGATCCGGTAGGTCCAGGCCTGAAGGCTGGTGCCCGGCTGCCACTGGTCGCGCGCTTTCAGCGCCCGCTCGGCGGTCTGTTGCGTCAGGTCGTCCGCGTCGGCGGTGTCGCGCGCCAGCCCGTGCGCGAAGCGGCGCAGGCGGGGAAGCAACGCCGCCAGCGCGGTCTCGAAATCGTCCAAGGGCTTGTTTCTCCGGCATGGGGATGAAACGACGGCATGCGCTCGTTTCATCCATCGGACAGCGAAAAAAGGAAAGAGCATGCGTGGACGGTGGATGGCGATGGCGGCGATGCTGGGGCTGGCGATGCCGGTGACGGCGCAGCTGCTGCCCTCGCTGGGCGGAGGCGGCGCGGGCGCGCCGCTCGGCGGGCTGACCGGCGGGCTGTTGGGGCAGCGCGGCGACGGGGGCATGGCGCTGGGTGAAGGCATCCAGGGTGGCCTCGATTTCGTCGGTGGCATCGCCCGCGACCTGTCCCCCGCGGATCTGCTTTCATTGCGAAAGGATCGGCTGCGCGAGCTGGTGCGGGACAATCGCGCGGCGCTGGATGTCGACGACAGCGGCAATCCGATCCGGCGCGACGAGATCGTCGCCACCGCGCCGACCGACGCCGCGCTGTCCGCCGCGCGGCACTCCGGTTTCACGGTGCTACGGCGCGAGACGGTGGAGGGGCTGGACCTGCCGCTGGTCGTGCTCGCGCCGCCCCATGGCGTTCCCGCGCGCAAGGCGATCGCCAAGCTGGAGGCCGCCGATCCGCAGGGAAGCTACGCGCTCAACCATGTCTACGAGCCGGCTTTCGCGGATCTGCAGCCAGGCGGCGGCGCTGCGAAGCAGGGGCGTGCCGGCGGCGCGGCGATGGGGCTGATCGACGGAGGCATCGGGTCGCACCCCGCCTTCGCAGGCGCCGCGATCGAGCAGCGTGGTTTCGCGGGCGCAGTGAAGGCGAGCGGCCACGGCACCGCTGTCGCCTCGCTGATGGTGGGGCAGGCCGGCGCCTTTCACGGCGTGCTTCCCGGCGGGCGATTGCTGGCGGCGGACGTCTATGGCGGATCGGAGGCGAACGGATCGGCAGAGGCGATCGTCCGTGCGCTTGGCTGGCTGACGGCGCGGGGCGTGCGGGTGGTCAATGTCAGCCTGGTGGGGCCGTCCAACCCTTTACTGGCGGCGGGCGTCCGCGCCGCGCAGGCGAAGGGCGTCCTGATCGTCGCGGCGGTCGGCAATGACGGCCCGGCCGCGCCGCCGCAATATCCGGCGTCCTATCCGGGCGTCGTGGCGGTGACGGGCGTCGATGCGAAGGGCCGCGTGCTGATCGAGGCGGGGCAGGCGGCGCATCTCGATTTCGCGGCGCCGGGCGCCGACATGGCGGGGGCCGTGCCGGGCGGCAAGTGGGAGGCGCTGCGCGGTACCTCCTTCGCGGCGCCGCTGGTGGCGGCCAGCCTCGCCAGGCTCGATCGCGGCGATGGCGGGCAGGCGCTCGCCGCGCTGGGGGGCGAGGCGAAGCCGGGCCGCAAGGTCGGGCGCGGGATCGTCTGCGGTGATTGCGCGATTGCGCCACGGGCGGTCGGCATAAAATAATTCGCCGCACGGGATGAAAGCCGGGTGAGCCGTCGTTGCTCTTCATGCAGGCCGGGCAGAGCGCCCGGCGAGGACTGGAGAGAGACTATGACCAAGCGGAACGAAATCCGGGCGCACTTCCTGGCCGCGGCGGCGCTGATCGGCCTCACGGCGGCGCCCGCGAGCGCGCAGCTGCTGGGTGGTCGTGGCGGTGGCCTCGGCGGTGCGGTCGGCGGCGTGACGGGTGGCCTCGGCGGCGCCAACGGTGCGTTGTCCAGTACCATGTCGGGCGCCGGCAACATCACGGGCAATGCAGGCTCGCTTGGCTCCGCGACGGGCAGCCTCAGCCACAGCGTCACCGGCTCGGGCGGCGCGCATGCCACCAAATCGGTCGACGCCAAGTCGGGCAAGGCGAGCGCCGATGCCGGCCTCGCCGGTACCGTCTCGGGCACCGTGGACAGCGCGGCGGGCGCCACCGGTCCGGCCGGCAACACGGTCGGCGGCAGCAGCTCGCTGGCGGGCAGCGGCAGTGTCGACAAGAATGTCGGCCTGAGCGCCAGCACGATCGGCACGAATCAGGTCCGCCAGACCGCCGGCACCGTGCGCGACGGCACGACCTCGGCCGTGGGCAATGCGCGCGACCGCGCCACTTCGACGGTCGGCACGGCCCGTGACCGGGCTACCTCGGCGGTCGGCACCGTGCGCGATCGCGCCGGCTCGACCGTGGCCAGCGCTCGTGATCGCGCTACGAGCGCCGCCAGCCGTGCCAGCGGCGCGGGCAGCACTGCCGCCAACAGCGCGGGCTCGCTCGCCGGATCGGTGAGTGGCGCGAACGTCTCCGGATCGGCCGACGGATCGGCGACGGGCAGCGCCTCGACGCCCCGGCGCTGATCGAGGGATCAAAGCTGGCGCCGCCGGGATATCCTCCGGCGGCGCTCGCTTGTTTTAGAAGCCGACCTGCAGCCCGGCGCGGAGCGCGATCGATACGTGATCCTGCTGCTGCTCGCCGTCGAACTCGCCGCTGATCGTGTAGCCGCTGGTGCCGCCCTTCAGACGGAAGGCGCCGGTCCAGCCGCTGGTGCGATCGTCGGCGGTCAGCGTGAAGTCCTGCCCGCCGGTGAAGCGGGCGACAGTATCGCCCAGCTTGCTGCTGATCAGCTGGCGGCGGCCGCCTTCCAGCTCGGCGCGGAAGAAGCCGCCCTCGTCCGCTCTCTCGTCGAAGAACTGGTAGCCGAGCGCCACCGATCCGTTGGCGGCGAACTCGTCGCTGGTGCGGCCGTCGACGATCAGGTCCATTCCGGTGCCGCCGCCATCTTCCGAATAGCCGCCCTCGTGCAGGTGGTAATAATCGACCGAGGCCTGCGGCCGCAGCGAGAACTTGCCGAGCTTGAGGCTGTAGGAGAGCCCGCCCGAGCCCGAGAAGAGCTTGCCGTTCCAGCGGCCGTCGGCGGTGCGGATCACCTGGCTGCCGTCATCCTCTCCCTCGAAGCGGCGATGGCTGTGGAAGTTGATCGTTGCGCCTGAAGCGCGCGCCCAGGTGTGCAGGCCGCCCCAGTCGCCGCGCCAGTAGAGCGAGGCCTCGTACTGGTTGGAGGTGACGCTGTTCTGCGTGCCCTCGTCGTCGTTGGTGCCCGACAGATAGGCGAGTCCGATGCCGAAACGGCCGAAGCCCGTCTTGATCTCGCCGCCGCCCGACGCGCCCCAGCCGGTGATCTTGTAACCGGCGGTGTCGTCGATCGCCTTGGTGCGGCCCCAGCCGACCTGCTGCAGCCAGAAGCCCCAATTGCCTTCGTCGACCAGTGGCGCGTCGGGATCGGCGAGGAAGCGCGCGGTGGCGCGCGATCCGGAGGTCACCGTATCGAAGGAACCGCCGGCATGATCGGGCAGCAGCGAGCGCAGCGCGTGGATGAAGCTGTTGCCGTCCGCGATGCTGAGGAAGCTGTCGCCGATCGGCTTGTCGCCGGAGATCGCGGTGTAGATCGCGTCGTAGGCCGAGCTCTCCGAGCGATTGAGGCCGAGGTCGGCGGCGGTCTTGCGCGCGACGACCACGTCCACCGCGTTGCCGGCGGTGTTGGTGGTGACGCTGCTCTTGTAGAGCCACGGTAGCGCAACGCCGGTGGTGGAGAGATTGTCCACTCCGGTTAGCGAACCCGCCGTGATCACCTGATAGGTGCCGATCGTGTGGTTGATATCGGAGAAGTGCAGCGCCAGTTTCGATCCGCTGTCGAAGCTGGCGGCGCCCGCCACCTGGTAGAGCGTCGAGGCGCCGGTGGTGCCGTCGACCACCACGCCGAGCGTGCCGCCGCCGGTCACCTGCAGCGATCCGAGCGCGGTGGCGCCGGTGCTGGAGAGGCCGAGCGTGCCGCCCGAGACCTTCACCGCGACGCCGCCCGCATTGGTGAGCGATCCGCTGAAGCTCGACGTGTCGGCGATCGTCAGGTTGCCCGCGCCGCCGCCGAAATCGGTGGTGCCGGCATAGGTGGAGGTACCGGAGAGCGCCATGGTGTTGGTGCCGCCGCCGAAGCTCACGTTGCCGGCCACCGATCCGGCCGAGACGGTCAGCGTGTCGCTGCCGCTGCCAAACCGGATATCGCCGGTGATCGAGGGGGCGGTGCTGCCCGATGCGGCGGCGGACTGGGTCACTGCCGTATTGGCGGTCGCGGCCGAGAGATCGATCGCGACGTTGGTGGCGGTCGATCCGCTCGCCTTGATCGTGCCGGTGTTGGTGACGGCGGTGACGGTGCCGGACTTGTCGAGGATCGCATAGGCGTTGGCCGCGGGACTCGACGCGGTGGCCGTGATCGTTCCCGAATTGGCGATGGACGAGACATTGCCGCCCGCGTCGATCTGGAGCGCGGTGCTGCTGTCCCCGGCCTTGTAGGCGCCGCTCGCCGTGATCGTCCCGCTGCTGGTGATCGCCGGCACGCTGGCGCCGCTGCCGATGCGGATCGCGGTCGCGCTGGCGTCATTGGAGGTGGCGGTGACGCTGCCGGCCAGCGTCATGCCGTTCGTGATCGTCACCGCGCCGCCCTGGCCGCCGATGACGAGGCCGCTGGCGGTCTTGCCGTCATAGACGCCGTTGCCGGTAAGGCTGCCGTTGATGACGAGGCCGTTCTTGTTGGTGTCGGATGCGACCGATCCCAGCGTGATGGCGTGATCTGCGGCGCCGATCAGCAGCGCCGGCGAACTGCCGTAGGTGGTGAGCGAGGAGGCCGCCGTCGTCACCGTGTTGCCGCTCGAATCGGTGGTCGAGCTCGCCGTGGTGAACAGCGCGCCGCCGGCGATGCTGCCCGTGATCGCCATGGCCGGGCCGCCCTGCAGCAGGTTCTGGTCGGTGAGCTTGCTGGTATCGGTCGGCGGGGTGGTGGCACTGTAGCCGGTCGAGGTGATCGTCGCTTGCACCACCAGCGCGCCGCCGATGTCGCCGTTCATCTGCACGCCGGACGCGTTGCCGCCGGTCGCCGAGATGGTGCCGTTGATCGCCGCGTCGCCCGAGATCGCATTGGCGCGGACGCCGACACTGTCGTCGCCGGTTACGCTGATCGTACCGCTCTGGGTGAGCGAGCCGGTCAGCGGCCCGTCGAGCGAGATGCCGGCAGAATCGTTGCCCTCGATGGTGATCGTGCCCGAATTCACCACGTTGCCGGTGAAGGCGCCGGCGGTGCGGATGCCGTAGCGGTCGGAGCCTTGCGCCCACGCGCCGTCGAGCACGCCGTCGCCATTGGTGTCGGTGCGGGTGTAATCCTCGTTGACGGTGATCGTGCCGCTGTTGGTGATCGTGCCGGCGGTGCCCGCATTGGCGAGGATGCCGATCGCCCCGTTCGAGCCCGTGATCGTGATCCCGCCGGCGTTGGTGACGCTGTTGTTGCTGTCGATGGTGACGGCGGTGCCGGAGGTTGGCGTGATCGATCCGGCGCTGGTGATGCTGATGTCGGCGGGGCCGCCGCTGTCGGCGGTCGAGGTCTTCACAGGCGTCGTCTGGGCCGCGCCGATCGTCACGGTGGCGGCGATGGCGGGCGACACGAACAACCCGAGCGCGATCGGCGTCAGGCAGGTGGTAGCGAACAGGCGACGCATGAAACCCCTTCCGGCTGTGCGGGCGCGGCTCTGCCGTCACCCCGATAGACCGAGGACGGAGACCTCGGCGCGCAGCCTTCGGAGTCTTCTTTGAAAATGCGCGGAAGGGCGCATTCTGGACATGGGCCGGTGCGGCCCTTCCTCAAAAATGCGCGTCGAAGCCGATGCGGACGGTGCGCGGCTGGAGTGGGGTGATTTCGGTGCTGCGGATCACGTCGATCGGCGTGCCGAGCGCAAAGCGGTTTCCCACCGTATCGAGCAGGTTGGTGGCGGACAGCGTCACGCCGTAATTGTCGCGGCCGACGCGGACCGAGAGGCCGGTGTCGACATAGTCGCCCTCCTTGCCGCCCAGCACCGGCCCGACGCCGAGACGGGACTTGCCGATGTAGCGCGCCCAGCCGTTCGCGGTGAGATCGTAGGGGCCGATCGTCTGGTGCCAATCCACGCCTACGCGCCCGCCCAGCTCGGCGACGTTGGGAAGCTGTTCCTCCACCTTCTCCGCGGTGGCGAGAAGGCGGAAGAACTGGAGTGGAGCATAATCGGGTCGCGTCAGGCGGCTGTCGTTGACGACCACCGATCCCTCCAGCCGGAGCGACGGGAAGGGGCGCCACGCCACGCGCGCGTCGAACGACCAGATCCGGCCGTCGCCGATATTGGTAGTGACGGGCAGGCCGTCCGAGTCGACGAAATCAGCCTGGATATCGTGCCAGTCCGTATAGGCGACCGAGGCGGCGAGGCTGATCGCGTCGTCGCCGGGGCGGTCGTAGCGCACACCCATCTCGGCCGTCGACACCCGGTCGCTGCGGAAACGGCGGACGAGGTTGTTGCCGATCGCAAGGCCGCCCGGCCGGAAGCCTTGCTGGAAGCGGGTGTAGAGGATCAGGCCGCGCGCCGGCTCGATGGAAGCCGAGAGCGAGGGCAGCAGCTTGGTCTCGGACCGGCTGTGCTGGACCCGCGCGATGTCGGCGAAGCTCTGGACGACCTGGTAGGGCGGGCTGTCGGACGTCGCGCTCGGCGCGGTGTAGTCGCCCTGGAAATTGAAGGGCAGCAGGCCGACCATGTCGCCGATCGCATGCCCCGCCAGCCGCGAATGGGTGAGGCGCGCGCCGGCGGTGAGGGTCAGCCCGCGTAGCGGCTGCACCGAAACCTCCCCGTACAGCGTCTCCTCGTCGATCCGGTTGAGCACGCCGGCGGCGGGCGAGAGCGCGTCGACCGGCCCGATCTCGCGCGTGATGCGGGCGCTGTTGTTGAGGTAGCTGGTGCCGATCACCCAGCCGAAACCGTCCGTCATCGACCGCGACAGCCGGTTCTCGGTGGTAAAGAGCGAGGTATGGTTGCGCTGACGGAACAGGCGTGGAGCGCCGCCCGGCAGGGTCGCGTCGAAACGCTCGTCGACATCCTGCCGCACGAAGGCGTTGGAGGAGGTGAAGCGCAGGCTGCCCAGATCCTTGGTGATCGTCACCTCGCCCATCGCGTAGAGATCGTCATAGGGCTGGGCGATCGGGCTTGCGCGGGTCAGCGGGGCTGCGTCCTTGTCGGCGTACTGGCTGTCGTCGCCGTGGATGTCCTGCACCACCGCACCGAGCCGGATCGACCAGCCGGCGCCCGGCTCGATGCGCAGCGCCGCACGGCCCCCTTCGGTGCGGGTGCGGTTGATGTTGTTCCTGTCCGTGGTGACGTTGTCGATATAGCCGCCGTCGGTGCTGGCATAGCCGACGAGGCGGAGCGCGACCTTGTCGTCGTCGATCGGCAGGTTGAGCATCGCCGATCCGTCGCCGCCCATAGCGCCATGCGCGACGGTGGAGACGCCGCCGGTCACGGCTGCCTCGAAACGGCCCGGCACCGGATCGTTACGCACGATGCGAATGATGCCGCCGGGAGATCCTGCGCCGTAGAGCGTGCCCTGCGGCCCCTCCAAAATCTCGACCGAAGCGATGTCGTAGAGTTGCAGGCTCGGATCCGGCGCGTTGTAGCTGATCCGCAGATCGCCGAAATACTGGCCGACCGTGGCCTGGCTCTGCCCGACCAGCCCGGAATCGGCGACGCCGCGGATGAACAGCTTGTCGCGCCCGTTGCCGAGGTGAGTGGAGGTGACGTTGGAGGCGCGGTTGGCGATCGCGTCGCTGCCCGCCGGGCCGACGGTGCCGAAGGTCGCGCCGGAGAAGACCGTCACCGATCCGGGGAAGTCGCCGAGCCGGACGTCGCGCTTGCTGGCGCTCACCACGATATCGGGCGTCGGCGGTTCGACGGGCAACCGGATCACGGCCGGGATGAGCTTGGGCTCGGGCCGATCGGCGGGCGCGATCTGCCACGTGTCGCCGCCCAGCGCGACCGGCCGCGCGCCGCTGCCGGCCAGCAGCTTCTCGAGCGCCTGCTCCACGCTCATGCGGCCATGGACGGCGCGCACCGAGTGCTGCCACAGGATAGGGTCGGTCAGGCGGATGCTGGCGCCGGTGCCGCGGCTGAGCGCGACGATCGCCTCGCCCAACGGCCCGGCGGGAAGGTCGATCGAGGATCGCGCTCCGGCATGCGCCGCCGACGGCGCCAGCAGCGCGACCGAGGCCATGAGGGAAGCAACGCGGTGTCTCACTGCCGGGGCAGGGTCTAGGGCCTTCTGGTCAAGGTCACGCGCCCCTGATCCTGTTTCACCCCGACGTCAAGCAGCGGGCCGAGCCGGCCCAGGAATTGCGCCTTGTCCCCGCCATAAGCGATGACGCCGGTAAAGGGTTTCTCGGCGATCCTGTCGTCGACGCCGATCGGCAGCCCCAGCCCGCGCGACAGATCGGCCGCGACAACCGAGAGCGGCGCCTGGCGGTAGCTCAGCCGATCCTCGCGCCAGCTGCCGATATCGGAGGTGGCGGCGGTCGCGACGCGCAGTTCGGCGGCCGAGCGAGCGGCATCCAGCGTCTGGCCGGGCCCGAGACGGACCGCTTCGGCCTTGGGATTATAGACGACCATGCCTTCGGCGACCGCGACACGGGTGCCGGTATGATCGTGAGTCACGTCGAAGCGGGTGCCGACATCCTGCACCTCGTCGTCGCCCACCTTCACCGCGAACGGGTGGGCCTCGTCGTGCTTCACGTCGAACAGCGCCTCGCCGCGATCGAGCGTGGCGTGGTGCGGATCGTGGCGATCGACCACCAGCCGCGTGTCGCCGTTGAGCGCGATGGTGGCGGTGTCGAGCGCGATGGTGCGATGTTCGCCGGGGCCGGTCTCGAACACGACGGGCGCCGGGCGCAGATTGAAATAGCCGAAGCCGATCACGGCGACGAGTCCGGCCGCCAGTGCGCCGCCTACCGCCTGCCGCCGCCAGATCGGGGGCTTCGCGGGTGCGGGTTCCGAAGCGGGCACGACCCGAAGCGCGGGCTCGGCCGCATCGGCAGCGGCCAGCACCGCATCATAGGCGGACGCGTGCGCGGGATCGGCTTCCAGCCAAGCCAGGAAGCCGTCCCAATCGGCGAAGGCCGGATCGGCCTGGGCCATCACCCAGTTGATCGCCGCCTCGCGGATGTCTCCACGATCCGTCATGCATGTCCTTTCAAGGGAAGGACGGAGTCGGCGCGCAGCAGCCTCATTCCGGCTTCTCCCGGGCTTGCGCGACGGCGCGATAGGCCTTGCGCATGTCCGCCTCGACGGTGCTGAGGCTCACGCCCATGCGCGTGGCGATGTCGCGCTGGGCGAGCCCCTCGATCCGGTGGAGGCGAAACACGCTGCGGGCGCGGTCGCCGATCGCGGCGAGCGCTGCCTCGATCCGGGCCAGCTCCGCGCGCGCGATCAGCACCCGTTCTCCAGTGGGCGTATCGGAAACGCCGGGGAGCGCGGGGCTGTTCGTTTCATCCCACGCAGTGTCGCGCAGGATCGACTGGCGGCTGGCACGATGGCGGTCCCGCATCAGATTCTCGGCCGCGCGGAACAGATAGGAGAGCGGATTGGCGATCGGGCCGGATGGTGCCGCGGAAACCTTGATCCACAGTTCCTGCAGCACGTCTTCAGCGTCGTCCCCGGCACCGCGCGCGGCGACGAAGCGAAGCAACGTCGCCCGGTTCGCCAGTAGGATCGCCTGCAGGCCTTCGCTCATCCGAAGCGCGTTAGCGCAGGCGGGGGGCGGGTTCCATCGTCTTGCGCGACGTGGCCGCACGGCCGCTGATCTCCGCGCCGGCATCGGGGTGGAAGCGCAGGTTCCAGATCGTCGCCAGCAGCGAGATGGCGGTCACCGTCCAGAAGGCAGCAGTGAAATCGATGAGGGCAGGCTTCTTCACGCCGTGGACCAGCATCGAGAGATGCAGCACGCTGGCGGCGGTGCAGATGCCGAGCGACAACATCAGCTGCTGCACGGTGGAATAGAAGCTGGTCGCCGATGACATGTGTGGCTTGTCGATGCCGTCATAGGCGATGGCATTGTAGGCGGTGAACTGGAGCGAGAAGAAGAAACCGCAAAAGGCGAGCGTGGCGACGATCGCCCACATCGGCCAGTCGGGCCGGAACAGGCCGACGATGGCATAGCCGAGCGCGCCGATCAGCCCCGCCCCCACCATCGCCGTGCGGAAGCCGAAGCGGCGCAGCAAGCGGGGCGCCACGCCCTTCATCAGCAGCGAGCCGATGGCGGGGCCGACGGTGATCGTGCCGCTCTGCGCGGCAGAGAGTCCGAAACCGAGTTGCATCATCAGCGGGAGCAGGAAGGGCAGCGATCCCTGGGTGATGCGGGTCAGCGATCCCGCGATCATCGACAGCCGGAAATTCTCGTCGCCGAGCAGGTCGAGATCGATGATCGGCGCCTCGTGGCGGCGGGCATGGCGGATGTAGAGCAGGCCGAAGACGCCGCCGATCCCGATCAGCGCGATGGCGATCGGCAGGGCGCCGGGCCGGCTCGTCATCTCAAAGCCGAACAGCAGGCAGCCGAGCGACACGCCGCTCAGCACGAAACCCTGCGGATCGAAGGGATGCGGATGCTCTTCCCTGAAATTGGCGATGTACCGGCCGACCAGCACGAAGCCGAGCAGCCCGATCGGCAGATTGACGTAGAAGATCCAGCGCCAGTCCAGATAGGTGACGATGTAACCACCCAGCGGCGGCCCCAGGATCGGCCCGATCAGCGCCGGCATGATCAGCCACGACATGGCGCTCACCATGTCCTTCTTGGTGACGCTGCGCAGCAGCACCAGCCGCCCCACCGGCAGCATCATGGCGCCGCCGATCCCCTGCACGAAGCGGGCTGCGACGATCACCCAGAGCGCGGGCGCCTGCGCGCTGACCAGCGATCCCGCCATGAACAGGGCGATCGCTGCCTGGAACACCGGGCGAGACCCGAAACGGTCCGCCATCGTGCCCGATGCCGGGATGAACACGGCGAGCGCCAGCAGATAGGAGGTCAGCGCGATGCTCATCTGCGGCGCCCGCACGCCGAAATCGCGCGCCATCGTCGGCAGTGCGGTCGCCAGCACCGTGGCGTCGAGATTTTCCATCAGCAGCGCGCAGGCGATGATCAGCGCGACGATGCGATAATTGATGCCCGAAGTCTCGGGGCCTTCGTCGTGCGTCTTGGCGAGTGCGCCGGCAGCGGGGACGATGCCGTCGCGCACCTCGGCATTCACCGAGGCCATGCCGCGCCGCCGGGGCCTCAGCATGAAGAGGCCTCGGATCGGGAGGAGGGGATACGAACCGTCATCGGATACCGGCCACATAGGCCGCTCGTTTCGATAATGGTACCATCCGGGGGAGAAAAAAAGGGGTGCGAGGTGTTTCCGGCTTCCGGAGGGCGGGTGTTCGGCGTTGCAACCTTGACATAAGGCTGCATCCGTTGGCCGTTACGGCCCCGTCGAAACGCTAGTACGGACCCTGCATGACCGATGATCATCTGCCCGAGGCCGGGCGCCCCGACACGGAGCACGCGCATTGGGTGGATGAGGAGCCGCGACGCTTCTCCGGCCGCGCCCGCATCATCAGCTGGATCGCCGGCATCGTCGCCGTGCTCGCGTTGATCGGGCTGGCGGTGTGGCTGTCGCACGGCGCCTCATCGTCGAGCGGCGGACAGGGCGGCGGCGGTCGTCATCACCCTGGTGGCTCCGGCGGTGGCGGGCGCGGCGGCGGTGGGCCGTTCAGCTTCCGCAGCCAGACCACGACGGTCGGCACCGCCAAGGCCGCGACCGCCGACCTGCCGGTGCAGACCGAGGCGCTCGGCACCGTCACCCCGGCCGCGACCGTCACCGTGATCCCCCAGGTGTCCGGCACGATCACGCAAATCCTGTTCCAGGAAGGTCAGAAGGTGTCGCGCGGCCAGGCGCTCGCGATCATCGATCCGCGCCCGTACAAGGCGGCGCTGCTGCAGGCGCAGGGCACTCTGGTGCGTGACAGGGCGCAGCTGGAGAATGCGAAGCTGCTGCTCAAGCGCTACGACATCCTGAACGCGCAGGATTCGATTGCGCGTCAGGATCGCGACACGCAGGCCGCCACCGTCCACCAACTCGAAGGCACGGTGATGACCGATCAGGGCGCGGTGCAGGCGGCGCAGGTCAATCTCGGCTTCACGCGGATCGTCTCGCCCGTTTCGGGCCGGATCGGCCTGCGCGTGGTGGATATCGGCAACTACGTCTCGTCCGGCACGACCGGCGGCATCGCGGTGGTGACGACGCTGCAGCCGATCGACGTCGAGTTCGCGATCCCGCAACAGCAGGCCCCGTCCATCGAGAAGCGCATCGCGCAAGGCGCCTCGATCCCGGCGCTGGCGCTCGACAGCACGCGGACGCAGACGCTCGACACCGGCAAGTTCTCGACGCTGAACAATCAGGTCGACACCACCACCGGCACGATCAAGGGCAAGGCGCGCTTCCCGAACAACGGGACGCAGCTCTATCCGAGCCAGTTCGTCAACGTGCGGCTGACCATCGACACGGTGGCGGGCGCGATCACCGTGCCGCCCTCCGCCGTGCGGACCGGGCCGGACGGTGATTTCGTGTGGCTGCTCAAGCCCGATCGCACCGTCACCCAGCGCGTGGTCAAGACCGGCGTCAACACCGCAGACAAGATCCAGATCACCACCGGCCTCGCGGTGGGCGATACGGTCGTCACCGATGGCGGCGATCGCCTGACCGAGGGCGCCAAGGTGGCGCTGCCGGGCGACAATCCGCAAACGGCGGGCGGCGGCAAGAACGGTGGCAAGCACCATCGCCGCAGCGGCGGAAACGGCGGTTGATAGCCTGAACAATGGGCCCCTCGCGCATCTTCATCCTGCGGCCGGTGGCGACGGCCCTGTTCATGGTCGCCATCGTGCTGGCGGGCCTCGTCGGCTTCCGCTCGCTCTCGCTCTCGGCGCTCCCGGAGGTGGATTATCCCACCATCCAGGTGACGACGCTCTATCCGGGCGGCAGCCCCGAGGTGATGAGCCAGACGGTGACGGCCCCGCTGGAGCGCAATTTCGGCGAGATGCCGGGCCTCAGCCGCATGGCCTCGACCAGTTCGGCGGGCGCCTCGGTGATCACGCTCCAGTTCGGGCTGACCGAGGGCCTCGACGTCGCCGAGCAGGAGGTGCAGGCGGCGATCAACGCGTCCAACGCGCTGCTGCCGGCCGATCTGCCGGCGCCGCCGGTCTATGCCAAGATCAATCCGGCCGACGCGCCGGTCATGACGATCGCGGTCACTTCCAAGACGCTGCCGCTGACGCAGGTGCAATCGCTGGTCGATACGCGCCTCGCCCAGAAGATCAGCCAGATTTCGGGCGTCGGCCTCGTCAGCCTCGCTGGCGGGCAGAAGCCGGCGATGCGGATCCGCGCCGACACGCAGGCGCTCAGCAGCTACGGGCTCAGCCTCGCGCAGGTGCGCACCGCGATCGACAATGCCAATGCCAACAGCGCCAAGGGCAGCTTCGATGGGCCGAACCGATCCTACCAGATCAACGCCAACGACCAGCTGGAAACGGTCGACGACTACAAGAACCTGATCGTCACCTACCAGAACAACGCCCCCGTCCGCCTGAAGGACGTGGCGCAGGTGGTGGAGGGGGCGGAGAACAGCCGGCTCGGCGCGCTCGCCAACACGACGCCGGCGATCATCCTCAACGTCCAGCGCCAGCCCGGCGCCAACGTGATCGCCACCGTGGATGCGATCAAGGCGCAACTGCCGGAGCTGCTCCGCCAGCTGCCCGCCGGCCTCGACACGCAGGTGCTGGCCGACCGCACCACCGGCATCCGCGCTTCGGTGCACGATGTCGAGTTCGAGCTGGTGCTGGCCGTCGTGCTCGTCGTGCTGGTGATCTTCTTCTTCCTCCACTCCGCGCGGGCGACGCTGGTGGCGGGTCTTGCCGTGCCGATCTCGCTGATGGGCACGTTCGGGGTGATGTACCTGCTGGACTACAGCCTCGATAACCTCAGCCTCATGGCGCTCACCATCGCGACCGGCTTCGTGGTCGACGACGCGATCGTGATGATCGAGAACATCCAGCGCCATATCGAGGAGGGCATTCCCCCCTTCGAGGCGGCGTTGAAGGGCGCCGGCGAGATCGGCTTCACGATCATCTCGCTCACCGTATCGCTGATCGCGGTGCTGATCCCCTTGCTGTTCATGGGCGACATCGTCGGCCGCTTGTTCCGCGAGTTCGCCGTCACGCTGGCGGTGACGATCCTGATTTCGGCGGTGGTGTCGCTGACGCTGACGCCGATGCTCTCGGCGCGCTGGCTTAAGGCGCCGCAGGACGAGAAGCCGAGCCGCATCGCCCAGCGCTCCGCCGCTGCCTTCACGTGGGTGGAGCGACGTTACGAGCGCGGCCTCGATTTCATTCTGGCGCGGCGCTTCGCCACGTTGCTGGTGGCGATCGGCACCCTGGTGCTGACCGTGCTGCTGTATCTCGTCATCCCCAAGGGCCTGTTCCCGACGCAGGATACCGGTCAGCTCGAGGCGAGGATCGTCGCGACCTCCAGCATCTCCTACGATCGCATGGCCGAGCTTCAGAAGCGCGCGGCGGACGCGATCCTGCAGGACGATGCGGTTGATTCGCTGTCGTCCTTCGTCGGGGTGGACGGATCGGACAATGCCAGCCTCAATTCGGGCACGATGCTGGTCAATCTGAAGGACGACCATCCCAGCCAGGAAAAGGTGATGCGGCGACTCAAGCGCGCCGTCGGCCAGATCCCCGGCCTCACCCTCTATCTTCAGCCGACGCAGGACCTGACGATCGATGCCGAGAGCGGGCCGACCCAGTACCGCCTCTCAGTCGAGGGATCGAACACGGCGGACGTGAACAGCGAGGCGCTGCGCATCGTCAAGGCGCTGCAATCGGTTTCCAAGGTGCGCAACGTCACCACCGATGCGGGGCAGGAGGGTTCCTCCGCCAACATCGCGATCGATCGCGACGCGGCGGCGCGGCTCAACATCACCGCCTCGTCGGTGGACGACACGCTCTATTCGGCGTTCGGCCAGCGCATCGTTTCGACCATCTTCACCGAGACCACCCAGTATCGCGTGATCATGGAGGCGGCGCCCGGCCTGCTCACCGATCCGCAATCGCTAGGGCTGCTGCATCTGCCGGCATCCGGCGGCGCGACGCCGCTCAATGCGGTGGCGACGATCACCGAAGGCAAATCGCCGCTCCAGATCACCCACGTCGCGCAATTCCCGGCCGCGACGATCGGCTTCGACACCGCACCCGGCGTCTCGCTCGGCACCGCGACCAAGGCGATCCAGAGCAAGATCGACGCGATCGGCCTGAAACCCGGCATCTCGACCAGCTTCCTCGGCGCGGCGGGGGCCTTCTCGTCCTCGCTGAACAACCAGCTGGCGCTGATCCTCGCGGCGGTGGTGTGCGTCTACATCGTGCTGGGCGTGCTCTACGAGAGCTTCATCCATCCGGTGACGATTCTCTCGACCCTGCCCTCGGCGGGCGTCGGCGCGCTGTTCGCATTGTGGATCACCGGCCATGATCTCGACATCATCGGCATCATCGGCATCGTGCTGCTGATCGGCATCGTGAAGAAGAACGCGATCATGATGATCGACTTCGCCATCGCCGCCGAGCGCGACGAGGGGCTGCCTCCGGCCGAGGCGATCCGGCAGGCCGCGATCCTGCGCTTCCGCCCGATCCTGATGACGACGCTGGCCGCTTTGTTCGCCGCCGTGCCGCTGATGGTCGGCATGGGGCAGGGGGCGGAGCTGCGCCGGCCGCTCGGCATCGCGATCTTCGGCGGCCTGCTGGTCAGCCAAATGCTGACCATCTTCACGACGCCGATCGTCTATCTCTATTTCGATCGCGGCCAGCAGTTCTTCGCGCGGCGCGGCTGGGGCGTGCGCGGCTCGACGCCGGACCAGGGCCCGCCGGTCGGGCCCGAGGCTACGCCTTGAACCTCTCCGCGCCCTTCATCCGGCGCCCGATCGCCACCATCCTGCTGACGATCGGGCTGGCGCTGTCGGGCATCGCGGGTTTCTTCTCGCTACCGGTGGCGCCGCTGCCGCAGGTCGATTTCCCGACGATCAGCGTTTCGGCGAGCTTGTCCGGCGCCAGCCCCGAGGTGATGGCGCAGAGCATCGCCACCCCGCTGGAAAGGCGCCTCTCCACCATCGCGGGTGTCACCGAGATGACCTCGCAATCGTCGCTCGGTTCGACGCGGATCACGCTGCAGTTCGATCTCTCCAAGGACATTGACGGTGCCGCGCGCGAGGTGGAGGCGGCGATCAACGCCAGCCGCGTCGATCTGCCGGCGACGCTCAAGCAGAACCCCACCTACAACAAGGTCAATCCGGCCAACCAGCCGGTGGTGACGCTGGCGCTCACTTCCGACACGATGACGGCCGGGCAGATCTACGACGCCGTCTCCAACGTGGTGCAGCAGCGCATCTCGCAGGTGCAGGGCGTGGGGCAGGTCGAGGTCGGCGGCGGATCGTTGCCCGCGGTGCGCGTCGATATCGATCCCTATCGCCTCAACAGCTACGGCATCGCGATGGAAGACGTGCGCGCCGCGATTGAGGCCGCCAACGCCAACCGCCCCAAGGGCCTGCTGCAGGCGCCGGACGGGCGGGCGTGGCAGATCTACACCAACGCCGCCGGGCGCTATGCGGCGGATTACCGGTCGCTGGTGATCGCTTGGCGCAACAACGCGCCGGTGCGGCTGGGCGACGTCGCCGACGTCACCGACAGCGTCGCCGACACCCACACGATGGGACTCTACAACGGCAAGCGCGCGATCATCGTCAACATCACGCAGCAGCCGGGCGCCAACCTGATCCAGATGGTCGATGCGATCCGCGCCGAACTGCCGCTGATGCAGGAGCAACTGCCCGCCGACATCAAGATCAACGTCGCGATGGACCGCACCAGCTCGATCCGCGCTTCGATCCGCGAGATCGAGATCACCGTCTACATCGCGCTGGCGCTGGTGGTGATCGTGGTCTTCGCCTTCCTGCGCGACGTGCGATCGACGATGATCCCGGCGATCGCGACGATCGTCTCGCTGCTCGGCACGTTCGGCGTGATGTACCTGCTGGGGTTCAGCCTCAACAATCTGTCGCTGATGGCGATCACGGTGGCGACGGGCTTCGTGGTGGACGACGCGATCGTCGTGCTGGAGAACACCACCCGCCATCTGGAGCAGGGCATGGGCCGGTTCGAGGCCGCGCTGCAGGGTGCGCGCGAGGTGGGCTTCACGGTGCTCTCCATCTCGGTGAGCCTCGTCGCGGTGTTCATCCCCCTGCTGTTCATGGGCGGCATCATCGGCCGCCTGTTCCGCGAGTTCGCGGTGACGTTGTCGGTCTCGGTGCTGATCAGCCTCGTGCTGTCGCTGACGATGACACCGATGCTCTGCGCCTGGTTCCTGCGGACTGAGAAGAAGGGTCCTCCCGGTCGCATCTCGCGCACCTTGGAGCGCGGCTACGGTTTCGCCGAGCGATGCTACGCCGCCAGTCTCGACTGGGCGCTGGCGATGAAGCCGCTGGTGCTGGTGCTGCTCGCCGTGGTGATCGCGCTGACAGCCTATCTCTACGTCGTGGTGCCCAAGGGCTTCTTCCCGCAGCAACAGTCGCCGCTGGTGATGGCGGGCGTGCGGGCGGACGAGAGCGTCTCCTTCCAGTCGATGCAGGACAAGCTGCAGACGATCGTGAAGATCATCAAGGGCGACAGGGCGGTGCAGTCGGTCGTCGGCTTCACCGGCGGCAGCCGCGCGGGCGGCGCCTTCATCATGATCTCGCTGAAGCCGGTCGGGCAGCGCCACGGCCTCACCAGCGCCGACGTGATCCAGCGCCTGCAGAGGAAGCTCCAGCCGGTCGCCGGCATCCGCCTGTTCCTGAGCCCGGTGCAGGATCTGCGTATCGGCGGGCGGCAGGGCAACTCGACCTACCAATATACGCTGATGGCCGACAATGTCGTCGATCTGCAGAAATGGGCGCAGAAGCTCAACGACGCGCTGGTGGACAGCAAGGTCGTCACCAACGTCGACAGCGATCTCGCCGAAAATGGCGTCGAGAGCTTCGTCACGATCGACAAGGACGCGGCCTCGCGCCTCGGCATCAGCCCGCTCGACGTCGACAACGCGCTCTACGACGCCTTTGGCCAGCGCAGTGCCGCGACCATCTACGAGGACATCAACCAGTATAGCGTGATTCTCGGCTGGCGACCGGCCGCGACCACCGGCCCGCAGAACCTGCCCGACGTGCGCATCCCCGCCGACGCGGTCGCAGCGGATGCTGCCGCGCAGGCGGCGAACACCAGCGCGTCGGGGGCCTCCAGCGCGGTCGCCAGCCCGGTGGCGACGCAGACGACCAGCAGCACCGGCGCGAGCAGCACGGGCACCAGCACCAGCGGAACGACCACCGCCGTGCCGACCAATCCGGCGCTGCGCGATCCCTCGACCGGATCGGCGCTCAGCACCAGCGCGCACAACATGGTGCCGCTGCCCACCATCGCGACGTTCAGCCAGGCGCCGACCGCCGCCAGCGTCAATCATCAGGGCACCGAGCTTGCGGCGACCATCTCGTTCGACCTCCAGCCCGGCAAGGCGCTGTCCGACGCGCAGACCGAGATCGCGTCCGCCGAGGCACGGATCGGCCTGCCCAACAACATCCACGGCACGTTCGCCGGTACCGCCCAGGCCTTCCAGCAGAGCCAGGGGTCGCAGCCGCTGCTGATCCTGGCG
Organism: Sphingomonas chungangi; assembly: GCF_013778325.1. GTDB lineage: Bacteria > Pseudomonadota > Alphaproteobacteria > Sphingomonadales > Sphingomonadaceae > Solisphingomonas > Solisphingomonas chungangi. The sequence continues at coordinate 525,596 of NZ_JACEIB010000027.1, read as the reverse complement.
GCGCTGGTGACGATCTATATCGTGCTCGGCATGCTCTACGAGAACCTGATCCACCCGATCACGGTGCTCTCCACCCTGCCGGCGGCGGGCGTGGGGGCGGTGCTGGCGCTGATGATCCTCGGCATGCAATTCGATATCATCGCGCTGATCGGGCTGTTCCTGCTGCTCGGCATCGTCAAGAAGAACGCCATCCTGATCATCGACTTCGCCCTAGAGGCGCAGCGCGCACGCGGCCTCACCGCCGAACAGGCGGCGCGCGAGGCGTCGCTGCTGCGCTTCCGCCCGATCCTGATGACGACGCTCGCCGCCGCGCTCGGCGCGCTGCCGCTGGCGATCGGCTTCGGCGAAGGTGCGGAGCTGCGCCGTCCGCTCGGCGTCGCGATCGTCGGCGGGCTGATCGCCAGCCAGGTCCTCACCCTGATCACCACGCCGGTCGTCTATGTCTGCCTCGACAAGCTGGCGCACCGCAAGGGCCGCCAGCGCCGCCGGCCGCTGAGAGAAATCCGCGTATGAAGAAGACCCTGCTCCTGCTGCCGCTGCTCCTCGCCGGCTGTTCCTTCGCGCCGCATTATCAGCGGCCCTCGACCCCGCCAGCGACCCAGTGGAAGCCGGTCGAAGGCTGGCAGCCTGCGGCGCCCGCCGACGACCGCCCGCGCGGCGACTGGTGGACGGCGTTCGACGACGCCACGCTCAACGACCTGATGGGTCGGGCGATCGCGCGCAACAACACGCTGGCGCAGGCCGTCGCCACTTATCGGGAGGCGCGCGCCGCGACCAAGGAGGCGCGGGCAAGCTTCTTCCCGACCGTCAGCCTCGACGGATCGGTGACCCATACCGCGACCGGCGCCTCGCGCACCATCGTCAACGGCTCGACCTCGTCCACTGGCTCGAAAAGCTCGACCAACTATGCGGTGACGCTCGGCGCGAGCTGGGAGCCGGATCTGTTCGGCAAGGTCGCCAACACCGTCTCCAACGCCAAGGCGACCGAGCAGGCGCGGCTGGCCGATCTGGCCAATGCGCGCCTCGCGCTCGAAGGCGAGCTCGCCACCGATTATCTGAGCCTGCGCGCATCGGACGCGCAGATCGCCAGCTACACTGCCACGTTGGCCGCCTACCAGCGCGCGCTCCAGATCACGACCAACCAGTACAATGCGGGCATCGCGCCGCATTCGGACGTCTATCAGGCGCAGTCCCAGCTCGCCTCCGCCCAGTCCGACCTCGAAGGCGAGAAGCGCACGCGGACGCAGTTCGAGGATGCGATCGCGGTGCTGGTCGGCGAGAATCCCGCGACCTTCACTCTGCCTTCGATCGGCACGACATGGGCGCCGACGGTGCCGGACGTGCCGGTGGCGCTCCCGTCGGCGATCCTCCAGCGCCGGCCCGACATCGCGTCCGCCGAGCGGCAGGTCGCCGCCGCCAATGCCGAGATCGGCGTCGAGAAGGCGGCCTTCTTCCCGACCGTCAGCCTGTCGGCCGACGGCGGCTTCAACAACAATTCGCTCGCCGGCCTGTTCACCTCGGCGGCCTCGCTCTGGTCGGTGGGTGCGCAGGTGGCGGAAACCATCCTCGATTTCGGCGCGCGATCGGCTCGCGTTCGGCAGGCGCGCGAAGCCTATAACGCGCAGGTCGCCAATTACCGGCAGGTGACGCTCACCGCCTTCCAGGACGTGCAGGACAATCTCGTCGCCAGCGTCGTGCTGGCCAAGCAGGAGACGTTGCTCCGCCAGGCTTCGGTCGCGGCGGACAAGAGCGAGCAGTCGCTGCTCAACCAGTATCGGGCGGGCACCATCGCCTATACCGATGTGGCGACCGCGCAGGCGACGGCGCTGACGGCGCGGCGCGCGCTGATCCAGGCGCAGGTCGATCGCCAGAATGCGGCGGTGGCGCTGGTGCAGGCTTTGGGCGGCGGCTGGCAGCAGGCGGATCTCACCAACGGCGCGGAGGCGCAGCGGGCGGAGGATCTGCACAAGGCGGAACAGCCATGACCCTCAAGCTCAAGGCCCGGATCCTGTGCGGCGAGGAAATCGCGATGGGGCCGGGCAAGGCCGATCTGCTCGACGCGATCGATCGCGAGGGATCGATCACCAAAGCCGGCAGGGCGATGGGCATGAGCTATCGCCGCGCCTGGATGCTGGTCGACGCCATGAACCGTTGCTGGGCCGCGCCCCTGGTCGAGGCCGCGGCGGGCGGCGCGAAAGGTGGCGGAGCGCGGCTGACCGATGGGGGACGGGAGGTGCTCGCGGCCTATCGCGCACTGGAAGCGGCGATCGCCAAGGCAGCGCACGAGGATGAAGCGACTCTTGCCCGGCTCGTCCGTACCGAGCCTCTGCCAGCGAACCCCTGATCTCGGTCGTTGCGCTCGACGCGATATCCAGCCATGCACGACGAAACCTTCGCCGGAGCCTTTGCCATGCGCCCGATGTCCCGTCTGATCCTGTCGCTGGTTGTCGCGCTGTCGATGCCTTCGGCGCTGCTCGCCAAGGCGCCGCTCGTCTTCGCCGCCGCCAGCCTGCAGGAATCGCTGAACGCCGTGGCCGATGCCTGGGCGGCGAAGCATCACGATCGCCCGACCATCTCATTCGCGGCCTCCTCCGCGCTCGCCAAGCAGATCGACGCGGGCGCGCCGGCCGACATCTTCATATCGGCCGACGAGCCGTGGATGGACGACGTGCAGAAGAATGGCCTCGTCGCGCCCGGTACGCGCGTTTCCTTCCTCGCCAACACGCTGGTGCTGGTCGCGCCCGCCGGCGGCACCGACAAGATCGCGATCAAGCCCGGCTTCCCGCTCGCCAAGGCGCTGGGCGACGGCAAGCTCGCCATGGCGGACCCGGATTCGGTGCCGGCCGGCAAGTACGGCAAGGCTGCGCTGACGGTGCTGGGCGTCTGGCCTCAGGTGCAGGACAAGGTGGTGCGCGGCGACAGCGTGCGCTCGGCGCTGGCCTTCGTGGAACGGGGCGAGGCGCCCTACGGCATCGTCTATGCGACTGACGCCTTCGCCTCCAAGAAGGTGCGGATCGTCGGTGTCTTTCCGAACAGCAGCCACGCGCCGATCACCTATCCGATCGCGCGGCTGAGCGCGGCCTCCAGCCCCGATGCCGAGGGCTTCCGCCTGTTCGTGATCTCGAAGGAAGGCCGCGCGATCTTCCGCAGGTACGGCTTTCTCGCGCACTTCCCCAACGCCAACTGAGGCGATGCTGCTGACGCCGGAAGAGTGGGGGATCGTCCGGCTTTCGCTGAAGGTGACGATCGTGGCGGTGGCGCTGGCGACGCCGGTGGCGTTCGCGCTCGCCTATCTGCTCGCCCGCGCGCGCTTTCCTGGCAAGGTGCTGGTCGACGCTCTGGTCCACCTGCCGCTGGTGCTGCCGCCGGTAGTGACGGGCTGGCTGCTGCTGATCGGCTTCGGGGTGAAGGGGCCGATTGGCGGGCTTCTGCACGACTGGTTCGGGCTGACCCTGATCTTCCGCTGGACCGGCGCCGCGCTGGCGTCCGCGATCATGGCGCTGCCGCTGATGGTGCGCGCGATGCGGCTGTCGATCGAGGCGGTGGACCGGAGGCTGGAGGGCGCGGCGCGAACGCTGGGCGCCCCGCCGTGGCGGGTGTTCTGGACGATCACCGTGCCGCTCGCACTGCCGGGCATCCTTGCGGGCGCGGTGCTGGGCTTCGCGCGCTCGATCGGCGAGTTCGGCGCGACCATCACCTTCGTCTCCAACATCCCGGGCGAGACCGAAACACTGCCGATCGCGATCTACGCCGCCTTGCAGGTGCCGGGATCGGAGGGCGTGGTGACCCGGCTGGCGATCATCTCGGTGGTGCTGTCGCTGGGGGCGCTGGTGACATCCGAAATCCTCTCGCGCCGGGCGGACGCGGGAAGGGGGCAGCATGTCCTTTGACGTCGACGTCCGCCGCCGCATGGGGCCGGATGCCGAGGTGGCGGTGCGCTTCAGCAGCGGGCCGGGGCTGACGGCCCTGTTCGGCCCCTCGGGCGTCGGCAAGACGAGCGTGCTGGCGATGGTGGCGGGGCTGCTCAAGCCGGACACCGGGCACGTCCGCGTCGGCCGGGAGACCCTGTTCGGCGAGCGCGTGGATGTGCCCGCCGACCGCCGTGCGGCTGGCTATGTCTTCCAGGATGCCCGGCTGTTCCCGCACTATCGGGTGCGCGGCAATTTGCTCTACGGCGCGCGGCGGTCCGGCGGACAGGGCATGGGGCCGGCGGAGGTCGCCGACTTCCTCGGCATCGCGCATCTGCTCGATCGCTGGCCGCGCACGCTCTCGGGTGGCGAGGCACAGCGGGTGGCGATCGGTCGCGCGCTGCTCTCCGGCCCGCGCTTTCTGCTGATGGACGAGCCGCTCGCCTCGCTCGATGCGGCGCGGCGGCAGGAAATCATGGGGTTGATCGAGCGGGTGCGTGACGAGTTGGGCCTGCCAATCCTCTACGTCAGCCACGATCGCGGCGAGGTGGAGCGCCTCGCCTCGACGGTGGTGGAGATGGGCTGAGCTACCGGGCGCCCTGCCCGAAGAGGATCTTGCGACTTTCCTCATCGCTCACGCTCGGCACGATGTTGATCGTGTCCGACAGCGCATAGGCTCGGCGGGTCCCCGATCGCTCTGCGATCGCCTCGAACCAGCGCTTCAGGTTGGGCGTGTCATCCAGATTCTGCCCCTGCCGCTCGTAGGGGACGATCCACGGATAGCTCGCCATGTCCGCGATCGAATAGGCGTCGCCCGCCAGGAACGGCCGATCCGCCAGCCGCTTGTCCATAACGCCGTAGAGGCGCCGCGTCTCGCGCACGTAGCGGTCGATCGCATAGGGAATCTTCTCGGGCGCGTAATTGCTGAAATGGTGGTTCTGCCCGGCCATCGGGCCGAGGCCGCCCATCTGCCAGAACAGCCATTGCAGCACCTCGGCGCGGCCGTGCGGGTCGCTCGGCACGAAGCGTTCGATCTTGTCGGCGAGATAGAGCAGGATCGCCCCGCTCTCGAACAGGGCGATCGGCTCGCCGCCGCCCTTGGGTTCGTGGTCGACGATGGCGGGGATGCGATTGTTGGGGGCGATGGAGAGGAAGTCCGGTTCGAACTGCTCGCCCTTGCCGATGTTCACCGGGCGGATCGTGTAGGGGAGGCCGGCTTCCTCCAGAAACATCGTGATCTTGTGGCCGTTGGGCGTGGTCCAGTAATAGAGGTCGATCACCGATCGGTTCCCTTTTTCGACGCTTCCGATGGCGGCCAGATGGGGGCGCTCGGGAACCTCCGCCAGAGCGTCGTCAAACTTTCGCGATAAGCGGTTCACCGTCCGTGACGCTGCGGCTATGGGACGGCCAGCCCCCAAGGAGACACCATGGACGAGACGCTCCGCCAGTCCGCGCTCACCTATCATCGCGAGCCGCGCCCCGGTAAGCTCACCATCGAGCCGACCAAGCGGATGGAGACGCAGCGCGACCTTGCTCTCGCTTATTCGCCCGGCGTGGCGGCGCCCTGCCTCGACATCGCGGCGGATCCGGACAAGGCGCGCGAATATACGGCACGGGCCAATCTGGTCGGCGTGATCTCGAACGGCACGGCGGTGCTCGGCCTCGGCAATATCGGCGCGCTCGCCTCCAAGCCGGTGATGGAGGGCAAGGCGGTGCTCTTCAAGAAATTCGCCGGGATCGACGTGTTCGACATCGAGGTGGACGAGACCGACATCGATCGCTTCGTCGACGTGGTGGCAGCGCTGGAGCCGACCTTCGGCGCGATCAACCTGGAGGATATCAAGGCGCCGGAATGCTTCGCGATCGAGGCGAAGCTGCGCGCGCGGATGAACATCCCGGTCTTCCACGACGACCAGCACGGCACCGCGATCGTCTGCGCGGCGGCCGTGCGCAACGGGCTGCTGCTGCAGGGCAAGAAGCTCGGCGACGTGAAGGTGGTGACGTCGGGCGCGGGCGCGGCGGCGATGGCCTGTGTGCGGCTGCTGGTGGCGATGGGCCTGCCGCAGGACAATGTCACACTCACCGACATCAAGGGCGTGATCTACAAGGGCCGCGAGGGGCTGACCCCGGAGCTGGAGCCCTTCGCGCGCGAGACCAACGCACGGACGCTCGGCGACGTGATCGGTGGGGCGGACCTGTTCCTGGGCCTCTCGGCACCGAGGGTCTTGAAGGAAGAGTGGCTGCCGCTGCTGGCGGAAAAGCCGCTGATCCTCGCGCTCGCCAATCCCGAACCGGAAGTGCTGCCCGAGATCGTCAAGCAGGTCCGCCCCGACGCGATCATGGCGACCGGCCGTTCGGATTATCCGAACCAGGTCAACAACGTGCTGTGCTTCCCTTACATCTTCCGGGGTGCGCTCGATTGCGGCGCGACGACGATCAACGCCGAAATGGAGGTCGCCGCCGTCGAGGCGATCGCCGAGCTCGCCCGCATCGAGCCGGATGAGAGCGTGACGCGCGCTTATGGCGGCGCTCAGATCGTGTTCGGGCCGGACTATATTATTCCCAAACCCTTCGATCCGCGCCTGGCCCTGCTGGTGGCGCCGGCGGTGGCGCGCGCGGCCATGCAGACGGGGGTGGCCAAGCATCCGATCGACGATTTCCCGGCCTATGAGCAGCAGCTCATGCGCTTCGCCTATCGATCCGGCCAACTGATGCACCCGGTGTTCGAGCAGGCGCGCGCCTCGCTCAAGAAGATCGCCTATGCCGAGGGCGAGGATCCGCGCGTGCTGCGTGCCGCCCAGGTGGTGATCGACGAGAAGCTGGCGCGACCGGTGCTGGTCGCGCGGCGCGAGCTGGTGGTGAAGAAGATCCGCGAACTGGGCCTACGCATGGTCGAGGGCCGGGATTTCGACATCTTCGATCCGCTGACCGACGAGGAGACCGTCCCCCGCCTGATCGATGCGTACAACCGGCTGGTCGAGCGGCGCGGCGTGACGCCGGGCGCCGCCGCCTATCGCATCCGCCGTCGCCCGGCGATCACCGCGGCGATGATGCTGCGCGAGGGGCTGGTCGACGGCGCGCTGTGCGGCGGCACCGCCGACTGGTGGCAGCAGACCGCCGACATCCTGCCCGTCATCCCCCGCCTGCCCGGGTTGAAGCGCATCTACGCGATGTCGGCGCTGATCGTTGACGAGAAGACCCTGTTCTTCTGTGACACCCACATGAACGTCGATCCCGATGCGCAGGAGATCGCCGAGATGACGCTGCTGGCGGCCGATGCGGTGCGGCGCTTCGGCATCACGCCGCGCGCGGCCTTGCTCAGCCACAGCAATTTCGGCGCGTCCAACTCGCCCTCGGCCAAGAAGATGCGCAAGGCGCTCAAGCTGATCCGCGAGGACGCGCCCGAGCTGGAGATCGACGGCGAGATGCATGCCGACGCCGCGCTGATCCCGGCGGTGCGCGACATCCTCGTGGGGTCCAGCACGCTCAAGGGCAGCGCCAACCTGCTGGTGATGCCGACGCTGGATGCCGCCAACATCGCCTTCACTTTGCTCGCTGCGGCGACCAACGCATTGCCGGTCGGCCCGGCTCTGCTCGGCATGTCCAAGCCGGTGCACGTGCTGACCGCGAGCGCAACGGCGCGGGGTATCGTCAACATGACGGCGCTGGCTGCGGCTGCGGCCAGCCGATCCGACGAGGGTTAAAAGGCTATTTCTTCACCCACACCCGCGATCCGCCGATCCAGGTTTCCAGCACCTGCGTGCGGCGGATCGCCTGGCTGTCCTGCGTCGTCAGCGGATCGGTGTCGACCAGCACGAAGTCGGCATAGTGGCCGGGCTCCAGCGAGCCGACCTTGTCCTCCGCCTGCGCCGCATAGGCCGCGCCCGATGTGAAGGCGGCCAGCGCCTGCGGCATGGTGATCACCTGCTCCGGATGCCAGCCGCCCGCCGGCTGGCCCTGCGCGTCCTGCCGGCTGACGGCGGCAGCAAGCCCGGGGAAGGGGTTCGGGCTCTCGGTCGGGTAATCGGAGCCGAAGGCGAGCGGCACATGCTCGCTCTCCATCGTCGCCCAGGCATAGGCGCCCTTGAGGCGATCAGGGCCTAGGCGTTTCTCCGCCATCTTCCAGTCGTCGGTCTCGTGGGTCGGCTGCATCGAGGCGATGATGCCGTTGTTGGCGAAGCGCGGCAGGTCGGCAGGATCGACGATCTGGGCATGCTCGATCCGCCAGCGACGATCGCCCTTGTAGGTCTCGGACAATTCCTCGATCGCCGAGAGCGCCTCCTCGTTGGCGGCGTCGCCGATCGCATGCATCGCGACCTGCAGGTTGTCCATCGCCGCGCGGCTCATCAGATTCTTGAGCTTGGTGTCGTCGAGGCGGGGCAGGCCCTTGGTGGAGGGCATGTCGCTGTAAGGCTGCTTGAGCCACGCGCCGCGCGAACCGAGCGCGCCGTCGAGGAACAGTTTCACGCCGACCATGCGCAGATGGTCGCTGTAGAGCCACCTGGTCGGCGAGTTGCCCGCGATCGACAGCGCCGTCTCCACGCCGTCGCCATAGGCCACGATGCGCAGGCGGATCGCGTTGACGTCGCCGGCGCGGCGGAAGACGTTCCAATCGTCCTGCGTGGTCTTCATGTCGCAGGTCGAGGTAATGCCGAAGGCGAGCAGCGCCTCCTGCGCCTTGCGGAAGGCGTCGTCGCGCTCGATCGGGGCAGGAGCGGGGACGGCGCGCATGATCAGGTCGACGGCGTTGTCGACGAACACGCCGGTCGGATTGCCCTTGGCGTCGCGCACGATCTGGCCGCCGACGGGGTCCTTGGTGGAGGCGGTGATCCCGGCCGCGCGCATCGCGGCGGTGTTGGCGAGCAGCGCGTGGCCGTCGATGCGCTGGAGCACGACCGGTCGATCCTTCACCGCCAGATCGAGATCGGCGGCGGTCGGGAAGCGACCCAGCCCCCATTGTTCCTGGTTCCAGCCCCAGCCCTGCACCCAGCCGGGCTCCTGATGGCTGGCGGAATAGTTCGCCACCTTGGTCTGCATGTCGGCGAGGCTGGTGGTGCCGGTCAAGTCGACATGGGTGAGCGCGAAGCCCAGGTCCATGAAATGACCATGCGCGTCGATCAGGCCCGGCAGGAGCGTGCGGCCGTGGCCGTCGAGCCGGAAATCCAGCCAGTCGGGGCGTTTGTCGCCGGGCTGGAGGAGCGCCTTCACCTTGCCGTCCTTGCCGATCAGCAGGCCGTTGAAGCGCTTGACCGTCCCGTCGCGGGCGATGGTGTAGCCGTTGACGTCGTCGAGCAGCCCGCCTTCGGTTTCCGGGGCGGGACCGTATTTCTTCTTCGCGTGCGCCGGGGCCGAAAGCAAAGCGAGAACGGCCAGCGCCGCGAGCGTCGATCTCATTTTGGTAGTCTCCGGATGAGCGCGGAGACATCCTGTCGGTGGCCGCCCTCCATGCGCTGCACGTCGGCATAGAATTGATCGACCAGCGCCGCCACCGGCAGCGCCGCGCCGTTGGCGTGTGCCTCGTCGATCGCGAGGCCGAGATCCTTGCGGAACCAGTCCACCGCGAGGCCGAAGTCGAATTCCTCCCTCGCCATCGTCTCCCAGCGGTTGGTCATCTGCCAGCTCGACGCGGCGCCGGTGGAGATTGCCTGGAACACCTTGTCGAGCTTCAGCCCCGCCGCCTGCGCGAAGCGCATCGCCTCGGCGACGCCCTGCGCATTGGCGGCGAGGGCGATCTGGTTGACCATCTTGGTGGTCTGCCCGGTGCCCGATCCACCGATATGGACGATGATCCGGGCGTAAGCATGCATCAGCGGCTCGGCCGCCTCGAAAGCCTTCCTCGGGCCCCCGCACATCAAGGCAAGCCGGCCTTCCTCCGCACCTTTCTGCCCGCCTGTCACCGGCGCGTCGAGCACGAGGAAGCCGCGATCCTTGCCCTCGACGCCCAACTGGCGGGCGATCTTGGCGGAGACGGTGGTGTGATCGACGAACAGGGCGCCTTGCCGCATAGATCGGAAGGCGCCGGACGGTCCCAGCGTCACCTCGGCGAGATCGTCGTCGGTGCCGACGCAGGTGAACACGCCGTCCGCGCCCTCGGCCGCCTCGGCCGCATTGTCCGCAGCCCTGCCGCCATGCGCAGCCACCCACGCCTCGGACTTGGCGTGGGTGCGGTTATAGACGGTGAGATCGTGGCCGGCCGCCGCGAGATGCCTGGCGATCGGTCCCCCGATCGTGCCCAGCCCGATGAATGCCAGTTTCGCCATAGGGGCGGGGGCATAACCCACCTTCCGTGGGACCGCCAGATGGTCTAGGCCGCGCCGCACTATGGCAACCGCAGAAGCAACGCTCCGCCCGCTGGATCCTCCCGTCGTCACCGTGGCGGACATTCGCATGGCGCATGAGCGGATTGCCCCCTCCATCGTGCGGACGCCGACGCTCCATTCGATCACGCTTTCGCAGCTGACCGGCGCCAATGTCTGGCTGAAGTTCGAGAATCTCCAGTTCACCGCCGCCTACAAGGAGCGCGGCGCGCTCAACCGCCTGCTCCAGCTCACCGAGGAGGAGCGCGCGCGCGGTGTGATCGCGGCATCGGCCGGCAACCATGCGCAGGGCCTCGCCTATCACGGTCGCCGGCTCGGCATCCCGGTGACGATCGTGATGCCGAAGCCGACGCCCACGGTGAAGGTGCAGCAGACCGAGGGCCATGGCGCTGAGGTGATCCAGGTCGGCGAGCGCTTCGACGACGCGCAAGCCGCCGCCTACGAGATCGCCGCCGAGCGCGGGCTCACCTTCGTCCATCCCTTCGACGAGGCCGCGATCATCGCGGGGCAGGGCACCGTAGCGCTCGAGATGCTGGCCGACGTGCCGCAGATCGACACGCTGGCGATTCCGATCGGCGGCGGTGGCCTGATCTCTGGCTGCACGATCGCGGCGCACGGGATCAATCCCGATATCGACGTGGTCGGCGTGCAGGCCGAGCTCTATCCCTCCATGTATGCCGAGATGAACGGCGTCACGCTGCCGGACGGCGGCGACACGCTGGCCGAGGGCATCGCCGTCAAGGTGCCGGGCAAGGTAACGCGCGAGATCGTGCGGTCGCTGGTGAAGGACATCGTCCTCGTCTCCGAGCGCGATCTGGAGAAGGCGCTGTCGCTGCTGCTGCAGATCGAGAAGACGGTGGTGGAGGGGGCGGGCGCCGCCGGCCTCGCCGCGCTGCTGGCGCATCCCGAGCGCTTCGCGGGCCGCAACGTCGGGCTCGTGCTGACCGGCGGCAATATCGACACGCGCCTGCTCGCCAACGTGCTGCTGCGCGATCTCGCCCGCTCGGGCCGGCTCGCCCGCCTGCGCATCCGGTTGCAGGACCGGCCGGGCGCGCTCTATGCGGTGGCGCGGATCTTCCAGGAGGAGAACGCCAACATCCTGGAGCTCTATCACCAGCGCATCTTCACCAACCTGCCGGCGAAGGGCCTGACGCTCGACGTCGAGTGCGAGACGCGGGATGCCGAGCATCTCGATCGCCTCGTCGCCGCGATCGTGCGCGAGGGATATGAAGTGAGCCGGGTCGAGCTGGCTTAACCATATTTACCGCCGGCGCGGGCCGATTCGTCCGCTCCGGCAAGCCCCAAAAGTTAACTTATCCACAGCTGAATGGGGTTTTCGGGCACGTTTCGTCGCGAAACGGGCCTGTTAATCTTCTTTTAAGACTTACCGCTCTTTCGCCCGCGCAACTCTTGCCTCATAAAGAGGTTGGCAACCATGTTGGGCATGAGAGGACGGCCAGGCCGGTGAGCGCACCTTTTCGCTTTCCACGCTTTTTCGTGACGACGCCGAGCCCGTGCCCGTATCTGCCCGGCAAGACCGAGCGGAAGGTGTTCACCGAACTCAGTGGCCCGCATGCCAGCGAGCTCAACGATGCGCTTGGCCGGATCGGCTTCCGCCGCTCGCAATCGGTCGCCTACCGCCCGAGCTGCCAAGGCTGCACCGCCTGCGTGTCGGTGCGCGTCGCGGCCGCCGAGTTCAAGCCGAACAAGACGCAGGCGCGGATGCTGAAGAAGCATGGCGACCTCGTCGTCACCGCCTGCAAGCCATGGACCACCGAGGAGCAGTTCGCGCTGCTCCGCCGCTATCTCTCGGCGCGCCACCCCGGCGGCGGCATGGCCGACATGGACGAGTTCGATTTCGCCGACATGGTGGAGCAGACGCCGGTCAAGAGCTTCGTCATCGAATATCGCGAACCCGGCCGCAACGGCCGCCCCGGCAAGCTGGTCGGCGCCTGCCTGACCGACCAGCAGGGTGACGGGCTGTCGATGATCTACAGCTTCTTCGATCCCGATCATGCCGAGCGCGACGGGCTCGGCACCTTCATCATCCTCGATCATATCCGCCGTGCGGCGCGGGCCAAGCTGCCCTACGTCTATCTCGGCTACTGGGTCGAGGGATCGGCGCGGATGCAGTACAAGACGCGGTTCCGCCCGATCGAGAAGCTGACCGTCTCGGGCTGGCAGCGCTTCGATCCGCCGGCGCCGCAGCCGATGCCCGGCAAGCGCGAGCCGCTGCCGGCCAAGGAGCGCGTGATCGGCTGATTTGCCGGAGAGGCGCTTTGCCTCTTGTGCACCGCAAAAAAGCGCGTCAGTCTTTCATCGAACCGACATGAATCGGATCGGAGGGCGATGCGGGTACCGGCGTTCGACGAAGTCTGGGGCAGCGCAGGGCCGGATGCCTCGCGCGAAGGGTTCGAGGCGCTGGCCGCCTGGATCGCCGACACGCCGCCGCACGAGCTCAATCGCCGCCAGCAGGCCGCGGAGGCCGCCTTTCGCCAGCTCGGCATCACTTTTGCGGTCTATGGCGAGGATGAGGCTGCCGAGCGCATCATCCCCTTCGATATCGTCCCCCGGATCTTCGCCGCCTCGGAATGGCGCAACCTGAAGGCGGGGCTTGAGCAGCGGGTCGAGGCGATCAACGCCTTTCTTGCCGATGTCTATGGCCCGCGCCGCATCCTGCGCGACGGCGTGCTTCCCGCCGAGCTCGTGCTCGCCAATCCGCAATTCCGCCCGCAGGTCGCCGGGTCACGGCCGCCGCATGACGTTTATGCCCACATTTGCGGCATCGACATGGTGCGCACGGGGCCGAACGACTTCTTCGTGCTGGAGGACAATGCCCGCACGCCGTCGGGTGTTTCCTACATGCTGGAAAATCGCGAGGCGATGATCCGGCTCTGCCCGGAGCTGTTCGAGATGTTCCCGGTCGAGCCGGTGGACGACTATACCGACCTGCTGCTCTCCACGCTGCGTTCGGTGGCGCCGCACGGGCGGGGAAGCGAGCCGGTGTGCGTGCTGCTGACGCCCGGCCATTTCAACTCGGCCTTCTACGAGCACAGCTTCCTCGCGGACGCGATGGGGATCGAGCTGGTCGAATCGGCAGATCTCGAGGTGGACGACGACATCGTCTGGATGCGGACGATCGACGGGCGGGTGCGGGTGGACGTGATCTACCGCCGGCTCGACGACGATTATATCGATCCGTTGGTCTTCCGGCCGGACTCGATGCTTGGCGTGCCGGGGCTGATGGCGGCCTATCTCGGGGGCAACGTGACGCTTGCCAATGCGCCCGGCACCGGCATCGCCGACGACAAGGCGATCTACAGCTACATGCCCGAGATCGTGCGCTATTATACCGGCGCCGAGGCCAAGCTCCCGAACGTCGAAACCTGGCGCTGCCGCGAGAAGCAGGCGCTCACCTACACGCTGGAGAATCTCGACAAGCTGGTGGTCAAGCTGGTCGACGGCTCGGGCGGCTACGGCATGCTGGTCGGCCCGACCGCAAGCAAGGCCGAAATCGAGCGCTTCCGCGAGGCGCTGGTCGCCGAGCCGCATCGCTACATCGCCCAGCCGACGCTGGCGCTCTCCACCGTGCCGACGCTCACCGAAAAAGGCGTGGCGCCGCGCCACGTCGACTTCCGACCTTTCTGCCTCAGCGGTGCGGACGGCATTCGGATCGTGCCGGGCGGCCTTACGCGCGTGGCGTTGCGCGAAGGATCGCTGGTGGTCAATTCGTCGCAGGGTGGCGGCACCAAGGACAGCCTGATCCTGGCAGACCGCCCGCGCCGGCGGGGCAAGACCACCGTACCCGAAGTCGCGCCGCTGCGATCGGGGGCCGACTGATGCTCTCGCGCACCGCCGCCTCGCTCTACTGGCTCGGCCGCTACGTCGAGCGCGCGGAGTTCACTGCGCGCCTCATCGAGGCGACGATCCGGCTCGATTTGCTGTCCGCGCGCCCGGCGGGAGAGGGGGCGTGGGAAAGCGCGCTCGCGGTCGTGGCCGCCGAGGACGGTTTCTGGTTCACCGGCGAGCCGGTCAGCCCCGAGGCGGTGGGGCGCTATCTCGCGCTCAGCCTGGACAATCCCAGCTCGATCCGCTCCTGCCTCGATCTGGCGCGCAACAACGCCAAGTCGGTGCGCACCGCGCTGACCCGCGAAGCGTGGGAGGCGATCAACCGCGCTTGGCTCGGCGTGCGCGACGTGCGGGTGAGCGACGGCACCCCCGCCGCGCTCGCCATGATCGAGAAGCTCAAGGCCGAAGCGCGGGGCTTCGAAGGCGCGCTTCACCGGATGCTCCGCAACGAGGCGAGCTTCTTCGTCCGCCTCGGCGCGGCGATCGAGCGCGCCGACAACACCGCGCGGCTGATCGACGTCAAATATCACCTGCTGCTGCCGGAGGGCGAGAAGGTCGGCGGCCCGATCGACCGTGACCAGTGGACGACGATCCTCCACACCGTTTCGGCCGTCACCGCCTATCGCTGGCTCTATCGCGAGGGTCTCAGGCCCGGCCACGTCGTCGATCTGCTGGTGCTGCGTCATGAGATGCCGCGCTCGATCGCGGCATCCTCCGACGAGGTGGTGCAGATGCTGAACGCGATCGGCCGCATGCTCGGCCGGCAGGGCGAGGCCGATCGCGCCGCGCGCATCCGTCAGCAGATGCTCAACCGCTCCACCGTCAACGGCATCATCGCCGGCGGGCTCCACGAATTCCTGCGCGGCTTCATCGCCGACAACGCCCGGCTCGATTTCGCGATCGGCCAGCAGTTCCGGTTCCAGTGATGCGTCTGAGGATCGAGCACCGCACCCATTACGAGTTCAGCCAGCCGCAGCGCCGGCTGGTCCAGTTGCTGCGCGTCACCCCGCCGAGCTTCGACGGGCAGGCGGTGGTGGACTGGCATGTCGAGGTCGATTGCGACGCGCGGCTGAAGCGCAGCCGCGACGGCTACGGCAATGAGGTGACGATGCTGTACGTCGACGGCCCGATCGACCGGATCGCGCTCACCGTCGGCGGCGAGGTGCTGACCGATGACAAGGCCGGCATGGTGCAGGGCGCGCCCGAGCCGCTTCCGGTCGAGCTGTTCCTGCGGCCGACCCCGCAGACGATCGCCGACGCCGCGATCACCGAGTTCGCGCGCGACATCGCCGAGAGCGCCGCCGATCCGCTATCGCGCCTCCATGGCCTATGCGGGGCGCTGTGGCGGCAGATCCGCTTCGATGCGGGAGATGGCAACCCGCATCGCGACGCCGCCTCGACCTTCGCGGACGGCCACGGCGTCTGCCAGGATCACGCCCACGTCTTCGTTGCGGCGGCGCGCGTGCTGGGTCATCCGGCGCGCTACATTTCCGGGCATCTGTGGCGGTCGGACGGGCAGAACGTCCAGCCCGCCGCGCATGCGTGGGCGGAGGCGTGGGTGGATGGCTATGGCTGGATCGGCTTCGATCCCGCCAACGGCGCCTCGCCGACCGACGCCTATGTCCGCGTCGCGATCGGGCTCGACTATCGCGACGCCGCGCCGATCGCCGGAGCGCGGGTCGGCGGCGGCGCGGAGACGATGCATGTCGAAGTTGCGGTTGCGGAGGCGATCCAGCAGAGGCAAAGCCAGAGCCAGTGACGGGCAAGTGGCGCTGCGACGCCGGACGATAGGATCGGGGGTGACGGTCGGGACATGACCTATTGCGTGGGGATGCTGGTCGAGGCGGGCCTGGTGATGATCGCGGACACCCGCACCAATGCGGGCGTCGACGACATTTCGGTGTACCGCAAGCTGCACACCCTCGCCGAAGGCCCGGACCGCACCGTGTTCGCCGCGACGGCGGGCAATCTTTCGACCACGCAGAACGTGCTGGCCCAGCTCGCGGAGGGACTGCCCCCGACCGAGCAGGGCGCCCTGCCGCGCCGCATCGCCGACATGTCGAGCATGTTCCGCGTCGCCCAGCTGGTCGGCGAGGCGATCCAGAGCGCCAATGCCGTGATCGGCAAGGCGCTGGAGGCGGCGCAGGTCTCGGCGGGGGTGTCCTTCCTTGTCGGCGGGCGCATCGGCGACGGGCCGCTGGCACTCTACCGCCTCTATCCCGAAGGCAATTTCATCGAGTGCCAGAAGGAGCAGCCCTTCCTGCAGATCGGCGAGACCAAGTACGGCAAGCCGATCCTCGATCGCGCGCTGCAATATGGCACCGAGCTGTCGGAGGCGGTGAAGGTCGGGCTGATCTCGTTCGATTCGACGCTGCGGTCGAACCTCGCCGTGGGCAAGCCGCTCGATCTGGTGGTGGTGCCGTCGGATGTCGGGCAGCCGATCAACCAGCGCCGTATCGGCGTGGATGACGTCTATTTCAACGATCTCTCGGCGCGCTGGTCGCTGATGCTGAACGAGGCCCGCGCGACGATCCCCGATCCGCCCTTCATGCTGGGCTGAGGAAGGCGGAAACCTCTTCCACAAAGGCGTCGAGTCTGTCGTGCTGCACCCAGTGGCCGGCATCGTCGAACGTCGCCAGCCGGGCGTCCGGGATGGCGCGGCAGCCGGGATGGCCCTCGTCGATCCGCGCCCAGCTGTCGCGGCCCTGGACGAGCAGCGTGGGGCATGTGATCGCGGCGAAGATCGCGAGCTCCTCGTCCGGGGTCAGCTCGACCGGAGTGCGCGGACGGGCGAGGGGATCGAACTTCCAGCGGTATCGGCCGTCCCCATCCTGCCGGGTGCCGTGGCGCGCGAGGTGCAGCGCCAGTGCGTCGGACAGGCGCGGATTGACCACGCGCATGCGCGCTCCCGCTTCCTCGAGCGTCGCGTAACGCGGCGGAGCCTTGGCGATGAAGGTGCGCTGGCGACTATAATAGTCGCGGATGCGATCGGCTGGGGCTGCCGTCGTGGCGGTGCCGAACAGGCCCTCGATCGCGACGAGGCGGGAGACGGTCTCGGGAAAAATGCCCGCATGGCGCAGCGCCACCCGCGCGCCGAAGCTGTGCGCTACGACCGGGACCGGCCCGCCGCCCAGCTGCCGGATCAGCTCGGCGAGATCGATGACGTGGGCGGTCACGGAATAATTACCGTCGGGCGACCAGTCGCTGTCGCCATGCCCGCGTAGATCGGGTGCGACGATATGGAAGCGGCCGCGCAGCCGCCGCGCCACGTCGTCCCAGCTGCGTGCATGATCGTTGCCGCCATGGAGGAGGATCAGCGGCGGGGCGCCCTCGTTGCCCCAATCGATGTAGTGCAGCCGCAAACGGTGTGAGAGGAAGTGGCGGGAAACGGGCTCCGTCAATGGACCAGCCACATCGCCAGCGCGCCGAGCGCGGCGCAGACGATGCCGACCACGATCATGCGCACCCCGCCCGCGCGCACGACATGGACCTCGGGCAGCGGCGGGGGCGGGGGCGCGGCACCCGGATGGGGGAAGGCGCGGTCGATCCGCTCCAGCAGATCGGGGATGCGACGGACCAGTCGGCCGATCTCCAGCATGCGATCGGCAAGGAACGCTTCCGGACCCAGCTCGCCGCGCAGCCATTCGCGCACGAAGGGAGCGGCGACGTCCCACATGTTGATATCGGGATCGAGGCCGGTCGCCACGCCCTCCACCATCACCATCGTCTTCTGGAGCAGCAGCAGATGCGGCTGCACCGGCATGTCGAAATCGCGGGTGATCGAGAACAGGCCGTCGAGCATCTGGCCGATCGAGATGTCCTTCACCGGCAGGCCGCGGATCGGCTCGCCGGCGGCGCGCAGCGCGGTCGCGAACTCGTCGAGATTGTGGTGGGCCGGGACGTAGCCCGCTTCGAAGTGGATTTCTGCGACGCGGCGGTAATTGGCGGTGATCAGGCCGTGCAGGATCTCGGCGAGCCAGACGCGTGCCTGCCGGTTGATCCGGCCCATGATGCCGAAGTCGATCGCGGCGATGCGGCCGTCGGGCAATGCGAAGAGATTGCCCTGGTGGAGATCGGCGTGGAAGAAGCCCTCCGCGATCGCCTGTCGTAGGAACACGCGCACCAGCGTGGCGGCGAGCGCCCTGCGATCGTGCCCGGCGGCTTCGAGTCCCGCCATGTCGGAAAGCTTCACGCCGTCCAGCCATTCGAGCGTCAGCACGCGGCGCGCGGTGCGCTGCCAGTCGATCGCCGGCACGTGGAAGCCGGGCTCGGCCTCCATGCCGCGTGCCAGTTCGGAGGCCGAGGCGGCCTCGCGGCGCAGATCGAGCTCGCGCGCGGTCCACTGCTTGAAGGTTGCGACCACTAGGCGCGGGCGCAGGCGGCCGATCTCGCCGCCCATATGCTCGGCCTGGGCGGCCGCCCATTCATAGGTGTCGATGGCGCGGGCGAAATCCTGCTCGACGCCGGGGCGCAGCACCTTGACCGCCACGTGCCTGCCCTCGGTGGTGACGGCGCGGTGGACCTGCGCGATCGAGGCGGCTCCGACCGGTATTTCGTCGATGCTGGCGTACAGCTCCTCCAGCGGGCGGCCGAGCGCCTGCTCGATGCTGGCGCGGATCAGCGGGAAGGGGACGGGGGGCAGCGCGTCCTGCAGGCGATACAGATCGAGCGCCGCCGCCTCGCCGACCAGATCGGGGCGCGTCGCGAGCGCCTGCCCGAACTTGATCGCGGCGGGGCCGATCGCCTCGAGCGCGTCGGCGTAGCGGGGTTCCTTCGGCACGCGGAAGCCGAAGCGTGCGAGGCGCACCCCGCGGCGCAGCGGCGTCGGCGTGAGCGGATCACGCTCGATCCCCATCAGCGCGCCGTGCCGGGCCAGCGTGCGGCCCCAGCGGAACAGGCGCCAGCCATGGGTGAGGGAGGAGGTCATAGGCGGGCGCCAGAACGCACGACTTCCGTTCGCACTGAGCGAAGTCGAAGTGCAGCCACCGCTCGCGCATGGCCTCCGACTGCGCTCAGGCCGAACGGAGGCTGGATCCTGATCGCAAAAACCTGCACCGGGCTCAAATCTTCCAGCCGCTGTGGATCGCCACCAGCCCGCCGAGGATCGGCTCGACCTTCGCGTTCACGAAGCCGGCCTCGCCGATCATCGCCTTGAAGGTCGGCATGTCCGGGAAGCGGCGGATTGATTCGACCAGGTAGCGATAGCTGTCCTCGTCGTCGGCGATCAGCTTGCCGAGACGGGGGACGAGCTTGTGCGAGTAGGTGTCGTACACCTCCTTGAAGCCCGGCCATGTGGTGGTCGAGAACTCCAGGCAGTAGAAGCGTCCGCCGCGCTTCAGCACGCGATGTGCCTCGCTGAGCGCCTTGGGGATGTCCGTCACGTTCCGGATGCCGAAGGCGATTGTGTAGGCGTCGAAGGCCTTGTCGGCGAAGGAGAGCGCCTCGGCATTCTCCTCGGCCCACAGCAGGCCCTCGATAGCCTTCTTGTTCGCCCGCTCCATGCCGACCGCCAGCATGTTGGGGTTGATGTCCGCGACCGTGATCTCCGCGCCCTTGCGCGCCATGCGGAAGGCGATGTCGCCGGTGCCGCCCGCCATGTCGAGGATGTGCTCGCCCTGCCGGGGCTTCACGCGGGCGACGAACTGGTCCTTCCACAGGCGATGGAGGCCGCCCGACATCGCATCGTTCATGATGTCGTAGCGCTTCGCCACCTTGGCGAACACGTCGCCCACCATGCGGGTCTTCTCTTCGGGGGCTACCTCGCTGTAGCCGAACGAGACGGTGTCGCTGCTCATGCATCCGCGCTTAGCCGCCGCTTGTGGAGGGCGCAATTCGATCCTAGCTGTTGGAGCAGATATGCCCGAACTTCCCGAAGTCGAGACCACCGTACGCGGGCTGGAGAGCGTGCTCGCCGGCCGCATGCTGACCCGCGTCGAGCCGCGCCGCGCCGATCTGCGCCGCGCCTTCCCGCCGGACCTGCGCCAGCGGCTGACCGGCGCGCGGGTGACGGGGCTGGGCAGGCGCGCGAAGTACGGGCTGATCCACACCGATCGCGGCGACACGATGGTGTTCCATCTCGGCATGTCGGGCCGCTGGCGGGTCGATCCGGAGGCGGTCGGCACGCACGACCATCTCGTGCTGGAAACCGACGAGGGGCGGCGACTGTCGCTGATGGACCCGCGCCGCTTCGGATCGGTGGACCTGATGGCGACGGAGGCGCTGCCGGAGTGGGCGCCCTTCAAGGCGCTGGGGCCGGAGCCGCTCTCCGCCGATTTCAACGCCGGGCAGCTCGGCGAGGCGCTGAAAGGTCGGATCGCGCCGATCAAGGCGATGCTGCTCGACCAGCGGATCGTGGCGGGGCTCGGCAATATCTATGTGTGCGAGGCGCTCAATATCGCTCGTATCGCGCCGACGCGACAGGCTGGGAAACTGACGGCGCCGAAGCGGACCTTGCTGGTGGAAGCGGCGCGGCAGGTGCTGACCGAGGCCATCGCGGCGGGCGGATCGAGTTTGCGCGACTATGCCCGGCCCGACGGCGAGCTCGGCTATTTCTCCAAGCAGTTCCGTGTCTATGGGCGCGAAGGGGAGCCGTGCCCCTGCGGCAAAGGCATGGTCGCGCGGCGGGTGGATTCGGGCCGTTCGACCTTCCATTGTCCCGCCTGCCAGAAGTAATGTCGCGGGCGGTTGACGAATCTCCCGCACCTGCGTAGAGGGCACGCCTTCCCGGCGCTGGGGCGACCCACGCCGCCATCCCATTTGAGCAGGTTCGAGGACACACATGGCGAACACGCCGCAGGCCAAGAAGCGGATCCGTCGCAACGAGCGTCGCAAGGTGATCAACGGTAACCGCGTCAGCCGCATCCGCACCTTCGTCAAGAAGGTCGAGGCCGCGATCGCGTCGGGCGACAAGGCTGTCGCCACCGAGGCGCTGAAGGCCGCCCAGCCGGAGATGCAGCGCGGCGTGTCGAAGGGCGTGCTCCACAAGAACACCGTGGCGCGCAAATATTCGCGCCTGACCAAGGCGGTCGCCGCGCTCGGCTGACGCTTTTGTTACACGAAGGTCGCAAGGGCCCGCCGGTCATTCGATCGGCGGGTTTTTTCGTGACAAAATCGTTTCAGGGAAAAGTCCAGCTTTTCCCACGATTCGCGGCTGAGCCGTTTCGGAACAGAAAGTTAATGCGCTGAAAAACGCCGATAAATGGGCGTTTCGGGCAAATCCGGCGGCTTTGCGTGTCAAGCGCCTATATTTCAGTCGAATGACTCTTCTGTGCTTGATTGCCGCCCTTCGCGGTACCTAAAAAGGCCCTCCCGGCGACGTCGAATCGCTTCGACAGACCGGCGGGGATCAGAGTTTTGTAACAGTCCGGAAGCCGGCGCGCGGGGTGTCTCCGGCAACGGGAAAGCTTTGTCTTCAAAGACCCGGAGGTGGGCTTCCGGGCGCGGGGGAGATTTGCGTGCAAAAGCCAGTGGGAGCGTTGGGAGCGATGCCTGTCACGATCGACGATCCGGTCGAGCTGGCGTGGGAGTCGATCCGCACCGGACTGCGTCGCGATTGCGGTGCGCGCACCTTCGACAATTGGCTGAAGCCCTCCCGCCTCGCCGGCTATGACGAGGACGAGGCGACCGTCCGCATCGCGCTGCCGTCCGAATTCATGGCGAACTGGGTCGACACCCATTATGCCGAGCGCCTGCTCCACGCGTGGCGCGCGCACCTGCCGCAGGTCCGCCGCGTGGTGGTGACGGCCGGTGTCGATTCGCTCAAACCCGCGCTGTTCACGGTGGCGCCCGTCGCCTCGCCCGAGCCCGAGGAGGCGGAGGAGCCGACCGGCACCGTCGAGGGCATCCAGCTCGAGGCGCGCTACACGTTCGACAGCTTCGTGACGGGCAAGCCCAACGAGGTCGCCTACAACGCCGCGCGCACGGTCGCCGAAGGCGGGGCGCTGACCTTCAACCCGCTCTTCCTCCATGGCGGAACCGGGCTCGGCAAGACGCACCTGATGCATGCGATCGGCCATGAATATCGCCGCCGGGTGCCGAAGGCGAAGATCGTCTACATGTCGGCCGAGAAGTTCATGTTCGAGTTCGTCGGTGCGCTCCGCGCCAAGGACACGCACAATTTCAAGCAGCGGCTGCGCTCGGCCGACCTGCTGATGATCGACGACGTGCAGTTCATCGCCGGCAAGGATTCCACCCAGGAAGAGTTCTTCCACACGATGAACGAGATCATCTCGGCCGGTAAGCGGCTGGTGATCACCGCCGACCGCTCGCCGCAGGACCTCGAGGGCATCGAGGCGCGCATCCTCTCGCGCCTGTCCTGGGGTCTGGTCGCCGACGTCAACCCGGCCGATTTCGAGCTGCGTCTCAACATCATCCAGCGCAAGCTGGAATCGATGCCGCACGTCGCCGTGCCACAGGACGTCCAGCTGTTCCTCGCCAAGCGGATCGCCTCGAACGTGCGCGAACTGGAGGGTGCGCTCAACCGGGTCATCGCCTATGCGATGCTCAACAATCGCCCCATCGACGTCGCCTTCGTGGAGGAGACGCTGACCGACGTGCTGCGCGCCCACCAGCGCCGCATCACGATCGACGAGATCCAGCGCAAGGTCTCGGACCATTTCCGCATCCGCCAGGCCGAGATGACCTCGGCCCGGCGCGCGCGCGAAGTCGCCCGGCCGCGCCAGATCGCCATGTATCTCGCCAAGCAGCTGACCCCGCGCTCGCTGCCCGAGATCGGCCGCCGTTTCGGTGGGCGCGACCACACGACCGTTATCCACGCCGTCCGCCAGATCGAGAAGCTGCGCAAGGCCGATGCCGAGCTGGATGCCGACGTGCGCCTGCTGCTCCGCCAGCTGGAGGCCTAGGGGCCGAAGTCGATCACCCAGAGATCGGGGGGAGCGCCGAGTCGCAGCGGCAGGTTGCTCGTCCCGAGTCCCCCGGTGACGATGATCGAGCGGGCGCCTTCGTGGATGACCCCGCAGGCGTAGCGCCGACCGTAGGCCGACGCCGTGAACAGCGGACCGAACGGCCATGGCGCGATCTGTCCGCAATGCGTGTGGCCCGCAAGCACCAGGCGGAGCGACGGGTCCAGCTCCGGCGTCACATCGGGTTCGTGTGCCAGCGCGACGGTCAGGCCGCCGAGCGGGCGGGCGGCGGCGAATGCTTCGGCGGGACGGCTATGGCCGGTGAAGGTGTCGCCGGTTCCGACGATGGTGAGCGGACCGCGCCGTACCGCACGGTTTTCCAGCAGCGTGACCCGCATGCGGGGCAGCAGGGCTTCGAGCCGGCGCCGGCCCTGATCGTCGTGATTGCCGAGAACCGCGATCGTACCGAGCGGGGCGTGCAGTCCCGCGAGGGGCGCCACCGCGTCGCCGGGCGAGGCGGCGAAGGCAAGCGAGTCGGTCGACAGGAAGTCCCCCGCGATCAGCACGAGATCCGGATGGAGCCGGTTCACCTGCGCGACCGTTTGGCGCAGCCGCGCAGGGCTGTCACCGGGCGTCGCGACATGCAGATCGGACAGCAGCACGACGCGCGTCGGCGGCACGGGGGCATGGACGCGCATATCGCGTTCCACCGGCGCGCTCGACGCCAGCAGGAGCATGTGGAGCAGCAATGCCCATCCTGCCGAGGCAACGAGCATTGCGGCGTCGCGCAGCCTCATCGCCTTCCCCCAAAAGAAGAGGCGCCGGGATCGCTCCCGGCGCCCTCGTCGCGATCGGTCAGCCCGCTCAGGAGGCCTTGGGCTTCTGGCGCGGCGGGATGGTGATCTTGATGTCCTGCCCCGAATTGCCCGGGAAGCCGGTGAACATCGCGTCGATCAGGTTCGGCACGAGCTGGGTCAGGTCGTCCGTCGTCGAATGGGCGCGCGCACGGCCCTCGAACAGGCGGGCGCCGTCGGAGCGCGTGATCGTCATGCCGAGATAGCTGGAATAGACGGTATAGCTCTCGACGTCCGGGCAGCCCCACGGGCCGTACGGATCGCCCCAGCCGAAGCCCCAGCCGCGGCCGCCCCAGCCGTAGCCGCCCCAGCGACCGAAGCCGCCGCCCCAGCCCCAGCCGCCGCCCCAGCCCGGGCCGCCGAAGCCGCAATCGAAGCCGCCGGGCGTGGTGGTGACCTTCTGCTGGCCATGATCGACGCCGTAGCCGACCTGCACGATCATGTCGGCCGGTCCGCCGGGCGCCGCCTCGTGATAGCCGACCTGGGTCAGGTGCGCGGAGACCTCCTGCGCGTAGGTGGCGAATTCGAGGCCGCCGCGCTCCTGCGGGTTGCTCGCCTCGATGCGATATGTCTGCCCCTGCGGCGCGGGAAGGCGCTGGAATCGCGAGACATTGGCTTGGAAATTGGTGGCGCAGCCCGAAACGCCCAGCAGGGCGATCGGGGCGGCGACGGAAAGCAACAGGCGTTTGATGGTCATGGACGTGCCTCTGTCGCGGAGGATTCCGCATGTCAGGACGTGACGGCCACTCCTCCGCCAAGCGTGCTGAATATGCGTTGAACGCATGCGCTTGTCATCGGGTTTCTCGGTTCAGCCCGAGCGCGGCATAGGCCCCCGCGACGACCGGCTCCGCAGCGGCGCGCGCCTTGGCCGCGCCGGCGGCAAGGATGCGATCTAGCTCGGCGGGATCCTGCTCCAGCTCGGCCAAGCGGGTGGCGATCGGCTTCAGCGTCTCGACCAGCAGCTCGGCGAGCGCCGGCTTGAACGCGCCGAAGCCCTGGCCCTCGAAGCGGGCGAGCACCTGCGCAGGCGTTTCATCCGCGAGTGCCGCGTAGATGCCGACGAGGTTGCGCGCCTCGGGCCGCTCGGCAAGGCCCGCCGGATCGCCGGGTATCGGCTCGGGATCGGTGCGCGCCTTGCGGATCTTCGCGGTGATCGAATCGGCATCGTCGGTGAGGTTGATGCGGCTCATGTCCGACGGATCGGACTTGGACATCTTGGCCGAACCGTCGCGTAAAGACATGATCCGGGCGGCGGACGGCGGGATCATCGGCTCGGGCAGGACGAACAGCTCGGTGTCGAAATCGGTGTTGAACTTGGTGGCGATGTCGCGCGCCAGCTCCAGATGCTGCTTCTGGTCCTCGCCCACCGGAACGTGAGTGGCGCGGTAGATCAGCACGTCGGCGGCCTGCAGCACCGGATAGGCGAACAGCCCGATCGAGGCGCCCTCGCGATCCTTGCCCGATTTCTCCTTGAACTGGGTCATGCGGTTCAGCCAGCCGATCCGCGCGGTGCAGTTGAGGATCCAGGCGAGCTCGGCATGGGCGGAGACGGCGGCCTGGTTGAACAGGGTCGACTTCGCCGGATCGACGCCGGTCGCGATCAGCGCTGCCGCCATCGAGCGGACGTTGGCCGCCAGCGCCTTGGGATCGTTATAGACGGTGATGGCGTGGAGATCGGCGAGGAAGAAGAAGCACTCGCCCCCGTCGCGCGCCACCTCGTCCTGCATCCGCACCCAGTTGCGGATCGCGCCGAGATAATTGCCCAGGTGCAGGTTTCCGGTGGGCTGGATGCCCGAGACGACGCGCTTGCTCATAGTGGGGCGGCGTGTCGCCCAGCGTTTGACGAAGGTCAAGCGCAGCCTTCTCCCCTCCCTTTTACGTAGGCGCTTTATTGGTCGCTATGTCTGGTGGCGGACCTCGATTGCTGCGATTAAGCTGGCATCATGAAGATACTCCCTATCGCCGCTATCGCTCTTCTTGCGAGCGGATGCTCTATGGTCGACTCCGAGACTACCGCAACGCCTTGGCAGCCGTCCCCGTCGGGCGAATGGCTCACGAGGAGAGTCAAGAAGGACGTCAGCGGTCCGGGCAATAACTTCTTGGACGAGACCGTTCAGGTCAAAAGACCCGGGTCAGACAAGGCTGTCAGCGTGATGGCTTTAGACGAGGGGACCGGCCCCGCGGTGCTTAAGCTTCAATGGCGGGATGCTTCCAATCTCGTCATTATGTACGCGAATGGGAGGGTGGAATTTCAAGTCGCAAAGGTCGATGGCCTTCAAATTGAAACCTTGCCATTGGCAAGTAAATAGCATGCGCAGATTTCGTCTGCGGTATTCATTCCACTAACCCGGCTACCCCCGCCGCCTCTGCAGCAACGCCTTGGCCTCGCTCCACCGGAACGCGCCGAACAGGAAGGCGCAGAGGAAATAGAGCGCGCCCGCTGGCCCCACCAGGGTCAGGATGCCGATCGCGCGGGGCAGCGGGCCGCCGCTCAGATGCGGCTCCACAGTCGGGCGCACCAGCAGGATCACCGCGCCCATCGCGATCGCCGCGAGCAACAGGCGCGGCGCGCGGCGGCGCAGCTGCGCGTCGGTGTGGAACAGGTCGCGCTTGCGCAGCACGTAATAGAGCAGGCCGGCGTTGATCCACGCGCAGGTCGCGCCCGAAATGGCGAGGCCGACGAAGGCGAGCTTCGTCCCGAACACCAGAGCGAGGTTGAGCGCCATGTTGCATGCCATCTCGAACATCGCGATGCGCACCGGCGTCCGCGTGTCGCCGCGCGCGTAGAAGCCTGGCGTGAACACCTTGATCAGGATGTAGGCGGGCAGGCCGAAGGAGAGGGCGGTCAGCACCATCGCGGTGTTGTCGGTGTCCTGCGGGCGGAACTCGCCGCTCTGCATCAGGCCGTGGATAAGCGGGTGCGCCGCCGTCATCAGCCCGGCCGCGCTCGGCAGCGCCAGCAGCAGCGACAGCTCGATCGCACGGTTCTGGGTGTGGACCGCCGCAGCCTCCTCGCCGCGCCCGATCTGGCGCGAGATCACCGGCAGGATCGCGGTGCCCACCCCGATGCCGACCAGCGCCAGCGGCAGCTGGTTCAGCCGGTCCGCATAATAGATGTAGGAGACCGCACCCTGGCTGAGGAAGCCGGCGGCGAGCATGGTGATGATCAGCAGGTTGATCTGCACCGCGCCCTGCCCGACGATCGCGGGGCCGAGGATCGAGAGGAACTTCCTCACCTCGGGCGAGGGGGTGGGGCGCTTCAGCTTCAGCACGACGCCGGCCTGACGCCCGGACCAGATCAGCCATGCCAGCTGCGCCACGCCCGATACGGTGACGGCGATCGCCTGCGTCCGCGCGGTGTCGATCTGGTTGTGGCCGCGGAAGAACAGGATGCCCGCGATCATGCAGATGTTGAGCAGCACCGGCGCCGCCGCATTCACCCAGAAGCGGTTGAGCGAATTCATGATCCCGCCCATCAGCGAGACGAGGCTGATCAGCGCCAGATAGGGGAAGGTGATCTGGGTGAGTTCGGTGGCGAGCGCGAACTTTTGAGGCCCTCCGCCTTCCTTGAACCCAAGCGTGATCAGCCAGACCACCGGCTTGGGGAAAGCCATGATCAAAGTCGTGAAGACGCACAGGAACGGCAGCAGGATCGACAGCACGTTTTCGGCGAAGCGGATGCCGGCGGGCAGGCCTTCGCCGCCGGCTTTCTCGTCCTCGGCGATGATCCGGTTGAACATCGGCACATAGGCGGCCGAGAAGGCGCCTTCCGCGAACAGTTGGCGGAACAGGTTGGGCAGCCGCCACGCGACGAGGAACGCGTCCGATGCGAAGCCCGCGCCGACGAAATGCGCCATCAGCTGATCGCGCATGAAGCCGAGGATACGGCTGACGAGGGTGAGCCCGCCGATCGTCGCGGTGTTGCGGACGAGGCTCATGGAACTGGCCTCATGATAACCAACCCCGTTCGCCCTGAGGAGGGACTGAGCGCAGTCGAAGCCTGTCCTGAGCGACGCCGCAGGCGGCGTCGAAGGGGCCCGTCTCGAAGGGCATGCGCAGCGCCGGTGCTTCGGGACGCCACTTCGACAAGCTCAGTGGCTCCTCAGCACGAACGGGTTGGTTGGTAAGGCCGGGCCGTTGAGGTCAGGCCTGGCCGGCCGGCTCGCCCATCAGGCCGCCCTGCTGCATCTGGGCGAAGAAGAGCGCGTTGAAATCGATCGGATCGAGCATCAGCGGCGGGAAGCCGCCGTCGCGCACCGCATCGGCCACCACGCGGCGGGCGAACGGAAAGAGCAGGCGCGGCGCCTCGCCGAGCAGGAAGGGCTGGAGCGAATCCGCCGGCACGTTGCGCAGCGCGAACAGGCCGCCATAGAGCAGCTCGAGCTGGAAGGCGGTGCCCTCGGGCGCCTTGGCGGTCACCTCGATCTTGAGCGCGGTCTCGTGCAGGTCGTCGGCGATCTGCTGGGTGCCGATGTTGAACTGCACGTCGATCTGCGGCTGGTTCTGCCAGTTGTAGACGGCCGGCGCATTCGGGTTCTCGAACGAAAAGTCCTTCACATATTGCGCGACCATGCCGACCTGCGGCTGGGTATCCTCGCCGTTGGCGGGCGGCACGGTCAGGAAATCGGGGGCCTCGTTCTCGGCCATCGGGCACATCCTCAAGTCGCTGGAGCCGGCGGCAAGCCCGCGCGGCGGATCGCTGCGGCGCCTAGCAGCCGGGCGATACGAGGGCAATGGTGCCGAAGCCGGGGCGTGCGGGATTTGAAACCGGGCGCATCCTCCTCTATGTAGGAAGGCAACTCATTGGGAGGCTGGGGCGTTGCGTTGGCCTCAGCTGTGGAGGTTTGGTGCCTGAGATCATCATTTTGGCCTGTGTCGCGCTCTTCGTCGCCTTCCGGCTTTACGCCGTGCTGGGGCGCCGGACAGGGCACGAGCAGCCGATCGTCAAGCCGGCCGATCTCCAGCAGGCTCCGCTCGTCGCGCGCCCCGCGATCGAGCCGGCGGCGGAGCGCAAACCCGAGCCGATGGGCACCGTGGCCGCGATGATCGATCCCCACGCGCTCGACGGCGTGCGGCGGATCGTCGCCGCCGATCCTCATTTCGATGTCGCCACCTTTCTGGACGGAGCGCGCTCGGCCTATCGCATGACGCTGGAAGCGTTCTGGCGCGGCGACGAGGCGGAGCTGCGCAAGCTGGTCGACGACGAGGTTTACGACGCCTTCGTTGAATCGATCGCGGCGCGCCGGGAGGCGGGCGAGACGGTGGATAACAAGCTCGTCTCGATCGAGCGCTCGACGATCGACCAGGCCGGCATGGCGGGCCAGATGGCGATCGTCACCGTCCGCTTCGACGCCGACATCGCGGCGGTGACGCGCGATGCCGAGGGCAATGTCGTCGCCGGATCGCTCGACGATGCGGTACAGACGCGCGACCTCTGGACGTTCAGCCGCCACGTGAAGGCCGATGACCCCAACTGGATCCTGATCGAGACCGACGAGGCGGCATGAAGGCCCGCGCGCTGGCGGTTGCGACCGTCTCCTCGCTGGCGCTGGCATCGTGCGTAGGCCCCCAGGGACGGCAGGCGGAAAATCTGCCGCCGCCGCCCGTTCCGTCGCAACCGTCTAACCCCGCTGCCAAGACCGCGATCCTCGCAGGCGTGACGCGCGGGCCGACGGTCGCCTCGCTGTCGATCGATCCGGCCAAGGCCGATCTGGTGCTGGCAGCGTTTCGCTCCTCCTGCGCGGCCTTGCTCAAGCGCAGCGACACCAGCGGCCTGACCACCACCGCCGACTGGCAACCCGCCTGCGCCGCCGCATCGAGCTGGCCGCAGGGGCAGGGGGTGAACTTCTTCCAGCGCTATTTCGAGACGGCGAGGATCGGGCAGGGCGCGCTCTACGCGACCGGCTATTACGAGCCGCAGATCGCGGGGACGACCACGCCGCAGCTCGGCTACGACGTCCCGATCTACGGCCCGCCCGACGATATGGTGAGCGCCGATCTCGGCCAGTTCGCGCCCGATCTCAAGGGACGGACGATCCGCGGCAAGGTGCAGAACGGCAAGCTCGTCCCCTATCCGGACCGCAGCCAGATCCAGGGCGGCGCGATCAACGGCCACGCGCCGGTGATCGGCTATGCGGCGGACAAGATCGATTTCTTCTTCCTGCAGATCCAGGGATCGGGGCAGCTTCGCCAGCCCAACGGCAGCGTGGTGCGGATCGGTTATGCCGGGCAGAACGGCCAGCCTTATACCGGCATCGGCAAGTGGATGCTGGCGCAGGGGATGCTGCAGCCCGGACAGGCCTCGATGCAGGGCATCGTCGGCTGGCTGCGTGCGCATCCCGATCAGGCCGATGCGGTGATGGACCAGAACCGCAGCTACGTGTTCTTCAAATATCTGAACACGCCGCCGCTGGGTGCCTTGGGCGTGCCGGTGACGGGGCGTGTGTCGGTGGCGGCGGACCCGGCGTTCACGCCGCTCGGCGCGCCGGTGTGGCTGGCGCCCGATCGCGCCGAGGCGGCGGGGCTGTGGGTGGCGCAGGATACCGGCGGCGCGATCAAGGGCGCCAACCGCTTCGACACCTTCTGGGGCGCGGGCGCCGATGCCGAGCGCATCGCGGGCGGCATGTCGGCGCACGGATCGGCTTATGTGCTGCTGCCGGCCGGCACGCTCGCGAGGCTTGGCCGTGCCGGGCAAATCCCCCAGGCCTGACGGCGACGCGCTCTGGCAGCGCGTCGTGGAGGATGTGAGGCCGCTCAAGGGGCGGAGGGCTGCTCAGAAGGCAGCGGTCCCCAAAATAACAACAGTCGCCAAGCCCAACCCCGTTCGTCCTGAGCCTGTCGAAGGACGGGCCCCAAGCGCGCCGCCCGCTGCCCGTCCTTCGACTTCGCTCAGGACGAACGGTGTTAGTGTGGCCGCCGTCAAACCGCCCGCGAACACCCTCGACGCCTCCTGGGACCGCAAGCTCGCGCGCGGGCTCGTGGCGCCCGATCTCACCATCGATCTCCACGGCTTCACTGTGTCCGCCGCCCATGCCGAGCTGGAGGCGGGCCTTACGCGAGCCGTGGCGATGCAGGCGCGGCTGATCCTGCTGGTGACGGGCCGCCCGCCGCCGCCGGGCCGCAGCCGCCTCGATAACCCCTTGCGCGGCGTGATCCGCGCCTCGATCGGCGACTGGCTCCACCACGCCCGCCACGCGAGCCACATCGCAGCGGTGCGGAACGCCCACCCGAGGCACGGCGGGGCGGGGGCGTTGTATGTGGTACTGAAGCGGGCGAGGGGTGCTTAAGACGGTGGAGTGCCCGGCGGCATCGAGAGCTTTCTCCAAAGAGAGGCGATGCCTTCGGCGCAAACGCCAGACGTTTTGCAATTCAGCGTCTGATCCATCGTGTCACGGACGGATTTGACCATGTCGCATGGCGCGCCCATTTCCGTTTCAAGGAATACGTCTATCGGAGGATTGTCGATTTTCGCGACGGACTTCAGAGACGAGGACAGTTCTGCAACAGATATGCGTTTGCCATCCGCATATAGAATTCCGTCTCTGTCTATGGCGAGGCTGATCCTTGGGTTCTGTAGCCCGCCGGTAAAATGCGGCGCCTGCCAATATGTTCTCGGAGACGTGCAGGCTCGCGCTTGTTCTTTGGCCCGATGACAACCGGCGACGAATAAGAGTGAGCCGATTAATCCAGTGAGGGCGTGAATTCTCATAGCCTACAGAGTGTCACGCCTACAGACCAATAGCCATCACACTCTGAAAACCTGCCGCAACACTGCCTCGTAAACATCCGCCAGCACGCGCAAATCCTCCACCGCCGCCGCTTCGTCGAGCTTGTGCATGGTGGCGTTGGGCAGGCCGAATTCCACGGTCGGCGCGATCTGAGAGAGGAAGCGGGCGTCGGAGGTGCCGCCGGTGGTCGAATAGGTCGCCTCCACCCCTGTCACGGTGCGTATCGCGTCCGATACCAGAGAGGACAGCGCGCCCGGCTCGGTGAGGAAGGCTTCGCCCGAGATCATCGCCTCCACGCGCGCGAGCGGGGCCTCCTCCGCCGTCACCCGCCGGATTTCGGCTTCCAGCGCAGCACCTTGCTGTTCGTCGTTGAAACGGATGTTGAGCCGCGCGCGGGCCGTGCCGGGGATGATGTTGGTGGCGCCGCTCGCCACCTCGATGTCGGTCACTTCGAGGTTGGAGGGCTGGAACCAGGCATTGCCGTCGTCGAGGTGCCAGCGCTGCAGCCGGTCGAGGATGCGGACCAGCCGCGTCACCGGGTTGTCGGCGAGGTGGGGGTAGGCGACATGGCCCTGCGTGCCGGGCACCTCGATCCAGGCGTTGATCGATCCGCGCCGGCCGATCTTGATCGTGTCGCCGAGCCGCACGTCGGAGGTCGGCTCGCCGACCAGCACCATGTCCGGCCGGATGCCGCGCGCGTCCATCCACTCGATGATGGCTCGCGTGCCGTGGATGGCGGGGCCTTCCTCGTCGCCGGTGATCAGCAGGCTGAGCGTGCCTGTATGGCCTTGCACCCGTTCGGCGGCGGCGATGAAGGCGGCGATCGCGCCCTTCATGTCGACCGCACCGCGCCCGTAGAGCAGGTCGCCCCGGATTGCGGGTTCGAAGGCGCCGGCCGTCCAGCCCTCGCCGGCGGGCACCACGTCGCTGTGACCCGCGAAGGCGAAATGCGGCGCACCTTCGCCCCGGATCGCGACCAGATTCTCCACCGGCCCGTGCGGCGCCTCTCCGCTGGTAAAGCGGTGGACGGTGAAGCCCTGCGCCTCCAGCGCCTGCGTCAGCACGTCCTGGGCGCCGGCATCGGCGGGAGTGACGCTGGCGCAGCGGATCAGATCGGCGGTCAGCGCCACGGGATCGATTGGACCGGTCATGACGGGTGCGTTAGGCTGGAGCGCGCCATTTGCCTAGCGGGGAGGCCATGCCGAAGATCGATATCGACGCCATCGAGGGCAAGACGAGCAGCGACTATCCCGATCCCTACAATCTCGGGCATCACGGCCGTGTCTATCGGTCGCTCGCGAAGGCGGGCGGAATCGCCGATTTCGAGGCCAACCATGTCATCCTGCCGCCGGGCGCCTGGTCCAGCCAGCGCCACTGGCACGAGGGGGAGGACGAGTTTCTCGTCATGACATCGGGCACGGCAATCCTGAAGGACGATCGGGGCGAGACGGTGCTGAAGGCGGGAGACTGCGCGGCCTTCCCGAAGATGGACCGAAACGGTCACCACCTGATCGGCGGGCCGGAGGGCGCGACCTTCGTGGTGGTCGGCATCACCGAGACCAGCCCGTGCCACTATCCGGATATCGACCTCAGGGCCGAGGGGCCCCGGTATCTGCACAAGGACGGGACGCCTTACTGATCCCCTCGAAAGGACGCAGGGGAGGCGACTATCGCGCCTGTCGAGCGTTGGGGCCTGCATGAAGGAACGAACCAAGACGCTTCTGGCCTTCGCCGCTGTGCTGCTGGTGGTGGTCGGGAGCTACGAGCTGCTGGAGCATCGGTCCGCCGCCTATAGCGGATAAGGCAGCCGGCCCTGCCGTCGGGAAACCGGGGCTCACGCCGCCGGCAGCGTCTCGAACTTCTCGATCACCCAGTCCTCGGCCTGCGCGCCGCCGACCCATTCCTGCAGAAACGGATGCAGGAACATCGCCTGCATGTAAGGGATGGCGAAGCGCGGCAGCGGTAGCTGGTAGGTGACGATCCGGGTGCAGACCGGCGCGAACATGATGTCGGCGGCGCTGAAATCGCCGAACAGGAACTCGCCTCCCGAGCCGAAGCGGGCGCGCGCCTGCGCCCACAGCTCGTAAAGCCGGGCGAGATCGGCTTCCACGGCGGCGGAGGGCGTGTAGTCCGGAAAGCGCTGGCGGATGTTCATCGAGCATTCGCGGCGCAGCGCGGCGAAGCTGGAATGCATCTCGGCCGCCATCGAACGCGCCATGCCCCGTGCGCTGTCGTCCGCCGGCCAGAACTTTTCGCGGCCCACCCGGTCGGCCAGCCAGTCGACGATGGCGAGCGAATCCCACACCACCGTGTCGCCGTCCCACAGGATCGGCACCTTGCCGGAGGAGGGGGCGAACTCGTCGCCCTCGCGGCGCTTGTCCCAGTCGGCATCGTAGAGCGGCACGACGATCTCCTCGAAGGGGAGACCGGACTGCTTCACCGCCAGCCAGCCGCGCATGGACCAGCTGGAATAGGCCTTGTTGCCGATGATGAGCTTGAGCATGGGCGCGGGTGTGGCGGGGGAAGAGGATGCGGTCAAGCGCGACCTAAAGCCCTCTCCCGCTTTCGCGGGAGAGGGTTGGGTGAGGGTCTTCTTCTTGGATCCAAGCACTACGATCGAAGAAGAAGACCCTCACCCTCCCCACCGCTATGCGGCGGGTCCCCTCCCTCTCCCGCAAGCGGGAGAGGGCTAAGAAGAGATCGCGTCCAGCACCGCCGCCCTTAGCTCGGGGATGCCGCCGCCGAGCTCGCTGGATGTCGGCAGGATCACCGGATGCGCCGCGACATGCTTGCGCGCCTCCGCTTCCACCGCCGCCGTCACGGCCGCGAGCTCGGTGGCTTTCACCTTGTCCGACTTGGTGAGCACGACCTGATACGACACCGCCGCCTTGTCGAGCATTCCCATCAGCTCGCGGTCGACATCCTTCACGCCGTGGCGCGAATCGATCAGCACCAGCACGCGGGCCAGCACGGCGCGGCCGCGCAGATAGTCGTTCACCAGGAACTTCCAGCGCTTCACCAGATCCTTGGGCGCCCTGGCGAAGCCATAGCCCGGCATGTCGACCAGCCGGAACGCGATCGGATCGCCGACGTCGAAGATGTTGAGCTCCTGCGTGCGCCCCGGCGTGTTCGAGGTGCGCGCGAGGCCGGAGCGGCCGGTCAGCGCGTTGATCAGCGTCGACTTGCCGACGTTGGAGCGGCCGGCGAAGGCCACTTCCGGCGCGGTGGGATCGGGCAGGAACTTGAGCTCCGGCGCGGACTTCAGGAACTCGACCTTGCCGGCGAAGAGCCTGCGTCCCGCCTCCAGCCGCTCGTCCGCCTCCGGCAGATCCCTCACGTCTTCGGCGCCGGCATGCGCGTGTTGAGCAGCTGCATCTGCCCCACCGTGATCAGGTTGGAGAGGATGTAATAGACCTGCAGGCCCGCCGCGAAGGGGGACATGATGAACATCATGAACCACGGCATCAGCGAGAAGATCTGCTTCTGCGCCGGATCCATGTTCATCTGCGGGTTGAGCTTGAACTGCAGCCACATCGTGCAGCCGAGCAGGATCGCCAGCACCGACAGATGCAGGAAGCCGGTCGGCTGGAAGGGCAAATAGCCGAACAGGTTGACAGGCGTCAGCGGATCGGGCGCGGAGAGATCCTTGATCCACAGGATGAAGGGCTGGTGGCGCATCTCCAGCGTCAGCGTCAGCACCTTGTAGAGCGAGAAGAAGATCGGGATCTGCAGCAGCACCGGCGCGCAGCCGGCCAGCGGGTTGATCTTCTCTTCCTTGTAGAGCTTCATCATCTCTTCCTGGAGGCGCTGCTTGTCCTCCTTGTGACGCTCCTGCAGGGCCTTCATCTTGGGCTGCACGATCTTCATCTGCTGGCCGGACTTGAACTGCTTGTGCGCGATCGGGAACATCACCGCGCGCACGATCACCGTCAGCAGCAGGATCGCCACGCCGAAATTGCCGACCTGCTTGAACAGCCAGTCGAGCAGGTAGAAGATCGGTTTCTCGATCACGCGGAACCAGCCCCAGTCGATCGCGTGGTCCAGCTTGTCGAAGCCGTACTTCGAATCGTAGGAATCGAGCAGCGAGGCGTCCTTGCCGCCCGCGAACAGGTAGGAGGTCTGCGTCGCGGTCTGCGTCGGGCCGACGGGCTGGACGAGGGGCGAGAACTCGGCCTGATATTGGCCGTTGGTGCCCGCGAAGGCCGCTTCCACCTGCGCCTTGGGATCGGGAATCGCGGCGGCGAGCCAATATTTGTCGGAGAAGCCGATCCAGCCGCCGGTCGACTGGAACTTCTGGCCGGCCGCGCCCGCCGCATCCAGATCCTTCCAGTTGGTGTTGTACTGAGCGACGCCGCCCATCACGCCGATCGGGCCGACATGGACCTGCCAGCTCGACGGATCCTTCGACTGGCCGGTGCGCGAGACGATGCTGTACGGGCGCAGCGCCACGGGAGCGCCGGTACCGTTGGTGACGCTCTGCTGGATGGTGAAGAGGTAGTTGTCGTCCACCGCCAGCTTGATCGCGAAGGCTTGGCCCTGCTCGTTGTTCCACGTCAGGGTGACGGGCTTGCCGGGCGCCAGCACGTCGCCGGCCGCCGTCCACACCGTGTTGGCGTCGGGCAGCTTCACGTTCTGGCCGCTCCAGCCGAACGAGGCGAAATAGGCGTCCTGCGTGCCCTGCGGCGAGAACAGGCGGACCGGGGGCGAATTCTTGTCGATCGTCTCGCGCTGGGTGGTGAGGACGAGGTCGTCGATCTCGGCGCCGTGCAGGTCGATCGAACCGGCGAGCTTGGGCGTCATGATCTTCACGCGCGGCGTGGAGGCAAGCACCTTGTCGCGATTCTGCACCTGCGCGGGGCCGTTGGGCACCGGGGTCGGCTGGGGCAGCGCCACCGTCTTGCCGTTGACGATCTGCGTCGCGGGCTTGTTGGCGGTCGGGAAGAACTTGTCGGAGAGCAAAGCCCATCCGAGCAATACGATCGCCGACAGCACCAGCGCCGTGATCATGTTACGCTGTTCGTTCACCGAAGAACCCCCGAATCCGTGTCTTTCATGATGCCTCGCTCAAGGCACCGGGTCGTAGCCGTGGCCGCCCAGCGGGTGGCAGCGGCAGATGCGCCGCGCCGCCAGCCAGGAGCCGCGCGCCGCGCCATAGCGCGTCCAGGCCTCGATCGCATAGGCCGAACAGGATGGCGTGAAGCGGCAGGTCGGCCCCATCATCGCGGACGGCCCCGCCTGCCAGGCTTTCGCCACCAGCACGAGGGCCTGCGTCATCATGCCGCGAGCTTCCTCAGCGCCTTGGCCAGCTCTTCCTGGAGCAGCGCATAATCCCGCTCGATCCCGCCGTTGCGGCCGATCAGGACATGGTCGGCGCCGGCGATGCCATGGGCGGGGAGCAGCTCGCGGCCGAGCGCGCGGAAGCGGCGCTTCATGCGGTTGCGGACCACCGCGTTGCCGATCTTCTTGGTCACCGTGATGCCGAGGCGCATCGCCGGATCGCCGTCTTCGCGCGGGCGCACCAAAAGCACGAAGCCGGGCATGGCCCGGCGCGCGCCTCCGTTCGCCGCGAGGAAATCCGCGCGGCGCCGGAGGATGACGTAAGCGTCTTGGCTCAGGCCGAGAGCGACTTGCGGCCGCGCGCGCGGCGGGCGGCGAGCACCTTGCGGCCGGCGGCGGTGGCCGAGCGGGTGCGGAAGCCGTGGCGGCGCTTGCGCACGAGGTTGCTGGGCTGGAAAGTGCGCTTCATCGTCTCGGTCCTCGAACGTCTGATCTGTGCAACGAAAAAGGGCAGCCGAACGGGCGGCCGCCTCTGTCGGGGCGCGGATAGGCAAAGTGGGCGCCGGAGTCAATTGGCGGCGGCGGCCAGCGCCAGCTTTTCGCGCTCGCGGCGGCGGGCCGCGCTCTTGCGGCGAAGTCCCCAATCGACCCACGACCCGATCCGGGGCCAGCGGCGTTTGGCGCGGACATATTTACGTTTCGCCCAAGGGGAGGTCTGGAGCACCAGTGCAAGGCCGGCCGCGAACACGATCGTTCCGCCCGGACCCGGTATCGGGCCGACGAGCGGAGCCAGCACTATCAGGAGCCAGCCGAGCGCGAAGATCGCATGCCGGATGCCATGCGTCCGCTTCCAGACCCGCCATCGCTCGCGCCACGTCATGGCAGGAATGTGGGCGGTGAATGTGACGGCGGCAAGGCTGAGGTGGGTCAACGCGAGGAAATCCGGTCGCCCTGAGCTTGTCGAAGGGCTGTCCTTTCTTTTTCAGCGCTGGAAGAAGGGCAGGGCTTCGACAGGCTCAGCCCGAACGGATTGGTTTTCATCGGAATTGGCTGGACAGGCCATCTGTTGCCGCTACGTTCCGTCCCCAGCAGGGGCATGAACGGGGGTCTTGGTGGTCGCGATCGTCTCGACCGTGGCGTTTCTCGGGCTGGAGGCTCGCGCCGTCGAGGTGCAGGTGCAGCTGCTTCCCGGCCTCCCCAATTTCATCGTCGTGGGCCTCGCCGACAAGGCCGTGACCGAGGCGCGGGAGCGGGTGCGGGCCGCGCTCGGCGCGATCGGGCTGGCGCTGCCCCCCAAGCGAATTACGGTCAACCTGTCGCCCGCCGACCTGCCCAAGGAAGGATCGCATTTCGATCTGCCGATCGCGCTGGCCCTGCTCGGCGCGATGGGCGTGATCGATGCCGAGACGCTCTCCGAATATGTGGCGGTGGGCGAGCTCGGGCTGGATGGGCGGATCGCGCCGGCGCCGGGTGTGCTGCTGGCGGCGCTCCATGCCTCGGAACTGGATCGCGGCCTGATCTGTCCTGCCGCACAGGGGCCGGAGGCGGCGTGGGCGGGACGGATCGAGGTGCTGGCGGCGCCGGACCTGCTGGCGCTTATCAATCACCTCAAGGGCACCGGCCAGCTTTCCCCACCCACCAAGGGGCAGGCCGATCCGCCCGCCGGAGGCCCCGATCTCCGCCAAGTGAAAGGGCAGGAGACCGCCAAGCGCGCGCTGGAGATCGCGGCGGCGGGCGGCCACAATCTTCTGATGGTCGGGCCGCCGGGCGCAGGCAAATCGCTGATGGCGGCCTGCCTGCCCGGTATCCTGCCGGACCTTACGCCGTCCGAGGCGCTGGAAGTGTCGATGGTCGCCTCGGTGGCTGGCGAGCTGCCCGGCGGCCGCCTGATCCGCGCGCGGCCGTTCCGAGCACCGCACCATTCGGCTTCGATGGCGGCGCTGACCGGCGGCGGCCTCAAGGCGCGGCCCGGAGAGGTCAGCCTCGCCCACCTCGGCGTGCTGTTCCTCGACGAATTGGCCGAATTCCAGCGCCCGGTGCTCGATTCGCTCCGCCAGCCGGTCGAGACGGGCAAGGTGACGGTCGCACGCGCCAATGCCCACGTCACCTTCCCGGCGCGGGTGCAGTTGATCGCTGCCATGAATCCATGCCGCTGCGGCCATCTCGGCGATCCCGCGCTCGCTTGCGCCCGCGCGCCGCGCTGTGCCGCCGACTATCAGGCGAAGGTCTCCGGCCCGCTGCTCGATCGCATCGACCTGCACGTCGAGGTGCGCGCCGTCTCCGCCGCCGATCTGATCCTGCCACCGCCCGCCGAGGGATCGGGTGAAGTCGGCAAGCGCGTTAGCGAGGCACGGGCGGTGCAGACCGAGCGCTACGCCACGTACGGCCTGCGCACCAATGCCGAGGCGGACGGCGATCTGCTCGACGCCGTCGCCACCCCCGACGAAGCGGGGCGCCTGCTTCTTGCCAAGGCGGCCGAGCAGATGCGACTGTCCGCGCGGGGCTATCACCGCGTGCTGCGGGTGGCGCGCACCGTCGCCGATCTGGCTGGCGCCGACGGCGTCGGCCGCGTCCACGTCGCGGAGGCATTGAGCTACCGGCGGAGGGCGCCGGTCAACTGATCACAACAGGAGGGACGACACGATGGAATGGATGATCCTGCCGCTGAAGCGCTATGCGCAATTTTCGGGGCGCTCTCCGCGCCGCGAATATTGGATGTTCTTCCTGTTCAACATCATCGTCCAGATCGTGCTGACCTTCCTCGACAACGTGCTGGGCCTCGGCGGGCACAGCAGCAGCTACGACAGCGCGGGTGCGAACGGCTATGCGGCGGGCGGCGCCGCGTCCGGGGGCATCCTGTCCGGGCTCTGGTCGCTGGCGATCCTGATCCCTTCGATCGCGGTGGCCGTCCGGCGGCTGCACGACCTCGACCGGTCGGGCTGGTGGCTGGTGGCGCCGATGATCCTGATCCCGATCGCGATGGTCGCTGCGCTTGGGCGGCTGGGCGACAATGCGGCGGCCTCCATGGCCGGCTTCGGTATCTTCTTCCTGGTCATGGGCTTGGCCGCCGTCGTCATGGGCATCGTGCTGCTCGTGTGGTTCTGCATGCACGGCACGCGCGGCCCGAACCGTTTCGGGCCGGATCCCTATGCCGCCATGGACGATCTGCACGAGACGTTCCGCTAGGCCGCCCCGGCTGCGTCCCGAAAATATTTCGGGGCTGGAGGAATAATCGCCCGATGCCTCCGGTCCTGTGCTGCGAACCTCAACGCAGCGGGACGCAGCCATGGACGACCACGACATCCTGAACCCCCGGGTGGACCGGCGCGGCATGCTGACGCGCTGCGCCGGCTGGGCCGGGACGGCGGCGCTCTACACCGTGTCGGGGGGCATCGTCTCCTCGATGGGGCTGGACGCGGCGCTGGCGGGGACTCCGCGCCCCGGCAGGACGAAGCCCTTCACCTTCCTCCAGATCAGCGACACCCATATCGGCTTCGACAAGGCCGCCAATCCGGACGCGCGCGGCACCGCGATCAAGGCGGTCGAGCGGATCAGGGCACTGCCGGTGAAGCCGGATCTGATCCTCCACACCGGCGACATCACGCACCTCTCGAAGGATGAGCAGTTCGACGACGCCAAGCAGATCCTCTCCGATCTCGGCGCGCCGATATTCTTCGTGCCGGGCGAGCACGATTTCCTCGATGAAGGGCAGGGCAAGGCCTATCTCGCCCACCACGGCCAGGGCACGCTGGGCAGCGGCTGGCAGAGCTTCGACCATGACGGCGTCCACTTCGTCGGCCTCAACAATGTCGCGGCGCTGAAGCCCGGCGGCATGGCGCATCTCGGCGACGATCAGCTCGCCTGGCTGGCCAAGGATTTGGCGCCGCTTTCCGCCAGCACGCCGATCGTGGTGTTCGGCCACATCCCGCTCTGGACGGTGTACGAGGCGTGGGGCTGGGGGACGGACGACAGCGCACAGGCGCTGGCCCTGCTCGCCCGCTTCGGCTCGGTCACCGTGCTCAACGGCCATATCCACCAGATCATCAGCAAGGTGGAAGGCAATGTCACATTCCACTCGGCGCGCTCCACGGCTTATCCGCAGCCGGCGCCGGGTGCTGCTCCGTCGCCCGGACCGCTCAAGGTGCCGACGGAGCAGCTTCCCTCCATGCTCGGCATCCGCAGCGCGCTGTTCAGGCGCGGGAGCGATCCGATCGCGCTGATCGAGCAGACGCTCGCCTGATTTTCTTCCCCCCTAGGAGATTGCCATGACCCTGTTTTCCCGTGCCCTTCTGCTCGCCCTGTTGGCGGCGCCTTCCGTCACGCTTGCGGCCTCCCAGGTCGCGGCGGCGGTGCCTGCCAAGCAGCAGAGCGTCGCGATCAAGATGTTCGCCTTCACCCCGCAGGTGCTCGTCGTTGCGCCCGGCACCACCGTCACCTGGACCAATGCGGACGAGGACCCGCACACCGTCACGGCCAACGACAAGAGCTTCCACTCCGCCGCGATGGACGAGGACGAGAAGTACAGCTTCACCTTCACCAAGCCGGGCGAATATGCCTATTTCTGCTCGCTCCACCCGCATATGACGGGCAAGGTCATCGTGAAGGGCTGACGGGTGCGCGCGCGGGGCAGGAGCGATCGGCGATGAAGGGCGGATTCTTCCGGCCCCGGCTCGTCTTCTCCGCTGCGAAGGCGGTGGAGGCCCCGCGCGCGCCCGATCAGGCGGAGCGCTTCCGTAGCGTGATGCTGCCGCACATGGATGCGGCCTACACGCTCGCCCGCTACCTCACCCGCGATTCCAGTGCCGCCGAGGATATCGTGCAGGAGGCGTTCCTGCGCGCCTATCGCAGCTTCGCCGACCGGCGCGGCGAGGCGCCCAAGGCGTGGCTGCTGGCGATCGTGCGCAACTGCTTCCTCAACAGCGTCTCCACCGCCGCCGCCCGCGCGCGGACACAGGACATCCATGATTGGCAGGGCGACGTGCCGGCCCAGCTGATCGAACGCGACAACCCGGAATCCCTGCTCGCCGACCGCAGCGAGGCGGCGATGCTGCGCGCGACGATCGAGCAATTGCCCGAGCCGTTCCGGGAGACGCTGGTGCTGCGCGAGCTGGAAGAGATGAGCTACAAGGACATCGCCACCATCGCGCAGGTTCCCATCGGTACCGTCATGTCCCGCCTCTCCCGAGCCCGCCAGATGCTGGCGGAAATGCTGCTCCCCGATGCGAAGGGGGCACGGGCATGAGCCTCCATCCCGACAAGCTGCCGCTGATCCACGGCCTGCTCGACGGCGAGCTGGACGCCGCCAACGCGCTGGCGATCGAGGCGCACCTGAAAGGCTGCGGCGATTGCCGGGCGGAGATGGACCGCATCCAGCACGTCCGCGATCGGCTGGGCGCGGCGCCGCTGCGAGATCGCGCGCCGGATCGCCTGCGCGGGGCGATCGAGGCGATGCTGGAGGCGGAGACCGGCGCCGCACCTGCTCCGAAACCAGTGGTCTCGCCGCGTAAGCCTGGGTTCGCATCGCACGTGTGGAACGCGCGCTGGGCCTCCGGCGCAATGACCGGCGCTATCGCCGCCAGCCTCGCTCTGGTGTTCGCGGTGCCGCAGCTGGCATATACCGACACCGAGGACCAGCTCGTCCAGAGCCACGTCCGCTCGCTGCTGGTCGGCCATGTCGTCGATGTCGCGACCTCCAACCGGCACGTCGTGAAGCCGTGGTTCAACGGCAAGGTCGATTTCGCGCCGCCGGTGCCCGAGCTTGCCGACGAGGGCTTCCCGCTGGTCGGCGGGCGGCTCGACTATCTCGACGATCACGAGGTGGCGGCGATCGTTTACCGGCGGCGGCTGCACACCATCAA
Organism: Sphingomonas chungangi; assembly: GCF_013778325.1. Taxonomy (GTDB): domain Bacteria; phylum Pseudomonadota; class Alphaproteobacteria; order Sphingomonadales; family Sphingomonadaceae; genus Solisphingomonas; species Solisphingomonas chungangi. The sequence goes on along the minus strand of NZ_JACEIB010000027.1, from coordinate 482,945 downwards.
TCTGTTCGTGCGCCCGGCGAAGACGCTGTCGCTGCCCGGCGCGGTGGCGACGCGGCACGAAGGCTACAGCCTGCTGCGCTGGACCTCCGGGGGCCTCGAATTCTGGGCCGTCTCCGATCTCGACGAGACCGAGCTCCGGCTGTTCCGCCAGATCTATACCGCTCGCGCGTCCTGACCGGGGCACGGCGGGATAGCAGGGATCTTCCCCGTCGAGTCCCGGATCGCGCTCCGCACCGCTTCGAGGTGGCGGAGATTGTCGAAGCCGCTCGCGCCGTCGACCATCGGGTTGTAACCGTGCGGGACCACGCCCTGTCCGTCGAGCGCCGCGAACCAGCTGGCGTCGCGGAACAGTTCGTCATGGCTGGATTGCTAGATGATGGAATAAGCGGTTTCCGTCACCGATGCCGCCGATTTTTGTGGCCGGGCTCATGACTGGACCCGTCCCGCATAAAGCAACCGTCCCTCGCCGAGCGCCGAGAGCACCGTCCCGATATCCGCGGGCGAAACCGCGAAGCAACCGTCGCTGCGTCCGAGCTTGCCCTGTCGGGCGAGTACCGACGCATCGGCGTACCAGGCCGAATGGATGACGATCGCGCGCTCTTCGGCATGGGCATTGGTGGGATCGAGACCGGTCAGCCGTCGCGAGAGGCCGTGGACGCCGGTGTAGATCGGACCGGTGAGATAGGCGCCCTCCGAAGTCGCGGCCGATCCCACCACGTCCGAGAAGCTTTGCAGCATGCCGGTATGATCCGGGTCCGATCCGCGCCCGTGGGTGACGCGCAGGCTGGCGGTGGTACCTGTCAGGATATCGACCAGATGCAGGCGCGGGGTGGCCGAGGGCAGGCCGAAATCGGCGATCGCGATCACGTCGCGCGACCAGACCAGTGGGTTGTGCCGCGCCAGCGCATCGAGCGCGCGGTTCACGAGCACGGGATTCACACCGGTCGCGGCGGCGGCGAGGCCGTGCTGGGTCGTCGCCCGGCCGATCGCCGGCAGGCTCGCCATCATGCCGAGCAGAGTGCGACGCGAGAAAGCGGAGGCGAGCATGGATCGAGCCTAGCACGACGCCGGCATTCGCCCGCGCGCTGAATTTGCGGAACCCCCGATGCTGCGAGGCCGTTGGCACGATTGGATTGCACGACGATCCCTGCGGCCCCGATACGGCGTGCAGAAAATTGATCGAGGTTGCGGAACCCGATCGCCCTCCAAGCGCTTTGTTGACCCGTATGGTAAATGCCACACCTGTGGCTTCTACTGTGATTCGCCCTCAGCGCGCGAAATTATCCACAGGCCACCATGAATCCGACAAGCATAACCAAGTAACAATTCCGCACTCGTGGAATATCTGTAAGTATCTATTCGTAAACAACAATGGTTAACCAATTCGGTTCGTCGCGCCGGAGCGGCAATTGATCTTGGAGAGTTCGTCGCGCGCTTGACATAGGTAGGGTATCGAAACCCATCTCCCTCATCGGTCACAGCCCCGTTGTCTTGCGGGATGTGGCCGAAGCGTAAAGGGAGTCGGTATGGTGGCATCGCGGCGGATCAGGGGTGCAGGGGTCATGGCCGCCCTGCTGGCATCGGCGGCGGTCGGCCTTCCTACCGCCATGGCGCAGGCACCAGTTGCGAGTGCCGCTTCACCGTCGGCCAACCAGACATCGCCTGCAGCCTCCACCGCGCCGCTGCTCAGCCTCGCCGGGATCGGTTATCGCGACGGCATCGAATTCACCGGATACGAAGGCAAGCGCGATCTCTTCTTCACCGTTCCGTCGGGCGCGTGGCTGAGTGGGACGCATCTGCTGCTCCCCTATGAGGCGAGCGCAGCCACAGGCGCGGGCCGCCGGACGCTGACGGTGATGGCGGGCGGCAAGGTGCTGCGTCAGATCGCGCTCACGGACGGCGCGGGCGTCGCCGACATTCCCGTGCCGGCCGAGGCGATCGACGGCGGCACACTGCGCGCCACGCTGATCTACAGCGGCGGAGAGGGCGCCAATCGTTGCCAGGATCGCCGGATGGGGGCGGACCATCTCCATCTCGATCCCGAGGGCGGGCTGGCGCTCGACATCGCGGCGGGCGCGCAGGTGCCGGTGAGCGTCGCCGCCGCGCTGATCGGGCCGAAGCCTGCGATCGCGATGCCCGCTTCGCCGACGTCGGAGCAGGCGGCCGCCGCGCTTACCGTGATCGCGGCGCGGGGCGGCGGCACGCTCGGCACGGGTGGCGCCGTCCAGATCGCCGGCGCCTCCGATCCGGCGTTGCGCTCGACCAACGACGGCGGCAAGCCCGGCCTCGCGATCGGCGGGCAGGATCCGGCGGCGGCGGCGCGCGCGGCCTTCTCCGGCCTCTCCGATCTGCTCGCCGCGCCGACCATCCAGCAGCTCACGCTGCGCCCGCATCGTGACGACAAGCTTCATCTCGGCGACCTCGGCGCCGACCCCCGCGCCGTCGAGATCGCCGACGAGGGCGGCTGGACGATCGCGCTCCCCGCCTCGCGCCTGCCCAAGGGCAAGACGGTGAAGGGCCTGTCGATCGACGTCGCCGCCGTGCCGGACGGCAATCCGCACCGTGCCAGCCTGTCGGCGTGGATGAACGGCGTGCTGCTCGGCAGCGTGCCGATGGCGGACGAGGGCGCCACCCATCTCGACGTCCGCGTGCCGGACGGAATGGTCCACTCGCTCAACGGCATCGAGGTGCGCGTCACTCGCCAGCAGAACACCGACTGCGGCGATATCCCACGTGGTTTCCCGGTTCAGCTGCTCGGCACCAGTGAGGTTCTGCTGGGTGACGCCGGCAAGCTGGAGGCCTTCCACGATTTCGCCGCCGCCTCGGGGCAGGGGCTGACCGTGGTGGTGCCCGATGCCTCGGCGCTGCCGCTCGCCGGCAAGGCGGTGGCCGGGCTGGTCGGGGCCGATGTTCCGATCAGAGTTTCCTACGGTACGATGCCCGCCGATGGCCCGGTCCTCTATGTCGGCGCGACGCCGCCTCCGGGGACTACGCCCAAGGTCGGCCTCGCGGGCGGTCGCATCACGCTCGCTGACGACAAGGGGCAGGCCGACATCGACCTTCCCGACGCCGGAACGCAGACGCTGGCGCAGCTGCTCGATGCGAACGGCCGCCCGATCCTCTGGGTTCGCCCGGCGACGCAGGGGCCGGTGCCCGCGACGCTGTGGCTCGATCAGGGCGATGTCGCGTTTGTCTCGGGGGACGGCTCGGTCACGCCGCTCTCCACCGCACACGACCGGCTGACCCCGCTGATCGGCCCGCCGCCGCCACCGCCGTGGTGGCAGACCTACCAGCACTGGATCTTCCTGGTGCTCGGCCTGCTGGTCGGAATCCTGATCGTCGCCTGGTCGTTCCGGCCGTCGATCAAGAAGGCCAAGCCGGGGCAGGAACTTTAACATGAGGAGTAAGGCGTTGCAGATACTGGTCACAGGGGGCGCAGGGTTCGTCGGGTCTCACCTGTGCGAGCGACTTCTGCGCGAAGGCCACCGGGTCGTGTGCCTCGACAATTTCTCCACCGGCATGGTCGAGAACGTCCGCGCCATGCCGCACGCCGAGCGGTTCACGGTGATCGATCGCGACGTCTGCGATCCGATCCTGATGGATCTGCCCAAGTTCGACGAGATCTACAATCTCGCCTGCCCGGCCTCGCCGCCGCACTACCAGGCCGACATGGTGGCGACGATGCGCACCTGCTCGGACGGCACGCGCAACGTGCTCGATCGCGCGATCCGCGACGGCGCGCGGGTCTTCCACGCGTCCACCTCCGAAATCTACGGCGATCCGGAGGTGCATCCGCAGGTCGAGGATTATACCGGCAACGTCCACACGATCGGCCCGCGCGCCTGCTACGACGAAGGCAAGCGCTATGCGGAATCGCTGGTTCATGCCTATGCCGAGCAGCATGGCGTCGACGCCAAGATCGCCCGGCTGTTCAACACCTACGGCCCGCGCATGCGGACCGACGACGGGCGGTTGATCTCCAACTTCGTGACGCAGGCGCTGACCGGCGCCGACGTCACCGTCTATGGCGACGGCACCCACACCCGCTCGCTCTGCTATGTCGAGGATACGGTGGAGGGCATCCTTCGCCTGATGCGCTCGCATGTGCCGGCGGACGTGCCGGTCAATCTCGGTAACCCGGTCGAGATGCGGGTGATCGACATCGCGCGCGCCGTGCTGGCGGCGACGGGCAGCGCGTCGGCGATCGTCCATCGCGACCTGCCGGTGCACGATCCGATGCGGCGCATGCCGGATATCCAGCGCGCCCTGGCGCTGCTCGGCTGGAAGCCGACGATCGGGCTGCAGGAGGGCCTGAATCGCACCATCGCCTATTTCCAGGGCCGGATCTGCGAGGAGCAGACCGGCGGCATGGCCGCGGCCGGCTGAGGCCGCCTCCATGCCGGGGGAAACCGATACCCTGACGGCGGTGCTGTGCGTGGCGTTCGTGGTGACGCAGGTGCTGTATGCGCTGGCATTCTGCGTCGACATCTACCTCTTCCGCCTGCCGGTCGACCGTGTCGACATGCGGAACGCGGAGCATCTCCAGCCGGAGGACTATCCGCGCATCGTCCTCTTCTACCCCGTGCTGCGGGAGTTGGAGGAGACGATGCGCACCACCTTCATCTCGCTGCGCCAGCTTCGTTACCCCCAGCACCTGTTCCGCGTCGTCTCGATTCCCAATGCGGACGACACGGTGACGGTGGCGGCGCTGCGCCGGCTCCAGCAGGAGTTCGACTTCCTTGAGGTAATGGAGATCCCCAAGACCTCCGACTCCTCGTGGAGCGCGGTGTGGGATCAGTGGGAGGCGAACCCCAAGGCCTATTGGTGGCACGACGGCCCGCGCGCCGGGGTGAAGGATCTGCCGCCCAAGAAGACACGCCAGCTGATCTACGCTTTCTACACGCTCGCGAAAGAGAAGCTGGCGACCGAAGGCGACTTCCTGATCAACTATATCGATGCCGACAGCTGCCCGCCCGAGGATCACCTGATCGCCGCCGCGATCGGCATGCAGCGCTTCGACGTGCTGCAGGCGAGCAACATCGCCGGCAACCTCAACGACAGCCTCGCGTGCAGCTTCCACGCCTTCGATCACATGGCGTGGGACGGGCGGAAGTATCCGCACCTGACGGCGGACGGAAAGCAGCCCTTCTGGGTTCTGGGCAAGGGGCTGTTCTTCAAGGCGTCGGACCTCGTCGAGCTGGGCGGTTTCCACCCGTGGATCACGATCGAGGATCCGGAAGTCGGCCTGCGCTTCTGGAAGAACGGCAAGCGGCTCGGTTACATCGAGAATCCGCTGATCGAGGAGGTGCCCGCCACCTTCGGGCGCGGCATCACGCAGCGCAAGCGGTGGGTCGCGGGCTTCTTCCAGAGCCTCGACGTGCCCTTGAAGGCGCTCGGCTATACCTGGCTGGAGCGCGTGAAGGCGTGGATGATCTTCCTTCCCTGCCTCAGCTACTGGATCAACCCGATCGGTCTGCCCGTCGGCATCTGGGCGCTCTGGCGCTGGGCGGACGGCAGCGGCCCGCTGCCGGCGTGGACGGTGATGCTCTCGATGGCGAACATCACCTGCTACGGGCTGGCGATGGTGCTGCTCTACCTCTCGGTATGGCGGCGTACCGCTCTGGTTCTGGAGCGCAAGCGCGACCGGCTGCGCTATCTCGTCCGCTGCAATCCCGTCTTCCTGATGATCTGGGGCCTGATCTGGATCGCGCCGCTGTGGATCGGCTGGCGGATGTACCGGAAGGACGGCGGCCTCGTCTGGGAGCGCACCGAAAAGATCGACGCCAACAACAAGCTCGTGCGCCGCGTCCGCGGCGGGAATGAGGAGACCGCATGACCACCAAGCATGTCCTGATCACCGGCGGCGCCGGCTTCATCGGATCGCACCTCGCCGACGTCATGATCGAGCGCGGATTTCGGGTGACGGTGCTCGACGCGCTGCTGCCGCAGGTGCACGGCGACGCGGCGATGGATGCGGAGGGGTGGCCCGTCTATCTCAACCCCAACGTGCTGCGCATCAAGGGCAACGTGCTCGACGCCGACACCTTCCGCGATGCGCTGGACGGGGTGACGCACCTCGCGCACCTCGCGGCCTCTGTGGGGGTCGGCCAGAGCATGACCGACATCCTCGAATATACCCGCAACAACACGCTCGCCGCCGCCGTGATGCTGCAGGTGCTGAGCGAGGGCGGCCATAAGATCGAACGGATCGCGGTGGCCTCGTCCATGTCGATCTACGGGGAGGGCGCGTACCGTAACGCGGAATCCGGGGAGCGCGCCGCGCCGCTGCCGCGATCGGCCGATCAGCTCAAGGCGCAGGAGTGGGATCTCACCGAGAACGGCGCCGCGCTGGAGCCGCTTCCCACCAACGAGGACAAGCCGCTCCAGCCCGGATCGATCTATGCGATCAACAAGCGCGACCATGAGGAGATGTTCCTCTCGGTCGGCCGCGCGCTCGACATCCCGACGGTCGCGCTGCGCCTGTTCAATGCCTACGGATCGCGGCAGGCGCTCTCCAATCCCTATACCGGTGTGGCGGCGATCTTCATATCGCGGCTGGTCAACGACAGCGCGCCTTTGATCTTCGAGGATGGCGAGCAGCGCCGCGATTTCGTCCATGTCCGCGACGTGGCGGAGGCCTTCGCCGCCGTGCTGGAAAGCGACAAGCGCATCTGGGATGCGTTCAACGTCGGCTCGGGCAAGTCGATCACGGTGCGCGAGATCGCGCAGGTGCTGGCGCGGTTGCTCGGCAAGAACATCGCGCCGGAAATTCTCGGCCGCTACCGGGTGGGCGATATCCGGCATTGCTTTGCCGACATCTCCAAGCTCGAGCGGGTGTTCGGGATTGCGCCGAAGCGCGACTTCGAGAGCGGCATGGCCGAACTGATCGAATGGGTGAAGACCGCGCAGAAGCCGGTCGACCGGTCGAGCGAGAGCATGGCGCAGCTGGAACGGGGCAAGCTGCTTGTCTGACGGCTCCCATACCGTTCGCCCTGAGGAGCCGCTGAGCTTGTCGGAGCGGCGTCTCGACGGGCCAAAATTGGGCACAGCCCTTCGAGACGGGCCCCTTCGACGCCGCCTGCGGCGTCGCTCAGGACAGGCTTCGACTTCGCTCAGTCCCTCCTCAGGGCGAACGGGGTGGCCAGTTTGTTCAAACCATGCTCACAGCCCGCTGCAGGGCAGCGTGCATCGGCTTCGCGCGCATCTCGCCGTCGAAGGGCAGGCCGCGATTCATCGCGCCGCAGTCGATCGGCGAGCAGGCCTGCGCCGCCTTCGTGACGGGCAGCCGATCCTGCAGCCAGCTCTGCTTGTCGGAAAGGCCCCAGGTGACAACACTGCTCACCGCCTTCTGGTTAGCCACGACATCCAGCAAATCCTGCGCCGCCTGCGCCACGCGCGCATCGCGCTCTTCGACCGGGCGGTTCAGATCGTCCTCCAACACGTCGAGCTCGGTGATCGCCACCTCGACGCCCATGCCGGCGAGATCGGCCATGAAGCGCGCCACCTTGGGCTGCGAGATGCGGCCCTTGCGCAGTTCCAGATGGCCCTGCAGCCCGACCATGTCGAGCGGGGTGCCGCTCGCCTTGATCCGCTCGACCAGTCGCAGCATCTGGTTGCGCCGCGCCTCGTCGACCGGATTGTCGTAGAGCAGCGAATAATCGTTGATCATCAGCTTCGCCTGCGGATCGAGCACGCGGGCCGTCTCCAGCGCGCGGCGGACGTAATCATTGCCATAGGCGCGCTGGAAGCTGGTGCGGCGGAAGCCGTGATCGCCATGCTCGGTGTCGATCATCTCGTTGACGACGATCCATTCGCGGATGCGGCCCGCGTAGCGCGGAAGCAGCGTCGCGAAGTGACGCTCGATCGTATTCCAGTCCTTGCCGTGCAGCATCTCGTCGCGCGCCCAGTCGGGCGTCATCTGCTCCCAGATCAGCGAGTGGCCACGCACCTGCTGGCCATGCTTCTCCGCGAAATCGCAGATCGCGTCGTAATTGCCGTACCACGGATCGCCGCGCCGCCATTCGACCGCGCTCCACTGGCCGTGATATTCGGGCACGAGCAGGCCGCAGCCGCGGATCGCCTGCAACAGGGGAGTCTCGTCGGTGAGCTGATCGGGCCGCACGGCGGCGCCGAACAGGCGCGCGACCGGCTTGCGCGCGGGCGGCGCGGCGCCGTCGCCGAGAAAATTCGGCACGGTTTCAGCGGGACCGGCAGACGCCATGGCCAAGGTCATAGGCGCAGCCGCCATCACGGACAAAAGCCCGCGACGAGACACGTTGAAAAGCATTTCGAGGCAGTCCGAAACCTGCGCTCCCCCGCACAGGGACTTGCCTCCGGCCCGCTTAACCGGGTGGAATCATCGAGCGTTAAAGTTGTGGTAACCAGCCGGCGTTCAGCCGCCACGCAGCGCGTAAGCCTCGGAAATTGCGTGATACATGGGCTTGGGATGCAACGCGCTGTCGAGCGGGAGGCCGCGATTCGCGCCGGCCTTGCCACCGGGCGACTCCAGCCAGCTGTAGCGATCGGTCAGGCCCCAGCATCCGATCGTGCCGACCGCGCGATTGGCCATCGCGACATCGAGATAGCGGCGCACGGCGTCGGCAACGCGCGCATCGCGTTCGGCGGTGGGCAGCGTGCCGTCGGCCTCCTTCACGTCCAGCTCGCTGATCCGGACCTCGAGGCCGAGGCTGCCGACATCGTCGAAGAACTGCGCCAGCGCCCTGGGATCGAAATGCGCCTGCTTGGCGATCTCCAGATGCGCCTGCATGCCGAGCCCGTCGATCGGCGCGCCAGATTTCTTCAATCCTTCCAGCAGCTTGAGCAGCAGGTAGCGCTTGTCCCGCTCTACCTGGAAATCATAGTCGAGCCCGAATTCGTTGATGAACAGCTTGGCCCTGGGCGCGAACAGGCGGGCATCCTCCAGCGCGCGGCGGATATAGTCCGGCCCGAACGCGGCGAGGTAGGGCGAGGGGCGCAGGCCGTCCATGCGGTGTCCCATCTCCATCGGCTCGTTGACGACGTCCCATGTGTTCGTCACCTCGCCGTAGCGCGGGATCACCGAGGCGAGGAAGCGGCGCACGATCGTCCAGTCCGGATTGTCGCCCAGCGCTTCGGCCGCCCACGGGGCGATGCTGAGGTGCCAGAGCAGCGCATGGCCGTGCATCGCCTTGCCGGTCCGTGCGGCGAAGCTGGCGATCTGGTCGGCATCGGTGAAGCTGAGCTGGCCGCGCTGGGGCTCCAGCCACGCCCATTTCAGCTCCAGTTCGGGCGTGATCACGCTGCACTCACGGGTGATCGCGGCGCGGAAATCCGCGTCCTCGCGCAGCTGGCTCGCCCGCACCGCCACGCCGAACAGCATGCCTGCGCGGCCGGCGCGGTCCTTCATCGCCTCTTCGCGCGCGAAGCTCATCAACGGAAGGGCGGCCGCGCCCGCCAGCACCGCGCGGCGGTTCCATCGGGACTTGCGCGGGTCAATCATGTTTCGAGGGGTCGTTAACCATGAATGTTGCGTTCAAGCTGCGGAAAGAGCGTCTGCGGTTCGCCGCGAGCAGAAGGAAAGGCGCCATCATGCGCAAGCGCCATGCGGTGGGCCTTGCCGCGATCGCGACGGGAGCGGGGATTGGGGGATTGCTCCCCGCCGCCGCGCATGCCGACGGCTGGACGATGCCGGCGGGGCAGGGTCGGATGATCGTCACCGCGCTCTATTCGCACGCAGGCGACAGCTTCGACAGCCACGGCAACCTCTACAACGCCAGCAACTACGATCAGTATAACGTCTATTTCTCGACGGAATACGGCCTGACCAACAATCTCAGCCTGCTCGCCACGCCCAGCCTGCGCCGCGTGACGGTGCAGGACGGCAAGGACAGTTTCGGCCTCGGCTACACCGAGCTCGGCGCGCGCTACAAGGTGGCGGGCGGCGGCGACTGGGTGGTCTCGCTCAAGAGCACCGTCTTCATCCCCGGCAAGCGCCGCGACGACATCCCCGCACAGATCGGATCGACCGACGTGCAGGAGGATACCCGCGTCGAGGTCGGCAAGTCGTTCAAGCTGCTCGGGCTGGACGGCTATTCGATCGCCGAGGGCGGCTACCGCTTCCGCTCGCGCGGCGAGCCCAACGAGTGGCATGCCGATCTGCAGGTCGGCCTGCATTTGACCAAGCGGCTGACGTTCCAGGCGAACAGCTACAACACCTTCTCCGACGGGGCGGGGAGCCGCTACCCCTCCTACCGTTACAGCACCTTCTATGCGGGCGGCGTGTACGATCTCACCGATCGCGTGGCGCTCCAGCTCGGCGGCATCGCGACGGTGACGGGGCGCAACGCTCTGCGCGAGCGCGGCGTCTATACGGGGCTGTGGATCAGGTTTTGAGGGTGAGGGGGGGGCTAGTGGGTTCCGGCCGGACAGTTTTCGGCTGAGCCGATGGGAAAGTCGCCCATTTTCAAAGGGGCCAAGATGGCAGCGGCGGTGTTCCCTTGCGGGCACACGCGTGTTCGTCAAGCGTCAGAGTTAAGCCTTGAGCGGTTGCATGGACCGTATCGCCCACGCGACAGGTTAGGCCAGCCCTCAAAACTTCCTTGGTTCCATCAAGACCATCGGCAGTCCGTGCCTCGATCACCAATTGGTCGGTATTCCATTTCGGAGAAACATGCGGCCTTATATCGACGACAACTGCCTGAACTTCGCGCCTTGGTTGATCAGTGCAGGCAGTTACCGCAACTGCCGCCATTAGCACGCAAAAAGGCCGCTTCGTCATAGCCCATGATGACCACTTTTTCGGGATGACCGCAATCGGGTCCTGAACGATGCCGCCAGAACGACTGCTCGTGGAGCGATAGCTGCCATCCAACGTTCAACGGAATGAGGAAGCTGGACCCCGGCTCGGGGCCGGGGTGACGAAATATGGCAGTCGCTCAAAAGAAAAAGGCGGCCGCCGCAGCGACCGCCCCTTTCTTACCATCGTATCCGGCTCAACGCTCGCCGAGCGGCACGTAGTCGCGCTGCGTCGGGCCGGTGTAGAGCTGGCGCGGGCGGCCGATCTTCTGGGCGGGATCCGTGATCATCTCGTTCCACTGCGCCACCCAGCCCACGGTGCGGGCCAGCGCGAACAGCACGGTGAACATGGTGGTCGGGAAGCCGATCGCCGACAGGATCACGCCCGAATAGAAGTCCACGTTCGGGTAGAGCTTCTTGTCGATGAAATACTGGTCCTTGAGCGCCAGCTGCTCGAGCTCGCGGGCGGTATCGAGCACCGGATCGTTGATGCCGAGCTTGTCGAGCACCTCGGTCGCCGCCTTGGACAGCACCTTCGCGCGCGGATCGAAATTCTTGTACACGCGATGGCCGAAGCCCATCAGGCGGAACGGATCGTCCTTGTTCTTGGCGCGCGCGATGAACTCGGGAATGCGGTCCGGCGTGCCGATCTCGCGCAGCATGTTGAGCGCCGCCTCGTTGGCGCCGCCATGCGCCGGGCCCCACAGGCAGGCGATGCCCGCCGCGATGCAGGCGAAGGGGTTGGCGCCCGACGAACCGGCGAGGCGCACGGTCGATGTCGAGGCGTTCTGCTCGTGGTCGGCATGGAGGATGAAGATCTTGTCCATCGCCGAAGCGATGATCGGATCGATCTCATACTCCTCGGCCGGCACCGAGTAGGTCATGTTCAGGAAATTCTCGGTGTAGCTCAGCGAGTTCTTCGGATAGACGAAGGGCTGGCCGACCGAATATTTATACGCCATCGCCGCGATCGTCGGCATCTTGGCGATCAGGCGGTGCGAGGCGATCTCGCGCTGCTTGGGATCGTTGATGTCGGTGGAATCGTGGTAGAAGGACGACAGCGCGCCGACCACGCCGCACATGATCGCCATCGGGTGCGCATCGCGGCGGAAGCCGCGGAAGAAGGTCGAAAGCTGCTCGTGCACCATGGTGTGGCGCGTGATGTGGGTGTTGAAGGTCTCGAACTCGCTCTTCGAAGGCAGTTCGCCGTTGAGGAGCAGGTAGGCGACCTCCATGAAGCTCGACTGCTCGGCGAGCTGGTCGATCGGGTAGCCGCGATGCAGCAGGATACCGGCGTCGCCGTCGATATAGGTCAGGCCCGACTCGCAGCTGGCGGTCGAGGTGAAGCCCGGATCGTAGGTGAACATGTCCGTGTCGCCGTAGAGCTTGCGGATGTCGATCACCTGCGGCCCGACGGTGCCCGACATGATCGGGTAGTCGGTGCTCTTGTCGCCGAGCGCCAGCTTGGCGGTGCCGTCAGCCATGTTCATCGTCCTCCAAAAGGGCGCCGTTGGCGAGCCCGAGGACCGGGCTCAACGGCGCCGTGAGATCAGTTCGCGGTCGCCAGCTGGTCCGAGAGCCGCGCGAGGCTCTCCTCCCGTCCGAGCAACAGCAACACGTCGAAGATGCCGGGCGAGGTGGTCCGGCCGGTAAGCGCCGCGCGGAGCGGCTGCGCCACCTTGCCGAGCCCGACGCCGGCCTCCTCGGCCACGCCGCGCACCGCCGCATCGAGCGCTTCGTTCGTCCACTCCACGGACGAGAGCGCCGTCGTCACGGCGGCAAGCAACTGCGCACCCTGACCCTCCAGAAGAGCCAGAGCCCGCTCCTCCATATCTAGGGGGCGAGTGCGAAAAAGGAAAGTCGCGCCCTCGGCCAATTCCAGCAAATCCTTGGCGCGCGGCTTCAGAAACTCAATGCTGCGATGCAGAAGGTTGATGTCCGTCGCTGTCATGTCACGGCCGATCTTCTGCGCCACGAACGGGGCGGTGAGATCGGTCAGGCGCCGGTCGTCGGCGGCGCGGATATAATGGCCGTTGACGTTTTCCAGCTTCTTGCGATCGGTGCGGCCGGGCGAGCGGCCGATGCCGGATACGTCGAAGATCTCGATCGCGCGGTCGCGGTCGATCAGTTCCTCGTCGCCATGGCCCCAGCCGATGCGCAGCAGGTAATTGTTGAGCGCTTCGGGCAGGATGCCCATCTCGTCGCGATAGGCATCGACCGCCAGGGCGCCGTGGCGCTTGGAGAGCTTCTGTCCGTCGTCGCCGTGGATCAGCGGGACGTGGCCGTAGATCGGCTCCGGCCAGTTCATCGCACGGATGATGCCGAGCTGGCGGAAGGCGTTGTTGAGATGGTCGTCGCCGCGGATCACATGGGTGATGCCCATGTCGTGATCGTCGACCACGACGGCCAGCATGTAGGTCGGCGTGCCGTCCGAGCGGAGCAGCACCATGTCGTCCAGCTCGGAATTGCGGACGGTGACGTCGCCCTGGACGAGATCGCGGATCGTCGTCTCGCCTTCGGTCTCGGCCTTCAGGCGGACGACGAAGGGTGCGCCCTCGGGCGCCTCTTTCGGGTCGCGGTTCCGCCAGCGGCCGTCGTACCGCATGGGCAGCTTGGCGGCGCGCTGCTGCTCGCGCATCTCGGCGAGCTCCTCCGCGGTGGCGAAGCATTTGTAGGCGTGGCCGCGCTCGAGCAGGTCGAACGCCACCTCGGCGTGACGGCTGGCGCGGGCGAACTGGTAGATTTCGTCGCCGTCCCAATCGAGGCCGAGCCAGCGCATCCCGTCGAGGATCGCCTCGATCGCCGGCTGGGTGGAGCGGGCGCGATCGGTATCCTCGATGCGCAGCAGGAACTTGCCGCCGGTGTGGCGCGCCCACAGCCAGTTGAACAACGCCGTGCGGGCGCCGCCGATGTGCAGGAATCCGGTAGGAGAGGGGGCAAAACGTGTGACCACCGGCGCCGACGCTGCCGTCATGGTCGAATCACTTCTGTCGTCGCTTGCACCCACGCAGGCTTTCTCCACACTGAACATCCATGGGGGATGTTGCGCGCGGCCCTAGCATGGCGTTCTGGAACCGGCAAACCATGCCGAAATGGCCTGGTTTCCGGCCGCTTTCGCTTGCCTCGGCGCGACTCGAAGACTGGCTGGAGGCGGAACGAACGCAGCTGCCGCTGTGGTTGCCGGTGGGGATGGTCGCCGGAGTCGCGGGCTGGTTCTGGCTGCCGGGCGAGCAAGCGTGGGAAGGCCTGCTGCTCTCGATGGCGGCGCTGGCGTTGGCGGGCTTCGCCTTCGGGCGTGGCGGACGGGCGGGGCGGTCGGTCGCGATCTTCGCATTGTCGGTGGCGATCGGTTGCGGCCTGATCTGGTGGAAGGCAGAGCGTGCTGGCGCGCCGGTGCTGGCGCGGGATGGCATCGCAAACCTCACGGCACGGATCGAGCGAGTCGAACCGCTGCCCGCGCGGCAAGCGGTTCGGGTGACGCTGCTGCCGCTATCGTGCTCCGACGAAGGCCGAAGCGCCGGCGTCTGCGACGCGGCGCTCGCCCCACAGCACTCCCGCCTGCGCCGGAGTGCGGTGGGCGTGATCCGCATCAACATCCCCGACGAGAATGCCGTCCCTGGCCTCGCGCCCGGCGCCGTCATCGCTTTGCGCGCGCGACTGGTGCCGCCGCCCTCGGCGGCCGTGCCGGGCGCCTACGATTATTCCGCGGTCGCCTGGTTCTCCGGCATCCCCGCAACGGGCAAAGCGCTCGATCCGGTGAAGCTCATCACCCCGGCACCCACCGGCGGCCCTGCCGAATGGCTGGCCGACGCGCGGATCGGGCTGACCGCGCACATCATGACCGAGCTGCCGCCGGGGCAGGCCGGCGTCGCCGCCGCGCTCGTCACCGGCGACATGGGCGGGGTGACGCAGGACGACAACGACGCCTTTCGCCGATCGGGCCTCGCGCACCTCCTCTCGGTGAGCGGCCTGCACCTGACGGCGGCGGTGGGCGCGACCATGTTCCTCGCGCTCCGCCTGCTGGCGCTGTGGCCGCGCCTCGCACTCCGCGCGCCGCTGTTGCTGATCGCAGCGGGTTGTGGCGCCGTCATGGGCATCGCCTATACCTTGCTGACCGGCGCCGAGGTGCCGACCGTGCGCTCGCTGATCGCCGCGCTGGTGGTATTGGCGGGCGTCGCGCTGGGGCGCGAGGCGATGACGCTGAGGCTGGTCGCGGCGGGCGCGCTGGTCTGCGTGCTGTTCTGGCCCGAATCGGTCGCCGGGCCGAGCTTCCAGCTGAGCTTCGCCGCGATTCTTTCGATCGTCGCTCTCCACGAACTGCAATGGACCCGCCGCACCTTCGAGAAGCGCGAGGAGCCGTGGCTGCGCCGCCTGCTGCGCGAACTCGCCGCCTTGCTGCTCACCGGTCTCGTCGTCGAGGCCGCGCTGGCGCCGATCGCAATCTTCCACTTCCATCGCGCCGGCCTCTACGGCGCGGCGGCGAACATCGTCGCGATCCCGCTCACCACCTTCGTGATCATGCCCGCCGAGGCGCTGGCGCTGATCGCCGATTGCGTGGGGCTTGGCGCGCCCTTCTGGTGGGTGACGGGCAGGGCGCTCGCGCTGCTGCTGTGGATCGCGCACTCGGTCGGGTCGCTGCCCGGCGCCGTCACGTTCGTGCCGACCATGTCGCGCGCCGCCTTCGCCCTGATCGCCGTGGGCGGTCTGTGGCTGGCCCTGTGGCGGACACGGGCGCGTTTGCTCGGCCTGCTGCCGATCGCGGCCGGCGCGGCGATGACGCTGGCGACGCACCCCGCCGACATCTTCATCACCGGCGACGGCCGCCATCTCGCGGTGCGCGGTCTCGACGGCCGCGTGGCGCTGCTGCGCGAGCGCACCGGCGATTATATGCGCGACACCCTCTCCGAAATCTCCGGCCGCGAAGGGGACGATGCGATCGCGCTCGATGACCTGCCCGGCGCGGTCTGCGGGCCGGACAGCTGCACGGCAACGCTGATCCGCGACAATCGTGTCTGGCACCTCCTCGCGACGCGCAGCGCCTACCGCATCGACCGCGCGGCGATGGAGCCGGCCTGCGCCGCCGCCGATATCGTCGCCAGCGACCGCCGCCTGCCCGATTGGTGCCGCCCGCGCTGGCTGAAGGCGGACCCCAATTTGCTCGCGAAGACCGGCGGCCTCGCGATCCGGCTGGTCGACCCGGGCGTCACCAGCGTCGCGGAGTTGCAGGCGGCGCACCCCTGGGCCATGGTCGCGACCGACCATGACGACAGGCCTCTCCCGCAGAACGATCCGAATTTCGCCCGGCGGGCCTGGGCGGCGCGCGATCCTTGGCGCGACGACCGTCCTGCTGATGCTGGCGGCATGCAGCGATAAGCCGGCTGCCGACAACAATAGCGCCCCAGCGCCTTCGGCCGCAGGCACACCATCGAATGCGGCGGAGCCAGCCTCCGACGGCGGCGTCAATCCGCTTGGCTCGCAGGCAGTGAAGGACGCGATCCATCGCGCTATGCGCACCGGCCAGACCCAGCGCTGGTCCGATGCCGGCCTGACCGGTTACGCGGTGCCGAGCGCCACCGCCGACGCGCGAGGCTGCCGCACCGTCCGCTACACGATCGATCAGCAGCCGGAGCGAAGCTTCCCGGTGATCACCGCCTGCGACGCGGGGTGATCCCGACGCGGGATCAGTCGAGGTCGCCGGGGCTGCATTCGATGTCGGTGCGCTCGCCCATGCCGTGGATGAGGGCTTTCAGCCGGTCGTAATGCGCGTTCAGCCGGGTTTCGGGATAGATGGCCGTGCCGTCTCCCTTGTCGACCTCGACTCCGCCGCAGCAGAAGCACACCGCGATCTCCCCGACCTTGCGATGCTGCGCATCGAAATAGCGGAAGAAATGGTGCGGCATGAAGCAGGCGGCGACATCTTCCTTGCCGTAATTGTCGTTCCAGACCAGCGCGCTTTCGAGGATCTTCCGCTGGCCGGCCGTCAAGGCATGGCCGTCCTTCGGCGTCAGGACCGGGTGGAAATGGGCGTCGGTCCGGCCGGTATCGACGAACAGGCGGGCCTCGGTCGCGGCGGGGAACAGGTGGATGACGTGCGGCCCCTCGGCCGTCTGCGCCACGGCGCTGTTCCCGGACTTGTCCCCATGGCATCCGGCAAGAAGCAGCAGCACCATCGACGCCCGGATTGCTTTCATCGTCGCCCCGCCATGCCTGATGGCGCACGCTAATGGTGGAGGTGGGGGAATCGCAACCCGGGAAGCGCTTCGACCGCGAGCGGCGACGAGCATGTTTGCCCTGCGGCACTGAGCGTGTGCGGGGCGCCATTCCCGCTTGAGCGGGGCGGTGTTCCTGGTGTTCCTCTCGGCATCGACGGAGGAGCGAGCCATGACCGATGCATCCCTTCGCGCGTCCGGCGCGTGCCTCTGTGCCGCGGCGGTGGCGACGCTGGCGCTGAACCTGCTGGTGTCGCCGCACCTGCCGGCCGGTTCGTTCGCGGTCATCGCCGCTTCCCGGGTCTATTTCCTCCGGCAGGTGATCGCGTCGGCGGTCGCGCTGGCGCTTGTTTTTGGATTGGCTGGCGTACGCGACGGGCGATTGGCGGGAAGCGGCGCCTTTGCGGCGATCGCCTGCACTTCGGCGCTCGGGGGGCAAGTGCTGCTGTTCGCGGTCGAATATGGCCAGGCCTTCTTCGTGCACGATTACGCGCTGCATGCGCCCGCCGCGCTGGATGCCGCGATGGGCGGTCCGCATGGGCCGCTCGCGATCGGGGCGGTGCTTGCCATCGCCGTCTTCTATCTGGGCTGGCTGCTGCTCGCGATCGCCCTGTTGCTGGCGCGACGCATACCGCGATCGATCACCGCGCTGCTGCTGTTCGGCTTCGTCGCCACGCCGGTGCTCAATGCGATCAAGGCGCTCGGCGTGGCGGGCGGAATCCTCGCCAGCCTGATCGTCGGCGCCGGCTGGTTCCTGCTGGGTCTGCGGATGATCCGCACGCCGCGCGGCGAGCCGTAGCGATCCGCCTGCTCAGCCCGGCGACGCGGCGGAGCCGGCGAGCAGCCCGCCGTCGATGTGGAATTCCGAGCCGGTGACGTAGGCGGATTCGTCCGAGGCGAGATAGACCGCCATCGCGGCGACCTCCTCCACCGTGCCGAAGCGCCTGAGCGGGGTGTTGGCGACGAGCGAGGCTTCGCGATCCGCGCGGTCGGGACCGTCGCCGAGCATCGCGTCCCACATCGGCGTCAGGATCGCGGCGGGATGGATCGAGTTGCAGCGGATTGCGAGGCCCTGCTGCGCGCACCACAGCGCCACCGATTTGCTGTGGTTGCGCACCGCCGCCTTGGACGAAGCATAAGCGGCGGCGCCGGGGATGCCGACAAGGCCGGAACGCGACGAGATATTGATGATCGAGCCGCTGCCGGTGGGCCGCATCGCCCGGATCGCGGCGCGGCAGCCGAGGAAGGTGCCGTCGAGATTGGTCGCATGGACGGCGCGCCAGTCGTCCAGCGAGGCGTTCTCGGGATCATGCGGGCCGGCGCTCGCCTCGAACCCGGTGACGCCCGCATTGTTGACGAGGACATCGAGCCGCCCGTCGCGCTTCAGCAGTGCCGCGATCGCAGCGTCCCATTCCGTTTCGCTGCGGACGTCCAGCCGCGCGGATCGCGCCTGTGCACCCAGTGCCTCCGCCGAGGCGCTCGCATCGGCGATGTCGGTTAGCCAGACCCGCGCACCGTCTGCGACGAAGGCTCGGGCGATCGCCTCCCCGATGCCGCGCGCCGCGCCGGTGACGAGCGCGACCTTGCCGTTCAATCGCCCCATGCGCCGTCTCCTGCTTCGGGAGAGGCATCCTTAACGAAGCCGCCCGCGAGCAGCCAGCGACGCGTCGCTCAATAGCGGCGGAGCAGCCCCGCGAGCTTGCCCTGCACGCGCACCTGGCCGGACTGGTAGCGCTGCGGCGAATAGGCATGGTTGGCCGGATCGAGCCGGATCATCTGCCCTTCGCGGCGGAAATATTTGAGCGTCGCCTCGGCCTCGTCGACCAGCGCCACCACGATCTCGCCGTCGCGCGCCGTCTCGGTGCGGCGGATCAGCGCATAGTCGCCGTCGAGGATGCCGGCCTCGATCATCGAGTCGCCGGACACCTCCAGGGCATAATGCTCGCCCGGCCCGAGCAGGGCGGCAGGGACGGACAGACTCGACTGGCCCTCCATCGCCTCGATCGGCATACCGGCGGCAATGCGGCCGTGGAGCGGGATCTCGAGCACGCTGTCGTTGGCGGCGACCGGGATCTTCGGCGCGGCGGGGGCCAGGGCGGGCGCGGCGGCGGCCGCCGCCTTGGCGGGGATCACCCGCTCGGGCATGCGCAGCACCTCGAGCGCGCGCGCCCGGTTGGGCAGGCGGCGGATGAAGTCACGCTCCTCCAGCGCCCGGATCAGGCGGTGCACGCCGGACTTGGACTTGAGGTCCAGCGCATCCTTCATCTCCTCGAACGAGGGCGACACGCCGGTTTCGGCCAGACGGTCGTGAATGAAGAGGAGCAGTTCGTGTTGCTTGCGCGTCAGCATCGCCAATTCCTATCTGGAACGGATGGCGAACGTGTAGGAAACCGAAACGACCCTGTCAATGCCCCTCGACCTAGCCGAGATCGAGCATTTCCGCCGAGTCTCCGATTTCGGCCGGAGGAACATGCGGTGGACGAACGATCAACCCGTCCGCCGCCGCCAGCGCAACCAGGGCGGCGGAATCCTGCCCATCGGGAGCGAAGGCGCGGCCGTTCTCGATGCGCGCGCGCAGATAATCCTGCCGCTCGCCATTGGCGGGGAGGGCGGCGCCGAGCGTGACGGTGCGCGTCTTCGGCAGGGCATCGACGGCTCCGCCCATCCGCGCGATCAGCGGCAACAGGAACAGGCATGCAGTGACGTAGGCGGACACCGGATTGCCGGGCAGGCCGAGCACGATCGCGTCGCCGAGCGTGCCCGCCAGCAACGGCTTGCCCGGCTTCATCGCAACCCGCCAGAAATCGAGGGTCGCCCCGGCCCGCTCCAGCGCCGGTCGGACGAGATCGCGGGCGCCGACCGAGACGCCGCCGGTGGTGACGATGATATCGGCCTCGGCAGCGGCGTCGCGGAAGGCCCGCGCGATGCGATCCAGATCGTCGGGCACGACGCCGTGATCGCGCACCTCGGCCGGCCGGTCGGCGAGCAGGGCCGCCAGCATCGCGGCGTTGGAGGCGGGGAGGCTGGCGCCCGGCGTCGGCGCGCCGAGCGGCACCAGCTCGTCACCGGTGGAGATCAGGGCGATGCGGGGGCGGCGACGCACCGCGATCGTGCCGTGGCCGCCGATGCCGGCGAGCGCGACGTGACGGGCATCGATCCGGGTGCCCGCCGTGACGAGCAGGGCGTCGCGCCCGAAATCCATCGCCCTGGGGCGGATGTTCCCGCCGATCCGGCGCGGCCCTTCGCCGGTCATGGAGAGTCGATCGCCGTCGCGCGCGGCCTCTTCCTGCACCAGCACGCAGTCGGCGCCTTCGGGCACGGGCGCGCCGGTGAAGATGCGGGCGGCTTCGCGCGGGCGGAGCGGGCGGTCGTAGCCGGCACCGGCCGCGCTTTCGCCGACGACGGTCCACGGCCCGGGGCGCTCGGCATAGCGGATCGCATAACCGTCCATCGCCGAGAGATCGTGGCTCGGCTGATCCCGCCGGGCGAGCACGTCCTCCACCGACCAGCGGCCGACGGCATCGACCAGCGATACCGTCTCGACCGGCAGGGGAGAGGCCAGCGCGAGCAGGCGGGCCTGCGCGTCGGTGACCGGCAGCAGGCTCATGCCCGCCAGTCGCCCGATCGCCCACCTGATTTGGTGAGCAGGCGGATTTCGCCGATCACCATGCCGCGATCGATCGCCTTGGCCATATCGTAGATCGTGAGGAGTGCCGCGGAAACGGCTGTCATCGCTTCCATTTCCACGCCGGTGCTGTGGGTGGTGCGGGCCGTCGCGGTGGCGGTGACGCCCTCAGCCTCGACCGCGAGGTCCAGCGTCACGCCCGAGAGTGGCAGCGGATGGCAGAGCGGAATGAGATCGGCGGTGCGCTTGGCCGCCATGATCCCCGCCACCCGTGCGACGGCGAGCACGTCGCCCTTCTTCACCGCGCCATCGCGGATGGCGGCGGCGGCTTGCGCCGACATGGTGATGCGGCCGGAGGCGGTCGCCGCGCGCGCGGTGGCGGGCTTGGCGGAGACGTCGACCATGCGAGCGGCCCCATCTTCATCGAGATGGGTAAGGCCGCTCATACGCCCGTCAGCAGCGTGCGCGTCGCCGCCGCCACGTCGGCCTGCCGCATCAGCGTCTCGCCGACGAGGAAGCGGTGGATGCCGGCGGCCGCCAGCCGGTCGAGATCGGCCTTGGTGGCGAGGCCGCTTTCGGCGACGATCTGCGTGCCGGCCGGCATAAGCTTCGCCAGCGTCTCCGTGCGGCCGAGATCGACGGTGAAGTCGCGCAGATCGCGGTTGTTCACGCCGATCAGCCGGGACTTGAGCCGCAGCGCGCGCTCCAGCTCGGCCTCGTCATGCACCTCGATCAGCGCGTCCATGCCATGATCGATCGCGGCCGCCTCGATTTCCGCCATGGCACCGTCGTCGAGCGCGGCGACGATGATCAGGATCGCGTCCGCCCCGATCGCGCGCGCCTCGGCGACCTGCCAGGGATCGACCATGAAATCCTTGCGGATCGCCGGCAGCGAGCAGGCCGCCCGCGCCGCGATCAGATACTCCTCGTCGCCCCGGAAGAAGGGCTTGTCGGTCAGCACCGAGAGGCAGGCGGCGCCACCCGCCTCATAATCGCGGGCATGGGCTGGGGGATCGAAATCCTCGCGGATCAATCCCTTGGAGGGCGATGCTTTCTTGATTTCCGCGATCAGCGCGTGGCCTGTGTCGGCCTTGCGCGAGAGCGCCGCCGCGAAGCCGCGCGGGGGCTGCTGTGCGCGCGCCGTTGCCTCGAGCGCGGAGAGCGTTGTCTCAGCGCTGCGGCGAGCCACCTCGGCGCGAGTGGTCTCGATGATCCTGTCGAGAACGGTGCCCATCAGAAGGCGATCCAGCGCTGGAGCAGGCGTTCGGCCGATCCGTCGTCGATCGCTTCGCCGGCGATATCGGCGCCTTCCTGCCAGTCGGTGGTACGCCCGGCGACGATCAGCGCCGCCGAGGCGTTGAGCAGCACCGCGTCGCGATACGGCCCGGCCTCGCCCTGCAGCAGCCGGGCGAGCGCGGCGGCGTTGTAGGCGGAGTCTCCGCCCCGAATCGCGGTGAGCGGATGCGGCTCCACGCCGACGTCGCCGGGGACGACATGCTCCTCGCGGTCGCCGATCGCGCCCAGGCGGATGATCCGGCTGCCGCCCGCGATCGAGAGCTCGTCCAGACCCTCGTCGCCGGCCACGATCATCGCGCTCTCGGTGCCGAGCAGATCGAGCGCGCGGGCGACGGTGCCGAGATAGTCGGTGCGTGCCACGCCCATCAACTGGCGGGTGACGCGGCCGGGATTGCACAGCGGGCCGACGATGTTGAAGATCGTCCGCCGTCCGATCGCCTTGCGCACCGGCGCGAGCTTGCCGAGCGCGGGATGGTGGGTCTGCGCGAAGAGGAACGCCAAACCCAGTTCTTCCAGGGACTCCTCGGCCGTCGCTGCGGCCCTGTCGAGGTTCAGGCCGAGCGCCTCCAGCGTGTCGGCGGCGCCCGCCTTGGAGGAGGCGGCGCGGTTGCCGTGCTTGGCGACCGGCACGCCGGCGGCCGCCACCACGATCGCGACGGCGGTGGAGATGTTGAGACTGTGCGCGCCGTCGCCGCCGGTGCCGCAGACGTCGATCGCGCCCGCCGGCGCCTTCACCTCGATCATCCGCTCGCGGAGAGCCCGGGCGGCGGCGGCGATCTCGGTAGCGGTCTCCTCGCGCAGCGTCAGATCGGTGATGAACCGGATGATCGCTTCTTCGGGCACGCGGCCGTCGAGGATGTCGGCGAAGGCGGCCTCGGCCGTCTCGAACTCGAGCGGCGTGGCGGGATCGGGAAGCAGGGCGACCTCTGTCATCGTGCGAGCGCGCTACTTGCTTTGCTCGGCGACGACAATCGGGCCGAGCGGGGCGCGGGCATCGAGCCGGTCGGCGGCCGGGTCCCACAGGCTGGAGACGGTGCCGTCGAGATAGAGCGCGTCCTTGCAGGCGAGCTTGTCGCGGAACAGGCGGGCGAAGCGGCCGAACGAGACCGGCGCCTCGCTGATCGCGAACCAGGCCACGCCTTTTTCATCGACGCAGACGCCGTTGCGCCGCTTCTGCGAAGGGCCGTTGGCGTTGATCTGCGGGTTTAACGCGCCGTCCACCAGCAGCATCGGGCCGGACTGGGTGGCGAAGCGCAGGCCGTCATGCTGGTCGGTGGCATATGTGTCGGTATCGGCGACATGCCATCCTGTGGCATCCTCGTAGAATACCCCGTTGGGTTTCAAGTAGAAGTTGCCCGAGCCCTTCTTCCGGCTGAGCGGCTTCTCCTGCTTGCCGTCGATCACCAGCAGGCCTACCGGCAGGCCCCTCGCATCGAACATGCCGGCATTCATCGCGAAGGCGACCGAGGCTTTGCCGCCGAGCGCCTTGAGCTTCGCGAAGCGGCGCAGCGGCTTGCCGTCCGGCCCGCGATCGACGAGACGGAGCGTCTGCTTGCCGGGCACGGCCTTGCAGAGCGTGAATTGGGCGCCCTCGAACTGGGCCGGGCGGCAGGCATCGTCGGGCGGCGGCTTGGTCCAGGCGAGCGCGGCCGAGGGCAGCAGCCCGAACGCGAGGATCAGGGCCGCCCGCGCGATCATGCCCGTTCCAGCACGGGGATGCCCGCCGCCCGCATGAAATTGGCCAGCATCGCATGGCCATGTTCGGTGGCGATGCTTTCGGGGTGGAACTGGACTCCGTGGATCGGCAGCTCCACGTGGCGGAAGCCCATGATCGTGCCGTCCTCGCTGCGCGCGTTGACGATCAGCTCCGGCGGCAGGCCCGCTTCCTCGACGATCAGCGAATGATAGCGGGTGCCGGTGAAGGGCGAGGGCAGGCCTGCGAACAGGCCGGTGCCGTCATGGCTGACGAGGCTGGTCTTGCCGTGCATCAACTGCCGCGCGCGGGAGACGGTGCCGCCAAAGCTCTGCCCGATCGACTGGTGGCCGAGGCACACGCCGAGCAGCGGCCTGCGGTCCTCCACGCAGGCGGCGACGAGATCGAGGCTGATCCCGGCCTCGTTGGGCGTGCAGGGGCCGGGCGAGATCAGGAAGGCGTCCGCCCCGCTCGACATCGCCTGGCCTACGCCGATCGCGTCGTTGCGCACCACCTCCACGGCGGCACCGAGCTCCTGGAGGTAGTGCACCAGGTTCCAGGTGAAGCTGTCGTAATTGTCGATGACGAGGATCATGATCCTCGCGACTTAGCGCGGAAGGGCGCGAGTGCAAGGAAGGAAAGCTTGTTGGCGGCTCCAACCCCGTTCGCCCTGAGGAGGGACTGAGCGGAGCGGAGCGCAGTCGAAGGCCCATCTCGAAGGGCTTGCGTTGCGGCTGTGCTTCGAGACGCCGCTTCGACTGCGCTCAGTGGCTCCTCAGCACGAACGGCTGATGGAGTTTCTTCCGAGGTTACCCCTGATCCTGATAGGCGAGCTGCAGGATGCCCCAATGCCGCCCGCCGACATGGATCGAGGCGATCACCTGCTTGAGCAGCATCACGCCCCCGGATGCGATCGGCCGGCGGTAGGCCTTGATCAGGAAGGGCTGGGTCGTCTTGCACTGCTGCACGGTATCGGCGAACGCGAAGATCTGCTGGTGGCGGCTATATTCCTCGTTCCACGCCTTGTCCTGCCGCTCGGGCTGCGAGCGCTCGGGCATCGCCACCGGGCCGAACGCGTTGCGATCGGTGACGGTCAGGCCGAAGAAGCCAGGCAGCCTGCGCGCCGCCTCCTGGTGCGGCCGTGCCGCCGGCACCACGAACGGCACGATCGGATGATCGTATTTCTGCGGATGGCTGCCCACGATCGGCCGGTAATTCTCGCTCATCACCTCGGCGAGCGTGACTCGGCCTTCGGCGATCGCGCCCTCGATCTTGGTGGCGATATCGGCGGCCATGTCGGTGGCGAAGCGGATGTAGGGCGAATCGGGAATGTCGACCGCGCTCTCGGCGATATATTGGAGCAGCGCGTTGGTATCGTCCGACACGCTGCTCAGCAGGCGGCTGAGTTGGTTGAGATCGGTGGCGTTGTCGCTGCTGGTGTCGCCCAGCGCGCCGATGCCGTGGCGCACGCCCGAGACCGATCCGACGATCGATTCCATCGACCGCGCGACCGCGTCGGTGTCGCCGCTCAGGCCCTGCATCAGCCCGCCCACCTCGGCGGTCATCGCCTCGATCTGGCGGGTGCCGGTGTGCGCGGCGCGGGCCTTGTCGACGCCGCTCTCGATGCGGTGGAGCATCACGTCGGCCTCGACGGTCAGACCCTTCACCGCCTGGTCGATCTTCTGGGTGGCGGAAGCCGTCTCCAGCGCGAGCTTCTTCACCTCCTGCGCCACCACCGCGAAGCCGCGCCCGGCGTCGCCCGCGCGCGCCGCCTCGATCGTGGCGTTGAGCGCGAGCAGGTTGACCTGGCTGGTGATGCGGCTGATCGCCTCGGTCACCTGCGCCACCGAGGCGAGCGCGGCGTTGAAGCTGCCGAGGCCAGCGTGGATCTGGCTGACCTGATCGATGAGCTCGACGACGTTGGCGTTGGCGGCGGAAAGGCGGCGCGTCGAATCGTCGATCACCGTGGAGGCGGCGGACGCCTTCTCCTTGGCCTCGCGCGCGGCGATCGAGACGGCCTGCTGATCGCGCTCGAGCCGATCGGTGTCGAGGCCGATCCGCTCGACGGTGGCGGCCTGTTCGGTGACGCGCTCGGCCAATGCGGCGATGTTCGCCTGCAGATCGAGCGTGCGAATGCCGAGGTCGCCGGACAGCTTGGCCGCCTTGCGCACGGTGTTCGCGAGTTGGGTCGGGCCGTTGTCCATGAACATGGCCCGCTTTGTGCGGCGGTTTCGACTAAGGGATAGTTAAGTTTGATACCGGTTTTGCGGCGAGTTGCTATTGGCCGTAGCCCGCGTCCAGCGACCGTGCCTCGGCCTCGCGCGCCGCCGCGAACAAAGCCCCGGCCTTCGCCTCGCACTCGCGCTGTTCGGAGGCGGGATCGCTGTCCGCGACGATGCCGGCGCCGGCCTGGACGTGCATCACACCGTTCTTCACCACCGCCGTCCTCAATACGATGCAGCTGTCCATCGATCCGTCGGGCGAGAAATAGCCGACGCCACCGGCATAGGCGCCGCGCGTCTCGGGCTCCAGTTCGGCGATGATCTCGCAGGCGCGCACCTTGGGCGCCCCCGACACCGTGCCCGCCGGAAAGCCGCCGAGCAAGGCGTCGATCGCGTCCTTGTTCGGATCGAGCCGGCCGGTCACGTTCGAGACGATGTGCATGACGTGGCTGTAGAGCTCGACCGTATAGCTCTCCGTCACCGTCACGGTGCCCGCCGCTGCCACCCGGCCGACATCGTTGCGGCCGAGATCGAGCAGCATCAGATGCTCGGCGCGCTCCTTCGGATCGGCGAGCAGTTCCTCGCGCCGCGCGGCGTCCTCGGCGTCGGTCTTGCCACGAGGGCGGGTGCCTGCGATCGGGCGGATCGTCACCTCGCCATCGCGGGCGCGGACGAGGATTTCGGGGCTGGAGCCGATCAGCGCGAAGCCCGGGAGATCGAGGAAATAGAGGAAGGGCGAAGGGTTGATCCGCCTGAGCGCCCGGTAGAGATCGAAAGGCGGCAGCGGGAACGGCCGAGTGAAACGCTGCGCCAGCACCACCTGGAAGATGTCGCCGGCGGCGATGTAGTCCTTGGCGGCGGCGACCATTGCGCCGTAGCGGCCGGCGGGGAGCGTGGATGTCAGGCCCGCCTCGCTCGGCTCGGCGGCGATGCGTGAGGCTGCCGGCACCGGCTGCGCGAGCCGCGCCTGCGCCGTCTCGATCCGCTCCAGCGCCTGTGCCATCGTGCCGCCCGTGTCCGGCCACACCGGCGCGACCCAGAAGAGCTCGTCGGTCAGGCGATCGAACAGCAGGATCAGGCTCGGCCGCACGAACAGCATGTCGGGCAGGTCGAGCGGATTGGGGGCGGGGCGGGGCAGATCCTCGACCAGCCCGACCGTCTCGTATGCGAAATAGCCGACCAGGCAGGCGAGGGCCTTGGGCAGCCCCTCCGGCACGTCCATCCGGCAGCGGCCGACCAGCGCGCGGAGCGCCGAAAGGCTGTCGCCCTCGCAAGGGCCGAACGCCTCACGATCCGCCAGCCAGCGCGGGTTGATCGCCGCCTCGCGACCGCGTGCACGGAAGACGAGGTCGGGAGCCAGTCCGATCATCGAGTGGCGGCCGCGGGTGCGCCCGCCCTCCACCGATTCGAGCAGATAGTCGCCGCGCCCCGGCTCGATCAGCTTGAGCGCGGCCGAGACCGGCGTTTCGGTATCCGCGATCTGCCGCCGCCAGACGAGCGCCGGGCGGCCGGAGGCCAGCGCCTCGGCGGCGCGCTGATCGGCGGCGGCGTCGCTCACGTCCTTCGGATTCACTGGGCCGGCGTCGCGCCGAGCAGCTTCGCGCGCACGCCCTGGATGGCGCCCTCGTCCCGCTTGGCGCCGACCGCGATCTTCGCTGCCGTCGACAATTGCTGGAGATATTCGTCGTTGGCCGCCGGCAGGAAGTGGTTGCGCGCTTCCTGGATGGCGGGTGCCAGCGCCTTGTCGTCGGCGGGCGTCACCTTGCCGACATGCACGACGTACCAGCCCTGGCCGCCCGGCGCGGCGACCAGCTGGGCCGAGCCGAGCGTCGTGCTGAACAGAGCGGCGACCGGCGGCGGGATGTTGCCCTGCATCCGGGCGAGATCGATGCGGCGGCCCTCCGTCGGCTTGGGCGCATCGAGCTTCACCGGCGCATGCGCGAAGGCTTCGGCCATGCTGGTGCCGGCCTTCACCTTGGCCTGCAGCGCGGTGGCGATCGCCTTGGCCTGATCGTTGGCGCGCGACGCGACGAAGTCCGCCTTCACGCGATCCTGCACCTGCGCGAAGGGGATCGGCGCCGACGGCGTGACGTGGCCGACCGCGAGCAGCGCGTAGCGCTCGTCGGGCGTGATCGGCTGCACCGAGGCGGGATCGTCCGGATTGGCCTTGAAGCCGGGCTGGAGCAGCGGCAGCAGATCGGGCGCGGGCTTGAACGCGGGCTGGCCGGGGATCTGGCCGGCGGCCGACACCGCCGGGCTCTCGACGATGGCGAGGCCGTTCGCCTTGACGATGTCCGCGAAGCCCTGGCCGTTGTCCAGCGCGTCCTGCACCTTGGCGACCAGATCGGACAGCGCCTTGTCCTGCTTGGTCTTGACGAGATCGCCGGCGATCTGGGCCTTGGCGGTGTCATAGGGCGTGGCGGCGATCTTGCTCACCGCGTTCACCTTCACGACGACCCAGCCGAAATCGGACTTCACGGGATCGGTGACGCCGCCCTGAGGGGCCGCGAAGGCGGCGGCAGCGACGGCCGCGCCGGCCTGCTGGGCGAACTGGTTCTGCGTCTTGACGCCGACGCCGGTGTCGGCGGCGCTAAAGCCGGCGGCCTGCGCGGCCTCGGCGAAGCTCTTGCCGCCCGCGACCGAGGCCTTGAAAGCCTTGGCCTTGGCCTCGTCGGGCAGCACCACCTGGCTCAGGTCGCGGGTTTCGCGCGCGGCATATTTGTCCGGATTGGCGTCATAGACCTGCTTGATCTCGGCATCGGTCGGGATCGCCTTCGCCGCCACCTGCTCGCGGCCCAGCAGCGCGTAGCGCAGCGTGCGAAGCTCGGGCGTGGTGTAGACGGCGATGTGGCTCTTGTAGAAGCCCTGCAGGTCGGCGGCGCTCGGCGTCACGCTGCCCTGCGTCGCGCTGATCGGCACGAAGCCGATCTCGCCCGAACGGGTTTCCATGAACAGATTGGCATAGGGCTTCACCAGCCCGTCCGGCAGTGTCTGCGCGCCGGTGACGGGCAGGTAGATCATCTGGCGCAGGATGGTGCCGCCGATATCGGCGCGTACCGATTTGTCGGTCAGATGCTGCTGCTGGAGCGCGCCTTCGTACAGCTGCTGGCTGAACTTGCCGTCCGGCCCGTGGAAGGCGGGGATGCCCGCGATCTGGCCGTTGATCTGCTTGTCGCTGGCGGCGAGGCCGATCTGGCGGGCATATTGCTCCATCGCGGTGGCGCCGATCGACTGATCGACGAGCTGCTCGAACGTGCCGCCCGACAGGAAGGTCGGCATGTCGAGCGTCGGCTGCTGCTGTTGTGCCTGGGCGAAGCGGTTGCGGACCTGCTGCTCCAGATCGTCCGCCGAGATGCTGGTGTCGCCGATCGTGGCGATCGCGCCGGTGCTCGATCCGCTTCCGCCGCCGGTGAAGCCGGACATCCCCCCCTTGTCGACGAGCGTCACGACGAAGGCGATCGTGACGATGGCGAAGATCGCGATCACGATCTTGGGGTTGTTGCGGAAGATCGAAAGCATGCGGGTTCCCGGTCGTGACTGTGAGCCTCCCCTAGAACGGCGGGCGCCCCGCGACAAGCGAGGCTGGTGCGGGGGCACATCGCCCGCTATCGACCCAAGGGGACTTCTTGTCCGATACAGGACATTTTCGGGGGATATCGATGCGCAGGCGGCTGATCGCGGGCAATTGGAAGATGAACGGCAGCCGCGAGAGCCTCGCCGAGCTGGACGGCATCGCCGCCGCCGCTGGGGCCGCGCCGGGCGTCGATGTCGCGATCTGCCCGCCCTTCACCCTGATCGAGCGCGCCGCCGCCCGCACGCCCACGCTCCCGATCGGCGCGCAGGATTGCCATTCGGCGCCGAAGGGTGCGCATACCGGCTGCGTGTCGGCGGGGATGCTGGCGGAGGCGGGGGCGAGGCTCGTCATCGTCGGCCATTCGGAACGCCGCGCCGCGCAGGGCGAGACCGACGCGCAGGTGAAGGCCAAGGCGGAGGCCGCGATCGCCGCCGGCCTCACCGCCATCGTCTGCGTCGGCGAGACGGAAGAGCAGCGCGAGGCGGGCGAGGCGGAAGCGGTGGTCTCGGCGCAACTGCGCGGATCGGTGCCGGTGGCGGGCGGCGACGTGCTGGTGGTCGCCTACGAGCCAGTCTGGGCGATCGGCACCGGGCGCATCCCTTCGCTGGAGGACGTGCGCGTCATGCACCTGGAGGTGCGCGCCGTGCTCTCCGACCTGCTGGGCGCGGATCGTGCCGAGGCGGTGCGCATCCTCTACGGCGGATCGATGAACGCCGCGAACGCCGCCGACCTGCTGGCGGTGCCCAACGTCGACGGCGGCCTGATCGGCGGCGCCAGCCTGACCGCGGCGGCGTTCGTGCCGATCATCGAGGCGGCGGCGGGGTAGGGGGTGACGCCGGTGACGGCCGCTTTCTTCGGAGGGAGTGTCATCGCGAGCCGCGAAGCGGCGTGGCGATCCATAGGCCGCACCATGGATTGCTTCGCTACGCTCGCAATGACGGGAGGGGTGGATTCTTGCCCGACAGGTTTGCAATTGCCATGCTGGGATAGCTGTCCCTAGACCCGAGAAATCTATGGCCAATGTGACGCTTCGTAGGGCTAACCAGTTAGACGCCGCAGCGCTTGGCGCTCTGCACGTCGCCTCGTGGCACGAAACATACACCGGCATTCTTCCTGACGAGATGTTGGCGGGGCTATCCGTCGATGCAAGAGCAGCGATGTGGAGCAAAATCATTGGCTCACCGAATGAGTTCGGGTGTGCTGCCGTCTTCGTCGCCGAAGATAATGGGCGTGTTGTAGGCTTTGGTTCCTGCGGGCAGCAGCGAGAAGATATCTTGACGGGCAAGGGTTTCAGCGGCGAGTTCAGCGCGATCTATGTGCTTCGCTCGCATCAGGGGCGCGGCATCGGGCGATCAATAATAGCTGCGATGTCGAACGAGCTAGCCGCTGTTGGGCACACCGCTGCGTGTTTGTGGGTGCTACGCCAAAACACCCCGGCGCGAGCTTTCTATGAAAAACTGGGCGGCATCATCGTGGACGAAAAGATCGACGAGAAGCCAGACGCGACTCTCATCGAAGATGCATACGGCTGGCGCGACCTATCGTTTTTGGGAAAGTAACGGGAAACTCGCTCAGCGCGCTCTACGTCGCCTTGTGGGGCGATAGCCGACCATGGGTCGTTCTGGCGTTTGTTCTCAATTTGTTCTTGACATTTCGAGCCGGATCGTCTAGCCCTCGGACCGAGTGCCGCGCTCCTGATCAGCGCGCGGTGCATCCCTTCGGGCGGTGGCGCGAAGCCATGGCGGCCCGGAGGGGCGGTCGGTGGTTGTCGTCCCTCCCACCAGGGCCGTCGTGATCGGCGCGGCATCCCCAGCGAAGCTTCCCCGCCACGACCACCCGAACCCGCCCGGCGCAGCACACGGCCGAATGCGCGCCGTCCCTCACGCGCCACCCCCTCGCGAGGCGAAGGCGATCGCGAGACCACCGGCCGTCCCCCGTCGATATCGAGGGGAGAGGTGTGTCCGGAAATCCTACACCCTTCTTAGCCCTTCCTTGAAAGGGAGGGGGAACGATGTCCCGCTGCTGCGCATCCCCTCCATTGCCACCATCCGCCGCACACGCTAGAGGGCGGCGCTTGTCGTCCGGACCTTGGGGCCGGGCGCCCATATACATGCGCGAGAGACTGTCCGCCCGATGATTACCTTCCTGCTCGTCGTCCACGCGATCATCGCGGCCATGCTCGTCGGCGTGATCCTGATGCAGAAGTCGGAAGGCGGCGGGCTCGGCATGGGCGGCGGCCCCGCCGGGCTGATGACCGCGCGCGGCGCGGCCGATTTCCTCACCCGCGCCACCTCGATCCTGGCGACCTTGTTCGTGATCATGGCGTTCGTGATCGCCGCGCTCGCCTCGCGCAACGGCGGCGCCACCAAGATCGACGCCAATGCCGCGACGACCGGCCCGATCGGCCCGATCACCGCGCCGGGCCAGACCGGCAACTCGCCGCTGCCGGGCATCCCGATGGCGGGCCAGCCGGTCGCGCCCGCGCCCGACGCCGCGACCCAGCAGGCGCTCCAGCCCGCTGCCGCCGGCCTGCCGACGGCCAACCAGCAGGCGCCCGCGCTCACCGCCAAGGAGCAGGCCGCCCAGCTCCGAGCGCAGGCCGACGCGATGCGCAAGGCCGCGCCCGCGCCCGAGATCAAGAAGATCGACACCTCCAGGGCCGACAAGGCGCTCGGCGGCATCGGCAACATCTCGATCGCCAACAAGCCGGCGACCGTGGCCCCCGCCGCGACCCCCGCACCCAAGCCTGCGGTGCCGACGCTCAACATTCCTGCCCCGGCGACGGCGCCCGCCTCGAACGGCGCGACGCCGCAATAATCCACAGATTTCCGTGAATGTCCCGCCCGCGCCGCCCGGCGCGGGCGTTCCTTTGTGCGCGTGACAGGAGTCCCAGTCTTGCCCTTCCTCGATTCGTCCCGCTAAGGCCCGACTCCCATGGCGCGGTTCATCTTCATCACCGGCGGCGTGGTCTCCTCGCTCGGCAAGGGTCTCATGGCGGCGAGCCTCGCGGCTCTGTTGCAGGCACGCGGTTATCGCGTGCGCATCCGCAAGTTCGATCCCTATCTGAACGTCGATCCGGGCACGATGTCGCCCTATCAGCACGGCGAGGTCTTCGTGACCGACGACGGCGCGGAAACCGATCTCGATCTCGGCCATTACGAGCGCTTCACCGGCGTTCCGGGTCGCCAGAGCGACAATGTGACGTCCGGGCGCATCTACCAGACGATCATCGCCAAGGAGCGCAGGGGCGACTATCTCGGCGCCACGGTGCAGGTGATTCCGCACGTCACCGACGCGATCAAGGCCTTCGCCCGCGCCGACACCGACGACCTCGATTTCGTGCTGTGCGAGATCGGCGGCACGGTGGGCGACATCGAATCGCTGCCTTTCATGGAGGCGATCCGCCAGCTCAAGAACGATCTCGGCCGCGGCAACGCGATCTTCGTGCACCTGACGCTGGTGCCCTACATCGCGGCGGCCGGCGAGCTGAAGACCAAGCCGACCCAGCATTCCGTCCGCGACCTGACCGCGCTCGGCATCCAGCCCGACGTGCTGGTCTGCCGCTGCGAGCAGCCGCTGCCGCAGGGTGAGCGCGCCAAGATCGCGCTGTTCTGCAACGTGCGGCCGGAGGCGGTGATCCCCGCCCTGGACGCCCAATCGATCTACGGCGTGCCGCAGCAATATCATGCGGAAGGGCTGGACGCCGAGGTTTTGCGCGCCTTCGACATCGATCCGGACAGCAACGCGCCCGATCTGCGTCGCTGGGCCGACATTGAGGATCGCCTCGCCAATCCCGAGGGCGAGGTGACGATCGGCGTCGTCGGCAAATATACCGGCATGAAGGATGCCTATAAGTCGCTGCACGAGGCGCTCGTCCACGGCGGCATCGCCAACCGGGTGAAGGTCAACATCCGCTGGCTGGATGCCGAGTTGTTCGAGGGACCGGAGGCGGACATCGCCCCCGCGCTCGAGCCGATGCACGCGATCCTGGTGCCGGGCGGCTTCGGCGAGCGCGGCTCCGAGGGCAAGATCGCCAGCGTGCGATTCGCCCGCGAACGGGGCGTGCCCTATTTCGGCATCTGCCTCGGCATGCAGATGGCCTGCATCGAGGGCGCGCGGAACACGGCGGGAATCGCGAAGGCCTCCACCACCGAATTCGGCCCGACCGAGGAGCCCGTGGTCGGCCTGATCACCGAGTGGATGACCGAGGCGGGCCTGCAGAAGCGCGAGGAAGGCGGCGATCTCGGCGGAACGATGCGGCTGGGGGCCTATGAGGCGAAGCTGGCGGGGAACAGCCATGTGTCGTCGATCTACGGCTCGACCGACATCTCCGAGCGCCATCGCCACCGCTACGAGGTGAACGTCCACTACAAGGATGCGCTGGAGAAGGGCGGGCTGGTCTTTTCCGGCATGTCGCCCGACGGCGAGCTGCCCGAGATCGTCGAGCGGCCTGATCATCCCTGGTTCGTCGGCGTGCAGTTCCACCCGGAGCTGAAGAGCAAACCGTTCGATCCGCACCCGCTGTTCGCCAGCTTCATCGAGGCGGCGCTGAAGCAGAGCCGGTTGGTGTGATCACCGATTCCGTTCGCCCTGAGCTCGTCGAAGGGCTGCCCTTCTTTTCTCGACGCTGAAAAGAAGAAGGGCAGGGCTTCGACAGGCTCAGCCCGAACGGATTTCTACTTGATCCCGTCCAGCGCGTTGACCGCCGCCTGCACGTCGGCGGCGTCGGCCGCCGCATCGGCATTGTCCTGCGCGCTGGCGGCGGCGCCCGTGGCGCGGTGCGGCTCGCCGCCGGCGAAATCGGCCGCGGTCCACAGGATGCCGCCCGCCCACAGCAGCGCGACCCAGCGGCTCTTGAACACGGATCGGGTCTTGATCGGCAGCATGTCGCCGCTTCTGCGCCCGATCCGGTTAGCGCGAAGTTAGCGCCCGTCCGGTGTCGGATGATTGCCGGGTAGCGGCGGTTGGCCGGGATCGACGCCCGGCGCAGTCGGATCGGTGGGCGAGGGCACGGGCGGATCGACCGGCTCCGGCACAGGCACGTCGATCGGCAGGCTGGGGTCGGCTTCGGGCGGGCGGGTGGCCATGGACAATCTCCTCGCCACAGAAACGTATTGAAATCCCAAGAGGTCCGAATCGA
This sequence comes from Sphingomonas chungangi, assembly GCF_013778325.1. Classification (GTDB taxonomy): domain Bacteria; phylum Pseudomonadota; class Alphaproteobacteria; order Sphingomonadales; family Sphingomonadaceae; genus Solisphingomonas; species Solisphingomonas chungangi. Next base: position 448,413 of record NZ_JACEIB010000027.1, on the reverse strand, counting down.
AACGCCCGGACCAGTCGGCCCGGGCGTCCCGCGTGACGAATGCTCGTCAGCCCCCTTTTTGTTGGCTCCGGCCCGCTCGCTGGTCCTCCCCCCTCAGAAAGGACCGCGGGGCCTTCGCCCTCCCCGAACCATGGCGTTGCCTGTGTTCGTGCCGCTTGCTTACTGCCGAAAATGTCGCCTTGTCACCGGCCTTGAACAATCGTGCAGGCGAATGAATTAACTCTGTGACGATTCCGCAACATAGCCGCGAGGTTGCCTCGCGGGCGCTCCCCGCATAGAGCCTCGAGGCCGCCGCATCCCGCGGCCAGAGAGACCGATGCGCCTTTCCCGCCATTTCCTGCCCGTCCTCAAGGAATCGCCGTCCGACGCGCAGATCGTCAGCCACAAGCTGATGCTCCGCGCCGGGCTGGTGCGCCAGACCGCCGCCGGCATCTACGCCTGGCTGCCGCTGGGGCAGCGGGTGCTCCAGAAGATCGCGCAGATCGTCCGCGAGGAGCAGGATCGCGCCGGCGCCATCGAACTGCTGATGCCGACGCTGCAATCCGCCGACCTCTGGCGCGAATCGGGCCGCTACGATGCCTACGGCCCCGAGATGCTGCGCATCACCGACCGCCACGACCGCGAGATGCTTTACGGCCCCACCAACGAGGAGATGATCACCGCCATCTTCCGGGATTCGGCACGCAGCTATCGCGACCTGCCGCGCACGCTCTACCATATCCAGTGGAAGTTCCGCGACGAGGTGCGCCCCCGCTTCGGCGTGATGCGCGGCCGCGAGTTCCTGATGAAGGACGCCTACAGCTTCGATATCGACGAGGCCGGCGCGCGCCACAGCTACAACCGGATGTTCGTGGCGTATCTCAACACCTTCGCGCGGATGGGCCTGCGCGCCATTCCGATGCAGGCGGACACCGGCCCGATCGGTGGAGATCTCAGCCACGAGTTCATCGTGCTGGCGCCGACCGGCGAGAGCGAGGTGTTCTACCATTCGAACTGGGAGAAGCCGGCGGAACTGTCGTCGGTGGATTTCGACGATGTCGCCGGGCTGCAATCGATCGTCTCTACCTACACCGCCGATTACGCCGCTACCGACGAGAAGCGCGACGAGGCGGCCGAGGCAGCGGCGGGCGATGCCCTGCGCCAGTCGCGCGGTGTCGAGGTCGGGCACATCTTCTACTTCGGCGAGAAATATTCGAAGCCGATGAACCTGCGCGTGCAGGGGCCGGACGGCGCCGAGGTGATCCCGCACATGGGCAGCTACGGCATCGGCGTCTCGCGCCTGATGGGCGCGATCATCGAGGCGAGCCACGACGACAACGGCATCATCTGGCCGGACGCGGTGGCCCCGTACAAGGTCGGCATCATCAACATGCGGGTGGATGACGAGGCCTGCACCGCGGCGGCGGACGACCTCTACGCCAAGCTGCAGGCGGCGGGCGTCGAGACGCTGTACGACGACCGCGACGAGCGCGGCGGCGCCAAGTTCGCCACGATGGACCTGATCGGCATCCCCTGGCAGATCGTCATCGGCCCCAAGGGGCTGGCCAAGGGAGTGGTGGAGCTGAAGCGCCGCGCGACCGGCGAGAAGGAAGAGCTCTCGATCGAGGACGCGCTGGCGAAGGTGAGCGCTTGATCCTCGGCCGTACCGAGCGGATGGTCGCCCGGCGCTATCTGCTGCCGGGGCGGGGCGAGGCGTTCATCTTCCTCGTCGCCTCGATCAGCCTCGCGGCCGTCGCGCTTGGCGTGGCCGCGCTCATCGTCGTGATGAGCGTGATGAACGGTTTCCGCGCCGAATTGTTCGACAAGATCGTCGGCCTCAACGGCCACGCCGTGGTGCAGGGCTATTCGGGCCGCAACATCACCGACTGGCAGGCGATCGCGGACGAGGCGAAGGCCACCCCCGGTGTCACATCCGCCATTCCATTGATCGAGCAGCCGCTCTTCGCGCAGGTGGAAGGCAGGGCCGAGCCGATCCTGTTGCGCGGGATGCGCCTCGCCGATCTCCGCCAGACCATCCAGTCCCACGTCAAGGCCGGCAATCTTGCGGATGTGACGCCGGGTTCGAGCAATGTCGCGATCGGCACGGGCCTGGCGGAGTCACTCGGCGTGACGGTGGGCGACTATATCTCGGTCCTCAACCCCGCCGGCCAGTCGACGCCTTTCGGTACCGCACCGCGCATCGTCAGCTACCGTGTCGCCGCCACCTTCGAGATCGGCGTCTATGACTACGACAAGGCCTATGTCGTGCTGCCGATGGAGGACGCTCAGGACCTGCTGCTGATGGGCAACACCGTCGGCATGGTCGAGCTGCGCGTCACCGATCCCGACAAGGTGACGCAGATCCTCGCCCCGCTCGCGCCCAAGGTGATCAAGGACGGCGTCCTGGTCGACTGGCGGCAGATGAATTCCGCGCTGTTCCAGGCGCTGGAGGTGGAGCGGGTGACGATGTTCGTGGTGCTCGGCATCGTCATCCTGATCGCCGCCTTCAACATCCTCTCCTCGCTGATCATGCTGGTGCGCGCCAAGACACGCGACATTGCCATCCTGCGCACGATGGGCGCGAGCCGGGGCGCGATGCTGCGCATCTTCATGACGATCGGCATGGCGATCGGCGTGCTCGGCATCGGCGCGGGCATCCTGCTCGGCACGGTGTTCCTGTTCTTCCGCCAGAATGTGGTCGACCTGATCCAGTATCTGACCGGCGCGCAGCTGTGGGACCCCTCCGTCCGGATGCTGACCGAATTGCCCTCCAAACCCGATCTGCTCGACAATATCGTGATCGTGGTGATGACTTTGGTGCTGACATTTCTCGCGACACTCTATCCGGCGTTCAAGGCGTCGAGCACCGATCCGGTGCAGGTGTTGCGCTATGAGTGACGTGCTTGCCGTCACCGACCTGCGCCGCGCCTACAGCCAGGGCGGCCTCACTATCCATGTGCTGCGCGGGGTGAACCTGTCCGTCGCGCGGGGCGAGATCGTCGCGCTGCTCGGCCCCTCGGGATCGGGCAAGTCGACCATGCTGCAGGCGGTCGGCCTGCTGGAAGGCGGCTTCGAGGGATCGATCCGCATCGCCGGCGAGGAGGCCGCGCAGCTCGACAATGACGGCCGCACCCGCGTGCGGCGCGACAGCCTGGGCTTCGTCTATCAGTTCCACCACCTGCTCCCCGATTTCACGGCGGAGGAGAATGTGGTGCTGCCCCAGATCATCCACGGCGCCACCCGCGCCGAGGCGGACGCGCGGGCGAAATCGCTGCTGACGACGCTGGGCCTTTCGCACCGTCTCGATCACCGGCCGAGCAAGTTGTCGGGCGGCGAGCAGCAGCGCGTGGCCGTGGCCCGCGCGCTCGCCAACCGTCCGGCACTGGTGCTGGCCGACGAGCCGACCGGCAATCTCGACGAGGCGACGGCCGATATCGTGCTGGTCGAGTTCCTGCGGCTGGTGCGCGGGGAAGGATCGGCGGCGCTGATCGCCACCCACAACGAGCGCCTTGCGGCGCGCATGGACCGCGTGGTCCGGCTGCACGACGGGGTGCTGGGCTAGAGCATCGTCGCCGTGACGTAGGCGATCGTCTTGTCCGTGCTCATCACCGCAATCTGCCGGCCGGGCGAGAGCGGCGCGGTATGCGCCGGATCGGCCGCGGTCATCTGAAGATCGGGCGCCTCGATGATCGGGCTCGGCGCGGCCAGCGGCGGCGCGCGCATCACCACCACCGTGCCGCCCACCCGCGTCGCCTGGAACAATATCCGCGCGAAGCCATAGGGCAGGCGGATGCAGCCGTGCGAGGCGGGGCGGCCGGGATTGTAGCCGGCGTGGAGCGCGATGCCGCCCCAGGTCAGCCGCTGCATGAACGGCATCGGCGCGCTGGAATAGATGTTGGAGCGGTGGAAGCGCGCTTTCTCCAGGATCGGGAAGGTGCCGGTCGGCGTGCCGTGCCCGCGCCGGCCGCTGGAGATCGCCGCGATGCCGACCAGCGCCTGACCCTGGAACACGAACGCCCGCTGGTTGGTGAGATCGATCGCGATGCTGACCGGCGCGGGATCGTCATAGGCGGCCCAGCGGAACTGGCCTGGCCGCAGTCGCATCGCATCGCTCAGCGTGAAGCGCGAGGCGAGCGCGGATGCCGGATAAGGCTTGTCCACCCAATAGCCCTGCTCGCGCATGGCGACGGGCACCCCGGTGCCGGCGGTGAGGCCGAGCGCGACGAGCGCGAGCAGCAACGGGCGCTTCGGCCTGTGCATCGACGAGAAGACCCTTGGAAAGCGGAAGAAACGGCACGCGGAACAGGGCTGGAGAGGGAGCGGGCGCGCCCTTTCGTTAACCATCTTCGTTAACGTGGCACGCGCATCGCGACGGCGCCAGCGATTCGGCGCGTTGGCCGCGATCGATCCGTCCGCGCAGTTAACCACGAAAGCTGCGTTTCGCGTGCTGACAGAAGGGTTCGGAGGCGATATGATCGCTGGCGTCGCCCATTTGGCGGCTTCGACGAAGGGGGCGCGTCATGAGCCTGGTCGCCGTTCTGTTGCTGCTGACGGGGCAGCCGTCATCCGCCAGCGTTTCCGGTATCACGGTCCAGCCGGACAGCGGGGGCATTCCGACGACGCCGCCGCCGCCGCCGCCCCAGCCTTTCCCCAGCCTGCCGCCGCCCAACCCGCACAGCTAGGGCAGGCGATGCAGCCGGAAGCGCAGATCGTCGTCTTCGCGCTGGTCTCGCTGCTGTTCTTCATGATCTCGCTGTTCGCGAGCAATGAGGACTGGCTGGCCTCGGCCGGCTGCACCGGCGTGCTGGTGGCCTACTGGGCGCTCAACACGATCCTGTGGATGATGCGCATCGTCGAGGATTGGTCACTGCCCAGCGATATCCTCTTCGCGCTCGGCACGGGGTGGCTCGCCTACACGCTGCGCAAGCCATGGCTGGCGGTGCTGGCCGGGCTGTTCGTCGTCAATCTGGTGCTGGACGGCCTGCACCTGGCCGGCCGGCTCGGCTATGGCAGCTGGGCGGAGGCGGGGAACATCACCTTCGTCCTGCAGCTCGGCACGGCGAGCTTTCCGGGACTGGTGCGGGTGACGCGGAGCTTGGTGGGACAGCAATCAGCTTCGACTGCGGCACCATCCCCATTGCATCAAGACTGACAAGAATGTTTTCTCTGGCTCTATATTTGCTCGCTGCGGCGCCAATCCCAGTCTCACCTCCTGATGGCTATCCGGGTGAAGTGATGTGCCTAGGTGGCCCGGTTTTTAGCTTTGCCGCCCATTCCTCTCGCTTCGACCGTGACACCACGCGCGCCAATTTGGTTTCTTGGATGGAAAATTTGCAGGATGGCGTCTTTGCAGGCGGATGGATGGTGGTCTATCCGGCTGTCGAAGATATCAAAGATTTGCACCAGATATCGCTCGTGAAACGGCGCGAGCGAGCGATCATCAAAGCGATGACGGGGATTGGACTGGAGCGTTCGCGGATACGGTTCGCGCCCATCAATGCGTCGGGAGCCGATCAGGATGATCGTGATATATATGCCGCATGCTAGGAACAACTGAGCAGCGGTGGAACGAGCGTCATACCCCGGGAGTCTATTGCTGACTCAAAAACGGCCGGGCACACCGCCCGGCCGCTCCGTTCACCCCGCTCAGGGGTAGCGCTTACGCCTTGCTCGGCGCCTTCTTCTTCGGCGGGGCCTTCTTCTTCGATCCCTTCGGCGCGGCAGGCGTGATCTCGAAGGCGAGCGCCTCGTCCTTCATCTTCACGCGGACCTCGCCGCCGTTGACCAGCTTGCCGAACAGCAGCTCCTCGGCGAGCGGCTGCTTGATCTTCTCCTGGATCAGGCGGCCCATCGGGCGCGCGCCGTAGAGCTTGTCGTAGCCCTTCTCGGTCAGCCAGTCGCGGGCGTCGTCCTCCAGCGCGATATGGACGTTGCGGTCCGACAGCTGCAGTTCCAGCTGGAGGATGAACTTCTCCACCACCCGCGCGATCACCGGGGTCGGCAGGTAGCCGAACGGCACCACCGCATCGAGGCGGTTGCGGAATTCCGGCGTGAACATCTTGTTGATCGCCTCTTCCTGCACATCCTCGCGCGAGGAGGCGCCGAAGCCCACCGTCTCGCGCGCCATGTCGCTGGCGCCCGCATTGGTGGTCATGATCAGGATCGTGTTGCGGAAATCGACCGTCTTGCCGTGGTGATCGGTGAGCTTGCCGTTGTCCATCACCTGCAGGAGGATGTTGAACAGGTCCGGGTGCGCCTTCTCGATCTCGTCGAGCAGCAGGACCGAGTGAGGCTGCTGGTCCACCGCATCGGTGAGCAGGCCGCCCTGGTCGAAGCCGACATAGCCCGGAGGCGCGCCGATCAGCCGGCTGACCGAATGGCGCTCCATATATTCGGACATGTCAAAGCGCTGGAGCGGGATGCCGAGGATCTCGGCGAGCTGGCGCGCCACCTCCGTCTTGCCGACGCCGGTGGGGCCGGAGAAGAGATAGTTGCCGATCGGCTTGTTCGGCTCGCGCAGACCGGCGCGGCTGAGCTTGATCGCCGAGGACAGCACCTCGATCGCCTTGTCCTGCCCGAACACGACGCGCTTGAGATCGGTCTCGAGGCTGGCGAGCACCGTCTTGTCGTCGGCCGAGACCGATTTCGGGGGAATGCGCGCCATCGTGGCGATCACCGCCTCGATCTCCTTGGGGCCGATCACCTTCTTGCGGCGGCTTTCGGGCAGCAGCATCTGCATCGCGCCCGCCTCGTCGATCACGTCGATCGCCTTGTCGGGCAGCTTGCGGTCGTTGATGTAGCGCGCCGAAAGCTCGACCGCCGTCTTCACCGCGTCGGTGGTGTAGCGCAGGTGGTGGTGCGCCTCGAACGAGGGGCGCAGGCCGGCGATGATCTTGATCGTGTCCTCGACCGAAGGCTCGTTGACGTCGATCTTCTGGAAGCGCCGGAGCAGCGCCCGGTCCTTCTCGAAATGGTTGCGGAATTCCTTGTAGGTGGTCGAGCCGATGCAGCGGATCTGGCCGCCGGACAGCGCGGGCTTGAGCAGGTTCGACGCATCCATCGCGCCGCCCGAGGTGGCGCCGGCGCCGATCACGGTGTGGATCTCGTCGATGAAGAGCACCGCGTGAGGCAGCTTCTCCAACTCCGAGACGACCTGCTTCAGCCGCTCCTCGAAATCGCCGCGATAGCGGGTGCCGGCGAGCAGCGCGCCCATGTCGAGCGAGTAGATCACGGCGGGCTTGAGCACCTCGGGCACATTGCCTTCGATGATCTTGCGCGCGAGACCTTCGGCGATGGCGGTCTTGCCGACGCCCGGATCGCCCACGTAGAGCGGGTTGTTCTTGGAACGGCGGCAGAGGATCTGGATCGTGCGATCCACCTCGGCATGGCGGCCGATCAGCGGATCGACGCGGCCCTCCTTCGCCTTCTCGTTGAGGTTGACGGTGAACTGCTTCAGCGCGCTGTCGCCCTTCTGCTTGGGCTCGGCCTTCGGCTGCTTGTCTTCCTCGTTGCCTTTCACTTCACGCGCCTCCGTGGGCTGGCCACCCTTGCCGACGCCGTGGCTGATGAAGCTCACGGCATCGAGGCGGGTCATGTCCTGCTGCTGCAGGAAATAGACGGCGTAGCTCTCGCGCTCGCTGAAGAGCGCGACCAGCACGTTGGCGCCGGTCACCTCCTCGCGACCCGAGGACTGGACGTGCAGGATCGCGCGCTGGATCACGCGCTGGAAGCCGCTCGTCGGCGAAGGATCGGTTTCGGTATCGGTCTTGAGCGCATCCAGCTCGGTATCGAGATAGTGCGTCACGGCATCCTTGAGCTCGGACAATTCCACGCCGCAGCCCGACATCACCTGCGCGGCATGCTCGTCGCCGATCAGGGCGAGGAGGAGATGCTCCAGCGTGGCATATTCGTGCTTGCGCGTGCTGGCGGCGGCCAGCGCGTTGTGGAGGGTGGTTTCAAGCTCTCGGGCAAAGGACGGCATCTAGATCAACTCCTCAGCGGCGGCCCGACGAAGCGGAACGCCGTATCCGCTATGTCGGAAGGCGAAACCGTTTCATCAAGGATGCCCACCCCGTTGCGGGGTTCGGTGCGATCGCCGCTCTGGGAGGGGGCTGTCCTCATCGCTTGAATAAGCTGTCCGCGGTTGCGCGATGGTTAACGGCGCCTTCAATCTTTCGTCGAGTGCGGGCGATCTCGGTTTCGAGGGCCGTCACGCGGGCCGTAAGCTCTTCGACGGAAAGCGGATCGAGATCCTGGCGTGCCAGCGCGGCGACGGGATCGTCGGCGCGGCGGGGCAGGTCGTCTTCCGGGCTCATGGATGGATCGTTGACCCTGCGCCGCCTGCTGTCAATAACGGCTTGCCGCGATGCGGCGCGAAAGCGGGGGATAAATTGGCCGACCTTCCCAAGACGATGCTGGCGATCGACCCCGAGGCGGCCGGCGGGCCCGAGGTGCTGGCGCCGGTCGAGCGGCCGGTGCCCGTTGCCGGGCCGGGCGAATATCTCGTCAAGGTTGCGGCGGCCGGGGTGAACCGGCCGGACGTCATGCAGCGCAAGGGCATGTATCCGCCGCCGCCCGGCGCGCCTTCGATCCTGGGCCTCGAGATTGCCGGTACGGTGGTCGCGGCGGGCGAGGGGGCGGATGCCTCGATGATCGGCAGCAAGGTCTGCGCTCTGGTCGCGGGCGGGGGGTATGCCGAATATTGCGCGGCGCCCGCCGGCCAGTGCCTGCCGGTGCCGCCCGCCATCTCGATGGTCGAGGCGGCGGCCATCCCCGAGACATTGTTCACCGTCTGGAGCAACCTGTTCGAGCGCGCCTATGCGATCGAGGGCGACACGGTGCTGGTCCATGGCGGCACGTCGGGGATCGGCACGATGGCGATCCTGCTGGGCAAGCTGTTCGAGCTGGTCGTGATCGTCACCTGCGGGTCGGACGACAAATGTGCCCGCGCGCTGGAGATCGGCGCGGCGCACGCGATCAACTACAAGACGCAGGATTTCGTCGAGGAGGTGAAGCGCATCACCGGCGGCAAGGGCGTGCAGGCCGTGCTCGATATGGTCGGTGGCGACTATGTGCCGCGCAACCTGCAATGCCTCGCGCCGGAGGGGCGCCACGTCACCATCGCGGTGCAGGGCGGCCCCAAGGCGACGGTGAGCCTGGTCGACATCATGCTCCGCCGCCTGACGATGACGGGATCGACGCTGCGCGCACGGGAGCTGGCGTTCAAGGCGCTGGTGGCGGACGAGCTCAAGCGCGAGGTCTGGCCGCATGCGGCGGAGGGGCGGCTCAAGCCGATCATCGACGCGACGTTCCCGCTGGCGGAGGCGGCCAAGGCCCACGAGCGCATGGATGGCGGGGATCATGTCGGCAAGATCGTGCTGACGGTCGAAGGATAAGGCTGCTTTATCGAAGTCAGCCGGATTTCCGGTTTTTCCCAGCTTGATTGCCCGCTAGCGGGATCCCGGCAAAAGGGAGGCCCCGATGGAAAAGCTGACGCTGCACGAATACGCCCCGTCGGGGAATTGCTACAAGATCCGACTCGTCGCATCCCATCTCGGAGTGACGCTGGGGCGGCGCCATTACGACATCCTCAACGGCGAAACGCGCACGCCCGATTTCCTTCGCACCGTCAACGGCAACGGCCGCATCCCGGTCCTCCAGATCGGCGATCGCTACCTGCCGGAAAGCGGTGCGGCCTGTTTCTATCTGGCCGAAGGCTCTTCGCTGATCCCCGACGACCGCTTCGATCGCGCCGATATGCTGCGCTGGATGAATTTCGAGCAGTACAATCACGAGCCCAATGTCGCGACGCTGCGCTTCTGGCTGGCCTTCATCGGGGAAGGCGGTCTGAGCGATTTCCAGAAAGCCCAGCTTCCCGGCAAACGTGCTGCCGGCGATGCCGCGCTCGATCTGATGGAACGGCACCTTGCCGATCGCGCCTTCTTCGTCGCCGATCGCTTCACGCTCGCCGATGTGGCCTTGTTCGCCTACACCCATGTCGCGGACGAAGGCGGCTTCGATCTCGCCTCGCGCCCCGCGATCCGCACCTGGATCGACAGGATTTCCGCGCTTCCCGGCCATATTCCGATCGATGCCTGACAGCGCTGGCCTTGCCGTCTTTTTGCCCACAAGCTGAACACAACATAAATTAAGGAACCACGCCTCCCAAGTGTTCGTTCGGCGGTCCGACCAATCAAGGTCTAGGAGATTGGGTCATGACCCGCTTTGGTATGTATATGCGGGGGGCTTCCGTTTCGGCACTTCTGGCGTTCGCCGTGGTGCCCGCGCATGCCGGCTGGGGGAAAGCCGATCGTGCGCATGCCGAGATTTCGGCTGCACAGGCCAAGATCGATGCGGCCAACAAGATCGGCGCCAGCGGCAACACGCCGGCGATGGTCGCCAACGCGCAGGCCGCGCTGAACGTCGCGAAGGAAAATCTCGCGAACGGCAACAAGGACGAGGCGATCGCCGATGCCATCCATGCCGGCCAACTGGCCGACACGGCGGTGGGTGCGGCGCACCAGGCCCAGGGTCGGGCGGCCGAGGCGCGCGTCGCCGACGCCAATGCGCAGGCCCAGCAGGCCCAGCAGGATGCCGCCGACGCGCAGAACGACGCGCAGGCGCGCATCGCCGACGCCAACAGCCGCGCCGACAATGCCAGCGCCGCTGCGCAGGCCTCGGCCGCTTCGGCCGCCGCCGCGCAGGAGAATCTGGATGCCATGCGCAACCAGCCGCCGACGGTCGTGACCACCACGACCGAGAAGACCAGCACGCCGGTGCACCACGTCGTCCATCGCGTCGTGCATCGTCCGGTCACCGGCACCACCACTGCCGAGCGCACCACGACGACGGTCAGCACCGGCACGCCGGAGTAACCGTGACGCTGGCCCGGCCGCTCCGCGCGAGCGGTCGGGCTTAGCATGTACGGAAGCGCTTGCCCCACGTCGCGGCAGGCACTACATTCCCGCCATGCACAGGCCGCTCCCGCGTTGGGGCGGCCCTTTCTTTATCTGCTCGGAGAGGTTCCACCGTGGCCCAGCCCCTCATGCCCCATGCGACAGCCTCCTGGCTGGTCGACAACAGCTCGCTGAGCTTCCAGCAGATCGCGGAGTTCTGCGGCCTCCACATCCTCGAGGTGCAGGCGATCGCCGACGACACCGCCGGCACCAAGCTGACCGGCCGCGATCCCGTGCGCGCGCACGAGATCACCCAGGAGGAGATCGAGAAGGGCCAGGCGAACCCGAACTATAAACTCCAGATGTCCAAGGGGCCGGAGCAGGCGCGCCGCACGAAGGGTCCGCGCTACACGCCGGTCTCCAAGCGGCAGGACAAGCCGGATGGCATCGCCTGGATCATCCGCAACCACCCGGAAGTGTCGGATGGCGCGATCGGCAAGCTGATCGGCACCACGCGCACGACGATCGGCGCGATCCGCGATCGCAGCCACTGGAACATCGCCAACATCACACCGAAGGATCCCGTGACGCTCGGCCTCTGCTCGCAGCGCGAGCTGGATGCGGCGATCACCAAGGCGGCGAAGGCGGCGGGGATCGAGGCGCCGGTCGACGAGCGCCTCTCGGGCGACCGCGCCGCGCTGATCGAGGAGTTGCGCGCCCAGCGCGACGCGGCGCACCGCCCGGCGGTAGGCGGCGACGCGGTTCCTGCGGATGGCGAGGAAGAGGCGCCGCGCCCGAGCTACCAGTTGCCCGAGGGCGTGGTCGATCCGTTCAAGCGCTGAACAAGTCACTTTCTTTCCGTTCGTCCCGAGCGAAGTTGAGGGACAGTCGCAGCCTCCGTTCGCACTGAGCGCAGTCGAAGTGCGGCCACAGCGCATGGCTTTCGACTGCGCTGAGGCCGAACGGGGTTTGGTTGTTGAGGCTGCGCCTCGACTTCGCTCGGCACGAACGGAAAGAGTGACGCTGGGCATCAGGCCTTTCCCTTGACCCTTCCTTCCCCCCGGACCACAAGCGCCCCATGGCAGACGACGCAATCGCCGAACTGAGCTTCGAGGACGCGCTGAAGCGGCTGGAGGAGATCGTCCGCCGGCTGGAGAGCGGCGAAGAGTCACTCGAAAACTCGATCCGGCTCTATCAGGAGGGCGACAGGCTGCGCTCGCAGTGCGAGGCCCGCCTCAAGAGCGCGCAGGCCAAGATCGACCAGATCCAGCTGGGCGGCGACGGCGCGCCCGCCGGCCTGCGGCCCTTCGATGCCGAATGATCCGATGACGAGCCCCGTCTCCCTGAGCCTCGCGGACGCGATGCAGTCGGTCGCCGCCGAGATCGACGATTTGTTCGATCAGGTGCTGGCCGTGCCGGACGACCCCCGCGCGGTGCTCTATGAAGCCATGCGCCACGCCGCGATCGGTGGCGGCAAGCGGCTGCGCCCTCTGCTGGTCTTCGCCTCGGCCAACCTGTTCAACGTAGGCCGCACGGCCGCGCTGCGCACCGGCCTCGCGATCGAGGCGCTGCACGTTTACAGTCTCGTCCACGACGACATGCCCTGCATGGACGACGACGACCTTCGCCGCGGCAAGCCCACCGTCCACAAGCAATGGGACGAGGCGATCGCGGTGCTGGCGGGCGACGCGCTGCATGCGCTGGCCTTCGAGATCGTCGCCGATCCCGAAACCCATGCCGATCCCTTCGTCCGCGCCGAACTGGCGTTGGAACTGGCCAAGGCGAGTGGCCCGGCGGGCATGGCGGGCGGCCAGATGATGGACCTCGTGGCGGAGGAGACGACCTTCGATCTTTCCACCACCACGCGCCTTCAGCAGCTCAAGACCGGCGCGCTGATCAGCTTCTGCCTGGAAGCCGGCGCGATCCTCGGCCGGGTGCCGCCGGAAGGGCGCCGCGGCCTGCGCGCCTATGCCCGCGATATCGGCCTCGCCTTCCAGATCGCCGACGATCTGCTCGACGTCGAGGGTGATGCCGAGGTGGTCGGCAAGGCGACCGGCAAGGATGCCGATGCCGGCAAGGCGACCTTCGTATCGCTGCTCGGCATCGAGCGGGCACGCACCCAGGCGACGATGCTGGTCGATCAGGCGATCGCCCATCTCTCGTCCTTCGGTGCGGAGGCCGATCTGCTGCGCGCGATCGCGCGCTACGTCGTCGAACGCGATCATTGAAGGGGGGAGCGATGAGCGAGCGCATCGGGATCTATCCGGGCACGTTCGATCCGGTCACGCTGGGCCACATGGACATCATCCGCCGTGCCACCGCGCTGGTGGACAAGTTGGTGATCGGGGTCACCACGAATCCCTCGAAATCGCCGATGTTCACGCTCGACGAGCGCCTCGCCATGGTCCGCCGCGAGACGGCTGGGCTGGACAAGGCGAAGATCGAAGTGGTGTCCTTCGACAGCCTGCTGATCCACTTCGCCCGCTCGCGCGGCGCTTCGGTGATCGTGCGCGGCCTGCGCGCCGTCGCGGACTTCGAGTACGAATATCAGATGGCCGGCATGAACCAGCAGCTCGATCGCAAGATCGAGACGGTGTTCCTGATGGCGGACGTCGCGCTGCAGCCGATCGCCTCACGCCTCGTCAAGGAGATCGCGATGTACGGGGGCGACATCGATGCCTTCGTCCCCGAAACGGTCGCCGCCGAGGTGGCGGAACGCGTTCAGCGCCTCGGCGTGAAGGGCGATCCAGCGCTTCGCGTTCAGCGATAGGAAAGCGCCGCCGCATCAGCTAGGTGCATGTCATGAACCCCGCCGCATCCCGGAGCCCGGCTACCCCATGAAGATCGCTGCCGCCCTCATTCTCACGACCGCCCTGGTGCTCAGCGGCGCGGCCGACGCGAAGAACCACAAGGCCAAGAAGGTGCGCATCCGCGCCGCCGACCAGGTCGCTGCGACCAACCTGACCGCCTTCCTGCCGCCGCCGGTCACGCCCGCGAACACCTGGGATCTCGATCTCTCGGACGGCGGCCGCGTGGTGATCCAGCTCCGCCCGGACAAGGCGCCCAAGATGGTCGAGCGGATCAAGGCGCTGACCCAGCAGGGTTTCTACAACGGCCTGATGTTTCACCGCGTGATCAGCGGCTTCATGGCGCAGGGCGGCGATCCCAAGGGCACCGGCGAGGGCGGATCGACGCTGCCGGATGTCCCGGCCGAGTTCAACGACCTGCCGCATGTGCGCGGCGCGGTGGCGGCGGCGCGCGCCAACGATCCGAACAGCGCCAACAGCCAGTTCTACATCATGTTCATGCCCAACCTGAAGCTGGACCTGCATTATACGGTGTTCGGCCGCGTCGTGTCAGGCATGCAATATGTCGATGCGATCCAGAAGGGCGAGCCGCCGGCCAATCCGACGCGGATCGTGCGCGCCATCATGGGCGACGATCCCAACGTCGATACGCCGCCCCCGCCGTTGCCCGCTGCCGCCCCGGCCGCACAGGCGCCGGCGGCCTTGCCCTCGGGCGCGATGGACCAGTCGACCCCGCCGCAAGGGACGCCGCAGCAGCAATAAGGCTGCTCGCAGACACGAATGCGCGTCGATCTCTTCGATTTCGATCTCCCGGCGGACCGTATCGCCCTCCGTCCGGCGTCCCCGCGCGATTCGGCGCGGATGCTGGTCGTGCGTCCGGACGGGCTGGCCGACCGGACCATGCTCGATCTCGCCGACGCGCTCAGGCCGGGCGACTGCCTGGTGTTCAACGACACGCGGGTGATCCCCGCGCAGCTCGAAGGCCGGCGGGGCGACGCGAAGATCGGCGCGACGCTCCACAAGCGCGAGGGGCCGCGCGACTGGCGCGCCTTCATCCGCAATGCCAAGCGGTTGCGGGACGGCGACAGCGTCGATTTCGGCGCGGGCGTCTCGGCGATCGCCTCGGATCGCGGCGAGGATGGCAGCTGGCGCCTGAGCTTCGACGGGGACGAGCCGGTCGAGCTGCTGCTGGAGCGGGCGGGGCGGATGCCGCTGCCGCCTTATCTCGCCGGAAAACGCCCCACCGACGCGCGCGACGCCGAGGATTATCAGACGATGTTCGCGCGGAAAGCCGGCGCGGTGGCGGCGCCGACCGCATCGCTCCACTTCACCCCGCGCCTGATGGAGCGGCTGGCGGCGGCCGGGATCGGCCATGAGACGCTGACGCTGCATGTCGGCGCGGGCACCTTCCTGCCGGTGAAGGCCGACGATACCGACGACCATCGGATGCACGCCGAGTGGGGCCGCATCGATGCCGCCACCGCCGAACGTCTCAACGCGGTGAAGGCGCGGGGCGGGCGCCTGATCGCGGCGGGCACCACCAGCCTGCGCCTGCTCGAAAGCGCCGCACGCGCTGATGGCACGATCGCGCCGTTCGAGGGCGACACCGCGATCTTCATCACGCCGGGCTACCGATTTCGCGCGATCGACGGGCTGGTGACCAATTTCCACCTGCCGAAATCCACACTGTTCATGCTGGTCTCGGCGCTGATGGGGCTGGAGACGATGCAGGCGGTCTATGCGCACGCGATTGCGGCACAGTATCGCTTCTACAGCTATGGGGACGGGAGCCTGCTTCTCCCGGCTTGATCGTCTTCGCGAGGGGCGAAGCGTCCTGACGATCAACATGCCCCGCCCTGGATCGCTTCGCTACGCTCGCAATGACAAACGAGGGCGGATAGGAATTGCGGCCATGACGACCGAGTCCGAAGCCGCCGACCGCCTTGAGTTCCTCGCCGCCGAGATCGCGCGGCACAACCGGCTCTACCACGATCGGGACTCGCCCGAGATTTCGGACGCCGACTATGATGCGCTGATGCGCGAGAACAAGGCGCTGGAGGAGCGATTTCCGGCGTTGATCCGCGCCGATTCACCCTCGAAACTGGTCGGCGCGGTGCCCTCGGGTCACCTCGCCAAGGTGCAGCACGCCAAGCCGATGCTGAGCCTCGACAACGCCTTCGCCGACGAGGATGTCGCGGAGTTCGTGGCGCGCGTCCGCCGCTTCCTCGCTTTGCCCGAGGATGCCGAGGTGGCGCTCACCGCCGAGCCCAAGATCGACGGCCTGTCCTGCTCGCTGCGCTACGAGAAGGGCAAGCTGGTGCAGGCGGCGACGCGCGGCGACGGTGCGATCGGCGAGGATGTGACGGCCAACGTCCGCACCATCGCCGATATTCCGCAGACCCTGCACGGAGCCGCCCCCGCCGTGTTCGAGGTGCGCGGCGAGGTCTATATGGCCAAGGCCGATTTCGCCGCGCTCAACGACAAACTGGCGGGCGAGCGGGTGTTCGCCAACCCGCGCAACGCGGCCGCCGGATCGCTGCGCCAGAAGGATTCCAAGATTACCGCCGAGCGCCCGCTGCGCTTTCTCGCGCATGGCTGGGGCGAGGTGTCCGAGGTTCCCGGCGAGACGCAGACCGACGTGATGCGCGCGATCGAAAGGTTCGGCCTGCCGCTCGCCAAAGCCTTCGTTCGCGTGACGTCGGCCGAAGCCGCGCTGGCCCACTATCGCGCCATCGAGGCGAGCCGTGCCGACCTGCCGTTCGACATCGACGGCGTGGTGTACAAAGTCGATCGGCTCGACTGGCAGCAGCGGCTGGGACAGGTGGCGAGGGCGCCGCGTTGGGCGATCGCGCACAAATTCCCGGCCGAGAAGGCGCAGACATTGCTGCGCGCCATCGACATCCAGGTCGGCCGCACCGGCAAGCTCACCCCGGTCGCCCGGCTGGAGCCGGTAACGGTGGGAGGCGTCGTCGTCTCGAACGCGACGCTCCACAATGCCGACGAGATCGAGCGGCTGGGGGCCCGGCCCGGCGACCGCGTCGTCGTCCAGCGCGCCGGTGATGTGATCCCGCAGATCGTCGAGGTGCTGACCCGTGGCGAGGATCGGCCTGCCTTCGTCTATCCGACACATTGCCCGGTCTGCGGATCGGAGGCGGTCCGTGAGGAGGGTGAGGTCGATATCCGCTGCACCGGCGGCCTGATCTGCGCCGTGCAGCGCTTCGAGCGGCTGCGCCACTTCGTCAGCCGCGGCGCGCTCGACATCGAGGGGCTGGGCGAGAAGAGCATCGACGAATTCCTGGAGCTGGGCTGGATCAAGGAGCCCGCCGACATCTTCCGCCTCGCCGCACATCGCGAGGAGCTGCTGGGGCGGGAAGGCTGGAAGGAGATCTCGGTCGATAAGTTGCTCACCGCGATCGAGGCCAAGCGCGCACCCGATGCGGCGCGGCTGCTGTTCGGGCTCGGCATCCGCCACGTCGGCATCGTCACCGCGCGCGATCTGCTCAAGCGCTACCGGACGTTGCCGGATATTCGCGCACTGGCCGGCGACCTGATCGCACTCCGCGAGGCGACCGTGCCCGCGCTGGGCGAGGACGACAGCCGCTTCCGCAACCGGCTGGACAAGGCGATCGCGGAGAAGATCGGCGTCGAGAATGTCGGCTCGGCGGTCGGCCATGCGCTCGCCGATTTCTTCCACGAGCCGCACAATGTCGCGGCGTGGGACGATCTGCTGGCGGAGGTAGCACCGCCGGAGTTCGTCGTCGACACGATCGCCTCGGAGGTATCCGGCAAGACAGTGGTGTTCACCGGCAAGCTCCTCACCATGTCGCGCGACGAGGCCAAGGCGCAGGCCGAGCGGCTGGGCGCCAAGGCGGCGGGCTCGGTGTCCAAGGCGACCGATCTGGTGGTGGCCGGCGCCGATGCCGGTTCCAAGCTCAAGAAGGCGCAGGAACTCGGCATCCGGGTGGTGACCGAGGAGGAGTGGGCGGCGATCGTCGCGGCGGCGGGCTAGCCAAACCCGTTTCAGATGTTACCTTCCAGGCATGGCAGAGCATGTTCTAGAATCCCCGCCCCAGGGCGCCGCACCGGACTGGACCATCCCCCAGGACTGGGCCGCCTACACGGCCGAGGATCACGAAACCTGGGACATTCTCTTCGCCCGCCAGTCGAAGCAGTTGCCGGATCGCGCGGCAGAGGCGTTCCTGCGCGGGCTGGATGTGCTGCGGCTCTCCAACCCCGGCATCCCGAACTATGACGAGCTCAACGAGCGCCTGATGCGGGCGACCGGCTGGCAGGTGGTGGCGGTGCCGGGGCTGGTGCCGGACGATGTGTTCTTCGATCACCTCGCCAACCGCCGCTTCGTGGCGGGCAACTTCATCCGCAGGCGAGACCAGCTGGATTACCTGCAGGAGCCGGACGTTTTCCACGACGTGTTCGGCCACGTGCCGATGCTCGCCGACCCGGTGTTCGCCGACTACATGCAGGCATACGGGCAGGGCGGGCTGCGCTCGCTGGGCTTCGGATCGCTCGACAAGCTGGCGCGGCTCTACTGGTACACGGTGGAATTCGGGCTGGTCCGCGAGGGTGACGGTATCAGGCTGTTCGGATCGGGCATCGTCTCCAGCCACGGCGAGAGCGTGTTCGCGCTCGATGATCCGAGTCCCAACCGTATCCGGTTCGATCTGGAACGGGTGATGCGCACCCGCTACCGGATCGACGATTACCAGCAGGTCTATTTCGTCATCGACAGCTTCGAGGACCTGCTGCGCCAGACGATCGAGACCGACTTCGCGCCGCTCTACGAACGGCTTGCGGGGCAGCCCGATCTCGGCCCGGCCGATCTGGCCCCGGATGACGAGATTATCACGCGCGGCACGCAGGCCTATGCGACGGAGCGCGCCGGGGCGGTCTGAGCCGGTCGCGGTGGCCAGCCGTGGCCAACTCGCCTAACAGTCCGCGACCCTGCCACGGAGATGCGAGAATGACCGGACGGAGCGCGCTGGCCACGATCCTGCGCTGCAAGCCGATCATCGAGGCCGGCGCGGACGACGGCCACGGTCATCTCGCGCGCACCATCGGGCTATTCCAGCTCACCATGCTGGGCGTCGGCGCGACGATCGGCACAGGCATCTTCGTGGCGCTGACCACCGCCGTGCCGGAAGCCGGGCCGGCGGTGATCGTCTCGTTCGTGATCGCAGGCATCACTGCAGCGCTGACCGCGCTCTGCTACGCCGAGCTCGCTTCGTGCGTGCCGGCGGCGGGCTCGTCCTATTCCTACGCCTATGCGACGCTGGGCGAGCTGGCGGCCTTCCTCATCGGCGCCTGCCTGCTCCTCGAATATGGCGTGTCGGCCTCGGCCATCGCGGTCGGCTGGGGGCAGTACCTCAACGAGCTGTTCGCGGTGACGATGGGTTGGCATATCCCCGACGCCATCGCCAATCCGCCCGGCCATGGCGGCATCGTCAACCTGCCGGCGGTGCTGCTGGTCGCGCTCTGCCTGATCCTGCTGCTGCGCGGCGCGAAGGAATCGACCACCGCCAACGCCGTGCTGGTCGTCGCCAAGCTGGCGGTGCTGGCGCTGTTCGTGGTGATCGCGCTGGCGCACGGGAAGGCGGCGAATTTCAAGCCTTTCGCGCCACTGGGGATCGCCGGGATCGGATCGGCGGCCTCGTCGATCTTCTTCTCCTATATTGGCATCGACGCCGTTTCGACGGCGGGCGAGGAGGTGAAGGACCCGCGCCGCACCCTGCCGCTGGCGATCGTGCTGTCGCTGCTGATCGTGACGGCCGCCTATATCCTCGTCGCGATCGCCGCGGTCGGCGCGCAGCCGTGGACCGCGTTTGCCGGGCAGGAGGCGGGGTTGGCCGTGATCCTCCACAACCTCACCGGCGCGGCGTGGCCGGCGGTTTTGCTGTCGCTTGGCGCCATCGCCTCGATCTTCAGCGTGACTTTGGTGGTGCTCTACGGGCAGACCCGTATCCTTTACGCGATGGGCCGCGACGGACTGCTGCCCGCCTTCTTCAGCCGGGTCGATCCGGCGAGCCAGGTGCCGCGCCAGAATACCTGGGTGGTGGCGATCGGCGTGGCGCTGCTGGCGGCGCTGGTGCCGCTCGACGTGCTGGTGAACCTCACCAGCATGGGGACGCTGATCGCCTTCGCCACCGTATCGCTGGGCGTCATCCTGCTGCGCCGCGCCCGGCCCGATCTGCCGCGCGGCTATCGCGTGCCGCTCTATCCCGCGCTGCCGATCGCGAGCGTGCTGTTCTGCCTCTACCTGATCGTCGGGCTGCCGGCCGACACCTGGCTGCTCTTCGCCGTCTGGCTGGGCGCCGCCTGCCTGATCTATTTCGGCTATTCGATGCGACGATCGGCCCTGTCCGGCGCATAGCTGTGGATAAGCGGGCGGTGCGGTTGAACCGACTCGGGGCGGCGCCCATAGTCCCACGATGGCGAACCCCTTCATCCCGCTGCGCGTCTTCACCGCCTACACCATGCTGGAGGGCGCGATCGATCCGAAGGTGCTGGCCAAGCAGGCGAAGAAGCTGGGTTTCCCCGCCGCCGCGATCTGCGACCGCAACGGGCTCTACGCCGCCATGGCCTTCTGCGCTGCTGCGAAGGGCGAGGGCGTGCAGCCGATCGTCGGCACGCTGCTGGCTGTCGCGCGGCCGGCGGAGTGCGGCGGCGCCGAGCCGGGCAAGCCGCCCGTCATCGACTGGTTGCCACTCTACGCGCAGGACGCGTCGGGCTACGACAATCTCTGCGCGCTGGTCTCCGCCGCGCATCTCGATCGCCCGATCGAGGAGGACGCCCATGTCCGCCTCGACGCGCTGGAGGGCCGCACCGACGGGCTGATCGCGCTGACCGGCGCGGGCGAGGGCGCGCTCGCCCGCCTGCTCGCCGAAGGGCAGGAGATGCACGCCGCGCTTTACGCCGGGCGGCTGGAGACACTGTTCGGCGACCGCCTCTACATCGAACTCGCCCGGCGCGGCAATGCGATCGAGGAGGCGGCCGAGGCCCGGTTGATCGATCTCGCTTATGCCCGCGATCTGCCGCTGGTCGCCACCAACCCAACATGTTTTACCGAGGCGAGCTTCCACGAAGCGCACGACGCCATGCTCTGCATCGCGGACTCCGCCTACGTGGACAGCGACGATCGCCGCCGCTCCTCGCCCGACACCTGGCTCAAGCCGGCTGCCGCGATGGACGCTCTGTTCGAGGATTTGCCCGAGGCGCTTCTCAACACCGTCGTCGTCGCCCAGCGCACCGCCTTCGCCGCACCCAAGCGCAAGCCGATCCTGCCCAGCCTCGCCGGCGATCGCGAGGGCGAGGCCGCGATGCTGCGGCAAGATGCCTATAACGGCCTGCTCGCCCGCCTGCGCTTCGCCGACGAGGCGGTGGCCAGCGCCTCCGACGCCGAGGTGGAGGCGAAATACCCCACCTATTTCGAGCGCCTCGCCTTCGAGACCGACATCATCGTCGGCATGGGCTTCCCCGGCTACTTCCTGATCGTCGCCGACTTCATCAAGTGGGCGAAGGATCACGACATTCCGGTCGGGCCGGGCCGCGGCTCCGGTGCCGGATCGGTGGTCGCCTGGGCGCTGACCATCACCGATCTCGATCCGTTGCGCCTCGGCCTGCTGTTCGAGCGCTTCCTCAATCCCGAGCGCGTCTCGATGCCGGATTTCGACATCGACTTCTGCGAAACCCGGCGCGGCGAGGTGATCCGCTACGTGCAGGAGAAATACGGGCGCGATCACGTCGCGCAGATCATCACTTTCGGGCGGCTGAAAGCGCGCGCCGTGCTCAAGGACACCGGCCGCGTGCTCCAGATGAGCTACGGCCAGGTCGATCGCCTCGCCAAGCTGGTGCCCAACCACCCGACCGATCCGTGGACGCTGGAACGCTCGCTCAACGGCGTCGCCGAGCTGGTGAACGAATATGAACGCGAGCCCGAGGTGAAGCGGCTGCTCGATCTCGCCAAGCAGTTGGAGGGCTTCCCGCGCCACTCCTCCACCCACGCCGCCGGCGTGGTGATCGGCGACCGCCCGCTCGATCAGCTGGTGCCGCTCTATCGCGATCCACGATCGGACATGCCGGTCACCCAGTTCGACATGAAGCATGTCGAGGATGCGGGGCTGGTGAAGTTCGACTTCCTCGGGCTCAAGACGCTGTCGGTGCTGCAGAAGGCCGTGCAGATGCTGGCGAAGCGCGGCATCGAGGTCGATCTCGCCAAGCTGGCGTGGGATGATCCGGCGGTGTTCGAGCTGCTGATGTCCGGCAACACGGTGGGCGTGTTCCAGCTGGAATCGGAAGGCATGCGCCGCACGCTGTCCGCCGTCCGCCCGACCTGCTTCGAGGACATCATCGCGCTCGTCTCGCTCTATCGGCCCGGCCCGATGGACAATATCCCGATGTTCGGCGCGCGCAAGAACGGGCGCGAGCCGATCGAATATCCGCATGCCCTGCTCGAAGGCATCCTTTCCGAAACCTACGGCATCTTCGTCTATCAGGAACAGGTGATGCAGGCGGCGCAGGTGCTCGCCGGCTACACGCTGGGCGGCGCCGACATGCTGCGCCGCGCGATGGGCAAGAAGATCAAGGCGGAGATGGACGCCCAGCGCGAGATCTTCGTGAAGGGCTGCGCCGAGGTGAACGCCATCCCGGCGCAGAAGGCCAACGAGCTGTTCGACTTGATCGACAAGTTCGCCGGCTACGGCTTCAACAAGTCGCACGCCGCCGCCTACGCCCTCGTCGCCTACCAGACCGCGTGGATGAAGGCGCACCACAAGCCTGAGTTCTTCGCCGCCTCGATGTGCTTCGACATGGCGCAGACCGACAAGCTCTCTATCTTCGTCGAGGACATGCGGCGCATGGATGTGCCGGGCCTGCCGCCCTCGATCAACCACAGCGAGGCCGAGTTCAGCGTCGAGGAGGGGCCGGAAGGGCCATCGGTCCGCTACGCGCTGGGCGCGCTCAAGGGCGTCGGCGAGAAGGCGATGGAGGAACTGTGCGCCGAGCGGGTGCGCGGCGGCCCGTTTAGGTCGATCGAGGATTTCGCCGACCGGATCGACCCCCGGATGCTCAACCAGCGCCAGTTGGAAAGCCTCGCGGCGGGCGGCGCGTTCGAGTGCCTCGGGCTGGAGCGCGCGACCGTCCATGGTGGCGCCGAGACCGTCCTCGCCCACGCCAAGGCCGCGCACGAAGGGCGGACCAGCGGGCAGGGCGGACTGTTCGGCGGCGACGATATCGAAGTGCCGCCGATCCGACTGCCCGCCGGCGCGCACTGGTCGATGATCGAGACCATGGCACAGGAGAAGGATGCGTTCGGCTTCTATTTCTCCTCGCACCCGACCGATCGCTACCGCCATTTGGCGCAAGCGCACGGCGCGCGCAGCTTCGCCGAGTGGTGCGCGCTGCCGACGCCCGTTGCCCCGCCGCCCGACGAGCGCGGCCGCCGCCAGCCGGCGCCGACCGTCGCGATGGCCGTGCTGGTCGAGGATGCGCGCTGGCGCACGGCGGCGAAGAGCGGGCGGCGCTATCTGTTCGCCAGCTGCTCCGATGCCTCGGGCCAGTTCATGGCAAGTTGTTTTGACGACGACGTGTCCGCGCGGATCGAGGAGACCGCCAAGGCCGGCGGCTGCGGCCTGCTTGCCGTGGAGCTGGACCGGCGCGAGGGCGACGAGACGCCGCGCGTCACGATCCGTGGCATCCGGCCCTTCGACGGCATGTCGATGGCCACGACGCGGCTGAGGCTGGACGTCGTCGTTGACGTGCCCGAGGCGGCCGAGGCGCTGGCCGCCATCCTGTCCGACAAGTGCGGCGGGCGCGGCGAGCTGCATCTGTCCGCGAAGATGCCCGATGGCCTCCGCGCGCATCTGCTCGCCGGGCGCGGTTACAATTTCGATGCCGAGCTGGTTGCGCGGATCGAGAAGCTACCCGGGATCGGCTCGGCTCGTCTTGGCCCGATCGAGGCGCCGCGCCTCGCGCTGGTGGGGTGATCATGGCGGGCGAGCGCTTCACCAGCTTCGCCCAATTCTGGCCCTTCTACCTGCGCGAGCACAGCAAGTCGGCGACCCGTGCGCTCCACTATGTCGGTACGACGCTGGTGCTGATCTGCCTGATCGCAGGCATCGTCACCGGCCATGCGCTGCTATTCGCGGCGATGCCGGTGGCGGGCTATTTCTTCGCCTGGCTCGCCCACTTCACGATCGAGCGCAACCGGCCGGCGACCTTCACCTATCCGTTGTGGAGCCTTGCTGCCGATTTCGTGATGTACGGCTGCTGGGTCAGCGGCCGGCTGGGTCGCGAACTGGCGCGCGCCGGGGTGAAAGGCGGGCGCTAAAGGCCCAGCGCATCGGCGAGCTGGCCGATGCCGTTCAGGGCGTAGGGAAACTCGATCAGGCCGGTCAGCAGCATCGCGACGATAATCAGGCCAGCCAGCACCAGCCCGCCATGCCTGGTGGTCGGCGCCGTCGGGCTGGGGCGATCCGGCGAGGGCTCCCGGCGTCGGTAGTCGAGTGGGTCGAACGGCATGGCCGATCCCCTGGATTGGACACCGCCAGCCTATCATGGCGCGGATTTTCGTTCCAGCTGCCCGGCGCGCGCGGAACCGAACACGCCGCCCTGCGTCTCCTGCTCATCGGCGTTCGAGAGTATCGATGAGCAGCAAGAACGATCTCATGATCCTGTCTCCCGGCGAGACGCTGGAGGAGCGGATCGCCGATCTCGTCGCATTTGAGGAACAGCAGCAGGCGATCGTCCGGCAGGCACGGGATCGCGGACTCCGCGTGGCGAATGCAAGGACGCTGCTCTACGAGATACAGGGCGCACTCACCGAGCTTCGCGGCTGCTGCGCCGCAGCCTGAGATTCCTAGAAAAGTGACATCTGCGTCCCCGGCAGCACCGGTGGCGTGAACAGGTCTGCGCGTAGCTGGAAGCGCTGGCGGCCGAGGCCGTGCTTGCGGCTGGCAATCTGGATGCGGCTGCGGATGAGGTCCGCCCATGGCCCATGGCCCTTCATGCGCGTGAAGAAGTCGGGATCGTTGTCCCGCCCGCCACGGATCGCTTGGATCGTCGCCATCACCTTGGCCGCACGGTCGGGATGATGCGCTTCCAGCCAGGCGCGGAACAAGGGCGCCACCTCGTGCGGCAGGCGGACGGGGATGAAGGAGACGCCGCGCGCGCCGGCCTCCGCCGCGCGCTCGACGAGATGCTCGATTTCGTGATCGGTCACCTGCGGCACGATCGGCGCGATCGAGACGTGGACGGGGATACCGGCATCCGCCAGCTTGCGCACCGCCGTCAGCCGCCGTTCGGGATGCGGCGCGCGCGGCTCCAGCGTCCGCGCGGTCTTCGGATCGAGCGACGTGACCGAGATCGACACCGCCGCGAGATCGTCGCGCGCCATGCCGCGCAGCAGTTCGATGTCGGACACGACGCGATCCGACTTGGTGGTGATGGTGATCGGGTGGCGGCACCCCGCCAGCAGCTCGAGACAGGCCCGGGTGATGCGGTAGCGCCCCTCGATCGGCTGGTAGGGATCGGTGTTGGTGCCGAACGCGATTGGCCGGCACTGATAGGATGGCGCTGCCAGCTCTTTCGCCAGCAATTCGGCCGCATTGGGCTTGGCGAACAGCCTCGTCTCGAAATCGAGGCCGGGCGAGAGATCGTGGAAGGCGTGCGTCGGCCGGGCGAAACAATAGATGCAGCCATGCTCGCAGCCTCGATACGGATTGATCGAGCGATCGAACCCGACGTCCGGAGACGCGTTCTTCGTGATGATCGTGCGCGGGCTTTCGATCGTTACCGTAGTGCGGAGCGGCGGCGGCTCGCCGTCGAGCGCTTCGCGCGTATCGAGCCAGTCGCCATCCGCCTCGCGCGCGGCCAGACCGAAGCGCCGGGGCACCTCGTTGACGGTCGCGCCGCGCCCGGCGCGCTGCTCTGGAAAGCGACTCGGCATTGACAGAGCGTAGCGGATGAGTCAGAACAAAGAAAGAACATCGATGGAGTGGCGGATGGCCCGGATCAATTATGTCGAGCTGCCGGTCGCGGACACGGCCGTGGCGAAGAGCTTCTACGAGGTGGCGTTCGGCTGGCTGATGAGCGAGTTCGGGCCGACCTATGCGGCGACGACGATGGGCGACGTCGATCTCGGGCTGCAGGGCGATGCGGCCGAGGCGACGAAGGCGCCGCTGCCCGTGATCGACGTCGAGGGGCTGGATTCATGGCCGGCCAAGGTGGAGGCGGCGGGGGGCACGGTGGTGAAGCCGATCTTCGCCTTTCCGGGCGGCCGTCGTTTTCACTTCCGCGATCCTTCGGGCAACGAGCTTGCCGTGGTCGAGGCAAGCCATTGATCCACCTGTCCGATTTGTAAGGCAACATTCCGTTTCGCGGCCGGTTTGTCTCTCGCGGGGCCGAGAGGAGAAGAATCGTGAACAGGAAGCTGCTGATCGCCCTGACTGGGGCTGCCATGGCCCTTCCGCTCGCCGGTTGTGTGAGCGACGGCTATTATGACGGGCCGGGCGGGCCGGGGCCGATCGCCTATGACGGCTATTACGACGACTATTACGGCCCGATCTATGACGGATATTGGGGCGATGGCGATGCCTTTTATTATCGCACCAGCGAGCATGGCCATTGGCGACACGATACGGGCGGCCATTTCCGCCATGACATGGGCCAGCCGGCCGGCGGCGGCCATGCCTTCCACCCCATGCACGGCAGCTTCACGCCCCCGATGGGCGGCGGGCGGCATCACTGATCGACCTCGGCTGTCGGTCCTGTCGCCGGTCAGGCCTTTCGAGCCGTGATGAGAAGGGATGCGGGGAGCGGTGCACCGGGCGTGCACGGTTCCCCGATCCCGATCAGTCGCCATGACTCCGAAATCGTTTTCACCCAATTGCCAAGCGTTCGGAACATCCAGGGCATTTCGGCCCATGGTGCGTTCCCGAAGCCGTCAAATCGCTCGGTGCGCCAACCGTCGGCATAGGGTGGCGCCACGGTGAGCGGGTGCACCGTCTGGATAACGAGGTGAGCGCCCGGGGCCGCTATTCGTGCAAGCGCGGACAGCAGCGCTGCGACGCGATCGTCGAGCAGCGCGAAATTGCAGGCGATCAGGTCGAAATCCGCGCCGGCTGCGGCGGGCGTCTCGATCAGCCGCGCGTAATCGCGGCAGAGGAATTCCGCACCGCCCGAAGCTCTTGCGTACTCGATCAACTCCGGCGAGCCGTCCACGCCTGTAATGGTCTCGATCTGACCGGCCAGGGCGCGGCATAGCCAGCCTTCGCCGCAGCCGACGTCCAGCATCCGGCGCGGACGGTGGCGGAGCACCGCCTCGACGATCGCGGCGTCGGTGATCTCGCGCCGGCTGGCGATGCAGTGTCCGCGCACGGCGTCGGTCCAGGCTTCGGCATTGACCGACCAGCTGTCGAGCAGCGTGTCGGCAGGATTACCGGTCACGCCTCGCGCAGCCTCGGCATCAGTTCGACGAAATTGCAGGGGCGGTGGCGGATATCGAGCTGGGAGGCGAGGATGCCGTCCCACCCGTCCTTCACCGCGCCGGTCGAGCCGGGCAGCGCGAACAGGTAGGTGCCGCGCGCGACACCCGCGCACGCGCGTGACTGGATCGTCGAGGTGCCGATCTTGGCGTAGCTCAGCCAGCGGAAAAGCTCGCCGAAGCCCTCGATCTGCTTATCCCACACTTGCGCGAAGGCCTCGGGCGTCACGTCGCGGCCGGTGACGCCGGTGCCGCCGGTGGAGATCACGCAATCCACCTGCGGATCGGCGATCCAGCCGAGCAGCCGGCCCGTGATCGTCTCGGCATCGTCTTTCTCGATCGCGCGATCGGCGAGGATGTGGCCGGCGGTGGTCAGCCGCTCGACCAGCGTGTCGCCGGATCGGTCGTCGGCGAGCGTCCGCGTGTCCGACACCGTCAGGACGGCGATGCGGACCGGCCTGAACGCGATGCCCTCGTCAAGAGACATGTCAGTTGTTGGCGATGGTCGAGCGCGTCGCGTCGGCCGACGCGGTGCCGGTCCGCACGCCCGCCTGCATGGTCGAGGGGAAGCGCGGCCAGGCACCCTGCGCCAGCGCCTTGAGGCTGGCGGTCTGCTCGCCGGACTGGCGCTCGTACATCCAGTAGTTGCGCAGCACCGTGGTCACGTAACCGCGCGTCTCGGCATAGGGGATGCTCTCGATATAGAGCAGGGGATCGTTCTGGGCGCGATTGTTGATGTCCCAGCGGGCGACCGCATTGGGGCCGGCATTATAGGCGGCGATCACCTTGGGCAGCAGGCCGCCGGTCGCGTCGCGCAGCTGCTGGAGATAGGCCTGCCCATAGGCCATGTTGACCTGCGGGCTGGAGAGGCTGGCGCGATCGACGGTGATGCCGGAGCCGCGCTTGCGCTCGATCAGGTCGGCGGTGGTGGGCAGTACCTGCATCAGCCCGCGTGCGCCGGCGGCGGAGAGCGCATCGGTGCGGAACCGCGATTCCTGCATCACGTGCGCGAAGACCAGCGCCTTGTCGACTTGCCAGCCGCCCTGCGGCACCCAGTTGGGCGCGGGATAGCGGGCCGATGCCTCGACGATCTCGCCCGTCGGGCAATTGTGCGCGAGCCAGATCTGGGTGGCGGGAAGATCGAGCCGCGCGGCGAGGTGGAGCAGCGACTTGTGCTCGTTGTCCGAACCGATGCGGGCCTGCCACCGCAGCATCTCGTCGGCGAGGCCATATTCGCCGATCTCGGCGAGCGCGGCGGCGCGGCGAACGTCGGCATGGACCGACAACTCGGCCCACTCCTCGGTGGTGAGCTTGGGCGCGGCCGCCGAGGCCGGCACCGCCATGCCGAGCAGGCGCGCGGCGACGAGGCCGTAGAAGGTCTCGGGGTTGCGCGCGGCGGTGCGCAGGTGCTGCTGGACGGACGAGAAGCGCCCGCACTTCATCTCGGCGCGCGCCGACCAGAATTGCCCGGCCGAGCGCATCTCGGCATCGCTGCCGTTGGCGGCGACGCGCGAGAAGGCATCGTCGGCGCCCTTGCAGTCGTTCTGGCGCCAGGCGGAGAGGCCCTGCACCCAGCTCGCCTGCACGGCCCATTCACCGGGGCCTCGCGACGCGAGCGAGGCCAGCCTTGTGGCGTTGGCGTCGTCGTTGTTGAGGAAGTAGCTCCAGGCGATGCGCTGCTGCCATTCGGTAGCGGCCTCGGGGCTCAGCTGAGCGAAGCTGGCGTTGAGCAGCGCCTCGGCGCCGGCCGGATTGTCGGCCTTGAGCAGCGGGCGGGCCTGCGCGGTGAGCGAGGCGGCGGCGAGATCGTTGGCGGTCGGGCGCGCGGCGATGCGGCTCGGCGCACCGTTCACCCAGTCGAGATCACGCGGGGTGGGCAGCGCGGGAAGGTCGGTTGCGCCGCGCTTCTTCGCCAGCAGGGCAAGCTGCGGAGCCTGCGGGAGGTCGGGCGCCTGCGACAGCAAGGCGAGCAGATCGGCCTGCGCGATGCGCGGGCTGTTCTTTGCCAGGAACAGCTCGGCGCGGGCGACCGGGGTCAGCACGCCATCGGGCTGCGCGGCGAGGCCGGCCTGAGCATCGCTCCAGCGACCGTTGCGGATCGCCTCGAACACCGCCTCATAGGCTGCGCGCTGGTCGGCCGTCAGCACGGCACCGCTGCCGGAGGTGGTGATGACCTGCGGCGTGGAGGAAACCGGGTAGGTTGTCGCCGGCACGGAGACGTCCGCGGCAGCCACGGCCGATGCGGAACAGCAGGCCAGGGCCAGCACCGATGCGAGGGACCGAAACGTCACTGGCCGAGAACTCCGAGCAGCAGGCGCATGTCCGCCCAGGCGCTCGCCTTGAGGGCGGGCATCCGGCGCAGGTGGCGCGGGTGAAAGGTCGCGATGGCGGGCACCGTGCCGCCGTCATGGTTAACGTGTCGTAAACCGCCGCGAATTTGCAGTGTTTCGGGCCCGATGAGCCAGCGCGCCGGCTCGTCGCCGAAGATCATCAATGTTTTGGGGGTGGCAAGCGCGATGTGGCGGCGCATCAGAATGGTGAGCGCTTCGCCCTGCTCCGGCGCGATCCGTCCCGCCGCGCGGGCAGGCGAGAAGGGGGCGAGATAGATACCGCCGCGATCGACACCCATCGCAGCGAGCATGGCGTCGAACAGCTTCGCGGTCTCCCCCGCGAAAAGGTGCCCGGCGTCGTCGGCATCGGGCATGTCCGCTATGATCATCAGCGCCGCGCCGGGCGCACCGGACGGCGCGATGCGGCGACCGGGCGGGGCGGATTGCGGGGCATAGTCGCCGGTCGCCAGCAAGGCGTGGAGCGCCTCGATCCCCTCCGGCAAGCTCGGCGAAGGCGCTGCGGCCGGAGCTTCCGTCACCTTCGGGGCTTTGGCCGGCGGCTCGAGCCAATCGCGCGGCTGCTCGTCCGCAAGCGTATCGAGGCCGGCCTCCGCCCACCAGCCGATCGTGCTGGCGATCACGTCCCGAAAACGGTGCTGCCCCCCATTAAGCATGATCGGCACATGCCTTGCGGTTGACGCGGAGGTCAATCTCGGGAAACGCGGATTGAGGCCGGAGCGTTACGGGATTGCGCCGATCCGCAGATTTTCGCGGATTCCGTAGAGGTGGACGAGGGGAAGGAGTGAAGATGTCGGATCGCGAATCGATGGAGTATGACGTCGTCGTAGTGGGCGCGGGGCCTGCGGGACTGTCGGCGGCGATCCGATTGAAGCAACTCGCCGAAGCGGAAGGCCGCGAGCTTTCGGTCTGCGTGCTGGAGAAGGGCTCCGAGGTTGGCGCGCATATCCTGTCCGGTGCGGTGGTCGATCCGATCGCGCTCAACGAGCTCATTCCCAACTGGAAGGAGCTCGACAGCCCGCTCAGCGTGCCGGTGACGGACAACCAGCATTGGGTGCTGAGCAAGAACGGCAAGTGGGAAATGCCCCACCTGATGATGCCGCCCTTCATGAACAACAAGGGCACCTACACGCTCTCGCTCGGCAATCTGTGCCGCTGGCTGGCCTCGCAGGCCGAGAATCTGGGCGTCGAGATTTTCCCCGGCTTCGCGGCGGCCGAAATCCTGTTCGACGAGGACGGCGCGGTGAAGGGCGTCGCCACCGGCGACATGGGAATCTCGCGAACCGGCGAGCACAAGGGTGACTACCAGCCCGGCATGGAGCTGCACGGCAAATACACCTTCTTCGCGGAAGGCGCGCGTGGGCATCTGACCAAGGAGCTCAAGCGCCTGTTCGATCTGGAGCGCGATTGCGATCCCCAGGTCTATGGCATCGGCCTCAAGGAGCTTTGGGACATCGATCCCGCCAAGCATGTGCCGGGCCGCGTGATCCACACCCAGGGCTGGCCGCTCGACGACGCATGGGGCGGCGGCTTCCTCTATCATCAGGCCAACAACCAGGTCGCGCTCGGCTTCGTGGTGGCGCTCGACTACAAGAATCCGTGGCTCTCGCCCTTCGAGGAATTCCAGCGCTGGAAGCAGCACCCTGATATCAAGGCGATCTTGGAGGGCGGCCGCCGCGTCTCCTACGGCGCGCGCGCGATCAACGAGGGCGGCTGGCAGTCGGTGCCGAAACTCACTTTCCCGGGCGGTGCGCTGATCGGCTGCTCGGCGGGCTTCGTCAACGTGCCGCGCATCAAGGGCAGCCACACCGCGATGAAGAGCGGCATGCTCGCCGCCGAGGCCGCCTTCGACGCGCTCAAGGCGGATCGCAAGCAGGACGAGCTGGCGAGCTACCCGGACGCGCTCAACGCGAGCTGGGTGGCCAAGGAGCTCAAGATGGTCCGCAACGCGGAGCCCGCTGTCGCCAAGTTCGGCGGCACGGTCGGCACCCTCGTCTCGGGTCTCGATCTCTGGATGCGCTATCTCAAGATCGGCCTGCCCTTCACGCTCAAGCACAAGCACACCGATGCGGAATCGCTCTGGAAGGCGAACATCTGCCCGAAGATCGACTATCCCAAGCCCGACGGCGTGATCAGCTTCGATCGCCTCTCCTCGGTGTTCATCTCGGGCGTGAACCATGAGGAGGACCAGCCGGTCCACCTGACGCTCAAGGATGCCTCGGTGCCGATCGAGGTGAACCTCAGGGAGTTCGAGGCGCCCGAGCAGCGTTATTGCCCGGCCGGCGTCTACGAGATCGTGGGGCGCGAGGAAGGCGAGCCGCGCCTGCAGATCAACGCGCAGAACTGCGTCCACTGCAAGACCTGCGACATCAAGGACCCGACCCAGAACATCAATTGGGTGGTGCCCGAGGGCGGCGGCGGCCCGAACTATCCGAATATGTGAGGGCAAGCCGCTTGCCACGGGCGGTGGGATCGACAAAGGATCGGTGCGGGGCGTAACTGTACCGAGCATGTCATCGATGAAGACCTTCCGCCCGCTTCTGATCGCCGCGCTCGCAGCGACAGCCTTCAACCCCGCCATCGCCGACGCGCCCCGCCATCCGGCCAGGAGCGATCCGGTGGTGGACTATGTCCGCGCCCGCGCCGCCGACGATCTCGGCGAGCTGTCGGTCGCGGCGAACGGCTATGCGGCGGCGGCGGCCGAGAATCCCGGCAACATGACGCTGGCGCTCCGGGCCTATCGTCAGGCGGTCGCGGCGGGCGACATGGCGCTGGCGCTGAAAGGCGCGCGATCGCTCGACGCGCAGAAGTCGCTGCCGCCGGACGGAACGCTGCTGCTGCTCGCCGATGCGGTCCAGTCGAAGGACTGGAAGCGCGCGCGGACGTTCGCCGATCGGGTCACGGCGGAGAAACTGTTCGCCTTCATGGTTCCGGCGATGCGCGCGTGGATCGCCTACGGCGCGCATGACAATGATCCGCTGGCGCCGCTGAAGGCGCTGCCGCCCGGCAGCCTGGCCGAGACATATGGCAGCGAACAGCAGGGCCTGATCCTGATCGCGATGGGCAAGGACACCGAGGGCGTCGCCGCGATCAACGCGCTCCAGCTGCCCGAGGGCGCGCGATCGGCCCGCATCCGGATCGCGGCGGCGGCCGAGCTCGACAAACGGCACAAGCACGATGCGGCGCTCGCGATGCTGGTGGGCGACGAGCCGGCGATCGCCCGGGCGCGGGACATGCTGACGGCGCGGCGCAAGCTGCCCGGCGCGATCGACACCCCGGCCGCAGGCATTGCCGAACTCAACGTGCGGATCGCGGCCGATCTCAACCGCCAGCAGGCAGCGCCCTTGGCGCTTGGCTTCGCGCGGATCGCGACGATGCTGGCGCCCGATGCGAGCGAGCCGTGGCTGGTCACTGCCAGCCTGCTCTCGCTCGGCGGTGCGGACGATGCGGCGCTCGATGCGGTAAACCACGTTTCCCCGGACGATCCCTTCGCCGGCGCGGCCCGCGATACACGCGTGATGCTTCTGGTTCGTGCCGGCCATTCCGACCAGGCGCTCGCCGAGGCGCAGGCGGCGACGCAGGCGCCCGGCGCGACGCTGGGTGACTGGACGCGGCTCGGCGATCTGCTCTCCGCCGCCAAGAAGCCGACCGAGGCGGCGCAGGCCTATGACCATGCGCTGACGATGGCGGGTGGCGAGAAGGCGCCGGCCGAGATCGCCTGGCCGCTGCTGCTGCAGGAGGCCAATGCCGTGCTGGAGGCGGGCGATTGGCCGACCGCACGCGTCAAGGCGGCGCGCGCGCTGGCGCTGGCGCCGCAGCAGCCCGAGGTGCTCAACTTCCTGGGCTATTCCGAGCTGGAGCATGGCGAGGATATTCCTGGTGCCGGTGCGATGATCGCCAAGGCCAGCGCGCTGGCGCCCGACAATCCATCGATCACCGACTCGCTCGGCTGGTCCTGGTATCTGCGCGGCAATATCGATCGTGCGATCCCGTTGCTGGAACGCGCCGCGCAGGGCGCTCCGGCCGAGACCGATATCAACGAGCATCTCGGCGACGCCTACTGGAAGGCGAACCGCAAGCTCGACGCGCGCTACGCCTGGCGCGCGGCGCTCGTGGCGGCCGACGATGACGAGAAGGCGCGGATCAAGGCCAAGATCGATAATGGGCTGATCGCGAAGCCGTGATGAGTCCTGACAAGGTGTTGGCCGAGACGGCCTACGCCAAGATCAACCTGGCCCTGCACGTCCGCCGCCGACGGGCGGACGGCTATCACGATCTCGAAACGCTCTTCGCCTTCTGCACGGACGGCGACAAGCTGACCGTCGAGCCGGCCGATACCCTGTCGCTGGCGATCGAGGGGCCGTTCGGCGAGGGGCTGTCGGTCGGTGAGGACAATCTGGTGCTTCGCGCCGCTCATGCCTTGCGGAAAGCTTGCGGAACGGCAGGCGGGGCGGCGATCCGGCTCGACAAGCGCCTGCCGATCGCGTCCGGGATCGGCGGCGGCTCCGCCGACGCCGCGGCGGCGTTGCGCCTGCTCGTCCGGCTGTGGGGCGTCGCTATGCCGCAATCCTCCCTCCACGAGATCGCCGCTGGTCTCGGCGCGGATGTGCCCGCCTGCCTCGTCTCGAAGAGCCTGAGGGGGGAAGGGGTGGGCGACGCGCTCGATCTCCTCGACGACGCCCCCCTGCGCGGGATGCCGGTGTTGCTGGTCAACCCGCGCGTGCCGGTGCCGACCGGGCCGGTGTTCAAAGGCTGGGACGGGATCGATCGCGGACCGCTCGGCGGCGGCGATCCGCTGGCCGCAGCGCTTGCCGGACGGAATGATCTGGAAGCGCCGGCGATCGCGATGCAGCCAGTCATCGCCGATACGATCGCCGCGCTTGCTGCCATGCCGGGGGTGATGCTGGCACGCATGTCCGGCTCGGGCGCGACCTGCTTCGCTCTTTTTGGCACAGCGGAAGAGCGGAATGGCGCGCGCGATGCCATAGAGAATCATTTCCCCCAGTGGTGGACTCTGGCAACCTTGTTGCGTTGACGTGACAGCCGGCGATTCTGGTTGCATGATGCAACCGGATGGGAATTGCCGAGTTGCTCATCTGGAGAGAATGAGGATGTCGATGTTCAGACTCGAACTGGAAGGTCCGGTCGCCCGCGTCGTGATCGATCGCGGTGAGAAACGCAATGCGATCCCGATCGGGCAATGGAGCGCGCTGGAGAAGACGGTGAACGAGGCCGCCGCGAGCGACGCGCGGCTGGTGATCATCACCTCCGCCGATCCGATGAGCTTCTGCGCCGGTGCCGATCTTTCCGAAATGCCCGGCCTGATCGACGACGTGAAAAAGCGCCACATCTTCCGCGGTGCGATGACGAGCGCGCTCGCTCGCATCCGTGCGGTCAACAAGCCGACGCTGGCGATCGTCGAGGGCGGGTGCTTCGGCGCCGGCGTCTCGCTCGCCATGGCATGCGACATGCGGATCGCCGGGCCGAAATCCACCTACGCGATCACTCCGGCACGCTTCGGCATCTCCTATCCGCAGCCCGATCTTGCGCGCCTCGCAGAACTGGTCGGTCCGGGGCAGGCGGCGCGCCTGCTTTTCACTGCTACCTTCATCGACGCCGAGGAAGCGCATCGCATCGGCCTCGTCGAGATGGTCTGCGGGCAGGCGGCGACCGGCTGCGACATCATCGATTCGATCGCCGGCAATGCGCCCTACAGCCTGTATGCGCTCAAGGCGACGCTGGCGGGCCGCTTCGGTGTCGACAAGCGCTTCGACGACGCCTTCGCCTCCGCCGATTTCCAGGAGGGCTGGAAGGCCTTCCGCTCCGGCCGCAAGCCCGATTTCGCGGGATGAGCAATAACCGGGCCGAGGCCTGGGAAGCGATCGGCGATGGTGAGGCAAGGGGCGGCGTCCTGATCGTCGCCGATCATGCCTCGGCGCACGTTCCGCCTGACATCGATCTCGGCATTCCGGCCGAAATCATGACGCGCCACGTCGCGATCGACATCGGCGTGGCGCCGCTCGCGAAGGCGCTGTGCGCGCGGATGGGCTGGGAGGCGATCCTCGGCGGCGTCTCGCGGCTGGTCTGCGATTTCAACCGCGAGGAAGATGCGCCTGGCCTGATCCCGCTGTCGAGCGACGGCATCGATATCGCCGCCAACCATCTCGACGCCGAGGCGCGCGAGGTGCGGCTTGCGCGGTTCTTCCGACCGTATCATGGCGCGGTTGCCGCAGCGATCGCGCGGAGGCGGCCAGCGCTGATCGTCTCGCTGCACAGCTTCACGCCCCGGCTGGAGACGCGGCCCGAGGAACGGCGTCCGTGGGAGATCGGCATCCTCTACAATCAGGACGAGCGCGCAGCACGGATCGCGATCCCGCTGCTGAAGGCGGCCGGCATCGCCACCGGCGACAATAAGCCTTATTCGGGCCGGCTGCTCAACGCGACGATGAACCGTCATGCGGAAGGCGCGGGCATCCCCTATCTCGGTATCGAGGTGCGGCAGGACCTGATCGGCGAAGAGGCCGGGGTGACGGTTTGGGCCGATCGGCTGGCGCCGGTGATCGGCGCGACTTGGGACAGGTTCGCGCAAAAGGGGCCTGTTTCGGTGCGACTGCAGGCGTAAGGATGCAGTTCATGCGCCGCATCACTCTTCTTCCGCTCCTGCTGACCATCCCGCTCGCGGCCTGCGATCAGGCGCCTTCGGGGATAGGCGGCGGCAGCCAGGAAGCCGGTGGCGCGTCGATCCCCTGTGCGCTGGCTGGTGCCACCGAGTTCAAGTCGGAATGCACCGTCGAGCGCAGCGCGATGGCGGACGGCATCGTGCTCACGCTCCACCATCCCGATGGCGGCTTCCGCCGTTTGCAGGTCGCCAACGACGGGCGCGGTGTGATCACGGCGGATGGCGCGGACGCGGCATCGGTGAAGGTGGTCGGCGCCGATGCGATCGAGGTGAGCATCGGCGAGGATCGCTACCGCCTGCCTGCGACCGTCAAGGGGCAGGCCGCCCCGGCGCGATGAGCGGTCGCCCAATCCTCACCGCCGCCGAAACCAAGGCGGCCGAGGAAGCGGTGTTTGCGCGCGGCGTGTCGGTGTTCGGGCTGATGACCAAGGCCGGCCGCGCGGCGGCGGAGATCGCCTGGGACCGCTTCGGCCCGCGCGAGACGCTGGTGCTGTGCGGCCCCGGCAACAACGGTGGCGACGGTTATGTGATCGCCGCGCGGCTGCGGGAGTGCGGCGTACGCGTGCGGGTGGCGGCCTCTGGCGATCCGACGACCGATGCGGCGCGTGAGGCGCGGCGCGCGTGGGGCGGCCCGGTTGAGGTGCTGGACGAGGCGGCGCCGGCGCCGCTGGTGATCGATGCGCTGTTCGGCACCGGCCTCTCGCGTCCGCTGAAGAACAAGATCGCGGAGCCGGCCTCCCGCCTGCTCGCGGCAGCCGCGTATCGCGTGGCGGTCGACTTGCCGAGCGGCATCGCAACCGATGACGGCGCGGTGCTGACCGAATTGCCGCCCGCGCATCTCACCGTCGCGCTGGGTGCGCTCAAGCGCGCGCACCGGCTAATGCCGGCAGCGGCGCGCTGCGGCGAGGTGGTGGTCGCCGATATCGGCCTGGGCGATCCACCGCGGGGCGTGATCGAGATCGGCCGCCCCCCGATCGCGGCACCGGGCTTCGAGGCCAACAAATATACGCGCGGCAAGGTGGTGGTGGCCGCCGGCCGGATGCCGGGCGCGACGATGCTCGCCTCGCTCGCCGCGCAGCGGGCGGGCGCGGGCTATGTCGAGTTGCTCGGCGCGGAGGGCGAGGGTGTGCCGCACGCGCTGGTCCGCCGCGCGTGGGATGACGAAGCGCTCGCGGACAAGCGGATCGGCGCGATGGTGATCGGCCCCGGCCTCGGCACGGAGGGTGAGGGACGGCGGCGACTCGATCTCGCGCTCGCCACAGATCACCCGCTGGTACTCGACGCGGATGCGCTTACTTTGCTGGCGAGGGACGGGCTCGATCGCCTGCCCGCCCGCAAGGCACTGGCCGTGTTGACGCCGCATGGCGGCGAATATGCACGTCTGTTCCCCGATGCCGGGGGCACCGCGCTCGATAAGGCGCTGGTCGGCGCCCGCAAGACGGGCGCGGTCATACTGCTCAAGGGCGTCTGCACCGTCGTCGCGCATCCGGACGGCCGCGCCGCGATCGGCGCGCCGGCCCCGGCCTGGCTGGCGAGCGCGGGAACGGGCGACGTGCTCGCCGGTATCCTCGGCACGATGCTGGCGCAGATGGACGACCCGTTCGAGGCGGCACAGGCGGCGGTGTGGCTCCATTCGGAAGCCGGTCGGCGCGCGGGCCCGTTGCTGATCGCGGACGATCTGGTGGAGCATCTGCGCGGCGCGGTGGCCGGGTGCCTGGCCTGAAAGGCCGCTCCTTTTAAGGGAGGGGTTGGGGTGGGTGCAGGCTTGATGATACGGGCGCCTTGTGACCGACGACAACCGTACCGCGCGCCAAGACCCACCCCCGGCCCCTCCCTTCCAGGGAGAGGCGATTGTCCGCCTCGCCGCGCGTGGCGACGGCATGACCGCCGATGGCCGCGCCGTGCCGCTTGCCGCGCCCGGCGATACGCTTCTGGCCGACGGTGGCATCGTTCCCGGTCCGCATCACCAGAAGCCGCCCTGCCGCCATTTCCCGACCTGCGGGGGCTGCACGCTCCAGCATGTCGATGACGCCGCTTATGCCGACTATCTGGTCGATCGCATCGCAGGCGCGCTCGGCCAGCAGGGACTGACCGCCGAGATCGCGCGCCCGCACCTCTCGCCGCCGCGCACCCGCCGCCGCGCCTCGCTCCGGGCGGAGCGGATCGGGCGCAAGATCCTGCTCGGCTTCAACGAGGGGCAGAGCCGGAAGATCGTCGATCTGGCTGAATGCTGGATATTGCTGCCCGAACTGTTCGCGCTGCTCGCCCCGCTGAGACCGCTGCTGGCCAAGTTGCTGGCGGATAGGCGCGGTTGCGGCGTGGAACTGGCGCTGGTGGATCAGGGCATCGACCTGCTTCTCACGGGCGTCGAGGCGGATGGACTTGCTGCGATCGAGGCGATCAACGCCTTTGCCGAAGCGCATGTGCTGGCACGCGTTTCCGTGGACGGCGGATATGGTGCGGAGACGCGCTGGGAACCCCGCCCCGTCACGGTCACGCTCGGCGGTGTGGCGGTCGGCCTGCCGGCAGGGGGGTTCCTGCAAGCGACGATGGACGGTGAGGCGGTGTTGCTTGCCTCGGTGCGCGACGTGGTAGGCGATGCGAAGACCGTCGCCGATCTCTTTTCGGGCCTCGGCACCTTCGCCCTGCCGCTGTCCGCTTCCGCGAAGGTGCTGTCGGCGGAAGGCGCGCGCGACGCGATCCTGTCGCTCAAGGCTGCCGCTGCGCGGGCGGGCCGGCAGGTGGTCGCGGATCATCGCGATCTTTTCCGCCGGCCCTATACCGCCGCCGAGCTATCGCGTTTCGGCGCGGTGGTGCTCGATCCGCCGCGCGCGGGGGCCAAGGAGCAGACGACGGAGCTGGCGAAGGCCGAGCTCCGTCGTATCGCCTACGTCTCGTGCAACCCCTCCACCTTCGCACGTGACGCGAAGACGCTGGTGGACGGTGGCTGGCGGCTGGAGTGGATCAGGCCGGTCGGCCAGTTCCGCTGGTCGACCCATGTGGAGCTGGCGGCCAGCTTCCACCGCTAGCGGTTCTGCTTGTTCCCGTCCGGATCGTGCGAGAAGACGCGGCCGACGGACTTCGCGTCCTGTCCGACGCCGTGAACGGTGTTGCAGGCGGTGACGAGCAGGGTGCCTGCCAGCAGGGCCAGAGTGGTGATCGTGCGCATAAGTCTCCCTCGCTCCGGACAGCATAGCGCAGGCCCGGAGCGAGGGGAATCCCGCCTCAATCGTCGGCGAACATCTTCGCGAACGAGCGCTTCTCGCGGGTCTTCCAGTGGCCGCGATGGTAAGCGTCGGAAGCCAGCAACGGCATCACCGAGGTGGCCTCGGCATAGACCATCTGCTCCAGCGCGGTGCTCACCTTGCCCCACGAGGCCGCTTCCTGCAGCGTCGAGGAGGAGCAGGCGCCGTCGCGCACATCCGCCACGGTGATCTGCACGGCGTATTTGTGCACCTCGCAATCGTCGTGGCCGAGGATCTCGGCGCACACCACCGTGTCCTGCACGAAGTTCTTCGGCACGCCGCCGCCGATCATCAGCAGGCCGGTGGTGCCCGCCTTGATCTTGATGTCGGTCAGCTCGCGGAAGTCGGCGATCGAGTCGATGGTGA
This sequence comes from Sphingomonas chungangi, assembly GCF_013778325.1. Taxonomy (GTDB): domain Bacteria; phylum Pseudomonadota; class Alphaproteobacteria; order Sphingomonadales; family Sphingomonadaceae; genus Solisphingomonas; species Solisphingomonas chungangi. Next base: position 408,602 of record NZ_JACEIB010000027.1, on the reverse strand, counting down.
GGTAGGGCTTGCCCGCCTTCATCGCATCGACCTGGTGCTTCACGAGGCCGAAGCCCGCCGACGAGTCGGTGAAGGCCGGGCAGAAGATCGGCACATCATGCTCGAACGCCAGCTTGACGAGGCTGTTGTCCTTGGCGCCGTTCTGGGTGAGATAGCGGCCCATCTCGCGGATGAAGGCGCGCGACGAATAGGCCTTGGCCGGCAGCGTCTCGGCGATCTCGAAGATGGTGTGATCGACGTTCTGGAGCGCCACCTCGTCGATATAGGTGTCGTAGATGCGATCGATGTAGAGCGAGCGCAGCGTGTCGTCGTCGGGGATTTCCTTGGCCTGATAATGCTTGTGGCCGAGGCCCTCGAAGAAATCCATGTCGACGATCGAGGCGCCGGTGGCGACGATCGCGTCCACCATGTTGTTGCGCACCAGCTCGGCATAGAGATCCATGCAGCCGCCGGCCGAGGTCGAGCCCGCGATCACGAGGACGATCGAGCAATCCTTGTCCGCCAGCATCTGGTTGTAGATGTCGGTCGCGCGGCCGAGATCGCGCGAGGTGAAGCTCATCTTCTTCATCGCATCGACGATCGGGCGCGCGTCGAAGCTGGTGATGTCGACATGCTCGACGACAGTGGAAAGCAGCTCCGCCTTGCGGGTGTCGTTGATCGGGGATTGGTCGTTCATGGTCTCGCTCCCGAGAATAGAAAAGGGCGACGCGGGCCGAGGCCCGCGCCGGGAGTGGGTTCCTTGTTGGCCGAAGCCTTTACAGCTTGATGACGCGGCCCGCCACCGTCGCGGGTTCCGCAACCGTGGTGTAGAGGCTGACCATCGGCTCGTCGTCGACGATGACCGTCTCGCCGTTGGTGAAGCCGTTGAAGGCGGTGCGCATCGCGCTGCCATAGGCACCGAGCATGCCGATCTCGATGAAATCACCGACACGGGTGTCCGCCGGCAGATCGAACGGACCGACCATGTGGTCCATGTCGTCGCAGGTCGGGCCGTAGAAGCTGAAGCCGACATCCTTGGCGTGGCTCTCGGGCTCGCGCAGCAGCGCGACCGGGAAGCGCCAGCCGATGTGCGCCGCATCGAACAGCGCGCCATAGGCGCCGTCGTTGATGTAGAGCTCGTCGCCGCGGCGGCGCTCGACGCGGACCAGCACCGAGGCATATTCCGCCGACAGCGCACGGCCAGGCTCGCACCACAGCTCCGCCGAGTAGGAGACGGGCAGGCTCTCGAACGCCTCGTGGATGACGCGGAAATACTGCTCCAGCGGCGGCGGGGTCATGCCCGGATAGGCCGACGGGAAGCCGCCGCCGACGTCGATGACGTCCACGGTGACCGAGGCCGAGACGATCGCGGCACGCACGCGGGCGAGCGCATCCGAATAGGCCTGCGGGCTCATCGCCTGCGAACCGACGTGGAAGCAGATGCCGAGCGCGTCGGCGACCTGGCGGGTCGCCATCAGCAGCGAGGCGGCATCGGCCAGATCCACGCCGAACTTCGACGCGAGGCTGAGCTTCGAATGATCGGAGGACACGCGAATACGCACGCACAGCGTCAGGTCGGTCGCGCCCTTGGTGGCGCGCACGATCTTGTCCAGCTCCTCATGGCTGTCGAGCGAGAAGGTGCGGACGCCGTGCGTGAAATACGCTTCGGCAATCGCTTCCTCGGCCTTCACCGGGTGCATGAAGCAGAGCGTCGCTTCCGGAAGGGTGCGCGCGACCAGACGGACCTCGGCGATCGAGGCGACGTCATAGTGCGTGATCCCGCCTTCCCACAAAGTGAGCAGGAGATCGGGCGACGGATTCGCCTTTACCGCATAGAGCGACCGGCCCGGAAACTTCTCCGAGAAGAAGCGGGCTGCACGCGTGGCGGCGTGCGGACGGACGAGCGTGACCGGCTGAACCGGACGAAGGGCGGTTGCTACCCCCAGCGCGCTATGGTGCTTGTGCAATTCAAGGGACCTCCAGGTGCAGTTACAGAGCAAATGCTGCCTTGCGGTTGGAAGTCCCATGGGGCAGCGAGGGGGTGCGATATACGGATCGCTGACCCCCCTGTAAAGGCCCACGGAAACCCGCGGAGAACAGCCATTTCTTCTGCCGAATCAACCCAATCGTTAACGTCCGGGTCACCGACACTTGAGGGTATCCAGGCCGCAGCCCTTGCCCTGAAGGGTATAGGGGTCCGCACACCCCTGATTTCAACCGAGATCCGGGGCGAGCCGGTGCATATCAAGGCCGAGTGCCTCCAGCGGACCGGCAGCTTCAAGCTGAGAGGCGCGTGGTGGCGGTTGACGTCGTTGAATGAAACGGAGAAGCGGGCGGGAGTCGTGGCATTTTCGTCGGGCAACCACGCGCAGGGCGTCGCGTGGGCGGCGCAGCGGCTGGGGATGCCGGCGCTGATCGTGATGCCCGCCGATGCACCGGCCGCGAAGGTGGCGGGCACGCGGGCGAGCGGGGCGGAGATCGTCTTCTACGATCGCCTGACGGAAAGCCGCGAGGAGATCGCCGCGCGCATCGCGGCCGAGCGCGGCGCGGTGCTCGTGCCGAGCTTCGATGACCCATGGATCGTCGAGGGGCAGGGCACCACGGGGCTAGAGATCGTCGAGCAGTATCGCGAGGCGGCCGGGAAAGAGGTGAAGCGCATCGTGGTGTGCTGCGGCGGCGGTGGCCTGTCCTCGGGCATCTCGCTGGCCGCGCCCGATGCCGAAATCGTCGTCGTCGAGCCGGAGGGTTGGGACGACATGGGCGAATCGCTCCGCCGGGGCGAGATCGTGCCCGTCGAGCAGAACCCGCCATCGACGGCCTGTGACGCTTTGCAGACGCTGCGCGTGGCCGAACTGACCTTCGGCATCCTTAAGGGGCGTGGCGCGACCGGAGTTTCGGTGAGCGAGGCCGAGGTGGCGAACGCGATGCGCTTCGCCTTCGAACGGCTCAAGATCGTGGCGGAGCCCGGTGGCGCGGTCGCGCTGGCGGCGGCGCTGGCGGGCAAGGTGCCGCTCGACGGCACAGTGCTGCTGGTCTCGGGCGGCAATGTCGATCCGGCCAAGTTCCAGGCGCTCACGGCATGATCCTGGGGAGCGGCTTCGCCACCTTCGCGCTGAGCGTCGCGATGATCGCCGCGTTCGTGCTCGGTGTCTTCGGCATCCGCCTGATCGCCACCGGTCAGGACCGCAAGCGCGGCGCCCTGATGCTGGGCGTCGCGGTCGTGCTGGTGATCAACGTGCTGATCTGGGCGTGGCCGATGCCGACCCAATAAGCCCCTCCCTTCCAGGGAGGGGCTCAGCGGCCTTACTTCAGCCGCATGTCCAGATAGCCGTCCACCGATTGCATCAGCTCGGTCATCTCGTCCGCAAAGAAGTGGTTCGCGTGCGGGATGGTGTCGTGGTGGATGGTGATGTGCTTCTGGGTGCGCAGCTTGTCGACCAGCTTCTGCGTCGCGGCGGGCGTCGCCACCTCGTCGGCGTCGCCCTGGATCAGGATGCCGGAGGAGGGGCAGGGCGCCAGGAAGCTGAAATCGTACATGCTCGCCGGCGGCGCGATCGAGATGAAGCCGCGCGCCTCCGGTCGGCGCATCAGCAGCTGCATGCCGATCCACGCGCCGAAGCTGTAGCCGGCGATCCAGGTCTGCGTCGCCTCGGGATGGATCGACTGTACCCAGTCGAGCGCCGAGGCTGCATCGGAAAGCTCGCCGATGCCGTTGTCGAACACGCCCTGCGACTTGCCGACGCCCCGGAAGTTGAAGCGCAAGGTCGCGAAGCCGCGCCGCACGAATGTCTTGAACAGCGCCTGCACGATGGCGTTGTTCATCGTGCCGCCCGCCTGCGGGTGCGGGTGGAGGATCAGCGCGACGGGCGCGCGCGGGCGCGGGCCGGGGGTGAAACGGCCTTCAAGACGGCCTTCGGGGCCAGGGAAAATGACTTCGGGCATCGCACCTGTACGAGAAACGGAGGGGGCGGCTCTGGCCGCGTGAATGGCGTCCTATATAGAAGGGGAAGTGTTTCGCGCAACGAATCCGGGAGCGTATCTGTCTCAATGTCGTCCCGCGTCTATCTGGACCATGCCGCGACCACCCCGCTGAGCCCCGTGGCCCGCGCTGCGATGCTGGACGCATACGAGGCGTGGGCGAACCCATCCTCGCCCCATGCCGAGGGCCGCGCGGCGCGCGCGGGGCTGGAAGCGACGCGGGTGCGGATCGCCGAGGCTCTGGGCTGGCGCGGCGCGATCCTGTTCACCAGCGGCGCCAGCGAGGCGATCGCGATGGTGATGGCGCGGGCGAAGGCGGGGCGGCGGATCGTCTCGGCCGTCGAGCATGACGCGGTGCGCCGCCATGGCGAAGGCGCGGTGGAGCTTCCTGTCGGTGCCGATGGGCGGGTGACCGATGTCGGGCTCGCGCTGGCGATCGAGCGGGCCGGCGAGGCGCCGCTGGTCGCGGTGCAGGCGGTGAACAGCGAGACGGGCGTGATCCAGCCGCTCGACGCGATCGGCGAGGCGACGCGCGGGGCCGGCGGCCTGTGGCTTTGCGACGCGACGCAGGCGGTCGGCAAGATGGCGCTGCCCGATGCGGATTTCCTCGCTTTCTCCGCGCACAAGTTCGGCGGTCCGTCCGGGATCGGCGCGCTGCTGGTGAAGGATCTCGCCATGCTGGCGCCGAGCGGAGGCCAGGAACAGGGGTATCGCGGCGGCACCGAGGACTGGCCGTCGATCGCCGGCATGGCCGCCGCGCTGGGCGAAGGGTCGGGCTGGATCGAGCGGGCCGACGATCTGCGCGCCTATCTCGACGCGGCGATCGAGGAGGCGGGCGGGGAGGTGATCGCCCGCCATGCGCCGCGCCTCGCTACCATCGCCTCCTACCGGATGCCGGGCATGGCGGCGGCGGCACAGCTGATCCGCCTCGACAGCGCGGGTTTCGCGGTGTCGGCGGGCAGCGCCTGCTCGTCGGGGAGCCTCAAGCCCAGCCATGTTCTTGCGGCGATGGGGCTGGATGCGAAGGCGGCCGGCGAGGTGATCCGGGTGAGCTTCGGGCGGACCACGCGCCGCGAGGACGTCTGGCGCTTCGCCGAACAATGGCGCGCGATCGCGGGCGATGCGAAGGCGCGCGCGGCATGATCTATCTCGATTATCAGGCGACCACGCCGCTCGCGCCCGAAGCGCTGGCCGCGATGCGCCCGCTGCTGGAGGAGGGCTTCGGAAATCCACACTCGCCGCACCGCATGGGCCGCGCGGCGAAGGCGGCGGTGGAGGTGGCGCGCGATCAGGTCGCGGCGCCGTTCGGGCCGGGCGGGCGGCTGCTGTTCACGAGCGGCGCCACCGAGGCACTCAACTGGGCGATCAAGGGGATCGCCGAGACAAGCCCGCGCCGCCGCATCGTCACCACCGCGATCGAGCATGCCGCCGTGCTCGACACGGTCGCGTGGCTCGGCGGGCGAGGGCATGACGTCATCGTGCTGCCGGTCGATCATGAAGGTATCGTCGATCTCGATGCGGCGCGCGCCGCGATCGACGGCGACACGGCACTCGTCGCGGCGATGCTCGTCAACAACGAGATCGGCACGATCCAGCCGGTCGCCGCGCTTGGTGCGATGGCGCGCGAGGCGGGCGCGACGATGATCTGCGACGCGGTGCAGGGCTATGGGCGCGTGCCGCTCCCGGTGGACGCCTGCGACCTGATCGCCATCTCCGCGCACAAGATCCATGGACCCAAGGGCATCGGCGCGCTGTGGCTGCGCGATGGCTTCGAACCGGCACCGCTGATGCACGGCGGCGGGCAGGAGGGCGGGCTACGTTCCGGCACGCTCGCTCCCGCGCTCTGCGCCGGCTTCGGCGCGGCGGCGAAGCTGGCGTTCGAGCGGATCGAGACGGATGCGGACCATGTTTTCGGTCTATTCGGGCGCGCTCACTCGATGCTCGGCGGCTGGATCGTAAATGGTGCGCTCGATCGTCGCTACTTCGGGAATCTAAATATCCGCCATGACGGTCTCGACGTGTCGCGCCTCATGGCCGACGTACGCGATGTTGCTTTTTCGGCCGGCTCCGCCTGCGCGAGCGGTTCGGGGCGGCCGAGCCATGTGCTGGAAGCGATCGGCCTCGCGGCGGCGGAGGCTCGCTCCAGTATCCGCTTGGGATTCGGCCGCTACACGACGGGCGAGGAGATCGACACCGCCATCGCCCTGATCCTCGACGCCGCCGATCGCCAGCGGGCTTTCGCATGACCCGCATCCGCTTCCTCGATCCGCGCGGCGAGCTTTCCGCCGAAGTCGAGGCTCCGGCCGGCGAACGCCTGCTCGATGTCGCGCAGGCGGCCGGCCAGCCGCTGGAGGGCACGTGCGAGGGGCAGATGGCCTGCTCCACCTGCCACGTCATCGTCGATCCGGCGGATTTCGGGTTGCTGCCACCAGCCTCCGAAATGGAGGAGGATCTGCTCGATCTCGCCGCGCACGTCTCGCGCACTTCACGGCTCGCCTGCCAGGTTTACCTCTCCGCTGAGCTGGATCGTCTGACCGTCCGCATGCCGGGCGTGGCGCACGACATGACCGGCCGCTGACGCTCAGTCGTAACGCTCGATATGGTCGCCCGGAATCGCGACCCATGGATGCTGCCGCCCCTCGTAGACCGTGACGCGCGGCGGCGGAAAAGACGGATCGGCGAACCCACCCACCGGGATCGTGACGAAGCCCGGCATCTCGTCGGTCACGTAGAAGACGATCGAGCTGCAGGTCGGGCAGAAGCGGAAGCGGGCGTGGCTGCCCTCGTCGCCGGTCCGCATCCATTCGCGCCATTCGCCCGAGATAGTCACATGGTCGCCGGGAAAGCGGGCCTGCACCGCGAAGGCGCTGCCAGAGCGCTTCTGACATTCGAGGCAATGGCAGACCGAGACGCGCACCGGATCGCCCTCGCAGATGGCGATGAGGGCGCCGCAGGAGCAGGAGGCGGTGCGGGAGATCATCGCCCGCGAGACTAGCCGATAGGCCATCCCCTTGCCAGCACAGGCCTTGTCCCCTATCTGGCGCGCCGGGAGTCGGGCGGACGTCGTCGTCGCCAACTTGGTCAGGTCCGGAAGGAAGCAGCCACAACGATTTCTCGCCGGGTCGTTCCGGCTCCCACCGTCGGCCCTTTCCGGCTAGATATCCTCTCCATGAGCGAATCTCCCGCACCGTACCGCGTCCTCGCGCGCAAATATCGCCCGCAGACTTTCGGCGAGCTGATCGGGCAGGATGCGATGGTCCAGACGCTGGGCAATGCGATCCGGCGCGGGCGGCTGGCGCACGCCTTCCTGATGACGGGCGTGCGCGGGGTGGGCAAGACCTCCACCGCGCGGCTGATCGCCAAGGCGCTCAACTGTATCGGGCTGGACGGGCAGGGTGGGCCGACGATCGATCCCTGCGGCATTTGCGAGCCGTGCAAGGCGATCGCCGAGGGACGGCATATCGACGTGGTCGAGATGGACGCCGCCAGCCACACCGGTGTCGACGACGTGCGCGAGATCATCGAGGCAGTTCGCTATGCCGCCGTCTCGGCGCGCTACAAGATCTACATCATCGACGAAGTCCACATGCTGTCCAAGAACGCGTTCAACGCGCTTCTGAAGACGCTCGAGGAACCCCCTGCCCACGTCAAGTTTCTGTTCGCGACGACCGAAGTGAACAAGGTGCCGGTCACGGTGCTGTCGCGCTGCCAGCGCTTCGATCTGCGGCGTATTCCGGCAGACCTGCTGGCGACGCATTTTCAGCATGTCGTGGACGAGGAGAAGGTTTCGGCCGAGTCCGAGGCGCTGGCGCTGATCGCGCGCGCGGCGGAAGGGAGCGCGCGCGACGGTCTCTCGATTCTCGACCAGGCGATCGCCCACGCGGGCACCGAAGAAGGCGGCGTGACGGCGGTGCAGGTGCGCGAGATGCTGGGACTGTCCGATCGCGGCGCGGTCCGGCGGCTGTTCGCGCTGCTTCTTTCGGGCGATGCGCCGGCCGTGCTGACGGCGCTTGCCGAGCAGCATGCGCTGGGCGTGGAGCCGGCCGCGCTGTTCCGGGGCCTGCTGGAGGCGGTCCACGGCGTCACACGCGCAAAGGCCGGCGGCGCGCCCGATCCGGCACAGTCGGTCGAGGAGCGCGCTGCGCTGGAGGAATGGGCGGGCAAGCTCGGCCACGCGACGCTGCATCGCCTGTGGCAGTTGCTGCTCAAGGGCCTGGGCGAGGTCGAAACCACGGCGATGCCGATGGAGGCGGCCGAGATGGCGCTGCTGCGCGTCGTCCACGCCGGCACGCTGCCCGATCCGGGGGAACTGCTGCGCCGGCTCCAGTCAGGCGAGCCTATGCCGGCGGTGGACAACGCCGCGCCAATGGCGAGCGGTGCTCCCACGATGGCCGCCAAGCCGGTGGCGCGCGTGCCGGAGACCTTCCCCGGACTGATCGAGGGCATCGCCAGCCGCCACGCCCATCTCGCGCAGCAGCTGCACGATTATGCCAGCCTGGTCCGCTATGCACCGCCCGAACTGGCGATCCATCCCAAGCGGCCGATAGACGGTAATATCGCCAAGGCTCTGGGCGAGGTCTTTCCGATCGACTGGCAGGTCGCGCTGACGGACCAGCCCTGTGAACCGACCTTGCGCGAGCAGGAACTTGCCGCCAAGGCGGCCGCCGAACGGGAAATCCTCGACAGCCCGGTGGTGGCGGCGATCCGCTCCGCCTTTCCGGGTGCCGAGCTCATCGAAGACGAACGGAGCATCGCATGAATCTCGAAGAGCTGATGAAAGCCGCCCAGAATGTGCAGGACCAGCTCAGCAAGGCGCAGGACACGCTCGACAAGGTCGAGGTGGAGGGCGTCGCCGGCGGCGGTCTGGTCAGGGTGAAGGCCACCGCCAAGGGCCGCATCATCGGCGTCGATCTTGATGACAGCCTGCTCCAGCCGTCGGAGAAGCAGATGCTGGAGGACCTGATTGCCGCCGCCTTCAACGATGCGCGCGCCAAGGCCGATGCGGTGAGCCAGCAGGAGATGGGCAAGATGACCCAGGGGCTGCCGCTGCCGCCGGGCTTCAAGCTGCCGTTCTGAGCCTGAGCTTCAAAACCCGTTCGCCCGAAGGGGTTCGGGCGTGGTGGGCGATCAGCCCGGCTTTCTGAACCGCAGGATGAACTGGTCCGTATGCCCGCGGATCGAGGGATCGAAGACGTTGGCGGTGCGCGGGTCGGCCGGGTTGGCCAGAACCTTCGATTCCCCGTCCAGCTTGAAGCCGGCGGCCAGCACCTCCCGCTTCACCACCGCTTCGTCGATGCGGTGCAGTTTCTTGACGCCGGCCTCGTCGAGCCCCGGCGCTCCAGCGTGATCGAGCACGACATAGAGACCGCCGGGCTTCAGCGCGGCGAACACCGCCGTGTTGAGCTGCGCGGTGGCGGCAGCGCCACCGAAGATGTGGACGTCATGATAATTCTGGGAGGTCCACACCAGATCGACCGGGGCGGGTACGTTGAGCGAACCACCGCTGGCGATCGCGTCATGTACGTTGCCGCGGCCCGGCTCGGCGGTAACGGACGGCGGGGGAGCCTTGCCGATCTTCGCGAAAACATCGAGCAGCATCTGCGGCGTGACCGCATAAACAAGGCCGGAGGGGCCGACGGCGGCGCTGAACAGGCGGGTGAAATAGCCCTTGCTCGGGATGTAATCGACGATGGTCTGGCCCGGCCTCACGTGCGCGAAGGCGAGCATAGCGGCGGGCTTGCGGTCGGCGTCGCGCGCAATATCCTCGGCGGGGCGGGCGGGATCGGCGACGGCGGCAGTGTAGGTGCTGGCGGCGGAGATGGCGATCGCCGGCGTCGCCAGCGCGGCGAGCAGCGCGATCAGGTGAGTGCGGCGGATCATGGCTTGCTCCTTGTTATGGTCTCGGTACAGCCAGAAGGTTCGACGCTAGGCGCGCCGAGGTTTCAGCGCAGGCAGCTATCGTAGCCTCCCGCGTGCACCGCGCCAATCCGTCGCGAGATGGTATTGCCGTAGCGGAGCACGAAACCCTTGGGTGCCACCGCGCCGCGCTTCTTGGGTAGCGGCAGCACGGCGGCGATGCGCGCCGCCTCGATCGGCGTCAGGTGGCTGGCATCGTGGTGGAAATAACGCTCTGCGCCGGCATTGACGCCATAGGTGCCGATCCCGGTCTCGGCGACGTTCAGATACATCTCCATGATCCGCCGCTTGCCCCACAGCGTTTCGATCAACACGGTGAAATACGCCTCGAACACCTTGCGGACGTAGGAGCGGCCCTGCCAGAGAAAGACGTTCTTGGCGGTCTGCTGGCTGATCGTTGAGCCGCCGCGGATGCGCTTGCTGTCCTCGTTGTGCGCCATCGCCTTCTCGATCGCGGTGAAATCGAAGCCGTGATGGGTGCAAAAGCGCGCATCCTCGGCGCCGATCGCGGCGCGGGCCATGTCGGGATCGATCCTCGAGAGCGGCATCCAGTCCTTGGTGATGCCGCGCCCGTCGAGCGCGTTGGTGAGCATGGTGACGGTCACCGGCGGCGGCACGAAGCGGTAGATGCTCACCCAGACGATGGAGGTGACTACGAACCAGATCACGGCCTTGAAACACCAGCGCACGAGGCGGCGCAGGGTGAAGCGGCGACGGGGCGGGGCTCCGGTGGTTGCGGCGAGGTCGTCCATCGCCACCGGACTAGCGGGGCGGCGGCGGGTTGGACAAGCGGGAAACCGGCCCGGTCATGGCTGGTAACGGCTCCGAAACCAGTCCCACCATAGTCTAACGATGGTGGTAGTGTCGCGTTTAACCAGAAGCCACAGAGCGAGAGATGAGACACGACCCCCTTCTGGAAAGCATGTCAGTCCGGTTCCAGGAGCCGCGCCTGGCGACGGAGCTTCCGGCGGCGATGATCCTCGACGAGGGCGCGCCGATCGAGGCGGCGCTGGTCAATTTCTCGCGCCATGGCTTCCGCCTGCATGTCGAGGGCCGCTATCAGGCGGGCGAGACTTTCCGGCTCGAGGTGGCGGGCTGGCCGCGCCTGGTCGGCCGGGTGATCTGGAGCGACAAGGGCAGGATCGGTTGCCTGTTCGACGAGCCGCCGAGCGGCAAGGTCTTCACGGCGATGTGCGCTTCGGCGACGGGGTTCGACCGGGCCGCCTTCTGATCTGGCACACATGCTAAAAGGACGCCCGCCTCGCGGCGGACGCCCCATCCATAAGGTAACGACGAAGCCTCACGCCATCGCGGGCAGGAGCCCCTTGCCGCCGGCGAGCCGGAGCATCGCCTTCTGCAGCTTGTCGAAGGCGCGCACCTCGATCTGGCGGACGCGCTCGCGCGACACGCCATAGACCTGGCTCAGTTCCTCCAGCGTCTTCGGATCGTCCGACAGCCGACGCTCGGCGAGGATGTGCTTCTCGCGATCGTTCAGATCGTCCATCGCCTCGACCAGCAGGTCGTGGCGCACGTCCTTCTCCTCGCTTTCCGCGAGCCGCTCGTCCTGCAGCGGATCGGTGTCGACCAGCCAGTCCTGCCAGGTGCCTTCGCCATCCTCGCGCATCGGCGCGTTGAGCGACGAGTCGCCGCCCATCGCCATGCGGCGGTTCATCGAGTTGACCTCGTCCTCGGTCACGCCGAGATCCTTGGCGATCTTGGCGAGATGCTCGGGGTTGAGATCGCCCTCCTCGAAGGCGTCGAGCTTGGACTTCATCCTGCGCAGGTTGAAGAACAGCTTCTTCTGCGCCGCGGTGGTGCCCATCTTCACGAGGCTCCACGACCGCAGGATATATTCCTGGATCGAGGCCCTGATCCACCACATCGCGTAGGTGGCGAGGCGGAAGCCGCGATCGGGCTCGAACTTCTTCACGCCCTGCATCAGGCCGATATTGCCTTCCGAGATCAGCTCGGACGCGGGCAGGCCATAGCCCCGGTAGCCCATCGCGATCTTCGCGACGAGGCGCAGGTGCGAGGTGACCAGCTTGGACGCGGCCTCGGTGTCGCCATGCTCCTGATAGCGCTTGGCGAGCATATATTCCTCCTCGGGCGCGAGGAGCGGAAAGCGGCGGATCTCCGACAGGTAGCGGTTGAGGCTCTGCTCACCACCAAGGGCGGGGATGGTCGCGGGGACTTTTGCGGCGGTTGCCATGTTTGTGTCTCCCAAACCTTGTGGAGCCGACTCGAAAATCGGTTCCGACTTGAAACCTTTATAGCGAGAGTTCGCTGAACAGTCGCTGCATATCGTCAGGAATTTTGCTGATCAGACTGATAGACTGGCTTGTTATCGGGTGGATGAAACCGAGTACCGCCGCGTGTAACGCCTGCCTTTGAAAGCCTAACTCCTTCAACAGCTTGCCGTGCCGCGACCCGGCGCGCCCGTAGACCGGATCGCCGAGCAGCGGGTGGCCGATCGAGGCCATGTGGACGCGGACCTGGTGGGTCCGGCCTGTCTCCAGCCGGCATTCCACGAGGGCCGCATCCTGTAGTTTCGACTCCAGCCGCCAGTGGGTTACGGCATGCTTGGCGTGCGAAGATTGCACGATCGCCATCTTCTTGCGGTCGTGCGGCGAGCGCGCCAAAGGCGCGTCCACCCTTCCCGCGAGCTGCAGCGGCGTCCCATGGACGATCGCCTTGTAGCGCCGGTCGATCGAGTGCTTCGCGAACTGCTTGGCGAGGCCTTCGTGCGCCCGGTCGTGCTTGGCGGCGACGATCAGCCCCGACGTGTCCTTGTCGATGCGATGCACGATGCCCGGCCGCGCCACCCCGCCGATGCCCGACAATTCGCCGTGGCAATGGTGGAGCAACGCATTCACCAGCGTGCCGTCGAGGTTGCCGCAGGCTGGATGAACCACCAGGCCGGCGGGCTTGTCGACGACGATCAGATGCTCGTCCTCATAGGCGACGACGAGCGGGATATCCTGCGCCTCGTTATGGGCGGGGGCGGGTTCCGGCACCGCGACCGTGAAGATCGCGCCGGCCTTCGCCTTCGCCGAAGGATCGCGGACCAGCAACCCGTCGTTGCTGACGGCGCCCGACGAGATCAACGCCTTCAGCCGCTCGCGCGACAATGTCGGCACCGCCGCCGCCAGCGCGCGATCGAGCCGCCAGCCGTCCGCGTCGGCCGGGATCAGCGCATCGATGTTGGAAACCCCCGAAATCATCCGCTGGCGGATGTGGGCAATGCCGCCGAAATTTCAAGGGGTCGCGTTGCGGCGCACCGAATGTTTGCGCCGGTCGATCTCGTCGTCTGTGGTTGCACTCGCGAGGCGCAATCGCCACAAGGGCGGCGTTTCGAGAAGTGTGCGGGAGGACGACATGGCGGCAGGCGACGGCATCGAATTTGCGAGCCTGCTCTGCTCCCGCCTGTGCCACGATCTGCTGAGCCCGGTCGGTGCGCTGAACAACGGCATCGAGCTGCTCGCCGACGAGCATGATCCGGAGATGCGCGCCCGCTGCCTCGATCTGCTGGCCGAGAGCGCGCGGGCATCCGCCAACAAGCTGAAGTTCTTCCGGCTGGCCTTTGGTGCGGCGGGCGGCTTCGGCGATTCGGTGGACACGCGCGAGGTGCGCGCCGCGATCGAGGGGCTGTTCGGTGGCGATCGCCGGATTTCCGTGGGCTGGATGGTGGGCGATGCCTCGCTCGGCAAGGGGCCGATCAAGATCCTGCTCAACCTCGCTCTGATTGCCGGCGATGCGCTGGTCCGCGGCGGACGGCTGGACATTGGCGTCGAGAATACCGGCACCGCCACCGAGATCGTGATCCGCGCCGAAGGGCCGCGGATCGTGCTCGACCCCGAGCTGCGTACCGCGCTGACGGGCGGCACGTCGCAGGATGCTCTGACCCCGCGCGCGTCCGCAGCGTGGCTGGTGTGGCACCTCGCCAGCGAGCGCAAGGGTGACGTCATGATCGCGGAGCCCGAGGACGGTGTGCTTATGCTCGGATGTTCCTTGCCTGTCGGCTGAAAGTTTCTTGGAGAATGCGCGAAAGAGCGCATTCTCGCGGCACCGGCCCTCTCCCCCGCCCAGCCTCCCGATCCAGCGTCATCCTGTCGGGAGGCTGGGCGGGGGAGAGGGCCGGTGCGGTTCTTCAAACTAACGCGTTCTTTACCATCGCTGGACGATAGCGATCCCGTATCTGTGTGAGCGGGGTCGATGGAAGAACTGCTGGGCGAATTCATCGCGGAAACGCGCGAGACGCTGGAGCCGCTGGCAGGCGAGATCGTCGCCTGGGAAGCCGACCCGTCGGACCGAGGGCGGCTCGATTCGATCTTCCGCTTCGTCCACACCGTGAAGGGCAGTTGCGGCTTCCTCGATCTCCCGCGTCTCGAGCGCCTGAGCCACGCAGCCGAGAGCGCGCTGGCCGAGGTTCGCTCCGGCGATCGCACGCCGGATCGCAAGCTGGTCAACGCGGTGCTCGCGATCATCGATCGCATCGGCGAATATGTCGAGGCGCTTGCCGCCGGTGAAACCTATCCGGAAGGCGGCGACGAAGCTCTGATCCTCGCGCTGGAAGACAATGAGGTCGAGGCACCCGAGCCGACGCCTGCGATCGTCGCGCAGCAGCAATCGACGCCGCGAGCACCCGCGCGCTCCATCCGCCTGCCGGTCGAACTGCTCGATCGCATGATGGCGGGTGTGTCCGACATGGTGCTCGCCCGCAACGAGCTCTCCCGCCGCCTGCGTGAGCGGGGCGGGGATGCGATCGTCGATACCGCTTTCGAGCGCCTCTCGGCCTGCGTCGCCGAGATGCGCGAATCGATCACCCGCACCCGCATGCAGCGGATCGACGGTCTGTTTTCCGCGCTGCCCCGCATGGTGCGCGATCTCTCGGCCGAGCTCCACAAACAGGTCCACCTGATCATCGACGGCGGCGACGTCGAGCTCGATCGCGAGATGATCGAGATGATCCGCGATCCGCTCACCCACATCGTCCGCAACTCGATCGACCACGGTATCGAAGGACCGGCCGATCGCGCCGCCGCCGGTAAGGCGGTGGGCGGCACGCTGCGCGTCGACGCGCGCCAGTCGGGCAACCAGATCCTGATCGAGATCGCCGACGACGGGCGCGGCATCGACGACGAGAAACTGCTCGCCAAGGCACTCGCCGCCGGCCTCGTCACGCGCGAGCGTGCTCAGCGCATGGACCGGCAGGAGCGGCTGGAGCTGATCTTCGCCGCCGGGCTTTCGACCGCGCAGGCGGTTACCGCCATTTCCGGGCGCGGGGTCGGCATGGACGTGGTGCGCGCCAACGTCGAGCGCATCGGCGGCACCGTCGAGATCGACACCACGCTGGGCCGTGGCACGCGGCTCACGCTGCGCGTCCCGATGACGCTCACCATCATCCCCGCGCTGACCTTCGCGGTGGGCGCCGAGCTGTTCGCCATCCCGCGTGGCGCGGTGGACGAGATCGTGCGGTCCTACGGCGGTTCGGTCGAGGTCGAGATGGTCGGCTCGGCACCGGTCGCGCGTATTCGCGGCGAGCGGGTGCCAGTGGTCGAGCTTGCGAAGCTGCTCGGCGTGCCCAGCTACTCGGGCGGCCGCTCGATCCTCGTGGTGGTGCGCGCGTCTTCCGGTGAGCGCTACGCGCTCTCCGTCGACAGCGTACAGGATCACGAGGAACTGGTGGTGAAGCCCGCCGCGCCGGCGATCATGGCGACCGGCGTCTATGCCGGCACCACGCTGCCGGACAATGGCCGCCCGATGCTGCTGATTGATCCGGCCGGCGTCGCGCAGGTGGCCGGCGTCCGTGCCCCCGACGCCGCGATCCCGGCCAAGGCCGAAGCCGAGGAAGCGCGCATCGAGACCGTGCCGACCCTGCTGTTCCGCGCCTGCGACCATGCGGTGCGCGCGATCCGCCTGGGCCTCGTCGAGCGCATCGAGGATGTCGCCGCCTCCGCCATCGCGCGGGTCGGGGGCAGGCTGCGCCTGAGCCACGACGGCCGTATCCTGCCGTTGTTCGGCTGCGATGCCGCGATGCCCGACAAGGACGACCGCGTGCGCGTCCTGCTGCTCGGCGACGGCACCACCGAGATCGCCTACGCGATCGGCGAGGTGATCGACATCCATGCGCTCGATCCCGCCTTCCTGCCCGCCGCCGAGCCCGGCCCGATCGCGGGCGTGATGCTGGTCGGCGAGATCCAGGTCGAGCTGGTCGACTGCTTCTGGCTGTTCGGCCAGGCTGGTGCTGGAGTGGCGTCGCCCGAGCGCCCGCTCTGTGTTCTCGACAGCACCGATCCCTGGATGCGCGACATCCTGCGCCCGATCGTCGAGCAGGCCGGCTACCGTGTAGGCTGGAGTGGCGAGGGAGACGAGGCGGCCGCCATCGCCATCCTCTCGGTGGACAAGGCTCCGGCCGCGCCGCTTCCGGCCGCATCGGTCATCCGCCTGCGCGCCACCGCCGACGAAACGGCTGCGTCGGCCGGCAGCATCTACCGCTACGATCGCCACGGCCTGATCGCCGCGCTGGCCGCCGCGCAGGGGAGGCGTTGAGATGGAAGACCTGAAGCTCATCGCCCGCATCGCTGGGCAGGAGGTCGCGATCTCGGCCGACGCGGTCGAATCGGTGGTCGAGATCGACGCGATCACGCCGGTGCCGCTCGCCGCCGGCCACATCGCCGGCCTCGCCGCGCTGCGCAGCCGCGTGCTGACCATCATCGATACCTATGCCGCGCTGAAGCTCGGCCAGTCGCCCCGCGACGGCGTGATCCAGGCGATCGTGGTGACGATCGACAACCATCTCTACGGGCTTCTGGTGGACGAGGTGGTGGATGTCGCCGCGATCACCGGCGATCCGCAGACGCTCCATGCCGGCCTGTCGCCGGGCTGGGCGCATGCGGCGCTCGGCCTCGTCGAACATCAGGATCGCGCGCTGCTGCTGCTCGATCCTGCCCGCATAGTCGCCGGCCCGCTTTCTGCGGCAGCCTGAGCGACAACGTTAACCCGGTCCTTACCGACCGTGGTCTAATCCTTTTGCGCACAAGTGCTTGCATCGAGGGTATGGTGATGAAGACCTGTCTGGTTGTCGACGATTCCAAGGTGATCCGGAAGGTCGCCCGCCACATCCTGGAGACGCTGGAGTTCACCGTCAGCGAGGCCGGAGACGGCCAGGAAGCGCTCGACAGCTGCCGCGTGTCGGCGCCCGACGTGGTGCTGCTCGACTGGAACATGCCGGTGATGAGCGGCATCGAATTCCTCCGTGCGCTCGGCCAGGAAGAGTTCGAGACGCGCCCGAAGGTGATCTTCTGCACCACCGAGAACGGCATCGCCCACATCCGCGCCGCGATCGACGCCGGCGCCGACGAATATGTCATGAAGCCGTTCGACCGCGAGACGCTCGAAAGCAAGTTCCAGCTGGTCGGCGTCGCCTGACCTTGCGCGCGCGGCGATGCCAGCCCAGTCCCTCTACGGGCGCAAGACGGAGCCCAAGCCGATCAGGCTGATGATCGTCGACGATTCGATCGTCGCGCGATCGGTGTTCCAGACGATCCTCGGCGAATATCCCGAGTTCGAGATCGTCGCGACCGCCAGCACCGCCGATCAGGCGCTCGACAAGCTGCGCACCTGCGTCGTCGATATCGTGCTGCTGGATCTCGCCATGCCGGGCATGGACGGGTTCACGGCATTGCCCGAGATCATCGCGCGCGGGCGGGGGGCGCGCGTACTGATCGTATCGACTTCTGCCGCCGACGGCGCCGAGGCCTGCGTTCGGGCGCTGACGCTGGGCGCAGCCGACACGCTGGAAAAGCCTCACGCCGGCACCTATCGTGATCGTTTCGCCGCCGCGCTGGTCGAAAAGCTCCGCCGTGTCGGCGAGAGCCGCAGCCCGGACCGCGAGGAGCCCCGCGTCGCTGCCCAAGCTGCGCCCGTTCTGCCCGATGTCGTCCGTCCGCAGGTTTCCGGACCGGTCGACTGCCTCGCCATCGGTTCGTCGACGGGCGGCCTGCACGCGCTCGCCGAACTGTTCGACGCATTGCCGTCGGCCTGCGACATGCCGGTCCTGATCACCCAGCATTTGCCGGCCAGCTTCATGCCCTATTTCGCCAAGCAGATGACCGAAATCGCCGGCCGCCCCGCGACAGTGGCGAAAGATGGCGTGAGCCTGCTGCGCGGCCAGATCCTCGTTGCGCCGGGCGACGCGCATATCGGGCTGCGATCGATCGGCGGCCTGCCGCGCGTGATCCTCAATCGCGATCCGGCACCCTCGGGCTGCCTTCCTTCGGTGGATCCCATGTTTCAGGCGGTCGCCCAGCAATTTGGCGAACGTGCCTTCGCCGTCGTCCTAACCGGCATGGGCCGCGACGGATCGATCGGCGCACGGGACATCGTCGCGGCCGGTGGCGAGATCGCCGCACAAGATCGTGCGACCTCGGTGATCTGGGGTATGCCGGGCAGCGTCGCTGCCGCGGGACTCGCATCCAGCATCGCGCGACCGTCGGTGATCGCCACCCGCATCGCCGATCGTATGCGCGTGGGCAACGCGACGCGGAGGCCCGCGTGGAGATAAGCGATGGCGCGGTCCGCATCCTTGCCGGCCTGCTGGAGGCGAGGACGGGGCAGCAGCTCGCGATCGGCCGCCGCTGGCGGATCGACACCGCATTGCGGCCGCTGATCGCCAAGCACGATATCCCGACGCTCGACGACCTGGTTCACCGCATCGTTTCCGGCCGCAGCGCCGCGCTGGCCGACGAGGCGATCGAGGCACTCCTCAACCACGAGACCTTCTTCTACCGCGATCTCAACGCCTTCCGGCTGCTCGACGAGCAGGGTATGGGGCGCCTCCATGCGGCGCGCGCCGGCACGCAGCGGCTGCGCATCTGGTCGGCCGGCTGCTCGACGGGGCAGGAGGCCTATACGATCGCGATGATGATCGCCGACCGGCCCGATCGCTGGCGCGGCTGGACGATCGACATCCTCGGCACCGATCTCTCGCCTGCCGCGATCGAGCGGGCGAAGGAAGGGCGCTATTCCCAGTTCGAGATCCAGCGCGGCCTGCCCGTGACGCAGATGCTGCGACGCTTCGATCAGGACGGTGAGCATTGGCAGGCCTCCAGCCTGCTGCGCCAGTCCGTACGCTTCCGTGTTCATAACCTGCTCACCGCCCCGCCGGTTGGCATGTTCGATGTCGTACTGTGCCGTAACGTGCTGCTTTATTTCTCGCCCGACGTGCGGACCCTGGTGTTCAGCAGGATCGCGAGCGCGATGCAGGCCGACGCCGTTCTCATGCTCGGCGCCGGCGAGACGGTGATGGGCCAGACCGACGCGTTCGTTTCGGACTTCGAGGCGCGGGGCCTGTATCGCAAGCGCATCGACGCCACTGCGGTCGCTGCCTTCCGCTGACGACTTGACGCGGTAACCTAGGCGCGCGAGTGCTGCGCCATGGCCGCTATCATCGAGTGCCCCTCGCCGAACTTCGACGAGCGGTCTCTGCCCGTCTCGATCATCGTGCTGCACTATACCGGCATGCAGGACGGCGCCTCCGCGCTCCGCCGGCTGACCGATGCCGAGGCCAAGGTCTCCTCGCACTATCTGATCGCCGAGGACGGGCAGGTCGTGCGTCTTGTCGAGGAGGGCAAGCGTGCCTGGCATGCCGGCCGCAGCTATTGGCGGGGCGTCACCGACGTCAATTCGGCGAGCATCGGGATCGAGCTGGTCAATCCCGGCCACGAATTCGGCTACCGGCCCTTTCCGGACGAGCAGATGGCGGCGCTCGTCACGCTGATGATGGGGATCGTGCCACGCTACGGCATCACGCGCGGCAACATCGTCGGCCATTCGGACATCGCCCCGGCTCGCAAAGAGGATCCGGGCGAGCTGTTCGACTGGGAGCGGCTGGCGCGGCTCCGCCTCGCGCTGCCGAAACCCGAGAAATACCTCACCGATCCGCACTGGACCGACGCCGGCTTCCTGCTCGCGCTGGAACGGTTCGGCTACGACATCGTCGATCAGGAAGCGGCGGTGCGCGCCTTCCAGCGGCGCTTCCGGCCGGACAATCTCGACGGCGTGATCGACGGCCAGTGCCGCGCGATCCTGCTCTCGCTGCTGACCGGCGGTGACAAGGGTGCGGCGTTGCGCGCGGGCGACACCTACTGATTTCGCTTTCGTGACAGTCGCGATGCGGCTAACAGCCGCTCCGCCAGAGGGTCGGGCGGCCGCGTCGCGCAAGCGTCGAGGAAAGTCCGGGCTCCACGGAAAGCACGGTGCCGGGTAACGCCCGGCGGGGGCGACCCCAGGGAAAGTGCCACAGAAAGGACACCGCCGTCGCTTCGGCACGGTAAGGGCGAAAGGGTGCGGCAAGAGCGCACCGCGGCTCCGGCAACGGGACCGGCACGGCAAACCCCACCGGGAGCAAGACCGAATAGGGACCGCATATGGGGCCGCTTCCGCCCCGTGGTCCGGGTTGGTTGCTGGAGGCCGGGAGCGATCCCGGCCCGAGAGGAATGGTCGCACAGTCCCGCAAGGGATGGACAGAACCCGGCTTACAGACCCTCTGGCGCTTTCATCCTCCCCCTGGCGGGGGAGATAAAGGATTAACGAACCCTCTTCCGCTTTCGCGCATCACGCCCTAGCAATATCGGCGATGCTCGAAGTTTCGACGCCTGACCGGAAGGCCACCGTCCTGCTGCTGCTGGCCATTGCGGGCTGCGTCGATGCCGTGGGACTGTACGAGACCGGCCGCTACTTCGTCTCGTTCATGAGCGGCAACACCACGCAGGTGGCACAGCATCTCGCTTTCCACGATTTCGCGAGCGCGGGGCTGCCGGCCGGGCTGATCGCATTGTTCGTCGCCGGCTGCACGATCGGCACGATGATCGCCAAGAGGGCGGGCGCAGCGCGGGCCGCAGGCATCCTGCTGTTGATCGAGGCCGCCTTGCTGGCCGCATCGGTGTGGGCGTTCGGATCGCCCTGGCCGCAGATCGGCATCATCCTGTTGCCGGTCGGCATGGGGCTTGCCAACATCGTCACCGTCCATGCCGGGCGCGCCGAGCCTGGCGCGACGCACGCGACCGGCGCGTTGGTGAAACTCGGCATCCTGCTGGCCGACGCGGGAGAACGCGGGCGGATCGCCGACATGGGGTTTCAGTTCGCGATGTGGCTGGCGTTGCTGGTCGGCAGCATCCTAGGCGCGTTCGGGCGGCTCCATCGCGGCATCGAGACCTTGTGGGTGCCGGTCGCGATCCTCGTCCTGCTCGGAATCGTCGATCTGATCGCCAATCGGCGCCGGCCGGCCTGATTTTTCCGTTTTCGCGGTCGCGGAATCGCTCGCTTCGACCTAGATAGGGAGGATGGCGCGACGGCAGACACGATCGGACGATTGGGGCTTTCCCCGCTGGCGGGGCTATGGGTCGGAGCGGGGCGCGACCAAGGTCCGCATGTGCGATCGCGACGGCTGCGACCGTCCCGGCGACCGCCCCGCGCCCAAATCCCCGAATAGCCCCGAACGCTGGTGGTTCTGCGAGGAGCATGCCGCCGAATACAATCGCAACTGGGACTATTTTCAGGGCCTCTCCGCCGAGGAAGCGGCCAAGCGCGAACGCGACGAGCGACGCACCTCGGCGGGCTATGCGGACTCGTCCTACAACAGTTGGGGCGGCCCCGGCGACGGCAGCCGTTCGCGCGACGAGATCCGCGCGCTGGAGGTGCTGGAGCTCGATGCCGATGCCGGCTTCGAGGATGCGAAGGCGGCATGGCGGCGGCTCGCCAAGGCCAATCACCCGGATGTGAAGCCGGGTGACGATGCCGCTGCCGAGCGTTTCCGCAAGGTGCAGGCGGCGTGGGATGTGCTCAGGACCGCCGAGGAGCGCCGGCAGGGCGTCTCGTGAAGCTTTCGGTGAGGTCCAATTGGTCCGCGACGATCCTCGTTTGCGGCAAATGTTCGAAGAAGCTTGGCGGCGGTTTCGGCGAGAAGGGCAGGACTCCGCTCGCCAAGGCGCTCAGGAAACTGGCTGGGGGCAAGAAGCGCAAGGCCGATTTCGGCGTGATCGAGACGCGCTGTCTCGGCGTTTGTCCCAAGGGCGCGGTGACGGTGATCGACGCTGCGCATCCGGGGAAGTGGATGCTGGTGGAGGAAGGCGCGCCGATCGACGAGCTGGCGGCGCGGCTGGGGTTGCCCTCCTAGCCTTCTCCCGCTTGCGGGAGAAGGAGGGGACCCATCGTGAAGCGATGGGGAGGATGAGGGTCTTCCTCTTGGACGATGGCCCTTACGTCCAAGAGGAAGACCCTCACCCAACCCTCTCCCGCAAGCGGGAGAGGGCTAAGATCACTCATCCCCCTCCGAATCCGGCAGCGGATCGCGGCCCGAGATGCGGCGGGCCATCGCGGCGGTCGCGTCATAATCCCCGAAATCGCCCGAAATGGCGAGGACATGGTCGCTCGCGAGTGCGTCCGCAGGGCTGGTGCCGAGCGGCTTGCCGTCGAGCGTGCAGGTGAGCTTGTCTCCCGCCTTGCCGCCGATCGCGGTGGCGGCCGCCGGGGTCAGCGTGATCATCAGCGAAGGCTTGCCGGTCATGTCCGGAATGGCGCGCGCGTCCATCACCTCGGTTGCCGAGATCTTGTGGTCGGCGACGGCGAACGCGCCGGTCGGGTAGGTCTTCACCGGCTTGGCCGGAGCCGAAGCGACCGCGCTACCGGCCAGCAGCAGCGCGAATCCGAGGGTGGCGAGGGCGCGTCTAGGCAAGCTCATGCCCCTGCATAACGCGTCGCGGTCTCGCGGATAAGCGCGATCATGTTGGGGATGCCCTGCGTGCGGTTGGAGCTGAGCTGGTTCTTCAGGTCGAACGGGGCGAGCAGGCCCTCGATGTTGGTCTGCGCGATTTCGGCCGCCGGTTTGTCCTGCACGGTCAGCAGCACCAGCGCGATGATCCCCTTGGTGATCGCGGCGTTGGAATCGGCGAGGAAGTGGAGGCGGTCTTCATCCGGCTGGGTGGGATAGACCCATACCGAGGCGGAGCAGCCTCTCACCAACGTCGCATCGGTCTTGAGCGCTTCGGGCATCGGCTCGAGCTGGCGGCCGAGATCGATCAGCAGGCGGTAGCGGTCGTCGGAATCGAGGAACTCATATTCCTCGCGGATATCGTCGAGAGTGTCGGCCATGCGGGGCGGTTAGCAGCCCTGCTTTCTCTCGTCACCCCGGCGGAGGCCGGGGTCCGGCTTCAGCGATCGATCTGGATACCGGCCTTCGCCGGTATGACGGGGAAAAGCCTCACAGATCGATCCCCGCCGCGATCGCCTCGAGCTTGCGCACGCGCTCCCTGAGGTCGGCGAGCTCGATGCGGGCGCCAGTGTTGGCCGGCGCGGGCTCCGGCATGTCGTGATGATCGCCCGCCAGCGCGGTGCGCTGCAGGTCGAGCCAGCCGCGCCAGCCGGCGAGCGCTGCGGCGGTCACCATCGCCAGGCCGGCGAGGCCCGCGATGGACAAAGTGAGGATGGAGACGGTCTCGGTCATCGCATCGGTCCTTGAGGGTGAAGTTACAGGCGGTCCGTGCTCGTCGGGGCCGGCCGGTCGCGCGCTTCGGTGCTGGCGCGATCGTAGGGACGATCGCGGAGGGCCTCGATCTCGCGATCGAGCTGGGTCGGGCTATCGGTAGCGATCCGTTCCAGCACCGCGATGCGGTCCTTGAGGGCGCGGACTTCCTCGCGCAGGCGCTGGTTCTCGGCGTCGTCGGCGCCGCCGCCGCCGAAGCCTTGGCGCGGTGTGTCGTAGCGGTTGTTGTTGCGCCGGCGGCCGCCGAACGGCCCCCACGCATCCTGCCCGCGGGAGGCACAGCGATCGCGATAGATGCGCGCGCCGATCACCATGGCCACGATCAGGATGATCATCACATGAGAGGACATCGTCATTCTCCCCGAATGGGCAGGTCAGTTGAGGGGGGTGTCGCGCAGCCGGTCGATCTCGTCGGCCAGGTTGGCGGAACGGTCGGTCAGGATCCGCTCCAGCACGGCGACGCGCTGCTCCAGCCGCTCGGTCTTGGCGGCATATTGCGCCGCCTTCTCGACCGTCTGGCTGTGCATGATCTCCAGCTTCCTTTCCTGGAAGCGGATCCACATCTTCACTACGCCGGCGCCGATGCCGCACACGATCGCGACGATGGGAACTATGAAAGGGCTCATGGTCGGGTCCTCCGCGTGATCAATTGGCGGGGCCGCGCAGACCGTCGATCTCGCGATCGAGGCGGTAGGCGCCGTCGGTGACAATCCGCTCGATTGTGGCGAGCCGATCCTTGACCGAGCCGATCTCGGCACGGAGCTGGGCATTGTCTTGCGTCAGCAGCCGAACGCGCTCGATCGTCTCGCCCGAGTTCAGCGGATAGACCGCATCGTTGGCGTCCCCGAGCGGATAACCGTGGCGCATCCGCATCCAGGTGGTCAGCACCCAGCCGCCGATACCCAGCACGATCGCGGCGAGAGTGATGGCAGCGCCGATCCTGACGATCTCCATCTGCATGGTATTCGGGTCCATCGAACGTCTCCCCTCTCAGCGGCTCAGCGCAGGCTGTCGATCTCGTCGGCGAGGCGACGGTTGTGGCTGGTGTAATAGACTTCCAGGTCGCTCAGCCGGCGGTCGATGTCGCGGAAGCGGCTGCGCACGTCGCGGACGGTGTTGCCCGGCTTGGCGCGGACGCCCTGCCAGAACTTGCGATCCTCGCGGCTCATGTCCTCGAACTCGAGCGGCTTGTCCGATGCGATCCAGGCGGTGATCCAATAGGCGATCAGCGTCCAGGGGAAGCCGCCGATGAGCGTGAGGATCACGGCGGAGACGCGGACGATGGTCGCATCCAGACCGGTATAATCCGCGATCCCCGAGCAGACGCCGAGCCATTTGGCATTCCGCTTGTCGAGGTAGAATTTGGTGTGACGGGGCATGGGAAGTCTCCCTAATCCTTGTTCTTCGGTTCAGGCGCGGCCCTGCCAGTCGTCCGCATCGCGGCCGAGATCGCGGGTGATGTCGCGGCTCGGGCGTTCCGATGTGCCGGGGCGCCAGTTGGGATTGTCGGCGGCGACGATACGCTCGATCGTCGAGAGCCGATCGTCGAGGCGGCGGGCGAGATCGTGCAGGCCGTCGAGGAGGTTCTCGTCCTCGATCGAGAGGCCGCGGGCACGCTTCCACTGAGTGACGTAGTGGAAGATGATCCACGGCAACCCGATGAACAGGATGCCGACGATCACGATCGGAACGACGGTGTCCTCCATCGGATCAGCCCTCCTGGCCGGCAGACTTGCCCATGCGGGCCTTGAGCGCCTCGAGCTCGGCATCGACCTTCTCGGACGACTTGAGGTCGGCGATCTCCTCCTCCAGCGTGCGCGGCGCGGCGCCCATGCCGGCGGCGTCGGCGCGCCCTTCCGCGAAGTCCACGCGGCGCTCCAGCGTCTCGAAGCGGGCGAAGGCCTCGTCGATCTTCGGGCCGTTGGTCATTTCGCGCAGCTTGTAGCGATTGTGCGCGCTCTCCAGCCGGGCGACGATCGAGCTCTGGCGGGCACGCGCCTCGCGCAGCTTGTTCTGCAGCTTGGTGATGTCCGCTTCGGAGGCCTCGAGCGCCTCGTCGAGCACGCCGATCTCCTCCTTCAGGCGCTCGGCCATGTCGGTCGCCTTGCCTTTCTCGACAAGCGCAGCCTTGGCGAGATCCTCGCGGCCCTTGCTCAGCGCCAGCTCGGCCTTCTCGGTCCAGCTCTCCTGGAGCTTGTCGAGCTTGGCGATGTGGCGGCGCATCTCCTTCTGGTCGGCGATGGTGCGGGCGGCCGAGGCGCGGACCTCGATCAGCGTCTCTTCCATCTCCATGATGATCATGCGGATCATCTTCGCCGGGTCCTCGGCCTTGTCGAGCAGGTCGGTGACGTTGGCGGCGATGATGTCGCGGGTGCGGGAGAAAATTCCCATGTTCGGCACTCCAGATTGGAATTGGGTGGGGAAGGGCCGGCGGGGGCGGGGACATGCCCCCGCCGGCGGGGCGCCGGTCAGGACAGAGCCGGACCGACGGCGGCGGCGACGCAGGCGAAGCTTGCGGCGGCCGTCGCGACCAGGGTGACGAGGGCTACCGTGATCCGGCTGCGCTCCGTGGCATCGAGTGTGAACATGGCGACTTCTCCGTCTTCGATCTTTTGAACCGCGAGGTGCGGTGACGAGAACAGTTCTGCAGAGAGCGTGCCAGTTTCGACGAACGACCATTTCCCGCCGTTTCTTGCCGTGTTAATACAGCAAGACGCCATGTGAGGCTTGCCAAGCGTTGGTGAAATATCCCAACTGGCCCGATGGATCGCGACCAGAAGTTCATCGGCGAATCGACCGCCTTCCTCGATGCCGTCGAGCGCGCCAGCCGCGCCGCCACGTTGAACCGCCCCGTCCTCGTGATCGGCGAGCGAGGCACGGGCAAGGAGTTGATCGCCGAGCGCCTTCATCACCTCTCGCCTCGCTGGGCCGGGCCGTTCGTGACGCTCAACTGCGCGGCGCTGCCCGAGACGCTGATCGAGGCCGAATTGTTCGGGCACGAGGCAGGGGCCTTTACCGGCGCCACCAAGGCGCGGGCGGGGCGCTTCGAGGAGGCGGACGGCGGAACGCTCTTCCTCGACGAACTGGCGACCATGTCGTCGGGCGCGCAGGAGCGGCTGCTCCGCGCTGTGGAATATGGCGAGGTGACGCGGATCGGCTCGTCCAAGGCAATGCGGGTCGATTGTCGGATCGTGGCGGCGACCAACGAGCATCTGCCCGCATTGGTCGAAAGCGGGCGGTTCCGCGCCGACCTGCTCGATCGCCTGTCGTTCGAGGTGGTGACGCTGCCGCCGCTGCGCCATCGCGAGGGCGATATCCCCGTGCTCGCCGATTTCTTCGGCCGGCGCATGGCGATCGAGGTGGGCTGGGAGCGCTGGCCGGGCTTCGGCCCCAAGGCGATGGGCGCGCTGGTCGGCTACGAATGGCCGGGCAATGTCCGGGAGTTGCGCAACGTGATCGAGCGCGCGGTCTATCGCTGGGAGGAAGGCAAGCCGATCGAGACGATCGAGTTCGATCCCTTTGCCTCGCCCTGGATGCCGCAAGGCGCGGGAGCGCGACCTGCGATGACGGCTGAGCCCGGACCGGCACAGGCCGTGGCGGTGGTCGAGGAGCCGGAGATCAACGACTTCAAGGCGGCTTGCGAAGCTTACGAGAAGCGGTTGCTGGAGGCGGCGTTGAAACGTTGCCGCTTCAACCAGCGCACTACGGCGGCGGCGCTGTCGCTGACCTATGACCAGCTGCGCCACGCGCTCAAGAAGCACAGCCTGCTGGACCGGACCTCCTAGGGTGAGAGCGGAGGGCCGGGAGGGGGACTTCCGTTTGTTGAGGGATGGAAGGACCCGATCCTCCGCTCTCATGACGCATGACGGAGGCGATCGTCGTCGGCCTTGGTTCCGTTTCGGCTCCGTTCTGTGAGAATGGTTCGCAACAGGCTTTTTTGCTGCACTTTTGCTCGCGCTGGGCGTTAGGAGCGCGAACGGATTCCCTCAAGAAGCCAGGAGACGCCCGATGGCCTTCGTCCTTCCCCCGCTGCCCTTCGACAAGACCGCGCTCGATCCGATCATGTCGGCCGAAACCTTCGATTATCACCATGGCAAGCACCACAACGCCTATGTCCAGAAGGTCAATGGCTGGGAAGAGGAGAAGGGCCTCAAGGGCAAGAGCCTCGTCGAGGTGATCCACCTGTCCAAGGACAAGGGCGACAAGGGCCTGTTCAACAACGCCGCCCAGATATGGAACCACACCTTCTTCTGGAACAGCCTGGCCCCGGCCGGCACCACCCAACCCTCCGAGAAGCTCGCCAAGTTGATCGACGATTTCGGCGGCCAGGACGCGCTGATCGCCAAGTTGAAGGAGGAGGCTGTCGGCCATTTCGCCTCCGGCTGGGCGTGGCTGGTGCTCGATGGCGGCGCGCTCAAGGTCACCTCGCTGCACGACGCCGACACGCCGGTGGTGCATGACGGCATGAAGCCGCTCCTCACGCTCGATGTGTGGGAGCACGCTTATTATATCGACTATCGCAATGCCCGCCCGGACTTCGCCGAGAAGGTGTTGAAGAATGTCGTGAACTGGGATTTCGTGTCGCAGAACCTCGACGGCGAGGGCATCGGCCGCGCGGACCAGCCGGCGGTCTGACCCGCCGTACCGCGGGACTCAAGAAGGGGCTGCGGGAGGATATCCCGCAGCCCCTTCTCTTTCCTGCCGCCCGATACGCCGGCGGCAGGGCGGGGATCAGGCGAAGATCTGCGCGCGGCCTTCAGCATGGGCGTGCATCCCATGCGAAATGTCCGAGCCCATCTCGGCGGCAAATCCGAACAGCACCGCGCCGGCGAGGAACTGGCCGAACAGCCCACTCAACTGTTGCAGCGTCTCGAAGGCCGAGCCGGGCTTGGTCTCGTCGAGATCCGCCTGGGTGGCGTCCTGCCCCGTATAGGCGGAAGTCCAGCCGCTGCCTTCGGTCTTCTCGTCGAGCACGTAGCCGTCCGCCGTCGCGCTATCGAGCGCGTAGCCATTCTGGCCCATGGTGATCGCGAGATCGCCCTTGGTCTGCTCCGACAGGCCGGTGACGGTCAGGCCCTGGCTACCCTTGGTGATGGTCAGCGTGTCGGCATAATAGACGTCCGGGTTGCTCTGGCTCTGCTGGGTGTTCACCGTGATCTTGGTGCCGTTGGGCAGCGTGAAGGTCGTGGTGCCGTAGAAGTCGAACTGGTGCTGGCCGTTCACATTGACGTGGGGATCCCCCCAGATCTGCGTCGTCTGGCCGGTGTTCGCGTCGGTGATCGTGGCCGACGAGCTGTTCTCGTCGAGCTGGAGCGAATAGCCGTCGCCGAGATCGATCGAGGCCTGCCCCTCGGCCCCGGTCGAGGCAGTCCACTGCGCCTGCGGCTGGTTGTTGGAGAAGAGCGCGGCGGTCCACATGGACGGCAACTGCGCGCTCGCCCAGGGGCGGGCACCGAGCGGATTGAACATGTGGCCCACGATTCCGGCGGCGAAGACGAACTCCTGCGCGGTGGTGGTGGCCTGCAGATTCCGGGTGGCGCTGGCAGAGGCGGTAGTGATCGTGGTCATGGGGCGATCCTTTACGCGTTTCCGAACATCCGGGATGATGCACGGCCCGCTTTGGGAGCGCCCTCCACATTCCGACTAGGCGAGCTAGTCGGTTCGACTAGTCACTCGGTCGGTGGGGCATCCGCGATCGCCTCGGCCTGCGTCTCGCCAAGGCCGTGCTTGAGCAGCATCGGCATGTTGGCGACCGCGAAGATCATCGTGGCGGGTATCGCACCCCATAATTTGTAGCCGAGCCAGGCCGAGGTCGAGAAATTGCGCCAGACCGCTTCGTTGGCGATGGCCATCACGATGAAGAATACCGCCCAGTTGCGCGACAGCAGCATCCAGCCGCGCTCGTCGAGCCCCGGATAGGCGGAGCCGAGCGCGAGTTTGAGCGTCGGCTTGCCGGTCCACAGGCCGAACCAGAGGATGCCCGAGACCATCAGATAATAGATGGTCGGCTTGATCTTGATGAACCAGTCTTCGTGTAGCCAGAGCGTCAGCCCGCCCAGCACCAGCACCATCGCGCTGGAAAACCACTGCATCGCCGAGATCCAGCCGAAGCGGATCCGCGAGAAGAGCATGGCCGCGATCGTCGCCGCCATGAAGATGCCGGTGGCGGCGAAGATGTTCTTGCCCGTCAGCGAATAGGCCAGGAAATAGACCACCAGCGGCCCGAGATCGAGCACGACACGGAGCAGCGGCCCGGCTTCGGGCTTGGGCGCGGTAGCGGTGGTCAAAGGCGTCCTCTTTATATCGTATGGCCGGGTTTAGCGCATGGAACGCTGACAGGCGATGAACGGCATTTATTTCACGCTGGCCTTCGATCCCGCGATCAGCCCGGCGACCTCGTCCGGATCGAAGGAGCGGAAATCCTCCAGCGTCTCGCCCACGCCGATCGCATGGATCGGCAGGCCGAACTTCTCCGCCGCCGCGACCAGCACGCCACCCTTGGCGGTGCCGTCCAGCTTGGTCATGACGAGGCCGGTGACGCCGGCATCCCGGCCGAATATCTCGATCTGGCTGATCGCGTTCTGGCCGGTGGTGGCGTCCAGCACCAGCACGACGTCGTGCGGCGCGGCCGGATTGAGCCGGCCGAGCACGCGACGGATCTTGCTGAGTTCGTCCATCAGCCCGGCCTTGTTCTGGAGGCGGCCGGCGGTATCGACGATCAGCACGTCGGTACCGATCGCGGTGCCCTGCTTCACGCCTTCCCATACGAGGCTGGCCGCGTCGCCGCCCTCCTTGCCCGAGATGATCGGCACGCCGATCCGCTCCGCCCAGACCTTGAGCTGCCCGATCGCGGCGGCGCGGAACGTGTCTCCGGCGACCAGCATCACCTGATAGTCCTGCTCCTGCAGCAGGTGGGCGAGCTTGGCGATCGTAGTCGTCTTGCCCGATCCGTTGACGCCGATGACGAGGATCACCTGCGGGCGCGGAAAAGCCTCGATCTCCAGCGGCTTGGCGACGGGGCGCAGCACCTTGGCCACTTCCTCGGCGACGATCTTGCGCACGCCGGCCTCGTCGAGATCCTTGTCGTAGCGCTCATCCTCCAGCCGGTCGCGGATGCGCATGGCGGTGACGGGGCCGAGGTCCGACGCGATCAGCGCCTCCTCGATCGCGTCGAGTGTCTGCCGGTCGAGCTTTTCCTTGTTGAACAGGCTGTCGAGATTGCTGCCCAGTCGGTCGGCGGTGCGGCGGAAGCCGGCGGCGAGCTTGTCGTGCCAAGGGGTGTTGCGGGTATCGCTCAAAGGGCCTCTCCGACGAGCATCTCGCCTTCGATGTGGGTGACGCGAATGGCGACGACATCGCCGCGCCGGACGGCATTGGTGGCCGCGCCGCGCGGGGCAGCGCCGGAAGCGAGGCGGGCGGGGGCGTAAGCGGCGGTATGGCCGCGCCCGTCGATGCGCTCGACCAGCAGCGATTGCTCGGTGCCGACCAGCGTTTCCAACCAGCGACCGCGACGCGCCTCGGCTGCCTCGCGCAGCCGGCGGGCGCGGGCGGCGACCAGCACCGGATCGAGCGCTGGCATCCGCGCGGCGGGTGTGTCGGCGCGGGGCGAGAAGGGGAAGACATGCGCGTGGACGATGTCGCAATCGTCGAGAAGGGCGACGCTGTTCAGGGCCTGTGCCTCGGTCTCGGTCGGGAAGCCGGCGATCAGGTCGGCGCCGATCGCGATTTCGGGGCGCTTGGCCTTAAGCCGCTCGACCATCGCGACCGATTGCGCGCGCAAGTGGCGGCGTTTCATCCGCTTCAGGATCATGTCGTCGCCGGCCTGCAACGAGAGATGGAGATGCGGCTGGATGCGCCGCTCGCCGGTGACGAGATCGAACAGGCGGTCGTCGATCTCGACGCTGTCGAGCGAGGAGAGGCGCAAGCGCGCGAGGCCCGGCACCAGCCTGAGCACCCGTTCGACGAGATGGCCGAGGCTCTGGTCGCCCGGCAGGTCCGGCCCGTAGCTGGTGGCATCGACGCCGGTGAGCACCACTTCATTGTAACCCTCGTCGACCAGCGCCTTGATGCGATCGACGACGAGGCCGGCGGGCACCGACCGGCTCGGCCCGCGCGCGAAGGGGATGATGCAGAAGGTGCAGCGATGATCGCAGCCGTTCTGCACCTCGACGAAGGCGCGCGCGCGGTCGCCGAACCCGGCGGCGAGGTGCGGAGCGGTGTCGCGGACGGCC
This sequence comes from Sphingomonas chungangi, assembly GCF_013778325.1. GTDB lineage: Bacteria > Pseudomonadota > Alphaproteobacteria > Sphingomonadales > Sphingomonadaceae > Solisphingomonas > Solisphingomonas chungangi. The sequence continues at coordinate 376,958 of NZ_JACEIB010000027.1, read as the reverse complement.
ATGATGTCGGAGACGCGGATCTTTTCTTCCAAGGTCGCCCCAAACATCCCGTTCGTCCTGAGCGAAGTCGAAGGACGTGCGGCAGGCGGCGCGCTCGGGCCACGCACTTGGACTTCGCTCAGTGCGAGCGGATCGCGGGCGGTGGCGGAGGGGCCAAAAGAAGCAGCCTCCCATTTCTCCCTGTTGCCGATCACCGCCGCCACCTCGGGCATGGAAGCGAAGCGCTCCGGCTCCACCTGCGCCGCGCAGCCTGTCACGACGATGCGCGCGCCGGGCCGTCGCTTGGCCGCGCGGCGTATTTCCTTTCGCGCCTGTTTCACCGCCTCGGCCGTCACCGCGCAAGAATTGACGATGACGAGATCGTCCCGGTCGCCGGCCAGCGCGCGCATGGCCTCGCTCTCGGCGGCGTTGAGCCGGCAGCCGAGGGTCAGGATCTCGGTCACGCCGGGAAGGCTGCGAGATCTATCTCGCCCGAGAAGACATGGGTTGCCGGGCCGGTCATGCGGATCGTGCCGCCGGGCTGCCAGTCGATCACCAGGTCTCCGCCGGACAGCGCGACCGTCACGCCGCTCTTGGCCCGGCCGGCACGGATCGCGGCGACCGCGGTGGCGCAGGCGCCGGTGCCGCAGGCGAGCGTCGCGCCCGATCCGCGCTCCCAGACGCGCAAACGGATGCGAGTCCGGCTCTCGATCGTGGCGAAATTGACGTTAACACGCTCCGGGAAGATCGGGTCATTCTCGATCGGACGGCCCAGCGCCTCGATATCGAGGGCATCCGCATCCGCCACGAACAGGATGACGTGGGGGTTGCCGACGCTCAGCGCCATCGGCGGGGCAATCGTTTCCACGCCGCCCCACGCCAGCGGCAAGGCGAGCGTGTCCATCGCATAGGCGAGCGGCACCGCGTCCCACTCGAAACGTGGCGCTCCCATGTCGACGCTGGCGCCGTCGATCGTGACGGACGCATCGAGCACGCCGCCCAGCGTCTCGATCGTCGCGCCGTCCCCGAGCAGGGTGGCGACGCAGCGCGTGGCATTGCCGCAGCTTTCCACCTCGCCGCCGTCGGCATTCCAGATACGCATCCGGGCGGTCGCCACGTCGGATGGTTCGATCAGGACCAGCTGGTCGCAACCGACGCCGAAATGGCGATCCGCAATCGCACGGGCACGCGCCGCCGACATCGCGACGGCGCCCCCGCGCGCGTCGAACACGACGAAGTCGTTGCCCAATCCGTGCATCTTGCGAAAAGGTTGCGGCATCGCGCGCATCTAGGGGCGCGTCGGCGTCAAGTCCACACTCGGCGAAGGATCAGGCGCGGCGTTGCGCAGGCGCTTCGGCCTCGATCGCGCGCGCGCTCGGCAGCAGGCCCTTCTCGGCGAGCAGGCGGCGTGCGGCGGTGACCGTCATCGGCTTGCCGAAATGCCACCCCTGGCCTTTGTGCAATCCCATGCTGCGGAGGCTGTCGTAGATGCCCTGATCCTCGATCCCCTCGGCGGTGATCGGCAGGTTGAGGCTCTCGCCGAGCTTGGAAATGGCGTTGACGATCGCCATCGACTCGGGGTCCTTGTTCATCGCCGTGACGAAGCTCTTGTCGATCTTGATGCGATCGAAGGGCAGGGCGCGGAGATGGGCGAGAGAGGAATAGCCGGTGCCGAAATCGTCGAGCGCGAGGCGGATACCCTGATTCTTGAGCGACCCGACGATCGACTGGGCCAAGCTGAGATTCTGGAACAGCGAGCTTTCGGTGATCTCGATTTCCAGCCGGTTGGCGGGGTAGCCGGTCTCGACCAGCAGCTTGACGATCTTCTGCGCCAGCCACGGATCCTTGAGCTGGGCGGGCGAGATGTTGACCGAGAGCGTGATGCTCTGGTCCCAGTCGCGCGCCTCCGTGAAGGCGCGGCGCATCACCGAGACGGACATGTCGGCGATCAGCCCGCATTCCTCGGCGACCGGGATGAAACTGTCCGGCGGGATCACGCCGCGCGTCGGATGTTCCCAGCGGGCCAGCACCTCGAAGCCGATGATCGCGCCGCTCTCCAGATCGACCTGCGGCTCGTAATAGGGGACGAACTGACCGAGCGGGATGCCCTCGCGCAGGCCCGCCTCGATCGCGTTGCGGCTGACCAGCTCGCGCTCCATCGTCGCGTCGAACCAGGCGTGGCGGCCGCGGCCGGCGGCCTTGGCGGCGTGCATCGCGATGTTGGCGCGGCGCAGCAGCGCCTCGACGCTCTGACAGTCGGCCTCGGTGCGGGCGATGCCGATACTGGCGCCGATATGCGCGGTAACGCCTTTGGTGATCAGCGGCTGGGCGAGCGCGCCGACGATATAGTCTGCGATCGAATCGACCGTGCTCATGTGGCGCGGATCGAAGGGCAGCAGCACCGCGAACTCGTCGCCGTCGAGCCGGCCGGCGACGGCGGAGGCGGGGAGCGCTTTACGGATGATGTCGGTGGCGGCACGCAGGATGGTGTCGCCGGCGAGATGGCCATGCACCTCGTTGACCGTCTTGAAGTGATCGAGATCGACGACGAGCAGCGCCACCGCCTTGTCGCGGCGCAGGCCGTTGGCGATCACCGCCGCGCCTTCCTCGGCGAGCGAGCGGCGATTGAGGAAGCCGGTCAGCTCGTCGGTGCGGGCGAGGGTGGTGGCGCGGGCCTCGGCCTCGTCGCGCTGGCTGCTGGTGGCGACCAGATCGCGGTAGCGGCGCCAGCCGAACAGGATCAGTGCGAGGTTAAGCAGCATGCCCGCCATCAGGATGCGATCGCCGGAGGCAAGGTCGGCGGCGTGGCTGGTCGTGCCCAGCATCCGCTCGACGGAGGCGACGTAGCGCCACCCGCCGGTGACCAGCACGGCCAGCGCGGCCAGCAGGATCGCGCCGGCGAGCAGATCGCGGCGGGCACGGCTGACCGCCTTCGCGGCCCTGCTGTCCTCGCCCTTCCGCCTCGTCATCCTGCCATATCCCCGTTTCGGCACTCTGCGTTCTGGCGGGAAAGCGTGTAGAAGCGGTAAAGAGCCGCAGATTTTCGGGGATTGTCACGGATGCGATAAACGCCGGCCCCGTTCGCCCTGAGGAGGGATTGAGCGAAGCGTAAGCGAAGTCGAAGGCCCGTCTCGAAGGGTGTTGCGCGGTGCATGTGATTCGAGACGCCGCTTCGACAAGCTCAGCGGCTCCTCAGCACGAACGGGTGTGGAGCGTGGGTTGCCATTCGCCGAGCCTTCCGCTATCGGCCGCCACGATCGTTCCGCAAGGTTCGTGATGGCTCCAGCGCCTGACCCCCGAGAGGGTGGCGCACGCCGGCCGGCGAGTTTCGCCCGCCGGCGCTTTGTGCGTTGGGGCTGTTGGGATTTGGAGTAGGCGCATGTTCGAGAGTCTGAGCGAAAGGCTGGGTGGGGTTTTCGATAAACTCCGCGGCCGTGGTGCGCTCAACGAGAATGACGTGCGCGCGGCGATGCGCGAGGTCCGCATCGCGTTGCTCGAGGCCGACGTCGCGCTGCCGGTGGTGCGCGAGTTCGTCGACAAGGTTACCGAGCAGGCGGTCGGCCAGTCGGTCCTTCGCTCGGTCACGCCGGGCCAGCAGGTCGTCAAGATCGTCAATGACGCGCTGACCGAGATGCTGGGTTCGGAAGCCGCCGATCTCCAGCTCGACGTGACGCCGCCCGCCATCGTGATGATGGTCGGCCTGCAGGGTTCGGGCAAGACCACCACCACCGCCAAGATTGCGCGCCGCCTGCGGGAGAAGGGCCGCAAGAAGGTGCTGATGGCGTCGCTCGACGTCAATCGCCCGGCGGCGCAGGAACAGCTGGCCGTGCTCGGCACGCAGGCCGAGGTGCAGACGCTGCCGATCGTCGCCGGGCAGCAGCCGGTCGATATCGCCAAGCGCGCGCTCAACGCCGCGAAGCTGCAGGGCTTCGACGTGCTGCTGCTCGACACCGCCGGCCGTCTCCACGTCGATCAGGCGCTGATGGACGAGATGAAGGCGGTCGCCTCCGTCTCCGAGCCGGACGAGATCCTGCTCGTCGTCGACTCGTTGACCGGCCAGGATGCCGTCAACGTCGCCAAGTCGTTCTCCGAGCAGGTGAACCTCACCGGCGTCGTGCTCACCCGCATGGACGGCGATGCGCGCGGCGGCGCGGCGCTGTCGATGCGCGCCGTCACCGGCAAGCCGATCAAGTTCGTCGGCACCGGCGAGAAGCTCGACGGGCTGGAGCTGTTCCAGCCGGGCCGCGTCGCCGGCCGCATCCTCGGCATGGGCGACGTCGTGTCGCTGGTCGAGCGCGCCGCCGAGACGATCAAGCAGGAAGACGCCGAAAAGCTCGCCGAGCGGATGAGCAAGGGCCAGTTCGACCTGAACGACCTGCGCAGCCAGCTAAACCAGATGCGCAAGATGGGCGGCCTCGGCGCGCTCGCCTCGATGCTGCCGGGCGTCGCCAAGGTGAAGAACGCCATGGCCAACGGCCAGGTCGACGACAAGGTGCTGATCCACATGGACGCGATCATCGGTTCGATGACGCCCAAGGAGCGCGCCAAGCCCGAGCTGCTCAACGCCAAGCGCAAGATCCGGGTGGCCAAGGGCTCCGGCACCACGGTGCAGGAGGTCAACAAGATCCTGAAGATGCATCAGGAAATGGCCACCGCCATGAAGAAGATCAAGAAGATGGGCGGCCTCAAGGGCCTCGCCGCTCTGTTCGGCAAGGGCGGGGGCGGCATGGGTGGCCTCGGCGGCGCCGGTGGTCCTGGTGGCGACATGCCGCCGGGCTTCGGCGGGGCTGGCGGCGGTGGGCTGGGTGGTCTGCCCGGCCTTCCCGGCGGGCAGAATTTGCCGCCCGGCTTCCAGAATTTCATGAAGAAGAAGTGAGAAGTTTGGCCGTCAGGCTATTGATTTGAAGAAGGAAGAAGAGAATGTCCGTTTCGATCCGTCTGTCGCGTGGTGGCTCCAAGAAGCGCCCGTACTACCGCATCGTCGTCGCCAACTCGACGGCGCCGCGCGATGGCGCCTATCTCGAGAAGATCGGCACCTACAACCCGATGCTCGCCAAGGATGACGAGAAGCGGGTGATCCTCGACGGCGAGCGCGCCAAGCATTGGCTGAGCGTCGGCGCGCAGCCGACCGACCGCGTCGCCCGCTTCCTCGACGCCGCCGGCGTGAAGGAGCGTGTCGCCAAGAACAACCCGAAGAAGGCCGAGCCGGGCGAGAAGGCCAAGGAGCGCGCCGAGGAGCGCGAGGCGAAGGCCGCCGCCGCCGCGGAAGCCGCCGCCGAGGCCGCCAAGCCGAAGGAAGAGCCGGTCGCGGAGGCGCCCGCCGAGGAGGCCCCGGCCGCCGAGGAAACCACCGAGGCGTAAGCCTTACTTCCCCCCTCCCTTTCAAGGGAGGGGACGGGGGTGGGTGTTGGCTGGGTGATACGGGAGCGCGCGGACGGACCATGTCCGTATCGCGCGCCTCCACCCACCCCAAACCCCTCCCTTGAAAGGGAGGGGCTTTCTTGCCCGATCAATCCGAGAAGCTCGTAACCCTCGCCGCCGTGATCGGCGCGCACGGGATAGCGGGCGAGGTGCGCCTCAAGCTCTTCACCGACGATCTGGCGCGCTACCCCGCGCTGAACGCGGGGGAGCGTACGCTCACGCTCAAATCGGTCCGCCCCGGGCCCAACGGCGCCGTCGCGCGCTTCGCCGAGGTGACCGACCGCAACGCGGCGGAAGCGCTGCGTGGTACCCAGCTCGCCGTGCCGCGCGCCTCGCTGCCCGATCTCGGCGACGACGAATATTACCATGCCGACCTGATCGGCGAAGCCTGCCTCTCCACCACCGGCGAGGCGTTGGGCAAGGTGGTCGACGTCATGGATTACGGCGCCGGCGACCTGATCGAGATCGAGCGCCCCGACGGCCGCCGCTTCCTCGTGCCGGTGAAGGCCGGCGTCGACGATCTGGGTCCGCCGATCCGCATCCACGAGGAGTTCGTCGAGGCATGAGCCCGGACGCCCTGATCTTCTTCGCCACGGTCGGCGCGCAGCTGTTCTTCACGGGACTACTGATCTGGATCGTCGCGCGGCGCGTGCCGAAGCGCGTGCGGCTCTACCGCTTCGTCGCTCCCGTGCCGGTGCCGTTCTTCTGCGGCGGCATGGCGGTGTTCGCCTTCCTGAACTGGCCGGGGCGGCAGATGCTGGCGTCCTCCACCGAGACCGGTATCCTCGCGCGGATGGTGATCGGCTATCTGGTGCTGTGGCTGGTCGGTGTCCTCTGGGCAAGTATGGTCGCGCGCTGGACCCAGCGGTGAGCTTCGCGGCCACTGTCCTCACGCTCTATCCGGAGATGTTCCCCGGGCCGCTCGGCATCAGCCTCGCGGGGCGCGCGCTGGCGGAGGGGAAGTGGTCGCTCGACGCGGTGCAGATCCGCGATTTCGCGACAGACAAGCATCGTTCGGTGGACGATACGCCAGCAGGCGGCGGCGCAGGCATGGTGATGCGCGCCGACGTGCTGGCCTCCGCGCTCGACGCCACCGCAGCGCGCAATCCCGGCGTCCCCGTCCTCACCATGACGCCGCGGGGGAGCCCGCTCACGCAGGCCCGCGTCCGCAATCTCGCGCAAGGCCCCGGCGCCATCATCCTGTGCGGCCGGTTCGAGGGGATCGACCAGCGGCTGTTCGACGCGCGGCGGATCGAGGAGGTCTCGATCGGCGACTATATCCTCTCGGGCGGCGAAATGGCCGCCTTGACGCTTCTGGACGCTTGCATCCGGCTGCTTCCCGGCGTAATGGGCGCCGCTTCGAGCGGAGACGACGAGAGCTTCGAGACGGGGCTGCTCGAATATCCGCATTATACCCGACCCCAGGAATGGGAAGGGCGCACGATCCCCGAAGTGCTGCGATCGGGGGATCATGCGAGGATCGCGGCTTGGCGGAAACGCGAGGCCGAGGCCATCACACGGCTAAGGCGGCCGGACCTTTGGGAGCGCCACGGTGGCACTCCGGGTCGGTCGCCCTCTGGCGCGCGGCACGAAGACTGGGACGATAAGTCATGAACCTGATCCAGCAGCTCGAGGCCGAGGCCATCGCGCATTTCAACGAGACCAAGAAGATTCCGGAATTCCGCCCCGGTGACACCCTGCGCGTCGGCGTGAAGGTAGTCGAGGGCGAGCGCACCCGCGTGCAGGCCTTCGAGGGCGTGTGCATCGCGCGCTCGAACAAAGGCATGGGCTCCAGCTTCACCGTCCGCAAGATCTCGTTCGGCGAGGGCGTGGAGCGCGTCTTCCCGCTCTACTCGCCCAACGTCGATTCGATCGATGTGGTGCGCAAGGGCGCCGTCCGCCGCGCGAAGCTCTATTATCTGCGCGGCCGCACCGGCAAGTCGGCCCGCATCGCCGAGCGCAAGGACAATCGCGAGACCGCGAAGGCATAAGCCTTTCGCGACGCGAGAGCCTTTTAAGAGGGCGTCGGCGGGAAGCTGCCGGCGCCCTTTCTTTATCCCAATCTCCGTTCGCCCTGAGGGAAGGACTGAGCGGAGCGGAGCGCAGTCGAAGGCCTGTCTCGAAGGGTATGCGCTGCGACCGTGCTTCGAGACGCCGCTTCGACAGGCTCAGCGGCTCGTCAGCACGAACGGGATGGGTTATTTGGGCATATCCGCCTGCCAACTGTATCCATCCCTCGCCTTCACCACGTAGCCCACCCCCGGAAACGGGAAGTGCGGCGCGAAGATGCGCTGGTGGCCGGCGGCGAGCTTCGCGAGTTCCGCCTTGCGCGTGGAGCGTCCCTCGTCGGCATCGGTGTCATATTCGATCGTCCAGTCCGGCTTCGCCAGCGAGATGATGGACGAATGCGCTGTGTCGCCGATATCCAGTAGCGCATCCTTGCCCATCCCGATCAGGTAGCCGGAATGGCCTGGCGTATGCCCCGGCAGCGGCACGGAACGGATGCCCGGCACCACCTCGGCGCCCGGCTCGAACGGCTGCACCTTGGGGCGGATCGCGTCGAGCATCGCCTTGTTGCCCTTGGCCTGCAGGAAGGCCCATTCGGGCGCCGACATGCGGATCGTCGCATTGGGGAAGGCGAGGCCGCCCACCCTGGTCAGCAAGCCGCCGATATGGTCGCCATGGCTGTGGGTGATGAGGATGTCGGTGACGCTAGCGGGCGCGACATGCGCCTCGGCGAGGCTGAGCGGCAGCACGCCGCCGACCTTCGGCCCCAACCCCGTGTCGAGTAGCACGACATGGCCCGGCAGGATCGCCAGCAGCGCATCGACGCCGAGCGGGATCTGGTCGGTCGCAGCACCATGCGCCTTGAGCACGGCGGCCACCTGATCGGTCGGCACGCCGACACCGAACACGCTGCCGTCATTGGGCACGACGTTGCTCATGTCGCGCAGCGCTACGAACTTCACCTTGCCGATCGAGAAACGCGTTGCGGCGGGCGCGGCCGGGGCGGGCTTCGCGCAGGCCGGCATGGTCGCGAACAGGGCGAGAGCGAGCGCGGGAAGCAATCGATGGGCCATCGTCATCCTCTTCATCGTATCCCGACCTTACTCCGTTCGGGCTGAGCTTGTCGAAGCCTTGTCCTTCCTTTTGCCACGCTGAAAGAGGAAGGACAGCCCTTCGACAAGCTCAGGGCGAACGGATAGGGAGTGGGGCATGCGTTCGCTCCTCCTCGCGGCTTTGCCGCTGCTCCTCGCCGCCGCGCCCGTTCCGCAACAGCCGCTCACCATCGACAGGATCTTCGCGAGCCCCTCGCTCTCCGGCCCGACACCCCGCCAGCTCAAGCTCTCGCCGGACGGGAAGTGGGTAACCCTGCTCAAGCCGCGCGCCGACGATCGCGACCGCTTCGATCTCTGGGCGGTCGACACATCGACCGGCGCGCAAAAGATGCTGGTGGACAGCAAGAAGGTCGGCTCCGGTGCCGCGCTCAGCGAGGCGGAGAAGATGCGGCGCGAGCGGGCGCGGGTCGGCGGCACCGAAGGCATCGTCGAATATGACTGGGCGCCGGACGGCAAGGCACTGCTCGTGCCGATCGACGGCGATCTCTATCTGGCGACGCTCGACGGCAAGGTGCGCAAGCTGACCAGCGGCGAGGCGGTGCTCGATCCGCATGTTTCCGAGGCCGGCCATTACGTCAGCTTCGTGCGCGACCAGAATCTCGTCGCGCTCGATCTGGCGAGCGGTAAGGCGAGCCCGCTCACCAGCGTCGGCGGCGGCACCGTCACCTGCGGCACAGCCGAGTTCGTCGCGCAGGAGGAGATGGATCGCACCGAAGGCGCCTGGTGGTCGCCGGACGACGCCCATGTCGCGGTCGAATGTTATGACGAGGTCAGGGTGAAGGTCGTCACCCGCGCCGCGATCGGGGCGGACGGGACCAAGACGTTCGACCAGCGCTATCCGGCCGCCGGCACGCTCAACGTCACCGTTGCGCTCAGCATCATCTCGCCGACGACGGGCAAGGCGGTAAAGGTTGATCTCGACTCCGATCCCGACATCTACATCGCCCGCGTGAACTGGGCACCGGATGGCCGCACCCTCTACGTCCAGCGCGAGACGCGCGACCAGAAGCGGCTCGACATGCTGGCGGTCGATCCCGCGACCGGCGCGGCGAAGGTTCTGTTCAGCGAGACATCCAGGACCTGGATCGATCTCAACGACGACTTCAAGCCGCTCAAGGACGGCAGCTTGATCTGGGGATCGGCGCGCAGCGGCTTCCTGCATCTCTACCGCTTCGCGAACGGGCAGTGGACGCAACTCACCCACGGCGACTGGTCGGTGGAGATGAACGGCCAGTCCGCCCACGCCGGCCTGATCGGGGTGGACGAGGCGAGCCACCGCCTGTTCTTCACCGCCAACAAGGACGATGTGCTGGAAAGCCAGCTCTACACGATCGACTATCTCAACCCCGCCGAACCCGAGCGCCTCACCGAGCGCGGCTGGTGGAACGAGGCGGTGATGGACAAGGCGGCGACGCGGATGGTCGTCACCCGCTCTTCGCCGAGCCAGCCGCCGCAGGTCTATCTCGCCGATGCCACCGGCAAGCGGATCGCGTGGATCGAGGAGAACCGGCTCGATGCGAGCCATCCCTACGCGCCCTTTCTGGCGGCGCATCGCCCCGTCACCTACGGCACGATGAAGGCGGCGGACGGCTCCACGATCTATTACGAGATGATCACGCCGAAGCTGGAGGCGGGCAAGCGCTACCCGGTGTTCTTCGAGCATTATGGCGGCCCCGGATCGCAGCAGGTGAAGCGGGCGTGGATGGCGCCGATGGCGCAATATTGGGTGTCGAAGGGCTGGATCTACTTCCAGATCGACAATCGTGGTTCGCCCAACCGCGGCACCGCCTTCCAGGACCAGATCTACCACGCGATGGGGACGGTCGAGGTGGAGGACCAGGCCACCGCCGCGCGCTGGCTGCAGCAGCAGGCGTTCGTGGACCCGAAGAAGATCGCGATCTTCGGCTGGTCCTATGGCGGCTATATGACGCTCAAGATGCTGGAGAAAGATCGGGGCCTCTACGCCGCCGGCATCGCGGGCGCGCCGGTGACCAAGTGGGAACTCTACGACACCCATTATACCGAGCGCTATCTCGGCAGCCCGCTCACCGATCCGAAGACCTACGCGACCTCAGACGCGATCGCCGACGCGCCCTCGATTAAGACACCGCTTCTGCTCATGCATGGTCTGTCCGACGACAACGTCGTGTTCGAGAACTCGGCGGCGCTGATCAACAAGTTGCAGGAGACTGACACGCCGTTCGACATGATGCTCTATGTCGGCCAGACCCACCATATCGCGGGTGAAGGGCGGCAGGCGCACGTCCAGAAGACGATCGAGCGGTTCCTGGACGAGAAGGTGCTGGGGGAGTAGGCTGAGGCTGGGTCCCGCTAGCCGGAACCAAGCTTGCGCTTGCCCTTGGTCCGGCTGGTCAGGTGGTAGCGATCGCACCGATCGCAGCGATAGGGCCGCAAGGGGAAATTGGCGGCGCGCGCCGATCGCGCCGCGTCATCCTCGGAAGAGAACCGCTTCTTCCTGATGCAAACGCTCAGCTTCGTCCGCACGCGGCTCCCCTCGTATCAGGATCGCGCCCAGGCCTCCCGATCGACGACCCGCGTGTAGAGATGCCATGTGGCATATCCCAGCCATGGCAGCATCACGGCCAGCCCCACGAACGCCGGGATCGATCCCAGCATCAGCAGCACCGCGACCGTCAGGCCCCAGCGCGCCGCCATCGCCGGGTTGACGGCCATCGCGCGCAGCGAGGTGGAGATCGCCGTCCAGCTGTCGGTCGGCCGATCGACCAGCATCGGCATCGCCACCCAGGTCAGCGCCAGCGTGACGATCGCATAGGCCAGGCCGACGAGGTTGCCGACGATCATCATCTCCCAGCCCTGCTCCGTGCCGAACAGCCGGGTGAGGAAAGCGCCGACGCTCGGTGGCGGCACGTTGGTCATGAAGGCGTCGTGGATCGCGCCGGCGAAATAGATCCACGATCCGAAGAGCATGATCATGCCGATCGCGATGCCGAGAAGCGAGCCCATCGAGGCGCTGCGCAGCGGATCGAAGAAGTGGCTCCAGCCCCTCTCCAGCCCCGCTTCGCGCCGCCGCGCCAGTTCGTAGAAGCCCACCGCGACCAGCGGGCCCATCAGCGACAGCCCCGCCGCCAGCGGGAAGAAGAGATGCAGCGGCAATCCGTCCAGCGCGAGGAAGGCCGTCACCAGCCCGACCAGTGGATAGATCAACGCCACGAACAGGATGTCGCCGCGCATTGCCCGGAAATCGCCCCAGCCGAGGCTGAGCGCGATGCGGATGTCGGCCGGGCCTATCCGTCTGATCGGCACCGCCGGCGGCGACACGGAGGATGCGGGTGCGGATACGGCTACCATGGCGACTCTCCTACAGCGTTCTTATATCTCCATCGGTCGGGGACGGGGCGTCGCCCGTCGGCGATCGTGCAAGCCCAGCTTGGCCGCAACGATGTTTTACCACGGATGGCCGGGATGGACAAAATGCCATGCCGCGCTATGCCGCCCGCGCAATCCTGCGCAAGACGAAGGCATATTGGAGCAGTAAGATGGGTTACCGTGTCGTGGTCGCTGGTGCTACGGGCAATGTCGGGCGTGAGATGCTCGCCATTCTCGCCGAGCGCGAGTTTCCGATCGACGAGATCGCGGTAGTCGCATCCTCGCGCTCCACCGGCGATCAGGTCGAGTTCGGCGATACCGGCAAGATGCTCACGGTGAAAAACATCGAGCATTTCGATCCGGCGGGTTGGGACATCGCGCTCTTCGCGATCGGATCGGAGGCGACCAAGATCCACGCGCCGCGCTTCGCCAAGGCGGGCTGCACGGTGATCGACAATTCGTCGCTCTACCGCATGGACCCGGACGTGCCGCTGATCGTGCCCGAGGTGAACCCCGAGGCGATCGACGGCTACGCGCGCAAGAACATCATCGCGAACCCGAACTGCTCGACCGCGCAGATGGTGGTGGCGCTGAAGCCGATCCACGATGCGGCGAAGATCACGCGGGTGGTGGTCTCGACCTACCAGTCGGTCTCCGGCGCGGGCAAGGCGGGCATGGACGAGCTGTTCGAGCAGAGCCGCAACATCTTCGTCGGCGACGTCGCCGAGCCCAAGAAGTTCACCAAGCAGATCGCCTTCAACGTGATTCCGCACATCGATTCCTTCCTCGACGACGGCTTCACCAAGGAAGAGTGGAAGATGGTGGTCGAGACCAAGAAGATCCTCGATCCCAAGATCAAGGTGGTCGCTACCTGCGTGCGCGTGCCGGTTTTCGTCGGCCACTCGGAAGCCATCACCATCGAGATGGAGAACGAGCTTTCTGCCGAGGATGCGCAGCGCATCCTGCGCGAGGCGCCCGGCGTGATGCTGATCGATAAGCGCGAGGACGGCGGCTATACGACGCCCGTCGAGTGCGTCGGCGACTTCGCCACCTTCGTCAGCCGTGTGCGCGAGGATCCGACCGTGGAGAACGGGCTGGTTCTGTGGTGTGTGTCCGATAACCTCCGCAAGGGGGCGGCGCTGAACGCGGTGCAGATCGCCGAGCTGCTCGGCCGTCGCCATCTGAAGAAGGCGGCCTGATCTATCCAGTTGAGCCGATGCTATCGCTATGATAGCATCGGCTCATGGGACAGGTGCTGATCCGTAATCTCGATGACTCGCTCATCGCCGACTATCGCGAGGCAGCGCAGCGCAACCAGCGCTCGCTGGAAGCAGAACTCCGAGAGGCTTTGGCGCGAGTGCGGCCGATGATCGGGAGGCGGCGGCAGGATGTGCTGGACGAGTTGGCCCGCATTCGGGCGATGGCGCCGAAGGGCGTCGCCCAGACGCCCGCTTCGCAACTCGTGCGGGAAGATCGCGACCGCTGATGCTCGTGGTGGACGCGAGCGTCGCGGTCAAATGGGTGGTGCCGGAAGACGGTGAGGCGGGGGGCGGCACCGATGCTGCCTTGGCTCTTCTGGAAAGGGGCCTGCTCGCCCCTGATTTCCTTCTCGCCGAGTTCGGCAATGTACTGTGGAAGAAGGTCCGGCGAGGCGAGACCGCAGTTCAACAAGCTTCCGATGCCCTGCGCATCCTGCCGACGATCGTGTCGCTCGTTCCGGCCGCGTCCTACATGGACAAGGCGTTCGAGATTGCCGTGGCGCTGGACCATCCTGTCTATGATTGCATCTATCTTGCCGTTGCGCAGGTGCACGATGTGGCCCTTGCTACGGCGGATCGAAGATTGGCGGAGCGGTGCCGCTCGTCGAAATTCTCGGTGTCGATCGTCGATCTTGCCAGCTAGAGGCTCTATTTCTTCTCGATGACGCAGTCGCCATTGGCGCGGGCGAGGAAGCAGTGCTTCGGCTTGGCGGGCGGGGCGGGAGGTGCTGCCGCAACCGGCTGCGCCGCCGTCGGCAGCTGCGAGATCACCGCCGTGTCCTGCGCCGAGACGATCTGCCACTGGCCGCCCGCCTTGCGCAGCGTCTGGCTCTGTATGAGGTGCACCGTACCGACATCGCCGCCGTCCGGCCCCTTGGCGCCGTCTAGCGTCCAGGCGATGTGGACGGTGGCCACATCCGGCGTCACGCTCGTCACCTCGATCTGGTCGGCATGGATGCGGCTCTGCGCGAACAGATTGGTGTAGGCCCAACCCATTTTGCGCTGGATCTCGTCGTGGCTCTTCCACCACAGGCCGAAGGCGGTGACGAACTGGGCGTCCGGCGCGTAGGGCTGCGTCCAGGCGACGATGTCGTGGGCGTTCCAGGAGGCTTCCTGCTGCGCCTCGATCCCCCTGATCGCAGTCTCGTCCGGGCTCTGCGCCTGTGCCGAAGCCGTTGCCAGCAACGCGCCGATGATTGCCCACCGTTTCATGACTGCCCCTTTCAGCTCGAATCTCGGCGATCCTTTCAGATCGCGCTATAGGCGGCAACCGTCATTGCATGGGCAGGAGCAAAAGATGCCGATCACCGGAGGATGCCGTTGCGGCGCGGTACGCTACACGCTGGCGATCGACGACCTGCCGCGCGGCTATGCTTGCCATTGTCACCAGTGCCAGCGGTGGAGCGGCAGCGCGTTCAGCCTGCAGGCGATGGTTCCGGAAAGCGTGATTGCGCTGACCGGTCCCGTCGTGAGCTTCAAGAAAGTGACCGAAGACCGCACCAGCACCCAGCATGTCTGCGGCGAGTGCCACGGGCGCCTCTACAACACCAATACACGGCGCCCCGGCATCGCGGTGGTGCGGGCCGGGACACTGGATCGGTCGGAGGAGCTGGAATGCGCCTTCCACATCTACACGGCGTTCAGGCAGCGCTGGTTCACGCTGCCCGAAGGCGTGCCGGCCTGGGCCGAGATCGGCTCTCCCGAGGAGATGATCGCGGCGCTGCAGGGCGGTTAAGGTCGCTCAGGCGGCGATCGCCATTTCTTCGGCCGGCCGCGAACCGTGGACGGACGATACGGCTTCGACGATGACCGGGGCGGCAATCTTCGGCGCCTTCGGCTTGCGGATCAGCAGGCGGCTCGCCAGCACGGCGATGCCCATCGCGGCGTATGCGATCAGCGTCCACTTGGCGCTGAAGATGATGGCGACGGCCAGCGGGATGCGCAGGAAGATCGGGTTGAAGCCAAAATCCTCGCCGATCGCATGGCAGATGCCCAGAAGGTTGTCCTTGGCGGCCGGAGCGTCGGTCTGGGTCTGATAAGCGGACATCGGTTCAACTCCATGCATCGGGCGGGGTTTCCCGCGGTCATGCCGGGTGTTTTGCAGGCTTCGTGCCAAATGCCGAAAACCCCCCGAATGCGGGCGCTCCTCTAGGGCGCTCAAGCTTTCCGATTGGTGAATATCGCCAAGGGCTGGCGCGATTGGCGAAATTTCCCAACCGGATTATCCTGCGGGCGAAGGAGAGCGGCGATGACCGATATCATGACCGGCGGCTGCCAGTGCCGGCGCGTACGCTATGCGGTGAAGGTCGCCGACGGCGAGGCCTATCTGTGCCACTGCAATTACTGCAAGCGGGCGACGGGCGGCGTCTCGATCGCGTTCAAGAATGTACGGCAGGCCGATGTGGATTGGACCGCGTCGCCGCCGGACTATTACCAGTCCTCGCCGATCGCCAAGCGGCCCTTCTGCGCGGCATGCGGCACGCCGCTCGGCTTCCAATTCCTCGACAGCGAGAATATGGACCTGACCGTCGGCTCGTTCGACGACCCCGCCCGTTTCCGCCCCACCTCCAACTTCTCGATCGAGACGGCGCTGGAGGCGTGGATGGACGTCACAAACCTGCCCGGCAAGCGGCTGGACGAACATGCCGCTGCCGTCGATCGCTGGATGAACGCCGTTGGCAAGCTCCCCGACTGACCTGCCCGTCCGCCGCTTCAAAAGCTTCGATGGTGAGGAGATCGCCTATCGCGAACTGGGTGAGGGGCGGCCGCTCGTCCTGATCCATGGCTTCTTCTCGACCGCGACGGTCAACTGGCTGCGCTATGGGCACGCCGAACGGATCGCCGCCGAGGGCTATCGCGTGATCATGCCCGACCTGCGTGGCCATGGCGACAGCACCAAGTCGCACGATCCCGCCGCCTATCCGAAGGATGCGCTGGCCGACGACGGCTTCGCGCTGATCGAGCATCTCGGCCTCACCGATTACGATCTCGGCGGCTATTCGCTTGGCGGACGCACGACGATGCGGATGCTGGTGCGGGGTGCGAAACCCGCCAAGGCGATCTGCGGCGGCATGGGCCTGCAGGGCACGGTCAACGCGGTCGGGCGGGGCGGGCACTTCCGGAATATCCTCACCCATCTCGGCACGTTCGAGCGCGGATCGCCGGAATGGATGGCGGAGGCTTTCCTCAAGACCACCGGCGGCGATCCGGTCGCGCTGCTCCACGTACTGGAGACCTTCGTCGACACGCCGATCGAGGCGATCCGTGCCACCGAGGCGCCTGTCCTCGTAGTCTCCGGCAAGGATGACGACGACAACGGTTCGGCCGAGTCGCTCGCCGATGCGCTGCCCCATGGAGAGTTCGCGATCGTGCCTGGAAATCATATGAGCGCCGTAACAAATAAGGCGCTGGGCGAGGCGATGGCGCGATTCCTCGCGGGGTAATTGCACGATCGGGCGAAATCGCCTGGGAATTTAGCAAATCTTTCACGAGGATGGCCGGATAGAGCCGGGGATGGAATCCGCGGTGATCGTCCTCTTCAGCCTGGTGGCGACGAGTTTGCTGCTCAGCATTGCGCTCGCCGTCGCCTGGCGCGCCTTCGGGCGCGAAGCGCATGCGGCGCTATGGTCGCTGGCCTATGGCCTGTCCGCCGCCAACTGGGCGGCCAACCTGCTCAAGGTTTGGTTGCTGCCCGCCAATTCCGGTCTAACCCTGATCTCCGCGATCTGCTCGATCGGCAGCTTTGCGCTGATTGCCCTGGGGTTTCGGCGTCGCGCCGGGATGGCGCTGCGGTGGGATGCGATCATGGCGGCGGCGAGCGTCACCGTCTTCTTCGCCGGCGCGGCGATCCTGCGATCGAACGAGGCCGGCTTCACGCGCGCGCTCGTGGTTCTGTTCTGCGCTGCCATGCTGGTCGTCTCGGCGATGTCGCTACGTGCCGGGGCGCGCAACGGACGGCTCGCCACGGGCGGCGCGGCCTTCTGGATGCTCGTGCTCTTCGCCGCCTACACGACCGCGCTCGGCGCGCTGGCGCTGTGCACGCCGACCGGCTCGGCTTATCCGACCGAGGATCCCGCCTTCCGCCTCTACCGGCTGATGATGCTGATGGGCGTGCCGACCGGCCTGTTCGGGGTCGGTCTGTTCGCGATGTTCCTGCTTGCAGCCGATCTGGCGGAGGGGATGCGGAGATTGGCTGGCAGCGATCCGCTGACGGGCATCCTCAACCGGCGCGGGTTCGAGCAGGCGGCGCTGCCGCTGCTCGCGCAGGCGCAGCGCAAGGGGCGGCCGCTGGCGGTGGTGATCGCCGACATCGATCGCTTCAAGGCGGTGAACGACCGCTTCGGCCATTCGCTCGGCGATCTCGCGCTCCAGCGCTTCGCCACCCATGTGACGAGCGTCATCCGCGGTTGCGACCTGTTCGGCCGGCTGGGCGGCGAGGAGTTCGTGCTCGTCCTGCCCGATACCGGTGACCGCGCGGCGATGGAGGCGATGGAGCGCGTCCGCGCCGGTTTCGCCGCCGCCGTGCCGGAGCTCGGGCCGGACTATCGCATCACCGCGAGCTTCGGTGTCGCGGTTCTCGCCGGCCGGCACGACACGCTGGCCGATATGATGCAGCGCGCCGACCAGGCGCTCTATGCATCGAAGATGGACGGGCGCGACCGGATCACGCTGGCGCCGCCGCGCTTCGTGCCGGCGGAATCGGGCCGCCAGCCCAAATTCGATTATGCAGTGATGCCGCGACGCGCGGCCGGCTGAGGCGGCCGGACCGGGAGCCCGACCGCCAGAGGCCTCAGAGCTGGCCGAGCATATGGTCGGCGGTGCTGACCTTGAACTCGCCCGGACCCTCGACGTTGAGCTGCTTCACCACGCCGTCCTCGACCAGCATCGAGTAACGCTGCGAGCGCGTGCCCATGCCGAACTTGGAGCCGTCCATGGTGAGGCCCACGGCTTCGGCGAAGGCGCCGTTGCCGTCCGCCAGCATGGTGATGCCCTCGGCACCGCTGGACTTGCCCCAGGCGCCCATCACGAACACGTCGTTGACCGAGGTGCAGGCGATGGCGTCCACGCCCTTGGCCTTGAGCTCGTCGGCCTTATCGATGAATCCGGGCAGGTGCTTGGCCGAGCAGGTCGGCGTGAAGGCGCCGGGCACCGCGAACAGCGCCACCGTCTTGCCGGCGAAGAAGTCGTTGCCCACCGGCTCGGGGCCGCTCTCGGTCATCGTCGTGAAGGTCACGTCGGGAAGCGTGTCGCCGATCTGGATGGTCATGGCAGGCGTCCTTTCCTTGGGGCTTTGGTTCGGCGACGGCCTAGCCGAGCCCGGCGGCGGCGCCAACCCTTACCCTTCAGCGAGCTCCTGTCGGCGGCGCCAGGCAAGCACGGGGCGGGCGAGCGGGGGCATAGCGGAAAAGATCGGCATCATCATGCGCCAGCGTGGTGAGCGGCGCTCGGCGTGGGACAGTCGGAGCATCGCGAGGCCGTCGCGAGTCTTCCCGGCGATGACGAGATCTTCGCCTTCCACCCAGCCCGCCTCGTCGCGCATCGCCGCCGCCATGGCTGCGGCGGTGGCGGCTTCGGCGCGATGGGCGAGGCGCAGCGCCGCCTTGTCGTACATCATGGCGGCGGCGTGGCGCAGCTTCAGCGTCGAAGTGGAGAGCGAGCCGGGGCGGCGGCGGTACAGCACCAGCGGATCGGAGACCCGGCCGATCGGCCAGCCGCTTTCGGCGATCCGGATCCACAGATCGAGATCCTCGGCCGCGACAAGCTCCTCGTCGAAGCCGCCGACGGTCTCGATCACCTCGCGACGCATGATCGAGGCGATGAAGATGTTGAACCGCCGTGCGATGATCGCATCAAGGCTGCGCTCGCCGTCCTGCGCCGAATAATCGGAGAAGCGCCGGCCGGCGCGCGTCGTCTGGCCGGTGAAGATGGCGTCGCACGTTACCAGTCCGAGCGCCGGATCGGCCGAGATCGCACCCACCATCCGCTCGAGATAGCCCGGCATGTAGAGATCGTCGCCGTCGAGCAGAGCGATCAATGGCGCGCGAGCTGCTTTCAGCGCGTGGTTGCGTGCCGCCGACACGCCGCCGCGCGGGCTCGGCACGAAGCGGATGCGCGGATCGCCTTCCGTGTAAGGCGCGACGGCAGGCTCTACCGTCGGATCGCCGTCATCGACGACGATTGCTTCCCAATCTTCAAAGCCCTGCGATTGGAGCGACACCAGCGCCTCACCGACGAGGTGAGCGACACCCCAGGCCGGAATGATCACGGATACGGCGGGAAGCGGGCTCATCTTCTGCCAATATAGCACGCCGAATCGCTGACATTGCATGAACAAGCGGGCGATCCCGCCGGAAAGTGGACCGCTTCGGGACATGCCGCTACACCGAATCCCATGGACGGCCCTCGCTTTCTCACCGGCCAGCTGTTGCTCGCCATGCCCGGCATGACCGATCCGCGCTTCGAACGCGCCGTGATCGCGATGTGCAACCATGACGAGCAGGGCGCGCTCGGCATCGGCATCGGCCACCATGTCGCGGGGATCACGCTGCACACGTTGATGCGGCAACTCGATCTCGATCCCGGCGTCGCGCCCGACGCGCCGCTCTTCATGGGCGGGCCGGTCGAGCAGAATCGCGGTTTCGTCGTCCATTCGGAGGATTGGGAGGGCGAAGGCAGCATCGATGTCGCCGGCCTCTGGCGGCTGACATCGACGCTCGACGTTTTGCGCGCGATCGGGGAAGGGCGGGGCCCGCGCAAATGGCTGGCGGCGCTGGGCTATGCCGGCTGGGGGGCGGGGCAGCTCGACGACGAGTTGCTCTCCAACGGCTGGTTCGGCGTGCCCGGAAACGATGCCCTGCTATTCGAGCGCGAGGTCGGCCATCGCTGGACGGCCGCCTTCGCATCCGGCGGGATCGACGTGCGCCTGCTCTCGGCCAGCAGCGGCCACGCATGACGGTTTCAAGACGGATATAAAGACATCTTTATATTTGCATTCACTGCCCCCCGCCATTAGGTGACGGTCCATTGCCGGCCGCATGTCGCTGGGCCGGCCCGAGACTCCGGGAGCCTTTCCGTGGCCACTGCCTCCGTTCTGCCCGCCAACGACTTCGTCATCCGCGACATCTCGCTCGCCGCCTTCGGCCGCAAGGAGATCGAGATCGCCGAGACGGAAATGCCCGGCCTGATGGCGCTGCGCGAGGAATTCGGCGCCTCGCAGCCGCTGAAAGGCGCCCGCATCACCGGCTCGCTGCACATGACGATCCAGACCGCCGTGCTGATCGAGACGCTGGCCGCGCTCGGCGCCGAGCTGCGCTGGGCGACCTGCAACATCTACTCCACCCAGGATCATGCCGCCGCCGCCATCGCCGCCTCGGGCATCCCCGTCTTCGCCGTCAAGGGCGAGACGCTGGAGGAATATTGGGACTACGTCGTCCGCATCTTCGACTGGGGTCAGGATCAGACCTGCAATATGATCCTCGACGACGGCGGTGACGCGACGATGTTCGCGCTGTGGGGCGCGCGTGTCGAGGCCGGGGAAGAGCTTTTCGCGCCGGGCAACGAGGAAGAGGAGATCTTCGTCGCGACGCTCAAGCGCTTCCTCGCCGAGCGTCCGGGCTATCTGACCCGCACCGTCCAGGCGATCAAGGGCGTATCGGAGGAAACCACCACCGGTGTGCATCGCCTCTACGAGCTCGCCAAGAAGGGCAAGCTGCCCTTCCCGGCGATCAACGTGAACGACAGCGTCACCAAATCGAAGTTCGACAATCTCTACGGCTGCAAGGAGTCGCTGGTCGACGCGATCCGCCGCGCCACCGACGTGATGCTGGCCGGCAAGGTCGCCTGCGTT
The DNA here is from genome assembly GCF_013778325.1 of Sphingomonas chungangi. GTDB lineage: Bacteria > Pseudomonadota > Alphaproteobacteria > Sphingomonadales > Sphingomonadaceae > Solisphingomonas > Solisphingomonas chungangi. The sequence goes on along the minus strand of NZ_JACEIB010000027.1, from coordinate 355,986 downwards.
GCGGGCTTCGGCGACGTCGGCAAGGGGTCCGCCGCGTCGCTGCGTAACGGCGGCGCGCGCGTGATCGTCACCGAGATCGATCCGATCTGCGCGCTGCAGGCGGCGATGGAGGGCTATGAGGTCGTGACGATGGAGGAGGCCGCGAGCCGCGCCGACATCTTCGTGACGGCGACCGGCAACGAGGACATCATCACCGTCGATCACATGCGCGCGATGAAGAACATGGCCATCGTGTGCAATATCGGCCACTTCGACAGCGAGATCCAGGTCGCGGGCCTCAGCAACATGAAGTGGACCGAGATCAAGCCGCAGGTCGACGAGATCGAGTTCGCCGACGGCAAGAAGATCATCCTGCTCGCCAAGGGCCGCCTGGTGAACCTGGGCTGCGCGACCGGCCATCCGAGTTTCGTGATGTCCTCCAGCTTCACCAACCAGACGCTGGCGCAGATCGAGCTTTTCACCGGCGCGGAGAAGTACGAGAACAAGGTCTACGTGCTGCCGAAGCACCTCGACGAGAAGGTCGCGCGCCTCCATCTCGACAAGCTGGGCGTGAAGCTTTCCAAGCTGACGAGCAAGCAGGCGGCCTATATCGGCGTCACGCCGGAAGGGCCGTTCAAGCCGGATCACTATCGCTACTGATCGCTCCCTGCGGGTGGCTGTTGCAATCCAGCATCAGCCACACTGAGCGAGATTGTTGCAATCCAGCATCAACCAGCTGTTAAAATCTCGCCGCCTAGGCAGTTTCCTGAACGGAGGCTTGCCGAAGCGGCGACATGATGAAACTTTCATGTCGCCCAGGGGCAAGGGCGGAAAACAGGGAGTTCATCATGCGCAATCGTACCCTTCTGCTAGCAGGAGGCTCCGCGCTCGTCGCGTTCATGCAGCCAGCTTATGCGCAAGCGCAGAAGTCGCCCACGGCAGAGGCCTGCAAGCCTCCCGTCAAGGATCAGTCGGGCGAGCAGAGCGCGCAGGCGTCGACGGATTGCGCGCCTCAGGCGGCCACGGTCGACAGCGGCGCCCCCAGCGGCAACGAAATCGTCGTCACCGGCACCCGCCTGGCGCGGGCCGGCTTCACCGGCATGCAGCCCGCCGCCGTGATCGGCGCGGCCGAGATCGAGAAGCGCGGCTACACCAACCTGTTGGATGCGCTGAACGAGCTTCCGCAGTTCGGCGTGCCGGGCAACAGCTCGGTCGGCGCGCAGTCCGGTTTCGGCGCCGGCCAGAGCTTCGTCGACTTCCTGGGCCTCGGCTCGCAGCGCACGCTGACGCTGGTCAACGGCCGCCGCTTCGTGTCTTCCAACACCGCCTCGATCTTCGGTCCGGTCGATGCGGGCAGCCAGGTCGATCTCAACAACATCCCCGAGGTGTTGGTCGATCGCGTCGAGACGATCGCGACGGGCGGCGCGCCGATCTACGGCTCGGACGCTATCGCCGGCACCGTCAACATCATCCTGAAGCACAATTACAACGGCTTCGGCATCGAGGCGACCAACGGCATCTCGCAGCGCAAGGATGCCGGCGATCACCGCATCAGCGCGATCTTCGGCAAGAATTTCGACGACGATCGCGGCAATTTCGTCGTGTCCGGCGAGTGGAACAAGAGCGACGGCCTGCGGACCTCGGATCGATATCTGACCTCGTCGCGGGCGCCTTTTTTTGATGCGCCGAACGACCCCTCTTCGCCTTACGGCAATGTCCTCTACCAAGGCGGGCAGCACTATCTCCCCTTCACATCTAACGGTGTGCCCTTCCAAGCCGATTTCTATGATCCCACGGCGCTCGGTATTTTCGACTCCAACGGGAATCCGCTAGCCTTCAACAGCCAGGGCCGGCTGGCGCCGCTCAATACCGGAACTCCAACCGGCGATGGAATCAGCAGCGCCGGCGGCAATGGCTTCAATATCGCCGATTTCGGCAATCTTCAGGTCAAGTCGGAACGCTATCTCGGTGTTGCGCAAGGCAGTTACAAAGTCTCGGATGGACTGCGTTTCTTTGGCGAAGCTTGGTATTCGCACAGCAAAGCGACCAATCTTGTCGATCAGCCTTACTACAGCACGTACCTTTTTGACCCGACGGCGGGCACGGTCAACGGTAATCTGTTGATCAGTCTGGACAATCCCTTCCTCAATCCTGCCGATCGGGCGACCATTGAGGCCAATCTCGCCACGTTCCCGGCGGGCGGGATCGATCTCAACGGTGATGGAAATCCGGATATCGTTCCGACCCCGCCAGGCACGTTCGCTCTTGGTCGCGCGAACACCGATTGGCAAACCGGCCGTGCTTCGACCACGGTTGAACTTTTCAGGTTCGTGGGTGGTGTCGATGGCGACTTCAACATCGGCGGAAAGTCGTGGCATTACGAGGCGTCGCTGAACTACGGCCATTCCAAAGCGCGCAGCGCAGCGCCCAATCTGGTTTACCAGAATCTGATCAATGCTCTCAATTCCACACGTGATGCGAGCGGAAACATCATCTGCGCGCCTGGATATACCAGCGCGCCGATCGCGACATTGAGCTCGACCTGCGCTGCGCTCGATCCGTTCGGCCAAAGCAATACGGCGATGCAGCGTGCTGCAATCGACTACATCACGGCGATCGCCCACTCGACCTCGCTCGACAAACAGTTCGTAGGGAACATCAACGCGCAAGGGTCGCTGGTGACGTTGCCGGGCGGCGATGTCCGGATGTCGATCGGTTATGAGCATCGCTACGAGTCGACAAATTTTGATCCGGGCGCCTTCTATTATGGCGAAACCTTGCCGGACGGCTCCCGCGAAGGTTTTGGCAACTCGATCCCGATCGATCCGATCGCGGGCAAGTTTCATACTGATGAGGGCTTCGCTGAGTTGCAGATCCCCGTGGTCTCGCCACAGATGAACCTGAGCTTCCTGAATCGCCTGCAGCTCGAAGGTGCGGCGCGCTATGTGAAAAACTCGTTGTCGGGTGGTGCGTGGACTTACACCTTGGGCGGCGAGATCGCGCCGATCAAGGATGTGACGTTCCGCGGTAACTACACGCGCTCGATCCGTTCTCCCGCAATTACAGAGGTATTCAATCCGACCTCACAGATTTTTCAGAGCGGTGACGACCCGTGCGACGCTCGTTATATCGACGGCGGCCCCGATCCAGCGCGCCGTGCGGCCAACTGCGCCGCTGCGGGTGTCCCTGAAAATTTCAGCTCCAATTATTCCAAATTCACGATCCCCGGCAGTGTCTCCGGCAACCCTAACCTGAAGAACGAGACTGCCGACAGCTATACATTCGGCACTGTCGTACAACCGCGCTTTATCCCGGGCCTTACCGTTTCGGCCGACTATATCAATATCTCGATCAAGAACGAGATCGTGTCCCTGTCGGGCGACGACATTCTCGACGCATGCTATGATGCGGCGGACTATCCGAACTCCTTCTGCGCTCTGGCTCCGCGTGACTCGAACGGCCAGATCACGTTTATCAAGGAAGGCTATTACAATGCGGCCATAGCCAAGCTGAAGGCGGTACAGGCGGAAATCGCATACAACGCTGATCTCAGCCGCTTCGGGCTTGGCGCCAACGCTGGCAACATCAATTTCTCGTTCAATTTCTATCACGTGATTAACCAGTACACCAAGGTTGGCACTGGTGACGTCAACCATTCGGACGGTGAGATCGGTAACCCGAAAAACTCGTTCACGGCGAATCTGGGCTATGCCAACAAAGGCTTCAGCTTCCTGTGGCAGACCCAGTATTTCGGCCCGAGCAAGATCGACGCCGATGCGGCTGCGGACACCTACCAGTATCCGGGCAACAAGCACTGGTATCTGTTCAACGCCACGGTCGGCTATTCTATTTCCGATCACTACAAGCTGCAGTTCATCGTCGACAACGTGTTCGACAAGGCGCCGCCGTTCCCGGCTCCGGCCGGTGGTGGTACGATCACCTACTTCAAGGGGATCCTCGGCCGCTACTTCAAGGTCTCGGTCTCCGCGGCCTTCTGATCATCCACTCTTCGAAACGAGGCCGCCGGAGCATCCGGCGGCCTTTTTCGTATCCGGGTGCTTTCGTCCCGCGCGCTCTCGCCCTAGAGAATGGCGCATGGGGAGTGCGCGCGTAGGGATGCTGGCCGGTCGACGGGAGGGCGGATGATCGTCCTCGATCCCCTGCATGCGACGCTCGCCGGGCTGATCCTCGCCGTCTGGCTGGCGGCAGCGGTGGTCGCGGTCACGCTCGGGTGGCGGCGGCACAATGCCGCGCGGAGCGGCGTCGCCGAGCTGGGACGCCTGCGCTACATGCTCGCGGGCGCGCCTGCGCTGCCGGTCCTCGTCTCGTCGGACGGCCGGCTGCGCGCGCACGAGCGGGTGGCCGACTGGTTCGGGCTGGATCGCATGCCGCGCCACCTTTCCGATCTGTCGCCCCGACTGGAGCCGGGCGATGCGGAAGCGCTGGCGCGGGACATCCTCGCCGTCCAGCGCGGCGGCGCCGAATTCCAGCGCGCGCTCAGGCCGATCGATGCACGGCGCGTGCTGCTGGTGCGTGGGCGACCGGCGGCGGCGGCGCTGGGCGAGGGCGCGGCGTTGCTCTGGCTGTTCGACGCCACCGAGAGCGAGGAGGAGATCGCGCGGCTGGAAGGCGAGCGCGATCGGCTGGCCGGCGCGCTCGACGCGCTTGCCGGGCTGATCGAGGCGGCGCCGATCCCGATGTGGCACCGCAGCCCCGATCTGCGGCTCAGCCTCGTCAACTCGGCCTACATGCGCGCCGTGGACGGCGAGAGCGCGCACGACGTGATCGAGCGCGGGCTGGAGCTGATCGACGGGCAGGGGCCGGGCAGCCCACTCGCCACGGCGGCGGCGGCGCGCGACGAGGGCGAGATGTCGGTGCGCACGGTGCCCGCCACGATCGGCGGCGAGCGGCGCATGCTGCGCGTGGTCGACGTGCCGCTCGGCGTTAGCGGCATCGCCGGCTATGCGATCGACATCGAGGAGATCGAGCAGGCGCGGCAGGATCTCGTCCGCTTCGCCGAGGCGCAGCGCGACATGCTTGACCGGCTTTCGGCGGGCGTCGCGCAGTTCGATTCCAGCCGGCACATGACCTTCTCCAACGCCGCCTTCCAGCGCCTATTCGCGATGCTGCCGGAATGGATCGCCGATCGGCCGGAATTCGATCGCGTGCTGGAGCGGATGCGCGAGGCCGATCGCCTGCCCGAAAGCCGGGACTTCCCTGGCTGGAAGGCTGAGCGGCGGCGCTGGTTCCTCTCCGAGGAGGCACAGGAGGAGGCGTGGCAGCTGCCCTCCGGCACGCACCTGCGCGTCGTCGCCCAGCCGCTGCCCGATGGCGGCATCCTGATGATCTTCGAGGACCGTACCGAGCAGGTGCGGCTGCGCTCCGAAGCCGACACGCTGCTGCGCGTCCGCACCGCGACGTTCAACAACATGAACGAGGCGGTCGGCGTGTTCGCGGCGGACGGCCGCCTCCACCTCTGGAACAACCGCTTCTCGGACGTCTGGCAATTGAGCGAGGAGGAACTGGCCCGGCACCCGCGCGTCGATGCGCTGGTGAACATGGTGGCGCCGCGTCTCGCCAATCCGGCGCGCGCCGGGCTGATCCGCGAGCTGGTGCGCCTCGCCACCGCCGAGAGGCAGCGCCGGGCCGGGCGGATCGCCTTCGCGGACGGCCGCCATTTCCAGTTCGCCGCCGTTCCGCTGCCGGACGGCAATGCGCTCTTCACGTTGCTCGACATCACCGACAGTCGCCGCGCCGAGCAGGCCCTTCGGGATCGCGCGGCCGCGCTGGAGGAGGGCGATCGCGTCAAGTCCGCCTTCATGGCGACGATGAGCTACGAGTTGCGCACGCCGCTCACCTCGATCGGCGGCTTCGCGGAAATGCTGCAGGCGGGCTTCGCCGGTCCGCTGACGACGCGCGGCGACGAATATGTCCGCTCGATCCTCAGCGCCTCGGCACGGCTGGGCCAACTTATCGACGAAGTGCTGGATCTCACCCGCAGTGCGGCGGGCAATCTCGATCTCGAACATGTGCCGATCGAATTGGAGACGTTGTGCAGGGGCTTGGCCGGCGATCTCGCGGCACAGGCCGAGCAGCGCAAGCTCGAGATGATCGTCGCGATCGAGCCATCAGCCGGCGTGGTGACGGGCGATGTGCGGCGTCTGCGGCAGGCGATCGAGAACGTGTTGCGCAATGCCGTCGATTACACGCCGGAAGGCGGGCGCATCTTCTTCCACGCATCGGGCGACGTGGAGCAGGCGACCGTCGTGGTGTCGGACAACGGCAACGGCATCGCGCCCGAGAGCCGCGCCAAGCTGTTCGATCCTTTCCACCGCGTCAGCGATCGTGGCGACCGGCGAGAAGGCTCGATCGGCCTCGGCCTGCCGCTGACACGCCACTATATCGAGGCGCATGGCGGCGAGGTGATGCTCGATACCGAGATCGGCCAGGGGACCACCATCTCGATCCGCCTACCGAGGATACGGGCGTGATCCATCTGCCCGATGCCGCCGCGACGGAGGAGGTGGGACGTCAGCTCGGGAACCTCCTGAAGCCGGGCGATGTCGTCGCGCTGTTCGGTGATCTTGGCGCCGGCAAGACCAGCCTTGCGCGGGGCGCGCTGGCCGCACTCGGACTCGCCGAGGAAGCACCGAGCCCGACGTTCGCGATCGTCCAGCCTTACACGCCACCGGAAGTGTCGCTGCCCGTCGCGCACGTGGATCTCTATCGCATCGACGATCCGGATGACACGCAGGAACTGGGCCTCGACGAGATGTTGGAGGAAGGCGCCCTGCTGGTCGAATGGCCCGAGCGGCTGGGCGAGGCGCTGTGGCCTCAGGCGCTCCGTCTGACGCTGGAGCCCGATCACTCCGGCGGGCGGCGCTTGACTTGGGCGGCCCCGGCGGCATGGGAGGCGCGATGGCCGCCCCGATGATTCCGCCCGCTCACGCGCCCGCCTTCCTCGCCGCGAATGGGTGGGGCGGGGCGGAGATCCTGCCGCTTGCCGGCGATGCGTCCTTTCGCCGCTACTTCCGCGTCGTCGATGGCGAGCGGCAGGCCGTGCTGATGGACGCGCCGCCCGAGCATGAGGATGTGGGGCCATTCCTCGCCATCGCCGGGCATCTCGACAGGCTGGGCCTCTCCGCGCCGCGCAGCCACGCAGTCGATCGCACGGGCGGCCTGCTGCTGCTGGAGGATTTCGGCGATCGACTGGTCGGCCCGCTGTTGCGCGCCGGGGCGGAGGACGAGGCGCCGATCTATCGCGACGCGATCACGTTGCTCGCGCGTCTGGCGGAGCAGCCGGTACCGGCGAGGCTCGCCCCCTACGATATGGCGGTACTGCGGCGCGAGATCGGGCTTTTCCCCGAATGGTATGTGCCCGCCGTCGATCTCGACGTCGATCTCGAAAGCTGGGCACGGGCGTGGGATGCAGTGTTGCCCCGCGTCGCCGATCCAAAGCCGCCGGTGCTGGTGCTGCGCGACTACCATGTCGACAACATCATCCTGCTCGATCGCATCGGGCTGAGGCGGCTCGGCCTGCTCGACTTCCAGGATGCACTGGCGGGTCATCCGGCCTACGATCTCGTCTCGCTGCTGCAGGATGCGCGGCGGGACGTGTCGCCCGCTCTGGAGGCCGGGATGCTGGAGGCTTATTCCGCCGAAGCCCGCGTCGCCGACGTGGACGCCTTCCGCGCCGACTACGAGATCCTGGGCGCGCAGCGGAACACCAAGATCCTCGGCATTTTCACGCGGCTGTGGAAGCGCGACGGCAAGCGCAACTACCTGCCTTTCCAGCCGCGCGTGTGGGCCTATCTGGAGCGCAACCTGAAGCACCCGGCGCTGGCGCCGGTGGCGGCGTGGTTCGAGGGCAACGTGCCGCCCGAATATCGCGCGGCCCACTGGACGGAGACGAGCGCGTGAGCAAATTCGCCAAGCCCCTCTCCCTCCGCCCCGATCCGCATGCCGAGCAGGAGCTTCCCGATACGGCGATGCTGCTGGCGGCCGGGCTCGGCAAGCGGATGCGCCCGCTCACCGCGACGCGCCCCAAGCCGCTGATCGAGGTTGCCGGCAAGTCGCTGCTCGATCATTCGCTCGATCGGGTGCGCGCGGCCGGCGTCAAGAAGGTGGTGGTCAACGTCCACTATCTGGCCGACGCGCTGGAGGCGCATGTCCGCCGCCACGCCGCCGATCTCGATGTCACCATCTCGGACGAGCGGGCGACGCTGCTGGAGACGGGCGGCGGGGTGGTCCATGCGTTGCCTCTGCTCGGCGACAAGCCCTTCTTCGTGATCAACAGCGACAATCTCTGGGTCGACGGACCGGTCGATACGCTGCGTCTGCTTGCCAACCGCTGGGAAGACGAGAGCATGGATGCGCTGTTGCTGGTCGTCGCGCTGGCGCGGGCCACGGCGCACAGCGGGCAGGGTGATTTCCATATGGACGCCACCGGCCACCTGCGTCGCCGCGAGCCGCGCAAGGTCGCGCCCTTCGTTTATACCGGCGTGCAATTGGTCTCGCCGCGGCTGTTCGCCGATGCGCCGGAGGGGCCGTTCTCCACCAACATCCTGTGGGATCGCGCCATCGCCAAGGGCCGCGCTTTCGGTGTGGTGCATCAGGGCCTGTGGTGCGACGTCGGCACGCCGGTCGCTTTGCCGTTGGCGGAAGAGCTGTTGAAGGGTGGCTGAGGCCGGCCCGTCCGTCTTCACCGTTCCCGCGCACCGGCCCTTCGCCGATGCGCTCGCCGAAGGGCTGATCGCGCTGGCGGATGGGGACCGCATGACGCTGGCGCGGGGCCTGATCCTCGTCCCCAACAACCGCGCCCAGCGCGCCATCACCGATGCCTTCGTGCGCCGGGCCGAGGGCGGCCTGCTGCTGCCCCGCATGGCACCGATCGGCGCATTCGATCCGGACGAGGCGCTGGGGCAGTTGCTCGATCCAGCGGATGCCGAGCCGGTGCCGCCCGCGATCGAGGCGATGCCGCGCCGGATGATGCTCGCCCGCCTGATAGCGGAGGAGCGTGCACGGATCGGCGAGCCGGTCGATGCGGCCGAGGCGGTGCGGCTGGCGCAGGCACTCGTGCGCACGCTCGATCAGCTGGCGGTCGAGGAGAAGCCGATCCGCGACCTGCTGGACATGCAGGTTGAGGGCGAACTTTCCGAACACTGGCAGCGTGCGCTCGGCGTACTGACGGCGGTGCTGGCGCGCTGGCCCGGCGAGCTGAAGGCGGCGGGCAAGATTGAGCCGGGAGAGCGGCGCAACCGCCTGCTCGATCGCGCGGCGGCAATCTGGCGTGCGCGACCGCCCGCTTCGTTCGTGGTTGCGGCGGGGATCACCGACACGGCCCCGGCGGTCGGCCGCCTGCTCGGCGATATCGCGCGGTTGCATGGCGGATCGGTGCTGCTGCCGTCGCTCGATCTCGCCATGCCGGAGGCGGAGTGGGATGCGCTCGGGCCGGATGAGAAGGGCCGCAGCATCGAGACTCACCCGCAATTCCACCTCAAGCTGCTGCTGGATCGGATGAGCGTCGCACGGGGCGAGGTGCAGCGCTGGCGATGGAGCGGGCGGACCGCGCCGGGCGCCTCGGCGGCGCGGGGCAGGGCGGCGGCGAACGCGATGGCGCCGGCGCGCTTCACGGGCAAGTGGCAGGCCTTGCCGCCTGCGGAACGCCGCCTCTCCGGCATCCGCGCGCTCGAATGCGCGACCCCGGCGGAGGAGGCGCAGGCCATCGCCATCGCGTTGCGGCAGGAGATCGAGACACCCGGCCGAACCGCCGCGCTGGTGACGCCGGATCGCGCATTGGCCCGCCGCGTATCCGCACACCTCGCGCGATGGGGCATAGCGGCGGATGACTCCGCCGGCCGTCCGCTCTCGGCAACCCCACCCGGTACCCTGATCATTGCGCTGGCCGAGGCGGCTGCGAGCGGCTTCGCGCCGGTCGAGCTGCTGACGCTGCTCAAGCATCCGCTGATCCAGGCCGGGGATCGCCTGCCGTGGCTCGACCATGTCCGCGCGCTCGATCTCGCGCTGCGCGGCCCCCGCCCCGCGCCGGGGCTGGAGGGGATCACCGGGAAGCTGGCCGAAGCCAAGAAATTGCCTCGCGGTCTGGCCGAGTGGTGGACGGAGCAGGTCGCTTTGTTAGCACCACTGGAAGCAGTCTTCGCGCGGGATACCACGCTTTCCGATACCCTGCCGCTGATCCGCGAGGCGATCGCGGCGCTCACCGAGGACGCGGCGTGGGCCGGGCCGTCCGGTCGTGCGGCAGCCGAACTGTTCGCGGATGTCGAGCATGCGGCCCCGCTCGGTCCGCGCGAACTGGCCTCCTCTGCCGTCTCACCGTTGCTCACCCGGCTGATGGACGACGTGGCGGTACGCCCGCCGCAGGGCGGCCATCCGCGCGTGTTCATATGGGGCCTGATCGAGCAGCGGCTCCAGCATGCCGACTTCGCCGTCGCCGCCGGGCTCAACGAGGGCGTGTGGCCGGCGCTGCCAAGCCCCGATCCATGGCTCGGTCCGCGCGTGCGCAGCGAACTGGGGCTGCCGGGGCTGGAGCGGCGGATCGGCATCGCCGCGCACGATTTCACCAGCGTGCTCGGCAGCCCGCGCGTGCTTGTCACGCGGGCGCGCCGCGATGCGCGCGCTCCGGCGGTCGTTTCGCGCTTCTGGCTTCGGCTGGAGGCGATGACCGGCGGCATCGCCCGCTCGCCCGAATTGCGCCGCTGGATGGCGGCGATCGACCGGCCCGGCACATTCGATCCGGCGCAGCGCCCACGCCCCGCGCCGCCGGTCGATCATCGCCCGCGCAAGCTGGCGGTGACGCGGCTCGACCGGCTCAAGGCCGATCCCTTCGCCTTCTACGCGCAGGAGATGCTGAAGCTCGCCGCGCTCGATCCGATCGACGCCGATCCCAGCGCCGCGTGGCGGGGCAACGCCGTCCATGAGGTGCTGGAAACGTGGGCCAAGGAGGATGGCTACGATCCGGCCAAGCTCCCGGCCCGCGCCGAAGAGATGCTCGACGGGATCGCCGCGCATCCGGTGCTGCGCGCGCTATGGGCGCCGCGCCTGCGCGAGGCGATCGGGTGGATCGCCGACCGGATGATCGAGGATGCCGCGACCGGCCGCAAGCCGATCCTCGCTGAGACCTTCGGGGAGCGCGAGATCGGGGGCATCCGTCTCTACGGCAAGGTCGATCGCATCGACCGGCTGGCCGACGGCAGCCTCGCCATCGTCGACTACAAGACCGGCCAGCCGCCTGCGCCGAAGCAGGTGGCGGGCGGTTATGCGATGCAGCTGGGGCTGCTCGGCCTGATCGCGGAGCAGGGCGGCTTCCCCGAAACGGACGGCATCGCCAGGGGCTTCGAATATTGGTCGCTGGCGCAGAAGGACGGGCAGCTCGGCTATGTCGCCAACGCGATATCGAGCCGGTCCGGCCTCGATCCGGCGGACTTCACCAGCCTCGCACACCACCACTTCACCGAGGCCGCCGCAAAATGGCTGCTCGGCGAAGAGCCGTTCGTCGCCAAGCTGCATCCCGAATATTCGCCCTACACCGATTATGATCAGCTGATGCGGCTCGACGAATGGTACGGCCGGCAGGAGGGCGCCGAATGAGCCGCCGCCCTTCGTTGCTCAAGCCACTGGAGGGCGCGCAGGCCGAGGCCTCCGATCCCAGGCGGCTGGTCTGGCTGTCGGCATCGGCCGGCACCGGCAAGACCCATGTGCTGACCGCGCGCGTGATCCGCCTGTTGCTGGCGGGGAACGATCCGGCGGCGATCCTCTGCCTCACCTTCACCAAGGCCGGGGCCGCCGAGATGGCGGACCGCATCCATGCGCGCCTCGCGAGTTGGGTGCGGATGAAGCAGGCCGATCTGCGCAAGGAGCTGTTCGCGCTCGGCGAGCCCAATGACGACGAGGCGATCGCCGAGGCGCGCACCCTTTTCGCGCGTGTGCTGGAGGCGACGGGCGGCGGCCTGCGTATCCAGACGATCCATGCCTTCTGTCAGACGTTGCTGGCGGGCTTCCCGTCCGAGGCGGGGCTGATCCCCGGCTTCCGCCCGCTGGAGGAGCGCGAGGAGCAGGCTCTCGCCCACGCCACGCTCGCGCAGATGCTGGTCGAGGCCGAGCGCGGCGGAGACCTGCCGCTGATCCGCGACATACAGGTGATGAGCCGCCGGCTGGGCGAGCAGGGCGCCGAAAGCTTCCTCCGTCAATGCGCGCGCTCGGCCGAGGCGATGGCCGCGCTGGGTCCGGGTATCGAGGCGAAGCTGCGCCGTGCGATGGGCGTGCCCGACGGCGACGTCGAGGAGGCGATCGAGGAAGCCTGTGGCGACGGGCATTTCGATCGCCGCACATTGGAACGGGTTTCGGCGGCGCTGGCGGGATGGGGCACGAAGGGCGCGCTCGCCAGTGCCGATACGATCGCTGCGTGGCTCGCGGCCTCGCCGGCGAGGCGGGCCGAGACCCTGGACGATCTGCACCTCGTCTGGGCGAAGAAGGATGGCGAGCTGCGCTCCTTCGCCAAGGGCAAGGCGCCGCCCGATCCCTCCTATCCTGACGACGCCACTCGGATGTTCGATCTGTGCGGCGGCCTGCTGGCCTTGCGCGCCAAGGCGGCGTTCGCGGCGCTGCTGGCGGCGGGGCTGCGCGCGGGGCAGGCCTATGCCCGCGCCTATGCGGAGGCGAAGCGGGCGGCCGGCGCGGTGGATTTCGAGGATCTGATCCGGAAGGCCGTCCGCCTGCTTGGCACGCCGGGCATGGGCGAGTGGGTGCGCTACAAGCTGGACCAGCGCACCGATCACATCCTGGTCGACGAGGCGCAGGATACGAATGTCCATCAATGGTCGATCGTCGCGGCGCTGGCGGGCGAGTTCTTCGCGGGCGAGGGTGCGAAGGAAGGCGTGCTGCGCACCATCTTCACGGTGGGCGACTTCAAGCAGGCTATCTTCGGTTTCCAGGGCACCAACCCGCTCGCCTTCGAGGCGGCCGAGCGGCATTTCTCCGCCCGCGCCGAGGGTGGGCAGCGCAGTTTCCGTCGGCTCTCGCTCGATCGCTCCTTCCGGTCGACGCCGCCGGTGCTGGCGGTGGTCGACAAGCTGATCGGCCATCTCGGTGCCGCCGCGCTGGGCCTTGCGGACGAGGTTCCCCCGCACGAGGCCGCGAAGAAGGGGGCCGGACGCGTGCTGCTCTGGCCGCCGGTGATCGCGGTCGAGGCGGAAGAGGTCGCGGCCGGTGAGGAAGGCTGGCTCGACGACGCCACGCGCCTCTTCGCCGATCGCCTCGCGCGGCAGGTGAAGGCGTGGATCGACGCCAAACCCTGGATGGCGACCAAGGACCGGCCGCTGCGCCCCGAGGACATCATGATCCTCGTCCGCAAGCGCGGCGAGCTCGCTTCGCTGCTGGTGGCGCGGCTGCACGCGCACGGCGTGCCGGTGGCGGGTGTCGACCGGCTCAGCCTCGGCGCGCCGCTGGCGGTGAAGGATCTGCTCGCTGCCGCCCGCTTTGCGCTCCAGCCGGCGGACGATCTCAACCTTGCGGGGCTGCTGGTGTCGCCGCTGCTCGGTTTGTCTCAGCTGGACCTGTATGACATCGGCCATGGCCGCCCCGGCACGCTCTGGGCGGCGCTCCCCGAGGGGGAAACCCGTGAAACGCTCGGCCGCATCCTGGCCGCGGTCGACCTCGTCACGCCGTATCGCTTCTTCGAGGAAATGCTGTCCGGCCCGTTGCAGGGCCGCCGCAAGCTGCTGCGCCGGTTGGGCGAGGAAGCTCGCGATCCGATCGAGGAACTGCTCAACGCCGCCCTGCTCTTTGAGGAGAACGGCACGCCCTCGCTCCAGCTCTTCCTCGACTGGTTCGATCGCGGCGAGGTGCAGATCAAGCGCGATCCCTCCGCACCGCTCGACGCGGTACGGGTGATGACCGCGCACGGCTCCAAGGGTTTGCAGGCGCCTTTGGTGGTGCTGGCGGACGCGACCGGCGATCCTGATCGCTCTCCGGGCGGCGGCATCGGCTGGTCGCACGAGGAGGGCGGAGAGGCGGTGCCGGTGATCCGCCCGAAGAAGGAGGAACGCTTCGCCCCTTTCGCCGATCTGATCGAGGAGGCGGAGCGCCGCGACCTGGAGGAGCATTGGCGCCTGCTCTACGTCGCGGCGACGCGGGCCGAGGAATGGCTGGCGATCGGCGGCGCACTGGGGCCGGGCGCGCGGGGCGTGATCCCGGCGAACAGCTGGTATGCGGCGCTGGACGCGGCGCTGGACGGGCTGGAATCGGCGGAGGCGGGCGATGCCTTGTGGGGCAAGGTTCGCGCCCACGGCCGGGAGGCTGTGCGGGGGAGAGAAAGGCCGCCGCGCGCGGCAAGCGTGGAATCGGCGCCGCCGGCTTGGCTTCATGCGCCCGCGCCCGAGGAAGCCCGGCCGCCGCGGCCGCTGGCGCCGTCTTCGATCGGAATCGATACCATCGCCAATCCGCCGCCCGGCGCCAAGATGCGCGAGGCGGCGGAACGGGGGCGGCTGCTTCACGCCTTGTTCGAGCGTCTGCCCGACCTGGCGTCCGAAGCCCGCGCGGGAGCGGCCGACCGGTGGCTCATGCAATCGGCGGGAGTGTCCGATCCGGCGCTGCGGAGCGCGCTGATCCGGGACGCCTTGGCGGTTATCGAAGACCCGCGCTTCGGGGCGATCTTCTCCAGCGCAGCTCTCGCCGAGGCGCCGATCGCCGCCGTCGTGGGCGGCGAGGTGATCGCGGGCACCGTCGACCGCCTGCTGGTGACCGACGACAAGGTCATGGTGATCGACTTCAAGACCGGCCGTCGCGCGTCGGCCGCGCTCGGTCGGGTGCCGGAGCATCATCTCGACCAGATGGGCGCCTATGCCGCCGCGCTGGCGGCGATCTTCCCGGGCCGCGCGATCGAGGCGGCCTTGCTCTACACGGCCGGTCCGACGCTGATCATCGTCCCGCCCGAGGTGCTGGCCGATCACAAGCCGGGCTTATAGCCCACGGAGCAAAGTTTGGGCGCGACCCGTTGAGCCAGGGCCTGTCCCCGCCTACATCCTTGCTCAACACGAACAGGAGTTCCGTTCCATGGCCACCAAGACGATCACCGATGCCAGCTTCCAGGCCGACGTTCTTTCTGCCGATGGCCCCGTGCTGGTCGATTTCTGGGCGGAATGGTGCGGGCCGTGCAAGATGATCGGCCCGGCGCTGGAGGAGTTGTCCGACGAGCTTGGCGAGAAGGTGACGATCGCCAAGCTCAACATCGACGAGAATCCCGGTGCGCCGGGCAAGTACGGCGTGCGCGGCATCCCGACGATGATCCTCTTCAAGGGCGGTGCGCCCGCAGCGACCCAGGTCGGCGCGGCGCCGAAGAGCCGGCTCAAGGCCTTCATCGAAGAGTCGATCTGATCTAGCCGAACAGCAATTTCGCCGCTTCGTCCCACAATCGGGGCGAGGCGGCGGAAAGCAGGCCGGTGCGATCGTCGCCGAGCCGATAGGGCGTGCCATCCAGCCGCGCGACGCGGCCGCCCGCTTCCTCCACGAACAGCGATCCGGGCGCGTGATCCCACGGCATCGAGCGCCAGAACAGCGCAAGGTCGTTCGTTCCCAGCACGACGCGCGGATATTGCTCGCCGGCGCAATGCGGGACCTCGACCTCGGTGATGTGGCCAGCGGCGCGGGCCAGCACGGACGCACGGACGTCCGGCGGCAGATAGCGCGTCGCCAGCGCCGCAATTGGCAGCGCCGCGCCGGTCTTGCGCGCCATGATCCGCTTGTTGTCGACGAACGCGCCTCCTCCCAGCGCCGCGTGGCACATCCGGCGCGTCACAGGATCCAGGATCCAGCCCGCCTGCACGATTCCCTCCTCGGCCAGCGCGACCATGATCGCGAAGGGCGTGCGGCCGGCGGCATAATTGCCGGTGCCGTCGATAGGATCGACGATCCACGCCTGGCCTTGCGCGATGCGATCCAACACGGAAGCGTCGGCCGCGACCGCTTCCTCGCCGATCACATGGCTGCCCGGCAGGATCGCCATCAGCCCCTCGGTCAGCCGTTCCTCGGACAGCTTGTCGGCGACGGTGACATAGTCGTCCTTCGCCTTCTGCTCGATGTCGGCTGCATCGAGGTTGCGGAATCGCGCCATCACGACGTCGCGCCCGATCTTGCGCATGAGGCCGTCGACGGCGGCGTGGAGCGGGCTCATTCCGGTCGATCCCCCGGCATAAGCCCGCGCGCGTCGATGCCGAAGCCTTCGTAGGCCGGAAGTCCGTCGGCCAGCTTCACCCATTCGATCTTCTGGTCGATGAAGATGTGGAACTCGGGCGTCACCGCCCCCGGATCATCGAGGCTGGCGCAGGCGACGTCGATCTCCTCCTTCTGGTAATTGACGTGGATAGTGAGCGATGTGCCACAGCGCGGGCAAAAGCCGCGCTCCCCGTAGTCGACCAGCCTCACGATCGCCACGGGACCCTGCTCGATCACGAAATCCTTGAGAGCGCAGGTGGTGAAGGCCATCGCCGGTGCGCCCGAGCTCTTTTGACACAGCCGGCAGTGGCACCAGCCGGTATCGTATGCCGGACCATCGATGCGGTAGCGGGTCGCGCCGCAGGCGCATCCTCCGGTGAGCGCCATGGCCTAGCTCCGATAATCTGCATTGATAGAGATGTAGCCGTGGGTCAGGTCGCAGGTCCAGACCGTCGCACGGCCTTCGCCCAGGCCGATATCGACGACGATGCGGACTTCCTGGCTCTTGAGGTGCGCGGCGACGGGCGCCTCTTCATAGCCCTCCACTGCAAGCCCGCCAGAAGCCACCTGCGTGTCGCCGAAGCGGATCGCCAGCCGGTCGCGCTCGGCGGGCTCGCCCGCCTTGCCGACCGCCATTACGACGCGGCCCCAGTTCGCGTCCTCACCCGCGATCGCAGTCTTGACCAAGGGCGAATTGGCGATCGACATGGCGATGCGATGGGCGCTGCGATCGCTCTCGGCGCCTTCGACGGATACCTCGATGAACTTCGAGGCGCCTTCGCCGTCCTTCACCACCAGATGCGCGAGCTGGAGGCAGACATCGTTCAGCGCGGCCGCGAAGGCATCGGCGCCAGCGTCGTCGAAGGAGGAGAGGGGAGCGTTGCCGGCTGTGGCGGTCGCGAAGGCCAGAACCGTGTCGGAGGTCGAGGTGTCGCCGTCCACCGTGATGCAGGAGAAGCTCCGGCCGTTCGCCGCGTTGAGCATCTGCTGAAGAAACAGGGGATCGATCGCGGCATCGGTGAAGACGAAGCCCAGCATCGTCGCCATGTCCGGCGCGATCATGCCTGATCCCTTGATGACGCCGACGATGTTCACCGTCCGGTCGCCGATCACGGCGCGGGCCATCGCGCCCTTGGGGAAGGTGTCGGTGGTCGAGATCGCGGCGGCGACCTCCTCCCAGCCCACCTGCGGGGCCGTCAGCGCGGCGTCGATCCCGGCCTCGGCGGTGGGGATGGGGAGCGGTACGCCGATCACGCCGGTGGAGGCGACGAAGACGTCGGAGGGTTGACATCCGATACCGGCCGCCACTCGCGCCGCGATGGCCTCCACCGCTGCACGACCGCGATTGCCGGTGAAGGCGTTGGAGTTGCCCGCATTCACCACCAGCGCCCGCGCGCGGCCGAGCGGCAGCGCGGCGCGGCACCATTCCACCTCGGGCGAGGGGCATTTCGATTGTGTGGTGACGCCTGCTACGGCGGTCCCCTCGTCGAGCAGCGCCAGCGTGAGATCGTGGCGTTCCCACGCCTTGTAGCCGGCGCGCACGGTCGCGATGTGGGCGCCGGTGACCGGCGGCATCGCGGGAAACGGCGTGGCGAGGGGGGAGACGGCGTCGGACATGAGCGATTCCTCGAAGCCTTGCGGTTCTCAGCGGCCGCTATCGGGCCGGAGCCGCCGGATCAACCGCCGTTCGTGCCTGAACCATGGCTGCATGTCGCGTTCGCGGCGCATTCAGGCCCGCACCGCTAGACCAAATTACACGCGGTGTTCGCGTAATGGAGGGTTTGAACCATGAAGACTTCGCATCGGATCATCGCGGCCCTGATGAGCATCGGCTTCGTCGCCGGCGCCGCGCAGGCGCAGGGTGTCGATCAGCGCCATGCCGACCAGCAGCACCGCATCGACAACGGCCTGCGCAATGGCAGCATGACGCCTGGCGAGGCGCACCGGGTCGAGCGCCAGCAGCACTCGATCGACCGCCAGGAGGCGCGTATGCGCTACCGCCACGGCGGTCGCCTCAATGGCTACGACCGCGCCGTGCTCCAGCACCGCGAGGATCGCGCGAGCCGCCACATCTATCGCGCGAAGCACAACGGCCGCCGCTGGTAATCCTTG
Organism: Sphingomonas chungangi; assembly: GCF_013778325.1. Lineage (GTDB taxonomy): Bacteria > Pseudomonadota > Alphaproteobacteria > Sphingomonadales > Sphingomonadaceae > Solisphingomonas > Solisphingomonas chungangi. The sequence goes on along the minus strand of NZ_JACEIB010000027.1, from coordinate 337,668 downwards.
GTGACCGAAACAAGGACGGCCGCGCTCCCGATGGAGCGCGGCCGTTCTGCTGTCCCCATGCCACCCGCACCGGCTCCCTTGCGAGAACGTCGCTCTCGGCTAGGCTGGAACGGAAGACGGGGGGACATCCATGCTTTTGCTGTTCGGGCTAGCAGTCGCCACTACGGCAATAGAGCAGCCGCCTCGACCCGTTCGCCCGGATATGTGGGTGTCGCCCGACGACTATCCTCCCGAAGCCTTGCGGAACATGTGGGACGGTCTGGTGGGCTTCACGCTCTACCTGTCGTCTCAGGGGCAGGTCACGGGGTGTGCAGTGACGCAATCAAGCGGCCACTCCGTGCTGGACGATGCAACCTGCACGCTTATGGCTGCTCATGCGCGTTTCGTTCCGGGCAAGGATGCTGGGGGCCAGTCCGTCGCGGGGGAATATCAAGGCCATGTAAACTGGCAAATTCCGGATAGAGGGCCGGTGCCTCTCGCGCCATCGTCGGGTACGGTCGAATTCGACGTGGATGCAAGCGGACGGGTGCATGATTGCAAGTCCACCCTTCCCGACGAAAGCTGGCCGAATCTTGGAGATCTTTGCACGCATTTCCAGCAGCTTCCGAATGTGCCGCCTGTGGTTTTTGCACCGGGCTTGGGCAAAAATGGCCAGCCCGTTCCGCGCCATGTCGTGATCCGCGTTGACATGACAGTCTCGCCATCCGCCGATTGATTGACACCCCCTTGCCCCGTCCCTAGATCAGCCGCCTGCTCGCGCGGGGGTTCGCGGGGCGTTTGCGCGTGCCAGTCCCCCGCCGTCCCGTTCGTATAGGAATGCCCATGCTCGGCGGCATCGCCAAGGCCATTTTCGGTTCGTCCAACGACCGCTATGTCAAGTCGCTGCGCGGCACCGTCGCCAAGATCGCGTCCCATGAAGACGCCGTCGTCGCGATGGACGACGCCACGCTCGCCAACCAGACCGCGTTGTTCAAGGCGCGGCTGGAGCAGGGCGAGACGCTCGACGACCTGCTGCCCGAGGCGTTCGCCACGGTGCGCGAGGCGGCGAAGCGCGTGCTCGGCCAGCGTCACTACGACGTGCAGATGATCGGTGGCATGGTGCTCCATCGCGGCGAGATCGCCGAGATGCGGACCGGCGAGGGCAAGACGCTGGTGGCGACGCTCGCCACTTACCTGAACGCGCTCAGCGGCAAGGGCGTCCACGTCGTCACCGTCAACGACTATCTCGCCAAGCGCGACGCCGAGTGGATGGGCCAGGTCTATCGCTTCATGGGGCTGACCGTGGGCGTGATCATCCCCAACATCCCCGATCACGAGCGCCGTGACGCCTATCACGCGGACATCACCTACGGCACGAATAACGAGTTCGGCTTTGACTACCTGCGCGACAACATGAAGTACGACCGCGCCCAGATGGTGCAGCGGCCCTTCAACTTCGCGATCGTCGACGAGGTGGATTCGATCCTGATCGACGAGGCGCGCACGCCGCTGATCATCTCCGGCCCGACCGATGACAAATCGGAGCTCTACATGAGCGTCGATGCGGTGGTGAAGCAGCTCCACCCCGACGATTACGAGCATGACGAGAAGCAGCGCTCGGTCATCCTCACCGAGGATGGCACCGAGAAGGTCGAGCGCATGCTGGAGGCGGCCGGGCTTCTGGAAGGCGACAATCTCTACGATTACGAGAACACCCAGGTCGTCCACCATCTGAACCAGGCGCTGCGGGCGAATGTCGGCTTCAAGCGCGACATCGATTACATCGTCAAGGACGACAAGGTCATCATCATCGACGAGTTCACCGGCCGCATGATGGACGGCCGGCGCTGGTCGGACGGTCTGCACCAGGCGGTGGAGGCCAAGGAAGGCGTCAAGATCGAGCCCGAGAACCAGACGCTCGCCTCGATCACCTTCCAGAACTATTTCCGCATGTACCCGAAGCTCGGCGGCATGACCGGCACGGCGGCGACCGAGGCGCCGGAATTCTTCGAGATCTACAAGATGAACGTGGTCTCGATCCCGACCAACGTGCCGGTGCAGCGCCGCGACGACGACGATGAGTTCTACAAGAATATCACCGACAAGTTCGGCGCGATCGCCAAGGCGATCCGCGGCAAGCAGGAAACCGGCGGCCAGCCGATCCTGGTCGGCACCGTCTCGATCGAGAAAAGCGAGCTGCTGTCCGAGTATCTGAACAAGGAAGGCGTGAAGCACAACGTGCTCAACGCCCGCCATCACGAGAGCGAGGCGCATCTCGTGGCGCAGGCTGGCCGCATCGGCGCGGTGACGATCGCCACCAACATGGCGGGCCGCGGCACCGACATCCAGCTGGGCGGCAATCTCGAATTCCGGATGCTCGACGAGTTCCCGGATCTCGTCGCCGGCACGCCCGAATATGAGGCGAAGGCGAAGGAGATCGAGGCCGAGATCGTCACCGAGAAGGCGGCGGTGCTCGCTGCCGGTGGCCTGTTCGTGCTCGGCACCGAGCGCCACGAGAGCCGCCGCATCGACAACCAGCTGCGCGGCCGCTCGGGCCGTCAGGGCGATCCGGGCCTCAGCCGCTTCTACCTGAGCCTCGACGACGACCTGCTGCGCATCTTCGGGCCCCAGACCCTGTTCGCCAAGATGATGAACAAGAATCTGGAGGACGGGGAAGCGATCATCTCGCCCTGGATCACCAAGGCGATCGAGACCGCGCAGAAGAAGGTCGAGGCGCGCAACTACGACATCCGCAAACAGGTCGTCGAATATGACGACGTGATGAACGACCAGCGCAAGATCATCTACGAGCAGCGCTCCGACATCATGGACCAGGCGACGGTCGACGACGTCACCGACGAGATGCGCGGCGAGACGGTGTCGTCGCTGGTCGGCGATGCCTGCCCGGTCGGCTCCTATCCCGAGCAGTGGGATGCCGAAGGGTTGCAGGCCCGCGTGCAGGAGGTCTTCGGCATCGAGCTGCCGGTGACCGCGTGGGTCGCCGAGGAAGGCATCGAGCCCGAGGTTCTCGCCGAGCGGATCAAGGGGCAGGCCGACGCGCAGGTCCAGTCTAAAATCGGCGAGATCAGCGAGGAAAGCTGGCGCGGCATCGAGAAGAGCGTGTTGCTCCAGAGCCTCGACGAGCATTGGAAGGACCACCTTTCACGGCTCGATTCTCTGCGACAGGTGATCCATCTGCGCGCCTATGCACAGAAGACGCCGATCAACGAATACAAGCAGGAAGCATTCGCGATGTTCGAGCGCATGCTCGAGACGATCCGCGAGGACGTGACGCGCATCCTGGCGCAGGTGCAGTTCCAGGCGCCGCCGCCGCTGCCCGAGCTGCCGGAATTCCTGACGACGCACCTCGATCCGTTCACGGGCAGCGACGACACGTCGGATCGCGACGGCTACGACCAGGGCTTCATCACCACCCGCATCGCGCCGATGCAGACACCGCAGTTCGACGCTCCCGAGGGCAGCAACCTCGGCGAGGACCCTGCGAGCTGGGAGGGGCAGGTGAGCCGCAACGCGGCGTGCCCGTGCGGTTCGGGCAAGAAATACAAGCACTGCCACGGGGCGCTGTGACCTGCGTTCCCCTCTCTTACAGGGGGGGCTTTCCGGTCCGCGATTGACCCGCGCCTTTTGGCCGCCGACAAGACCACATGCTTGTCCTCGCCGGCATCGCGGTCATCGCGCTCGGGTTCCTGTTGCGCTTCAATCCGCTGCTGGTGGTCGCCGCCTCGGCGGCGGTGACGGGGATCGCGGCGGGGCTCGATCCCCTCAAGATCCTCGCCGCCTTCGGGCATGCCTTCAACGAAACGCGCTACGTCACGATCATCTGGATCGTGCTGCCGGTGATCGGCCTGCTCGAACGCTTCGGCCTGCAGGAGCGGGCGAGGGCGGTGGTGGCGGGCTTCGGACGGGCGACAGCGGGGCGCTTGCTGATTGTTTACCTGCTGTTCCGCCAGCTCACCGCCGCACTGGGCCTCACCTCTATCGCCGGACCGGCGCCGACCGTCCGCCCGCTCGTCGCGCCGATGGCGGAAGCGCTGGCGGAGCGGCAGGCCGGTGCGTTGGATGATGCTCAACGCGAACGGGTGAAGGCGCTGGCGGCGGCAACCGACAATGTCGGGCTGTTTTTCGGCGAGGACATCTTCCTCGCGATCGGTTCGATCCTGCTGATGAAGGGGCTGCTGGAGCAGTTCGGGATCGAGTTGCAGCCGTTCCAGCTTTCGGTCTGGGCAATCCCGAGCGCGATCGCGGCTTTCGTGATCCATGGCTTCCGGCTGTGGTTGCTCGACCGGGAGCTCGCCCGATGATCGGCCTGCCGTTCGTCTATGCCATCGCAGGCGCGCTGTTCGCGATCTACGCGGTGCTGGGCGCGATTGATCGGCGCTGGGCCAACGCCGCTTTCTGGGCGCTGGTCGCGGTCAGTTTCCTGCTTGGCGATCGGCTGGGCGACATTGGCAACGGCGTGCTGGTGCTGGGGCTCGTCGCGATTGGCGGCTTCGGTTTCACCAAGGCTCCGCGACCACGCACGGACGAGAAGGCACCGCGCGGCGATGCGATCTTCCTGCCCGTGCTGATCGTGCCGGCGGTCGCGCTGGCCGGCACCTTCGCGGCGCGCTGGTGGCCGGGCTGGGCCGATCCAAAGCAGGCGACTCTGGTCTGCCTCACCATCGGCGTGCTGATCGCGCTGGCCGTTTCCATGGTGTGGCTGAGGCCGCATCCGGCGACGCCGTTCCGCGAAGGACTCCGCCTGATGGATTCGGTCGGCTGGGCGGCGCTTCTCCCGCAGATGCTGGCGAGCCTCGGCGCGATATTCGCGCTTTCCGGCGTTGGCACGGTGGTCGGCGGACTGATCGGCGATGTCATTCCCAACGGAAGCCTGATCGGCGCGACGATCGCCTACGGGCTCGGCATGGCGCTGTTCACGATCGTGATGGGAAATGCCTTCGCTGCCTTTCCGGTGATGATGGCGGCGGTGGGACTGCCGTTGCTGATCCATCAGCATCATGGCAATCCCGCGATCGTCAGTGCGATCGGCATGCTGTCCGGCTTCTGCGGCACGCTGCTGACGCCGATGGCGGCCAACTTCAACATCGTCCCTGCCGTGCTGCTGGAGCTGAAGGACCGTAACGGCGTGATCCGCGCGCAGGCGCCGACCGCGCTGCCGTTGCTCCTCGTCAATATCCTGCTGATCTGGTGGCTGGCTTTCCCGAGATGATCACGCCCAAAATCACTGGCGACACCGCATCCCGCTTCGCGCGGCTCACGCTGGGCCATATCGGCCAGGAATATCCCAGCATGCTCCAGCACGTGCTGGCCGGGCCGGAGGATGCCCGCACGCCGTCCGAACTGCATCCGATCTTCTACGGCAGCTTCGACTGGCATAGCTGTGTTCATGGCTGGTGGCAGCTGCTGCGGCTGCGTCGGCTGTTTCCCAATATGCCGGAGGCGATCGAGATCGCCATGCGCGCCGATGTGATGCTGGTGCCGGAGAAGGTGGCCGGCGAACTGGCCTATCTCGCCCGCCCCACCGCGCGCGGCTTCGAACGGCCTTATGGCTGGGCCTGGCTGCTGGCGCTGCATGGCGAGGCTGCACGACACGATGGGTCGTGGGCGGCGGCGCTGGAGCCGCTGGCAAGGGCTTTCGCCGATCGCTTCAAGGCGCATCTGCCGCAGCTGACCTACGCGATCCGCAGCGGAGCGCACTTCAACACCGCCTTTGCGCTGGTGCTGGCGTTCGACTGGGCGCGGGATCACGATCCGGCACTGGCCGATCTGATCGCGGAACGCGCGCTCGGATGGTTTGGTCGGGATCGCGCCGCGCAGGCGTGGGAGCCGAGCGGCGACGATTTCCTCTCGCCGACGCTGGCCGAGGCGCTGCTGATGAGCCGTTTGCTCGACGGGCCGGGCTTCGCCCGCTGGCTCGATGCCTTTCTACCGGAAGCTTCGGTCGAGCGGCCGGATACGCTCTTCGCGCCGGCTCACGTCTCGGATCGCAGCGATGGCAAGATCGCGCATCTCGACGGACTGAACCTCAGCCGCGCCTGGTGCTGGCGGGGGATCGCGGTAGCGCTCGGCGACGAGCATCCGGCTACGCCGATGGCGAAAGCAGCGGCCGAGCGGCACCTCACCGCCAGCCTGCCGCATGTCGAGGGGGATTATATGGGCGAGCACTGGCTCGCCACCTTCGCCCTGCTCGCGCTGGAACAGCCGATCAGCCGTTGAGGTGGTGCTGGCCCTGGTTGACGAGGAATTTCTCGTCGATCGAGTGGTCGAACGCGACGCCGAAGCGCGTCTCCTCCACCCACGCCACCTTGCCGGCGACCTTCAGCTCGCCGTGGATCAGCGTGACCGTCTCGCCACGTGCGGGCACGCGATCGGCATCGAGCTTGGCGCCCGAGTGCGAGATGTTGAGGAGGTGGACCTCGATCGTGCCGAAGTCGCACTCCATCTGCGCCGTCAGCAGTAGCCGCGACCGCTTGTTGTCCCGCTTGTCGAGCGGCAGCTCGAACGCCGATGCGGCCATGCCCGCCTCCGAATGAAATCCGGTGCGCGTGATGGCACGGAAATTCCTAAAAGCGGGTTAATTCAGACCAGTTCGGAAAGGTCTAGCGCTTCCAGCAGCGTCTTGCGCGCCGCGACCGCGTCCGGCCACGCGCCGAGCGTCTCGATCTGGTCGGGATGCACGCTCCCGGGCCAGTGTGCCTCGATCACGGCGGCGAGCCGGTCCAGCTTCGCCTCGTCGACAAGGAAGCGGGGATCGACTGTCGCGGGGTCGCACACCACGCGCAGCCGCAGGCACGCGGGGCCGCCGCCATTCGCCATCGATTCGCGCACGTCGACCGGGATCAGCCGGCGGATCGGACCGTTGCCAGCGACCAGCGCTTCCAGCCATTCCCATACGCGGCCGATATTTTGCGCCTCGGTCGGCAGGATCAGCGCCATGCCGCCGCCGTCGGGCAGGGTGACGAGCTGGGCGTTGAAGAGGTAGCTGGCGATCGCGTCCTTGAGACTCACCGCCTCGGCCGGCACCTCGACGATCTCGACCGAAGGGAGGCGTTCGCGCAGCTCAGCGAAGAAGCGCGCCTTGTCGGCGAAGGCCTGCCCGTGCGCGAACAGCACGCGCTCGTTGGCGACGGCGACGACGTCGTTGTGGAAGGCGCCGGCGGCGATGGCCTCGTCGGACTGGCGCACGAACATCGCATCGTTCAGGCGGTGGCGGCGTGCGATGGCGCCGCTGGCCTGCAGGTGCTGACGGGCGGGGAAGGGGCCGCCGCCCTCGCCATAGACGAAGACCTCGACGCCCGGCGTGTCGTGGCGATCGCACAGGCGCATGTGATTGGCGGCCCCTTCATCCCCGAATGGGGCCGGGACGGGGCCGTGAACGGCGAAGGCTTCGTGCGCAAAGGCGAGTTTCAGCTGCGCCAGCGTGCCGGGCCATTCGTGGCTGCGGTGCGGCATGGTGACGAGGTTGGCGACGGTCAGGTGGCAGCGGCCGTCGGCGCTGTCCGGCGCGGGCGAGACGGTCGCGGCATTGGCCGCCCACATCGCCGAGGCCGAGGTCGCGGCGGGCCAGAGCGGGCCGGGAGTCGCCGCATCGGTGGCGAGCACGTCGAGCCATCCTGTATCCGGCCGCCGGTGGGGCAGGAGGATGCCCTGGCGAAGCCCGAGCGCGATGTTGGCGCGCATTTTCGCCAACCCCTGCAGTGCGGCTGCGCGCGGATGCGAGGTCTGCCCGGCATTCCTTTTCGACGCGAGATTGCCCAGGCTCAGCCCCGCATAATTGTGCGTCGGGCCGACGATGCCGTCGAAATTGATCTCGACCAGATCAGCGCGCGACATGGACGATCTCGTCGCCGGCCGTGACGCCCAACAGGCTCGCGCTCTCGGCGTCGATCACCGCGTCGCCGTCCTTCTCCTCGATCGTGCCGTGGACGCAGACGAAAGCCTCCAGTCGGCCCTTGGCGATCAGGCCCTTCTGGCCGCCGGCGGCGTCGGTAGCGACCAGCGTCGCGGTCTTGGCGTCGCGCACGGTGCGGATCTTGTCGGTCTGCGCCGCCATGGTCGGGCCGCCGTCGAAGATGTCGATATAGCCTTCGTGGTGGAAACCCTCGCCCTCCAGCATGCGCATCGCGGCGCGGCCGGTCGGGTGCGGCATGCCCATCACCGCGCGTGCCGTATCGGGCAGCATGGCGGTGTAGATCGGATGCTTGGGCATGAGGTCGGCGATGAACTGGTTGCCGTGGACGGCATTGAACTGGTCCGCCTCCTGGAAGCTCATGCCGAAGAACTTGCCGGCGAGCCCATCCCAGAAGGGCGATCCGCCCGCCTCGTCGATCACGCCGCGCAGCTCGGCGATCACGCGGTCCGCGAAGCGCTGGCGGTGCTGGCGGATGAACAGATATCGCGATCGGGCGAGCAGCAGGCCGAGGCCGCCCGCTCTTTCCCGAGGATGCAGGAACAGGCCGCCGACCTCGGTGGTGCCTTCGTAGTCGGTGGTGAGGCTCAGCATCTCGGCGCGGAAGGTGCGGCCGAGTTCCTGGCTCGCCTGGCTCAGCACGCCGATGCGATAGCTGTAGAAGGGCCAGCGGTTGCCGATCGTCGAGAAAACCTGGCCGGTGCCGATCACCTGGCCCGTCTCCACCTTCTCCAGCATGAGGAGATAGACGTCGTCACCCGTCGTGTCCTCGGCCTTGGCGAAGGCTTGCGCCGAGCGGGTCAGCTTGGCGGCGAGCGCGTCCTTGTCGGCAGGCAGGTTGGTGAAGCCGCCGCCGGTCAGTTTCGCCATCTCGTAGAGCGAATCGAGGTCGGTCGCACGGGATGCGCGGATGCGGAAGCCGCTCATGGGCGGCCCCGCTCGGCGAGCTCGAGCAGCACGAGGGTGGACAGGCGGGCGCGTTCGGCCAAGCTCTCGACGATCAGAAATTCCTCCCCGGAGTGTATGGCGCCGCCGCGGACGCCCATCGTGTCGACCACGGGCACGCCGCAGGCCGCTATGTTGTTGCCGTCGCAGACGCCGCCGCCGGGCGCCCACGCTATCGCCTGCCCGAGCCGCGCGCCGCAATCGCGAACCAGCTGGAACAGCCGCTCGGCCGTCGGATCGAGCGGCTTGGGCGGCCGGTTGAAGCCGCCGTGGCAGTGGATGTGGACGCCATGCTCGGCGGCGACCATCGCGATCGCGGCATCGAGATGCGATTGCGCGCGCGCCTGATCCCCGCTCGTCGCGGGGCGCATGTTGACGCGCAGCACCGCATGATCGGGCACGACGTTGTTGGGGCCGCCGCCGTCGATCTTCGCGGGGTTGACCGAGAGGCGCGGGCCTTTCGCCTTCGAGAGCCGGAGCGCCAGATCGGCGGCGGCGAGCACGGCATTGCGCCCGTCCTCCGGATTGCGGCCGGCATGGGCCGAGCGGCCGGTGATGACGATCGAGAAATTTCCGCTGCCGGGTCGCGCGCCGGCGAGCAGGCCCTCGGGCGTGGCGGCGGGTTCGTAGGTGAGGGCCGCCGCCTTGCCCTGCGCAGCGCGCGCGATCAGCGCGGCGGAGCCATGGCTGCCCGTCTCCTCGTCCGAGTTGATCACGACCTCGTAGCCGATGCGATCGCGCAAGGGGCTGGCCTCCAGCCCCGTGAGCGCGGCGAGGATGATCGCGACGCCGCCCTTCATGTCCGCGACGCCGGGGCCGTTGATGCGGCCGTCGTCCAGCGTGCGGATCGACTGGAACGAGTGATCGGCGCCGAACACCGTGTCCATGTGGCCGGTGAGCAGCACCTGCACCGGCGCCTCAGGGCGCACAGTGAGGTGCAGGTTGCGCCCGCGTTCGGTCGTTTTCGTCGCGCCGTCCGGCAGGATGGACTCGACCGGATCGGCCTCCAGCAGCGTCAAGTCTCCAGGCAGCGCGGAAAACGCATCCGCCAGCTTGCTGGCTACAGCGCCGAGGCCCGCGAGATTGCCCGTCCCGCTGTTGATCGCCGCCCAATCGAGCGTCTGGTCCAGCATCGGCTGGCCGGCGGCGGTGTCGAGACTGGTTTCGGTGCCGGTTGGTGACATCCGCAACCATTAGTGCGGGGCGGGCCGGCGGCCAACCCCCACAGCCTCAGTCCTGCGGACGAATCAAACGCCCAACCCGCCGCACCAGGTCGTCGATCGCAAAGGGCTTGGTCAGCACCTCCATGCCCGGCTCGACATGGCCGTGGTTGAGCACGGCGTTCTCGGCATAGCCGGTGACGAACAGTACGGGCAGATCCGGCCGCAGGTCGCGCGCCGCCTCCGCGACCTGTCGCCCGTTGAGGCCGCCCGGCAGGCCGACGTCGGTGATCATCATGCTGATCCGGGCATCGGATTGAAGGATCTTCAATCCTGCCGGTCCATCGGCCGCCTCGATGCAGGAATAGCCCATCTCCGACAGCGAATCGACGATCAGGAGTCGCACGGTCGGCTCGTCGTCCACCACCAGGATCGATTCGCCGGCACCGCCTTCGGTCAGCGGGGGCAGCTGAAACTCGACGGTGATATCCTCCTCGCCGCGATGGCGGGGCAGGTAGATGCAGACCATCGTGCCCTGGCCGACCTCCGAATAGATGCGGACGTGGCCGTTGCTCTGGCGCGCGAAGCCGTAGACCATCGACAGGCCGAGCCCGGTGCCCTGGCCGATCGGCTTGGTGGTGAAGAAGGGATCGAACACCCGGTCGATGATCGCCTTGTCGATGCCGGTGCCGGTGTCGCTAACGCAGACGGACACATATTGGCCCGGCTCCAGCGCATGCTCCTTGGCGGCGCGCTCGTCGAGCCAGCGATTGCCGGTCTCGATCATGATCCTGCCTCCGCCGGGCATCGCGTCGCGCGCGTTGATGCAGAGGTTGAGCAGCGCATTCTCGAGCTGGTTGGTGTCCACCAGCGCCGGCCACAGCCCGGTCGCCGCGACCGTCTCGACCTCGATCGCGGGGCCGACAGTGCGATGGACCAGTTCGGTGACGTCCGGCAGCAGCCGGTTGACCACCACGGCGCTGGGCGTCAGCGTCTGCCGGCGCGAAAAGGCGAGCAGCCGGTGGGTGAGGGCGGCGGCGCGACGTGTCGCGCCCTGCCCCGCCGCCAGATAGCGATCGACCTCGCCGCTGCGGCCCTGTGCGATCCGCGCGGCGATCATTTCGAACGCACCCGAGATACCGGCGAGCAGGTTATTGAAATCATGGGCAAGGCCGCCGCTCAGCTGGCCGACCGCCTCCATCTTCTGGATCTGGCGAAGCGCGGATTCGGCCTCTTCGCGCTCGGCAAGCGCCTCGGCAATGCGGATTTCGAGGCTGCTGTTGAGCTCGTTGAGGGCGTTCTCGGCGCGCACCTGATCGGTCACATCCTTGAACAGCACCGCGACCTGATGATCCTCGAACGGTCCGACCCGGAAGGAAGAGACTTCCAGATGCCGGCCGGTGGCCACCAGCTCGCGGCGGAAGCGGATCGGCTTTCCAGTGTGGAGCACGCTGCCGTAAAGCTCGACCCAGCCATCCGCCTCTTCTGGCACCATCTCACGAAGCTTCTGGCCGACCACGTTGGGAATGCCGGCATTGCGCTCGTAGGCGGCGTTGGCCTCGACATGGATGTAGTCGCTCAGCGGCCCGTTGGGTCCATCGAAGAACTCGATGATGCAGAAGCCGTCGTCCATCGTCTCGAACAGTGTGCGATACCGGTTCAGATGGGACATGGCGTCGGCTGGGAGGTCGTCGTCGGCGTCCATTCGGTTTCTCATGCTGTCCGGCCGGAAATTAACTTGGATAAGGGGATTCACTTCGAAACGCGATGACGCGGGCTTAGGTCCATGTCACGGCTCGTCTTTTCCGGAAGGCGGGACATAGTCTAATGCGTCACGGGCGTGGAACGAAATCCGTCGTCCGGAGTCGAGACCTGCGGCAAAGGGCGGCCCGCTTCAGGAGGGCCGAGTACTGGGAGCAGCCAAGGGATGAGCGATCGCGACGACGACGACCGCGAGCACCGTGACGATGCCAACCGGAACGGCGACGAAAAGCAGCAGGGCGACGATCCGAAGGACGATGATGGCGACGGCGAGGAGGAAGAGGATTCCGGCCCGCCGCTCTACAAGAAGCCGATTTTCTGGATCATCCTGATCGTTGTAGCGGTGATATCGATCGTCGGCGGTACGTTGTTTTGGCTGCATAAGCGCCAGTACGAATCCACCGACGATGCCTTCGTCGATGCGCATATCGTGCGGATCGCGGCGGAGGTGCAGGGCAAGCTCACCCATGTCGCGGATATCGACAACCGCCATGTTCAGGCGGGCACCCTGCTGGCGACGATCGAGCCGTATGCCTCCGCCGCGTCGCTCGATCAGGCCAAGGCGCAGGCGATACAGGCGGATGCGGGCATACAGCAGGCACAGGCTCAGGTCGTCTCCGCGCAGGCCCAGCAGAGGCAGGCCGAGGCTCAGGCCCGCGATCCGGAGGCGCAGGCGATGAAGGCGGCGGCTGATCTGCAGCGCTATCTCGCCCTGCAGAAGCTCGATTCCGCCGCCGTGTCGGGCACCCAGATCGATCAGGCGCGCGAGGCTGCCAAGAGCAGCGCCGCTCAGGCTGCCGCCGCCCGCCGCGCGGTTGATAATGCCGCCGCGCAGGTCGCGGTCGCGCAGAAGCAGGTGAAGGCCAACGAAGCGCAGAAACAGGCCGCCGAGGCACAAATCCGCTCCGCCCAGGTGACCGTTGGCCATCTCGACCTCCGTGCCCCCGTTTCAGGTCAGGTGGTCAACCGCAGCGTCAATCTCGGCTCCTATGTATCGCCCGGCACGCAGCTGATGGCGATCGTGCCAGACCGGATGTGGGTGACGGCCAACTTCAAGGAAACCCAACTCGCCCACATGGCGATCGGCCAGCACGTCGCGATCAGCGTCGATGCCTTCCCCGAAGTCGCGTTCGACGGCCATGTCGATTCGATCCAGCGAGGCGCAGGGCAGGCCTTCGCGCTGCTGCCGCCGCAGAATGCGACGGGCAACTATGTGAAGGTCGTCCAGCGTGTGCCGGTGCGCATCCTGTTCGATCGCCCGCGCCGCGACAGCCCGGATCCGCACAATTATCCGATCGGCCCCGGCATGTCGGTGGTGCCAACCGTCAAGGTGCGCTGAGCGGTGGCGAGCGCCGCCGGCGCCAAGCGGTCGAAACCGAAGCAGGCCGATCCGGACGCCGGCTGGTCGGACGAGCGCTCCGCCGCTGGAAATCGCAACCCCTGGCTGATCGTGCTCGTGATCAGCCTCGCCACCTTCATGGAAGTGCTCGACACCTCGATCGCCAACGTCTCGCTTCCGCACATCGCCGGCAGCCTCGCCGTCTCGAATGACGAGGCGACGTGGGTGCTGACCAGTTATCTGGTGTCGAACGCGATCGTGGTACCGATCTCCGGATGGCTGAGCGACGTCATGGGGCGCAAGCGCTTCTACATGATGTCGGTGGCGCTGTTCACGATCTCGTCCCTGTTCTGCGGGCTTGCGCCAAGCCTCGGCATTCTCGTCGTGTCGCGCATAGTTCAGGGGATTGGCGGCGGCGGGCTGGCGAGTTCCGAACAGAGCTTCCTCGCCGACACCTTCCCGCCCTCCCAGCGGGGCACGGCCTTTGCCGCCTACGGCGTCGTAGTGGTCGTGGCGCCGGTGATCGGCCCGTCGATCGGCGGGTGGATCACGGACAATATCAGCTGGCACTGGATCTTCCTGATCAACGTGCCGGTCGGCATCATATCCTTGATCCTCGTCCAGCTGCTGGTGGTCGAGCCCGACGCGCTGGAGAAGGAACGGCGCAAGCGGCTCCGAAAGGGTCTGAAGGTCGACGGCTTCGGCTTCGCGCTCGTCGCTCTTGGGCTCGGCTGCCTCGAGGTGTTCATGGATCGTGGGCAGCGGGACGACTGGTTCGGCTCCTCCTTCATCTGCACGATGGGGCTGATCGCGGCCGTATCGCTGGTGCTGCTGGTGGTGTGGGAGCTCAACCGCAAAGACCCGATCGTCGATATGCGCCTGTTCGGCGTCTTCAATTTCGCCACCTGCTTCATGATGATGATGCTCGTCGGCGTGATCATCTACGGATCGACGCAGGTCATCCCGCAGATGTTGCAGGAAGTGTTCGGCTATACGGCGACCGATGCGGGCCTGACGCTCACCATGGGCGGCATGTTGTCGCTGGTGGCGATGATGATGGCAGGCGTGCTTTCCAGCAAGGTGCAGGGGCGCTGGTTGCTGGCCTTCGGTTTCCTCATGCAGAGCGTGGGCATGTGGATCTATTCGCATTTCAACGTGAACACCGCGTTCAATCAGTTCGCGTTGGCCAGACTGGCGCAGGCGGTCGGTATTCCCTTCCTGTTCGTGACGATCCTCACCCAATCCTATGCCGGTCTGAAGCCGGAACGCTACAATCATGCCTCGGCGCTGATGAACGTGGCGCGAAACCTCGGCGGTTCAATCGGCATTTCGGCGTCGCAGGCCCTACTTGCGCAGCGCGAGCAATTCCATCAGGCGCGGCTGGTCGAAGGGCTCAACCCGCTCAATCCCAATTATGTCGAGGGCCTGCAGCAGATCGGCGCGACGCTGGGTAATCCAGGCACTGGCGGCGATCCCTCGCAGACGCAACTCGCCACGCTCTATCAGCAGATGTCGACGCAGGCGGCGATGCTCTCCTATATCGACGTCTTCCGTGCGCTGATGATGTTCATGCTTGTCGCCGTCGCGATGGCCTTCCTTCTGAAACCGATGAAGGGAGGCCATTGATGCGTCGCTCCGTCGCCCTCGTTCTGCCCCTGATCGTTGCCGGTTGCACCGTGGGGCCGAATTATCAGGAGCCCAAGCCTGATGTTCCGTCCGCCTTCGCGTCGCCGCAGCCGAACCAAACGGCCGATGTCGACCTCGCGCACTGGTGGACGGCGTTCCACGATCCCGAGCTGGAGCATCTGATCGAGATCGGCCTGCAGAACGCGCCCGATCTGCAGACCGCCGCCTCCAAGGTACGCGAGGCGCGGTTGCAGATCGTCCAGGCACGCGCGCAGGGCCTGCCGGAGATCGATGCGACCGGCAGCGGTCAATATACGAGGATCAAGCCGGTCGGCGGATCGGATGTCGGCAAGCTGGTCAACCAGATCGGCGGTGGCCAACAGGGCGGCTCCGGCGGATCGTCCTTCTCGATTCCCAAATATTACGCCACCACCTCGGCCGGCTTCGATGCGAGCTGGGAACTGGATCTGTTCGGCGGCGTCCGGCGCGGCGTCGAGGCGGCGCGCGCGCAGGCCGAGGCGGCGGAATGGGATGCGCGGGACGCCCGCGTCAGCCTCGCCGCCGAGATCGCCAGCGATTACCTCCAGATGCGCGGCTACCAGGACCAGGCCCGCATCGCGCAGGCTGAGGCGGATCGGCAGGGTCGATCGCTCTCGATCCTCGAACACACCGCGCAGGTCGGCCTCGTGCCGCAGGGCAATGCGATCAGGCAACGGACGCAACTCGCGCAGGCGCAGGCGCAGGTGGCGCCGCTGGAGGGACAGGCGCGCACCCAGATGCACGCGCTGGCGGTGCTGGTCGGCGAGCAGCCCGAGGCTCTGGTCGACGAACTCGCGCAGGCGCGCGCGCTGCCGCCGGTGCCGCCGGAGATTCCTCCGGGCCTGCCGATCGACCTGATCCGCCGTCGCCCGGATGTCCGCGCCGCCGAGCGCCGGCTGGCGGCCGCCACCGCGCAGATCGGCGTGGCGGTGGCAGACATGTATCCCAAGATCTCGCTGACCGCGTCCGACGCGCTGAGCTGGCTATGGCTCGGCCATTTCTTCCTCGGCAAGACGCTGCAGTTGACGGGGCAGGGTTCGGCAAGCTTTCCGATCTTCGATTTCGGGCGCCGCCGCGCGCAGGTGGACATCGACAAGGAAGAGCGCGAGCAGGCCTATATTGCCTGGCGCCAGACGGTCCTCGGTGCGCTGCGTGATGTGGAGGATGCGCTGGTGCGTGTCGATACGGAGCGAACCAGCAACGCACAGCTCCGCTCCGGCGTCACCGATGCGCAACGGGCGCTCGGCACGGTGGAGGCGCAGTACAAGGTCGGCCTGTCCGATTACACGCCGGTGCTCGACGGGCAGCAGACCTTGCTTCAGACCCAGAACAGCCTTAGCCAGAGCGACGTCAGGCTGCGGCAGGACATGGCCTCGCTCTACAAGGCGCTCGGCGGGGGCTGGTAGGCGCCGCTCAGTCGCGGCCGGGCCACATCCGCTGGAGCTCGGCCTCGCGATCGAGCCACTGGTGTTTCAGCGCGCCGCCGACATGCAGTGAGAACAGCGCGTAGAGGGCATAGGCGCCCGCTACGTGGCCTGCGCCGAACAGACCGTGCAACCGGTCCATCGTCGCCGGATCGAGATGCTGGAAGAAGGCGATGCGCGGCCATTCGAAGGTGCCGAAATAGTGCATCGGGTGGCTCGCCGCATCCTTCCACGCCGAATCCATGATCCAGCCGGTCAGCGGCATGGCGAACATGATCAGGTAGAGCAGCCAGTGGACGGCATGCGAGGATGCCCGCTCCCACGGCCTGTAGCCCGCAGGGTAGGCGGGCGGGCGGTGGGTGAGCCGCCACAGCAGTCGCATGATCGCGAGGCCGAGCACGGTGACGCCGATCGACTTGTGGATGTCGATCGCCGGGCGCACCTGTTCGTCGGCGAGGTGCGGCCAGATCCAGGCAAGCGCCACGTTGAGGATGATTCCGGCCGCTATCAGCCAGTGCAGGAGAATGGCGATCCCCGTGTAACGCTCTCTTGTCACCGAAACCCTCTCTTCTACGAAGCAGCCTCCGGGACGGTCTAGCGGGTGCGTAATGAAAGCCAAGGTTCGAGATCGACGGATGGGGGCGGCGTAATGAACATGATGTCGCGCAGCTTCGAGGCTCAATCGCCCCGGCTGACACCGCGCGCGGTGCCGATCGCCAGCCGGCTGATCGGGCTTGTCGGACCGCTGTTGTTCGTCACACTGTTGGTGCAGGCGTTCGAGCGGCAGGGAGTCGGATCGTGGTCGGTGGGGATCGCCTACATCCTCTACGATACCGCGCTGCTGGCGTTCACCGCCTGGAAGATCCTGCCGCTGCGCCGGCCGCTGCCGCCCTTGCCGCAGTCGACCCGCCGGCCGAGCATGGCGGTGATCGTCGCCGCCTATAACGAGGCTCCGGTGCTCGGCGTCACGATAGACGCGCTGGCAGGCCAGAGCGATCCACCCGACCTGATCCTGCTGGCCGACGACGGATCGAGCGATGACAGTGCGGAGGTGCTGCGCAGACTATACGGGCTGGAAGCACCGCCATGCGGCGAGATGAGCGGGCCGTCGCCCGGTCAGCCGACACTGCTCTGGCTGCGCTTGCCCCGTGGCGGCAAGGCGCGGGCGCTCAACGAGGCGATGCTGCGGATCGATGCCGACCTCGTGTTGACGATCGATGCCGACACCCTGCTCGCGCCCGGCGCGCTCGCCGCGATGCGCGAAGCCTTCGCGGCGGAACCGGAACTGGTCGCCGCGACCGGCGTCCTCGCGCCGATCTGCGGGCCGCAGCCGATGGCGCGGCTGTTCCAGTGGTTCCAGGGCTATGAATATGTCCGCAACTTCCTCTCCCGTTACGCCTGGATGCGGATGGACAGCCTGCTGCTGATCTCGGGCGCCTTCGCCGGCTTCCGGCGCGAGGCGGTGGTCGAGGTCGGCGGCTTCGATCCGGACTGCATGGTCGAGGATTATGAACTGATCCATCGGTTGCTCCGACACGCCTACGACACTGGGCAGGACTGGCGCACGCGCGTGATCGGTCGCGCGCTCGCCAGCACCGACGCGCCGGCCAGTCCGATGGCGTTCCTGCGCCAGCGGCGGCGCTGGTTCGGCGGTTTCCTGCAGACCCAGCGCTGGAATCGCGACATCGTCGGCAACCGCCGCTACGGCACGCTCGGACTGTTCCACTTGCCGGTGAAGGCACTGGACACGCTGCAGCCCATCTACGGCCTTGCCGCCTTCGCGATCCTCATCGGTTTGGTCGTCACCGGCCGCTTCCGCATCGCTTTGCCGATCCTGATCATCATGATCGCCAAGATCGCGGTGGATCTGACCTTCCATCTTTGGTCGCTCGGCCTCTACAAGCGCTGGACCGGGCAGACGGAGGGGTTGCGGATCGGCCCGGCACTGCTCGCCTCGTTCGCGGAGCCGTTCAGCTTCCAGCTGCTGCGCCATGCCGGCGCGGCGTGGGGGTGGATCGCCTTCCTGTCGGGCCGCGAGAATTGGGGACACCAGACGCGGACCGCTATCACGCCATCGCGCTAGATACTTAGCGAGCGGTCTTCGTCCAGCGGGATCGTCAGATCGGCGTAAGCCGGCATGTCGGCGAGGATGTGGCGGGTCAGCCGCTCGTAATGCAGGACGAAGCGGCCGATCGCCGCATCGCTCATCCCGCCGCCCCGCGTCTCGCGAAGCCGATGCTCCTGCTCGGTGCGCCAGCGTCGAACGACCTCGAAACCGGGTGCGACGAGCAGAATGAGCAGATCCAGCCGTTCGAACAGTGCACGGTAGGGACCGGCCAGCGCGGCGTTGGCGGTGCGTCGCCAGATACCGTCCGGATCTTCCAACCGTTCGAGCATATTGACCGGTTCTGACAACGCCGTATCGGGCTGCGGCCGTGCGCCGACGCACCAGCCTTCGAGCAACAATAGCCGCGTTCCTGTCGGGGCTTCGATCCACGTCGAAGGCGGAAGCCGTTCGTCGCGCGCCTTGTCGAAACGCGGCAGGCGGCAATCGCTGCCTGTCGCCAGCGCGTCGATCACCGCGAGGCCGAGCGGGATGTCGTGCGTGCCGGGCACGCCCCTCGTGCGAAACAGCGGATGAACCTCGCGGGCCTTTTCCTCGCGTTCGGCCTTCGTCAGATAGAGATCGTCGATCGACAGGATGGCGGTCGGGACGCCTTCGGCTTTGAACAGTGCGGAGAGACCGGCGGCAAGCGTCGACTTGCCGCTGCCCTGCGCGCCGCACAGGCCGACCACGAGCAGGCCGCCGCGCAGTCGCGGGCGGATCACGGACGCAGCGAGAAACGGGGTGCGCGGGTCAGGCGACACGGTTGGGCAGATTCCGGCCGTCGAAGAAGGCTTCGAGATTGTCGGCCGCCTGCATGCCCATTGCGGTGCGGGTTTCCACCGTCGCGCTGCCGAGATGGGGCAGCAGTACGGCATTCTCGCAGGCGACGAGATCGGGATGGACGGAGGGCTCGCGCTCGTAGACGTCGAGGCCCGCGGCGGCGATCCGGCCTTCCCGAACAGCAGCCGCCAGCGCCGCCTCGTCGACGACGGGGCCGCGCGCGGTGTTGATGAGGATCGCGGTCGGCTTCATCCGACCGATCAGTCCCGCATCGACGAGGTGCCGCGTCTCCACGCCGCCGGGGGTATGGAGCGAGAGGATATCCGCCTCGGCCGCCAATGTCTCAAGCGAGGGTGCATAGCCGGGCTCTCCTGACGGCTTCCTGCTATGGTGCAGCACGCGCATCCCGAAAACCTCCGCGCGTCGGCCAGTGGCACGCGCGATGCGGCCGTAGCCGACAAGGCCGAGCGTCCGGCCGCCCAGTGCCTGGCCCATCAGGTGGGTCGGGCGCCAGCCCGTCCAACGGCCGGTGCGCAGCTCGCGCTCCCCCTCGCCGGCGCGGCGCGAGGCCATCAGCATCAGCAGGATGGCGATGTCTGCCGTCGCATCGGTCAGCGCGTCGGGTGTGTTGGCGACGGCGATACCGGCGCCGGAGGCCGCGGCGAGATCGATATGCTCCACGCCCGCGCCGAAATTCGCCAGGACGCGCGCGCGCCGGCCCGGCGTCGTGAGAAGAGCGCTGTCGAACCGGTCCGTGATGGTGGGCAGGATCGCATCGTGCCCGCGTATCGCCGCTTCCAGCGCGTCACGGCTGCGAGGCTCGTCCTCCGGATTGAAGGTAACGGAGAAACGCTTCGCCAAACGGGCTTCCACCGCCTCCGGCAGGCGGCGTGTCACAAACAGTCTCGGCCGCTCTGCCCCGCCTTCGCCCATCATCGATTCCGCTGCCGTCAGGACGGCGGGTCTAGCAGATCGTCAGCTCTGGTCCTCCGCTTTGTGATGCTCGCGAAATGCCGCGGGCACATGCGGCAGCCAGCGATCCGCGACCACCACCTTGCGGAACAGACGCGGCCCCATCACAGCCAGCGCGACGCCGGCGCTCGCCAGCAGAAAGGTTGCAAGCGCGAGCAGATAGGCCAGCGGCGGCTCGTGCCCCGCATGGCCTAAGCCGATCGCGGCAAGCCCATGCTCGCTCGCCCCTGCCATCATGAACAGGATTACCCCGCCACCGTGCAGCAGCCAAGGCCATCTGCGGAGCATGATTTGTGCCATCCGGGCCTCCATAGGTCGATGTCCAGCCTTCCATCTGGAGCCGATACCGTAAGGGTTCGAGATGCGTCGTGCGCCATCGTCGTAAGCATTGCGTATAGTTAAGGCAGCATGCTGCGTTGCAGTCGCCTCCAGCAATCCTATGTTCACGCAGGCGGTCGCATCTGGCTTTTCTCGCGCTTGACAGCGTGCCTCCCATCGGTAGGCGGCTCGGGTGCGGCGGCGGTCGGGTTCCGGCGGCCTTGTCCTTGGTTCTAGAGCGAAAGGAGGCGAATATGGCGTATCGGGCGACCGTCCGTACCGGCATCGATCCGCAGCCCGTTTCGCCCGAGATCGAACCCTTTCGCATCACCCCGATGGAGCCCGCCAGCTTCTCCGCGCTGGAGGAACAGGTGATCGTGCTGGCCCGCTCCGACAGACTTGGCAGCATCGAGGAGCCCGGCGTGGTCGAGCGGCTCGTGACCAAGCTGTTCGGCCTCAATCCGGAACGCCGGGCGCTTGCCGATCCCCGGCTGGAAACGCTGCGCCGAGCCGTGGTGGTGGCGCGCCACCGTCATCACCTGCCGGACATGCAGGCGGCGGAACTGCGCGAGGCTGGATTTTCGGTGGCGCAGATCCGGGTGATCGAGACGAAGGCGATCACCGTCTAGTCGAACCGGTAGGGCACCACCTCGCGCCGCTCGGGATCGATGCGCAGCGCGCGGCCGGAGGGCGGGAAGGCGCGCTGATCGCAATCCTCGCGCGGACAGATGCGGCAGGAGACGCCGATCGGTGTGGCGGCGTCGGCGCGCGTCAGGTCGAGATGATCGGCATAGACGAAATCCTTGGCCTCGCCGATCTCGCAGCCCAGAGCCACGGCATAGCGACGGGGCGAGCGGGCGTAGCTTCCGCTTTCCTTCACCAGTCCCTTGGCGATCGCGACATAGCGCGTGCCTTCCGGCATTTCGGCGAGCTGGGTCAGGATGCGGTCGGGGATCGCGACAGCCTCGTGCATGATCCAGAGCGGGCAGGCGCCGCCGAAGCGCGCGAATTGCAGGCGCGTGGCGGAATGGCGCTTGGTGATGTTGCCCGCCATGTCCACCCGGCAGAAGAAGAAGGGCAGGCCGCGCGCATCGGGCCGCTGGAGGGTGGAGAGGCGGTGGCAGGCCTGCTCGAAGCTGACGGTGAAGCGACGGCGCAGGCGGTCGATGTCGTGGCGCAGGCGGCGCGCTTCGGAGCGGAAAGCCTCGTAGGGCATCAGGATTGCGCCGGCCGCGTAGTTTGCGAGGCCGATCGAGAGCAGCCGCGTCGCCTCCACCGACGGCATGGTGGCGCGGGCGAGCACCTGACCGATCTCCTCGGCCAGTTCGATGCGGGCGAGCTGGTGGGCGAGTTGGAAAGCGCGGCTCTCGGGCGCCTGCGCGGGGTCGAGCGTCAGGACGCGGTGCGCGGGATCGAAGGCGCGTAATGGGGCGGCTTCGGCACCGGGTGAGCGCAGCGTGATGCGGTGGCGGTCGCGCAGCCGTTCGGCCAGAGCTTCCGGACCGGGCTCAAGGATATTGCCGATCGCCTCGGCAGCGGTGTCGATCAGGTCGACATAATTGCCGGCATCGTGGAACCAGTCGCGCACCTCGTCCCACGGCAGGCGGCCGCCGGAGGGGGCGCCGGCATCGTAGGCGTCGTCGAGGCGCTGCAATTGGTCCTCGGCGCGGCGCCACGCGGCGTGCATCGCCACGAAGCGGCGGGCGAGGGCGGGTTGTTGCTCCACCGCGCGGGCGAGCAGCTCGGGCTCGGGCGGCGCCTCGGGCAGCAACGGCTCGGCGGCGGCCTCGGCGAGGCCGGCGAGCAGGCGCGCGCCTTCATCTTCGTCGATGCCGGCCCAGTCCGCCGGGAAGGATGCGTGAAGCGCCAGCGCAACGGCGGCGGTGAGCGGGCGGCCGTCCGTCTCGATCTGCGACAGATAGGAGACGGAGATGCCGACCCGCTCCGCCATCGCGACCTGGCTCATGCGCAGCCTCGTGCGCAACTCGCGGATGCGCGTGCCGGCGTAGAGGGGGCGGGGCTGGCGGGCCATGTCTCCACCTATTTCACAAAACCGCCATTCGCAACTTCACAAAACCACATTTGCCTCTCGCGCGCACCCGGTGCAGTCCCCGCAACCGTCGCTTCGCGAAAGGAGAGCCCGTGGCCACGACGCTGGAAGTCCTCGAACACCGCCGCGCCTCGGCGCGTCTGGGAGGCGGGCAGAAGCGCATCGACGCGCAGCACGCCAAGGGCCGCCTCACCGCCCGCGAGCGCATCGACATCCTGCTCGACGAAGGCTCGTTCGAGGAACTCGACATGTTCGTCGAGCACAATTGCACCGATTTCGGCATGGACGAGACTCACATCGCGGGCGACGGCGTCGTCACCGGATCGGGCACCGTCAACGGCCGCCTCGTCTTCGTGTTCAGTCAGGATTTCACCGTGTTCGGCGGCTCGCTCTCCGAACGCCACGCGCAGAAGATCTGCAAGATCATGGACATGGCGCTGAAGGTCGGGGCCCCGGTGATCGGCCTCAACGACAGCGGCGGCGCGCGCATCCAGGAGGGCGTCGCGTCGCTCGGCGGCTATGCCGAGGTGTTCCAGCGCAACGTGCTCGCCTCGGGCGTGGTGCCCCAACTCAGCCTCATCATGGGACCGTGCGCGGGAGGCGCCGTGTACAGCCCGGCGATGACCGACTTCATCTTCATGGTGAAGGACTCGTCCTACATGTTCATCACCGGCCCGGACGTGGTGAAGACCGTCACCAACGAGGTGGTGACGCAGGAGGAACTGGGCGGCGCCGTCGCCCACACGCAGAAATCGGGCGTAGCCGATCAGGCTTTCGAGAACGACGTCGAGGCGCTGCTCGCCGCGCGCGACTTCATCGATTTCCTGCCCGAGAGCAACCGCTCGGGCGTGCCCGTCCGTCCCACCGAGGATGCGTGGGACCGCATGGAGCCGAGCCTCGACACGCTGATCCCGGACAGCGCCAACAAGCCCTACGACATGCACGAGCTGATCCGGAAGACGGTCGACGAGGGCGATTTCTTCGAGTTGCAGCCGAACTATGCCGGCAACATCATCATCGGCTTCGGCCGGATCGAGGGCCGCACCGTCGGCATCGTCGCCAACCAGCCGATGGTGCTGGCTGGCGTGCTGGACATCTCGGCGAGCCGCAAGGCCGGCCGCTTCGTGCGCTTCTGCGACGCCTTCGACATCCCGATCGTCACCTTCGTGGACGTGCCGGGCTTCCTGCCGGGCGTTTCGCAGGAGCATAACGGCATCATCACCCACGGCGCGAAATTGCTCTTCGCCTATGCCGAGGCGACGGTGCCAAAGATCACGGTGATCACGCGTAAAGCCTATGGCGGCGCCTATGACGTCATGGCCTCCAAGCATCTGCGCGGTGATTTCAATTATGCCTGGCCGACCGCCGAGATCGCGGTGATGGGCGCCAAGGGCGCGGTGGAGATCATCTTCCGCGGCAAGACGCCGGAGGAGATCGCCGAGCGCACCGCCGAGTACGAGGCCCGCTTCGCCAACCCCTTCGTGGCGGCGTCCAAGGGCTTCATCGACGAGATCATCATGCCGCATTCCACCCGCAAGCGCGTGGCGCTGGGACTTCGCAAGCTGCGCAACAAGCAGCTCGAGAACCCATGGAAGAAGCACGACAACATCCCCCTGTGAGGAGCGACATCATGTCGACCACCGATCCCGTAGTCTTCCTGTCCTTCGCCCGCACGCCGATGGGCGGCATGATGGGCGAGCTGTCCTCGCTCACCGCCACCGAACTCGGCGCGATCGCCGTCAAGGGCGCGGTCGAGCGCTCCGGGCTCACCCCGGAGCAGATCGAGCGCTGCTACATGGGCTGCGTGCTGCCCGCCGGCCTCGGCCAGGCGCCGGCGCGGCAGGCGGCGATCTATGCCGGCCTGCCCGACACCGTCGAGGCGACCACCATCAACAAGATGTGCGGCTCGGCCATGCAGGCCGCGATCATGGCGTCCGACGCGATCGCCGCCGGCTCCGCCGACATCATCGTCGCGGGCGGGCTGGAGAGCATGTCCAACGCGCCCTACCTCAACCTCAAGCACCGCGCCGGTGCACGCATCGGCCATGACCGGCTCTACGACCACATGTTCTTCGACGGGCTCGAGGACGTGTACGAGAAGGGCAAGCTGATGGGCAATTTCGCCGAGGACGTGGCAGGCGAATACCAGTTCACCCGCGAGGCGCAGGACGAGTTCGCGATCAACTCGCTGACCCGCGCGCAGCAGCATGTCGGCCATCTCGCAAACGAGATCGTGCCGGTGACGGTGAAGACCCGCAAGGGTGAGGTGGTCGTCGACACCGACGAGCAGCCGCGCAACGCCAACCTCGCCAAGATCCCGACGCTGAAGCCCGCCTTCGCCAAGGACGGCACGATCACGGCGGCCAACGCCTCCTCGATCTCGGATGGTGCTGCGGCGCTGGTGATGACGCGCATGAGCGTCGCCGACAAGCTCGGCGTCAAGCCGATCGCGCGGGTGGTGAGCCACGCCGCCTTCGCCCATGCCCCGCAATATTTCACCACGGCGCCGGTCGGCTCGTCCAAGCGCGCGCTGGAGAAAGCGGGTTGGACGACCAAGGATGTCGACCTGTTCGAGGTCAACGAGGCCTTCGCCACCGTCGCGATGATCGCGATGCACGATCTCGGCATTTCGCACGACGTGCTCAACATCCACGGCGGCGCCTGCGCGCTCGGCCATCCGGTGGGCGCTTCCGGTGCACGCATCCTCGGCGCGCTGATCAACGGCTTGCAGGTCAACGGCCTGAAGCGCGGCCTTGCCTCCATCTGTCTGGGTGGCGGCGAGGCGACTTCGATGGCGGTGGAACTGGTCTGATGAAACTGGGGCGGCTCAACCATATCGGCATCGCGACGCCCTCGATCGAGACGTCGGTGGCCTATTACCGCGACGTGATGGGCGCGACGACGATCCACGAGCCGTTCGACCTGCCCGCGCAGGGCGTGAAGGTGTGCTTCGTCGATACGCCGGGCGAGGGTGGCACGGCGGGCACCCAGATCGAACTGATCGAGCCGCTGGGCGAGGCCTCGCCGATCCACGGCTTCATCGCCAAGAACCCGGCCGGCGGCCAGCACCACATGTGCTACGAGGTGCCCGACATCCATGCGGCCAAGGCGTGGTTCGAGGGCAAGGGCGCCAAGGTGCTCGGCGAACCGCGCATCGGCGCGCATGGCACGTTGATCTTCTTCGTCCACCCCAAGGACATGAACGGGGTGCTGACCGAGATCATGGAGACGCCGAAGGACGGGGCGCACTGATGATCACTCGCGCCATTCCAGCCCCGTTCGTGCCGAGCGAAGTCGAGGTACGTGCGGCAGGCGGTGGCGTTCGATGCACGTCCCTCGACTACGCTCGGGACGAACGGGGATTTTGGCGGAGTTTCAGGAAGTGACCGACAAGCCGACGCTGGATCAATGGCAGGCCGCCTCCGACAAGGAGGTGAAGGGCAAGGACCTGACCTGGCACACGCCGGAAGGAATCGATGTCAAGCCTCTCTATACTGAGGAAGATGTCGAAGGCTGGGAACCCGGCCTGCCGGGCTTCGCGCCCTTCACGCGCGGCGTGCGTGCCTCGATGTACGCCGGCCGGCCGTGGACGATCCGCCAGTACGCCGGCTTCTCCACCGCCGAGGAATCCAACGCCTTCTACCACCGCAACCTCAAGGCGGGGCAGAAGGGCCTCTCGGTCGCCTTCGATCTCGCTACCCATCGCGGCTATGACAGCGACCATCCGCGCGTCACCGGCGATGTCGGCAAGGCGGGCGTGGCGATCGACACGATCGACGACATGAAGATCCTGTTCGACGGCATTCCGCTCGACAAGATGTCCGTGTCGATGACGATGAACGGCGCGGTGATCCCGATCCTCGCCTTCTTCATCGTCGCGGGCGAGGAGCAGGGCGTTCCCCAGGAGCTTCTGGACGGCACCATCCAGAACGACATCCTGAAGGAGTTCATGGTCCGCAACACCTATATCTACCCGCCCGAACCATCGATGCGGATCATCTCCGATATCTTCGGATACACGTCCCGCAACATGCCGAAATTCAACAGCATTTCGATCTCCGGCTATCACATGCAGGAGGCCGGTGCGACGCAGGTGCAGGAGCTTGCGTTCACCATCGCGGACGGCGCGGAATATGTGAAATACGGCGTCGCGAGCGGGCTCGATATCGACAAGTTCGCGGGCCGCCTGAGCTTCTTCTTCGCGATCGGCATGAACTTCTTCATGGAGATCGCCAAGCTGCGCGCCGCGCGCGTGCTGTGGCACCGGGTGATGACCAAGCTGGGCGCAAAGGACGAGCGCTCCAAGATGCTGCGCACCCATTGCCAGACGTCGGGTGTCTCGCTGACCGAGAAGGATCCCTACAACAACGTCATGCGCACCACGATCGAGGCGATGGCGGCGATGCTGGGCGGCACCCAGAGCCTCCATACCAACGCCCTCGACGAAGCCATTGCCTTGCCGACCGATTTCTCCGCCCGGATCGCCCGCAACACCCAGCTGGTGATCCAGGAGGAGACCGGCATGTGCAACGTCGTCGATCCGCTCGGCGGCAGCTACTACATCGAGAGCCTCACCAAGGAACTCGTCGATCGCGCCTGGGAGATCATCGAGAAGGTGGAGGCCGAGGGCGGCATGGCTAAGGCCGTCGCGGCGGGCTGGCCCAAGGCGATGATCGAGGAGGCCGCCGCCGCCAAGGCCGCGCGGATCGATCGCCGCGAGGAGGTCGTCGTCGGCGTCAACAAATATGCCAAGGACAAGGAAGACCCGATCGACATCCTCGATGTCGACAATGTCGCCGTCCGCTCCGCGCAGATCGCGCGTATCGAGAAGGTGAAGGCGGGCCGCGACGAGGCGGCGTGCCAGGCGGCGCTCGCAGCGTTGACCGAAGGGGCGCGGGGCAAGGAAAACCTGCTCGGGCTCGCCGTCGAATGTGCGCGCAAGCGGGCGACCTTGGGCGAGATCTCCTCGGCGATGGAGGCGGTGTTCGGCCGCTACGGCACTAGCCCCACGCCAGTGAAGGGCATCTATGGCGGCGCCTATGGCGAGGATGTGCGCTGGGTCGGGCTGATCGAGGGCGTGTCGGCGGTGGAGCGGCGTAAGGGCCGCAAGCCCAAGATGTTCGTCGCCAAGATGGGGCAGGACGGCCACGATCGCGGCGCCAACCTCGTGTCGTCGGCGTTCGGCGATCTCGGCTTCGACATCGTCGCCGGCCCGCTGTTCCAGACGCCGGCCGAGGCGGTGGAGGTCGCGATCGCGGAGGATGTCGACGTGGTCGGCGCCTCCAGCCTCGCGGCCGGGCACAAGACGCTGATCCCCGAACTCATCAACCTGCTGCGCGAGAAGGGGCGGAGCGACATCAAGGTCGTCGCCGGCGGCGTGATCCCCGCGCAGGACTATCAGGCGCTCTACGACGCGGGCGTCTCGGCGATCTTCGGGCCGGGAACCAACCTTGCGGATGCGGCCGCGGAGGTGTTGAAGCTGTTGGGCCACAACATGCCGCCCGAGAGCGAGAAAGAGAAAGCCGCGTGATGCGCAACGACTGGACCCGCGAGGAGATTGCCGATCTCTTCGACCTGCCCTTCCTCGATCTGGTGGCGCGCGCGCACGACGTGCATGTGCGGCACCATCCCGAGAACGAGGTGCAGCTCTCGACGCTGCTGTCGATCAAGACCGGCGGCTGTGTCGAGGATTGCGGCTATTGCAACCAGTCCGCCCACGCCGAGACCGGGCTGAAGGCCACCAAGCTGATGGAGGTCCAGCAGGTACTGCAGGCGGCGGCGCAGGCCAAGGATCATGGCTCGACCCGCTTCTGCATGGGCGCCGCCTGGCGCAACCCCAAGGACAAGGACATCCCCGCGCTGGCCGCGATGATCCGGGGCGTGCGCGAGATGGGGATGGAGACCTGCATGACGCTCGGCATGCTGACGCCCGATCAGGCGCACAAGCTGGGCGAGGCGGGGCTCGATTACTACAACCACAATATCGATACCTCGCCGGAGAATTACGCCAACGTGATCTCGACGCGGACCTTCGAGGATCGCCTCGACACGCTGGAGAATGTGCGCGGGGCGGGGATCAACGTCTGCTCGGGCGGCATCATGGGCATGGGCGAGACGCGCGGCGATCGGGTCGGCTTCATCCACGCGCTGGCGACCTTGCCGGTGCATCCGGGATCGGTGCCGATCAACGCGCTGGTGCCGGTGGCGGGCACGGTGCTGGGCGACATATTGAAGGATGTACCCTCGGCGAAGATCGACGACATCGAGTTCGTCCGCACGGTCGCGGTGGCGCGGATCACGATGCCGGAGAGCATGGTGCGCCTGTCGGCCGGCCGCGAGAGCATGCCGGACAGCACGCAGGCGCTTTGCTTCATGGCGGGGGCCAACTCGATCTTCACCGGCGACAAGCTGCTGACCACCGGAAACGCCGGCGACGACCGCGACGCCGCCCTCTTCGCCAAGCTCGGCATCGTGCCGATGCGGGTGGAGCAGGCGCATCTGGAAGCGGCCGAGTAGATGTCGTTCGAGTGCCTGAAATCGGATAAGCGCCGCAAAGGCGTTTTATCTGATTGGGAGATCTGGCTGCGAGAGGCCGATCGTCTCTACTGTCGATATCTTGAAGAGATTGAAGAATCTCCCTTCAATTTCAATGAGGTGTCGGCGGTCGGATTCTTGTCTTCCGCAGCAGCTCGATCAGGTTTCCTCACTCTTAACGAGTATGAAATCATCAAGCGAGATCAAAGTGATCGGCGTCGAAAGCGGCCTGGCCGCGCGGACCTATGGCTTAATGGTGAGAAGCGATCTTATTCGTTTGAATTCAAGCGCGCATGGCACGCCGCCACGATCCACAATCTCGAAAGCACGCTGAGTTCTGCACGGGGCGATATCGACGTCGTTGATAAGGACGAATCTCATTACGCGGCTGGAGTGGTCCTTGCCTATGTTCGCGATGAGCATCGTATCGAACGATATCGGAATTTCGCTCAGCATGAGAGCGTCGACGTTGCGTATCGCATTGGCCCCGATGGCGAAGCTGGCGGCTATTTATTCTTCTCGATCAAGGGGTAACGGGTGTTCAAGAAAATCCTGATCGCCAATCGCGGCGAGATCGCCTGCCGTGTCATCCGCACCGCGAAGAAGATGGGCATCAAGACCGTCGCGGTCTATTCGGATGCGGATGCGCTCAGCCCGCATGTGAAGATGGCGGACGAGGCGGTGCGGCTCGGGCCGCCGCCGGCCGCCGAAAGCTATCTGCTCGCCGACGCGATCGTCGAGGCCTGCAAGGCGACCGGCGCCGAGGCCGTCCACCCCGGCTACGGCTTCCTTTCCGAGCGGCAGAGCTTCGCCAAGGCGCTGAAGGATGCCGGCATCGCCTTCATCGGCCCGCCGGTGAACGCCATCGCCGCGATGGGCGACAAAATCGAATCGAAGAAGCTCGCCAAGCAGGCCGGCGTCAACGTCGTCCCCGGCTTCCTCGGCGAGATCGCGACCACCGATGATGCGGTGAAGATCGCGAACGACATCGGCTATCCGGTGATGATGAAGGCGTCTGCCGGCGGCGGCGGCAAGGGGATGCGCCTCGCGTGGAGCGAGCAGGACGTGCGCGAGGGCTTCGAGGCGACCAAGCGCGAAGGCCTCGCCTCCTTCGGCGACGACCGCGTGTTCATCGAGAAGTTCATCGAGAGCCCGCGCCACATCGAGATCCAGGTGCTGGGCGACCAGCACGGTAGCATCGTCTATCTGAACGAGCGCGAATGCTCGATCCAGCGCCGCCACCAGAAGGTCGTCGAGGAGGCGCCGTCGCCCTTCGTCTCGCCGGAGATGCGCAAGGCGATGGGCGAGCAGGCGGTCGCGCTGGCGGCGGCGGTGGGATACTATAGCGCGGGCACGGTCGAGCTGATCGTCTCGGGCGCCGACACCACCGGCCAGAGCTTCTACTTCCTCGAGATGAACACCCGCCTGCAGGTGGAGCATCCCGTCACCGAGGAGATCACCGGGCTCGATCTGGTCGAGCAGATGATCCGGGTGGCCTATGGCGAGAAGCTGGCGTTCACGCAGGCGGATGTCGGGATCAACGGCTGGTCGGTCGAGACGCGCGTCTATGCCGAGGATCCGTATCGCAACTTCCTGCCTTCGACCGGGCGGCTGACCCGCTACAATCCGCCTAGGGAGAGCCGTTCGGATACCGCCGTGGTCCGCGTCGATACCGGCGTGGAGGAGGGCGGCGAGGTCTCGATGTTCTACGATCCGATGATCGCCAAGCTGGTGACCTGGGCGCCGACGAGGCTGGAGGCGATCGACCTGCAGATCGGCGCGCTGGATGCGTATGAGATCGCGGGCGTCGGCACCAACATGGATTTCCTCTCGGCGCTGTCGCAGCACGAGCGCTTCCGTTCGGGCAACATCACGACGGGCTTCATCGCCGAGGAATATCCCGAAGGCTTCCACGGCGCGCCCGAGACGAACGCTAATGCGCAGGCGGTCGCCGCCGTTGCCGCCGCCATCACGCAGGCGGACTCTGCCCGCTCGCTGCATGTCGATGGTCAGCTCGGCACGCCGCTGGAGGCGGGATCGCACTGGGTGGTCCGCATCGATGGCGCGGAGCATGAGGTCGAGCTGGAGGCGGATTGCGCCGAGGTGGATGGCAGGAGCGTGAGCCTCACGCTCGGCTACCGGCCGGGCGCGACCTTGGTCGAGGCGGAGGTGGACGGGCAGCCGATCACGCTGCGCGTCGCCCGCAAGCGCAACGCGATGACCATCACGACGGCCGGCAGAGCGCGCGTTGTGCAGGTGATGCGCCCGGCGGTGGCGGCGCTGCGTCGGCACATGATCGAGAAGATCCCGCCGGACATGAGCAAGTTCCTCGTCTCGCCGATGCCGGGCCTGCTGACCCGCCTGCTGGTGAAGCTCGGCGACACGGTGGAGGCCGGCCAGCCGCTTGCCACCGTCGAGGCGATGAAGATGGAGAACATGCTCCGCGCCGAGAAAACGGCGGTGGTCAGCAAGGTCGCGGCGGGAGAGGGCGAGAGCCTGGCGATCGACCAGGTGATCCTCGAGTTCGAGTAACTCAGAAACACCCGTTCGCCCTGAGGAGGGTCTGAGCGAAGTCGAAGGCCCGTCTCGAAGGGTATGCGCAAGGCATGTGCTTCGAGACGCCGCTTCGACAGGCTCAGCGGCTCCTCGGCACGAACGGTTAGGGTTTTAGCATCCCGGTTAACCCTCAAACTCAGTGGCATTGTCACAGGCTCAGGCTAGGGTGGCCCGCATGACCTCTCCCAAGCGCGTCCACCTGATCGCCGCGGCGCGGCCCAATTTCATGAAGGTGGCGCCGCTCTGGCACGCGCTCACCGCCGCGCCCGATTTCCAGCCGGTGCTGATCCACACCGGCCAGCATTACGACGCCAACATGTCCGACGCGATCTTCGCGGACCTGTCGCTGCCGCAGCCCGACCATCATCTCGGCGTCGGGTCGGGCAGCCATGCCGAGCAGACCGGCAACGTGATGATCGCCTATGAGAAGATCGCGATCGCGGAACGGCCCGACTGGCTGGTGATCGTCGGCGACGTGAATTCCACGCTGGCCTGCGGGCTGGTCGGCACCAAGCTGCGTATCCCGACGGTGCATCTGGAGGCGGGCCTGCGCTCGCGCGACCGCGACATGCCCGAGGAGATCAACCGGCTGGCGGTCGATGCCATCGCCGACGTGCTGTGGACGCCGTCCCCCGACGGCGACGAGAATCTGCTTAGCGAAGGCTGCTCGCCCGCACGGATCACCAATGTCGGCAACATCATGATGGACAGCTTCGAGCTGGTCCGCCCCAAGATCGAGGCGGCGGCCGAGCCGGCCGCGCTGGGTCTGCCGGAACGCTACGGCGTGGTGACGCTGCATCGCCCGTCGAACGTCGATACGCCCGAGGCGCTGACCGCGCTGGTCGAGGCTCTGCTGGCCGTGCAGGCGACGCTTCCGCTGGTCTTCCCGGTCCATCCGCGCACCGCGCAGCGACTGGCCGCCGCCGGGCTGGATGCCAGGCTCGAGCAGGGTGGCGTCAAGCTGGCCGGCCCGCTCCCGTACGTGCGCTTCATGAGCCTCGTCGCCGGCGCCACCGCCGCGATCACCGATTCGGGCGGCATCCAGGAAGAAACCACCTATCTCGGCATCCCCTGCCTGACGCTGCGCGAGAATACCGAGCGGCCGATCACGATCACGCAGGGCACCAACCGGCTGGTGAACGCATCGACCTTGCTGGAGGCCCTGACGGAGGCACTGGCCCAGCCGCGCTCCGAACGCGCGCGGCCGGCCAACTGGGATGGCAAGACGGCGCAACGCTGCATCGACGATCTGAGGAGACGGGGGAGTGACTGACGAGGTTCTGACGCAGGTCGACGGCAAGGCGGGACGGCTGAGGCTCAACCGGCCGCGCGCCATTCACGCGCTGACGCAGCCGATGTGCATCGCGATGATCGCGGCGCTGCAGGGCTGGCGCGGCGACGAGGCGGTCGAGGTGGTGCTGATCGACCATGCCGAAGGGCGCGGCTTCTGCGCCGGCGGCGACGTGGTGCAGTTGGCTAGCGACGCAGTCGCGGCGCGCGCC
Source organism: Sphingomonas chungangi (assembly GCF_013778325.1). Lineage (GTDB taxonomy): Bacteria > Pseudomonadota > Alphaproteobacteria > Sphingomonadales > Sphingomonadaceae > Solisphingomonas > Solisphingomonas chungangi. The sequence continues at coordinate 304,646 of NZ_JACEIB010000027.1, read as the reverse complement.
TTCTTCCACGAGGAATATCGCCTCAACCATCTGCTCTTCACCTATGCCAAGCCGGTCGTCGCGTTCATGGACGGCGTGACGATGGGCGGCGGCGTCGGCATCTCGCAGCCGGCCAAGTATCGCATCGCCACCGAGAACACCCTGTTCGCCATGCCGGAGACGGGCATCGGCCTGTTCACCGATGTCGGCGGCGGCTGGTATCTCTCGCGCCTGCCAGGTCACTTCGGCGAATATCTCGCGCTGACCGGGGCGCGGCTGGACGGGGCGGAGTGCGTCGCGCTCGGCATCTGCACGCACTACATCCCGTCCGAGGACCTGCCTGCGCTGAAGGCGGCGATCGCGGCCGATCCACAGTCGGTCGGGCGGCTGCTGGACGAGGCGGCGATCGAGCCGCCGGCCGCCGGTATCCTCGCCCGAGCCGAAGAGATCGAACGGCTATTCGTCGCCGATCGCTACGAGGACATCCTCGCCGCGCTGGCGGCCGACAAGTCCGAATGGGCGGAGGCGCAACTGCGCACGCTCGGCAAGAAATCGCCGCAGACCTGCAAGGTGTGCCTGCGGCTGGTCAAGGACGGGCGAGAGCGCACCGACTTCGCCGACGAGATGCGTGCCGAATATGGCGTGGCGGTCCACGTCATCCAGCGGCCGGACTTCGCGGAAGGGGTGCGCGCCCTGCTGGTCGATCGCGACAACAAGCCTGTCTGGAACCCTGCGACGCCGGACGGCGTCACGGATCAGATGATCGATACGATTTTCTCGCCTCTTTCCGACGATGAGGCGTGGACGCCGCTCGGTCGCTGACCGGGCGGCGCCCCGCCTTCAATCCCGCTTACCAGCAGCGGCGAACGCGGTGATGGTGGCGCCATGTGGTGGTGCAACGGCGATGATGGCCGCCGCCGTGCCAGCCATGGCCGTTGCCGTGCCAGCCATGACCATGGCCGTGCCAGTGGTTCGGCCGGGCGGCGGCGGGCGCGGCGGAGAGGCCGGCGGTGACGAGCGTTGCGGCGGCGACGAGTGCGAACAGACGCATCCAGATGTCCTCCTGTTGGTGATGGCGGGGTGTTCCCCGTCCGTAACGAGCGATACGCCTTTCGGTGCCGTCTGCCCAGAGGTGACGCAGCGCTTCGCAGCGTCTAGACCCGCTTGTGATGTCCAAGCCCAAAGTCGTCCCCGGCCTGCCGAGCCGCGACCAGATCCTCCGCTTCATCGAGGAAAGCGATCAGCCCGCCGGCAAGCGCGAGATCGCGCGTGCCTTCGGCCTGAAGGGCAATGAGAAAATCCAGCTCAAGGCGCTGCTGAAGGACATGGCCGACGAGGGCCTGATCGACGGCGGGCCCGGGCGGGCCTTTCACAAGATGGGCGGCGTGCCGAAGGTGACGGTGCTGCGCGTCATCGACGTCGACGACGGCCAGGTGATCGCGACCCCTGAACATTGGGTAGCGGAAGGACTCCCCGCGCCGCGCCTGCGCGTGATGGAGCGGCGTGGACGCGGAATCGCGGCGCTGGGCGTGGGTGACCGCATCCTCGCGCGCACCGAGGAGGCGGGCAAGGGATGGGTCGCCCACCCGATGAAGAAGCTCGCGCGGGGCGAGGAACTGGTGCTGGGCGTCGTCCACAAGGAGGGCGATCGGCTGTGGCTCAAGCCCGTGGACAAGCGCGAGCGCCACGATCTGCCGATCTCGGACGTGGGGGAAGCCGATGTCGGCGATCTGGTGCTGGCCGAGAAGGCAGGGCGTCCGCCGAAGATCATGGCGCGCGTGACCGAGATTCTCGGCGATCCTTTTGCGCCGCGCAGTTTCTCGCTGATCGCGATCCACAAGTTCGGTATTCCGGACATATTCTCCGAGGCAGCGCTGGAAGAGGCGGATCGCTCCGCGAAGCAGCCGCTGGGCGAGGGCAGGGAGGATCTGCGCCACTTGCCGATCGTCGCGATCGATCCGGCCGATGCGCGCGATCATGACGATGCGATCTGGGCCGCTCAGGACGATCATCCCGGAAACGAAGGCGGCTGGCAGGCGATCGTCGCCATCGCCGACGTCTCCTTCTACGTCCGCCCCGGCACCGCACTGGACAGGGAGGCGCGCAAGCGCGGCAATTCGGTCTATTTCCCCGATCGCGTCGTGCCGATGCTGCCGGAGATATTGTCGGCGGACGTCTGCTCGCTGGGCGAGGGGGCGGACCGCGCGGCGATGGCCTGCCACCTGACGATCGACGCGAAGGGCGAGATCAAGGCCTTCCGCTTCGCCCGCGCGGTGGTGCGGATCGCGGCGGTGATCGCCTACGAGGATGCGCAGGCGGCGATCGATTCCGTTTCTTCGCCAGCCTCAAACACCCCGTTCGTCCTGAGCGAAGTCGAAGGACGTGCAGCAAGCGAGTCGCCTGAAGCCCGCACTTCGACTTCGCTCAGTGCGAACGGACCGATTTTGGATGCGCTGAAGAACCTGTGGAGCGCCTGGTCTCTCCTCAAGGCTGCGCGGGACCGGCGCGAGCCGTTGGCGCTCGATCTGCCCGAGCAACGCGTGATGCTCGACGAGAAGGGACGCATCGCTTCGGTGAGTGCCCGCGAGCGTCTCGATGCGCATCAGGTTGTCGAGGATTTCATGATCGCCGCCAACGTCGCGGCGGCCAAGGCGCTGGAGAAGAAGCAGGCGCCGGTCATGTACCGCATCCACGAGACGCCGAGCCGCGAGAAGCTGGTCGCGCTCAAGGACTATCTCGCCACCTTCGACGTGTCGCTGGCGCTGGGGCAGGTGGTACGGCCCAAGACGTTCAACCATATCCTGGACCTGATCGAGGACCGGCTGGAGCGCCCCGAGATCATGACGCAGGTGCTCCGCACCCAGATGCAGGCGGTCTACAGCCCCAACAATGTCGGTCATTTCGGCCTGGCGCTGGGCAGCTACGCGCACTTCACCTCGCCGATCCGCCGCTATGCCGACCTGCTCGTCCATCGCGCGCTGGTGGGGGCGTATCTGCTCGATCCGGCGGCGGAGGAGACGCGGCTCTCCAGCCACGACACCAACCATATGGAGGAGCTCGGCGAAAAGATCAGCCAGGCCGAGCGTCGCGCTATGGAGGCCGAGCGCGAGACGATCGACCGCTACATCGCCGCCTATCTTTCCACAAAGGTGGGCGAACTGGTCGAGACGCGGATCACGGGCGTGCAGCGCTTCGGTTTCTTCGCCACCGTGGAGGGGCTGGGCGGCGACGGGCTGGTTCCCGTCTCGACGCTGGGCGCCGAGCGTTTCCACCACGACGAGGCGACGCACAGCCTGATCGGCGAGGAGAGCGGCGAGCGCTACCATGTCGGCCAGCGGCTGACGCTGCGGCTGGTGGAGGCCAATGTCGCCTCCGGTGCGTTGCGCTTCGAACTGGCCGAAGGGGCCAACCACATGCCGGGCCGCCGGCTGATCCGCCGTGACGGGCGGCGGCCGGTCGGCAAGCGCGGCAGGCCGGCGAACATCCGGCATCAGGGGAGACGTTGATCCATGGGTGAACCCGTCGCCGGCACCGAGCCCTTGCCCGGACAGAAACGCGCACGGCTGATCCTGGCGCTGGTGCTGCTCGCGCTCGGTATCTGGATCACGCACACCTTTCTGCCGGCGCTGATCTGGGCGGCGGTGCTCGCGATCGCTTTCATGCCGCTTTACGAACGCGCGGTCAGCCGTTGGCCGCGCTTTCGCAAGGGAGCCGTGATGCCGGCAATCTTCACGCTCGGCATTGGACTGCTTGTGGTGATCCCGGTCGGTCTCGGCCTGTTCCGCGCGATCGCCGAGGTGAAGGATCTGATGCACTGGTTCTACATGGCTCGGGAGACCGGCGTACCGGTGCCACACTGGCTATCCTCACTGCCGTTCGAGCGTGATGCCGCGGTTGCCTGGTGGCAGGAGCATCTCGCCACGCCCGAGGCGACGCAGGCCGAGCTTGCCCGCTTCGATCAGCAGCAATTGCTCCGACATACGCAGAAGATCGGTGGTGCCATCGTCCATTCGGGCGTGATCTTCGCCTTCACCCTGATCGCCCTGTTCTTCCTGCTACGCGACAGCGATCTGCTCGTCGCGCAGCTGCGCGCCGCGAGCAACCGGCTGTTCGGCCCTTCCGGAGAGCGGATCGGACGGCAGGTCATCCAGTCGGTGCGCGGCACGATCGACGGGCTGGTGCTGGTCGGGCTGGGCGAGGGTGCGGTGATGGCCGTGGTCTATGTGCTGCTCGGCGTGCCGCACCCGATCCTACTCGGCATCGCCACCGCGATCGCGGCGATGATTCCCTTCGGCGCGGCGGTGATGTTCGAGGTTGCGGCCTTCGCGCTGCTCACCCAGGATTCGGTGACGGGCGCGATCCTGATCAACGTGATCGGCTTCGCGGTGGTGGGCCTCGCCGACCATTTCATCCGCCCCGTGCTGATCGGCGGCGCGACCCGGCTGCCCTTCATTTGGGTGCTGATCGGCATCCTGGGCGGCGTGGAGACGCTGGGGCTGCTCGGCCTGTTCGTCGGCCCGGCGACGATGGCGGTACTTGTGATGCTGTGGCGCGAGTTCGTCGAACGGAAGACGATGCCGGTCGAACTTCCCTAGAGCCGCGGCAGCGTCACGCCGCGCTGGCCCATATATTTGCCGGCGCGATCGGCGTAGCTCGTCTCGCAGGGCTCGTTGCCCTTGAGGAACAGGAACTGGCACGCGCCCTCGTTGGCGTAGATCTTGGCGGGCAGCGGCGTGGTGTTGGAGAATTCCAGCGTGACATGGCCTTCCCACTCCGGCTCCAGCGGGGTCACGTTCACGATGATGCCGCAGCGGGCGTAGGTGGACTTGCCGAGGCAGATCACCAGCACGTCGCGCGGCACGCGGAAATATTCCACCGTGCGGGCCAGCGCGAAGCTGTTGGGCGGGATGATGCAGCAGTCGGTCTGGCGATCGACGAAGCTGTTGGCGGCGAAATCCTTGGGATCCACCACCGCGCTGTCGATGTTGGTGAATATCTTGAACTCGTCGGCCACGCGCGCATCGTAGCCGTAGCTGGACAGGCCGTAGCTGATGCAGCCCTCGCGCCGCTGTGCCTCGACGAAGGGCTCGATCATGCCATGGTTCAGCGCCTGCTCGCGAATCCAGCGGTCGGATAATATTGCCATGGCCAGACCTTTCGCGGGATGCGGGGCAGGGAGCAAGCCTTTAGCGCGAAGCGAAATCGGGACGGAGCCGTTCTGTCCGGTGGATGCGTTGATGCGCTGAACAGAGCGCTTCGCAGCTGCAGCATGACGACCGGTTAACCATTATCCGTTATCAGGTGTCCGGCAAAAGGACATGTCGGGGGACATATGCTGGTTCAGATCGTGGGCGCGACCCTGTTTTCGGTGATGGCGGTTTCGCTCTGCGGCGTGCTCCAGCGGATCGGGAAGATGCTCTGACATTCCAAGATCCGTTCGCCCTGAAGAGGGGCTGAGCGGAGCGAAGCGGAGGCGAAGGCCTGTCTCGAAGGGCCTGTGCAGGTGCTTCGAGACGCCGCTTCGACAGGCTCAGCGGCTCCTCAGCACGAACGGGGTTGGGGTTCGCTACCCCGCCGCTTTCGCCAGCCCCTTCGCCAGCTGCGTCGCGCCGTGCAGGCGCGCGGCCGGGTCGACCCAGTTGCGGGTGATGACCAGCTTTTGATCCGGGCGCAGCTTGGCCGTGTCCTTCAGCCGCTCCAGATAAGCGAGCAGCCCTTTCACGTTGGGGAAGCCGCCGTCGGCGAACGTGACCAGCGCGCCCTTGGCACCCACGTCCAGCCGCGAAATCCGCGCCTTCTTGCAATCGAGCTTGATGCCGATCACGTCGATCAGGTTCTTCGTCGCCTCCGGCAATTTCCCGAAGCGATCGATCATCTCGGCTGCGAAGGCCTCGATGCCGCCCTTGTCCTCGATCTCGTTCATCCGGCGATAGAGGCCCATGCGCAGGTCGAGATCGGGCACATACTCCTCTGGGATGAGGATCGGCGCATCCACCGTGATCTGCGGCGAGAAATCGGTCTTCGATTCGGGGATCTCGGTGCCGCCCGACTTGGCGATGACGATCGCCTCCTCCAGCATCGACTGGTAGAGTTCGAAGCCGACCTCCTTGATGTGGCCCGATTGCTCGTCGCCGACGAGATTGCCCGCGCCGCGGATGTCGAGATCGTGCGACGCCAGCTGGAAGCCCGCGCCGAGGCTGTCGAGATTCGCCAGCACCTGCAGGCGCTTCTCTGCGCTCTCGGTGGTGATCCGGCCGGCGGGCGTGGTGAAGTAGGCATAGGCGCGCGTCTTGGAACGACCGACGCGCCCGCGCAGCTGGTAGAGCTGGGCGAGGCCGAAGCGATCCGCGCGGTGCAGGATGATCGTGTTGGCGCTCGGGATGTCGATGCCGCTCTCGATGATCGTGGTGGAGAGCAGCACGTCGTACTTGCGATCGTAGAAGGCGGACATCTTGTCCTCGACTTCCGTGGCGCCCATCTGGCCGTGCGCGGTGACGAAGGTGATCTCCGGCACCTCGTCGCGCAGGAATTTCTCGATGTCGGGCAGGTCCTTGACGCGGGGTGCCACGAAATAGGCCTGGCCGCCGCGATAATGTTCGCGCAGCAGCGCCTCGCGCACCACGACCGGGTCCCATGGCATCACATAGGTGCGCACCGCGAGGCGATCGACCGGCGGGGTCTGGATCACGCTCAGTTCGCGCAGGCCGGACATCGCCATCTGCAGCGTGCGCGGGATCGGCGTGGCGGTGAGGGTGAGGACGTGGACGTCCGCCTTCATCGCCTTCAGCCGCTCCTTGTGGGTGACGCCGAAGCGCTGCTCCTCGTCGACGATGACGAGGCCCAGCCGCTTGAACTCCACCTGCTTGGCGATGATCGCGTGGGTGCCGACGACGATGTCGATCGTGCCGTCGGCGATGCCGTCGCGCGTCGCCTTGGCCTCGGCGGCGGGGACGAGGCGCGAGAGGCGGCCGATGCGCAGCGGGAAGCCCTCGAAGCGCGCGACGAAATTCTGGTAGTGCTGGCGCGCGAGCAACGTGGTCGGGCAGACCACCGCGACCTGCTGCCCCGCCATCGCCGCGACGAAGGCGGCGCGCAACGCCACCTCGGTCTTGCCGAAGCCGACGTCGCCGACGATCAGCCGGTCCATCGGCTTGCCGGCGGTCAGATCCTCCAGCGTGTCGACGATCGCGCGGTCCTGATCCTCGGTCTCCTCGTAGGGGAAGCGGTTGACGAATTCGGGGTAGGCGGCGTCCGGATCGAGCACCTCGGCGGGGCGGAGCGCGCGGGCGGCGGCGGTGGCCATCAGCTCACCCGCAATCTCGCGGATGCGCTCCTTCATCTTCGCCTTGCGCGCCTGCCACGCGACGCCGCCCAGTTTGTCGAGGCCGACACCCTCGCTATCCGCGCCGTAGCGGCTCAGGACTTCGAGATTTTCGACCGGCACATAGAGCTTGTCGCCACCGGCATATTCGAGCTGGACGCAATCGTGCGGCGCCTTGCTGACGGGAATCGAGGTCAGCCCCTCGTAGCGGCCGATGCCGTGATCGACGTGCACCACGAGGTCGCCGGGCGAGAGCGTCGCCAGCTCCTGCATGAAGGCGTCGGCGGATTTCTTGCGGCGCTGGCGGCGGACGAGGCGATCGCCCAGCATGTCCTGCTCGGTGAGCAGCGCGACCTCGGGCGTGGTGAAGCCGTGATCGAGGGGCAGGACGGTGAGCGCCACCGCGCCCTTCGCGCTCGCCTTGGCCGCGCCCAGCGCCTCCTGCCAGCTGTCGACCAGTTCCAGCCGATCCAGCCCGTGATCCGCCAGCAGTCCGGCCAGCCGCTCGCGCGAGCCGATCGAGTAGCTGGCGAGGATCAGCTTGCGGCCGTCGCGATGCAGCTTGCGCGAATGCGCCGCGACCGCCTCGTAGACATTCTCCTGCGCGGTGCGCTCGGGCGTGAAGTCGCGCGGGCCTTCCACATCGAAATCCAGCACGGTCGCACTCTCCGGCTCGCGGAAGGGCGTGCTGAGGTGGAGCGGGCGGTCGGCGATCTGCTGCTCCCACTCCTGCTCGGAGAGATACAGCGTGTCGGCCTTGAGCGGGCGATAGCTGCCCGGATCGCTCGACTGCGCGCGGACGCGGTTGGCGTGATAGTCGGCGATCGCCTCGAAGCGGTTCTGCGCCGCCGCCGGCGCGCCCGAATCACGGATGATCACGTCCTCGTCGGAGAGGTGATCGAACAGGGTCGCCAGCTTCTCCTCGAACAGCGGCAGCCAATGCTCCATGCCGGCGAGGCGGCGGCCATCGCTCACCGCCTGGTAGAGCGGATCGCCGGTCGCGGTGGCGCCGAAGCGCTCGCGATAGCCGGAGCGGAAGCGCTTGATGCTGTCCTCGTCGAGCAAAGCCTCGCTGGCGGGCAGCAGGGTGAAGCCGTCGACGCGATCGACGGTGCGCTGGTCGGCGGGGTCGAAGCGGCGGACGCTCTCGATCTCGTCGCCGAAGAAGTCGAGGCGTAGCGCCAGTTCCTCGCCCGACGGCCAGAGATCGACCAGCCCGCCGCGCACCGCATATTCGCCCGGATCGGCGACGGTGTCGGTACGGACATAGCCGTTGGCCTGCAGCAGATGCGCGAGCTTGTCGCGATCGATCCGCTCGCCCGGCGCGAGCTTCGCGACCAGCTGGCGGATGCGGAATGGGGTGAGGGTGCGCTGGGTCGCGGCGTTGACCGTGGTCACCAGCAGGGTGGGGCCCTTGGCGGGCTTCTGGAGCGCCTGCAGCGTCGCCAGCCGCTCGGCGGAGGACCTGAGCGAGGGGGAGGCGCGGTCGAAGGGCAGGCAATCCCACGCCGGGAAGGCGAGCGTGGTGAGCTCCGGCGCGAAGAAGGCGGCGGCGTCGCTGACGGCGCGCATCTGGATATCGTCGGCGGCGACGAACACGGCGCGGCTCTTCGCGGCGCGCGCGAGGTCGGCCAGCAGCCACGGCAGGAAGCCCGGCGGCACGGCCGAGAGGGTGAGGGGCTTGGTGGCCTTGAGGATTTGGGAGAGATTGTCCGCCAAATTACACCGTTCGAAATGGAAGCAACCCCAAACCCCGTTCGTCCTGAGCTTGTCGAAGGACGTGCGGCAGGCGCCGCGCTTGGGGCACGCACTTCGACAGGCTCAGTGCGAACGGGGTGGGGGTATCGCGCAAATCCATCAATGCGCCCGCGAGGCCGGAGTCCCCGGCAGCGGCACGTAGTCCAGCGTCTGCATCGCCCGCATCAGCGGCCCGTCATACGCCTCCGGCACCGGCTGCGTGCCCATCGCCCAGGCCATGACATCGACATCGTCCTCCACCAGCAGCGCCTCGAACCACCCCAGCTCCGCCTCGCCCCAGCCGGGCGAATATCGATCGAAGAAGCCGCCGATCAGATAGTCCGCCTCGCGTGTACCGCGATGCCAGGCGCGGAAGCCGAGGCGCTTGAGGAGATGTTCGCGATCCATGTCCATCCAATAGCCAAATAGCCGGCGGGCGCTTCCGGCGCGCGTCGGCTCAGGGTAGAGGCCATGTAGGCATGAGACCGGGCATCCTCAATCCATTGTTCGCCGAGGTGGAGGCGCTGAAGGGCGTCGGCGCCGCTTTGGCCAAGCCGCTGGCGAAACTCGGCATCGCGCGCGTGGTGGACCTGCTGTTCCACCTGCCCACCGGCATGGTCGAGCGCCGCCGGATCGAGCGACTCGACATGGCCGATGCCGGACGTGGCGTGATCGTCACGCTGACGGCGGTGTCCTACAAGGGTTCGTCCAGCCCGCGCGGCCCCTTCCGGGTGCAGGCGACGGACTTCGAGGGCAATTACGTCAGCCTCGTCTTCTTCGGCGGCAATTCGGGCTGGGCGAGGAAGCAGTTCCCGCTGAACGAGCGGCGCATCGTGGCGGGGCGGCTCGATCTCTACGGGCAGGAGCTCCAGATCGTGCACCCCGAATCGGTGCCGCTGGAGGAGGCCGGCGAGATCGTGGAGCGCGAGCCGGTCTATCCGCTGTCGGCCGGCATCACCTCCAAGCGGCTGGCGCAGCTGGTGGCGCAAGCGCTGGAGCGCGTGCCGAGCCTGCCCGAATGGATCGAGCCGAGCCTGATCGCGCAGAAGGGCTGGCCGACTTTCTCGCAGGCGCTGGAGCGTGCGCATGGCGATCCCGCCGATACTATGTCGCGCGAGCGGCTGGCCTATGACGAGGTTTTCGCCAACCAGCTCGCCTTGATGCTGGTGCGCGGCGCCACCCGCCGCCGCAAGGGCCGCGCGCTCGCGGGCGACGGGCGGCTGCGCGCGAAGCTTGACCTGCCCTACGTCCCCACAGGCGCACAGGCGCGTGCGATCGCCGAGATCGAGGGCGACATCGCGCAGGAGACGCCGATGCTGCGGCTCCTCCAGGGCGATGTCGGCGCGGGCAAGACGCTGGTGGCGACGATGGCGTTGCTGGTGGCGGTGGAGGCGGGGGCGCAGGGCGCGCTGCTGGCACCGACCGAGATCCTCGCCCGCCAGCATTTCGCGACGCTGCAACGCCAGCTCTCGCCGCTCGGCCTGACGGTCGCGATCCTCACCGGCAGGGAGAAAGGGCGGGCGCGGGAATCGACGCTGATGGGCCTCGCCGACGGATCGATCGACATCCTGATCGGCACCCACGCCATCTTCCAGGAGGCGGTGGCCTACAAGGCGCTCGGCCTCGTGGTGGTGGACGAGCAGCATCGCTTCGGCGTCGCCCAGCGGCTGATGCTGGCTGCCAAGGGCGAACGCCCCCCGCACATGCTGGTGATGACCGCCACGCCGATCCCGCGCACCCTGCTGCTGGCGAGCCATGGCGAGATGGATGTCAGCCGCCTCGACGAGATGCCGCCCGGCCGCCAGCCGATCGAGACGCGCGTGATCGCGGTCGAGCGGATGGACGAGGTGGTGGCGGGGCTCGGCCGCCATGTCTCGGCTGGAGGACAGGCCTATTGGGTATGCCCGCTGGTCGAGGAGACCGAGGCGGGCGACGATGCGGCGGCCGAGAGCCGGGCGGCGGCGCTGCGCCTCGCCTTCGGCGAGGACAAGGTCGGCCTCGTCCACGGCCGCATGAAGGGGCCGGACAAGGATGCGGTGATGGCCGCCTTCCAGCAGAATGACCTAGCCGTGCTGGTCGCGACGACGGTGATCGAGGTCGGCGTCGACGTGCCCAACGCCACCCTGATCGTGATCGAGGGCGCCGAGCGCTTCGGCTTGGCCCAGCTCCACCAGCTGCGCGGTCGCGTCGGGCGGGGCAGCGGCAAGTCGACCTGCCTCCTGCTGCGCGGCAATGCGCTGAGCGAGACGACGCGCGCGAGGCTCACGCTGATGCGCGACACCAATGACGGCTTCCTCATCGCCGAGAAGGACCTCGAACTGCGCGGCGGCGGCGAGATCCTCGGCACCCGCCAGTCCGGCGAGCAGGGCGCGCGCCTCGCCGACGCCACGCAGACGGCGCTGCTGATCCCCACCGCCCACGCCGACGCTCGCCTGCTTACCGATCGCGACGGCGGCCTCGAAGCGCCGCGCGGGCAGGCGGCGCGAATTCTGCTCTATCTGTTCGAGCGCGATGCCGCCGTAGGATTGCTGCGCGCTGGATAAATCCAGTGCTTATCTGCGTTGGCGGACCACGAATACGCGAGCGCCCTGATCTATATTAAGTCGATTGTTTTCCGTTGGATACCACTTCTCAATGTTTCGAACTTAGTCGCGAATTCTTCGATCCGGGGGATACGGGCAAGGTGACGGGCGGCAGGCAGCGAATCTCGAGCGGAGCGAGGCACTGACCGGATGCTGCGGCGGATCAGCCCCTGCAATGTCGAGCTTGGCATGTACGTTCACGCGTTGGAGGGGCGCTGGGCGGACCAGCCCCATTGGCGCCTGCAATGCGTGCTCGACGACGAGGCCGAGGTCGAGCGGCTGCGTCATGGCGTGCTCACCGCCGTCGTGATCGATACCGACAAGGGGCGCACGGTTCCCTTCGACACGCGCCGCGCGCCTGCGGCCGCCGCCGGCACGGTCGCCGGCCTGCAGGTCGGCAAGACGGCCGATCCGAACATGAAGGGCCTGCTCCAGACGGTCGGTCGCTCGCGGCGCGAGGTGAGGAAGATCGTCGAGGACGTGCGGCTCGGTCGGCCGATCTCGGTGGCGCGGTTGGGGCCGGCGCTGGCCGATCTGTCCGAGCAGGTAGAGCGCAACGCCGCCGCCTTCCTCGGCATCCTGCGGCTGAAGGCGCGCGACGAATATACCTATCTCCATTCCGTCGCGGTCTCGGCCCTGATGATGAACTTCGCGCGCGTGCTGGATCGGCCGGCCGACGAGGTGTCGGCGCTCGGCATGGCGGGGCTGCTCCACGATGTCGGCAAGATCGCGATGCCGCCGGCGATCCTCAACAAGCCGGGCAAGCTGACCGACGAGGAATTCGCGGTGATGCGCCGCCATTCGGAGGACGGCGCACGCATCCTCAAGGCGGGTACCGGCGTTCCGGACGAAGCCTTCGATGTCTGCCTTCACCATCACGAGCGGATGGACGGCCGAGGCTATCCGTTCGGATTGACGGGGGACAGGCTCAGCCTCGCCGCGCGGATGGGTGCGATCTGCGACGTGTACGATGCGCTTACCTCGCACCGGGCCTACAAGGATGCCTGGTCGCCGCAGAAGGCACTGGCCGAGATGAAGGCGTGGGAGGGGCATTTCGATCCGGTGCTGCTGCGGGCCTTCATCCGCAGCCTCGGAATCTTCCCGCGTGGATCGCTGGTGCGGCTGCGCGACAGCCTGCTGGGCGTCGTGGTGGAAGACAATATCGAGCAGCCGACGCGCCCGACCGTGCGATGTTTTCATTCGATCCCGATGAAGGCGCCGATCCCGCCCGAGGACGTGCGGCTGGCGCACGACAATGTGCTGTCGCTGGAAGATCCGATGGACTGGCGGATAGTTGACTGGCCGTCGGTGCGGGCGAGATTGCTGGGCGACGTAGGCTGAAGCCTACAGAAACACTCCGTTGGTCCTGAGCGAAGTCGAAGGATGGGCTGCAAGCGCAGCGCTTGAGGCCCGCACTTCGACTTCGCTCAGGACGAACGGGGTGGAGTGGGTGAGTGTTAGAACTCGTTCCAGGCCGGCTTGTCGTTGGGTGCGCGCTTGAGCATCATCGCATAGATGTCCGAAGCGATCGGATCGAGGAACTCGCCGCCGACGCGGCCGCCCAGCGACCAGACGATCTGCGCCGCGCGATTGCCGACAACGGGCAGCTTCACCGCCACCACGTCGCCCGGCGTCAGCGGCGCCTGGCAGCGGGACATGAAGCCGAAAGGCGAGATGTCGACCATCAGCACCGATGTGCGGATGCTCGCGGGCCCGTCCAACGGGGCGCGGAAGGACACGATGTCGCGCGGTGCGCGGCGGCTTTCGATACTCGAAACTGCGGTCGCCATTTACTTAAAACCCCCGGATACACGGCGATTTTGCGGGCGCAGCATGAACGGCGCCTCAAGCGATAGCGTTAAGACGCCTTTACCGACGATGGTATGACGCCTGGCGCTATCTAGCGCATCAGAATCCCGTGCCGCTTCTTGCCGAGGCTGAGCTTCACCGGCACGTCCTCCAGCACGATCTCGAAGGCCGGATCGGTGATCGCGAGGTCGTTGAGCCGCACCGCGCCCTCGCCGATCTTGCGCCGCGCCTCGCCGTTGGAGGCGGCGAAGCCCAGCACGGTCAGCGCCTGGACGATGCCGATCGATCCGCCGTCGATGCGCAGCGTCGGCAGGTCGCCGCCGGCCGCGCCCTCCTCGAACGTCCTGCGTGCGGTCTCTGCGGCGTCGCGCGCGGCCTCGGTGCCCCGGCACAGCGCCGTCGCCTCGTTGGCGAGGATTTTCTTGGCCTCGTTGATCTCGGCGCCACTGAGCGCGGCCAGCCGGGCGATCTCGTCCATCGGCAGATCGGTGAACAGGCGCAGGCGCACCTCGACATCGGCATCCTGCGTGTTCCGCCAGAACTGCCAGTAATCGTAGGTCGGCAGCTGCTCCTCGTTGAGCCACACGGCGCCGCCCACCGTCTTGCCCATCTTGGTGCCGTCGGCGTTGGTCAGCAGCGGGGTCGTGAGGCCGAACACCTGCTCGCCGGCGACGCGCCGGGTCAGCTCAATGCCGTTGACGATGTTGCCCCACTGATCGGAGCCGCCCATCTGCAGCCGGCATCCGGCGCGGCGGGCCAGTTCCAGGAAGTCATAGCCCTGGAGGATCATGTAGTTGAATTCGAGGAAGCTCAGTGACTGTTCGCGATCAAGGCGCAGCTTCACCGAATCGAAGCTCAGCATCCGGTTGACCGAGAAATGCTGACCGATCTCGCGCAGGAAGGGGATGTATTCCAGCTTGTCCAGCCACTCGGCGTTGTCGAGCATCACGGCATCGCTCGGGCCGTCGCCGAACGTCAGGAAGCGCTCGAACACGCGCTTGATCGAGGCGATGTTCTCGTTGAGCGTATCGACCGTCAGCAGCTTGCGCGCCTCGTCCTTGAACGAGGGGTCGCCGATCTTGCCGGTGCCGCCGCCCATCAGCACGATCGGCTTGTGGCCGGCCTGCTGGAGACGCCTGAGCATCATGATCGAGACGAGGTGGCCGACGTGCAGCGAGGGTGCCGTCGGATCGTAGCCGATATAGCCCGGCACCACCTGGCGCGCGGCGAGGGCATCCAGCCCTTCCGCGTCGGTCAGCTGGTGGATATAGCCGCGCTCGTTCAGTAGGCGCAGCAGGGTGGACTGGTAGCTGGTCGTCATGGCGGCGCGGGCGATAGCATGGGGGAAAGCGCATGGGTAGCGAGACGATGCTGGCGATCGGCCTGATGTCCGGCACCTCGCTCGACGGCATCGACGCGGCGCTGATCGAGACGGACGGGGAGGGCCTGGTCAGACCCATCGCCTTCCGGTCCGAGCCCTATTCGGATGCGGCGCGGAAGCAGCTGCAGGAGACGACGCAGCTGGCGCTGACCTATGAGAAGCCGCGCCTCTCGCCCGAGATCGGCGCGGCGACCGAGATGCTGACGCGCCGCCACCTGATCCTGATCCACCAGCTGATGGCCTCCGCAGGGAAGGATGTGAAGGAGGTCGACGTGATCGGCTTCCATGGCCAGACGGTCGCGCACCGTCCCGATCGCGGCTGGACTTGGCAGATCGGCGATGGTGGCATGATGGCAGCCGCGCTCGGCGTGCCGGTGGTGCACGAGCTGCGCTACGCGGACGTCGCGGCGGGCGGACAGGGGGCACCGCTGCTGCCGGTCTATCATCGGGCCTTGCTCGCCGGTGCCGAGCTGCCTGTGGCGGTGCTGAACCTCGGCGGAGTGGGCAACATCACCTTCGTCGGCAAGGACGGCACGCTGGTGGCGTTCGACACCGGCCCGGCAAACGGCCTCGTCGACGACTGGATGGCGCAGGAAACCGGCAAGGAGTTCGACGGCGGCGGCGCCTTCGCGGCGACCGGCACGATCGACAAGGCGGTACTGGCGGTCATGCTGGACAATCCGTGGTTCGATCTGGCCCCGCCCAAGTCGCTGGATCGCGCTGACTTCACCATCCAGCCTGCGCGCGGCCTTGGTGCTGCCGATGGCGCGGCGACGCTCACCGCCTTCACCGCCGCCACGGTCGCGCTGGCGCTCGATCACCTGCCCGAACGGCCGACCAGACTGATCGTCGCCGGCGGCGGGCGGCACAACGCCACGATGATGGCGATGCTTTCGGATGCCTGCGAAATTCCCGTGGAGCCGATCGAGGCGCTCGGGCGGAATGGCGACGCCACCGAGGCCGAGGGATTCGCCTATATGGCGGTGCGCTCGCTCAAGGGGCTGCCGATCAGCTTTCCGGGCACTACCGGAGTACCCGAGCCGATGACCGGGGGACGGCTCAGCAGACCGTGAAGAGGAGGTTCGTGCCGCTCGATAGCGCGGGACGGATCAGACGTTGCGGCGGGCGCTCTCGCGGCTCTCGAGCAGATCCCACAGGCCGCGATGCTGGACGAGCAGCTGCTGCGCGCCGAAGGCCATGGCGCGTTCGATCCCCGGCGTCTCGGCGACTTCGCCGACGACGGTGAGCGTTTCGGTGAGGCCCGGCAGGTCGAGCGGCGGCACCTGGATGCCGAAGCGCTGCGCGGCGGCATCGAGTACGCGGCGGATCGGGCGCCAGTCCAACACCAGCGCCACGGCCGCACCGATCGCGGTGCCGTTGCGCTCGGACTGGGCGAGGGTGGCGAGCGCGTGGCTCTGGTTGCCGACGGCCGCCTCGCTCTGCGCCTGGCCGAGCGTGGAGGGCAGCGGGCCGGCCGCGACGACGAGCCGGGTGAGATAGGAACGCTCCGCCGCGAAACCGGGCGCGGCGCGATAGATGAAGCTCCGGGCGGCGGGATGTACGACGCGGGCGGCGGCATGATCGATCACGCCCGGATAGCGGCCGTGCAGCAGGCAGATAAAATGAGCGACATCGGCGAGATTGCGGATCGCAGGATCGCCCTCCAGCGCCGGAGACGTGAGATAGGGGTGGCCTGCGCTGCCGTCGGTCGCGACCATGGACGACATGAGCTCGGCTACGCCGGAGGGCTGCCTGTCGATCGCCTGCGATGCCATCCGCCGCCCTCCGCGCTCATGTCGAAACGCGGCCCGGAGACCGCACTGGCGAATGGCTCTACGCGAAAGGGGTAAAGGCGCGGTTTACGACGGGGCCTATTCCTCCCCGAGCGAGCTCGGGGAGGAATTATCATTACTGATCGAGGAAGCTGCGCATCTTGCGGCTGCGGCTCGGGTGCTTGAGCTTTCTCAGCGCCTTCGCCTCGATCTGGCGGATGCGCTCGCGGGTCACGCTGAACTGCTGACCGACCTCTTCGAGAGTGTGATCGGTGTTCATGCCGATGCCGAAGCGCATGCGCAACACGCGCTCCTCGCGTGGCGTCAGGCTGGCCAGAACCCGCGTCACCGTCTCCTTGAGGTTCTGTTGGATCGCGGCGTCCACCGGGATGATCGCATTCTTGTCCTCGATGAAATCGCCGAGGTGCGAATCCTCCTCGTCGCCGATCGGCGTTTCGAGGGAGATCGGCTCCTTGGCGATCTTCATCACCTTGCGGACCTTCTCGAGCGGCATGGAGAGGCGCTCGGCCAGCTCTTCCGGCGTCGGCTCGCGGCCGGTCTCGTGGAGGAACTGGCGGCTGGTGCGCACCAGCTTGTTGATCGTCTCGATCATGTGGACCGGGATGCGGATGGTCCGCGCCTGGTCGGCGATCGAGCGGGTGATCGCCTGCCGGATCCACCACGTCGCGTAGGTCGAGAACTTGTAGCCGCGGCGATACTCGAACTTGTCGACCGCCTTCATCAGGCCGATGTTTCCCTCCTGGATGAGATCCAGGAACTGCAGGCCGCGGTTGGTGTACTTCTTGGCGATCGAGATGACGAGGCGGAGATTGGCCTCGACCATCTCCTTCTTGGCGATACGCGCCTCGCGCTCGCCCTTCTGCACCATGTTCACGATGCGGCGGAATTCGGGCAGCGCCATGCCGGTGGCGCCGACGATCTCGCTGATCTCGTTGCGGATGCGGTCGACGGCATGGCCCTCGGCGGCGGCGAAGGCGGCGAACTTCTTGTCGATGCCCTTCACGCGATCGAGCCAGCCATCCTCCAGCTCATGATCGATGTAGCTGTCGAGGAAGGCCTTGCGCGGCACCTTGTGGCGCTCGGCGAGACGCAGCATCTGGCCGCCCAGCGCGGTCAGGCGACGGTTGAAGGCATAGAGCTGGTCGACGAGATGCTCGATCTTGGCGCCGTGGAACTGGACGCTCTCCACCTCGGCGGTGAGCTGTTCGCGCAGGCCCTGATACTTGGCCTCCTCGCGCTCCGGATAGCCGCCCGAATTGAGCGCATCGACGCGCGCCTGCTGGATCTTGGCGAACTGGTGGTAGAGGCTGGTGATCGTCGCGAAGCGCTCGAGCGCCAGCGGCTTCAGCTGCTCCTCCATCTGGGCGAGGCTGAGGGTGTTGTCCTCCTCGTCCTCCTCTACGGGGCGCTGGGTGCGGCGTTCGGTGAGGTTGTCCTCATCCTCGTCCTCGGCGGCCGGCTCCTCTTCGGGCTCCTCTTCCTCCTTGTAGGACTTGCCGGCGGTCTTCTCGGAGATCTCGCCGTTGTCGTCGCCGTCATCGTCGTCGGACATGTTCTCCGGCGCCGGATCCTTGTTCAGCATCGCGTCGAGATCGAGGATCTCGCGCAGCTGCATCGTGCCCTCGTTGAGCGCGGTGGACCATTCGATGATGGCGTTGAAAGTGATCGGGCTTTCGCACAGCCCGAGGATCATCGTGTCGCGGCCGGCCTCGATGCGCTTGGCGATGGCGATCTCGCCCTCGCGGCTGAGCAGTTCGACGGCGCCCATCTCGCGCAGGTACATGCGGACGGGATCGTCGGTGCGATCGACCGTCTCCTTTTTCGGCTGGACCTGGAAGACCTCGCCCGAGCCGTCGTCGGAGGATTGCTCCTCGTCGCCGTCATCCTGGTCCTGCGGCTTCTCGTCCTCGCCGGCGTCCTCGTTCTCGACGATGTTTACGCCCATCTCGTTGAGCGCGGCCATGATGTCTTCGTACTTGTCGGGATCGATCTGATCCTGCGGCAGCGCCTCGTTGAGCTCGTCGAAGGTGAGATAGCCGCGCTTCTTGGCGCGCGCGATCAGCTTCTTGAGGCCGGCTTCGTTCAGGTCGACGATCGGCGCATCGCCCGGCTCGACCGTTCCCGCTCCGTCACCGCCACCAGTACCGTTCGTCTTCGCCATGCCTACCCTCAGAATTCGGCCTGCTCCCTCAACTCGGAGAGCCGCCGTTCCGTTTCGTGTCTTTCAAGTAAGAGGTGCTGCTGCTCCTCCCACCCTTTTTCGTCCATCGTTCGGCCAAAGCCGATCGTCGTTTCTGCGAGCCGGGCATCCAGTTCTGAACGCCTGACCATAGTGTCGATCATTTCCCCAAGGTCACGACGAGCACGCTCAATCTGCGCATCGCCGTGCTTTCGCGAAAAGGCAAGCCTGTTCGCACGGCCTTTCGTGGAAAGGAGGTCAATCGCGCCGACTCGCTGCAATATGGTGGCTAGTCCTTCACCTTCAAGCGTTTCGCCATGATAGGCGGCTTGAACGAGCGCATCGCGCACGCCGTCCAGCTTCGCATCGTTGAACTGGAGACGCGAAAGCGGTTCCGCATTGAGGCGGATCACATCTGGTATGGCGAGCAGTCCGAGCAAGAGCATGTGCGCTTCGGCCGCGCCGACTGCGCCAGCCTGTTGAAAAGACTTGGTGGCGGCGTGGGGCGGGGTCGGGGCGTCAACCCACCGGCCGCGCCGGTCCTGTACCTTCTTTGGGCGGAAGCTTCCCGTGCCGCCGTACGACTGCCGATCGCGGCGTTGCGGCGCGAATCTCTCGTCGATCCGTTCGCGGAATGCGTTGAAATATTGGCTCGACACGTCGCGGTCAGCGATCGCCCGGCTGTGCTCGACGAGCCGCTGCTTGAGGCCGGCGCGGGCCTCCGGCGTGTCCAGGGGCAGAGCGGCCTCCTCGTGGCGCCAGAGGCGGTCGACCAAAGGCTCGGGGGTTTCGAGCAACCCCTCCATCGCCGCGCGGCCACCGGAGCGGATCACGTCGTCGGGGTCTTGTCCGCCGGGCAGCGTCAGGAAGCGCAGCGTGCGGCCCGGGCTAAGGAAGGGCAGCGCGCGGCCGATCGCCCGCACCGCCGCCTTCTGCCCGGCATTGTCGCCGTCGAAGCAGAGGATCGGCTGCGTATCCATCCGCCACAGCCGCTCCAGCTGCCCCTCGGTGAGCGCCGTGCCGAGCGGGGCGACCGCCTCCTCGATCCCCGCGCCGGCGAGCGCGATCACGTCCATATAGCCCTCGACCACGATCACGCGGTTGGCCTTGCGGCTCGCGGCGGCGGCGAGGTCGAGGTTGAACAGGGTGCGGCCCTTGTCGAACAGCACCGTCTCGGGCGAATTCAGATATTTCGGCTCGCCCTCGCCGAGGATGCGGCCACCGAACGCGATGGTCCGCCCGCGCGCGTCGCGGATCGGGATCATCAGGCGGCCGCGGAAGCGATCGTAGGATTCGCGGCCGCCTTCCTCGGGGCGGATCAGCAGGCCGCATTCGACCAGCTTGTCGTCGCCGGCCTCTTTGAGCGCCGAACGTAGGCCGGTACGCGTATCGGGTGAGAAGCCGATGCGGAACCGGCGGGCGAGCGCTTCGGATATGCCGCGCTTCTTCAGATAGGCGCGGGCATGCGCGCCCTCGGCGCGGCCGAGCTGCTCGACGAACCAGGCTTCGGCCTGCGCCATGACATCATGCAGCGTGGAGGCGCGCTCGGCCTTCTCGCGGGCGCGCGGGTCCTGCGCGGGCACCTCCATGCCGGCGGCCTGCGCGAGTTCCTTCACCGCATCCATGAAGGGCAGGCCGCGCTGGTCGGTCATCCAGCGGATCGCATCGCCATGCGCGCCGCAGCCGAAGCAATGGTAGAAGCCTTTGTCGTCGTTGATCGTGAAGCTGGGCGTCTTTTCGTTGTGGAACGGGCAGCACGCCTTCCACTCGCGGCCCGCGCGCTGGAGCTTGGTGGACTTGCCGATGAGGGCGGAGAGGAGCGTGCGGGCGCGAAGCTCGTCCAGCCAGGCGGGGGAGAGGGTCAAGAAAGCCCCTCCCTTTCAAGGGAGGGGTTGGGGTGGGTGAAACGGTCGACACGCTCGTCGAGCGCGGAGAGGATCACGAACAGCACGCCGTCGAGATTATCCATCACCTCGCGATTGGTGAACCGAAGAGTGCGGTAGCCGAGATTGGCCAACCGGGCGTCACGCAGCCGATCCGCCTCCGCCACATGCGTATCGCCATCCACCTCGACGATCAGCGCCTTCATCCGGCAGACGAAATCGCAGATTGCACTGTCGATCACGATCTGGCGGCTGAACTTGTATCCGCCCAATTGGGAGGCTCGAAGTGATTGCCACAACCGTGCCTCAGGCTCGGTTGGTCCGCTCCGCATCTTGCGGGCGTGTCCCTCGAGTCTTGCGTTGATCCGAAGCGCCATCACCCACCCCAACCCCTCCCTTGAAAGGGAGGGGCTTTACTGCTTCACCCCGCCAGCCGCGCCTTCACCAGCCCGCTCGCCTTGGCCATGTCGAGGCTGGTCGCATGCCGCGCTTTCAGTTCGGCCATCACCTTGCCCATGTCCTTCAGCCCCTCGGCGCCGATCTCCGCCTTGATCGCGTCGATTGCGGCGACGGTCTCCTCGTCGGACATGCGCTTGGGCATGAAGCCTTCGATGACGGCCAGCTCACCAGCCTCGGCCGCCGCCAGTTCCGGGCGGTTGCCTTTCTCGTACATCTCGATCGATTCGCGGCGCTGCTTGGCCATCTTGTTGAGGACTTCGACCACCAGCGCGTCGTCGTCGTCGGGCGCCTTGCCGGTGCGCGCCTCGATGTCGCGGTTCTTGATCGCCGACTGGATCAGGCGGATGGCGGCGGTTTTCTCGGCCTCGCGGGCCTTCATGGCCGTCACGAGGGCGGTCTTGATGTCGTCTCTGATCATGGGAACCCGGCTGAAATCGGAAAGGCGGAGCTATAGCGGAGCCGGCCCGAACTTACTAGATTGACCGGGCGGGACCGCGTCCCTAGGTACCCGGCCGTTTACCCGCCAGTCACCCAAGAGGAGAGCCAGCCGATGGCCGATACCAACACGCGCGTCCCCGATGGAGCGACCGGCGTTCTGGTTCTGGCGAGCGGCGTGGTGCTGTTCGGGCGCGGCTTCGGCGCCGTGGGCTCAGCGGTGGGCGAGGTCTGCTTCCACACCGCGATGACCGGCTATCAGGAGGCGATGACCGATCCCTCCTTCGAGAAGCAGATCATCACCTTCACCTTCCCGCACATCGGCAATGTCGGCGCCAACGCCGAGGATATCGAGGCGACCAACGCCCACGCGCTCGGCTGCGTGGTGCGCGAGGACGTGACCGCGCCCTCCAATTTCCGCGCCGCCCAGCGTTTCGACGAGTGGCTGAAGGCGAACGGCCGCATCGGGCTTGCGGGCATCGACACCCGCGCGCTGACCCGCTCGATCCGCGTGAACGGCGCCCCCAACGGCGTGATCGCGCACGATCCGGATGGCAAGTTCGACATCCCCGCGCTGATCGAGCAGGCCAAGGCCTGGCCGGGGCTGGAGGGAATGGATCTGGCGAAGGACGTCTCCGCGCTCCAGAGCTACCAGTGGGGTGACGGCCTGTGGACGCTGGGCGAGGGCTACAAGGCGGACGAGGCGAAGGCCGACGCCCCCCACGTCGTCGCGATCGATTACGGGCTCAAGCGCAACATCCTGCGCAACCTCGTCGCCGCCGGCGCGCGGGTGACGGTGGTGCCGGCGACCGCCAGCTTCGAGGACGTGATGCGCCACGAGCCCGACGGCGTGTTCCTCTCCAACGGCCCCGGCGATCCCGCCGCGACCGGCGAGTATGCGGTGCCGGTGATCAAGCAGTTGCTGGAGGTGGGCAAGCCGATCTTCGGCATCTGCCTCGGCCACCAGATGCTGGGGCTGGCGGTGGGCGCGAAGACCTATAAGATGCACCAGGGCCATCGCGGCGCGAACCATCCGGTGAAGCGCGTCGGATCGGTCGAGGGCGCGGGCCGCGTCGAGATCACCAGCATGAACCACGGCTTCGCAGTGGACGCCGACACGCTCCCCGCCAATGCCGAGGCGACGCACGTCTCGCTGTTCGACGGCAGCCTCGCGGGCCTGCGCCTCACCGACAAGCCGGCCTTCTCCGTCCAGTACCACCCCGAAGCCAGCCCCGGCCCACAGGACAGCCATTATCTGTTCGAGCAGTTCGTGGGCGCGCTTCGTTGAGCATGAGCGCGAATCCGAGGCGGATCATTATCGGCCTACTGATTGCTCTCATTCTTCTCATTGTTGGTTTCCTAGTCGCCATGACGATGCTTTTCTCTGGGTGGTCCCAACGGACGATCTATCAGCGAGCGAAGTCACCCGACGGATGGCATGAAGCTCGTGTGCAATTCGATGATGCAGGCGCATTGAGCGATTTCTCGCGCTTAGTTTTCGTGAAGCACACATGGAATGGCGGCGACGAGCCGCTGATGAGTTGTCGGGCTTTCTGGGGGAACGGCGAGGCTGATGTGAAGCTCTCTTGGGCCGACAACAATACGCTGGTCATTCGTCATCATTTCGCTCCGCAAAACGTGGAAGCGGTCGCTAAGAATTGTGGATCGGTTCGCATCGTCGCGCAGTCGGTCCCGCCCTACGAAAGCTACTGAACGATGCCCAAACGCACCGACATCTCCTCCATCCTGGTCATCGGCGCGGGGCCGATCGTCATCGGGCAGGCGTGCGAGTTCGATTATTCGGGCACGCAGGCGATCAAGGCGCTCAAGGAAGAGGGCTATCGCATCGTCCTGGTCAATTCGAACCCGGCGACGATCATGACCGATCCCGAATTCGCCGACGCCACCTATGTCGAGCCGATCACCCCGGCGATCGTCGCCAAGATCATCGAGAAGGAGCGGCCGGATGCGGTGCTCCCCACGATGGGCGGGCAGACCGCGCTCAACACCGCGCTGGCGCTGTTCAACGACGGCACGCTGGAGAAGTTCGGCGTCACCATGATCGGCGCCGATGCCGAGGCGATCGACAAGGCGGAGGACCGGCAGAAGTTCCGCGCCGCGATGGACAAGATCGGCCTCGAAAGCGCGCGCTCGGGCGTGGCGCACACGATGGACGAGGCGATGGCGGCGCTGGAGACGGTCGGCCTGCCGGCGATCATCCGCCCGTCCTTCACGCTGGGCGGCACCGGCGGCGGCGTCGCCTACAACAAGGAGGAGTTCGTCCGCATCGTCGGCACCGGCCTCGATGCGTCGCCCACCACCGAGGTGCTGATCGAGGAGTCCCTCCTCGGTTGGAAGGAATATGAGATGGAGGTCGTTCGGGACAAGAACGACAATTGCATCATCATCTGCTCGATCGAGAATGTCGATCCGATGGGCGTCCATACGGGCGATTCCATCACCGTCGCGCCGGCGCTGACGCTGACCGACAAGGAATATCAGATCATGCGCAACGCCAGCATCGCGGTGCTGCGCGAGATCGGCGTCGAGACGGGCGGATCGAACGTCCAGTTCGCGGTCAATCCGAAGGACGGCCGCCTGATCGTGATCGAGATGAACCCGCGCGTCTCGCGCTCCTCGGCGCTGGCGTCGAAGGCGACCGGCTTCCCGATCGCCAAGGTCGCCGCCAAGCTGGCGGTGGGCTACACGCTCGACGAGATCATGAACGACATCACCGGGGCGACGCCGGCGAGCTTCGAGCCGACGATCGATTATGTCGTCACCAAGATCCCGCGCTTCGCCTTCGAGAAGTTCAAGGGTTCGGACGACACGCTCACAACGGCGATGAAGAGCGTCGGCGAAGTCATGGCGATCGGGCGGAATATCCATGAGTCGCTGCAGAAGGCGCTGCGCGGGCTGGAGACGGGGCTGTGCGGCTTCAACCCGGCCCAGCACCTCGCCGGGCGCCCGCGATCGGAGATCGAGGCGGCGCTGGCGCGGCCGACGCCGGACCGGCTGCTCTATGCGGCGCAGGCGCTGCGGGAAGGCTTCACCGTCGATGAGATCCACGCCATCGCCAAATACGATCCGTGGTTCCTCGAGCGCATCCGCGAGATCGTGCTCGCCGAGGAGGAAGTGCGCGCGGGCGGGCTTCCCCGTGACGCTGCGGGCATGCGCCGCCTGAAGGCGATGGGCTTTTCCGATCGCCGCCTCGCCTGGCTGGCGCTGGAGAGCGCGAACCTGCGCCCCGGCACCGAGCGGATGCAGGCGCGCGGTTCCGGCCTGATTCACGACACGCTGAAGGCGATGACCGGCGGCGTCACCGAGGCCGAGGTGCGCGCGCTGCGTCATAAGCTCGGCGTGCGCCCGGTCTTTAAGCGCATCGATACCTGCGCGGCCGAGTTCGAGGCCAAGACGCCCTACATGTACTCGACCTACGAGGCGCCCGTCTTCGGCGAGCCCGAGAACGAGGCGATGCCGAGCGACCGGAAGAAGGTGGTGATCTTGGGCGGCGGGCCCAATCGGATCGGGCAGGGCATCGAATTCGATTATTGCTGCTGCCACGCCTGCTTCGCGCTGGCCGATGCCGGCTACGAGACGATCATGGTCAACTGCAACCCGGAGACGGTGAGCACCGACTATGACACGTCCGACCGCCTCTATTTCGAGCCGCTGACCGTCGAGGACGTGCTGGAGATCCTGCATGTCGAGATGTCGAACGGCACGCTGCACGGCGTGATCGTCCAGTTCGGCGGGCAGACCCCGCTCAAGCTGGCGGCGGAGCTGGAGGCGGCGGGCATCCCGATCCTCGGCACCTCGCCCGACGCGATCGATCTGGCGGAGGACCGCGAGCGTTTCGCCGCGCTGGTGACGCGCCTCGGCCTCAAGCAGCCGCGCAACGGCATCGCGCGCTCGCGGGAAGAGGCGATCGCGGTCGCCGAGCGGGTCGGCTACCCGGTGCTGATGCGGCCGAGCTACGTGCTCGGCGGCCGGGCGATGGAGATCGTCGACAGCCAGGAGCAGCTGGAAAACTACATCCAGACCGCCGTACAAGTGTCTGGCGACTCGCCGGTTCTGATTGACCAGTATCTGCGCGATGCGATCGAGGTGGACGTCGATGCCATCGCCGACGGCACCGACGTGGTGGTCGCGGGCGTGATGCAGCATATCGAGGAGGCGGGCGTCCATTCGGGCGACAGCGCCTGCACCTTGCCGCCCTACAGTCTCTCCGACGCGATCATCGTCGAGATCAAGAAGCAGGCGGATGCGCTCGCCCGCGCGCTGATGGTCAAGGGCCTGATGAACATCCAGTTCGCGGTGAAGGATGGCGAGGTCTATCTGATCGAGGTCAATCCGCGCGCCAGCCGCACCGTGCCGTTCGTGGCGAAGGCGATCGGCGTGCCGGTCGCCAAGATCGCGGCGCGAGTGATGGCGGGCGAGAAGCTCGCCACCTTCCCTAGCATCGAGCGCAAGCCCGAGCATATCGCGATCAAGGAAGCCGTGTTCCCCTGGGCGCGCTTCCCGGGGGTCGATCCGGTCCTCTCGCCGGAGATGAAGTCCACCGGCGAAGTCATGGGAATCGATACCAATTTCGAAGCGGCGTTCCTGAAGTCGCAGCTTGGCGGCGGCGTTGTCCTGCCGACCGGCGGCCGGGTCTTCGTTTCGGTGAAGGACGGCGACAAGGCGCATATCCTGCCCGGCGCCAAGGCGCTGGCCGACATCGGCTTCGCCATCGTCGCGACCGGCGGCACGGCGGACTATCTCGCGCAGAACGATATCGCGGTCGAGAAGGTCAACAAGGTGGCGCAGGGGCGTCCGCACATCGTCGACATGATCAAGGACGGCGGGATCGACCTGATTTTCAACACGACGGAAGGCTGGCAGTCGCTGCTCGACAGCCGCGCGATCCGCGTTTCGGCGGTGGCGGGCAAGATTCCGTATTTCACAACTGCCGCCGCCAGCGTGGCTGCGGCGCGTGCAATCGCTGCGTTGCGGGACAGGCCGCTTGAAGTGCGGCCGCTCCAATCCTACTATACTCCGCTGCCGCTTTGATCTCCCGATCATCACAAGACTAGGAACGGCCCATAGGGAGGGGCCGGAAGCGGTTGATATTGACGACGAAAGGCAGTGGGTAGGATGGCGACCGTCGAGAAGATGCCGATGCTCAAGGAGGGCTACGAGCTTATCTCCAAGGAGCTGGTGCGCCTGAAAACGATCGAGCGCCCCGAGGTGATCGATGCGATCGAGGAAGCGCGCGCGCACGGTGACCTTTCGGAGAATGCCGAATATCACGCCGCCAAGGAGCGTCAGGGCCAGATCGAGGCGACCATCGCCGATTACGAGGACCGGATGAGCCGCGCGGTCGTGATCGACCCGACCGAGCTTTCCGGCGACAAAGTGGTGTTCGGCGCCACCGTCACGCTGCTCGATGAGGACGACAAGCCGGTGAAGTACCAGATCGTCGGCCAGATCGAGGCCGACGCCAAGAAGGGCATGATCTCGTACAATTCGCCGCTGGGCCGCGCGCTGATTGGCCGCAGGATCGGCGACGACGTCGAGGTGACGGTGCCGTCGGGCGACCGCTATTACGCGGTCGACAAGATCGAGTTCATCTGAGCTTTCGCCACATGAAGATCGTCATTGCGAGCGAAGCGATCCAAGGCGGCAACGCCGGCGTGGATTGCTTCGCTGCTTCGCTCTTTGCAATGACGGTGTTCTGATGCGCCTGCCACCCGCCCGCGCGACGATCGCGATCGCCGCCGTCACCGCGCTCGCCTGGGTGGCGGCCGTGCTGGCGGGGCAGACCGATCGCATCGCAATGCTCGCCGGCTTCATCCCCGCGCGCATCGGCGGACTGCAGATCGAGGGCGCAGCGCCAGTGTGGCTGACGCCGCTCAGCGCCACGCTGGTCCATGCCGGCATCTGGCACGTCGGCTTCAACCTGCTGATGATCGTCTTCTGTGGTCGGCTGGTCGAGGCGTCGATCGGGCCGGGTGGCGTAATCATCGCCTATGTCGTGGGCGCCTACGTCGCTTGTGCCGCACAATATGCGGTCGCGCCGCACTCCGGAATTCCGATGGTCGGCGCGAGCGGGGCGGGATCGGCGCTGATCGGCGCCTATTCGCTGCTCTACAGCCGGCGTCGGGCGGAAGGGTGGGGCCCCTTTACAGGCCAGTTCCTGCAAATTCTATGGCTGGCTATCGCCTGGATCGGGATCCAGATCCTGCTGGACTACGCTTCGGCCGATGTGCCCGGCATGCCGGAAGGCGCGCTGATCGCGGCACCCGCGCACGTCGGCGGCTTCCTGACCGGGCTCGCGCTCGCCCGGCCGCTGCTTCTGTTCCGCTATCGCGACGCCTAATCCGGGAAAGCCGATCGCCCTGAGCTAGGGATGCCTTTCTTATTAGCTCCGCGAAGGACTGGGCTTCGACAGACTCGGCCTGGACGGCCGAAAGGCTTAGAGATCCTGCTCTTCCAGCAGGCGGTGCAGGTGCACCACGACATATTTCATCTCGGCATCGTCGATCGACTTCTGCGAGGCTGAGCGCCACGCGTCCTTGGCGGACGCGAAATCGGGATAGACGCCGACGAAGTCGATCGCTTTCAGATCCTCGAAATCGAGGCCCTGCGGATCGGTCACGCGACCGCCGAAAACAAGATGGAGCTTGCTCATGATTGCACCTGCCGCTGGAGGTTATGCGGCAGCCGCCTAGCGGGCGTTGTCGCATCGCACAAGAGGCGACGCGACAACGCTGACATCGCCGGTGAGGCGGTGCCGGGCCGACACCGAAGGAGAATGCGATCTTTCTCGCATTCTGCAAAGGGCTCTTAGCCGCGGGACTTCATGAAGGTCACGAGCTTGTCGAAGCCGTTCTTCTGCACATACGCATCGAAGTCCGCCGTCTGGGTCAGTACGAGATTGATGCCGGAGACAGTGAGGTTCGAGACCTTATAGCCACCGCCGATGCGCTGCACCGTCCAGATCGCGTTGATCGGCGCCTGGCCCGGCTGGATCACCTGGCTTACCACCGCCGCGCCGTCGCCGCGCGGCACCGAACGGACGACCTTCACCTGTGCGTTGGCGTAATCGAACAGCCGGTCCGCATAGGTGTTGATGATGAAGCCCGGCAGTGCCGCCTTGTAGGCCGAATATTGGGCAGGCGTGATCTGCGGCTTCCAGCGCGCGATCAGCTTGTCGCCGATCTGGTCGACCGCGAAATACTGGCCGAGCAGCGAGCGGAACTGCGCCTTTGCGGCCGATTGGCTGCCTGTGTGCAGCACGCTGAAAGCCGAGCCCGACAGCGTCGAGATGAAGCGCGAGGGGTCGCTGTTGTCGACGTTCGCGGCGGCGGCCGGCGCCGCGACGAGCGTTGCGGTGAGGCCGGAGGCCCCCAGCAGTACGGCACCGAACATCAGACGGAAACGGGACATGCAATACTCCGTGGAACGTCGCCCGGCGGAATCGCCGCCGGGAAATGGATAGGCCGTGCTATGGCCCGGCCGATATGAACGCAGCCTGTGCCAGTTGGTTCAGGCCGACTTCTTCCTGGCGCTTTCGATCGCGGCGGTGGCGCCCGACCCTGCGGCAGCGATGGCGCCGTCGAGCAACGACTTCATCGTCTCGCGCGCATGTTCCTTGCTGAGGCCCAGCTCGTCGAGCTTGTCGCGACCGGCGCCCTTGGCGGCCTCGATCGCCTCGCTTGCGGCGCCGCGCACCTTCTCGCCGACTGCGCCCAGCGCCTTGGCCTCGCGCTCGGTACGGGGCAGCAGGGCGCCGACGACGGCGCCGATCGCGATACCGCCGAGCAGCGCGGCCAGCGGATTGTTCTCGAACCCGTTGGCGGCTTTGCCGCGCGCGGAAGCATAGGCTTCGGAGGCCCTTTCGCGCCCCGAGGCATAAGCGTCGTTCACTTTGCCTTTCGCCTGATCGAGCCCGTCCTTGGTGCGTTCGACGGCGGTGTGGGCTGCCTTGCTGGCCTTGGCATAGGCGTCGTCGATGCCGTCTCGGATCGCCTGGCGAGTGGTGGCCTGGGTCTCGTCGCTGCCGGAGGTCTCGGTCATGGGACTGGTCCTTTACGTCGCGGGCTTGGGGGATTTGCGGCTACGGGGAGAACGGCGCTTGAGCGCCGGGGTTTCATCGGGCTCGACCTTGGCCTTGCCGAACAGCCGCGAAAGTGGCTTGGCGGCCAGCAGGAGTCCGATGCCGGCGGCAGTCGCCGCGACCGTGGCAGGGCGATCGCGGACCACCTTGCCGGCGCTTTGGGCGAGCTCGGTAGAGCGCGTCTTCACCTGCTCGATCGCCTCGTCCATCAGTGTGGAAGGCGCGATGCGCTGCTGGATCTGCTCGATCGTCGCCATCAGCCGGCCGCGCGCGGCCTCGACCTGCGACTGCGCGACATCCACATCGTTGATGTTCGAGAAGAGGCGTTTGAGCACGTTCGTCATGCGGGCGTCTCCGGTTCGGGCTTGCGCGGCGGACCGGCGAGCAGACGAATCGCGAGCCAGCCGAGAAAGGCCGCCATCGCCAGCCCACCGGCCAGAAGAATCAAGCCCGCGAGCGCGGCGCCGACCAGCGGCGCCAGTGCCAGCACGAGGCCTAGCATCAGCGCGACGACCGAAGCGAATGCCAGGCACGCCGCGATCAGCAGCAGGACGATCGCCGTGCGCGACCGGCGCAGGATCGCGAAGGCCTTGCTCTTGAGCAGGTTGACCTCTGCCTGCGCGAGCGAGCGCGCGTCCTCGATCAACTGCGTGATCAGGCCCCCGAGACCCAGCATCGCCCCCTGCCGCTCCGGATCGCTCAGGAGGTGGTGCGCGGCTTGCGCTTGGCGGGCGCCTTGCGAGTGGCGGCGCTCACGGTCTCGGCACCGTCGCTCGCGGCCTTCTTGGTCTTGGTCGCCTTGGGTTCGGCCGCCTTGGCGGTCTCGTCCAGTGCTTCGCTGCCGGCCTTGACGATGCGGGCGATGACGAAGCCGGCCGCTGCCGCCGCGCCGATCGCGATCGCAGGGGAACGACGCACGAGATCACGGGCGTCGTCGAGCAGTTCCTCGACATCCTTGTCGCGCAGCGAGGCGGAAAAATCGGACACCGCGTCGCCGGCCCTGCGGGCATAGTCGCCGTAAGCGGCGCCCAGCTTGTCGTCGATCTGGGAGGCGCTGTCCGAGATCATCTTCGCGACCGAATCCAGACCGGCGGCGGCGCGGGTCTTGCCCTCATCTGCATATTCGCGCGCCTTGTCGCTTGCCTGGCCCTTAATGTCGGCGGCCTTCGCCGACGCCTTGCTGCGCAGATCTGCGGCGTCCGCCTTCAGCTTCTCCCGGGTGGAACTGTTCTGCGCACCGGGAATGACGTGATCGGTGCCTTCGGGAAGCTCGTCGGCCATGGCGAACCCTTTCGTTCGTTACGCGCGCGATCATAGACGCGCCTTCAGGGACAAAACCAGCCGTCTTTGGCCCGGTTCCGTCGAAAGCGGCGGGTCGAGCCGATTGCCTCGCCGGTGTTGCGCCGCTAACAGCCGCGCGAAGCTTTGGAAGGGACCGACATGACCGCCATCATCGACATCCACGCCCGCGAGATCCTCGACAGCCGCGGCAACCCGACCGTCGAGGTGGACGTGACGCTGGAGGACGGCAGCTTCGGTCGTGCTGCCGTGCCCTCGGGCGCGTCGACCGGCGCGCACGAGGCGGTAGAGAAGCGTGACGGCGACAAGAGCCGCTACGGCGGCAAGGGCGTGAAGGACGCGGTGAAGGCCGTGAACGGCAAGATCGCCAAGCTGCTCGCCGATTACGAGGCCGAGGACCAAGCCGAGATCGACGCCGCGATGATCGACCTCGACGGCACCGAGAACAAGTCGAAGCTTGGCGCCAACGCAATCCTCGGCGTCAGTCTCGCGGTCGCCAAGGCGGCGGCGGAGAGCCGGGGCCTGCCGCTCTACCGCTATGTCGGCGGCGTTTCGGCGCACGTGCTGCCGACCCCGATGATGAATATCATCAACGGCGGCGAGCATGCCGACAATCCGATCGACTTCCAGGAATTCATGATCGTCCCCCACGGCGCGGACACGCTGGCCGACGCGGTGCGCTGGGGCGCGGAAATCTTCCACACGCTGAAGAAGGGGCTGTCGGAAGCGGGCCTCTCCACCGGCATCGGCGACGAAGGCGGCTTCGCCCCCAACATCGGCTCGACCAACGAAGCGATCGAGTTCATCCTGAAATCGATCGAGAAGGCCGGCTACAAGCCGGGCGAGCAGGTCGCGCTGGCGCTCGATTGCGCCGCGACCGAATTCTACAAGGGCGGCAACTACGTCATCTCGGGCGAGGGTAAGACGCTGAGCTCGGCCGGGATGGTCGACTATCTCGCCGATCTCGCCGCGCGTTACCCGATCTGGTCGATCGAGGATGGCATGGCCGAGGACGATTGGGACGGCTGGAAGCTGCTCACCGAGAAACTGGGCGACAAGGTGCAGCTGGTGGGCGACGATCTGTTCGTCACCAATTCCAAGCGGTTGGCGACCGGCATCGAGAAGGGCATCGCCAACTCGATCCTGGTGAAGGTCAACCAGATCGGCTCGCTGACCGAGACTCTTGACGCGGTGAATATGGCGCAACGCGCCCGCTACACGGCGGTGATGTCGCATCGTTCGGGCGAGACCGAGGATTCGACCATTGCCGACCTCGCCGTCGCCACCAACTGCGGCCAGATCAAGACCGGCTCGCTGGCGCGTTCCGACCGGCTCGCCAAATACAACCAGCTGATCCGGATCGAGGAGGAGCTGGGCACAGCGGCGCGCTATGCGGGCAAGGGAGCTTTTGCGACGAAAGTTGCCTGAATCTTTGAAAATTTTTGGCGAAAAGAGGCTTGAGTCGCGATTCGTTTGACTCGATAATGACGGCGCAATGCGAAGCAAGCGTCGTCCTGTCGAGATCATCCGAGCCGCGGCCTTGCCCGCGCTGGCGCTGCTCGTCATCGGCAATTTTGCGGGCTACGCGATCGCCGGGCCGAACGGACTGCTGGCGCTCGGCGACTACAAGAGCCAGCTCGCGCAGCGCCAGGCGCAGCTCAAGGTGATCGAGGCTCAGCGGCAGGAACTGGCGCGCAAGGTCGCACTGCTCGATGCCAAGCATGTCGATCCGGATATGGCCGATGAACTGGTGCGCCGGGACATGGGGCTGGCGCGGCCCGACGAAGTGATCATCCAGACCACGCCGTAAAGCTTCCACATGTCTCCAACCCCGTTCGTCCCGAGCGAAGTCTAGGGACGTGCCACGAAAACCAACCTCCGTTTGGCCTGAGCGCAGTCGAAGGCCATGCCCGGCGACGGCACTTCGACTTTGCTCAGGCCGAACGGATCGAATGACGTTGACGGCATAAGGATGCAACCCTTGCAATTGCATCCCCTGCAAACGCAACCATGCCCTCCCGTTGCGTGTTTGCGCTGTCAGCGCCTATAACGCGGGCCAACGAAGCCCATTCCCCGAGAGGCCTGAACCGTGGCGAGAACCCCTGCCAAGAGCCCTGCGGCTGCCAAGCCCAAGGCCGATCCCATCCCCAATCGCGAGCGTCCCGGCGAGCCCGACCGCTACAAGGCGAGCAAGGAAGAGCTGCTCGAATTCTACCGCCAGATGACGCTGATCCGCCGCTTCGAGGAGCGTGCCGGCCAGCTCTACGGCCTCGGCCTGATCGGTGGCTTCTGCCACCTCTATATCGGGCAGGAGGCGGTCGCAGTCGGCCTGCAGTCCGCGCTGAACAACGATACGGACAGCGTGATCACGGGCTATCGCGATCACGGCCACATGCTCGCTTACGGCATCGATCCCAAGCTGATCATGGCCGAGCTCACGGGGCGCCAGGCCGGCATCTCGAAGGGGAAGGGCGGCTCGATGCACATGTTCAGCGTCGAGCACAAATTCTACGGCGGCCACGGCATCGTCGGCGCGCAGGTCAGCCTCGGCACCGGTCTCGCGTTCAAGCATAAATACGCCAATGACGGCGGCGTCTGCCTCGCTTATTTCGGCGATGGCGCGGCCAATCAGGGCCAGGTTTACGAGAGCATGAACATGGCGGAGCTGTGGAAGCTCCCGATCATCTTCGTGATCGAGAACAACGGCTATGCCATGGGCACTGCGGTCGGCCGCTCCTCGTCCGAGGATCAGCTCTACCGGCGCGGCGAGAGTTTCCGCGTTCCGGGCATGCAGGTCGACGGTATGGACGTGCTCGCGGTGCGCGGGGCGATCGAGGAGGCGCTCAAGTGGGTTCGCGCCGGCAAGGGGCCGATCGTGATGGAGCTCAAGACCTATCGCTATCGCGGCCACTCGATGTCCGATCCCGCCAAATACCGGACCCGCGAGGAAGTGCAGGCGATGAAGGACTCGTCCGACTGCATCGACCACGCAAAGCGCGAGCTGGAGGCGATGGGCGTCAGCGAGGGCGACCTCAAGAAGATCGACAAGGACATCCGTCAGATCGTCGCGGAGGCGGCCGACTTCGCCGAGCAGTCTCCGGAACCGAACCCGGAAGAGCTTTATACCGACGTGCTGGTGGGGACCTACTGAGATGGCGATCGAACTGAAGATGCCGGCGCTCTCCCCCACGATGGAGGAGGGCACGCTCGCCAAATGGCTGGTGAAGGAAGGTGACGCGGTGAAATCCGGCGACATCCTCGCCGAGATCGAGACCGACAAGGCGACGATGGAATTCGAGGCGGTGGACGAGGGCACGATCGCCCAGATCCTCGTGCCCGAAGGCACCGACGGCGTGAAGGTCGGCGCGCCGATCGCGATGCTCGCCGCCGAGGGCGAGGATGCCTCCGCTGCGAAGCCGGCTCCCAAGGCCGAAGAGCCGAAGGAAGAAGCGCCCAAGGAAGAGGCCAAGCCGGCCGTTCCCGATGCCACCACGCCGCACCAGATGGAGACTGCCGCCCGCCAGCTCGTCGCCGATGTCGCGGCCGCCGAGAAGGCCGGCGTCGATGCGCGCGATCCGGAGATCCCCGAGGGCACCGAGATGGTGAAGACCACGGTGCGCGAGGCGCTGCGCGACGCGATGGCCGAGGAGATGCGCGCCGACGACCGCGTCTTCGTGATGGGCGAGGAAGTCGCGCAATATCAGGGCGCCTACAAGGTGACCCAGGGCCTGCTCGACGAGTTCGGCGATCGCCGCGTGATCGACACGCCGATCACGGAGTACGGCTTCGCGGGCGTCGGCACCGGCGCGGCGATGGCGGGCCTGCGCCCGATCGTCGAGTTCATGACCTTCAACTTCGCGATGCAGGCGATCGACCACATCATCAACTCGGCCGCCAAGACCAACTATATGTCCGGCGGCCAGATGCGCGCGCCGATCGTGTTCCGTGGTCCCAACGGCGCCGCCGCCCGCGTGGGTGCGCAGCACAGTCAGAATTACGGCCCGTGGTACGCTTCGGTGCCGGGCTTGATCGTGATCGCGCCGTATAGCGCGGCTGATGCAAAGGGCCTGCTCAAGGCGGCGATCCGCAGCGAGGATCCCGTCGTGTTCCTCGAGAACGAGTTGCTCTACGGGCAGAGCTTCCCGGTGCCCAAGCTCGACGATTTCGTGCTGCCGATCGGCAAGGCGCGGATCGCCAAGGAGGGCAAGGACGTCACCTTGGTGAGCTACTCGATCGGCGTCGGCGTTGCCCTTGAGGCGGCGGTGAAGCTGGCCGAGGAGGGCATCGACGCCGAGGTGATCGATCTGCGCACGCTGCGCCCGCTCGATACCGAGACGGTGCTCAAGTCGCTCGCCAAGACCAACCGTTTGGTGGTGGTTGAAGAGGGTTGGCCGACCTGCTCGATCGCGTCCGAGATTTCGGCGGTGGTAATGGAGCAGGGCTTCGACGATCTCGACGCGCCGGTGTTGCGCGTCACTAACGTCGACGTGCCGCTGCCCTACGCCGCGAACCTCGAGAAGCTGGCGCTGATCAAGGCGGACGACGTCGTCACCGCCGCGAAGAAGGTCTGCTATAAGGCCTGATCGATCCGGGCGCCGTCCCTCTCGCAGGGACGGCGCCGCCGATCAGCAGCTCGACGCCGTGGCTTTCTCGTTATTGTAGATCTGCGTGAGGTCGCGCCGGTCGCGCACCGACATCGAGGCGAATTCGTCGAACGTCGTGCTGGGGATCATCGTGCCCAGCGTAAGCAGCGGTTTGTACGGCAGGTAGATCTCCACGAACATCGTCGCATTGTCGGTCTGCGTCGTCACCTGCGATCCGGCCGGGCCGATGCCGGTCAGGTTGTCCGTGCCGGCCGTGCCGAACTTGGATGCGTGGGTGCCGCTGCCGTAGCAGCGCTGCCACATGATCTTGTACTTGCCGGCGTGGTTGGGGTCGGCTTCGAGATCGGACAGGATGACCCGGCCCGTATTCCGCAGGTTGAGCGCGCCCCCCTGCATGTTGCCGCCGATGAAGACGTCGTTGATGTCGGTCTCGCTCACCGTCTTGGCGGAAAGCTGGCTGCCCTCGCCCATGCGGGCGGCGTTGTCCGCCATCTGGAGCGCCAGCTGGCTGACGCGCATGCGCACGGTGATATAGTTGCACAGCTCCGCGCCGGTCAGCGCCATCAGCAGGAATACCGGCAGTGCGAGCGCGAATTCCAGCAGCGCCAGCCCGCGATCGGCGCGCCGGAACCGGGTGGTGAACCGGGAGAGGCGGATCGGCATGGCGGGCTCCGTCATGTGCAGTTGTGGACCTGGGGCGTGGTGTAGGTGCCCTGATCCGAATAAGGTTGGTTCTCGAGGACCGTCGTGGCGCTGAGCTTCACGTATTTCGATCCACCGATGAAATTGTAGATCGGGAAGAGGTGCGGGTAGTTGAGCGACACCGTGTAGACGGTGCGATCCTTCGCACCGCCCTGGCCGCCATTGCCACCGTCCTTGTCCCAGACGTTGTTGTTGTTGTCGTCCTCATAGGGCTCGCCATGGTCGCAGGTGCCGTCCTTGTCGGTGTCGGTCCACGGCTCGGCCTTTGCGGCGGCGGCGTCGGAGAAGGTGCGGTAATAGCGGCGCGTGAAAACCGGCGTGACGCGGTTGTTGAGCGCCTTCACCTGCGCGGTGACGGTCGCGTCGATGTCGGGCAACACCGTGTCGTCCGAGCTTTCCAGCGTGGAATCGCGCGCGGCCTTCTGCACGATGCCCTGCAGCACCGTCTGCATGTAGAGCGTGTGGGCGAGATCGAACGCGCCCATCAGCAGCAGGCAGAGCACCGGCGCGATGATGCCGAACTCGACGATCGTCGCGCCGCGCGCGTCCCGGGGCAGGACCGCGCGATGCCCCGGCCAGGCGCGCAGCGTCGTCATTTGGTGAGCCTCAGCTGCGAGATCTGGTTGGCGATGTTGGCGAAGGTCGTCTGCAGTGCCGCCGAGTTGGTCGCCTGGAAGAACCGGCCCGGAGAGGCGCAGGTCTGCATCTGCGTCGCCACGTTCGAGCTCGCGGAGCCGAAATAGACGATCCACAGCGTGATGTTCTTGTTCTTGATCGCCGTGCACAGCGCTGCGCTGCGCAGGTTGACCTGCTGGGTCAGCGTGCCCGGCGTCTTCACGCCGGCGGTGCAGCCGTCGGTCGGTACCTGCGACGGGTCGGTCTGACGGCGATCGTACCAGGCGATGCCGTAGGCCTGATAGTTCATGTCGTCGGTGCAGGCGTCACCGTCTGTCATGAATATCATGTTGCGCAGGATCTCGCCGCCCTGCGGGGTGAAGGCGTTCTCCGACGCGAACAGGCCGGTCGGCGACATCAGGCGCGCACCCCACAGCAGGCCGATGTCGTGGTAGGTGTTGCCGCCCGGCTGCAGGCTGTCGACATAGGTGTCGAAGGCGTCGACGTCGGTCCACTGCTCCAGCTTGTGGGCCGGGGCGGGGCAATCGTAATTCTGGCCGGTATAGCTCTGGTTGAAAGTCGTTACCGGATCGAGCGTGTAGGAGCCCGAATTGGTGTAGCTCGCCTTGCGCGGCCAGACCACGCCCTTGATCAGCGGCCCCCACAGCGAATCCGCATCGCTTTGCGAGGGTACGCCGTCGATGTCGAGATCGCGCGCGCCCGACGGGATCGGATCGTAGCTGGTCGCGCGGATTGTCTTGCGTTCCTCGATGCAGCCGTCCCACGCGAAGGTGGTGTTGGCATAGCTGCTGCCCAGCGGCAGGGTGACGCCGCTGTTCCAGTTCACGCCGGTGCTGGACGCCTTCAGGCTGGAGACGTCGAGCGTCACCTGCTTGTAGGTCCAGGCCGGGAATTGGATGGCGCTGCTCGGCGGATGCGACGGATCGGCGACGCGATCCCAGTTGGCATCGCGCAGGATCGTGCGCGAGCGCGACTGCTGGTAGCACATCTTCGCGGAGCTGTTGTAGCTCAGCTGGTAGGTGGTCTGATTCGTCGAGACGTAGCCGCGCCAGCCGCTGTCCGATTCCGTGCCGCTGTCGGGCCAGGAAGCCGTGCCGGTGATCTGGTAGTTATCCGCCGGGATCGGGACGAGCGAGGATTTGCAGGCGCCGCTGTTGCTGGCGCTCGCCTGCACGCCGGTGTTGGCCCAGGCGCTGTAGGTGCCGGCGCTCTTGGTCGTTGGGTTCGATCCGTACCAGCTGTTGAAGGTGCCGGGCACCGTCGTCGCCTGGCGCGACTGGTAGGGCCAGCTGTTGGCGAACCATTCGGTCGGCAGCAGGCGGCCGACATTGACGTCCTGATCGTAGGGCACGAACCCGAAGCGCACCTGCACCTGGCTGTCGAGGCCGCCGGTCGGCGTGCCGGTCGAGCAGTTGGCGTCGGTGTCCTGGCGCGCCACGATCTCGTAGAAGCACTTCACGGCGGTGTGCAGCGCGGAGATCTTGGACTGGGTGTCGCCCGGCAGCGTCTCGGACATCGAGCCCGTATTATCGAGCACGAACATCACGTCGGTGTTGGGCAGGCGCATTTCGGCGTCGCAGGTCACCGAGACCGCTGCCTGCTTCAGCCCGAAGATCTGCATGAGCGTGAGCGGCACGTTGGCCGATGCCGTGCCCGAAACCTTGCCGGCATTCTCGGTGAAACCGTAGGCGAGGTTCTTCGAGCCGTAGCTGCCGGCGATGAAGTTGCCGACGAAGAACTGGTTCGCCGTCGTGCGCGGCATGTAGCTGCTCTGATCCCAGGTGCCGCCGCCCATCGCCTTGCGACCGGCCAGCGTGCCGGCATCGCAGGCGTGCTGGAGGCGCGTCTTGACGATGTAGATGCGCGCCATGTCGATGCCGCCGCCGACCAGGCCGGCGAGCGGAATGATCGACGCCGCCATGATCGCCAGCGCGTTGCCCCTGACATCCTTGCGCAGACGAGTCAGGAACCCCCTGACACCGATTCCTCGTGCCATGTCGTATCTCAATCCCCACCGACCGGTCCCAAGACTTCCGGTCCATCGCACGCCATGGCAGGCAGCCCTTCAAGGGCGCGTTCATGAAGATGGTAAACGAGATTTTTCCGGAAGCCGGACTGTGCCAGAGAGAGGCATGGACAGCATCGTCTCCGTCGAACATCCTGAGCGGCAGCTGGCGATCGCCCATGCCGCACGGCTGTCGCGCGAGAGCCTGACCACATTGTTCGCGCTCGACGAGCGGCTGGCGGGCCTTGTCTGGCGCGCCCGCGAGCCGACCATCGGGCTCATGCGGCTGGTCTGGTGGCGCGATGCGCTGGTCGCGCTGGACGAAGAGCCGCCACCGGGCGAGCCGCTGCTCCATGCCGCCGCCGCCCTCCGGCCGGATCGGATTGCGGGGCATGAGCTTGCCGCGATGACCGAGGGCTGGGAGGCGTTGCTCGACGATCCCGATTGGTCGGCGGAGACGATGGCGGTGCACGGCAAGGCGCGGGGCGCGCAGCTGTTCCGCCTCGCCGGGCGCGTGCTGGGACGCGAGCATGAGCGGATCGATGCGGCGGGCGAGGGCTGGGCCTTGGCCGATCTCGCGCGGCAAGCGAGTGATCCTGCCAGGGCGAAGGCGCTTCTCGATATGGCCGAGGCGCCTCTGGAAAAGGGCATAGCCGGCGGCTGGCCGCACGTATTACGGCCGCTCGGCATGCTGGCGGTGCTGGCGCGCGAGGATGTTCGGCGCGGCCACGGCGCACTCCGCCCGCCTGCCTCGCGCTGGCGGCTGCTGCGGCTGCTGGCGCATCGCTGGACCGGCCGCTAGTCTCGCTCCCGACAGGGGAGTCGGGTCATGTGGCGATATCTGGTGGGCGGCGTCGCGGCGCTGCTGATGGCGGGCGCGGGGGTGCTGATCTGGTCGGGGCTCGCTTCGCGCGACAATCGCATTCCGCCACCGCCGGCGGCAGTCATGGCCCCGGCAGCCTCGGTAGCGCCAGCCGTCGTCGAAACGCCCGATCCTCCGCAGGCGACCGAAAAGACGAAAGAACAGAAGCGCTTCAGCCGCTACGATCACGACAAGGACGGCAAGATCGAGCTGTCCGAATATCTCCAGGCCCGGCGCCGCAACTTCGACAAGCTCGACATCAATCACGATGGCAAGCTGAGCTTCGACGAATATGCCGCCAAGGCCGAAGCCAAGTTCGCCGGCGCCGATGCCGACAAGTCCGGCGCACTATCGCCCTCCGAGTTTGCGACGACGCGCGTGGTACGCAAGGCCAAGCCGCGTTGCGCACCCGCCCGGCAGGCCGCCGTCCCGGCTCCCGCCGAGGCGGACGACGACAACGGCTAGGCCGGCAGCGGCGCGATCTCGTCCTGCCAGAGCGCGAGGTCGGCGCGGGCGCGGGCGGTGTAGGCGGCCTTGCGGTCGGCCTTCTTCGGCAGGCTCTCGAAGGGTGGAAACAGGCCGAAATTGACGTTCATCGGCTGGTAGGTCGCAGCCTCCGCCTCGCCGGTGATGTGACCAAGCAACGCGCCCAGCGCTGTGGTCGGCGGCGGAGCGGGCAGGGTGCGGCCGATCAGTTCGGCAGCGGCGAAGCGGCCCGCCAGCAAGCCGATCGCGGCGCTCTCGACATAGCCCTCGCAACCCGTGATCTGGCCGGCGAAGCGCACGTTGGGCCGGCTCTTCAGGCGCAGCGTGCCGTCGAGCAGGATCGGCGAGCGGATGAAGGTGTTGCGGTGGAGCCCGCCCAGCCGCGCGAACTCGGCATTCCGGAGGCCGGGGATCATGCGGAAGATGCGCACCTGTTCTGCGTGCTTGAGCTTGGTCTGGAAGCCGACGATGTTCCAAAGCGTCGCCTGTTTGTTGTCCTGCCTGAGCTGGACCACCGCATAGGGCCAGCGCCCGGTGCGCGGATCGTCGAGACCGACCGGCTTCATCGGCCCGTGCCGCAGCGTATCGACCCCGCGCGACGCCATCACCTCGATCGGCATGCAGCCGTCGAAATAGGGCGTGTCCTTTTCCCACTGCTTGAACTCGGTCTTCTCACCCGTGTTCAGGGCCTCGATGAAGGCGAGATACTCGTCCTTGTTCATCGGGCAGTTGATGTAATCCTTGCCGTCGCCCTTGTTCCAGCGGCTCTGGAACCAGCAGATCTCCATGTCGATGCTGTCGCGGTGGACGATCGGCGCGATCGCGTCGAAGAAGGCGAGCGCATCCTGCCCGGTCTCGGACTGGATGGCGCCGGCGAGGTTCGCGGCGGTGAGCGGGCCGGTGGCGATGATCGCGGGGACTTCCGGTAGCGCATCCACCCGCTCGCGGATCAGCTCGATATTCGGATGCGCCTCGATCGCGGCGGTGACGCCGGCCGAGAAACCGTCGCGATCCATCGCCAGCGCCGATCCGGCGGGGACGCGATGGGCGTCGCCCTCGCGCAGGATCAGCGAGCCGAGCGCGCGCATCTCGGCATGGAGCAGGCCCACCGCATTCTTCTCGGCATCGTCCGATCGGAAGCTGTTCGAGCAGACCAGCTCGGCCAGTCCGTCGGTATGATGGGCGGGAGTCCCCTCGACGCCCCGCATTTCGGAAAGGCGCACCTTGAAGCCCGCCTCGGCGAGCTGCCACGCGGCCTCCGATCCGGCGAGGCCGCCGCCGATGATGTGAATGTCGTGCATGGGCGCAAGCCCATAGCGCCAAGGAACCGGGGCGGCGACCGCTTTGTTGATCCACCGGGCGGGCATTGGAGGAAACGAACATGGCGACCGCTGCCGGCCCGCATCCCGTCAACCGCTGGACCTGGACGATGGCGTGCGGCGTGATCCTGCTGCTCGCCGGCATATTCTGCCTCGCCGCGCCCGGCTTCACCACCGCGGCGATCGCCGTGCTGATCGGCTGGATATTGCTGTTCACTGGCATCGCCGGGGTGGTGATGGGCTTCCGCAGCCATGGCAGCGAGAAGCGCTGGAACGAGATTCTCTACGGTCTCGGTTCGATCATCGTCGGGCTGCTGGTGATCGTCGATCCGGCCGCCGGCGCGGCCACGCTGGCGCTGTTCGTGGCGATATGGCTGTTCTGGCGCGGCATGGTGTCATTCGGCGCCGGGCGGGTCGCGGGGCCGGGGCCGGTGCGGGGCATGCTGCTCGGCATCGGCGTGGTCGACTGGCTGCTGGCCCTGTTGCTCGTGCTGAGCTGGCCGTTTCCGGCGGTGCAGATGCTGGGCGTGTTTGTCGGCCTCAGCCTCGTGCTCGGTGGGGGCGTGACGATATTGGCGGCGTGGCAGCTGCGCGGCAGCGTCGCCGCCTAGATCAGCCGGCGCAGCGTCAGCACCAAAGCACCGAACAGGAAAACCAGGGCGAGCAGGCCCAGAAACTTCAGCCAGACCATCAGCGCCTCGCGGCGGGGCGAGGGTGTCATCCCTCGCCGCCGTCGGCCAGATCCTCGCCGGTATCGCCGTCGACCTGCGGGTCGATAGCGGGTGCCACAGTCTCGTCTCCGAGATCGGCCTCCGCCTCCTCCTCACTCTCCTCGATGCGAGCCGCCGAGACGACATGCTCGTCGTCCGCCACGCGGAACAGGATCACGCCCGAGCTGCCGCGCCCGATCACG
Source organism: Sphingomonas chungangi (assembly GCF_013778325.1). Classification (GTDB taxonomy): domain Bacteria; phylum Pseudomonadota; class Alphaproteobacteria; order Sphingomonadales; family Sphingomonadaceae; genus Solisphingomonas; species Solisphingomonas chungangi. Next base: position 262,161 of record NZ_JACEIB010000027.1, on the reverse strand, counting down.
CGGGTATCCCCCACCGACATGCGGATCAGCTTCGCCTGATCGGTGACGAGCATCAGTTGCTCGCCATTGTGCGCCGGGAAGCTGGCCACGACGGGGCCATTGCGCTTCAGATTGTCGATGTTGGTGATGCCCTGGCCGCCGCGCCCGATCCGGCGGTACTCGTAGGCGGATGAGCGCTTGCCGTAACCGTTGGCGCACACCGTCATGACGAACTCTTCCGCGTCGGCCATTGCTTGCATCGTCGCGGCATCGAGCGTCGGTTCGGCCTCGTTGTCCTTCCACGGCGCGGCACGAAGATAGGCCTCGCGGGTCTCGGTATCCTGATCCCACGGCGTGCCGCGCAGGATCGAAAGCGAGATCACCTCGTCGTCGCCGAGCAGCTTCGCCCCGCGCACGCCGGCCGAGGTGCGGCTCTGGAACTCTCGCACGTCGGTCGCACGGAAACGGATCGCCTTGCCGTTGCGCGTGGCGAGCAGGACGTCGTCATTCTCGGTGAGCAGGGTGACGCCGATCAGCCGGTCGGTCGTGGTCTCCACCGCATCGTCGTCGCTGTCGCTCTCCGAAAAACGCATCGCGATCTTGCCGGCGGTCGGCACGCGGGTGAACTGGTCCATGCTGTTGCGGCGGACGAGGCCCTTGGCGGTCGCGAACAGGATGTGGAGATTGCCCCACTCCTCCTCGTTCTCGGGTAGCGGCAGGACGGTGGAGATCGTCTCGCCCTCGGCCAGCGGGAGCAGGTTCACCATCGGTCGGCCACGCGCCTGCGGGGCGCCTTCGGGCAGCTTCCAGACCTTCTTGCGATAGACCTTGCCGGCGGTCGAGAAGAACAATACCGGCGTGTGCGTCGAGGTGACGAACAGCTTGGTGATCGCATCCTCGTCCTTGGTCGCCATGCCGGAGCGACCCTTGCCGCCCTTGGCCTGTGTGCGGAAGGCATCGAGCGGGGTGCGCTTGATGTAGCCGCCGAGCGTGACGGTGACGACCATGTCCTCGCGCTCGATGAGGTCCTCGTCCTCGATGTCGTCGCCCGCCGGCATCAGGGTGGAGCGGCGCGGCGTCGAGAAGGCGGCGGAGACAGCGTCCAGCTCCTCGACCAGCACCTCGTAGAGGCGTACGCGGTTCGAAAGGATGTGAAGCAGTTCGCCGATCGAACCGGCCAGCTCCTTGAGCTCGTCGCCAATCTCGTCGCGGCCGAGCGCGGTCAGGCGATGCAGGCGCAGATCGAGGATGGCGCGGACCTGCGCGTCGGAGAGCTGGTAGGTGTCGCCCTCGTGGGTCTTCTCCACCGCCTCGACCAGCGCGATATATTGGGCGATGTCGCCGATCGGCCATTCGCGGGCGAGCAGTGCGGCGCGTGCTGCGGCGGGAGAGGACGATCCCCGGATGATCCGCACCACTTCGTCGAGGTTCGACACGGCGACGACGAGACCGAGCAACAGGTGCGCTCGCTCCCGGGCCTTGAGCAGCTCGAACTTGGAGCGGCGGGTGATCACCTGCTCGCGGAACTGGACGAAGGCCTGGATGATGTCGCGCAGGCCCAGCAGCTCGGGCCGGCCGCCACGAATGGCGAGCATGTTGGCCGGGAAGCTGGTCTGCGCCGGCGTGTGGCGCCACAGCTGGTTCAGCACCACGTCGGGCGTCGCGTCGCGCTTCAGGTCGATGACGATGCGGACGCCTTCGCGGTTGGATTCGTCACGGATATCCGAGACGCCCTCGATCCGCTTTTCCTTGGCGGCCTCGGCGATCTTCTCGACCAGGCCGGATTTGCCGACCTGATAGGGGATTTCGGTGAGCACGATCGAGGTGCGGTCCCGCTTGGTCTCGATCTCGTGGCGCGAGCGCATGATGATCGAGCCACGGCCCGTGTTGTAGGCGTTGCGCGCCCCGCCTTGCCCCAGGATCAGGGCGCCGGTCGGAAAGTCCGGACCCGGCACCAGCTCCATCAGTTCCTCGGTGGTGACGAGGGTGCCGCCATGGACCTCCCTGTCGATGTAGAGCTTGCAGGCGGCGATCACCTCGCCGAGATTGTGGGGCGGCACGTTGGTCGCCATGCCGACGGCGATGCCGCCAGCGCCGTTGACCAGCAGGTTCGGGAAGCGCGCCGGCAGGACGGTCGGCTCCTCGCGCGAACCGTCATAGTTCGGCTGAAAATCGACGGTATCCTTGTCCCAATCCTCGAGCAGGGTCATCGCGACCTTGGCGAGGCGGGCCTCCGTATAGCGCATCGAGGCGGGCGGATCGGGGTCCATCGACCCGAAATTGCCCTGGCCGTCGATCAAGGGCACGCGCATCGACCAGTCCTGCGCCAGACGCGCGAGAGCATCGTAGATCGAGGCGTCGCCGTGCGGATGATAGTTGCCCATCACGTCGCCGACGATCTTGGCGGACTTGCGGTAGGGCCGGCCGGGGACGAAGCCACCCTCTTGGCTGGCGTAGAGCACGCGACGGTGGACCGGCTTCAGGCCGTCGCGCACGTCGGGCAGCGCGCGGCTGACGATCACCGACATCGCATAGTCGAGATAGCTCGACTTCATCTCGTCGACGATGGAGACGGGGGAAATGTCCGAAGGTTCGATGGTCGGCGGGGCGCTGGCCAAGGGTGATGCTTTCCGGTTCTGTTTTGGTGTGGGCGTCAGGGCGACGCGATCGTCATCCCTCCTAGACTAGCCGTATCGGCAGCGCCACCCCTCGCGTGCGCGCACGCGTGCGCACGGAGACCGTGACGCCTTCGTGACGAAGCCATGCAACCGGTGCGTTCAATGCGTGTTCAGCCCATGGGCGCCAGTGTTTCCGGCGGTCCGGGCTTGAACAGGGACGTGGCTTGAACAGAAACGGGGCAGCGGTTAGCACCTCTGCCCGCGGCGCACCCCCTCGGTGCCGACAGAGGAGAGTTTCATGAAATTGGTATCGATGACGGCGCTTTCGCTGACCCTCGCGCTCGGCGCGGTGGCGGTGACCGGCGCAACCCCGGCGGTCGCGAAAAAGAGCGACGCCGCAGCGGCGGCGCCGGCCGCCAAGTATAGCGACGGCTTCCGCAAGGTGGCGCCCGCGGTGCAGGACGCGATCGGCAAGCAGGACTGGGCGACCGCCAAGGCGGGCCTGCCGGGCGTCCAGGCCGCCGCTTCGACCGATGACGACAAGTATATGGCGAGCGTCTTCGCCCTCCAGATCGCGCAGGGCACCAATGATCAGGCGGGCCTGTCGGCGGCGGTCGATGCCGTTCTGGCCACCGGCAAGGCCTCGCCCGATCTCCAGACGCAACTCTACACCATGCAGGGCCAGACGGCGTTCAACGCCGGCAAGCTGGATGCCGCAGACAAGGCGTTCACCCAGGTCAACACGCTGAAGCCCAATGATCCGGATGTGCTGATCTCGCTCGCGGCGGTTAAGTCGCGCGAGAACCAGGCCCCGGCCGCCTTGCAATATACCGATCAGGCGATCGCCGCGCGGAAGGCCTCCGGCCAGGCGGTGGACGAGGACTGGTACCGTCGTGCGCTCTCGATCGCCTATGATGGCAAGAATCCGCAGGGCGTGATCAAATATGGCCAGCAACTGGTCGATGCCTACCCGCGTGCGGACATCTGGCGCATCGGCCTGCAAACTTATCGCGACACCAGCCAGCTCGATCCGCAGGTAGATCTCGACACGCTGCGCCTGATGCGCGCCACCAACTCGCTGGCCGGCGAGCGCGACTATTACGAGTATGCCAACACCGCGCTCAACAAGGGCTATCCGGGCGAGGCCAAGGCTGTGATCGACCAGGGCATGAGCTCCAACATGGTCGACAACAAGGCGCTCGCCACCAGCAAGGCGCTGGCCGAGATCAAGACGATCGCAGGCGGCAAGGTGGCGGCCGACAAGGCCGATCTGCCGGTTTCGGACAAGAAGGCGCGTGCTGCAGCGAATGGCAACATGGCCTATCAGACGGCCGACGCCTATCTGGGCTATGCGATGTATCCGCAGGCAATCGAACTCTACAAGATCGCGCTCCAGAAGGGCGGCCCGGACGCCAACCTCGTCAACCTGCACATGGGAGAGGCGCAGGCGCTGAGCGGTGACAAGGCCGGTGCGGCAGCAAGCTTCGCCAAGGTCACCGGCCCCAGCCAGGTGATCGCGCAATATTGGACGATCTATGCGAACAAGGGCGCGGCCCCGGCTGCTGCTGCGGCGCCTGCCGCGAAGTAAGGATCACTTAGTTGCGGGCGCCGTCCCTTCCCCGGGGGCGGCGCCGGCCTCGTTTCAGGCCTTGTCGACCGGCACGCCCGGCTGATCCTTGGACGTGCGGATGGTCAGCGAGGTCTTCACGCTCGCCACATGCGGCGCGGTCGTGAGCTTCGACGTGAGGAAGCTCTGGAAGCTCTGCAGGTCGTGGGCGACGATCTTCAGGATGAAATCGATCTCGCCGTTGAGCATGTGGCATTCGCGCACTTCGGGCAGGGTCGCGACATGCGCCTCGAAGCCGCGCAGGTCCTCCTCGGCCTGGCTGCGTAGCGAGACGAGCGCGAATACGGTGATGCCGTAGCCCAGCGCCGCCGGATTGAGGCGCGCATGATAGCCGTTAATGACGCCCGCTTCCTCAAGCGACCGGACTCGACGCAGGCAGGGCGGCGCCGTGAGACCCGCGCGGCGTGCGAGCTCCACGTTGGTGATCCGGCCATCGTCCTGCAGCTCGGAGAGGATGGTCCGGTCGATCGAATCCAGCAATAAAGGTGAGGCCACAACGAGGCTTCCTTATTCAGTATGACGCCGGTCTATAAGAATGTTGCGGTGAATGGCAATTGTCCCACTATGCGACGTCGGCAGAAAAGTCGCTTTGCACCCCGAAAAGGGAACAGATAGTCAACTTTGATCCGGCAAGGGCGATCGCTCGCCGGGTGCGTGGAGGAGCGGGTGCGGTTCGACGATATGCTTGCCACGGTACTTGCCCGGCCGGCCGAAAGGCCGGCGGACCGGGTGGCGCAGTGGCGGCAGTTGCTGGACCTGCTCGCGCAGCACCGGCCCGGCTCCGATCCCGGCGTTGCGCGCAGGGCGCTGGCACGACTGCAGGACCTGCGCCGCGACGTGCCCGTGGCGATCCGTCGCGAGACGGCCTCCGCTTTCGCCGGGCGTGCCTTGCCAGCGCCGCTCGTCGTGTTCCTCTCCGCGGATGTTCCCGTGGTGGCGAGCGCAATGCTGGGCCACGTCCGGCTGAGCGAGGCCGACTGGCTGGTCGTGCTTCCTCGCCTGTCGCCCACCGGGCGCGGAGTTTTGCGTCACCGCCGCGATCTTGGCATCCGGGTAGAGCAGGCGCTAACGGCATTCGGCCGCACCGATCTGGCACTGCATGGCGTGAGCGGCGTGGGCGTCGAGGCCGACCCGGCGACGGTCGAAGAAGCGCGTCCGCCGGTCGTCGAGACGTCGCTCGCGCCGATCGCTGAATCCGAAAATGAAGTGGTGGACTTAGAGGAATCCGTCGAGCCGCTTGCGGCCGAGCAGGAAGCCTCTGCCGCCCGGGAACCGGAGGCTGCGATGCCGGCGGTTCCGATCCAGGCGTTGGAGCATGGCGCCGGCGAAGGGCAGATCCGCGCCATCATCGATCGCATCGCCGGCTTCCGCCAACGTCGCGAGGACACGCCAGCCACCGAACCCGAAGCGCATCGCGTGCCCGACAGCTTCCGCTTCGAGACGGGATCGGACGGTGTGATCCGCTGGGTCGACGGCATGCCGCGCGGTCCGCTGATCGGCGAGACCATAGCCACGGCGGCCTCCGGCCCCATCGGCGTCGACGCACAGGCGCCGGGCGCCTTCCGCCGACGCGCCACCTTCCGCGATGCGCGGCTCACCGTGGCGGGCGGGTCCGAGGCGGCGGGTGAGTGGCGGATCGCGGGGGTCCCGGTCTTCGCGCCCGACACCGGCCGCTTTCAGGGCTATCGTGGCACCGCGCGTCGGCCACGTACCGAGGAAAGGGCCGAAAGCGCATCGCTCGGTCTTTACGGCGTCGGCCTGGAGCCGGATTCGCTGCGCCAGCTGGTCCACGAGCTCCGCACCCCGCTCAACGCGATTGGCGGCTTTGCCGAGATGATTCGTCGGCAGATGCGCGGTCCCGTTTCCACCGCCTATCGCGAGCGCGCGCAGGAGATCGCGGAGCAGGCGGGGCGTTTGCTGGCTGCAGTGGACGACCTGGATGTCGCGGCCCGACTGGAAACGCAGCGGCTTGATCTCCAGCGCGTGGAGGTCGATCTTGGCGCCATGGTGCAGTTGGTGTGCGGTAATCATGCGGAAAGCGCTCGCCACCGTGGTGCGACGCTCGCCTGTGATATCGGCAGGGCGCCTCTGTCCGTGCAGGGCGATCCGGCCGCGCTCCGGCGCATGATCGGCCGGCTGGTCGGCGGTGTTGCCGCGCTTGCCGGGAAGGGCGAGGCGGTTCGCGTCGATCTCCGGCCCGTGTCCGAGGATGCGGTCATGTTGCGGGTCGACCGGCCGACCCGAATTGCCGATCTTCCCGAGACAACGCTGCTGGATCCGGGTTTCGGGCCGGACGGCGACGCACCTGACGCGCCGCTGCTGGGCCTGGGCTTCACGCTTCATCTCGTGCGCCGCCTCGCAGCGACGGTCGGCGGCACACTGTCGATCGAGCCCGGGTGTCTCGTGCTGCGCCTGCCGACCGAAGCATCGGCGGAGCATGCCGGGACCGGCGGCTGACCCATGCGCGAGGCGACGGCGGATGGCCGCATCGATCAGCCGCCGGCCCCCGGCGATCGGCTGAGCCCACCGGTTTCGATCGGCCGGCGTTTCCTGGTGTTCGTCGACACCGAGGAGGAGTTCGACTGGACCGCGCCGCGCAGCCGCGATGCGACCGCGACCACCGCGATCGCCGCACTGCCGGAGGCGCATCGCCGTCTCGCCGGATTCGGCATCTGCCCCACCTATCTGGTCGATTATCCGGTGGCATCGGCGCCGGCCGCGGTCGAGACGCTCCGCCCGCTGGTGGAAGCGGGGGAGTGTGCAATCGGAACGCAGCTCCATCCCTGGGTCAACCCGCCTTTCGACGAGGTGCTGACGGTAGCCAACAGCTTTGCCGGCAACCTGCCGCCCGCGCTGGAACAGGCGAAGCTGGAAGCGCTGACCAATCGCATCGCCGCCGCGTTCGGCAAGCGGCCTCAGGTCTATCGGGCCGGCCGATACGGCATAGGCCCCAACACCGCGCGCCTGCTCGAAGCGGCCGGCTATCGGCTGGACGTCTCGGTACGGGCACTGTTCGATTATTCGGCGGAAGGCGGCCCGGATTTCTCGCGACGCGACGCGACGCCCTGCTGGGCAGGGCCGCAGCGACTGCTGATGGAGCTGCCGCTGACGGCCGTCTATACAGGCTTTGCACGAAGCCTCGGCGGACGGCTCTATCCGGCCGCCGGGCGAGTGGCTCGACTGCGCGGCCTGCTCGCGCGATCGGGCGCGCTCGAGCGGATCGCGCTCACCCCGGAAGGCACGCCTCTTCCCGACGCGCAGCGCGCGATCCGGACGTTGCTGGACGACGGTGCGCAGCTGATCACGATTTCCTTCCATTCGCCGTCCGTGGAGCCGGGGCACACGCCCTATGTTCGTGACGCGGGGGACCTGCGGGCGTTCTACGGCTGGTGGGACGGCGTGCTGGGCCTGCTCGCGCGCGAAGGCGTGGAGCCGATCGGCGCGGACGCTCTGATCGCCGCTGCCTGGGCGGCGCGCGACGTCGGCTTGAAGCTTGCCAGATGAACGACGCGCGGGCTATCGAGCGCGCGGGTGGGGCCTGTAGCTCAATGGTTAGAGCTGGCCGCTCATAACGGCTAGGTTGCGGGTTCGAGTCCTGCCGGGCCCACCACAGCGCCATCTCGCGAGAGATCGCAGACCCTCGAAAACATTGAGTTTCCGAGAGTTTTTGATATATTGAGGCTCATTTTGTTCTCATCGCCTCTTATGCCCTATCTGGGGGTATCGATGCCTTTGACCGCGATCGACGCCAGAAATGCCAAACCAGCGGAGCGGGAGTACAAACTCTACGATTCGAAGGGCCTCTTCCTGCTTGTCACCAAGCATGGGAACCGGTCTTGGCGCTTCAAATATCGCTATGGGCCGAAAGAGAAGCTGTTGACCTTCGGTCTTTATCCCGAGGTCTCGCTGGCCGGGGCTCGCGAGCAACGAGATCAGGCGCGAGAGGTGCTCCGCGCCGGCAAGGACCCCGGCGTCGAAGCGCTCAAGCTCAAGCAGGCCCTGATCGCGGCAGCAGCCACTACGTTCAAGGCCGTCGGCGAAGCGTGGTTCGAAGATGAACTGCCGGGCTGGTCGACGTCGCACGCCAAGCGCGTTAAATTCAGGCTGGAAAAGACATCTATTTGGCGTTCGGAAAACTGCCGGTCGTCGACATCGACAGCCGGACGATTCTCGCGGCGCTCCGCAAGATCGAGCAACGCGGCTCTATCGAAACGGCCAAGCGGGTTCGCGGCTATGTCTTTGCCATCTTCGAGCGCGCGATCGGCGATTGCCTGCTCGACAAGGAGGTGAATCCCGCCGCGCGTATCGCCAAGAGCCTGAAAAAAAACGCCCGTAGGCGCGAAGCAGCCGGCGCTTACCGATCTCTCGGCCTTGATCGTGCTTCAACAGGATGTCGATCACGCCCGGGCGCGGACGATCACCAAGCTGGCCTCCCGCTTCCTTGCACTGACGACGGTTCGGGTCGGCGTACTCCCTGAGGGCGACGTGGGATGAGTTCGAGGGCATCGCGTGGGATCGGCCGGAAGACGATTCATCGTCCGCAATCTGGCGGATACCTGCCGCTAAGATGAAGCTCAATGTCGAGGACAAGGCGAACGAGGCCTTTGGCCATGATGTTCCGCTCTCAAGGCAGGCGGTCGACGTTCTCCGGGCTGTCCGGATCATGACGGGTTTTCGTCCCTGGCTTTTCCCGAACGACAGATCGTGGCGGGAGCCAATGAGCGATGCGGCGATCAGCACGATGTACAAGCGGATGCGTGCCGGCGCCTACAAGGGACGAATGGTTCCTCACGGCTGGCGAGCCGCTTTCTCCACGCTGATGAATGAGTGGGCGGCGGAACACGGGCGCGAGGGTGACCGGATGATCATCGACATGATCCTGGCTCACGTTCCCGCCGGCATGTCGGCTTCGGAATGGGCTTACAATCGTGCGCGTTACCTTAAACGCAGAAGGAAATAGCTAAAGATTTGGGGTGATATGGTCACCTGTGACTTGGTCGATCCGATGGCCTTGATCGGCGATAGCCGGTAGCGGTCCGCAAATCCGTGGGAGACGTGGTCGGAACTTTCTCCGCCAATGAGCTGGTTCTCTGCTGGTGGTGCAGAAGGCGAAACCTTCACAAAGTCGCCCACGGCTCCACCATTTCTGCGCGGTAACGACTGATTTGCATCAATAAATTTCTGTTGGCTGGTTGTTGCCATCATTCGTTCCCACATATTCTGGCTCGTCGCCTAGAGCGTGCAGTCCCTATGGCTGGCGTTGATCGAGATTGGGCGGACCAAGACACCATGCTTGCGCGCGTCCGAGACGATCTGGGCGGTGGCGTAAATCCCCATGGGCTGGACATTCAGCAGCGCCGCACAGAACACATCGGGATGGTGGTGCTTCATCCAACAGCTCGGGACGGTTGTTTGCGCGACCCGCTGCAGCGTTCGAACAGCTCAAGAGCTTATCGACTTTTCGTCCGCTCCGGTCATCTTCTCTCATTCAAACCTGTAACCGTCGGGCCGCGATCGATGAGGCATATTCGTTGACATCGCAGTGGTCGCAAGTTCAATCCTTGCCGCGCCCACCAGATAAAAGCCCGTCATCTCCAGGGGATGGCGGGCTTTCCCTATTTCTTTTAGGATGAAATCCGGGCCTTTTAGCGCGGTAAAAGTGCGGCAAAACGTCATCATGGGGATAGGCAGCAGCATCGAGGAGACCAGGACGCTAGTGCGCGATGGCGGCGGGTTCGCGCTGCGTCGGGATGCTGGCGGACGGTACCGTCTCGATCTGCACCGGCTGCCGATCGACGAGGTTGAGAAGCGGGTGCGTGTTGTGGGCACGCTTGTCGAGGACGAACTCGTCGACGTGGACGGTGTGTCGGCGGTCTGACGCCCTTGCCGCGTATCTGAGAAGAAGATGCTGGCATGTGGCCGCCGCCATTCACCACGCCTTTCAATCCAGCTTGAAGGTTTTCGGCGGAGACTCCGCTATCCTGAGGGGATGCGACCAACGGAGATTGGATTCGGACGACGACCGGCCGCCATCCTTTGGAGCGCAGAGAGTGCAGTCGGACCAGGTGAAGATGGCCCCGAGGCGCTCGGCGAAGATGCTGACCTTCGTCGGGCCGAAGCGCTCGCGATCCGGTTCGAACGCGAGATGCATGAGATCCATCCGCGTCTCCTTGGTGCTCACCGCCCAGTGGCGGAACATGGCGGTCGCTCAGGTCTCGGTATCATGCCCGCCTTGCGACAGCTCGACCGGTTGCTGTAGCAGGCCCAAGTGGACTTGCAGGCCGTCCCTTTTCCCGATCCGTTCGATCTCAATCTGCGCCACCTCATGGCCGTCCAGGTCCTGCAACGACATCGCTCGGTGGGGGGCGCGGCACAGGAGATCGGACTCAGCCAGCCCGCTTTGACGCAAGGCCTCAACAAGCTCGAGGCGCAATTGGGTGGCCGATTGTTCGAGCGCGGGAGCGCCGGGCTGGTCGCGACTCGCGAAGGTGAGGGGCTGATCGAGCGCGCGGCGCGCGCACGCCGACATCTGCGCGCAGCGCTTGGCAACCGTGCCCGGCCCGAGCTTGCCGCGACGGGCGCGCAACTACGGGCATTGCTGGGGCTTGCGGATAATCGCGGCTTTGCCGCGGCCGCGACTGCCCTCGGCCTTGCGGAGGGAACATTGCATCGCGCGGTGCGTGCGCTGGAAACAGCGCTCGGCGTGCCACTCGCGGCGCGGTGCGGGCGCAGCGTCATGCTGACGGTGCAGGGCGAACGACTCGCTCGCGCTGCTCGGCTGGCGTTCGGCGAAATTGCCGCCGCCATATCCGAATTCGATCCAGCTGGTTCGCGCGAGACGCGCTTGACCATCGGGGCCATGCCACTGTGCCGCGCCCAACTGCTGCCCCTTGCGCTTCATGCCATGCTGGCGCGCTGGCCGAGCGCGCGCATCCGGATCGTCGAGGGCTCGTGGAACGAGCTGGTAGGGCCGCTGCGCGGCGGTGTACTTGATCTGATGATCGGAGCCCTGCGCGAGGATCCTGCACCGCCGGACCTGCGCCAGACGCCCCTCTTCGAAGACCGGCTGGTCATCGTTGCCGGGCCGGAGCATCCATTGCACGGGGTGGTACGACCGTCGCTCGAAGATTTCGCCGGCTACGACTGGATCGTCGGCCCGGCCGGCTCGCCGCTGCGCCAGCATTGGGAGCGGCTGTTCGCGGGCCGTGCGCTGCCGGCCGCGCCGATCGAATGCGGATCAGTGATGACGACCCGCGGGCTGCTGCGTGCCAACCCCTTGCTGACCCTGCTTTCGCCCGCGCAGATCAGTGTAGAGCTCGAAAGTGGTGCGCTCGCGGTGATCGGCGACCCACTCCCCGATGGCGTGCGTACGATCGGTGTTGCGATGCGCGCCGACTGGCGGCCCACGCCGGTGCAAAATGCCTTGCTGGAGGCACTGGTCCAAGCATCCGCCACGATGAGACTTTGAAAATACTTATGGCGGCGGCCTAATTCGGATTGGGCGGGCCGGTCTGCCGGGCCTAGTGATCCAGACCATGGAGACAATAGCGCTGATCGGATTCGGCGAAGCGGCGTCCGCGTTCGTCGGCGGCTGGGCCGAGCGACCGGCTTCGCTGCGTGCATTCGACATCAAGACGCTGAATTCCACGACGGCTCCTGCCAAGCGAGCCGATTATGTCGCGGCCGGCGTGGCAGGAGCCGATAGTGCAGCTGAAGCGGTGGACGGCGCGGCCGCGATACTCTCACTCGTCACCGCCGATCAGGCATTTGCCGCCGCCGAGGGGGCGGCTCGTTCGATTGCGCCGGGTGGACTGTTCATCGATATGAATAGCGTGGCCCCCGATACGAAGCGTGCCGCGGCGCGCGCGATCGAGACGGCAGGCGCTCGATATCTCGACGTCGCGGTGATGGCACCGGTGGATCCGGCACGGGCTGCCGTGCCGCTGCTAGTTTCCGGTCCCCATGCCGAGGAGGGTGCCCGGGCGCTGCGCGCCATCGGCTTCATCAAGGTTCGCGTCGTCGGAGACGAGGTGGGGCGTGCATCCTCGATTAAGATGATCCGCTCGGTGATCGTGAAGGGCATCGAGGCGCTCACCGCCGAATGTGCGCTTGCTGCCGACAAGGCTGGGGTGCTGGCGGACGTGCTGGCCTCGCTCGATGCCAGTTCCGCTCCCGCGACATGGGCGGAGCGGGCCGATTATAATCTCGATCGGATGATGGTGCACGGCCTGCGTCGCGCCGCCGAGATGGAGGAGGTGGTCAAGACGCTCGACGCGCTCGGTACCGGCTCGACGATATCGCGAGGTACGGTCGAGCGGCAGCGCGCGATCGGCGGGCTCGGTTACGGCCGGCCGCCGGCCGGGCTCGAGGCGAAACTGACGGCACTGGCCGGGGCAAACAAGGTTGAAGCAGCATGATCATTGATTGCCACGGCCACTATACCGTTCTGCCCAAGGGGCACGACGCCTGGCGCGAAGGGCAGAAGAAAGCGTTCAAGGAAGGTCGCGAGGCGCCGCCTTACCCCGACATCTCCGACGATGAGATCCGCGAGACGATCGAGGCAAATCAACTGCGCCTGATCAAGCAGCGCGGCGCGGACATGACGATCTTCAGCCCCCGCGCCTCGGCGATGGCGCCGCATGTCGGCGATGCCGCCGTCGCCAAGGAGTGGGCGACCCGCTGCAACGACCTGATCGCGCGGGTGGTGGGGCTTTACCCGGAGGTCTTCGCGGGTGTCTGCATGCTGCCCCAGTCGCCCAATACCGACATGGCCAATTCGATCGCCGAACTCGAGCGGTGCGTGGGCATGGGCTTCATCGGCTGCAACCTCAATCCCGATCCGGGGGGCGGCCACTTCACCGCGCCGCCGCTGACGGATCGCTATTGGTATCCCTTCTACGAGGCGATGGTCGCACTCGACGTGCCGGCGATGATCCATGTCTCGGGCAGCTGCAACCCGGCGATGCACGCGACCGGCGGCTATTACATCGCCGCCGACACGCTCGCCTTCATGCAATTGCTGGAGGGCGACCTGTTTGCCGATTTTCCGACGCTCCGTTTCATCATCCCGCATGGCGGAGGTGCGGTGCCCTATCATTGGGGCCGCTACCGGGGCCTCGCCGACATGCTCAAGAAACCGGCGCTCGATGGGCATCTGATGAACAACGTGTTCTTCGACACCTGCGTCTATCACCAGCCGGGCATCGATCTGCTGGCCGACGTGATCGAGAGCAAGAACATCCTGTTCGGATCCGAGATGGTGGGTGCGGTGCGGGGCATCGATCCCACCACCGGCCATTATTTCGATGACACCAAGCGCTATGTCGATGCGCTCGATATCAGCGATGCCGAGCGCCACGCGATCTTCGAGGGCAATGCGCGCCGCGTCTTCCCCCGCCTCGACGCGCAGCTGAAGGCGCGGGGCCTATGACCGGCGCCGACAAGAAGGATGTGGGTGATATCCACGCCTATCTCGCCGAGTTCGACGATATCCCTGGTACGCGCGTCTTCACCGCGAAGCGCGCACGGCAGGGCTATCAGCTGAACCAGTTCGCGATGAGCCTGATGAGACCTGAAAATCGCGAGCGCTGGAAGGCCGACGAGCGCGCCTATCTCGAGGGATGGAAGCTCAGTGAGGACCAGAAGCAGGCGGTGCTGGACCGTGATTACAACCGCCTGCTCGATCTCGGCGGCAACATCTACTTCCTCTCGAAGATCTTCTCGAGCGACGGGCAGAGCTTCCTCCAGGCGGTCAGCACGATGAGCGGGATGAGCCTCGAGGATTATGCCGAGATGATGATCGCCGGTGGCCGCTCTCCGCAAGGGCAACGCTCGATCAAGGACAAATATTGATGGCCCGCATCACCGCCGGCGTCGCCTCCAGCCACATCCCGGCGCTCGGCGTGGCGTCCGATTTCGACAAGACGCAGGAGGAGTATTGGCGCCCCGCCTTCGCTGGCTTCGAATGGACCAAGGCGTGGGAAGCGGCGCAGAAGCCCGACGTCGTGATCCTCGTCTACAACGATCACGCCTCGGCCTTCGACATGAAGATCATCCCGACCTTCGCGATCGGCTGCGGCGAGGAATTCAAGCCCGCCGACGAGGGCTGGGGGCCGCGACCGGTGCCGGTGGTCGAGGGCCATCCCGATCTCGCCTGGCACATCGCGCAGAGCTGCATCCTCGACGAGTTCGACATGACCATCATCAACGAGATGGACGTCGATCACGGCCTCACCGTCCCGCTCTCGATGATGTTCGGCAAGCCCGCGAAATGGCCGTGCAAGGTGATCCCGCTGGCGGTCAACGTCGTCACCTATCCGCCGCCGTCCGGCAATCGCTGCTGGGCGCTGGGCGAGGCGATCGCGCGCGCCGTGGCGAGCCACGAGGAGGATCTCAACGTCCAGATCTGGGGCACGGGCGGTATGAGCCACCAGCTCCAGGGGACGCGCGCCGGGCTGATCAATGCGGAGTGGGACAACCGCTTCCTCGATCGTCTCGTCGGCACCACCGACGAACTGCGCCACATCCCCCACATCGAATATCTGCGCGAGACCGGATCGGAGGGGATCGAGCTGGTGATGTGGCTGATCATGCGCGGCGCGCTCGGCCGCGAGACCCGGCAGCTCCATCGCCACTACCACGTCCCTGCCAGCAACACCGCGGTCGGGCATATCGTGCTCGAACCGGTGAGTTAGCGAACCTCCCATCGTCACCCCGGCCTTGAGCCGGGGTCCCGCTTCTTCTTCTGATCCGCCGGGAAGGAAGAAGCGGGATGCCGGATCAAGTCCGGCATGACGGAAGTATTTTGGCGGCGATGATGGAGTTTGACGCATGAAAATAGCCCTCGCCGGCGCCGGCGCCTTCGGCGAAAAGCATCTCGACGGCCTGCAGAAGATCGACGGGGTCGAGGTGGTGAGCCTGATCGGGCGGACGCTGGATGCCACCCAGAAGGTCGCCGAGAAATACGGCATCGCTCATGTCTCGACTGATCTCGCCGATGCGCTGGCGATGTCCGAGGTCGACGCGGT
Organism: Sphingomonas chungangi; assembly: GCF_013778325.1. Taxonomy (GTDB): domain Bacteria; phylum Pseudomonadota; class Alphaproteobacteria; order Sphingomonadales; family Sphingomonadaceae; genus Solisphingomonas; species Solisphingomonas chungangi. Next base: position 246,910 of record NZ_JACEIB010000027.1, on the reverse strand, counting down.
GATCCTCTGTACGCCGACCCAGCTTCATGCCGAGCAGGCGATCGCCTGCATGAACGCCGGCAAGCACGTGCAGGTCGAGATCCCGCTCGCCGACAGCCTCGCCGATGCCGAGGCCGTGCTGGCGAAGCAGCAGGAGACCGGCCTCGTCTGCATGGTCGGCCACACCCGCCGCTTCAATCCCAGCCACCAGTACGTCCACGACAAGATCGTCGCTGGCGAGATCGCCATCCAGCAGATGGATGTGCAGACCTATTTCTTCCGGCGGAAGAACATCAACGCCAAGGGCGAGCCGCGCAGCTGGACCGACCATCTGCTCTGGCATCACGCCGCGCACACGATCGATCTCTTCGCCTATCAGGCGGGGCCGATCGTCAAGGCCAATGCGATCGAGGGGCCGATCCATCCCGAGCTCGGCATCGCGATGGACATGTCGATCCAGCTCAAGGCGGAAAGCGGCGCGATCTGCACGCTCTCGCTCAGCTTCAACAATGACGGGCCGCTCGGCACCTTCTTCCGCTACATCTGCGACAACGGCACCTGGATCGCGCGCTACGACGATCTGGTGACGGGCAAGGAAGAGCCGGTCGACGTCTCCCATGTCGATGTCTCGATGAACGGCATCGAGCTGCAGGATCGCGAGTTCATCGCCGCGATCCGCGAGGAGCGCGAACCCAATTCGTCGGTGGCGCAGGTGATGCCCTGCTACCGCGTGCTAGGGGCGCTGGAAGAGCAATTGAAAGGCTGATTCCATGGCGCTGCCCACCCGCACACTCGGACCGTTAAAAGTCTCCGCGATCGGTCTCGGCTGCATGAACCTGAGCCAGGCCTATCCGCCGATCCCGAGCGACGAGGATGGGGGACGGCTGCTCAACCACGCGCTCGATGCGGGGGTGACGTTTCTCGACACGGCGGCGCTCTACGGCGACGGGCATAACGAGCGGCTGCTCGGCAGCGCGGTGATGCACCGGCGTGGCGAGTTCACGCTGGCGAGCAAGTGCGTGCTCGACGTCGTCGACGGCAAGCGCACGCTGGACGGCCGACCCGAGCGGATCAAGGCGACGTGCGAGGCGGCGCTGACCCGCCTGCGCACCGACGTGATCGACCTCTATTACATGCACCGGCTCGACCGGAACGTGCCGATCGAGGAGTCGATGGGCGCGATGGCCGATCTGGTCGCGGAGGGGAAGATCCGCGCGATCGGCCTCTCCGAAATGTCGGCGACGACGATCGAGCGGGCGCATGCCGTTCACACCGTCTCGGCGGTGCAGAGCGAATATTCGCTGGTCGTCCGCAATCCCGAGGTGGCGGTGCTGGAGACCTGCCGGCGACTGGGGATCGGCTTCGTGCCTTTTTCCCCGGTGGCGCGGGGGCTGCTGTCCGAAGGCGTGACCCACGACCGCTACGAGCAGGGCGATATCCGCGCCGCCATGCCGCGCTTCGTCGGCGAGAAGCTGGCGGAGAATCTCGATCGCATCGCCGCCTTCAACCGGCTGGCGCGCGAGGCGGATCGTACACCGGCGCAGCTCGCGATCGGCTGGCTGCTGGCGCAGGGCGACGACATCGTGCCGATCCCCGGCACGCGCAGCATCGCCCATCTCGACGAGGATATCGCCGCCACGACGATCGCCTTCGATTCGTCGGTGATAGCCGCCGCCGGCGCCCTGTTCCCGCCCAACGCCCTCACCGGCGCGCGCTATGCCGCGCCGATGCAGGCGCAGATCGATACCGAGCTGCTCGCGCACGAAGAGCTCGCCTGAGGAGATTGCTGATGCCCGTCGTCGTCCAGACCATCGAGCGCGCGGACACCGCCGTGATCGACGGCCTCGCTCATGCCGGGGTCGCCACCGTGCACGAGGCGCAGGCGCGGATCGGGCTGCTCGCGCATCACATGCGCCCGATCTATCCCGGCGCGCGCATCGCCGGATCGGCCGTCACCATCTCGGCGCCGCCGGGCGACAACTGGATGGTCCACGTCGCGATCGAACAATTGAAGGACGGCGACATCCTCGTCCTCGCGCCGACCTCGCCCTGCGTGGACGGCTATTTCGGTGATCTCCTCGCGACCTCGGCGATGGCGCGGGGCTGCCGGGGCCTCATCATCGATGCGGGGGTGCGCGATGTGCGCGATCTGACGCAGATGGGGTTCCCGGTCTGGTCGAAGGCGGTGTTCGCCCAAGGGACGGTCAAGGCGACGCTCGGGTCGGTCAATGTGCCGGTGGTGTGCGCCGGCGCCGCGATCGAGCCCGGCGATGTGATCGTCGCCGACGACGACGGCGTCTGCGTGGTGAAGCGCGCCGATGCCGCCGCCGTCCTCGAGAAGGCGCAAGAGCGCGAGGCGGCGGAGGAGGGGAAGCGCAAGCGCCTCGCCGCCGGTGAACTCGGCCTCGATATCTATGACATGCGCGGAAAGCTGGAGCAGATGGGCCTGAAATATGTCTGAGGGCGTACCTTGCATGTGGATGCGTGGCGGCACGTCCAAGGGCGGCTATTTTCTGAAGAGTGACCTGCCCGCCGACGCGCGCGAGCGCGACAGCTTCCTGCTGCACGTGATGGGCTCCCCCGATCCGCGCCAGATCGACGGTATGGGCGGCGCCGATCCGCTCACCTCCAAGGTCGGTGTGGTGGCGAAGTCGGAGCGGGAAGGGGTCGATATCGATTACCTGTTCCTACAGGTCTTTGTAGATCAAGCGATCGTCACCGACGCGCAGAATTGCGGCAATATTCTCGCCGGCATCGGCCCTTTCGCGATCGAACGCGGGTTGGTGGAGACGCAGGATGGCGAGACCCGCGTCGCCATCTTCATGGAAAATACCGGGCAGGTCGCGGTCGCCACCGTCCAGACGCCGGGCAGGATCGTCACCTATGAGGGCGATGCGTCGATCAGTGGCGTGCCCGGCACTTCCGCGCCGATCCCGCTGGCCTTCCGCGACACTGCGGGCTCGTCGTGCGGCGCCCTTCTGCCCACTTGTAACGGCGTTGACGAGATCGACGGGGTGAAGGTGACGTTGATCGACAACGGCATGCCCTGCGTGGTGTTCGCCGCTGCCGACGTCGGCGTGACGGGCTATGAGGATCGCGACGTGCTCGACGCCAATTCCGAGGTGAAGGCGAGGATCGAAGCGATCAGGCTGAAGGCTGGGCCGATGATGAATCTCGGCGATGTCACCAAGAAATCGGTGCCCAAGATGATGCTGGTCGCGCCGCCGAAGGATGGTGGTGCGGTCGCGGTGCGCTCGCTGATCCCGCATCGCGTCCACGCATCGATCGGGGTGCTGGGTGCGGTCAGCGTCGCCACCGCTTGCCTGATCGAAGGATCGCCCGCGCACGCGGTCGCGGTGGTACCGGAGGGCGCCACCAAGACGCTCGGCGTCGAGCACCCGACTGGGGTCACCGAATGCGTGGTGACGGTGGATGGGGAGGGCCAGCCGGTCGAGGCGGGCATGCTGCGTACCGCGCGCAAACTGATGGACGGGATGGTATTCGGATGAGCACCGACGAGAAAGGCCGCATCCGAAGCTGGATGCTCACCCCCTCCAAGCCCGCTTTCGTGCCGCCACGGGGTGCGATCGACGCGCATTGCCACGTTTTCGGGCCGATGGCGGAGTTCCCGTTCAGCCCGAAGGCCAAATATCTGCCGCAGGATGCCGGCCCCGAGATGCTGTTCGCGCTCCGAGACCAACTTGGCTTCTCGCGCAACATCATCGTGCAGGCGAGCTGCCACGGCACCGACAATGCTGCGACACTGAACGGCATTGCAAAATCGAACGGCAAGGCGCGCGGCGTCGCGGTGGTCGATCCCGACATCGCCGATGTCGATCTCGATGCGCTGCACGAAGGCGGCATCCGCGGCATCCGCTTCAACTTCCTCAAGCGGTTGGTCGACAACGCGCCGAAGGACAAGTTCCTGGAGGTGTCGCATCGCATCGGGCGATTGGGATGGCACGTTGTCGTCTATTTCGAGGCGGACATCCTGGAGGAGATGCGGCCCTTCCTCGCTGCGTTGCCCGTGCCGGTCGTCATCGATCATATGGGCCGCCCGGATGTCGCGCAGGGGCCCGTCGGCGCCGACATGACCGCCTTCCGCGCGCTTCTCGACAGCCGGCCGGACATCTGGGTGAAGACCACCTGCCCGGACAGGCTCTCGCCCCAGGGCGAGCCCTATGACGATTTCGTCGCGGCGGTGCGCCCGCTTGTCGAGGACTATCAGGACCGCGTGCTGTGGGGCACGGACTGGCCCCATCCGAACATGGAGCAACGCATTCCCGACGATGGTGGGCTGGTCGACGTCATCCCGCGGATCGCGCCCACCCCCGATCTCCAGTGCAAACTGCTCATCGACAATCCCATGCGGCTTTACTGGCCCGAAGAAGTCCTCTGACGCGTTCAGAACGCTCGGTCGTGCCGGCAATCGTGGGCGATGCGACATGACCATTGGACGGTCGTCGAGCCGCCGCGATCGAAGGCCGGAATGTACCGTCGCAGGTTCCTCGGGTGTGGGACCGTTCTCAGCGATCGCTTATGATGTCTTTAGAACTCGGACGGAGTGGCTTGTTCGGCTGAAAAATCCTGCCGATATGTCGATGGGATGTTGATTTGATCGCAGCAACAATCAGAATTTTAGGCAGATATGGTGCCATAGATTGGTATTTTTCGCGGCTCCATCTCATCTTGTTTGTGTCGACACCGCAGTGGTTACAAGTTCAATCCTTGTGGCGCGCGCCAGATTAATCCAGGGAACCTTTGGTTTTCGGATTTTTTTGCTTCTCGTGCGACGAGGACGAGAAGCCGCGCCGGCTCAATCTGCAGCATTCTTCCAACACCCAGAAGAATGCTGCGCCCTGACGAGACGGGAGTTGCGCTCCGTTGCAAGATAGGCGACGACGCAGCAACCATGGACGATGCAGCCACCGACATACGGTCCTCGCTCGGGCGCAACCTCACCCACGGCATGCTCGACGCGCTGGGCCGCGCGATCGTGACGGGGGAGTTTAGCGGCAAGGTTTTCCCGACCGAGGCGGACCTTGCGAAGCATTACGCGGTCAGCCGCTCGGTCACGCGCGAGGCGGTGAAGATGCTCACCGCCAAGGGGCTGCTTTCCGCCCGCCCGCGACAGGGTACGATCGTCCAGCCTGAGGGATCGTGGAACCTGTTCGATTCGGACGTGCTGCGCTGGCTGCTCGAGCGGAAATTCTCGATCGGCCTGCTGCGCCAATTCAGCGAGCTGCGCGTTTCCATTGAGCCCGCCGCCGCCGAGCTCGCCGCGCGTGCCGCGACGCCGGAACGGCTCACCCTGATCGATGCCGGCTATCGCCGCATGGTAGCGGCCGAGACTGGCAAGGACGATGCGCTGGACGCCGACATCGCCTTCCACGTCGCGGTACTGGAGGCATCCGGCAACCCTTTCTACGCGCAGTTCCGGGATGTCGTGGAGACGGCGCTACGCACCTCGATCCGCTTCACCAACCGCTTCAAGGGCCGGACGGCAAGTCTGCCGGCGCACGAGGCGGTGAAGGACGCGATCGAGGCGCGTGACGGCGCCGCCGCGCGCAGTGCGATGACGTTGATCATAAGCGAGGTGATGCTGCTGATCGCCGAGGCCGAACGGAAGGGCGCGGTCGAGGGGTAAGCGGTCTTCCCATCGTCATTGCGGGCGCGGCGAAGCAATCCGGCGCCCCACGCGCTGCGCCCGCGGATTGCTTCGTCGCTTCGCTCCTCTCAATGACGAGGAGGAACGCCGGATTATTCTTCGCTCGTCATCCGTCTGATCAGGTCTACTTCCGCCTGCCGGTACGGCGTACCGTCGGTGTGCAGGACGTCGTGGAACCAGACGGTCGGCTCGCGCACCACATAGGGGAATTGCCAGCTGTCCCAGGGCAGGTTGGTCTGCTCCTTGCCCTGCACGAAGCCCCAGTTGATCATGCCGACATGGTGCGCCTTGCCGACCGGCAGCGATCCGTCGAAGGTCGGTCCCGCGCCGCGCGCCATATATTCGGTGCAGATGATCGGGCGGCCATAGCCTTCCAGCATGGAGATGCGCTTCTCCATCTGCTCGGGCCAGCCGTAATCGTGGAAGGTGATGACGTCGGACTGGCCGAGCTGAACGTCCTCCATCGCGCTGTGCCTGTCGCCCGGCGCCCATTCCATATGCTGCCACACGCCGCTGGTGAGCGGCTGTGTCGGGTTGGCGCTGCGTGCCCATTCGAAGACGTGGGGGAGGAGGGCGGTGACGAGCGCGGCCTTGTCGACGGGCTGGCCCTTATACTGGTCCGCGCCGTTGTCCGGCTCGTTCCACACGTCCCAGCCGAGGATGCGGTCGTCCTTGGCGAACGCGCCGACAACACCCTTCACATAGGCTTCGAGACGGGGATATTGCTTCGGGTCCTGCAACGCGGCGGTGCCGGGCGACTGGACCCAGCCCGAATTGTGCACGCCGGGAATCGGCGGATGCTGGAGGCCGAGCTTCGGTTTTGGGTCCCAGCAGCTATCGAACAACACGAACAGCGGTTTGATGCCGTGCTTGTGGGCGATCGTCAGGAAGGTATCGATGGGCCTGGCGAAGCCCTTGGGATCCTGCTGCCAGAGCTGATCGTGGAGGAACACGCGCATCGTGTTCATGCCCATCTTCTGCGCCCAGCCGAGCTCCAGGTCGATCCGCGCGGGATCGAAACTGTCGGCCTGCCACATCTCCAGCTGGTTGATCGCATCGGCGGGCAGGTAGTTGGAACCGACCAGCCATTTCTGCTCACCGTACCAGGCCTTGGCCTGATCGGGCGTCCAGCGGTCGCGCGCGTGCGCCGGGTTCGCCAGCAGTGCAGTGCCGGCGAGGAGGGCGAGGATCGCCGATTTCATGGTGCTCACTCCCTGATAGGTCTGGTCAGCGCGCCGAGAAGCGGAAGACGATGTGGTTCGCGTAGGTCTGGCCCGGATCGAGGCGGACGGAGCCGAATTCCGGGCGGTTGGGCGTATCGGGGAACATCTGCGGCTCCAGCACGATCGCGTCGCCCTCGCGGTAGATGTGGCCGGACTTGCCGGTGATCGTGCCGTCGAGGAAGTTGCCCGAATAGAATTGCAGGCCGGGCTGATCCGACAGCACCTCCATCACGCGGCCGGTGATCGGGTCCGCGACGCGGGCCATCAGTTGCATGCCCTTGGGCTTCGCCTTGGTGATCACCCAATTGTGGTCGTAGCCGCGGCCGAAACGGAGTTGCTCGTCCTTGCCGTCGCGCACGCGCAGGCCGATCGCGGTGGGCGTGCGGAAATCGAACGGCGTGCCGGCGACGGGGCGCATCTCGCCGGTCGGGATCGCGGTGGCGTCGGTGGGGGTATAGGCGGCGGCGGGGATCGTCATCTTCAGCCCCATCGCACCCGCGACCGAACCCTCGCCGTCGAGGTTCCAGTAGGTATGGTTGGAGATGTTGACGACGGTCGGCCCGTCGGTGGTCGCGCCGTAGTCGACCGCGAGGTTGCCCGCATCGTCGAGGCTGTAGGTGGCCGTGGCGGTCAGCGTGCCGGGATAGCCCTGGTCACCGTCCGGGCTGACATAGCGGAGCGTCACGCTGGGCTTGGCGCCGCCCTTCGCGGAGACGACCTGCCACACCACCTTGTCGAAGCCCTTGGTGCCGCCGTGCAGTGCGTTGGGGCCGTCGTTGACGGGGGTCTGGTACTCCTTGCCGTCGAGCGTGAAGCGCCCCTTGGCGATACGGTTGGCGACGCGGCCCACCGTGGCGCCGAAATAATTGGGCTTGGCGACGTAGCCGGCGAGATCGTCATAGCCGAGCACGACATCGCCAGGCTTGCCGGTGCGATCGGGGGCGACGACCGACTGCACGCTGGCGCCGAGCGTGAGGATCGTGGCCCTCATCCCTTTGGCATTGGCAAGCGTGATCGCCTCGACGGCGGTGCCGTCCGGCATCTGACCGAAGGGCTTGCGCTCGATGGTTCCGGCCAGGGCCGGGGTCGCCAGCGCGGCGGCGAGGGCGATCATGGTGCCCGTTTTCGCGATCATGTCGCTTGTATCTCCTCTCCTGATGACCCGCTTGTGGGTCGGGGAGGGGAGGATGTCCAGAATTATATGATAATTAGATGGTCCGCCACGCTTCGACCAATGCCTTCGCCCGTGCGCCGACGGTCCCGGCATCATCGCCGGCCTTGTAGAGTGCACCGCCGACGCCGATGCCTTCGCAGCCGGCCGCCAGCCATTCTCCGATATTGGCGGCGCCGGTGCCGCCCACCGCCCAGGCCTTTATACCTACCGGCAGCACCTCGCGGATCGCCTTGAGGTAGCCAGTGCCGAAGCCCGTCGCCGGGAACAGCTTGAGCCGCTTCGCCCCCGCCGCGACCGCCGTGAATGCCTCGGTCGGTGTCGCGAAGCCGGGCATGGGCTCCATGCCGAGCTCGACGCCGCGCGCAATCACCGCCGGGTTGACGTTGGGCGTGACGAGTAGCCTGCCACCGACGCCCGCCACCGCATCGACCATCGCCGGCTCCAGCACGGTGCCGGCGCCGCAGAGCGCGCGGTCGCCCATCGCGTCCACCAGCCGACGGATGCCCTCGATCGGATCGGGCGAGTTGAGCGGCACCTCAATCAGCCGGATGCCGGCCGCGACGAGCGCCTCACCGATGCCGACTACCGTGTCCGGCGTCACGCCGCGCAGGATCGCGACCACCGGCGGGGCGCCTTCGGCCAGGATATCGTCGATAATCATGCGGGCTCCTTCAGCAAAGCGAGGCCGGCGATCGCGCAGGCGTCGCCGTCGAGATGGGTGACGGTCAGGCCGTGCTTCCCGGCAGCCTGCCGGTAGAGCGCCGAGAGGCCGGGATCGCCGATCAGGGCGATGCGCTCCGGCGTGTCGCCGGCGAGCGCCAGCGCTTCGGCGAACTCGCCACCGATCAGCAGGCCCGAGAGCAGGCCAAGCGCCCAGCCGAGGCTCTTGCCCTCGATCAACTGAGCGGCGCGCGCCTCGAACAGGCCGGCGATCAGGCCGGTGCCGGCGCGGGCCAGACCGTCGGCGAAACCCTCTTCGCGCCCCGTCGAGTCCGTCCCGGCACGGGTCAGCGTCGAATGATCGCGCAGCAGCGCGAACAACTCGCCGGTGGGGAAGGTGTGGAAGCGCTCGACGCGGCCGTCGATCAGCTCGGCCCATTTGCTGTGCGTGCCGGGCAGGACGAGCATCGCGCGGCCTTCGGCCAGCGTGGGATCGAGCGCGGCGGCCCCGAAGATCTGCGTCTCCTCGCCGCGCATCACGTCGGCGTGGCTGGAGAAATTGGCGCTGCTCAGGCCCGGCGCGACCGACACCGTGATGCCGGCCACCTCAACGGTGGAGAGGCTCGATCGCCACGCCGCGACGTCGGCAGGGCAGGGGGCATAGGGCACTTCGACCAGCCCGTTGCGCGATCCCGCCATGCCGCACAGCAGGACGCCGGAGTCGCGCGCCGCCTCTCGCCACGGCGCCAGCGTCGCCGCCAGCGTCTCGGCGGGCGAGCCGGCGAGCTGTCCGATGCCGGGGCCGTCGAGCCGGTCGACGATCGCGCCATTCTCGAGGCGGAAGAGGCGGAGGCGGGTGGTGCCCCAGTCACCGAGGATGGTCATGCGTCGAGCCTCGCGGGGGTGACGGGAGCGCCCGGTACATCAACGGCGAAACGGAAGATGCCACCCGCCAGCGGCTGCTCCGCCAAGGCCGCATCGTCCAGCCCGGCACGCGCCGTGGTGGCGAAGGCGGTCTTGAGGTCCGGCCCGCCGAAGGCCAGCTTGGTGATGTTGGCGACCGGCAAGCGCACTTCCTGCACCAGCGTGCCGTCCGGCGCGTAGCGCCGCGCCGCCCAGCCGCCCCACAGGCCGACCCAGACATGATCTGCGGCATCGATCGTCACGCCATCCGGATTGCCGGCGCCGTCCTCGATACGAACGAAGACCTCGCCGTCGCGCAGTTGGTTGGTGTCGGCTACGTCGAACCGCCAGATCGCCCGCTCGACCGTATCGACATGGTAAAGCCAGCGCGCATCACCGCTAACGGCCGGGCCGTTGGTGATCACCGCCTCGCCGCCGGCCATGTGGATCGCGCCATCGACGTGGACGTGCACCACGCCCGAGCGCTCGGCTTCCAGATTGTCCATCGATCCGAACCACAGGCGCCCGCGCGCATCGGTGGTGGCGTCGTTGAAGCGGTTGTCGGCACGCGCACCGACGCGGCCGATCTCGCCGACGATCCGCTCGCCGTCGAAATGGTGGAGCGTGCTGCGATCGCCCACCACGAAACCGCCGCCCGCGCGAGGCAGGATGAAGCTCGGCATTCCGCCGACCTCGAAGGTCCCGCGGTCGCTGCCGTCCCCGTTGCAGCGGTGGATGCGCCCCTGCTTGATGTCGACGAACCACAAAGCCTGGGTGTCGACATCCCAGAGCGGGCCTTCGCCGAGCGTCGCGCCCAGCGGCCAGATGCACTCCATCAACGCTCTCCCATGCCCGGCGCGGATTGCCATCGGCTAATAATCATATAAATGAGGGCGGCAAGACAAACATGCCTCGCAGCTGCCTCCCGAGCGGCGCGTGACAGGGAGGATGGTTCGAGTGTCGCTTGCCCCGATCGATATCGCCGTGATCGTGATCTACGCGATCTTCATCTTCGGCCTCGCCCAGTGGGTGAGCCGCGACAAGAAGGGGGCGGGGCCGAAGGACACGACCGACTATTTCCTCGCGTCCAAGAACCTGCCCTGGTGGGCGATCGGTGCCTCGCTGATCGCGGCCAACATCTCGGCCGAGCAGATCGTCGGCATGGCGGGATCGGGCTATGCGATCGGCCTCGCCATCGCCTCCTACGAGTGGATGGCGGCGCTGACCCTGCTGATCGTCGGCAAGTTCTTCCTGCCGATCTTCCTGCGCAACGAGATCTACACGATGCCGCAGTTCCTGGAGCGGCGGTACGGGAAGAACATCCGCACGCTGATGGCGATCTTCTGGCTCGCGCTCTACGTGTTCGTGAACCTCACCTCGATCATCTGGCTGGGTTCGATCGCCGTCACCAAGGTGGCGGGGATCGACCAGATGCTTGCGCTGGTGATCCTGGGCGCCTTCGCCTTGCTCTACCAGATCCGCGGCGGGCTGAAGGCGGTGGCGCTCACCGACATCGTGCAGGTGACCCTGCTGGTGCTGGGCGGCCTGATCATAGCCTGGTTGACGCTCGGCAAGCTCGGTGATGGGCAGGACATCCTGGCGGGCTGGCACAAGCTGACGAGCAGCATCCCCGATCACTTCCACATGATCCTGAAGAAGGGCGATCCGCATTATACCGACCTGCCCGGCCTCTCGGTGCTGATCGGCGGCATGTGGATCGCGAACCTCAGCTACTGGGGCTTCAACCAGTATATCATCCAGCGCGCGCTCGCCGCGAAGGATCTGCCCGAAGCGCAGAAGGGCATCATCTTCGCCGCCGGTCTCAAGCTGCTGATGCCGGTGATCATCGTGCTGCCGGGCATCGCCGCCGTGCTGCTCGCGCCGGGCCTGCCGAAACCGGACGAGGCGTATCCGACGATGATGCGGTTGCTGCCGACCGGTCTGCTCGGCCTCGTCTTCGCGGCGCTGATCGCGGCGATCATCGCGTCCACCGCGTCCAAGATCAACTCGATCGCGACCATCTTCACGCTCGATGTCTATGCCAAGATGAAGGGGCAGGCGGCGCAGGAGGGCAAGCAGGGCCACGAGCGGCACCTCGTGCTGGTCGGCCGGATCGCCGCGATCGTGGCGATCATCATCGCGATCCTCACCGCCAAGCCGCTGGTCGGCGCGTCCGAACAGGCGTTCCAGTTCATCCAGGAGTTCACCGGCTTCTTCACGCCGGGCATCACCGTGATCTTCCTGCTCGGCCTGTTCTGGAAGCGCGCCAACGAGGCGGGCGCGATCTGCGCGGCGGTGGCCTCGGTGCTGCTGTCGTGGCTGTTCAAGGCTGAGTGGTCGTCGCTGCCCTTCATGGATCGGATGGGCGTGGTGTTCCTGATCGCGCTGGCGCTGGCGGTGGTGGTGTCGCTGGTGACCCCGGCCAAGGCGGGGGCGGACACGATCGAGACCGGCGACGTGCGCTACGCGACGAACGCCGGCTTCAACATCGGCGCGACGGCGGTGTGCCTGGTGCTGGTGGCGCTGTACGCGACCTGGTGGTGAGGTAGCAAAATCCTCCCCGCCAGGGGGAGGATACTTAGGGCTCGAACGCTTCCGCTTCGCTGATCCGCGCCAGCAGGAAGGCGTCAGCCACCAGCCGGAGCGGGCGGGCGTCCACCTCCGATCGGCTACCCGCGATCAGCGCCGCGAAATGCGCGTAGATCGCCGGATATTCCGCCTTGGGTTGGTGCCGCCTCTCGCCGCCATCGAGGATCAGCGTCGCGCCACCGTCGCGCAGTTCGAGCGTGCCGCCACCCTCCGTCTCCAGCGCGATCGTCCATTCGGCCGTATCGTCGTCGTGGAAATGGAGGTCCGCCGCGACAGGCGCGCCGCCCACCCGCATCTCCAGCTGTGCCGAGATCGGCGCGTGCAGCCCCACCGGGATCTGGAAATCGGAGCGGGCGATGCTCCACGGCGCATCCGTGATCGCGGTCAGGATCGAGAAGGCGTTGATCGTCGGATCGAACACCCCCATGCCGCCTGGCTGCCAAAGCCAGTGCTGCCCCGGATGCCAGCGATGCGCGTCCTCGCGCCAGACGAGCCGGCCGGAGCGGATCGTGCGCCCTGCCAGCCAGTCACGCGCGGGCGCCACCATCGGGGCGAAGCGCGAGTGCCAGGTGGCATAGACGGTGCGACCGGGCCGCGCCGCCGCCTCGATCGCGGCGACTTCGCTCAAGGTCGCGGCGGGCGGCTTTTCCATCAGCACATGCAGCCCGGCCGCCATCGCCTCCAGCACGAGTCCGGTCCGCACCTGCGGCGGCGTGCAGATTGCGACGGCATCGACCGCCGGCCCTGCCTTCAACAGACCGGCGAGCGAGGCGAATACCGGAACCCCCAGATCGGGCAACGCCGGATCCACGATCGCGGTCAGCATAAAGGCTTCGCTACCCGCAATGGCCGGCATATGCTGGTCGCGCGCGATCTTTCCCGCGCCGATGATCGCTAGAGCCGTGGTTGTCACATCAGGTCCTTGCTTCCGAAACGAATCGCATTTATCTGATAAATAGAAAATTGCCGCCCGATTGTCATGGCCGGCGCAGGGAGGGTCGATCTTGTCCGACACCGATACGCCACGCGGATTGCGTTCGCGAGCGTGGTTCAACGACCCCGCGCGCCCGGACATGACGGCGCTCTATCTGGAGCGCTATCTGAATTACGGAATCAGCCGCGAGGAATTGCAGTCCGACCGGCCGATCATCGGCATCGCGCAGACCGGCAGCGACCTCTCGCCGTGCAACCGCCACCACATCGTCCTCGCCGAGCGCGTGAAGGACGGCATCCGCGAGGCGGGCGGCGTGCCCGTGGAATTCCCGGTCCATCCGATCCAGGAGACCGGCAAGCGGCCCACCGCCGGGCTCGACCGCAACCTCGCTTATCTCAGTCTCGTCGAGACGCTCTACGGCTATCCGCTCGACGGCGTGGTGCTGACGATCGGCTGCGACAAGACCACCCCGGCTCTGCTGATGGCGGCGGCGACGGTGGATCTGCCTGCCATCGCGCTGTCGGTCGGCCCGATGCTCAACGGCTGGTTCAAGGGCGAGCGCACCGGCTCCGGCACGATCGTGTGGAAGGCGCGGCAGATGCTGGCCGCGGGCGAGATCGACTATACCGGCTTCGTCGATCTGGTCGCCTCCTCGGCGCCGTCCACCGGCTATTGCAACACTATGGGCACGGCGACGACGATGAATTCGCTGGCCGAGGCTCTGGGCATGCAGCTTCCCGGCTCGGCGGCGATCCCCGCGCCCTACCGCCAGCGCGTCGAGATGGCGTGGCGGACCGGCCGGCGCATCGTCGACATGGTGCGCGAGGATCTGAAGCCCTCCGACATCATGACGCGCGACGCCTTCCTCAACGCGATCGCGGTGAACTCGGCGATCGGCGGATCGACCAACGCGCCGATCCACCTCGCCGCCATCGCGCGCCATGTCGGCGTGGAGCTGAGCCTGGCCGACTGGCAGGCGATCGGCCACGACATCCCGCTGCTGGTGAATCTCCAGCCGGCGGGCGAGTATCTCGGCGAGGACTATTATCATGCCGGCGGCGTCCCCGCCGTGATCGGCGAGCTGATCCGGCAGGGGTCGATCCGCGAGGACGCCATCACCGCCAACGGCCGCAGCATCGGCGACAATTGCCGCGACGTGACCACCCAGTCGCCCGACGTGATCCGACCGTTCGACCGGCCGTTGAAGCAGCGCGCCGGCTTCCTCGTCATGACCGGCAACCTGTTCGACAGCGCCATCATGAAGACCAGCGTGATCTCGGAAGGTTTCCGCGATCGCTTCCTGCGCAACCCCGCCGACCCCGACGCTTTCGAGGGGCGTGCGATCGTGTTCGACGGGCCGGAGGATTATCATACCCGCATCGACGATCCGTCGCTGGCGATCACCGCCACCGACATCCTCGTCATCCGAGGCTGCGGGCCGATCGGCTATCCGGGTGCGGCGGAGGTCGTGAACATGCGACCGCCCAGCTATCTGGTGAAGGCGGGCGTCACCGAGCTGCCATGTCTTGGCGACGGGCGCCAGTCCGGCACCAGCGGCTCGCCCTCGATCCTCAACGCTTCGCCCGAGGCGGCGGCGGGCGGCAATCTCGCCTTGCTGCGCACCTATGATCGCCTGCGCGTCGATCTCGGCAAGGGGCGGGTGGACGTGCTGCTCGCGGATGGCGAACTGGAACGTCGCCGGGCCGATCTGGATGCCGCGGGCGGCTATGCCTATCCGCCATCGCAGACTCCGTGGCAGGAGATCCAGCGTCGCGATGTCGGCCAGCTCGGCACTGGCGCGATCCTCGAAGGCGCCGAACGCTTCCAGAAGATCGACCGGACTTTCGGAATCCCGCGGGACAGCCACTGATCATCCGCGGATTTCCGCACCCCGAACAGCGCAGCAATTTTTACCATAAAATCGTAGCGTATTTCTCATTTATCGGATAAATTGATCAAGCGCAATTCGGACCAGATCGTCGACGCGATCGTCGCGCAGGATATCGGCAAGTTTCCCGATCCCACCGTCGCCTCGGACCCGGCCCGTATCAGGGCACGCGGCAGGTCGCGATCGACGCGATCCGCTATGCCAAGGATGGCCGCATCCTGCCGATCCGCATGACCGACGGCCCGCCGCCGCTTTCGCCTCTCCCCGCCCAGTCCTGCAAGGAGCCCCGCCGATGATCGCCGCCGACCGCCGTGGATTGCTGAAAGGGGCGCTGTCGCTCTCCGCCGTCTCGCTGCTCCCCCGCGCCGCTGCAGCCGATACGGCGCCGGACACGCTGAACGCGCATCTCACCGGCTATCACACCGGCCTGCACGATCCGGTGATGATCCGCGAGGGCGACACCTATCATGTCTTCGGATCGGGCGGCTGGGCCGGCAAGCCGGGGCCGAGCTGGCGCATCTCCAAGGATCTCCAGAATTGGACCGACAACGATCCGCCTTTCGGCATCCCCGATTGGGCGCATGAGGCGATCCCCGACGCGAAGAGCGTCTGGGCGCCGCACATCTCCTATGTCGATGGCCTGTACCGGATGTATTATTCGGTCTCGACCGGCGGATCGATGCGATCGGTGACGGGCTTCGCGACGACGCCGACGCTCGATCGCAATGCACCCCACTACAAGTGGACCGATCACGGCCTCGTCGTCGAGACGCATCCTAGCATCGGCTACAACGCGATCGATTCCAATTTCGTCCGCGACGCGAACGGCGAGGATTGGTTGGAGTTCGGCAGCTATTGGGGTGGCCTCAAGCTGATCAAGCTCGACAAAAAAACGGGCAAGCGCGCCCGGAGACACGCGTATGTGGTCGCTCGCCTATCGCCCCGCGCCGGAAGGGGCGGATAACCCGATCGAGGGCGGCTTCATCTTCCGCCATGGCGATTATTACTATCTCTTCGCCAGCTACGATTATTGTTGTCGCAAGCTTGCCTCCAACTACTTCGTCGCGTGCGGACGATCGAAGACGGTCACCGGACCTTACGTGGACAAGGAAGGCAAGCCGATGATGGAGGGTGCCGCCAAGACCGTCCTCATCGAGCGTCCCCGGGGCGGCACGCGCTGGCACGGCCCCGGCCATTGCGGCCTCTTCCACGACAAGGACCGCGACATCATCGTCTACCATGCCTACGATGCCGAGCATGACGCCGCGCCGACCCTCCGCCTCGCCGAACTGCGCTGGGATGCCGACGGATGGCCGGTGGCACTGACGTGATCGACCGGCGGGCGTTGATCGGATCGGCGGTTGTGGCGGGCGTGGCAGGGCCGCTGTTGGCGCAGCAACCGGCCATGCCCGCATGGCCGCCCAAGGAGGCGATCCGTCTCTGGCCGAGCCGGCCGCCGGGTGCGGGCGCGACGCTGCCCAGGCCCGATCTCCAGCTCCACGGCACGGCGGCCCAGCCCGACCTCCAGTTGCGCGGCGTCGCCGATCCGACGCTCTACGTGCTGCGTCCCGCGCGACCCAACGGCATCGGGCTGCTGACTATCCCCGGCGGCGGCTATGCCTATGAGGCGGTGTCGCACGAAGGGCTGGATGTCGCGAAACGCTTCGGGGCGCTCGGCTACACGATCTTCCTGCTCGCCTATCGCCTCCCGGGCGACGGGTGGCAGCATCGTTCCGACGTGCCGTTGCAGGATGCGCAGCGCGCGATCCGGCTGATCAGGGCTGGAGCGAGGGGCTTTGGCGTCGATCCGGCGCGGGTCGGCACGCTGGGTTTCTCGGCGGGCGGACACCTCGCGGCCAGCCTGACGACGGCCTATAACGAGGCGGTCTATGTGCCCGTCGACGCAGCGGATCGCTTGCCGGCCCGGCCGGATTTTTCCGGGCTAATCTACGCCGTCACCACGCTGAGGATGCCCGGCACTCATCCGGGCTCGCGCGCGCTCCTGCTCGGGCCGGACGCTTCACCGCAACTGATCGACCATCGTTCGCCGGTGCTGCATGTCGATGCGCGCACGCCGCCCTGCTTCCTGCTCCAGGCGTTCGACGACACTGTCGTGCCGCCGTCGTGCAGCGAGCAATGGCTCGCCGCCTGTCGCGCGCACGACGTATCGGTGGAGGCGCATCTGATCCGCAACGGCGGGCATGGCTTCGGTGTCAGCCTGCCGGACAGCAACCCCGGCTCGCTCTGGCCTTTGCTGTTCGATCGGTGGGCGAGGGGCCTGCTCGCCTAGCTCAGCACTCCACCACGTTCACCGCCAGCCCGCCGAGGCTGGTTTCCTTGTACTTGCTCTTCATGTCCTCGCCTGTCTGGCGCATCGTCTCGATCACCTGATCGAGACTGACGATGTGCCGCCCGTCGCCGTGCAGCGCCAGATAGGCGGCGTTGATCGCCTTGATCGCGCCCATCGTGTTGCGCTCGATGCAGGGGATCTGCACCAGCCCGCCGATCGGATCGCAGGTGAGGCCGAGATTGTGCTCCATGCCGATCTCGGCGGCGTTCTCGACCTGGTGGTTGGTGCCACCCAGCGCTGCCGCAAGCCCGCCTGCCGCCATCGAGCAGGCGACGCCGACCTCGCCCTGGCAGCCCATCTCGGCCGCCGAGATCGAGGCCCGTTTCTTGTAGAGGAAGCCGATCGCCGAGGCGGTGTAGAGCAATTTGCGCGATCCCTCCGGCGTCGATCCGTGCACGAAGGTCTCGTAATATTTGAGCACCGCCGGGATCACGCCCGCAGCTCCGTTGGTCGGCGCGGTGACGACGCGGCCGCCTACCGCATTCTCCTCGTTCACCGCGAGCGCGTAGAGGCTGACCCATTCGAACACGAGGCCGGGATCGGCGCGGGGGCCGCGATCGAGCAGCTTCTGCTTCATAGCGGCGGCGCGGCGCTGGACCTTGAGGCCGCCGGGCAGCTCCCCGTCGCCCTTGCAGCCGCGATCGATCGATCCGAACATCGCCGCGCGCACCGCGCCGAGGAAGGCGTCGGTCTCAGCGTCGTCGCGCCATGCCGCCTCGTTGGCGCGGACGATGTCGGCGATCGACAGGCCGGTCGCGTCGCCGATCGCGAGCAGTTCGTCGGCCGATCCGAACGGATAAGGTATCTCGACATTGGCGCGAACCGGCTGCTCGCCCTCCATGCGGATCGCGCCGCCGCCGATCGAGTAATATCGGCGCACGATCCGGCTGCCGTCGGCCAGGACGGCGGTGAAGGCCATGCCGTTGGGGTGGGCGGGCAGGAAGCTCTTGTGGAAGATGAGATCCTTCGCCTCGCAGAACGGCACCTCTTCGCCGCCGCCCAGCGGCAGGTGCTTCTCGTTCCGGATGCGCTCGACCAGCGCCGGCACCGCATCGGGATCGACGCCCTCGGGCGTCTCGCCGGCGAGGCCGAGGATCACGGCGCCGTCCGTCCCGTGGCCCTTGCCGGTGAGCGAGAGCGATCCGTAGAGATCGCATTTGATCCGTGCCGGAACGATGCCGTCCTCGCGCAGGCTCCGCGCGAAATCGTGAGCCGCGCGCATCGGGCCGACGGTGTGCGAGCTCGACGGGCCGATGCCGATCGTGAACAATTCGGTGACGCTGATCGCCGGGCTCTGCTGGCCAGTGGCGGCGGGAAGGGGGCTGCTCTCCATGCGCCGCCGCTACTCCTTTCGGCGGGCGAAGGCACGGGCCAATCGCCTAGATGCCGGCATACCATTGATAGCCGACGACATCCTCCCAATAGCCCCCCTTGCCGCCGCCGATGCCGGCGAGGCTCGCGACCGCTTCGACGCGCATCACGTACTTGGCCTGCTTGTAACCGAGCTGCCGTTCCACGCGCAGCCGCAGGGGCGCGCCGTGGCCGACGTCGAGCGTCTGGCCGTTCATGCCCCAGGCGAGGATGGTCTGGGGATGGAAGGCGTCGATCAGGTCGATCGACTCGTAATAGGGCACGCCGCGCGAGAGATCGGCGCAGTGGAACACCACGTAGCGCGCGGCCGAGCGCAGCCCCGCCTGCTTGAGAAGCATGCCGAGCGGCAGGCCGGTCCACTGGCCGATCGCGCTCCAGCCCTCGACGCAATCGTGGCGGGTGATCTGGGTGCGGCGGGGCAGGCTGCGGATCTGCGCTAGCGACAGCGAGAGCGGGTTCGCCACCAGCCCATCCACCGCCAGTTGCCAGTCTGCGAAGCCGTTCGCGACATGCGTATCATATTCGGGCGTGCCGGGGTCGCGGTTGCCATTGGTGCGGAAGAAGGGCGACATGTCCGACGCGGTATATTCGGGCGCCAGCGCGGCGCGGTCCGATACGATGCGCTGCGCCCTGAACGTCGCCTTCTCGCCGAGGCCGAGCAGCGATTGGACGGCGGGCGAAGAATTGATCTTGTCGCAGCCGGAGAGCAGCAGCCCCCCGGCGCCCGCGCCCAGCGAGCCGATCAGGCGGCGGCGGGAGAGGCGGATCACTCGGCCTTCTCCCTGGGCAGGCGATAGCGGCCGGTGATCATCGACCGGACCTCGTTGATCGGCCCGGCCAGCACCACCATCAACAGGTGGATCAGGATGAAGGCAGCCAGCCCCATTGCGCATAGGAAGTGGATCGATCGCGCGGACGGGCGCCCGCCGAACAGATGGAGCAGCCACGGCCACGCCGCGTCCATCCCGGGCGACATGGTGAGCCCGGTCAGCACCACGCCGGGCAGCAGCACGAAGATCACCATGCCGTAGGCGATCTTCTGGAGGATGTTGTAGCGCCGCGCCGCCTCGCCGGTCGGGAAGCGCAGGCGAGCGTGGTCGCTGATGTCGTGCCAGAGGTGGCGGGGTGTCAGTTCCTCGCGGCCGGGCGCGAGGTCGCGCCAGAAATGGCGGCGGACGAGGCCCCAGAGCAGGAAGCATAGGCCCGGCACCACGAGCAGCCACGCGAAGGCGAAATGCCACTGCCGCGCCCCGGCGAGGTCGTAATGCGTGGGGATGGTCGCCCAAGGCGGAAAGGCAACGGTACGGCCGCCCGATTGTACGCCGAGCAGGTGGGGCGTCGGAATGGTCAGCGGACCGATGCGCAGGTGTCCCGGTGTGATGTCCAGCCAGCTATGATCGTAGTTCGCGCCATACTGGCCCCAATAGAGGTGGGGATGGGCGTTGAAGATCATCAACCCGCTCATCAGCATCACGAACACCGCGAGCGCGTTCGCCCAGTGCCACAGCCGGACGGGCAACCGGTGCCGATAGACGGTGTCGCCACCCCTGGGAGTTTCTCGCTCGTCCATCTCGCACCTCCCGTTCGCGCTGAGCCTGTCGAAGCCTGTCCTCTCCCTTTGCCGCTCGAAGAACAAGGGCAGAGCTTCGACAAGCTCGGCCCGAGCGGAATGGAACGCATGGGATTACGCGCGTTGACCCCGATCGGTTACAGCCGCGCAACTTTCTCGCCCGTGGCGCGTCGGTGGGGATCAGGTGACGAAGCGTGTTTCGTCCGCTACGCTCGGAGGCGCATGACGACACCCCAGATCCTGTCGTTCGCGCTCGTCGGCGGGGCGATCGCGACTTTCGCCTGGGGCCGCTTCCGCTACGATCTCGTTTCCCTCGTGGTACTGTTGATCGGCATGGCCATGGGTGTCGTGCCCGTGAAGGAGGCCTTCACGGGCTTCACCAGCGACGTCGTGGTGATCATCGCCACCGCCCTGATCGTCTCGGCCGCCATCGCCAAATCGGGCGTGATCGAGAGCGGGCTGAGGCCGCTCCTCTCCCGCCTCAAGCGGCTGCGCGTGCAGGTGCCGGTGATGGCGGGCGCGACCGGCCTGCTTTCGATGCTCACCAAGAATGTCGGTGCGCTGGCGATCCTGATGCCGACTGCGCTCAAGCTCGGCCGCACCGAGGGCAGCTCGGTCTCGGCGCTGCTGATGCCGATGAGCTTCATGTCGCTGCTCGGTGGGCTGGTGACGCTGGTCGGCACGTCGACCAACATCATCGTCAGCCAGGTGCGGCAGGAGGAGACCGGCCACCCCTTCGCGATGTTCGACTTCGCGCCGGTGGGTCTGGGGCTGACCTTCCTCGGGCTGGTCGTGGTGACATTCTGCTGGCCGCTGCTGCCGCGCAGGGTCGGCGGCGGCGGGCTGCAGGAGGTGGTGTCGACCGCCTCCTATTCCACCGAGGCGACGATTCCCGACGAACTGCCCGAAAACCTCAAGACCATCGCCGATCTGGACCTCGATAAGGATGGCGTCGAACTGGTCGCGATCGAACGGGCAGACGGCACCCGCACTTCGGCCAGCCCGTCCGCGCCGCTGAAGCCCGGCGAGGTGCTGGTGCTGGAGGGCGACGACGACGCGCTCTCGCGCCTGTTCGATCGCCTGCCGCTCAAGCAGGCGCACGACGAAAAGGATGTCGAGAAGGCGACCCCCAAGGAGGAGATCCGCTCGGTCGAGGCCGTCGTGCAGCCGGAATCGCCGCTCATAGGCACCTCGGCGGCGCGCGCACGGCTGCAGGATCGCTACGGGGTGAAGCTGCTCGCCATCGGCCGTTCCAGCCAGCGCATCACCGAGCGGTTGCGCGAGGTGACGATCCGCGCCGGCGACGTGCTGCTGCTTCAGTCCGGCGAGGAGGCGATGCCGGATTTCCTGAGCCAGACAGGGCTGCTGCCGCTGGCCGAGCGATCGGTGAAGCTCGGCAATTCGCGCCAGCGCTATGGCCCGATCGCGATCCTCGCCGTGGCGCTGGTGTTGGTGGCGTTCAAGGTGATCTCAATTGCGGCTGCCTTCTTCGGCGCGGCGGTGCTGATCGTGCTGATCGGCTCGCTGACGATGCGCGAGGCCTATGGCGCGCTCGAGCCAGAGGTGCTGGTGCTGATCGGCGCGCTGACACCGGTGAGCGAGGCGGTGCGCCACACCGGCGGCACCGACCTTATCGCGCACGGCCTCGCGACCGTGCTGACCGGATCGCCGCCGATGCTCGTGCTGGGCACGCTGATGCTGGCCTCGATGCTCTGCTCGCCCTTCCTCCACAATGCGCCGACCGTGCTGGTGCTGGGTCCGATCGCGGTGTCCGTCGCGAAGGCGCTCGGCCTCTCGCCGGATCCGTTCCTGATGGCGGTGGCGACGGGGGCGGGATGCGACTTCCTCACGCCCGTCGGCCATCAGTGCAACACGCTGGTGATGGGGCCGGGCGGATACCGCTTCTGGGACTATGCGCGGCTGGGCGCGCCGCTCTCGGTGATGGTGATCGTCGTGGGCACGCCGCTGATCGCCTTTTTCTGGCCTTTGACCGGACATTGAAATGAGGCGTGCGCGGGTTGTCGGAACCTGGCCGCCGCTGATCGTGGCGTTGCTGCTGTTGGTCGCCTGCGCGGCCCTCGCGTGGCCCGGCATCGCCGCCTACGACGCGACCACCCAGTTCGCCCAGGCCATCACCGGCCGGTATGATGACTGGCACCCGCCGATCATGGCGCGATTGTGGTCGCTGTTCCTGAAAGCCGGTGCTTGGGGCACGGCGCCGATGCTGCTGCTGCAGCTTGTATTGCTGTGGTCAGGGCTGGCGATGCTGGCGGTGGCGCTACGGCGGGCACGGGCGCCGATCGCGGGCTGGTGCGTGCTGGCGGTCGGGTTGCTGCCGCCGGTGCTCGACTGGATGGTGGTGGTCGACAAGGACTGCCAGATGATCGGCGCGCTCGCCTGCGCGATCGGGCTGGTCGCGCTGTTCCGGCTGGCGAAGCGGCCGTTGCCGTGGTGGGCGGTGATCGTCGTGGCGGTGCTGCTTGCCTATGCGATGTTGCTGCGCGCGAACTCGGTATTCGCGGTGATGCCGCTGGCGCTGATGTGGGGCGGTTGGCTCGGGCTCAGGCGCTGGTGGGCGAGGATCGGGCTGTTGCTCGGCGCGATGCTGGCGGTGATCGGCATCTCCGGGCCGATCAACCACGGGCTGCTGGGAGCGGACCGCTCGGGCGTGCAATATACGCTGCCGATCTTTGATCTCGCCGGCATCTCCGATCGCGCGCATCTCGCCGCGATGCCGGGCTTGTCGGACGCGGATTGGGCGAAGGCGGAGCAGTTGCATTGTACGACGCCCTTCTATTGGGATCCCTTCGCCGATCCGGCGCGCTGCGGGCCGATGGGCAATGGGCTGGTCTCGGACGATAACGGGCCGCCGCCGCTGTTCCACAACTGGATCGCGGCGATCATCGCACACCCGCTGGCCTATGCCGAGCATCGCGCCGCTCACCTCAACTCGACCTTGCGGATCGTCACGCCACCGGACGAGCACAGCGCCGCCGCACCGTTCCAGACGCCCGAAAATCTGTACAATGTCGGCGCGAAGGCGAGCGGCGCCACGGTCGCGCTCAGCCGCGTCGCCGGAGCGATCGAGGAGACGCCGATCGGTGTGCCGGCCGTCTGGCTGGTCGCGACGCTGGCAATCGGGTGGGTATTGCTCGCCACGCCGCGACAGCCGGCGCGGACGCTGGCGCTTTCACTCGCCGTTTCGGCGATGCTGATGACGGCGAGCTTCGCGGTGGTGAGCATCGCGTCGGACCTCCGCTATCATTTGTGGCTGATCCTCTCCACCGCGCTGGCGGCGGTGCTGCTGGGGGGATGCCGACGCGTGCCGCGCGGGCGGCTGGCGATTGCGGCGGGTGCCGTTGTGGTGGCGTGCGTCGCGTCGGTCCTGCTGCGCGCCGGGGCACCCCCGATGCGCTACTGACTGTGCTAGGGAGCGCCATGGCCCCGCTCGATCCGATCGCCGATCTCGACACCCACGAGGTCACCAACCAGCCGCTCCCCTTCGAGGATGTCGATCTCTTTGCGACGGATCGCGCGCTGTCCGATGCCGCGGCGAAGGCGGGTGGGGCTAAGCACGCGGCGCGGCTGGGCCAGATCGGCCGCCGAGCCGGATCGGCCGAGGTGATCGGCTGGGGGGTCGAGGCCAACCGCCATCCGCCCGAGCTCGACACGCACGATCGCTGGGGCCGCCGTATCGACGAGGTGCGTTTCCATCCGGCTTATCATTGGTTGATGGAGTTCGGCCTCGGCTCCGGTGTCGCCAGCGTGGCTTGGGATGGCACGCCCGCCGGGCATGTCGCCCACGCCGCAACGCTCTTCCTCACCGGCCAGCCGGATTCGGGCACGAGCTGCCCGATGACGATGACCTACGCTTCGGTGCCCGCTTTGTCGGTCGAGCCGGCGGTGCGCGACGAATGGGTGCCGCGTATCACCGCCGGCCGCTACGATCCCGCAGTCCGGCCGGCCAGCGAGAAGACCGGCGTCACCATCGGCATGGCGATGACCGAGAAGCAGGGCGGCTCCGACGTCCGCGCAAACACCACACACGCCGAGCCGATCGCGGACGGCGACGGCTGGTATCGGCTGACCGGCCACAAATGGTTCTGCTCGGCACCGATGTGCGACGCCTTCCTGACGCTCGCTTATGCGCCGGGCGGGCTCACCTGCTTCCTGCTGCCGCGCTGGCTGCCGGACGGCACGCGCAATGCGGGTTTCCGCATCGTGCGGCTGAAGGACAAGATGGGCGACAAGTCCAACGCCTCCTCCGAGGTGGAATATCACGGCGCGCTGGCCCGGCGGATTGGCGAGGAAGGGCGGGGCGTCGCCACCATCATCCGGATGGTGCAGCACACGCGGCTGGATTGTGTGATCGGTTCGGCCTCTCAGATGCGTGCCGCGCTGGCGCAGGCGCTATGGCACACCGCACATCGATCGGCCTTCCAGAAACGGCTTATCGACCAGCCTGCGATGGCGGCGGTACTCGCCGACTTGAGCGTAGAGAGCGAGGCGGCCACGGCGCTCTCGCTGCGCATCGCGCAAGCGTTCGACGAAGACGATCAGGTTGCCCGCTTATTGACCCCGATCGCCAAATACTGGATCTGCAAGCGCGCGCCCGCCCTCGTGAACGAGGCGATGGAGTGCCACGGAGGCGCAGGCTATATCGAGACCGGCCCGATGCCGCGCCTGTTCCGCCAGTCGCCGCTCAACGCGATCTGGGAAGGATCGGGTAACGTCATCGCGCTCGATCTGCTGCGTGGGCTGACGCGCGAGCCTGAAGGCGTCGAGGCGCTGCGGGCGTTCTTCGACGGCGCGCGGGGACGGGATCGGTTCTACGATGCCTGGCTCGATGATCTTGATTTCATGGCCGACGAAGGGCGTGCCCGGTTGCTCGTGGAAAAGCTTGCATTGGCCGCGCAGGCGGCGGTGCTGCTCCAGTGGGACAATCCGATGGCAGAGGCCTTCTGCCGGTTGCGGCTGACGTCGCGCGGATCGGCTTATGGTGCCTTCGAGGCCGCGGTGGACGTGCGCGCGATTATCAGCCGGTCCATGCCGGGGTGATCCATCCGCGCGACCAGCAACGCGGAGGGTCGCGGCGCGGATCGACGATCTCGGCCGGCCGGACCGGCAAGGCGGAGACGGACGCCAGATAGGTGGCGTTCGGCACGATCATGCCGGTCTGCCTCGTCCACACGCCCGGCAGCGAGCAGAGTGGCGGGGGCGAGGCACGCATGGTCAGCACCGGGAACAGCTCGGACAGCATGGTCAACGATCCGATCGCCAGCATGACGAAGCAATAGCGGCGTAGATTCGGTCGATTCTCGCGCAGAAGCAGGTCGGCGATGGCTGCGGCGAGCAGGCAGAGCGGCACGATCG
The DNA here is from genome assembly GCF_013778325.1 of Sphingomonas chungangi. Classification (GTDB taxonomy): domain Bacteria; phylum Pseudomonadota; class Alphaproteobacteria; order Sphingomonadales; family Sphingomonadaceae; genus Solisphingomonas; species Solisphingomonas chungangi. The sequence goes on along the minus strand of NZ_JACEIB010000027.1, from coordinate 221,228 downwards.
TCACGCGCATCTGGAAATCCGCCCAGTCGCCGATCCGCCAGAGCGGGGCGAGGACGAGAAGCACGACAGCGATCCACAGCGGCGCCCGGCCGAAGCGCGTGCCGGCGATCAGCGCCGGCAAGACGAACGGCGCGACCTCCAGCAACAGGCTCAGCGCATAGAAAAGCGGATCGGGGCGGTTCGGCCCGTTGTAGAGTGTTGCTGCGCCCGCATGCTGATACCAGAGCGCCGGCGCCGAGATCGCCAGAGCGAGCAGCGGCAGCGCGCAATCGGCGGGGCGCAACCGCTTCAGATCGCGCAGGCCCGCATAAGCGAGGAACGGCACCGCGCCCGCCACCGCCAATGGCGACCAGAAGGCGAAGAGAGGTACCCCCGCGGCGGCCGTGCCGATCCGCACCTTGCCTTGCTGCCACAGCAGAAACAGCGCTGCGCAGGCCCAGCCCGCCAACGCATGCTGCGGCGCCCAGAATAGCTGGCTGATCGTCGCGGTATATTGGAGGCCCCAAGCCCAGTTCTCGAGATGATAGAAGGAGGCGGCGTGACCCATCGCGTGGGCGATCAGCATGCCGATGGCGTCCAACCCGCTGAACAGGAAGAAGACGGTTGCGGCCGCGCGCCGGGGTCTTCCGGCCGCGAATAGCGACGAAGCTATTGCCAGCACCAGCCCGAGCACGATCGCATTCTGTCCGAGCAGCGCGAGATCGAGAGCTCTTTGTCCGCCACCTGCGAGTGCGGGCAGCAGGTACATGCCGAGCGGCGCGCGCAGGATCTTCGAGCCGTCCGGCAGCACATAGGCGAACGGCCAGCGATGGCGACCGAGGTCGGCGAGCACGGCATCACGGATCTGCCAGTCGGCCGGAGCGAAAAGCAGCCGCCCTTCGCCGCCGAGGATCAAGAGCGCCAGCGCCAGCCCGAAGCAGATCGCGAGGGTACGCCCGACGATGCGCGTCTCATCTGCCTCGCTCCCCAGGACGAGCAGGCTGATGCCGCCCGCGCCGACGATGACGAGCGGAATAGACAAGAAAGCAGGCAGGCCGAGAAACGCCGGCAGCAGCAGGCCGCTCGCTGCCACCAGCGCGAAGAGCGTGGCGATAAGCCAGCGAAGTGGTATGCCGGGCGCGCGGCGGGCCGCCGCCTCGGCCGCCGTCATCCGTTGATGACCAGCCGTTGCAGTTCGTGGACCGGGTTCTCGTCGGCACCCATGTTGATTCGCTCGCGCTCGACCACAAGCGGGCGCTTCCTCACCTGCGAATGGATCGATGTAACGTACTCGCCCAGGATGCCGATGAAGGCGAGCTGCACGCCCGACAGGAAGAACAAGGCGGTGATCAGCGTCGCCATGCCGCGCGGGCTGTGCCCCGGCATCGCGAAATAGAGCACCACCGACAGCATCGCGTAGAAGATCGACAGCGCCGATAGGCTGAGCCCGGCGAAGGTGCACAGCCGCATCGGCGCGCTGGTGAAGGAGAAGATGCCGTTCAGTGCCTGGTCGATCAGGCGGGGCAGGTTGTTCTTGGACAAGCCCTTCTTCCGGGCTTCCCACGTGTAGGGCACGATCACGCGGCGGAAGCCGACCGAGGCGATGATGCCCCGGATATAGGGATAATGGTCGTCATGCTCGACCACCGCCTTCCACACCTTTCGGTCAATCAGCTGGAACTCGCCGACGTTGAGCGGGATGTCTATGTCCGACAGCGTGTTGACGACGCGGTAGAAGATCGCGCGGCAGGTGCGCAAGCCAAGGCTCTCCTGCCGGTTGACGCGCGCGCCGGCGACCACCTCGATGCCGCTCTCCCAGAGTTGCACGAAGTCCGCGATCATGTGCGGCGGGTCCTGTAGGTCGACAGGCAGGAAGACCAGCACGGCATCCCCGGTCGCGGTGCGCAGCGCGTTGAAGTTGGACCGGAATGGGCCGTAATTGCGCGCGTTCAGGATCACCTTCATGTCGGGATCGTCGGCCGCCATTGCGCGCAGGATATCGACGGTGCCGTCGGCGGACGCGTTGTCTGCGAAGATGTGCTCGTGCGCGTACATGGCGAGTGGGCCGCCCTCGGCGAACAGCGCCTTCACCGCATCGCGGCAGGCGCGGACATTCTCCGCCTCGTTGAAGCAGGGCGAGATGATCGAGATCGTCTTCATGCGGCTTGCTTCCTGATGGCGCGCATCCAGTCGACAGTCTGCGCGAGGCCGGTGTCGAGGGAGATAGAGGGCGCCCAGCCGGTCGCGCGCAGGCGGGTATTGTCGCCTTCGAGATGCATGATCTGGCCGGCGCCGAAGGGCATGTCGCCGAAGCGCAGCGGCAGGCCCGGCGCGGCATGGTCGCGCAAACGCTCGATGATCGAGCGGACGGTGGCGGGCTGGCCGCTGGAGAGGTTGATGGCGCCGGTCGCGTCATCCGAGACGGCGGCGGCCAGCGTGCCGGTCGCGACGTCGTGGACGTGGAGATAATCCCAGTGCTGTGTGCCCTCGGTGGTGCGTGGCGCGATGCCGTCGAGCAGTCGTGCGGTCACGCTCGGGATGAGCCAATTGGGATTGTCGCCCGGTCCGTAAACCGAGAAGAGGCGCAACCACGCGAATCCGACGTCCGCTGCCTCGCAGCGCTGGCGGGTGAGGTGGCAGGCGGAGAGTTTGGCAGCGCCGTAGAGCATCGTGGGGTTGGGCAGGTCGTCTTCCGTGATGCGCCGATCGAAGCGACCATATTCGGCCTGGCTGCCGATCCCGACGAACTTGGAGCACCCAACTGCGATGGCGGCATCGGCCAGCGCACAGGTGGTACGGATATTCTCGAACTGGATGTCGCCGGCGCGTGAAGGGCCGCCGACGCCTTCCCAGGCCGAGTGGATGACGATGTCAGGCCGCGCCTCGTAAAGCACCGCCGAGATGCGCGCGCTATCGGCAAGATCGGAGACGTAGATCGGAATATCGAGGCCGGTCAGCCGCGCGGCGCCGGGCGTGCGGACCAGCGCGATCGGGTGATGCCCCGCCGCCAGCGCCGCGTGCACCACCGCCGCACCGACGAAGCCGCCTGCGCCGGTGACCAGAATCCGCCTGGATGTCGAAGCTCCCATGGGAGCCAGCTATGAAAGATAGTGGTTAATTTGCTGTTGCGAGAGCGCCGTCACATCGCCCTTCGATGCGGCGAGCCGATACCAGTCGGCGGACCATCGCAGCGCTTCGTCGAGCGCGAGGCGCGGCGTCCAGCCCAAAGTCTCGATCGCCGCAGTGGAATCGAGCGTGAGGAGCGCGGCCTCGTGCGGATGCTCGCCGGGCTGAGGCACCACCTCGGTGCCGCCGCCCCAGTGGCGGGCGAATAGATCGATCACCGTGCCGACCGGCGCGACATCGGCGGCGGAGGGGCCGAAATTCCAGCCTTTGGCGAAGGTGTTGCGATCGGCGTGCAGCCGTTGGGCTAGCAGGAGGTAGCCGGCGATCGGCTCCAGCACATGCTGCCAGGGGCGGGTCGCGTTGGGGTTGCGGATTTCGAGCGGCCGGCTCGCCGCGAAGGCGCGCGCGGCATCGGGCACCAGCCGGTCCTCGGCGAAATCGCCGCCCCCGATCACGTTGCCGGCGCGCGCGGTGGCGAGGCCGATGTCGGCGGCCGCGAGGAAGCTGTCGCGATAGGATTGCGCGGCAAGCTCGGCGCAGGCCTTGGAGTTGGAATAGGGATCATGCCCGCCGAGCGGCGCATCCTCGAGATAGCCTTCGGCGCGGCCGTCGTTGCGGTAGCATTTGTCGGTCGTGATCGAGACGATGGTCTTAACTTCCGGTGCGCGGCGGCAGGCATCGAGGACGTTGACCGTGCCCATCAGATTGGCGGCGTAGGTCTCCACCGGCGTGAGGTAGGATGCACGCACGAGTGGTTGCGCGGCGAGGTGCAGCACGATCTCCGAATCCCGGATCGCGGCTTCGATGGCGGCGAGATCGCGGATGTCGCCGACGACATGGCGGCAGCGGGCGGGGCCGTCGATCATGTCGAACATCGAGGGCTTGGTCGGAGGGGCCAGCGCGAAGCCGGTCACGTCAGCGCCTAGCCGCTCCAGCAGCAGGAGCAGCCAGCTGCCCTTGAAGCCGGTGTGGCCGGTTACGAAGACCTTGCGGTTGGACCAGAATTCCGCGCTCAGCATCCCGAACTCCGTTCGGCCTGAGCGCAGTCGAAGGCCATGCGGTGCGGTGGCTGCACTTCGACTACGCTCAGTGCGAACGGAGGTAGAGAAGGTGGAGAAGCACGCTTCAGTGCCACGTCTTCCACGGCGCCTCGTGCCGCTCCCACAGACCTTCGAGCATCTGGCGGTCGCGCAGCGTGTCCATCGGCTGCCAGAAGCCATCGTGGAAGTAGGACTTGAGTTCGCCGTCGGCGGCCAGCCGCTCGAGCGGCTCGCGCTCCCACACGCAGGCATCCGAATTGCCGAGATACTGACCGATCGATCGGTTCAGCACGAAGAAGCCGCCGTTGATCCAGCCGCCTTCCTCCACCGGCTTCTCGGCAAAGGCGGCGACGGTGTCGCCGGCCAGATCGAGCATGCCGAAGCGCGAGGCGGGGCGCACGGCGGTCACCGTCGCGCGGCGGCCATGCTCCTTGTGGAAGGCGATCGCCGCGCCGACGTCCAGATCCGACACGCCGTCACCGTAGGTCAGGCAGAAATCCTCGTCGTCACCGAGATACTGGAGCGCCTGGCGTAAGCGGCCGCCCGTCATCGTCTCGGCGCCGGTGTCGATTAGCGAGATCTTCCAGTCTTCCGACGCATTGCGATGCACTTCGGTGGTGCCGCGCCGCATGTCGATTGTGATGTCCGACATGTGCATGGCGTAGTTGAAGAAATATTCCTTGATCATGTAGCCCTTGTAGCCAAGGCACACGATGAATTCGGTGACGCCGTGCTGGGCGTAGATTTTCATGATGTGCCAGAGGATCGGCTTGCCGCCGATCTCCACCATGGGCTTCGGACGAAGCGAGGTTTCTTCGGCAAGGCGCGTCCCGAGACCGCCGGCAAGGATGATGGCTTTCATGGGCCCGATCCTATGAAGGGATGTGGTAAAGATTGGGTTAGGCCACGAGGCCTCCGAGGCGGTTGAGCGTCGCTTGGCCGGCGACCATGTCGCAGACGTCGGCGGAAAGCGCGATCGGCTTCACCTTGGCGGCGTCCGGCGTGCCGGCGACCGATTCCATCAGCCACGATCCGAAGCCGCCGTCCTGCAGATGATCCTCGCAGGTTGTTACCTCCCAGCGGCGCGCGAGCTGCGCGGGCTGGCACGGCTTGGATGCCATCCCCCAGAGCGGCATCGAGAAAACGGCGCGATCCTCCGCGCGCTGAATCGCGGCACCCAGCGCGGCGCCCGTCGAGAGCATCACCCGCTTGGGATCGCCGTCGCGCACCTCGATCCATCTGCCGGGCGCGACATCGGGGATAGCGTCATGGAAGCGCGGCTCGCCCGCCTTGCCGAGGCGGAGATAGGAGGGACCGGGGTTCGCCACCAGCCAGCGCAGACAGGCCCGCGTCTCGAGCGGATCGCCGGGCGCCGCGATCGTCATGTGCGGCATCGCGCGCATCAGCGCATAATCCTGCACCGCGTGGTGCGAGTAACCGAGCGCGCCGTAGGAGACGCCACCGCCCACCGCCACCACCGTCACGGGCAGACGATGATGGTCGACGTCGTTGCGGATATGCTCGGCGCAGCGGAAGGTCGGGAAGTTGGCGATCGAGTAGGTGAAGACGTGATAGCCCTCGCTCGCCATGCCGGCGGCGAGGCCGGTCATGTTCTGCTCGGCGACGCCGGCATTGACGAAGCGGTCGGGAAAGCGATCGGCGAACGGCTCGATCACGTTGAAGCCGAGATCGCCGACGACCAGCGCGATATTGTCGTGGGCGGCGGCGAGCGCCACCAGCTCTTCGATGAAGGCGTCACGCATCGGCCGTCTCCCCGATCTCGGCCAGCGCCTGCGCGAGCTGTTCGGGCGAGGGGTTGCGATAGTGCCAGAGCACCTGGTTCTCCATGAAGCTGACGCCCTTGCCCTTGGTGGTGTGCGCGATCAGCAGCGAGGGCTTGCCGGGCGCCCACGGCGCGCCGGCGAGCGCCTCGCGCAGCGCGGCATGATCGTGGCCGTCGAGCTCGCGCACCGCCCAGCCGAACGCCTCGAACTTGGAATGGAGCGGCTCCAGCCGTAGCGTCTCGTCGACGCTCCTGAGGCTCTGGAGCTTGTTGTAGTCGAGGATGCAGACGAGGTTGTCGAGGCCGTGATGGGCGGCGAACAGAGCCGCCTCCCAGTTGCTGCCCTCACCCCATTCGCCATCGCTGGTGAGCACCATTGTGCGCCACGAAGCGCCGCGCTTCTTGGCCGCCAGCGCCTTGCCGGTCCCGAAGGGCAGGCCATGGCCGAGCGCGCCGGTGGAGAATTCCACACCCGGCACCTGATGGCTGATATGCGCCATCAGCGGCGAGAGATCGGTGCCGTAGGTCGCCAGCGTCTCGCGCGGGATGAAGCCGGTCTCGGCGAGCGCGGCATAGACGGCGACGCAGGCATGGCCCTTGGAGAGCAGGAAGCGATCGCGCCCGGGATGATCGGGGGCCGAGGGATCGACCTTCAGCACGCCGCCGTACAGCACCGCGACAATGTCCGCGATCGACAGTGCCGAGCCGATGTGGCTGGCTTTCGCGCGCGTCACCATGCGCAGCGCCTGGGCGCGTATGCGGCGGGCGAGATCGATGGTGCCGGCGTCCGACGCGGCGGCGAGGGGAACGTGCTCCATGGCCGGGATCAATGGCCGGATATGGTTAAGAATTGCTCAAGCATCTCGCGCTAGCAAAGGCGATATGATGCACGAGACCATCGCCGCAGCCCGCCCCTGCCCCCTCTGTGGATCGGGAAGCGATCACGCCGAACCCTTCCTGTCGGACAGCCGCGACGCGGCGAAGGTCAGCGCGTCGAGCTTTGCGTCGCGCAAGGTCCCCGAATATATGAGCCACGCGATGGTCCGCTGCCGGGTGTGCGACCTTGCCTATGTCGATCGTGCGCCGAGCCAGGCCACGCTCGCCGCCTCCTATCACGAGGCCGATTACGACAGCGCCGATGAGGCTGAAGATGCCGCCGATGCCTACGCCCGCGCGATCGCGCCGGTGCTGGAGACGCTGAAGGGCAGGGGGGCGGCACTGGAGATCGGCACCGGCACCGGTGCCTTTCTCGAACGGCTGCAGAAGGCGGGATTTCAGGAACTTGTCGGCGTCGAACCGTCGCCGGCCGCGATCGCGGCAGCTCCTGCCCACCGCAAGCCCTGGATCCGCGAGGGCATCTTCGTCGAGCAGGATTTCGCGCCCGGCAGCTTCGATTTGATCTGCTGCTTCATGACCCTGGAGCATGTCCGCGATCCCGGCGCGCTGGTTGCCTCGGCGCGGCGCCTGCTTAAGCCGGGCGGCGTGTTCGTCAGCGTCACCCACGATCGCCGCGCCTGGCTCAACCGCCTGCTCGGTTGCCGCTCGCCGATCGTCGATATCGAGCATATGCAGCTCTTCTCGGACGAGAGCGCGAAGGGGCTGCTGGCCCGCAACGGCTATGTCGAGGTCGGCGGCGCGAGCTTCCGCAACGCTTACAGCCCGAGCTACTGGCTGCGCCTCGTACCTATGCCCGATCGACTAAAGTCGAACCTCACCGCCGCCCTGCGCGGGACGTGGCTGGACCGCCGCAAACTGGCGGCAAATGTCGGTAATTTCATGAGCTGGGGGTTCCGGCCGCACTGATTTGGGCGCAGGTGGACTATCGCCCCCCGAATCACTATATCGAGCGGTATGAAAAACATGGACACAGCCGTAGCGACGCGCGGTCGCCCGCGCGAATTCGACGCCGACGAGGCGTTGGCGGCGGCGCTCAGGGTCTTCTGGACGCGAGGATATGAAGGCGCCTCGCTCACCGAGCTGACCGAGGCGATGGGCATCACCCGTCCGAGCCTCTACGCTTGCTTCGGCAACAAGGAAGCGCTGTTCAAGAAGGCGCTCGATCTCTACGAAACCGAGAAGCTGGCTTACATGGAGACGGCGCTGGAAGCGCCCACCGCGCGGGGCGTGGCCGAGCGGCTGCTGCGCGGCGCGCTGCAGAACCAGGCAAGCACCTGCGATCCCAAGGGGTGCCTGGGTGTGATCTCGTCCGTCGCGTGCGGGCCGGAGGCGGAGGCGATCAAGGCCGAGGTGGTGGCACGCCGGGCATCGTCCAAGCGCGCGGTGGTCGATCGCTTCGCGCGGGCCAAGGCCGAGGGCGACCTTCCGGAGCATATCGATCCCGAAGCGCTGACAAACTACGTCTTCGCGCTCTTCCAGGGTCTGTCCGTCCAGTCCGGGACGGGGACGTGCTGCGAGGATCTCGGCCGGATGGTCGATACCGCGCTGGCGATGTGGCCGGGGCGCTGAACGCCGGCAACGGCGGCTAATGGGTAGCGTCAAAAAACTTTATCAGCCGGTACAGAAATCGGTTGACGGACTCGCCGCCCGGCTATTATATACCGCTCAGTAAGGAACGAGCGAAAGGGAGCCGGTCATGCTCCGCATCATTCGATGTCCGATCCGGTGATGGAGCGACCGCGCCCCCTCTGACCGCAACAAGGCCGTCGCCCGGCGGCTCCGTCTGACTATCGCATCATCGCGCTCGCCAGCTGACGGCGCGCGGGGCGGGGATGCCGCATCCGAAAGGGGAAATCCCATGGCCTATCTCGACACACGCGAGGCCTTCACCACCGCGGCGCCGATCGGCAGCTCCACTATTCCCGCCGCGTTCGAGCGCAGCGAATGGGAAGTGATCGTGCTCGCCCAGCGGGACGATCTCGCCTCCCTTCGCGCGCCGGGGTGGGTCGCCCGGACCTTTGCCGCGCTTTTTGGAGGCAATCCGGATCGCCGGCTCGCCAGCCCCCGGTTGGAGGCGCTGCGTCGTCTTGCGGTGCACGCCTGGCATCGCGGATATGCCGTGCCGGTTTCGGCAATGAAGAATTTCAAGGATGCAGGCTTCTCGCCCGATCAACTGGAACTGTTGCTGGCCAGCGTTTCGCAGGGCCGCACCGCTGATCGGCGCCACGCCTGAACTAAGTCACTCGGTTCGGGGGCGATCATCTTCTCCCCAGTGAGGTCGCCCCTGCGATCCCCGGCCGGTCTCTCCCCCTCCACCGGCCGGGGACTTCCCTGTTCGATGGCGTCAGTGCTTGAGGGCGTGGACGCGGTCCATGGCCTTGCGGGCCAGTGCGGCCATCGCGTCGAGCCTGGCCTGATCGGGCACCTCGCGCCGTTCGCGATCGATCACGCACAGGGCGCCGAGCGGCTGCCCGCTTCCCGAGACGAGTGGCATTCCCAGATAAAAACGGATGTCCGGCCCCGACAGCACGAGCGGGTTGCCCGCGAAACGCGCGTCTGCGGTCGCGTCGGTGACGCACATCGGCTTCCGGCAATCGAGCATGGCGTGCGCGCAGAACGACGCCGCCCGTGGCGTTTCGGAGGCATCAAGGCCGATCCCCACCGGGAAATATTGCCGCTCGTGATCGACGATCGAGATCGCCGCGATCGGCGTACCGAATAATTTGGCGGCTTCGTGCACGATCGCGTCGAGCGTCGGGTCGCCGGCGGCTTCGAGAAATCCCGATTCATCGACCGCGCGCTGGCGCTCGTCCTCGTCCGCGGGGCGGTTGGCGGGGGTGTAGTATATCGTCATGCCGCGTCGGCCATCCCCTCCTGCGTCGCCAGCCGCCGATCGGGCATGGGCCTCGCCGGCAGTTCGGTTATGGTCGGCTGGAGATCCAGCCGCGCGACGCGCAGTGCATTCTTACCCGACTTTTTCACTTCGTACATCAGACCATCGGCTGCCTCTATCAGCCTGTTCGTGCTTGCGATCTTGTTGGCCTCGACCACCATGGCGCCCATGCTGCACGTCACGGCATAGCCGGTGTCGCGCAGGATGCGGCTGAGCCGATAATGCAGTGCCTCGGCCGCAACGTCGCCCTGGCCGCAATTGGGAACGGTCATCAGCGTCACGAATTCGTCGCCGCCGATGCGCGCGAACAGATCGTGCGCGCGGATCGCATCGGCGCCCTTCTCTGCAAAGTCGCAGAGCAAGGTGTCGCCGGCGGCATGGCCGAAGCCGTCGTTGACGCCCTTGAAGCCGTCGAGATCGACATAGGCCAGCACGACCGATTCCTGGCGTCGCTGGGCATGACTGATCAGCGCGCGCAGGCGGCGGTTGAAGCCGGCCTTGTTGAGCACACCGGTGAGCGGATCGGTGGTCGCGCTCCAGCGCGCGTGATCGAGCGAGTGCCGCAGCCCGCTGGCGAGCGCGACCATCACCGTCATGGAGAGCGAGCGGCCGATCATGTTCCATGCGAGCGCCACAGGCTTGATCGCCGCAACCTGTCCGGGCGCGCCGAACCCGTTGATGTGGCCGAGCATGACGACCGAAACCGCACCGATACCAAGCCCCACGCGCTCGCCCAGGCACCAGGAACCGAAGCAGGCGAGGCCGAGATAGAGGATGACGACGTTGACCTGCGGGCCGGTTACATGATCGATGACGATCGTCGCCACCAGGCCGGCACCAAGCAGCGCCCAGGCGCGCGAGCGCGAAAGGCGCATCGATGCCTCCGCCGCGCGCGCGAAGAATTTCGTCAATGGAGAAGCGGTCGGGGGTTTCCGCTGCACTTACGTCCTCCGGTCAATGTCGGATGGCTAATCTGGATTGGTTACCCAGGGGTTGAGAGTGGGATGGGTTGCGACCTTCGTCTAAGGCGGCGGCGCAAATCAGGAGAATGTGCGTGGAATGGCGGTTGCGGCAGGCGGGTATCGAGGATGCAGAGCGGCTGGCGCTGATCGGCGGGGCGACGTTTCTCGAAACCTTTGCGGGCTTGCTGGAAGGCGACGCGATCGTCGCGCACTGCGCCGCGGAGCATGGTGCGGAGACCTATCGCGCTTTGCTCGGTCATCCCGACAGCGCCGCCTGGGTGGCGGAGGCGCGGACGGGCGGCGCGCCGCTCGGCTACGCCTTGGTGGCGTCGCCGAAGCTGGTACAGGCCGAACCCGGCGATATCGAGCTCAAGCGGATCTACAGCTTCTCGCGCACGCACGGTACCGGTCTGGGCGCCGCACTGATGGGACGGTCGACGGCGCATGCCGAGGCGATGGGGGCGAAGCGCCTGCTGCTGGGCGTCTTCGTTGGCAATGTGCGGGCGCTGGCTTTCTATCGGCGCCACGGCTTCGAAAAGATCGGCGAGCGCCGCTTCCGGGTCGGCAGCCAGGATTGCGAAGATGTCGTGCTGGCGAAGCCGTTAGTCGGCGAGGGCCGGTAGCGAGCAGACGTCGATCCAGCGCGCGCCGACCAGATCGGCGAGTCGTTCTGGCGTGAGCCGCACCGAAGAGGTCCGCGATCCGGCGGCCGGATATACGTCCGCGAAATCCCTGAGCGACTGGTCGCAGTAGATGGGGAGGGGCGTGGCGAGCCCGAAGGGGCAGACGCCGCCGATCGGATGGCCGGTAAGCGCTTCGACCTCCTCGGCGCCCAGCATCCGCGGGCGGCCTCCGAAGACGGCCTTGGTCTTGCGGTTGTCGAGCCGGGCGTCGCCTCTCGCGACGATCAATATGGCGTCGTCATTGACCCTGATGGACAGGGTCTTGGCGATCTGCCCGGGCTCGACTCCCAGTGCCAGCGCCGCCTCGGACACCGTGGCGGTACTGGCACCTTGGTCTATAATCTTGATATCGGGCGCTTTTTCCAGAAGGAAGGCGCGAACGCTATCGAGACTCACAAGTCAGTTTCTTGGGGACTTAGCCGTTCAGCTTGTCCTTGACGGCCTTGGCCGGCGAGAAGCCGAGCTTCTTGGACGCGGCGATGGTCATCGCCGCACCCGTGGCCGGGTTACGGCCTTCGCGAGCCGGGCTGTCCTTCACCTTGAACTTGCCGAAGCCCGAGATGGAAACTTCGGTGCCCTTGGCGGCCGCATCGGTGATGGCGGCGAAAACGGCGTCGACGACCTTACGGGCGTCCGCCTTCGACAGGCCGTGGCCGGCAGCAATCTGCTCGGCGAGCTCGGTGTTGTTCATGGAACTCGTCTCCTCCTTAACGAAGGTCGACCACATAGACGCTCGAAATGGCGAAGGTCCAGTGTCTCCGGCATTTTTCGGGCGATTTAGGGCAGCAGCAGGGTCGAGCCAGTGGTCGAGCGGGATTCGAGTGCCCTATGTGCATCCGCAGCATCGGCGAGCGCGAAGATCCGGCCGATCGGAATGGTGAGGCCGTTCCCGATCCGCTCGAACAGCCGGCCGGCAAGGTCGCGCCGTTCCGCGGCGTCGCTCGCATAGCTGAAGAGGGTGGGCCGGGTGACGAAGATCGAGCCGGCTTTCGACAGCACGAGCGGATCGATCGGCGGCACCGGGCCGCTTGCATTGCCATAGGTTACGACGATACCGCGTATCGCGATCGAGCCGATCGACGCATCCCAGCTGGCCTTGCCGACGCCGTCCAGAACCGCCTCAACACCCCTGCCGTCCGTGATCTCGCGCACCCGAGCCGCCAGCTCATCCATCGGGCAGGAGAAGGCGTGATGCGCGCCCAGCTGCTTGGCGATTACCGCCTTCTCCTCGGATCCGGCGTGCGCGATCACGGTCGCCCCGATCGCCCCAAGCCATTGCACGAGGATGGAGCCGACCCCGCCGGCGGCCGCATGGACCAGCACATGTTGCCCAGCCTCGATCTTCGCGCATGGCCCGATCAGATAAGCAGCGGTCATGCCCTTGAGCATCGCGGCGGCGGCGGTGCGATCGTCGACGGTATCAGGCAAGGGGACGAGCAGATCGGCCGGCACCGTCCGGACGGTGGCGTAACTGCCGGGCTTGCCGAGTGCGTAGGCCGCACGATCGCCGACCTTCAGATCGGTCACCCCGTCGCCGACCGCCTCCACGACACCCGCAGCCTCGTTGCCAAGGCCCGAGGGCAGATCGACCGGGTAGAGGCCGGTGCGATGATAGGTATCGATGAAGTTCAGCCCGATCGCGGTCTGGCGGATACGCGCCTCGCCGGCGCCTGGCTCGGTCGGCGCGATCTCCTCACGCTCAATCCGCTCCGGGCCGCCATGCCGGCGGACGATCATGCGGAAATCGGACATGGAATTCTCCGTCAGTCGGGGATGGTTTCCGTCGAGAGGATCTCGATCGCCTCGGTCTCGCCGCCGAAATCGACCTTCTCGCCCGCATAGCCTCCGATCAGCGCGCGGGCGAGCGGGGCCGAGAACGCGATCCGGCCCTCGTTCGGATCGGCCTCATCGTCGCCGACGATGTCGATCCGCTTCGTCTGGCCATTCAACGCAAAGGAGACGCGCGAGCCGAAGGCCACCTCGTCTTCCGGCGGCGGCGGGGCGGGCTGGGCGGTCGCCTGCCGGGTACGCCAGTAACGCAGCACTCGCAGATGCTGCTCGCGCTCGGCATCGGGGAGGGGGGCGGCGTCGATCGCCTCTAGTTCCGCCACCTTCGCTTCGATCAGAGCCAGGCCGCGCGCGGTGACCAGATTTGGCCCCGGCGGCAGCGGCAGCTCGAATTTCGGTTCCTTATGCTCGTCGTCGCTCTCGCGGCGGAACGCTACGCTCACTGTATCCCTCTCCCTCTTTCGAGAGGGCGATATGGCGATGGCGCTCCGGTTGCGCCAGTGTGATCAGGATGCCTCCCACGCCTGCCGGATCGTCGCCTTGAGCGGAGCGAGATCGGCGATCACGCTAAGCCGAACCTCGCTCTTCAGCCGTTCCGACCAGACAGTCCGTTTCGGCGCAGCCAGGCCCGGCGCCACATCAGGTTCCACTGCGAGGCCAAGCAGCACCGCCCCCTTGTCCGGCCGAAGCGCGGCGAACTGATAGGCGCGTGAGAAGGCCGAATAGGTCTTGCGCTGGCCGATCACCACGTCGGGCAGGGCCGTGATCTCGGCCTTCACCGCCTCGAAGATCGCGCGCAGGCCGGCATCCTTCCACAACGTGTCGGCAAGCGTATCGGGCTGACTCCACCCGGTATCCGATGGAAAGGCGATGTTGAGAATGACCGAGGCCCGATTCTGCCCGAGCCCGTAATGCTCCTTCATCCAGCCGAGCCGGGCGCGATGCCTCGTCTCCGGGCAGGTGCGGGCGATGACGGCCCATTCGTCCAGCGTCTTGCCGGTCTCCCTGACCAGATTCTCCCTGATCGAGGCCATCCAGGCCTTCTGCTGCGCGGTCATCGTCTCGACGGGTGCGGGCATGGTCATCCTCCCTGATGCGCTGGCGATCATAAGGCGCTAGATGCGGAGGCGAAACAGGCCCGGAGCAAGCGGTTGAGCAAGGCGGACAGGCATTTCCACTCGATCCACGCCCACGGCTTCGTGCGCGTGGCGGCGGCGACCCCGATCGCGACCGCCGGGGATCCTGCGCGCAATGCCGAGGCGGCGCTGGCACTAGCGAGCGAGGCGGATGCGGCGGGTGTCGATCTCGTCGTCTATCCGGAGCTCAACATCTCCTCCTACGCGGTCGACGATCTCCATCTGCAGGACGGCTTTATCGCCGCGACCGGGGCGGCGATCGCGGCCGTCGTGGCGGGCAGCAAGAAGCTGAAGCCGGTGCTGCTGGTCGGCGCGCCGCTGCTGAGGAACGGGCGGCTCTACAATTGCGTTTATGCGATTGCGCGGGGGCGGCTGCTCGGCATCGTGCCCAAGAGCTTCCTGCCCAATTACCGCGAATATTACGAGAAGCGCTGGTTCGCGCCGGGCGTCGGCCTTACCGGGCTGAGTGTCGAGATCGGCGGCGAGGCGGTGCCGTTCGGCACCGACCTGATCTTCGCCGCCTCCGATCTGCCCGGTTTCGTCTTCGCGGCGGAAATCTGCGAGGATTATTGGGCGCCGACGCCGCCCTCCACCAGCGCCGCTCTGGCGGGCGCGCTGATCCTGTGCAACCTCTCGGCCTCCAACACCGTCATCGGCAAGGCGCGCGAGCGGGCGATGCTGGCGGCGGCACATTCTGCGCGGACCTGCTCGGCCTACGCCTTCGCCGCCGCCGGGCCGGGCGAGAGCACCACCGATCTGAGCTGGGACGGGCAGGCGTTCGTCTATGAGCTGGGCGACGAACTGGCCGCCTCTTCGCGTTTCTCGGGCACGGCGGAATTGACCATCGCCGATGTCGACACCGGTCGCCTGCGCGCCGAAAGGATGCGCTTCGGCACCTTCAACGACGCCGCCGCCGCCGCCGGCCATCCCGAGACGCGCTATCGGCGGGTGAGCTTCGATCGCCAGCCGGTCTTTGCCGATATCGGCCTGAAACGCGCCGTCGCGCGCTTCCCGTTCGTGCCCGATCATCCCGCCCGGCTCGACGAGGATTGCTATGAGGCGTTCAACATCCAGGTGGAGGGCTTGCTCAAGCGCGTCGCAGCGTCGGGCGCGAAACGGCTGGTGATCGGCGTCTCCGGCGGCCTCGATTCCACCCACGCGCTGATCGTCGCCGCCAAGGCGTTCGACCGGCTGGGGCGCAGCCGTTCCGATATTCTCGGCTTCACCATGCCCGGTTTCGCCACCGGCGATGCCACCAAAGGCAATGCCTGGGCACTGATGGAGGCGCTCGGCATCACCGGCGCCGAGATCGACATCCGCCCGGCCGCCACGCGGATGCTAGAGGATATGGACCACCCCTTCGCGGGTGGCGAGCCGGTCTATGACGTGACCTTCGAGAATGTGCAGGCGGGCCTGCGCACCGACTATCTCTTCCGCCTCGCCAACCAGCGTGACGGATTGGTGGTCGGCACCGGCGATCTCTCCGAGCTGGCGCTCGGATGGTGCACCTACGGCGTCGGCGACCAGATGAGCCATTATGCGGTCAATTGCGGCGTGCCCAAGACGCTCATCCAGTTCCTGATCCGCTGGTGCATCCAGACGAGGCAGTATGACGTCGCCACGGACACGGTGCTGGACCGTATCCTCGGCACCGAAATCTCGCCCGAGCTGGTGCCGGCGGGTGCGGACGGTGCGATCCAGTCGACCGAGGCCAAGATCGGTCCCTATGCACTCAACGATTTCTTCCTGCACCATATCGTGCGCTGGGGCATGGACCCGGCCAAGATCGCCTATCTTGCGCTGCAGGCATGGGGCGACGCGGAGAAAGGCGAATGGCCGCTCGGCGTGCCCGAGGCGCAAAGGGTAGCGTACGACTTGCCGACGATCCGGCATTGGCTGGAGCGCTTCCTGTTCCGCTTTTTCCAGATCAGTCAGTTCAAGCGCTCGGCGATCCCGAACGGCCCCAAGGTCTCGACGGCCGGGGCGCTGAGCCCGAGAGGAGACTGGCGCGCACCGTCGGACGGCACGGCGGCCCCGTGGCTGGCGGCGCTGGATCGGGTACCGTCCTAGGCCTTCCGCAGCGCATCCGGCTTGTGCGCCGCCCGCTTTCCCTCGTCGGTCTCGACGATGAACTGCGGATCGTCCTTCGAGGCCGCGACCGTGTGGCCCTTCACGCTGGTCCGCCTCGTGACCTTCTTCACGACCTCGCCTTCCGCGGTACCGCCATGGGAGTTCCACTCCACCCGGTCGCCTGCCTTCACCTTCGCCATGTCCGATCTCCTCGAGCACAAGGAACGGGCGGGCGCGGCGCGGCGTTCCCGGGTAAGCGGAGGCCCCATGAGCGACGACTATCTGATCTTCACGCCCGACGACGTCGATCTCGCGCGATCGCCGCTCCGGCGCTCGATCGCCGAGCCGACCTTCGTGCTCGGCGCCTTCAACCCGGCGCTGACCCGGCTGCGGTCGGGCAATCTGCTGCTGATGGTACGCGTCGCCGAGGCGCTGGTGACGCCTGTCGAGGGCGATCACGCCCGCGCGATCCGCTGGACTGCGGACGGCTATGTGCTCGATCCGCATCATGTCGAGCGGATCGATATGGCCGATCCGCGCTATTTTCTCGTGAAGGGCGGCGCCTATCCGCAGATGGGGCTGACCTCGCTGAGTTGGCTGCTGCCGGTCGAGCTGACGCCTGACGGGCGGGGGATCGTCGCGGTCCATTACGATCGCGCGATCGAGCCGCGCGCTGCTTATCAGGATTATGGCATCGAGGACCCCCGAATCAGCCCGATCGACGGGCGCTATTACATGACCGTCTGCTCTTGCTCGGCGGAGCGGCACGGCACTTCGCTCTACACGTCGGACGATGCGTTCGAATGGCGGCTGGAGGGCCTCGTTCTCGATCACCAGAACAAGGACATGCTGCTGTTCGAGGGCAAGCCGGGAGGCAAGTTCTGGGCACTCACCCGGCCGCTCGGCGAGCTTTATTTCGCCTATCCCGAGGATGCGGGTTTTGCCGGCGGGCCGGTAATTCACCTCGCATCTTCACCGGACGCACTGCACTGGAAACCCTGCGACCAGCCTGGCGTGCGTGCGCGGAGCGGCTCGACGTCTGCGATGAAGGTCGGCGGCGGTACGCCCCCGATCCTGACGGAAAAAGGCTGGCTCATGCTCTACCACGGGGTCGAGCCGCAGGAGAAGGTGGGTGTGTATCGCACCTTCTGGGCACTGCTCGATCGCGACGACCCAGCGAAGGTCCTGCGCATGGAGGACGAGGTGCCCCTGATCGAGGCCGATCCGGAACAGACCCATCCGATCGCGCATCGGCTCTATCTGCCGACGCCCGTGGTCTTCACCACCGGGATCGTCGATGCCGGAGACAGCTATATCGTGGCGAGTGGGGAGGCCGATCTCGCCTGCCGGATCACGCACATTCCGAAGACGCGCTTCGCCTGAAACGTCCCGCGCCGGGACGGCCGGGACGGCGAAATTTTGCACCCAAAGGGTAAACGGTTCGTTAAGCTGCGATCATGTTTCAGGCATCGCCCACGCTTACCGAGCCGTCGCTGTCCGCGGCGCTGATCCGTCGCCGCAAGCCGCTGCTGCTGGCGCCGCCGGCCTGTCAGGTCACGATGCCTGTCGAGGTGGTGGAACAGGCCGAACCGCGCTGGCCGACCTGGCGCGAGGATCTGCGCTTCTTCGCCGGCTGCTATGCTGCCGGACTGATCTTCTTCATCATCATGTTGAGCTGAACGCCGGCGCGCACGCCCGATGCAGCCGCCAGGCGATGGCGGCCGCCGCGACGCTGCCCGCCGCCGTCACCAGCAGCGTATCCGCCACCGGAACGCCGAATCGCACCAAGCCTGCGAAGAGCAAGGCGCCCAGCACCATGGCACCCGAATTGACGATGTTGTTCGCCGCCACCGTGCGCGCGGTGTGAAGCTTGTCCACCGTCGTGGTCAGGAAGGCGTACAGCGGCACCACGAACATGCCGCCGAACACCGCGACCCCGAACAGATCGAGCAGCACATGCTTGGCATGGTCGAGTGCTACGAAGGCCTTCCAGCCGATCATCGTGTCCGGCGCATCCCAATGGGCGGCGACATGATGGAGATCGAGCAGGCAGGCCCCCATCAGCAAGGCGGAGGCAGGTGCGAAGCGGGCCGAAACGGTGCCTCCCAGCAGGCGATTGATGGCGATCGAGCCGACGCCGACGCCGACCGAGAAGACCGCGAGGAACAAAGTCGCGACGGCCTGGTCCGCCTCCAGCACATTCTTCACTAGCGGCACGAACAGGGTGCCGAGGATCGCCGCCTGCATCCAGAAACAACTGATCGCGGCCACAGCCAGCATCAGGCGCGGCACGTGCAGCGTCTCGGACACCAGGCGGATCGAAGCGCGCACGACATGCAGATCGATACTGTGATCCTCGACCACGGGCGGGGCCGGAGGAACCTGGGCACCGGTGACGCGGCCGATCAGCGCGATCGCCAGCACCGTCGCCGCGACTGCAGGGGCGGGAATCACGCCGCCCGCGAGGATGCCGACCAGCACACCGATATAGGTGCCGGCCTCGATCAGCCCGGTGCCGCCGAGTACCTCGTCACGGTGCAGGTGCTGGGGCAGCAGCGCATATTTGATCGGGCCGATGAAGGTGGAATGCGCGCCCATGGCGAACAGCGCGAGCAGCAGCAGCGTCACCGAATGGAGGAGCAGGCCCACCGCGCCGACCGCCATGATGGCGATCTCCGCAGTCTTCACCAGCCGGATGATCCAGGCCTTGTCGCGGCAGTCCGCCAACTGGCCGGCGAGTGCGGAAAACAGGAAGAAGGGCAGGATATAGAGAGCGTTGGCCGCGGCATTGAAGGCCGCCTCGAGATGATCGTCCGAGAAGATCCGATAGGTGACGAGCATCACCATCGACGTCTTGAACAGATTGTCGTTGAAGGCCCCCAGAAACTGGGTGGTGAAAAGCGGCAGGAATCGCCTGCGCGCGAGAAGCCTCAAGGATGCCTGCATATCGGAACGCGAAAACCCGTCTTTCCCCCAAGGTGAGGTGCGACATAGCGCAGGCGGACGCCAACACCAAATCATACAATGGCCGAACCGCACCGGGGGTTCAACGGGATGGTTCAAACCGTCGCGCCGTTGGGCTAGGCTGCCGCACCGATGCTGTCCCTACCTAACATCCTCACCCTGTCCCGCATCTTCGCCGTGCCGATCCTCGTCGGCCTGCTGTGGCATCCGGGGCCGGTCGGCTACGTGCTGGCCTTCCTGCTGTACGCGCTTGCCGGCATCACCGATTATTTCGATGGCTATCTGGCGCGCGCGCAGGGCACGGTGTCGAAGCTCGGCATCTTCCTCGATCCGATCGCGGACAAGATCATGGTGGCTGCAGTGATCGTGATGCTGATCTCCACCGAACGGGTGATCGGCCCGCATCCGGTGGTGACCGGCTGGCACGTGATCGCGGCGCTGGTGATCCTGTTGCGCGAGATCGCGGTCTCTGGCCTGCGCGAGTTCCTGGCGCAGCTTTCGGTCTCGATGCCCGTCAGCAGACTCGCCAAGTGGAAGACGGCATTCCAGATGGGCGCGCTCGGCCTGTTGATCCTGGCGGGCGCGCTGGCGCAATGGCCGTGGGTGCAGCAGATCGGCCTCGCCTGCCTGTGGCTGGCGGCGGCGCTGACTCTGATCACCGGCTGGGATTATCTGCGCGTCGGCCTGAAGCACATGGATTGAGCGATGGTGCAACTGCTCTACTTCGCCTGGGTGCGCGAGCGGATCGGCCGGGACGGCGAGGCGGTCGATGTGCCGGCGGGCGTCGTCGACGTCGCGGGTCTCGTCGATTGGCTGGCCGCGAGAGGCGGGGGCTATGCCGAAGCGTTTGCAGAGCCGGCCCGATTGCGCGCGGCGGTCGACCAGACTTTCGCGCCGCTCGACGCGCCCATCGCGGGAGCGAGCGAGATCGCGCTGTTCCCCCCGGTGACGGGCGGATGAGTGCCCGCGTCGCCGTGCAGGAGGCAGATTTCGACCTTGCTGCCGAGTTCGCGCGGCTGGAGGCGCTCGGTGGAGGCGGGGTGGCGAGCTTCACCGGCGTCGTGCGCGGCGGGGAGGGGCTGACGGCGCTCCGCCTCGAAGCCTATCCCGGCATGACCGGGCGCGCGCTGGATGCGATCGCGGCACAAGCGATCACGCGCTGGTCGCTGCTCGGCTGCACCCTGATCCACCGCCACGGCACGCTGTCGGTGGGTGAGCGGATCGTGCTGGTCGGCACGGCGGCGCGACACCGGGCGGCGGCGCTGGAGGCCTGCGCCTTCCTGATCGACTGGGCCAAGACCAAGGCGCCCCTCTGGAAGCAGGAAATCTTCGCTGACGGATCGAGCCGCTGGGTTGAGCCGCGCGCCGAGGACGACGCCGCGGCCGCCGAATGGGATGCCAGTGCGGAACATGGAAAGCCTTAGGCGACTTTCTTCAGCGCATCCGCCAGCAGCGTGAATTCCTTGGCCCTCGGGCTGCCCTTGCGCCATGCGAGGGCTATACGACGGCTGGGCTTCTCCGCGTCGAGCGGGCGGGTAAGGACGCTGGTACCGTTGAGGATGCCGGCATCGATCGCCATCTCCGGCAGCAGCGTCACCCCCAGCCCGTTGTCCACCATCTGCACCAGGGTATGCAACGAGGTGCCGAGCATGGCCGCTTCGGCGCCGAGCTCCGGGCGGTTGCATGCGGCGAGCGCGTGGTCCTTGAGGCAATGCCCGTCCTCGAGCAGCAGGAGTTCGCGCTCGT
The DNA here is from genome assembly GCF_013778325.1 of Sphingomonas chungangi. Taxonomy (GTDB): domain Bacteria; phylum Pseudomonadota; class Alphaproteobacteria; order Sphingomonadales; family Sphingomonadaceae; genus Solisphingomonas; species Solisphingomonas chungangi. The sequence goes on along the minus strand of NZ_JACEIB010000027.1, from coordinate 200,161 downwards.
CGATCGCTTCGGGTGGCACTCGATTGGCGAACTCGGCTTTCTGGGATGCGGGGAAGGCGAAGAACAGCTTGTCTTCGAACATGTCTGCGGATTCGACGTCGCCGCAGCGATAGGGAAGGGCCAGCAGCACGCAGTCCAGTCGTCCGCGCTGGAGGGAATCGCAGGCTGCCGCCGTCACCTCCTCGCGCAGGTAGAGCTTCAGGTCGGGCCATTCGGCACGCAGCCTGGGCAGCAAGCGGGGCAGAAGGAAGGGTGCGATGGTGGGGATCACTCCCATGCGCAGCTCGCCCGACAGGGGCTTTCCTGCCGCGCGTGCGAGATCTGTCAACACGTCCGCTTCGGCCAGCACGCGCCGCGCCTGCTTTGCGATCCGCTCGCCCACCGGCGTGAAGCGCACCACCCGCCGCGTGCGCTCGACCAGCGTCAGCCCCAGCAACGACTCGAGCTCTCGCAAACCCGCGGAAAGCGTGGATTGCGTGACGAAGCAGGCTTCGGCCGCGTTGCCGAAATGGCCATGCTCCTGCAGCGCCACCAGATATTGGAGCTGCTTGAGCGTGGGAAGGTACGTGCTCATAAAACGGCTTTTTCGATCATAGGGCTAAGAATAATCGATTTGCTTCCTACATTGCAATGCGGCAAATGCCCCCTCGTTCAACACGCCCTCTCAGGAGAATCGAAACCATGCTGACCGTTGGCGACAAGTTTCCGGCCCTCACCCTCCCCGTCCAGCAGGGCGTCGACGCGCTCCCGAACGGCGAGACGATCGATACCGGGGACACCGGCGGCAAGTGGAAGGTCGTGTTCTTCTGGCCGAAGGATTTCACCTTCATCTGCCCGACCGAGATCATCGGCTATGGTGAGCTGAAGGGTGACTTCGCCGATCGCGACGCGGTGCTGATCGGCGCCTCGACCGACACCGATTTCGTCCACTTCGCGTGGCGCAAGTCCGACGAGCGCCTGGCGAATTGCGATTTCCCGTGGATCGCTGACAATTCGAAGAAGCTCGCCCATGCGCTGGGCATCGTCGCGGAGCCGGAGGGCGTCGCCTTCCGCGCGACCTTCATCGTCGATCCGCACAATGTCATCCAGCACGTCACGGTGAACGGCCTCAACCAGGGCCGCAACCCGGCCGAGGCGCTCCGCGTCCTCGACGCGCTGCAGACCGACGAGCTCTGCCCCTGCAATTGGTCGCAGGGCGAAGAGGTCCTGAAGCCGGCCGCGTAACCGCCCGCTTCATACACCCCTAGCGCCGCCGGGCTTCTCCCCCTCCCCGAACCGGCAGCGCTCACTGGGGCGCGCGGGACCGTGTCTCGCGCGCCCCTTTCTATTTTTGGCCTTTCTGTCTCAGGAGATTTCCATGTCGCTCAAGACCTTCGCTGAAGCTCTTCCCGATTACGCCAAGGATCTGCGCCTCAACATCGGCTCGCTGGTCGGCGACCAGACGCTGGGCGATCAGCGCAAATTCGGCCTGCTGCTCGCTTGCGCGCACGGCACCGGCTACAAGCCGATCGTCGAGGCCGCCGAGGCAGAGGTGGAGGGCAAGCTCTCGCCGGAAGCCGCCAACGCCGCCCGCGCCGCGGCTGCGATCATGGCGATGAACAACGTCTATTATCGCTTCGTCCACCTCGCCTCGAACCCGGAATATGGCACGCTGCCGGCCAAGCTGCGGATGAACGTGATCGGCAATCCTGGCATCGAGAAGGACGATTTCGAACTGTTCAGCCTGGCCGTCTCCGCGATGAACGGCTGCGGCATGTGCATCGATGCCCATGAGAAGGTGCTGAAGGGACATGGTGTCGCCGCGGACGTGATCCAGACGGCCGCGCGCATCGGGGCGGTGATCAAAGCGGTCGCGACGGTGCACGCAACGCTCTGATTTCCTATCATAAGCGGGCAGGGGGGCTTCCATAAGGAGGCACCCCCTCGCAATCTTTACCGTCCGGTCCTAAATAGCGATCAGGACAAGGGGAGTTGCATCATGCCCGGCCGTCTCGTGGCCTATCTGGATTCGATCAAGGCGCGCGATCCCGCGCCCCGTTCGCGTTGGGAGGTGCTACTCTACCCGGGCGTGTGGTCGGTCTTCTATCACCGCATCGCCCACGCGCTGTTTCGGCAGCGACTGTTCTTCCTCGCGCGGCTCGTGAACCACTGGTCGCGCATGGTGACGGGCAACGACATCCATCCCGGCGCGGTGATCGGGCGCAACCTGTTCATCGATCACGGCTGGACGGTGATCGGCGAGACGGCGGTGATCGGCGACAATGTCACGCTCTATCAGCATGTGACGCTGGGCGGCACCAATCCCGTCAACGGCATCGGTGGCAAGCGCCATCCGACCCTCCTGGATGGTGCCGTGCTCGGCTCCGGCGCACAAGTGCTGGGGCCGGTGACGGTGGGCGAGGGCGCCAAGGTGGGCGCGAACGCGGTCGTCACGCGCGATGTGCCGGCGGGCGCCACGATGATCGGCATCCCGGCCAAGCCGATGCTGGTCGACGCCGCGGAGACGCAGCGCTTCACGCCCTATGGCACGCCCTGCTGCGACCAGTTCGATCCGGCCTCCCAGCGGCTCGAGATCATGCGCTGCGAGATCGAGCGGCTTTCCGGCAAGATCGAGGAACTGATCCGCGAACGTGATGACGCCCGCAGCAAGCTCAGTCGCGCGGCGCCCGATCGGGAGAGTGCGTGAGCGCGGTCGTAACACCCTTTCCGGGAAGCGGGCGGCCGAATCAGGTCGCCTTCGAGCGGCCCGAGCTGATGCGCATCCTCGATCTCTACGGCCGGATGGTCGCGGCCGGTCACTGGAAGGATTATGCGATCGATTTCGGTCGCGAGGCGGCGACCTTTTCGGCATTCCGCCGCACCGCCGAGCGACCCGAGTTCCGCATCGAGAAACGCCCGGCCTTGCGTCATCGACAAGGTATGTGGGCTTTGGTTGGCGAGCATGGCGCGGTGTTGAAGCGCGGGCAGGATCTGGGGCCGGTGCTGGCGCCGGTCGAGCGCAAGCTGATGAAGCTGGTCGAAGACTAGAAGCGCATCCGGAACTTCACCTTCTTGCCCCGGATCTTCACGATCGGCGGATCGCGAGGCGGGCCGGGGGGCGGTTCGATATCTTCGGTCAGCCAGCGCGATACGCCTTGGTGACGGACTTGCTTGGATGTCGGCCGGATTATGAAGCTGGCGAGATCGAAGCTGCTGGCGAACGGCACGCGACCGAAGTCTGCCGGCGCAGCGTTGGCCGCGACGTCGGGAAAGAGCATCACTAAGACAAGCCACCGGAGCATGACTTGAACCCGAACTTCATGACAGCGGGTTCAAATCATGAATGCGCGAGCAGGTTCCCCGGGATCAGGCGGGGTGCGCCAAGGTCGGGTCGGGGTGATGTGCTTCGGGTAGCCTGGCGCGCAATCCCTCCGGCAGCGCGGCGAGCACCGCGGCGCGCACATTCGGCCAGTAGGCCGAGAGCATCAGCAGCGCGGAGCCCAGCACCAGCGCCGTCAGGGCGATGTTGAGGCTGACCGCACCGAACTCGCGGAAGAGCTCGGACAGCGCATAGAGCACGTAAGCGAGGGCGGAGACCATCAGCGCCCGCCGGTCGATCGCCAGCGCGACCAAGCCCATGGCGATATAGAGAGCGACCACGACGCTCGCACCACCGAGGCCGACGCCACCCTGCAGCAGCCCCATCATCGCGAACACCGGATGCACGATCAGCGGGGCCGCGAGCAGATGCAGCCAGAAGGCTACGTCGGCGCGGCGCGTCTCGCGCTTCGGGTCGCTCATGTCCCAGCGCATGGCAAGGCCGAACACCGCGAGGCCGCCGATAAACGCCGGGACGGCAAGGCGATCCTGCAGGTCGGGAACGATCGAGACGATCAGCGCCAGCAAGACCGCAACACCCGATCCGGCACCCGCCGCAACCGTGATCGGCACATGGAAGCGCCGCCAGTGCAGCCATGCGCCACCACCCGCGACGAGCGCTGAGCCGGCGATCACCAGCGTGCCGATCGTCCGGTCGAGCCGTTCCGCGTCGACATTGTCGAGCATGGCGGCGAGCGCCGATCCGGTCAGCGCGAACAGCCCGCCGACGAAGCCGAGCAGCAGCAGGATCGACGGCAGCGCCATGCGGCGGCGCGCCGTGAACATCTCGGCGAGTCCCCAGCTCGCGGCCGCCACGAACAGACCGCCGAGCGGGCGCGGACCGTTCTGGAGACCGATCGGGATCGCCTGCCCGATCCAGCCCAGTGCCACCAGCAGCAGCACGCAGGCGATCGATACGAAGATGTCGTTGAAGCCGGTGATCAGCCGGAAATGCTCCTCGTCGACTGCCGACGTGCGGCTGGATCGGGCGAGGAAATCGCGCATCCGTTCGATCGATTGCCGGTCCACCACGCCCGCCGCGATCACGGCTTCCAGATCGTCGTCGCTGTACATGGCATTCCCTCCTGTGGGTGGGAGAATATACCTAGTGTATTAGTGTTGCAATACGGTAAGTTTCTACTCTCTCGGAAGGGTGGGCTGAGCGCACGGCAAACGGCCCGGGCGATCGCTCGCCCGGGCCGCCGGCATCCTCGCCAGGCTGCTCGCGATGACCGTCCGTTCTCTATGCGAACTGGTTCATCGTGTTGTGGACGCCGCCGGCCTTCAACGCGGCCTCGCCGGCAAAAGCTTCCTTGTGGTCGTCGCCGATGTCGGAGCCCGACATGTTCTGGTGGCGGACGCAGGCGATGCCCTCGCGGATTTCCTTGCGCTGAACGCCTGCGACATAGCCGAGCATCCCCGCCTCGCCGAAATATTCCTTGGCGAGATTGTCGGTGCTGAGCGCGGCCGTGTGGTAGGTCGGCAGCGTGATCAGGTGGTGGAAGATGCCGGCGCGCTTCGCCGCGTCCTTCTGGAAGGTGCGGATCTTCTCGTCGGCTTCCTTGGCCAGCTCGGTCGTGTCGTAGATCACGCTCATCAGCGCGGCGCGCTCGTAATCGGACACATCCTTGCCGGCTTCGGCCCAAGCATCATAGACCTGCTGGCGGAAGTTCAGAGTCCAGTTGAAGCTGGGCGAGTTGTTGTAGACCAGCTTCGCGTTCGGGATCACCTCGCGGATGCGATCGACCATGCTGGCGATCTGCTCGATATGCGGCTTCTCGGTCTCGATCCACAGCAGGTCGGCGCCGTGCTGGAGCGAGGTGATGCAATCGAGCACACAGCGGTCCGCGCCGGTGCCGGCCCGGAACTGGAAGAGGTTCGAGGGCAGGCGCTTGGGGCGCATCAGCTTGCCGTCGCGGTTGAGGATGACATCACCGTTGCGCGCGGTCGCCGGATCGATCTCCTCGCAATCGAGGAAGCTGTTATACTGGTCGCCGATGTCGCCCGGCTCGTTCGAGACGGCAATCTGCTTGGTGAGACCGGCGCCCAGCGAGTCGGTGCGCGTGACGATGATGCCGTCGTCGACGCCCAGCTCGAGGAAGGCGTAGCGGCAGGCGCGGACCTTTGCGAGGAAGTCCTCGTGCGGCACGGTGACCTTGCCGTCCTGATGGCCGCACTGCTTCTCGTCGGACACCTGGTTCTCGATCTGCAGCGCGCAGGCGCCGGCCTCGATCATCTTCCTGGCGAGCAGGTAGGTCGCCTCGGCATTGCCGAAGCCCGCATCGATGTCGGCGATGATCGGCACGACGTGGGTCTGGTAGGTGTCGATCTCGTTGGTCAGGAAGCGCTCGCGCGCCGTGTCGCCGGCCTCGCGCGCCTTGTCGAGGTCGCGGAAGATCATACCGAGCTCGCGGGCGTCGGCCTGCTTGAGGAAGGTGTAGAGCTCCTCGATCAGCGCGGGCACGCTGGTCTTCTCGTGCATCGACTGATCGGGCAGCGGGCCGAACTCGGAGCGCAGCGCGGCGACCATCCAGCCGGACAAATACAGATACTTGCCCTTGGTGGTGCCGAAATGCTTCTTGATCGAGATCAGCTTCTGCTGCCCGATGAATCCGTGCCAGCAGCCCAGCGACTGGGTGTAGTTGGCCGGATCGGCATCATAGGCCGCCATGTCGGCACGCATGATCTTCGCGGTATATTTGGCGATGTCGAGGCCGGTGTTGAAGCGGTTCTGCAGCTTCATGCGCGCCACCGCTTCCGGGCTGATTCCGTCCCAGGTGCCGTTGTGGCGCTGGATCAGCGCGCTCGTGGTGTCGATCTCGGTCTGATAGGTCATGATGCTTCCTGGGACGTTGGGTAATTTGGGAAGGCCGGCCTCAGCCGAGGCGACCGAGGCGGTGGTAGAGGTTGCTGAACTTGACCGATTCCGGGCTGTCCGCGACCGTCTTGAGATGCGCGGCGACGGCCTCGCGCAGCAGCTTGAAGTCCTCGGTCGAGAAGACGGCGCGAGCGCGGGCGGGCTCGGGGCGGGTCAGGGTGTCGGTGGTCATCGTGTCTCTCCGTTTCGTGGCGATCCGCAGCGGCGGGATCGCGTCATGAACGGGGAGATGCGCCTATCGGTCCGGCATTTGAAGGACGATAAGTGACGTTTGGTAGCTGCATGACACGATCATTTTGTCATATTGTGACAATGTGATCGGTACCGGATGGTCGGTACCGGATGGTCAGGCCCGGTTCAGTCGTGGAGGCCGACAAGCCTCGCGGCAGGGTTGCTTTTTTCGAGGTTCGATATGCAGAGCGGTACCATGTCGCATCGCTTGTTGCTGCTGGCCGGCGCGTCCGCCATGCTGGTCTCGTCGGGGGCGACGGCCGCGCTTGCGCAGCCGCCCGCCCAGGGCGATTACGATTCCTACCAGTCCGCGCCGCCGCCGGGTTATGACGACCAGCAGGGGCAGGGCGACGGCTACTATGACGACAATGGGGGACCGCCTCCGTCGCAGGGTCAGGGCGGATATCCGCCCCCGCCGCCTGCTCAAGGTGGCTATGCGCCGCCGCCTCCGGGGCAGAGCGGGCAATATTCTTCGGCGCCGCCCTCGAACGGCTATTATGGCTATAGCGGATCGCAGACGCCGCCCCCGCCGCCGCCATCCGGATATGACGGCTCGCAGCCGCCCCCGCCGCCCCCCGGTTATCAGGCGGGCCCGGATGCCGGGCAGCAGGCCGCGCAGGATCAGCAATATGCCGCTTATGCCCAGCAGTGGGCGCAGGCCTATTGCGTGAAGGCGCATGCCGATACCGGCGCAGGCGCGGTGATCGGCGGTGCGATCGGCGCGCTGCTCGGGGCCGGCGTCGCGGGACGCCACGATCGCGGTGCCGGAGCGCTGGTCGGAGCGGGCGTGGGGGCGCTCGGCGGCGCGGCCGTCGCCAGCGGGTCGAACAGCAATGCGACGAGCCCCGGCTGTCCGCCCGGCTTCGTGGTGCGCGGCGGTGCCCCTGCCTTCGCCTATGGCGGGCCGAGCTACGCCTATGCGGCGCCGGGCTGGTATCGTCCATGGGTGATGTATGGCGGGGTGTGGACCTATCGGCCCTATCCCTATCACGTCTGGTATTACCGCCATTATGGCTGGGCTCCGCGCGACTATTATCACGGACCGCGCGGCTACTATCGCCGGCGCTGGTAGTTCGAAACGCCGGGGCCGCCCCCGCGTCCCGGCGTCAGCGCTTGCGGGGGCTGCCCAGCACCGCCTGATCGTGGCTCACCGTCTTGCCCTCGTCGTCGACGATGTCGAACAGCAGGGTCGCGGGGCTGCCGCGCTTCCAGCCGACGAGATCCGTATCCGGCCCGCCGCCGAACGCCTTGTGCGATCGCAACCCGACCGCCTCGACGAAATCCGGTCGGTGATCCACCCGGACGACACCCTGGCCAAGCGCGGAGACCGGCTCGCCGGGCGCGAAGCGATAGATGCCGACGCTCAGCCGCCCGCCGTCGGGCGAAAGGCAATCGCCATCCTGCGAGCCGAGCAACCGGATCGCCTGCTGTTCGCGATCGACATGCCATTCCCACAGCAGCCGCCCGTCGGCGGCGAAGCGGCGCAGGCGGGTGAAGGGGCGCACCGCCGATGCCCACCCGCAACCGCCGGGCTTGACGGGCGCATGGCCGAATATGCCGCGCTCGTCGGTGATCATGTCCGGATCCGAGACCATCTGATCGCCGACGAGGCGGCCGCCCGTCCTGATCTCGCCCGTCACGCTGGTGACGGCGCCCGGCTGCCCCTCGATCCGCCATGTCGAGACGGGGGGCGCCAGGCTGGCGCTCGCGGCCGTCGCGATCAGGAGAAGCGGCAGTGCCATCAGGGCGTGCGCACGAACGATCCCGGCGCGGCGCTGAGCGTCGTTCCGGAGCCGACGATGCGGTCGGCACGGGCCGCGGGATCGGTCATGACTTTGGGCATGTCACGCTGGGCGATGAATTCGGTCACGATCTTGGGTTCATAGTCCGCGCGCTGGGCCGCCGTCCACTGGGTCGGATCGGCCGGCGCCTTCGGATTCGCCGCGTAGAAGGCGTCGAGCGTCTTGCCGAGCGTGCCAGCGACATGGCCGGGCCGGTTGACGCTCTCGTCCAGTACCAACGCCGCGCCCTGCTCGGACGTGAGATAGGAGGAGACCGGCTGCGTATAGGCCGTGCCCTTCGGTACGACCGCCATCGCGGTATCGAGCCGTGGCTTGAAATCCTTGATCTGGAAAGCCTGGAAGGCGGGATCGCGACCGGCCTTGAGAAGCGGATCGAGCGCCGCGTTCCACTGATCGGGGCTCGCCTTGTCCTTGATGTAGGCGACGGTCTGCGCGGGCGTCATCGCCTTGCCGTTCGCCGTGAAGGTCATCGTGTAATCGCCGGAACCGGTGCCCTTGCCGGTGTGGGCGACCGTCCAGCCCTTGTCGGCGAACAGGCTCTTGTACCCTGCCGGGTTGGCACGGGAGAAATCATAGACCTGCTTGGACAATTCGCCGGTGCCGTTGGGCGCGATCGTCTTCTGCATGGCGCCCATCGTCATCGCCTGATCGTCGTAGGACTGGACCGAGTCGAGATGGCCCTCGTTCATCGCCATCCGGCTGATCACCCGCTGCTCGGAGGCGGTGAACTGGCCGGACTTGACGAGGCCGGGCCAGACCGGGCTGGTCGCGATGCTGTTGACCGGATCGGCTGGCGTGCGGGCGAAATAGGCCGGGCCGCCGATCTTGTGATAGGGAATCCAGTGCGGCAGCTCGGTCTGCAGCATCTGGTTCAGGCGGGAGACGTCTCCGGTGCGGCCGGCCTTGACCATCGCCGTCTCCAGCGCCTGGCGATCCTTGGGATGCGCCTGGATGTGTAGGGCCAGGTCGCCGATGCTGGCCGTCTGCGCCAGTGTCTTGAGGCTGGGCGGATTGCCACCCGCGCCGGTTGTCGTGGTGTTGGCCGGCTGCGTCGCTACGCCTGTCAGTCCCGTCATGATCCGCCATCCCGTCCTGCGTTGCGACGGGAGTGCCGGAAATGTCCGGATCGGGCGATAATCGTTGCGATTAGGCGGGGTTACGCAGTGCCTTCGGAATCCAGCGCATAGCCTGCCGAGCGGACGGTGCGGATGATGTCCGGCATCGCGCCATCGTCGTTGATCGCCTTGCGCAGGCGGCGGATGTGGACGTCCACCGTGCGCGGTTCGATGTCTGCCTCGCGGCCCCAGACCGAGTCCAGCAGCCGTTCGCGCGAGAAGACGCGGCCGGGATGTTCGAGGAAGTGACGGAGCAGTCGGAACTCGGTCGGTCCGAGCGCGATCGGCGAGCCGTCGCGGCGGACCTTGTGGCCGACCAGGTCCATCTCGATGCCGCCATATTCCAGCCGCTCGCCGGCCAGCGCCGGGCGCACGCGGCGCAGCACCGCCGAGACGCGGGCGAGCAGCTCGCGGGGCGAGAAGGGCTTGGTCACGTAGTCGTCGGCGCCGGTTTCGAGGCCGCGCACGCGATCCTCTTCCTCGCCGCGCGCGGTGAGCATGATGATCGGCAGGTTGGCGGTCTCGGGGCGGCGGCGCAGGCGTCGGCACACCTCGATGCCCGACAGGCCCTCGACCATCCAGTCGAGCAGCACCAGATCCGGCGTCTGCTCGGCGGCAAGCAACAGCGCCTCCTCGCCGTCGGGCGTGCGCTCGACGTCGAAGCCCTCACGCTCGAGATGCCACGAGACGAGCTCGGCCAGCGCCGCGTCGTCCTCGACCAGCAATACCCGTCCGGGCATCGCGTTACTCCGCCTCCACCGCCAGCGGATCGCCGCCACGCGGGCGCTCGATCAGCTGTTCGCCGGTGGCGGCGAAGAACACCATCTCGGCGATGTTGGTGGCGTGATCGCCGATCCGCTCCAGATTCTTGGCGATGAAGAGCAGGTGCGCCGACTCCGTGATGCTGGTCGGGTTCTCCATCATGTACGTGAGGAGCGTCCGGAACAGCGAGTTGTAGAAATCGTCGACGTGGCGATCGGCTTCCTGCACCGCGACCGCGCCGGCGGCGTCACGCGCGGCATAGGCGTCGAGCGCGCCGCGCACCATGTCGGAGACCGACCGCGCCATTGCCGGCAGGATCGCCATCGGCTCGGACGAGCGCATCTCGGACAGCAGGGGCACGCGCTTGGCGATGTTCTTGGCATAGTCGCCGATGCGCTCGATCACTCCCGAAATCTTGAGCGCGGCGACGGCGTCGCGCAGGTCGTCGGCGAGCGGCGCGCGCAGCGCGATCAGGCGGAGCACGGCACGCTCGATCTCGGCTTCCAGCTCGTCGATCCGGCGATCTTCCTGCACCACCTGCGCGGCCGCCTCAAGGTCGATGCGCTGGAGCGCCTGGATCGAGGCGCTGATCGCCGCCTCGGCGCGGCCGCCCATCTCGGAGACGAGGCCGCGAATCTGCCCCAGATCGCTGTCGAACGCCTTAACGGTGTGGCCCGTGCTCGCCATGTCTTGAAAGTCCCCAGTCATGCGCCACAGCCTAGTCCGCGCCGGCCGCGAACGAAAGGTGGATGCGCCGGCGACGCCTCTGCACGGCAATTGTTACAATATCGGGTCAAGGCGGTCAGAGGATAGGCATGACGACTTGGAACTCCTTGTGCGGCTGAGCGAGTGCGTCGCGGTAATAGTCCAGCAAGCGGTCGAGGCCTGGTATCCGGCTTGCGTCTTTTGGCCGCGTGACGATGAAGAGCGGCAGAGCGTCGCCGTAGGTGTTTGCCATGCCGGCGGTATTGCCCTTCGCATCGTCCAGGCCAGGCAAGCCATCCCCCAGGCGGACGACCGCCAATGTCTCCTCGTGTGCTAGCGCCTGCGAGAGCGGAACGATGCCGACCGTCCCCAGTTTCCCGGCTACGATACGCGCGACCAGCCCGGCGTCGGCCCCGTGGCCGGTATAAGCACCGTCGGTTCGGACTTTCTCGCCGTCCTGCAGGAACGGGCCGTAGAGCGTGTCGGCAATGCCGGGCGTCGGTGTCGGGCCATGGATCGCGATCGGGATCGCGGGCAGGCCGGGGCGAACATCGGCCCAGGTCTTCACGTTCGAAGTGAGCGCCTTCGCGACATCGATCCGGTTGAGGCCGGGGATCGGCGGCGCGCCCTTCGCCTCGACCAGTGCGGCGGCGGTGGTGCCGATCTGCTTCTGCTCGACGTCGCTCGATCCGTTGGCGGCGCAGCGGGCCCGCTCGTCTGCGGTCATCTCGCGTGTGGTGATGAGGATGTCGGGTCGGGTCGGGTTGTCGGGATCGCAGAAGCGGGCGATGCCCTCGCCGGTGCCGCCGGCGCGGACGAGGGGCGCCAGCACGTCCGGGTCCTCGCGCATTAGCCGCTCGGCGACCTCGGTAGAGAGCAGGTAGCCGGCGCTGGAACCCGCGATGTGGATCTGGTGTGGGGCGGTGCCGGTGGGCGCCTTCGAGCAGGCGGCGAGGGGGAGGAGGCAGAGGAGGGCGAGGCGGCGCATGGGCCTTGGGTAGCGCGGGGATGCTGCAACACAAGCCTTCTCCCGCCTTCGCGGGAGAAGAAGGGGACCCGCCGCGTCAGCAGCGGCGGGGAGGATGAGGGTCTTCTTTTTGCGGCGATCGCTTGCGGCAAAAAAGAAGACCCTCACCCAACCCTCTCCCACGAAGGCGGGAGAAGGCTTTAGGACGTCACTCCGCCGCGACGCTGTGGCCCGTCTCCGCCGCGATCGGCAGCAGCACCGTCACCGTTGTGCCGACGCCCTGCGTGCTGGTGATGTCGAGCCGCCCGCGATGGCGCTCGACGATATGCTTGACGATGGCGAGGCCGAGGCCGGTGCCGCCCGCCTGCCGGCTGCGGCCGGCATCGACGCGATAGAAACGCTCGGTCAGGCGCGGCAGGTGCTGGGCGGCGATGCCCTCGCCTTCGTCCGCCACCGCGAGCTTGATCATCGTCGTGCCGCTGCGCATCACCTTCACCCGCACCGGCTTTTCCGGGTCGCCATATTTGAGCGCGTTGCCGACGAGATTGTGGAGCAGCTGCGAGAGCTGTGCGCGATCGCCCGTCACCGGCGGCAGGCCGTCCTCGACCGCCAGTTCGATCCGGGTCCGCCAGCGTTCGCCGCGTAGCGTGTCGGCGGTCTCGCGCGCCAGAGCGCCGAGCGCGATCGGGTCGGCAGGGGTGCGATGCTTGTCCGCTTCGATCCGGGAGAGCGAGATCAGGTCGTCGACCAGCCTCTGCATGCGCCGCGCTTCGCCCGCCATGATCTTGAGGAAGCGCTCCCGCACCGGGGCCTCGTCCGGGCCGTTGGCATCCTCCAGCGTCTCAATGAAGCCGATCAGGCTGGCGAGCGGCGTGCGCAGTTCGTGGCTGGCATTGGCGACGAAATCGACGCGGATGCGTTCGCTGGCGCGGGTCGCGGTGCGGTCGGACAGGCGCACCAGCTTCGCGCCCTGGCCCAGCGGCTGGATGGAGAGCAGCCAGTGGCGATCGGCCGCGCCCAGTCCGATCAGCTCTACGCTGCCCTCGAGGTGGGACTCGCCCGCCAGGAGCTCGGCAGCGACGGGATGACGGATCGCGACGCGGACGTCCTCGCCGACGACATGCTCGCCGAGGACGCGGATTGCCGCGGCATTGGCGCGCATCACCTGCCGGCCTTCCACGAGCAGTAGCGGATCGTCGACCGCGCCGAGCAGATCCTCCAGCTTCGGCGCCGGCCGGGCGGGGGGCGGCGCGGGCTCCGCCTCGGCCTCGGGCTCGCGGCTCCAGTGTTGTGCCACCCACATCAGCAGCGCGATGCCGACGCCCAGCAGGACACCGGCCGTGAGCGTCACCGGCTCGGCCGCGGCGGCGAGCGCCAGCGCCAGCCCGCAGGCCAGTGCCAATACGCCGATCACGCCCGCGATACCGATACGCTCCATCCGTCACCCGTCCCGCTTTGCACCGATCCCGTGGAACCGCCCCTTTATGCGTCGCTCCGTTTACGTCTATGGTAGGAGGCATAACGCATTTGGGGGCTAGATGGCCGAGGATTGTGACAAGCCGGAGAATTCCGCCGAAAATGGCGGAAACGACCGCCTCGCTTCGACGGGGCGGCGGGGCGTGCTGATGCTCGGCGCGGTCGCGGCCTCGTCGGTGGTGACGATCCGGCCGGCGCTTGCGTCGACGGCGGCCTCGGTGCTCAATTGCAAGATCCCGATCCCGGATCCGCCCCATGGCGGGAAATATATCACGACCGACGGCAAGCTGGTGGCGCCGAACACGCAGGGCGCCTTCGCGCCCGCGCCGCGCCCGGTAACGGGCGACGAGGCGAGGAAGATGATCAACGGCCAGTCGCCGGCGGGATTCGACCCCAATGCGCGGCAGGCCTACGTCAATTACATCCGCCGGCTCCAGCACGGTACGAGCGGCTTCACCTGCTACGCCTCCCTGCAGATGCCGGGGCGCTGAGCGGCGCCTGACATGCGCTATGCGGCCGATCCTCCGGCGGCCCGGCTGACGATCGCGCTGGACGAGCTGGTCGCGATCTACCACCGCCCCTCGGGTGCGACGCATCTACTGGCGCCGCCCGCGCCCGAACTGCTCGATGCGTTGGCGGAGGGACCGGCCGACGCGCCCACGCTGTTGGCGCGGCTTTCGCGGCAGTTCGACCTTCCCGATGCCGATCCGCAGGCCATCGCGGCGCGGATGGAGGAGCTGGTGATCGCCGGGCTGGCCTGGCGGGCATGAGACATCGTTTCTCGGTTCAGGTGGGGGCCGTGGGTTTCCGCATCGGCTCGGCGTGGCGCGGGCCGATCGCGGCGCTGGAACGGCTCTACGTCGGCTATCCGAAGCCGGATGTGCCGGACATGACGGTGCGGCTATTTCCGGAAAAGCCGTGGCGGCGTTTCGCGCGGCCATCGGTGGCCATCTCGGGGGATTTCTGGTTGCCCGACGCGGCGCCGCTGCCGTTGCGTCAAGGGCTGCTCGCCGCCGAGATGGGGATGAACCTGCAGGTCGCGCTCGGCTGGCGGAGGCACCTGCTGCTGCACTGTTCGGCCGTGGAGCGGGACGGACGGGTGCTGCTGATGTCAGGCGCGTCGGGATCGGGCAAATCGACGCTTGCCACGATGCTAGCGCTGCGCGGCTGGCGTTTCCTCGGCGACGAGTTCGCGTTCGTGGATCTGGAAGATGGCCGCATCCATCCCTTTCCCCGCGCCTCGAGCCTCAAGAACGAGGCGGTGGCGGCGGTGCGCTCGGCGGGCGGCGCGGTCGGCCCGGTGCTGGAGGGCACGCCCAAGGGAATGATCGGCTACTGGCGCCCGCCCGAAATCGCCATCGCGCGAATGACGGAGGCCGCGCCGCCCGCTATGCTGCTCTTCCCGCGTTTCGGGCGGCCGGAGAATGTCGAGCGGCTGGCGGCAAGCGAGACCTTCATGCTGCTCACCCAGGCTTCCACCAATTATGTTTCGCTCGGTGAGGCGGGGTTTGGCGCCCTGACCCGGCTGGTGCAAGACCTGCCGGCGCTTGCGATCGACTATCCGGACGGCGAGGCGGGGATGATGCTGGTTGATCGATTGTGGGGCGAAACTTGAAGGCCGCGCGGCTTCTCGTCACGGCCTTGCGCGATCCCGAGACCGTAGCCGGGATCGAGATGGCCGACTGGACCGCGCTGTTGACGGCAGCCCGCGCGGAACGGCTGCTGGGTACGCTCGCTTGCCGGCTCGATTCGCGGGCGGTGCCGGCTTCGGTCGCGCGCATCCTCGCCGATGCGCGCGCGGGCGCCGACGAGGAACGCCGCGCCGCCTTGTGGGAAGCGGAGATGGCGCGGCGGGCTCTGGCGCCGCTCGGTATCCCCGTCGTGCTGCTCAAGGGCACCGCCTTCGTCGCGGCCGGGCTGGATGCGGGGCAGGGACGCTCGATCGGCGATCTCGACATCCTCGTCCCGCGCGAGGCGCTCGGCGAGGCGGAGGCGGCCTTGCGCGCGACCGGCTGGGAGTGGGTGAAGGAAAACGCCTATGACGATTCCTATTATCGCCGCTGGATGCACGAGCTGCCCCCGCTGATCCACCGCGACCGGGACCGGATGATCGACGTACACCACACGATCCTGCCGCCGACCGCGCGCCCGACGCCGGATGCGGCCGCCTTGCTCGCAGGCGCGGTGCTGCTCGGCAACGGACTGTCGGTGTTGTCGAACGAGGACATTATCATCCACGCCGTCGCGCATCTCTTCGCCGATGGCGATCTTTCCGGCGGCCTGCGCAACCTGTGGGACATCGATCGGCTGATCCGCGAGTTCGACGGCGAGAGCTTCTGGGTCCGCTTGCAGGAACGCGCCGAGCGCCACGATCTGCGCCCCGCCGTCGAACGCGCTGCCCGGCAGGCCAACGATCTTTACGGCACACCGATCCCCAAGAGGTGGCGGGTGTGGGACAGCGGCGATCCGCTGATCAAGCGCCGCCTGCTCGCCCGCGATGGTTGGGGGCGGCAGGGCTATCCCTTCACGCGGCTGTATTTCTTCGTCCGGTCGCACTGGATGCGGATGCCGCCGCTGATGCTGGCGAAGCACCTCTGGACCAAGGCCATCCGCAAGCCGGCTTGACACGCAACCATATGGTTGCCTATGAGTCGCGGCGTGGATGAGGACCTGCTGTTCCGTGCGCTCGCCGATCCCGTCCGCCGTCAGTTGCTGGACCGGCTGCGCGCGGCGCAGGGGCTGACGCTGGCCGTCCTGATCGACGGACTGCCGATGACCCGGCAGGGCGCCTCCAAGCACCTCGCCATGCTGGAGGCGGCGAACCTCGTCGCGGTTGTGCGGCGGGGACGGGAGAAACTGCATTACCTGAACCCCGTGCCGATCCAGCAGATCGCGGCGCGCTGGATCGGGGCGTTCGAGGCGGATCGCGTGGCCGGTCTCGTCGAGTTCAAGCGGAGGATCGAAGAGGATGGACAAGCCTGATCTGGTCTACATCGCCTTCATCGCGACCGATGTCGAAAAACTCTGGCGCTTGCTCACCAGCGAGGCGGACAGCCCGTTCTGGTTCTTCGGCTGCCGGATCGAGATCGGCGGGGCGGCGGGTGGTCCCTACCGGGTCCTGGGCCCGGACGGCGCGCTGGCGGTCGATGGCGAAATCCTCGCGATCGAACCGCCGCATCGCCTGCGCATCCTCTGGCGGATGCCCGGCAATCCGCTGGGCGAGGGCCGCCAGAACGAGATCCAATATCGCATCGAGCCCGCGACCGAAGGCGTCGTGAAGCTCAGCGTGTCGGAATTTCACCACCTGCCGGTGCCCGATGCCTGGCAGGAGGCGGGTCGCGAGGGTTGGTCCAAGATTCTCTCGGCGCTCAAGACCTTATGCGAAACCGGGCGGCCCCTGCCGCTTGCCATGGGAGAACAACCGTGAGCGATTCGGACTATGTCTATGTCGTTTATATCCGCGCGTCGGCCCAGTCGGTGTGGGACGCACTGACCGACGGCCGTTCCACCGCCGCCTTCTGGTATGGTCGCACCAACGAATCGGGCTGGCGGAAGGGCGATACCGTCATCTTCCGGCGCCCGGATGGCGGCATCGATTTTTCCGGCGAGGTGTTCGAGGCCGATCCGCCTCACCGGCTCTCCCACGGCTTTCTCCATCCTGCGCCGGGACCGATGCATGATGAAGGGGATACGCGCGTGACCTACGACATCGTCGAGGTGGGCGGTGGCGCTGTACGGCTGACGATGACGCATTCCGGCTTCGTCGAGGGCAGCATCATCCGCCCCGGCGTCGCGAGGGGTTGGCCCGTGATCCTGTCGGGCCTCAAGTCTCTGCTGGAGACCGGCGAACCGCTGCCGGACCGGCTCGACCTGGATCATGTCGTGGAGTGCGATCCGGCCTAAAGGCTGATCAGCGCCGGGATCAGCTCGTTCCAGTGATTGATCAGCCGGTCGGCGCCGAGCTCTTCCGGCGGCCGGTCGTGGAACCCGAAGCTGAGCGCGACGCACGGCAGCCCGGCCGCCTTGGCCGTGTCGGTATCGGTGATCGAATCGCCGACGAACACCGCCGGGCCTTCGCCGCCGGATCGCTCGATCGCGGCGAAGAGCGGGGCCGGATCGGGTTTGCGCACGTCCAGCGTGTCGCCGCCGACCACGGCGGCGAAGCGGCTCTCCCAGCCCATCGCCTTCAGAAAGCGGTGGGTCAGCCCTTCGAGCTTGTTGGTGCAGATCGCGATCGTCACGCCGTTCGCCACCAGCGCGTCCAGCGTCTCTTCGACGCCTTCGAACGGGTGCGAATGATCGGCGATATGCTCTTCATAATAAGCGATGAAGAGAGGGAATCCCTGTTCGACCAGTGCCTCCGAAACCTCGCCCGTCGCCGCCAGCCCCTTGCGCAGCAACGCGCGTGCGCCGTGGCCGACCATGTGGCGCACGTCCTCCGCCGGGATCGGCTCGCGCCCCAACTCGCGCATCGCGTGGTTGAGCGCAGCGGTGAGATCCGGCGCGGTATCGGCGAGGGTGCCGTCGAGATCGAACACGACGGTGCGGAAGCGGTGCGTGGCCATAAGCGGACCGCATGGCGAAGGCGGCTGGAACTGGCAAGCCGCCCGTGGCATTTCCCGCGCCATGACCGAGCACGCCACCCCAGCACCGTTTGCCACCGTGATCCTCGCCGCCGGCAAGGGCACGCGCATGAAGTCCGACACGCACAAGGTGCTGCACCCGATCGCTGGGCGGCCGATGCTGTCGCATCTGCTGGCGAGCGTCGAGGCGCTCGGGCCGGTGGCGGAGGTGATCGTTGTCGGCCATGGCCGCGAGCAGATCGAGAAGGCGGTCGCCGAGCGTGGCGCCCGGGTAGCGACGCAGGAACCGCAGCTCGGCACCGGCCATGCGGTCCAGCAGGCCGAGGCGTCGCTGGAAGGCTTCGAGGGCGACATCCTCATCCTCTACGGTGATGTGCCGATGGTGCCGACCGAGACGATGGCGCGGATGCTGGAGAGGCTGCACGCCGAAGATGCGCCTGCCGTCGTGGTGTTGGGCTTCCGTCCGCCGGTGCCCGGCGCCTATGGCCGGGTGATCGCCGACGAGACGGGCGTTATATCCAAGATGGTCGAGGCCAAGGATGCCACGAGCGAGGAATATGCCGTAACCCTCTGCAATTCCGGGCTGATGGCGGTGCGCTCGGCCGATCTATGGCCGCTGCTGGCGCGGGTCGGCAACGACAATGCGGCGGACGAATATTATCTCGTCGACATCGTCAACCTGGCGCAGGCGGACGGCCGCAAGTCGGCGGTGATCGAGACCGAGGCGTGGGAAGTGGCGGGCGTCAACAGCCGCGCCGAGCTTGCCGGGGTCGAGGCCGAATGGCAGGGCCGCCGTCGGGCGCAGGCGATGGCGGACGGCGTCACACTCGTCGCGCCTGAGACTGTGTGGTTCGCCTACGACACGGTGGTCGGCCGCGACGTCACGATCGAGCAGAACGTCGTCTTCGCCCCCGGCGTGACGGTGGCGGATGGCGCCGTGATCCGTGCCTTCACCCATCTGGAGAAGGCCGAGATCGGCGCTGGTGCGCTGATCGGCCCCTATGCCCGCCTGCGGCCCGGCGCGAAGATCGGCACCAAGGCGCATATCGGCAATTTCGTCGAGGTGAAGAACGTGACGGTGGGCGAGGGCGCCAAGGCCAACCACCTGACCTATCTGGGCGATGGCGAGGTCGGCGCAGGGGCGAACATCGGCGCGGGCACGATTTTCTGCAACTATGACGGCTTCCTCAAATACCGGACGATCGTCGGCGAGGGGGCTTTCATCGGCTCCAACAGCGCGCTGGTGGCGCCGGTGACGATCGGCAAGGGCGCGATCGTTGCGGCGGGCGCGGTGGTGACGAAGGACGTGGCGCCCGAGGCGCTGGCGCTGGTCCGCCCCAACCAGGAGGAAAAGCCCGGCTGGGCCACTCGCTTCCGCGCCCGCATGAGCGAGCGCAAGAAGAGCGGCGGCTGAGCCTGTTCAGCATCGATCAATCGCTCTAGGGACTAGGGCGACGGCAGGGTCGGCCAATCTTTCTCGGGGTTGTTTCCATGTGCGGAATCATCGGAATTCTCGGAACCGAAGCGGTCGCGCCGCGCCTGCTGGCGGGGCTGCGCCGGCTCGAATATCGCGGCTATGACTCGGCCGGCATCGCGACCGATCATGACGGCCTGATCGATCGCCGCCGCGCCGCCGGCAAGCTCGACAACCTGGCGAAGGTACTCGAGGATCAGCCGCTGCCCGGTACCACTGGCATCGCGCACACCCGCTGGGCGACCCACGGCGCGCCGACCGAGGACAATGCCCACCCCCACGCCACCGACGAGGTGGCCGTCGTCCACAACGGCATCATCGAGAATTTCAAGCCGCTGCGCGACGAACTGATCGCGCGCGGCCGGGTGTTCAAGTCGCAGACCGATACCGAAGTGGTCTGCCACCTGATCTCCGAGCAGGTGGAGAAGGGGCTCGATCCGGTCGAGGCGGTGCGCGTGACGCTCAAACGCCTGCACGGCGCCTTCGCGCTCGCCATCCTGTTCCGCTCCAACCCGGATTTGCTGATCGGCGCGCGGCTGGGCTCGCCGCTGGTCGTCGGCTTCGGCGAGACCGAGAGCTATCTGGGCTCCGACGCTCTGGCGCTGGCACCGCTCACCCAGCGCATCTGCTATCTGGAGGAGGGCGACTGGTGCGTGCTCACCCGCGACGGCACCACGGTCTACGATCGCGACGATCAGCCGGTCGAGCGCCCCGTCATACTCTCGGGCGCGAGCGACGTCACCATCTCCAAGGGCAACCACCGCCACTTCATGCTCAAGGAGATTTACGAGCAGCCGATCGTGGTCGCGCAGACCTTGCGTGCCTATGTCCGCGGGTTCGAGGGGCAGGTTTCGCTGCCGACCGAGGATTTCGATCTGTCGTCGGTGCGGCGCGTCACCATCGTCGCGTGCGGCACCAGTTTCTATGCCGGCATGGTCGCCAAATACTGGTTCGAGCAGTTCGCCCGCGTGCCCGTCGACATCGATGTGGCGAGCGAGTTCCGCTATCGCGAGCCTGTGATGGAGGAGGGCGGCCTCGCCCTCTTCATCTCGCAGTCGGGCGAAACGGCGGACACGCTGGCGGCGCTGCGCCACGCGCGGGCCAACGGGCAGAAGATCGCGGTGGTGGTCAACGTGCCGACCTCCACCATGGCGCGCGAGGCGGACCTGCTGCTCGCCACCCATGCCGGGCCGGAGATCGGCGTCGCCTCGACCAAGGCCTTCACCTGCCAGCTGGCGGTGCTGGCGACCTTCGCCGCCAATCTGGCGCGCGCCAAGGGGCGGCTGAGCGCCGACGAGGAGCGCAACATCGTCCGCCATCTTTCGGAGGCGCCCGCCGCTCTGAACGGCGCGCTCGCCTATGACGAGGCGATCGAGGCGATGGCGCCGATGATCGCCAAGGCGCGGGACGTGCTCTATCTCGGGCGCGGGCCGGACTATCCGCTGGCGCTGGAAGGCGCGCTGAAGCTCAAGGAAATCAGCTACATCCACGCCGAGGGCTATGCCGCGGGCGAGATGAAGCACGGCCCGATCGCGCTGATCGACGAGAATGTGCCGGTGATCGTGCTGGCCCCGTCCGGCCCGCTGTTCGAGAAGACCGTCTCCAACATGCAGGAGGTGCAGGCGCGCGGTGGGCAGGTGGTGCTGATCTCCGACTATGACGGGGTGGAGCAGGCCGGCGAGGGCTGCATCGCCACTATCACCATGCCCAAGGTCCATCCGCTGATCGCGCCGCTGGTGTATGCGATCCCGGTGCAGCTGCTGGCCTATCATGTGGCGGTGGCCAAGGGCACCGACGTCGATCAGCCTCGCAACCTCGCGAAGAGCGTAACGGTGGAGTGAGCCTAATGCCCTCTCCCCTTCAGGGGAGAGGGAGGGGATCCGCCGCGAAGCGGTGAGGAGGGGAGGGGGACGCCAGTGCTCGGCTTCGCCTCGCCCCCTCTCCCAACCCTCTCCCCTGAAGGGGAGAGGGCTTACCGCCTGTCGAACGCTTCCCGCGCTGCCTCCACCTTGCCGAAATTGTCCTCCGCCCAGATCCACACGCCGCAGAAGGCCACGCCGAGGCTTTGGCCGAGTTCGGTGAGGCGATAGTCCACGCGCGGCGGGATTACCGGGTGGACGGTGCGCGTCACCATGCCGTCGCGCTCCATCTGGCGGAGCGTCTGGGTCAGCATCTTCTGGCTGATGCCGGGGACCTGCCGGCCGAGTTGGGTGAAGCGCAGTTCCTCATGCTCGGTCAGCGTCTCGAGGATGATCATCGTCCACTTGTCGGCGACGCGGCCGATCAGATCGTTGACCAGCGCCTCGACACGCGGATCGCATTGCGTCGGTGGAGTGTTCTCCGCGATGCGACGCGCGCGGCGGATGGTGGCATCGTCGAAGGGCAGGCTCGACATCGGGTCGCTCTCTTTCGGGTAAGTATAAATCTTGTCGGTGCCTTCTACCCATCGGAAAGTGGCGGACTACATCCGCGCCATCAATTCTGCGAAGGAGCAGTCCCATGAAGAACCAGGGCAACACGATCCTCATCACCGGCGGCGGATCGGGCATCGGCGAGGCGCTGGCGCATCGCTTCCACGATGCCGGCAACACCGTGATCGTCGCGGGACGCCGGCAGGACGTGCTCGACAAGGCGATCGAAGGCCGCGCGAACATGCACGCGCTGACGCTCGACGTGGAGAGCGCGGAGGGCGTCGCCGATTTCGCCAAGCGGCTGCTCGCGGCGCATCCCGCGCTCAACGTGGTGATCAACAATGCCGGCATCATGCGCTTCGAGGATGTCACGAAGTCGCGCGATCTCGCCGATGCCGAGGCGACGATCACCACCAACCTGCTCGGCCCGATCCGCATCCTCGACGCGCTGATCGATCATCTGGTGGCGCAGGACGATGCGGCGATCGTCAACGTGACGTCGGGCCTCGCCTTCGTGCCGATGACCGTGGCGCCGACCTATTGCGCGACCAAGGCGGCAATCCATTCCTATACGATCGCGCTGCGCGAGGAGCTGAAGGGCAGGGTCGAGGTGATCGAGCTGGTGCCGCCGGCGGTGCAGACCGGCCTCACGCCGGGCCAGGAGACTCGTCCGGGCTATCAGCCGCTCGACGAATTCACCGACCAGGTGATGGTAAAGTTCATGCAGCAGCCGACGCCGAGGGAGATCGTGGTCAATCGTGCCGTCGCCCTGCGTTCGGCGGAGGCGGAGGGCCGCTTCGACGAGACGCTGACCCAGCTCAACGCCTTCGCGAAGCAGGCGCGCGAAGGGCAAAACTGAGGCACGCAAAAAGGGGCGCGAAGCGGTGTGCTTCGCGCCCCTTTTGCCGGGAAGGTCAGGCGACCGACAGCACCAGCTTGGCGCCGTTGTGGACGAGGTGGGAATAGGGGCACACCACGTCCGCCGCTGCGACCAGTTCCTCCGCCGTCGCGCGATCGACGCCCGGGATCGCGACGCTGAGCGCGATGTCGAGGCCGAAACCCTGGCCGTCCTCACGCGGGCCGATGCCGACCGAGGCGGTGACGGTGGTGGCCTCGTCGATCTTCACTTTCTTCTGCCCGGCGACATACTTCAGCGCGCCCAGGAAGCAGGCCGAATAACCGGCCGCGAACAGCTGCTCCGGATTGGTGCCGTCACCGCCGGCGCCGCCCAGCTCCTTCACCGTATCGAGCGTGACCGACAGCCGACCGTCCGCCGTCTTCGAGGTGCCGGTGCGGCCGCCGGTGGAGGTGGCTTCGGTGCGATACAGGATGGTCATGGCGAGTCTCCTTGGATTATTTCGCGATAATCGTTATCGCGATAATTACCAGGTGGACGTGTGCGACCGGCTTGTAAAGAGAGAAATTTATCGCGATATCGATTTTCGTGAAAAAATTTTGGAAGAGGCCGGAGATGCGCCGATGAACGGACCCATTCCCCCGCTCGGACTGGACGATCAGCTCTGCTACGCCGTCTATTCGGCAGGGATCGCGATCAATCGCGCGTATCGCCCGCTGCTGGACGAGCTGGGGATCACCTATCCCCAATATCTCGTGCTGCTCGCGCTGTGGGAGCAGGATGGGCAGACGATCGGCGCGATCGCTGAGCGACTGGCACTGGAGTCCAGCACAATCACGCCGCTGGTGAAAAGGCTGGAGGCAGGTGGGCTGCTCACGCGAGAGCGCAACCCGGCGGACGAACGGCAGGTGTTCGTGCGGCTGACCGACAAGGGACGCGAGATGCAGGAGCGCAGCACGTGCCTTGCGGAGCGGTTGCTGGAGAGATCCGGCCTTACGGTGCCCGATCTCCAGCGGCTGAACATGCAGGTAAAAGCTCTGAGGGATGCGTTGGCGGAGTAATGCCCTCTCTCGCTTGGGAGAGGGAGGGGACCCGACGCGAAGCGGTGGGGAGGATGAGGGCCTGTTGGCAGGCGCGGCGGTCGCCTCATGCCCTCACCCAACTCCGACTAGGCAGCAAGCTGCCAAGTCTTCGTATCCCTCTCCCGCTCAGCGGAAGAGGGCTTGTCGTCAAGGCCTGAACTTCGCGTCCGTCAGCGCAGCTTCACCCTTGAGCGCGGCGTCGCCGGCATGGTGGCCGATCGCCACGGCATAGCGGCCGCCCGCCAAATGCCAGCCGCGCGCCGTCTCGTCCCACGCCGCGAGCGTCCGGCGCTCGGCGGTCAGCGTCACGTGCCTGGTCTCGCCCGGCTGCAGCGTCACGCGCTCGAAGCCCGCGAGGCGCGCCTGGGTACCGCCCGCCGGCGGCGTCACATAAAGCTGCGGCACGTCGGCGCCCGCGACCTTGCCGCTGTTGGTGACGTCGAAGGAGACGGTGAGCGTCGCGCCGCCCGTCACTTTCAGGTTGGCGTAGGCGAAATGCGTGTAGGAGAGGCCGAAGCCGAACGGGAAGAGCGGCGTCTCGCCTTTCTTCGCGTACCAGCGATAGCCGGCGTCGGCGCCCTCCGGATAATCGACCGGGAAACTGTCCATCTTGCCGCCCGGCGATCCGGCATTGGCGGCGGCGTCATTCTGCGCAGTGAGGGCGAGGCCGACCGGCTCCGGACGCGGCGCCTGGCCGGCGGCGGCGGGGAAGGTGATCGGCAGGCGGCCCGAGGGGTTCACCTTGCCGAACAGGATATTGGCGATCGCCTCGCCGCCCTTCTGCCCCGGATACCAGGCGGCGAGCACCGCCGGCACCTTGCCCAGCCACGGCATCAGCACCGGGCCGCCGGTTTCCAGCACCACCGCCGTCTTCGGGTTGGCGGCGGCGACGGCCGCGATCAGCGCGTCCTGATCGTCGGGGAGGGAGAGGGTGGTGATGTCCTCCGCCTCCGTGCGCCACTGGGTCGCGAAGATCAGGGCGATGTCGGCGGACTTGGCAGCGGCAGCAGCGGCTTGCGCGTCGCTGCCGTCGACATAGATCACCTCGGCGCCCGGATTGAGCGCCTGCACCGCCTTCAACGGCGACGAATTGTGCCAGGTCGTGCGCGCGAAGCTGGCGGCGGGGCCGCCCTTGAGCGGAATCTCCACCGGCACGCCGCCGGTCGAGCGCACCTGCGAGGAGCCGCCGCCCGACAGCACACCGACATCGGCATGGCCGCCGATGATGACGATCTTCTTTGCGGTCGCCGCCAGCGGCAGGATATTGCCCTCGTTACGGAGCAGCACGATGCCTTCCTCGGCCGCCTTCTGCGCGACCAGCGCATGGGCGTCGGTGTCGATGGGCTGCACCATCTGCGGCGAGGGATCGTCGTAGAGGCCGCTCTCGATCACGCCGGTCAGGATGTTGCGTACCATCGCGTCGAGCCGGGCTTGCGGCACGCTGCCCTTGGCCACCGCCGCACGCAGCTTGTCGCGGAACCAGTCGCCGTCGTCCAGCTCGCCGCCCGAATCCTGATCAAGGCCGGCATTTGCGGCCTTCTCGGTCGAGTGGACGGCGCCCCAGTCGGACATCACCCAGCCCTTGTAGCCCCAGTCGCCGCGCAGCACGTTGGTCAGCGTCTCGTGGCTCTCGCAGCCATGATCGCCGTTGATGATGTTGTAGGAGCACATCACCGATCCGGGCCGGCCCTTCTCGATGCCGATCTGGAAAGCGAGCAGGTCGCTCTCGTGCAGCGCGGACTGGCCGATCCGCGCGTCATAGACCATGCGGCCGGTCTCCTGCGCGTTCAGCACGTAATGCTTGATTGTCGAGACGATGTGGTTGCTCTGCACGCCCTTGATGTGCGCGCCGACCATGATGCCGGAGAGCAGGGGATCCTCGCCGAGATATTCGAAGTCGCGCCCGCCCCACGGATCGCGGGTGAGGTTGGTGCCGCCCGCCAGCAGCACGTTGAAGCGCTTGGCGCGCGCCTCCGCGCCGATCATGGCGCCGCCCTCGTAGGCGACCTCGGGATCGAAGCTTGCGGCGGTGGCGAGGCTGGCGGGGAGCGCGGTGGCGGTGTCGCCCTTGCGCTGCTCGACCTGGTTGGCAACGCCGAGGCTGGCATCGCTCTCGCGCAGTGTCGGGATGCCGAGGCGCGGGATGCCGACCATCTCGCCGGCGGACGGGATCATGTCGGTCGGCGCGCCGGGCTTGCCGGTGGAAAGCGGCGGGAACCAGGTGCGGACCAGCTGGAACTTCTCGTCCGGCGTCATTGCCTTCACCAGCGCGGCGGCGCGGGCCTCGGGCGAGAGCGTGCGATCGAGCCAGGGCTTGGCGGGCGCCGCCGCTATGGCGGGGGCGGAAAGGCTGAGCGCGATGCCGGACAGGAGAACGGTACGCAGGGCAGGTCGGGTCGCGCGCATATTACCTCTCAGGTGCGATGATATTGGTCGATGAGGGAACGGTGGTCGGGCAGCGCCTGCAGCGCGGCCTGTGCCGACTGGCGGACCTTGCCGAAGGCGGCGATCGCCTCGCGCGCCCGTGTCGGATCGGCGGCCAGCGCACCCTTGCCGGCGTCCGTCTCGTAGCCGAGGCCGTGGAGGATGTAGGCCCAGCTCGGCGGCAGGAAGGTCTCGAAATCGACAACGAAATCGAAGCGTGAGGCCAAACGATGGCGCCATTGCGCCAGCTTGTCCTTCAGGCCCTCGGGCCAGCTCGCCGGATCGGTGTTGTCGCGCCAATAGGCGGTGTCGGCGCGGCGGCTGACGCAATAATGGAGCTTGAGGAACTCGACGATCGCCTCGAAGCGGGCGGACATGTGGCGGTTGAAGCCGCGCGCCGAGGCCTCCAGCGCGGCCTTGTCGACTGGGCCGCGCAGCATGTCGGCGACCATCCGCGCGGCGACCTCGATCAGCATGATGCCGGTCGATTCCAGCGGCTCGAAGAAGCCAGCGGATAGCCCGATGGCGACGGTGTTGCCGATCCACTGCCTTGTCCGATAGCCGGTGCGGAATTTCAGCAGGCGGGTGTTGAGCGTCGCGCCCTGCGGACCGGCATAGCGGCGGATCACCTGCTCGGCCTCGTCGTCCGACATGTGGCGGCTCGAATAGACGTAGCCGGTGCCGCGCCGCGTCGGCAGGCCGATGTCCCATATCCAGCCGGCCTCGTGCGCGGTGGCGCGGGTATAAGGGGCGATCGGCTGGCCCGGCCGCTCGTCGGGCACCTGCATCGCGATTGCGCGATCGTTGAACAGCACGTCCTCGACGGACTTGAACGGCGCGCCGAGCGTGTCGCCGATCAGCAGCGCGCGGAAGCCCGAGCAGTCGATGAAGAGGTCGCCCTCGATGCTCTGTCCGTCGGAAAGCGCCAGCGAGGCGATGTCTCCATCCTCGCGGCGCGCGACGGTCGCGACGGTTCCCTCGATCCGGGCGATGCCGTTGGCCGTCGAAACCTCGCGCAGCCACGCGGCCAGCTTCCCGGCGTCGAAATGATAGGCGTAGTTCATCGGGCCCGAGAAATCGGGGTCCTCGCGCCGCTTCGGCCCCTTGTCGGCGCGGATCAGCCGCTCCTGCACGGTGACGGCGTCGGCGTAGGACGGGCGCGCCGGATCGGGCGCGCTGTCCAGCCAGTAAGGCAGCAGCCCCGGCGTGTCGCCGCCGAAGGGCAAGTTGAACGGGTGGAAATAATCGTCGGCGTTGGAGCCCGGCGTCGGGCCGCCTGCCCATCCGACGAAGCGCACGCCCTGCTTGAAGGTCGCATCGCTGGCGCGGAGGAATTCGGCCTCGGATCGGCCGAGCGTGGCCAGTGTGCTGCGCAGCGACGGGAAGCTGCCCTCGCCGACGCCGATCGTGCCGATTTCGGATGATTCGACGAGCGTGATCGCCCAGCCGTTCGCCTGATCGGTGGAGGGGAGCGCCCGGGAGAGATAGGCGGCGGTCAGCCACCCGGCGGTCCCACCGCCCACGATCACGATGCGCTTGCCCATGATGTCTTCGACCTTCTTCATCTGTGGAGAGAGGTCGCCTTTTTCCGAAGAAAATGCGGCCACCGCCAGAGACATCCAGCGATGGCCGCGAGTGCCCGGCTCACGCGAGCCGGGCAGGGGGAAGCCTTAGAACTTGGCCCGGACGCGCACGCCCCAGGTGCGCGGCGGCTCGTAATTGGACAGGAACACCGTCGGCTGCGGCGGCGACGCGGTCGGGCCGGAGACGCTGGCGCCCGTACGGATGCGCTTGTCGGTGACGTTGAGCGAGAAGGCCTCGATCTCGTACCGGTCGTCCGGCGAGGCGTAGGTCAGGCCGAGATCGATCTTGGCATAGGCCTTCTGCTTGTCGAACGCGGTGCCGAAGTTCAGGTCGACATGGTTTGGATCGGTCCCCGGGCCGCCGTAGCGGGAGGCATCGTCGCCGTTGAAGTAGCTCAGCCAGCTACGCGTCTCGTAATGCACCGTACCGCGCGGCGTGATGCGAGCGCCGTTGGCGAGCTCGAAATCATGCTCGTAGGTGGTGGTCATCGAGAAGTGCGGTGCGTGCGGAAGCTCGTTGCCCTTCAGGTTTTCCAGGCCACGGAGCGGCAGGCCGTCCTTGACGTCCGGGCCCAGATAGAGCCGGCCGTCCTGCGTGATCAGGCTGTCGAACTTGGTGTGCTGGTAGGTGCCCGCGAAGGTCACGCGATCCAGCCGCGTCAGGTTCGCGGTCAGCTCGGCCTCGAAGCCGTAGGCCTTGGCGCCCTTGGCGTTAGTGGTGACGATCTGGCTGCCGGTGATGTTGCCGGACGTATCGACCGTCGTCACCGCCTGGTTGACCTGATAGCCCTTGAAGTCCTCGTAATAGGCCGCGAGGTTCAGGGTGGCGTGGCCGCCGAACAGCTTCGATTTCGAGCCGACCTCGTAGTTGGTCAGCGTCTCGGGGCCGGCGAGCAGGCCGCCATCCTCGATGTTGCCGGACTTGAAGCCGGTGCTGACCGATCCGTAGACCAGAGTGCCGGGCGTCACCTGCGCGTCGGCGCGGGCCAGCCAGGTCACTTTGTTCCACTTGCCGTGGGTGTCGTTGGGCGAGATGCCCCACAGATTGCCGTAGCCGAGCGCAGTGCTCTGCGCGTTGAGCGCGTTCACCACGTCCTGCGCGTTGCCGGCGCCATTGAGATCGATGTTGAAGATGCCCGGAATGTTCGGCGTGTTGTAGCAGTTCGGGTTGCCGTCGTTGGGCGCTCCGCAATAGGTGATGTTGCGGCCGCCGATGTCCTTCTTCTTGTCGGACGTGTAGCGGATGCCGCCGGTCAGGTTGATCCAGTTGTTGACGTGCCAGATCGCCTGGCCGAACGCGGCGCGCGAGTCGATCTCGCGGTCCGCCTGGATGAAGGTGCCGGCCCAGTTGAAGGTGCCGTCGCGGTAGCCGTTGCGCTGATCGATGTCGAAACGGATCTTGTTGACTTCGTGGCTGTAGTAACCGCCGAGGATCCAGTCGATCGTGTTGTGGCCGGTCGACTTCAGCTGGAGTTCGTGGCTCCAAAAGTCGTAGCGCGAGTAAGAGGTGCGGTTCTCGCCGAAAGCCCCGTTCGGCAGCTGGAGCGCGCCCGTATCGTCGATAAAGGGCAGGTGCGCGCCGGCATCCGCATCCGAATCCGCCGTGCCGCCGACCCGCGAGAAGCCCGCGATATACGCCGCCTCGATATGATCGGAGACGTCATAGGTCATGTTGGAGCGGACGCTCCACGAATAGCGATCCGTCTCCGGCGCGGTATCGACCGAGGCGGACCAGAACTTCTGGCCGGCGCGCGGGGTCTGCATAAGCGACAGGATCGGCGAACCGGTGTCCTTGTAATATTCGCCGTTCAGGTTCCACTTGAAGCGGCCGAGATCCCAGCGGCCCGACACGCGGAACGACTTCTGGTCGCCGGCATAATATTTCTTGCCGCCGGTCACGAAGGCCGACGCATTGACGCCGGTAACGTTCGGCGCCGGCTGATAATCAATATAGCCGTCATGGCGATCGGTGATGAAGGCGGCGCGCAGCGCGAAATTGTCGGTCACCGGGATGTTGATCATCCCCTTGACGCCGAAGCGGTTGTAGGAGCCGCCCACGGCCTCGACGTTGGCGTGGAAGCCGTCGAAGGTCGGCTTGGCGGTGACCATGTTGATCGCGCCGACGGTCGCGTTACGGCCGAACAAAGTGCCCTGCGGGCCGCGCAGCACTTCGACGCGCTCCATGTCGTAGAGCAGCACGGAGGCGCCCTGCGCACGGGCCGAATAGAGGCCGTCGATGTAGATCGCGACTTCGGGGTCGGCGACCTCGGTATAGGCGCTGTCGTTGCCGATGCCGCGCATGGTGAGCAGGATGCCGCCCTGATCGCCCTGCTGGGCGAAGTGCAGGCTGGGCACGAAATCGGCGAGACCGGTGACGTCCTTCACCTGCTGCTTGTCGAGGCTGGCCTGGCTGAAGGCGGAAATGGCGATCGGGGTGCGCTGCAGGCTGGTCTCGCGCTTGGTGGCGGTGACGACGATGTCCTGCACCTGGCCGCTGTCCGCGGCCGGCGCCGGAGCGGCGACCGGCGCGGCATCCTGTGCGAAAGCGGCGGACGTGAAGATAAGAGAAGCCACGAGCGCCGTGCTCGCGGCAAGACTATGCCGGGTCATGCATCCCTCCCAGAGTTCACCCGTCTTTCACGGGGTTGGCGAGCCTCTACTCCCAATATGACAAGGATGTCAAAAGTTTTTGACATCGTTGTCTGTCACGTCCGTAACCGCGCGGAAATCCGGCATTTCAGTCATGTCCCGTTCAGCCGTCCTTGTCGTTCCATGTGGCTGCGATAGCATCGTGGATGGTTTCGACGGAGGCGGATGTGCAGGTTGATTCGGCGCGCTGGGGCGGTGGACAGGTCTATGCGCTGGGCGATCTCGTGCCGCGCATCGCCGACGACGTGTTCCTGGCGCCCGGCGTGGTGGTGGTTGGCGACGTCGAGATCGGCGCGGGATCGAGCATATGGTTCAACTGCGTGTTGCGCGCGGACGTCGAGGCGATCCGGATCGGCGCGCGGACCAACATCCAGGACGGAACGACCATCCATGCCGACAAGGGATTCCCGACGATCATCGGCGACGACGTGCTGGTCGGTCACATGGTGATGCTGCACGGAGCGACGATCGAGGATCGCGGCTTCGTGGGGCTGAGTACCACTCTACTCAACGGCTCGAGGGTCGAAGGCGACGGGATGCTCGGTGCGGGAGCATTACTGACCGGCGGCAAGGCGGTGCGCGCGGGCGAACTCTGGGCCGGGCGCCCGGCCAAGCTGGTGCGCGCCCTGAACGACGCGCAGATCGCCGGCATGCGGCAGGGCGCCGCGCACTATGCCGAGAATGCCAGGCGCTATCTGCGCGATTTGAAGCCGCTCTAGCGAAAGCGGGGTTGGCGGCTCCCCGGACTTGAGCTAGGCTGTGATCACAGTGACCGGGTAAGCGGGGGAATCATGACCGATGCGGTGACGATCGAAGGGCTCCGGATGCCCGGCGATGCGATCATCGACGGTGTTCCGGTGGTATCGTCCGATGTCTTCGACAATGTGACGCCACGCGACGGAAGCCTGATCGGAAAGGTCGCGCTGTGCAGTCCGGCGGACGTCGATCGCGCGGTCGCCTCGGCGCGAGCGGCCTTTGAGGATGGGCGCTGGGGCGACCTGCCCTACAACGACAAGAAAGCGGTGCTGTTCAGGCTCGCCGACCTGATCGAGGCGAACCTCGACGAACTGGCGACGCTGGAAAGCCTCGACATGGGCAAGCCCGTCGCCGACGCGCGCGCCTTCGACATCCCGGCCTCGGTCAAGACCTTCCGCTATTATGCCGAGGCGCTGGACAAGGTGTATGGCGAGGTCGGGCCGCACCATCCTGGCCGCATCTCCTGGGTGCAGCACGAGCCGCTCGGCGTGATCGGCTGCATCGTGCCGTGGAATTTCCCGCTCAACATGGCGGCATGGAAGGTCGCGCCGGCGCTGGCGATGGGCAATTCGGTGGTGCTGAAGCCCGCCGAGCAGTCCCCGCTCACCGCGATCCGGCTGGGCGAACTGGCGCTGGAGGCGGGGCTGCCTGCGGGTGTGCTCAACGTCATCCCCGGCACCGGTGAGATGACGGGGCAGGCGCTCGCCAGGCATATGGACGTGGACATGATCGCCTTCACCGGCTCCGGCCCCGTGGGCGGCCTGCTGATGCGCTATGCCGGCGAGAGCAATCTCAAGCGCGTCTCGCTGGAACTGGGCGGCAAGTCTCCGCAGATCGTGTTTGCCGATTGCCCGGACATGGAGGCGGCGGCGCAGGCGGCGGCGTGGGCGATCTTCTTCAACCAGGGCGAGGTTTGCACCGCCGGATCGCGGCTGCTGGTGCAGAACAGCATCAAGGCGGAGTTTCTGGAGCGCGTCGTCGCGGTGGCGAAGACGATCGTGCCGGGCGACCCGCTCGATCCCGCCACCCGCTTCGGCGCGATGGTGAGCGAGGAGCAGATGAACGGCGTTCTCCGCCGCATCGAGCGGGCCAAGGCGGACGGAGCGAAGCTGCTGATCGGCGGCCACCGCGTGCGCGAGGAGAGCGGCGGCTTCTACATCACGCCGACCATCTTCGACGGCGTCGATCCGTCGTCCGCGCTGGCGACCGAAGAGGTATTCGGCCCGGTGCTGGGCGCGATCGGCTTCGATACGCCGGAGGAGGCTTTCAAGCTGGCCAATTCCACCATCTACGGCCTCGCGGCGGGCGTGTGGACGGCGGACGTCAACCTCGCCCATCGTGCGGCGCGCAGGATCCGGTCGGGCCTCGTCTGGATCAACGGCTGGGATGCCTGCGATATCACCATGCCGTTCGGCGGCTTCCGCCAGTCCGGCTTCGGGCGCGATCGCTCGATGCACGCGCTGGAGAAATATGCGGACCTCAAGGCGGTGACGATCAGCTTCACGGGTGCCGCATGAGCGGGTTTCAGGCCGAGGCGCGGGAAGCGCGGGACTTCCTCGCCGCGCATCCCGACGTCGAATTTTTCGAGATGTTCTTCACCTCGCTCACTGGGGTGCCGCGCGGCAAGCGCCTGCGGCGGTCCGAAGTGATGAAGCTGTACGAGGGTTCGGCCTTCCTGCCCGGCTCGATCGTGGCGGTCGATATCCTCGGCGCCGATTGCGAGGACACCGGCATGGTGTGGGAGACGGGCGACGCCGATCGCATTGCCTGCGCGGTGCCCGGCGGCATCGTCCCCGCGCCGTGGATCGGCGAGGATGCGGCGCAGGTGATGTGCTCGCTCCACGATCTCGGCGGGGAGGTGACGCCGTTCGATCCGCGCGCGGTGCTGCAGCGGGTGTTGGATCGGTACGCCGCCGATGGCCTGACGCCGATGGTGGCGTGCGAGATGGAATTCTACCTCGTCGAGAGCCGGCGGGGCCGGGTGTCGCTGAGGAGTTCGCCTTTCACGCGGCGCAAGCCCGTCGCCAACGAGGCGCACGGCCTGCCTGAGACCGAGGATGCCGCCGATTTCCTCCGCGCCTTGTGGAAGGCCGCCGATGCGCAGGGCGTGCCGGTCGAGGGCGCCAGTTCCGAGGCCTCGCCGGGGCAGCTCGAACTGACGCTTCACCACAAGGCCGACGCGCTGGCGGCGGGCGACGACGCGGTGCTGTTCAAGCGCATGGCCAAGGGCGTCGCCCGCCCGCTCGGCTGCGAGGCGACCTTCATGGCCAAGCCCTTCGCCGAGATCGCAGGCTCCGGCATGCACATCCACATGTCTATGCTGGACGCCAATTGCGCCAACATCTTCGCGTCAGACGCGGCCGAGGGGACGGAGCAGCTTCGCCACGCGATTGGCGGCATGGCACAGACGATGGCCGATGCGATGGCGGTGCTGGCGCCCAACGCCAACAGCTTCCGCCGCTACGTCGCGCGCAGCTACGCGCCGGTGTCGCCGACCTGGGGCGTCAACAACCGCACCGTGGCGCTGCGCATTCCGGCGGGCTCGGCCGCCTCGCGCCGGGTGGAGCATCGCGTCGCGGGTGCCGACGCCAACCCATATCTCGCGCTCGCCGTGGTGCTGGCCGGTGCCCATTACGGCCTGACCAACAAGCTCGATCCCGGTGCAATGACGCATGGCGACGGCTATTCCGCCCCGGTCGCGGCGGGCGATCCGCTGCCGACCGACTGGCTCAAGGCGATCGATCGCTTCGCGGCGTCGAGCGTGATGAGCGAGTATCTCGGCGACGCTTTCGTCGATCTCTACGCCACCGTGAAGCGCACCGAGCAAGCACGGTTCAACGCGGTCGTCACCTCCCTCGATCACGACTGGTATCTCCAGAATGCGTGACGCGACGCGCCTCTCCGTTCGTCCTGAGCCTGTCGAAGGACGTGCCGCAAGCGCGGCGCCCGCTGCCTGTCCTTCGACTTCGCTCAGGACGAACGGGATTTTGGTGGAGAGGCTGGGATGAGCACCGAGCAGCCTTGGTCTCGCGCCAAAGGCCCCTTCGCCGCAGTGTTCACCGCGCCGGCTCTGTGGCTGCTGTTCTTCTTCCTCGTGCCGCTGGCGATCATCTGGGCCTACAGCTTCGGCACCACCCAGGGCCTCACCGACATCGACATCAACGGCACCTTCTCGAACTACGTCCGCATCGCCGATCCGGTCTATATCGAGGTGTTCGTGAAGTCGCTCTGGTATGCGGCGCTGACCACTTTCCTGTGCCTCGTCGTCGGCTTTCCGGTGGCGCTGGCGATCACCTTTTCATCCGATCGCCAGAAGGTGTGGCTGCTGCTGCTGATCATGCTGCCCTTCTGGACCAACCTGCTGGTCCGCACCTACGCGCTGATGGCGGTTCTCCGCACCGAAGGCTTCGTCAACGACATGCTCGGCTGGGTGGGGCTGGGGCCGTGGCCGTTACTGCACAACAATTTCGCGGTGGTGTTCGGGCTGGTCTACGTCAACTTGCCCTTCCTCGTGCTGCCCCTCTATTCCGCGCTCGACCGGCTCGATCGCTCGCTGCTGGAGGCGAGCCTCGATCTTGGCGCGGGGCACATCCGCACGATCTTCGAGGTCGTGGTGCCGCTAGCTTTGCCTGGCATCCTTTCGGGCCTGCTGATCACCTTCATCCCGGCGCTCGGCTCCTACCTGACGCCGGACCTGCTCGGCGGGCCGGACAGCCAGATGATCGCCAACGTCATCGAGCGCCAGTTCAAGCGCGCCAACGACTGGCCGTTCGGCTCCGCGCTCTCCTTCATCCTCATGTACCTCACCTTCTTCGCGATAGCCGCGCAGGGGCTGGTGGCGAAGCGCCGGAAGGGGCTGGAGCAATGAGCAAGAAAGCTGCCCCGCTCGACTATCTTTCCCGCTGGCCGCTGAGGCTGTGGCTCGTGCTGGTCGCGATCTTCCTCTATGCGCCGCTGCTGACGCTGATGGCGTTCAGCTTCAACGACAGCCGCCGCAACATCGTCTGGCAGGGCTTCACGCTCGACTGGTACGGCGCCGTCTTCCAGGACAGCGACCTACTGACCGCATTCGGCAACTCGCTGACCATCGCGGCGATCTCGACCGTCGTCAGCCTGATCCTCGGCGCGATGGTGGCGGTGGCGTGCTGGCGCTTCCGCTTCCCGCTGAAGCCCGCCTTCGAGGGTGCGCTGGCGCTGCCGATCGTGGTGCCGGAAATCTGCATGGGCGTCGCCATGCTGGTCTTCTTCTCGCGCGTCATGCCGTGGCCGGACGACCTGCCGTGGCCGTTCAGCCTCGGCGCGATCATCATCGCGCACATCTCGTTCAGCTTCCCGTTCGTGGCGGTGATCGTCCGCGCGCGCCTCGCCTCGTTCAACCGCGAGCTGGAGGAGGCGGCGAAGGATCTCGGGGCCTCGGAATGGCGCGCCTTCATGGACGTGCTGGTGCCGCACATGAAGCCTGCGCTGATCGCCGGCGCGTTGCTCGCCTTCACGCTCAGCCTCGACGATTTCGTGATCACCTTCTTCACCGCTGGGCCGGACACCGTGACCTTCCCGGTGAAGGTCTATTCGATGGTGCGCTTCTCGGTGACGCCCGAGGTGAATGCGGCGTCCACGCTGCTGATCGTGGTGACGGTGCTGCTGACCGCGATCGGCCTGAAGATGCAGGGCAAGGACGTCGCTAAGATGGAAGGGGGACAGTGATTTGGCCGAGCCGCTGATCCGGATCGAGGGCGTCTGCAAGCGCTTCGGCGATTTCGCCGCGGTGGACAATGTGGACCTCGCCATCGAGGAGGGTGAGTTCTTCGCGCTGCTCGGGCCTTCGGGCTGCGGCAAGACGACCTTGTTGCGCATGCTGGCGGGGCTCGAGGTGCCGACCGAGGGCCGCATCCTGATCGACGGCAAGGACATGGAGGGCATCCCGCCCAACAAGCGTCCGGTCAACATGGTGTTCCAGTCCTATGCGGTTTTCCCGCACATGACGGTGGAGCAGAATGTCGGCTACGGCCTGCGCATCGACGGCGTAGCCAAGGATGAGCGCGCGCAGCGCGTGCAGGAAGCGCTTGGGCTGGTGAAGCTTGATGGCTTCGAGAAGCGCAAACCGGATCAGTTGTCCGGCGGCCAACGACAGCGCGTCGCTTTGGCCCGCGCGCTGGTGAAGCGCCCGCGTGTGCTGCTGCTCGACGAGCCGCTCTCCGCGCTCGACGCCAAGTTGCGCGAGGCGATGCGCTCCGAACTCGCGATCATTCAGGACAAGGTGGGCGTCACCTTCGTGATGGTCACGCACGACCAGGACGAGGCGCTGGCGATGGCCTGCCGCTGCGGCGTGATGAACAAGGGCGTGCTGCAGCAGGTGGCGACGCCGAGCGATCTTTACGAATATCCCGCCAACCGCTTCGTCGCGGATTTCATCGGCAGCGTGAACCTGTTCGAGGGCAAGCTGGTGATCGACGAGACGAGCCAGGCGCTGATCGAGGCGGACGGCGCCCGCGTCTGGGTCGATCATGGCGTGACGGGCGCGACCGGCGGCACGGTATGGGCGGCGCTCAGACCCGAGAAGATCGAGCTGTCGCATCGGGAGGAGGGTGGCCATCGACCGCCGGTTGCAGCCGGCACGCCCGAGGGCGCCAACATGCTTGCCGGCACGGTACGGCATTATTCCTATCTCGGCAGCGAGACCGTTTACGAGATCGAGGCGGCGGGCGGCCGGATGATCAAGGTGCTGCGCTCGAACGTGCGGCGCTACGAGGATCGTGGCTTCGACTATGACCAGCCGGTGTGGCTGAGCTGGTCGCCGCAGTCGCCGGCGGTGCTGCTGTCGTGACCCGCCCGCTTATCGGCATCTCGGCGGACACGCGGCCCTATGGCGACGAGACGGCGCAGCTCGTCATCGAACGCTATATGGAGGCGGTGATCCGCAACGCCGATGTCGATGCGGTGCTGATCCCGGCGCGGCCGGACCTGATCGATCCGAAGGCGGTGGCGGCGCGGCTCGACGGGCTGCTGCTGACCGGCAGCCCCTCCAACGTCGCGCCGGCGCGCTACGGCGATGCGAGCGAGGGCAACGGCCCGTTCGACCTCGGCCGCGACGAGATGACCGCGCGGCTGATCGCGGCGATGGTCGATCGCGCGCGGCCGGTGCTCGGCATCTGCCGGGGGTTCCAGGAGCTCAATGTCGCGTTCGGCGGTACGCTGGCGCGCGATCTCGGCGACGAGGGGCGGACGCTCAACCACCATGCGCCGGAAGGCGTGCCGCTCGCCGCAATGTTCGGGCATGAGCATGATGTGATCCTTACGCCCGGTGGCATCCTAGCCAGCGCCTTCGGGCGCGAGCGGCTGACGGTGAATTCGGTCCACTATCAGGGCGTCGACCGGCTGGGCGAGGGCCTGTCGGTGGAAGCCGAGGCGCCGGACGGGGTGATCGAGGCCGTCTCGGCCAGCCCCAACGGCGCGGCCGTGCTCGCTGTCCAGTGGCACCCCGAATGGCAGACCGACCGGGATGCCGCCTCGCAGGGTGTCTTCCAAATCTTCGGCCGGGCCTTGCGGGGCGAACCGGCCACCTCACCGGAGAAGGTCCCATGACCCGCCGCAATCACGACATCGCCGAACTCAAGCGCCTCGACGTCGCGCACCACCTGCCCGCGCAATCCTCCTACAAGCTCCAGCGCGACATCGGCGGTAGCCGGATCATCGTCCATGCCGAGGGCTCGACGATCTTCGATGGCGACGGCAACGCCATCCTCGACGGCATGGCGGGCCTGTGGTGCGTCGATGTCGGCTACGGACGCGCCGAACTCGCCGAGGTGGCGCGCGAGCAGATGCTCGAACTGCCCTTCTACAATACCTTCTTCCGCACCGCGACGCCGCCGCCGATCGAGCTGGCGGCCAAGCTGGCCGGGCTGCTGGGTGGCGACCTGCAGCATATCTTCTTCAACTCTTCCGGATCGGAATCGAACGATACGGTATTCCGGCTGGTCCGCACCTATTGGGGCATCAAGGGCGAGCCCGAGCGCAAGGTCTTCATCAGCCGCCGCAACGCCTATCACGGATCGACCGTGGCGGGCGCCAGCCTCGGCGGCATGAGCTACATGCACGTGCAGGGCGACCTGCCGATCCCCGGCGTCGAGCATGTCATGCAGCCTTACGTCTTCGGTGACGGCTTCGACGAAGACCCGGCCGATTTCTGCGCCCGCGCGGTGCAGGACATCGAGGACCGCATCCTCGCGGTCGGCCCGGAGAAGGTCGCGGCCTTCATCGGCGAGCCGGTGCAGGGCGCGGGCGGCGTGATCATCCCGCCGGATGGCTACTGGAAGGGCGTCGAGGCGGTGTGCCGGAAATACGGCATCCTGCTGGTGTCGGACGAGGTGATCTGCGGCTTCGGGCGCCTGGGCGAATGGTTCGGCTTCCAGCATTTCGGGATCACGCCGGATATCGTCAGCATGGCGAAGGGCCTGTCCTCGGGCTATATGCCGATCTCGGCCACCGCCGTTTCGTCGGACATCGTCGAGACGCTGCGTTCGGTCGATGACGATTTCGTCCATGGCTACACCTATTCGGGCCATCCGGTCGCCGCTGCCGTGGCGCTCCGCAACATCGAGATCATCGAGCGCGAGAAGCTGGTGGATCGGGTGCGCGACGACATCGGGCCGTATTTTGCCAAGGCGCTGGCCAAGCTCTCCGATCACCCGCTGGTCGGCGAGGCGCGCTCGCTGGGCTTCATCGGCGCAATCGAGATCGTTGCGCGCAAGGGCACCAACCGCCGCTTCGGCGGCAAGGAAGGGCTGGCCGGCCCGATCGTCCGCGACGCCTGTATCGGACGCGGCCTGATGGTCCGCGCGGTGCGCGACAGCCTTGTCATGTGCCCGCCTTATGTGATGACCCACGAGGAGATCGATCGCATGGTCTCGATCATAGCCGCCGCGCTGGACGAGACGAGCGAGACGTTGAGGGCGCTGGACATGCCGGTACTCGAAGGCGCGGGCGAGGGGCTCTGATCATGGCCGAGGATTTCGCCAACTGGATCAAGGAAAAACGGATCAGCGAGGTGGAGTGCCTCGTGCCGGACATGAACGGGGTCATCCGCGGCAAGGTGTGGCCGGCGAACAAGTTCGTCTCTTCGGTCCAGAACGACAGCCTGCGCATGCCGTCGAGCATCTTCTCGGTCACCGTCACCGGCCAATATGCCGACGAGCCGGGCGACGAGGAGTCTTTCCAGGACCGCGATGTCTCGCTGCATCCCGATGTCGACACGCTCTGCGTCGCGCCGGGCTTCAAGACGCCGACCGCCTTCGTCTTCGCCGACGCGCACCACAAGGGCGGCGGCCCCTACGAGACCAGCCCACGCTACGTGCTCAAGAAGGTGCTCGAGCTCTACGACGAGATGGGCTGGAAGATATTCGTCGCGCCCGAGCTCGAATTCTATCTCACCCAGATCAACACCGATCCCGATCTGCCGCTGGAGCCGCCCGCCGGGCGCTCGGGCCGCGCCGAGACATCGCCGCAGCCTTACGGCCTCGAAGCGGTCACCGAGTATGAGGACCTGATCGAGGATATCTACGACTATGCCGAGGTGGCCTCGCTCCACCTCGACACGATGATCCACGAGGCGGGCACCGCCCAACTCGAGATCAACTTCAACCACGGCGATCCCATCCACCTGTGCGATCAGGTGATCCTGTTCAAGCGCATCGTCCGGCAGGTGGCGCTCAAGCACGGCGTCTACGCCACCTTCATGGCGAAACCGCACGAGAACCAGCCCGGCTCGGCGATGCACCAGCATATCTCCGCGGTGGATGCCAAGACCGGCAAGAACCTGTTCGGGGATGGCAAGGGCAAGGAGGGGCTGAGCAAGACCTTCCGCCACTTCGTCGGCGGAATGCAGACGCTGCTCCCCGAAGTGGCGCCACTGTTCGCGCCCAACGTCAACAGCTTCCGCCGGATGCGGCCCGACCACTCTGCTCCGATCAACCTGCAATGGGGCTATGACAACCGGTCCTGCGGCTTGCGCGTGCCGATCACCGACATGCCCAACACCCGTATCGAAAACCGCGTGCCGGGGGCCGATTCCAACCCCTATCTGGCGATCGCGGCGTCGCTGGTGTGCGGCTATATCGGCGTGCGCGACGGCATCAAGCCGGAGGCGATGGTGGAGGGCAACGCCTATCGCCACGCCCGCACCCTGCCGCGCAATCTGGACGAGGCGCTGTTCCGCTTCACCCAGTGCAAGGAAGTGATCGAGATCCTCGGCGAGGATTTCGTCCGCGCCTTCATCCGCATCAAGTCCGACGAGCTCAACGCCTATGAGGGTGTGATCAGCTCGTGGGAGCGGGACCATCTGTTGCTGAAGGTGTGATCATGACCGGCATGCCCAACGACCTCTCCGCCTTCTGGATGCCGTTCACCGACAATCGCGGCTACAAGGCCGAGCCGCGCATGTTCGAGAGGGCCAAGGGCATGCATTACTGGACGCCGGACGGGCGGCAGGTGCTGGACGGCACCGGCGGCCTGTGGTGCGTCAATGCCGGGCACTGCCGCGAGCCGATCACCCAGGCGATCGCCGAGGCGGCGGGCGAACTGGATTTCGCGCCGACGTTCCAGCTGGCGCATCCGAGCGTCTTCCGCCTCGCCACGAAGCTGGCCGAGATCACGCCCGAGGGGCTGGACC
Source organism: Sphingomonas chungangi (assembly GCF_013778325.1). Taxonomy (GTDB): domain Bacteria; phylum Pseudomonadota; class Alphaproteobacteria; order Sphingomonadales; family Sphingomonadaceae; genus Solisphingomonas; species Solisphingomonas chungangi. The sequence goes on along the minus strand of NZ_JACEIB010000027.1, from coordinate 159,386 downwards.
GCATCTTCTTCACCAACAGCGGATCGGAATCGGTCGACACCGCGCTCAAGATCGCGCTCGCCTACCAGCGCTCGATCGGGCAGGGGACGCGGACGCGGCTGATCGGGCGCCAGCGCGGCTATCACGGCGTCAATTTCGGCGGCATCTCGGTGGGTGGGATCGTCGGCAACCGGCGGCAATTCCTGTCGCTGCCCGGCGTCGATCACCTGACCCACACCTACAATGCCGAACACCAGGCATTCACGCGCGGCCAGCCCGAATGGGGCGCGCATCTCGCCGACGAACTGGAGGCGCTGATCAACCTCCACGGCGCCGAGACCATCGCGGCGGTGATCGTCGAGCCGATGGCGGGCTCCACCGGCGTGCTTCCGCCGCCCAAGGGCTATCTGGAGAAGCTGCGCGCGATCACGAGCAAGCACGGCATCCTGCTGATCTTCGACGAGGTGATCACCGGCTTCGGCCGCGTCGGCGCGGCATTCGCGGCGCAGGCCTTTGGCGTCACGCCGGATATGATCACCATGGCCAAGGGCCTCACCAACGGCGCGGTGCCGATGGGCGCGGTGGCCTGCGCCGAGTTCATCCATGACGGTATCGTCGACAATGCGCCGCCGGGGATCGAGCTGGCGCACGGCTACACCTATTCGGGCCATCCGCTAGCCGCCGCTGCCGGCCTCGCGACGCTGGGCATCTATGCCGATGAAGGCCTGTTCGAGCGCGGTGCGGCGCTGGCCGGGCCGTGGGCCGATGCGATCCACGCGCTGCGCGACCTTGATGTGGTGCAGGACATCCGCACCATCGGCTTCGTTGCAGGTGTCGAGATGAAGGCGAAGCCCGATGCAATCGGCGCGCGCGGCAAGGCGGTGTTCCACCGCGCCTTCGACGACGGCCTGCTGGTCCGCGCCACCGCCGATACGATCGCGCTCTCGCCCCCGCTGATCGCCAGCGAGGCGGACATCGGCGAGATCGCCGACAAGCTGCGCAAGGCCATCGTCACCGCCGCCTGAACCCGCTAAAGCGCCGCGCCATGACGACGATGAAAGTGGAAGGCGGCTGCCATTGCGGCATGGTCCGCTTCGAAGCGTATGTGGACGGCCCCGAAGTCGAGGTGCTGGACTGCGATTGCGACATCTGCCGCATGTCCGGCTATCTCCACCTGATCTTGCCGGACGACAAGTTCAAGTTGGTCGAGGGCCAGAGGGACACCACCGCCTACCGCTTCGGCACCGGCCGGGCACGGCACATCTTCTGCACGCAATGCGGCATCAAGAGCTTTTATCGCCCGCGCTCACACCCCGACGGGATCAGCATCCACTGGCATTGCCTCGACGAAGGGCACGGGCTTGCTGCCAAAATCGTCAAGTTCGATGGAGCCTATCCGGTCTGAGCGGACCCCGGGCAAATGTTTCTGCATTGCAGCATCGGCCGTCAACAATGCCCGACTTGAAATCCGGCGGAAGCGCTCGCGCCCTAGGGCCGCAATCGGGAGTTTCTCGATTGCGTAGGAAAAATTCATGGCCGATCTGAACGAAGCGAGCATTCCTCTGTTCGCAGCGACCAACACCGGCAGCCTGAGCCTCCGTCTGACATTCAAGCTGCTCGCCTGGCTCTATGAGGCCGACAAGCTCGATCGCGATGAACTGGAGGCGATCGCCGGCGGCTTGATCGCAGAGCTGGGCTCGGACGCGGAGCGTTTCGAGCAATGGCAGATGCTGCGCGACTGGGTGCCCGATCTGCGCAAGCCGCGCGATCCAGCCAAGTCGGCGGCGGTGGAGCGCAAGGCCGCCTGAAGCGCTCCCATCCTCTCCGAGCCACGCTCAGGGAGGATGGAAAGGTCATTCTACCATCTGGCGGAAGTTCAGCCCTTCCGCGCCTGCTCGAGCAGCCCGCGCCGATATTCGCCCTGCCGCTCCAGCATCCAGCCGGGATATTCCGCCGGCATCGAGCTGACCTCGGCCAGCGTCTTCAGTTCATCCTCGCTCAGCGTCACCTCCGTCGAGGCGATATTGTCGTCGAGCTGGTCCTTGCGCTTGGCACCGACGATCACGCTCGTCACGACCGGCTGGTGGAGCAGCCACGCCAGCGCGATCTGAGCGATCGACACACTCTTGGCCTCGGCGATCGGCCGCATCGCATCGATCACGGCGAAACCGCGATCCTTGTCGACTGGCGGGAAGTCGAACGCGGCGCGGCGGCCTTCGGTCGCCTTCTCGTCGTCGCGGCTATACTTGCCCGAGAGAAGGCCGCCGGCGAGCGGGCTCCAGACCATCAGGCCGACATTCTCGGACGTCAGCATCGGCACGATCTCGCGCTCCAGATCGCGACCGGCGATGGTGTAATAGGCCTGCAGGCTGGCGAAGCGGGAAAGGCCGAGCCGTTCGGAGATGCCGACCGCCTTGGCGATCTGCCACGCCGCCCAGTTGGAGACGCCGATGTAGCGGACCATGCCGGCGCCCACTAGCTCGTCCATCGCGCGGAGTGTCTCCTCCATCGGCGTCGCGGGATCGAAGCCGTGGATCTGGTAGAGATCGATATGATCGAGGCCGAGCCGCTCCAGGCTGTCCTCCACCGCCTGCATGATGTGGTAGCGTGACGCGCCGCGCTGGTTGACGCCGGAACCGGTCTCGCCCAGGAACTTGGTGGCGAGCACGTAATCGTCACGCTTCAGGCCGAGTTTGCGGATCGCCTCGCCGGTGATCTTTTCGGAACGGCCCTGGCCGTAGACGTTGGCGGTGTCGATGAAGTTGATGCCGGCATCCACCGATGCCTTGAGCAGATCGGTGGCCTCGTCGACCTGCAGGTCGCCGATGGCGCTCCACAAGCCTTCGTTGCCGCCGCCGAAGGTCATGGTGCCGAGACACAGCTCGGACACGAACAGGCCGGTCTGGCCTAGCCGGTTGTAGCGCATGGGATGCTCCGAAAGACATGAGGACGCGCGAGAGCGGCGCTGTTGGAAAATGGAGGGCAAGCGGCGTTGCGCAAGCCTCCGCGTCGCCGAAACGATCGGCCCGCGCGGCGGGCCGAAAGCCGGGAACATCATTGCCGCCGCCCCGTTCGCACATGCAGCACGCGATACCAAGGAGGCGCCGATGCGCGATCCCGCAGGCTGGCCGACGCTATTCGGCTCGGATGCCGCGCTCTGGACCCGATATCTGATCGTCGCGGCGGTCGCGATCGTTGCGGCGGGCATCGTCCACGCTGGGTTCGTCTTCGTCGCGAAGCGGGCGACGGCACGGACGAAGACGCAGACGGATGACATCCTGCTCGCGCGGCTGCGCGGCCCCTCGCGCTGGCTATTCGCCGCCGTCGCGCTGATGATCGCACAGCCGGCGATGCAACTCGGGCCAACGGGGCAGGGGTGGTGGCATTTCCTCGCCGGGCTGCTGACCCCGGCGCTGGTCGGCTGGCTGCTGATCGCGCTGCTCAGTGCGGGCAACGACATCGTGCAGGCGCGTGCCGACATTTCGGTGGCGGACAACCTTCGCGCCCGGCGCAAGCGCACCCGCGCCGGTATCCTCTACCGCATCTGCTTCTTCGTCGTGCTGATGGTGACCATCTGCCTGATGCTGATGTCGATCCCGGCGGTGCGGACGATAGGCGTGACGCTGGCGGCATCGGCCGGCTTGGCCGCGATCGCGCTGGGGGCGGCCGCGCAACCCGCGCTCAAGAACATCATCGGCGGCATCCAGATGGCTTTCACCGAGCCGATCCGTATCGACGACGTGGTGATCGTCGACGGCGAATGGGGCAAGATCGAGGAGATCAACCTCACCTTCGTGGTGGTTCGAATCTGGGACGACCGGCGGCTAGTGGTTCCGGTCTCCAAGTTCATGGAGGAGAATTTCCAGAACTGGACGCGCCATACGTCCGATCTGCTCGGCACCGCGTTCCTGCATGTCGACCGCACGGCCGACGTGCCGCGCCTGCGCCGCAAGCTGACCGAGATCGTCTCCAACGATCCGCTGTGGGACGGGCGGGTGTGCGGCCTTCAGGTGACCGACAGCTTTCCGTGGCATATCGAATTGCGCTGCCTGGTGAGCGCGGCGGACGCCGGTAAGGCGTTCGACCTGCGCTGCAACGTCCGCGAGGCGATGACCGCCTACATCGCGAGCGAGATGCCCGAGGCGCTGCCGCAGCAGCGCGAAGCGATTACCCTGTCTCCGGTGCCTAAGCCGTGACGTTCATTGCGCGGACAGCCCGATCGGGTGTAACTGGCGCCATGAAGATACTGCTCCCCTTCATTGGCCTGACGTTGCTGCCCGCCGCAGCGCTGTCAGCGCAGGCGGCGCCCGACACGCTTAGGCTGAGCGACGCGCAGAAGCAGGAACTGCTCGCCCACAACACCGAATCCAGCGTCGATGCGGCGCGTGCCGGGCTGGGCAATGGCGCACCCGGCCGCCAGATTCACGGCGAGATCGGCGCGATGTTCGGCACCCACGGCACGCGCGGTATCTACGGCACTGCCGCTGTCCCGATCGGCGACAATGCGAGTGCGGCGGTATCGTTCGAGGACAGCCGTTACGGCTACGGCCGGCATCGCTGAGGCTGGTTCAGGCGGTTTCCCGCAGGGTCTGAAGAAATCCCTCTACCCGCTGGCCCAATTGTACCGACGACGCCGCGAGCGCGCCGGCCACGCGCTTCATTTCGCCCGCGCCATGGGCGGCGGCCTGCGCGGTCTCGTTGATCGTCTCGACGTTGGCGCGGATATTGCGGCTGGCGGTTGCGGCCTGCCCGGCGCCCTCGGCGATGCCGAGCGTCATCATGCGCTGCGCCTGCACGGTCGCGTCGACTGTGCGCGCGATGCTTTCGACGCTGGCGATGATCTGTTCGATTCCGCCCTGGCCGGCGACGACATCCTCCGCCGCACCGCGCATCTCGGTGGAATGGCCGGCAATCTCTTCGGCAGCCTCCCTCGTCTGGGCGGCGAGCGCGCGTACCTCGTTGGCAACAACCGCGAAACCCCGCCCGGCGTCGCCCGCACGCGCCGCCTCGATCGTGGCGTTGATTGCCAGCATGTTGACCTTGCCGGCGAGGCTGTCGATCAGTGCCGTGATGCGCTCGATCGAGAGCGTCGATTCCTGAAGCACGACGGCGCGGCGGGCGCCGGCCGCCACCAGAGCCACCGCTTCGCCTGCTGTGGATTTGGCGCGCGCCGTCTCGGCCTGCAGCCCGTCGAGCGCGTTGACCTGCGCGTTGCCGTGCGCAGCGAGCGAGGCCATCGTCTCGCCGGTCTGCCCTGCGGCGGCCGCGACCATGCTTGCCCGGCGGCCGGTCTCCTCGCCCCGGCGCGCCGTGGCGCCGGCCGAGCTCTCGAGATCGGAGGCGAGGCTGCCGAGCATGCCGACCAACCGGTTGATCTCGCGCTCGAACGATTGGCCTGCCTCGTGGAGCAGGCGAAACTGCTGCTCGCGCCGATGCATCCGCTCCATCTCATGGGCGCCGGCGGCCGAGACGAGCTCGCGATTCTCGATCACGCCGCGATATCGTCCGTCGCTCGTCAGGATCATGCCCTCGCGACCGCCAGCATGCGCGTAGATGCTCAGCAATTCGCCGAGATCGCTGTCCACCTCTGCCGTCGGGCAGGGGCGCACGCGGTCCCTGAGCGTGCGCCCGAAGCTCGGGTTGCGCAGCAGCGCGTGACCGTAGGGATTGAAGAGGATCTGGCGAACGTCCTCCTCGAAGATCGCGCCGATCGGCTCGCGCGCCGCCGACAGCACCGGCAGGATGCGCAGGCCGGGATGGGCCTGGAACAGGGCGATCGCATCCGCCGCCGACGCCATGACGTCAACGAAGATCGATTCGCTGCCCGGTTTGCGAAGCTGCTCGGTCGTGCGCATGGGCAGGAGGGCTCGCATCGGCTTCTGAAGGGAACGCATACTCACTGACGCGATCCCTAGAGGGCGATGGTAAATGCGGGTTTGATATTGCGTGACGGGACGATGACAGCGCAGGTTTATTCCTGATCGGCCGTCTCGGCTTCCAGCGCCTGGCCCTCGCCCATCAGCGTGTGCGTGAAGCAGCGGCGCCACCAGAGCACGTCCTGTTTCTCCACGCCGTCCATCAACGCGCGCCAGCGACGGATGCGCTCTTCCTTGGGCATGGCGAGAGCCTGCACGATGGCATCGGACATCTCCTCGGCCGAATAGGGGTTCACGAGGACGGCCTCGTGCATCTGCTCGGAGGCGCCCGCGAATTTGGAGAGGATGAGGACGCCGGGATCCTCGGGATCCTGTGCCGCCACATATTCCTTGGCGACGAGGTTCATGCCGTCTCTCAGCGGCGTCACCAGCCCGATCCGCGCGGCGCGATAGATGCCGGCCAGGACATGGCGCGGGAAGCCCTGGTTGACGTAACGGATGGGGACCCAGTCGATATCGGCATAGGCGCCGTTGATCCGACCGGAAATGCGCTCGAGCTGCACGCGGATGCGCTGGTAGCTCTCGACATCGCCGCGGGACGGCGGGGCGATCTGAAGGAGGAAGACCTCTTTTCTCTGCTCGGGATGGTCGACGAGGAAGCGCTCATAGCCGAGGAAGCGCTCTTCCAGTCCCTTGGAATAATCGAGCCTGTCGACCCCGACGATCAGGTCGCGCCCGTCGGCGGAATCGCGCATCCGGCGATAGGTCAGCCGCGCGGTCGGGCTCTGCGCTGCCTCGACGAACTCCTTGGTGTCGATGCCGATCGGGCAGGCGACGGCTCGCACCGATCGATCGCCTAGGTGGATCGTGCCGTCCTCTTCCAAGGTCGCACCGAGATCCTGCACGGCATAGTCTTGAAAGGCCTCGAGCCATTCCTTCGTGTGGAAACCGACCACGTCATAGGCCAGCAGCGTCTTCACCAGATGCGCGGCGTTGGGCAGCGAGGAGAGCAGTCGGCGCGGCGGCCAGGGGATGTGCAGGAAAAAGCCCATCCGGTTCTTGCAGCCGCGCTCGCGCAACTCGTGGCCGAGCGGGATCATGTGGTAATCCTGCACCCACACCACGTCGTCCGGCTCGATCAGCGGGCGAACGGTATCGGCGAAGCGCTCGTTGACGCGCTGGTAGCCGTCCTCGAACCCGCGCTCGAACTCGGCGAGATCGATGCGGTAGTGGAAGAGCGGCCACAAAGTCCGGTTGGCGTAGCCGTTATAATATTCCTCGACGTCCTGCTCCTCGAGGTCGACCGTCGCGGTGGTGACCCCCTGCTCGCGCTGGAAGTGGATCTGGCCGGTGAATTCGTCGGTCAGCTCGCCCGACCAGCCGAACCAGATGCCGCGATATTCGCGCAACGCCGCCTGAAAGGCGACCGCGAGTCCGCCCTGGGCGCCCGCCGACTGGCCCTTGGGTGCCGAAACCCGGTTGGAGATGACGATCAGGCGGCTCATCGGATCGCCTGCCATGGCTTCGACAGCAGCACGGCGCAATTGATCATGCCGACCAGCGAGTAGGTCTGCGGATAGTTGCCCCACAGCTCGCCGCTGGTTGGGTCGATATCCTCGGAAAGCAGCCCGGCGGCGGTGCGGCGCTTGAGCATCTCCTCGAACAGCGTCCGTGCATCTTCGTGCCGGCCGGTGAGATACAGCGCCTCGATCAGCCAGAAGGTGCAGACGTTGAAGGCGGAATGCGGCACGCCGAAATCGTCCTCGCTGTCGTAGCGCAGCATGTCGGTGCCGCGCCTCAGGCCGGTCTCCAGCGCGTAGAGCGTCGCCCGGTAGCGTTTGTCCTGTGGGCTGAGGAAGCGCAGGTCCAGCAACTGGATCAAGCTGGCGTCGAGATCGTCGCCCGAGAAGGTGGCGGACAGGCGCTGCGTCTCGGTGCGCCACGCTTTCTCGACGATCGTGGCGTGGATCTGGTCGGCGCGGTCCTGCCAAAAGTGATAACGCTCCTCGAGGCCGAGCTTGTGCGCGGCGTTGGCGAGCCGGTCGCAGGCTGCCCAGCACATCGCCGCCGAATAGGTGTGGACCGACTGGCGGGTGCGCAGTTCCCACAGGCCGGCATCGGGTTTGTCGTGCACCTCCCACGCAAGATCGCCGATCGCCTCCAGCGCCTCGAAATCCTCGATCCCGGCCATGCGGAACAGGCGATGGTCGAAGAAGGCCTGGACGTTGCAGAGGATGATCTGGCCGTAGGCGTCGTGCTGTATCTGCTCATAGGCTTGATTGCCGACGCGCACGGGGCCCATGCCGCGATATCCGACGAGGCCGTCCTCGATCCGCTCCTCCAGCTTGGCTTCGCCGAGCACGCCGTAGAGCGGCTGGACGTGGCCGCCCTTAGCGCTTTCCACGATGTTGCGCAGGTAGGCGAGGTAGCTTTCCAGCACGTCGAGCGCGCCCAGTCGGTTTAGCGCCTGCACGGTGTAATAAGCGTCGCGGATCCAGCAGTAGCGATAATCCCAGTTGCGGCCCGAGTCGGCGTGTTCCGGGATCGAGGTGGTCAGCGCCGCGACGATCGCGCCGGTTTCCTCATGCTGGCAGAGCTTGAGCGTGATCGCCGATCGGATGACGATGTCCTGCCATTCGTAGGGCGTGGCGAGGCCGCGTACCCAATGCTGCCATTCGCCCGTCGTGTCGTGGAGCATCCGCATGCAGGCGGGCATCAGCGCGGTGGAGAAGCTCTCGTCTGGGCCGAGGAAGAAATGGAGTGGGTGCTCCAGACGGAACAGCCGTTCCTCCTGAATGTAGCCGACCGGCGCATCGGTCGAGAGACGCACCGATTCGTCGTTCAGGACGTAGCGGATATGGTGCGATCCGGCGGTGGTGGTGACGTCGGCATTGCCCCAGCCACGCGTCGGGCGCAGGCGGACGCGGATGCGCGGCGAGCCGGAGACGGGCCGCACCATCCGCACGAAGGCGACCGGGCGATAGATGCGCTCGTTGCTGGTGTAGCGCGGGCAGAAATCGGTCACTTCGATGGCGTTGCCATGCTCGTCCTCGTGACGGGTCACGAGGATCGGGGTGTTGCGGATGTAGCTCTGCTCGGTCTTGGCGACGCCATCGAGCTCGATCGCCCAGACACCCGTCGCCTTGTCGTCCCCCGCCTCGATGCCGGAGAGCAGGGAAGGGAAGACCGGCTCGCCATCGACGCGCGGCAGGCAAGCCCAGACGAGGCGTCCAGAACGATCGACAAGGCCCGAGACCTGGCAATTGCCGATCGGCCAAAGATCGAGATTGGTCGTCGTCACGTCGTTACCCCCGCCAAGCCACCGAGCCATCTGTGCACATCGCTTACCCCGCCGAGCCGATAACGCGCCGCCGTCTCGCGAGGTCCGCCGACTAAGACGCCCCAGCCGCCAAGCTCCTCCGCCGCGCGGAAACCGGCCTCGTCGGTGAGATCGTCGCCGATGAAGACGGGGCGAGTGCCCGTCATCGGCGACTCGTTCATGAAGCGGCGGACGGCATCGCCCTTATCGGCGCCCAGGACGCGCAACTCGACCACCATCTTGCCGTGCTGGAGTGTGAAGCCAGTGCGCGTGGCGATTTCTTCGGCGAGTGTGTCGCAGGCGGGGCCGGCATTCGGTGCCTGTCGATAATGGAGTGCCGCGCCGAACGGTTTCTCTTCCACGATCACGCCGGGATGCCCGTCCACCAGTGCCTCGAACGCGGCGACCGCCTCGTCCAGTCCTTCGGGCCGCGCAGGGGCTTCGGAACGGCCGTCGCTCCAGCGCAGTTCGAGGCCGTGGCTGCCCGCGACGGCGAATGGCGCGGTGCCTTCGATCCCGAGATAGGACAGAATGTCTTCGGCGCTTCGCCCGCTCACTACGGCCACCCGCCCGTCCAGACGATCAGCCAATGCGGTCACGAGGCGGCCGAGTGTCGGCTCGACCACCACCGCATCATGGCGCTCGGCGATGTCGACGAGAGTGCCGTCAAAATCGAGGAAAAGGCTGATTTCCGCCCCCTCCGCAAGATCGGGCGGGGCAGGCAGGGAGAATATATCGTCGGGCATGGGGTTCCGGTCTGGCGGCAGGGACAGTGAGCAAACGCAGCACGGCAGGATCGTTCCGCAACCGAACGTATTTTTCGGTGGCATCGCCGCACCGCCGCTTGATCGATCCGCTTTGCGCGAGGCGCCGAAACCGCCTAGCATTACCCGCAAACAGGTTTCGGGGGCGGACGTGTCGCAGACATTGGACGAGTTGGAGGAGGGCGCGACGATCGGCGCGGCCCGGGCGAGGCTGGTGATCGCGGCATCGTCGCTCGGCACCATCTTCGAATGGTACGACTTCTTCATCTACGGCACGCTGGCGCCGATCATTGGCAAACTGTTCTTCCCGTCGGGCAATCCGACGCTGGAATTCCTGGCGGCGCTGGCCTCGTTCGGCGTGGGTTTCGGCGTGCGTCCGTTCGGCGCTGTGGTGTTCGGCTATCTCGGCGACAAGCTCGGCCGAAAATACACCTTCCTGCTGACGGTCGCGCTGATGGGCCTCGCCACGGCGGGCGTAGGCTTCGTGCCGACGCACGCGCAGATCGGCGTGGCGGCGCCGGTGATCCTCGTGGCGTTGCGGGCGCTGCAGGGCCTCGCCCTCGGCGGCGAATATGGCGGCGCCACGACCTACGTCGCCGAGCATGCGCCCCGCAACAAGCGCGGCTTCTACACCAGCTTTATCCAGGCGAGCGTGATCGGCGGCTTCCTGCTAAGCCTGATCGTGGTGCTGACCTCCCAGCAGACGGTGACCGGGCCGGAATGGGATCAATGGGGCTGGCGCATACCGTTCCTCTTCTCGCTGGTGCTGCTGGTGATCTCGCTGTGGATGCGGTTGAAGCTGCACGAGAGTCCGATCTTCAAGGCGCTCAAGGCCGCCGATCGTGTCGCTGACAACCCGCTGACCGAAGCCTTCTCCACCAAAGGCAATATCAAGCTCATCATCGTCGCGATGCTAGGCATCGCCGCGGGCCTGACGGTGATCTGGTACACCGCGCAGTTCGGAGCGCTCTATTTCCTCCAGAATGCACAGCGGCTGGACGACACCTGGGCGCGCGTGCTGATCGGCATCGGTGCGGTGATCTCGCTCGGCTGGTTCATTCTGTTCGGCTCGCTCTCCGACCGGATCGGCCGCAAGCCCTCGATCGTGCTGGGCTACGCGTTGACCCTGGCGCTGCTCTTCCCGCTCTTCCACCTGATGGCATCAGCCGCGAACCCCGATCTCGCCAACGCGCAGCGCCGCGCGGCGGTGACCGTCTCGGGGCCTGACTGCCGCTACGATCCGTTCATCGCCGGTAAACAGGCGACCGAATGCGCCAAGATCATCGAACATCTGGCTGGCAAGGGCATCAACTACACCAAGATCAGGACGCCCGGCACGGCGCTGATCGTCGGCAATCGTGCCGTAGCAGACCATTCGCCGGCCGCGATCGATGCCGCGCTCACCGCCGGCGGCTGGTCGGTCGCCAAGGTGAAGCCGTCGATCAAGGGGGCGGTGATCATCGTCTTCTCGGTGGCGATGCTCGGCATGCTGTCGGGCATGACATACGGACCGGTGGCGGCCTTGCTGGCCGAACTGTTCCCGGCCCGGATCCGCTACTCGTCAATGTCGATCCCCTATCATATCGGGACGGGCTATTTCGGCGGATTCCTGCCGCTGATCAGCCAGTATATCGTGGCGCGCACCGGCAACCCCTTTTCGGGCCTGTGGTACACCTTCGCGGTGGTGGCGATGGCGCTGGTGATCACGATCTTCTGGGTGCCCGAGACGCGGGGCAACGATCTCGACTAGCCGCGCTTCCCCCGCTATCGGCGCCACGGTGTTCGAGTCCGTACCTGCCGCCCTGCGCCTGACCATCGACGGCGACGCGCTTGCCGCCAACTGGCGCTGGCTGCGCGCGCGGGGCGGGGAGGCCGCCTGCGGGGCCGCGGTGAAGGCGGACGGCTACGGTCTCGGCGCGCGCGGCGTGGTCGACCGGCTGGCGCGCGAGGGCTGCCGCGATTTCTTCGTGTCGAGCTGGGCCGAGGCGGCGGCGCTGGGGCCGATGCCCGAAGGCGTTGCGCTGTCGGTGCTGCACGGCGTGCGGGAGGCGGACATGCCCGCCGCGCTCTCCGGCATCGCGAGGCCGGTGCTGAACTCGGCCGAGCAGGTCGCGCGGTGGAAGGCGGCGGGTGGGGCGGCGTGCGACGTAATGATCGACACCGGCATTAACCGGCTGGGGCTTCGCCCGGAAGAGGCAGGCGTGCTGGCAGGGCTCGAAATCGAGACGCTGATGAGCCACCTCGCCTGCGCCGACGAGCCCGACCATCCAATGAACGAGCGCCAGCTCGCGCGGTTCAGGCAGGTGCGGGCCGCGATCCCGGCGAAGCGCTACAGCCTCGCCAATTCGGCGGGCATCTGCCTTGGCAAGAAATATGCGTTCGGGGTGACGCGGCCGGGGCTGGCGCTTTACGGCGGCATTCCTGTGATCGGCCATTCGGTTCAGGAACAAGGGCTTCGGCCAGTCGCGGCGGTGGAAACGGAGGTCATCCAGATCCGCCAGGTCGAGGCCGGAGAGACCGTCGGCTATGGCGCAACCTGGCAGGCGCATCATCCCACCAAGGTGGCAATCCTCAACGTCGGCTATGCGGACGGCATCCTCCGCCAGTTTGCCGAGCATCTACCGATCCGGGTCGGTGATCAGGTTTTCGGGATGATCGGTCGCATCTCCATGGACCTGATCGCGGTCGACGTGACCGATCATGATCATGTCGTCATTACCGAGCATGATGGCGAGGGTTGGACGAGCCACAAACGGCTCCGTACCCCAGCCAATGTCCGCGAAGGCGATTGGCTGACCCTACCGCTGCACCTTCCTTGGCTCTCCAGATCGACCACCCTCTCGCAATATGAGTTGCTGACTACGCTCGGCCACCGCTATCAGCGCCGCTGGACATGACCGAAGGCCCGCTTGCTCCCCCCGTGAAAGGATTCGCCGCGATCGGACGGGCCGTAATTGGCTTGTTCGCGATGGTCGGGCGCGTCACGCTGTTCGCCTTCACCACTTTGATCCGCGCTTTGACCCCGCCTTATTACCCGGCGCGCTTCTTCGCGCAGCTGATGGAGATCGGCTGGTATTCGCTGCCGGTGGTGGGGTTGACCGCCATCTTCACCGGCTCCGCGCTTGCCCAGCAGATCTACACCGGCGGATCGCGCTTCGACGCGTCCTCCACCGTGCCCGCGATCGTCGTGTTCGGCATGGTGCGCGAGCTGGGGCCGGTGCTGTGCGGGCTGATGGTGGCGGGCCGCGTCGCCTCCGCCATGGCGGCCGAGCTCGGCACGATGCGCGTCACCGAGCAGCTCGACGCGCTCACCACGCTGCGCACCGACGCCTTCCGTTACCTGATCGCGCCGCGCCTGTTCGCGTGCGTGATCGCGCTACCGATCATGGTGCTGATCGCCAACACGATCGGGATCATGGGCGGATACCTGCTGGCGGTCTATAAGCTCGGCTTCAACGCCTCCGCCTATCTCACCAGCACGCGGCAATATCTTCAGATGGACGATGTCGAGATGGCGCTGGTGAAGGCGGCGGTGTTCGGCTTCATCATCGCGATCATGGGCTGCTACAACGGTTTCCGCACCGGCGGCGGCGCGGCGGGCGTCGGCAAGGCGACCACCGATGCGGTGGTATCCTCGTTTATGCTGATCCTGTTCAGCGATCTCATCATCACCATCGTGGCGTTCGGCTGATGGGCGAGCCGAAGATCAAGCTCGCCGAGGTGAAGAAGCATTTCGGCGAGAAGATCGTTCTCGACGGGGTGAACCTGTCGGTCGAGCCCGGCGAATCCGTCGCGATCATCGGCGGATCGGGCACCGGCAAATCGGTGACGCTGAAATGCATCCTCGGGCTGCTCACGCCGGACAGCGGATCGGTGCAGGTCGACGGGCAGGAGATCGTCGGTGCCAAGCCACGCGAGATCGAGAAGGTGCGAGCCAAGTTCGGCATGCTCTTCCAGGGCGGCGCGCTGTTCGATTCGCTGCCGGTGTGGCGCAACGTCACCTTCGGGTTGACCCAGGGCCGGATGCGTCACGCCGCCGAGATGCGGAAGATCGCCGAGGAGAATCTGGAGCGCGTCGGCCTCAAGGCGGACATCCTGAACCTCAGGCCTAACGAGCTTTCCGGCGGCATGCAGAAGCGCGTGGCGCTGGCTCGCGCGATCGCGCCGCGCCCGGAGATCATCTTCTTCGACGAGCCGACCACCGGCCTCGATCCGATCCGCGCGGACGTGATCAACGATCTGATCACCTCGCTCGTGGAGGATCTCGGAGTCACTGCGCTCACCATCACCCACGACATGGCCTCGGCCCGCAAGATCGCCCACCGGGTGGCGATGCTCTACAACGGCCGCATCGTCTGGCACGGCCCGCGCGACCGACTCTACGACAGCGGCAACCCTTATGTGGACCAGTTCGTCCAGGGCCGCGCGGACGGGCCGATCCGCTGATCAAAACGGGCTAAAGCTTCGCGCCGATCCGTCGTTAACCCTGTCGAGGCCGCTGTGGGGCGGCTCTGGGGGACCATCATGACGACGACGGCGCACTGGCTTCATCTCCGGCTCGGGCTTCCGCTGGTCGAGGTGAATGTCGATGAGGTTGCGCCGGTGCGGGAGCCGGAGTGTGCCGAGGCGGACATCGTCGCCCGCCAGCGGGCTTATGCCGCCGCACCGCTGGGCGTACAGTTCCCGGCGCGCTGATCGCGACACGTCACTTGCCTTCGCGCGGAGAGGGCGGCAATCCGTCCCGTATGCCCGCCGATCTCGATCTCGAAGACGCTTTGCTGGGCACGGTGGTGGCCGGGCGGCAATGCGGCGGATGCACCGCCTGCTGCGAGATCCTCAAGATCGACACGCCCGATCTCAAGAAGCCGGCCGGCACGCCGTGCGAACACCGCGGTGCCGGGGGTTGCGCCATCCACACCGTGCGCCCACCCATATGCCGGGCATGGTTCTGCGGGTGGCGCAGGATCGCGGCGATGCCGGATGAGGCCCGGCCCGATCGCAGCGGCCTGATGGTCTCGCTGGATTTCGTCCGCGAGCCGCGCAACTGCCTGGAGGGCGTCTCGATCGTGGTGCGGGCGATCGAAGCGCGCGGGGCGTTCAAGTCCGATGTCGCCGAGCATATCGTCGATCTCCTGTGCGACCGGCTGGTGCCGGTATGGCTGCACGATGGATCGCAGAAGATACTGATCCACCCGGAAGGCGACGTGGCCCGGCACGTGATATCGGGGGATACGCCGCCGGCCCATCTCCGCGAGGAAGTCTCGGCGTGGCGTTCGCGCTACGGGATGTTCGCCTGACGGCGATTCACGCCGAGAAGTCGGCGATGATGGCGCCCAATCCTCGCACCAGATCTTCGGGCGCGAGCCGCATCTGGAGTCCGCGTCGGCCGCCGTTGACGAACAGATAGGCCTCTTCTGTCGCAGCCGCCTCCACGAAGATCGGCACAGCCTTGCGCTGGCCGAACGGGCTGATCCCTCCGACATTGTATCCGGTCAGCCGCTCGGCGGAAGAGACGGGCATCATCTTCGCCGACTTCGCATCGGCTGCCGCCGCGATTCGCTTCATCGAGACCTCGCGATCCGACGGCAGCACCGCGCAGACCGGCTTGCCGTCCGCCTCGATCAGCAATGTCTTGAACACCCGCGAGGGCGGTTCGCCCAGCGCCTCGGCAGCGGCGACGCCGACGCTGTCGGCATCCGGATCATAGACATATTCGACGAGATCGAAGGAGATGCCCGCCTTGGCCGCAGCGACCGTCGCGGGCGTCCCCTTCGCCATTCAGTTCAGCGCTCGACGCACATGGCGATACCCATGCCGCCGCCGATGCAGAGCGTGGCGAGCCCCTTCTTCGCATCGCGTTTCTCCATTTCATAGAGAAGCGTGGTGAGCACGCGCGCGCCCGACGCACCGATCGGATGGCCGATCGCGATGGCGCCGCCGTTGACGTTCACCTTGTCGCCCGGAAGACCCAGTTCCTGGCAGACCGACAGCGCCTGCGACGCGAAGGCCTCGTTGGCCTCGATCAGGTCGAGATCGTCGACGGTCCAGCCGGCCTTCTCCAGCGCCTTCTTCACCGCCGGCACCGGGCCGATGCCCATGATCGCGGGATCGACGCCGGCCGACGCCCAGCTCTTGACCGTCGCCAATACCTTGGAACCGCGCTTCGCCGCTTCCTCCGCCGACATCAGCACGAGCGCTGCGGCGCCGTCGTTGAGGCCCGAGGCGTTGGCGGCGGTGACCGTGCCGTCCTTCTTGAACGCGGGCTTGAGCTTCTCCATCGCCTCGATCGTGGCGCCGGCGCGGATATATTCGTCGTCCTCGACCACCACATCGCCCTTGCGGCCCTTCACCGTGACCGGTGCGATCTCGTCCTTGAAGCGGCCCTCGGCGCGCGCCTTCTCGGCCTTGTTCTGCGATCCGACCGCGAACTGGTCCTGCGTCGCGCGGGCGATCTGGTACTTCTCGGCAAGATTCTCCGCGGTGATGCCCATGTGATAGGCGTTGAAGGCGTCGGTCAGGCCATCGACGATCATCGTGTCGACCAGGCTGACATTGCCCATCTTAGAGCCGGCTCGCAGATTCTGGGCGTGGTTGGCGAGCGACATGCTCTCCTGACCTCCCGCGACCATGATCGTTGCATCGCCGTTGGCGATCGACTGCGCCGCGAGCGCGACCGCGCGCAGGCCCGATCCGCAAACCTGGTTGACGCCCCAGGCGGGCACCTCCTTGGGAATGCCGGCGGCCATCGAGGCCTGGCGGGCGGGGTTCTGGCCCTGCGCGGCGGTGAGCACCTGGCCGAGGATCACTTCGGACACTTCCTCGCCCTTCACGCCAGCCTGCGCCAGCGCGGCCTCGATCGCGACGCGGCCGAGCTCATGCGCGGGCGTCGCGCCGAAAGCGCCGAGAAAGCTGCCGACGGGGGTGCGCTTCGCCGCGGTGATGACGACGTCGGTCATGTATCAACTCCTGCGATGGGAAGGGTTCGGGCGGTCTCTTATCAGCGCATATGGGGTTGCGCGAGCCATTGCGCGAGGGGTTGCCACAAGGTCTCACGCGCCCGCCCCCCGACGATCATGCCGACATGACCGAGGCCGAGCGTCATGGCGTCACCAACGCCCGTTCCGCTGACTGCGGATGCGGCCGGCACGATACGATCTGTCGAGGAGACGATGTCGAGCAGGGGGCAGGCAAGGGCGGCGGGATTGATCACCTTGCCCGCGACCTGCCAGCGGCCCGATCCAGGGATGTCGTCCCGGAAGAAGTCTTCCGCCATCTCGCGCCCGGCGGCGGCTGTGAGCGGAGCACCACCGTTCGCCCAATCCTCCAGCGCGACGAAGAGGCGCGTGGCCTCTGGCGAGGCCTGCTTTCGCCCGAAGGCGATGAATTTCTCCACCGTGCGGCGGGGATCGAGCCGCCAAAAGGCGGTCTGCAACACTTCCAGCGGCATCATGCCCATCGATTCGACGGTTGGGCGGGTCTGCTCCCAGAGATCGGCGATACCCTTGCGGGACTTTTCCGGAAATCCCGCGAACCGCCACGGCGCGGCAATCGTCACAAGGGCCGATGGCGAGCGGCACAAAGCGGCGGCGAGCGCCATCGTGCCGCCGAGGCAATAGCCGGCCAGTGCGGCATCGGGCCCGATCGCCTCGATTAGAGGCAGCAGCATCCCGACATGGTCGCCGATGGACATATCGCGTTCGTCGGGCGACGGCGCGCCCCAGTCGACCAGTAGCGGCCGAACGCCTTGCGTGGAAAGCCAGCGCAGCAGCGAGGTTTCGGGCAGCAGATCGAGCACGTCATGCGAATTGATCAGCGATGGGACGAAGATGACCGGCCGCCCGGCGCCGCCATAATCGCGCAGAACGGCGCGGCCAGACGTCGCGACCACCGGCATGGGAGGGGTAGAGGCAAGGCGCTTTGCGGTCTGATAAGCGCGCAATCCGGCGAGCCCGGCCGCCAGCGCATCCCCATCGCCCACGGTTTCGCTGCGCAGCATCGCAAGAAAGAGCGGCAAAGGGCGCGGTCTGTGTTGCGGTGCGGAATTGTTTAATGCTAGCGTGTCGGCTCCCGGCGTTGCGTCGGTTTGAGAGGGGCTTGCCATGGCGAAATCTGGGTCTCCGTCCGATACCGTCATCATCAAGAAGTACGCCAATCGGCGGCTCTACAATACCGAGACGTCGAGCTATATCACGCTCGATCATCTCGCCGCGATGACGCGCGAAGGCCGCGATTTCAAGGTTCTCGACGCACGGACGGACGAGGATATCACGCACAACGTGCTCACCCAGATCATCATGGACGAGGAATCGCACGGCCAGACGCTGCTGCCGGTCAGCTTCCTGCGCCAGCTGATCGCTCTCTACGGCGATTCGATGCAGTCGATGGTGCCGCAATATCTGGAAGCCTCGATGGAGGCGTTCCGGCGCAACCAGCAGCAGTTCCGCAGCGCAATGGAAGGCGCCTTCGGCGGCGGCCCGTTCGCCGAAATCGCCAAGCGCAACATGGCGATGTTCGAGGCGGCGGCGGATGCCTTCAAGCCCGGCACGAAGCCGGCCGCCGGGGCACCCGAGCCCGCCAAGGAAGGTGGTGACGATATCGCGGCGCTGAAGGCGCAGCTCGCCAGCCTTCAGGACAAGATCGACAAGATGGGCAAGTGATCCGGCTCAGCCGCCGGTGAGCCGGCCGAACAGGATCACGATATAGCCGATGATGAAGGCCGTCGCGGCGATCGCGACGGCCAATTGTGTAGGCTCCGTCCGGAAGCGCAACGCCACCAGCGAGATCGCCGCGAACACGCCATGCCCGGCGAGATCGATCGGGTTGGCGCTGTGATGCGGCAGCGACAGATCCTTGGCGACGCTGACCGCCAGCATCGCCAGCATGATCGCGAAGAAGGCGGTGACGTGCTCGCGATAATGCACGGCGAGGTCGATCACGCCCTCCCCGGCATCGGGCAGCACGATCGCGGCCAGCATATAGAGCAGGACGGTCTGAAGCAGGATCAGGCCGAACACGCCGAACGTCCAAACCCGCACGTCGGTCAGGCCGAAGCTCGACCACCAGCTTTGCGTGGCGAGCACGAGGATCAGCACGCTCCAGATGATCGTCGGCGCGAACAGCTTCACCCGCCGTCGCGCCAGCAGCATGGCGCGATAACCCTGCAGCACCTGCGTTATCGCCAGCCCGATTATGATCGAGAGCAGGACGGAGAGGTAGGAAAAGGCGTCCATGTCGCGCCGGGCTCAGCTGGTGGAGCGCAGCAGCTGGTCCACCGTCTCGCCATGCGTGAGCGCATCGGACACGCGCAGTCGGGCGTCGTGATAGAAAATGGCGGGATCGTCGCGGCCTTGCGCGCGCAGTCGGGCGACATCGGCGTCGGAGAGCGTGCTTTCCCGCGCCACATAGTCGGCATACCCCTCCTTCACCCAGGTAGGGAGGCGGGCGAAGCCGACCAGGCCGAGCCGTTCGCGCTGCAGCACGTGGACCGTTTCGTGTGCCACCACGCCGGACAGCGTGCGCCTGTATCCGCGCGCGAACACCGTGTCGCTAGCGATATCGCTGCGGTTGACGACCGTGCCGCCGAGCATCGGACGGGTGACCGCGAACGCCCGGTCGTTCGTCAGCGCGAGCAGGTGCCAGCGCCAGCCGCCATCGGTAAGGTAGAGCGTCGGGCGCAGCGCCCTGTCGTCGATCGGCGAGGCGCCGAGCAGCGTACTCGAGCGCGCCAGTTCAGCCTGCAGCTGCGGCGCGGGCGGCACGTCGGCATAGACGTCGTATCGGCCGAACTGCCCGTGCCAGCCCCATGACAGCAGGCTCGGCTTCGCCACGGCTGCGGCGGGCACGGCGATCAGGGCGAGCGCGATCAGACTACGGCGATCGAAGCCGAGAAGCCGACGCCAGTTCATTGCGGCTTACCTTGCGGCTGATCCCCGAGCGCGGACGGGTCGGTCGAGAGCCGCGGCGTTGTGGGTTGATCGCCGGGCGTCACCTGCTCCGCCGGCGGAGCATCGGCGGCGGGCGCGTTCGGATCGGGCTTGACGAACTTGAGCGTCATCCGGTCGCTCTCGCCGATCGCGGCATATTTGGCCTTGTCCTTGTCGCCCGCCTTGTAGGTCGGCGGTAGGTCCCACACGCCATCGGGATGATCGTGATCGTCCTTGGGGTTGGCGTTGACGTTGCTGGTGCCGACCCACTGGAAGCCGGCGGCCGTCGCCAGCCTGATCACGGTGGAGAGCTTGACGTAGCCGCTGGTCTTCTCGCGCGCGGTATCCATCGTCTCGGGCAGGCGATGCTCCTCGATGCCGAGGACGCCACCCGGCTTGAGCGCGCGGAACCAGTCCGCGAAGGCCTGCGGGGCGTTGCCGTCGCCCGGCTGATCGGGCGATCCGAGCAGGTTGTGGATGTTGCGGAAGGTGAGGATCATGTCCGCCGTACCGTCCGGCACGAAGCTGCTGGCCTGGCCGATATTGAACGGCACCGTCTGCGCCTTGCCGTAGCGATCGGCGTCGGTGGCGAGAAATGCCTTGAAATCATCCATGTCGCCCGGCTCGACGGCGGCGACGTAATGGCCCTGATCGGTAAGGTAGGGGATCAGAATCTCGCTGTACCAGCCCTTGCCGGGGATCATCTCGATCACCGTCATGCCGGGCTGCAGGCCGAAGAAGGTCAGCGTCTGCGCGGGGTGGCGATATTTGTCGCGCGCCACATTCTCCGGCTTGCGATGTGGATCCTCGATCACCTGGCGAAGGCCGGGGTCGACCATCATCTGCGGCCGCGTGGGCGCGGTGACGCCCTTCTTCGCGGCCGGTTTCACAGCGGATTTGGCAATCGCCTTGGGCGCGGGCTTGGCGGAGAGCGGCGCGCTCGTCAGCGCGAGCAGGGATACGGCAAGCAGGACACGGCGCACAGGCATCTCTCCGGATCGTTACGCGCCGATGCTGGCCCGCTTCCGATCCGGAGACAAGCGGTTACGCGTCAGAGGCAGGCTTCGAGGAACGGCTGGTCGAAGCCGTACTGCTTGGCCTTGTCGAGCGTGTAGGGGCGCAGGCCCATCGAGCGATATTCGCCGATGATCTTGCCGTCGGCGCTCTCGTCCAGATATTCGAACTTGAAGAGCTCCTGCGTGACGATCACCGGGCCTTCCATGCCGATCACCTCGGTGATGTTGGTGACGCGGCGCGAGCCGTCGCGCAGGCGCTTCACCTGGATGATGAGATCGACCGAATCGGCGATCTGGCGGCTGATCGCCTCCTTGGGCATCTTGATGTCGCCCATCATCACCATGTTCTCCATACGGCCCAGGCACTCGCGCGGGCTGTTGGAGTGGAGCGTGCACATCGATCCGTCGTGGCCGGTGTTCATGGCGGAGAGCAGATCGAAGCATTCCGATCCGCGAATCTCGCCGAGGATGATGCGATCCGGGCGCATACGCAGCGAGTTCTTGACGAGATCGCGGATGGTGATCTCGCCCTGGCCCTCGAGGTTCGGCGGGCGGGTTTCGAGCGGCAGCCAGTGCGGCTGCTGCAGGCGAAGCTCGGCCGCGTCCTCGATGGTCAGCACACGCTCGCCCGGATCGATCATCTTCGACAGGGCGTTGAGCATCGTCGTCTTGCCCGAGCCGGTACCGCCGGAGATGACGATGTTGAAGCGGCAGGCGCCGGCGATCTTCAGCGCGGTCGCCATCTTCGGGCTCATTGATCCGAAGCCGACATACATGTCGAGCGTGATCGGCTTTGCCGAGAACTTACGAATCGAGATGGCGGTGCCACGCAGCGACAGCGGCGGCACGATCACGTTGACGCGGGAACCGTCCGGCAGGCGAGCGTCGGCCAGTGGCGTGGTCTGGTCGACGCGACGGCCGACCTTGTTGACGATGCGCTGGGCGATCTGGAAGAGGTGCTGCTCGTCGCGGAACTGGATCTGGGCGAGCTGCAGCTTGCCTTTCTTTTCGATGAAGGTCTGTTCCGGGCCGTTGACCATGATGTCGCTGACGTCCGGATCGGACAGCAGCTCTTCGAGCGGCCCGAGCCCGAGCAGCTCGTCGACCAGCACCTTTTCCAGCGCGAACTGCTCGCGGCGGTTGAGGTTGATCTTCAGCTCGGCGAGCACCTCGCCGATGATCGGGCGGAATTCCTCGGCCAGCTCGTCCTTGCTGAGCGTCGCGGCGGCTTCCGGATCGACGCGCTCGAGCAGTCGGGGAAGCACCTGCTCCTTGATCTTGTGGACGGAAGCCTCGAAGCCCTCGATCTTGGGCGAGGCGGCGTCGCCCGATCCCTGCTGGCGATCGTTGAGGCGGGCCATCGCATCGCCGGCGGCGACGCTGCTGCTCGGATCGGAGGAGCCGGCGCCCGGCAGCGGCACCGATTCGATCGGCGGGAACTGGGCACCGCCCGGCTCGGGGCTGTGCATCGGGCGGGCCACGCCGAAAGCCGGCCGCTGACCGCCGCCGCCTGTGCCATTCCGCTTGCCGAACGCGCTCATCCGTTTCCATCCCCACGAAAATGCACCCGGGCGAAGCCGGGCCGTCGGGCGGGATGTTACGGTTAAGGGACTACCAAATGCCTAACGGCTTGGGAGCGCGGGTCTTGCTTAGTGATCCGCGCGCGCCGGGCGGCCGTGCGAGGAGGCTTCGGCACCGGCGCCGCTCAGGATCTCGGCATGCTCGGCCAGGATGGTGAGGCCCTTGTCGGTCACCTCGGCGAAGCCGCCCTGCACGCGGATGCGCTGGGTGATATTGGTCATCGAGGAATAGACCAGCACCTCGCCGTCGCGCACCGTCGACATCAAGGGCGCGTGACCGGCGAGCACGCCGAAATCGCCCTCGGTGCCGGGAACGACGACCATATAGGCGTCCTCCGACAGGATCTTCTTCTCCGGGGTGACGAGCTCGAAATGTACGTCGGCCATTGCTTCCAACCTAAAGCCCTCTCCCGCCTGCGGGAGAGGGAGGGGACCCGCCGCCGGAGGCGGTGGGGAGGGTGAGGGTCTTCCTTCCTTCGAGGCTGGAGCCGCGCATCCGCGCGGCCCCTCACCCCGACCCTCTCCCGCAAGCGGGAGAGGGAGTTAAATCAGGCCGCCTCGGCCAGCTTCTTGCCCTTCTCGACCGCCTCGTCGATGCCGCCGACCATGTAGAAGGCGGCTTCCGGCAGGTGATCGTACTCGCCATCCACCACGGCCTTGAACGACTTCACCGTGTCCTCGACCTGTACGAACTTGCCGCTGATGCCGGTGAAGACCTCGGCGACGTGGAACGGCTGGCTGAGGAAGCGCTGGATCTTGCGGGCGCGGCTGACGGTCAGCTTATCCTCTTCGGAAAGCTCATCCATGCCGAGGATCGCGATGATGTCCTGCAGCGACTTGTACTTCTGCAGCGTCTCCTGGACGCGGCGGGCGACGTCGTAATGCTCCTGGCCGACGACGGCCGGGGTCAGCGCGCGCGAGGTCGAGTCGAGCGGATCGACCGCCGGGTAGATGCCCAGCTCCGAAATGGCGCGGTTGAGGTTGGTCGTCGCGTCGAGGTGGGCGAAGGACGTGGCCGGCGCCGGATCGGTAAGATCGTCGGCGGGCACGTAGATCGCCTGCACCGAGGTGATCGAGCCCTTGTTGGTCGAGGTGATGCGCTCCTGCAGGGCGCCCATGTCGGTCGACAGGGTCGGCTGGTAGCCCACCGCCGACGGGATGCGGCCGAGCAGCGCCGACACTTCGGCGCCCGCCTGGGTGAAGCGGAAGATGTTGTCGACGAAGAACAGCACGTCCTGGCCCTCGACGTCGCGGAAATATTCCGCGTTGGCGAGGCCCGAGAGCGCGACGCGGGCGCGGGCGCCCGGCGGCTCGTTCATCTGGCCGAACACGAGCGCGACCTTGGAGCCCTCGCTGATCGGGTTGCCGTCGGCATCCTTGGCGATGACGCCCGCATCGAGGAACTCGTGATAGAGATCGTTGCCCTCGCGGGTGCGCTCGCCGACGCCGGCGAACACCGAGGTGCCGCCGTGGCCCTTGGCGATGTTGTTGATCAGCTCCTGGATGAGCACGGTCTTGCCCACGCCGGCGCCGCCGAACAGGCCGATCTTGCCGCCCTTGGTGTAGGGGGCGAGCAGGTCGATCACCTTGATGCCGGTGACGAGGATGCTGGTCTCGGTCGACTGGTCGACGAAGGGCGGGGCGTCGGCGTGGATCGGCGAGTGGGTCTCGGCATTGACCGGGCCGCGCTCGTCGATCGGCTCGCCGATGACGTTGAGGATGCGGCCGAGCGTCTTCGGGCCGACCGGCACCGAGATCTGTGCGCCGGTGTCCCTGACTTCCTGGCCGCGGGTGAGGCCGTCGGTGCCGTCCATCGCGATCGTGCGGACGGTGTTCTCGCCGAGGTGCTGCGCGACCTCGAGGATCAGGCGGACGCCGTTGTTGTGCGTCTCGAGCGCCGAGAGGATCTTCGGCAGCGGGCCGTCGAAGGTGACGTCGACGACGGCGCCGATCACCTGGCTGATGCGGCCGACATTGTTGGTAGCGGGTGCGGTTGCCATGACGATTTCCTGCCTTCTTAACCCTTGAGCGCTTCGGCGCCGGAGATGATCTCGACCAGCTCGGTCGTGATCGCCGCCTGGCGGGAGCGGTTATACTGGATGGTGAGCTTCTTGATCATGTCGCCGGCGTTGCGCGTGGCGTTGTCCATCGCGGTCATGCGGCTGCCCTGCTCGGACGCGGCATTCTCCTGGAAGGCGCGGAACAGCTGGACGGCGATGTTGCGCGGCAGCAGCGCGGCGAGGATTTCCTCCTCGTCGGGCTCATACTCGAACGCCGCGACCGGGCCGCCGCTCTCGGGTGTCTTGTCGTTGGCGGCGGCGGGGATTTCCACCGGGATGATCTGCGTCTCGGTCGGGATCTGGACGAGCGCCGACTGGAACTTGGCGAAATAGAGCCGCGCCACGTCGAACTCTCCCGCCTCGAAGCGGTGCATGATGTCCTGCGCCACTTCGAGCGCGTCGTCGAACGACACGGTCTTGATGTGGGTCTGGTCGACCTGATGGACGATCTTGCCGGGGAACAGGCGGTTGATCACCGCGCGGCCCTTCTTGCCGATCAGGTAGAATTTGACCTGCTTGCCCTGCGCCTCCAGCTCGCGCGCCTTGCGGACGGCCGCGCGCACGATGTTGGAGTTGAACGCGCCCGCCAGGCCGCGCTCCGACGTGGCGACGACCAGCAGCTGGTTGGTGTCCTTGCCGGTGCCGGCGAGCAGCTTCGGGCTCTCCGGGCCGACAGTGACGCCCGACGCGAGCCGCGCCATGACCTTGGTCAGCTCCTCGGCATAGGGACGGCCGGCTTCCGCCGCCTCCTGCGCGCGGCGCAGCTTGGCGGCGGCGACCATCTTCATCGCCTTGGTGATCTTCTGCGTCGACTTCACCGAGCCGATGCGGATCTTGAGGGCCTTGAGTGACGGCATTCTACTTCCCTGTTCCCCCGCCTAAGGCATCAGCAGTAGCTGCATTAACATCGGCAATGGCTGCATTCGCAACATCGTCCAGCTGTTGTGAATTCATGCCAGAATAATCGGTCGTTGAACTGCTTAACGCCTCACCGTTCGGCGCGAGTTGGTTATACGATAGTTGCTGATGAGCCAGATATATAAACGTAGGCGCAGCAAGCAGCGATAGTATGAACCCGACATAGCCTACGGTTCGTGAGGACGAGCCAGCGGGAGCTGCGAGCGAAGCTTGAAGCATGCTCAGGCCTTTGATCACCAAGTAGGTGCAGCCTAGCCATGTTATGATTTCAAGCACGCTCGCTTATTCCCAGCTTACCCGAACGTCTTCGCGAAGGCCGTGACGGCGTCCTTGAGCTGGCCCTTGACGGCGTCGCCGAGGTCCTTGGTCTCGCGGATCGTCTTGAGCACCTCGGCGTGGTTCGCGCGGAGATCGGCGAGCAGGCCGGCCTCGAAGCGGGTCACGTCGGAGACGGGAATGCCGTCCAGGAAGCCCTGCGTGCCGGCGAAGATCGACGCCACCTGCTCCTCGAAGGGCAGCGGCTGGAACTGCGGCTGCTTGAGCAGCTCGGTCAGGCGCGCGCCACGGTTCAGCAGCTTCTGCGTCGAGGCATCGAGGTCCGAGCCGAACTGCGCGAAGGCGGCCATCTCGCGATACTGGGCCAGCTCCAGCTTGATCGAGCCGGCGACCTTCTTCATCGCCTTGGTCTGCGCGGCCGAGCCGACGCGCGACACCGAGAGGCCGACGTTGATGGCGGGGCGGATGCCCTGATAGAACAGATCGGTCTCGAGGAAGATCTGGCCGTCGGTGATCGAGATCACGTTGGTCGGGATGTAGGCGGACACGTCGCCGGCCTGCGTCTCGATGACGGGGAGCGCGGTCAGCGAGCCCGAGCCGTGCGCGTCCGACATCTTGGCGGCGCGCTCGAGCAGGCGGGAGTGGAGGAAGAACACGTCGCCCGGATAGGCTTCGCGGCCCGGCGGACGGCGCAGCAGCAGCGACATCTGGCGGTAGGCGACGGCCTGCTTGGAAAGGTCGTCATACACGATCAGGCCGTGCATGCCGTTGTCGCGGAAATACTCGCCCATCGCGCAGCCGGTATAGGGCGCGAGGAACTGTAGCGGGGCCGGGTCCGAAGCCGTGGCGGCGACGACGATGGTATATTCCATCGCGCCATTCTCTTCGAGCTGGCGGACGATCTGGGCGACCGTGGAGCGCTTCTGGCCGACGGCGACATAGATGCAGTAGAGCTTCTGCTTCTCGTCGTCTCCGGCGTTGGCCTTCTTCTGGTTGATGAAGGCGTCGATCGCGACGGCGGTCTTGCCGGTCTGGCGATCGCCGATGATCAGCTCACGCTGGCCACGGCCGACGGGGACGAGCGCGTCGAGCGCCTTGAGGCCGGTCTGCACCGGCTCATGGACCGACTGCCTCGGGATGATGCCGGGCGCCTTGGTCTCGACGCGGGCGCGCTGATCGGAGACGATCGGGCCCTTGCCGTCGATCGGGTTGCCGAGGCCGTCGACCACGCGGCCGAGCAGACCCTTGCCGACCGGCACGTCCACGATGGTGCCGGTGCGCTTGACGGTGTCGCCTTCGCGGATTTCCGAGTCCGAGCCGAAGATCACGGCGCCGACATTGTCGGCCTCGAGGTTGAGGGCCATGCCCTGCGTGCCGTTGGCGAACTCGATCATCTCGCCGGCCTGCACGTTGTCGAGGCCGAAGATGCGGGCGATGCCGTCACCGACGCTCAGCACCTGGCCGACCTCGGAGACTTCCGCCTCGGTGCCGAAATTGGCGATCTGGTCGCGGATGACCTTGGAGATTTCTGCGGCGCGGATATCCATGTTCAGCCCTTCATCGCGTTTGCGAGACTATTGAGTTTGGTGCGGATCGAGCCGTCGATCTGCTGCGAGCCCATCTTCACGATGAGGCCGCCGAGAATATCGGGGTCCACCTTCGCCTCGATCGCGACGTCGCGGCCGAACTTCTGGCGAAGCTTGTCCTTGAGCGCGCCGGTCTGCTCGGCGTCGAGCGGGTGGGCAGAGGTGACTTCGGCAGTGGTCTCGCCGCGATGGGCGGCGGCCAGTGCCCTGAAGCCGCGGATGATCGCGGGAAGCTGGTTCAGCCGGCCATTATGGCCAAGCAGGCCGAGCGTGTTGCTGACCGTCTTGCCGAGGCCCATGCTCGCGGCGACGGCGAGGATCGCCTTGGTCGCCGCGTCGCGGCCGATCAGCGGGCTGCTGGTGAGCGCGCGGAAATCGGCGCTTTCGGCCAGAGCCGCCTTGATCGTGTCGAGATCGACCGAAACCGCGTCCAGCTCGCGCTGGTCGCGCGCCAGCTCGAACAGCGCCATCGCGTAGCGCCCGCTCAAGCTCGCCTGAATACCGCCGGAAATGTCCACGCCAGACCCATCCCCCGAAATTGCTTGTCCCCATACGAAAAAGGGGGCGCCCCATAAGGCGTCCCCGCATGGGTCGCGGGCCGGTTAGCAGGGGAGGGCGGGGGATGCAAGGCTGGCGGGCATGACCTTTGGGACGAGGTGTTTGAGAGCAAGCGGCGGGACGCGGGTACGGAGAATCGCGCCTAGATCGAGGTCTCCAAACCGATGGAGAGTATATGACCTACCGTATCCAAGGCCTCGACCCCGCTCGCTTCGCCGATGCGGAGGCGTTAATCGCGGAAGGAGCGATTCGCATGAAGGCTGACAGCGAAAGCGGCTATCCGTGCCGGGTGACGCTGCAGGATGCCGAGCCGGGCGAGAACGTGCTGTTGCTGAATTATCTGCATGCCGACGTGCAGACGCCTTTTCGCGCCCGCCACGCCATCTTCGTGCGCGAGGGGGCGGTCGCAGCGTCACATTACGAGGATGTCGCGCCGCCCTATCTGGAGCAACGGCCGCTGAGCCTGCGCGGCTTTGACGGCGCCGGCATGATCCTAGTGGCGTCGACGGCGGAGCCGGGCGGGGCGGATGCGGGCATCCGGGGGCTGCTGGAAAACGGGGAGATCGACTATGTGGATGTCCATCATGCCGCCTGGGGCTGTTTCCTCGCGCGGGCCGAACGGAGCGGACATGCCTGAGACGGACGACCGGCGCTGGGATGCGGTGCTCCGGCGCGACCGAGCAGCGGACGGATCGTTCGTCACCGGCGTGCTGACGACGGGCATCTATTGCCGCCCGTCCTGCGCGGCGCGGCATCCCCGGCGCGAGAATGTCCGCTTCTTCGCGGACGGAGCGGCGGCGCGGGCGACGGGCTTGCGCCCTTGCCGGCGCTGCAAGCCCGACGAAGTGGCGCGCGATGCAGAAGGCGTGGCGAAGGCGGTGGCGCTGATTGAGCGCGCCGAGACTCCTCCGACTTTGGAGGAGATAGCGGCGGAGGCTGGTTACGCCCCGCACCACTTCCACCGCCTGTTCCGCAAGCGCACCGGCGTCACGCCGGCCGCTTACGCGCGAGCGGTGCGCGCGAAGCGGATGGAGACGGCGCTCAAGGAGAATGAGCGCGTGACCGATGCGATCTACGATGCCGGCTTCTCCGGCCCGGGGCGCTTCTACGAAGAGGCGGATCAGCGGCTCGGCATGGCGCCGTCGGCGTGGCGACGCGGCGGCGGCGGCGAGACGATCCGCTGGGCGAGCGCCGACACCAGCTTCGGCCCGGTCACTGTCGCGGCGACGGAGCGGGGCATTTGCCGACTGACCTTCGGCGGCGTTGCGCAGTTGGAGCAGGACTTCCCGCTGGCGATAATCGAGGAGGGCGGCTCGGACATGATCGATCTCGTCGAGCAGGCCGTAGCGGTGGTCGAAGAACCGGGCCGCGCGCATGATCTGCCGCTCGACGTGCGCGGCACCGCCTTCCAGGAGGCGATCTGGCGCGAACTCTCGCAGATTCCGCCGGGCGAATCGGTGAGCTATGCCGCGCTCGCCGCCCGCGTCGGCAAACCGGGCGCTACCCGTGCCGCCGGGACGGCCTGCGGGGCGAATCCGGTGCCGATCCTCATCCCCTGCCACCGTGCACGGCGCAGCGACGGTTCGGCGGGCGGCTATGCGCTAGGGTTGGAGATGAAGGCCAGGCTGTTGGAGCGCGAAGGCGGCGAGACGCGCC
Organism: Sphingomonas chungangi; assembly: GCF_013778325.1. Lineage (GTDB taxonomy): Bacteria > Pseudomonadota > Alphaproteobacteria > Sphingomonadales > Sphingomonadaceae > Solisphingomonas > Solisphingomonas chungangi. The sequence continues at coordinate 129,875 of NZ_JACEIB010000027.1, read as the reverse complement.
TGCTCTGAGGCTCAGCGCCCCGGTGGCTGCTGCTGGCCGAGCGTCGGCCCGTTCGCGGGCAGATCCGGCGCGTCCTGATGCGCCGCCGCCTTCTCGGCCGCGGTGAGGATGCCGTCATGATTGGTGTCCATCATGTCGAACGCTTTCAACGGCCGCACGCTCGCTTCCGACAGGCTGAGCTTGCCGTCATGATTGGCGTCGACATTGTTGAACGCCCGGTTGGCGGCGTCGAGCATGCGTTGCGCATCCTCCTTGGTCGGCGGCGCGTCGCGGTTGAGGATCACCGTCATCCGCTTGGCGAACTCGGCGCGGCTGATGAAGCCGTCATGGTTGGTGTCGGCCAGTTCGAAGGTCTTCTTGATCTGCGCCATCATCTGCGTGCGGGTGATGTCGCCCGTTGCGAGCGGCGGTGTCGGCCTAGCGACCAGCGGCTTGGTGGAGACCGGGGCGGCATTCTTCTTCGCGGGCGCCTTCTTCTCCGGCGCGGCGACGAGCGGCATCGATATTCCGAGGCTAATCAGCACGATCGTGGCAACTGCGGAGGCGCGGGCAAACAGCAAGGGCAGTCTCCAGATCATCATCGGCCAGTGCAGGGTGCACGCTTACAGGAAGCTGTACGGGTCCACATCCACCGCGACGCGGACGCCGCGCGGCCATTCGAGCGCGCTTAACCATATCCGGATCACGTCCTGCACGTCCAGCGACCGCCGTGCATGGACGAGCAGGCGCTGGCGGTGGCGGCCCCTCAGCATGGCGAGCGGGGCAGGGGCGGGGCCGAACACCATCATCCCTTCGGTTTCGGGCGCGGAGAGGCCGATACGGTTGGCGGTCTCCACGGCTTCGTCGAGCTTTTCGGAGGAGACGATGATCGCGGCATAGCGACCGAAGGGCGGAGCGCCGGCCTCGCGGCGGCTTTCGGTCTCGGCCTCGTAGAAGCTTTCGGCGTCTCCCGTCACCAGCGCCTGGATCACTGGCGCGCCGGGCTCGCGGGTCTGGAGGAAGACGCGGCCGGGCTTCGAGCCTCGCCCGGCGCGCCCCGCCACCTGCGCGATCTGCTGGAAGCTGCGCTCGGCCGCGCGCAGGTCGCCGCCCTGCAGGCCCAGATCCGCGTCCACCACGCCGACCAGCGTCAGGTTGGGGAAGTGATAGCCTTTGGTGATGAGCTGGGTGCCGATGACGATGTCGATGTCGCCCGCCTCCATGCGGTTGACGAATTCGGCGGCCTTGGCGGGGGACCAGATCGTGTCCGAGGTGACGATCGCCACCTTCGCCTCCGGGAACAGCGCCGAGACTTCATCGGCGATGCGCTCGACACCGGGCCCGCAGGCGACGAGGCTGTCCTCCTCATGGCATTCCGGGCAGGCGGCGGGCGGCGGCATGACGTGGCCGCAATGGTGGCAGGCGAGGCGGGCGGTCAGCCGGTGCTCGACCATCCACGCGGTGCAGTTCGGGCAGCGGAAGCGGTGGCCGCAATGGCGGCACAAGGTCAGCGGCGCATAGCCGCGCCGGTTGAGGAACAGCAAAGCCTGCTCGCCTTTGCCGACGGTCTCCTCGATCGCAGCGACCAGCGAGGGGGCGAGCCAGCGTTGCTTCGTGGGCGGATCCTGCGTGAGGTCGATCGTTTCGATCGTCGGCATCTGTGCGGCGCCGTAGCGGCCCGGCAGCTTGAGTTCGCGGTATTTGCCGATCTCGACCATCTGGCGCGTCTCGATCGCGGGGGTGGCGGAGGCGAGCACGATCGGCACTTGTTCGAACGAGGCGCGCATCACCGCGACGTCGCGGGCGTGGTACATCACGCCGTCTTCCTGCTTGAAGCTGGTCTCATGCGCCTCGTCGACAACGATCAGGCCGAGATGCTTGTACGGCAGGAACAGGGCGGATCGCGCCCCGCACACCACCTTCGCCTCGCCGGACGCGATCGCCCGCCAGGCGCGGCGGCGCTGGGATTGGCGGAGGTCCGAATGCCAGGCGACGGGAAGGTGGCCGAAGCGCGCCTCGAAGCGCTTGAGGAAGGGTTCGGTCAGCGCGATCTCGGGGAGGAGGACGAGGCTCTGCTTGCCCGCCGCCAGCGCGGCGGCGATGCCCTCGAAATAGACCTCGGTCTTACCCGATCCGGTCACGCCGTCGAGCAGATAGGGCTGGAAGGCGTGCGCCTCGACAGCCGAGACGATCGTGTCCGCCACCGCCTTCTGCTCGGCGGAAAGCTCGGGCGGGGCGAAGGACGGATCGGGCAGCGGATAGGGATCGTCGACCGCGACTTCCACCGCCTCGATCGCGCCGGCCTTCACCAACCCCCGTATCACCCCGTCCGACACGTCGGCGATGGCGGCCAGCTCGCGCACCAGTCCCTGCCGCTCTCCGATCCGCTCGAGAGCCTGTTGGCGCTGCGCGGTCAGCCGCTCCGGCAGATGGCCGGTGGCGCGATACTCGATCACGGTCCGCCCCCCGTCGAGCGCGCTCGCCGAGGCCAGCGCCATGCGCAGCACGGCGGCAGGCGGGGCGAGGTAGTAATTGGCGGTCCACTCGATCAGCCGGCGCAGCGCCGCCGCAAGCGGGGGCAGATCGTAAACGCCGAGCAGATTGCGCAGGCGGTTGTCGCCGACCTCCGCGTCGGAGGGCATCTTCTCCGGCTCCCACACCACGCCGGCGATCTGGCGTGGACCGAGCGGGGCCAAAACGATCGATCCCGGCTCGACACTCATCTCGCGCGGAACGCGGTAATCGAGCGGGCCGAGCGCGGAGTTGAGCAGGAGGACGCGGGCGCGGGACATCGCTCTTCACATCGGGGATCGATCGGCCAAGCGCAACCGGGCTTCCCAGCGCAACGCTCAGGTGCTCTACTATGCTGGTACAGTGGGGTGGCGATGCTCGAAACCGAACGACTGACGATCCGGCGTATCACGCTTGGCGATACCGCCTTCATGATCGAGACGCTCAACGATCCGGGCTTCCTCGCCAATATCGGCGATCGCGGCGTTCGGACGATCGAGGAGGCGGAGACCTATATCCGCGATCGTATCCTCGCGTCCTACGAGGCGAACGGCTTCGGCATGTTTCGTGTCGCGCTGAAAGACAGCGATGAGGGCATCGGCACGGTCGGCTTCGTCAGCCGCGAAGGGCTGGACGGGCCGGATCTTGGTTTCGCCTTCCTCGCAGCACATACCGGCAAGGGCTACGGGTACGAGGCGGCGAACGCGCTGCTTGATTGGGGTCGCGAGGTATTGAGCCTGCCGCCGCTGCTCGCCATCACCGCGCCGGAGAACGTCGCTTCGGCCGCCCTGCTCGTGAAGCTCGGCTTCCGCGAAGAGGGACGCATCACGCTGCCGACCCACGGTGGCGAGAGCCGATTGTTCGTGCAGGGCTGATGCTGGCGCTGCTGCTCGCGCTGGCCACGCCGGACATCGATACGGCGATCAGGGACACGATCGATCCCTGCGCGGCGGCTAGACGCGAGCGTGGCGCCATCACGGTCTGCGCGCAGACGAAGGAAGAAAAGGATCGCCGCTTCCGTTTGCCGCAGATGCCCGATCGCGGCTTCGACCCGCTGGGATCGGTCGACAGCGTCTCGCGCGAGCGACACCGCCTGATCGATGGCGACGGCGCCAACACGGACCTGACGCGCGGGTCGTGCAGCGCGGTCGGCGCGAGCGGCTGGACCGGTTGCCAGATCAAGGAATGGCGCGAGAAGGATCAGCAGAAAGGGTGGTGATCGGCTCGTCGCAGGCCGCCATTTCCTTTTAACCATGTCGCGTTAAGCTCCGCCGCATGGGCAGTGTGATCAGTTTCGAGGACCGGGCCGTCGCGACGTTGCGCGCGCGTGTCGCCGAGGTGGAGGAGGCCAATCAGGATCTCATCGCCTTCGCGCGCGGCCATTCCGGCGCCGTCGCCCAGATTCACGGCGCGGTGCTCGCCGCGATCGAGGCCGAAGGGCTCGAGCATCTGATCCATGTCGTGACGCAGGACTGGCCGCAGATGCTCGGCGTCGATGCGGTGGCGCTGGCGCTGTTCGTCGGAGATGTCGGCTTCTGCGCCGATGCGGACGGCCTCCGGATGGTCGAGCCGCGCATGATCGAGCATGCCATTGCCGGGATCGACGGCGTGGTCCTTCGGGGTGTCGAGCGCGGTCATCCGCTGTTCGGCCCGGCCGCGCCGCTGATCCGCGCCGAAGCGCTGGTGCGACTGGACAATCCCGCACCCTTGCCCTGCGGCCTGATCGCGCTCGGCCAGCGCGCCGAGCAGCGCTTCGAGACGCGTCACGGTTCGGAACTGCTGGCCTTCCTCGGCAGCGTGCTGGCGCGTATGGTCGGGCGGTGGCTGCTCCCCTGACATTGGACGATCATCCGGCGCGGCAGGCCGCTGCTGCCTTCGCCGATCATCTCCGCCGCAACCGCCTGCGATCCGCTCATACGGTGCGCGCCTATGTAGCAACCGCGCATCGGCTGATCGCCTTTCTCGGTCGGCATCGCGGAGAGGCCATCGATACCGGTTTCCTGTCGGCCATCGAGCCCGCCGACCTGCGTGCCTATCTCGCGCATCGTCGTGGTGAGGGGCTGACCAACGCTTCGGCTGCGCGCGAGCTTTCCGCGGTGCGGACTTTCCTCGGCTTCGTGAATGGCGAAGGAGCGGCCATCCCGCGCGTGCAAGCTCCGCGCGTGAAGCGGGGCGTGCCGCGTCCGGTCACGCCGGCCGAGGCGAAGGCTTTGGCAAAGGATGCGGCGGACGCGCACGACGTCCCCTGGCTCGCCGCGCGCGATCTCGCGGTGCTGCTGCTGCTCTACGGTGCGGGCCTGCGCGTCGGCGAGGCGATGGGGCTTGATGCCGGGCTGTTGCCGCTCGGCGAGGCAATCACCGTGACAGGCAAGGGCAACAAGGCGCGCGTGGTACCGCTGCTTCCGGTCGTGCGCGAAGCGATACAATGCTATGCGGAGCTTTGCCCCTATCCACTGGCCCGTGGGATAATGCTTTTTCGGGGAGCCAAGGGTGGCGCGCTCGATGCCGCGATCGTCCGTAAGGCGGTGCGTGCGGCACGGGGGCGGCTCGGTCTGTCCGAGCGCACGACACCCCATGCGCTCCGCCACAGCTTCGCCACCCACCTGCTCGGGCGCGGGGCGGACCTGCGTCAGCTCCAGGAGTTGCTCGGCCACGCCAGCCTGTCGTCGACGCAGATCTACACGGCCGTCGATGCGACACACCTGATGGACGTCTATCGCGCCGCGCATCCCCGGGCCTGAAACGCCGACCAAATCGGCCCGGTAACGTTTCGAAAAATTCTTTTACCGGGCCTTTAAAGTTTTCACGCGCGCTGCCGTTACCGCTCGTAGGGAACCAACCTCAGTAGGACTACGGGCATGGACGGCATCGACAAGGCAGGGGGAGCAACCGACGTTTCGCGGCTGCGGCCGTCGTCGGTCCAACCCACGCAGGCGGCGGCTCCGGTCGCGGCGGCTCAGGCGAAAATTGCAACCAACGCGGGTCTGTCGGACGCGTTCGCCGCGCTGGCCGACACCTCGGTGCCGGTCGACAGCAAGAAGGTCGACGCGATCAAGTCGCTCATCCAGAGCGGTGCTTATCCCATCGATCCGCAGAAGATCGCGGCGAAGATGGTGGCGCTCGACTTTCCCGAGCGCGGCGAGAGCGCCGACGCCTGAGAGGCGACGAAAACGAAGGACGGGATCAGGCTCGCGCGTGCACGCGGGCTTCGATGGCGTCCCAGATGAGGGCCGGGGTATCGGTGCCGTTGAACTTGTCGATGGCGACGATGCCGGTCGGCGAGGTGACGTTGATCTCGGTGAGATAGCCGGCGATCACGTCGATGCCGACGAATACCAGCCCCCGCTTGGCGAGCTCTGGGCCTAGGGCGCCGCAGATTTCGAGTTCGCGCGCCGTCAATTCGGTCTGCGCGCCCGATCCGCCGACCGCGAGGTTTGAGCGGATCTCGCCCTTCTTCGGCAGGCGGTTGACCGCGCCGGCCGGCTTGCCGTCCACCAGCACGATGCGCTTGTCCCCGAGCGCCACGTCCGGGAGGAAGGCCTGCACCATGAACGGCTCGCGCCACACCTGCCCGAACAATTCGGTGAGCGCGGCGAGGTTGGCGTCGGTCTTGCCGACATGGAACACCGCCGAGCCCGCGTTGCCGTAAAGCGGTTTCACCACGACCTCGCCATGCGCCTGATGGAAGGCGCGCGCTTCATCGAGGCTGCGCGTGATCAGAGTCGGCGGCATGAACTGCGCATAATCCAGCACGAACAGCTTTTCGGGTGCGTTGCGGACGGACGCCGGATCGTTGACCACTAGGGTCTCGTGCTGAATGCGTTCGAGCAGATGGGTCGCGGTGATATAGGCGAGATCGAAGGGTGGGTCCTGTCGCATCAGGATGACGTCGGTGTCGGCGCCGAGATCGAGCAGCTTCGTTTCACCGAATTTGAAATGGTCACCGGCGACACGCTGGACCGTGACCGGACGGGCCGGTGCATAGACGCGACCGTCGCGGTAGGAGAGATCCCCGGCGGCATAGTGATAGAGGCTGTGGCCGCGCGCCTGGGCCGAGAGCATCAGGGCGAACGTGGAATCGCCCGCGATGTTGATGCCCTCCATGGGATCCATCTGGACGGCGACGGTGAGCGACATGGACTACCCCTTCCGTTCGTCCCGAGCGAAGTCGAGGGACGTGCAGCGAGCGCTGCGTCTGTGGCGCGTGCCTCGACTTCGCTCGGCACGAACGGCGAGGTAGGGGCGGGCGACAAAATTGTCACCCCTGCCAGACGTGCTCCAGATGCTTCGGCGGCTTTCCGGGCGCGATCAGCACCGCGTCGATGCGGATGTCGTCGCCCGGCTGGGCGTAGCGCGGGATCAGCATCTCGGCCGCCGCCGCGACACGGACCAGCCTCTGCCGATCCAGCGAGAGATCGAGCGCCGCCTGATCCTTGCGGCTCTTCACCTCGACGAAGGCGACGAGGCCCGGCTTGCGCATCACGATGTCCACCTCGCCGGCCGGTGTGCGGACGCGGCGATCGAGAATCGTCCAGCCCTTGAGGCGGAGGAAATTGGCGGCGATCGTCTCGGCGACGCGGCCGCTTGCTTCCGCCGCCTGACGCTTCATGCCTTCAGTTCCAGCGCGCGGTTGTAGAGCTCGTGGCGATCGAGACCGGTGGCCGCCGCCACTTCCTTGGCCGCCTTGGCGACGGGCAAACGGTCCAAAGCCTCGCGGAGCAAGGCATCGACATCGTCGACTTCCGGCGGCGGCGCGTCACCGGGTGGGCCGACGACGATCACGATCTCGCCCTTGGGACCGTGTTCGGCGTAGCGTTCCGCCAACTCCGCGAGTGTTCCGGTCACGCATTCCTCGAACGCCTTGCTGATCTCGCGCGCGACCGCCGCATCGCGCGATCCCAGTCCCTTCACCAACGCTGCCAGTGTCGCACCCAGCCTCGGCCCGCTCTCGTAAAGGACGAGGCTCGCCCGGATCGCCGCCACCTCGGCGATGGAATCGGCGCGCGCCTTCTCCTTGGATGGCAGGAAACCGAGGAACAGGAAGCGGTCGGTCGGCAACCCTGCCAGTGTCAGCGCCGCGATCGCCGCGCTCGGGCCGGGGATGGTGACGATATGTGCGCCCGTAGCCCGTGCATCACGCACCAGCTTGAAGCCCGGATCCGAGATCATCGGTGTGCCGGCATCGGAAACCAGCGCGATCGCTTCGACCCGCATCCGCTCGATCAGCCCGGGCCGCACCCGATCGGCATTGTGATCGTGATAGGGGGTCATCGGCCGTTCGGAGCCGACATGCCGCAACAGTTTCGCGGTCACGCGCGTATCCTCCGCGGCGATCAGGCTCGCGCGTGACAGGATGTCGGCGGCGCGGGGCGAAAGGTCGCCGAGATTGCCGATCGGGGTCGCGACGATGTAGAGGCCGGGCGGGAGAGGTTCGGTCATAGTAGGGGATTTCATGGCAGAGGCACTGGTGAAGCCGCAACCGGCGATGCGCGCGACGATGAAGCGGGCCGTCAGCCTGCTGCTCGCGGCGCTGCTCGCGGGCTGCTCCACGATGGTGCCGAAAGGGCCGCAGCAGGCCCCGCCGCCGCCCACCAAGCAGCCAGGCACCACGCAGCCCGGTCGGCTGCCCGAAGACCAGCGCGATCGCGTCGCCGTGCTGGTGCCGCTCAGCGGGCCGGAAGCTGGTATCGGCCAGTCCATCGCCAATGCCGCCAACATGGCGCTGATCGATTCGGGTGGCCAGGGCGTGCGCCTCACCATGTACGACACCGCGACCGGCGCTGCGATGGCGGCGCAGAAGGCACTGTCGGAGGGCAACAAGCTGATCCTTGGCCCGCTATTGTCCGACGACGTGCGCGCGATCGCGCCGATCGCCGCGGCCCAGCATGTGCCGGTGGTGGCCTTCTCGAACGACGTCAGCGTGGCGGGCAGCGGCATCTACCTGCTGGGCTTCACGCCGACCGAATCGGTCGATCGCATCGTCTCCTACGCCAAGGAGCGCGGACTCGGGCGGCTCGCGGCGCTGGTGCCGAACGGCGTCTATGGCCGCCGCGCCTCCAACGCGATGCTCCGTGCCGCCGAGAATACGGGGGCGACAGTGGTGTCGATGCAGAGCTTCGATCGCTCGCCCGCCTCGCTCACTACCGCGATCAAGCGGCTGGGTGACCCCAAGGGCTATGACGCGCTGCTGATCGCGGACAATGGCCGTATCGCGCTGGCGGCGGCGCCGCTGGTGCGCAAGTCCGGCTCGGCGGCCAAACTGCTCGGCACCGAACTCTGGAACACCGAGCCCCAACTGGCCGCCAGCAAGGTGATGAGCGGCGCCTGGTTCGCGGCGGTGTCCGACGGGCTTTATTCGCAGTTCGCCGGCAAGTACCGTGCGCGTTTCGGCAAGGGGCCGTACCGGCTTTCCAGCCTCGGCTATGATTCGGTGCTGCTGGCGGTGCGAATCTCCGCAGACTGGCGGCCCGGCACCGATTTCCCGCTGGATCGCCTGGCCGACAAGGGCGGCTTCTCGGGCGTCGACGGCGCCTTCCGCTTCGATCGCGACGGCATCGCCGAGCGCGTGCTGGAGGTGAAGCAGATCGGCATGGGAGGTGTCACCGTGGTGTCGCCGGCGCCGCAGGGTTTCGGAGACCAATAGCCGAGGGAGACGCGCGATGGGCTATGTTCAGGGCTTCCTGATACCGGTGCCGGCAGCGAACAAGGATGCGTATCGGGACATGGCCGCGAAGACCGCGCCGATCTTCATCGAATATGGCGCGACGCGTATCGTCGAGACCTGGGGCGACAATCTGCCCGACGGCACCACCACCGATTTCCGCAAGGCGGTGAAGGCGGAGGAGGGGGAGAACGTCGTCTTCTCGTGGATCGTCTGGCCGGACCGGTCGACGGCGGATGCCGCGCACGAGAAGATCTGGTCCGATCCGCGCATGGCCGTGCCGGACGGGCCGATACCGTTCGACGGCAAGCGCATGATCTACGGCGGGTTCGTGCCGATCTTCGATACGGAGGATTGATTCTCCGACGTCGCCATTGCGAGCGGAGCGAAGCATCCAGAGTCGCGAGCGTCGTGCATGTGGATGGCTCGCGTCGCTTCGCTCCTCGCAATGACGGACAGCTAGCGCACGATCTCGACGAGGATGCCGTCCAGCAGGAGCATGCCGGCTTCGCGCACTAAGAGGTGATCGCCCTCGCGCTTCAGCAGGCCGTGTGTGGAAAGCCGGTCGATCGCGGCCTCGTTGACGATCGCGTCGATCGCCAGCCCGGTCTCCGTCGCGATCCACGCGAGATCGACACCCTCGTCGAGCCGCAGCCCCATCAGCAGCGCCTCTTCGGCGCGCGTGGCGCCGTCGAGCGCTTCCTCGCTCTCGATGCCGTGGCCATTGCGCGCGACGGCTGCCAGCCAGTTCTCCGGCTTCTTGCGGCGGAGGCTGGCGGCACGGCCGCGTCGTCCGTGGGCGCCGGGGCCGACGCCGAGATAGTCGCGATAGCGCCAGTAAGCGAGGTTGTGGCGGCTCTCCGCCCCTGGTCGGGCATGGTTCGATATTTCGTAGGCCGGAATGCCCGCCTCGGCGGTCACAGTGCGGGTGATCTCGAAGAGATGGGCGGCCTCGTCCGGACCGAGCGTCGGCAGTTCGCCCTTCGCCACCAGCGCGGCGAAGCGCGTGCCAGGCTCGATGGTGAGCTGGTAGAGCGAAAGATGCTCGGTGCCGAAGCCGAGCGCCCGATACAGCTCCGCCAGCCACTGCGCCTCGGTCTGGTCGGGCCGCGCATAGATCAGGTCGATGCTGACCCGATCGAACGCCGCCTGAGCGGTGTCGAGCGCGGCAAGGCTCTCCGCCACTCCGTGCGCGCGGCCGAGGAAGCGCAGTGCATCGTCGTCGAGCGCCTGCAGGCCCAACGAGACGCGATTCACGCCGGCACTCGCCAAAGCCTGGAAGTTCGCCGCCTCGACCGAGGAGGGATTCGCCTCCAGCGTGATCTCGATGCCGGGCGCGAAGCCCCAATGGTGCTCGGCCGCGTTCAGCACGGCCTCGACGGTGGCAGGCGCCATCAGCGAGGGCGTCCCCCCGCCGAAGAAGATCGATCCAAGCGGTCGCTCCGCCGTCAGCGCCGCCTCATGCGCGAGGTCCGCGAGCAATGAATCCCGCCACGCCGCCTCGTCGATTTCGGCGCGGACGTGGCTGTTGAAGTCGCAATAGGGACATTTGGAAATGCAGAACGGCCAATGGACGTAGAGCGCGAGCGGATCACCCACGCTCAGAACACGGCCGCCACCAGCTTGCGGAAGGCGTCCGCGCGGTGGCTCATGGCGTGCTTTCTGTCAGGATCCATCTCGCCGAAGGTGATGTCGTGGTGCCAGGGCTGGAAGACCGGATCGTAGCCGAAGCCTTTGTCACCGCGCGGCGGCCAGACGAGATGGCCGTCGACCCGGCCCTCGACCGTGACGATATGCCCGTCCGGCCAGCAGAGCGATAGCGCGCAGACGAAATGCGCGTCGCGGCCCGCTTCCGGCCCCTTGGCGGCGAGATTGCGCTCGACCAGCTCCATCGCCCGGCCGAAATCCTTGCCCGACCCGGCCCAGCGCGCCGAGAAGATGCCGGGGTCGCCGTCCAGCGCCTCGACGCACAGGCCGCTGTCGTCCGCAAGCGCGGGCAGGCCGGTGAGATCGGCGGAGAAGCGCGCCTTCAGCTCGGCATTGGCGGCGAAGCTGGTGCCGGTCTCTTCCGGTTCCGGGACGTCGAGCTCGCCCGCCGAGACGATGTCCATTCCATAGGGGCCGAGCAGGGCGGCAATCTCGGGGATCTTGCCCTTGTTGTGACTGGCGATCACCAGCCTGCCCGGCTCCAGGCGGCGCTTCACCGGCCGGCGGCCTTCAGTTGCGCGGCGAAGATTTCGCTGCAGCCGATCCGCGCGAGGCGGAGCAGATCGAGCAGCGCCGCTTCGTCATAGGTCGCGCCTTCCGCCGTCGCCTGAGTTTCGGCGATGTTCCCATTGGAAAGCAGCACGAAATTGCCGTCGGCGTGCGCATTCGAATCCTCGATATAATCAAGGTCGAGCACCGGCGTGCCCTCGTAGATACCGCAGGAGACGGCGGCGACCTGCGCAGTGATCGGATCGGCCGTCAGCCTGCCCTCGGCGAGCAGCTTGTCGACCGCGAGGCGGAGTGCCACCCAAGCGCCCGAGATCGAGGCGGTGCGAGTGCCGCCGTCGGCCTGGATCACGTCGCAATCGAGCGTGATCTGGCGCTCACCGAGCAGCGTCATGTCGCAGACGGCGCGCAAGCTACGGCCGATAAGCCGCTGGATTTCCTGCGTGCGCCCGGATTGCTTGCCCTTTGCAGCCTCACGCGATCCGCGCGTGTGAGTGGCGCGGGGCAGCATCCCGTATTCGGCCGTCACCCAGCCTTGGCCCTTGCCGCGCAGGAAGGGCGGCACGCGCTCCTCGATCGAGGCGGTGACCAGCACCCTGGTGTCGCCGAAGCTGATCATGCAGCTGCCCTCGGCATGGCGGGTGGCGTTCGGCTCGATGATGATGGCGCGCATCTGATCTGGCGCACGGCCGGAGGGTCGCATGAGGGCTCCTGTGATAAAGTCGGGGCGCTGTAGCGGTATAAGGCCCCAACGTCACCACCGTTCGCCCCGAGCCTGTCGAAGCCTGTCCTGAACGCCCGCCTTGGCAGGTAGTCGAAGGGCTGCCCTTGTTCCTTCGGCGCCGGAATAAGAAAGGGCAGGGCTTCGACAAGCTCAGCCCGAACGGGTTTGAGGTGTTGAGTGGCGGAGTCGTTCTCCCTACATCCCTGTCATGGGTCCCGCAGTCCCCGAGCTCTCCGATCGCGCCCGCGCGATCTTTCGCGTGGTGGTGGAATCGTATCTGCGCTCCGGCACGCCGGTGGGATCGCGGACCATTTCGCAACTCTCCGGCCTCAATCTCTCTCCGGCCTCGATCCGCAACGTGATGCAGGATCTGGAGGAGGCGGGGTTGCTAGCCGCGCCGCATATCTCCGCCGGGCGGATGCCGACCGAGACCGGTCTCAGGCTGTTCGTTGACGGCATGATGCAGGCCGACGAACCCAACGAGCAGGAGCGCGCCGCGATCGAGCGTCAGATCGGCCAGACCGGCCCGATCGAGGATGCGCTGGCGGCGGCCTCCGCCGTGCTGTCGGGCCTCTCTGCCTGCGCCGGTCTCGTGCTGGTGCCGAAGCAGGAGCCGATCCTCCGCCAGTTCGCCTTCGTGCCGCTGTCCCGCGAGCAAGCTCTTGCCGTGCTGGTTGGCGCGGACGGCACGGTGGAGAATCGCGTCGTCGCGCTCCCGCCGGGCACCGATCCTTCGGCGCTGATCGAGGCGGCCAACTACATCTCCTCCGAACTGGCGGGGTGCACGCTCAGCCAGGCGCAGGCGCGGCTCACGGCGGAGATCGGGCTGGGCCGCGCGCAACTCGATCGCGCCAGCCACGATCTCGTCCAGCGCGGGCTTGCCGTCTGGTCCACCGACGGCGCCGACAGGCCGGTGCTGATCGTGCGGGGCCAAGCGAATCTGATCGATCAGTCCGCGGCCGACGATCTAGAGCGCATCCGTCTGCTGCTCGACGAACTCGAGGGCAAGGAGGAGATTTCCCGCCTGCTCGAGGGCGCCCGCGCGGGTTCCGCCACGAAGATCTTCATCGGATCGGAGAACAAGCTCTTTGCGTTGTCCGGTTCGTCGATTATCGCCGCCCCCTACCGCGCCCGGGAGGGCCGGGTGGTGGGTGTGGTCGGCGTGATTGGGCCGACCCGATTGAACTATGCGCGCGTCGTTCCCATGGTGGATTTCACCGCGCACGCGCTTTCCAGGCTGATGGCATGACAGAAGAAACGATGAGCAACGACAACACCGAAGACCTCCGCACCGAAACCGCCGACGCGGCGCCCGAAGTCGCCGAGCACGACAAGCTGCGTGCCGAGCTGGAGGAAGCGAAGCAGAATGCCCTCTACGTGCAGGCCGAAATGCAGAACCTTCGTCGCCGCACCGAGAAGGAGATGGCCGATGCCCGCGCTTACGCCACCACCGGCTTCGCACGCGATCTGCTCTCGGTGGCCGACAATCTGCAGCGCGCGCTGGCTGCGATCCCGGCCGAGCTGCGGTCCGACGACAAGCTGAAGCCTCTCGTCACGGGCATCGAGATGACCGGTAAGGAACTGGAAAGCGTCTTCCAGCGCAACGGCGTGACCCGCATCGAGGCGGTCGGCCAGCCGCTCGATCCGAACCGGCACCAGGCGATCATGGAAATGGAATCGGCCGATGCCGCACCCGGCACCGTGATCCACGAGATGCAGACCGGGTGGATGATCAAGGACCGGCTGTTGCGCGCCGCGATGGTCGGCGTCGCCAAGGCGCCGGAAGGAGCGGGAATCGACGCGACCGCATGATCCGATGCCGTTGCGTAGCATCCAAAAACGTATTTGTGCGTTTAAGGAAGGTTAACGAGAGGGGCTTCGCTTAGGAGCTTTGTCATGAAGAAGATCGGTTTGATGTTGGCCGCCGTGAGCGGTGCCTTGTTGATCACCGCGACGCCGGCCGTCGCCCAGCATGGCGGTGGCGGTCATGGCGGCGGCGGTGGAGGCGGTGGCTTCCATGGCGGCGGCGGCGGCGGTTTCCACGGCGGCGGCGGTTTCCACGGCGGTGGCGGTTTCCATGGCGGTGGCGGTTTCCATGGCGGCGGCGGCTGGCACGGCGGCGGCGGCTGGCACGGCGGCGGCTGGCACGGCGGTGGCTGGCGTGGCGGCGGCTGGGGTTGGGGCGGCGGCTGGTACGGCTGGCCTGCCGGCTTTGGATGGGATGATTATCCCGGCTATTATGGCGACGGTTATTACGGCGACTATGGCGATGGATATTATGGCGATAACGGATGGGGTTACGGCTGCCAGCCGGTCTGGGATCCGTCGCTGAACAGCTACGTGCCGGGCTGCAACTGACCCGGGCTTCCCGCGATCGGCGGAAACTGCGATGAGGGCGGCAAAGGAGCTATCCGATGTCGCCCTTGCCTGTTCTCCACGCGCACCTTTTCTCGTCTTATTGCTGGAAGGTTCTGATCGCGCTTTACGAGAACGAAACGCCGTTCGAACTCCGGCTGGTCGAGGATGAGGCCAGCTGGGCCGAACTGGAGCGGCTTTGGCCGATGAAGCTGATGCCGGTGCTGGTGGATGGCGATCGTGAGGTCGTCGAATCCAGCATCATTATCGAATATCTCGCGCTATTCCATAGCGGGCCGGTAAGCCTGATCCCGTTCGATCCGGACAAGGCGTTGCGTGTGCGCTTCCTGGATCGCGCGTTCGATAGCTACGTCATGACGCCGATGAACAAGATCGTCGGCGACCATCTCCGGTCCGAGGCGGATCGCGATGCCTATGGTGTAAGCGAGGCCCGCGCGAAGCTGGATCGCTCCTACCGCTGGATCGAGACTTGTCTCGCGGACGGGGGTTGGGCGGCGGGCGCGGATTTCACGCTCGCCGACTGTGCGGCCGCGCCTTCGCTCTTCTATGCGGATTGGGTGCACCCGATCCCTGCGGATTGTCCGAAGGCGCGCGACTATCGTGCGCGTCTGCTCGCGAGGCCATCGGTCGCGAGGGCCGTGGACGAGGCGCGGCCCTATCGGCGGTATTTCCCGCCAGGCGCGCCCGATCGGGACTGAACGGTTCGATCGGAATATGGTCGACCCACGGGCCGCGGCGATCGGGAGCGCGCCGAGGCCGATCACCGGCACGCCGCAAGTCGCGATGATGCTGGCGTGGGTTATTCCCCGAACATGCCTTTCAGCTTGTCGAAGAAGCCGGTCGAGGCAGGGCATTCCTCGCCCGTCTCGGTCTCACGGAACTGCTGGAGCAGTTCCTTCTGGCGGGCGGAGAGCTTGGTCGGCGTCTCGACCGCGATCTCCAGCACAAGATCGCCGCGCCCGCGCCCGTTGAGGACGGGCATGCCGGAGCCGCGATGGCGCAGCTGCTTGCCGGACTGGATACCGATGGGGATTTTCACGGTAATGACCTCACCGTCGAGGTTCGGCACCTCTATCTCGCCGCCCAGCGCGGCGGTGGTGAAGCTGATCGGGCAGCGCGCGGCGAGATTGGTGCCGTCCCGCTCGAAGATGGCGTGTCGCTTGACGTGCAGGAAGATGTAGAGGTCGCCGGCAGGAGCGCCGCGACCGCCGGCCTCACCCTCGCCGGTGATACGGATTCGGGTGCCTTCGTCGACGCCGGCCGGGATCTTCACCTCCAGCGTCTTCTCCTTGTCGACGCGGCCCTCGCCCCGGCAGCCGGGGCAGGGATCGGCGATTACCTGGCCCGCGCCGTGGCAGGTCGGGCAGGCGCGCTCGATCACGAAGAAGCCCTGCTGCGCGCGGACCTTGCCGTGGCCGGCGCATGTCTGGCAGGTGCGCGCCGAGGTGCCCGGCTTGGCGCCGGTGCCCTCGCACAGCTCGCAATTGGCGGCGACATCGATGACGACCGTCTCAGTCTTGCCGTGGAAGGCGTCTTCCAGGCTGATCGTCACGTCGTAACGCAGGTCCGCGCCGCGGCGCGGGCCGCCGCGCTGCTGGCGTCCGCCGCCCATGAAATCGCCGAACACGCTCTCGAAGATGTCGGAGAAGCCCTCGAAGCCTTGCTGCTGGCCGGCACCCGCGCCGCCCTGCCGGAAGGCGGCATGGCCGAAGCGATCGTAGGCGGCGCGCTTCTGTGGGTCCTTCAGGCAGTCATAGGCCTCGGAAATGGCCTTGAACTTCGCCTCGGCTTCATGGTTGCCGGGGTTCTTGTCGGGATGGAACTGCATGGCGAGCCGCCGGTAGGACGACTTGATCACCTTGTCGTCGGCCGTGCGCTCGACTTCCAGCAGCTCGTAAAAATCGATCTCGGTCATTCGGCCCTGCGGGTCTCTGGCCCTCTCCCGTTCGTCACGGGAGAGGGAGGGGCCCCGGCAGAGCCGGGGAGGGTGAGGATCTTCTTCTTAGGCGCAGTTGCCCGCGTCGAAGAAGAAGAGGACCCTCACCCAACCCTCTCCCGCGAAGGCGGGAGAGGGTTTCGGTTGCGTCACTTGTTGTCGTCGACCTCGGAGAATTCCGCGTCCACGACATCGTCGTCCTTCGGACCTTCGGCGCCGGGCGAGGCCTGCGCTGCCTGATCCTTCTCGTAGATCGCCTGGCCGAGCTTCATCGCGACCTGCGCGAGGGCCTGGGCCTTCTCGCTCATCTGGGCCGCGTCGTTGCTCTCGACGGCGGTCTTCGCCTCGGCGACCGCCGCCTCGATCTCGGACTTCAGAGCAGCATCGACCTTGTCGCCATGCTCTTCGAGCTGGCGCTCGGTCGAGTGGATCAGGCCTTCGGCGTTGTTCTTCGCCTCGGCCGCCTCGCGACGCTTCTTGTCCTCCTCGGCGAACTTCTCCGCGTCCTTCACCATCTGGTCGATGTCGTTGTCCGACAAACCACCCGAGGCCTGGATCTTGATCTGCTGCTCCTTGCCGGTGCCGCGATCCTTGGCCGAGACGTTGACGATGCCGTTGGCGTCGATGTCGAAGGTCACCTCGATCTGCGGCACGCCGCGCGGGGCCGGCGGGATGCCGATCAGGTCGAACTGGCCGAGCATCTTGTTGTCCGCCGCCATCTCGCGCTCGCCCTGGAAGACGCGGATCGTCACCGCGCCCTGATTGTCCTCGGCGGTCGAGTAGGTCTGCGACTTCTTGGTCGGGATCGTCGTGTTGCGGTCGATCATGCGGGTGAACACGCCACCCAGCGTCTCGATGCCCAGCGACAGCGGGGTCACGTCGAGCAGCAGAACGTCCTTCACGTCGCCCTGCAGCACGCCGGCCTGCACCGCCGCGCCGATCGCTACGACCTCATCGGGATTAACGCCGGTGTGCGGCTCCTTACCGAAGAAGTCCTTCACGGCCTGGCGGACGCGCGGCATGCGGGTCATGCCGCCCACCAGCACGACCTCGTCGATCGCGTCGGCCTTGAGGCCGGCGTCGGCGAGCGCCTTCTTCACCGGCTCCATCGTGCGACGGACCAGATCCTCGACCAGCTTCTCGAGATCCGAGCGGGTGATCGTCTTGACGAGGTGCTTCGGGCCGTTCTGGTCGGCGGTGATGAAGGGCAAGTTCACTTCCGTGGACTGCGCCGACGACAGCTCGATCTTGGCCTTCTCGGCCGCTTCCTTCAGACGCTGGAGAGCCAGCTTGTCCTTGGAAAGATCGATGCCCTCGTCCTTCTTGAAGCCCTCGGCGAGATATTCGACGATCTTGTTGTCGAAATCCTCGCCGCCCAGAAAGGTGTCGCCGTTGGTCGACTTCACCTCGAACACACCGTCGCCGATCTCGAGCACCGAGATGTCGAACGTGCCGCCGCCAAGGTCATAGACCGCGATCGTCTTGCCGTCGTTCTTCTCGAGGCCGTAGGCGAGCGCCGCTGCGGTCGGCTCGTTGATGATGCGCAGCACCTCGAGGCCGGCGATCTTGCCGGCGTCCTTGGTAGCCTGGCGCTGGGCGTCGTTGAAGTAGGCGGGAACCGTGATGACGGCCTGCGTCACCGGCTCGCCGAGATACGACTCCGCCGTTTCCTTCATCTTCTGCAGCGTGAAGGCCGACACCTGCGAAGGCGAGTAATCCTCGCCGCCGGCCTGCACCCACGCATCGCCGTTCGGGCCCTTCACGATGTGATAGGGCACCAGCTCGGTGTCCTTCTTGGTGATGGGATCGTCGAAGCGGCGGCCGATCAGGCGCTTCACCGCGAAGATGGTGTTGTTCGGGTTGGTCACCGCCTGGCGCTTCGCCGGCTGGCCGATCAACCGCTCGCCGTCCTTGGTGAAGGCGACGATGGAGGGGGTCGTGCGCGCGCCCTCCGCATTCTCGATAACCTTGGGCTTGCCGCCCTCCATCACGGCCACGCACGAGTTCGTGGTGCCGAGATCGATGCCGATAACCTTAGCCATTCATTATCCCCGTAATCTAACTCTCGAATGTTCGACGAGCCGCTCGTCCCCCCTCATCAAGCGAAGGACGAGAGGAATGCTCCATGCGGCGATATAAGAGGCGTTTCGCTTGCTGCAAGCCGGTTGGCGCCCTAATCCACGGGGCGTAACGATCGGGGACAGATTGGGCATGAGGATCGCGGGTTTGGTGCCGTTCGCGCTGCTGGCGCTGGCGGGGTGCCATCGTGAGGCGAAGCTGTCGGCGGACCAGGCGTGGGTGCGGCTGCCGGCGGTGGCGGGGCATCCGGGGGCGGGATACCTGACGATCCATGGCGGGCCGGAGGCGGAGCGGCTGCTGGCGGTGGAAAGCCCGGCGGCGGGCTCCACGGAACTGCACGAGAGCATGAAGATGGGGCCGGGCGGAATGACCGGCATGCAGCGGCTCGACGGGCTGGATGTGTCGGCGAACGGCACGGTGGCCTTCGCACCGGGCGGCAATCACGTGATGATGTTCGGGCTGAGCCCAAGCCTCAGGCCGGGCGGCACGGTCCCGTTCAGCGTCCGCTTCGCCAAGGGGCCGCCGCTGACGGTTGAAGCCAAGGTCGTCGGCGCGGGCGACGCGGCGCCCTATTGATGGAGGGTGGCCGTCCGCTCACGCTGGGAGAGACCGCGCTCGCCCATCTGATCTTCGGCGACGCGATCGATTACGAGGCTGCGTGGATCGTTAACCGCCGCTGGTTCCCCTTTCAGCCGCGCGAAACGGTGATGGCGCCGGATGGGCATATCTGGATTCCGCCGGGAAGCTCGGCCTGGTGCGAGGATTTCTCGGCGGCCAGCCAATCGATGCAGGGCCTCTTCATCCATGAGATGACCCATGTCTGGCAGGCCCAGAAGGGCGGCCGCTGGTATCTGCCGCTGATGCGCCATCCATTCTGTCGCTACGGCTATGTGCTGACGCCGGGGAAGCCGTTCCACCGTTACGGCATCGAACAGCAGGCCGAAATCGTCCGCCACGCCTGGTCCGCGCGCCGAGCCGGCGGCCGGGCGGCGAGCGAGCTCGAAGCGATCCTGCCCTTCCGTCGCGCCTGATCCGCCGCAATTCCGCCGCTCTGGCTCGGTAGATGGGCGGAATGAAGCCCGTGCCTCTCCTCGTACTCGCCGGCTGCCTGACGCTGCCGGGCTGCGTCGTCCACACCGCCTACGATGTCGCGACCGAGCCGGTGCGCGTCGGCTCCAAGGTGGTGGACTGGAGTACCACCAGCCAGTCCGAGGCCGATCGCAACCGTGGCCGCAAGATGCGCAAGGAGCAGGCGCGGCAGGAGAAGGAAGCGCGTAGGCAAGCGAAGCGCCGGCGCGAGCAGGGTTATCAATCGCCTTACTAGGAGCGATAGTGCCGCCGATGCCCGATGCCACGCTCACTGAACGCCTGAAGGCCGAGGCCGCGCGGCTCGGCTTCGTCGCGTGCGGGGTGACGCGGGCGGTGGACGAGCCGCTGCCGGGCGAACGGCTGATGGAATGGCTGGGCGAGGGCGCCCACGGATCGATGGGCTGGATGGAGGCGCGGGCCGACTGGCGGCGTTCTCCGCGCGCGCTGTGGGCCGAGGTGCAATCGGTGGTGGCGCTCGGCATGAGCTATGCGCCGTCCGAGAACCCGATGCGCCTCGCCGCCGAGATGGAGACCGCGCGGATTTCGGTCTATGCGCAAGGGCAGGATTATCACGACGTCGTCAAGAAGGCGCTGAAGGGGCTCGCCCGCTGGCTGGCGGCGGAGGCGGAGGGCGCGCTCAAGGTGTTCGTCGACACCGCACCGGTGATGGAGAAGCCGCTGGCGATGGCCGCAGGCCTCGGCTGGCAGGGCAAGCACACCAACCTCGTCAGCCGCGAGCATGGCAGCTGGCTGCTGCTCGGCTGCCTGATGACCGAACTGGAGCTGGAGCCGGACGCGCCGAGCCGCGATACCTGCGGATCGTGCGACGCATGCCAGGTGGCGTGCCCGACGGGGGCCTTTCCGGCGCCCTACCGGATCGATGCGCGGCGCTGCATCTCCTACCTCACGATCGAGCATGATGGCCCGATCCCGCGCGATCTGCGCGCGGGGATCGGCAATCACGTTTATGGTTGCGACGATTGCCTCTCCGTCTGCCCGTGGAACAAGTTCGCGCAGGCAGGGCGCGCGAACCTCGCCTTCGCGAGCCGCGCCGAGCTGGCGGCTCTGCAGGTCGCCGACCTGCTGGCGCTTGACGATGCGAACTTCCGGCAGGTTTTCTCCGGCTCGCCGATCAAGCGCATCGGCCGCGACCGGATGGTGAGGAACGCGGCGATCGTGGCGGGCAATAGTGCGCGGCCGGCGCTGGCGGGACAGCTGGAACCGTTGCTCGACGATCCCTCGCCGCTGGTGCGCGGGGCGGTGGTGTGGGCGCTGGGGAAGTTGGGCAGACTTGATCCGGCGCGGATGACCAACGAGCAAGACGATGCCGTTCGCGAGGAATGGAACGCTGCCCTATCCACCCGTTCGCCCTGAGCTTGTCGAAGGGCCGTCCTTCCTTCCCGAGAGTAAAAGAAGACGGGCAGCGTTTCGACAAGCTCGGCCCGAACGGGATTGAGCGTCAGGGCGCCGCCGCCCGCCGGCTGAGCGCCGCGATGCACGAGGCGCGATCGATGTCGTCGCCGGTCGGCAGGCGCGCGTCGATATAGGTCGCGACCGGCTCAGCACCGTCCTTCGACGGATAGAGATAGGCGTCGAGCACGCACACCGGCCCGACGAACTGCAGTTTGCGCGCCTGCCCCTCGCGCCCGTCGAGATCGGCGGGGCCGAACAAGGCGACGAGCTGCGCGGCCGTCTTGCCGATCACCCGTTCCAGGCCGGCCTCGTGCATGTTGGCGGGCTTTTCGGATGCCGGCGCGGGCGCGCCCTGCTGACCTGTCGGGGTGGTGCAGGCCGCGAGCAGCAGCGCGGGGGTGAGGAGGAGCGGCAGTCGGCGAATCATGCCCCTCCCTGCCATGCCGGCTCGTCCTCGCAAACCGTGCCGCGCGGTATCGTGCAAAGATTGCGCGCCAGCCTGCCGCCCGCTAGGCGCGGCCCCATCCTTTTCCGGAGACTTTCGTGACCGATACCACGCTCGACATCATCGCCATCGGCAATGCGCTGGTGGACGTGCTCGCCCCCGCCGACGACGCTTTTCTCGCCGCCGAAGGGCTGACCAAGGGTGCGATGCAGCTGATCAATGCCGATCGCGCCACATCGCTCTACGGCCATATGGGGCCGGGCAAGGAGATTTCGGGCGGCTCGGCCGGTAACACCGTGGCGGGTGCCGCGATGATGGGCGCGCGCTGCGCCTTCATCGGGCAGGTAGCCAAGGACCAGCTCGGCGAGGTGTTCGTCCACGATCTCGAATCGCAGGGCATCGCTTTCACCGTTGCGCCGCGCGAGGCCGACATCCCGACCGGTCGCTGCCTGATCCTGGTCGGCGAGTGCGGCGAGCGAACGATGAACACCTATCTCGGCGCCGCCCAGTTCCTGCCGCCGTCCTCAGTGGACGAGGCGCAGGTCGCCTCCGCCAAGGTGCTGCTGCTCGAAGGCTATCTGTGGGACCCGGCCGAGCCGCGTGCGGCGATGCAGGCGGCGATCAGGATGGCGCGCAAGGCGGGTCGGCAGGTCGCGCTGGGCGTGTCGGCGGTGTTCTGCATCATGAACCACCTGAGCGACTTCCGCGCGCTGGTGGACGATGGCGACATCGACATCCTGTTCGCCAACGAGGAGGAACTGCTGGCGCTGACCGGCGAGGCGACGTTCGACGCGGCGATGGACGCGCTGGCTCCGAAATTGTCCCTGGTGGTGGCAACGCGCGGCAAGGACGGGGCCTGGGCGGCGGCGAACGGCGAGCGCTTCCATGTGCCGGCCGAGCCAGTGGAGCGGGTCGTGGACACCACCGGCGCGGGCGATCTCTTCTCGGCGGGCTATCTGGTCGGCCATGTGCAGGGGCGCCCCGTGGAAGAGTGTCTGCGCATGGGCGCGATCGCGGCGGCCGAGGTGATCTCGCACTACGGCGCCCGGCCGGAGCAGGATTTGAACGCGCTGATCGCCGCCAGACTGGACTGATCTTCTCCAGACAAGGAAAAGGGCCGGAGGCGGCGTCGCCTCCGGCCCTTTCTTGCCGGTTTCCGCGATCAGTGCTGGACCGCGGTGATGTCGTCGTCCTCGTCGCCGTCGACCACGCCGCGCGCCACGTTCGAGTGGCGGAAGCCGTAGAGGAAGTAGAAGACGAGGCCGATCGCGGTCCAGCCGAAGAAGACGCCCTTCGATTCGGCATTCAGGCTCATGAACAGCACGATGCACCCGATGATCGCGAGCGGCGCGAACACCCACACCAGCGGCGTGCGGAACGGGCGCGGGCGGCTCGGATCCTTCACGCGCAGGATCATCACGCCCAGTGACACCACCGCGAAGGCGAACAGCGTCCCCGAATTGGAGTAATCCGCCAGCGAGCTGACCGGCAGGAAGGCCGAGAATAGCGCCGCCACACCGCCCGTCATGATCGTTACCACCCACGGCGTCTTGAAGCGCGGGTGCACCGTCGACAGCTTGCGCGGCAGCAGCCCGTCTCGCGCCATCACGAAGAAGATGCGCGTCTGGCCGTACATCATCAGCAGCACGACCGACGGCAGCGCGAGGGTCGCCGCCAGGCCGACGATATCGCCGAGCCACGGGGTCGATACCTGGCGCATCACATAGGCCAGCGCCTCCTTCGAGCAGACCAAAGGCGCCGTCGCGCTGTGGCAGGCGGCGGACGCGTAAAGCTCGGGCGAGCCTTCGACGAAATACTTGCCCGTCGCCGGGTTCATCAGCGGCTGCGCGCCATAGGAGCCGATCGCCCCGCCCGCCACCAGCATGTAGAAGATGGTGCAGATCAGCAGCGATCCGATCAGGCCGATCGGCACGTTGCGCTGCGGGTTCTTGGTTTCCTCGGCCGCGGTGGAAACCGCGTCGAATCCCACATAGGCAAAGAAGATCGAGGCCGCGGCGCCCAACACGCCGACGCCCTCCGATCCGAAGGGGTTGCCCCAGCCGCGCGGCGTGAAGGGATGGAAGTTCGAGGCATGGCCGGAGATCATCGGCACCGTCACCGCGACGAACAGGATCAGTGCAGCCACCTTGATCGCGACGAGTACGGCGTTGACGGTCGCGCTCTCCTTGGTGCCGATCACCAGCAGCCAGGTGACCAGCCCGACGATCAGGACGGCCGGCAGATTGACGATGCCGCCGACCTCACCACCCTTGATGAAGCCGAGCTCGATCTTGGGGCCTACGGATAACGCGTGTGGAAGATGGACTCCCAGCGAGTCCAGCAGCCCGACGATATGGCCGGACCAACCGACCGCCACGGCACTCGCGCCCAGCGCATATTCGAGGATCAGCGCCCAGCCGACCAGCCAGGCCATCAGCTCGCCCATCACCGCGTAGGAATAGGTGTAGGCGGAGCCGGCGACCGGCACCATCGACGACAGTTCCGAATAGCAGAGCGCCGCGAAGGCGCAGACCAAGCCGGCGACGGCGAAGGACAGCATCATGCCTGGCCCGGCCTTCTGCGCCGCCGTGGCGGTCAGCACGAAGATGCCGGTGCCGATCACGGCGCCGATGCCCAGCATGGTCAGTTGGAAGGCACCCAAGGATCGGTGCAGCGACTTCTTTTCTGCGGTCGCGAGGATCGCGTCCAGCGGCTTTACACGGCCGAAGATCATCAATGTGTCCCCTGCGCGGCTGCACCCTCCCGGCGCGCCGCTGCTCTGGGGACGGGAGCCTAGCGGCTCATCCGTCCCGCGCAAGCGCGATGCGTCAACCGGATGATCGCCGTCGCATCACTCGGGCGCGAGCATATGGTAGAACTGCCGCCCGCCGAACAGATGGACGTGAAGGTGGGGCACTTCCTGATGGCCATGACCGCCGATATTGGCGAGCAGGCGATAGCCCGGCTCGACCAGACGATTGTCTCGCGCGACCTGCCCGACGGCACGGACGAAGCCCGCAATCTCCGCATCCGACGCCTTGGCGGAAAAATCCTCCCACGACACGTAGCGGCCCTTGGGGATCACCAGGATGTGAATCGGTGCCTGCGGATTGATGTCGTGGAAGGCGAGCGCATACTCGTCCTCGTAGACGTTTCTCGACGGGATCTCGCCGCGCAGGATCTTGGCGAAGATGTTGGCGTCGTCATAGGGCAGGGTGGCGTCGATCGGCATCATCCCCTCCGGATGCGGCGGCGTGAGGCGGGGGCCGGCCCGCCCAGCGCGATGCCCGGCGCCGGTTCGGGAGCGGCGGGCGCAGATAGCGGCTTTGGCGCCGCTTCGGCTTCGGGGGCGATGGTGCGGGAGGCCTTCTCGTCGAGGCCAGATACGCCCTCGCGACGATCGAGCTCGGCCAGCACTTCGGCCAGTGGCACTCCGCTCGCATCCAGCAGTACCAGCAGGTGGAAGAGGAGATCGGCCGCTTCGCCGGTCACGGCCTTCGGATCGCGCTGCATGGCGGCGATCACCGTCTCGGTCGCTTCCTCACCGAGCTTCTGCGCGATCTTCGGCAGGCCATTGGCGAACAGCGAGGCGGTATAGGAGGAGCCGGCGTCGGCGCCCTTTCGGGCGGCGATGGTGGCGGCGAGCCTGTTCAGCGTATCGACCATGCCGGCCGCCTTATGGGGCGGCCGGTGGTCGGGTCAACAGTTAGAAGGGCTCAGGCGCGGCGCTTGGCGCGCGCGTGGAGCTTCCGGCCGATCACGACGCCGGCGGCGCCCATGAGCAGCAGGATCGCGTCCGACGGCTCGGGAACCGAAGTGCCGCCCGACGACGAGGAGGTGGTGGTGCCGCCCGACGAACTCGGCATGCCGCCCGAAGTGGTCGTGGTGTTGCCGCCCGAGGTGGTCGTGCCACCGGACGTCGTGGTGGTGGTGCCGCCCGACGTCGAGGTGTGGCCGCCCGACGTCGACGTCGACATGTAGCCTCCCGTGGTCGACCCCCAGCCGCCCGAGGTGGACGAGGACGAACCGCGATGACCGCCGGCCTGGGCCGGAGCGGCAGCGATCGCCGCGAGGGCGGCGGCCGCGAAAAGCGTGTGCGCGAACTTCATGAGCGAATCCCTTTCGACCCTGACAATGTCGCCCCCGACAGCGAATCATGCGTTGCGACAAACGGACGTTACAGGTGCGCCCGTCAGAATCGGGAGCGCAATCGCCGGCACCTGTTTCGAAATGGGGCGGCTTCAGCTGCGGACGGGCAAACCGGCGTTTTTTAGGGCCTTATGGGCATCGGCGACGCTGTGATGACCGAAGTGGAAGATCGACGCGGCGAGCACGGCCGAGGCGTGGCCTTCCGTCACGCCATCGACGAGATGATCGAGATTGCCGACTCCGCCGCTCGCGATCACGGGCACGGAAACGGCATCCGAAATCGCACGGGTGAGCGCGAGGTCGTAGCCGTCCCGGGTTCCATCACGATCCATCGAGGTGACGAGCAGCTCGCCGGCACCGCGCGAGGCGAGGTCGCGGGCGTGGGCGACGGCGTCGATGCCGGTCGGCTTGCGTCCGCCATGGGTGTAGATTTCCCATCTGCCGGGCGACACCTGCCGCGCATCGATCGCGCCGACCACGCATTGCGCGCCGAATCGCTCGGCCATCTCGCCGACCAAAGCGGGCCGGGCCACGGCGGCGGAGTTGACCGCCACCTTGTCGGCGCCGGCGAGCAGCAGGGCGCGGGCATCCTCCACCTTGCGGACGCCGCCGCCCACGGTGAGCGGCATGAAGCAGACCGATGCGGTGCGCGCGACCACGTCGAGGATGGTGCCGCGCTCCTCGTGAGAAGCTGTGATGTCGAGGAAGCAAAGTTCGTCGGCTTGTGCGGCGTCATAGACCCGAGCCTGCTCGACCGGATCGCCGGCATCGGCGAGGTCGACGAAGTTCACGCCCTTGACCACCCGCCCGCCGGCGACGTCGAGACAGGGAATGACGCGGACGCGGACGGTCATCCCGCCGCCATCCTGAGCGCCTCGACCAGATCGAGCCGGCCGTCGTAAAGTGCGCGGCCGGTGATGACGCCCTCTATCCCGCCCTCGACTATGCCGGAACGGGCGATCATCAGCGCCTCGATATCCTCGATCCCTGCGACACCGCCGCTGGCGATGACGGGGATGCTGCTCGCGTGCGCCAACGCCTGCGTGGCCTCGACATTGCAGCCCCGGAGCAGCCCGTCACGGCCGACATCGGTGAACAGCAAGGCTGCGACGCCGACATCGGCGAAGCGCTCGGCAAGATCCACCACGCGGACCTCGGAGACATCCGCCCAGCCCTTGGTGGCGACGAAGCCGTCACGCGCGTCCACCGCGACGACGATCCGGCCGGGCAGGTCCCGCGCCGCCTGCTCGACGAAATCGGGATGGTCCAGCGCGGCGGTGCCGATCACCACCCGGTCGATGCCCAGCCCGAGCCAGCGATCGACCGCCGTACGGTCTCGGATGCCGCCGCCGAGCTGCACTTTGCCGGGAAAGGTCGCGACGATGCTCTCAACGGCCGATGCGTTCACGGCCTTGCCGGCGAAGGCTCCGTCCAGATCGACGACATGGAGGTGCGTTGCGCCTCCTTCGGCGAACAGCTGCGCCTGATGCGCCGGATCGTCGCCATACACGGTGGCGCGGTCCATATCGCCTTCGGCTAGGCGGACGACCTGGCCACCCTTGAGGTCGATGGCGGGAAAGACGATCAGCGGCGCGGTCAAGGTTTCCACTCCAGAAAACGCCCGAGAAGCGCCAGCCCGTAGGCCTGACTCTTCTCGGGATGGAATTGCACGCCGAGCATGTTGTCGCGCCCTACGGCGGCGGTGACGGGGCCGCCATGATCGGTGGCGGCGATCAGCTCGGAGGGATTGGTGACGTCGAAGGCGTAGCTGTGTAGGAAATAGGCCTCGCCCGGCACGATCAGCGGATGCGTGCACGCCGGCACGACATCGTTCCAGCCCATGTGCGGCACCTTGAGGTCCGGTACATCGGGCAGCTGGCGCACAGTGCCCTCGACCCAGCCCAAGCCGGGGAAGATGCCCATTTCCTCACCGGCATTGGCCATCAGCTGCATGCCGACGCAGATGCCGAGGAAGGGCGTGCCCCGATCGACCACCCGCTCGTTCAGCGCCTCGATCATTCCGTCGAGCGCCGAAAGCGCTCCCATGCAGGCCCCGAACGCGCCGACGCCGGGCAGGACGATGCGGTCTGCGGCCCGGACGACCTCCGGATCGGCGGTGACGGCCACCTCGGCGGCGCCCGCCGCCTTCAGCGCATTCTCCACCGAGCGCAGGTTGCCGGCGCCATAGTCGATCAGCGCGAGGGTCACCCGCCCAGCGTTCCCTTGGTGGAGGGGATGGCGTCGGCCTTGCGTGGATCGATCTCCACCGCGCCCCTCAGCGCCCGGGCGAGACCCTTGAAGGCGCTCTCCGCGATGTGATGGTTGTTGGTGCCGTACAGCGTCTCGACATGCAGGGTCAGGCCGCCGGTCTGCGCGAAGCTCTGGAACCAGTGCTCGAACATCTCGGTGTCCATCTCGCCCAGCCTTTTCTGGCTGAACTCGGTCTTCCACACGAGATAAGGCCGGCCGGAAATGTCGATCGCCACACGCGTCAGCGTCTCGTCCATAGGCGAGAGCGCGTCGGCGTAGCGGCGGATGCCCTTCTTGTCACCCAGCGCCTTGGACAGCGCCTCGCCGATCGCGAGGCCGGTATCCTCGACGGTATGGTGCTGATCGATATGCAGATCGCCCTTCGCCTCGACCGTCAGGTCGATCAGCGAATGACGGGAGAGCTGCTCGAGCATGTGATCGAGGAAACCGATGCCGGTGGAGACGGCATAGCTGCCCGTTCCGTCGAGATCGAGCTCGACGGCGATCCGGGTTTCGGTCGTTTCGCGGCGGACTTGCGCGCGACGCATGGCGTTCCCCCTGGGCTTCAGGCGCGGTCCTCATAGCGCGACACCGCCGTGACGCAACGATCTTGACCATAGCGACGGGCACGTTCAGGTACGTCCCCATGACCGACGGTACCGTGCCAGATAGCCTGATTCCCTACGACGAGATCGTGCAGGAGGCGCTGCGCGCCGTCGTCGGCCGCGTGCTGGGCGAGGTGGAGCGTGGCGGCGGCCTGCCGGGCGAGCACCATTTCTACATCACCTTCAAGACGCAGGCGCCGGGCGTGGACATCCCCCAGCACCTGATCCAGCGCTTCCCCGACGAGATGACCATCGTCATCCAGAACCGCTTCTGGGATCTGAAGGTGGAACCCGATGCGTTCGAGGTCGGCCTGAGCTTCAACCAGGTCCCGGCCAAGCTGCACGTTCCCTTCGCCGCGGTGACCGGCTTCGTCGACCCGGCGGTGAACTTCGCGCTGCAGTTCCAGGCGCAGTCCGAGGACGGCGAGGCCGAGCCCGGCGAGCCCGAGAACGACACGCCGATCGCCACCAGCGAGGACGGATCGAACGTCGTGTCGGTGGATTTCACGCGGAAGAAATAGGATTCGGGCCGTCCGGCCTGCGATTTCAGCGATAGTTTGCGTAGCGTATTCTCCAACCCCGGGGGTTCCCAGATGATACGCACTGTCCTGATGGGCGCGGCCGCCTTTGCCGCCTTTGCTTCTGTCTCCGCCGCTGGCGCCAAGATGTACGTCGACTACACGCCGGAGAAGGGCGCATGGGAGATCAACGCCGTCGAGGTCGATCCCAACCATGTCGACGATTATCTGGTCGGCTTGCGCCACACCCAGATCCCGCTGTTCGAGATCCTGAAGAAGCATGCGCTGATCGACGACTACAAGGTCGTGGTGCGCAACGGCTACACCAAGGGTAGCCCGAACGTGCTGATCGAGACGCACGTGCCGAGCCTGGCATTGCTGGAGCCGGACAAGGCGCGAGACATGATGCTCGAAAAGGAGATGCTCGCGACCCTGCCCGAGGAACAGGGCAAGGCGGCGATCGCCGGCTACGAGAAGTACCGCCAGTTCCTCGATGACGCCTATTGGAGCGAAGTGACGTTCGCGAAATGACCGTGTCGGGGAGGGCGAGTCCTTCCCCGATGCCTTGAATTGTCACGGGCGCATGCCAGCTTGGGGCCTCGACATCAGGAGGCCCGACCATGACCGAGACTCGCACCGAAACCGACAGCTTCGGGCCGATCGAGGTGCCGGCCTCCGCCTATTGGGGCGCGCAGACCGAACGCTCGATCCACAATTTTCCGTTCGGATCGCAGGAGCGGATGCCGATTGGCATCATCCACGCGCTGGCGATCGTGAAACAGGCGGCGGCGCGGGTGAACCGGGCGCATGGGCTCGATGCGGAGATCGCCGACGCGATCGAGAAGGCTGCGGCGTCGGTGGCGGCGGGGGAGCATGACGACCAGTTCCCGCTGGTGATCTGGCAGACCGGATCCGGCACCCAGAGCAACATGAACGTCAACGAGGTCATCGCGGGCATCGCCAACGAAGCGCTGACGGGGAAGCGCGGCGGCAAGTCCCCGGTCCACCCCAACGATCACGTCAACAAGAGCCAGTCCTCCAACGACAGCTTCCCGACCGCGCTGCATGTGGCGGCGGCGCTGGCGGTGACGAAGCGGCTGATCCCGGCTCTCGATTCGCTATGCGGTGAACTCACGTCGTGTCGCGATGCATGGGACGATATCGTGAAGATCGGCCGGACGCATTTGCAGGATGCGACTCCGCTGACCTTGGGCCAGGAATTTTCCGGTTACGTCCAGCAACTGCGCAACAACTATCAGCGGCTCCGGGCGGTGTTGCCGCGCCTGCATCTTCTGGCGCAGGGCGGCACGGCCGTAGGTACGGGCCTGAACGCTCCCAAGGGCTTCGATGTGGCGATTGCCGACGCCATCGCGGAGTTGACGGGCGAACCGTTCGAAACCGCCCCCAACAAGTTCGAGGCGCTGGCATCCAACGACACGCTCGTGGAGCTTTCAGGGGTGCTCAACACGTTGGCCGTGTCGCTCTCCAAGATCGCCAACGATATCCGCCTGCTCGGCTCGGGGCCGCGCTGTGGCCTCGGTGAACTCAAGCTGCCGGAGAACGAACCCGGCAGCTCGATCATGCCGGGCAAGGTCAACCCGACCCAGTGCGAGATGGTGACGATGGTCGCCGCGCAGGTGATGGGCAACCATGTCGCCATCACGATCGGGGGGCTACAGGGGCATATGGAGCTCAACGTCTTCAAGCCGCTGATCGGCGCCAACGTGCTACGCTCGGTCGAATTGCTGGCAACCGCGATGGACAGCTTCCGCGAGCGCTGCGTCGAGGGGCTGGAGCCGGATCGCGCACGGATCGCGGCTCTGCTCGATCGCTCGCTGATGCTGGTGACGGCGCTTGCGCCCGAGATCGGCTACGACAATGCCGCGAAGATCGCCAAGCACGCACACCACGAAGGACTGACGCTCAAGGAGGCGGGGCTGGAACTGGGGATGGTCGATGCCGAGACGTTCGACCGCGTGGTGAAGCCGGAGACGATGCTGGGGCGGTGAGAAAGGAAATCCTCCCCCGCCAGGGAGGTGGCGCCCGCAGGGCGTCGGAGGGGGCGGGCGGAGAGGATCTCGCTTGTTAAACTCCGCCGTTTTCCCCTCCGTCACGCTTCGCGTGCCACCTCCCCCTGACGGGGGAGGATCGGATCACCCCTTGCTCAGCAATCCGCCCAGACCGCGCGCGACATTCTCGATCGTGTAGGGCTTCTGCAGCACCGGCGCGTCGGCATGCGCCTCCGGCAGTCTCGCCTGCTCGCCATAGCCGGTGGCGAAAAGGTAGGGTACGCCCATCGCCTTCAGTCGGTCGGCGATCGGCATGCTCGTCTCGCTGCCGAGGTTGATGTCGAGGATCGCCAACGTCGGCTGGAAACGGCGCAACTCGTCCATCGCGACCGGCACGGTGGAGGCGGTCGCCACGCTCTCTGCGCCGAGGCGGGTGAGGATGTCCTCCGCGTCCATCGCGATGATCAGGCTGTCCTCTACCAGCAACACCGGGCCGGAGATCAGCGGGCCCGCGGCGGTGGCTGCCGGCTCCTCGGCTTCAGCGACCGATGCGGTCACCTTCGCGACGCGCTGCGTGACGTGGCGTTCCGGGATAGCGAAATGGGCCGAGAGGCCGAGCGGCAGATATTCGACGCTTGCCTCGCCGCCGAGGTCGTAGGGGATCGATCGGCGGATGATCGTGCTGCCGAATCCCTGTCTGGTCGGCGCCTGCACGACTGGGCCGCCGCTCTCCTGCCAGTCGAGCTGGAGCCAGCCCTGGCCGTCGACCAGCCATCGCACGTCGACATGGCCGTTGTCGGAGAGCGCGCCGTATTTGGCGCTGTTGGTCATCAGTTCGTGGAGCACGAGCGCCAGCGTCGAGAAGGCGGTCGGCGCGAGCAGTATCTCCGGCCCCTCGGTGCGCACCCGCGTCGCCTTGCCGGCGAGATAGGCAGCGGCCTCGGTCTCGATCAGGCCGCGCAGCGGGGCGGGGCCCCAATTGTCGCTGGTAATCTGGTTGTGCGCGCGGGCGAGCGCATGGATGCGGCCGTCCAATTCGATCACGTAATCGTCGATCGAACCCGAGCCGCGCGTCTGGCGGACGAGGCCGCGGATCAGCGAGAGGATGTTGCGGACGCGATGGTTCAATTCGGCGATCAGCAGTTCCTGCCGCTCGGCTGCCTGCTGGCGCTCGGCGTGCGCCTCGTCGGACATGCGCAGCACCACCTCGATCAATGTCGCGCGCAGCGATTCGGCGACCTGCCGCTCCAAATCGGAAAAGGGCTGCGACCGGCCGCGAACCGTCTCGCTCCATGCCTCGAAGCTTTTGCGTGGGGAAAGACGGTCGCCGTTGGGGCCGAATTCCTTGGGCAGATAGGGATCGCCCGCCCAGCGCACGGTCCGAATGATCTCCTGTCGGAACAATACGACATAATCGCGGGGCGAACGCGAAATGGGCAAGGCCAGCATCCCGGCGGCGCGATCGGACCAGCGTTCTGCCTCCGGAAAGAAAGCGGCGATCCGGTCGGTGGCGAACACCTTTCCGGCGGTGGTGCGGTTGAGTTCGCGCGTCAGGCGCAGGAAGCTGTCTTCGTCGGGCGCCAGGCCGGCGATGGCGATATGGCCGTTGATGACGACGCCGATGCCGTCCGCTGGGATCGCGTCGCCAAGCGTTTCCGCTAGCCAGGCCGGATCGTCACGCAGCGAGGCGTCTCCGGCAAGCTGGACCAGCAGCCGTTCGGATACGCCACGTGCGCGCTCGGCATAGGCGGCCGATTCGCGCCGTTCCAATGCCTCCAGCTTCATCGCGAACATCTGACCGAACAGCTCGGACAGCGAACGCCGCTCGAGGCCGGGACAGCGTGCCGAATAATGGTGGCAGGCGAACAGACCCCATAGCCGCCCCTCGATCATGATCGAGATGGAGAGTGACGCGCCGACGCCCATATTGCCGAGATATTCGATGTGAATCGGCGAAACCGCGCGCAACACCGAGAGCGAGAGATCGAGCGGTGCGCCGCGCTCGTTGAGCGTCGGGATCACCGGCACCGGCACGCTCTTCACGTCCGCTATGATGCGGAACAGGTTGCGGTTGTAGAGCGCACGCGCCTGCGCGGGGATGTCGGTGTGCGGGTAGTGGAGGTGGAGGAAGCTGCCGATGCCGCTGCGCGCCGCCTCGGCCATCACCTCGCCATTGCCGTCTGCGTCGAACTTGTAGACCATCACCCGGTCGAAGCCGGTGAGAGCGCGCACCTGCCGGGCGCCCTCGCGCAGGAAAGCCTCCATGGTCCTCGCCTGGTCGAGCCGGGACATCATCGAGCGGATCGTGCCGGCGCCGTCGCCGAGCTCGGGCTGGCTGGGTTCCGCCTCGATGACGATCCCGCCGTCTGACAGGTGGAGAGCCACGTCGAACGGCTGCTCGACGCCAGCCAGCTTCAGCCCGAACATCCGCTCGGTGGCGTCTGCGCCACGCAGCAGCGCGACACGGTTGCGGATGGCGTGGACGGCCTCGGCACCCAATATGTCGGTGACGGGGCGGCCGAGCAATTCATCGTGCGCGACGCCGATGAAGTCTGCCGTATTCGCCGAAGCCCGCGCGATCAGCCAATCGGAGGACAGCGCGAGCAGGAAACCGAAGGGCTGGATCAGTCCCGGGATGTGGATCGGTTCGCGATCGCAGTTGGTCAGATCGACCTGGTCCCGAACATCGCTCACTTAATCGGTCGCTCCCCTGACCATCTTTCCGGCCTGCTCGAACAAGCCGAACGTCGCACGGGCGCTTTCGGTTGCGTGCGCGACGTCTTGGGGGAGGGGAAGCGCCTTGTCGAGATTATCCAGAAATTTCCGCCAGCTACCGGGTGGCTGGGCCGATCCAAGATAAGATTTGGGCATGCCCTCCGGCACGGAGCGGGCGAGCAGGGCGCCGCCAAGGCGGGAACCCTCGATCACATAGGCCGCCCCCCACTGCGCTGCCGAGGTGTCGAGCGGCGGTGCGGAGAGAGTGGTAGGCATCGCTTCACCGATCGCCGAAAGATCGGCAGCGACGGCATCGCCCCGCTTGCGATCTGGCCAGTCCTCGAGCGTGCTTGCGAAGCCGGCCGCGTCCAGCGCCTGCTCGACCGCCGTCAGCGCCATCGCATGCGCCGTCAGGAACGCCCTATAATCCTGCGGATTGCTAAGTCGGAAACCGCCGAACAGGGCATCCAGCCGCCCGTGATCGGCCGCCGTTCCCTTGCGCAGCGCGGCCCGTGCCTCATGCATGCCGGCCGAACACCCGGTCGAAAATCGTGTCGACATGCTTGAAATGGTAGGCGAGATCGAACTTGTCCTCGATCTCCGCCTGGCTGAGCGCGGCGGTGACTTCCGGATCGGCCTTGAGCAGTTCGAGCAGCGACAGCTCGCCGTCCGATTCCCACACCTTCATCGCGTTGCGCTGAACGAGGCGGTAGGCATCCTCGCGGCTCACGCCCGCCTGGGTCAGCGCCAGCAACACGCGCTGTGAGTGGACGAGGCCGCCCATCTTGTCCAAATTCTTCTGCATCCGCGCGGGATAGACCAGCAGCTTGTCGATCACGCCGGTGAGGCGAGCGAGCGCGAAGTCGAGCGTGATCGTCGCGTCCGGCCCGATGCCGCGTTCCACCGAGGAGTGCGAGATGTCGCGCTCGTGCCATAGCGCCACATTCTCCATCGCCGGCGTCACCGCCGAGCGGACGAGGCGGGCGAGGCCGGTGAGATTCTCGGTCAGCACCGGATTGCGCTTGTGCGGCATCGCTGACGAGCCCTTCTGCCCCGGCGAGAAATATTCCTCCGCCTCCAGCACCTCGGTGCGCTGGAGGTGGCGGACCTCGATCGCCAGCCGCTCGATCGACGAGGCGACGACGCCCAGCACCGCGAAGAACATCGCGTGGCGATCGCGCGGGATCACCTGGGTCGAGACCGGCTCGGGCGCGAGGCCGAGCTTCTCGGCGACATACACCTCCACCTGCGGGTCGATGTTGGCGAAGGTGCCGACCGCGCCGGAGATCGCGCAGGTCGCGATTTCCTCGCGCGCATCGACCAGACGCTTGCGGCAGCGGGCGAACTCGGCGTGCGCCTCGGCCAGCTTGAGGCCGAAGGTGACGGGCTCGGCATGGATGCCGTGGCTGCGGCCGATCGTGGGAGTGAGCTTGTGCTCGATCGCGCGGCGCTCCAGCACGTCGAGCAGCTTGTCGACGTCGGCGATCAGGATGTCGGCGGCACGCTTCAGCTGCACCGCGAGGCAGGTGTCGAGCACATCGGACGAGGTCATGCCCTGGTGCATGAAGCGCGCCTCGTCGCCCACCTGCTCGGCTACCCAGGTGAGGAAAGCGATCACATCATGCTTGGTGACGGCCTCGATCGCGTCGATCGCGGCGACGTCGATGGCGGGCTTCGTCGCCCACCAGTCCCACAGCGCCTTGGCGGCCGAGGCGGGCACGACGCCCAGCTCGCCGAGCTTCTCGGTGGCGTGAGCCTCGATCTCGAACCAGATGGCGAAGCGGCTCTCGGGAGTCCAGATCGCCACCATGTCGGGGCGCGAGTAACGGGGGATCATACAGGGCCTCGGCGGATGCGCGGGAAAGTCGGCCGCGCGACTAGCAGAGGAGTCCCAAAGCGGCAACAAAACGGCGCAGGCGCGGAACGATCCGGCGCCGGGTTCATGCGTGGGCAAGGCGATGGCGCTATGGGGCGCGACCAAGGAGTATGCCACCATGTCGATATTGCTGGGCGCGTTGCTTGCGGCTGCCGCACCGGTCGCAACGACGTCCGTTGCCGCGCCGAAGCCGGCTCCCGCGAAGCCCGCCGCCCGACCGACGCGCGATCAGGTGATGGCCGCCGTCCGCGCCGAATGGCCAAAATACGACGCCGGCGCCAAGGGCAAGCTGACCCCGCTGGAGTTCAGCACGTGGGTGATGAAATCCCATGGTGCCACGGTCGCGCCGCGCGCCCATGCCGGCGGGATCGCGCCCGTCTCGGCGATGAACGCCTCGTCCACCGCCTTCGCGCGTGCCGATCTCAACCATGATGGGGGCGTGACGCCGGATGAGATGACGCGCTTCCTGATGACGCCACCGGTGCCGACTGCGCTGACGAAGGCGAAGATGGCGGCAAAGTCCACGGCGGCTGTCGCCACGCAGACAGCAACGGCGGTCGGAAACTGAACGGGCTCCGATCCGTTAGAATTCCTGATAGAAGCTGCTGATATCGAACCAGACCTCGCGCTTCGTCACGTTTTGCGGATCGCTGGCTTCCAGCATGTCGTAAGGCTTCTTGCCGATGACGAGATCCTGCGAATCGACGTGGAGGCCGAGCGTCGCGACGACATCGTACTCGTCTTTTACGCTTCGCGCCTCGAACGCGTTTCCTTGGACAAGCTATCGCGGTGCGCGAGGATATGCTGGATGCGCCCGTTGGGCGCCGCCGACGAAGCGGCGGCGGCGATCGCAAGAACAAGAACTCGATACATATCACGCCCCCTAGATCAGGCCCTGCCCCCGCAGGCTGACGTGGCCCTTGCTGCCGATGATCACGTGATCGTGCACCGCTAACCCTATGGAGCGCCCGGCCTCGATGATCTGCTGGGTCAGCGCGATGTCCTGGCGGCTTGGCGAGGGATCGCCGCTCGGATGGTTGTGGACGAGGATGATCGCCGCAGATCCTAGCTCCATCGCTCGTTTCACCACCTCGCGGACATGGACGGCGGACTGGTCGATCGAGCCTTCCGAGATGGTCTCGTCGCGGATCAGCATGTTCTTGGTGTTGAGGTGGAGTATGCGCACTCGCTCGATACCGATATGCCCCATGTCGGCCTGCAGATAGTCGAGCAGCGCCTGCCAGCCGGACAGGATGGGCTGGTCCGAGGCTTTCGTCTTGAGCAGTCGATGCGCCGCGGTACGCGCGATCAGCATCGCGGCGGCGCCCGATTCGCCGACGCGCGCCACTCGCATCAGTTCATGAGGCTTGGCGGAGAGAACGCCGCCCAGGCCGTTGAATTCGCGGATCAAGGCCTTGGCGATCGGCTTGGTGTCGATGCGCGGCATTGCCAGCATCAGCAGATATTCGACGATCTCGTAATCCTGCAGCGAGTCCGGCGCGTCGAGCAGGCGCGCGCGGAGGCGGGCGCGGTGTCCGGCGGCATCGGGCGGTGGCTCGCTCATCGAAAGCCTTGCTAGGGCAGGTAGAGCGCTTTGCGCAATGTGGCCGTTCAGGGCTGGGCAAGCGGGGGGCGGCTTGCTTATGCATGGGCGCAAGGTCCGGGTCGGGAGCGCGCGTGGAGGAGGAAGAGGTCGCACAGCCTGCACGCACCCGCCGGAGGATCGGCGTGGCGGCGGCATTGGCGGGCGGCGTAGCGCTCGCCGGGCTGCTGGCGGTGTGGGCCGAGCGCAAGCCGATCATCGCGCACTTCGTCGATCGCAAGCTGGCCGAGGCGCATGTCCCGGCTTCTTACAAGCTCACCGCGATCGGGCCGTTCGTGCAGCGTCTCGACGATGTGCGGATTGGCGACCCGGTCGCGCCCGATCTGGTGGCGAAGAGTCTGGTGCTCCAGCTCGGCTATGGATGGAGCGGCCCTTATCTCCATGCGGTGGAGGCGGACGGCGTGCGGCTGAACGCCCGCGTCGTGAACGGTAAGGTCTCGCTAGGCAAGATCGACCGGCTGTTGCCCAGAACATCCGGCAACCAGCCGCTGGCGCTGCCGGACATCAACGTGCGCGTCACCGATACACAGATCGCCCTCGATACGCCCGCCGGTACGCTCGGTGCGGTGGTGGAAGGCGACGGCAACCTGCAGGACGGTTTCCACGGGACGCTGACGGCGCAGGCTCCGCTGCTGGCGACGGGGGGATGCGCGGCGCGCGGCCTGTCGGTGCTGGTCGACGTGAAGATCGCTGCAAAGCAGCCGACGTTGGCGGGACCGGTGACGCTCGCTGCGCTGGCCTGCCCGAAGTTCGGCCTGGCCTTGGGTTCTGGCAAGGCCGTCATCAACGCGCGTTTGGCGACCTCGCTCGATCATGGCGAAGGCGGCTTCTCGCTGGCCGGCTTCGGCGGTCGGGCGGGAAGCGCGCGATTCGATTCGGTTTCGGGCCTGATCACCGCGACCGGCGGCGCGAAGCAACTCGACGGCGCGACCGGGATCACGCTCACCAATCTGGTCGCGCCGGACGGACATGCGGCCAAGACGCTGCTCGGCGGACGCTTCCGCTACCTGCCCGAATCGGCGGGTCTGGTGTTCAACGGCGATGCGGCGCTGCGCAATGCGGCGCTTGGCGACCCACGACGTAGGGCGTTGCTGGCTACCATGACGTCACTCGATGGCTCGCCGGCCGAGCCGCTGGCGCGGAAGTTCGCCATCGCCGCCGACCGTCTGCTCGGCGATGCGAACGTCGCCGCGCGCCTCTCGCTGGTGGCGGGTGGGCCGGACGGGACCACACTCACGATCCGGACGATGGCGCTCGCAGGGCGTGGCGGCGCATTCCTCAGGATGCGCGACGAGGGCGCGGGTTTCGGCTGGTCGGCACGTACCGGCCAGTGGCGGGCTGACGGGCACATCGTCGCGGGCGGCGGCGGGCTGCCCGGGCTCGACATCCGGCTGAAGCAGGCGGTCGCCGGTGCGCCGATGGATGGCGTAGTCAGGCTCGATCCCTATGCGGCGGGATCGGCACGGTTGGCTCTGACGCCAGTGCGCTTCTCGGTGTCCGGCAAGGGCACGCGTTTCGATACGGTGTTGACCTTCGATGGGCCGCTGCCGTCGGGGCAGGTGACGGGGTTGATGTTGCCGATCGCCGGCCATCTCGATTCGCGCGGCGGCTTCGCGATCGGGGAGGGCTGCGTTCCCGTCTCGATCAAGGGTGCGAGAACGGGCGGGATGAGCCTCGATCCTGCCCGCGCGACGCTGTGCGGCATCGGCGGCGCGCCGATCGTGGCGAAGCCGGTGGGCGGGGCGCTGCGCTATGGAGCGGTCGGCACAAACCTGAAGCTCACAGGCCATTCCGGCGAATCGCCGCTGCTGGTCGCCGCCGATCGCACCGAGATTTCCGCCGCCGGCATATCGGCCGCCAACCTGAAGGTGCGGATCGGCAAAGACGATTCGGTCACCCGGCTCGACGTCGCCACGCTCGAGGGGCGTTACAGGGGCGGAGTGTTGACCGGGCCGTTCGACGGCGCCTCGGCGCAGATCGGCCATGTTCCGCTGCTGCTCGACAAGATGGCGGGCCAGTGGGAGTTCGCGGGCGGCGCGCTGGTGCTGAACGGTGGCCTCACCGTCTCCGACGCAATCGCTACCCCGCGTTTCGAGCCATTGGTGGCTCGCGATGCCACGCTGCGCTTCGGGGATGGCAAGATCGACGCCGCCGCCAAGCTGCGCGAACCCAAGAGCGATATCGCGATCAGCGATGTCGATGTGCATCACGATCTGTCGAGCGGCAGCGGCCATGCGACGCTCGATGTGGCCGGGATTACCTTCATTCCGAAGGGGCTGCAGCCCGAAGCTCTCACCCCGTTGACGCTCGGCGTGATCGCCAACGTCAACGGCACGATCATCGGGCAGGGGCGGATCGACTGGGATGCCAGGGGCGTCACCAGCACCGGCGACTTCCACACCGACGGCACCGATTTCGCCGCCGCCTTCGGCCCGGTCAGCAAGGTTTCGGGCGGTCTCCATTTCTCCGATCTGCTGGCGATGGCCACGCCGCCGCATCAGGAAGTGCATATCCAGGAGGTTAATCCCGGCATCGCCGTCTCCAACGGCGTGGCCCACGTCCAGTTGCTGCCGGGGCAGAAGGTGCAGGTCGAGGACGCCCACTGGCCCTTCGCCGGCGGTACGCTCGATCTCGAGCCGAGCCTGCTCAGCTTCGATCAGGCGGCGCAGCGGCACCTCACCTTCCGGATTGAGGCGCTGGACGCCGCGCAGTTCGTCCAGCAGCTCGATTTTCCGAACATCGCGGCGACCGGCACGTTCGACGGCACGCTGCCGATGATCTTCGATCAGAGCGGCGGGCGGATCGAGGGCGGCTTCCTCAAGGCCCGGTCGGGCGGCGGGGACATCGCCTATGTCGGCGAGCTCACCACCGCCCAGCTCGGGACCATGGGCAAGCTCGCCTTCGATGCGCTCAAGAAGATTCGCTACCAGAGCCTGACGATCACGCTCGACGGCCGGCTCGACGGCGAGATCGTCAGCGGCGTGAAGTTCGACGGCGTGCGCCAGGCGACGGGTGATAAGTCGATGGTCGCGCGGATGATCGCCAACCTGCCATTCCGCTTCAACATCAAGATACGGGCGCCGTTCCGCGGCCTGATGGGCTCGGCCCGCGCCTTCGTCGATCCGTCCGTGCTGCTCAAGGACGGCGTGCCGGTCGCGCCGCCGCCCGATGCGCCGCCTGTTGCCGCCCCGAATCAACCCGCTGCCATTCAGCCTGCCGAAAGCGAGCCCGTGCGATGAACGCTATCAGATTGACGATGAGCTGTTGGAGTGTCAGCCCTTCGGCTATGATGAGGACGGTCCTTCCGGTTTTGCTCGGCGCTGTGATGCTGGGCGGTTGCGTGTCGGTGAAGGCGCCGGACAAGCCGATCGAGATCAACTTGAACATCAACGTCAAGCAGGAGGTCGTGGTCAGCCTGAAACAGGATGCCCAGGATCTCATCACCAACAACCCGGAGCTGTTCCCGAAATGACGCGCAAATCGAAGATTGCCCTGATGATGACCGGCCTCGCGCTGGCCATGGGCAGCGTCGCGCCCGCGCTGGCGCAGATGGACGGCGAGGTGGAGACAGCGATGGCCTCCGGCGCCGTCGGCGAGCAGGCGGACGGCTATCTCGGCTTCGCCAAGGCACCCGACGGCACGCTCAAGGCCAAGGTCGATGCGATCAACATCAAGCGGCGCGAGGCCTTCACAAAGCTCGCCCAGCAGAAGAACGTACCGATCGAGGCGTTCGCCGCGTCGGTCGGCTGTCAGACGCTCGGCGGCCTGAAGCCGGGTCGCGTCTATAGTGTCTCCAAGGGCGTGTGGGCCACCAAGGGCGCCGCGCCGGTGCAGCTTCCCAGCCAGTGCGGCGGCTGACCTTTAGGACGACCTTCCCCAAGTTGACTCGGCCATAACCCCCCCCTAAGGGGGGCGCGCCTAGGGGGCTCGCCCACGGCATGACCCACCGGCAGAGGAGGGTTCGTGGCCGAGGAAGAGCCCCGGCAAGTCCCGGATATCGGGGCTGGGGGAGTTGGATCGTCGCTCGATGAGCGGCTCAAGGCAGCCCGCAGCGCCGAGGTGGCACGGACGAGCCGCGCACCTGCTCCGCCCAAATCGGGCTACAAGCAGGGCAGTCGCGTGCTCGCCGAGTTGATCGGGGCACTTGCAGGCGGGGGTATTGTCGGCTGGTTGCTGGACCGGCTGCTGGGAACCTCGCCCTGGCTCCTGCTCGTGATGCTCGGTCTCGCGATCGTCGTCGCCTTCAGGAACATCATCCGGATTTCGAACGAGCGCCCGGAGTGATTCGGGCGCTTCGAGCATAAGAGGGTTCCAAGTTGGCGGCTGAAAGCGCAGGCGCGATCGATCCGATGAGCCAGTTCTCGGTGAACCCCGTTGTGGGCGCCGACTGGACCCTGTTCGGGCACAATATCGCCTTCACCAATAGCGCCGCCTTCATGCTGGTCATCCTTGGCGTGCTGTGGGTGTTCATGCTGGGCGGCATGAAGCGCCAGCTGGTGCCCGGCCGCTGGCAGGCCGCGGTCGAGACGATGACCGACTTCGTCGCCAACATGATCGAGGCCAATATCGGGCCGAAGGGCAAGAAGTTCACGCCCTACGTGTTCTCGCTGTTCATGTTCATCCTGTGCGCGAACCTGATCGGCCTGTTCCCGCTGGCGGTGATCCCCGGCCTCCATGCCTTCACCGTGACGAGCCAC
Source organism: Sphingomonas chungangi (assembly GCF_013778325.1). GTDB lineage: Bacteria > Pseudomonadota > Alphaproteobacteria > Sphingomonadales > Sphingomonadaceae > Solisphingomonas > Solisphingomonas chungangi. The sequence goes on along the minus strand of NZ_JACEIB010000027.1, from coordinate 88,026 downwards.
ATCACCGTCACCGGCGTGCTGGCGATCATGAGCTTCTCGATCGTGCTGATCGTTGGCTTCTGGAAGCACGGGCTGCACTTCTTCTCGCTGTTCGTGCCGCACGGCACGCCGTTCATCCTGATCCCGCTGATCTTCCTGATCGAGCTGGTTTCCTTCCTCGTCCGCCCTTTCAGCCTCGGTCTGCGACTGTTCGTCGCGATGACCGCCGGTCACATCCTGCTCGACGTGTTCGCGAGCTTCGTGATCCAGGGGCTGAATTCGGGCGGCGCGATCGGCCCCGTGGTGTCGCTGCTGAGCTTCGTGATGATCGTCGGCGTCTCGGCGCTGGAGATCCTGGTCGCCGCGATCCAGGCCTATGTGTTCGCGCTGCTGACCTCGCTCTATCTCAACGACGCGATCAACCTTCACTGAGTTCTCTTCGCAACTTACTCGTTCAACACAAGGAAAAGACAATGGATCTCGCTTCTGCCAAGGTCATCGGCGCCGGTCTCGCGGCGATCGGCGTGGGTCTCGCGGCGCTCGGCGTGGGCAACGTGTTCGGCTCGTTCCTGAGCTCGGCCGTGCGCAACCCGTCGGCCGCCGACAGCCAGCAGGGCCGCCTGTTCATCGGCTTCGCCGCCGCCGAGCTTCTGGGCCTGATCGCGTTCGTCGTCGCGATCCTCATCCTCTTCGTCGTCAAGGGCTGACGCCCTTTCTCGGGGCCGGCACCCGTCGGCCCCGGTTGACGGGCGGAGGAGACACATGCCTCAAATCGATCAGATCTCGACGATCTACGCCTCGCAGCTGCTGTGGCTGCTGCTGGTGTTCGCCATCATCTTCGTGGTGATCGGCAACTGGATGATGCCGAAGATCGAGGGCACCATCCACGCCCGCAACGACAAGATCCAGGGTGATCTCGACGCCGCCGAGAAGGCGCGCGACGAGTCCGCCTCGACGCAGGCCGCCTACACCGCCGAGATGGACACCGCGCATCGCGGCGCCCACGATGCCGTGCAGGCCGCCAAGGATGCCGCCACGCGCGACACCGAGGCGAAGCTGAAGGCAGCGGGCGAGGCGGTGGCCGAGCGCGTCGCCCATGCCGAGGTCGCGCTGGCCGATGCGCGCGGCCGCGCGCTGGCCGAGATCGAGAATGTCGCGGCCGATGCGGTGCGCGACATCGTCGAGCGCCTGTCCGGCGCGAAGGTGGAGGAGGGCGAGGCGCTCTCCGCCGTCCGCGCCTCGCTGGCCGCCTGAGGAACCCAACCATGAGTGAGCCTTCCCCGGGCATGATGGCCCACACCGCGCAGGTCGAGGCCGAGCACGAGATCAACTTCCACGGCATCACCGCGCCGGCCTTCGTCGCGCTGTCGATGGTCGTGGTGCTGCTGATCATCTGGTTCGCCGGCGGCTTCAAGGCGATGGGCAAGGGCCTCGACGGCAAGATCGCCACGATCCGCAAGCAGCTCGACGAGGCCGCCGCTTTGCGTGCCGAGGCCGAGAAGCTGCGTGCCGAGGCGCAGGCCCAGGCCGCCGCCGCGCACAAGGACGCCGAGGCGATCCTGGCGGGCGCCAAGGCCGAGGCCGCCACTCTGGTGGCGCAGGCGAAGGTCGATGCCGACACTTTGATCGATCGCCGCGCCAGGATGGCCGAGGACAAGATCGCCGCCGCCGAGCGCTCGGCGATCGCCGAGGTCCGTGCCAAGGCCGCTGCCGCGGCGGCAGGGGCTGCGGCGAAGCTGATCGCCGAGAAGCACGATGCGAACTCTGACAAGGCGCTGATCGACAGGACCATCGCCAGCCTCAACTGATCCAATTCCTCCCCAAGCTTGCTTGGGGAGGGGGACCGTACGAAGTGCGGTGGAGGGGCCGTCGGCATAAGCCGGCGGTCTTCCTGTTTCTGGCGACCCGCAATTCCTCTCCACCATCGGATTCGTCGGCGGTCCGGGAGAGCTCGGGGAGGATGTCAGGATAGGAACGCCACCAGCGCGTCCGGATGGATCGGCAACTGCGCGAAGCCGGCGACAAGGAACAATATCCCCAGTGTCGCGGCGCCCCACGCGACACACAGCACCCAGAAGCCTTCGACGAGCGCCGCGATCGCCGCCACCGCCAGCGCGATCGACAGGAACCCGTCCGAGAGGTCGAACTGGTCGTCACGGCGGCCCTGCACGTCATAATCGTCCGCCGCCGCCATGGCCTGCGCCTTCAGGCCCGACGCCTCGCCCTTGTAGCGCGCCGCTTCCTGCGCCGCCCTGGCAGAGTCCTCGACCGCGTTCAGTCGCCCGAGCAGCAACGCCGCCGTCATCTGGTCGTGCGCCTTGATCTGGGTGGACTGATATTCGCCCCACAGGTCGATCTTGGCCGCCTGGTCGGCCTGCATGGCCTGGACGATGTTGTCGTCCTTGATCTTGCCCACCGCCATCACCACGCTGAGCGCGACCACCGTGGTCGCGACCATCCGGTTCAGCCGCCGGTCATTGCCCTCGGGCGCGTCGATGCCTTCGCTCATGGGACGCGATCTAGCCTCGCGCGGAGAGGAATCGTCGTGAAATCGCCGTCATCTTGCGGACCCCGAGCGCCGCGATAGGATGTGACCATGGAGCGCCGCACCTTCCTCGCCGGATCGGCCCTGCTGGGCCTGATGAATACCGCCGCCAACGCCGCGCCGGGCCAGCCACTCTACGGGCTGATCGGCAAGATGAAGGCGGTCCCCGGCCAGCGCGATGCGCTGATCGCGGCGATCCTCGAAGGCAGCGCGGCGATGCCCGGCTGCCTCAGCTACGTCGTCGCGAAGGATGCCGACGACGCCGACGCGATCTGGATCACCGAAGTGTGGGACAGCGAGGCCAGCCACGACGCCTCACTGCAACTGCCGGCGGTGCAGGCCTCGATCGCCAAAGCCAAGGATCTGGTCGCCTCGATGGAGACCGGCGTCGTGACGACACCGGTCGGCGGGATCGGCCTGAAGGCCTGACAATTCTCTCGCACGAGCCTACATCGCGACCGTGAACGACCCGACCAGCACCGACCGCTTCAACGAACAGAAGTCCGTCTACACCGTCCGCGGATCGGACCAGCCCGATCTCGAAACCGGGGTGGCAGCGATCCGCAACGTGCTGAAGACGTTGCCGATCCGCCCCGGCGTTTACCGGATGCAGGATGCCAGGGGCGACGTGCTCTACGTCGGCAAGGCACGCGCGCTGCGCAATCGCGTGACCAACTACACACAGGTCGCGCGGTTGCCCAAACGGCTGCAACGGATGGTCTCGCAAACGCGCTCGATGACGATCGTCACCACCAATACCGAGGCCGAGGCGCTGCTGCTCGAGGCGCAGCTGATCAAGCGCTTCCGCCCGCCCTACAACGTGCTGTTGCGCGACGATAAAAGCTTTCCTTTCATCCTCTTGCGCGAGGATCATGCCTTCCCGCGCGTGCAGAAGCATCGCGGCGCGCGGCGCGCCAAGGGGCAATATTACGGGCCGTTCGCCTCCGCCGGATCGGTGACTCGAACGCTTAACGCACTGCAGAAGCTGTTCCTGCTAAGGAGCTGTACCGACAGTTTTTTCAACAATCGCGATCGGCCCTGCCTGCTCTATCAGATCAAGCGCTGCTCAGCGCCGTGCGTCGATCGCATCTCCGCGCCTGATTATGCCGAACTGGTGGAGGACGCGAAGTCCTTCCTCGCCGGTAAATCGAGCCAGGTGCAGAAGAAGCTGGCAGAACAGATGTCCTCAGCCGCCGAGAATATGGATTTCGAACTGGCAGCCGTCTTCCGCGACAGGCTGAAGGCGCTCACCTTCATCCAGGGCGCGCAGGCGATCAACGCCGAGGGCGTGTCCGATGCCGACGTCTGGGCGATCGCCGCCAAGGGCGCGACCGCCTGCATCCAGGCCTTCTTCATCCGCGGCGGACAGAATTGGGGCCATCGCAGCTTCTTTCCCGCACACACGTCCGAAGTGCCCGAGGAGGAAGTGCTGCAAAGCTTCCTCGCCCAGTTCTACGAGGAGGTGCCGCCAGCCCGCGTCGTGCTGATCGATCGCGATCTGGAGGAGCAGGCCTTGCTTGCCGATGCACTGTCGGAGCGGGCGGGGCGCCGGATCGATCTGCGCCGTCCGCAGCGCGGCGAGCAGCGCCGTCTGCTGGAGCAGGCCACCCGCAACGCCGAGGAGGCGCTGGATCGTCACCTCGCCGAATCGACCACGCAGGGGAAGATCCTGCGCGAGCTCACCGAGCTGTTCGAGCTGGGCGAGGTGCCGAACCGCATCGAGATCTACGACAACAGCCACATCATGGGCACCGACATGATCGGCGCGATGGTGGTCGCAGGGCCGGAGGGGATGCGCAAGGGCGCCTACCGCAAGTTCAACATCCGCAACCCGGAGACGAAGCCCGGCGACGATTTCGCGATGATGCGCGAAGTGCTGGAACGCCGCTTCGCCCGGCTGGAGCGCGAGGACCCGGATCGCAAGTCGGGCGAATGGCCCGATCTGCTGCTGATCGACGGCGGCAAGGGGCAGGTTTCGGCCGTGTGCGAGACGCTGCAGGAAATGGGCGTGGAGGACGTGCCGATCGTCGGCATCTCCAAGGGACCGGACCGCAATGCCGGGCGCGAGCATTTTCACCTGCCGGACGGCCGCGAATCGATGCTGCCGTTGAACTCGCCGCTGCTCTTCTACCTCCAGCGGCTGCGCGACGAGGCGCACCGCTTCGCGATCGGCACCCACCGGGCGAAGCGCGCCAAGAGCTTCGTCGCCAATCCGCTCGACGACGTCCCCGGCATCGGCCCTTCGCGCAAGAAGGCGCTGCTGATGCATTTCGGATCGGCCAAGGCGGTGAAGGGCGCGGCGCTGCCGGATCTGGAGCGCGCGCCGGGCATTTCGAAGGCGATGGCGCAGGCGATCCACGATCATTTCCACCCGCGCGGCTGATCGCCTCCGTATCGAGACGAAAGGGCTGATCTCTTTACGAAAAAGTCGGTTCTTGCCGCTAGGCCGGGAGCATGACGGGGGTCTTGCTCAGCATCGATACGGAGTTCACCTGGCGGGCGCACGAAGGCGGCGCCGGCTGGCTGGAAAATTACCAGCGCTCGATCGAGCCGGGCGGGGCTGGGATCACGTACCAGCTCGCGACACTGGGCAGGCACGGGCTGAAGGCCTGCTTCTTCGTCGATCCCCTTCCGGCACTGCTGTTCGGCATCGAGCCGATCGAGCGGATCGTGGGAACGATCCTCGATGCCGGGCAGGAGGTGCAGCTGCACCTTCACCCGATGTGGACGCAGGCCGATCGCCGCGTGAAGCGCACCGATCCGGTGCGCTTCGAGTTGACCCAGTTTTCGGAGGACGAGCAGCTAGCCCTGATCCTGCAGGCGCGCGAGTTGCTGAGGCAGGCGGGGGCGCCCGATCCGGTTGCCTTTCGGGCCGGCAGCTTCGCTGCAAATGTAGAGACACTCCGCGCGATCCAGCGCGCCGGCTTCCGCATCGACAGCAGCCACAATGGCAGCCTGATGCCCTGGCCCTGCGATACCGGTCTGCCTGAGACGGCGATGTCACCCCTGCCGGCGGGCAAGCTGATCGAATTGCCGGTCGGGTTGATCGACGAAGGGGCCGGCAAGCTGCGCCACCTTCAGGTTGGAGCGGTGTCGCTGACGGAGATGCGGGCGGCGTTGCTCCATGCCGAATTGCAGGGATCGCCGCTGGTCACTTTGGTCGGCCACAGTTTCGAGCTCGCGACCCGCGACGGCGAGCGCGCCAACGATATCGTCCGCCATCGCTTCGACAGCCTTTGCGCGTGGCTGGGTGGCGCCGCCGATCGCTTCCCGACCTGCTTCATCACGGACCTGTTGGATGTCGCGCTCGATGTTCCGGCGACACCCTGTCCCGTGTCGCAGGCGGCCCGGCTCGGACGAATGGCCATGCAGGGCCTCTCCAACCTCCGCTACGAGCGGCGCTTCTAGCCCTCGACAAGGGCTTGGCCCGACGCCACATCGAGGCGATGCTGATCCGCGCCACCGCCATCGTATGCGCCGTTCGCGCCCATGGTGAGCATGGCGCGATCGCGCGGCTGTTGACGCCGGAGGACGGTTTGCAGCCGGGCTATGTGCGGGGTGGTCATTCGCGGGCGATGCGACCGGTGCTGCTGCCAGGCAACCTCGTCTCGGCCGAGTTTCGCGCGCGATCGGAGGAGCAGCTGGCCGGGCTGACGGTGGAACTGGTTCACAGCCGGGCCGGCTTGTTCGCCGAGCCGCTGCCCGCCGCCGCGATCGAGTGGGTGACGGCGCTGACCGCCGTCACGTTGCCGGAGGGGCAGCCTTATCCGCGATTATATGCGGCGCTCGATGGCGTTCTCGGCGCGGTCGAGGCGGCACCGTCAGCGCGAGGCTGGGCGGGAGCGCTTCTTAGGTACGAACTGCTGCTGTTGTCCGAACTCGGCTTCGGTCTCGACCTGACGTCCTGCGCGGCGAGTGGGGCTACCGAGGATCTCGCCTGGGTCAGTCCGAAGAGCGGCCAGGCGGTCTCGCGCGCGGCGGGAGCGCCCTATGCGGACAAGCTGCTCCCCTTGCCGCGTTTTCTGATCGACGGTGGGGAGGCGGACTGGCCCCATATCCGTGAGGCGCTGCGCCTGACCGGCTTCTTCCTCAATCGCGATCTGCTCGCCGGGCCTCGGGGTTCCGTGCTCGATGCACGGGAACGGCTGACGGCGCGCATCCGGCGGCTTGCCGAGGGGTAAGCCTGCTGGCATGGGCGCGGCAATTCCATTCCCACGGAGGATTGCCCATGCTTGTCGCGCTGCTGCCCGGAGACGGGATCGGACCCGAGGTGATCGTGCAGGCCAAGCGTGTGCTCGATGCGGTGTGCGGCGATGCGCTGCGCTACGAGGAGGCGCCGGTCGGCGGCGCGGCGCACAAGGCGGAAGGGCATCCGCTGCCGCCCGCCACGCTCGATCTGGCGAGGCGCGCCGATGCGATCCTGTTCGGCGCGGTCGGCGATCCGGATTGCGACGGGCTGGAGCGCCATCTGCGTCCAGAACAGGCGATCCTCGGCCTGCGCAAGGAACTGACGCTCTTCGCCAATCTGCGGCCTGCCACGCTCTTCCCGGAGTTGGCCGACGCGTCCGCGCTGCGGCCGGAGGTGGCGAAGGCGATCGACATGGTGATCGTCCGCGAGCTCAACGGCGACGTCTATTTCGGCGAGAAGGGGATGCGCACGAGCGCCTCGGGCCGCCGCCAGGGCTATGACGTGATGAGCTACGACGAGGACGAGGTGGCCCGCATCGCCCATGTCGGCTTCCAGACGGCTCGTGCGAGACGCGGCAAGCTTTGCTCGGTGGACAAGGCCAATGTGCTGGAAACCTCGCAGCTGTGGCGCGACGTGGTGATCGAGGTGGCGGCCGATTATCCCGACATCGAGCTCAGCCACATGTATGTCGACAACGCCGCGATGCAGCTGGTGCGCAACCCCGGCCAGTTCGACGTGATCGTCACCGGCAACCTGTTCGGAGATATCCTCTCCGATCAGGCGAGCATGTGCGCGGGATCGATCGGGATGCTGCCCTCGGCCTCGCTCGATGCCGACCAGAAGGGATTGTACGAGCCGATCCATGGCTCGGCGCCGGATATTGCGGGGCAGGGCAAGGCCAATCCGCTGGCGACGATCCTCTCGGCCGCGATGATGCTGCGCTATTCACTGGGCAAGGCGGCCGAGGCGGATCGCATCGAGGCAGCCGTGGCGAAAGCACTCGCCGCCGGACATCGCACCGCCGATCTGGGAGGGAGCGTGACGACCGAGCAGATGGGCGACGCAGTGCTGGCGGCGCTGTAACCACATCCTCCCCGAGCGAGCTCGGGGAGGACCCGAGCCTTATTCGCTCGCGTGGAGCTCGCGCTCGATCGCGCTGACGATGCGGTCGTCATCGGGCGCCATGTCGGGAGAGAAGCGCGCTACCACGTCGCCGTCTCGGCCGATCAGGAATTTCTCGAAGTTCCACAGCACTTCGGGCTCCGGGTTCGGCGTCATCCCGTAACCTTCGAGGCGTTCGCGAAAGGTCGTGGTGCCTTCCGCTTCCGGCTCGGCCGCGATCAGCGCGGCGTAGAGCGGGTGCTTGTCCTCGCCCGCGACGGAAATCTTCGAGAACATCGGGAAATCGACCGAGAAGCTGGTCGTGCAGAAGCTGGCGATCTCGTCGTCGCTGCCCGGCTCCTGCCCCGCGAAATTATTGGCCGGGAAGCCCAGCACCGCGAAGCCGTCGTCCCTGTATTTGGTGTAGAGCGATTCCAGCCCCTCATATTGCGGCGTCAGACCGCATTTGGAGGCGGTGTTCACGACCAGCAGCACCTTGCCGGCATAGGCGCCGAGACTGCTGTCCCGTCCGTCGATGGTCTTGAGCGGGATCGTCTGGAGATCGGTCATCGGGTGGCACTCCTCCCTTGGGGTCCGCGAACGATATAGGCGCATTGACGCGGGTACCAAGGGCGCGGCAAAGCAGCCCGCGATGAAAAGGAAGACCGGACAGGATCGCGACGTCACCACGAAGTGGCGGCCGGCGACGCAGGCGGTGCGCGGCGGCACCGCGCGCTCCGAATGGGGGGAGACGTCCGAGGCGCTCTTCCTCACCTCGGGCTATGCCTATGATTGTGCGGGGGACGCGGCGGCGCGCTTCGCCGGCGAGCAGCAGGGCATGACCTATTCGCGCCTCCAGAACCCCACCGTGGAGATGCTGGAAAAGCGCATCGCCCTGCTGGAGGGCGCAGAGGCCGCTCGCTGCATGGCGACGGGCATGGCGGCGATGACGGCAGCCCTGCTGTGCCAGCTTTCGGCGGGCGACCACCTGATCGGCGCAAAGGCGGCGTTCGGATCGTGCCGCTGGCTGACCGACACGCTGCTGCCGCGCTTCGGCATCCAGACGACGATCGTCGATGGGCGTGACACGCACGCCTGGGAAGCGGCGGTGCGGCCCAACACGAAGGTCTTCTTCTTCGAGACGCCGGCCAACCCGACGCTCGACATCTGCGACATCGCCGCGATTTGCGACATCGCGAAGAAGCACGGCATCACCACGGTGGTGGACAATGCCTTCGCCTCGCCGGTGCTGCAGCGGCCGATGGAGTTCGGCGCGGACATCGTCGCTTACTCGGCCACCAAGATGATGGACGGGCAGGGCCGCGTGCTCGCCGGCGCGGTGGTGGGGAATGAGGAGTTCATCGAGACCACGCTGCTCGCCTTTACCCGCAATACCGGGCCGACGCTGTCGCCGTTCAACGCCTGGGTGGTGCTGAAGGGGCTGGAGACGCTCGACCTGCGCGTCCGCCGCCAGAGCGAGAATGCGCTAAAGGTGGCGGGATTCCTGGAGAAGCGTGTGCCCAAGGCGCTCAATCCAGGTCTGGCCTCGCATCCCCAGCACGATCTGGCGATGCGCCAGATGGCGGCGGGCGGCAACATCGTCGCGATCTTCCTCGACGGCGGGCGCAAGCAGGCGCACGGCCTGCTCGATGCCATGGAGCTGGTCGATATCTCTAACAATCTCGGCGATTCGCGCAGCCTGATGACGCATCCGGCCTCGACCACCCACGCGAGCCTTTCGGACGAAGTGAAAGCGGACATGGGGATCACCGAGGGCATGTTGCGCCTCTCGGTAGGCCTGGAAGACCCGGACGACGTGATCGAGGATTTCGACCATGCGCTGAAGGTTGTCGGCCTGTGAAGGCGCTCTTTCCCTACGAGGCGACGACGCGGGACGTCACGGTGCGCGTCTCGGTCAGCTACCTGCCCGAACAGTCCGAACCCGCGCACGGCCGCTGGTTCTGGGCCTATCATATCCGCATCGAGAATGACGGCGACGAGGCTGTTCAGCTCCTTACCCGCCACTGGATGATCGCCGACGGGCGTGGGCTGGTCGAGGAGGTGCGCGGCGATGGCGTAGTCGGCGACCAGCCGATGATCGATCCGGGCGAGAGCTACGACTACGTTTCGGGCTGCCCGCTCAAGACGCCGACAGGCTCGATGAAAGGCAGCTACGGCATGGTCGACATGGACGGGATGCCGTTCGATGTCGTGATCCCGCTGTTCCCGCTCCATTCGCCGGCCACTGCCCGGTGAAGCGTACCCACCTCCCCCTTAACGGCCTGCGCGTGCTGGATGCCGCCGCGCGCCACCTGAGCTTCACCCGAGCCGCCGACGAGCTGGCGGTGACGCCGGCCGCCGTCGGCCAGCAGATCCGTGCGCTGGAGGATACGCTGGGTGTCGTCCTGTTCCGCCGCACCACGCGAGGGCTGGAGCTGACACAGGAAGGCGAGGCGGGGCTGGAGGCGCTTCGCGCCGGTTTCCTGCAATTCGAGGAGGCGGTGCGCGCCATGCAGGCGGGCCAGTCCTCCAAGACGCTGACCATCGCCGCCCCGCGCGACTTCGCCGCCAAGTGGCTGGCGCCGAGGCTGGCGGACTATGCCAAGACCGATCCCGAGCTGCGCTTCGTGCTGCTCTCGTCGGACGACGGGCTGGATTTCACCCAGGCCAATCTCGATCTCGCCGTTTGCCTGTCCAAGGAGAAAGGCGAGCATGAGGGCGTGTCGCTGGGAAGCGCTGGCTATGTAGCCGTCGGAGCCGAGGACGGTGCTGAGACGGCTATCTCTTGGCCCGGTTGTCCGGACGACGAGGCCAAAGGCGCCAGCCTGACGGTAGAGGATGCCGGCATGGCGCTCGATTCCGCTGCCGCGGGCTTCGGTCGTGCGACGGTGCCGGCGCTGCTCGCAGCTGGCGACATCGCCTCCGGCCGGGTGACGCGCTTCGGCGAGACGCTGTCCGAGCATAGTTACTGGCTGATCGCGCCGCTGCCGCAATGGCGTCAGAAGAAGGTACGTTCGCTGGTCGCGGCGTTGACCGCTTAATCCCGCAATTCAATGGGTCGAGAAGCTAGCTCCCAAGCACCTTCTCGATCGCCGCCTGCGCGACCGGATGATAACCCGGCTTCGCCTTGGCGTAGATGCGGCGCGCGATCGGCATGCCCCATTCGCTCTGATCCTTGAGCGCCTTGTAGACCGGCACGATCAGCAGCATCCGCCCGACGTGCGTCAGGTGATCCTCGATCGCGGGAATGGCCGGTTCGAAATGGTTGGCGATGGCGATCTGCAGCCAGGCGCAACGGATATAGGCGTTGGGCGAAGCCGATAGCCCGAACGTCTTGTCCATCTCGACCAGCCGCTCGGGCGCCTGGCTGCGCGGCAGGCCGTTCAGGAAGCGCAGCCATTCCTGGGTCGACCACCCGGTCGTGTCGATCGAGCTTGCCGCCGCGCCCAGATCGAAGCGTTTGCGATCCTCATCGATCTTGGCGAGCGTCGATGAGGTGACGTGCACCGCATTGTCTGGCAGGCCCGGTTGATAGGCCCATTTGTCGAGCTGCAGCTTGGCTTCGAGAGCGGCATCCCCCTTGATCAGGTTTTTGCGCAGATCGGCGAGGAAGCCGGCCGTGGTTTGCGGCTGGAAGGCGTGGCGATCGAAATAGGAGGCAAGATAGGCATCCCAGCGCGGGCGGCCGACCGTAGCCTCGATCGTGCGCAGGAAGGTCGAGCCCTTGTTGTAGTCCATCTCGCCATAGGCGCCCTCCGGGTCGCCGTGCAGGCGCGTGCCGGCCGGATCGGAGGCCTTGAGGTCGCGCTGCAGATCGTCCCAGCTGAGGTCCGCCAGCGTCGCGGCGCGTTCCCTGCCATAGACCGCCTCGTCGATACGGTTCTCGAAATAGACGGTGAAGCCCTCGTTGAGCCAGCTGTCCGACCATGTCGCGTTGGTGACGAGGTTGCCCGACCAGCTGTGCGCCAGTTCGTGCGCGATCACGTCGACGTTGGACTTGTCGCCGGTGATGATCGTCGGCGTGGCGAAGGTGAGGGTGGGGTTCTCCATGCCGCCGAACGGGAAGGAGGGCGGCAGGACGAGAATGTCGTAGCGGCCCCAGCGATAGGGGCCGTAGAGTTGCTCGGCCGCCGTCACCATCTTCTCGGTGTCGGAGAGCTCTTTGGCGGCCTTATCCAGCATCGCCGGCTCGGTGTAGACGCCGGTGCGCGGGCCGAGCGAGCGGAAGGCGAGATCGCCCACCGCAAGCGCGATCAGGTAGGGCGGGACATTGTGGTCCATGCGGAAGCGGTAACTGTGCTGGCCGTCCGCGGCCGGCTCGCCGTCGGGCGTCAGTCGCTCCGCGCTCATCACGGCGGTGAGACCCGCCGGCACGGTGATCTTCGCCGACCAGCTCTGGCGGATGCCGGGGCTGTCCTGCGTGGGGATCCAGCTGCGGTTGTTGATCGATTCGCCCTGGCTGAACAAATAGGGCCTGGTCTTGCCGGCGGTGAGTTCGGGCGGCAGCCATTGGAGCGCGCTCGCATCGGGGCTGGACGTGTAGTGGATCACGATCCGCCGCGCGTCGCCGATCTGCACGGTAAGCGGCGCACCCTTGTAGTCGTCCGCCGGGCCGACCGCATATTGCAGTGCGTTGCCGGCATCGTCGGTGATGCTGGCGATATCCAGCTTCTTGTCGTCGAGGACGATCTGCTTCGCGTTCTTCTGCGCGTCGATGTCCAACGTCGCGGTGCCGGTCATCACATGCTTCGTGAAATCGGCGGTGAGATCGAGATCGACATGGGTCACGCGCGCGACCTTGGGGTCGGCGTAGGTCAGCACGTCCTTCGCTTCGGGCGTCGTCAGGATCGGCGAGGGCGGATCGGCGGCGAACACCGGGACTGCAGCCAGCGACAGGACGGAAAAGCTCAGGAGCGCACGCATGGCACAAACCTTCATGACGGAATGTGCCGTGGCTAGGCCAGCGGGACGGGCCGGGCAAGAGGCGCGGCGAGCGGTGCGATTGCCGGAACCGGCGCCGTGACGCGCGGGTTATTCGCTCCAGCAACGGGGGCTTTGGATCGTGCCCCCGGATCGGGTGGCACCTTGATGTGGGAGAGCCACCTTGAAGATTATCGCCAAAATCCTGGGCGGCCTTTGTATGGGCGCCGCCGCCATCGCGGTCGCCGCGCCGGCCTCGGCACAGAGCGACGAGATCGTCGTCCAGGGGCATTATGGCCGCGATCTGCAGGACGCTCCGTCGGCTTCGATGCCGGTGAGCTATGCCGATCTCGACCTCACCTCGCCGATCGATCAGGATCGGCTGACCCATCGCATCCAGCATGCCGCGCGCTATCTGTGCGACAAGCTCGGCGAATCGAGCGGCAGCGACGGATTGATGCCATCCTGCGAGCAGGCGGCGGTGTCCGACGCGATGGACCGGATCTGGACGGTGGAGCGTGACGTCGCTCCGCGTGATACGGCGTGGGTTGCGCCGCGCTATTCGCCCGCGGCCTATCCGCAGGATAGCTATCCGGCGGACAGTTACGACGGCTACTGATGCGATAAGAGGGCGTCCGGCAATCCCGGGCGCCCTCAGCCCGTCATGACCTCGGCGAGCTCGTCGGCGGTCAATGCGCGGAGCAGCCGGCAGCCGATATCCTCGCCGATCTGCCAGGCGATATAGGCCCGGCGCCGCATCCCGTTGTTGAAGCGGACGATCACCTTGGTGCCCTTGCGGAGTGCCATCGGCGAATGGCAGCGGAAGCCCGAGGCCGAGATGTTGGTCACTTCGTTGGACAGCGGCAGGCCATCAACCGTTGATACCTCCACCGGCACGCTCACGTCGTAACGCGAGGCGCGACGCCGATCGGATGGAACGGCGACGCTCGGGGTCGGGGCGGGCTGGGCGGGCGCGACTGTCGGCATGGTTACCGTGATAGTCACACCCCATTGAGAAAGGGTGAAGGCGTCCATCAGTCCGGACTGGTTTGTGCGTCCTCGCGATTCCGCTGGCCGATCTCGATCAGCGCGGCGAGGGTGCGGCGCGTCGCCGCGATATCATCGGGGCTGACCCGATTTGCCAGCTCGGCATCGATGCGATCACGCGCCGCCCCCTGCGTCTCTGCCGCCGCCTGGCCGCGCGGGGTGAGCGTGACGATCAGCTTGCGCCGATCCTCGGCATCGATGGTCCGATCGAGATAGCCGCGCAGAACCAGCGTATCGACCAGCTGCCCGGCGGCCTGCTTCGTCACCCGTAATTCGCGGACGAGCTGGCCGATCGTGATGCCCTCCCGATCGATGGCGAGGCCGCCGATGATGTAGAGACCGTTAGCCGGGATATCGTCGTAACCCGCCTCCGCCAGCGCGCGACGCATGGCCTGCCCGTATGTGGCGCGCGCATGTCGCAGCAAGGCGGGCATGACGATCTGATCGTACCAGGGTGTTTCGTCCATGGCGTCCTCCTGAGGACAATATCTTTATAGTCAAGTTACTTGACAGTCAACTAAATTGGAGATGGTTGGACTGGCTCCGTTCATCGCGGGCGCGCTATGATCGCATCATGGCCGAGATAGAAAACATCGTAATCCTCACCGGTGCCGGCATATCGGCGGAAAGCGGCCTCGCGACGTTCCGCGGCCCGGACGGCTTGTGGGAGGGCCGGCGCGTCGAGGAGATCTGCACGCCGGAGGCGCTCGCCGCCGACCGCGGGTTGGTGCTCGATTTCTACGATCAGCGCCGCCGGGCGCTTGGCTCGGTTGAACCGAACGCAGCGCACAAGGCTCTGGCGTTTCTGGACGCGCACTGGCCGGGCGAGCTGCTGATCGTCACCCAGAATGTCGATGATCTGCATGAGCGGGCCGGGGCGGGCCGGATGCTCCACATGCATGGCGAGCTCCTTTCTTCGCTGTGCGCTTCGTGCGGCGAACGCGCGGACTTCGGCGGCGACATGATCGACGGCCCGCGCTGCGTCGCCTGCGGGCAGAACGAGTTGCGCCCCGACATCGTCTTTTTCGGTGAGATGCCCTACGAGATGGAGCGGATCGAGCGCGCGCTCATGCGGGCCGATCTGTTCGTGTCGATCGGCACGTCCGGCGCGGTCTATCCGGCGGCCGGTTTCGTCCAGATCGCGCGGCACGCCAGCGCCGAGACGCTGGAACTCAATCTCGATCCGTCGGCGGGCAGCGTCTATTTCCACGAAACCCGCCTCGGCCCGGCGAGCGCGCTGGTGCCCGCATGGGTGGACGAGCTGCTCACGACCAGCGCAAGCGCCTGAATCCGGATCAATCGCCGTCCCGGCGCGACCAGCCGCCACCGTGGCGGAACAAACCTCGATCAAGCTGAATTGTTTCTCTCGCGCCACCGTCAGGCGCCAAGGGCCGGAAGGGCAGGGTCAATCCCTCCCGGCCTGACAGGGAGGACAGGGATGCACTCTTCAGCCGTTCGTGCGCGTGCGTTGCTTCGTGTCGCGCTGCTCGCTTCCGCCGTCGCCGTGGCGACACCATCGTTCGCGCAAACCACGACAGCCTCGATCCGAGGCACGGTTGCGCACGGTGCCAATGCGCAGATTACCGCCGTGGACACCAACAGCGGCGCATCGCGCCATACCACGGCCGACGCGAATGGCGTCTACACCCTGCCGGGTCTGCGCCCGGGGACGTATGACATCACATTTGCCGCCGGCGCACAGACCACGAAGCAGCAGGTCACCGTCGGCGTCGGCGAGAATTCGACGCTCGACGTGGATGTCGCCCCGCCGCCCCAGACCGCCAACGCAGCGCCCGGTGCGGGCCAGATCGTGGTGACCGGCCGCCGGCTGGTCGAGACGCGCACGTCCGAACTCGGCACCAACGTCACCACCCAGCAGATCCAGAACCTGCCGCAGGCGAGCCGCAACTTCCTCAACTTCGCTCAGCTGGCGCCGGGCGTGCGGGTCAGCAGCAACCCCAATCGCAAGACCTTCTCGGGCGCGGGGGTGAGCCAGGATCCGAACGGCGAGAGCCTGGGCGGGCCGCAGGTCAACGTCTTCATCGACGGCGTCAGCCTGAAATCGGACATCAACCAGGGCGGCATCGTCGGCGGAGACAGCTCCAAGGGCAACCCGTTCCCGCAGGCCGCGGTGCAGGAATTCCGCGTCATCTCGTCCAACTACAAGGCCGAATATGAGGATGCCGGCACTACCGTGATCTCGGCCGTCACCAAGTCGGGCGGCAACGAGTTCCACGGCGAGGCCTTCGGCTTCTTCCAGCTCAACTCGCTGCGGTCGAAGGATTATTTCCAGAAGCAGAATGCGCGTGACGGCATCGCCGACAACAGCGATTTCAGCCAGAAGCAATATGGCGCCTCGCTCGGCGGTCCGATCGTCAAGGACAAGCTGCACTTCTTCGTCGCCTACGAGGCCAATCAGCAGAACAACGTGCAGAGCGTCGTGCTCGGACGCCGGACCGAGCCGGGCGTGCTCGATCAGTTCGGCAAATATGAGGGCACCTTCAACACGCCGTTCCACGAGGATCTCGGCTTCGCCAAGCTGACGCTGGAGGCGACCGAGGCGGACACGATCGATCTGTCCGGCTCGATCCGCAAGGAGAAGGACCTGCAGGGCTTCGGTGGGCAGACCGCGCGTACCGTGGCCTCCGACGTGAAGAACACCGTCTATACCGGTCGCCTGCGCTGGGCTCACAACAAGGGCGACTTCCTGAACGAGGCCTCGATCGATTACCTCTACTTCAAGTTCGCGCCGACGCCGGACGACCCGACCGATGTACAGCAGGCCTACGACCAGACGATCACCATCGGCGGAGCCTCGACCAGCCAGAAGGTCGTGCAGAAGGGCTTCACCCTGCGCGACAACATGACCTTCTCGAACGTCGATTTCCTGGGCGGCAACCATGTGTTCAAGCTGGGCGGCAAGGTCGCCTTCGTCGACTATACGGTGAACAACGACCTCAACGGCAACCCGATCTTCAAGTACCAGAACCGCCCTGATCTGGATGAAGACTTCACCCAGCCCTACGAGGCCAATTACGGCGTCGGCGATCCGACGATCCACGCCAAGGACACCCAGATCGGCGTCTTCGCGCAGGACGATTGGAAGGCGACCGACAAGCTGACCTTCAATATCGGCCTGCGCTGGGATTACGAGACCAATGCCAAGAACAACGATTACGTCACCCCGGCCGATGCGGCGACCGCGCTGCGGAACCTCCAGACCCAGCTCAACGCCGTGGGCGTCACCTCCTTCAAGGCATCCGACTACATTTCCGACGGACACAACCGGAAGCCGTACTGGAAGGAGTTCCAGCCGCGCCTCGGCGTCTCGTACGACATTTTCGGCAACCAGCGCACCGTCGCCTTCATGGGCTGGGGTCGCTATTTCGATCGCACCCTGTTCCGCAACGCGGCCGAGGAGGCGCTCTTCCGCCAGTTCGCCTCGCGCACCTTCGAATTCTCGAAGGACGGCGGCATTCGCGACGGCAAGCAGACGATACAGTGGGATCCCAAATATCTGAGCAAGGACGGGCTCGACGCGCTGATCGCCGACAGCGTCGCCCCGCCGGGCGAACTGCGCATCACCCGCAACGACATGAAGCCGCCGCGCACCGACCAGTTCAGCGTGGGCATCCGCCAGAAGATCGGCCGGCTGATCAACACCTCGATCGCCTACAACCACGTCGTGGCGAAGGATCAGGTCGGCTACTACCCCGTCAACCGGATGCCGACGCCCAATGCCGACGGCGGCTACGACGCGATTCCTGTGCCGGGCTTCGGCGACGTCATCGCGATGACGCAGGCGCGGGCCAGCAAATATGACGGCATGTACGTCACCATCGACAAGGCCTTCACCAAGGCCTCGCCCTGGTCGATCAACATCGCCTACACGCTCTCCTTCTCGAAGGAGCGGGGCTATGCCTTCAACTTCGACCATCCGGACGTGGCGGCGCAGCCGTACCTGCCGAACGCGGGCGACGAGCGGCATCGCGTCGTGATTTCCGGGCTTGCGCAGCTGCCCTGGGACTTCCAGATTTCGACGCTGATGGTATTCGGATCCGGTCAGCCCTATCAGGTGACGGATCAGACCAACGGCCCGGGAGCGTTCCAGACGGTGTCGAATGTGGGCCACACCAAGCCGTTCCGGCAGGTCGATCTGCGCCTGACCAAGGACATCCACCTGTTCGGCCACGACAGGACTGACTTCCAGCTGATCGCGGAGGTGTTCAACGTCTTCAACCGGGCCAATTTCCAGGATTATGACGGCTTCATCCCGACGCCGCCGCAGACCAACAGCAATTTCGGCAATCCGACCGATCTTGCCGGCCCGCCAAGGACCTTTCAGTTCGGTGCGCGTTTCAGCTTCTGATGCAGGATGGAACGGGTGATGGTGGCCGGATCGGCCGGAGGGCGCTGATCGGCGCGGGGCTGGCCGGCCTCGCGGGATGCAGCAACGTCAAGTTCCAGCTGCCGATCGCGATCCGCTCGCCCCTGATCTTCTCCTCGGCGTCGTCCGGCGCGCCGCCGCTGGCGCAGACGCCCGAGGTGGAGGCTTTCCTCGACGACGTGCAGCTGCGCACCTTCGCGTATTTCTGGTGGACCACCGAGCCCAAGCGCGGGCTGGCACCCGATCGCTTCCCCAGCGGCGGCTTCGCCAGCATCGCGTCGATGGGCTTCGCGCTCACCGCCTTCGTGATCGGTGTGGAGCGTGGCTACATCCCGCGCGCGCAGGCTGCGGAGCGCACGCTGACCATGCTGCGCTTCCTCGCCGGCGCCGAACAGGGCGCCAAGCCGGACGGCGTCACCGGCTATCAGGGCTTCTTCTACCACTTCCTCGGCATGAAGGACGGGGTGCGCTTCGGCGGCTGCGAGATTTCGACCGTCGATACCGCGCTGCTGATGATGGGAATCCTGCTCGCCCAGACCTATTACGACCAGCCGCAGGAGAAGGAGATCCGCGACCTCGCGGACAAGCTCTACACGCAGGTCGATTGGCGCTGGGCGATGACCCGCGCGCCCGTCATCGCGCTCGGCTGGACGCCGGAAGGCGAGTTCATCCCCTATGACTGGGTGGCCTATAACGAGGGCATGCTGGTTTACATCCTGGCCCTCGGCGCGCCGGTCTATGGCCTGCCCAAGGAAAGCTGGGACGCGTGGAGCCAGCGCCTGGCCACCTTCTGGACGGACAGCGGCGATCTCTCGATGCTCCGCTTCCCGCCGATGTTCGGCCATCAGTACAGCCACGTCTGGATCGATTTCCGCAAGATCCAGGACGAGTTCATGGCCACCAAGGGCAGCGACTATTTCGAGAACAGCCGCCGTGCGACGATCGCCCAGCGCAACTATGCGCTCGCCAATCCGATGGGCTGGCGTGGCTATGCCTCCGATCAGTTCGGCCTGACCGCCTGCGACGGCCCTGCCGACGTCACGCTCGATTCCGGCGGCGAGCAGCGTGTCTTCCATTCCTACGTGGCGCGCGGCGTCGGTGCGATCGACGACGGTACTATCGCGCCCACGGCGGCGGGCGGTTCGATCCCGTTCGCGCCGGAAATCTGCATCCCGGCGCTGATGGGGATGCGCCAGCGCTACGGCGACACGCTCTATGGTACCTACGGCTTCTTCGACGCCTTCAACCTCAGTTTCCAGGACGAGAAGGCCAAGCTCGATCGCGGCAAGGTGGTGCCGGGCAAGGGCTGGTTCGATACCGACTGGGTGGGGATCGATCAGGGGCCAATTTTGGCGATGATCGAGAATTACCGGACCGGGCTGATCTGGAACATAATGCGGCGCAACCCCTACATCCAGGCGGGGCTGAAGAAGGCCGGGTTCCATGGCGGCTGGCTGGCCGATCTGGCGCCCGCCGCGCCGCAGGCTCCATCCCTGCCACAGGCTCCAGAGGACAAGAAATGACGGGAGAGATCGGGCGCAGGGCCCTGCTGGCTGGCGCCGGCGCGGCGGGTCTGGCGGGGCGGGCTTTCGGGCTGGCGCTGGGGCCGTCGCCCTCGGCCGCGCCGGGCTTCGTCGGCGATCTGATCGCGAAGATGACGCCGGACGAGAAAGCGGGCCAGCTCTCGATCATGGCATCGGCGATCGGCGGCGGGGCGGCGACCAAGCTGAACCCGGTGACCAACACGTCCAACGTGTCCAAGCAGCTCGCCGATGCCCGCGCAGGCCGCATGACGGGCATCTTCAACGGGCAGGGCGCCGATTGGCATCGCCGGCTCCAGCAGGAGGCGGTGAAGAGCCGGCTCGGCATTCCCCTGCTGTTCGCCGCAGACGTGATCCACGGCATGCGCACGGTGTTCCCGGTGCCGCTAGCGGAGGCTGCGAGCTTCGATCCCGATCTCGCGATGCGCACGGCGCGGACGGCTGCCTACGAGGCATCGGCCGCCGGCATCGCGCTAACCTTCGCGCCGATGGTCGACATCGCGCGCGATCAGCGCTGGGGGCGCGGCGTCGAGGCGGCGGGTGAGGACGTGCTGGTCGGCACCCGTTTCGCGGCGGCGCGGGTGAAGGGCTTCCAGGGTGAGAGTCTTGCTCGCGACGACGCGGTCGCCGCCTGCGCCAAGCATTTCGCCGCCTACGGCGCGGGCGAGGCGGGGCTGGATTACAACAGTGTCGACATTTCAGAGCGGACGCTGCGCGAGGTCTATTTCCCGCCCTTCCAGTCGGCGCTGGGCGCCGGGGCTGCGTCGCTGATGCCTTCGTTCAACGAGATCGACGGCATACCCTCCTCGGGAAACCGCTGGCTGCTTTCGGACGTATTGCGCGGCGAGTGGAATTTCCGCGGCCTCGTGATCTCCGATTACACCGCCGACGAGGAGATGATCGCCGCCGGCTTTGCCAAGGATGGGCGCGATGCGGCGAAGAAGGCGATCCTCGCCGGTGTGGACGTCAGCATGCAGAGCGGCCTCTACCAGAAACACCTGCCGGACCTCGTGAAATCCGGTGAGGTGCCGATGGCGCGGGTGGACGACGCGGTGCGGCGCGTGCTGGAGCTGAAGGTCCGGCTCGGCCTGTTCGACGATCCGTTCAACCGGCTGGGGCCGGGGCGCGAGCAGCAGCGCATCTTGACCCCCATCGCCCGCGATCTGGCGCGCGAGGCGGCACAGCGATCAATGGTGCTGCTCAAGAATCAAGGTGGCGTCCTCCCGCTGAAGGCGGATGGCGCGCAGACCATCGCGCTGATCGGCCCGCATGCCGCCGGTCCGCATGACCTGATAGGCCCATGGAACGTCTATGGCGACGACGCGCAGGCGATCGATCTCGCCACGGGCCTGCGCGCCGCGATGCGCGATCCGGCGCGGCTGACGGTGACTGCGGGATCGGATGTCGAGAAACCGATCGCCGGCGGCATCGAGACCGCCGTGGCGGCGGCGCGGGCGGCGGACGTCGTGCTGCTCGCGATTGGCGAGAGCCAGGAAATGTCCGGCGAGGCGCAGTCGCGCACGGAGGTTGTGCTGCCCTGGCCGCAGCAGCGGCTCGCCGAGGCGGTAGTGGCGACGGGCAAGCCGGTGATCGTCATCCTCAAGAATGGCCGGGCGCTGGCGCTGGAGGGTGCGGTGCTGGATGCGCAGGCGATCCTCGTCACCTGGTTTCTCGGCACCGAGACCGGCCATGCCCTCGCCGACATCCTGTTCGGCACCGTCTGCCCTTCGGGGCGGCTTCCTGTCAGCTTCCCTTACGAGAGCGGGCAGGAGCCGCTGCACTACGATCACAAGCCCACCGGCCGCCCTGCGCCGGAAGGGCCGCGCCAGCCCTTCAAGGCACAGTATCGCACGGCGCCCGATGCCGCGCGCTTCGCCTTCGGTCATGGCCTCACCTACGGCGAGATCGATTATTCGGGCCTCGAGCTCGGCGGTGGCAAGCTGGCCGGCGAAGGCCTCATCATCTCGGCCGAGATCCGCAATCACGGCGACCGCTCCGCCGAGGAGGTGGTGCAACTCTACGTCCACCCCCGCGTCTCCGGCATCACCCAGCCGGTGCGCCGCCTGATCGACTGGCAGCGGGTGAAGCTCGCGCCGGGCGGATCGGCGAAGGTCCGCTTCACCATTACCCGCGAGATGCTCATGCGGCTCGGGCCGGACCTGAAACCCGCCGTCGAGCCCGGCACCATCGACATCTGGATCGCGCCGTCCGCACAGGATGGCCTCAAGGGAACGTTCGAGCTGAGCTAGCGGGGAACGAGGGAGGCCGCCGTTCATTGGAGGGCGATCGGCTAGTCGGAGATTATCATGCACACCACCTTGAGCGGCGAAAACATGCTGATCGCCTTTCTGATCTGGATCATCATCGGCGCGATCATCGGCTGGCTGGCCGGGCTGCTGGTGCAGGGGGGCGGCTTCGGCTTCATCGCCGATGCGCTGATCGGCATCTTCGGATCGGTGCTGGCGGGCTGGCTGTTTCCGAGCCTCGGGCTGGAGATCGGGCACGGCCTGATCGGATCGGTGCTCGCCTCCGTGGTGGGCGCGGCGATCGTCGTGCTGGTGGTCCGGTTGCTGAGGCGGATCTAGGCGCCGAACAGCGGGCGGAGCATTCCGCCGATCTGGGCGCCGTGGCACATGGCGACGTGGCGCGCGGCGAAAACCAGCGCGAACATCAGCGCGAAGTCGCCCGCGACCAGGCCACCACGATCGCGGGTGAATCGGCTTACACTGCGCATGGCGGGCACCTCCGATCCCGGTTTTGCGGGCAACAGGGTTAATTGCGGGTAAACCACGTGCACAGCTGGACGCGAGAGGAATGCTTGAGCCGGCGTTAACGCTTCGGGGTCCGACGGCTCATCCGTTAGCTGAGGTTTTCCGGGCTTTCGGATTTCACGGGCGGGAAATTTACCCGATCTTTACCACGCCGGTTGATAGTCGCCGCAGTCGGGGGACGACCGGCGAGTAAGGATTATGACCTACACCATCGACGACGTCATCGCGAAGATGACCACGCAGGAACTGGAGCAGGCGCTCGACACCGCGCTGGAGGATGTGGACAGCCGCCTCGTCTGGCGTTTGATCGACGAGATCGAGCGGCGCGACCACGACAGGTCGCTCTGATCCACCGCCTCAGGACTTGAGATAGCGATCGAACCAGGCGAGCCAGCGTTCCGCGCGGTCCTTGAGGAAGCTCGGCCGCGTGAAGCCGTGATATTCGCCGGGATAGATAATCAGCTGCGTGTCGATGCCCCGGCTCTTCAGCGCCTGGTACATCTGTTCGCTGTTGAGCAGCGGCACGTTGAAATCCTTGTCGCCCGCCATGAACAATGTCGGTGTGACGATCCGGTCGTTATGATAGAAGGGATAGGAGTTGCGGAGCCAGACATCCATGTGCTCCCACGGCTTGCCCATCTCCATCTCGTAATCGCGGATATACTGGTCGGTGCCGTAGCCGGCGAGGATGTTGGAGATGCCCGCGCCGCTCGCCGCCGCCTTGAAGCGGGTATCCGACGCGATGACGTAGTTGGTGAGCATCGCGCCGTAGCTCCAGCCCGCCACACCGAGGCGGTTCGGATCGGCGATGCCCTTCGCCACCGCATCGTCCACGGCCGACAGCGCGTCGGGCACGGCGGGGCCGCCCCAATCGGCGTAGAGCGCCTTGGCGTAATCCTGCCCGCGCCCGGTCGATCCGCGCGGATTGGTCGCGACGACGATGTAGCCGTGTCCGGCGAAGAGCTGCCAGCGCTCCTCGAACCCGGCATCGAACTGCGATTGCGGGCCACCATGGTTGACGAGGATGGTCGGCAGCTTGCTGGCGGAGGAGACGCCCGGCGGCAGGATCAGGAAGCCGTGAACCTCGGTGCCGTCCCTGCTGCGCAGCACCGTGCGCGTGACGGTGCCGAGCGCGACCTCCCTGAGCCAGCCGTCGTTGGCGTGGCTGAGCTCGCGGAGACTGGTGCCTTCCAGCGCATAGACTTCGTCCGGTGACGACGGCGTGGAGAGAAGCACGGCCATGCGCCCTTTTGGGCCGCCGCCGGGCGCATGGATCAGCCGGAAGCCGCCCACCACCGGCTTCACCGGGCCACCTGCCGCCGATACTTCGGCGATGCGCGACGTCTCGTCATCTTCCACCGAGAAACGGAGCGATCGGCTGTCCGCCGACCAGACCGGATCGTTGACGTTACGATCGAGCGCCGCGGTGACGACGTGCGGCGTGCCTCCGGCGGCCGGGATCACCGCAAGATGGCGGACGCCGTAGGAGAACAGCTCGACCGGGCCACCCTGCAGATAGGCGATGCTCCGGCCATCCGGGCTCCAGGCGGGGTGGCTGCCCCATTCGGGATCGTTGTCGGCTCCTGCATAGGTGGTGAGCTGATGGGGCTCGGCGGGCGCGCCGCCAACGCTCACAGTGAACAGATTGAAGTCGTAGCTGCGATCGGGATCGGGCAGGCGCTTGGAGCTGAATGCGATGCTTCGCCCGTCCGGCGACCATGCCGGCAGATATTCGTCATAATCGCCCGTCGTCGCGCGCCGCATGGTCTGCGTGGCAAGATCGTAGAGCCACAGCCGATGGCGCTGCCGGCCGAGATAGCCGGTGATGTCTTCCTTGAACTGAAAGCGATCGATCACGATCGGCTTGGGCGGCTTCCCGTCCTTCTTGACCGACGCCACGGCGGCAGGCTTGGCCTCGGGCTTTTGCGGCGTTCCGGCCGCCGGCGCCGCGGCGGTACCGGCTTCGGCGGCGGCATTGGCCTTCTCGTTCGGATCGGGATCCTTGACGATCAGCGCGATCGTCTTCGCATCCGGCGACCAGGCGATATCCTCGACCGATCCCTCGATCCCCGGCAGCTTGCGGCCTTCGCCGCCGGCGCGGTCCATCAGCCAGAGCTGATCGTCGTCATGCTCGTCGCCGCGCCCGGAAATGAAGGCGATCCAGTGGCCGTCTGGCGAGAAGCGCGGGCTGCTCTCGCTCTCGGCCTTGCGGCCGGTGAGCTGGACGGTGCGAGCGCCGTCCCAACTCGTCATCCATAGGTGGGTGAAGCGCTTGTCCGCCTCTACGTCGGTGGTCTCGACGCTGTAGGCGACCCATTCCCCCTTGGGGTCGACCTGGGGATCGGATACCGCCGCCATCCGGGCCAGATCGTCCGGCCCGAATGGGTGGGTGGCGTGGGCCGGCAGCGCCGCGCTCGCGAGCAGGATCGCTGCCAGCCCCCGCACGGCGATCAATCCACCCAGATGTGCACGCGCTGGTCCGGCGGCAGATAGAGCTTGTCGCCGGGCTTCACGTCGAACGCCTTGTACCAGGGATCGAAGTTGCGGAGGATGCCGTTGGTCCGATACTCGCCGGGGCTGTGCGGATCGGCGAGCAGCTGTGCACGCAGCGTGCCCTCGCGCTCCTTCTCCTGCCAGTGGAAGGCGAAGGAGAGCAGGAAGCGCTGATCGGCGGTGTAGCCGTCCTTCACGCCCGGATCGCCATGCGTCGCGACGTAGCGGCGCCACGCACCCCACGCCATCTCCAGCCCGCCGAGATCGCCGACATTCTCGCCCATCGTCAGCTCGCCCTTGATGTGCGTGCCGGGGATGGGCTCGTAGCTGTCGAACTGCTTGCCCAGCATGGCGGTGCGCGCCTTGAACTTGTCCTCGGCTTCCTTCGACCACCAGTTGCGGACCTTGCCGGTGCCGTCGAACTGGCTGCCCTGATCGTCGAAGCCGTGGCCCATCTCGTGGCCGATCACCGATCCGATCGCGCCGTAATTCACTGCCGGATCGGCGTTGGGATCGAAGAAGCTCGGCTGCAGGATCGCCGCCGGGAAGGTGATCTGGTTCTGGGTGGGGTCGTAATAGGCGTTCACCTCCTGCGGGGTCATGTCCCACAAGGTGCGGTCGATCGGCTTGGGGAAGCGCGAGAGCTGCAGGTTCCACTCGAACTTCTCGGAACGCGTCGCATTGCCGAGCAGATCGCCGCGATCCACCTTGAAGCTGGAATAATCGATATACTTCACCGGGTGGCCGACGCGCGGGTCGAAGGCGGCTAGCTTGTCGAGCGCCTGCTTGCGGGTGGCGTCGTCCATCCAGGCGAGGTGGGTCAGTTCCTGGTTGAGCGAAGCCTCGAGATTGCCGATCATCTCCTTGATCTGGCGGTCGCTCTCGGCCGGGTAATGCTGCTCGACGTAGATCTTGCCGACCGCCTCGCCGAGCATCGAATCGACCAGGCGGACGCCGCGCTTCCATCGCGCCTTCTGCTCGGGCTGGTCGTAGAGCGTCTTGTTGAAGAAGTTGAAGCGCGCATCGTCGAACGCCTTGGGCAGATACGACGCGTGATCGCTGATGAAGTGGAAGGCGACGTAGTCCTTCCAGGTATCGAGCGGGGTCGAGCCCAGAAGCTTGCCGGCATCCGTCACCGCGCTCGGCTCGATCACGATCACGTTGGTGACCGAGCCGAGGCCAGCCGTCTTCAGGAAATCGGGCCAGGCAAATTGCGGGGCCAACGCCTGCAGCTTGGCGACCGACATCGGGTTGTTGATCGCTTTGATGTCGCGATCCTGCTCGGGTGTCCATTGCGAGGTCGCCATCGCGGTTTCGAGCGCGACGATCCTGTCTGCGCGCGCCGCCGCATTGGAGAAGCCGGCCAGCGTGAGCACCTGCGCGACATAAGCGCGGAACGCGGTGCGATAGGCGTCGTATTTCTCGCCCTTGAGCAGATAGTAGTCGCGCGTCGGCATGGTCAGGCCGCCCTGACCGATGGCGACGGTGTAATGGCCGGGATTGTTGAAATCGGCGGTGATCCCCGCGCCCGCCGGGCCGGCGAAGCCGGGTTCGGCCATCAGCATGGCGAGATCGTGCTTGTCCTTCAGCGCGGCGATGCGGGTGAGGTACGGCTTGAGCGGCGCGGTGCCGAGCTTCTCGATCGCGGCCTGATCCATCCAGCTCGCATAGAGATCGCCGATCTGCTTCTCGATCGGGCCGTTCGGGCGAGCCTCGCTCTGCTCGGCGATGGCGCGGACCTGCACCTCGGCCTCGTCGGCGAGCAGGGTGAAGGCGTCCATCGAGACGTGGTCGGCAGGCAGTTGCACGGTGTCGAGCCAGTGGCCGTTGACGTAGCGATAGAAATCGTCGCCCGGCTTTACGCTGGTATCGCGATCCGTGAGCTTCACGCCCCACGGCGCGAACTTTGGCGCGGTCTGGGCGGCCAGCGGCGTGGCGAGCGCAACGATGGATACGGCGAGCAGTGCCGAGCGACGCATGCGATTGATCCTCCGGAAGAAACCCCTCGCCGCAAGCTAGGCCGAGGCCCTGCGGTTTGGCAAATGTATTATTGAAGCAATACGCTTCAGGGGCGCGCCGGGATTGTCACGCCGCGCTGCACGGCTGGCCGCGCGACGCAGCGATCGAGCCAGCCGGGCACGTGCTTCAGCGCATCATAATCCGTGATCTCGCGCGCCTCGTAGAAGCCGATCAGGTTGCGCACCCAACCGAGCAGCGCGATATCGACCATGCCGTATTCCTCGCCCATCATATAGGCGCGGCTGGACAGCCGATCGTCGAGCACGCCGAGCAGACGCTTGGTTTCCGCAAGGTAACGGTCGCGCGGGCGCTTATCTTCATACTCCTTGCCGGCGAAGCGGTGGAAGAAACCGAGCTGGCCGAACATCGGGCCGACCGCCGCCATCTGGAAGAAAATCCACTGCAGCGCCTCGTAGCGTTGGGCCGGGTCGATCGGCATCAGCTTGCCCGTCTTGTCGGCGAGGTAGATCAGGATCGCCCCGCTCTCGAACAGGCCGATCGGCTTTCCGCCGGGGCCGTCCGGATCGATGATCGCCGGGATCTTGCCGTTGGGGTTGAGCGAGAGATATTCGGGCGTCCACGTCTCGTTCCTGCCGATGTCGATCGCGTGCGGTTCGTAGGGAAGCTCCAGTTCCTCCAGCGCGATGCTGACCTTCACGCCGTTGGGCGTCGGCAGCGAATAGAGCTGGATGACGTCCGGCCGCTGCGCAGGCCATTTCGCGGTGACGGGGAAGGCGGACAGGTCGGCCATGACGAGACTCCGATGGTTTCGGCTTCGTCATGTCGGGCGGCACCTCGCGATTGGCAAGCGACGGTGGTGCGGCACCGTATTATTACCGTGCCAGGTTGCAATGCATCCGTTACAATTAGACTTGTCGGGAAGCGGGTCGATGGGAGTAAGCAGTAGAAAACAGGACCGTGGGAGAGGCACATGTTGGTTCTGATAGACTATCTGCGCCTGTCCAGGGTGCGGCGGCGTGAGGCGCGGCGGGAAGCGGGGCTGCTCGTCCATGAACATGGCGAGGATGCGATACAGGTCGTGCGCCGGAAAATGGCCGATCCGGCGCGATCGGTTTCACGGAGCGAGCTGCGCCTGACGCTTCACCATGTCCGCGAGCTGCTCAAGGCGCGACGCAAGAGGCCGCAGTCGCGCCGGCGGCGCTCCTAGAAGAACAGCTTGCGGATGCTCAGCTTGATCGTCCGCCCCATCGGATCGAGATAGGCCGGCTGATAGCTGAGCGGCGTGTCGCCGTTGGCATCGCGGACATGCTGACGGCTGTCGGTGATGTTGTTGATCGACAGCGTCACCCGCATGCCGCGCGCCCATTTGTGCTTCATCAGTGCCGGGTTCTGCCCGAGATCCGCGAAGATCCGCAGGTTGGCGGTGGCGAGCGACGAGAAATGCAGATCGCCGGTCGCGCTGTCGGTGCCGCCGTTCACGGTGGTGGCGCTCTGCCATTCGCCGGTGAGGCGGACGCCGATGCCGTTGTTGGTCGCGCCGAGCTGGACGTCGATCTGGTGGCGTGGCTGGCCGCCGCCCGAGCCCGAAGTGCCGCCGTCGAGCAGATCGAGCGTCGGCCCGCCGGGGCGCGTCAGGATGTCGTCGCGAAAATACCAGGTGTGGTAGATCGAGAGCTGGAGCCGTCCGCCGCCGCCTCCAAAGCCGCCGCCGCGTCCACCGCCGCCGCCGAATCCTCCACGGCCTCCTCCGCCACCGCCTCGGCCGCCAGCGGAGCCTCCGCCGTTGCCGCCGCCGGGCGACGGAGCATTGCGATCTCCGGCGGCCGTGCCACCGCTGCCACCCTGAGGCGGCGGAGGCGCATCGCCACCGCCGGGCGGACGCCGGAAAGCACCGGATTCGCGCAGCGCGCGGAAGGCATCGATCACCTTCTTCGAGGTCTTCAGCTTCTGCGTGAAGTTCAGGCCCCAGCGCAGCTCCTCGCGCCGCTCGCGGTAGAGATTGACCGGGCGGACGTCGATCGCGGTCAGGTCCCCGTCGTCATCGCGCGTGAAGCGATCGGGAAAGGCCTCCTCGATCGCCGCGGTGGGGGAGGGCAAGGCCGCGATCGCGTTGCGGATCGTCGAATGGATATAGTTGGCGGTGAAGGTGAGGTCGGTCTTCGCGAAGGGCTTCAGCGTCAGGCCGACCTTCTCGACATGGCGGCTGTCGGCCTTCAGGTCCGGGTTGCCCCCGGCGATCTCGGTGACGTCGACCGTCTGGCCGGTGCGATAGTCGAAGACGCGCGCACCCGGCGTCGCGATCACCGGATTGCCGAGCTGCTGGATGGTCGGCGCGCCGCGATCGTGGGTGGCTGACGCGATGAAGGTGATGCCGTCGCGCGGCGTCCAGTTGGCGCCGTAGCCCAGCGTCCAGAGCGTGCCGAAATCCGAAAGTTGATCCACCGCTACGTTGGCGTTGGCGGTGAGATCGCCGATCGCGCCCAGTACATGATGCTTGCGGCTGGTCAGCGGTAGATCGAAGTTGAACTGCGCGCTGCCGTCGCGCCGCGAGAGGCTGGTCTCCTGCGTCTCACCCAAGCGGCTCGATGTCGAATGGAAACCGCTGGCGGTCAGGCCGAGCTTCACGGTTGTCGAGAAGGGGCCGGCCGGAAGATCGAACAGCGGCCCGGTGCCGACGAACTGCACGTTGCCGCTGTTCGACACGCCGCGCGCCTTCGTGGTCAGCGTGCCGCCGATCAGGCTCGCCGGAATGGTGCCGAACAGGTTGAGCGTCGGATCACCGGACGCCAGCGCATCGTTCAGATCGCCGATATCGGTGCCGGTCTGTGTGTGCGTCAGCGTCTCGGCATAGTCGTAGTTGGCGGTGAAATTCAGCCGCCACTTCGCCACATCGGCATTGAGCGTGCCGCCGAGATGCCCGGAGATCGACTGTGTCCGCTGCCTCAGCGGATCGCTGCCGAGATAGCGGTAGAGCGCGATATCCTCGCCGAACGGATTGAACGGATCGGTCGAAGGCACCAGCAGGTTGGAGCCGGCCAGCCCCCGCAATGCGTCGCTCTGGCTCGCATCGAACGTGCCGTTGAGCGTGCCGTTGATCTTGCGCGAGAAGGGGTGCGCCAGCACCGCGTTGAGCGTCGCTTCCTTGGTGGCGGGCGTCAGCGTGCGATAAGGCGAGATGTCGGTGGTGTTGGCGACGCCGGCGTTGAAGTCGCCGAGCGTCGGCGTGCCGCTCGCCGCACCCGGGCCGACGCCTGCGACGCTCGCCCCGCCGAGCGCATCGAGACTGCCGTCCGATGCGACGACGTTGCCGATACGATCATAGGGCCGCCCGGTTGCGCGCGAGACCAGATCGCGGTCGCTTTCCAGCAGGCTGTCGGCGCCCTGAACCTTGGCGTCGATATTGAGGCGGTCGTCGCCATGGATGCGGGTCAGCGTGAAATCGCCAAGGCCGTTCGTGCCGCCGCCATCGGTGGAAGTGGCGCCGTTGCCCTCCACCGTCAGCGCGCGAAAGCGGCGGCGCAGCACGATGTTCACCACCTTCTGATCGGCCGAATAGCCGTATTTGAGCGCGACCTCCTCCGGCAGGATGTCGACACGCAGGATCGCCTCGGTCGGCAGGTCGCGGATTTCCGAGAAGCTTGAGATGCGCCGCCCGTTGAGCAGCACTGCCGGCGCCTCGCCGCCGCGCCCGCGCACCGAGGTGATTTCGGGCGCCAGCTCGTTGAGCAGGTCCGCGACGGAGCTCACGCCATAAGCGCGGATATCGGCGGGGCCATATTGCAGCTCGGGCGGGATGTCGCCGACCACCGCGCCGGGCAGCGCCTGATGGACGCCGTTGACGACGATCTCCTGATCGACATTGTCGGGCGCGGGCGCATCCTGCGCGAATGCCGGGTGGCAGGCCGCCAACGCCCCGAGCGCCACCGACAGGCGCCAATACCCCTTGTACACGATCGTCTTTCCCGCCCTTTGAACGGTGCGCCCCTAGCATGTTGTCCGTCGCACTCGATTGCATCGCTGCAAGAGAGGCGGAAACCTGCGGGAAACGTCAGGAAGCCGGGGCGGGCGGGGGCGGCGGTGCGGGCGGCGTGATCGGCGTATTGGTCCGCCGCGCGGAGATGATCTTGATGGGGGCGGCGATGATCTGGTTGGCCATGCCGTCGGCCTTGCCCTTGTTCGGATCGGTCGGTGCGTCGAGGATCCTGCGGGCGATGTCCATGCCCTGCACGACCCTGCCGAACACCGCATAGCCCGGTTGCGTGGCGGTCGCGTCCATCGAGGGTGAGGCACCGACCATGATGAAGAAATCGCCCCGCGCGGTGCCGGGCGCATTCATCGCCATCGAGATCGCGCCGTCGACATGGCTGAGCCCGGTCTTGGTGGTCGGCTCGTGCCTGATCGGGGGGAAGGCTTTCTTCGGATCCTGCCCGATGCCGCCCTGCACCAGCCCGAAGCCGTCCGCCACCTTCACGGTGCGGTAGAAGGTCGTGCCGTCGAAGCGTTTCGCATCGACATAATGGAGGAAGTTGGCGGTGGTGATCGGCGCCTTGTCCTTCTCCAGCGCGAGGATGATCGGCCCCTCGCTGGTGGTGAGCGTGACTTGCACGGTCGCGGCGGGCGTGGGCGCGGCGGCGGGTGCGGTCGGTGTCGGAGCCGTCTGGGCGAAGGCGGCACCGGCGACCAGCGCGGCGAGGGGGAGGGCGAGTCTGCGGATCATGGCCGCAGCCTAACCGAAGCGATCAGAGGCTGTCGATCCACTCCACCACTTCGGCCAGTCGCTCCAACTTGCGGAAGCGCGGATGGTCGGTCGGTTCGTCGGCCATTTCGTGCGCCCATGGAAGGGCGTGCGGGACGTGTGCCGCGAAGGCGCCGGCCGAGAGTGCGGGCAGGATGTCCGATCGCAAGGAATCGCCCGCCATCAGTGCGCGGTCGGCCGTGACGTCATGGCGTTGGAAGACCCGGCGGAACGTGTCCGCAGTCTTGTCGCTGACGATCTCGATGCCGGAGAAGCGCTCGCCCAGGCCGGACGCGGCCAGCTTGGTCTCCTGGTGCAGCAGGTCGCCCTTGGTGACGAGTACCAGCCGGGCGCGATCCGCCAGCGCGTCCAGCGTCTCCTCGATGCCCGGCAGCAACTCGACCGGATGCGCCAGCAATTCGCGTCCCGCCGCGAGGATGCAGGCCACGGCGTCGCCCGGCATCCGATCGCCGCCGACCTCCAGCGCCGCCTCGATCATCGAGAGGGTGAAGCTCTTCGCGCCATAGCCGTAGAGCTTCAGGTTGCGGATCTGGACCGCGTCGAGCGTTTCGCGCGCGATGCCTGCCTCGTCGAACGGGGCGACGATATGTTCGAAGGCGGCGAAGGTCGCGCCGAAATGCTTCTCGTTGTGCCAGAGCGTGTCGTCGGCATCGAGGCAGATCAGCGCGATTCCCATCAGTCGACCCAGTCCAGCCCGATCTCGCGATAGAGGGCGCGGTCCTCCTCCCAATCCGGCTTCACCTTCACGTGGAGGAAGAGGTGGACCTTCTTGGCGCCTAGCAGCGTCGCCAGTTCGCCGCGCGCGCGGCTGCCGATCTCCTTCAGCCGCGCGCCACGCGCCCCGAGGATGATCGCCTTCTGGCTGTCCCGCGCGACGAGAATCTGCTGGTGGATCGCGACCGAACCGTCGCTACGCTCCTCATATTTCTCGGTCTCGACCGCGCAGGCGTAGGGCAGCTCCGCGTGGAGCTGGAGGTAGAGCTGTTCGCGGGTCACTTCGGCCGCGAGCATGCGGTCGGTGGCGTCGGAGACCTGATCTTCGGGGAAGTGCCACGGCCCTTCCGGCACGCGGCTCGCCAGCAGCGTCTTGAGTTGCGGGATGCCGTCACCTGTGGTCGCAGAGACGAACAGGATATCCTCGGGCGACAGCTGCTCCTGCAGCGCCTGCGCGGTGGCGAGCAGCTTTTCCTTCGGCGTCACGTCCACCTTGTTGAGGATGACGATCTTGGGCTCGGGCCGCTTGGCGAGCGTGTCGACCAGCGGCTGCACGCGCTTGGTGACGCCAGTCTTGGCGTCGATGACGAGTGCGATCACATCGGCATTCTCGGCACCGCTCCACGCTGCCGCGACCATCGCGCGATCGAGCCTGCGGCGCGGATCGAAGATACCGGGCGTATCGACCAGCAGGATCTGGCTGTCGCCCTCGATCGCGATGCCCATCAGGCGGACGCGGGTGGTCTGCGCCTTGGGGCTGACGATCGCCACCTTCTGCCCGACGAGTGCGTTGACGAGGGTGGACTTGCCCGCATTGGGCGCGCCGACGACGGCGACGAGGCCGCAGCGCTGGGTCATGACTTCAATTCCTTGAGTAGATTGCGCGCCGCCTCGGTCTCGGCCTCCTGCTTGGAGCTGCCCTTGGCCTCGGCGCTGGCGCGGCCGGGGATCGAGACGGTGATAGTGAAGACGGGCGCATGGTGCGGGCCGCCGCGGTGGGTGGTTTCATAAACGGGCGGGCGCCACTGCTTCGCGGCGGCGAATTCCTGTAGCTCCGCCTTGGGATGCTTAGGCGCCTTGCCCTGCGAGTGGACGCGATCACCCCAGGCCTTGCGAATGAAGGCACGGGCGCCATCGATCCCGGCCTCGACGAACAGCGCGCCGATCAACGCCTCCACCACGTCGCCCAGCACGTAGGTGGAATATTGCGCGCCGTCGTCGCGCGCCTGCTTGCCCATGCGGATGTGGCGGCCGAGATCGAGTTCCTTCGCGATCTCCGCGCAGGTCTCGCCGGATACCAGCGCGTTCAAACGGCGCGAGAGCTTGCCCTCGGGCTCGGACGGGAAGGTCTTGAACAGCCATTCACCCATGACGAGGCCGAGCACGCGGTCGCCGAGGAATTCCAGCCGTTGATAGCTCTCGCCGGCATGGCTGGAATGGGTGAGCGCGGTCAGGAAGAGGGCGGGATCGCGAGGCTCGTGGTCGAGGACTTGCGTGATCTCCGGAGGCGGCGCGTCGCTCACCGGAAGCCGTGCCCGATCCGGTCGGGCCTCAGCGCGTGCCACCAGCTGGCGGGATTTGTCCAGTGCGAGGAGCCGTCGGTCGACCAGATGGTGAAGAGCGCGCGGCCCTCCAGATTCTCGGCCGGCACGAAGCCGATGCCGGCGCCGGGGACGGCCGGGAAGCGGCTGTCGGCGGACATGTCGCGATTGTCGCCCATCATGAAATAGTGGCCAGCGGGCACGGTGAAGACGGGCGTGTCGTCCTGCGGCGTGTCGCCCTGGTCGAGTACGTCGTAGCTCACGCCGCCCGGCAGCGTCTCGCGGTAGCGCGCGAAGCGGCAGGTCTGCCTGCCCTCGATGTCGGCGCCGGGGCCGTAGGGCGTCTCGACATTGGCGATCGTGCTGCACTCGGTATTGGGCGCGATCGGGATCAGGAAATCGCTCTCGCGCACCTTGGGCACCGGCTTGCCGTTCAGCCAGAGCTGGCCGCCCTTCATCTGGATGCGGTCGCCCGGCAGGCCGATCAGTCGCTTGATGTAGTCGGACCTGTCGTCCGGCGGCGCGCGGAACACGACGACGTCGCCGCGCTGCGGGGCCATCGCGAACAGGCGGCCGTGCGGCGCGGGAGGCGCCCAAGGCAGGCTGAAGCGCGAGAATCCGTAGGGCCACTTCGCGACCATCAGATAGTCGCCGACCAGCAGGCGCGGCATCATCGATTCGGACGGGATGCTGCGCGGCATCACGACGAAGCTACGGAGCGCCAGCCCCATCAGGGCGACCGACAGCACGAAGCGAATGACGCCGCCCCAGCCTTCGGAGGAACGACGGCGGTCGGATTTTGCTGGAGTCGAAAGCGTGGTGGCCACGTTCGGGCTTTGCGAGAGGGGCCGGCGGAGGTCAAGCTGAGTCGGCCCTCCGATCAGTCTAATCGGCACAGTGCGTTGGCGGAACGCGATCCGCTCGCTACATCGCGCCGCGACACTCACGCGAAGGAACCTCCATGCCCGATCATGACTATGACCTGTTCGTGATCGGCGGCGGCTCAGGCGGAGTGCGCGCGGCACGCATTTCCGCCGCGCACGGCGCGAAGGTGGCGATGGCCGAGGAATATCGCGTCGGCGGCACCTGCGTCATCCGGGGCTGCGTGCCCAAGAAGCTGCTCATCTACGGCGCGCATTTCGCCGAGGACCTGAAGGACGCCAAGCGCTTCGGCTGGCAGGTGCCGGATTGCGATTTCGACTGGAAGACGCTGCGCGACAATGTGCTGGCCGATGTCGACCGGCTGGAAGGGCTCTATCAGAACACGCTCGACAGCCATGGCGTGGAGACCTTCCACCAGCGCGCCGTGGTGACTGGGCCGAATGAGATCGAACTGGCCGACGGGACCCGCAAGACCGCGCGGATTATCCTGATCGCCACAGGCGCGCGGCCCGCCGTGCCGTCCTGCCCCGGCCACGAGCATGGCATTACCTCCAACGAGGCCTTCCATCTCGACAATGTGCCGAAGCGCATCGTGATCGCCGGCGGCGGCTACATCGCCAACGAATTCGCCGGCATCTTCAACGAGTTCGGCGCCAAGGTGACCCTGGTCAACCGCGGCGGGGACATCCTGCGCCATTACGATGCCAGCGTGCGCGATCGCCTGCTCCAGATTTCGGTAAAGAAGGGCATCGATTTTCGTTTCAATGCCATCTTCGAGAAGGTCGAGAAGCGCGAAGACGGCACTTTGCTCGTCCACGCCAAGGGGCAGGACCCGATCGAGACCGACTGCCTGATGTTCGCCACCGGCCGGCGTCCCAACAGCGAGGGGCTGGGCCTCGAGGCGCTGGGCGTCGCGATCGACGAGATGGGCGCGATCAAGGTGGATGAGGACAGCCGCTCGACCGTGCCCTCGATCTTCGCGGTGGGCGACGTCACCAACCGCATCCAGCTCACGCCCGTGGCGATCCGCGAGGGCCACGCCTTCGCCGACACCCAGTTCGGCAACAATCCGCGCCGGATCGACTATCATTGCGTGCCGAGCGCGGTGTTCAGCCATCCGCCGATAGCCGCCGTGGGCCTCACCGAGGCCGAGGCGAAGAACCGCTACGGCACGGTGAAGGTCTATTCGTCGGATTTCCGCCCGATGAAGAACGTGCTCGCCAACCGCGACGAGCGCGCTCTCTACAAGATGGTCTGCGATGCCTCGACCGATAAGGTGCTGGGCCTCCACATGATCGGCCCGGACGCGCCCGAGATCCTGCAGGCGGCGGCGGTGGCGGTGAAGGCGGGCCTCACCAAGCAGCAGTTCGACGATGTCGTCGCGCTCCACCCGACCATGGCGGAAGAGCTCGTCCTGCTGAAATAGCACGGCTTTCCTCCGCCCCGAGACCCGCTAGGCTGGCAGCGGGGGACGAATCGGGGATGTGCCGTGGGCGTGCGTTGGATGCTTGCCGGTGTGCTGTTTACGATCGCGTCGCCGGCGCTGGCCGATTGCACGGTCAGCCGGATCGCCGAATTGCCCGTCACCATGCAAGCCTTGCGGCCAATGGTGGACGTCAAGATCAACGGCTCGCCGGTGCGCCTGATGGCGGACAGCGGCGCTTTCTACAGCGGCATCACGCCGGGCAGCGCCGCGACGTTGGGCCTGCGGCTGGAGCCCGGGCCGCCGGGCATGTACGTCAAGGGCATCAACGGCACTGCGTCGATCAGCGTCGCGACGGTGAAGACCTTCACCCTGGCCGGCGTCGATCTGCCCAATGTGCAGTTCCTGGTCGGCGGCAGCGAGACGCCGGGATCGGGTATGCTCGGGCAGAACATCCTGGGCTTCGCGGATGTCGAATATGATCTGCCCCACGGCATGATCCGGCTGATGAAGCCGCAGGGATGCGGCCGCATGGATCTCGCCTACTGGGCAACAGGCAGGCCCTATTCGGAGATCGACATCGCATCGCGCGATGCCCGCAACCCGCACACGATCGGCACGATCGAGCTCAACGGCGTGAAGCTGCGCGCGACTTTCGATACCGGTGCGTCGACCACCGTCGTCTCGCTCGCCGCCGCTGCGCGCGCCGGTATCAGGACGGACAGCCCCGGGGTTCAGCCGGCCGGCGTGATGAGGGGGTTCGGGCGTGGGGTCATGCGCGTCTGGACGGCGCCCTTCGCCAGCTTCAAGCTCGATCAGGAAGAGATCAGGAACGTCCGCATCCAGATCGGGCAGATGGATATCGATACCGACATGCTGATCGGATCGGACTTCTTCATCGCCCACCGCATCTATGTCTCGAACGCGCAGCATCGCATGTTCCTGACCTACGAGGGCGGGCCGGTGTTCAATGTCACCGCGCACTATCAGGACAGCAGCGGCGCGGCTGTGCAGCTTCCCGCGAGAGATGCGGAGCCGACCGATGCGGACGGCTATGCGCGACAGGGCGCCGTCGCCATGGCGCAGCATGACGCCAAAGCCGCGATCGCCGCATTCACCCAGGCCATCGCCAAGGCGCCGGCCGAGCCGCGCTACCTCGTCCAGCGCGCCGGCGCCTATGCCGCGACCGGCCAGGGCGCGCAGGCCGCGGCCGATCTCGATGCCGCGATCAGGCTCAAGCCCGATGACGTCGATACCCTGATCGACCGCGCCGAATTGCGGCTGCGCGAGGGCAGGAAGGCGGGTGCATTGGCCGATCTCGGCGCGGCGGCGCAGGCGGCCGCGCCGGCCGCCGACGAGCGATTCCAGCTCGGTGGCCTGTTCTCGGAGGTCGATCAGTCGGCGCGCGCCGTCGAGCAATATGATCTGTGGATCAAGGCGCATCCGGACGATGCGCGGAGGCCGGGCGCGCTCAACGGCCGCTGCTGGGCGCGCGCTCTGGCCGGGACGGACTTGGAGGCCGCGCTGTCCGATTGCAATTCGGCGGTCCGGCAGCGGCCCGGCGATCTGGCGTTCGTCGACAGTCGCGGGCTGGTCGAATTGCGCATGGGCAATCTCGACAAGGCGTTGCAGGATTATGACGCCGTGCTGGCGAAGGAGCCGAGGATGGCCTGGTCGCTCTACGGGCGCGGGATCATCCGACAGCGCCGGGGCGATGCGGCGGGAGCCAAGGCCGATTTCGAAGCGGCGGCGGCGGCGGCGCCCCGGCTGGCGGATCGCGCGAATGCGCTCGGGATCGTGCCGTGACGATGCGTTCGACCATCGTCTAGCGGCAAGTCCGTGGCTTCCCGGTCGTTAACCAACACAGGACGGCGGCGATATCCGCCTGACCGTCCGGGGGAAGCACTATGACCGTCATCAATTCGAACAGCGCCGCTCTGCGTGCGCAAAACGGCTCGCGTCTGGCCAACAGCGCCCTGCAGACCGCCATGTCCCGCCTGTCGTCCGGCAAGCGCATCAATTCCGCGTCGGACGATGCCGCCGGCCTCGCCATCTCCAACTCGATGCAGTCGCAAATCGGCGGC
Source organism: Sphingomonas chungangi (assembly GCF_013778325.1). GTDB lineage: Bacteria > Pseudomonadota > Alphaproteobacteria > Sphingomonadales > Sphingomonadaceae > Solisphingomonas > Solisphingomonas chungangi. Next base: position 49,673 of record NZ_JACEIB010000027.1, on the reverse strand, counting down.
ATGAACCAGGCGATCCGCAATTCCAACGACGGCATCAGCCTCGCCCAAGCGGCCGAAGGCTCGCTGAGCGAAGTCACCAACATGCTCCAGCGCATCCGCGAGCTGGCCGTCCAGTCCGCCTCGGGCACCTACAGCGACGATGACCGCGCCGACATGCAGGTCGAGGTGAGCCAGCTACAGAACCAGATCGGCAGCGTGCTGGTCAAGACCGACTATAACGGCGCACCGATGTTCAGCATGACCGCCGACACGACGACCACGATCCAGACCGGCTCCGACAAGGGCCAGACGGTCGACATCGTGATCGGCAAGCTGGACAAGGTGTCGGCGGCGCTCAGCCTCAAGGTCGATACGCAGGCCGACGCCAATACGACTCTCGCGACGACCGGCGGCATCGACGATGCGCTGAAGCAGGTCGATACCGTCCGCGCCGGTCTTGGAGCGTCGGAAAGCCAGCTGAACTCGGTGGTCAACAACCTGACCAACAACGTCACCAACCTCACCGATGCCAAGTCGCGCATCTCCGACGCCGATTTCTCCGCCGAAACCACCAACCTCGCCAAGGCGCAGATCCTCAACCAGGCCGCCACCGCGATGCTCGCCCAGGCGAACCAGTCGCAGCAGGGCGTGATGAAGCTGCTGAGCTAACTTCCCAGCGCGGGGCGATGCCGGTAGGAGCCGGCACCGTCCTCAGGCGTTGGAGGTGGCATGGCGTCCACGATGCAATTCGACATTCCCCACACGCTCGGCAAGGCCGAGGCCAAGCGGCGCATCGGCGCCGGCATCCCCAAGCTGGAGCGGCATATCCCCGGCGGCGGCACGGTGCAGGCGCACTGGACCGGCGATGACCGGCTGGCGATGACCGTCACCGCGATGGGCCAGAAAGTTGTTGTCGACATGATGGTGGAGGAAGCTGTGGTGCGCGCCTCCGTCCAGGTGCCGATGATGCTGTCGATGATGGCGGGCGCGATCTCCGGCTTCGTGCAGACCAGCGCGCAGAAGATGCTCGAAAAACCTGCCGATCAGTCCGGCCCGCCACCGCACGCATAGGCGTCGCGCGCGCAGGCGTCGCTCTGCTGGCGCCAATCGGCCAGGTGCTGCTGATAGTCGGACTGATCGGCCTGATAGCGCTGCATATCCTGCGCGTGTGCCGCGAGTGCAGCCTGATATTGCGCGTGTTCGGCGGCATAGCTGCCGGACGAGCCAGTCATCGACGCGCCGTTATAGCCTTGCCACGGGCGGCGATTGAGTGACGCGGTGCGGGCGCGATCGGCGCGGTGCGCGGCGTCGTTGGGGCTGCCCTGATCGACCTGATCCTGGCGGGCGTATGGCTTGGGAGTTTTCCATCCGTTGGCCGGCGCCGGCTGCGGGTTTGATCCCGTCGCTGGTCCCGATCCCGGTCCCGAGGCCTGCGGCTGTGCAGACGCCGGCCCGCCATAGGGATCATAGCCATAGCCCTGCGGAACCGGAGGTGGCGCCGGCGTCTGGTCGACGTGGTGATGGAGATCCGCCGTGCCGTAACTTTCAGACGTGCCGCCGCGCCATTGTGCATCGTCATCCTGATAGGTCGGCATCTGGCGCGGCGCGGGCGCCGACGGTGCAGGCTGGGCATAAGCGGCGACCGGCATCACCAGCGCGGCCAGAATGAGCGGGCGGTACAAGGCAAGCCTCCGTGACGAACGACTCGCCTTATACAGCAACCCCTGACGAAGGGGTGAACATCAGCCGACGCGGTTCCTGACCAGATCGTCGACCACCGAAGGATCGGCGAGCGTCGAGGTGTCGCCCAGCGCGCCGATTTCCCCCTCCGCGATCTTGCGCAGGATGCGGCGCATGATCTTGCCCGAGCGGGTCTTGGGCAGTCCGGGGGCGAACTGGATGGCGTCGGGCGTCGCGATCGGCCCGATCTCGTGGCGGACATGGGCCTTGAGCGCCTTCAGCAGATCCTCACTCGCCTCGACGCCGGAGTTGAGCGTCACATAAGCGTAGATACCCTGGCCCTTAACGTCATGCGGGAAGCCGACCACCGCCGCTTCCGCTACATCGTCGTGCAGCACGAGCGCGCTTTCCACCTCGGCCGTGCCCATGCGATGGCCGGAGACGTTGATCACGTCGTCGACCCGGCCGGTGATCCACCAATAGCCGTCGGCATCGCGCCGCGCCCCGTCGCCGGTCGTATAGACGCCGGGGAAGGTGCGGAAATAGGTCTCGAAGAAGCGCTTCTCGTCGCCCCACACGCCACGCATCATACCGGGCCATGCGCGCGCAATGATCAGGTTGCCCTCGGCCTCTCCGTGCAATTCCTTGCCCTCGCCGTCGAGCAGCTTGGGCTCGACGCCGTAGAAGGGGAGCGTCGCCGATCCCGGCTTGGTCGGGGTGTCTGGGAAGGGGGTGATCATGTGGCCGCCGGTTTCGGTCTGCCACCAGGTGTCGACGATCGGGCAGCGGCCGTCGCCGACGACGTCATGATACCAGCGCCACGCCTCCGGGTTGATCGGCTCGCCGACCGTACCGAGCAGGCGCAAGGATTTGCGCGACGTCGCCTTCACGATGTCGTCGCCTTCCTTCATCAGCGAGCGCAACGCGGTTGGCGCGGTGTAGAGCGTCGCGACCTGATGGCGGTTCACCACCTCCCAGATGCGCGCGGCGGTCGGCCAATTGGGCACGCCCTCGAAGACCAGCGTGGTCGCCGCATTGGCAAGCGGGCCGTAGACGAGATAGGAATGGCCGGTCACCCAGCCCACGTCGGCGGTGCACCAGAAGACCTCCGGCGCCTTGTAGTCGAACGTCGTCCTGAACGTCAGCGTGGCCCACAACAGGTAGCCGCCGGTGGTGTGGACCACCCCCTTGGGCTTGCCGGTCGATCCGCTGGTGTAGAGGATGAACAGCGGGTCCTCGGCCTTCATCGGCTCGGGCGGGCAATCGGCGGGCACCTTCGATGCTGCCTCGTGATACCAGACGTCTCGGCCTCTGGTCATGGGCACGTCCTTGCCAGTGCACTTGACCACCAGAACCGTCTTCACGCCGCCGAAGATCTTCGCGGCTTCGTCCACCGTGGTCTTGAGCGGGACGGTCTTGCCGCCGCGCCGGCCTTCGTCGGCGGTGATGACGACGGCGCTGCCGCAATCCTCCATACGCCCGGCCAGCGAATCCGCCGAAAAGCCGCCGAACACCACCGAATGGATCGCGCCGATCCGCGCGCAGGCGAGCAGCGCGAAGGCGGCCTCCGGGATCATCGGCATATAGACGGTGACGCGGTCGCCCTTCTTCACGCCCTGCGCCTTCAGCACGTTGGCGAAGTGGCAGACCTCCGCATGCACCTCGGCGTAGGTGAAATGCTGCGGCTCGACCCTGGCGTCGTCCGGCTCCCAGATGATCGCCGTGCGGTTGGCATGTTCGGGGAGGTGCCGGTCTAGACAGTTGGCCGAGACGTTGAGCACGCCGTCCTCGAACCAGCGGACATGGAATTCGGCCTCGTCGAAGGACCAGTCGCCCGCTTTGGTCGGCGGCGTGATCCAGTCGAGCGCCTTGGCCTGCTCCAGCCAGAAGCCGTCCGGATCGTCGAGCGAACGCTGATGCTGCACGGTACGACTCTCGGCCATGGCTTCCTCCCGGACTGTGCGGCGCCTTGTGATGCGGAGAAGGGGTGGTTGCAAGGGTCATCACGGCCGTTGCGCGGGCGCATCGACATGCTATCGCTGTTACGTGGGGGCTTGTGACCAACAAGGGTGATCCGTGCGCACCAGTATCGCTCCGGCGCTAGCTTTCCTCCTCGCCTCGGCCGCGCCGCTTGCCGCCCAGCCGCTCCATCAATTCACCGGGCTCGTCATCGCGCCGGCCGGCGATCGCGTCGCCAGCGTCGAGAGCGCGCAGGAGCCGGACGCGCTCGTCGCTTCGCACGGCGCGATCGTGGTGCGCGGGGCCAGTGACGGCCATGTTCTCGCGCGGATCGACCCCTGTAAGGTCTGCGACTATTCGGCGCTGGCCTACGGGCCGGACGGCCAGCTCGTCTTCGTTGCGCGCGATCGGCGTGCGGGCACCGCTACGCTCATGCTGCTGAGCGGGCGGGATGCGCGGCGGCTCGCTACGGTCAATGGCCTCGCCGCGGACACGCGCTGGTCCCCCGACGGGCGCAGCATCGCGCTGCTGGTGACGATCGGCGCGCAGAAGGAAACGGGCGCAGTGCAGGCCGGCACGCGGCAGGTCGGCGAGATCGGCGAGGCGAACGACGAGAAAAGGATCGCCGTCGTGCCGGCGTCCGGCGGCACGTTGCGCACCATCTCGCCGCCCGATCGCTTCGTCTACGAATTTGACTGGACGCCCGACGGCAAGGGCTTCGTCGCCACGACCGCGAAGGGCAATGGCGACGTCAACTGGTGGGTCGCGACCATCGACGCGATCGATGCCGCGACGGGTGCGGTCCGCACCATTACCGCGCCGGCGGCGCAGGCCAACTTTCCGCGCATCTCGCCCGACGGGCAGACGGTCGCCTTCATCGGCGGGCTGATGAGCGATTTCGGCTCGGTCGGCGGGGACATCTGGACGGTGCCGTTCGCCGGCGGCGTCGCGAAAGACGTCACACCCGGCTATCGCGGGACCTTCACCTCGCTCCAGTGGGACAAGGGCGGGGGCGGCATCCGGACCACGGCGCTGCTCGGCGATCAGGCGGCGGTCGTCCCGGTCGATCCGGCGGGCGGAGCCGGAGAGCCGCTTTGGACCGCGCGCGCCAAGGTCGATGCCGAGGGCGGTGGGGCCGCCTTCGCCAAGGCCGGGACGATGGCGATGGTCGCGCAGGATTATGAGCACGCGCCGGAGATATTCGCCGGCCCGGTGGCGACCCCGGTGCAGATCACGACCGACAACGGCGCCTACCGCCCGATCGTGTCCGCGCGGAGCATCACCTGGAAGAGCGGCGGCCATGACGTGCAGGGCTGGCTGCTCGCGCCGCGCGGCGCTGTCGCCACGACCGGCAGGGCGCCGATGATCACCGTCGTCCATGGCGGGCCAGCCGCTGCGGTGACGCCGGAATTTCTCTGGAAGGGCGACGATGCCGCGCTGATCGCGGCGGGCTACTGGCTGTTCTACCCCAATCCGCGCGGCAGTTACGGGCAGGGCGAAGCCTTCGTGGCCGCCAACAAGCGCGATTTCGGTGGCGGCGACCTGAAGGACATCCTCGCCGGTATCGATGCGGCCGAGCGGGTCGCGCCGATCGACGACGCCCGGCTTGGCCTCAAGGGTCACAGCTATGGCGGCTTCATGGCGATGTGGGCCAACACCCAGACCGATCGCTTCAAGGCGATCCATGCAGGCGCCGGCATATCGGACTGGATCAGCTATTACGGCACGAACGGAATCAACACCTGGATGATCCCCTATTTCGGCAAGAGCCTCTACGAAGACAGCAAGCCCTATTGGGATATCTCGGCGATCCAGTTCATCGATCGCGCGAAGACACCGACGCTGATCACCGTCGGCGAGCGCGATATCGAGGTGCCGCCGAGCCAATCGCTGGAATATTGGAACGGGCTGAAGACCCACGGCGTGCCGACGAGCCTTGTCATCTACCCGGATGAAGGCCACGGTTTCCACGATCCGGCCCATGTCGCCGACGAGCGGCAGCGCGTGGTGGAGTGGTTCGATCGCTACTTGAGGGGGAGATAGCGGATGACGACCAAACCCTTTCCTGTGCTGGTGACCGGCGGCGCCGGCTATATCGGCAGCCACGCCGTGCTCGCGCTGGAGGATGCCGGGTGGCAGGCGGTGGTGCTCGACAATCTCTGCACAGGTTTCCGCTGGGCGCTGGACGCGCGGGCGAGCTTCGTCGAGGGCGACGTCGGCGATGCGCAACTGCTCGCCCGCACGATCGAAAGCTTCGGGATCGGCGCGATCATGCACTTCGCCGGATCGGTGGTGGTGCCAGAATCCGTCTCCGACCCGCTCAAATATTACGGCAACAACACCGCCAACAGCCGCACGCTGATCGAGGCGGCGGTGGCCGGCGGGGTAAAGCATTTCATCTTCTCCTCCACCGCGGCGACCTACGGCGTGCCCGATGTCAGCCCGGTGCGGGAAGACACGCCGACCGTGCCGATCAATCCCTACGGCATGTCCAAGCTGATGACCGAGATCATGCTGAAGGACACGGCGGCCGCGCATCCGATCAATTATTGCGCGCTGCGCTATTTCAACGTCGCCGGCGCCGATCCGGATGGTCGCGCAGGGCAGGCGACCGAAGGGGCGACGCACCTGATCAAGGTCGCGGTCGAGGCGGCGCTGGGCAAGCGCAGCCATGTCGCGGTGTTCGGCACCGACTTCCCGACGCCCGACGGCACCGGCGTGCGGGATTATATTCACGTCACCGATCTGGCGGCCGCGCATGTACTGGCGCTCGATGCGCTGATCGCCGAGCCGGAGCGCAGCTTGACGCTCAATTGCGGCTATGGGCGCGGCTTCTCGGTGCTGGAGGTGCTGGATGCGGTCGAGAAGATCAGCGGGCTTTCGATCGAGCGTCGTATGGAAGGGCGTCGCGCCGGCGATCCCGACGCGCTGATCGCCGGCAACGAGGCGATCCTGGAGACGTTCGGCTGGCAGCCGCGCTACGGGCAACTCGATACGATCGTGGCGCACGCGCTCGCCTGGGAACGCGGGCTGGAGGTGCGGCGGGGCGAACGCTGAGGCCTGCCGGCCCCGGCGTCGGATCGCTCAATTGTCGGCCGGCCGCTCGATGTCGGTCGATGTCTCGGTTCGCGGAGCAGGGCGTGGGCGGGACGCGAGACCATGCTCTTCCGGATAGCCGTTGATCTGCTGCAGCGCGTGGACCTTCATCTCGAGCATTTCGATGCGCAGCTCGAGCTGCTTGATCTGGGCGTCCTGCGAATCCATGCGGCGCTCGTCCTCGCTGCTTGAGCTTGGCGCGAAGGCTGGACCTCCGCCGCCAAGGGGCAGGTTCATCCACAGCAGGGCCAGCCCCGCGACGAGCAGCGGTATCCCGATCAGATAGCGCAGGATCTTCCGGCCGGCCGGCGGCGCGGGGACGATCGGGACCGGCCGGCGCAGCGGTGCCGCATTGGGTGAGGGTGTCAGGCCCAGCCGCTCGTAGATCGAGCGGCTCGATCCGGGGGGAGGGTCGCCGGGTTGCGTCATGATCCGGATGGCTCGTCCGTGTTGCCGCGCGGAGCGGGATCGAAGCATCGATCCCGCCTGCCGTCCGGCATCTCATGACGCGGGGCCGTATGCAAGCCGCCCCTGTCGACGACGCGCTCAGGTGAAGTGGAAGTTGCTGGCGACGAGTTGCGTCTTCTGCACGTTCTGGAGCGTGATGCTGTTGGACGGATCGATCGTGATGACCGTGTCGGCCCCGATCTGCTGGGCATCCGCCATCACCGCCGCGAAGTTGCTCAGAATCGTGTGATCGATCGCGATGATATCGTGCTCCGGGCTGGTGTTGCCTGCGGTGAAGTTCTTGAGCGTGTCGTGGCCGAAGCCGGGGCCGAAGACGAAGGTGTCGACCCCGGTCCCGCCGTCCAGCACGTTGTTGCCACTGTTTCCGGTGATCACGTTGTTATAGCCGTTGCCGGTGGCGTTGATGTTGGCCGTGCCGGTCAGCGTCAGGTTTTCGGTGTAGCTGCTCGCCAGCGAATAGGAAACGGAGGCGAACACCGAGTCGGTGCCCTCGCCGGGCTGCTCGACCACGAAATCGTTGGGGCTGTCGACATAATAAGTGTCGTTGCCGGTGCCGCCGACCAGCGAGTCGCTGCCGGCCCCACCATCGAGGATATCGTCGCCCGCGCCGCCGGTCAGGACGTTGGCGGCGCTGTTGCCGATCAGCGTGTCGCCATAGGCCGATCCAGTGATGCAGGCGATGTTCTGCAGCGTGTCCGTGCCGAAGCCGGTGGCGATCCCGGTCGAGAGATTGGCGTTCACCGGTCCCGTCGCGTTGGCGAAGGAGGCGGTGTCCTTGCCGGTGCCGCCGTTCAACACGTTGTTGCCTGCGTTGCCGGTGAGGATGTTGTTGTAGCCGTTGCCGGTGGCGTTGATGTTGGCCGTGCCGCTCAGCGTCAGATTCTCGACATAGCTGCTGGCGAGCGAATAGCTGACCGAGGCGATCACCGTGTCGGTGCCCTGATTGGCATATTCGACGGCGATGTCGCTGCTGTTGTCGACATAGAAGGTGTCGTCGCCGAGGCCGCCGTACATGATGTCGGCGCCCCCGCCGCCATCCAGCACGTCGTTGCCCGCGCCGCCATCGAGCACGTTGACCGCGCCGTTGCCGGTAAGAGTGTCGCCATAGGATGAGCCGGTGAGGTTGGTGATTGCCTGCAGCGTGTCGTTGCCGAAGCCGGTCGCCACGCCCGTCGTCAGATTGGCGTTCACCGGTCCGGTCGCGTTGGCGAAGGAGGCGGTGTCCTTGCCGCCTGCACCGTTCAGCACATTGTCGCCGGCATTGCCGGTCAGCACGTTGGCGAGGCTGTTGCCGGTGGCGTTGATGTTGGCCGTGCCGGTCAGCGTCAGGTTGTCGGTGTAGCTGCTGGCGAGCGAATAGCTGACCGAGGCGATCACCGTGTCGGTGCCCTCGTTGGGATTTTCGACTGCGATGTCGCTACTGTTGTCGACGTAGAAGGTGTCGTCGCCGAGGCCGCCGTACATGATGTCGGCGCCGCTGCCGCCGTCCAGCACGTCGTTGCCCGCGCCGCCATCGAGCACGTTGGCAGCGCTGTTGCCGGTGAGCGTGTCGCCATAAGACGAGCCGGTCAGGTTGGTGATGTTTTGAAGCGTGTCCGTGCCGAAGCCGGTCGCCACGCCGGTGGCCAGGCTGGCGTTCACCGGTCCGGTCGCGTTGACGAAAGACGCGGTATCCTTGCCGCCGCCGCCGTCCAGCACGTTGTTGCCGGCATTTCCGGTCAGCACGTTGGCGAGGCTGTTGCCGGTGGCGTTGATATTGTCTGTGCCGTCGAGGATCAGGTTCTCGAAATTGGCGGGCAGGGTGAAGCTGATCGTCGCATGGACGGTGTCGGTGCCCGCGTTCGGGTCCTCGCCCATGTAATCGCCGGTATTGTCGACATAATAGGTGTCGTTGCCCTGGCCGCCGAACATGCCGTCCGCGCCGGTGCCGCCGTCGAGCACGTCGTTGCCCGAGCCGGTGACGATATAGTCGTTGCCGCCGAGCCCATAAACCTGCGTGTTGCCGCTGCCGTCGCCGTAGAGCGTGTTGCCGTCGGCATTGCCGGTGAGCGTCAGCCCCGAGCCGTAGACCTGCCCGGAATCGACATTGGCCGGCAGCGTGTAGTTGATGCCGCGCGCATAGACGAAATCGTAGCCGCCGTTCGGCTGCTCGATCACCTGATCGCCGCTATTGTCGACATAATAGGTGTCGTTGCCGGCGCCGCCGGTCATGATGTCGGCGCCCGGACCGCCGTCGATATAGTCGTTGCCCGATCCGCCGGTGAGCGTGTCGTTGCCGTTGAGGCCGAACAGCCGGTCGTTGCCGCCATTGCCGGTGATGACGTCGCCCAGCGAGGTTCCGGTGATGGTCTCGTCGGCGCTGGTGCCGGTTTCCGTCATCACGTTCGTGCTGGCGTTCCAGCTCCAGGCGATGGCGGTGCCCGCCAGCGTGCCGGACCCGCTGTCCGTATAGACCCCGCCCGATCCTGCCGCGCCGTAGATGTGCGCCGCTGCATCCATGTCGAGCTGGAGGATGTGCGGCGTGCTGTTGGACGACGTGTCCCCCACCGTCGCCATGATGGTGCGGGTCGGGTCGTCCGAGGACAGCACCTGATCGTGCGTGGCGAACGGCGAATAGACCGTTTCGGTCGGGTGCTTGAGGCCGATTGCATGGCCGATCTCATGAAGCAGCGTACCGTAGTTGACCGTGCCGTCCGAGGCATATTGGCTGTTCATGAACACGTCGCCGGACGAGTCGAGGTCGCTCCGGAAATTCGCCGACGGCGTCGTGGGCGTGGGCTGGGTCAGATAGTCCCAGTCGCCGAACGGGTAGAAGCCGATGCCTCCGGGGCTGCCATAGGAACTGGTGCTGAGGTTCACCAATTGGAAGTTGATATCGCCCTGGCCCGGCGCCACCTCGACGAAGACGATGCCGGAGGCAGCGGACCATTCCGCGAGCGCCTTGCGCGCCTGATCCTGCTCGTCGCTGTTGAACGCCTGGAAGCTCGACACGGTGGCGGCGGTGAAGCCGGCCACTGACGAATCGTAGGACGGGGCGGCGGTCGGGAAGGAATAGGTGACGATCTGGCCCTTACCGGTCGTCTCGATACCGCCCCAATACTGGCCGGAAAGCAGCGCCGTGTAGTCTGACACCGTTGGCATGACGACCCCCTCGTCCTGCTGGAAGGTGATTGTGGCTTAGCCGATCTCGGCCACCCGAAAAAGCGCTAACGAAGAGCGTCAGTCGTTTATGTAAAAATTGCCGCTTTTCTTCGTGAGAACTTGTCTTCGCCCCATGATAGGAACGGATGGGGGTAAGGGGAGATTCGCCATGGCGACTGTCAACATAACCGCTCCGAACGGCACGGCCGGCGCCAATGGATCGACCCCCGGGGCCAGTGGGGGCGACGGCACCAAGAGCTATTCCTCCCTGATCACCAACGCGACGGCCGACAAGGCCAACACCACCTATCTCCACGGTGGCAGCGGCGGTGCGGGCGGCAGCGGCGCGGCATCCTCCTCCGGTGCGGGCGGCAACGGTGGCAACGGCGGTGCTGGCGGCGGCGTCAGCGGCAAGACCATCACCAGCGTCGCGAGCAACGGCCCGAACACGGCCGAATCGGATTCCTACGGCGGCGCGGGCGGCAACGGCGGAGCGAGCGGCGCTGGATCGCCGAGCGGGAGTGGCGGCACGCCGGGAGTCGGCGGGGGCGCGATCGCTTATGCGACCGCCACCAACACCGATACCGGCGCTACCTCTTCGGTCACAGCCACATCCACCGCCAATGGCGGCAATGGTGGCAACGCGCTGGGCACGGCCGATGGCGGAGCCGGAGCGCAGGGCGTTGCCCAGTCCGCCGCGAACGGAAAATGGGATGCCACCGCCTCGGCCAGCGGCAAGGGTGGAGACGGCGGCACCGGCATGGGCGCGGGGCATACCGGCGGCGCCGGCGGCACGGCATCGATCTCCGCCAATGCCACCGGCGTTACGTCCGCGACGGCCAAGGCCATCCAGACCGGCGGCAACGGCGGCGCCGGCCTGAACGGCGCGAACGGCGGCGCCGGCGGATCGAGCAGCATGGGCAACCATGCCCTAGGCTCGGATACGGCCGGACCGCTCTCGCTCACCCAGTTCGCGACCGGCGGCAATGGCGGCGACAGCAGCGCCGCGACCGGCGGCAATGGCGGAGCCGCCTCGGCCGGCTTCGTGCTGAGCGATACCGGGCCGACGACGATCACGATGTCGACCCGCGCGACCGGCGGCAACGGCGGGGCCAGCGTCGGCCATGCCGGTGCCGCGGGGGGTGCTGGCGCCGCGTCGAGCTACGTCAACGCCAGCCGGGCTCTGTCCAACGGGCTGAGCGGCACCGGCGGCAATGGCGGCTCGGCCACCAACGGCACCGGCGGGGCGGGTGGCACCGGCTCGGCCAATGCCAACAGCAAGGCGACGGGCGCTTCGACCAGCTTCGGCACCGCGACCGGCGGCAGGGGTGGCGACGCGACCAACGGTAGCGGCGGCGTGGGCGGATCCGCGACCAGCTCGGACAACGGCTCGGGCAGTAGTTCGGCCGCGAGCGGGAGTGCTGGCGTTCTCTCCATAGGCGGCGCAGGCGGATCGGCCTCGGGCGCCGGTTACAGCGGCGGTACGGGCGGGGCGACCGTGGCGGGCGCCAGCTTCGCCGGCTCGTCGAACGGCAACGTGCAGGTGAGCGTGGAGCAGCGCGGCGGCGCCGGCGGCGCGGGCCTGTCGGGCGCGAGCGGGGGCGCAGGAGCGGACGTCTCGGTCAACAACCGGGTCACGGGATCGACGAACAATGGTCAACTGACGCTGATCGAGCTGGGCACCGGCGGCGCGGGCGGGGCGAGCGCGGGCGGCACCACGAGGGTGGGTGGCAGCGGCACCTCCTATCTCAATTTCGACGATACGAAGAATGCGACGGCGAGCCACATCATCACCACCAAGGTCGGCGCCTATGGCGGTGCGGGCGGGGCCGGTTCGTCGGGGTCGAGCGGCGCGGCGGGCGGCGCGGCCACAGCGACGGACATCGTGACCGGCGTTTACAACAGCGATCCGGATCTCAGCAGCGGGATCAACGCTACCGTGGCGGCGCAGGGCGGCGCGGGCGGCAATTCGGCGACCGCCAACGGCGGCGCGGGGGGCGCGGCCAGCGCCGCCGTCACGATCAACAACGTATCGGGAATCCTGTCCGTCTCCGCGATCGGTGGGACCGGCGGCACTGGGTCGGGCGCGGGACACAAGGGCGGGGCGGGTGGTGTCGCTTCCACCAGCGCGGCTTCCAACGCGCCGCTTCCCGTGTCGTACCCGGCCAAGGTGACGCTGGTCCAGCAAGGCGGCAATGGCGGGGCGGGGCTGAGCGGCGCCAGCGGCGGCGCTGGGGCGTATTCGTCGATCAGCGGCGGCTTCGTCAATTCCTATACGACGGGTACACAGGGCGTCATCCTGAGCCAGACGGCCCAGGGCGGCGCCGGCGGGGCGAGCGCGGGCGGAACTGCCGGAACGGGCGGCGTGGCGTCTTCGGTGGTGAGCTATTCGAGCTCGGCCTCTCTCACCGGCAGTTTCGCGTCGATCGCGATCGGCGGGGCCGGGGGCGCGGGCTCGGCCGGAAGCGCGGGAGCCATGGGCGGCAGCGCGCAGGCGACGATCAGCGTGCCCGCCACCCCCGACAGCGCGACGGTGTCGGCGACCGGCGGGGCGGGCGGCAGTGCGGCGGCGGGCGCCAATGGCGGCGCGGGCGGCAGCGCGACGGCGCAGGCAGATGCCATCGACACCAACGCGCAGCTGACGGCGAAGGGCGGTGCCGGCGGCGCCAGCGCGGGCGGATCGGGCGGCGCGGGCGGTGTCGCCACGGTGGACGGTCCGAGCGGCACGATCATCGCCATCGGCGGCGCGGGCGGATCGGGCAGCGGGGTCGGCAAGACGGGCGGCGCGGGCGGCACCGTCTCGATCCTGGATCGGACCAATCAGTCGACCGCATCGCTCACGGCCGCAGGCGGCGACGGTGGCGACGGCCTTTCGGGCGCGGCGGGCGGTGCCGGCGGATCGGTCACGCTCAGCAATGTCGGCAACGGCGCGGTGGCGCAGGGCGGCACCGGCGGGGACAGCGACGGCGGCACCGCCGGCACCGGCGGCAATGCGACGATCACCCTCACGGTGAGCGGCACCCCGATCGCCTCGCTGTCCACCAAGGCCGAAGGCGGGCGCGGCGGCAGCGGTTCGTCCGGCAGTGCCGGTGCCGCCGGCGGAATCGGTTCCGCGACGGTGAGCGGCGCCTATGCGGTTTCGGTCGAGGCGGATGGCGGCATCGGCGGTTTCTCCGACACCGGCACGTCCGGCGCCGGCGGCGCCGCGCATGCGAGCGGGACGGCGACCAACCCGAATGCCGCCCCGACGGGCAGCGGCAACGCCTCCGCCGCTTCGGCGGAGGTGATGGCGACGGGCGGGAATGCCAGCACCAGCAGCTCGGGCAATGGCGGCGCCGGTGGCACGGCGACGGGCAGCGGCAGCGCCACCGGCTCGAATGCGCGGGCCACCGTCAACAGCGACGGCGGAGAAGGCGGGACCGCAAACGGTTCGGGCAAAGTTGCCGGGGCTGGCGGGAGCGCCACCGGCACGGCCTATGCCAACGATTCCAACGGTGACTCCCAGTCCGCCGCCACGGCGACGCTGACCGCGGACGGCGGCACCGGGGGCTATGGCGCGAACGGCGCGACGGGCGGCGCCGGCGGCTCCGTCTCGCTGGTCAATGCGGTGTCCGGCGTGACCGATGGCTACGCCATCCACCTCCAGCAGACCGCCGCGGGCGGTGCCGGCGGACAGTCGGACACCGGCAGGGTCGGCGCTGGAGGCAACGCGACGTCGCACCTCACGTTCGACGACAGCGGGAGCGCCACGCCGGCCGCTACCATCACCTCGACCGTGAAAGCCTATGGCGGCGGCAACGGCTATGGGAGCAGCGGCCACAACGGCGCGGCCGGCAATGCCGACGCGGCGCAGACCATCACGGGCTCCCACGACGTGACGGCCGACACCATCGCTTATGGTGGGATTGGCCCGACTGCCGGAAATTCCAGCGCCAACGGGATAGCAACGGCCGGTGGCGTGCTGTCGGAGAGTTCCTATGCAGGTGTTACCGTCGGCGGTCGCGCGACGGCAAGTTCGACCGGCACGGGGACGTCAGGAACGATTTCCGCCGGCGCAGGACTACTCAATTATGCTGATGGTGTTGGAGTATCTTCGTCTGGAATCGGCGCTGGAAGGGATGTCGCGACTTTCGGTTACGGAGGGGTAACGCCGGGATTCGACAGCCAGTCTCAAGGTGTCGCCACGCTCATCTATACGCCGGCCAGCACAAGCTCGTCTCCGGTTCTTTCGTCGAACAGTAACATCAACGCGGCGTTCGCCGGTGAGAATGTCCTCGCCATGGGCGAATTGGGCGGCGGCCACAGCTCGGCCGCCGCCGGAAGCCAGACGGTATCGGGCGAAACGACGTTCCTCGTCTCCAGCCCCGCGAACGGACATTTCAGTTTGGCTTTTTATGGAGGAACGAATGTAGGGTCTGGTGTCACCGGTGTATCCGTCGAGGTGGATGCCGGCCCCTATGAAATACTCAGAAGGACGTTTTCAAGTGTCAATGATATGGTGCAATACTTCAACAATGATGTAGTTTTAAATGGAAGTATTTTGAGCAGTGTTGAGTATGAAATATATTTCAATGTCACGGCATCGTCGGCGGATTCGGGATTTTATTTCGGGTATATGGTCGGAAGCGGGCCGGGTGCCTATCCATCGCCTTCCACTGGTGCCGGCACGGCCCCGTCGACTCAAAAGGCCGCCACGCAACTCGTGTCCGCAATGTCGGCGTTCGATGACGGCGGTTCCCTGTCGCCGTCACCCATAGCCGTGCGCTCGGCGTTGCCCGCGTTCACCACGCTGGCACCGCCCGCGCATATGCCTGTGATGCACGCCGCCTGACGGAGCGGCGTGCGACGCGTGTGCTCAATGTCGCCGGTTGCGCGCCTCGGCTTCGGCGACGCTCACCTCGTTGCGGTGCTTCGCTTCGGCGGTGGCCCGCCGGTTGCGCGCCTCGGCCTCGGACACGCTGACATCGTTCCGGTGCACGGCCTCGGAAGTAGCGCGGCGATTGCGGGCCTCCGCCTCCGACACGCTGACCTCGTTCTGGTGCTTCGCCTCGGCCGTCGCGCGGCTGTTGCGAGCCTCGGCTTTAGAGACGCTGACCTGGTTCTGGTGCATGGCTTCCGCCCGGCTGCGGCTATAGGCATCTGCAGATGCCGAGGTGGCCGCCATTCCGATCAGGGTGGCGGCAGCTACAGACGCGGCGATGATCCGTGTGTTCACGAGGAAATCCTCTCGAGGCCTGTATCCCGCACGATACCGGAAAAGCGCGCGGGACGGGCAGCGACATGCTCGCTTTCGGCCTGGAAAACACATGGTCGCGCCGGAAGATTGCGGCGACAGACCGTCGCCGCCGGCCAGCGTGCCTAATCGTCGAAAATGAAAGGCGAAATGATGATGCGTTTCGACACATTAAATGATCGTCATGCCTCGGAACCACCGATTTGCAGCTTGCAACCCGGTCTGGCGAAACGGATCATCATGGCCGACCGGGGATAGGCGAGGCCCCGCATCCGCGATAACGACGTATCGGTGTTCGCTATTCGAGGGGGGCCTCGGGGCTGATGGCGGAAGGACGGACAAGCGACGGCGGCGCGGAGGCGTTCGCGCTCGCCTGCGTGCTGCACGGCGTACCCGCCGATCCCGCCGACATGACTGCGTGCTTCGCACCCTCGGGGTCTTTCGACGAGACCGCGATGCTGCGCGCCGCCGGTGCTTCGGGCCTGCGCGCTCGCCTCGTCCGCCCCGCGCCGGATCGTCTGGGCCGCCAGCCCTTGCCGGCGCTGGCCCGCGACGCCGACGGGCGCTGGCTGGTCGTCGCGCGGATCGCCGGTCCGGACGGCGCCGGTCGCGTGCTGTTCCAATATCCCGGCCGCCAGCCCGAGGTGAAGGCGATCGACGATTTCGTCGCCGGCTGGGACGGCACCCTGCTGCTGATGCGGCGCAAGGAGCCGCTCGCCTCGGCGGAGCGGCGCTTCGGACTCGGCTGGTTCCTCGCAGCGGTGATGCGGTATCGCCGGGTGCTGTCCGAGGTGCTGGTCGCCAGCGTGGCGCTGCAGCTGCTCGGCCTCGCGACGCCGCTGTTCTTCCAGGTGGTGGTGGACAAGGTGCTGGTCCATCGCGGCTTCTCGACGCTCGACGTCGTGGTCACGGGCATGGCGATCGCCCTGACCTTCGAGGTGCTGCTGGGTGGCATCCGCTCCTATCTCTTCTCGCACACGGCCAACCGGATCGACGTCGAGCTCGGCGCGCGCACCTATCGCCATCTGCTGTCGCTGCCGCTCGGCTATTTCGGCGCGCGGCGGGTGGGTGACAGCGTCGCGCGCGTTCGCGAGCTGGAGAGCATCCGCCAGTTCATGACCGGATCGACGCTGACGCTGGCGATCGACCTCACCTTCGGCAGCCTCTACCTCGCGCTGATCTTCTGGTACGCGCCGCTGATCGGATGGGTGGTGACGGCCTCGATCCCGCTCTACGTGCTCATCTCGCTGATCGCGACGCCGGTGCTGCGAGATCGCATCAACGAGCGCTTCCGGCGCGGTGCCGAGAATCAGGCGCTGCTGGTCGAAAGCGTGACGGGCATCGAGACGATCAAGGCGATGGCCGTCGAGCCGGGGATGCAGCGGCGCTGGGAGACGCAGCTCGCCAGCTATGTCGCCGCCGCCTTCTCGGCGATGCGGGTGGGCATCGTCGCGACCCAGGCGGCGACGTTCGTCAGCCGGCTGACCACGCTGCTCGTCCTCTATCTTGGTGCCCATGCTGTGATCCGGGGCGACCTCACCATCGGCGAGTTGGTCGCGGTCAACATGCTCGCCGGGCAGATCGCGACGCCCGTGTTGCGCCTCGCCCAGCTCTGGCAGGATTTCCAGCAGGCGCGCATTTCGGTCGAGCGGGTGGGTGACATCCTGAACAGCCCGGCCGAACCACGCCGCACCGCCTCGGCGCCCCCGCCGTTGCTGTCGGGCGCGGTGACGTTCGAGGATGTCCGCTTCCGCTATCGGATCGACGCACCGCCCGCGCTCGATGGACTGACGCTGCACGTGCCCGCCGGCAGGATCATCGGCGTCGTCGGCCCGTCCGGTTCGGGCAAGTCGACCATCGCACGGCTCGTCCAGCGGCTGCACGTGCCGGAGACAGGGCGGGTGCTGATCGACGGGATCGACGCGGCGATGCTCGATCCCGCCTGGCTGCGCAGGCAGGTGGGGCTCGTGCTTCAGGACAGCATGCTGTTCCGGGGCAGCGTCCACGAGAATATTGCGCTTTCCAACCCCGGCATGACGATCGATCGCGTGGTCGCCGCCGCGCGGCTGGCCGGCGCCTATGATTTCATCGCCGCGCTGCCGCAGGGCTTCGAGACGGAGGTGGGAGAGCGCGGCGCCACCCTGTCCGGCGGTCAGCGACAGCGGATCGCGATCGCGCGGATGCTCGCCACCGATCCCCGCATCCTGATCTTCGACGAGGCGACCAGCGCGCTCGACCTCGAGAGTGAGCAGGCCATCCAGCAGAACATGCAGGCGATCTGCCAGGGGCGTACCGTGATCATCATCGCGCACCGTCTCTCCGCGCTGCGCATGGCCGACCGGATCGTGACGGTGGAGGGCGGCCGCATCATCGAGGACGGCAACCACGCGTCCCTTCTGGCCGCCGGCGGGCGCTACGCGCGACTGTGGCGCGCGCAGATCTCGGGAATCGAGCGGCAGACGGCATGACGATGCTGCCCGCCCGCATCGGCGACGCGCGCCGATCGCTCGTCCGGCAGTGGCGGGCGCTGGGTGACGGCGCGAAAATCGATGCGCTGTTCGGCGGCGCAGGACGTGACGAGCTGGATTTTCTGCCCGCCGCGCTGGAGATCGTCGAAGCGCCGCCGTCGCCCGCTGCGCGCGTGACCGGCTATGTGATCGCGGCACTGGTGGGACTGATCCTGCTGTGGGGTTTCATCGGCAAGGTCGACATGACCGCGACCGCGCCGGGCGAGGTCGCCTCCGATGGCGGCGGCAAGGTCATCCAGCCGCTCGACGCCGCGCGGGTCGAGGAGATCCTGGTCCATGACGGGCAGAGCGTGCCCGCCGGCGCCGTGCTGCTGCGTCTCCAGCCGACCGAGGCGCAGGCCGATCGGGACATGCTGCGCGGCCAGCTGAACGCCGAGCGGCTGGAGGTGGCGCGGCTGCGCACGACCGCGCTGGGCGAGCCTTTCGCCGCACCGCCCGGGGCCGATCCCACCGCCGCGCGCCTCGCCCGCCAGCAGGCGACGGACGATATCGCCGCGCGCGACGCCAAGCTGGCCGAGCTCGATCGCGTCGTCGTCGAGAAACAGGCCGAGCTGGCCGGCGGGCAGGCCGATCTCGATCGGCTGACCGCGCTCTCCAAGGTCGCCGACAAGCGACTGGGAATCTACGAGGTCCTGGCGCGCAAGGGTTTCACCTCGGATCTGCGGATGGTCGATGCCGAGGGGCAGGCGAAGGATGCGACCGCCTCGATAGCGGCGCAGAGGCAGCGCATGCCGGGGATCGCGGCGGCGTTGGCTGCGGCGCGCAGCGATCGGGCGGGCAGCGCCGCCGACATCCGGCAGAAGGCGCTCGCCGATCTGGCCGAGGCCAGTGCCAAGGCCGATTCGCTGCAGGACCAGCTCGACAAGGCAGCCTCGCACCTTGCCGGCATGACGCTGCGCGCGCCGGTCTCCGGCACGGTGCAGGAACTGGCCGTCCACACGATCGGCGGTGTCGTCCAGCCTGGTCAGCCGGTGATGCGGCTATCGCCGGCCGGCGGCGGCGTCGAGGTTCGCGCCCGGCTGGAGAATCGCGATGTCGGCTTCGTTCGCGCCGGCATGCCGGCAGAGGTGAAGATCGACAGCTTTCCGTTCACCCGATACGGTACCGTGCCGGCCGTGGTCGTCTCGGTCTCGGCTGACGCGATGACGCCGACCTACGATCCCGCGCATCCCAACGCCAATGCCGGCGCGCCCGTCTATGCCGCGCGCATCCGCCTGCTGCGTCCGACCATTCTGGTCGATGGCGCGCAGCGGGCGATCACGCCGGGTATGGCAGTCGTGGCCGAGATCAAGACGGGGCGCCGCCGCCTCGCCGATTACGTGCTCTCGCCCGTCCAGCGCGTCTTCGCCGAGGCCGGGCACGAGCGATAGGCGGCTATGCCCCCTTGCCGACCCCGGTATAGTCCAGGCCGGCATCGATCACGTCCTGCGGCGGATAGATGTTGCGAAGGTCGACGAGGATCGGCTGCTTGAGCTGCCCGGCGATGCGCTTGAGGTCGAGCGCGCGGAACGCGTCCCATTCGGTGACGATCACCAGCGCGTCGGCGGCGTCGGCCACCTCGTAGGCGCCGTCCATGAATTCGACGCCGGTCAGCACCTTCCGGGCCTGCTCATGGCCTTCCGGGTCGAAGGCGCGGATCGTTGCGCCGGCATCCTGCAGCGTCTGGATAACGGCGATGGCGGGCGAATCGCGCATGTCGTCGGTATTGGGCTTAAAGGTGAGGCCCAGCACGCCGATCGTCTTGCCGCGCACCTCGCCGCCCATCGCCCTGATGACCTTGCGGCCCATCGCGCGCTTGCGGGCGTCGTTGGCGTTGATCGTTGCTTCGACGATACGCAACGGGCTCTCGAAATCGTCGGCGGTCTTGAGCAGCGCCAGCGTGTCCTTGGGGAAGCAGGAGCCGCCGTAGCCGGGGCCGGCGTGCAGGAACTTGCGGCCGATGCGGTTGTCCAATCCGATGCCGCGCGAGACCTCCTGCACATCCGCGCCCACCGCTTCGCAGAGATCGGCGATCTCGTTGATGAAGGTGATCTTGGTCGCCAGGAAGGCGTTGGCGGCGTATTTGATCAGCTCGGCCGTGCGGCGGCCGGTGAACATCACAGGCGCCGACTGGTTGAGCGAGAGCGGGCGGTAGATGGCGGAAAGCACGGCCCGCGCACCCTCGTCGTCGGTACCGCAGACGACGCGATCGGGCCGTTTGAAATCGTCGATCGCGGCGCCTTCGCGCAGGAACTCCGGATTGGAGGCGACGGTGATGCCCTTGCCGGGCGCGGCCTCGGCGACGATGCGCTCGACCTCATCGCCGGTGCCGACAGGCACGGTGGACTTGGTGATCAGCACCGCCGGCCCGTCCAGCGCTTCGGCCACTTCCTTCACGGCCGCGAAGACATAGCTCAGGTCGGCATGGCCGTCGCCGCGTCGCGACGGCGTGCCGACGGCGATGAACACGGCATCGGCGCCCTTGACGCCCTCGGCGAGGTCGGTGGTGAACGACAGGCGGCCGGCGCGCACGTTGGCGGCGACCAGCGCGTCCAGCCCCGGCTCATAAATCGGCATCACATTCTGGTGCAGGGCAGCGATCTTGGCGTCGTCCTTGTCGACGCAGACCACCTCATGACCGAAATCCGAGAAGCACGCCCCGGAAACAAGGCCGACATAGCCGGTGCCGATCATCGTGATGCGCATGGAACCCCTGCTTTCGCCGCGAAAGAATGCGTGCTGCATTGCATCGGTTTCGCGACTCGCGCAAGCGAGGCGGCGAAGCGGAATTGCAAACAGGCGCAGCATTTCGCCATTCCGTCGAGCATCGCGTCTTGGTGCTGCGTTGCAATGCGACGGGCGGTCGGGTAACTGGCTGGGCACGAGGATGGCTGCGGGCGGGGGCGAATGCGCAAGGGAATCATCTTGGCCGGCGGCTCGGGAACACGGCTCTATCCGCTGACTCGCGGCGTCTCGAAGCAGCTGATGCCGGTCTATGACAAGCCGATGATCTATTATCCGCTGTCGACGCTGATGATGGCGGGCATCCGCGAGATGCTGATCATCACCACCCCGCATGACCAGGCGGCGTTCAAGGCGGTGCTGGGCGACGGCGGCGAGCTCGGCCTTTCGATCGACTATGCCGTGCAACCCGAGCCCAACGGGCTGGCCGAGGCCTATCGCATCGGTGCCGGCTTCGTGGGCGAGGATCCGTCTGCGCTCGTGCTGGGCGACAACATCTTCTACGGCCACGGCTTTCCGGAACTTCTCCAGAAAGCGGACAGCCGCACCGATGGCGCGACGGTGTTCGGATATCGCGTCAAGGACGCGACGGCCTACGGCGTCGTCTCCTTCGACGCCGAGGGCCGGGCCGAGACGATCGAGGAAAAGCCGGCCGCGCCCAAATCCAATTATGCGGTGACCGGCCTCTATTTCTACGACGGCACGGCGGTGGCGCGGGCGAAGGACCTGAAGCCCTCGGCTCGCGGCGAGCTGGAGATCACCGATCTCAACCGCCTCTATCTGGACGAGGGCAGCCTCTCGGTCGAGATCATGGGGCGGGGCTATGCCTGGCTCGACACCGGCACGCATGGCAGCCTGCTCGATGCCGGGCTCTACGTGCGGATCACCGAGGAGCGGCAGGGCCTCAAGATCTGCTGCCCGGAGGAGATCGCCTGGCGGCAGGGCTTCATCGACGCCGCCGCGCTGGAGCGGGTGGCGACGCCGCTGCGCAAGAGCGGCTATGGCGATTATCTGCTCGGTCTGCTCGAAGGCAGGGGCGCGCTATGAAGCTGATCGAGACCGCCATTCCCGGCCCAGTGATCATCGAGCCGCAGGTTTTCGGCGACGATCGCGGCTTCTTCATGGAAAGCTGGAACCAGGCCCGCTTCGCCGATCTGGGGCTGGACCTCAGCTTCGTGCAGGACAATCACAGCCGATCGCGGCGCGGCGTGCTGCGCGGCCTGCATTTCCAGAACCCCAACCCGCAGGGCAAGCTGGTGCGCGTCGTGAACGGGCGCGTATGGGACGTCGCGGTCGACATCCGCCGGTCCTCGCCGCATTTCGGCCAATGGGTCGGCGTCGAGCTTTCCGCAGCGAACAAGCGGATGTTCTGGGTGCCGCCGGGCTTCGCCCACGGTTTCCTGAGCCTGGAGGACGGCACCGACTTCCTCTACAAATGCACCGCGCTCTACGAGCCGGCGAACGAGCATTCGCTGCTGTGGAACGACCCGACGGTCGGCATCGAATGGCCACTCGAGGGGATCGAGCCCGAGCTTTCCGCCAAGGACCAGGTCGGCAAGCCGCTCGCCGAGATCGAGGCCTTCGCGTGAAGGCGCTGATCGTCGGCGGCAAGGGCCAGCTCGGCCGGGGGCTCGCCGCGACCGCGCCCGAGGGCGTCGAGATCGTCTCGCACGATGTCGACACGCTCGACATCACCGATCGCGCCGCCGTCACGGCGTTGATCGATGCGGAGAGGCCGGCGCTGCTTCTCAACGCGGCGGCCTATACCGCGGTCGACAAGGCCGAGGCCGAGGAGGATGCGGCCTATGCCGTCAATGCCGCCGCTGTCGGCATCCTGGCCGATGCGGCGCGGAACGCGGGGGCGCGGCTGGTCCACGTCTCGACCGACTTCGTGTTCGACGGGGCATCGGGCATACCCTATGCGCCATCCGCACCGACCAGCCCGCTCGGTGCTTATGGCCGCACCAAGCTGGCCGGCGAGGTGGCGGCGGGCGAGGACACGCTGATCGTCCGCACCGCCTGGGTCTATGCGCCGACCGGCGGCAATTTCGTGCGCACCATGCTGCGTCTGATGGGGCAGCACCCGCAAGTGCGTGTCGTCGCCGACCAGATCGGCACGCCGACCTACGCGCCTGGCCTCGCCGCCGCCTTGTGGGCGCTGGCCGGGCAGGGCGCGAGCGGCATCTACCACTATACCGACAGTGGTGCTGCGAGCTGGTACGATTTCGCGGTCGCCATCCAGGAGGAGGCGCTCGCGATCGGATTGCTGGACAAGGCGGTGCCGGTCGTCCCGATCTCCACCGCCGATTTCCCGACACCGGCGCGGCGCCCATCCTATTCGGTGCTCGACAAGGAGGCGACCTGGGCCGCGCTCGGCGGCCCGGCGCCGCACTGGCGCGCCAATCTGCGCATCATGATGGCGGAGATCGCGAAAGAGCCTTTGGCGTGAGTGCTGCAACGGCGGGAGTGAGACACGTCACCGCCGGCGACGGTCGCGCCGCAACCCATCCCTATTTTCCCGGTATCGACGGGCTGCGGGCGCTGGCCGTGCTGGGCGTGGTCCTGTTCCACGTCCACGAGAGCTGGATGCCCGGGGGGTTCGTCGGCGTCGACGTTTTCTTCGTGATCTCCGGCTACGTCGTGGCGCAATCGGTTTCGGAGGCGAACCCCTCGTCGCTCTCCGACTATTTCATCTGGTTCTACAGACGGCGGTTCGCCCGTATCTTTCCGGCGCTCTTCCTCTATGTGATCGTGGTCGAAATCCTGGGGATGCTCTTCATTCCGGGCGGACGGGAAACGCAATATATCGCGATGACGGGAACGTCTTCGCTGTTCGGCCTGAGCAACGTCGTGCTGTTCTTCAAGTCGGGCGACTATTTTTCGCCAGGAACGGCGTTCAACACCTTCACGCACACCTGGTCGCTCGCTGTAGAAGAGCAATATTATTTCATATTCCCGTTTTTCTCCTACTGGCTCATCGCGCGCCGGTCGGCAGGGAAATCGAAGATCGCGCTCGCGGTGCTGGTGGCGGCGACATTGGGGTCGCTGCTCGCGTGCTGGCTGGTCACGAGGCGATCGCACGAATTCGCCTTCTACATGCTGCCCACCCGGTTCTGGGAGTTGGGAATCGGCTTCCTCCTGAAGCTCGCGCTGTCGCGCGAGCGCAGGGCGATCTCCGGGGGCCGGGGCATGGCCGTGGTGGGCGCGGTGGGCTTCGTCGTGCTGATCGCTTCGTTCGTCCTGACCCCGTCCGATCCATTTCCGTTCCCGTTCGCGATACCGGCCTGTCTCGGCACCGCCGCCGTGATCGCATGCATCGTGACGATGCCGACGCACTGGGCCAACGTCCTCCTCACGCGGGAATGGCTGCGCCATGTCGGGCGGATCAGCTATTCTCTGTATCTGTGGCATTGGGGCGTCGTCGTTTTGCTGCGCTGGACAGTCGGCCTCGACACGTCTGTCCTTCGGGTCATCGCCTTCGCGGCGACCTTCGCTCTGGCGGAGGCGAGCTATCATTGGGTGGAACGCCCGATCCGTTCGGCGGCATGGCTGAAGACGATCTCCGCGCCACGCTATTTCGCGACCTTCGGCGGCGTGGCGGCCTTGCTGGCCGTATCGTGCACGGCGCTGGACGGCGCCAAGCCGACGCTCGGGCTGGCGGCCTCGAACGACGTGACGGTCTGGGACGCTTATGCGTGGCCGGGCGCGGCCTCGGCCCAATGTGCGAACCAGAAGCGGAGCGTGCATTTCGGCGGAGGGCAGCTGACCACGTGGTCGCCGGCCTGCGCCCCCGCCGCGCCCGCCGGGCTCTTCGTGCTCGGCGATTCGCATGCCGGTGCCTACACCCGGATGCTTTGGCAGGTGGCCGCTTCCGGGCGGTATGATGTACGGCTCTACTCGCTCGGGGGATGCCGCCCGATCCAGACCCTCGCGAACACCACCATCCCTGCCTGCGACGCTTTCCTGAACCGGTCGATCGCGGACATCAGGGCGCGTGCGCGGCCGGGCGACGTGATCTTCCTCCCGGCGCTCGCCGTGCCGCGCGTCCGCGACGGCGACGGAAGTCTTCGGACCCCGGAAGGGCCGGTCGGCGCGCAGGACCGGCAGAGAAACCGCGTCCGGCTCGGTCAATTGCTCTCGACCGGCGCCCGCGTCATCATTGAGGAGCCGAAGCCGGTGACCGCGGTCGAGCTGGTGCGCTGCGCCGATCCGTTCAACCGGATCAGCGACTATTGCAGGATCGGCCCCGATCTGCCGCGATCGATGCTGGAGAAGCGGGCGGCCCCGGCGCGCGCGCTCTATGCCGCGCTCGCGCAGCCGGGGGTCTATTACTGGGATCCGTTCCCGGCGCTGTGCGATACGCCGGAGTGCCATGGCTATCTCGACGGCCGGCCGCTCTATTCCGACACGGACCATCTGTCCGGCTTCGCCAACGACCTGCTGCTGCCGAATTTCCTGCAATTCGTCGACCGGGTGCGGGCGGACACCGGAACCGGACCCCTCGATCAGACCGCGAATGCGCAACACGGAGTGGTGACGAAATGACGATCCTGGTGACCGGCGCGGCGGGCTTCATCGCGTCGCACGTGATCCGTCTCCTGGCGGCCCGAGGCGAGCGCGTGGTCGGCATCGACTGCCTGACGGACTATAATCCCGTGTCGCTCAAGCGGGACAGGCTGGAGGCGATCCGCCGGGCGCCGGGCGGGACCGATCTGTTCACCTTCCACGAGATCGACTTCGCCGATCACGAGGCGATGGACGCCGCGCTGGCGGGCGAGGAAATCCGCAGCATCGTCCATCTCGGCGCGCAGGCGGGCGTGCGCTACTCGATCCTCAACCCGCGCGCTTACGCCCATTCCAACCTCGTCGGCCATCTCAACATGCTGGAGCTGGCGCGGCAGCGGCGAGTGGCGCACATGGTCTACGCTTCCTCCTCGTCGGTGTACGGCACCAGCCCCGACCTGCCGTTCCGTGTCGAGGCGCGGGTGGATTTTCCGATCTCGCTCTACGCCGCGACCAAGAAGGCGGACGAGCTGCTCAGCGAATCCTATTCGCATCTCTATCGCATCCCGCAGACCGGCCTGCGCTTCTTCACCGTCTATGGCCCATGGGGCCGGCCCGACATGGCGGTGTGGGGCTTCACCGAGAAGGTGTTGAAGGGCGAACCGATCACCGTGTTCAACGGCGGCAACATGCGGCGGGATTTCACCTTCATCGACGATATCGTCGCCGGCGTGATCGCCTCGCTGGATAATCCGCCGCCGGACGACGGCGCGGAGAAGGCGGGCGGCAGCCGGTCGCCGCACCGGCTCTACAATATCGGCAACAATCAGGCCGAGCAGCTCGAGACGCTGATCGCGCTGATCGAGGAGAGCTGCGGCCGCAAGGCGATCCGGATCGAGCAGCCGATGCAGCCGGGCGACGTGCCGGCGACCTATGCCGACATCTCGGCGATCCAGCGCGATCTCGGTTTCCAGCCGTCGACGCCGCTGTCTGTCGGCATCCCGCTCTGGGTGGACTGGTACAAGGGCTATATCGCCGGCAAAACCGGCTGATTTCAGGCTGAAATTTTAGGCGGACGTGATTGCCGGCGGCCGACCGCCACCGGCCGCGCATGATTTTGCTTGCATTTTCGAACCATTTTGGTTATAGGATTGCATCCTCGATAACCTGATATTCATGCAAGGGAGCGTCGACCATGGCTGCCGACCCGAATCCGCTCGTCTTCAACCCGTCGCCCACCATTACCTCGCACGCCGTCGCCTACGGCCAGCCCGGTTCCGCCGCCGTCGCGGTCGATCCCGATCACCCGCTTCCGGTCGGCCAGCGATGGACCGCCGCCACCGCGACCCCGCTCGTCGGATCGGCATCGGCGAGCGGCGCCGCAGGCCCTTTCACGCCCGAACTCGGCCGCGCCATCTGGCTGACCCTCGGCGGCACCTGGGCGGGCACCGTGCGCGTGCTGCGCTCGCTCGACGGCGGCACCACCTGCCTGCCGCTCAGCGCCGGCGGCCAGCCCTGGGGCGTCTTCACCGCCAACGCGCAGGAGCCGGTGCGCGAGGAGACGGTGGCGGGCGCCACCTACTGGCTCGACATCGCGCTGACCTCCGGCACGCTGACCTACGAGGTGCGCCAGTGAGCGAGGATTATACCGCGCAGGCGCTCGCGGCCCGGGCCGCGCTGCTCGCCCGGCCGGCCGCGCCGGTGCCGCACATCGCGGTGATCGGCGACAGCAAGGTCGCGCCCGATTCCAACATCGGCAACCGCGTCACGCCGGTGACGAGCACGAGCGTGCTCAAGGGAGCCAACGGCTACATGGCCTGGGCGCTGGCGCTCTGCGGGCAGCGCGCGCGGATGCCGGCCGAGAGCAACGTCTGGGCCTTTCCGGGGATGGAGACCGGCACCATCCTCGCCAACCTGCCGGCCTTCCTCGCCGCCATGCCGCATGCGCCGGGCGCGGTGGTGGTGGATTGCGGCACCAACAACATCCTGCACGGCACCGCGACGTCGAGCTTCGCCGCGATCACCGCCGACTGGCTGCAGATCGCGCAGCTGCTGGCGGCGCGGGGGATGCGCTGCCTGTTCGTGCCGATCCTGCCCCGCGATCCGGTGCAGGGCGGCGGCACCGCCTTCACCCCCGCCCAATATGACGTGCTCGATCGCTGCAACCGCTGGCTGCACACGCTGGCGGCGCGGTCGGGCGGCTGGATCGCGGTCGCGTCCGGCTGCCTGGTCGATCTCACCAATCCGCTGGGCGAAGGCGCCAAGCCCAAGGCGAACATGACGGTGGACGGCACCCACCCCGGCGTGCTCGGCGCTTATTACGTCGGCAAGGCGATCGCGGCGATCCTGCGCCAATGGTATCCGCCGATCGACCTGCTGCCGACGAGCAACATGAAGTGCCAGCCGGGCGCGCCGAACGGCAACATGCTGCTCAACCCGATGATGGTCTCCGGCACAGGCTACGGCACCGGCACGCTCGTCGCGGCGACCGGCGGCGCGAGCCTGACGGGCACGGTGGCGGACGCCTGGACGCTCGACATGTCGCCGACCTCGGGACTCAGTTGCGTCGCCTCGCTCGTCACCAACGCGTCCGGGCAGCCGATGCAGCAATTGGCCTTCGGCGGCGGCTACACGATCAGCGGGGCGGGAACCTACACATACGCGCAATATGCCCGGCTCTATCAGGGCGTATCCTCGGCCGCTTTGTCCAGCCTGGCCGCCGGGGACACGATCGAGGCGCTGATGGCGTTCGAGATCGACGCGGGCAACAGCATGATCTCCTTCCCCTCGCTGCTGATGCGCTGGCAGGGATCGACCAATTACAATGCCGATCTGGCCAGCGCGCAGCGGGATCTTCCGGGCGAGGCGATCAGCGGCGTGATGCGGACGCCGATGCACACGCTGACGGCGCCACCGGCAGCCAGCGACCTGCAGATCCTCGCAACCGCTTTCCTGCGCAGCTATCCGAACGGGCCGGTATCGCCGCCGGGCACGATCCGCTTCGGCCGAGCCTGCATCGTAAAGGTCGATCCGGCGTAGGAGCCGGACGATCCGCGAAACCGGCGGGCGCTACGGTCCGGGCGCCCGCCAAGCCGGCAACAAAACCGGACATCGCGGATTTCCGTCCCATTTTCGGATTTCGGGCGGTTATCGTCAAAGGCTGCATCATCAATTTGAAACGCTCCGAAGCTTGACAGAAGGGGGGCGGGCGGCCACGCTGCATTGCAGCACCATTGGACTTTGGGGGATGGACATTGACGGTCAAGGTCGCAGTGGTCGGGTTGGGCAAAATGGGCCTTTCCCACCTCGCCATGGTGAATGCGCTCGACGATTTCGAGGTTGTCGCGATCTGCGACAGCGCGGCGATGGTCGGGTCGGTCATCGAGAAGTACGGCAAGCTCCGCTATGTCGCCGACTATGACCAGCTGCTGAAGTTGCCCGAGCTGGAAGCGGTGGTGATCGCGACGCCGACCACCACCCACGAGCCGATGGCGCGCAAGGCGCTGGAGCGCGGGCTGCACATCTTCTGCGAGAAGCCGCTGACGCTTTCCGCGCAGCAAAGCCGGGAGCTGGCGGAGCTCGCCGCGTCCAAGGGACTGATCGCGCAGGTTGGCTACCACAATCGATTCATCGGCACCTTCTCCGAGGTCAAGAAACTGCTCGACGCGGGCGCGCTCGGCCGGATCACGCATGTTCAGGGCGAGGCCTACGGCCCGGTGGTGCTCAAGCCCGCCAAGCCGACCTGGCGTGGCAAGGCCGGCAATGGCGGCGGCTGCCTCTACGATTATGCGGCCCACCCCCTGAACCTGCTCAACTGGTATTTCGGCCGCCCGCTCGCCTGCTCGGGCGCGGTGCTGAAGAGCGGCTTCTCCGCCGAAGTCGACGACGAGGTCTATGCCACGCTCGGCTTCGAAGGCGGTGTGACCGGGCAGCTTTCGGTCAACTGGTCCGATCCTTCGGTGCGCAAGATGACGACGCGCGTGTCGGTATGGGGCGAGGGCGGCAAGCTCTATGCGGACCGACAGGAGATCCAGGTGTTCCTGACCGGCAGCGCCCCGATCCCCGAGGGATACCGGCAAGGCTGGACGGTCAACTACATCACCCACCTGACGCCGCCAGTGAGCTTCTACCTGCGTGGCGAGGAATATACCGCCCAGCTGGAGGCCTTCGCCCGCGCCATCATCGAAAAGCGGACCACCTACGGCAACAGCTTCGCCGGCGCCGCCGACACCGATGCAGCGATCGAGATGATCCGCTCGGCGGCGGCGGGCAGCACCGGGGTGATCGAGCTCGCCGCGCCACAACAGCGCAAGGCGGGCGGTCTGGTCGGGCGCATGTTCGGGCGCTGAGCGTCCGGACGTCCGCGAAAGGGAAAGGATCGGCGATGCCGAATTTCTGCGATGTCGATCAGCCCGGCCACAAGCCCTGGCGGCGTTCGCGCATACAGAACGCCTGGGTCGACAATCTCAGCATGAACGAGCTGATGGAGCGGCTCGATGAGGGGCTGGTCCTCACGCTCAACCCGGATCACCTCTATCACCTCCGGCGCAACCCCGAGTTCGCCGAGATCTACAGCCAGGCCGACTACGTCACCTCGGACAGCAAATATGTCTATTGGGCGCTGGGCTTTCTCGGCCGGCGCATCCAGGAGAAGGTGTCCGGATCGGACATCGTGCCGACCTACTGGAAGCGGCACGCGCAGAACCCCGACGTGCGCATCTTCTTCCTCGGTGCCGGCCCCGGCATCGCCCAGCGCGCGATGGACCGCATCAACGGCCAGACCGGACGCGAGACGGTGGTCGGCGCGTTCGGCCCGTCCTACAACTTCGTGAACGACGAGGCCGAAATCCAGGAGGCGATCGACCGGATCAACGCCTGCCGCGCCACCTGCGTGATCATCGGCCTGGGCGCCCCCAAGCAGGAAATCTGGGTCAAGCGCTACCGTCACCTGATGCCGCATGTGAAAATCTACATGGGCGTCGGCGCGACGATCGACTACGAGGCGGACGCGGTGCGTCGCGCCCCCGGCTGGATGGGCCGCAACGGGCTCGAATGGGTCTATCGCATGGCGACCGAGCCGCGCCGTTACTGGCGTCGTTACTATCGCACGATCGGTTTCTTCGGGCATGTGCTGCTCGACCGCATCGGCCTGTACCGTCCGCCGCCCTTCCCGTCGCCGGCCTTTCCGGGGCCGGGCAGCACGGCTGCTCCTGCGGCGTCGCCGAAGGGCGCGTCGGCCGGGACGTCCGAAACCGTTTGAGCTTATTCCCGTTCGCGGCGGCTTCGGTTCGCCGCGACCTTCTGGAGCCTGATCCGTGGAACGCATCCTCTTCGGCGACAACCAGTTTTTCGGCATCAACCACATGTCGGAAGAGAAGGCCCGCCAGCAGGCGATGCGCTTCCAGTCGACCGATGCGATCATCGAGGTGCTGCAGGCCGCGCTGCACGCTGGCGCCGGCGGCTTCATGTGCACCACTCATGACACGATCGAGAAGATCGCCGACGACGTGCGCGCGCGGCCGGACATGTGGAAGGGCTTCACCTTCTATCCGGGCATGCCCTACGCGCACAAATACGCCAATGCGGTGACCGAGCTCGGCTATTTCGACGCGCTGCGCAAGTTCCTGCCCAAGGAGGGCCTGGTCGATACCGTGCTGCGCGGCTCCAAGGCGGTGCTGGGCAAGGATATCGAGAGCATGATGACCCTGCTCGTCGATGCCGAGATGAAGATGTTCGAGGGGCTGGAGACGCCGGTCATCTTCCTGCAGAACGTCGTCACCGATCTGGTGCAGGGGCTGGGCTTCGTCGATGCCTTCCGCATCTTTTCGGAACATTGCCGCAAGCGCTACAATGCCGAGGCCGGCTTCATCACGATGAACGTGCCGAAGCTGCTGCCCATGCTGCACGAGGCGGGCGTCGAGAACCCGATCGTATGCGCCAACGTCAACAAGCTGGCCTTTCGCATGTCGGGCGGGATCGAGGGCTATCGCGAGGCGGTGAAGCGTCATCCGGCGCGCATGATCGCCATGTCGGTACTGGCATCGGGAGGCATCTCCCCGCGCGAGGCGATCGAGTGGGTGGTCAACGAGCCCTATGTCAGCTCGATCCTGTTCGGCGCCTCCAGCCGCGCGAACATCGAGAACACCGTGGCGCTGATCCGCGAATATGACGGCGCGCGGGCCGCGGTCGCGGCCTGATCGACCGTTGAAGTCATGCTGACCGACGGCATCGCCGGGCTGGAGGCGGCAGGGCACGATCTGTGCATCGTCGGCTCGGGGCCCGTCGGGCTGGCGATCGCGACCGATCTGGCGAGGCGCGGCCGCCGCGTGCTGCTGCTCGAATCGGGTGGCGATGCGGCCGACGCGCAGGTCCAGTCGCTTGCCGCCGCCGGCTTCACGGACGCGCGCCGCCACGACGACATGAGCATCGCCACGGCGCGACGGCTCGGTGGAACCTCGAACCTGTGGGGCGCGCGTTGCCTGCCCTTCGATCCGATCGATTTCGAGGCGCGCGACTGGGTGGAGGCCCGCTGGCCGATCTCTCATGCCGATTACGTACCCTGGATCGCGCCGGCGGTGGAGGCGACGCGATCGGGCGCCCCCTTTTATCGCGAGCCGATCCCGGGTGTGGCACTGGCCGACGACGGCTTCGACTGCACGACGCTGGAGCGCTGGGCGAACCGGCAGCAGGCGCAGATCATCCATGCCGAGGCGATCGCGCGCGATCCGAAGCTCGACGTGCGCACCCACGCCACGCTGGTCGACATCGCCTTTGCCGAAAGCGGCGCCGTTACCCACATCACCGTCGCGCACACGAAGAGCGGCGAGCGGGTGCGGCTGCCGGTCTCGATGCTGGTGATCGCGGCGGGCGGGGTGGAGAGTGCGCGCCTGCTGCTCGCCGCGCAGCAGCAGTCGCCGGGGCGTTTCGGCGGCGAGGACGGTCCGCTCGGCCGTTATTATATGGGCCATGTTCTCGGCGAGATCGCCGACATCGTGCTCGACGGCGATCTCGATCGCAATTTCGGTTTCCATGTCGATGCCCACGGCTCCTATGTCCGTCGGCGCTTCACCGCGAGCGCGGAGACGCAGCGCGCGCATCGCCTGCTCAACACCGCGCTGTGGCCGATCGTGCCTCCCATCTCCGATCCCCGCCACGGCAGTGCGATCCTCTCGCTGGTCTATCTGGCGATGAGCGTCGGTCCGCTCGGGCGGCGGCTGGTGGCCGAGGCGATCCGCAAGCTGCACGTGCCGGCCGGGCCGAAGCGCCGCCTGCCGCACATCGCCAATCTCGCGACCGGCATGCCGGCGGCCGCGATCTTCGGCGTCGATTTCCTGCGCCGGCGCTACGACAAGTCCACCCGCCTGCCGGGCTTCTTCGTGCTCAACAAGGCGCATCGCTACGGCCTGCAATATCATGCCGAGCAGGCGCCGCGTGCGGACAGCCGGGTGCGCCTTTCCGGCGAACGCGACAGGCTCGGCCTGCCGTCACTGCATATCGACTACCGCTTCTGCGAGCAGGACGCCGATTCGGTCGTCCGCATGCACGATCTGCTGGAGGATTGGCTGGTGCGCAGCCGCATCGGGCGGCTCGAGTATCGCGTGCCGCGCGAGGCGCGTGCGGCCCGCGTGCTGGAAACGGCGGCGCACGGCACCCACCAGATCGGCCTCGTCCGCATGGGTGCCAACCGCAGCGAGGGCGTGGTAGATGGCGATCTTCGCTGCTTCGATGCGCCGAATCTGTTCGTGGCGAGCACGGCCGTGCTGCCGACGTCGAGCCAGGCCAATCCGACGCTGAGCGCGGTGGCGCTCGGCCTCAGGCTGGCCGATCGGCTGGCGGCGGAGGCGTCACGGCCGCTCGAAGTGGTGGGAGCCTGATCATGGGGGTGGAAATGGCGAAGTCCGAGGTCGGGTCCGCGAAGCCACGTTATCGCGTCGCCTTGTTCAACAGCGGCGATCCGCGCGGAAGTAAGGTCGGCGGGATCGAGACCTACATCCGCGACTATATCTATTATCACCCCGAGGACATGGACCTGCTGTTCGTCGGCGCCGACGAGAGCGGGAAGCTGCCGATCAACGAGATCAGCGAGGTCGAATTCCGGGGACGGACCTTCAAGTTCCTGCCTCTGCTCCGGCTCGACGACCTGAGCAACGCCTATGGCGAGGGTATCACCAAGTCCGACACGTGGCGTTTCGCCTCGCTGCTGGTGAAGAATTGGGGGATGCTGCGCCGGGTGCTGAAGGGCGGCGGCTATTCGGCCGAGATCCGCCGGGTGGAATATGCCCCGATCCTGCGATCGATGGGCATCCCGGTGATCCAGATGGTGCATATATGGGGCGGCAAGGACCAGCAGATGTCGAGCTCGCTCGGCAAGCACTGGTATATCCGTGATGCGACCGAGTTCGTCGCCGCCGCCGTGTCCAAGAAATATTATGCGGTCAACCCGAACATGACCGCGATGTACAAGAAGAAGTACTGGCCGTTCGCCAAGAAGTTCGACACCCTGACCACTTGGGCGAACACGACCATCTTCCAGCCGACGCCCTACCGCTTCGATGACGGGCTGATGCACGTGATGTTCGCCGGGCGGCTCGATCTGTTCAAGCGGCCGGATTTTATGTTTCGGGTGATCGCGGCGCTGCGCGCCCTCAACCCGAACGTCCGCTTCCACTATGTCGGCGACGGCGATCCCGAGCAGTTTCCGGAGTTCGCCGCGATCCGCGACATCACCATCCGGCACGGCATCAAGAACAGCATCGAGATCGCCGCGATGCTGGAGAGCAAGCATATCGGCATCCTCACCTCCGATTTCGAGGGCATGCCGCGCGTGGTCATGGAGTTCCTCACCGCCGGACGGCCGGTGGTGGCGCGCCACCTGCCGCAGCTGGAGCAGGTGATCACCGACGGCGTCAGCGGCTATCTCATCCCGCATGTCGACGATCATATCGAGCTGCAGGCGCGCCGCATGGTCGAGATCTTCGAGGCGATGAAGGCGGGCACGATCACGCCCGAGAGCGTCAACCGCTCGGTCGAGGCGTTCCGCCCCGAGACGCTGCTTGGCAAGATCTGGAAGGATCACCGCCTGCTGCACGGACTGCCGGCGTGAGCGTCGCGCGGGTTCGCATGGCCCGGCTCGGCGCGGACGTGTCGGCGCTGGGATTCGGCTGCGCCTCGCTCGGCTCGCGGATTTCGGCCGGCAACGGGCTGGCGGCGCTGGAACGGGCGTGGGACGCAGGGATCAGCTGGTACGACGTCGCGCCCTCCTACGGCGATGGTGAAGCGGAAGGGCTGCTCGGCCGCTTCTTTGCCGGCAAGCCGCGCGATGCCTTCCAGATCGTCACCAAGGTCGGCATTCCGCCGTCTCCGCCGTCGCTCAAGCAGCGGATCGCGCGGCCCGTGTTGCGGGTGGCGCTGGAGGTGGCGCCGGGGCTGCGCGCGGCGATCCGCCGCCGCCGCCCTCCGCCCACCAAGCCGCCGATCGACGCTGCGATGATTCCGGTCAGCGTCGAATCGAGCCTGCGACGGCTGGGCGTCGATCATGTCGACGTGCTGGCGCTGCACGAGGCGAAACCCGACGAGGTCGTGCGCGACGACGTGCTGGAGGCGCTGACCCGCGTGATCCGGGCCGGCAAGGTGAAGGTCGCCGCGATCGCATCGAGCCCCGAGGCGGCGGCGGCGGGGCTGGCCGCCGCGCCCGATCTCTACGGCATGATCCAGACCGCCGGAAACCCGTTCCTGCCCGCCGCCGATCCGGGCCTCGCCGCCGATCGCGTCACCCACAGCGCGTACGGTAATGACGGCGGACCGGCGCGCCTTGCCGCGATGATCGAGAGCGACGGGGAATTGCGGGCCGCCTTCGCGGCAGCCGGCTACGATGCGGACTTCGCGCGCGCCGCCAAGGATTTCCTGGCCGACTACGCCTTCGCCGCCAATGCGGGCGGGGTCGTCATCATGTCGATGTTCCACCCCGGCCACCTTGCCGACAATCTCGCCCGCCATGCGCGCCCGCGCGACGATGCGGCGATCCTCCGGCTTGGCGCGATGGTGCGGAGCCGGGCGGGGTGACGACGGCCTCCGTTCCGCCGAAGAAGGCGCTGCCGCAGATCGTCGGCATCCAGTATCTGCGCGGCGTGGCGGCGATGATGGTCGTCGTCTTCCACCTAGGCTCGCAGATGCCGCGCCTCGGCTATGGCGGTCCGTGGCTGCCTGGCCTGTCGAGCGGCGTCGACATCTTCTTCGTGATCAGCGGCTTCATCATGTGGGTGACGACGTTCGGCCGTCCGATCACGCCGATGGAGTTCTGGCGCCGCCGGATCGTGCGGATCGTGCCGCTCTACTGGCTCGTGACGACCCTGATGGTGGTGCTGATGTTCGTGGCACCCCACGCGCTGCAAAGCTCTCGCTTCGCCGCCGCGCACGTGGTCAGCTCCTATTTCTTCCTGCCGGCCCCGCATCCCGTGACGCACGGGCTCGATCCGGTGGTGGTTCCGGGCTGGACGCTCAATTACGAGATGTTCTTCTACCTGATCTTCGGCCTATTCCTGCTCGCCAGGCCACGCCTGCGCTTCTGGGGCACGGTGGGGGCGCTGCTGGTGCTGGTCGGCGTGGGAGAGGCGGCCGGTTTCCCGATGCTGAGCCGCGCCGGCTTCTACACGTCGAGCATCATGCTGGAGTTCGCGACCGGCATGGCGCTGGGCTTGGCGACGACGCGCAGCGGCGTCTTTCCACGTCTTTCGCCGGTGCTGGGCTGGGCGCTGCTGATCGGCGGTTTCGCTGCGGTGGTGGCGCTGCCGGGGCTGATCGACGGTGACTCGTCGCGTTTCCTGGTGCGCGGCATCGCGGCGACGGCGGTGGTGGCGGGCATGCTGGGCCTCGAGGCGCGGGGCAGGATCGGGATGATACCGGCACTGACGCTGCTCGGCGACGCATCCTATTCGATCTACCTGTCGCACGTCGTCACGCTCTCGGTGGCGAGCCAGGCGTGGCGCAAGCTGCACCTCGACCATCTGCCCGGCTCGGTGCCCTTGTTCGCGATCGTCGCGACGATCGCGGCGGCGGCAGTGGGCATATTGTGCTACCGCTATGTCGAGCGACCGCTGACCGATCTGGTCAGCCCCCGGCGGCGCCTTGCGCCGATGCACCGACCCGAGATCGAAACGGTCTAGGCCTACGAAGAACGATGCGATCAGCTTCTGGGCATTGTGGGAATGCGAGGTTGGTATGACGAACGCAGCTGTTGTTTCGGTGATTGATCGGGCCACGATGAAGACCATCACGGGGGCGGCTATCGGACAGTGCGTTATCCTGACAGAAGCGGCTCGATCGGGAGTCTTTCGATGGGATCCCATGGTTTCGATCGATTGGCGATCGATCGATTCTCAAGAGGGGATATTCGTTTTTCCAAGTCAGTCCGCCGATGGCGCCTGGGTGAGGATTTATTCCGGCGCGCTCGATGTGACATGGTTCGGCGCCGTGGGCGA
Source organism: Sphingomonas chungangi (assembly GCF_013778325.1). GTDB lineage: Bacteria > Pseudomonadota > Alphaproteobacteria > Sphingomonadales > Sphingomonadaceae > Solisphingomonas > Solisphingomonas chungangi. The sequence continues at coordinate 12,888 of NZ_JACEIB010000027.1, read as the reverse complement.
CTGCCCTGATCTTTCAGAATTGTCGCCGAGCGCGGATCAATCGGCGATCTCCGCGGCCGTCGCCAGCGCTACGGACGACTGGAACTATATCCAGGTTGCGCTGCGAGTCGCGTTCAAACTTGGCGGCGGCGTCGTCGATGTCGGACGCGAAGGACGTATCCACCGCGTGACGCTCAATCTGGCTCAACCGGCGCTCGCCGTGGGTGCGAACACGACCCTGCGTGGGATTGACGGTGGTCGGATCGAACTTGACCCCTCTCAGATCACCAACTGGAAGTCGAATCACTGGACGGTGCCAGCTGGGACAGGCGTAGCAATGCTGTACGGGACGATCGGGGCTGGCGATCCGATGACAGGTTGCCGGCCAACTCCGGCCACACCGACCGGACCCAACGGAAGCCTTGTGGGCGTGGGTGCCGTGGACGGTCAGGCTGCCTATCCTGCCAGTTCCATGACCCTCGATCGTATGATCGGCTGCGTTCGATTCGTGGGCTTGGATATACGATGCCATCAGCGTGTGAATTGGAGAGGGTGGCCTGCCACCGGACCTGATGCACAGGATTGGCGTCTCGCTGGTATTACGAATTATTTTACTTACGATAGCGAGGTTGTCGACTGCCATGTTCATGGAGTGCCGAACACGGGAATCAATTTCTTTGGGGGTTTTAATAGGAAGATAGAAAACTGCCGAACGTCCTTTTGCGGGTTCGGCGCGCAGTTAGGTGGAAGTTGCAACGGTGTCCAGATCGCTCCGGCCTGGATAGCCGATAACCCTGAGATAAGCAGTCATGATGACAGGATCATTAACATAATATCGCGTTACACCAAGGACTCTGGTGTTGCTTTTGGCTATTCAAGAGGGATCATCATTGATGAAATTACTTCAAAGGGCGATCATGATCAAGTAATAGAAGGAATTTTTCCTTCTAATGTTTCCGTTGATAACGAAATTTCTATAACGAACGTCTCGTTCGACGGGCAGCATGATATCTGCCTTTTGGCGAAAACCGCAAACGTCGGTGACTTAACCGTTACGCTCAATGATGCGTTCATGGTTCAACCCAATGATACAGGTACGAACGACCGCTATCTCTTCATCAAAGGAGCCGGTTCTGGCGGTAGTGACGGCCCGTTCGCAATCGTCGGAACGGATTTGGTCAACAACGTCGTGACCCTCGGCGCCTCTATCCAGGCGGCAATCCCGGCCGGCACTCCATGCTATACGCGGGCGCGGCGCGTCATCGGTCTCGGCACCGGAAATCGGGGTCGCGTCAATATCAGCGCGGTGCGAGGCCACTCGATCTATGGTGTATTCAGCCTCTTCGACTGCATCTGGAAATACGACACGAGCGTTGATCCGAATAATCACACTACTAATCCGGTAACGGACAAGCCGAGCTATGCAAGTTTCACCGATATAGAAGTGAGTGATTTTTATTGCGCCTCAACCACCGCGTTGATTAGCAGTACGGCGTCTCACACTGTAATTAACGGACTACGCGCTTTCAGCGTGAGCGGTACAGATGCCTGTTACGCCGTCAATCTGAGCGGCGGTTTAGTCTCTGCTGTGATTACAGGCGTTGATATTGATCCAGGGCTCACCGTGTTCGCGCAATTGGGAAGCACCACTGGGATCTCGACCGTCCGGATTTACGATAATGTTGTCCGCGGAACCCATCAGAGCGCTATCGTATTGCGCGCAACGAGTTCGGCGGATCATATCTTGATTGAAGACAATGTCTTCATCAACTTAAACGCCAGTGGCGCGTATAACTCGGGCGTATTGCAAATATACGAGCCGACTTCGAAAATTTCGTCTCTTGTTGTGCGTCGCAACAAAGTGACCGCCGTGCGAGCGATGGGGCGGCCCATCTCTTTCGCACAGCCGGCTTCCAGTTATAGCAATGTCGGCTTTCTCACTTCGGTGACTGTGGAAGGCAATGATTGGGGTGGCGCCTCCGCGATGGGGATGTTCGGAAGTTATGGCAGCGGTGGTGGCAATTATGATCCTTATATTGCTGCGAGCTTTGATAATTCGACGAACTACGCCGGGAGCGTGATTGATCGGAATAACGAGCTGGCTGGCCAGCGCCAGCTTCGACAATCGTCAAGCACGATTGGGGGCACCTACGGTAAGGGCGACCGGATCGACTATAGCGATCCATTAGCGGGATCGGCACCCGGTGCTATTTGCACGATCTCCGGCACGTTCGGTGCGATACCGGGAGGCACGACCGTATCGGCGACTTCGGGGGGCGCCTATCAAACCCTTACTCTTTCGTCGGTGGCGGGATTGGTGCCAGGAAGCTGGATCAATGTCGGTAGCTCAGGTCTGAACCCGATGTTGCGCAGGGTGGTCGCTGTAAACGGCAATGTCATCACCATGTCGGAAGCCCTGAACACCGGCGTGCTCGCTGGTGCGATCGTAACCAATCAAGAGCCTGTGCTGAAATCCGTGGGGTACTTGGCTTCGTAGCCGGCTTTACCCCGCCTCAATCAGCGGCGCGTGCCCGTGAACCAAAGCGATGGCGCAGCCGGAGCATCGGCCGTTCGACGAGATGATAGGATAGCGTGGCAAGGCCGAATGCTCCGATCAATCTTGCCGCCAGCACGATCTCGCGCGACATGCCGCCGACGACCGGATAGACGACGAACGGGGCGGCGATGTGCCAAACGTAGAGCGAGTAGCTGAGCCGCCCGATCCACACCAATGGTCGGGAGTTCAGCAGCCGACGGGCGATTCCCGGATCGGGCTGAAATAGGACGGCGGCCGTTATCAACATGATCGCCGCGCTGGTCAGCGTGTAGCGCAGCGTCTCGCGGAAATAGGCGTCGCGCACCACCAGACAGCCGAGGATTACCATGAAGGCGGCGATCGTGATCGTCGGGCGAGTGGCGCGCTTCAAGAATGCGCGCCCGGTGCCATCCTCGCAAAGGGCTGCGATCAGAACCCCGAAGGCGATCGCATCAAGCCGAAATTCAGTGCGGAAGTAAAAATATTTTGAACTCAGAAGATGCGGCTCGGTCCATGCGACGCCTGTTCGCAACGCCAGACAGACCAAGCATACGGAGATCATCAATCCGATGATCGCGCGGGGCCTGCCGCGCAGCAGCCAGAAGCTTAGCGGGAATAGCAGGTAGAAATGCTCCTCCACCGACAGCGACCAGAATATCTCCAGCGGCATGCTTGGGTGGATCGACGGGGCGACGCTGCGCGCGCCATAGAGATAGTTGGCAAAGTAGAACAGCGCGGAGGCCGGCTGGAGCCACTCAATCGGCCGTGCGGTGACGAGATAAAACGTGACGACGGCGCCGGTGTAGAGCGCCACCACCGGATAGAGCCGCAGGGCGCGCCGGAGGTAGAAACCGCCGAACGCGAATCCTTTCGTCCTCTTCCATTCGGAAAAGATCAGCCGGCTGATCAGGAAGCCGGAAATAACGAAAAAGACGGAGACGCCGAGCCCGCCGGGAAAGAGCTTGGGCGAGATGTAGTGCGCGCCGATCACCAGCAGGATGCTGATCGCGCGCATGCCGTCCAGGCTCGGGATGTAGCCGGGCGTCGCCGGCATCCGTTCCGGCGTAAGATAGAGCGCGGCCGTGCCATGTTCGCGCGGATGCGGGCCGGCCGTCGGCGGCGCGGCACCGGCGTCCGTCAGTGCCACTGCCTCGGCCGGTCCGTTGCCCTGTCCCCCCGTCATGCTGCTCCCTATCGGTTCGGCGCGGCGTCGAGCGCGGCGGCGATGGCGTTCCACATCGGCTTCTTCTGGTAGCCGGCGTCGTACAGGCCCGGCCGGAGCAGCTGTCGATCGGCGCGCTGTCGATCCTCGGTGCCCTTTTCGTGCAGCCAGGTGTAATTGTCGGTCATGCTCCAGCTGATCACGCCGACGCATTCACGGAAGCTGAACGACACGTCGAGGAAGGCCTTGGCGAGCGCGGCGGCGCTGGCGTCGCGGGCGGGGACGTCGCCGGGAAAACCGCGATCGTTGACGTCGAACTCGGTGACCATCAGCTTCAGGCCCATCTGCGTGACTTCATGGAGGAAGTCGGCATATTTGCGCTCGGAGAAGGGATAGTAACCGGTGATGTGGCCCTCGATCCCGAGGCCCTGGACCGGGACGCCGCGCTTCAGCAGGCGCTCGAGCAGCCGCAGCATGCCCGCGCGGAAGGCGTCGAACACCGCGTGATCCTGTTCCAGCACGGCTCCGTTGGTGAACAGCAGGGCGTTGGGATCGGCCGCACGCGTGGCGTGGAAGGCAAGGTCCATATAGCCTTCGCCGAGCTTCGTCAGGAAGGCGTTGTGGCGATAGCCCGGCACATCGACATAGGGCGGCTCGTTCACCACCTCGTAGTGGACCACCTTGCCGGCCCAGGCGGTGGCGACCTTCTGCACGTAGGACGTCAGCAGATCGCCGGCCTGCCTGGTCGAGAGTGTCGGCACCAGCGCGTTGACCCACTTGGGCGTCGTCTGGTCATAGACCAGATCGTGGCAGCGCATCTTGGCGCCGGATGCCTGCGCCAGCGCATAGACCGGATCGACCTGCGAGAAATCGAGCGGCGCATCCTGGGCCGACTGGACGCGCGTCCAGTTGAAGCCGTTGCCGGGTACCAGCATGTTGCAGTCGGCCATCGCCGCCGCGCGGAGCTTCTGGTCGGTGTTGACCTCGGGAACGTCGAGCGCGCAGCCGAAATAGAGACCCTTGGCGGCGGCGCGCGCCTTGAGCGATCCGCCGGCGGGCGGGATTGCCGCGAGCGTCGACTGGCCGAGCAGGCCGGTCCCGGCAAAGGGAATGCCCGCCATGAGTCCGCCCGCGATCCACTCGCGCCGGTTGATCGTGATGTCCGTTTCGTCCGTCATGCCTCAGCCTCCGTAGGTTTCGCGCATGACCCTGTCCCAGGTCGCCGCGGCGGCTTTCGCCTCGGCTGCCTTCGCCATCTCTTCCCGCAACGCGGGGTCTTCCTTCAGCCGCGTGATGGCGGCCGCCACTCCCTCGGCATCGTGCTCGGCGACCAGCAGACCCGTCCTGCCGTCCTCCACCGCCTCGGGGATGCCGCCCGATCGTGTCGCCACCGACGGCACAGCGTAGGCCCCGGCCTCCAGAAAGACGAGGCCGAATCCTTCCACCCGCCCGCCATCGTCCTGATAACCGGGCAGGCAGAACAGATCGGCGGCGGCGAGCCGACGCTGCACGTCCTCCGTCGGCAGGCTGCCGAGGAACTCGGTCCGCGCCGGCAGGTCGGCGGTCTTCGCCTCCAGCGTCTTCGCATAATCGGGCTCGATCGCCGGGCCGACGACCCACCATCGCAGGTTGCGGGCCACCGGCTCGGGAAGCAGCGCCAGCGCGTCGGCCAGCACGCCATGCCCCTTGCGCGGGACGATCCGGCCGAGCGAGGCGACGACGAAATCCCCGTCGTCCAGCCCGTAGCCCTGCCTCGCCTCCGCGCGCGGGATGCGCGCGCTCCGCCAGGCATCGGAGACCGCCAGCGGCACGGGATAAGCATGCGCCTCGTCGATTGCCGGGAAGGAACGCAGCAGGAGTTCGTGCGTGTAGCGGCTGTTGCTGATCCAGGTCGCCCAGCCCTTGCGCCAGAAGCCGATCAGATCGAGCAGCCGCTTCCGCCTGGGCGCCTGCATGTAGATGATCTCGGTGCCGTGCACCGTGAGCAGCGCCTTCGCGCCGCGCAGCATTCCGCGCGCGAGGCGGACGGGAATGAAATAGGGCCAGTCGACCGCGTGCACGATGTCGAATCGCTCGCGCTTGAGCAGGCGCCGGGTGGCGAGGATGCGGCGGGGCAGGCCTTTCGCATCCGATACCCCGCCGGGCGCGCGGATCACCTGGAAGGGAAAAGCGGAATCGATCGCGCTCTGATCGGCATCGTAGCCCGGTGCGACCAGCGTTACTTGGTGCCCCGCCTGCGCTGCGGCCGTCGCCAGTTCGCGCGCATAGGCGCCGATGCCGCCGTGGAAGGGCAGGAACTCGCTGGTGAGAAGCAGGATCTTCACGGCGTCGCGGCTTTCATTCCGAACGGCATGTCTCGCGTCGCAATGATGCCGCACCACGCATCGAGCATTGCCTTGTCCCGCCGCGTTGTCATTCCGCCGCCTCCCGCGCGCCGTCATAGGCGCGCGATGCCGTCCGCTCAAAGTGTATTCTGCAACGCAGCGAAAGCTTTTGTCAAAAGACCGCTACCGGATTGCATTGTGTCTCGTTGCGAGCGGGCTGAGCATTGTGTGCCGCAACAATCGGGTTGAAGGCGGGTGCCGATCCTGCGACAACATGGCGCGGGATGGGGCGGAAGCTTCGGTGCAAGCCGATGCTTCCGGATCGATGCCATGGCCCGCGTTTACCATCGTGGTACGTGTGGCTTCGAGGCTCGGCAGGAATCAGGATCGGCACATGCGCATTCTCGTCACCGGCGGCGCCGGCTTCATCGGATCGGCCCTCGTCCGGCATCTGGTCCAGGACAGCGGCCATGACGTCCTGAACTACGACAAGCTGACCTATGCCGGCGTGCTCTCCTCGCTGGAGCCGGTCGCCGCGAGCAACCGCTACCGCTTCGTGCAGGGCGACATCTGCGACGCCGACGCCGTGCGCCGCGCGTTCGAGGATTTCAGACCGCAGATCGTCGCGCATCTCGCCGCCGAGAGCCATGTCGATCGCTCGATCGACGGACCGGGCGCCTTCGTGCAGACCAATCTGGTCGGCACTTTCACCATGCTGCAGGAGGCGCTGCGCCACTGGCGCGGGCTGGAGGGCGAGGAGGCCGCCAACTTCCGCTTCCACCATATCTCCACCGACGAGGTGTTCGGCTCGCTGGGCGAGGACGGCTTCTTCACCGAGGAGACGCCCTACGATCCGCGCTCGCCTTATTCGGCATCCAAGGCGGGATCGGACCACCTCGTCCGCGCCTGGGGCCACACCTACGGTCTGCCGGTGCTGGTGACCAACTGCTCGAACAATTACGGGCCCTATCACTTCCCCGAGAAGCTGATCCCGCTGATCATCATCCGCGCGCTCAACGGCGAGCCGCTGCCCGTCTATGGCGACGGGAGCAACGTGCGCGACTGGCTGTTCGTGGAGGATCACGCCCGCGCGCTGCGCCGCGTGTTCGAGGCGGGCAAGCCGGGCGAGACCTACAATGTCGGCGGCAATTCGGAACGCAAGAATATCGAGGTCGTGCGGACGATCTGCGCCACGCTCGACCGGCTCCAGCCGCGCGCCGACGGCAAGGCCTATGCCGATCAGATCACCTTCGTGGCGGATCGGCCGGGCCACGACCATCGCTACGCGATCGACGCCTCGAAGATCCGCACGGAACTCGGCTGGTCGCCCGAGCAGACCTTCGAGAAAGGGATCGAGGCGACGGTGCGCTGGTATCTCGACAATCGCGGCTGGTGGCAGGACATCCTCGATCGCCGCTACGCGACCGAGCGGCTGGGGCTGCAGGCAGCCTGACGCCGCTTTTCTCCCGGTGCCCGTGCGGGAGGGCGCCGGTCTTTCGACTTCAAGGGGCGGGAACGGGACGTGGCGAAGCCGGAACGCAGCAAGCTGATCAGGAACATCTCGTCCAATCTGCTGGGCGCGCTGATCCCGATCGCCGTCACCCTGTTCACCGTTCCGATCTATCTCTCGCACATCGGCGCGAGCCGCTACGGCGTGGTGCTCGTCGCCTGGTCGCTGCTCGGCTATTTCGGCTTCATGGACCTCGGCATCTCGCGGGCGACGACCAACGCGCTCTCGAAGATGGCGGATGGGGACGGGCGCGGCGCCAAGCATCGCGTCTTCTGGTCATCCTTCATCATCAACGGCTGCATGGGGCTGATCGGCGGCCTGATCCTCTACGTGTGCGGTTCGTACCTCTTCCTGCACGTCATGAAGGTGGCGCCGGAGGTCCGCGGCGAAATCGCCGGCTCGATCGGCTATCTCGCGGCGATGCTGCCGATGGCGCTGATGCTTGGCGTCGGCGTCGGCACCGTCGAGGCGCACGAGAAGTTCGTGACGCTCAACATCATCCAGACGACCGGCATGATTCTGGGCCAGGTGCTGCCGCTTGCCGCGGTGATGCACTGGGGGCCGTCGCTCGAGGTGATCATGCCGGTGATGCTGGTGGTGCGAGCCTTCACCTTCTGCTCGGTGATGCTCTACGCGATCAAGGTGTCCGGCGTGTCGCTGAAGCCGGTGGTGGACATCCCGCTGCTGAAATCGCTGTTCGCCTTCGGCGGCTGGGTGACCGTCACCAACGTGATCAGCCCGATCATGACCGACGTCGACCAGTTCGTGATCGGATCGCTGCGCAACGTAGCGGTGATCCCGTTCTACTCGGTGCCGATGAACATCGTCCAGCGATCGCAGATCCTGCCGACAATGCTGACCCGCACGCTGTTCCCGGTCTTCTCCCGGCTGAACCGGGACGACAGCCGCGACATCGTCTCGGTGACGCTCTGCCATCTCGGCACGATCGTCAGCCTCGTCTATATCGCGGCGATCTTCCTGTGCGGCCAGTTCCTCAACATCTGGCTCGGCCCGGAGATGATGGCCAGGGGCGGCCCGGTCTTCCGGCTGCTGGCGATGGGCGCGTGGTGGAACAGCCTCGCCTTCGTGCTGTTCAGCGCGATCCAGGGCCAGGGGCGGCCGCGCGCGGTGGCGACGATCCACATGAGCGAGGTGCTGCCCTATGTCGGGCTGATGCTGCTGCTCGTCCATTTCTACGGCGTCACCGGCGCGGCGGTGGCATGGATGATCCGGGTGACGATCGACGCCATGCTGCTGGCGGCGGTGCACAAGGTCGACCGGCCGGTCCTCGCCGCGCTGGCGCCGGGCCTCGCCTGCATGATCGTCTCGTTCGCGGCGGTGACGCTGCTCGATCTCGGGCTGATCGGCAGCATCGTCGGCTGCATCGTGATGTGGGCGGTGTTCCTGGTGCTCAACGCGACGACCAACCGGCCCTTCCGCGATGTGCTCGTCTCGTTCCGCCGCTCGGGCTTTCGATTGCGCCCCGTCGACGTGCCGCAATAAACCACGGTGGGGAGCGGCGGATGATCTACACGATCCTGGTCAACTGGAACGGCTGGCGCGACACGATCGAGTGCCTGGAATCGCTCGACGCCGCGCGGCAGGACGGGCTGACCGTGGTGATCTGCGACAATGCCTCGGCCGACGATTCGCTCGTGCGACTGCGCGGCTGGGCGGAGCGCCGCTTCGTCGGCGCCCCGCCACGCGATATCTCGGCCGAGCTGACGCGGGCGCGGGGCGGCACGCTGTGGGAAGCGCCGGCGGCCGGCGAGGGGCGGGGCGTCTTCCGCGTCGTGCTGGTCGATGTCGGGGCGAACCTCGGCTTTGCGGGCGGCAACAATGTCGGCATCGCCTATGCCCTGGAAGATGATGCCTGCCGCTACATCTTCATCCTCAACAACGATACCGAGATCGATCCCGGCGCGCTGATCGCGCTGGAGCGCAAGATGGATGCCGCGCCGGACGTCGCGGTATGCGGCGCGACTTTGGTGTATCATGACGATCGCGGCACTGTGCAGGGGATCGGGGGCACCTATGACAAGGTGAAGGCGCGCGCCGACCATCTCTGGCGCGGCCGCCCGCTCGCCGATCTGCCCGACGAGACGACCGCCGAGGCGGCGATCGGCTACGTGATCGGCGCCGCTATCTTCGTGCGGCCCTCGCTGTTCCGTCGGCTGGGCGGCCTCAGCGAAACCTATTTCCTGTATTACGAGGAGCTCGACCTCAGCCAGCGCCTGCTCCCCGGCGAGCGGCTGGGCTGGGCGCGCGACGCGGTGATCGCGCACAAGGTCGGCGGCTCGATCGGCACCGGCGGCGCCAGCGCGCGCGCCTCCGATCTCAGCATCTATTACGATCATCGCAGCAAGGCGCGCTTCTACTGGCGCTACTGGCGACCCTACATGCCCTTCATGCTGCTGCGGTTGGGCCACTCCACGCTGGCCTATCTGCGCCGGGGCGACGTTCGTGCGGTGAAGGCGATGTGGATCGCGATGGGCGATGTCGTTCTCCACGATGCCAGCTTCCGCCGCACCTTTCCGCGCAGGGCTGCCCGGGGATGAGGGCCGAGACGCGGCGACCGACCGCCTGGCCCAGCATGAAATACGAGCCCGCGCTGGACGGCCTGCGCGCGATCGCGGTGCTGGGCGTGGTGATCTTCCACGTCTCGTCCACGGCGTTGCCGGGCGGCTGGGCCGGCGTCGACCTGTTCTTCGTGCTGAGCGGTTTCCTAATCACCCGCCTGCTGGATGACGAAGCGGCGCGGACCGGGCATATCAGTATCCGCCATTTCTACATCCGGCGTCTGCTGCGGCTCACGCCTGCCTTCTGGTGCCTGCTGGCGTTCGTGGTCGTGCTCGCGATCGTCGAGCGGCGCTGGCAGATCCTGGAATCGGTATTTCTGGCCGGCACCTACCTGATGAACTGGGCGAGGGCCTTCTCGATCGGCTGGCGCGATTATCTCGGTCACACCTGGTCGCTGGCGATGGAGGAGCAATTCTATCTGCTGTGGCCGCTCGCCTTCCGGAAGATCCGCGAGGGCAACCCGCGGCGCTGGCTTATCGCGGCGCTTATCGCGGTGGTGGCGTGGCGCTGCCTGCTCGCGACCATCGGCGCGGAGCCGTCACGGACCTATAATGGCTTCGACACCCATTCCGACGGGCTTCTCGCCGGCTGTCTGCTGGCGCTGACTCCGGTGCCCACCCGCTGGCTCGCCATCTGCGCGCGCTGGGCGATCCTGCCGGTATTGATGGTGATTCCGATCTTCGCCGGCCTGAACGAAGATTGGTACGCCACCGCGACGTGGGGGCTGGTGCTGACTTGGCTCGTCTCGGTCTGGCTGATCGTCGCGTCGCTGCATCCGGGCTGGCTGCGGCGGGCGATGTCGCTCACCCCTTTCGTGTTCGTGGGGCGGATGTCCTACGGCCTGTATCTCTGGCACTATCCGCTCATCATGTTGCTGGAGCCGCGCTACGGTATGGTCGGCAGCATCGCGGGGGCCGTGATCGGCTTCGGATTGGCGGTGCTTTCCTACTACACGGTCGAGAAGGCGTTCCGCCAACTGCGTGTCCGCTTCGAGACCACCAAATCCGCCGCCGCGCGGCAGACGGCCGAAGGTACCCGCATCTAGTCGCTTGGCCGTCCTCGTCCGCCCATTCGTCCGACCGGAGCCGATCGAGCCAATCGCCGCCAGGCTCGATACCGCGCCCGAAACGCAAAAACCGCGTTCTCTCGACGTCACGCGGCAGCGAATGGGATCGCTCTCCGACGCTTCGGCTGTACAAATCGCATCGCCAACGACGCGCGTCCGCCCGAAATCAGGCCTTGGTGCCCGCCGGAACACGCGCAGCGGCCGCGCGAACGCGAGGGCGGCGTGAAAGCACGGAGCGGCTCGCATAGCCAATCGACAGTGCCAATATCAGCGCACCGCCCTCTTCCCACAGAAAGGTGCTCGTCGTCTGCATGATCGCCACGAACAGGAAGAGGCTCGTCAGCGTCCTGCCGATCACGATGTCGCTGTCGGGTCGTCCGCCCGCCGACTTCACGAACCGATAGACCAGCATATTGCAGAGCAGCAGCAGCAGCAGCCCGAGCATGCCGAACTGCAGGAATTCGCCGAGATAGCCGATGTCGGACGGTGCGAGGATGCTGTTGCCATAGACGGAGGCCAGATCATCCGCCGTCCCATACAGGCCCGTGCCCAGCAACGGATAGGCATGGATGAAATCGAAGGCTATTTCCGCTTCGTAATAGCGCACGAGTCCGGTCGCGTCCGACTGCAGCACGCCGTAGATGTTGAAGGAAAAGATTGCCAGCACGGCCGACCCGATCAAAGTGACCAGGATGAAGCCCATGCCGGCCTTGAGCTTGGTGGCCCGGGAGAGCGGAATGAAGCTGATCACGGCCGTCAGCAGGATGGCGGCCATCATGAACCGGAAGTCGCAGATCGCGATGCAGAAGCCGAAGAACAAGGTGATGCCCAGCCACGTCGTCGATCGTCGGGCGCGATATTGCTCGAGCGCGTAGAAGAAGCCGAAGGCGAGGTGGATCGCCGAAACAGCAATACGGAACGCGGCATCGGACACCGAGGTGCCCTCCACGCCGTGCGCGATCATGATCGAACTGCCCGTTTCCAGCCCGTGCGAGCGGGCCACAGCCAGCTGGTAGGCGTCTATGCTGTAGTGGAAATGCAGAAATGTCAGGGCGTAGGCAAAGCAGGCGGCGAAGATCATGCGCATCGCGCGATCCAGCGGATATTGCCTCGCATAGATCGCGATCAGGCCGCAGGAGAACAGGCCAGGAAAGGATGCGAGCGAGGCAGCGTAGAATTTGAGGCCGAAATGGAGAACGAAGACCATCAGCTCGATGAAGATGAAGGTCGCCATCGCGATGATGAAATTGCGCGCCGTCGGATGTAGCATGACCGCAAGCACCAGGAATATGGCGTTGCTCGCGAACATGTAGGTGTTGACCAGGCTCTTGCCGCCCGGAAAAAATTCGAATGTACGGCTGAAGAATATCGCGACCAGGAACAGGTTGAAGACGAGGATGCCGTCCAGCAGCGTCGTCGGGAGGTAGGCATGAAGCCCGCGCAGCGACTGCGCGTTTCTCCATGTCCGGATCGGCGGGGCGGGTTGGGTTGCCATATTACAATACCGGCCTTGTGTGCCCGATCTGCATGCTCGACCGGATGATCATCACGCGCGCTCGCGCTGTCGTGGCAAGGCTGGCGGATGGGGATGCGCTAAAAAGGCGACCCGATCCCGCCGGCCCGTGATCCCGCCGGTTCAGCCCCGACTCCACGGCCATTTACGGTGGTTTTGGTTATCCTGTTTGTCGCCGTAGGAGTAGGAGTAGGTGTAGTTGTACCCGTATCCGTAAC
>NZ_JACEIB010000026.1 GCF_013778325.1 Sphingomonas chungangi | reverse complement strand
CAAGTCGCGCAGGTCAGGTGGAAGGCCTATTCGAAGGCGCGCGACACGATGCTCGAGCGCACCCACACGCCGCTGGCACCCTGGGTCTGCGTTCGCGCCGATCACAAGAAGCCGGCGCGGCTCGCCGTGATGCGGCATCTGGTGAAGGAGATCGCGCCGGCGGACATCGCTTCGAAGATCGACGGCCCCGATCCCGACATCCTCTTCACCTTCGAGACGTCCGCGATCGAGGACGGCCGGCTGGCGAAGTGACGTGCCTCGGCCCCCGAGGCGATCCGTCTAGCGACCTTCCGGTCCGCGGTCGCCCAGGATGCTCGGCAGGGTCATGAAGGCGGCGACGCCCGAGGCGAACGCCGCCGCTGCTGCAACCACTGCCGCGCCGTGGAAGGCGGGAACGAGTTCACCGGCCTGATTAGCGATGACGGCGCCCGAAAGCGCCGTCGCGATGAGCCCGCCGGTCCGTGAGATCGCGCTGTTGAAGCCGGACGCGGTGCCGGTGTGCCGGTCGTCGACAGATGACAGAACGGCGGTGGTCAGCGGCGCCACTGCGCCTGCCATGCCGAGCGCGACGAGAACCATGCCGGGCGCGACGCCGATCCAGTAGCCGGCATGTGGATCAAGCCGCGTCATCAGCGCGAAGCCCGCGGCCGTGACGATCGGTCCGAGAGTGAGCGGCCATCGCGGGCCGATCCTCTCCGTCAGCCGGCCCATGAGGCGCGACATCGTCCCGATAACGATCGAGAAGGGCAGTAACGACAGGCCGGCCTGAAGAGGCGAATAGCCGCCGCCGACGATCAGCGTGTAGGGTAGCAGCACGAGCAGGCCGCCCAGCGCACCGTAGAGCAGGAAGGTCAGCACGGTCAGCCCGAGGAAGGGTTTCGACGCGAACATCGAGAGCGGCATCATCGCGCGCTCTCCACGGCGGTGCTCGACGAGCACGAACCCGGCGAGCAGCAGCAGCCCGGCGACCGCACCGGTTATTACAGGCGCAGTCGCGACGTGATGGCTGGACCAGATCGTCAGCGCCCAGGTGAGCGCGCCGAGCGCGAGGGTGGCGGCCGTGGCACCCCACCAGTCGAGCGGCTGCTCGCCTTCGGCGCTCTCGTCGACATAGCGGAGCGCGATGAAGATCGCGGCCAGCGAGACCGGAAGGTTGATCGCGAAGATGGCCCGCCAGCTGACGGCCGCGACCAGCCAGCCTCCGAGCGGCGGTCCGACGGCGGCGGCGATCGCACCGGCCGAGGCCCAGGTGCCGATGGCCCGGCCGCGCGCCTCCCCGGAAAAAGCGTTGCCGAGGATGGCGAGGCTGTTCGGCATGAGCATGGCCGCCCCGATGCCCTGTGCGCCGCGCGCGGCGAGCAGGCGCGGCAGGCTCGGCGCGGCGGCGCAGGCGAGGGATGCGATGGCGAAGAGGACGATCCCGGCGACGAGCATCCGCTTCCGTCCGAAGTGGTCACCGGCAGCGCCGCCGAGGAGGAGCAGTGCCGACAGCGGCAGCGCGTAGGCGTTGATGGTCCACTGGAGATCGGCGGAGCTGCCGCCGAAGCTGTGCTCGATCGAGGACAATGCGACGTTGGTGACCGAGCCGTCGATGAAGGCGAGGCTTGACGCGCACATCGTCGCGACGAGGGTCCAGCTGGGATGCCTGGGGGTGCGGTCCGTCACGGAGGCTCAGCCTCGCCACTTCTCGAGCGCCGCGCCGTAGCCCGCCCGGGCCTTGGCGATCCTCGCCTCTAGCTTCGCGAACTCTGCCTCGTGGCGGCTCTCGAGATCGCGGCGGCTGGTCTGGAGAGCCTTCTCCTGCTCGCGGATTCGGTCGATCGCTTCCCGGTGTTCGGCCTCCGAGCGCTCAAGCGCCTTCTCGGCGTTTTCGAGCCGGGCGCGTGACGGTCTTGGCTTCGACCGGGCCTTGGGCTTCGGCGCCGGCTCCTCGTTCCGAGGTTCGGGCGCCTCCTCGTTCCGCCCGAAAGTGCGCCGCGCCGGCGTTTTCGGCTCCGATTTCGCGCTTCGCCGCGGCGGCGGCCCCTCGTCGTCCGGGGTGGGCGCTGCCTTGCGTCGGGCCGGTTTGGCCTTGGGCAGAGCAGCCATGTGCTCCTCGCTTGATCCTCTCGGTACGCGGACGACGGTTCCGGGATCCTTGAGCGGCGCTTCGCTGAGTTTCTCGTCGTCGACCGCCTCCGCAACGCCGCGCGCGAAAAGATCGACATCGACGCCCCAGGCTTTGAGCGCCGCCTTCTGGCTGGGCGCCGCGACGTAGGCGTCGTGAAAGCCGATCGTTGTCCGGTAGACCTTGAGCTTCTGCTTGCGCACCATGGTCACCTCATAGCGGGTTCTCGGCGGCGAAGTAGGGTGGACCGTTCGTGCAATTGGTCTGTTGGGGATTCAACAGGCGGACAGGTCTTTTCAAGAGGCAGCCGGGGCAGGATCGGGCACTTCGTTGGCGAGTTTGATTGGCGTGGTGGCGACCTTGCCGCCGCTACGCAGGCGGTCGACGGCGCGATTGCGCGCGAGCGTGATGAGCCACGCCATCGCGCTACCCTTCGCCGCGTCGAACGTTCCGGCCCGCCGCCATACCGAGAGATAAACGTCCTCGAACGTCGCCTGGTCGCCGGCGGCGACACGGCGAAGCGCGTCGGCGAGGCTCGCCGCGTTCAAGTCGGAAATCGTCGAGCCCATGCGCATCATAGCGAGACGAGCTTCGTAGCTCGACGAGATCGAGTATCAAGGCGTCGGCAAGCATTGTCGGATCGACGGTGTGCATCGACGTTGTGGCACCCGTTTTCACGAAGAGAAGCGTGGCCACTCTGGCGTAAACGGTCGGACCATTGCCCTCGAAGGCCTCCTCATCGGTTTCAAGATCATAGCTACCCGCTGGGAATGTCTCGCCATCCGGAGCCACCTGAAATGGATGGGCAAAAGCCACCGTCGATCTTGTCGTCCGCATGATGTCACCCCTCGATAATCCGCGTGGCTCAGGATGCGGACGCCACATGGTGACCGCCACCGGCGCGCCGTATTCGATGAATAAGGGGGAACACGCAGCGTCCGGGCAGGCTCGAATATCTGCCGGAGACGATTTCGCCCGATTTATCGCTGAGCGTGAAGCGAGTGCTTCAGGTCCCGGATCTCGTCATGGCCTTCCTTGATCAAGGCATAAGCCTGCTCGATTACAAGCTGAACGGGTTGGCTGACATCGCCATCGGCGAGTGCGTCCTCGAATTTGTGCTTGATGTGATCCTCGCCGGCCTCGACCTGGTCGATGATCGTCACGTCGTCGCTGGACATGCTGTTCCGCAGATTGAGGAACATGCGGTGCGCACCGGCAAGCAGCGTGCCATCGTCTTCGGGAGTGCCACCGAGTGAGCGCACTTCGTCCTGTAGCTGCAGGGTCAGCCGGCGACGTTCTTCGCCGCGACGGTTGAAGATCGGAGTGAATTGCGATCCGTCTGCAGCTTTAGCGGCAGCGGTGTAGCCATCCGCACTGTCGATGACTGTCTCGATCAGCGTATTCAGCGTCTTGGTGTCATGGCCGGTGTTCATCTGTCGCCTCCTAGATAGGGTGAAAAGCGGTGATGCCGCATCGTCGCGGCAAGGAAGGAAACGGTGTGGAAGCGCCCTGATTCGTCAGGGCTCTGGGGTCGGCGCTAGCGGTTCAGGATCAGGAGCAGAGCGAGAGCCGCGATGACAATCACGAGCGACGCGCCAAGAACGTACCGCATCGTTCCGAGCTTCGTGCCGCCGCTCGCGTCTGTCTCCGCGACATGCGTAGTGGTTTCGTCGTGCGCAGACGTCTGGACGTGCCCCTCCGTTCGCAATCGTTCGACGTCTTCATCATAGCCGGACGACACTGCAGCCTCGCGCTGGTTAGGCGCAGAGTGGGAAGGGGGATCGGACGCCGGAAAGCTTTCATCATTCGCGATGTCCGCCATCGCCTCCGGGTCTGATGGGTTCGCCTCCAGAGCATGGTGCGTATCGCCATCATGCGCTTCCCGAATCAGCGTGATGGGACGTGCGTCGTCGTTGGCCGGGTATCGGCTCGCGTTGTCGGCCATGATGACCTCCAGAAACTTAGGTGTGCCGCATCAACGAGCGAACGGGGGCGATGGACCCGTGGTCTTCTGCACAATGGAGGATTTCGATATCGCGGGTTGGCCGAGCGAGAACCGGGGCGGATGCGGAGCCGGACGGTTGTCCGCCCGGCTGTTCGTTCACGGCATCAGCACGGTATCGACGACGTGAATCACGCCGTTGGATTGCATGACGTCCTTGATGGTGACCGTGGACATGCCGCCCTTGGCATCGGTCAGGACCAATTTGCCCATCTTCATCGTCGCGGTCAGCGGTTCGCCCTGGACGGTGGTGAGGGTCGCCGTACCGCCGCCCGCCTTGATGGCCGCTGCGATGTCCTTGGACGTCATGCGACCGGAGACGACATGATAGGTCAGGATCTTGGTGAGCATGTCCTTGTTCTCGGGCCTCACCAGTGTGTCGACCGTGCCGGCCGGCAGCTTGGCGAACGCCTCGTTGGTCGGCGCGAAGACCGTGAACGGGCCGGGGCCAGACAGCGTGTCGACGAGGCCGGCGGCCTTCACCGCAGCCACGAGCGTGGTGTGGTCCTTGGAATTCATCGCGTTGTCGACGATCGTCTTGGTCGGATACATCGCGGCTCCGCCCACCATCGGATTGGCGAAGGCGGCGGTCGTCAGCACGGGCGCAGCACCCAGCATTGCGAACGCCGCAACTGCGGCGCGCATCTTCGATTTCAGCATCGCTATCGTCCTCGTATTTCGTAGCGAAGGATCGCTACGGTAAAGATACGCGGCCCTCCACGATCCGGATGTAGATATCTAAAATAAAAAACATCTGACTCAAAAGCTTTCGATCAAGCGTTTCACGGCAGACGAGGAATCAAGAATTTTCGAACGTAATCGTGTTCTGGATTTCTACAGTCGAAATGCCGAGTGACATCGGGCATCGCAGCTCCGGAAGCGCAACGAGGTCGAACAATTCCGCGATCGCGCCGTCGAGCTTGATCCATTCGACGATGTCGCCATGCCGCAGGTTGACCACGAACACGCCGCACCATGCTTCGCCATCGCGCTTTTCGATCTCGGCCTGCAGCGCGAGCTCCTTGAAGCTGCCGTCGCGCGGCTTCGACGCCGTAACGATCGCGTGCCCGTTATGGATTGCGAGCCCCCGCAGGAACCCCGGGCAGAAGGCGATGTCTTGGCGTCGACCCGTTTCGGGATCGACGGCGATGAGCTGGCCGCGGCCGGAATCCAGCGCGTAAAGCCTGCCGTCGACCAGCCGCGGGCTGTGCGGCATGGAAAGCTCGTCGGTGACGATCCGGCCGGTCGCCACCTCGATGACGACGCCGCCATGCTCGCGTCGTGCACGCCATCCGCTCAGCACATCGGTCTGGCTGACCGCCGTGACATAGGCAGGGGCGCCGTCGGCCATGGCGAGACCGTTCAGGTGGCAGCGATCCTCTCCTGCGAGCTTTGAAATGAAGTCGGGGCGCCACAGCGGGCGGAAGCTGTGCACTGGATCGGTGGTCGCCAGGCAGCTATATTTGGTGTTGACGAAGACGGGCCGGCCGTCGGCGAGAATGCCGATCTCATGGATGTCGATGTCGCCGGTTGTGTGCGCCTCTCGGGGCACGAAGCAGGCATCGAACGAGCCGTTGGCGAGCTCGCCTTCGCGCAGCATATCCTCCAGTCGCCAGAGCTGGAAAAGGGACCCGACCCACAATCGATCGCCATCGCCGCATAGCCCCATCGCTCGGCTGAAATTCTGCTGGTTGAATGAGATGCTGCCGTTGGGCAGCACCCCGACCAGAAAGAGCTGGCCCGTCTGGTAGGATGTGAAGGCGAGGCTCGTCCGGTTGGCTTCGAGCCAGCCGGCGAGGCCCCGCGAGACGGTGATGCTGGTATCGCCCTGCACTGGATTGGATAGGCTGGCCACTAGACGGCTCTCCCGTTGGGGAAAGCCGCCTTAGACATTTGCATCCGCATCGGCGATCAGAACTTGACGCGGATCCCGGCGCGGCCGCCGCCGCCCTTGTAGTCGCCATGCTTGGCGTAATCGCCGAAGCCCTCGACGAAGCCGGTCACGCCGGCCGCCGTGGTGACGTTGAAGCCGATCTTGCCCTCGCCATAATCGCCGATCTTCTGATTGTTGTAGGCGAGCGACTGGCCGCCGCTGACGAAGTCCAGGCCATCCTTGCCCTTGAACTCGTGGACGTAATTGCCCTGCGCGTAGATCACCGCGACAGCACCACCGCCCATGTCCATCTTGCTGCCGACACGGATGCCGGCCTTGCCGCGCAGGCCATCGAGATCCTCGAAGTTGAGCGTCTGGCCGAGCGCGTGGATATCCTTCAGGTTGGTGCGGACATACGCGATAGTCGCAACCGGCTCGGCGTAGAAACTGTCGCCGCCGAGGCGGAAGCCCACTTCACCCTGTGCGCCGTAGCTCATGCCATGGAACTTGTCGGTATAACCGGCGAGCGGACTCTTCGAATTGATCCACAGATAGTCGTACTTGCCGAGCACGTTGGCGAAGAGACTGCCCGACACATAGCTCGCATATACGCCGAGATTGGCGACCGAGTAGTTCACGCGATCGGCCGAATGGCTGAAGGTCAGGTCGGAATTCACGTAGCCGCCGGTCACGCCGAAGACGAAATTGCCCGATCCCATGTCATGCGATCCGAGATCCATTCCGAGCTGGGCGCCATATGCATCCTGCCTGTAGGATAGGTTTACGGCCCGGCTCTGCCCGAAGGCCGAGACGTTCTGCGAGCCGTTGCGCGTGACTGTCGATCCGTAGATCTGGCCCCAGATGCGCCCGCCATCGGCGCCGCCACCCGCGAACTTCGCGTCGCGCAGGTCGCTCATGTGCGACGACCAAGCCTCAGCCGACTTGTACCAGAGCTGTTGTGCGCCTTCGTTGATCTTGAGAGCGCGGAAGACCGCGTCACCCGGAGTCGCGACGAGGCTGTAGGTGTTGGTCGCAGGATTAAAGGCTACGCCGTTGTGGATGAAACCCTGGTTGATCGACGCACTGGAGATCGTGAACGCGGTCGGCGAGGAGCCGGCGCCACCCGTGGCGAAGACCGTGCCCGAGTTGAGCACCGCGCCGTTGGCGCCCACCTGGTTGACCAGCAGCGCGGTCGACCCGGTGATCGCCCCCGTCGCATGCACCTGGTCGGCCAGCGACGCCGCGCTCGTGCCGTTGGAGGCGAGATCGATGCCGAGCGTGCTCCCGCCCGATCCCGCGAAGGTGCTCGATGTGTCGAGCATGTCACCGGCGTGGCCGTTGCGCAGATCGACCAGGCCCGAATTGTTGAACGCCTCCAATCCGGTCAGATGAACCGTGCCGGCCGTGGCCGCGTTCGGTAGCACCCGGAAGGTGCCGGAATTGTTGAAGGTGTCTGTTCCGGCGCCGAAGTCCTGGTCGAACACGGCGTTGTAGGTGCCGCTGTTGTTGACCACGTCGTTGCCGGCGGTGAAGCCAACGATGCCCGTGAACCTGCCGGTGTTGTTGAAGATCAGCGCACCGCCCGTCGCGGTGAGGATAGGCGCAGTGCCGTCGCCCGTGATCGTGCCGCCGTTGTTGATGGTCGATCCGGTGACCGACGTGAGCTCCGCTCCATGCCCGGCGGCGGTCAGCAAGCCGCCCGCGCCGAGCGTCAGGTTCGCTGTCGTGCCGCCGAAGATCTGGATCGCGGCGGGCGCGCCGGTCGCCGAGATCGCGCCGTTGGCGGTCACGCTCGCCGGGCCGGCGACGCTGCTCGCGATGATGCCGATCGCGCCATCGCCCGTGGTCGACACCGTGTTGGCGGTGACGTTCGCGGCACCGTTCTGCGCGAAGGCGCCGATGCCGACCGAGTCGGTACCGGTGGTCGTCACGGCACCCGTCGTCGTCACCGAGACCGCGCCATTGTTGTCGGTGCCAGTCGCCCGCTCGCTGTTGGAATAAGCGAACACGCCATAAGAGAAGTCGCCCGTCGTCGAGGCATTCGCGCCCGACACCGTGACGGCACCGCCGCCGTAGCTGCGCGCCCTCACGCCGCCGCTGTTGAAACCGCCGCCGGTGGACGAAACGCTACCGAATTTCACATCGGCATCGCCGAGCGAGGTCTTGGCGGCGATCGCGATGGCGTTTCCGCCGCTGACGTTGACGACGTTCGAATTGATCGAGACGTTGCCGGTGCCGCCCTCGACATTGCCGTAAACGCCATAGTTGACGATCCCGGCGCCGCCTGTCGCCGCCACCGTACCCGTCGTCGTGATCACCACGTTACCGGCGCCCGTGCTGTAGCCGAAGACGCCGTTGGCATTGGCGCCGCTGGTCGAGACGTCGTGCGCCGTCACCGCGACATCGCCGCCGTTCGAGCGCGCCGTGATGCCGTTGGCGTAGCCGCCCCGGGTCGAGACGTCGGCGGCGGTGACGGCGACATTGCCGGTGCCGCTCGTCGCGAGGATGCCGGTCGCGGCGGGCGAGAAGAAGAACGGTCCGCTCTGCGTGCCTGACGTGCTGACGTTGCCGACATTGACGGTGACGTCGCCGTTGGGCGCCGAGGCGACGACGCCGCGCGATATCTGCCCGGTCGTCGATATGTCGCCCTGCGTGACGTTGACGGGGCCTTCCGCGCTGGTCGCGAAGATCGCATCCGCATAGTCGCCGCTCGTCGAGACGGAGCCGGTGCCGCTGATCGCCACGCCGGCGGTGCCGTTAGCGTAGATGCCGGTGCTGCCGTTGCCCGCCGTGCTGATCGTGCCGTTGTTGATGACGGTCGCGGTGCCGTCGGTGGCGATCGCGGTGACCGCGGTGGCGTTGGTATTGGAATAGGCCCGCGTGCCCTGCGTGGAGACATTGCCGCTGACCGTCACCGAAGCGTTAGCGCCCTTCGCGAAGATCGCCTGCGAATTGTTGCCGGCCGTCGAGACGTTGTTGGCGACGACGGTGGCATTGCCGGTGTTGGAGCCGGCATAGATGCCGAGCGACGATGCCCCGGTCGTGGCCACGGTTCCGGTCGTGGTGACGCTGGCGTTGCCCGTATCCGAGATGGCGTAAACGGCGCCAGAATCGACGGCGGCGGTGCTCGCGTTGGTGCCGGACACCGTGACGTCCCCGGTAGCCTGCGCGATCACATCCTGGCTGAACGACTGCGTGGTGCTGAGCGAGCCGAAGGTCGCGTTGGCCGCAGTGCCGCCCTGGACGTCGAGCGCAGTCGAATCGAAACCCGTCGTGTTGATGTCGCCGACATGGGCCGTTGCGGTCCCATTCCGCGCCGAAATGACCACGCCGTAGGCGGCCTGGCCGGCGGTATCGATCGTGCCCGTCGAGGTGACAATCGCCGTGCCGGTGCCGTAGGTCTGCGCGTTCACGCCGCTGGCGTTGTTGCCGGTGGTCGTGATCGCGCCGGTGTTGACGGCGATATCGCCGCTGTTCGTGATCGCCTGGATGCCCGAGGCGAAGTCGCCGGCCGTCTTGAGATTTCCGGCGGTCACGTCGATCGCGGCGGCATCGGTGTTCGCGAAGATCGCCGAGCTGTTCGGGAAGAAGCCGGGGCCACCACCGCCGGTGCCCGTCGTCGTGATGTCGCCGACGTTGATCGTCACCGCGCCGGCGCCCGTCGTCGCGGCGTCGATGCCGCGCGCGTTGAGGCCGCCGGTGGTGATCATGCCGGTGCCATCCACCGTGACGCTCGATCCGCGGGCGAATATGCCTTGTGCACCCGGTGTGAAGGCCGTGCCGGACCCGGTCGTCGTGATCGTGCCGTTGTTGGTGATGTGGGTCGCGCCCGTGCCGTTCACGCTGACCGTGTTGGTCGCGGCAACGTCGCTGTCTGTGGTGAGGTGCAGATCGCCGGCCGGGGTATAGCTGATGCCGCCCGCATAGGGATTGCCCGCAGCGGTGCAGACGACCGTGCCGTTGGCGGCGGTACCGCATTCATCGGCGGCATACGCAGGAGCCGAAAATGCGGCGATGACAAGGAGCGAACCAAGGGCCGTGCTCGCTTTCAGCATCGAGGGTGAAGACGAGAACCGACGGGCAGCGACGCGATCAAAAGCCATATGTGTACCTCCCAGCGACATCGGCTCCGCATTTTCAGGCGCAGATACCGTGGCGGTGGCGCACAGCTAGTTCATTATTTAAATACCCAAAAGAACTATATTTTTTAGACGACGTGCATCCATTTTCACAGATGTACGTACAGCGAAAATGTTATTACGATACCGTAACTATGTTATTAACATAGATTTATAACTTAAGTTGTTCGGAAGCTGCATTTTGACTTGAAATTGTCAATTGGCTGCTGGCGATCGCAGCTGCTGAGACAGGCGCCAGTTACTCGACACGGCAGCAAGTGAAGGAGCCTCGCCATACGCCCGGTGTTCAGGATGCCCGCCTAATGCGGCAATCCGGGACGATCGACGACCACGTGATCGATGATCGTCGATCGTCGTTTAGGCGTGACGGAACTCCCACACCTCCCGGCAATTGCTGTCACACCATGGCTGCCGGTCTTTCGCCGCAGCCTGAGGCGTCGGAGGAGACAATCGTGAAAGCATTGTCGCCCGGCCTGATAGCACTCGTCGGCATCGGCTCCGCCGTCACGGCGCGGGATGTGCCTCCGCCAGCCGTGGTTGCGCACAAAACGGTCCATGTTCAGAACGTGACGCACAATGACGGCAAGCCGCATCGCCAGATCACGCACATCCGCCACCGGACGATCGTCAAGACGCCGCACGGCACGATGATCCGGACGACGGCGAGTACGAATACAACACCGCCCAAATGAGTTCGGATGCCGGTCGCCGACCGGCATCGACACCCACCATGGTTTCCGTTCGGCACGTCGCGCACTTCGGCAAGCTGGGCGGCCGAAAGCTTGCGAAGAGCCGACACTCGCCCATCTTCCCGTCATGGAAATTTTCACGATCGGCTATGAAGGCGCCACGCAAGCCGAAGTCGTGACGGCATTGCAGGATGCGGGCGTGAAGCTCCTGGCGGATATCCGCGCCGTCCCACTCTCCCGCCGGCCGGGCTTCTCCAAGAATGTTTTAGCGGCCGGCCTCAGGGAAGCCGGCATCGACTATGTCGGGCTCAAGGCGCTCGGCACACCACCCGAAGGTCGCGAGGCTGCGCGCAAGGGCAACCACGATCGCCTGGCCAAGGTCTATGCAGGTCAACTCGAACTATCCGAAGCGATCGTCCAATCCGAAATGCTCAAGGAGTTGGCAGCCGAGCGGCCGACCGCTTTGCTGTGCTTCGAGCGTGACCCGGCGACCTGTCATCGCTCGCTACTGGCCGAGGCAATCTTTCCGGGCGTGAAGCGGACGGATCTGTTCGCCTGACCATGAAAGGGATCCCAACCCTCCTTTTCGCTTTCTGGTGGCGAGAGCTGGAAGGCTGCTCAGCGAATCTGCCCGTCATCGGCGGATCGTCTGTCACGATCGTTGCGAGGCGCGAGCCGCTTGTCGCGGATCATGCTCCATAATTTGCGAAGAGCGAAAAGGCCGACTCCGAGGACGAGAAGACTGGCGACCAAGAATGGCACGATCGATTTCGGGCGATTAAAATAGCGCCCCAACGGTCCTCCCAGGCCATAGCCGATCACAGTAAACAGCAGCGACCACAGCATGGCCGCAACCGCGTTGAGGGCGGAGAAGCGAGCCTGCGGCACGTCGGAGGTGCCTACAGCGATCGGGCTGACGGTACGCAACCCATAGAGAAAACGGAATCCGAGGACGAAGGCGACGGGATGCCTTTCGAGCGCATCGAGGGCACGTTCGGCGGCCGGCTTGTCGAGCATCTTCTCGACCCGCGGATGGTCCCGGAAATGGCGGCCGAAAAGGAAAAAGGCCTGGTCTGCGGAAAAGGAACCCAAGGCGCCGGCAATGGCGACGCCCGGCAACGACAGGACATGCTGATGCGCGAGAATGCCGCCGGCGATCACCGCCGTCTCGCCTTCGAGGTCGGCGCCTAGAAAGACCGCACCCAAGCCGAAGCGGGCGATAAGAGCTTGGAGCGGCATTCGGCTTCTTGTGCCCCGATCGGCGACCGCCGTGGGCGGCTTCACGCCTTTCATCGTCACCTGGGCGATCGGGGCGAGCCACAGCCAGGCCATCGCGGGCATCTGGCTGACCCTCATCGCTGCGATCAGCCTGGCCGCGGTCCTGATCTCCACGCCGTTCGCGCGAGGAACCGGCATGAGGAGGGCGACGCGTGCCCTGTCGGGTCGGTGTGCGGACCGAATTTCCAGGTGAAGCCTCGCTCAGGCGGCGGGCGTATCCTCTAGCCCGCGGGCGCGCAGTAGAAAATGCTCGTTCGGTTCGCGTCCCCTGAACGCAACGAAACTCGCCATCGCATCCCTGGTGTCGCCTCTGGCGAGGATTTCCTGTCGGAAGCGGCCGGCCATGACCGGATCGAACAGCCCGGCATCCTCGAAGGCGGAGAAGGCATCGGCGTCCAGCACCTCGGACCAGAGGTAGCTGTAATAAGCGGCCGCATAGCCACCGTCGAAGACGTGCGTGAAATGGGGAAGCCGATGCCGGATGCCGATCGCATCGGGCATCCCGATGCGGTGCAGTGTCGCGCGTTCGATGTTGCGAACGTCCGTACTGCCGCTCGTCTGGTTGTGGATGTCGAGGTCGACGATCGACGCGCCGGCAAGTTCAACAGTGGCGAAGCCCTGGTCGGCCTGCTCGGCGCGGGCGATCGCCTCGATCAGCTCGGAAGGTACGCCGAATTCGCCAAGGATCTCGGGCGAAAGAATCCAGTGCTCCATGAATTTTGACGGGAATTCGACGAAGTCGCGCGCGACGGCGGTGCCCGCGAGGCTCGGGTAGGTCACGCGGGAGAGCAGGGCGTGGAGTGCATGGCCGAATTCGTGGAAGAGCGTGCGGGCCTCGTCGAGCGACAGGCGGGTGCCTGCGTCCAGCTTGGCGAAGTTGGTGACCGTGTAGATGATCGGCAGAACGGGACCGTCAATCTGCTCCTGCACCCGAAGCGACCCCATCCAGGCGCCGCCGTGCTTTTCGGGCCGCGCGATATAGTCGGTGTAGAGCAGGCCGACATCGCCCTGATCGTCGCTGACCGCCCACGCGCGGACGTCGGGATGCCAGCCCGGTATGTCGCTTCGCGCCGAGAAGCGGAGCCCATAGAGGCGGCCCGCGCATTCGAACGCAGCGGAACGCACCTTGTCCAGCGTCAGATGTTGTTTGACCGCGCCGCCATCGAGCGCGAGATGCTCGCGCCGTTGCTGCTCGGCGTAGAAGCGCCAGTCCCACGCCTCGATGACGAAGCCGGCCAGCGCATCGAGTTCGGCTTTCTCTCGCAGCGCCTGTTCGCGGGCGCTGGTCCACACCCGTTCGAGGAGCGCCATCGCGGCGTCGGGCGAGCGGGCCATGCTGTCTTCGAGCTTGGCCTCGGCATAGGTTGCAAAGCCGAGCAGCCGAGCGCGCTCGTGGCGGAGGGCGACGATCTCGTCGATGATCGGCCAATTGTCGTGGGCTCCGCCGTCGCAGCGGCTGGTGAAGGCCCGCCAGACCTGTTCGCGCAGATCGCGGCGCTCGGAGAAGGAAAGGAAGTCCTCGACGTCGCCGCGGTCGAGCGTGAAGCGATAGCCCCGAGACCCGGCCTGCTCGGCGCGACGGGAAGCCGCCGACCGGATAGCCTCCGGGAGTCCTGCGAGGTCGTCTTCGGTAAGGAGCAGCGACCAGTCCGCATTGGCCGCCATCACATTGTGACCGAAGCGGACCGACAGTTCGCCCAGGCGAATGTCGATCTCGGCGAAGCGCGCCTTTGCGGTCGGGTCGAGCAGCGCTCCGCCCGCCACGAAGCCCCGGTAGCTGTTCTCGACGAGCCGGCGTTCTTCCGGCCCCAGATCCTCGCGCGCCTGCCAGACTGCCGCGACGCGCGCGAACAGGCGAGGATCATGGTCGATCCGGGTCGCGTGGCGGGTCAGCCGGGCCGAAACCTCGGGTTCGATCGCGCGGAGGTTCTCGTCGGCCTGCGCCGAGGAGAGGGTCCAGAAGACCCGCCGCGCGCGCGCGAGCGCGGTCCCGGATCGCTCGATCGCGGCCACCACGTTGTCGAAGGACGGTACGTCCGTCGTACCGGCGATCGCTTCGATCTCGGCCTCGTGCTTCTCGATCACCACGTCGAGCGCGGGAAGGAAGTGTCGTGCCTCGATCCGGTCGAAGGGCGGCGCACCGAAGGGGCCGTCCCACCGTTCGAGCAGCGGATTGCTCATGTCCGAACCCTTCGATCAGCCGCCCACCACTTCATCGGTATGTACCTCGAACTTCGCCAGCCGCGCCGGGCCGAAGGCGGTGGTCAACGCAGTGTCCGTCGCGTCGCGTCCACGCGCCATCAGGATGCGCCCGATCCGTGGCCGGTTGTGACGCGCGTCGAACGTGTACCAGCGTCCGCCGAGAAACACCTCGAACCACGCCGAGAAATCCATCGGTGCGTCGACCGGCGGAATGCCGATGTCGCCGAGATAGCCGGTGCAGTAGCGCGCCGGGATGTTCATGCAGCGGCACAAGGTGACCGCGAGATGCGCGAAGTCGCGGCAAACACCCTTCTGCTCCTGATGCGCGTCCCACGCCGTCTTGCTCGGGCGGGCATGGTGATAGCCGAACTCGATATGATTGTGGGTGAACTCGACGATGGCCTGCACCCGCTTCCAGCCGGGTGCGATGTCGGAGAAGAGTTGCCAGGCCGTGTCGGCGAGCCGCTCGGTCTCGCAATAGCGGCTGGCGAGCAGGAAGGGCAGGACTTCGTGCGGCAGATCCTCGATCGCCCACTGCCCGGCATCCTCCGCGATCGGATCGGGCTCGCCCGTATCCTCGACGAGAAGATCGCAGCTGATGTCGATCCCGCCTGCCGGCACGACGAGACGCGTGCAGGTGTTTCCGAACGAATCGAGGAAGTCGTAGACCGGGATGTCGGGCGTCGTGACGATCCGATGCGTCGTCCTGAGATCGCGCAGGCGTGACGGATGGACGCTGAGCAGCGCCATCATCGGCACCGGCGCATCGGCCTCGAAACGGATATCGTAACCGGTACGGATCAGCATCATTCGCGACCTTGCAGGAGGTGGGGGTTGAGGGTGGTGGCAGCCGCCGCGATGGGCGGGGTCTGCCCGTCCATGGCGATCTCGACCGAAACGTCCATCCCGGTATAGCTGCCCGGAAAGCCGCTGAAGGTACCGGACAGGGGCACCGCCTGATAGGGATCGCGAGCGATGGCGACGCGGACCAGTCCGACCGAGCCGACGATGCCGTTGGTGGGATCGAACTCGATCCAGCCCGAGCCGGGCAGGAAGATGCGCACCCAGGCATGGGTATTGCCGCCGCCGACCCGGCCTTCGCGCGCGCTCGGCGCATAGACGTATCCGGAGACGAACCGGGCGGCGAGGCCGAGGGCGCGGGCCGCCTCGATCATCAGCACCGCGTAGTCCCGGCAGGTGCCCTGACGTTTCTGCAGCGTTTCGAGCGGTGTCTGCGTGCCCTTCTCGTGGCGCGGGATGTAGGTCAGGTCGCGCCGGATCGCGCGGGTCATCCCGGTCAGCATCGCCAGCGTGTCTGTCTGGCCGTCGCGGCGCACGAACTTCCCCGCCCAGTCGTCGACCACCCGATAGGGATCATGGTGACCACGCTCGATCGAGCGGAGCAGGTCGGGCATGTCTTCGGACGAATAGGTGAAGGGATAGCAGCGCGCATAATCCTCCACCTCGACGGCGGCCGGTTCCATTGGAATGTGCTCGAGGCGGACATGGCTTGCGAAGCGCAGCGTGTCGGACCTCCTGTCGAACCGGGCGATCGCGACCGAGTTGCCGAACACGTCGTGGAGCCAACGTAGATCGGTCGGCGGCGGGTCGATCTTGAGCTCGGCCTCGATCAGCCGTTGATCATGCCCCTCTCGTGGCCGCACCATCAGCCGATGCTCGCCGAACGCCACGGGACGGGTGTAGCGATAGGTCGTGACGTGATGGATGGAGAGGATGGGCATGCCGGACGAGCGCTCCACGCATCCGAGCGAAATCAGGCGCTTGCTCGGTGATGGCGATCCCTCGCCGGTGACTGTCATAAACCCGGAGGGACACTCACCGTTCCTGCTGATCGGCGATCATGCAGGAAACGCAATCCCGACCGTGCTCGGCACGATGGGCCTGACGGAGGATGATCGCCATCGTCACATCGCGTGGGACATCGGCACCGCCCAACTCGGCGATGAACTCGCCCGCATGCTGGATGCGACCTTCATCCATCAGCATTATTCGCGGCTGGTGATCGACTGCAATCGGGCGCCCGATCGAGCGGATGCGTTCCCGGAGACGAGCGATGGCTCGACCATATCGGGAAATGCCGGTCTGACCGCGGAGGATCGCGCCCGCAGGATCGGGGAAATCCACGAGCCGTATCAGCGCGCGATCGCGGATGCGATCGAGGCGAAGGGGAGGGACACGATCCTCGTCTCCCTACACAGCTTCACGCCGCGCATGGATGGCGTCGATCGCCCTTGGCATATCGGCGTCCTCCACGACGGGGCGAATGACCGCTTTGCGCTCGCGATGCTGCGGACTTTGGAGGCGCGGCAGCATCTCATCGTCGGCGACAATGAGCCGTATGTCATGGACGATACGGACTATACGGTGCCCCGACATGCTTTCTCCAGGAGCATGCCCTATGTCGAGCTCGAGGTTTCACAATCCGAGCTTGCGCGGAATGGTGGCGTAGCTCGATGGAGCCAAGTGCTGACGGAATGCCTGCGCGCTTGCCAGAGCGCGTGACGCAACTCGCGCCAGGGCGGGGAAATCACTCTCCCGGTTCTCGGCCCGCTCGAATTTCCTCGATCTCTGCCTCCGTCTTGCTCTCGATTCCGGCAACCTCGTCGCGCGCCCCGCGCTTGGACAATATGAGCTCGTCGATCTTGAGCTGCAGCGCGAGCTCGCGCCGGCGCTGCTGGTTCAGCACCATCTGGGTCAGCACGAAACTGCCGATCGAGACGGAGGAGGCGAGCACGGTCTCGCTGCCGCCGAGCGCCCACCAGCCGATGCACAGCACCAGCACGCCAAGCTGGGCCGCCGGATGGCCCGCGGCATCCGCGATCAGATTGGAGACGTGTCGGGTGGCTCGATAGAGCGGGCGGATCATGGATCGGTGCCCGCGTTGCGCGACGCCTCGCATCGCCGGGTCGCTTCGAGAATGATCCGGATCGCCTCGGCGGAGTCGCCGATGCCGATGACCTCGAAACCCTTGCCCTTCAGCGCATTGTAATTGGAGAACCATCGGCCGAGATGGTCGACGAAGGGCTTGCCGAGGTCGCTGACGTGGCGGGCGTGATCGTAGCTAACAGACAGCGCGCCTCGCCCGATCAGGCGATCGTTGCGGAAGGTGCGTCCGCGCTCGGTCTGCTCGGCCTTGATGACGCCGAGAACATGGACGTCGATCACGCATCCGACAGCGGCAGGCTCGTCGCCGATCACGAAAATGTCGAGAGGATCGCCGTCATCGGCGAGCGTCGAAGGCACCAACCCGAAATCGAGCGGAAAGCTCATGCCTGCGGGGAGGAGCGCCGAAAGCTCGAACGCCTCGATCGAACTGTCCCAGGTATATTTCGAACGGCTTCCCTTCGGGGTCTCGATCACGACCCGGCAGATCCCTTCCGCCGCGTCCAGCCGATGCGCGATCGCTGCCAGATCCATTCGATCGTCCTGTTCCTGCGGCGGGCACGGTGCCTGCTCGCCGGTCGAACGGGTCGGTTGCTGGTTTTGATCCGGACCGGACCCGCGATGCGAGGGATATGGCGTCTTGCGACAGTGTGAGAGCGGGCGGCCGACCCCGCGCTTTCTTTTTCCAAACATCGATCAGCATTCCAACATCAAAGCGGCGCTCTCCGGAGGATCGCGGCACCTAATGGCCACCAGCGCATTCTGCGCATATGCATCCATCGGTCGCCTTCGTCGGCGCAGGCCCGACGACCATCTACACCCTGCATGCGCTGGTGAACCGCGCCCGCAGGCCCTTTACGCTGACGATCTTCGAGGAGCAGCCGGTTGCCGGGCGGGGCACGCCCTATCGTCCCGGATGGAACGATCCGGCGATGCTGTCGAACATCGCGAGCATCGAACTGCCGCCCCTGGAGGAGACCCTGGTCGACTGGCTGCGGCGGCAGCCAGCCGATCACCTGCGGACGTCGGGAATCGATCACCGCGACATCGACGATCGCGCCTTCTACCCCCGGCTGGCGCTGGGCGAGTATTTCCGGGATCAGTTCGAGGCGATCCTCGACCATGCGCGAGCGCAAGGCGTGACGGTCGACATCCGGACTCGCTGCCGCGTCGCCGATGCGGTCAACCGGACCGACGGCGTCCACCTGTCGATACAGCCGAAGCGTGGCGAGGCATTCCAGGCGCGCTTCGACCATGTCGTCATGGCGACCGGACACCAATGGCCGGACGAGCCCGAGGTACGACCCGGCTATTTCCTGAGCCCCTGGCCCGCATCGGCGCTCGCCAGGATTCCGGCTTGCATCATCGGCATTCGCGGAACCTCGCTCACCGCCATCGATGCGGCTGTCGCTGTCGCCGTCGAGCATGGCGCCTTTCTCGAGGCAGGCGAGGGCGATCTCCACTACCGGCCCAATCCTGATGGCAAAGCTTTCCGGCTGACGATGATGTCGCGCAAGGGGCTCCTGCCGGAGGCCGACTTCTTCCACCCGATCCCTTACGAGCCACTGTCGATCTGCACGAAAGACGCGATGCAGAGCCTCATCGAGTTGAACGACGGTGATCTGCTCGGGGAGGCTTATGCACTTTTCAAGCAGGAACTGGCTGCAGCCGACCCTGGCTATGCCGCGCGCATCGACCTCGCGGACCTCGACATGGAGGAATTCTGCGACCGCTTCTTCGCGGAGCGGATCGCCGCCGATCCCTTCGATTGGGCGCAGCGCAATCTGGAGGAAGCCAGGCGGAACTTCGAAACCGAGACGACGGTCCCCTGGCGATATGCGATCCTGCGCATGCACGAGGTGATCGAAATCATCGTACCGCACCTCGACGATGGCGAATTCGCGCGCTTCTCGCGTTTCTGGAAGCCGGTCTTCATCGACGACTATGCGACCGTCCCGCATGAATCGATCGAGCGGATGCTGGCGCTGCATCGCGCAGGAAAGCTCGATCTCCTCGAGCTCGGTGACGATTATCGCATCGACAGTCATTGCGCCGAGGGCGGGGCGACCCTTCATCTCGGCGATCGGCACATACATTTTCCAGCCTTCATCGAGGCGACCGGTCAGCGCCCGCTGGAGGCCAAAGACTTTCCCTTTCCCTCGCTTCGAAAGCAGGGGATCGTCCACGACGAGCCGATCGCGGATGACACGCCACCGAGAGGCATCGCCATCGACGATCAGTTTCACCCCGTGGCCGACGATATCCCGGTCGATCGGCTATTCTGCCTGAGCTTGCCTTTCATCCTCGGTCGTCACCCGTTCAGCCAGGGCATCACCAGCTCGCACGAAATGGGGCAGGTGGTTGGCGAGCAACTCGCTCAGGCGCTCGATCGTGACTTGGGAACGTCCCCGGACGAGATCCAGTCGGAAACTGAGGCGGTATGAAGCTCTTTGCAATCTATATCGGCGGCGAAGTCGCACGTGCGAACATCGAGGTCCACGACATGCGCTTCGTCGTCGCCCCTTCGATCCGCGAGACCCATGATGAGCTTCGGCGCCAATGGTGGGGCAGGCCCGGCAGCCTCCACATCGATTGCTGGGCCGAGATCGATCATGCCGACGGCTACGACGTCTCGCTACGGGCAGAACCCTTTGAGGCCAGCGAACGGCTCTACTACGTCAATCTCGGCGGGTATGACCCGAGCGACTTTTCGGAAAAGCATCGCAACATGTTCGTGGTCGCCGAGAGCATCGCACAGGCGAAGTCCCGCGCTCTGCGAACGGTCAGGGACTGGGATGCCGCGCATCGCGATGATCTCTACGAAGCCGAGCAGGCCTTTGCACTCGACAAGGCGGCCAGCGAGCAGCGGCTGTTCATCCATCTCAATCGCAGCGACAAGGCCCGACCGCTGCGCTTCACCTGCGAATATCTACCGCTGAAGGGAAAAGCGAAGGCGGAGACGAGCGTATAGGTCGAGACAAGCTGTAGAAACCGGCTTTCTTCATGGGTGGCCGACCGGCTGCTCATTTGGCATTCGAGCGATTCCGGCCGGCCTCCCGAACAATCCGGTCGTCAGGCCAGCATTCTGATCTTAGGCTCGCGGTCGTAGAAGCGCCGGGTCGCCGCTTTCACGAAATCGCCGTCCAGACCGGTGACGCCGTCGTCGGGCTCCACGCCCGCTTTGTCGAGCAGCGGCTTGGCGGCCTCCGTCGCGCCGATCGCCTTGAGGTGGCCGAAGGCATCCATGATGAACTGAATCGCGGCGCCTTCTTTCGAGAGGGCCGCCGCGCCTTCGTCCGACAGGATGATCGCGATGGCGTCGAAGATCTGTGACGGCGAGCCGGCAAGCTGGCCGTCCGCCTTGAGCGTCTTGCCGCCTGCAAGCTTGGCCCCGCCGATCTTCGGGGCGACGATCACGGCCTTGCCGCCGGCCTTCTCGACCGCCGCCTTCACAGCCTCGATTTCCTTGGCGTCGGAGCCGTCGGCGATCAGGATGCCGACCTGACGGCCCTCCAGGGTGCCTTTCATGTTCTTCTGGATCGACAGCGCGTCGGAGGGGGCGATGTCGATCGGCTCACGCGCAGCCTCTGCCTTGTCCGGCAGGTCGATGCCGAGACCGTCCGCGACCCGCTTGGCCAGTGCCTCGTCGACATTGCGAAGGTTCGCGACCAGCCGCGGCTGTACCTGCTCCAGCCCGACCTTCGACAGCTCGAACACGAAGGAGGAAGCGATGTGCGCCCGCTCGCTGTCGGTCTGCGAGATCCAGAACAGGCGGGCATGGCTGTAATGATCGGCGAACAGCTCCGCGCGGATGCGCAGCTTTTCGCCGGCCTCGCCATGACCGGCGCGCCCCGCGGCGGTGGTGAAGCCGGTCATCGGGCATTCGCGAGGGCCGCCTTCCTCGCCGTGCGCGGCAAGGCTGTTGGGCTCGTAATTGGCGCGGCCCTTGGGCACGTTCATCTGCATCTGCCCGTCGCGCTGGAAATTCATCACCGGGCATTTGGGCGCGTTGATCGGGATCTGGTGGAAGTTGGCGGTTCCGAGCCGTGACTTCTGCGTGTCGAGATAGCTGAACAGGCGGCCCTGCAGCAGAGGGTCGTTGGTGAAGTCTATGCCGGGGACGACGTTGGCGGGGCAGTAAGCGACCTGCTCGGTCTCGGCGAAGAAGTTGTCCGGGTTCCGGTCGAGCGTCATTCGTCCGATGATGCGGACAGGGATCATCTCCTCGGGGATGATCTTGGTCGCGTCGAGCACGTCCCAGTCGAGCTTGTCCGCAAAGGCCTGGTCGAACGCCTGGATGCCGAGTTCCCATTCGGGATAGGCGCCAGTGTCGATCGCCTCATAAAGGTCGCGGCGGTGATAGTCGTTGTCTGCGGCCTGCAGCTTCAACGCCTCGTCCCATACGGTCGATTGCAGGCCGAGCTTCGGCTTCCAGTGGAATTTGACGAAGGTGCTCTTGCCCTCCGCATTGACCATGTGGAAGGTATGGATGCCGAAACCCTCGATGGTGCGAAGCGAGCGCGGGATGGCGCGGTCGGACATCGCCCACATCAGCATATGGGTTGTCTCGGGCATCAGGCTCGCCCAGTCCCAGAAGGTATCGTGCGCGGAGCCCGCCTGCGGGTAGGCGCGGTCGGCCTCCATCTTCACCGAATGGACGAGATCGGGGAACTTGATCGCATCCTGGATGAAGAAGACCGGGATGTTGTTGCCGACGAGATCCCAATTGCCCTCGGTTGTGTAGAACTTGACCGCGAAGCCGCGCACGTCGCGCGGGGTGTCGACCGAGCCGGCGCCGCCCGCCACCGTCGAGAAGCGCGTGAATACCGGCGTTTTCGTGCCCTTCGTGAACAAAGCCGCCTTGCAGATGTCGGAGATGTCGTCGGTCGCCTCGAAGGTGCCGTGTGCGGCCGAACCGCGGGCGTGGACGATTCGCTCGGGAATGCGCTCGTGGTCGAAGTGGAAGATCTTCTCGCGCAGCACGAAATCCTCGAGCAGCACGGGGCCGCGCTCGCCGGACTTGAGACTATTCTGGTTGTTGGAGACGCGGATGCCCTGATTGGTCGTCAGATGCGCGTCCGCCTCGTTGTGAGAGCCCTCTTCCGGCATCTTCTGGTGTGTTTCCCCGCCATGGCCGCGTGTGGTGTCGAAGCGCGTGTCGGTCATTGTCGTCTCCAAGGCTTGGGGCTTGCCTGCAAGACGCGCGGAACGCGCGGAAGTGCCGGAAAATCTCGATTTGCTGATGCAGGTCAACCCTCGGGCGCCGGCCGTGCATCAACAGATCCGAGGTCGCGATCATCGAGAGGGAGCGGATGGCCCTAGTGGATGCGCATCCGCGGTGAAGCTCGTCAGGATCGCCGGTTTCGACGAGAATTATCTCCATCGCCGACTACGCGTTGCCTGATGCAAAGCCATGGCGGAGGTGACCGGCCGCACAAGGTGCGGCCGGTCACCTGAATTCCAGAATCAGTAGCAGCGGCGGACGCGATGGTGGTGATGCCACACCGTCCTGCAATGACCACCGTATCCCCGACCGTGATCGCCCCGGTCGTGATCGAATCCCGATCGGCCGTCGCCCCATCCTCGGTCGGCGGCACGCTTCATCCCGCCGTCATGATCGTCGCCCATCCGGCCGTGATCCATCATATCCTCGCGACCGGTCATGGCGTTGTCGTCATGGCCGCCCCGCATGTCGGCGCCCCGATGCTCGTCGATCGGCTGCGCTCCCATCGGCCCTCGGGCGCCGCCATGCGCGCTGTCGGACGGATCGGGCGACTGCATCTGCGCGAATACCGGCGCGGCAAGCGTCAGTGCGCCGATGGCTGCAAGCGTGATGATCTTCATGGGGGTTCTCCTTGCGACCGCAGAGGCGGGTGCGCAGATGACCGACGAACGGCAGCAGGGTATGTTCCTGACTTCTAGGGCAAGCTGGACGGGCCCAATCGAGCAGCCCGTCGAAAACGGCATTGTACAGATCAGCGCGGGCAATGGCGGACAGGTAATCGCTCGTCGTCAGCCGGATGATGGCTGGCACGGTCTCGATCCGCGTCTCCAGCGGTGTTGCGGAGGATCGCGCGCAACCCAGTTCTGCTCGCAATCCTCGCCCGGATCGCGGCGGTGCTCGACTCGCTCGACGTCCCGCTGATCGAATGCCTCGCCGGTGCCTGGCCCAGGGCGCTGGAGCCACGGCGCCATCGCGGCGACGCTTCGGTCGGGCCGGTCACGCTGTTGCTCGCCGAGCACGATCTGTCGATCACGCTGCATCCCGAGGTCCATGTCGCGTTCGATGGGCCCGGGTGGTGTCAAGATTGGTTTCGAGCTGGAGCTTGCCGCGCATATCAAGGCCTGCGCGCTGCTGATCCGGGCGGGCACATCGCCATCTGATCCCGACGGATAGCGCTTATCCGTCGTCGTGCGGTCCGGCCCAGCCGGGCAGATAGGCAGCCGGGGATGTCCGCGCGATGGCGAGAGCCTGCTCGACGGCCTTGGCGAAATCCTCCTCCAGTGTATCGACCGAGACATGGCGGCGCAGGAAGTCCGCCCACAGGAATTCGGAGAAGGGCGTGTCGTCCTTGGCGTAGCCGCCCGCCCGGCGCAGCTCCCCCGCCAGCGAGCGGTAGGGATCGTCGGCGAGGCCGGAAACGTGGTGCGGAATCCTGCCGAGCTTGTGCCGCCGCCCCTCGGCATCGAACGGGTGGACCCAGTTGCGATTGTCCATGAAGGTCAGGAACAGGCTCTTATCGAGATGATCGAGATCGGCGATCACGCGGACCAGCACCTTCCCGACCCCCTCCTCGTGGAGCGCGCGGGCGAGGTGGTGGTTGTCGATCATCCAGTACCTTTTCTTCGGCCCCGAGACGACCGGGATCATGTGGCGGCCAAGATAGTCGCCGCCGTCCTTGTCCTTCCGCGCCCGCCATTCGCGCCGCTTCCGCTCGACCTCGCGATAGCCGACCGTCATCTGGGTGGGGCGCAGATCGTCGATCGCGACGGGGTGGAGAAGGGGTTCGCGATCGAGCATCCTCAGGATTCCTTCATCGACTGGACGGCGTCATCGACGCTGTAGCTGCAGCGCGCGGCGAGGTTGGGGGGAAGCAGATCGCGGGCGCGATCGTGGACTCGGGCGAGCCACAGGCGGCGCTGTTGCAAGCCGAGGCGCTGATCGAATTCCAGCAGCGCGTCGAGCGCGGTGCTGTCGATATCGAAGCTTTCCTCGAGGCTGAGGATGACGCCGCTCGAGCCGGGGGTGGCTCGGATATTCCCTTCGACGTTGCCCAGCACGCGCTCGGCATTGGCGAAGAAGAGCGGTTCGGCCGGGCGCCAGATGGCGAGTCCCGGCATGCGCGCGGCCTCGGGATGTCTCGTTACGTCGACATAGTTGCGGCTGTCGCCCAGTCGACCCAGCTCGACCAGCTGCGGCGAGGCCAGCCGCCGGATCATCGCCAGCAGCGAAAGCCCGATCGCGAAGAGCATGCCGTTCAGCACGCCGAGCAGGATCACGCCGGCCGCGGCGCCCAGCGCGACATATTGATCCCGATCGATCCGCCACAGCCGGATCAGCGGCGCGGGATCGAGCGCATGGGTGAGAGCGGCGATCACGACGGCGGCCAGCACCGGCTCCGGCAGATAGGCGATCAGCGGGGTCGCGACGGCGACGAGCAAGGCGAGCGCGAGGGCCGCCACCACGGCGGTCGCCCGGCTCTGCGCGCCCGCCGCCTCGCTGGCGGACCCGGCCGAGAAGCCCGCGCCGACCGGCATGCCCCGGACGAGCGCCGATGCGAGGTTGGCGAGGCCGAGCGCGGCAAGCTCCCGGTCGGGCTCGATCGCATCGCCGTGGCGCAGGGCGAGGGCGCGCATCGTTCCCCAGCTCTCCGCGAACAGGATCAGCGCGAGCGGCACGACCATCTGCGCGAGCCGCTCGACCCGATCGAAGGAGAGCGCCGGGAGAGTCGGCAAGCCCATGTCGATCCGGATCATCCCGACGGTAGCGACGCCGTGGCCTTGCAGGTCGAGCAGCCAGGACAGGCCGATACCGGCGGCGAGCACCAAAATCGCGCCGGGCACTTTGGGCAACCGCCGAAGCAGGAGAAGGGCGGTGAGGGCCATCGCTCCGGTCGCGACGCTGATCGGGTTCCAAAGGGCGACGGCCTGGACCAGCCGCCAGAGCAGGTGGAAGATGTCGCGGCCCGAAACCTCCACGCCGAGGATCGAGGGCAACTGCTTCGCGATGATCGTGATCGCCAGCCCGAAGGCGAAGCCGCGCAGCACGGGGCGGGCGACGAAACCGGTCAGCGAGCCGAGCCGCAACGCGCCCGCGATCAGGAACAGCCCGCCTGCCATCGCGATCGCGACGGTCGCGATGGCGCCGCGCGTGGCGGCATCCCCCGGCATCGCGGCGAGCGCGGCGGCGAGGATCGCGGCGGAAGAGGATGTCGGCGACACGATGGCGTAGCGCGAGCGCCCGGCCAGCGCATAGACCAGCGAGCCCGCGACCGCCGCCGACAGTGCGCGGCCCGGCGGCAGTCCGGCGATGTCGGCGTAGGCCACCGCCTCCGGCAGCATCAGTCCGGCGACCGACAGCCCCGCGACGAGATCGGCACTCTTCACCGGGGCGATGCTAGCCAAACCGGCGGCGGGTGGAAATCGCGGAATTTAGCGCGCGTGATCCGGCTCAGACGAAGCCGGCATGCCAGTCGTTGCGCCAGCGGAAGTTCGTGTAGGTGGCGCTCACCGAGAAATCGAGCGCGGTCACCTGGTGCCACCAGCCAATGGGGATGAAAAGCATGCTCCCAGGTTCGAGCAGCACGTCGTAGAGCGGCATGTCGCGCAGGTCGGGATGCTGCGCCAGCGTCGCCGGATCGGTGAGATCGCCGATCGCGCTGAACACATGCTCGCGATTGCGGAGCTTGCCCGCCTCGCTCGGCGGCACGAGCAGCACGCGTTTGCGGCCGACGATCTGCGCCAGCAGGTTGTTGGTGAGGTCGTGGTGGAGCGGCGTGAAGGTGCCGGCGGGGCCGATCCACAGCATCGCCTCGTCCGCCGCAGGGCCGTGGGCGAGCAACGTATCGATACGGCCGAGCTCGGCATGGAGCGGGGCGAGCGCCGTACGGTTGGCGGCTGAATTATAGGCGGTGAGGTAGCTGTCGTTTCCAGCACCGGGCCGCGAAATCTCGGCGATGAAGCGATCGAACGGCATCGATCGGCGATGCGCATCCTTGTCCAGCTCGAAGCGAGCGTCGCCCAGCCGCGCGCCCTGATAGTCGATCGGCGCGCCGCCGACGCGCGCGGCGAGATAGGCCGGCGTCCAGCGATCGAGCGCCGGCCAGTCCGCCATCTCTCCGGTCAGCAACGCGGGGCGGTGCGCGGAATAATGATGATCGAGGAAGTCGTCGGGATCGACCCGATGGAGGCGCCGCAGCCCCGCCGTGCGCGGCGAGAGCGCGCGATGCCCTTCCTGCACGCGCAGCATCCAGTCGCGCCGGGCAAGCTGTGGATCCAAGGGCGGTGCCGGGGGCACCGCTGGAGCGATCTTCGGCGCGGCGGGCGCCGGACCGCCGGGCTGGCCCTCGAAATCGCGTACCCGGATCTTGGACTGGTGATCGGGCGTACCCGTCTCTCCCGCCGGGCAGACGCCTCGATAATAGAGCTTCTGCCATTTCTCGGAGGGTTGGCTGGGTGGTGCCTCGCGCATCCGTTCGTGGAAGGCATCGCGTGAGCGGCTCCATTCCTCGAACTGCTGCTTGAGCTCGGGTGCCTCCTCGATGGGGCGGACACGCGGCTGCACGGCCTCCACCACGCCGCGCTGGACGGGGAAGAAGAAGCAGATCGTCTCGCCCGGCTCGAACCGCACCCAGTGATCGGGCCGTGTGAAGCGCCAGTTCATCGTGAAGCTGTAGGGCGACCAGTCCGTCTCGATCAGGCCGGAGAGCGCGGCGATCCCGTCCTTCGCCTCGTTGGGCGCGCCGCCCACCCACAGGTTCCAGCCGGGCGAGGTGCGGAACAGGCCGGCGATGTGGAAGGTGATCGTCCCCTGGCCGAACAGCGAGACCGGCACGTCGACCGAGGACACGTCGCCCTCGTCGAGCCGGATCTCCACCGCATCGGTGCCGCTCCCGCCCGTCCAGCGCGCCGAGAAGCCGACGGCGTTGGCGATCTCCCAGCCATGCGCGTTGGCGATGCCGAGCGGCAGGCAGCGATAGGCGAAGCTCTCGGGCGTGTCGTCCATCCAGTCGCGCCGGGGCGAGGCGGCGCGGATGCGCGGGCGCCATCCGTCATAGATGAAACAGTCGATCTCCATGCGCGTCCCGCCCGGCGACCCTAGAAGGCCAGGCGGAATCCTACCGTCGCGCTGTTGTCTGTCCAGCCGTCCGCGAACTGGCCGCGATATTTGACGAAGCCGGTCCACTGGCCCTTGTGCGCCGTCAGGCTCGCGCCGGCAGGATGTTGCTGCGGGCGAGATCGACGCGGTTGTCGTCGAAGACGGTGCCGTCTGCGGCGGTCAGCACCACCGCGCCGCCCTTCGCGACGTCGCTGCGGCGGTATCCGATCTCGACATCGGGGGTCCAGACCGTCCCGCCCGTATCGGTCATCGGATAGGCAAGCTGGAACGTGCCGTAGGGCGATACGAAGGACCGCGTCCGGTAATCGACGGCGACGCGGAAGGCGGCGGGGATGCTGCCCTGCTCGACGAAGTCGCCGCCGCTGATCCGCGAGACGAGCACGCCGACCGCCGGTGTCGCGATCACGCCGTGCCAGGTGAAGGGCGCGACGGCTTGGGCGCCGGCGAGGAACTGGTTGACGTTGTGCTTCGCGTAGGCGTGGCCGATGCCGGTCTCGCGCTCGGTCGTCTCGCGGTCATGCGCGTAGCTGACGATGGCGGACAGGCCGATCGGGCCGACCGGCTGCGAGGCGACGAGGCTCGCCCGGAAAGACGTGTCGTGGCCGGTGCCGCCCTCGTTGTCCCGATAATGGTTCTGGCCATAGCCGAAGGCGGCGCCGATCCGGCCTGTCTCGCCCACGGTCGCGTCGATCCCGCCCTGCAGCGAATAGCCGCGCGTGCGGAAATGCGGGGTGTCGCCGCGTGCATTGGCGCCGAGCCGCTGGCCGTCGACGGTGAACCAGCCGCGCACCGTCTCACCGGGGGTGAGCGCCATGTTGTAGGTGATGCCGCCGTTGACCGTGCCGTTCTTGGTGATGGTCAGCTTGGTCGGTCCCTTGGTGCCGGCATCGAGCACGCGGACGCCGTCGAAATAATTGTGGGAGCCATTGCCGGACGCCGTGCCATCGATCGTGATGGTCGCCTGGCTGTTGCCCCGGTTGTTGACGTAGACTCCGCCGCCGCCCGTCACGGTGCCCGTCACGTCGACGGTGACGTCGCCGTTTTCCTGCGAGCCGCTGTTGGGGCCGGTATGCACGGCATAGATACCCAATGGTTGAGCGATGCGTCTGTCACTGTTCCGCTGGACGTGATGTTGATGTCCCCATCGCCGGTCAGTTTCGCATCGATTGCGCCCGGCCGGCCGGCGAAGCGACCCGCCGAGGCGTTGGTGATCGAGACGGAACCTGCATTGTTGATGGTGATCCCGCCGCCGCCGGCCGACTGGACGATGATGCCGCCGGTATCGCCCTCGACGCTCGCGCCCTTGTCGACGGTGACCTTCATCCCGCCGTTCGCCGCCTGTGAATTGGCGCGGATGCCGACGCTGGTCTGGCCGCTGCTGCGATGGGCCGCGATCTTGCCCGTGGCCTCGATCGAGAGCGCGCCCTTGCCATACATCTGCGTCTGGATGCCGGTGACGTTGACGGCCTTGATCGTCAGATCCCCGCCATATTGCCGGTTCTGCACGAAGATCGCAGCGGTGGTGCTGTCCACGCTGTTCGGCCTGCCGTCACTGGCTCGCTTCCTGCGGTCCGCGTGCGATCCGGGGATGGGGTGCCGCTGGCGCTGGAATCGGCCTGGTACAGCCTCGATGCCGCGCCGAAGGTCGCCGACTACGATCCGCTCGGATCGATCTACGGCCAATTGGCGCAGGGCGGGCTGGGCCTTGCCTATTGCGACCAAGCGATCGAGGCGACGATGCCGTCGCCGTCCGAATGCGAGGTCTTCGGGTTCGATGCGCCGGTGTCCCGCCTGCTGATCAAGCGGCGCAGCCACGTGCGAGCCGGCATGATGGTGGAATATGTCGAGGGCATGTTCCGGGGCGATGCCTAAGCCTATCGCCTCAGGCTGGAATCCTTGCCTCAGGAGGGCGTCGCGAACTCGCGCAGCACCTGGATGAGGGTGTCGGCCGATCCAGCATCGTCCAGCGCCGCCTCCACCTGCCCGGACACGAAGCGCGACGGGCCGGCATAAGCCAGCGTCCAGTCGTCGAACAGCCGTTCCGGCCGGTGACCGTCCAGGATCGTTCGGATCTCGGCATGGCGTGCGTCCCGCTCGATGCTGGCCCGGAGCCTCGCAAGCTCCGTCTCCGCCCCTTCGAGATATTGGGCGAAGCGCTGCCCGGTGAACAGCAGCGCCCCGGTGACGCCAAGAGCGGCGTTACGCGCGCGCGAAGTGGTCACGATGTCGGTCACCGCGTTTTCCTGCCAGGGCGCCGGGAGGCGGCAGAGGCTCACGTAGAGCCAGCGGTGGATAGCGACGGTGGAACCCTGCACGTCTCCGTGATAAATTAACCTTTATCCAGATCAAGACTTTAGAGGCGTCCGCCTATCCCCCT
Organism: Sphingomonas chungangi; assembly: GCF_013778325.1. Lineage (GTDB taxonomy): Bacteria > Pseudomonadota > Alphaproteobacteria > Sphingomonadales > Sphingomonadaceae > Solisphingomonas > Solisphingomonas chungangi. Next base: position 403,654 of record NZ_JACEIB010000026.1, on the reverse strand, counting down.
CCGGCCACATGCCGGCGCAGTGCGGTGCATGCTACCGTGGTACCGCGGTAATAGCGGCCAAACTTCCGGAAGCATTGCCTGCCTAGGCGGCGATATCGTTACCGAAGCGTCACGTACGGTTATCTGAAAGGGGAGGACAAGATCGCCAAGATGCGCCATGATTCGATCCATGCCGGAGGCATCGTCCGCCGGCGCAAGCGGAAGCATTTGCCATGAAGACCGCGCGGACCGTCTATCTTGTCGGCGGAGACCTGGAATATCGCCGCTCGCTGGCGCGCGCCCTGCGTGCCGCGGGATACCGTACCCACGCATTCGCGAACGCCGCCGACACCATGGAAGCGACCGACTATATCGAGCCGGGCTGCGTGCTGCTCGATACCCGCCTGCCTGACGAAGACGGAATGGTTCTGCTCCGGCGGTTGGGCGAGCTTCGCGCGGAAATGCCGGTGATCGTGATCGACCAGGCGGCCAGCGTCCGCTCTGCGGTCCGCGCGATACAGGCCGGTGCCGTCGACGTCCTCGAGCATCCGTTCGATGATGCCGTGCTGCTGGCAATGCTGGATCAGGCCTTTGCCGAACTGCCCGCGCGGATCCGCCACGAATTACGCGTCCGCGAGGCGGTGCTCCGGAGCGGGCGGCTGACGCCCCGCGAGCGCGAGGTGCTGCACGGCATGCTCGGTGGCCTGTCGAGCCGCGAGATTGGCGGCGTCATCGGCATCGGGATCCGTACCGTGGAGATGCATCGCGCCAACGTGATGCGCAAGCTCGACACGGACAGTCTGCCCGGGCTGATGCGACTGTGCCTGCTGGCGGGGCTGACCAGCGTCGATGACGAGGAGGCTGCGGCCTAGCCGCCGGTCGCCAGCCGCACGGCGGCCTGCTCGTCGTCCGATATCCGCTGAACCTGATCGAAGGCCTGTCCGATCGCGACCATCGCGCCGGTGTCCGTCTGGGGATCGAGACCGCTGCGCGCCACGTCCAGATCGGCGAGCGCCTTGGCGACGGGACCGCGCGCCGTCTCGATGCGCGAAAGCGACACCTGCGCGGCGACCCACGCGTCGCTGCCCTCGGCTGCACCGCGTCCGCGCCCAAGCGCCCCGCGCTCCTCTTCGAGCACCCGCCGGAAATCCGCGTCAGCCGTGCGCGCCTGCTCGATCAGCGGTGCATAATGCTGGACGGCGGCGGGATCGGCGACGGTGGCCGGTGGGGCGGGGTGGCTGGGCTCGGCGAGCGATACCTGTTCGATCGGGCGGGGCGCCAGCGAGGGATAGCTGCCCGATGGGGCCGAACAGCCCGCCAGCGCAGCGACGAAGGTGGCTGCGATCGTCGCGCGGAAAGATGGGTAAACGGTGCGATCCATGCCGCCCCGTCTAGAAGTGTGCTTTTATCGTAGCAATGGGGTTGCACTCCCCCGGATCGCCTTCTAAGAGCGCCTCCACAACGCGCCCGTAGCTCAGCTGGATAGAGCATCAGACTACGAATCTGAGGGTCGGACGTTCGAATCGTTCCGGGCGCGCCATTGTTTTCGATGGCTTAGAGTAAAATGTGGTCTGCAACGGGCGGCTGCTCTCGATCCAGTAATCAGGCTGCATCGCTAGAGAGATAGGCTCCAACTGCGGTAGGCAAAGCCGAAGCTGCCATCGGCTATCTGTGCGCCTGAAACTGGCGTGCCGGATGTGTAAATCGTGTGCAGAGTGTCGGTGACGTTCTGGATGCCGCCACGCTTGCTGTCGCCGCAGACCTCCCAGTTCGAGCAGCTGACATAGACGCGATTTCGGTATTCTAAGGCACGTGAGAGGAGACGGCGCTTGGCGCCGAGCTTGCCAGCGTTACCCATCCGATCGTGGGTCGGATTGATCACGACATCGGCTGCCATGATGCTCGCCTCGCTCTTTGCTGAAACGAAACCTGGCTTACTGCGACTTTCCACGATGTTCATCTCACCGCAGATCAGCGCGAACAGGTTCCAGCCGGGAATGGCCAGCGTTCGGTGCGGTAGCGCCCGTTCAGATCTGACTCTCCGACGCAGAGGTTTTACGCAGAACCGAATTCTCTACCGAACCGAGGGTCTGCCGCAGCCCACTTTTCGAGCCGATCAAACCGTGCGGCTACGGACGCCTGATAGGCTATCCGTCGCCCGGAAATGGCCAGCGCCCGGGCGATAGGGTCGGCGATCTCCGCGAGCGCTGTGCGTTCGTCGCGCCCATAAAGGCTACCGTCCGGACGTGGCCCAAGAAAAAGCCAACCGACCAGGCCCACTCCGTCTGCGGCGAGCGGCAGGTGGAGGGGGAAAAGCGGATCGTCTCGATGCATGGCAAGATGATGATCGACCGGCGCAACCCAACCGTTAAGCCAATCATGTGCCGCGTTTCCCTCGATACCGTAATGGTCGATCAGATGCTCACCGATCAATAACGCGCCACTTTGAGCATGCAGCGCGCGCTCGCAACGCTTTAAAATCGCATCGCCAAGCTCGGCCACGGTCGCCGTCTCGCGCAAATCTGCTACTAGCAGCGGCAGATCATGGCGCAGATGGAGCAAGGCTTTACGAAAGCGCCGCTCGGCCCAGGCGCCGATGCGGCTGTGGAGCGGCGCGATCATCACTGCTGCCACTGCGGCACCCAGCCCGCCGGCAAGATCGCCCAGCCGGTTTCCAAGCACATCCTGCCCTAGCGAGGATGTCAATTGCTCCGTGCAGGCGAACACCGCAACCAGCGAAGCAGTGAGCACCGCATAGCCCGCCGATCGCGAGATCACCGTGTCAGCGTCGTACAGTCGATACCGCAGCACCGACACGATCAGCCCGACAGGGAAGGCAACAGTCAGGACATTCTCTGCGAGACGGCCGATCATATAGGCTGCGTCGGGCGCGAGCCGGGATGCTATGGCAGGTTCGGCCACCACTGTGTGCACTGCGGCTGACATCACCATCACCGCGCCGCCGAGTAGCGCCCACTTGATCTGTTGGCGCTGCATACCGGACGGCGTGGCGCGATACCGAAACAGCAACGCAATCGAGATGACCGTAAAGATTGGAATATCCAGCGCGGCCGCCGAAAGCTCCGACTGCCAAAGCGCAAATCGAGACGCCATGTTGGCGAGGACATAGATAGTCGGCACCATCCAGGCGAGGCGTGCCCAGCGCGTCGCGAAGCGGCCATCGGGGAACGCGCAGATGCCGACCAGCATCGCCCAGAACCCTATCACGTCGATGCTTTCGTCGATCCAGATGGCAAGCCCGGATGACATCCCGGCATCGACCGACAAATCCGTGTTGGACACCTGATTGTAGCACAGCAGGAGGAAGCCGAAGGCGAGCAGCATTGCCTCGGGGTCGCGCGGCCGGCGCTGCTTGAGGAGAATTGAGGTGCTCAGGAAGAACAGCGCGATCACCAGATGGCGAAGCTGAAATAGCGACCGGCCAAAGGTGGTAAGGCCAATTCCGGGGATTGGCCGTGCCGAGATATCGGCCAACCGGGAGAGCCTGATGCTGGTCTGATGCCCGTCAGGGGTGGCGAGCTGCAGAGTGATCGGGCCGGATCGCCGAGCGAGAAGCGAGCCGAGCTGCAGCGCGCCAGAAATCCTCACGCCGTCGATGGCCTCGATCCGACTGCCTTCGATCGCGCCGACGGCGGCAGCTTCGGGCCACGCGGTGCCGACAATAGGTTGGGCTTCCTCGTTCGTGCTCATCAGAAAAGCGTAATGAGCGGAGGCCGGCTGATCGCGGAAGTTGTTCAGTAGTTCGACGGCCTCGCACAGTGTTCCATAGAGCAGGACGATGCCCAGCAACACCCAATAGGCGGCGTGAATCCATCGTGCCCGGCGCGCGCCGATCAGCGGCAGTCCCTTCGGTAACTCCATGCCACCCCCGCGCGTGCCTCGTCGAAATCTAGACCAAGTCGGCGTGCAGGCAATCAGCTAGATTGTGATGGCGGAAAATGTCCTCGCGCACAGCAAAACTCCGCGGCCGGATGGTGATGGAGAGCCGTGTCACTGCTGAGCGGTATGCTCACAAACAGCCAGTCGGCGGGGCGCCCAATGCTGGTCATTTCGAACCGGGTTGAGCAGCGCTGAAAGCCGCCGTTCGTTCATGTTCTCAGTCGTGCTCTTTCGCCGGTCGCCGCCGTGCGCAGACCGGTCGGCGTGATTGATCTGTCTATCGCTCTCTGTGTTGCATGTCCCTGCGCTCGCGGCTGTTCAACCTGTCCCACTTTCGGTAGCCACTGATCGAAGCGCGAAGGGACGCGTAGCGGGGACAGGAAGAGGGTGGCAGTGGCGCGACGGTTCAGCTTACCCGATGCGCTGCCGCCGCTCAGAGGCTCGGCGGCGACAGTCTATGCAATCCTCTGGCTGCCGCTGTTGGCAATCGCCTTGTGGTTGGCAGTGGGAGCCGCTTGGTACGGCGTCGCGGATGGCGCCGGTGATGCTTATTCGTGGCATGCGCTCGGCATCAATCGCGACCCTGGCGACGGGGCGCTGATTGATAGGATTGCTGGCGATGAACTGCGCCGCGCCGACGTGCGGCGCGGCGACCGAATCCTCGCCTTCGATGGCATTCCCATGCCGCAAGGTGCGACCAGTGACGTGCAGGACTGGCGCATCAAGGCGCATCTGCTCGACGCGCGCGGGCCGATCCGGCTCCTGCTTCGCCGCGGGAAAGATCAGCCGCGCATCGTATCGCTGACGCGCAGCACCGAGCATGGCGATGCGCTCATGCCGGCACCGGGCTGACCCCCGTCTCGCTTTCCTGGCTGGGAACGCTGACCAACCTGCTCGAACCCGTCATCCTGATCGTCGGCGCCTGCCTGCTGTTCGCGCGGCGACGCGACGCGGTGGCGGCGATGCTGTCTATGGCGTTGCTCGGCCTCGCTGCGGTCAGCCCCTACAGCTATTATTATCTGGTCCGCTTCGATGCCGGCTGGCTGATCGGCGTGATGAACACGATCGGCGTCGTCGCTCTGGTGACGACGATGTTCGTGTTCCCGAACGGCCGTTTCGTGCCGCGCTGGACGTTGTGGGCGATCCTTGCCTTCCCGTGCACCATCGTGGCCGGCAAGCTGTTGCCCGCTATCGCGTATGGAACCATCGGCTTCGTCATCCTCGCCCTGATCGCTATGATCGTCCGCTACCGTCGCGAGACGCCTGTCGGTCGCCGGCAATGGCGCTGGGCGATGATCGGTTTCGTGATCGGATTCGCGATCCAGATCGGGCCGAGCCAGATTTACAGTAAATACCTTGGCAGCCCCGCTGGCCAGGCGAGCTTTGGCGTGACGCTGCGGAGCTGGATCCTCACGCCGCTCAGCCTCACCGCGTCGCTGACGATCATCGCTATGGGCGTCATGCTCTCGGTGTTGCGCTACCGGCTCTACGACACGCAGGCGGCGGTCAGCCGCTCGATCCTCTACGGCGCGCTCACGCTGGCGCTGCTCGCGATCTTCGCAGGGTCGGAGAAGATCATCGAGATCGTCGGCGAGGCCTATTTCGGCGAGAGCTTGGGCGCGCTCGCCGGCGGGCTCGGCGCGGCCTTCGCGGCGGTCGCGATCTCACCGCTCCACCACCGCATCGGCCACTGGGTCGAGCATCGATTCCGCAAGAACCTGATCCATCTTCGTCATGACCTGCCCCCGCTACTGATCGAGCTTGGCGAGACGGCGGATCCGGCGACCGTCGCGCGTACCGCCCTTGATCATCTGGCGCACGGTCTCCACGCCGCGCGGGGCGCCGTGATTGCGGACGGGGCTATTCTAGCCGTTCATAATGTCGACGCCACGACGGATGTGATGCCGCCGCAGACGGAGAGGCCGAACCGGATAGGGACCCTCGAAGTGGTCAGGAGCGACGCGCTGTTTCCTGTAAGGCTTCCGCTTGGCAGCGACGGACGCTGGCTGCTGATCGGATCGCGCCCAGACGCCAGCCTCTATGACCGTCAGGAACGCGAGCTTCTTACCGACCTTGCTCCCTCGCTGGCGCAGGCGCTGCGCGTTGCTGCGGATCGAACAGCGCGCCAGGCCGAGACTGCGGCTCGCTTCGATCAGCTAGAGCGGGAACTCAGCTCGCTTAAAGCGGCATTCGTGAATGCTGCGGCCGCAGGATAACCGGCAACTACGCGCCCAAAGGCGGTCATTCTCGTGCCGTTGAGCCGTTCCCGAATTTTGGTCTGCAAACGCTCGCGTCGGCCAGCTAGCTTTTGTGATCATCGATTGGGACGCTCCCCCAGCCACCGCCAAGCGACCGGAAGGAGGCAACCGCTGCCTCGGCCGATTCCGTGCGGGCCTGGGCAAGCGCATCGCGCGTCTGGAGGAGCCGCGTGTCGGCATCCAGCACCTCGATCAGGCTGACGACGCCGCCCTTGTAGGCGGCCATGGACGATTGCTGCGCACGGGCGAGCGAGTTTTCGCCATCGGCCAGCGTGCGCTGCTGCTGCTCGCGGTTCACCAGCGCGGAGAAGGCGTTCTCGACATCCTCGGATGCGCGCAATACCGAAAGCCGGTAAGCGGCCAGCGCCTCGGCGTTGCGACCGCGTGCGTTCTTGATCTCGGCGTCCACGCGACCGAAATCGAACAGCCGCCAGCGCAGGCCCGCGGCGCCCTGCGCCTGGAACGCGCCGCCGGTGAAGAGACTGGCCGGCCCGGTTGCGGCGGAGCCGATCAGGCCGGTCAGCGATATCTTCGGATAATATTCGGAGATGGCCGATCCGATCCGGGCGTTCGAGGCGGCCAGCTTGCGTTCTGCCACGATCAGGTCGGGCCGGCGTTGCAGGAGATCGGCCGGGCTGCCGATGCCCGTGATGGCCGGCGCGGCGGGTATGGCGCCCGGGGCGGCGAGTAGCGCGCGTTCGGTGCCGGGTTGCTCGCCGGCCAGCACATCGAGCGCATTGAGCGCGCCGTCGAGCGCCACCTGTAGCTCGGGTACCGTGCCCTTCACCTGCGCGAGCGCCCCCTCCGCCTGGCGGAGCTGGAGTTCGGCGGCGACACCCTTGCGGTATTGCAGGCCGATCGTAGCGACGAGCTGCTGCTGAGTGGCAACCTGCTCGTTCGCCACCGCGATGCGCGCCTGCAGTCCGCGGATCGCGATATAGGTGTCGGCAACCTCGGCGGCGATCGAGAGGCGCGCGGCGGCGACGCCGGCACGCGAGCCTTGATATTCGTCGAACGCCGCCTCGCGGTCGCGGCGCAGGCCGCCGAACAGGTCGATCTCCCAGCTAGCGCCGAGATCGCCCCCATAGGCCTCCTGGTTGCGGCTGACGCCTAAGGCGCTGAGCTGCTGGCCCTGGAGCGTGTCCTTGGATAACCTGAGCGCTGCGGCCGACGCCGTGACCTCGCCGGAGGGAAGGAGCGCCGCGTCGGCTCCGTGAAGACCCGCCCGGGCCTGCGCCACGCGCGCCACGGCCTGCGCGATGTCGAGATTTTGTGCCAGCGCCTTGTTGACGAGGCCGGTGAGAACCGGATCGCCGAAGCCCGACCACCATGCGCTGTCGGCTGCCGAGGCAGTCGTCGTCGCGATCCGGTCGGTGACGGCCGGGGTGCCGATGAACGCTGCGGGAGCAGCGAGGACTGGTCGATGGTAATCGGGGCCGACCGCGCAGCCCCCGATCAAACCGAATGCCAGGAGTGCCGTCGCCAGAGCAGGTGCGCGCATATCGATCTCAAGCCCAAGATAAGTGACTATTATATGATTGGGTCACTCGTTGTCAATCGACAGTCGCTGCGCTAGATGGTGGGGATGAGTGATCTCCCAGCCAGTACGGCGGCCGGACAGCGTGGCCCCGCCGATCATAGCATCCGCGACCAGATCATCGCTGCCGCCGACGAGCATTTCAGCCGGTATGGTTACGGCAAGACGACGGTGGCCGATCTGGCCAAGGCAATCGGTTTTTCGAAGGCCTATATCTACAAGTTCTTCGAATCGAAGCAGGCTATCGGCGAGGCGATCTGCTCCAAGTGCCTAGCGTCGGTGACGACCGATGTCCGGAACGCCTTGACGGAAAGCAAGTCGGCGACGGAGAAGCTGCGCCGCCTTTTGAACACTATTGCTGTTTCCACGACCGAAATCGCCTTTAACGATCAGAAAATTTATGAGATCGCGGCTTATTCCTGCGCCGAAAACTGGCCGTCCTCGGTAAACTATGTCGATGAGATGGCTGAGATCGTCACGAGCATCGTGCTTGAGGGTCGTGCTTCCGGGGAGTTTGAGCGGAAAACTCCGATCGATGAAGCGGTGCGAGCCACAATGCTGGTCTTTCAGCCGTTTATGAATCCGGCGATGCTTCAGTATAATCTGGATGCCGTACCTGAAGGTGCGAACGAGGTGGCGAGCCTCGTCCTCCGCAGCCTTGCACCCTGACGGGATGACGGGAGCAAAGTAACCTGTGACGTATTGACATATCGGTCACTCGTGGACAGATGAGCGAAGCCCAATGCGGGAGCGACTCATGCCACGCCTTCGTCACGCCGCGCCGATCGTCAACTTCGGCATCTTGTCCCTCGCATTGACGGCCTGTTCGAAGCCGCCTGCCGATCCCCGTGTTGGCGCGCAGCTCGTGCGCGTCGCCACGGTCGGAAGCGCCGGTCGGGCCGATCGCGCGTTCACCGGTATTGTCTCGGCGCGCGTGCAGAGCGATCTCGGTTTCCGCGTTCCGGGCAAGATCGTCGCGCGACTGGTCGATACAGGCCAGACCGTCCGCAGGGGCCAGCCGCTCATGCGGATCGACCGAACCGATCTCGCGCTCGCCACGGTGGCGCAGGCGGGCAATGTCGCGGCGGCGCGCGCGAAGGCGTTGCAGACGGCGGCCGACGAGAAGCGTTATCGCGATCTCGTCTCAGCGGGGGCGGTGTCCGCCTCGGCCTATGATCAGATGAAGGCGGCGGCGGACTCGGCCAGGGCTGAGCTCGATGCGGCCGAGGCACAGGCCGGTGTCGCACGGAACCAGGCGGGATATTCGGTTCTCCTCGCCGATGCCGACGGGGTAGTGGTCGAGACGCTGGCCGAGCCAGGGCAGGTCGTGGCGGCGGGGCAGACGGTCGTGCGGCTCGCCCATGCCGGGCCGCGCGAGGCGACGATCAGCCTGCCGGAGACAATCCGTCCCGCGATCGGATCCACCGCGTCGGCATCCGTGTTCAATTCCTCGGCGAGCGGTACGGCGCGCCTGCGCCAGCTCTCCGACGCGGCGGATCTCCAGACCCGTACCTATGACGCGCGCTATGTCCTCGAAGGCGCAGCGGCACAGGCACCGCTCGGCGCGACGGTGACGATTTCGGTGCCCGACGCGAAGTCGGCGGGCGCGATGGACGTGCCGATGGCGGCGATCTTCGACAACGGCCATGGTCCGGGCGTCTGGGTGGTCGGCGGAAGCCCGCTCAATGTCGTCTGGCGGGCGGTGAGGGTGGCGAGCCTTGGCGACGAGACCGCGATCATCACCGACGGTCTGCGTCCGGGCGAGCGCTTCGTGGCGCTGGGCGCCCACTATCTCCACCAGGGCGAGGCTGTGCGCATCGCCTCCGATCAGGTCGCGGGCCAATGAGCGAGCAGATGAGCCGGCCCGACAGCCCCAAGAGCTCGAATGGGGGCTTCAACCTCTCCACGCTGGCGGTTCGCGAGCGCTCGGTCACCCTGTTCCTCATCATCGCGATCTCGCTGGCCGGGCTGTACGCCTTCCTTCACATGGGGCGGGCCGAGGATCCCAATTTCACCATCAAGCAGATGACCTTCGTCACCGCATGGCCGGGTGCCACCGCGCAGGAGATGCAGGACCAGGTCGCCGAGCCGCTCGAGAAGCGGATGCAGGAGCTCACCTGGTATGACCGAACGGAAACCTACACGCGACCTGGCGTCGCGATCACCACCGTCACGCTGAAAGATCCGACGCCGCCGGCCGCCGTGCCCGAGGAATTCTATCAGGCGCGCAAGAAGCTCGGCGACGAGGCGCTCAAGCTGCCGCAGGGCGTGCAGGGGCCTTTCATCAACGACGAATATGGCGACGTCACCTTCGCGCTCTACGCGCTGAAGGGTGAGGGCGAGCCGGAGCGCCTGCTGGTCCGCCAGGCGGAGGAATTGCGTCAGCGGCTGCTCCACGTTCCCGGCGTCAAGAAGGTCAACGTCATCGGCGAGCGGCCCGAGAAGATCTACGTCGAATTCTCCTACGAACGCCTCGCCACACTTGGCGTGTCGGCGCGCGGCGTGTTCGCGGCGCTCGCCAGCCAGAACATGCTGACGGCGGCCGGATCGATCGACACGCGCGGGCCGCAGGTGCAGGTCCGCCTCGACGGTGCGTTTGACGATCTCCAGAAGATCAAGGACACGCCCATCGTTTCGGGGGGCCACACGCTGAAGCTGTCGGACATCGCCGAAGTGAAGCGCGGCTACGAGGATCCCGCCACCTTCCTGATCCGCAACCAGGGCCAGCCCGCGCTCGAGCTCGGCGTCATCATGAAGGAGCGCTACAACGGCCTCCAGCTCGGCAAGGATCTGGACAAGGAGGCGAAGGCGATCTCTTCGGAAATGCCGCTCGGCATGAGCTTCACCAAGGTCACCGATCAGGCGGTGAACATCCAGGAAGCCTATGGCGAGTTCATGCTGAAGTTCTTCGTGGCTTTGGCGGTGGTGATCGCGGTGAGCCTCATCAGTCTCGGCTGGCGCACGGGCATCGTGGTGGCGATGGCCGTGCCGCTGACGCTGGCGGGCGTGTTCGTCATCATGTTGGCGACGGGGCGCGACTTCGATCGCATCACGCTGGGCGCGCTGATCCTTTCGCTCGGCCTGTTGGTCGACGACGCGATCATCATCATCGAGACGATCGTGGTGAAGATGGAGGAGGGGTATGATCGTGTCTCCGCCGCCACCTATGCGTGGGGCCACACGGCGGCACCGATGCTCGCGGGCACTTTGGTCACGACGATCGGCTTGATGCCGGTAGGTTTTGCCAAGTCGAGCGCGGGCGAATATGCCGGCAACATCTTCTGGGTCGTCGGTTTCGCGCTGTTGACCTCGTGGGTCGTGGCGGTCGCCTTCACGCCGTATCTGGGCGTCAAGCTGCTGCCCGATTTCAAGCCGATCGAGGGCGGGCACGCGGCGATCTACGGCACGCCGCGCTACGAGCGGCTCCGGTCCGGCCTGTCCTGGATCGTCGACAACAAGAAGAAGGTGGCGCTGGCCGTCCTCTCGCTGTTCTTCGTCGCGCTGTTCTTCATGGGTTTCGTGAAGCAGCAATTCTTCCCGATCTCGGATCGGCCCGAAGTGCTGGTCGAGGTGCAAATGCCCGAGGGCACCAGCATCGAGGCGACCAGCGCCGCCACGGAGAAGGTCGAGGCGTGGCTGCGCAAGCAGCCGGAATCGAAGATCGTCACCAGCTACATCGGGCAGGGGCCGCCGCGCTTCTATTTGCCCTTCGCGCCCGAACTGCCCGATCCGTCCTTTGCCAAGATCGTCGTGCTGACGCCCAGCGAGAAGGATCGCGAGGCGCTCAAGCATCGCGCCCGCGAGGCGGTGGCCGAGGGGCTGGTGCCCGCCGCCCGCATTCGCGTGACGCAGCTCGTCTTCGGTCCCTATTCGCCGTTCCCCGTCGCCTTCCGCGTGATGGGGCCGAACGAGGACAAGGTCCGCGCCATCGCCGGGCAGGTCCGCCAGGTGATGCTGAAGAACACGTCGATGCGGCAGGTGAACACGGACTGGGGCGAGCGCGTGCCGACGGTGCATTTCGTGCTCGATCAGGACCGGTTGCGCGCGATCGGCCTGTCGTCCCAGGACGCCGCGCAGCAGCTCCAGTTCCTGCTGACCGGCGTGCCGGTGACGCAGGTGCGCGAAGATATCCGATCGGTCGAGGTGGTGGCGCGCAGCGCCGGTCCCGATCGCCTCGACCCGGCCAGGCTCGGCGCCTTCACCCTGACTGGAAGCGCCGGCCAGCGCGTGCCGCTCGATCAGATCGGCAACGCCGTGGTCCGCATGGAGGACCCGATCATGCACCGCCGCGATCGCTACGTGACGATCACGGTGCGTGGCGATATCGGCGAGCAGTTCCAGCCGCCGGACATTTCCAACCAGGTCATCAAGAGCATCCAGCCGATCGTCGCCGCGCTGCCGCCCGGCTACAAGATCGAGACCGGCGCCGCACTGGAGGAAGCGGGCAAGGCCAATGTCGCGCTCGCCGCCGTCTTCCCGCTGATGATCATCCTGATGATGGTGGTGATCATCTTCCAGGTGCGATCGATCTCGGCGATGGCGATGGTGCTGCTGACCGCACCGCTGGCGCTGGTCGGCGTGGTGCCCACGCTACTGATCTTCAATCAGCCGTTCGGGTTCAACGCCATCCTCGCGATGATCGCGCTCGCCGGGATCATCATGCGCAACACGCTGATCCTGATCGGGCAGATCCACCAGAACGAGGCGGACGGACTCGATCCGTATCACGCGGTAGTGGAGGCGACGGTCCAGCGGGCGCGGCCGGTGATCCTGACGGCGCTCGCCGCGGTGCTCGCCTTCATCCCGCTCACGCAATCGGTGTTCTGGGGATCGCTGGCGTTCACATTAATCGGTGGCACGGTCGGCGGCACTGTGCTGACGCTTGTCTTTCTGCCGGCGCTCTACGCTCTCTGGTATAGGATCAAGCCGAGAGGGGAGCGGCACTACGGGACCGGCAACGAACTTCGCGAGCCTCAATTTGGTGCGATGTAGCGGGATCGGTGCAATTGTGTTCAAAGGGTCGCGCACGAGTGACCGTCCGTGGTCGGCTACCGACTGATCGGACGCCTTTCCGAAAAGCGTCCGATCGTCGTCGTTCGAGGCCCGCTCGATTTTCCCGAAGCTGACGGTCAGTTCGTTCTCAAACGCGTTTTTGGCCATTATCTCAGGCTTTCCCGGGCGGCCGCTCGCAGTGAAGAAGCTATCTCATCCATGGCGGCCAGCTCAAGCAGCTCGTCTCGCGTAGCGCGTCCGCCATAAACGATCTCTACCAGTCGCGAAAAAGGGAAGTCGGGCTGCGGGCGATCGACAACGACAACCTCGTCGCCCGGCCCGAGCTCGCCCTCCTGCAGGACGCGGTAATACCATCCTGCACGGCCCGAACGGACCATGGCCTTGAGCATGCGCTTATCCTCGAAGAACAAGGCGAACTTGAAGCAAGGCTGACGGGGCTGGCAGACCTGGAGAAGGGAGGTCCCGACCCTGTGGATGTCTCCCAGGCAGATATCCTCTTCTGCCAGGCCATCGATCGTAAGGTTCTCGCCAAACGCTCCAGGCTGCAGCCGAACGGCATGTTGCGGATACTCCTCTTGCCATTTGGCATAATGGCTGAGCGAGTAGCCGTAGACCGCCTTTTCCGGCCCACCGTGGACCGACAGGTCAGCGATCTCGTCGCCTGCGAGTCCCAAAGCGCCGACCCGCGCGCGTCCTTCGGTCGGCCACTTCACATATCCGCTCGGCACCTGATCGGGTCCGAGGGGGGCGATCCGACCGGTCTGTACCGCATGCAGCCTGATCATCGTGTCCCCTGTTCTTGCAAGATATTTTGACCAATCCAGGGAAGGGCGACACCTCGGCTTGATGAGATATCAGAACCTTGCGTTGCCGACATCCTCGGGCGAATTCCAGGTTATCGTGACCGGCGAGGCTCTGGAAGTGTTTCGCGATGGCCAACCCCTTCAGGATGGTGTCCGCCTGATCCGTCATTATCGGAGCTTCCTCATCGGGATCGCGATGGAAAAACTACAGGTGTCGGGCGGATCCTAGGTCGTCATTCTCACCGGCGCGGATGTTGCCGATTGAACGACGAAAGCCTCGGCTTTCGGCATGAGCATTTGCCTGGGGCTGTGCCGGCGCATATCCTGTTCGGCGCCCACGCAGCGAATGGTGATCCATGAGCGACCACGCCGACCTAGAATTTTCCCGCCGCAGCATTCTCGTCGGAGGGGCGGCGACAGTCGCACTGCCAGCGATCGCCCATGCGGAAGGCGCGCCGGTCCGAGCGGCGTCCGAACCGCCGACGCTACCGGTCAGCCTCGAGGTGAACGGCCAGCGCCACAACCTGCAGCTCGATACGCGCACGACCCTGCTCGACGCGCTGCGCGAGCATCTCCATCTCACCGGCACCAAGAAGGGCTGCGATCACGGCCAGTGCGGGGCCTGCACCGTGATCGTCGACGGCCGGCGGATCAACAGCTGCCTGACGCTTGCCGTCATGCATGACGGAGACAAGGTGACCACCATCGAGGGTCTCGGCACGCCCGACCGGCTGCATCCGATGCAGGCCGCCTTCATCAAGCATGACGGCTATCAGTGCGGTTATTGCACGCCGGGCCAGATCTGCTCGGCGGTCGCGGTGCTGGGCGAGATCGAGGCGGGCATCCCGAGCCACGTCACCGACGATATCACCGCGACGATCCGGCCGACCAATATGGAGATGCGCGAGCGGATGAGCGGCAACATCTGCCGCTGCGGCGCCTATTCCAACATCGCGGAAGCCATGGCCGAAGTGGCGGGAGAGCAGGCATGAGGCCATTCACCTACGAGCGCGCGGCGACGGCCAAGGATGCCGCGGCCAGGGCCGCGCGGACGCCGGGCGCGAAGTTCATCGCGGGGGGCACCAACCTGCTCGACCTGATGAAGATCGAGGTCGAGACCCCGGCGCATCTGATCGACGTCAACGGCCTCGGCTTCGACCGGATCGAGCCGACGGCCGATGGCGGCCTGCGCATCGGCGCGCTGGTCCGCAACACCGATCTCGCCGCCGACATGCGGGTGCGGCGCGATTACGCATTGCTCAGCCGTGCGCTGGTGGCAGGCGCGTCTGGTCAGCTGCGCAACAAGGCGACCACCGCCGGCAACCTGCTCCAGCGGACCCGCTGCCCCTATTTCTACGACACAAACCAGCCCTGCAACAAACGCAAGCCCGGAAGCGGCTGCGCGGCGATCGGCGGTTTCAGCCGGCCGCTGGGCGTGATCGGCGTGAGTGAGGAGTGCATCGCTACCCACCCCAGCGACATGGCCATCGCCATGCGCGCGCTGGACGCGACAGTGGAAACGGTGAAGCCGGATGGCACGGCCAGAAGCGTCCCCATCGCGGACCTGCACAGGCTGCCCGGCACCACGCCGCAGATCGAGACAGCGCTGGACGACGGCGAACTGATCACGGCCGTGACGCTGCCGAAGCCGATCGGCGGCACGCATATCTACCACAAGGTCCGCGATCGGGCCTCCTACGCCTTCGCGCTCGTTTCGATCGGCGCGATCATCCAAAAGGATGGCAGCGGTCGGGTCGCGGTGGGCGGCATCGCGCCGAAGCCCTGGCGCGTCGAGGCTGCCGAGGCGGCGATGCCGGGCGGCGCCAGGGCGGTCGCAGACGGGCTACTGGCCGGCGCCCGGCCAACGCAGGAGAATGGTTTCAAGCTCACCCTCGTCGAGCGCACGCTCGGCGCGGTGATGGCGCAAGCGAGGGCCTGAGCCATGAAATTCGACACCCCCGCGACGACCAATCCGATCGACAGGCTTAAGGTCGTGGGCAAGGCGACGGACCGGATCGAGGGCCCGCTCAAGACGACGGGCACCGCGCCTTATGCCTATGAGCGCCATGACGCGGTGGCCGATCCCGCCTACGGCTATATCGTCGGCGCGGGGATCGCGAAGGGACGGATCGTCTCAATGGACCTCGCCGCCGCGCGCGCCGCGCCGGGCGTGATCGCGATCGTGACGGCGGCGAATGCCGGCAAGCTCGGCAAGGGCAAGTTCAACACCGCCAAGCTGCTCGGCGGGCCGGAAGTCGATCACTACCATCAGGCGATCGCACTCGTTGTGGCGGGGACATTCGAGCAGGCGCGCGCAGCCGCCGCGTTGGTCCATGTCCATTACGCCCGGACCAGGGGCAACTTCGATCTGGCGGCAGCCAAGAGCAGCGCCCAGCCTCCCAAGGCCGGCGGCATCGGCGGCAAGCCCGACACCGCCGTGGGAGATTTCGCCGGCGCCTTCGCCCAGGCGCCGGTCAGCCTCGACGCGACCTACACCACGCCGGTCCACTCGCACGCGATGATGGAGCCCCATGCCTCGATCGCAAGCTGGAATGGCGACCAACTGACGATCTACACCTCCAACCAGATGATCAACTGGAGCAAGGGCGATGTCGCGGCGACGCTCGGCATCCCGGCGGAGAAAGTCCGCCTCATCTCGCCCTATATCGGCGGCGGCTTCGGCGGGAAGCTGTTCGTCCGCGCCGACGCGATCATGGCGGCGCTCGGCGCGAAGGCGGCGGGACGGCCGGTCAAGGTGACGCTGCAGCGGCCGCTGATGTTCAACAACACCACGCATCGCCCGGCGACGATTCAGCGCATCCGTATCGGCGCCGGCCAGGATGGCCGGATCACCGCGATCGGCCACGAAGGGTGGTCCGGCGATCTGCCGGGCGGCGGGCCGGAGACGGCGGTCAACCAGACGCGCCTGCTCTATGCCGGGCCGAACCGGATGACCGCGACGCGGCTCGCCGTGCTCGATCTGCCGGAAGGCAATGCGATGCGCGCGCCGGGCGAGGCGCCCGGCCTGATGGCGCTGGAGATCGCCATCGACGAGATGGCGGAGAAACTGGGCATGGACCCGGTCCGGTTCCGCATCCTCAACGATACGCAGGTCGATCCCGAGCAGCCGAGCCGGGAATTCTCCCAGCGCCAGCTCGTCGAATGCCTGCGTCTCGGCGCCGAGCGTTTCGGCTGGGACAAGCGCGTGGCGAAACCCGGTAGCGTGCGCGACGGGCGGTGGCTGATCGGCATGGGTGTCGCCGCCGGCATCCGCAACAACCTGCTGATGAAATCGGCCGCGCGTGTGCGGCTGGACAGCCATGGGATCGTGACGGTGGAAACCGACATGACCGACATCGGCACCGGCACCTACACGATCATCGCGCAAACCGCCGCCGAGACGATGGGCTTGCCGCTCGACAGCGTGATCGTGAAGCTGGGCGATTCCTCCTTCCCGGCCTCGGCCGGTTCCGGCGGCCAGTGGGGCGCCAACAATTCGACCGCGGGTGTCTACGCCGCCTGCATGACGTTGCGCGACAAGGTCGCGCAGGCGCTCGGCCTGAATGCGGCCGATGTCGATTTCGCCGATGGCCAGGTCCGCTCGGGTAACCGCAGCATCGCTTTGGGCGACGCCGCCAGGAGCGGTGAACTCGTCGCGGAAGACGGCATCGAATATGGCGATCTCGACAAGACGTATCAGCAATCCACCTTCGCCGGCCATTTCGTGGAAGCGGCCGTCGACGCGGCGACCGGCGAGATCCGTATCCGCCGCATGCTGGCGGTCTGCGCGGCAGGGCGTATCCTCAATCCGAAGGCCGCGCGGAGCCAAGTGATCGGCGCGATGACGATGGGCGTCGGCGCGGCGCTGATGGAAGAGCTGGCCGTCGACACCCGCTTCGGCTTCTTCGTGAACCACGATCTCGCCGGCTACGAGGTGCCGGTGCATGCCGACATCCCACATCAGGAGGTGATCTTCCTAGACGAGGAGGATCCGATCTCCTCCCCGATGAAGGCCAAGGGCGTCGGCGAGCTCGGGCTGTGCGGAGTGGGCGCGGCCGTCGCCAACGCGGTCTACAACGCGACCGGCGTGCGGGTGCGCGACTATCCGATCACGCTCGACAAGCATCTCGGCAGATTGCCGACACTCACCTGATTGCCCGGCCGTCGGCGGCAGCCTATCTCAGCGATCATGCAGGATCATGAGCCCGTACTCGCCGCTTTCGACACATGGCGCGGCGCGCCGATGGCGCTGGCGACGGTCGTCTCGACCTGGGGATCGGCGCCGCGTCCACGCGGCAGCCACATGCTCGTCCATGCCGACGGCCGCTTCGAGGGATCGGTGTCGGGCGGTTGCGTCGAGGGCGAGGTGCTCGCGCTCGCCGAGCAGGTGATCGCGACCGGCAAAGCCGAGCGGCGGCTTTATGGCGTGTCCGATGCGTCTGCCTGGGAGGTCGGGCTGCCGTGTGGAGGGATTATCGAGGTGCTGGTGCAGCCGGTCGGCGAGACCGGCTATGCGCCGGATCTCTTCGACGCCGTTGTCGCGGGGCGCGAGGCAGGCAGCACTATCCGTATCGCCACCGATCTCGATACAGGTCGGAGCGCATTGGCGGCGCCCGACACGTCCGATCTCTTCGTCAATCGCTACGCCCCGCCCCGGAGGTTGTTCATCGTCGGCGCGGTCCAGATCGCGCAGAGCCTGGCAGGCATCGCCCGGACGCTCGGCATCCGCCCCGTCGTGATCGATCCGCGCGGACGCTTCCTGACCGAAGAGCGATTTCCTGGGACCGAACTCGACGACCGGTGGCCGGACGAGGCGATCACGGCGTGGAAGCCCGACGGTGCCAGCGCCGTCGTCACGCTCAGCCATGATCCCAAGATCGACGATCCCGCGCTGATCGCCGCACTGGCCCGGCCGACCGGTTACGTCGCGGCACTCGGGTCGCGACGCAGCCATGCAGCCCGGCTGGAGCGTCTGGCGGAGGCGGGTGTCGGCCCGGCGAATCTCGACCGGATCGAGGGACCGGCGGGCATCGACATCGGCGCGATCGGAGCCGCCGAAATCGCTCTCTCTGTCGCCGCTGGCATGGTCGCCGCGCTGTCGCGAGAAGGCGAATGAAGATCGCGGCCGTGCTGCTCGCGGCCGGCCGCTCGGAACGGTTCGCGGATGGCGACAAGCTGGCGGCGCCCCTCGGCGGCCTGTCGCTCGGCCTCCATGCCGCTCGGACACTGGCTGCGCTGCCGCTGTCCGGGCATATCGTCGTCACTGGCCCGCGCGGCATGGCATGGCCCGATGTCACGGTCGTGCCGAACGATCGGCGGGATGCGGGAATGGCGCGTTCCATCGCTCTCGGCGTCGCAGCCGCGCGTCGAACCGATATCGACGCCGTGCTGATCGCGCTGGCCGATATGCCCTTCGTGAGCGTGGAGCATCTCGAACGACTTATCGCCTGCTATCGCGGCCCGGATACACTGGTCGCATCGAGCGACGGCGTTATCCGGATGCCTCCGGCGCTGTTCGGGGCAGCATGGTTCGACACTCTGGAAACGCTGTCCGGCGATCGGGGTGCGCGCGCGATGCTGGAGCAGGCCGAGATCGTGCTCGCCGATCCTGCCGAACTGCACGACGTCGACCGCGTCGCGGATCTCGAAGCCGCCAGAGGCCGCTTCCAAGGCTGATCTCGTTTCGAGGGCGTTCCGGCGCTTGTCGATCGAAGGGACGGAGCCTGAAGGCGAGGATAGCGTTCTCCTCCCACTTGGCGGGAGAGCTCCATGCGTTTCATCATCAACGAGCATTCGATCGAGGCCGACGTCGACGTCCGCACGTCTCTGCTCGATCTGCTGCGTGACCATCTCGGGCTCACCGGGACCAAGAAAGGGTGCAACCAGGGTGCTTGCGGGGCCTGCACCGTGCTGGTCGACGGCGAGCGGATCAACAGCTGCCTGGCGTTGGCCGTGCAGTATCAGGACCGCGAGATCCTGACGATCGAAGGCCTCGGCACGATCGGTGATCTTCATCCGTTGCAGGCCGCCTTCATCGAATATGACGGTTTCCAGTGCGGCTATTGCACCCCGGGGCAGATCTGCTCCGCCGTCGCCATGATCGGCGAGATCCGGCGCGGTCTGCCGAGCGCCCTCACCGAGGATCTCGCTCTCGAACAGATCGGCTTTTCCGAAGACGAGATACGCGAGCGGATGAGCGGAAACCTCTGCCGCTGCGGCGCCTATAACGGGATCATCGAGGCCATCCGCGCGACCTATGCCGAGGAAAGCGCACAGGAGCGGGAGGCTGCAGCATGATCGAGCTTCGCTACGAAAAGGCGGTCGATCCGGCATCGGCCATGCAGCTGCACGGCGGGCGCGGCACCGCGCGCTATCTCGGCGGGGGCACCAATCTCGTCGACCTGATGCGCGAGGAAATCGAGCAGCCCGGCCTTGTCGTCGATGTGACGGGGCTTTCCGGAGATATCCGGGAAACCGACGGCGGCGGCCTGCTGATCGGTGCCGGCGTGAAGAACACCGCGCTGGCCGAGCATCGCGCCGTGCGGGCGCGGTATCCTTTGTTGTCGCGCGCGATCCTGTCAGGCGCCAGCGGCCAGATCCGCAACATGGCGACGGTCGGCGGCAACATCCTCCAGCGGACGCGCTGCTATTATTTCTACGATGATGCGGCACGCTGCAACAAACGTTCGCCGGAGTCGGGCTGCGACGCGATCGACGGGTTCAACCGTATCCACGCGGTCCTGGGGACGTCGCCGGCCTGCGTCGCCACCCATCCGTCCGATATGTGCGTGGCGCTGGTGGCGCTCGACGCCGTGGTGCACCTGCAAGGCGCGTCCGGCGCCCGCGCGATCCCGCTGACCGACCTGCACCGCTTGCCCGACGGGCATCCCGAGATCGAGACGGTCCTGGAGCCGGGCGAACTGATCACAGCGATCGAGATTCCGAACCTCCCGTTCGCGGCCCGATCGACGTATCGCAAGGTGCGGGATCGGGCGAGCTACGCCTTTGCGCTGGTTTCGGTCGCCGCGGCCCTCGACGTCGAGCATGGGATCGTCCGCGACGCGCGGATCGGGCTGGGCGGGGTTGCCACCAAGCCATGGCGCGCGCGGGCGGCCGAACGGGCCGTCGTCGGCAAGGCTGCTACGGAGGCGAATTTCCGGGCGGCTGCCGAAGCCGAGCTGGAAAATGCGTCGCCGCTGAGCGGCAACGGCTTCAAGATCGAGTTGGCAAAGCGGACCATCGTCCACACGCTGGGAGAATTGGCATGAGCATTCTCGACAGCGCCAAGCAGGCCATGATGGGTGCGATCGTGCGCTTGACCCCCGATGCTCCGCCCGATCCGCTGATCGGCCGGCATGGTGCGGTCGGATCGCAGCTTTCCCGCATCGATGGTCCGCTCAAGGTTGCGGGCAAGGCGCGCTTCGCCGCCGAAGTCCCTTACGACGACCTGCTGTTCGCGGCCGTGCTGTTCAGCCGCGTCGCGCGCGGCCGCATCACCTCGCTCGATACCTCCGGCGCGAAAGCCGCACCGGGCGTGGCGCTGGTCATGACCTACCAAAACGCGCCGCGCATGGGAGCACCCAAGATCATGGGCGAAAGCCCGATGGCGGGAGGGCCGAGCAATCTGCCGGTGATGCAGGACGATCGCATCCATTGGAACGGGCAGCCGGTCGCCGTCGTGCTGGCCGAGACGCAGGAGCAGGCCGACTACGCCAAGTCGCTGATCCGCATCGCCTACGAGGTCGAGCCAGCAATTACCTCATTCGAGGCGGCGAAGGCCCATGCACATCCGCCCGAAAGCGTGCTGGGTGAGCCGCCCGCGCTCGAGACCGGCGATGCGGAAGCCGCGCTCGCTGAAGCCGCATTCAGGGTCGACAATCTCTACAGGACGCCTCGTCACAACCACAATGCGATCGAGCTCCATGCCGTGACCGTCGTGTGGGACGATGGCAGTCTCACGATCCACGATGCCAGCCAGATGGTCCACCAAACCGCCTGGACGATCGCCGACATGTTCGGGATCGGCGAGGACAAGGTGCGGGTGATCTCGCCCTTCGTTGGCGGCGGCTTCGGCGGCAAGTGCATGTGGTATCACCAGGTGCTTGCTGCTGCTGCGTCCAAGCTGGCGGAGCGGCCCGTGAGGCTCGTACTGTCGCGGGAGGGCGTATTCCGCTCGGTCGGCGGCCGGACGTGCACCGAGCAACGGGTTGCGCTTGGCGCGAAGGCTGACGGTACATTGGCAGCGCTCATCCATACCGGCGTGGTCGCGATGACGACCCACAACAGCTGCCCGGAGCAGTTCAGCTTTCCGGCGAGGCATCTTTATGCGGCGGACGCGATCAAGCTCGCGCAGGAGGTGGCGGACATGGACATGCTCGCCAACACCTTCATGCGTGCGCCCGGAGAGTCCGTGGGAACCTTCGCGCTTGAATCCGCGATCGACGAGTTGGCGATTGCCATGAATATCGATCCCATCGAGCTGCGCCGCCGGTGCGAGCCCGAGAAAGATCCGACATCTGGCGCCGAATTCTCTTCACGGCATATCATCGAGGCCTATCGTCGTGGTGGCGAACGGTTCGGCTGGCATCGTCGGAACCCCGTGCCGCGGTCGACGCGCGACGGCGAATGGTTGATAGGCCATGGCGTCGCGACGGCCACCTATCCCTATTATCGGATGCCCGGCGCCGGCGCGCGGATCACGCTGTCGGCGGACGGTCATGCGTTGGTCCAGATTGCCACCCATGAAATGGGCATGGGGACGGCGACCGTGCAGGTCCAGCATGCCGCGGATCGGCTGGGTCTGCCGATCCACCAGGTGTCGTTCGAATATGGCGACACCACGCTTCCGATGGGCACGATCGCGGGCGGCTCGAACCAGACCGCGTCCGTCGTCGCCGCCGTCAGGGCCGCCAGTGACGCGCTGTTCGACGAACTTCTCCGGCTCGCGGGCAACTCCTCGCCTCTGGCAGGCCTGAAGGCGGATGAGCTGGAGGCGCGGGACGGGGGGCTCGTCTCGATGCAGGATCCGACGCGCGCGGAGAACTACGCCGCGATCCTCAAGCGTGCCGGTCGTGATGAGCTTGCGATCGAGGCGTCGGCGCCGCCACCGATCGAAGTCCAGAAATATTCGATGCACAGCTATGGTGCGCAATTCTGCGAGGTTCGCGTCAATGAGACAACGGGTGAAACGCGCGTTTCGCGTTTCGTCGGCTCGTTCGATACGGGGCGAATCCTCAATCCCAAGACGGCTGCCAGCCAGTTTCGCGGCGGTATCATCATGGGACTGGGCCTTGCGCTCACCGAGGAGACCATGTTCGACGAACGGACCGGTCGTATCATGAACCCGTCTTTGGCGGAGTACCACGTTCCGGTGCATCTGGACGTGCCGCATATCGAGGTAATCTGGAATGACATTCCTGATCCCCACAGCCCGCTCGGGCTGCATGGGATCGGTGAGATCGGCATCACCGGCGTGGGAGCGGCGGTTGCCAACGCGATCTTCAATGCGACCGGAAAACGTATCCGCGAACTTCCGATCACGCTCGATAAGCTGCTCTGATCCTCTGTCGGGTGGGTCAGCGGACGGGCGCACAGCGCGCAATTCCGGCCATTCCAGACAGCGAACGCGAGACGATCGGCAGTAGCACCCAGAACGGAACGGGACGGAACAACAGGCGTTCCCAGCGCGAAGAATCCCGGAGGCGTGACCGGTCCTGCATCATTCCGGTCAAGCCGGCCTCCCCTATCGAGGAACGGGAGATGGCGGGCTGCTATGGATGGGGATGGCGGAATGTTGCGACAGATTGGCCGACCGTTACGGAACGGACATGATCCGACAGACTGGCGCTGCACTTTGACATCGGGCGATGATGTCTGCGGCCCACGCCTGCGTCATGACACACCCCGATCCATTCCTGGCAGGTGTCCAGATTCCCGCGGCCGCGTCCGAGATCTGGATGTTGGCGGAGCCGGAAGGCGTGGCGGCCGCCATCGCGTTACAGATCGAAACCTACGGCTATCGCGTGACGCGCTACGCCGTCGCGGACGGTTTGCCGGCTTCTCCCGTGTTCGGGCCGGAGGCGGTGATCATCGAGGCGCGGGGGCAGAGCGGTTCGCTGATGGCCCGAGTGCGCGCGGGCATGGGCCTGCCGGGCGGACCGGCGGTGGTGGTGATCGACCAAGGGCTCGAACCGGTCGACCGCATCCTCGTGCTGGAGGCGGGGGCGGACGACTGCATTCTCTGGCCGTGCAGCCCGCGCGAGCTGGTCGCCCGTCTGCACGCGATCGCGCGGCGCCGGCGGCCGTTTTCCGAACCCGAAGGTGCGGTGACGTCGGTGCTCACCGGAGACATGCTCGCCTTCGGTCCCTGGACGATAGATCGGGCGCAGCGTCGCCTCATCCGACCCGGCGCGTCGACGGAGATATTGCCGGTCGCGGAGTTCGCGGTGCTCGACCAGCTGCTGCGGCAACCCCGCAAGATCGTCAGCCGCGAAGCTCTGCTCGAAGCGACGGCACCGGGCGATGCGCCGGAAACGCGCAACCTGCGCGCCATCGACATCCAGGTCAGCCGCCTGCGCAAGCGGCTGGAGATCGACGGGGACGAGCTGATCCGCACCGTGCGCGGGCGCGGCTACATGCTCCTGCCGCCGGTGACGCCGGGCTGAGGCCCGCGCTCAGGTCGCGTAGACGTTGCAGGTCGATCGCGACGCGGCGGGCGAAGGATTGTAAATCATCGAATAATCACGTTTGTCGCGCACGATGAACGAGGCGATATAGTGGATCGTCTTCGATCCGACGAACAGGCTTCCAAAGAGATTCTGGTACTTGTAGTTGATCTCCACGAACATCAGCCCTGAACCGGACGGCGCCGTGACCATGTAGTTGGTGTCGCCCATGCCGTTGGGCGCGGCCGTTCCCGCATAGCCCGACGTCGCGACCGTCCCCGCGGTGGACGACGTCGTGCCGTAGGTGGAATCGTAGCCCGTGCCGCTCATCAGCCCGATGCAGCGCTGCCAGTGGATGCGCTGGACGGGCGTGCTGTCATAGGATTGCTGGACATTCTCCAGGCTCGACAGGATCACCCGGCCGTGGGTGGTGAGGTCGATCCCCGATCCCTCCAGCCGCGCCGCTTCCAGCACGTCGTTGACGTCGGATTCGCGGAGCTGGGTGGTGGTGAGCGTGCTCGACAGGCCGACGCGGGAGGCGTGATCGGCGAGGTTCAGCGCGATCTGGCTGACGCGCAGATTGGTGAGCGCGAGGTTGGAAAGCTCGACTCCGTAGCCGCCGACGAGCAGCACCAGCGGCGTCGTCAGCGCGAACTCGAGCAAAGCGAGCCCGCTCGTGTCGCGGCGTAGGGCGGAGAGGAGGTGGCGCAGCTTCATGTGCATATCGTCGCCGGAGTGGACGCGGTCTGGGATGCGTAGGGCTGGTTCTTCAGGATCGTGGTCGCCGAGGTGGTCGCGTTCGCGCCCCAGCCCAGCCAGCGATAGAGCGGGAACAGCCGCGGATAGGTTATCGTCATCGTGTAGACTACGGCATCGCCGGCGCCGCCCTGGCCGCTGATGCCGGGATCCGCATCCCAGATGCCGTTGCCGTTGATATCGGTGAAGCATTCGCCTTTCTCGCGGATGCCGTCGCCGTTGGTGTCGGTGAACGGCTCGGGATCGATATAGCCGAAGGTCGCGTAGCTCTTGCGGGAGGAGGCGCCCGTCGCGCGCGGCGCGGCGGCGTTGACCTGGCTCATCACCGTCGCATCGATGGTCGATGCGATCGCGGAGGCGCCCTGGATGGTGGAATCGCGGCCGGCCTTCTGCATCGCGCCGGTCAGCACCACCTGCACATAGGCGTCGTAGGCGAGCTCGCCGAGGCCCATGATCATCAGCAGCATCACCGGCGCGACGAGCGCGAACTCGACGATGGTGACGCCACGCGCGTCCGAAGCCAGGCGACGCATGCGCGTCACTTGGTGATCCGCAGCATGGCGACCTGCTTTGCGATCGCGGCGAACTCGTTCGAGAGGCCGGTGCCGTCGGTCGTGTAGAGCGCCTGCGCCGTGGTCGTCGCGCAGGACTGCATCTGGCTGGTCGAGCTCGGCCCGATCGTCACCGTCCACACATCGATATTCATCGATTTCGCCTTGGAGCATTCGGCCAGGAAGCGGGCGTTGTGGTAGGTCTTGATGTTGGTGAAATCGCCGCCGGTGACACGCCGGTCGTAATATTCGACGCCGTACATGCCGTAGAGATACTGGGACGGCTCCATGTCGCCGTCGGTCAGGAAGACGATCACGCGGTTCGGCGTCTGGCGACCGGGCCAGGCGGCGGTGTCGCCCGAGAAGATGCCGTTGGGATCGAGCATCCGCGTGCCCCAGATCATGCCGGTGTCATGATAGGTGCCGCCGATCGCCCGGAAATCCGTGGCGTTGACGTAGTTCGAGACCTGCGTCCGGGTCAGTGTCGACAGCCGCTGCACCGGCTTGCCGCAGGTGACGTAGCCATATTGGTAATAGGTCGGCGTACCGAGGTTCGGGATGCTGCTGCTGTCCCCGGTCGACGACTGGCTCGACGTGCTGTTGTAATTGTTGCGGGCGTACTCGACCTCCGGCCACATCGGCCGCCAGCGCGTCGCGTCGGAGGTGGGCGTCAGGTCCGGATCGAGATCCGCCGGTAGGTTGTTGGTGTCGAACGACGTGGTGCCGGATGTGGTGTTGCGCTCCTCGACGCATCCGATCCACTGCGCGGTCGCTCCCGTCACCTTGGTGGGATCGGTGACGGTGGAGCCGGCCACGAAGCTCGATACGTCGAGCGGCGACTGCTGGTAGTTCCACTTGGGCGTGTAGGTCGTCTTGGTGACGACGCACTTGCCGCTGGTGGAACCGTTGCTGTTCGCCGTCCATGAAACGGTATTGCCGGTGCCGGTGCCCGACGAATTGTACGTCTTGGGCGAGGCGTAGCCGTTACAGGTCGACTGGGTGACGTTGTTGTAGGTCGTGTTGCTCGACGATGTGGAATCGCCGTTCTGCACGCGCGTCTGGTAATTCCACGTCGTGGTGGAATTGCCCGATCCGCCGATCATGTAGGTCGGCGAGATGGCCTGGATGGCCGCGCCCGAATTGACGGTCGACGTATATGTTACGAATCCGTAACGAATATGGGTCGACGGATCGACGTTCGCTGCCATCGTGTCGTAGAAATTCAGCACCGCGCTGCGCAGCGCGGCGATGCGCGATCCCGATTTCTCGGGCACGTAATAAGCTGTCGTTCCCGCATAGCCCGGAACGCTGGTGTTGCCGCTCGCCGTGTCGGTCGGCCGCGTATAGCTGTTGGTGCCCGCCGCGTTGACGTAATTGCTGCAGGTCGTGTCGCTGTCCGCCGGCAGGCAGGACATCGATCCCGTCGTGTCGAGGACGAACATGATGTCGGTGTCGGCGATGTCGTAATTCGCCTGGCAGGTGACGCTGATCACCTTGGACGAGACGCCGAAGATCGACATGATCGTCATCGGCACGGTCGCGATGGCGGTGCCGGACACCTGCGCGTCGCTGGTCTTCACCGGCGTGAAGCTGACCGTGTTGGTGGAGAACCAGCCCGACCGGAAGTTGTTCTTGAAAAAGGCGTTGGCCTGTGCGGTCGCGGTCGGATCGAGCGTCGTGTTGGTGGTCGACTGGTCCGTCATGAACTTGCGGCCCGCGAGCACGCCGGCATCGCAGGCCTGCTGGAGCCGCACCTTGATCACGTAGAGGCGCGCGCCGTCGATCGCGCAGCCGGAAAAGGCGAGCAGCGGAATCAGCGCCGCTGCCATGATGGCCAGCGTGTTGCCGGCCTGATCACGCCGCAGGCGGGTCAGGAAACCTTGGCCAGTGGGGCGGCGCATCATCGCGGTCTCCGAATAAAAAGCGCGCTGGTGCCGCTTGGGACGGCCAGCGCGCAGGGATCAGTGGCCGGAAACCGGGGGTGGGGTGCCCGGCTCCGGCCAAAGCCCAGCCAGCTCGGATCTTGGGGTCCGGCCGGCCGATCCGTCATGCGTGGATCACCTGTCCGGAAGATGAACTGTATGTCATGTTTGCCAACTTCAGGAACTTGCTATCTGGTGGCGGCGCTTTTGGAGTCCCCGTCGTTATTTTTAAGTTAAATGGACTGGATTCTGACAGGAATTTCATGTTCCGGATCGAGTCGATATTGTGTTCGATTCATTTCCGAATGTTTCGGTACTCGGTGGATTCTACAATCTTCTATATTAGACCTTCGTCTAATGAGTATTCATCCGATCCATGTACATGACTGCGGATATTCAGGCCGCCATCCGCGCGGCATCGTAGGCCAAGGGCAGGCGCAACTGCGCAGCGAAGCCGTCTGCGGAGCGTACGAGCACGACATCGCCCCCATGCGCCCGCGCGATCGAGCGGCATACGGCAAGGCCGAGCCCCGTGCCGCTCTTGCCCGACCCTGCCGCATTGGAGGCGCGATAGAAGGGCTCGAACGCGCGTTCCAACTCGTCCTCGGGAATGCCGGGGCCGTCATCCTCGATCTCGGCGATCGCGGCATCCTCCTCCACGCGCATGCGGATGCGTGCGCGATCGCCGTATTTGACGGCATTCTCGACGAGGTTGGCGAGCAGGCGGCGCATGCCGAGCACGTCGATCTCCACGGGCGCGGGGGCGAGCATCTCCACCTTCACATCGCTGCCGATCAGCTGCGCGTCCTGCGCGACATCCTCCACCAGCATGCCGAGATCGAGCCGCTCGCGCGCATTGGGTGTCGAGGCGTCGCGGATGAAGGTGAGCGCCGAGGTGATCATCGCCTCCATCTCGGCGACCTCTTCGTTCATGCCGTCGCGGATCGCGTCGTCCTCCACCTCCTCGATGCGGAAGCGCAGGCGGGTGAGAGGAGTGCGCAGATCGTGGCTGATCGCGCCGACCATCGCGGTGCGATCGTCGACGAAGCTCCGCAGCCGGCTCTGCATGACGTTGAAGGCGTGCGCGGCACGACCGATTTCGGCCGGCCCTTCCAGCGCCACCAATGCGGCGGACGGATCGCGGCCCAGTTGCTCGGCGGCCGTGGTGAAGCGCGCGAGCGGACGCACGATGTGGCGGGCGTACAGCCAGCCGATCGGCGCGACGATCGCGAAGGCGACCACGAACCACAGCAGCACGCGCCTTTGCCAGGCGTTGGGGAAGCCGTCGGCGGCGGGCTGCACGACAGTCCAGCGGCCATCGTCACCCCGCACGGCCGCGACGAAATCGCCTTCCACGAACGGCGCCGGCGCCAAGCCGAACAGGGCCTTGCCCTGCGGCCGGATCGGCAGCGGGGCGGCTGACGGCGCCGCCTCTCGATCAGGGGAGGACACAGCGGGGAGGGTCGCGGAGGGGGCCACTGCCTGGAGCGGCCGATCCGGTTGCGGCGCTGCCACGGAGGGGGATGCGGAGGTATGCGGGACGATAGTCGGCTTGGCCTGCGGTGGCACGATGGGACGTGGCGAGGCTTCGTTGCCGGTCGCGGTCGCGGTCGCGGTCGCAGGCGCGGAGGCGGAGGGCGGCAGGATAGGCGCGAAGTCGCGTCCGACCACGCTGGGAGCGGCGAGGCCGGGCATCGCCCCGGCATCGCGCTCGCCGGGATGCGGGCCGAACGCTCCGCGATCATCGCCCCGGCCCATCGATCCCGGCTGGTCGCCGTCCGGTCGATAGGGGCCGACCGGCTGCCGATCGAGGTCGCCGGGCGAGGGCGTATAGCCGCGCCCGCCGAGATCGCGGCCGATCGCGCCGCCGCCGCCCGGCGCGCCGTTCGACATGCCACCGCGCCTGCCGTTGCCGTCCATACGGCCGCTGCCGTTGGGCGAACCCTGCCGGGGATAGCCTTCACCGGGAAAATCCCGCCCCTGGAAGCCGCCGCCGGGCATGCCGTTCCCGCCGGATCCACCCGGATAACCGCCGCCACCGGGTGGGCCGGCGACGAGGCGCAACAGTTGTTCGGAGCGCGGCAGCAGTGGCTCGGGATCGACCGTCCAGGCGATCGGCTGAGCGGTGACGGTGCCTGCGGGATGCGCCGTTTCGATCGACAGCCGCGTCTGCGGCGGCGCCGCCGCCACGCCTGCAAACGGCAGCGGCGCGTAGAAGGCGAGCCGCACGTCGTCGGCGGAGCGGCCGAGCAACTTCGCAAGGCTGTCGCGCGCTTCGCTGGACGTGAACCAGCCCGCGCCGCTCACATCGGGTGGGCCGGCCTGCACGGAGCGTGTCAGACCTCCCGCATCCTCCGCGCTGCGCAGCGCCGATACGATGTCGCGCATGTCGTGCTGCACGGGCGGGGAGGGCGGCACCACCATCGTCAGCATCAGCGTCACGATCTGCGCCACCACCAGCCCGCCGAACAGCAGGACGAGGATCTGGAGGACGATCGGCGGCTCGCGCCACGTGCGATGGGGGCGGATGGTGCTCATGGTCCCCGGTTTATGCCATGGCCTGCATCGGTGGCGAAACGTGCGTCATGCTGCCACCTAGCACCGCGACCGCACGCGCATGTTGCGCTTCGTGTCAGCGCGTAGCGGGCGTGTCTCGCGCTGCGATTTTCCTGCAAAGCGGGGCTGGCAATCGGCGCCCATGAACGCCATCCTGCTGCACATGGACCTCGCCACCCGCATTCTCGTCGTCGACGACGATGTCGGTATCCGGACTTTGATGTCGTCATTTCTGGGCAAGCACGGCTACCAGACCGACACGGCGAGCAACCCGGCCGAAATGCGCGCGATGCTCAAGCAGCGCCGCTACGACCTGATCGTGCTCGACGTGATGATGCCCGGCGAGGACGGCCTCTCAGCGCTGCGCGGGCTGCAACGGCACGACGGGCCACCGGTGATCATGCTCTCCGCGGTCGGCACCGACGTCGATCGCATCGTCGGGCTGGAGATGGGCGCGGAGGACTATCTCGCCAAGCCGTGCAACCCCCGCGAGCTGCTGGCGCGCATCCGCACGGTGCTACGGCGGAACACGACGTCGGCGGAACGCCCCGCCGCGACATCCGTCGAGGCCGAAGGAGCAGCCGAAAAGCGCGAGGCACTGCTGCTCTTCGCAGGCTGGTCGTTCGATCTGGTCGGGCGCACGCTGGTCGATGCCAAAGGGCAGCTCGTGAACCTGTCGGACAGCGAGTTCCGGCTGATGCGCGCCTTCGTCGAGCATCCGCGCCGGGTGCTGAGCCGCGACCAGTTGCTCGATTATGCGAGCGGGCAGGACAGCGAGCTCTACGATCGCGCGATCGACGTGCAGGTTTCGCGCCTGCGTCGCAAGCTGACCACGCACGACGGCGGCGCGGACCTGGTCCGCACGGTGCGCAGCGAAGGCTATATGTTCGTGGCGCCGGTAACGAAGGGCTGACCATCTCGACAGCGGCAGCAAGCCACCCCATCTACCTCCCCGAACGGGAGACTTTATCATGGCCGATTATCGCAAGACCGACGAAGCCGTCGCGGCGCTGACGCCCGAGCAGTATCACATCACCCAGCAGGCCGGCACCGAGCGGCCGGGCACCGGCGCGCTCCTCAACAACAAGGAGCCGGGCATCTATGTCGACATCGTGTCCGGCGAGCCTCTGTTCGCCAGCAGCGACAAATACGAATCCGGCTGTGGCTGGCCGAGCTTCACCAAGCCGATCGAGCCCGCCAACGTCGCCGAACTGCGCGACGTTTCGCACGGCATGATCCGCACCGAGGTGCGCTCGATGCATGGCGACAGCCATCTGGGGCATGTTTTCCCGGATGGTCCGATCGATCGCGGCGGACTGCGTTATTGCATCAACTCCGCCTCGCTCCGCTTCGTCCGTCGCGACGACATGGAGGCCGAGGGCTACGGCGCCTATCTGCCGCAGGTCGAGGAGATCGGCTGACCCGCGCTCAATGGTGAGCGAGCGACCACGCCATCGCGCCGTACATCGCGAACAGGCCGATGAGCGCTGCGACCACGGCGAACAGCAATGCCGCTCGCTCGCTCGGGCGCGTTGTCGGAGCCTTGAACAGTCGCATCGCTTCCCCCCGGAATCGCGCGGATAGGACGCTCAGCCTACGCCGCGCGGGCCGGAGGAACGATTAGACCTTCGTCGAACCGACTAGGCCGCGCGCACCCGCGTGATGATGTCCTCATATTGCCGCGACAGCGCCTCGCCATTGTAGGTGGCATAGTCGCATTTCGCGAGAATGGCGGCCGGCGGGAAGATCACCGGATTGTCCTTGTAATCCGCCCCCATCAACGCGCGCGCGGCGGCGTTGGGGGTGGGGTAGCGGATCGTTTCGCTGATCTCGGCACCGGCCTTCGCATCGAGCAGATAGTTGATGAATTCGTGCGCCAGATCGGGGTTGGGCGCGCCCTTGGGGATGCACAGGCAGTCGGACGAGATCTGGCTGCCCTGCTTGGGCACCACGAAATCGAGATCCTTGTCCTCGCGCATCACCTGCGCGATGTCGCCATTATATTCGATGACGATGTCGATATCGCCGGACAGCAGCAGGTCCTGCCCGTTGTCGTCGTGGAAGACGGCGATGTTGGACTTCTGCTTGATCAGCAGGTCCTCGACCTTCTTGAGCGCCACCGGATCGCCGGTGTTCATCGGATAGCCGAGATATTTGAGCACGAGACGGACGAGATCGCCGGCCTCCGCCAGCACGCCGATGCGGCCCTTGTACTGGGGTGAATCGAAGACCCATTTCCAGTCGTCCGGCACGCCCTGGATCTTGGATTTGCGATAGCCGAGGCCGAGCACCAGCCAAGTATAGGGCATCGACCATTTCCGGCCCGGATCGAACGGCGGGTTCTGGAAATCGGGCGAGACGTTCTTGAGGTTCGGGATCTTTGCGTGATCCAGCGGCTCCAGCATGTTGGCCTGCGCCATGCGCTGGACGAAATCGTTGGTGGGCACGATCACGTCATAGCCCTGGTTGCCGCCGCGCAGCTTGGCGAACAGCTCGTCATTGTTCGAGAACAGGCTCATGTCGACCTGAACGCCGGTCTCGGCCTTGAAGTCCTTGAGCGTCGTCTTCCCGATATAGGTGTCCCAGTTGTAGAAGTTGATCCTCTTGCCCGGTGGCCCGCGATGGCAGCCTTCGAGGCCGGTCAGTGTGATCCCCACCGCTGCGGCGCCGATGCCGGCGAGGAACCCACGGCGCGAAGGCGAAACGAACGGCAGGGGCATCGGCGTCGGCTCCCGTATGAATATCTGCGATCGCAGGCTATGGTGCAACTGCGTGATGGTCAACGGGAGGGTGCATGCGATCGACGGATGACGACAGGATATCCGCGGCCGGCGCCTATCCGCCGAGCTGGTATGCGGCGACCCGGATCGAGGGGCCAGCGGAACCGTTGCTGGATAAAGATGTGGAGGCCGATGTCTGCGTGGTGGGCGGCGGTTATGCGGGCTTGTCGGCGGCGCTGCATCTGGCACGGGCGGGCAAGCGTGTCGTGCTGCTGGAGGCGGATCGGCTGGGCTGGGGTGCATCGGGCCGCAATGGCGGGCAGGTCCATGTCGGCATGCGCCGCGAGCAGGAGTGGCTGGAACAGCATCTCGGCGCGGAGGATGCGCGCGAGCTGTGGCGGATCGCGCTCGATGCACGCGAACATCTCGACTGGCTGATGCAGGATCAGGGTGCGGCCTGCGACTTCACGCCTGGCTACCTGCATGTCGATCACCGCGCCGGCTACGTCCGCCACACCCGCGCCCATGTCGATCATCTGCGTGAGCGGTACGGTTACGAGCCGGTGCGCTTCGTGGACAGGGAGGAGGCGCGTCACCTCGTCGGATCGGGTGGATATCATGGCGGCATGCTGGACACGCGCGGCGGGCACCTCCACGCGCTGAACTTCGCGCTGGGCATCGCCAACGCAGCCGCCTCGGCGGGGGCCTCGCTGCACGCGCTTTCGCCCGCGACGTCTCTCGATCGCAAAGGCGATCGCTGGACCGTCCGCACGCCGAGCGGATCGGTCAGCGCGAACCGCGTCGTGCTCGCCTGCAACGGCTATCTGCGCGGGCTCCGGCCCAAGGTCGAGCAGCGGGTGATGCCGATCAACAACTATGTCGCTGTCACAGCGCCGCTCGGCGCCGAGCGCGCACAGGAGATCGTCCGCAACGGCTATGCCGTCTCTGACTCGCGCTTCGTCGTCTATTATTTCCGGATTACGCCCGACGGCCGGCTGCTGTTCGGCGGAGGCGAGAATTACTCCTACCGCTTCCCCGCCGACATCGCCGGCTTCGTCAGGAAGCACATCCTCGCCATCTTCCCGCAGCTCGCCGATGTCGCGATCGACCATGCCTGGGGCGGCACGCTCGCCATCACGCCGAACCGCCTGCCGTTCGTCCGCGAGGTCGAGCCCGGCATGATCGCCGTCGGTGGTTTCTCGGGGCTGGGCGTGGTGATGGCGCCCTATGTCGGCAAGCTGGTGGCCGACGCTCTCAATGGCGACGATGCGGATTATGCGCGGCTCGCCCGCCTGCCGGTGCCCCGTTTCCCCGGCGGGCGGCTGATGCGCTGGCCGACCCTCGTCGCGGCGATGTCGTTCCTCGCATTGCGGGACCGTATCTATTGACTCGGTCGCCGCGTCTGTGATCACATGTGGTCAGGCGCGGAAGACGCCATCATTGCAGGAAGGCACCAACGGGTAGATCAAGGGGGTTGGGGCATGACCGCTCGCACGCGTATCGTTCGTCGTCTGCTGACATCGGGCCTCGTGCTCGCTGCACTTCCCGCGCCGCTCGTGGCGCAGGACAAGGCCGGGCCGCCCGCGCCGGCGGCGCCCACGGGCGCGCAACCATCCTCCACCAGCCCGTTCGGCGAGATCGTCGTCACCGCCACTCGGCAGGATGCCCTGCTATCCAAGGTGCCGGTCAGCGTCAGCGCCTTCAATGAAAAGGCTCTCGATCTGAAAGGCGCCAAGACGCTGGCGGACGTCACCCGCTTCACGCCGGGCATCCAGTTCGACGAGGCGTCCAACCAGGTCGCGGTACGCGGCATCTCGTCTGATGCGGGCGCCGGCACCACCGGCATCTATATCGACGACACGCCGATCCAGATCCGCAACCTCGGCTTCGATTCCGACGATACGCTCCCCGCCATCTTCGATCTCGATCGCATCGAGGTGCTGCGCGGGCCGCAGGGCACGCTGTTCGGCGCCGGTTCCGAAGGCGGCACGGTGCGCTACATCACGCCGCAGCCGGGCCTCGAGAAATATACCAGCTACAGCCGCGCCGAAGTCTCCTCCACCGCGCATGGCGGGATGAGCTGGGAGCTCGGATCGGCGATCGGCGGCCCGATCGTCGAGGACAAACTGGGCTTCCGCATCTCGGCCTATCACCGCAAGGATTCGGGCTGGATCGACAAGACCGATTTCTTCGGCAACGTGCTCGACAAGAACACCAACACATCGGACGTGACGGTGATCCGCGGCGCGATCACCTGGCAGCCGGTGGACGGTTTCCAGATCACGCCCTCGATCCACTATCAGAAGCGCCTGAGCGCCGACGACGAATATTACAACGCCGCTCTCTCCGACGCAGGCCACGGCGTGTTCAAGGATTCGAGCCCCGAATATCGCCGCGACCCGGATCATTTCACGATGCCGGTGCTCAAGATGGACTATAAGAACGACGCGTTCGAGGTCGTCAGCAACACCAGCTATTTCAAGCGCCGCGACATCTCCGGCTATGACGGCACGATCTACGATCTGAGCTATTACGAGACGCTACCGAAGCTCGACACCTGCAGCCAGGATGGCGACGGCAATCTGGATGTCGATGACGGCGGGAACTACGTCAATTGCAGCTTCCCATCGCCGCTGATTCATCCGCAGGGCGCGGACCCGAGCGTCGCCTGGTATCAGAGCCCCAGCGTCGTCACCAACACGCAGCGCATCTTCACGCAGGAACTGCGCGTCCAGTCCAGCAATCCGTCGGCGCCGGTCACCTGGGTGGTGGGTGCCTTCTACCAGAAGCAGCGCCAGCTCAGCCGCGAGGAACTGGTCGATCCGCACGGCAACCAGCTCTTCCAGCAGATTTTCGGGGAATCGCTAGAGCAGTATTTCGGTGACTATTTCGGCGGGACGGCCCCCGGCCTGTCCGATCCGATCCCGCTTTATGCCGGCCGCGACAGCTACATCAACCAGTCGATCAGCCACGAGCGGCAGCTCGCCGTCTTCGCGGACATCACCTGGCACATCACGCCCAAGCTCTCGATCACCGGCGGCGGTCGCTGGCAGAGCGTGAAATACCGCTTCACCAACTTCGCCGACGGCCCACAGAATGGCGGCCGCACCGAAGCGAACGGCGGCACCGGCTCCAAGCCCTTCACGCCGAAAGCGAACATCAGCTGGCAGGCGACGCCCGACAACCTGCTCTACGGCACCTATGCGCGCGGCTTCCGCCCCGGCGGCGCCAACGCGCCCGTGCCGTTCGATGCCTGCTCGGCCGATTTCGATACCTTGGGCATCAGCGGCGCGCCCAGCGCCTACAAGTCCGACACGGTCGACAGCTTCGAGGTCGGCACCAAGGACAAGTTCTTCGATCGCAAGGTCTCGATCGAGGCGAGCGCCTTCACGATCAACTGGAAGGGCATCCAGCAGTTCGTCACGCTGCCGAGCTGCGAGATCAAATATATCGACAATCTCGGTCGCGCCCGCGCCCGCGGCTTCGATTTCCAGATGACCGCCAGCCCGGTGCACGGCGTCACCATCGACATGGCGGTGGGCTATACCGACGCGCGCTACACCAAGACGGCGCAATATCAGAGCCCGACGTCGATCATCGCGGTGAAGGGCGACAGCCTCGGCGGATCGCCGTGGACGGCCAGCATCGGTGTGCAATATGATTTCAGGGCCTTGGGCAACGACACCTTCGCGCGCGTCGACTATCAGTTCGAAAGCGCCAGCAAGCGCACCAAGGAAATGGATCCCAACGCCTTCGCCAGCTACGATTCGGCGCTGGTACCCTCGCAGGCCCAGCATTTCGTGGGGTTGCGCGCGGGCATGATCGTCGGCGGTCTCAACGCCTCGGTGTTCGTCGACAATCTGCTCGACAACGCGCCGCTGCTCGACGTCGCTCACCAGAGCTCGGCCGACGATGCGCTGACCGACCGCACCTGGCGTCCGCGCACCTACGGACTCACGGTCAGCTACCGGATGTAGTTGCGCTCGCCTTCCGCGCGGCGGGTGCGATGGACATCCTGTTCCTCGCCATCGCAGTGTGGGAAGGCTGGAAGCTCTCGCGCGCCTACAGCTTCTGAACGCTTCCAATGGGGGTTATCGGATGCCATGAGGCGAGGCATGACCATGTCCCTTCTCCTCGCACCGCTATCTGCTCCTGGAGCGACGCCATGACTTCCATCGGCATACTCGGCTTCGACGGCCGCATGGGTCAGGCGATCGACGCGGCGGCCAAGGCGGCCGGCGTTGGCGTGGCCGGCGGCGTCGACAAGGGCGATCCCAGCCTCCCCGAACTGGCGGGACTGGCCGACGTGCTGATCGACTTCACCGCGCCCGATGCGCTGCCGGGGCATCTCGACGCGGCGGCGGCGGCGGGCACGCCGATCGTGATCGGCACCACTGGCCTCTCGCCCGATCATCATACATTGATCGACGAGGCGGCGAGGTCGATCGCGATCGTGCAGACCTACAACACCTCGCTCGGCGTCAACATGCTGCGCGGGCTGGTCGAGGAAGCGGCGCGCAGGCTCGGGCCGGACTGGGACATCGAGATCGTCGAAATGCACCATCGCCAAAAGGTCGATGCGCCATCGGGCACCGCTTTGCTGCTTGGCGCGGCCGCCAATATCGGGCGTGGCTCCGCCGATGGGCAGGGCCTCAACCGCCTCGACCGGATGGAGGGTGGCGCGCGGGAGGAGGGGGGAATCTACTACGCCTCGCTGCGCGGCGGATCGGTAGCGGGCGATCATCAGGTGGTGTTCGCCACCGACGGCGAGCGGATCGAGCTCGGCCACCGCGCGGAGAATCGCGGCATCTTCGCGCGCGGTGCGCTCAAGGCGGCGCTGTGGCTGGCGGAAGGACGGGCGCCGGGTCGCTACACGATGGTCGACGTGCTGGGCTTGTGACGCCGGCCATCTCCGCTCCGTTCGCACAAAGCGAAGTCGAAGTGCGGGCTTCAGGCGCAGCGCCTGCTGCCCGTCCTTCGACTTCGCTCAGGATGAACGGGGGGAAGAGGCGTTGAAAAAGGCCGATATCTTCGAATTCTACCGCCGTCTGGCGGAGGATGATCCCGCGCCCGAGACGGAACTCCGGTGGACCAATCCCTACACCCTGCTCGTCGCCGTCGCGCTCTCCGCACAGGCGACCGACGTCGGCGTCAACAAGGCGACGAAGCGGCTGTTCGAGGATGTCGATACCCCCGCCAGAATGCTGGAGCTGGGCGAGGCGGGCCTCAAGAACCACATCAAGACGATCGGCCTGTTCAATACCAAGGCGAAGAATGTCATCGCCGCTGCACAGATCCTCGTCGATCAGTTCGGCGGCGTGGTGCCTGAGGATCGCGAGGCCCTGGAAAGCCTGCCCGGCGTCGGCCGCAAGACCGCCAACGTCGTGCTCAACGTCGCCTTCGGGCACGAGACGATCGCGGTGGACACCCACATCTTCCGTGTCTCGAACCGCACCGGCCTCGCGCCCGGCAAGGATGTTCGCGCAGTGGAGGACAAGCTCGAGAAAGTGACGCCGCAGCCCTTCCGTGGCGGCGCGCACCATTGGCTCATCCTTCATGGCCGGTACATCTGCAAGGCGCGAAAACCGGAATGCTGGCGATGTCCCGTCGCCGATCTCTGCCGCTATCGGCCGAAGACACCACCTCCGGCCGACACGGTGGAATAAACCGGGCGTGTGAAGCGTTTGATTTTCGCAGAACACATTTGGAGCAGGTTACCATGATCCGCCCTTTCGTCACCGCCGCTCTCTTGGCCTTTCTCGTCGGCCCCGCCGTCGCGCGCCCGCTCAAGCCCGAGGAAGAGGCGAAGATCCAGCCGTCCGGTCCGCCGGTGAGCTGTGTGTCGATCCACAATATCCGCGAGACGCGCGTTCGCGACGACAGCACGATCGATTTCTACATGAACGGCGGGCAGGTCTATCGCAACAAGCTGCCGAACAGCTGCCCCGAGCTCGGCTTCGAGGAGCGCTTCGGCTACGAGACCAGCATAGATCAGCTGTGCAACGTGGACATCATCCATGTGCTCCACTCGAGCCCGCCGATGCGCGGTGCGTCCTGCGGCCTCGGCCAGTTCCAGCCGATCACCGGCGCGCCGAAATAAGCGCGGGCGAGGGGCTGGCGGGGCATGAAACGCTCTGCTAAGCGCCCTCGCAGGCACCCGTAGCTCAGCTGGATAGAGCGCTGCCCTCCGAAGGCAGAGGCCACAGGTTCGAATCCTGTCGGGTGCGCCAATAGGCCTGATGCGAAGGCTGCTTTCCAACATGACGAAAAGTTAAGGTCGGCGCACATTCGCCGACACCTTCTGCGGCCCAAGCGCACCGCGATGGCTGCGCGGCGCTTGTCCGGCGTGCGAAGACCGGAACCTTGCGGCAAGCGGAGCCTGCGTGAAGAAGAGTGGCGTGTATCGGCGGGCGATGACGGCCGCCGGGCTTCCCTGCTGCTGCGGCATGGCGTTCCTGCTGGTCGGATCGACGGGTGTGGTGCAGGCGCGTGCGCAGGCAGCGCCGCCTGCCTCCAGCGATTCCTTCTCGAAGGCGGATGCGGCCGAGGCTGCCGAGGCGGCGAAGGACGAGATCCTCGTCACCGCGCACGAGCAGCACGGCGCCGTCGCGACCGACATACCGCCGCAGGTCACGATCGGTTCGGCGGCGATCTCCGCCTTGGGCGCCGCCGATCTGAACGAGGTGTTCGAGGTTCTCGCGCCCGAGCTCAAGAATGGCGAGAGCGCTTCCGGCAAGGGCGCCAGCACGCCGATCGTGCTGGTCAACGGGCAGCGCATCGCGGGCTTCTCGGCGATCAAGGATCTGCCGCCCGAAGCCATCCGCCGGATCGAGGTCTTCCCCGAGAAGGTCGCGCTGCAATATGGCTACGACGCGAACCAGAAGGTCGTGAACGTCGTCCTGCGCACCAACTACCATGCGCTGACCCTGCTCGGCCGCTACACCGCAGCGCCGGAGAACTGGCGCGGCATCTATCGGGCGAAGGCCGACCTGCTGCGGATCGGCGAGAATTCGCACTGGAACCTCGATCTCGATTACGCGCATCAGGACCCGATCTATTCCGCCACGACGCTCGGCGACCTCGAAACGGCCGGAAATGCTTCCGTGTCCGCCCATACGCTCGCCACGCAGAGCGACGACCTGACGATCAGCGGCGATGCGACGCAACAATTCGGCGGACTGACCGCCGACCTTACCGGGCGGCTCGATCTCGACGCGCTTCAGAGCCGGCTCGGCCTGTCGGACGGCGATGGGGATCTGCTGATCGCGCAGGGTTCGCCCAACCTCATCTCCGGCCCCCGTTACCGGTCGGATCGCACGGTCGACGCGCAGACCAGCCTGACCCTCAACGGTAAACTGGACAGCGACTGGCACTGGTCCTTCGTCGGCAAGCTCGACGATACCACGCGGGCCATCCATACGCTCGACGGGCCGGGGCAGTTCGACACGATCCTGCTGCCGTCGCCGGGCATGCTCGCCGAACATTGCGATGGCCCGGCCGACGCCGGATGCGTGATCACCGACCAGCGGACCGCGAGGGGGGACTTTTATCTCAACGGCAAGCTCTTCCCGCTGCCGGCGGGGTCGGTCAGCGCTTCGTTGCGCACCGGCTTCGCCTTTTCCGGCATCCGCAGCGAGGCGCCGGGCGCGGACGAATATGAGACGCGCAACCGGGACGAGGGCAATGTTCAGGCCAATCTCGATCTGCCGGTCACCACCGCGCGATCGGCGATCGGCAAGCTCTCGGTCGGGATCAATGGCGAGGTGCGGCATCTGTCCGACTTCGGCACGCTCTCCACGATCGGATCGAGCCTGCAATGGGCGCCGATCAAGCTTGTCGAGATCGTCGCCTCGGTGCGGCGCGAGGAGCAGGCGCCCGATCTGCTGCAACTCGCCCAGGGGCTGCTCGTCACGCCGGACCTGCGCGAATTCGATTTCGTCACCGGCCAGACCTCGATCGTCCAGCAGATGCTGGGCGGCAACGCCGCGCTGGACCGGCAGCGATCGCGGATCGCCGATATCCGCGCGCAGGTGACGCCGCTCGCCAATCTCCAGCTCTCGGCCGAATATACGATCGAGCACACCCACGATCCGATCTTCAGCGTTACCGCCGCCACTGCCGAGACCGAGGCCGTCTTTCCGCAACTGTTCACGCGCAACGCCGACGGCTATCTGACGGCCGTCGATGACCGCCCCGTCAATCTCGGCTCGCGCGATCAGCAGCGTATCCGCTGGGGGCTCAACTATTCCACTGCCTTCGGCCCTGCCAACCCGGCCCCGGGGCGGGGCGGCAAGCCGATCGCGCGTGACCAGTTCCAGATCGCGCTATACGATACCTGGCGCCTGCAGGATGACGTGCGTCTGCAGGAGGGATCGCCCCGGCTGAACCTGCTCGACGGCGATTTCATCAGCGACATGGGCGGCACGCCGCGCCACGAGCTGGAGCTGCAGACGACGGTCGCCACCCGCACCTGGAGCGCCGACATCAACGCGCACTGGCAGGCGCCGACGCATATCCTGGCGGGGCCGCTTGCGGACGAGGATCTGCGCTTTTCGCAGGGTGTCACGCTCGATCTGCGCTTCCAGATCAACATGACCGAGATCGGCTGGCTGAGCCGCGCGCTGCCCTTCCTGCGCGGCAAGCTCAATATCTCGGCGGACAATATCCTCGGCGCGCATGCCACGGTGCACGATGCCAATGGCGTGGTGCCTTCTGCCTACAGCGAATCCTATCTCAACCCCACGGGGCGGACCTTCCGGATCACGCTGCGCAAGCGCTTTCACTGACCGTCGCCGGGTCTACTCCTCGACGTCGATCAGCCCCCGGCCGTCGCCGATGTCCGCGCGAATCGCCTCGGCCAGCCCGGCCGCGTCGCCGCGCATGATCGCATCCAGCGCCTGCTGGTGCTGGTCGACCAGCCGGGCTGTGCCGACCCGACCATAGACGACGCGCATCAGCGGGCCGAAGCGCATCCACAACGTCTCGATCATCCGCGTCAGCACGCCTTGGCCGCGCGCGCGGTAGATCAGGAAGTGGAAGGCGTAGTTGTTCTCCATATAGCTGTTGACGTCGCCGCTTTCGATTGCCGCATCGATCGCGGCATCGGCGGCGCGCAGCTGGCGGACCAGCTTGGCGTCGATCGCGGGGAGGGCGAGGGCGGCGGCTTCCGGCTCCAGCAGGAGGCGGCAATGCATCACCTCCTCCAGCAGCTCGGGCGTCATCACCGGCACGATGATCTTGCGCTTGGAGCGGATCTCCACCGCACCCTCAGCGGCGAGGCGGGAGAGGGCATCGCGCACCGGCATCTGGCTGACGCCGAGTTGCTGCGCGAGGCCGCGCGTCGAGATGCCGAGACCCGGCGCGATGCGACCGGTGATCAGGCGATGGCGCAGCTCGTCATAGACGCCGGCGCGGAGCGTCGCCTCGCCTTCCTGCTCGCGCTCGTTGACTTTGGCGTCGTCGGTCTTGCTCAGCTCAACAGCTCCCCTACGGCACGGTGCGCCTGATCGATCGCCACGCTGGTATAGGCTCCGCGACCCGAATCCGCATTGGCAATCGCGATGCGGCCGAATCTTCTGCTGGCGATCACATTGGGTTGCTGGTCTTCGGGCAGGACCGGTTCGAACATCGGGTTGAACTCGGGCGCATAGCCATGCGGCCAGCGGTTGACGGTGATGCCGGTGATGTCGCGATCCGCATCGAAGCCGCCCCCGGCCAGCGCCCGGCCCATCTCGTCGCGGACATGGTGCTCATATTCCTCGAAGGGCGTTTGCAGCAAAGCCATGCGGCCCGCGCGGTTCTGCTCGAACTCGGTGAGGCCCGGCTGGCAGGGAACGTGCTCCATCCGCACGATCGTCGGCTTGGAGGGATCGCGCGGTGTGGAATAGCCGCCGACATCCACCACCTCGTTCAGCCCGTAATCGGTGAAATAGCAGCCGGGCGCCGAGACGCGATGAATTTTCAGCCGGTCGAACGCCTGCCAGTTGGCGAGCTCCACCGAGGTATAGACCAGCGGCGCCTTGACCAGATCGTGCAATGCGGCCTTCTGTGGATCGGGTAGCTCGGGGACGATATAGGGGATCATCATGTTCCAGCTGGCCATGACGACCTGGGCGGCGCGGACTTTCTTGAGATCCATGCCGGTGACGTAGGTGATCTCCACCTCGCGCGCGGTATCGGGTGTGCCGACATGATGGACCGCGACCACGATCGACGAGAGGCGGATGCGGACGGAATGCTCGGGCCGGTCGAGTCGGCTGTAGTCGGCCTGCGCAAGCACGCTATCGGCCGCATCCTTGCCGGGCAACGCATCGGGGATCAGCGAACGGACGAGCAGGCGGGCGATGGTGGCATTGCCGTCCGGAAAATGGAGCGTGTAGCTGCCACCGGTGTCGGCATAGCCGCGCGGGGTGAATCCCATGCGCTCGGTGCCGCCTTTATCCAGCTTCAGCCCCTCGAAACCGGGGAAACCCATTCCCCATGCATCGAGCGCTGTGATCGCATCGATGCCGACCCCCCACC
Source organism: Sphingomonas chungangi (assembly GCF_013778325.1). Classification (GTDB taxonomy): domain Bacteria; phylum Pseudomonadota; class Alphaproteobacteria; order Sphingomonadales; family Sphingomonadaceae; genus Solisphingomonas; species Solisphingomonas chungangi. Next base: position 360,474 of record NZ_JACEIB010000026.1, on the reverse strand, counting down.
ATCCCTGCGAGCGTGGCTGGAAGTAGGCGAGCGTCACCGGATCGGCCTTGGCGTAATCGGCCAGATAGGCCTTGTAGGAGATGCGGCTGAGCTTGTCCTTCTTCTGCGCCGAGGTGAGGTCGGGGAGCCACGCGCCGCCGCCGCTCTCGATCGCCGCGATGTTGCTCTTCGCCTCGTCGGAGAGCGGGGCCTTGGCGAGGATTTCGGACCACGGCGTCGCCTTCGTGCCGGTCGCGAGATAGTCGGTGCCGAAGGTCTGCTTGTCGAAGAAGACGCCGAAGCCAAGCCCGCGCGAGGCGTAATAGCCCTCGGTCTCGATCCCCTTCATCGCCTCGACGTCGAGGCCGATTGTCTTGAGCAGGGCATCGGCGTCGGCGCTGTACGGATAGGGGCTGTCGATGCCCAGCGTGCCGCCGTTGCAGAGCAGGGTGGGAGAACCTGCCGGGCGAAACTCGTTGCGCTTGGCGTGGCCGCCGAAATCGTCGTGATTCTCGATGATCAGGATGCGGGCGTTGGGCTTCGCCTCGCGGAAGAAATGCGCGGCGGAGAGGCCGCTGATGCCGCCGCCGACCACGACGAGATCGTAGCGCTCGCCGGTATCGACGGGATTGCCGGTGCCGGGATGGCCGCCGTCGCGCAGCACATGCGCCTGCTCGAACGCGCCGGGATGCGAGCCGCGCAGGCCGGTGCGGAGCGGCGGGTAGGTGGCGGCGGGATCGCTCGCCGATGCGGCGGTATTGCTCGAGGGCGAGCAGCCGGCCAGCAGGCTCGCAGAGGCGAGGCCGGCGGCGCCGACCGCGACCCCGTTCACGAAATCGCGCCGGGTGATGTCCCTCGCCATGTAAGCCCCCACCGCCGGATACTGTCAGGGCAATCTAAGATCACAGTTTGGCGCGAGTCAAATCACCGTCTCAGGCGTCGATCTCCTCCTCGTCCACCCGCGCGGCATTCTCCTGGATGAAGGCGAAGCGGTGGGCGGCCTCCTTGCCCATCAGGCGATCGACCAGATCGCGCACCGCCGCGCGTTCCTCATATTCCTGCGGCAGCGTTACGCGGATCATGCCGCGCGTCTTCGGGTCCATCGTGGTTTCACGCAGCTGCTGGGGGTTCATCTCGCCGAGGCCCTTGAAGCGCGCGACCTCCACCTTCTTGCCCTTGAACGCGGTCGCCTCGATGCGGGCGCGATCCTCGTCGTCCTTGGCGTAGAGCGACTTGGCGCCCGCCGTCAGCCGGTAGAGCGGCGGCTGGGCGAGGAAGAGGTGGCCCTTCTTCACCACGTCGGGCATCTCCTGGAAGAAGAAGGTCATCAGCAGGGTGGCGATGTGGGCGCCGTCGACGTCCGCGTCGGTCATGATGACGATGCGCTCGTAGCGGAGCTGGCTGGCATCGCAGCGATCGCGCGTGCCGCAGCCGAGCGCCTGGATCAGGTCGGCGATTTCCTGGTTCGCCAATATCTTGGCGCTGTTCGCCGAGGCGACGTTGAGGATCTTGCCGCGGATTGGCAGCACCGCCTGCGTCTTGCGGTCGCGCGCCTGCTTGGCGGAACCGCCGGCCGAATCGCCCTCGACGATGAACAATTCGGTGCCCTCGGGCGAATCCGAGGCGCAGTCGGTCAGCTTGCCGGGGAGTCTGAGCTTCCGGCCGGAAGTCGCTGTTTTCCTTTTGACGTCACGCTCCGCCTTGCGGCGAAGGCGCTCGTCCATGCGATCGAGCACGTAGCCGAGCAGCGCCTTGCCGCGATCGACATTGTCGGCGAGGAAATGATCGAAATGGTCGCGCACTGCATTCTCGACCAGCCGCGCGGCGTCGGGCGAGGTGAGGCGATCCTTGGTCTGGCTCTGGAACTGCGGATCGCGGATGAAGATCGAGAGCATCAGCTCGGATCCGACCATCACATCCTCGGGTGCGATGTCCTTGGCCTTCTTGTTGCCCGTCTGGTCGGCGAAACCGCGTATGCCCTTGACCAGAGCGGCGCGCAGGCCTTGCTCGTGGGTACCGCCGTCGGGCGTCGGGATGGTGTTGCAGTAATAGCTGTACGATCCGTCCGAATAGAGCGGCCAGGCCACCGCCCATTCGGCCGATCCCTGGCCGTCGGCGAAATCGTGGCGGCCGGTGAAGAAATCGGACGTCGCGCACTCGCGGCCGCCGACCTGCTCCTTCAGGTGATCGGCGAGGCCCCCCGGGAACTGAAAGACCGCCTCGTGCGGGGTGTCGTCGGTCAGGATGGCGGGATCGCACTTCCAGCGGATCTCGACGCCGGCGAACAGATAGGCCTTGGAGCGAACGAGGCGATAGAGCCGCTGCGGCTTGAACTTCAGCTCGCCGAAAATCTCGGTGTCGGGCACGAAGCTGACCGAGGTGCCGCGCCGGTTGGGCGCCGCGCCGATCTTCTCCAGTGGCCCCTGCGGCACGCCCTGGCGGAAGCTCTGCTGGTAGAGTTCCTTGTTGCGCGCGACCTCGACCACCGTCTCGATCGACAGCGCGTTCACGGCCGAGACTCCGACGCCGTGCAGGCCGCCCGATGTCTGATAGGCGCCGCCGGCCGCGAATTTGCCTCCGGAATGGATGGTGGTGAAGATCACCTCCAGGGCCGACTTGCCGGGGAAGTCCGCATGCTCGTCGATCGGGATGCCGCGCCCGTTGTCGATCACCGTCACGCGGTTGCCGGCGCTCAGCGTCACCTCAATGCGATTGGCGTGACCGGCGACCGCCTCGTCCATGGCATTGTCCAGCACCTCGGCGACGAGATGATGAATCGCCCGCTCGTCGCTGCCGCCGACATACATGCCGGGATGGCGGCGGATCGCCTCCAGCCCTTTCAGCACCTGGATCGAGGAAGCGTCGTAGCTCGCGTTGGAGGAGCGGGGCGGGGGGGCGAAAAGATCGTCGTCGTTGGCCATCGCGGGGCAGCATAGACGGGAGGATGCATCCGCGCCAAGCGGCGCGTGCTCGATCCGTTCCGGATGCATCTCCCGCCGTCGCTTACTGGCTGCTTACCATGCTGCGCGCATCACGGGCGCGGGAGGTAATCGGCATGTTGGCCAGAGATGAAGCGCCGGTGATCGGCAGGATGGGGGTGATCGCCGCGGCGGGGGCTGCCGGTCTGGTGCTGGCCGGGTGGATGCGGCTCGCCTCAGGACCGCCGGCAGGGTGGCCCGTGCTGACGGCGCTCGGACTCGCATCGGGTGCCATGATCGTAACGCTGTGCCGGACCGCGATGCCGTCGCAGTTGCGCGGCCTGCTCGTGGCGGCGCTGATCGGCACTCTCTTCTTCGGCGTCGCGCGGGCCGATCCGTTCGGCGGCCACGCAGCGGGCGATCAGGTCGCGCAGGCCGCCGACCAGGCGGCGCAGGACCGTGCCGCGATCGACAGCTACGCGACCGGCGTCGCGGCCACCCCGGCCCCGGGAGGCGGCGGAGCCGAGCTCGCGCTCGCGGCCGGGCGGAACGGCGGCGGCGACTGGGCGCGCGACATCAACGCGACCTGGCGCGACCGGATCGGCGGGCGGCGTGCGCGCGACGTCCGTATCGACGGCTGGGTGGACGAGGAGGGCGGTCCGGACGGTCTGACTCGAGTAGCGGTCGACTGGGGCGTCACCCACCATTTCGCCAGCCGGCACTGCGGGCGGACCAGCAGCGCGGGGCGCGATCGCGCGACGATGATCCAGGCGATCGCCGAGCCGATGGTGCAGGCGGTCGAGCGCACGCTACGCGAAGGAAAGGCCAGTTGCCCGTAAGAAAAATCCTCCCCCATGTGGCGGGGGGAGGATCGGACGATTTTACCGAACTCGCGGGCCACCGTAGGGCAGCGGCGGCGGTGGGCGCCGATCGCGGCGCGGCATCTGCGCCTGATAGGCCTGGCCGCAATGCTGAACGCAATAGGGGAAGCCGGGGTTCACCGGATCGCCGCAGAAATGGAAATCCGGCTCGCCGGGATGACCCAGCGGCCACTTGCAGATGCGATCGTTGAGATCGAGCAGCGAGGTCTTGTCGGCGAACTCGGCCGCCGGCTTTGCGGGCACCAGGCGGCGCGGCGGCGCCGGCGGGATCGGCGACTGCTGCTCACCTGGCTGCTGGCGCTGGAAGCCGCCGGGGCCGATCGAGCGATAGACCGGCTGGTCGGGCTTGGGCTCGGCAGGCGCCGGCGCGGCTGCGACAGGCTCGGGACGAGGCGCAGGCGCGGGGCGCGGCTCGGCCGCGGCGACCGGGCGCGGTTTCGGTGCTTCCACCTTCTCGATCTTCGGGGCCGGCGCCGGCGCAGCCTCACGCGGCGCGGCGGGCGCCGGAGCGGGCGTGCCCGCGTCCTCGTTGCCCTTCACCGGCGACGGGCGGCTCTCAAGCCCGAGGCGATGTGCCTTGCCGATCACCGCGTTGCGGCTGACGCCGCCCAGCTCGTCGGCGATCTGGCTGGCGGTATGGCCCTGGCCCCACAGGCTCTTGAGCTTGTCGATCCGCTCGTCCGTCCACGACATCGTTTGTTTCTACTCCGTATCCCTTGCGGGGGCGGCACCGGAGGCTTAGGTCGCGGCTCATGCTCGACCAGCCCCACAGCACTACGCAGCCCATATTCTCCCCCCCGGGCGAGCCCGTGATCAGACAGGTCAACTGGGGAGGATTGCGCACGCTCTATGTGAAGGAGGTGAGGCGCTTCTTCAAGGTCCAGCTTCAGACGATCTGGGCGCCGGCGATCACGACCTTGCTCTATCTGGTGATTTTCACCGTCGCGCTGGGCGCGCGCGCGCCTGTTCCGGTGGGCGCGACGACCCGTCCCTTCGCCGATTTCGTGGCGCCGGGGCTGATCGTGATGGGCATGATGACCAACGCCTTCGCGAACAGCAGCTTCTCGCTGCTGGTGGGCAAGATGCAGGGCACGATCGTCGATTACCTGATGCCGCCGCTGTCCACCTCGGAGCTGCTCGCCGGGCTGACGCTGGCGGCGGTGACGCGGGCATTTCTCGTCGGCGCCGCCTTGTGGGTGGCGATGGCGCTGTGGCCGGGCGTGCATGTGATGCCCGCCAACATCCTCGCGGTGCTCTGGTTCGGGCTGATGGGATCGCTGCTGCTGGCGTTCCTGGGCGTGCTGACCTCGATCTGGGCGGACAAGTTCGATCACGCCGCCGCCGTCACCAATTTCGTGGTGCAGCCGCTGGCTCTGCTGTCCGGCACCTTCTATTCGATCAGCAAGCTCAAGCCCGCTTTCCAGGCGATCAGCCACCTGAACCCGATCTTCTATGTGATCTCGGGCTTTCGCTACGGTTTCCTCGGCGTCGCCGATTCGACCGTCGAGCTTGGCGCGGTCGTGCTGTTGGCGATCAACGTAGCATTGGGCGTGCTGTGCTACGTGCTGCTGCGCAAGGGCTGGAAGATCAAGAACTGATCCCCTTCGAAAGGGAGCGGGGTTGCGCTCCCTTTCGCCCGGGGCTAGAGGCGCTTTCCTAGAACAAGGCGGCCGCCCACGGCCGCCTTTTTGCGTTCCCGGAGCCGTTCTCCACGATACGAAGAAGGAGTGCCTGCCATGACCATCACGCCTCTCATGCCGGTCTATCCGCGGTGTGGCGTGCGTCCGGTCCGAGGCGAAGGCGCCTATCTGTTCGGCGAGAATGGCGAGCGCTACCTCGATTTCGCCAGCGGCATCGCGGTGAACCTGCTCGGCCACGGCCATCCGAGCTACACCAGGGCGCTGCAGGACCAGGTGGCGACACTGATGCACGTCTCCAATCTCTACGGCAGCCCGCAGGGCGAGGCGTTCGCGCAGCGGCTGGTCGACAACAGCTTCGCCGACACGGTGTTCTTCACCAATTCGGGCGCGGAGGCCGTGGAGTGCGCGATCAAGACTGCGCGCCGCTATCACTTCGCCAGCGGCAACCCGCACAAGAACACGCTGATCTGCTTCAACAACGCCTTCCACGGACGGACGCTGGGCGCGATCTCGGCGACCAACCAGGAGAAGATGCGCGACGGCTTCGAGCCGCTGCTGCCCGGCTTCAAATACGCGCCCTTCGACGATCTCGAGGCGGCGCTGGCGCTGGTCGACGACAACACCGCCGGCTTCCTGGTCGAGCCGGTGCAGGGTGAGGGCGGCATCCGTCCCGCCTCGAAGGAGTTCCTGCAGGGCCTGCGCAAGATCTGCGACGAGCGCGATCTGATGCTGGTGCTGGACGAGGTGCAGTGCGGCGTCGCCCGCACCGGCACTCTCTACGCCTACGAGCAATACGGCATCGAGCCGGACATCATCGCATCCGCCAAGGGCATCGGCGGCGGCTTCCCGATGGGTGCCTGCCTCGCTACCGAGAAGGCGGCCAAGGGCATGGTGATCGGCACCCACGGCTCCACCTACGGCGGCAACCCGCTGGCGATGGCGGCGGGGCAGGCGGTGTTCGACGTTATCCTGGAACCCGGCTTCATGGAGAAGGTCAAGGCCACCGGCGAGCGCCTGCGCGCGACGCTGGAGCAACTGATCCCCAACCACGATCATCTGTTCGAGAGCGTGCGCGGCATGGGCCTGATGCTCGGCGTCAAGATGAAGTCGGACAGTCGCGCCTTCGTAGCCCACGCCCGCGACAAGCACGGGCTGCTGCTGGTCGCGGCGGGCGACAATGTCGTGCGCGTATTGCCGCCGCTGATCATCGAGCAGAGCCATATCGACGAGTTCGCCGGGCTGATGTCCGAAGCCGCGCGGAGCTACACGCCGCCGGCTTGACCTGAACGAAACCCCACCCCGTTCGCCCCGAGGAGGGACTGAGCGGAGCGTAAGCGAAGTCGAAGGCCCGTCTCGAAGGGTGTTGCGTAACATGCTTCGAGACGCCGCTTCGACAGGCTCAGCGGCTCCTCAGCGCGAACGGGATGCTTTTTGAAGGTGGCCTGAGATGACCATCCGCCATTTCCTCGACCTCTCCGATGCCGGTACCGCCGCGATCACCGCGATGCTGGCCGATGCCAAGGCCCGCAAGGCCGCCCGGGCCACGCTGCCCAAGGGCGCGCCGGACCCCGATCGCCCGCTCGAAGGCCGCACGCTGGCGATGATCTTCGAGAAGAACTCCACCCGCACCCGCGTCTCGTTCGACATGGCGATGCGCCAGCTCGGCGGCACCACGCTGATCCTCGATGCCGGCACCACCCAGCTCGGCCGGGGCGAGACGGTGGCGGACACCGCGCGCGTGCTCAGCCGCATGGTCGACGCGATCATGATCCGCACCGACGATCACGCCAAGATCGTCGAGATGGCGCGCCACGCGACGGTGCCGGTGATCAACGGCCTCACCGACGCCTCGCATCCCTGCCAGATCATGGCGGACATGCAGACCGTGATCGAGAGGCGCGGATCGCTGGCCGGCTCCAAATGGGCGTGGCTGGGCGACGGCAACAACGTGCTCCATTCGATCGTCGAGGCGGGCAGCCTGATGGGCTTCGAGGTCGTCGCCGCATGCCCCGAGGGCTACGATCCCGACGTCGACGTGATCGGTGCAGCCACCAACCGGGGCGGCAAGGTCAGGCTCACCCGCGATGCCGCCGAAGCAGCAGCGGGGGCGGACATCGTCGTCACCGACACCTGGATCTCGATGGGCCAGAAGCATGCCGAGGCGAAGCTGGCGGCGATGATGCCCTATCAGGTCACCGCCGAGCTGATGGCGAAGGCAAAGCCCAACGCCACTTTCCTCCACTGCCTCCCCGCACATCGCGGCGAGGAGGTGGTGGATGCGGTGATCGATGGGCCGCAGTCCGCGATCTGGGACGAGGCGGAGAACCGCCTCCATGCGCAGAAGTCGGTTCTGCTGTGGTGCTTCGGGAAGCTGTGAGTGGACATTCCGGCCTTCGCTTCCAATATCCGGCCGGACTTTCCCTGAACCGTTCGCACTGAGCTTGTCGAAGTGCTGTCCTTCCTTGGTGAAGGGAAGGGCAGGGCTTCGACAAGCTCAGCCCGAACGGCTGAGACTTTGGGATGTTGATGGAATGACCACCGAAATCGCCACGCTCGATACCGCGCTCGGCTTCACCATCGCGTCGCGCCATGCGCGCGGGCGCGTGGTGCGGCTGGGGCCTGCGCTAGACGCGATCCTCGCCGCGCACGCCTATCCGCCCGCACTGGCCAAGGTCCTGGCCGAGGCGCTGGTGCTGGCCGCGTTGTTCGGCTCGACGCTCAAGAACGAGGAGGGCCAGCTCACCCTGCAGGCCCAGACCCAGGGCGGTGCGGTCGATCTGCTGGTCGTCGACTATCGCGGCGGGGAAATGCGCGGCTATCTGCGGTTTGATGCCGACAAGGTTGCCGAGATGCCCGCCGAACCTTCCCTGTTCGCCATGTTTGGCAAGGGCTATCTGGCGATCACCTTCGATCAGGAGACGACCGGCGAGCGCTATCAGGGCATCGTGCCGCTGGAGGGCGGATCGCTGGCCGATGCCGCCGAGCATTATTTCGCCCAGTCCGAGCAATTGCCGAGCCTCGTGCGCGTGGCGGTGAAGACGCTCGGCGACGGCACGCACGTCGCCGGCGGCATTCTCGTCCAGCATTTGCCCGAGGGCGAGGAAGGGCGCGAGCGGCTGCACGCCAAGCTCGATCATCCCGAATGGCAGCATGTCGAGGCACTGGCGAACACGGCGCAGGCGGACGAGCTGACCGACATCGGGCTTGGCCTTGACCAGTTGCTCTGGCGCCTGTTCCACGAGGAGGAAGAGGTGCGCATCCTGCCGGTGGCCTCGCTGTCGCGCGGATGCCGCTGCTCGCCCGATCACATCCAGTCGGTGATCGCCCGCTTCCCGCCCGAGGAGCGCGCCGAGATGTCCGACGGGCATGGCTTCGTCCACGTCGACTGCGAATTTTGTGCCAGAAGCTTCCCGGTGGCAATGCCGCCGGCCTGATCCCTTTCGGGGAGGGGCTTTCTGGAGTAGCGCAAGGGTATGACAGACATGCACAGCAATGGCGCGCGCCGGGCGGTCGTCCTCCTTTCGGGCGGCCTCGATTCCATGGTTACCGCCGCGATCGCGAAGGAGCAGGGCTACAAGTTGCTCGCGCTCACCGTGAACTACAACCAGCGCCATCTCGTCGAGCTTGCGTCGGCGCGGCGCATCGCCGCCGCACTGGAGGCGGATCGCCACATCGTCCTGCCGATAGACCTGCGTGCCTTTGGGGGCTCCTCGCTCACCGACGACATCGACGTCCCGAAGGAGGGCGTGCAGCCCGGCATTCCCGTCACCTACGTGCCGGCGCGCAACACGATCTTCCTGTCGCTGGCGCTGGGCTGGGCGGAAGCCTGCGACGGGCGCGATCTGTTTCTGGGCATCAACGCGCTCGATTATTCGGGCTACCCCGATTGCCGGCCGGAGTTCGTCGAGGCGTTCGAGAACCTCGCCGCCAAGGCCACCAAGGCGGGCGTCGAAGGCGATCGCTTCAAGGTTCACGCGCCGCTCCAGCACATGACCAAGGCGGATATCGTCAGGGAGGCGATGCGGCTGGGCCTCGACGCGGGCATGAGCTGGTCCTGCTACGATCCGCAGGGCGGCCAGCATTGCGGCCTGTGCGACAGCTGCCGGTTGCGCCACAAGGGCTTCGAGGAGGCGGGGGTGCTGGACCCGACCTCCTACGCCACGATTCCATGAGCTTCGCGGTCAAGGAAATCTTCCTGACGCTGCAGGGCGAGGGGATCAATGCGGGGCGTAGAGCGGTTTTCCTGCGCTTCGCCGGCTGCAACCTGTGGTCGGGCCGCGAGGAGGATCGCGCGATCGCGCAATGCACCTTCTGCGACACCGATTTCGTGGGGCTGGATGGTGAGGAGGGTGGCCGCTACGAACTGGGCGCCTTGGTGGCGAAGGTGTCGGCGCTGTGGGGCGACATCGGCGACGACAGGCTGATCGTGATGACCGGCGGCGAGCCGATGCTGCAGGTTACTGACGCGCTGGTCGATGCGCTCCACGGCGCCGGCTTCGAGGTGGCGATGGAGACCAACGGCACGCTGCCCGCCGCGCCCGGGATCGACTGGCTGACCGTCAGCCCGAAGGCGGGCACCGAGGTGGTGCAGCGATCCGGGCAGGAGCTCAAGCTGGTCTGGCCGCAGAAAGGGATCGACCCCGAGGCCTTTCGCGGCTGGGCCTTCGATCACTTCCTAATCCAGCCGATGGACGGCGCCGGACGCGATGCCTGGCGCGCCGAGGCACTGCGCTATGTCATGGAGCATCCCGGCTGGCGGCTTTCGGTCCAGACCCACAAGATGCTGGGCATTCCCTGAGCCTTCTCCCGCTTGGGGAGCGGGGCTTCAATCCCGGCTCATGCATTTCTTCTTGAGATCGCCGCGCCTGTCGAAGCAGGTGGGTGGAAAGGCGGGCACCTGCGGATCGATCGCCAGCTGGATCGGCGGCGCCTTGCGGGCATCGATGTCGCCGACATATTGCAGGCTGTTGCGCAGCTCGCGCAATCGCGCGTGCGCGGTGATCTGCAGCGAGCCTTTCGGCTCCATCAGCGCCGACTGGCCGATGCTCGATGCCGTCTGGCAGAAGCCGCGCTGCGCATAGACGGTCGAGAAGCTGCTGTACGATCGCGTGTTGAAGCTGTCGAAGGCCGCATTGATCGCGTTCTGCGTGGCGCCCTTGCCGGCGGTCCGCTTGAAATAGCCCTGGAGCAGCTTGTAGTCGGTCGCCAGTTCCTTGGAATGATGGGTGAGCAGCTGGTTGTAGTTCGCCACCGTCATCAGCGACGGCGCGAACTGGCATTGGAGCGCCGCGAAATTGAGGCCGGCGCGCAGAGTCCAGACCAGCTCGGCATTCACCTCCTGGGAGGTCGCGCCGGGCAGCGGGATGACGATGCCAGGTTCCGTGCCCGTCACCGGCAATCCCCGGAAGTCGGGCGATTTCCAATAGAGCTGGGCCGAAGCGGGGGCGGACAGCAATCCCGAAATGCCAAGCAGCGCCACCGATACACGGCGCGAAGCGAACTTCATCATCATCTCTCCGACAGGCCCTCAGGGCCGATGCAGGGCCGCCATCAACGGCGGATCGCCTGCACACAGCCTTAACCATTTGGGGACGCTCCACAAGATCAGGGGTTCCATGCTGCGCAGCAGAGGCTCGCAAAACTGTGGAAAAGCCGGTCGGGCACATATGCGAACGGGGCCGTCCGGCATCCCGGACGGCCCCGCCGTCACCGCGAAATCTCGCAATGCTTACATGGCGTTGCTGGCATTATCCGCCGGGGCCGCGCCGTTCATGTCGGTCGCGGTCGCGTCGTTGGCGGTCGCATCGAGCGCGCTGGCATCGTTGGCCATGCCAGTCGAGCTGTCCATCGTGTCCATGTTGGTCATGTTGGTGTCGGCGGTGGCGGTGTTGTCGCTGTGGCCGCAGGCGGCGACCAGCAGTGCGCCGACGATGACGATCGAGGAGGTGGCGATCTTGGTGAGAATGCGCATGGGACAAGGTTCCTGTGTCGGGCGTCAGCCCCTGGTTGGCGCCCGGCGCGTCAGGCGGCGGGGCACGCCGAACCGAGGCCAGACAGGAAGGATTCAAAGCCGGATCGCAGCGCCTCGTCAAACTGTTTCACGTCGGCAACCATTCCGAGGTCGGAGAGGCTCGTCACCGGATAGTCGGGCAGGCCGCAGGGAACGATACCGCCGAAGTGGGTGAGATCGGGCGCGATGTTGACGGAAAAGCCGTGCAGTGTAACCCAGCGCCGCACGCGCACGCCGATCGCGCCGATCTTCGCCTCGCGGCCGTGCGCGCTGGTCCAGACGCCGACGCGGCCTTCCGCGATCCACGCCTCAACGCCCAGTTCCGCCAGCGCGTCGATCAGCCATGTTTCCAGCTTGTGTACGAAGCAGCGCACGTCGCGGCCACGTCTGTCGAGATCGAGCACCAGATAGCCGACGCGCTGGCCGGGGCCGTGATAGGTGTATTTCCCGCCGCGTCCGACCGGATAGACCGGGAAGCGATCCGGTGCGATCAACTCGTCCGCCACGGCGCTGGTCCCTGCGGTGTAGAGCGGCGGATGCTCCAGCAGCCACACCAGCTCGCGCGCACTCCGCTCGTGGACGGAGGAGGCGCGCGCCTCCATCTCGGCCAGCGTCTCGGGATAGGGGAGCAGGCCTTCGGAAACCCGCCATTCGATGTCGTCGCCCAGCATGTCGCGCATGCAGATGGCGTGGGATGCGCCCGCGATCAAGCGGCTTGGCGGCGCGCAGCGCTCTGCTAGAGGGGGAGAATGACGGTACGCAAGACGATCCCGCTCGGTGTGGTGTGGGAAGAGGCAATGGCTTTCTGCAAGGCGGAGGCTGCGCTCCTCACCCCACTGGCGCTGCTGGGCTTCGCGCTGCCGGCGGTCGTGCTCTCGCTTCTGATGCCTGACAAGCTGGTCATCGGCAGCCAGCCCCAGCTTGGCGCCTGGATGCTGTGGATCGTGCCCTATGCGCTGTTCAGCATGCTGGGCACGCTGTCGATCTCGGCGCTGACCTCGCGTCCGGGGATCAGCGTCAGCGAGGCGCTGCAGATCGGGTTGCGGCGGGTGCCGACGGGTATCGCCGTCGCGCTCATGGCGCTTGGCCTCGTCGTCGTCGCGCTGGTCCCGGTGATCGTCGTGGGCGTCGTGGAGATGTCTGTGCACGGCAAGCCGGGGCCGTTCACCCTGATCGCGTATCTTGCCGCGCTCGTCGGCTTGATCTGGGTGTCGCTGAGGCTCCTGCCGGTCTGGGCGACGATCGCGACAGGGCAGGTCGGCAGCGCGGAGACCGTCCGCGCCACGCTTGCGGCGACGCGGGAGCGCGCGCCGCTGATGCTCGTGCTACGCCTGATCGCCTGGATCAGCGAGGCGCTCGTCTGGATGGCGATCACGATGCCGGTGGGTGCCGTGCTCAGGGTGGTCGGCCGCGTCACCGGCGCGGGCCGGGTCACCGATTTTATTCTCCTGCTGGTCAGCGCCTGCATAGGCGCCGCGCTCGGGGCGGTGTGGACCGTTTTCGTGGCGATGCTTCAGCGCAGGCTGGCGGGTTTCAGCAGCGGCACCTGAGGCGCGGCCTCTGGAGGCAGGATGCCGATGACGCGGGGATCGGGAAAGGTCTCGATCGCGCGGGCATAGGGCACGAAGCCCTGCGCGCGGTAGAAATTGAGCGCCTTGGGATGATCCAGCGTGCAGGTGTGGACCCACACCCGCTCGATTCCCTTGCGCCAGCATAGCGCCAGCGCCTGGCCCATCAGCCAGCGGCCTTCGCCCTTGCCGGTGAGTTCGGGAACCAGGCCGAAGAACGATAGCTCAGCCTGGCCCGCTTCGCGGAAATCGAGCTCCAGCAGGCCGATCTCGATGCCCTGACGGTCGGTGACGGCATAGATCTCGACCGTCGGATCGTGGATGATCTTCAGCAGCGCCGCCTCGTCCATCACCAGCCGCGAGAACCACAGCCACGGCTCGCCGATCCGGCGGAAGAGCGTGCGGTAGCGATCCGGTGCCGGCTCGCGCCAGCGATCGAGGCGCAGATTGGAGGGCGCCATCGGGCGGGGTTTCGGCCGCTCCAGCATCTGAAGCGAGGTGACGATCGTGGCGATCTCGCCGTCGGTGACGCGGGTGAGGCTCATACTCCGCCAGTCCAAAGAACTCCGTTCGCACCGAGCGAAGTCGAAGTGCGGGCTCCAAGCCCCGCGCCTGCTGCGCGTCCCTCGACTTCGCTCGGTGCGAACGGCGTGGTCGGTTCGGCTGTCATTCCCAGATGGCCCTCGGCGGCAGGCTCATCAGGATCGCGTCGATATTGCCGCCGGTCTTGAGGCCGAACAGCGTGCCGCGATCATAGACGAGGTTGAATTCGGCATAGCGGCCACGCCAAGCCAGCATCTGCCGCTCCTCCGCCTCGGTGAAGGGCAGGCCCAGCCTGCGGCGGACGATTTGCGGGTAGATGGCCAGAAAGGCCTCGCCCACCGCGCGGGTGAAGGCGAAGGCGGGATCGAAGGCCGGCCCTTCGGCATCGAGATGATCGTAGAAGATGCCGCCGACGCCGCGCGCCACGTTCCGGTGGGGGATGAAGAAATAATCCTCCGCCCATTGCGAGAAACGCAGATAGTCGCCGACCGGGGCGTGCGCGTCGCAAGCCTCGCGGAAAGCCGCGTGGAAATCGGCGGTGTCCGCGGCGTAGGGGATCGGCGGGTTGAGATCCGCCCCGCCGCCGAACCAGCGCTTGGTCGTGACGAGGAAGCGCGTGTTCATGTGCACCGCCGGCACATGCGGGTTGGCCATGTGCGCGACGAGGCTGATGCCGGTCGCGAAGAAGCGCGGGTCGTCGCCGGCGCCGTGGATGGTCTTGCCGAACTCGCCCTCGAGCGCGCCGCCGACCGTGGAGACGTTGACGCCCACCTTCTCGAACACGCGGCCCTTCATGACGCCGCGCACCCCGCCGCCGCCATCCTCCCCTGAGGTGTCGACCCGCGACCACGGCGTATATTCGAACGCGGCGCTCGATCCGACATCGCGCTCGATCTGCTCGAATACGTCGCAGATGCGATCCCGCAGGCTCTCGAACCAGCCGCGCGCCGCCTGCTGTTCCGAATCGAGTGGGATCATGTCGGCCAGCCTCCGGTCTGTCGCAGCGCTTCGCCGGCGGCGATCGCGCAGGCGGTGGATAGGTTGAGCGATCGCGCGTCGGCGGCGATCGGGATGCGGACGCGCACGTCCGCCACGTCGTGCACGTGATCCGGCGCGCCCGAGCTTTCGGAGCCGAACAGCAGCACGTCGTCCGGCTCGAACGCGACCTCGGGCAGGCGGACGGCGCTCCGGGTGGTGAACAGCAGCAGCCGGCCGGTCCTGACGCCCAGAAAGGCGTCCCAGTCGGCGTGGCGGACGGCGGCATGGCGTTCAGCATAGTCCATGCCGGACCGCGCCATCGCGCGATCGGAGAAGGCGAACCCGCACGGCTCGATCACGTCCACGGGCAATCCCAGGCACGCACCCAGCCGCAGGACGGCGCCGACATTGCCGGCGATCTCGGGCTGGAAGAGCGCGATCCGCATGCCCGCCCGCTAGGCCATTCGGCCCCTGTTTCGCAAGCGCCACAAAAACGTGGTTGGCAAACCTTGGAATCGGAGGCTATCAGGCCATGCAGCGTAATCCGGGGTACACCGGTGCGCGGTTAGGCTTGGGGGTCAAAGCGCCGGTTTTCGGGGTCATCCTCCAGGCAGAGACTAGGTCTGACTGCCGAGGGTTGATTGCATGGCGACGCTTGAGACTGCCGAAGATCCCAACCAGCGCCCCCCGGTCATCGGCCCGGAGCATGACGAGGGGCAGGGGCCCCGCCGTCGGGATTTCCTGAACATCGCCGCCGTCGCCTTCGCGGGCGTGGGCGGCGTGGCGGTGGTGATCCCGCTGGTCAACCAGATGAACCCGTCGGCCGACGTGCTGGCGCTCGCCTCGATCGAGGTCGATCTTGCGAAGATCGAGGCCGGATCGGGCATCAAGGTCGCCTGGCGCAAGCAGCCCGTCTTCGTGCGCAACCTGACGCCCGCCGAGATCAAGGAGGCGAAGGCGGTCCCCGTGGATTCGCTGCGCGATCCCGAGACGCTCGACGCGCGCACCAAGCCCGGCCACGAGAATTGGCTGATCACCATGGCAGTCTGCACCCATCTCGGCTGCGTGCCGCTCGGCATCACGCCCGGCGAGAATCGCGGCCAGTTCGGCGGCTATTTCTGCCCGTGCCACGGATCGCAATACGATACGGCGGGCCGCATCCGCGCCGGGCCGGCGCCGAAGAATCTCGTCGTGCCGGAATACAGCTTCAAGTCCGCCACCAGCGTCCAGATCGGTTGAGGTAAGAACAGATGAGCTTCCCCTGGGCTGAGCATTACGCGCCGAAGCACCCGCTGATGCGCTATCTGGACGAAAAGCTGCCGCTGCCGCGCCTCGTCTATAACGCGGTGGGCGCCGGCTATCCGGTGCCGCGCAACCTCAATTACTTCTGGAATTTCGGCGTGCTCGCCGGCGCGGCGCTCGCGATCCAGATCATCACCGGCGTGATCCTGGCGATGCACTATGCCGCCAACGGCACGGTGGCGTTCGACAGCGTCGAGCACATCATGCGCGACGTGAACTCGGGCTGGCTGATCCGCTACGCCCACGCCAACGGCGCCAGCATGTTCTTCATCGTCGTCTATACCCACATCTTCCGCGGCCTTTACTACGGATCGTACAAGGCGCCGCGCGAGATGGTGTGGCTGCTCGGCGTCGTGATCTTCCTGCTGATGATGGCGACCGCCTTCATGGGCTACGTGCTTCCGTGGGGCCAGATGAGCTTCTGGGGCGCGCAGGTGATCACTGGCTTCTTCTCCGCCATTCCCGTGGTCGGCGATCCGATCCGCATGTGGTTGCTCGGCGGCTTCGCGCCGGACAACGACGCGCTCAACCGCTTCTTCTCGCTCCACTACCTCCTGCCGTTCGTGATCGCCGCGGTGATCGTGCTGCACATCTGGGCGCTGCACATTCCGGGCTCCAACAACCCGACAGGCGTCGACGTGAAGGGCCCGCAGGATACCGTCCCGTTCCATCCGTATTACACGGCGAAGGACGGCATGGGCCTCGGCGTCTTCCTGATCGTCTTCTCGCTGCTGCTGTTCTTCGCGCCGAACGCGCTCGGCCATCCGGACAATTACATCCCGGCCAACCCGCTCTCGACGCCCGCGCACATCGTGCCGGAATGGTATTTCCTGCCCTTCTACGCGATCCTGAAGTCCTTCACCGGCAACTTCCTCGGCATCGCCGCGAAGCTGTGGGGCGTGATGGCGATGTTCGGATCGATCCTGCTGCTGTTCTTCCTGCCGTGGATCGATCGATCGCCCATTCGCTCGGCCAGCTACCGGCCGATGTACAAATGGTTCTTCTGGGTGCTGGTCGCCGACGTGCTCTTCCTCGGCTATCTCGGCCAGGCCGAGGTGACGCCGACGGTGGTGCTGCTCAGCCAGCTCTGCGCCGGCTATTATTTCTCCCACTTCCTGATCATCATCCCGCTGATCTCGAAGTTCGAGAAGCCGCTGCCGCTGCCCAATTCCATCACCGAAGCCGTGCTGGGCCATCCCGCACCGGCCGCGGCCTGATCAGGGAGACGAACCGATGCTTCGCTTTTTCGCTCCGCTGATCGCGCCGCTGGTCGGCCTGCTCTTCGTCTGCGCGCTGCTCTACGCGGTAATCGCCGCACCGAGCGCGCCGGCCGCCCATCTGGCGTCCGAGGAGTTTCACCTGCCGCCGAAGGACATCCATTATTCCTTCGAAGGGCCGCTCGGCAAATATGACAACCAGCAGTTGCAGCGCGGCTTCCAGGTCTACAAGGAAGTCTGCTCGGCCTGCCACTCGATGCGCCTCGTCGCCTTCCGCGACCTGGAGGAGATCGGCTTCAGCAAGCCCGAGGTGAAGGCGCTGGCCAAGGGCTGGGCGACCGAGACGCCCTCGGTGAACCCGGACACCGGCGAGCCCGCGACCCGCAAGTCGCTGCCGTCGGACTTCATCCCCGGCCCCTATGCCAACGAGACCGCCGCGCGCGCCGCGAACAACAACGCGCTGCCGCCGGACATGTCGCTGCTGGCGAAGGCGCGCGAGGGCGGACCGGCCTATATCGCCTCGCTGGTGACGGGCTATGCCGACGCCAAGACCTTCACCAAGGACGGCAAGTCGCTGATGAAGGAATTCCCGGACTTCAACACGCCGACGGGCCTCCACTTCAATCCCTATTTCGCGAACCTCAACATCGCGATGCCGCCGCCGCTCTCCGCCGACGGTCAGGTGACCTATGCCGACGGCACGAAGGCGACCAAGCTGCAGATGGCGACCGACGTGTCCGCCTTCCTGATGTGGGCCGCCGAGCCGAAGCTGGAAAACCGCCATCGCACCGGCCTCGCGGTGCTGGCCTATCTGGTGATCGCGACTTTGCTGGCTTTCGGTGCCTACCGGAACATCTGGCACGGCAAGAAGCACTGAGACCAGCCTCAGGCTGAGACAAGGGGCCGGCTGCCGCAAGGTGGCCGGCCTTTTTCTTTGCAAAAGGTTTTCCGAAAAGCCGTTCGTGCTGAGGAGCCACTGAGCTTGTCGAAGTGGCGTCTCGAAGCATATGCGCCGCATACCCTTCGAGGCGGGCCTTCGACTGCGCTTACGCTTCGCTCAGCCCCTCCTCAGGGCGAACGGGGTTGGGGACACGAAAGCCGCTTCCCTTCCGCACCACTCCCTGCGATGCAACGCAGCATGACCACCGCCAACCCCGATCTTGCCGCCCTGATCCGCACGATCCCGGACTTCCCCAAGCCGGGCATCCAGTTTCGCGACATCACCACTTTGCTGCTCGACGCCAGGGGCTTCCACGCCTCGATCGAGCGCCTCGCGGCGTCTGCGCCCACGGACATCGACCTGATCGCCGGCATCGAGGCGCGGGGCTTCATCTTCTCCTCGGCGATGGCGACGCATGTGGGCAAGGGCCTCGTCCTGATCCGCAAGGACGGCAAGCTGCCCGGCGCCACGATCGGCGTCGACTATGCGCTGGAATACGGCACCGACCGCGTGGTGATGCACGAGGATGCCTGCGTGCCCGGCCAGAAGGTGCTGCTGGTCGACGACCTCATCGCCACCGGCGGCACCGCGCTCGCGGCGGTGCGGCTGCTGCGACAGGCGGGCGCCGAGGTGGTCGGCGCGAGCTTCGTCATCGACCTGCCGGATCTGGGTGGCGCGGAGAAGCTGCGGGCCGAGGGCGTGCCGGTGACGACGCTGGTGAGCTTCGAGGGGGATTGAGGGGGCGGACCTTGCGGGCCGTCGCACCTCCACCGTCATCGCGAGGCGCGGAACGCGCCGTGGCGATCCAAAGGCTATCGCATGGATTGCTTCGCTGCGCTCGCAATTACGGGAATGGTTGGTTTGGCGACAGGCGGGTTTCGTCGCGGCTTGGCAGGATAACGGCCGTTAGAAGGCTTTCCATCGCACGAGCAGTCCGCGCTGCTTCGCCCAACGAGCCATGCACACCATGCCATCCTTCGGGCGAGTGCTACTAAGGGTCAAGCCGAGCATGTCTTTGTCGAGAAAGACGCCATCTCCCGCTGGGCCGGGTCCATCAACGTTGAAGATGAGCCCGCATATTTTGGTTTGGCTGCGAACCTCTTTGAAGGTCATAGGCTGAACGGCGCTTGCCGCCGCCATAGTGAGAAGCCCAAACAAGCCGATCTCCTCGTCCGCTTTCAGGAGCGTGCCACAGAACGCTCCACGGCTACAACTGGGGCGATTGCCGGCCGTCCGCATTTCGAGTCGGTTGCTCCCCCTCACCACATCGAGGCCGGGTGTAGTCGCTAAATGTAATTTGCTGGGCTATCCCTATACCGCTCCCTGAAAGGGAGGGGAAAGACCCTTTCAATGTAGGATTTCGTCTGTCACGCTTTGCCCGACTCGCCTTCGGGCGGCTACTCTTTCTCAGCGTCGGCTCGAACACCCAAAAGGTCTTTTTTTTGCCCATCAACCCGTCAACTTTGTCAACTTCGCCGGAGCGGCCGATCAGCCCGCTCGCCGCCGGTACAGCACGATCGGCTCGAAGCGCATCACCGGCTCGTCCTGCTGGTTGAACACGGTGGTGCGGCTGCGGACCGACCCCATTGCAGGGCGCTTTTCGGATCGACGAACCTCCAGCACTTCGCTCTCCACGCGCAGCACGTCGCCGGGCTTCACCGGCTTCAGCCAGCGCAAGGCGTCGATGCCCACCGCGCCCAGCGTGCCGCCCTCGCGGGTGTCCGCCTCGGCCACCGTCATCGCCATCGTCATCGCGGCGGTGTGCCACCCGCTCGCCGAGAGCGAGCCGAAATGGGTCTTCGCGGCTGCCTCGTCGGAGAGATGGAAGGGTTGCGGATCCCAGCGGCGGGCGAAGTCCAGCACTTCGTCGCGGGTTACCTCGTAGCGGCCGAAACGGTGGGTCTGGCCGACCTCGAAATCCTCCAGATAGGGCATCCTGCATCTCCTTTGGCGACTGCGTAGCAGATCGCAACGGACTACCCAATCCGGAACAAGCGTCGTCCGCCGCAGGTTGATGCGCCGCTACGGGGCCGGACGAGGGAGTATGAATATGACCGACTATCGCACCACGGATGCCGAGCCTGGCACCCACACCACCATCATCGAGAAGCGCGGCGGCGGCGGGACGATCATCCTCGCCATCGTGCTGCTGGCGGCGGTGATCGTCGGCGCCTGGTACCTGTTCACCGTGGCGCCTGCGCAGACCGCCAAGGACAAGGCGATCACCGGCGCCGCCACCAGCGTCAGCCACACGGCGGACAAGGTGGGCGACGCGGTGGATTCGAACTCGAAGTAACCTAACCCGTTCGCACTGAGCCTGTCGAAGTGCGTGCCGCAGGCGATGTTGCTTGCAGCACGTCCTTCGACTTCGCTCAGGACGAACGGGATATTTTAGGCGCTGTTTTCAGACGTTGAAGCGGAACAGCATCACGTCGCCGTCGTGGACGACATAATCCTTGCCTTCCGATCGCAGTTTGCCCGCGTCGCGCGCGCCGGTCTCGCCGTTGCAGGCGACATAATCGTCATAGGCGATCGTCTCGGCGCGGATGAAGCCGCGCTCGAAGTCCGAGTGGATCACGCCCGCCGCCTGCGGAGCCTTGCTGCCCTTGGCGAGCGTCCAGGCGCGGGTTTCCTTCGGGCCGCAGGTGAAGAAGGTGATGAGGTCGAGCAGCGCGTAACCCGCCCGGATCACGCGGGCGAGGCCGGTCTCGGTAAGGCCAAGGTCGGACAGGAACTCGCCGCGATCCTCGGGCGCCATGGTGGCGATCTCGGCCTCGATCGCGGCGGAGACGACCACCGCCTGCGCACCCTCGGCCTTGGCTTTCTCGAACACGCGGGCGGACAGCGCATTGCCGTCGGCCGCTGCGCCCTCGTCGACGTTGCAGACGTAGAGGACGGGCTTGCCGGTCAGCAGTTGCGCCTGATCGAAGATCGCGGCCTCTTCCGGATCGGACGGTCGGCCGAGGCGGGCGGGCTTGCCGTCGCGCAGCAGGTCCAGCACCGGCGCCAGCACGGCGGCCTGCGCCTTGGACTCCTTGTCGCCCTGCGCGCCCTTCTTGAGCAGGTTCGGCACGCGCCGCTCGAGGCTGTCGAGATCGGCGAGCATCAGCTCGGTCTCCACCGTCTCGGCATCGGCGATAGGATCGACCTTGCCCTCGACGTGCGTCACCTCGCCCTCGAAGCAGCGCAGCACGTGGATGATCGCGTCCACCTCGCGGATGTTGGCGAGGAACTGGTTGCCGAGGCCCTCGCCCTTGGACGCGCCGCGCACCAGCCCGGCGATGTCGACGAAGCCCAACTGCGTCTCGATGATCTTGGCGGAATGCGCGATTTCTGCGAGATTGTCGGCGCGTGGATCGGGGACCGCGACGTTGCCGACGTTTGGTTCGATCGTGCAGAAGGGGTAGTTGGCGGCCTGCGCGGCGGCCGTCTCGGTCAGCGCGTTGAAGAGGGTCGACTTGCCGACGTTGGGCAGGCCGACGATGCCGCAGCGGAAACCCATATTATGCTCGTGCCTTTGCGTGAGGAGGGCGGGGTGCCCATATCGTGCCGGCCAGATAGCGAGTGTGCGATGGATATGCCAGCCGCATGGGGCGTTGGCACTTCATGAGCTTCGTCACGGAGACACCGGTCAAGGAGCGGGCCTGGTCGGCCGGCGGCTCGGCACTGATCGTCGCACTGGTGGGCTATGGCCTGGTCTCCGGGCTGAAGGTCTCGCCGTTCGTGCGCGTGCAGCGGGCGTTGCGGATGATCGACATTATGGCACCGCCGCCGCCCAAGCCGAAGCCCGAGGTGAAGATCGTCCGCCCGATGACGGACCGGGCGAAGGGCAAACCGTCGCCCCCGAATCTCAAGAACAAGGCGACGCCCATCGTCGCCCCGCCGCCGCTGCCCGCGCCGGTCCCGCCGCCGGTCAACGCCGCACCCAAGCCGAACGTCGGGATGGCCTCGGAAACCGGCGCGTCTGATCGTGCCGGCCCCGGCCAGGGCGCTGGCGGCGAGGGCAGCGGCTATGGCGGAGGGGGCGACGGCGACGGCGGGGATACGCCGCCTCGCGCGATCCAAGACCGCATGAAGATATCGTGGCTGCCACCGGACGTCCGCCACATGATCGATGCGACCATGCGGATCGTCCATGTCCGTTACAGCGTCGAAACCGACGGGCATATCGGGACGTGCCAGGTGACGGGAACGAGCGGCAATGCAGCGCTCGACTCAGCGACATGCGTCGCGATCCAGCAGCATTTCCGCTATAAGCCGGCGAAGGATCAGGACGGAACGCCGTTTCGGACCCAGATTATAGACAGTGTCGGATGGCAGATGGACCGCGAGGATTCCGATGAATCCTCGCGGTCCGGACCCTAGCTAACCCGCTCAGCAGCCGTTGCGGCGGTTCTGCGCGGCGTCGTGCTTCTTGTCGAGGTGGCGGCCGAGCAGGGCGCCGCCGACGCCGCCGGCCACCGTGCCGAGCGTACCGCCGCCCAGCGCGTTGCCGACCAGCGCGCCGCCCGCGCCGCCGGCGATCAGGCCCGTGGTGCCGCTCGAACGCTTGCAGTGATAGCGATAGCGGCCGTCGCGACCATAATAGTCATCGTGATGATGGCGGGCGAGCGCCGGGGCCGGCATCGCGACCGGGGTGGCGACGACAGCGGCCATAGCGGCCAGGATGAACTTACGCTTCATGACGGAACTCTCCTTCGTTGCGCCGGATCAACGAAGAACAGC
Organism: Sphingomonas chungangi; assembly: GCF_013778325.1. Taxonomy (GTDB): domain Bacteria; phylum Pseudomonadota; class Alphaproteobacteria; order Sphingomonadales; family Sphingomonadaceae; genus Solisphingomonas; species Solisphingomonas chungangi. Next base: position 337,773 of record NZ_JACEIB010000026.1, on the reverse strand, counting down.
CATAACGGTTTCTCTCTGAACCGCCATTCAGTTTTGCAGGCGTAACGAAACTTCGTTCATGAAGCGGACATCGTCACCGCTCGCGAGGCGGGGAGCCTCGGCCGCGATCGCGCCGAGCATGTCGGCAAGATCGTCCATCTCAGATTTCGCGTAGTTTCCAAGGACATGACCGGTGACCCGATCCTTGTGCCCGGGATGGCCGATGCCCAGGCGCACGCGGCGAAAGGCGTTTCCGATATGCGCCTCTGTCGATCGAAGGCCGTTATGACCGGCGGTGCCGCCGCCGGTTTTCACCTTCACCTTGAACGCGGCCAGATCCAGCTCGTCGTGGAAAACCGTCACGTCGCCGACATCGAGCTTATAGAAGCGCATCGCCTCGCCGATCGCGCGGCCGCTCTCGTTCATAAAGGTGCCGGGCTTCAGCAGCAGAATCTTCTCCGATCCCACGCGACCCTCGCGCACCCAGCCGTGGAAGGCCTTCTTCTCCGGAGAAAGATCGTAGGTTTCGGCGATGGCGTCCGCCGCCATGAAGCCGACATTGTGCCGGTGCATCGCATATTGCGCACCAGGATTGCCGAGGCCCGCCCAGATCTGCATCAGCCGGTTCCCGGTTCCAGTATCCGTTCGCACTGAGCGAAGTCGAAGTGCAGCCACAGCATCGCGTGGCCTTCGACTTCGCTCAGGCTGGACGGAGGTCGCTTAAGCTTCCTCGCCGCCCTCGGCTTCCGCTTCGGCCTCGGAAGCGCCCTCGGCCGACTTCAGCGCCGACGGAGCGGTGATCGTGGCGACGGTGAAGTCGCGATCGTCGATCGCGGCCTTGGCGCCCTTGGGGAGCGTCACGGCCGAGATGTGGATGGACTCGCCCACGTCGAAGCCCTTGAGGCTGACGGTGATCTGGTCGGGAATCTCGGCGGCATCGACGATCAGCTCGACGTCATGACGGACGATCGAGAGCACGCCGCCGCGCTTCAGCCCCGGCGAGGCCTCCTCGTCGACGAAGACGAGCGGCACGTTGACATGGATGGTCGAATGCTCGCCGACGCGGAAGAAGTCGACATGGAGCGGGCGATCGGTGACGGGGTGGAACTGCACGTCCTTCGGCAGCGTGCGGATCGCGGCCTTGTCGGCACCCTCGATCATCACGATCGAGTTCATGAAGTGGCCGGTACCCAGCATCTTGGCGAGCTCGCGCTCGTTGACGCTGATCCCGATCGGATCCTTCTTGTCGCCGTAGATCACGGCGGGGACGCGGCCTTCACGGCGCAGATGACGGGAGGCTCCCTTGCCAGCCCGATCGCGCGTTTCGGCGGACAGCGTCAGCTGATCGCTCATCGCTCAATCTCCAATATAACAGTGTGACATGCCGAACAGGCCTCCAGGGATGACCCTGCACGGCAAGCGGGCGCGCATAGGGGAGATTGCGGGATTCGGCAAGCGCTGCGTGGCTATTCGATCCGCACCGCCTGATAGCCCAGCTTCGCCAGCATCGCTTGCACCGAATCCTGGCCGACGAGATGCCCGGCGCCCACCGCCACCAGCTGCGTGCCGGGCTGGTTGAGCCGCGCCACGATCGCGTCCGCCCAATGCGCGTTTCGCCGCGCGATCAGGACGGTCCGCAGCGCGTCCGACTTCTTCATGTCCTTGTCGAAGCTCCGGGCGATGCCCTTCTCGTCGCCATGCGCCCAGGCGCCCAGCATCTTGCCGAAATCGGCGACGTCGTCGGCCTGCTGATCGACCACGCCCTCCAGGAACTCGCGCTGCTGCGGCTCGGCCATGGTGTCGAAGAAGCCGAGCTGCTGCTCCAGCGTCTCCAGCCCTTCGATGGGCTTGTTGGCGGCACGGAACTCGGCCTTCAGCCGCTCCTCCACGCCGTCCGCCGAGTTGACGCCGAGCGTCTGCACGGTCGCGCCGAATAGCACCATGCCCGCCGCCCACGTCTTCATCTTGTCGAGTGTCGCTGCAGGAACGGCGGACTTCTTCTCCAGATCGGTCAGCGCCGTCCGATATTTGGGATCGATCCGCTCGGCGAGCGGGGCGATTTCGCCCGGTGCCATGCCGATCTTGAACAAGGCGGCGGCAGACTTGGTCGGATCCTGATCGATCACCGCCTCAAGCACGAGCTTGTCGGCGCTGCCGACCACCTTTCGCACCTCCGGCGTCTCCCACTCGAAATTCGGCGGCAGCGCATGGATCGTGCCGAACAGATAGACGGTCGAATTGCCCTTCTGCACGCGCCACACCGCGGGATGCGCCTGCGGCTTCGCGACATGCTGGCGGGCCAGCAGCGCGGAGGGCAAGGCAGGCTGGAGCAGGGCGAGGAAAGCGGCGGCTATCGTGCGCCAGCGAGTCAGCTTCATATCGTCCGCCTTACACCCGGCTTGGGCGCGCACAAGCGCCCTTTGCTTGACCCACGCGTACCGACACGCCAGAGGCGGCACCCATGTCCACAGAGCCCATGAGCTTCCAGCGGCTGATCCTGACTCTCCATGACTATTGGAGCGACCGGGGCTGCCTGATCCTCCAGCCCTATGACATGGAGATGGGGGCGGGCACCTTCCACCCCGCGACCACGCTGCGCGCGCTCGGGCCGACGCCGTGGAAGGCCGCCTACGTCCAGCCCTCGCGCCGCCCGACCGACGGCCGCTACGGCGAGAATCCGAACCGCCTCCAGCATTATTACCAGTATCAGGTGGTGCTGAAGCCCTCGCCGCCGAACCTGCAGGAGCTGTATCTCGGCTCGCTGAAGGCGATCGGCATCGATTTCACGAAGCACGACATCCGCTTCGTCGAGGACGATTGGGAAAGCCCGACGCTCGGCGCGTGGGGGCTGGGCTGGGAGGTCTGGTGCGACGGCATGGAGGTGACCCAGTTCACCTATTTCCAGCAGGTCGGCGGCTATGACTGCAAGCCGGTGCTGGGCGAGCTGACCTACGGGCTGGAGCGCCTCGCCATGTATATTCAGGGCGTGGACCGGGTGTACGATCTGCGCTTCAACGACGAGGGCGTGACCTACGGCGACGTCTTCCTGGAAAACGAGCGCGAGCAGAGCGCCTACAATTTCGAGGTCGCGAACACTGAAGCGCTGTTCGACACCTTCCGCAAGGCGACTGCCGAATGCCAGGTGTGCCTCGACAGGAAGTTGCCGCTGCCAGCCTACGAGCAGGCGATCAAGGCGAGCCACACCTTCAACCTGCTGCAGGCGCGCGGCGTGATCTCGGTCGCCGAGCGCCAAGCCTATATCGGCCGTGTCCGCGATCTGGCGAAGGGCGCTTGCGCGAGCTGGATGGAGAAGAACGCGCCCGAATGGGAAGCGCGCTTTCCGGGATGGGCGGCATGACCGATTTCCTGCTCGAACTGCTCTCCGAGGAAATCCCGGCGCGGATGCAGGAGAAGGCGTCGGCCGATCTCGCGCGTCTGTTCGAGGCGGAGCTGGCGAAGAGCGGCCTCAAGGCGGACGCCATCGAGAGCTTCGTCACGCCGCGCCGCCTCGCGCTGATCGCTAGGGGCCTGCCCGCCGCCACCGAGGCCGTCTCGGAGGAGCTGAAAGGCCCGCGCGCCGATGCGCCGGAGCAGGCGCTCGCCGGCTTCCTCGGCAAGACCGGGCTGACCCGCGACCAACTGGTCGAGCGCGAGGATGCCAAGGGCAACAAGGTGCTGTTCGCGGTCATCGAGAAGCCCGGCCGTCCGACCGCCGAGGTGCTGGCCGAGGCGATCCCCGCGATCGTGCGCGCCTTCCCCTGGCCCAAGTCGATGCGCTGGGGCGAGGCCTCGCTCTCCACCGAGAGCCTGCGCTGGGTGCGCCCGCTGCAGGGCATCGTCGCCCTGTTCGGCGAGGACGTGGTGCCGTTCGCAATCGCCGGCGTCGCCTCGGGCGCGACCACGGTCGGCCATCGCTTCCACCATCCGGACGTCGTGACGATCGGTTCGGCGGCGGACTATGCGTGCAAGCTGCGCGCCTGCCACGTCATCGTCGACAGCGAGGAGCGCCGCCGCATCGTCCGCGAGGGCGCCGAGGCTGCCGCTGCCGCCGAGGGCCTCGCGCTAGTGCCCGACGAGGGGCTGGTCGCCGAGAATGCGGGCCTCACCGAATGGCCGGTGCCGCTGCTCGGCCATTTCGATCCGGCGTTCCTCGAGGTGCCGCGCGAGGTGATCCAGCTCACCATGCGGACCAATCAGAAATATTTTGCTTGCACCGATGGCGCGGGCGCACTGGCTCCGGCCTTCGTCTGCACCGGCAACATCGTCGCGACGGACGGCGGCGTGAAGATCGTCGAGGGCAACGCCAAGGTGCTCGCCGCGCGGCTGTCCGATGCGCGCTTCTTCTGGGAGCAGGACCTCAAGGTTCCGCTCGAGAGCCAAGCGAAGAAGCTCGACCAGATCGTCTTCCACGAAAAGCTCGGCACCGTCGCCGACAAGGTGGAGCGCGTCGCGAAGCTGGCGCGCTGGCTGGTGGAGGAGGGGATCGTCAAGGGCGCCAGCACCGACGAGGCCGAGCAAGCCGCGCGGCTCGCCAAGGCGGACCTCGTCACCGGCATGGTCGGCGAGTTCCCCGAGCTGCAGGGCGTGATGGGCGGCTATTATGCGCGGGCCGAGGGCCTGCGCGATGCCGTCGCCGACGCCATCCGCGATCACTACAAGCCGGTCGGCCAGGGCGACGACGTCCCCACCGCACCGGTGACGGTTGCGGTGAGCTTGGCGGACAAGCTGGATACTTTGATCGCATTTTTTTACGCCGACATGCCGCCGACGGGATCGAAGGATCCGTTCGCACTTCGCCGCGCTGCCCTTGGCGTTCTTGAACTTGTCACCCGCAACGATCTGCGATTGGATCTATCGGAGTGGATCAGTCGGGGTTTGCGGGGGCTAACGGACCTGCGTTGCTCACCAGAAATGCCGGACGATCAATTCGACGCACATAATAAGGCGATGAAAGCGACTTTCGCCTCGCTACCAGCCTTCTTCGCCGACCGCCTCAAGGTGCAGCAGCGCGAGGCGGGTGTCCGCCACGACCTGATCGACGCGGTGTTCGCGCTCGGCGGGGAGGACGATCTCGTCCGACTGCTCGCCCGGGTGAAGGCGCTGCAGGCGTTCGTCGAGACGGAGGAGGGGGCCAATCTCCTCGCCGGCTATCGCCGCGCCGCCAACATCCTGCGCGCCGAGGCGAAGAAGGGCACCGAGGCGCAGCCCTTCGCCGGTTTCGCCTATACCCCCGATGCTGCGGAAGCGAAGCTGGCCGAGGTGCTCGACGCGCAATTGCCGATCGCGGAAGCCGCAATCGAGACGGAAGATTTCGCGGGTGCGATGACGGCGTTGTCAGTCATTCGCCCGGCGATCGATCGCTTCTTCGATGACGTCATCGTCAATTCGGAAGAACAGGCGAAGCGCACCACTCGGCTTGCTCTACTTGAAAAATTGCGTGCTGCAATGCACAAGATCGCCGATTTCTCGAAGATAGAGGGATAAGATTCGTGGCCACTATCCTCTCCGCGCAGAACGATTCCAAGACGGGGGCGGAGCGCTACGTCTATCGCTTCGGCGGCGGCGTGTCGGACGGCGGCGCGGGCGATCGCAATCTGCTCGGCGGCAAGGGCGCCAATCTCGCCGAGATGGCCTCGATCGGCCTGCCGGTGCCGCCGGGCTTCACCATCTCCACCGAGATGTGCACCCGCTATTATGAGGACGGCGCCGTCTTCCCCGACAGCCTGAAGGCCGAGGTGGCGGACGGCATCGCCCATATCGAGGGCATCACCGCCAAGGTCTTCGGCGATGCGGCCAATCCGCTGCTCGTCTCGGTCCGCTCGGGCGCGCGAGCCTCGATGCCGGGCATGATGGACACGGTGCTGAACCTCGGCCTCAACGACCAGACGGTCGAGGGGCTGGCCGAAGGGTCGGGCGACGCGCGTTTCGCGTGGGACAGCTATCGCCGCTTCATCCAGATGTATTCGGACGTGGTGCTGGAACTCGATCACGGTAGCTTCGAGGAAGCGCTGGAGATCGCCAAGGAGGATCACGGCTACTCGCTCGACACCGAGCTGTCGGCGGACGACCTGAAGGCGCTGGTGACGACCTACAAGGGCCTCGTCGAGCAGCAATGGGGCAAGCCCTTCCCGCAGGACGTACACGAGCAATTGTGGGGCGCGGTGGGCGCGGTGTTCGGCTCCTGGCAGTCCGAGCGCGCCAAGGTCTATCGCCGGCTGAACGATATCCCGGCGAGCTGGGGCACCGCCGTCAACGTGCAGGCGATGGTGTTCGGCAACATGGGCGACACCTCGGCGACGGGCGTGGCCTTCACCCGCGATCCCTCGAAGGGTGACCGCGCCTATTATGGCGAGTTCCTGATCAACGCGCAGGGCGAGGACGTGGTGGCGGGCATCCGCACGCCGCAATATCTGACGAAGGCCGCGCGCGAGGAGGCGGGCGCCAAGGCCGCCTCGATGGAAGAGGCGATGCCCGAGGTCTATGCGCAGCTCGCCAAGGTGTTCGACCTGCTGGAGACGCATTATCGCGACATGCAGGACATCGAGTTCACCGTGCAGGAGGGCAAGCTCTGGATGCTCCAGACGCGCTCCGGCAAGCGTACGGCGAAGGCCGCGCTCAAGATCGCGGTGGACATGGCCAATGAAGGGCTGATCGACCAGACGGAGGCGATCCTGCGGGTCGATCCGCTGGCGCTCGACCAGTTGCTCCACCCGACGCTCGATCCCGACGCGCCGCGCGACGTGATCGCCAAGGGGCTGCCGGCATCGCCGGGCGCGGCCAGCGGCATCGTCGTGTTCGACGCGGAGACCGCCGAGCAGCGCGCCGAGCGTGGCGACAGCGTGATCCTGGTGCGCATCGAGACTTCGCCCGAGGACATCCACGGCATGCACGCGGCGCGCGGCATCCTGACGGCGCGTGGCGGCATGACCAGCCACGCCGCCGTGGTGGCGCGCGGCATGGGCCGCCCCTGCGTCTCCGGCGCGGGCACGCTCGCGATCGACGCCAAGGGCAAGACGCTGCGGGTTTCGGGACGCGAGTTCAAGGAAGGCGACGTCATTACCATCGACGGCTCCACCGGCGAGGTGATGGCCGGCGAGGTGGCGACGGTGCAGCCCGAACTGGCCGGCGATTTCGGCACGCTGATGGTGTGGGCCGACGAAGGCCGCCGCCTGAAGGTGCGCGCCAATGCCGAGACCCCGCTCGACTGCAAGACGGCGCGTGACTTCGGCGCCGAGGGCGTGGGCCTCTGCCGCACCGAGCATATGTTCTTCGAGGCGGGGCGGATCACGGCGGTGCGCCAGATGATCCTCGCCGAGAAGGAAGCCGGCCGCCGCGCCGCGCTCGACAAGCTGCTGCCCGAGCAGCGCGCCGACTTTGCCGCGATCTTCGAGATCATGGCCGGGCTTCCTGTCACCATCCGCCTGCTCGATCCGCCGCTGCACGAGTTCCTGCCGCACGAGGAGGCCGAATTCCAGGAGGTCGCCAACGCGACGGGGCTGACGGTGGAGGCGCTCAGGCAACGCGCCTCCGAGCTGCACGAGTTCAACCCGATGCTCGGCCATCGCGGCTGCCGTCTTGGCGTCACCTATCCCGAAATCTACGAGATGCAGGCGCGCGCAATCTTCGAGGCGGCCGTGGAGGTCGCGGAGAAGACCGGCGAGGCGCCGATCCCCGAGGTCATGATCCCGCTCGTCGCCACCCGGCGCGAGCTGGAGCTGATGAAGGCCGTCGTCGATGCCGCCGCCAAGGCGGTGTTCGAGGAGAAGGGCCGCACGCTGGATTATCTCGTCGGCACGATGATCGAGTTGCCGCGCGCGGCGCTGAAGGCGGGTGAGATCGCCGAGGTGGGCGAGTTCTTCTCGTTCGGCACCAACGACCTGACGCAGACCACACTCGGCGTCTCGCGCGACGATGCGGCGCGGTTCCTGGGCGTCTATGTCGAGAAGGGCATCTACGCGAAGGATCCGTTCGTCAGCCTCGATGTCGAGGGCGTCGGCGAACTGATCGAGATCGCCGCCGAGCGCGGCCGCAGGACCCGCCCGAACATCAAGCTCGGCATCTGCGGCGAGCATGGCGGCGACCCGGCCTCGATCGCCTTCTGCGAGCAGACCGGCCTCGATTACGTCTCCGCCTCGCCCTATCGCGTGCCGATCGCCAGGCTGGCAGCGGCACAGGCGGCGCTGAGGGCGAAGAAGTGATGCGTGTCGTATTGGGTCTCGTTGCGGGCGGGTTGCTGATCGCGGCGGCGCCCGCGCCGAAGGTTCAATTGGCACCCGCCGACGACAAGCCGGCCCAGCCGGTGGGTGCTGCGGCGCGCCAGAAGAATGGGCCGGAGCCGCTGGCGGTGCCACCTGCCGACGCCGGTTCGGCCGAAGATCCGGCGCCGGCGCCCGGCACGCCGGCCCAGCTTCCGTTGCCTCCGGAGCCAAAACCGCACGGCTGATCGCATCGCGCGATCGATATCGGTGAACGGAAATCCCGCGGTTGCGTGAAGGGGTGTCGGAACCCTATTTGAGCGTTTGATTCCGACACGAAGGCTTGCCATGACCGCCACGCACTCCACCCGCATGCTCATCCTCGGCTCCGGCCCCGCCGGCCTGTCCGCCGCCATTTATGGCGCGCGCGCGGGCATGGCGCCGATCGTCGTGCAGGGCATCCAGCCGGGCGGGCAGCTCACCACCACCACCGACGTCGAAAATTATCCCGGCTTCCGCGAGGTCATCCAAGGTCCCTGGCTGATGGAGGAGATGCAGGCGCAGGCCGAGCATGTCGGCGCGCAGATGATGTGGGACACGATCGTCGAGGTCGATCTCTCGCAGCGCCCGTTCCGCCTCGTCGGCGACGGCGGCCATGTCTATCTCGGCGATACACTGGTGATCGCGACCGGCGCGCAGGCCAAGTGGCTGGGCCTCGACAGCGAGCAGAAGCTGCGCGGGCAGGGCGTCTCCGCCTGCGCAACCTGCGACGGCTTCTTCTTCCGCGGCAAGAAGGTGGCGGTGATCGGCGGCGGCAACACCGCGGTGGAGGAGGCGCTCTACCTCACCAACCACAGCCATGACGTCACGCTGATTCACCGCCGCGATACGCTGCGCGCCGAGAAGATCCTGCAGGAGCGGCTGTTCAAGCATCACGGCGTCAAGGTGCTGTGGAACACCGAGGTGGAGGAGTTCGTCGGCGGCGAGGGCAATGAAGGCCTCGTCGCGCTCAACCTCAAGGACACGCGGACGGGCGAGAGCAGCCGGCTCGACGTGCATGGCGGCTTCGTCGCGATCGGCCACCACCCGGCGACCGAGCTGTTCCAAGGCCATCTGGAGCTCGACGCCGATCATTATATCGAGGTGGAGCCGGGCACGACGCGCACCTCGGTGCCAGGCGTTTTCGCCTGCGGCGACGTGATGGACAAGATCTACCGCCAGGCGATCACGGCGGCCGGCACCGGCTGCATGGCCGCGCTCGATGCCGAGCGCTATCTCGCCGAGGCGGACTTCGAGGCCGAGGAAGCGGTCGCCGCCGAGTAATCGAGCAACGCTTTCGCCAGCGCCTCTGAAGCGGGCGGATCGGCGAAGCTGTGGCTGGCGGTTGGGATCGAGACGATTTCCATCGGCGGTCGCTCGTTCTTGAGGCTCTTCCAAGCGGCGGAGAATGCCTGCGCCGTGCCATCACCATCGGCGAGCACGATACGACTGTTTCCCGGCGCTCGTTCGGCGAATCGACGGGCGAGGCTGTCGTTCATCGGGCCGCCCGAACGTAGGATGCCTCGCGCCAGCCGTCGCAGGTTCACGCCGCCGCCGAACAGACGCCGCCACGCGCGTAGGTCGAGCAGACGCCGGGCATAATGACCCCGGATCGCTGCAGCTGGCGGCAGATCGTCCATGGGTTCCACCACCCAGGGATTGGCCAGTACCGCGCCCGATAGCTTCGGAGCGACGAGTGCGATGGCTGATGCACCGTCGCAGAGTCCAAAGCCAAATATATCAGATATATTGGGAAAATGGATATTAAGTGCATGCAGAGCTGATTCGATATCGGGGCCGCTCCCCGAATATCCGGCATCGTTTCCACTGCTGTCACCGACGCCGCGTCGATCGAAGCGGATGACGGCCTGTCCGGTCTCGGCAAGCCGAATGGCCAGGCGTTCGTAAAGGCGGTGTGGGCCCACGCGGGTCTGGCTGCCACCGATGACGAAGACCCATCCGATCGTGGCATCCGCCGGCCCATCGAGCGTCGCGAGTAGCGTTTCTTCTTCGCACGGGATGCCGATAATCAATCTCATGGCCTTGCCCATGAAAGGATTTCGCTGATCAGCGCTTGCTCGGTCGGGATGTCGATCGCTGGTTCCGGCCTGCGCCAGAGTGGCTGGCCATCGATACGACGATCGGCCGGGCGATCGTCCGTGGAAAGGCGGATCGTCAGAATGTCGCCCTCCGGTGCGGGTTCGGCGCCGGCCAGCGCTTCGACGAGCGAAGCCGAGAGCGTATAGCCGGCCGGATGCGCCGGATCGCTGCCACTGGCGAGCGCGCTGCGTCGCAGGTCGCTCAGCAGCGAGCGGCCGCTGGTCGGAGACAGCCGAAGCGATCGCCAAAACAGCGGACGATCGAGCAGGGCGCCGCCCCGTATCGCCAAGATTCCGGGCTCTGATCCCGTTTCCTCTCGCACGACGGAGCCCGCGGCACCTACGGCATCAAACCAGTCTTTCCATACGATTGTGTCCAGTGCCCGCAGGCTTTCGCCGGTGCCAGGCAGATCGGGCATCCAGACGCCGACTCCGCGCTCGGCAAGTGCGCGGCAGGCACTGGCAAGCATTGCCCTACAGCGATTCAATTCTTCGAAGAGTGGCTGAATAACAAGGATTTGCGGGCCGTTTCGTGGGCCATAAGCGAGCATGAACTCGCCCTCCGCATAGGTGTGAACGCGCGGCCCGCGTCCGTTCATTCGCCACGCTTGCCCTTCACGAAGGCGGAGAGACTGCCGAACGTCTCCAGCATTTCGCCGCCCACTTCGTCATCCTCGATCAGGATGTGGAGTCGATCCTCGATCTCCGTCAAAAGCCCTGCCACCGCCATCGAATCGAGTTCGGGCATCGCACCGAACAATGGCGTTCCGGCATCGATGGTGGCAGCGCGGTCGGCGCTCAGCCCCAGCACGTCGCGCAGGATGGCGCGCAATTGGTCGTCGATCGTCATCGCCTGCTCGACTAGCGGCCTCGAAGACGACGGACAAGCCGCGCCGCGCGCTCACGTCCGATCCCGGCGAGACCACGCAGGCTGTCGGGGCGATACGCATCGATGCGATAGATCGGGTTGGCCGTATCCATCCACTCCGCCTTGTAGGACTCGTTGCCGAGGCCGAAATCGATGTGCTCGACATGATCCTCGTCGATCGCTGCGCGGAACATGGCGTGGCTCAGGATCGTGCCGGGCGAGATATGCTTGGCGCCTTCGCGGTGCGCGAGCTTGTGGATCGTGGCGATGCCGTTCTCGACCAGCCAGAGCTGGGCGGCGATGGCCCGGCCCTGATCGTCGCTTGCGATGCCGAGCCGCAGCGTGCCCGCCGCGCCCTCCTGCTCGGCCAACGCGCGCAGGAAGGGCATCGAGCCTTCGTCGGGTTTCCAGCTGTCGGCGTAGATCGCCTCGTAATCCAGCCACGCAGCCTCGTCGAACACGCGATGGATGCGGATGCCGAGCGGGTAGCGTCGCATGCGACGGGCCGCTGTGCTGCGCAGCTGGCCGGGGCGTTCCCGCCAATAGTCGGCGAAGCTTTTCCCGGCGACGTCGATCGTCCAGTTGGTCGAGACACGATCGCAGAACGTCTGCCAGCCTGATCGCCCCAAAGCGGATTCGAGCCGAGTAGTCTCCCGCGCGTCGAGCGGCTGAAGCACGAGATGGTCGTGACGTTTGGCGGCGAAGCGCAGGAGGATATCGAGATAGCCTTCATCGACCACAGGCCGCCAGGAAAGCCCGTACCATTTCGACAAAGCCAAACCTCGCCGCGAGCCATCGTCGACCAGAAACAGCCAACTGGCCGACGCCCCGTCGGATAGGTGAAGTACGCTGGGAGGATCGCCCGGATAGAGATGCTCGCCCATCAGGCGATACCAGTCGAGCCGGTCGAACAAGCGTGGCTGGCGAGCACGATCGAGCGTATCGCCGGCTGCCGCCGCGATGCGATCCCAATCATTCAGCCATTCCACCGAGGCGGTCATCGCGTTATCCCCACGCGCAATCTGTGGCGCGTCGGGGTGGGAATTTGCAAGTCGCGAACGAATGGGACGGGCTGGAACCCCTGCCGCAGCGGCTGGACCGGCTCGCGCTGTGCGGCCGGCCGGGCGACGTCGCGCTGGTCGATCGCGATGGCGAACTGGATTTTGACGGGCTTGATCGCGCGGTGGGCGCATTGGCTGCGCACCTCGCCGATCGCGCCGTCCCGGGCGATCGCATAGCGAGCTGGCTCCCCAAGACCCGCACCGCCTGCCTGCTGGCGCTGGCCTGCGCGCGGGCGGGGCTGGTGCACGTGCCCGTCAATCCGCTCCTCAAGCGCGCGCAGGTCGCGCATATTCTCGCCAACAGTGACGCGCGATTGCTGATCACGCAGCCGGCGCGAGAAAAGCTGCTGGAAGACAGTGATTTGCCGGTCGGCTGCAGGATATTGTCCGAAGATTGCCTGCTCGATCATCCCGTGCCGCTGCCGCCGTCGAGCGGCGACACCGATGTGCTGGCGGCTCTGCTCTACACCTCCGGATCGACCGGCCGCCCCAAGGGCGTGATGCTCAGTCACGCCAACCTCTGGCTCGGCGCGATCGCGGTCGCGCACTATCTCCGTGTCGAGCCGGGCGATCGGACACTGGCCGTCCTGCCGCTCAGCTTCGACGCAGGTCTCAACCAGCTGCTTTCCACCTGGGCGGCGGGCGCCCGTGCCGTGCCGCTCGACTATCTGGTGGCCAACGATGTCGTTCGTGCGGTGGAAAGGCACGGCATCACCACGCTCGCGGGGGTGCCGCCGCTGTGGATCCAGCTCGCCGAGGCGCAATGGCCGCCGGAGGTCGCTGCCCGGCTGCGCATCCTGTCGGCGACGGGCGGACGGATGCCGGTGCCGCTCGTGCGGCGCTTGCGCGAACTGTTTCCGCGGGCCAGCCTGACACTGATGTATGGTCTCACCGAAGCCTTTCGCTCGACCCGACTCGACCCCGCGCTAGTCGATGCCCATCCCGAATCGATTGGGCGGGCCATTCCTTTCGCCGAGGTGATGGTGGTGCGGCCGGATGGACGCATCGCCGCCGACGGCGAACCGGGTGAACTGGTCCATGCCGGCTCGCTGGTCGGGCAGGGCTATTGGCGCGATCCCGAGCGGACCGCGCTACGCTATCGGCCCGCGCCCGCCGGATCGATGCTCGGCGGCATGGCGGTGTGGTCGGGCGATACGGTGAAGCGGGATGCGGATGGGCTGCTTCGCTTCGTCGGGCGAGACGACGAGATGATTAAGGTCTCGGGCAACCGGGTCAGCCCGACCGAGATCGAGGAGGCCGCTGTCGCCAGCGGTGCCGCGTCGGAAGCCGTTGCGCTGGGCGTGCCCGATGAACGGCTGGGGCAGGCGATCCGGCTGGTCGTGCGCGGTACGGGTGACGAGGCGCGCCTGCTCGCGCATTTCAAGGCCGAATTGCCGACCTTTCAGCAGCCGCGCGAGGTGATCTGGGTGGACGATCTACCGCGCAACCCCAACGGCAAGCTGGACCGTGTCGCCATCGCGAAGATGCATGGCGCATGAAGCCGCTCGGCCCGATCCCGTCCGGCTACGGGGCCAATACGGAAGGCCGGCTGCTGATCGGAGGCCATGACGTCACCGCGCTCATCGAGGCGGCGGGGGATACGCCTCTGTTCGTCTATGATCTCGGGATGGTCGCTCGTCGGGTCGAGCGGCTGCGCGCGGCGATGCCGGCCGGCCTGGAAATCCACTATGCGGTCAAGGCGAACCCGTTCGCGCCGCTGGTGTCGGCGATGGCGGGGATCGTCGATGGTTTCGATGTCGCGTCCGACGGCGAGCTCCGGCGCGCGATCGAGGCCGGCATGGCGGCGGCGCATGTCAGCTTTGCGGGACCCGGCAAGAAGGCGCGCGAGTTGGAAGCCGCAATCCGAGCCGGCGCCACGATCAACCTCGAATCCGAACATGAGGCTGATCGCGCGCTCTCGATCGGCGAGGCGTTGGGGCTGACGCCGCGCCTCGCGGTCCGGATCAATCCCGAGTTCGAATTGCGCGGATCGGGGATGCGGATGGGCGGCGGCGCCAAGCCGTTCGGCGTCGATCAGGAGCGTGTGGCTCCGTTGGTTCGGCGGCTGGCGGAGGCGGGGGCGGACTATCGCGGCCTGCACGTCTTCGCCGGGTCGCAGTCGCTGGACGGCGACGCCATCATCGAGACGCAGGCGAACAGCGTCGCCCTCGCTCGGCAGATCGACGACCGGACCGGCATCCGCGCTCCGCTGGTCAATCTCGGCGGTGGCTTCGGCATTCCGTACTTTGCGGGCGACGTCGCGCTCGATGTCGAGGCAATCGGTGCCGCGCTGGCGGGGAGGATAGATGGGGAGGCCGAACGCTATGCGATCGAACTGGGGCGCTGGCTGGTGGCGGAGGCGGGCGTCTATCTCGCCCGCATCGTCGACCGAAAGGTCAGTCACGGCAAGGTCTTCCTGGTCACCGATGGCGGCCTGCACCACCAGCTCGCCGCCTCGGGCAATTTCGGCACGGTGGTTCGTCGTAACTATCCCGTTGCGGTCGCGACGAAATTCGGCGCGGAGCCGGGGGAGGAAGCCAGCGTCGTCGGATGTCTCTGCACCCCGCTCGATCGCCTCGCCGACGACGCCATGCTGCCTCGCGCAGAGCCAGGCGATATCATCGCCGTGTTCTTGGCTGGTGCCTATGGGGCGACCGCGTCGCCGACCGCCTTCCTCGGCCATCCGGCTCCGTGCGAAATCGCGATTTCCGCCGAAAGCGCTGTTATCCTAACGTAAAAATAACCTCTTACCGCGTAGGCCGAGCATCGGAAGACCCGCGAAAGCGCGTGCCGAAGGCCTCGGCGCACGTCCCTTCGCGGCGAATGAAGGGGATTGAGTCATGCGGTTCGAAGGCGCTTCGAAGACGGTGCTGGCGGCGATGCTGTGCAGCGTCGTGACGGGATGCGCATCGGGGGCCGGCGGTCCGCCGCTGCCGCCCGCCAACTTCGTCTCCACGCAGGAAGAACCGGGCGAGACCTATGTCATCGGCCCGATGGACCAGCTCACCATCTTCGTGTGGCGCAATCCGGAGCTCGGCGGCAAGGTGCAGGTACGCCCCGACGGCCGGATCACGACGCCGCTGATCGCCGACCTGCCTGCCGTGGGCAAGACGCCCGCGCAGCTTTCCGAGGACATCAAGGCGGCGCTCTCCAAGTATGTGCAGGATCCGCTCGTCTCTGTGATGGTCGACAATTTCCAGGGCACCTACTCGCAGCAGGTCCGCATCGTAGGCGCGACCGACAAGCCGGCGAGCCTGCCCTATCGCGCCAACATGACGTTGCTGGACGCGATGATCGCGGTGGGCGGACTGTCCCAATATGCGTCAGGTGACCGTGCCAAATTGGTGCGGTTCGACAAGGCGACAGGTAAGCAGAAGGAGTATCCGCTCCAGATTGCGAAGCTCGTGAAGCATGGCGACGTCCGCGCGAACGTGAAGCTCGAGCCGGGTGACGTCATCATCATCCCCGAGAGCATGTTCTGAGCGGCCGGTAGCGAGGCGTAACAGATCATGCAGGCGATCCTCGACGAGATCCGGGTGGGCATCCACGCCGTCTGGCGCCGCCGCTGGCTGGCGCTGGCGGTGGCGTGGGCGATCGCCCTGGTGGGATGGCTCGCCGTCTCGCTGATCCCGAACACCTATCAGAGCGTGGCGCGCGTCTACATCACGCCGCAGTCGATCCTTCCGCAAGCGGTGGGCATCAGCGCCAACGACCAGCAGCAGGATATCGACAGCTTCCGCCAGACGCTGACCTCGGCCGAGAATCTGACCGGGGTGATCCAGTCGACGCCGGCGCTCGCCAGGCAGGCGCGCACGCCGCGCGATCTTGCCACCCAGGTGTCGCGCCTCGCCGACGCCGTCAGCATCAAGTCGACGCAGGACAATCTGTTCGACGTGAGCGTCGCGCTGTCCGGCGGCGGCTATTCGGACTCGCAGAACGCGCACCTCGCCCAGACGGTGACGCAGAAGCTGCTCGACGCCTTCTACACCAGCTATTCCGCCGGCAATGCCGACGAGGCGCAGCGCTCGCTCAAGTTCCTCGACGCGCAGCTCGCCCAGCGCGGCGCGCAGCTGCAGGATGCCGAGAACAAGCAGCAGGCGTTCGAGGCGAAATATATGGGCATGCTGCCCGGCACCGGGTCGATCGCCGACCGGATGCAGACCGCGCAGGGTCAGCTGCAGGACGTCGAGACACAGCTTGCCTCCGCGCAGGCGGCGCTGGCGGCGGTGAACGGCCAGATGGCTGGCACGCCCGCAACCATCCCCGGCGTGGCCGTTCCCGGCACCGTCGGCGGCCCGCGCCAGCAACTCGCGCAGCTGCAGGGCCAGCTCGCCGCCGATCAGGCGCAGGGCTGGACCGACCAGCATCCCGACGTCATTTCGCTCAAGAAGCAGATCGCCCGCATCTCCGGCGCGGCGGCCGCCGATACCGGTGGCGGTGCGGGCAGCCAGCCCAATCCGGCCTATCTCTCGCTGCGTTCGATGCAGGCGGACAAGCAGGCGACCTACGCCGCGCTTTCCACGCGCCGCGCCCAGCTCCAGTCGGATCTCGCGACCTTCGCCGCCAAGCAGGCCGGGGCGCCCGAGATCACGGCCGAGCAGGCCAAACTGTCGCGCGATCACGACGTGCTCCAGCAGCAGTACGACAAGCTGCTGCAGGACCGCGAGGGCATCAAGTTGCGCGCCGACGCGCAGAATCAGGATGGCAGCGTTCAGTTCCGCGTGATCGCGCCACCGAGCTTCTCCAAGGTGCCGGCCAAGCCGATGCGCCCGCTGCTGCTGACGGGCGTGCTGCTGTTGGCGCTACTGGGCGGCGCGGCGGTGGCCTTCCTGAAGCACAAGATGCAGTCCAGCTACTCTACGCCGACGGCGCTGGCGGCGGCGAGCGGCCTGCCGGTGCTGGGTGCGGTCAGCTTCGTGCACAGCGCGAAGCAGAAGGCCGAGGCGGCGCAGCAGTTCAAATGGTTCGCGGGGGCGGGCGGCGCGCTGGTCGGGGCCTTCGTGCTCCTGCTCGCGGTCGAGTTCGTCCAGCGCGGACTGATGGCGTGACAGGGGACGACGGCATGAGCAAGCACACCCCGATCGCGCCCGATCCCAACGGCGGCGAGCGCCCCAAGGCGCCGCGCGGCCCCTCGCTCGTCGAGCGTGCGGCCAACGTCTATGATTTCGGTTCCAACCTGCGCGGCGCCGGCCAGCCCGAGACGGCGCCCCGGCCGGTCGAGCCGGCGGCGCCTGTCTCTTTCGCGCCAGCGCAATCCTCGTCCTATCAGCCGCAACCGGTGGATTTCGGCCCGGCCGCCGAGCCGCGCTTCGGCACGGTCAAGATCGAGGATCTCCGCGAAGGCGGCTTCATCGTGCCGGGCAGCGGCGCGACTCCGATCGCGGAGGAATTCCGCATCGTGAAGCGCCAGCTTCTGCGCGGCATGGACGACACGCCGAAAGGCCGGACGATCCTGATCTCCTCGGCCCGTCCCGACGAGGGCAAGACCTTCTGCGCCGTCAATCTCGCGCTCAGCCTCGCCGCCGAGAAGGATGTCGAGGTGGTGCTGGTCGACGCCGACGTCGCCAAGCCCGAAATACTTTCGACGCTCGGCCTCGAAGGTGGCCCCGGCCTGATCGACGCGATCGCGGATCCGTCGGTGGACGTCGAGGGCTGCATCATCCGCACCGACATCCAGGGCCTGTCGGTCCTGCCCGCCGGCCGCCAGACCAACGAGGCGACCGAATTGCTCGCCTCGGCCCGCACCACGCAGGTGCTGGAGCGGCTGCGTAGCCGCGATCCGCGCCGGATCATCCTGTTCGATTCCTCGCCGGCGCTGGCCGCCTCGACGGGATCGGTGCTGGCGATGCACGCCGGCCAGTTGCTGTTCGTCGTCCGCGCCGAGAAGACCGGCGAGACTGAGTTGCGTGAAGCGCTCGAGCTGCTTTCGGCCTGCCCGAAGCCGCAGCTCCTCCTCAATGGCGTCGAGTTCGGCGGGTCCAGCCGCCGCTTCGGCCAATATTACGGGATCGACGGATGAAGCGGCTCGCCCTTTCCGCCGCTTTGCTGACGCTGCCGGCGCTCGCCGCGGCACCGGCGGGCGCGCGCACCAGTATCCACCCCTATATCGAGGCCCAGCAGGTCTTCACGGCCGACCTGACCGGCAACGACCAGGACGCGGTGACCTATACGGGCCTTTCCGCCGGCGTCGACGCGACGCTCGACGGCGCGCACGTGCAGGGCCAGATCGACTATCGCTACGATCACTATTTCGCCTGGTCGCACAAATATCAGGACACCGACACGCACCAGGGCCTGGGCGTGATCACCTACAAGCCGACACAGGACCTGAGCTTCGACGCGGCGGGCATCGCGACGCGCGCCAGCGGCGGCTTCGGGCGCCGTTCGCCGGGCTTCGTGTTCGGCGACGACAGCAATACCGAGCAGGTCTATGCCGTGCAGGCCGGGCCGAGCTATGCCACGCGCGTCGGCGACATCGGCGTCAGCGCCGACTATCGCTTCGGCTGGACCAAGACGGGCAGCGGCAGCGATTTCGATCTCGGGCCGGGTCAGCCGGTGCTCCAGAACGATTTCACCACGATCAGCAATTCGGTCTATGCGTCCGCCGGCACCGATCCGGGCGGCTACGGCCTGCCCTTCGGCCTGAAGCTGTCGGGCGGCGCCAACCGCGATCAGGTTCACTTCCTCGACGCGCGGCTGGACAGCTATTTCGGCCGTGCCGACGCGACCCTGCCGGTCTCGACCACGGTCGCGCTGGAAGGCGGCGTGGGCTGGGAGGAGAACAAGGCCTCCTCGCGCCAGATCCTGACGGATGCCGAGGGCAATGCTATCCTCGACGATCATCGGCACCTGCAGGCGGACAAGAGCAAGAAGCGCCAGCTGACCTACGATCAGGACGGCCTGATCTGGGATGTCGGCGTGCTGTGGCGTCCGAGTGCCCGCACCACGCTGGAGGTCCACGGTGGCCGCCGCTACGGCGAAACCGTGGTGTTCGGCAAGTTCGAGCATCAGATCAACGCATCGAGCGCGGTCGAGGTCGTGGCCTATGACGACGTCACCAGTTTCGGCCGCCAGTTGACCAGCGGCATCGGCGCGTTGCCCGACAGCTTCAACAGCTACTCCCCGCCGATCCCGACGACGCTGTCCGGCTGCGTGTTCGGCGCCAACGGGGGCCAGGGCGGCTGCCTGCCGGCGCTCAACTCGGTCAGCTCGGACTTCTATCGGTCGCGCGGCGTGTGGGCCAACTGGTCGTCGAGCCGCGGGCTTTGGACCTATGGCCTCGGCGTCGGCTACGATCACCGCCACTATCTGGCGCCCGTCTATGGCGAGAGTTCGCTCTTCGCCTTCACCGGCGCGAACGACCAGAGCGTGACGATCAACGGCGTCGCGGTGCGCAAGCTCTCCTCGGTATCCAGCGTGTCGTTCAACGGGCTCGGCGCCTGGTACGACAGCGACCAGTTCGGATCGACGCCCTACTGGGTCTATGGTGGCGCGGTGAGCTATTATCGCGACTTCGGGCGGCATCTCTCCGGAACCGCCTCGGTCAGCGCGTCGTCCAGCGCGGGCGACAATCGCGACAACGACGTGATCGGGACGGCGCTCGTCTCCATCCGCTACACGATGTAAGGAAGGGTTCGCATGTACGATCGCTACTATGGCTTCGGCGACCGCCCCTTCCAGCTGACGCCCGACGCGCGCTTCTGGTTCGAGAGCAAGACGCACCGCACCGCCATGGCCTATCTGGGCTACGGGCTGTCGCAGGGCGAGGGCTTCATCGTCATCACCGGCGATGTCGGCGCGGGCAAGACGACGCTGGTCGGCCACCTGATGCGCTCGATCGATCCGCAGCGGCTCCATGCGCTGCGCCTCGTCTCGACGCAGGTGGAGGGCGAGGACATGCTGCGGCTCACCGCCCAGCAGCTCGGCCTCGCCACCGAAGGGCTGGCCAAGGCGCAGCTGCTCGACCGGATCGAGCGGACGCTGCGCCTACACGCCTCCGAAGGCCGCCAGACGCTGCTGATCGTCGACGAGGCGCAGAACCTGCCGCTCTCCGCGCTGGAGGAGCTGCGCATGCTCTCCAATTTCCAGAATGGCGGGCAGTCGCTGCTGCAGATTTTCCTGCTCGGCCAGCCGGAATTCCGCGAGCGGTTCGAGACCTCGCAGCATCTGGAGCAGCTGCGCCAGCGCGTGATCGCGACGCATCACCTGACGCCGATGGAGGCCGAGGAGATCGCGCCCTACATCCAGCATCGCCTGAAGCTGGTCGGCTGGCAGAACAATCCGAGCTTCACCGAGGATGCGTGGGCCGCGCTCTACAGGCATTCCGGCGGCGTTCCGCGCCGGCTCAACGTGCTGGCGGGCCGCGTGCTGCTGCACGGTTCGGTCGAGGGGCTGAGCCGCATCGATGGGGCGACCGTCGATCTGGTCGCGGCCGATCAGGGCGAGGAGCGCGCCGCCGCCGCGGAGGGCGCCCCCCAGCGCCGCCGTGCCGCCGACGCCGCGCCGCCGACCGAGGCCGCGCCCGTCCGCATCGTCACCGCGCAGGACCCGGCGCTGCTCGATCGCATCGCCGAGCTGGAAGAGCGTCTGGACGAGCAGGAGGCGGCGCTGCGCCGCGTGCTCGGCCTGCTGATCGACTGGGTCGAGCGCGAGGAACCTGCTACCCAGCATTACGCCCGCTGAGGAAGGGATGCCCCCGGTGATGCGCAACGCGCTCTCCGTCGATGTCGAGGACTGGTTCCAGGTCGGCGCCTTCGAGAGGGTGATCGACAAGGGTGACTGGCCGCGCCTCGAAAGCCGCGTCCAGCGCAACACCGATGCTGTGCTCGACCTGTTCCAGCGCGCGGGGGTGAAGGCGACCTTCTTCACGCTCGGCTGGGTGGCTGAGCGCGCCCCCGAGCAGATGCGCCGAATCGTTGCCGAGGGGCACGAGATCGCCAGCCACGGCTGGGACCATGACCGCGTCTTCACGATGACCGCCGAGCAGTTCCGCACCGACCTCCGCCGCGCCAAGGCCGCGATTGAGGATGCGGCCGGCGCGCCCGTCACGGGCTATCGCGCGCCGAGCTTCTCGATCGACAAGCGTACGCCGTGGGCGCACGCCGTGCTGGCGGAGGAGGGCTATGCCTATTCCTCGTCGGTCGCGCCGGTGAAGCACGATCATTACGGATGGCCCGAAAGCCCGCGTTTCGTCTGGAAGCCGGTGGAGGGGAGCGAGATGATCGAGCTGCCCGTCACCACAGCCAAGCTGGGCGATCGGACGCTGGCGGCCGGCGGCGGGGGCTTCTTCCGGCTGCTGCCGTACAGGTTCAGCAGCTGGGCGATCCGGCAGGTCAACGGCGAGGCGGGGCGCCCCGCGGTATTCTATTTCCACCCGTGGGAGATCGATCCCGGCCAGCCGCGCGTCGCCGATGCGCCGCTCAAGTCCAAGGTGCGCCATTACAGCCGCCTCTCGGCGATGGAGGGCAAGCTGGAGCGGCTGCTGAAGGACTTCACCTGGGACCGCGTCGACCGCGTCGTCGCGGGCCAGCAGCCATGAACCCGGCCGAGGCGGTGCTTCCCGTCACCATCCGCGACGATGTCGACGAGGCGCTGACCGGCGACTACGTCCGCGCGCATGCGCAGGGCACGCCTTTCCATCTGCCCGCTTGGATCGACGCGATCGAGACCGCGACCGGCCATGCCGCGACCATGCTGGTCGCCGAGCGGGGCGGGGTGGTGGCCGGCGTGCTGCCGCTGACGGCGGTGAAGTCGGTGCTGTTCGGCAAGGCCTTGGTATCGAGCGGTTTCGCGGTCGGCGGCGGCGTGCTTGCCGATGACGGGGTGGCGGAGGCCGCTTTGGTCGAGGCGGCGTGGGATCTGGCGCGCTGGGGCAGGTTTCCGAGCCTCGAGCTGCGCGGCGGCCCGCTGCCCGAGGGCGAGGGCTGGACGCACAAGCTCGAAAGCTATGCAGGCTTTGTCCGGCCGATCGAGCAGGACGACGACGCCCAGCTCAAGGCGGTCCCGCGCAAGCAGCGTGCCGAGGTGCGCAAGGCGCTCGATGCCGGCATGACCGTAAGCGTCGGGCGCGGCCGCGAGGACGCGCGAGCGCACTACGCCGTCTATGCCGAGAGCGTCCGAAACCTCGGCACGCCGGTATTCCCCAAAAAGCTGTTCGCCGCCGTGCTCGATGCGTTCGGCGAAGATGCCGACATCCTGACCGTCCGCCATGAAGGACGACCGGTTGCCTCGGTGCTCAGCCTGTACCACAACGGGACAGCGATGCCGTATTGGGGCGGTGGCACCTTCGAGGCGCGGAAGTTGCGAGCGAACGAGCTGATGTATTTCGCGCTGATGCGTCACGCCCGGACACGCGGCTGCTCGGCATTCGATTTCGGTCGTTCCAAGCCCGAGACGGGGGCTTTCGCCTACAAGAAGAATTGGGGCTTCGATCCGCAGCCGCTCGGTTACGCGATCCGCACCGCCGATGGTGCCGCACCGCGCGAGGTGAACCCGCTCAACCCCAAATATCAGGCGAAGATCAGGGCGTGGCAGAAACTGCCCTTGTGGCTCGCCAACCGGCTGGGGCCGCCGATCGCGCGCGGGCTGGGCTGATCGCATGGGCGACCTGCTGTTCCTCGCCCACCGCGTTCCGTACCCTCCAGATCGCGGCGACAAGATCCGCTCCTACAACATCCTGAAACATCTGGCGGAGCGCCACCGTGTTCACCTGGCCGCCTTCGCCGACGATGAGGCGGACGAGCGCGCGGCGGAGGGACTGAAGCCGCTGGTCGCCAAGATGCATATCGAGCGGCGCACCCGATCCCGCGGCACCGCGGCGATGCTGGCGCTAGCAACGCACAAGTCGGTGTCGGTGACGGCCTTCGCGCATCCGGGGATGGCCGGCTTCGTCGATCGCCTGCTGGCCGACGAGCCGATCGAGCATCTCTACGTCTTCTCCAGCCAGATGGCGCAGTATGCGCCTGACGACCGGCCCTTCGTGATGGACTTCGTCGACATGGACTCGGAGAAGTTCGTCGCCTACGGCCGCGCCGCGAAGCCGCCGATGCGCTGGATGTGGCAGCGCGAGGCGCGGCGCCTCTTCCATTTCGAGCGTGAGACCGCGCGCCGTGCCGTCGTCTCGCTGTTTGTCAGCGAGGCCGAGGCGGCGCTGTTCCGCGCACGCACCAAGCTGGGCGAGGAAGCGGTTCAGGTGCTGGAGAACGGCATCGATCTCGACGGCTACCGGCCCGCGCCGCATCCGACGGGACAGGCGCCGCTGATCGTCCTCACCGGCCAGATGGACTATCCGCCCAATATCGAGGCCGCCGCAAGCTTCGCGCGCGAGGCGATGCCGATGATCCGCGCCCGCGCGCCGGAAGCGCGCTTCGCGATCGTCGGCCGCAAGCCGGACGCATCGCTGATGGCACTCGCCGGCCGCCATGGCGTCGAGGTGACGGGCGAGGTGGCCGATGTCCGCCCGTGGCTGGCGCAGGCCGACGTGGTGGTCGCGCCGCTGCGCATCGCGCGGGGCATCCAGAACAAGGTGTTGGAAGCGATGGCGATGGGCCGCCCGGTCGTCGCCAGCCCGCAGGCCTTCGAGGGCATCGATGCCGACCCGGGGCGCGATCTGATCGTCGCGGACGGCCCGCAGGCCGAGGCCGAGGCTGTCGCCGCGCTCCTGTCCGATCGGATCCGTGCCGAGGCGATAGGCACCGCTGCCCGCGCGCGCGTCGAGGCGCGCTATGCGTGGGACGCGCGGCTCGCCCCGCTCGATGCGATGCTGGAGCATATATGAGCGAGGCGGTGCTCCCTTCGGCGCCGGCTCGCCTCGCCTTCGTCGGCTGGCGCGCGCATCTGGCGGCGCTCGGCGCGATCGCGGTGGCGATCCTCGCTATCTTCCGCCGCGATGCCGCCGCGATGGCTTCGACCTGGTGGCATAGTTCCACCTACGAGCATTGCCTGGTCATCGTGCCGATCATCGGCTGGCTGGTCTGGCAGCGCGCGCCGCTCTTGAAGAGGATGGAGCCGCACGCCTGGCCGCTGCCTCTGCTGTGGATCGCCATCGGCGGGCTCGGCTGGCTGGTCGGCGAGGCGGCGGGCGTCTCGCTCGCGCGTCAGCTCGGGCTCGTCATGATGCTGCAGGGCGCGGTGGCTGCGATGCTGGGCCGGGGCGTGACGGCGGGGCTGATCTTCCCGCTCTTCTACGCTTTCTTCCTCGTGCCCGCCGGCGACGGCGTGATCCCGCCGCTCCAGACGATCACCGCCAAGCTCTGCATGGTGTTCCTCGCCGCCGTGCACGTGCCGGCGACGATCGACGGAGTGTTCATCACCACGCCTGCCGGCCTGTTCAAGGTGGCGGAGGCCTGCTCGGGCGCCAAGTTCCTCGTCGCTATGATCGCGCTCGGCGTGCTGGTCGCGAACCTCGGTTTCCGCAGTTGGGGACGGCGCGCCGCCTTCATGGCGGTTTGCATCGTGGTGCCGATACTCGCCAACGGGCTGCGTGCATTCGGGACGATCTGGGTCGCCCAATATCGCGGCGCGCAGGCGGCGGAGGGATTCGATCACGTCGTCTATGGCTGGTTCTTCTTCGGCGCGGTGATCGCGGTTGTGCTGGCGCTCAGCTGGAAATTCTTCGACCGACCCGCCGATGCACCGCCGTTCGACGCAGCGCGCGCCGAACGCGAGGTGGCGAAGCAGCGAGCGGTGTGGCCACTCGCTCCGGCGGTCGTCGCGGTGCTGTTGGTGTCCATGGTGGCGCCGGTCTGGAGCCGCATCGTCGCGACCGAAGGCGCCTCGAACGCTTACGAGATCACCTTGCCGTCACCGCAAGGCTGGACGAAGGTCGAGGCGGGGCGTAGCTGGCGGCCTCGCTTCGATGGAGCCACGCTTCTGATGCAGGGCTATCGCAACGCCGCCGGCCAGCAGGTGGATCTCGCCATCGCCTACCTGCCTGTTCAGGACGAGCAGCACTCGCTGGTCGGCTACGGCCATGGCGCGGTCGATCCGCAGGGGCCATGGTCGTGGACCTCCGATCTGCCGGCGCCAACCAATGGACGCGCCGAGCAGCTTCTCGCCGGCGGCCAGCCGCTGCGGACCGTGGTCAGCTTCTACAACGTCGGCGGCATGATCACCGGCAGCCCGGCGCGAGTGAAGATGGAAACACTCAAGCGCCGTCTCCTCGGGGGGGACCGGCACGCGATGGCGCTGCTTGTCTCGGCCGACGAGGCGGAGGGTGGCCGTGCGGCGGTAGATGCCTTCCTTGCCGGCATCGGCCCTGTCCAGCCCGTCCTCAAGACGATCGCGGGGGCGCACTAGACCCATGTGCGGCATCGCCGGCATCTTCCACCTCGACACGCCCAAGCCGGTCGATCCGGCGCGGGTGAAGCAGATGCTCGATGCGCTCGCGCATCGCGGGCCGGACGGGGAGGGGGTGTGGACCGCACCCGGCGTGGGGCTGGGACAAAACCGCCTCGCCATTATCGATCTCGCCACCGGCCAGCAGCCGATGCACTCGGCCGACGGCAGGCTCACCGTCGTCTTCAACGGCGAGATCTACAATTATCGCGAGCTACGCGTCGACATGGAGACGTGGGGCGCCGAGTTCCGCACCCAGTCCGACACCGAGGTGATCCTGCATGGCTGGCGGCGCTGGGGGCCGGCCTGCCTCGATCACTTCACCGGCATGTTCGCCTTCGCCTTGTTCGACGCCGATCAGCAATGCCTGTTCATGGCGCGCGACCGGCTGGGGGTGAAGCCGCTCTTTTTCACGGAACTGCCCGACGGCGCGGTGTTGTTCGGGTCCGAGCTGAAGGCGCTGCTCGCCCATCCACGCCTGCGCCGTTCGCCGGATCTCTCAGCGGTCGAGGATTTCCTCGGACTCGGCTACGTGCCGGATGACGCCTGCATCGTCGCCGGCGTGAAGAAGCTGCCCGCCGGCCACCACATGACTCTGCGGCGCAACCACCGACTGCCGGAGCCGCAGCGCTGGTGGGATATCGCGTTTCCCGCCGACGCCAGGGGATCGGCGAAGGACCTCGAGCACCAGCTGACCGACTACATGCGGATGGCGGTGCGCTCGCGCATGGTGTCCGACGTGCCGCTGGGCGCCTTCCTGTCGGGCGGGGTGGATTCGTCCAGCGTCGTGGCGCTGATGGCCGAGGCGAGCCGGTCGGCGGTCGAGACCTGCTCGATCGGCTTCGACCAGCCCGACCTTGACGAGACCAGCCACGCCCGCCTCGTCGCCGAGCGTTTCGCCACGCACCATCGAGAGCGGGTCGTCTCGCCCGACGATTTCGGGCTAATCGACACATTGGTCCATCATTTCGACGAGCCTTTCGCCGATGCCTCGGCCTTGCCGATGTACCGCGTCTGCGAGCTGGCGCGCGAGAGGGTGACGGTGGCGCTCTCCGGCGACGGCGCCGACGAGGCGCTCGCCGGATACCGCCGCCACCGCTTCTTCGTCGCCGAGAACCGCGCGCGCGGGATGTTCGGCAACCAGATGAGCGGGCGCGTGTTCGGGGCACTGGGCCGCGCTTACCCCAAGGCCGACTGGGCGCCACGCCCGCTGCGCGCCAAGTCCACCTTCCAGGCGCTCGCCCAATCGCCCGAGGAGGCCTACGCCCGCGCCATCGGCTTCACCGCGCCGGAAATCCGGGCGCGCCTCTTCACGCCCGAGGCGACGCGCGCACTCGGCGGGCACCGGGCCGAGGCGCGGATCGAGGCGGCGATGCGCAACGCCCCCGCCACCGACTGGCTCGGTCGCGCCCAATATGCCGACATGACGGTCTGGATGCCGGGCGACATCCTCACCAAGGTCGACCGGATGAGCATGGCCGTCGGCCTCGAGGCGCGCGAGCCGCTGCTCGATCACAAGCTGCTGGCCTTCGAGGCGAGCCTGCCCCAGCCGATGCGTCTGCGGGGCGGGCAGGGCAAGTGGCTGATGAAGCACGCCATGCGCCGCTACCTGCCGGAGGACATCCTCTACCGCCCCAAGATGGGCTTCGTGACGCCGATCTCGGCTTGGTTCCGTGGACCGCTCGCGGGCGAAGCCGACCGCATCGCGCGCGGCGCGGCGCTGGCGAATACGGGCTGGTTCCGGCCGGAGGAACTGAGCCGCATCGCCAACGAGCACCGCACGGGCCGCGCCGATCACGGCCGGTTGCTGTGGCAACTGCTGATGCTCGACAAGTCGCTGACGCGGCTGTTCGGGGCTTGACGCCTATTGGTCGGAAAGCGCCGGTTGTTATCTCTTCCGTCACCCCGGACTTGATCCGGGGTTAATAGGCCCGGCGCGCGATCTTGGAGAACAGCGTGCATGGATTCCCGCTTTCGCGGGGATGACGGGAATTGGCGGAAAGCGGTCATTGAAGCGTGATCGCGGGCAGCTATGATCGACAGATGCAAAGGCTCACATTTCTATTTTCCCTGATCGCTACCGCAAGCGCTCAGGCGGCTGATACGCCAGACATATCACTTTACCGGCGCGCCCTCTCCCGCGACACAATCTACGAGATGCATTGTCGGGGGATGCCGATCGACGATGCGGAGCAACATTTTGATCGAAAATACAAAGCTCGGCAGGATCGCCTGCGCGCTTCGTTGTCTGACCGCCACCTTCTCGATCCAGTAGAGCCCAATCAGGAGATCATTCCCATTGGCTTCAAATGTCCGCATTATCGCGGTGAGGAGGCACACTTGAAAGCGGCTCTGCGGCAGTCGGAGCGTCGCTTGGGCGTTCGCTGACAATGTTGCAGAACGTCCGCTACCGGGGTGTTAGCTGACCTTCAATCCGGATAAACCGCCTCCACGAAATACAGCCCGTCCGGCGGCGCGTTCAATCCCAGCTCGGCACGGTCCTTCGCGTCCAGCGCGGCGCTGACGTCGTTTGCGGACCACTTGCCCTGACCCACCAGCGCGAGGCACCCTACCATCGATCGCACCTGGTGGTGCAGGAACGAGCGCGCCGCCGCCTCCACTTCGATGCCGCCCGCCACGCGACGCACGTCGAGCCGGTCGAGTGTCTTGACCGGGCTGTCCGACTGGCAGTGGACCGAGCGGAAGGTGGTGAAGTCGTGCAGCCCCACCAGCCGCTGCGCCGCCTCGTGCATGGCGTCCGCATCGAGCGGCGGCGCTATCCGCCACGCCTTGCCCGCCTCCAGCACCAGCGGCGCGCGGCGTTCGGCGATGCGGTAGATGTAGCGGCGACCGATGCAGGAGAAGCGGGCGTGCCAGTCTTCGGGCACGACCTCGCAGGCGAGGATCGCGACCGGGTTTGGCCGCATCCGCGCGTTGAGCGCCTCCATCAGCCGGAAGGGCGTGATCGGCTTCTCGATCTCGACATGCGCTGCCATGGCGGTGGCATGCACCCCCGCGTCTGTGCGGCCCGCGGCATGCACCGCCTGCGACTCGCCGGTGACGATTGTGACCGCCTCCTCGATCGCCTGCTGCACGCTCGGCCCGTGCGTCTGTCGCTGCCAGCCCATGAAGGGGCGGCCGTCAAACTCCACGATCAGCTTGAAGCGGGTCACGCGAGCTGGCTGCCCTTGGGAATGGGGAAGCCGCGCAGCAACTCCGGCGTCGGCATCGCGCCGCGGCCCGCGCGCTTCACCATCAGCGGCCGGATCGCGCCGCTGCCGCAGGCGATGCGGAGGGGTTCGTCGAGCACCTCGCCGGGTTGGCCATCGCCATCCTCGATCGCAGCAGCGAGGATCTGGATGCGCTCGCCGCCATATTCGAAGAAGGCGCCGGGCGTGGGGTTGAAGGCGCGGACGTGCCGCTCGACCTCCCCGGCGCTCCGGTCGAAGGCGATCTTCGCCTCGGCTTTCTCGATCTTGGCGGCGTAGGTGACGCCATCCTCGGGCTGGGGCAGCGGCGGATATGTATCCGGGCGGGCCAGCACCTGCACCATCAGTTTTGCACCGAGCTCGGCCAGTTCGGCGGTGAGCGCGCCGGCGGTCTTGTGGTCGATGCGCACCCGGCCTTCCAGCCGCACCGGGCCGGTATCGAGGCCCTTCTCCATCTGCATGATACCGACGCCAGTCTCGCGATCGCCGGCCAGGATCGCACGCTGCACCGGAGCGGCGCCGCGCCAGCGCGGCAGCAGCGAGCCGTGGACGTTGAGGCAGCCGAGTCTCGGGGCCTCCAGCACCGGCACCGGCAGGATCAGCCCGTAGGCCGCCACCACCGCGACATCGAGCCCCAGCGCCGCGAAGGCCGCCTGCTCTTCCGCATCGCGCAGGGCGAGGGGCGAGCGCACCTCCAGCCCCAGCGCCTCGGCGCGCTTCTGCACTGGCGAGGGCTGCACGGCCTTCCCTCGGCCCGCGCGCCTCGGCGGCTGGGTGTAGACGGCGGCGATGTCGTGCCCGGCCTCATGCAACGCATCGAGCGTCGGCACGGCGAAATCGGGCGTTCCCATGAAGGCGATGCGCATCGTGCCTCCCAAGCGCTTGGCAAGCCGCAGCGCAAGCCCATATGCATGTCGGCATGGCTTCCCCCGAAATCGAGGCGCTGACGCAGGCGCTGGCCCGGCTTCCCGGATTGGGCCCGCGCTCGGCCCGTCGCGCCGTTCTCCACCTGCTCAAGAAGCGCGAGACAGCGCTGACTCCGCTGCTGCGCGCGTTGGAGACCGTAAGCACGCGGCTCTCCACCTGCTCCACCTGCGGCAATGTCGACACGTCGGACCCGTGCGCGATCTGCGCCGACCCGCGCCGCGACCAGCGCTCGCTCTGCGTGGTGGAGGAGGTGGCGGACCTCTGGGCACTGGAGCGCTCGCGGCTGTTCCCCGGTCGTTTCCACGTGCTCGGCGGCAGGCTCTCGGCGCTGGAGGGGGTGCGGCCCGAGGATCTGTCGGTCGATCGCCTCGTCGCGCGGCTTTCGGCGGGCGGGATCGACGAGGTTGTGCTCGCCACCAACGCCACGCTGGAAGGCCAGACCACCGCGCATTACATCGCCGAGCGGCTGGAGGGGTTCCCGGTGCGTCTGACCCGTCTCGCCCACGGCCTGCCGGTGGGCGGCGAGCTCGATTATCTCGACGAGGGCACGCTGGCGCAGGCGCTGCGGGCGAGACGGCCGATCGACTAGCGTACAAGCGCGAATCGATCGATCGCTGTAATCGACTCGCTTCGCTTGACCCGCGCGCCCGTGATACATAGCTGATCGCCATGGCCATTCTTCCGATCATCGAAGTCCCTGATCCGCGCCTGCGGCAGATCTCCAAGCCCGTCGAGACCTTCGACGCGGAACTCCAGACGCTGATCGACGACATGTTCGAGACGATGTACGACGCGCCCGGCATCGGTCTCGCCGCGATCCAGGTCGGCGTGCCGCTGCGCCTGCTCGTGATCGACCTGCAGGAGAGCGAGGAAGGCTCGGACGAGCCCGGCCCGAAGAATCCGCGCGTCTTCATCAACCCCGAATTCTCCGATCCGTCCGAGGAACTGCGCGTCTATACCGAGGGTTGCCTGTCGATCCCGGACCAATATGCCGATGTCGAGCGGCCTGACACGATCCGCGCCAGGTGGCTCGACCGCGAGTGCAAGACGCATGACGAACTGCTCGACGGCCTGCTCGCGACCTGCCTGCAGCACGAGGTGGATCATCTCGACGGCACCGTCTTCACCGACCACCTTTCGCGCATGAAGCGCGACATGGTGCTGAAGAAGCTCGAAAAACAGCGCAAGCAGAACCGCGCCGCGTGATCGGCCTTGCGCCGTAGGTTGTCGTCGGCTACGTTCTCTCTTCGTTCCATATGGAGGGGCGCTTGGAGCCTGTCGTCGCCGTCCTGATCGCGTGCGTGATGCTGGTCGCCGGCCTCGCGGCCGGCTGGCTGCTGGCATCGCGCGGAATGGCGCCGCTCAAGGCGGAGCGCGATCGTCTCGACGAGCGCTCGCGCGTTGCCGAGACCGCCAGAGCGACGGCCGAAGAGCGCGCCAACACGGCCGCGCTGCTGCGCACGACCCTCGACGAGGTGACGAGGGAACGCGACTCGGCGCAACGCGATCTCGCGGCTGAGCGCGCCGCCGCCGGCCAGCGTGCCGAAGCATTCGAGGCGCGGCTCGCCGAGCTGCGCGAGGCGAAGGAGGCGCTCTCGGCCCAGTTCAGCGCGATCGGCGGCAGGATCCTCGGCGAGGCGCAAAAGGCGTTCCTCGAGCGCGCCGACCAGCGATTCGCGCAGGCCGACGAGCGGCAGGGCGAGCGGCTGAAGGCGCTGCTCACGCCGGTCGAGACAACGCTCAAGCGCTACGAGGAGAATGTCGGCAAGATCGAGAAGGAGCGGACCGAGGCCTATGGCAACCTCACCGGCCTGATCAGCGCGATGCGCGAGGGGCAGGAGGCGGTGCGCGGCGAGGCGGCGCGGCTGGTCAACGCGCTGCGGGCCGCGCCCAAGGCGCGGGGACGCTGGGGCGAACAGCAGCTGCGCAACGTGCTGGAGACGTGCGGGCTCGCCGAGCATACCGATTTCGAGATGGAAGTCTCGGTTTCGACGGAGGATGGCCGCCTGCGTCCCGATGCGGTGATCCGCGTGCCGGGCGGCAAGAGCCTGGTGATCGACGCCAAGGTGTCTCTCAACGCCTATCAGGATGCCTATGCGGCGATCGACGAGGCCGAGCGTGCGCGATTCCTCCAGGCCCACGCCGCCGCGATCAAGGCGCATGTCACCGCGCTCGCCGCCAAGAGCTACTGGAGCCAGTTCGAGGACACGCCGGAGTTCGTGGTGATGTTCATCCCCGGCGAGCATTTTCTCTCAGCAGCCACCGACGCCGATCCGACCTTGTGGGACTATGCCTTCCAGAAGCGCGTGCTGCTCGCGGCGCCGACCAATCTCGTCGCGCTGGCCCGCACCGTCGCCGGCGTTTGGAGGCAGGAGAAGCTGGCAGTCGAGGCGCAACGGATCGGTACGCTTGGCAAGGAGATGTTCGAACGGCTGTCGATTGCCGTCGGCCATCTCAAGCGCGTCGGCGGCGGCCTCAACTCGGCAGTCGATAATTACAACAAGTTCGTCAGCAGTTTCGACGGCCGCGTGATGGTGACGGCCCGACGATTCCGCGAGCTCAATATCGAGACCGGCGGCAAGGATCTGGAAGACATTCGCCCGATCGAGGCTTTGGCCAGCAATCCGACGACGCCGGAGCTGGAAGGGCCGCAGGCGGAAGCGGCGGAATAAGCGGCTTCAGATCGCGTCCAGCCCCAGCATCCAGGCATCGAGCCTCGCCGCATGGACATGCGCACCCGGAGCGCCCTCCGAGATGGCGCGCTGGTTTGCCATGATCCAACGCAGGCAGTCGGACCGGCTCCCGAAGGCCGGGAAGCCGTCATGGCCGGGGCGCAATGTCTCGGCGTCGATCAGGTAGCGCGATCCGCGATGGCTGCCCGCCAGCCCCGCCCAGCCGCGCTCCGGCGCCTCGACCGCCGGCACCCAGTAGATCGTACCGGGATGCAGCGCGGACAGATCGTGGACGATCTGCATGGGCGACGTCACGCCGCCGCCGCCGGCAATCGGCTAGGAGCATAGTTCATCGGGCACCCTCTCGTCGTTATGGCGGGAGGATGACCCCTTGCGGGCGGACGGTCCAGTAGCTTGATGTGGTTTAGGTGATCGGCCCGATCGATCAGAGCCGCTGGCCGAGCACCTGGTAGGCCATCACGGCGGTGGCGATCGCGGCGTTGAGGCTATCGGCCCGCCCGCGCATCGGCAACTTCACACGCAGATCACAGGCGTCCTCATAGGCGGCAGGCAGGCCGCGCGCCTCGTTGCCGACGAGCAGGAAGGTGGGAGCCTCATACGAGGGCTGGCGATAATCGATGTCGGTGCGCAGGCTGAGCGCGACGAGCTGGCCGGGGCCGGATCGCAGCCAGGCGAGGAACTCCGCCCAGC
The DNA here is from genome assembly GCF_013778325.1 of Sphingomonas chungangi. GTDB lineage: Bacteria > Pseudomonadota > Alphaproteobacteria > Sphingomonadales > Sphingomonadaceae > Solisphingomonas > Solisphingomonas chungangi. The sequence continues at coordinate 304,678 of NZ_JACEIB010000026.1, read as the reverse complement.
TCGCCTTGGCGATCCGCTGCGTGAACAGTGCCCCCATCGAGGCGCGCACCGCTTCGACCGAGAAGGGATCGACGCAATCGTCGACGAGGATCAACCCCCCCGCGCCGACCGCGTCGCCAGTACGCAGGATGGTGCCGAGATTGCCGGGATCGCGCAGCGACTGCGCCACCATCCAGATGCCCGAGGCCGCGCGATCGAGCCGATCAAGCGACGTTTCGAACTCGGCATAGACGCCGAGCACGGTCTGTGGATTGTCCTTGCCGGAAAGCTTGTGGAGGATGTCGACATTGGTCTCGATCGCCTCGCCACCGTCCGCCTCGCAGGCGGCGCTCAGGCGGCGGACGAGCGGATGGTTGCGCATCTCGGCGGTGTAGAAGATCCATTGCGGCAGGCGCCCGGCTTCCTCGGCGTCTGTCAGGATGCGGAGTCCTTCGGCGATGAACAGGCCCTCCTCGCGGCGATGACGCTTCTCGCGCAGGTTTCGCACGCGCTTGACGAGGGAGTTGGAGAAGGCGGTGATCTCGCGGGGCATGGCCGCTCTCTAGCGAATATTCAGGATCATCCAAGACGTTCGCCCTGAGCTTGTCGACGGTCTCGGCCCGAACGGAGTGGGTGCGGCAGGCGGCTGTTACTCCTCGCCGAACTTGTTCTCGACGAGTTCGACCAGCACCGCAAGTGTCTCCACCGCACCCTCGCCCTCGGCGCTGATCGTGACATGGTCGCCCTTGGCGGCGCCCAGCATCATCAGCCCCATGATCGAGGTGCCGGCCACTTTCGAGCCGTCCTTCTCCACCTCCACGGCCGCCGGCTGGCCGGAGGCGAGCGTCACGAACTTGGCAGAGGCGCGCGCGTGCAGGCCGCGCTTGTTGGTGATCTGGACGGTCTGGCTGACGGGCTGTGTCACGCGGCGGCTTCTCCCAGCAGATCCGATGCGACGGAGATGTACTTGCGGCCCGCGTCGCGCGCGGCGGCGACGGCGGCCTTGATCTTCATCGTGCGACGGGCCGACGCGAGGCGGATCAGCATCGGCAGGTTGATGCCGGCGATCACCTCCACGCTGTCCGACTTCATCAGCGAAATGGCGAGATTCGAAGGCGTGCCGCCGAACAGATCGGTCAGCACGATGGTGCCGTCGCCGGTATCGACCGACTTGATGGCCTCGGCAATGTCGTTGCGCCGGCCTTCCATATCGTCCTCCGGCCCAATGCAGATCGGCACGATCGCCTCCTGCGGTCCCACCACATGCTCCATCGCGGTCACGAATTCCGCCGCAAGGCGTCCGTGCGTCACCAGCACCAAACCGATCATCGATCCACCCGAGTTTGGCCCTTCTCCGCGGTCACCCTTCGCTCCCGTGCGTCCGGCCTCTCAGTTTCGGACCAGATCGCGGTGAAGGATGGTGGGCGAAAATCCGCGGTCGCGCAACCGTCTGCCTATCGTTTCGGCAACATGGACCGAACGATGCCTGCCGCCTGTGCAGCCGAACGCGACGGTGACGTAGCTCTTTCCTTCGGCAGCGTAGCGCGGAAGCAACAGGGCCAGCAGCCCGTCGATGCGATCGAGCGCTTCGGCATAAGCGGGATCGGCGGCGACATAATCGGCCACGGGCCGATCGAGCCCCGTCATCGGCTTGAGCGTCGGATCCCAGTGCGGATTGCGCAGGAAGCGCATGTCCAGCACCAGATCGGCGTTGCGGGGCACGCCGCGCGCGAAGCCGAAGGACATGAGCGAGATGGTCGTGCCGGCCTCGGGCGTGGCGAAGCGGCCGCGCAGCTCCTGCGCAAGCGTATGGACGTTGAGGTCGGTGGTGTCGATCAGCTGGTCGGCCACCTGGCGGAGCGGGTGCAGCAATTCCCGTTCGCGCGCGATCCCGTCCTCGGCGGGACGGTCAAGCGCGAGCGGGTGGCGGCGGCGCGTTTCCGAATAGCGGCGCACCAGCTCGGCGCCCGTGCAATCGAGGAACAGGATGCCGACATCGTCGCCCTGATCGCGGCGCTTCTGGATCCGCGCGACGATGCGGTCCGGATCGAAACCGCGCGTGCGGCTGTCCACCACGACGGCGAGCGGCTGGTCCTCGCCGTCGGCGCCGGGCGGAGCTGGCGCGTCGAGCAGGCGATCGAGCAGCATCAGCGGGAGGTTGTCGACCACCTCCCATCCGAGATCCTCCAGCGTTCGCACCGCGGTCGACTTGCCGGCGCCGGACATGCCGGTCACGAGGATCAGGCGACGATGATGCGTGTCCCCGCTCACGGCAGCGTTTTCAGCAGCAGTTCGATCTTGATCGGGGCCGAAGCCTCGAGCGGGGCGAGCGCGACGGCGGGCACGTCGATCCCCGCCAGCCGGCGAGTGCGCGCCTCGGGCATGCGCTCCACCTCGCCGTCGAGATCGATCAGAAGCGCCACCTCGGCCTCGTCGAGGTGCGGCATGTCGACGAGGCCGACGCCGCGCACCTCGATCTTGCCGACGATCCGGGTGGGCGGAGTGGCGAACAGCTTGCGATCGCGCCGGCGCAACTCGGTATAGTCGTCGGACACCAGCACCGCGCCGCGATCGATCAGGCGGAGCGCGAGATCCGACTTGCCGGTGCCCGAGCGACCCGCGAGCAGCACCGCCCGTCCCGCGATCGCGACACATGAGGCGTGAAGGAGATCGGAGGATAGCTGGGTCATGATGCGTGCTGATCCGCTTCGACGTGGGTGGCGGAAACCACTACAGCATATCGAGACTTACCAAATCCTCCCCCCGGCGGTGGAGGATTGGGATGATCGCCCTTCCGTATCATGCCTCGGGCGCTCTCGGCAGGGTGATGAGAAAATGCGCGCCGCTGCGGCCGTCCGAGCGGTCGCGCACCTCGACGGTGCCGTCATGCCCGTCGGCGATCGCCTTGGCGATGGCGAGGCCGAGGCCGGAATGGCGCGCGGGCTTCTCGGCGTCGGGGCGGTCGGTGTGGAAGCGGCGGAAGATGCTCTCGCGCTTGTCCGGCGGTACGCCGGGGCCTTCGTCCTCGATGGCGATCAGCACGATGTCCCCGATGCCGATCGCGCTGACCTCGACCAGCCCGCCGGGCGGCGAGAAGGAGACGGCGTTGTCGATGACGTTCTCGATCATGCGGGCCAGGCGGGCGGGATCGCCGAACACCACGGCGGTATCGACATAGGGCCGCGCGAACGCCACGCGCACGTCGCCGTTGCGGCCACGATCGTCCCGCGCCGCGACCATGCCCTCGACCAGCGGGCCGAGGTCGACCGCCTCGAAGCGGGCGCGGGACAGCTCGCCGTCGAGGCGCGAGATTTCCGCGACGTCGGTGATCAGGCGATCGAGCCGGATCACGTCGTCGCGCACGATGTCGAGCAGCCGTTCCTGCAGCGCCGGGTCCTTGACCACGCCGAGGCTGTCCACCGCGGAGCGCAGCGAGGCCAGCGGGTTCTTGAGCTCGTGCGAGACGTCGGCGGCGAACGCCTCCACCGCGTCGATCCGGCGGCGCAGCGCCTGGCTCATGTCCGAGAGCGCACGGGCGAGCAGGCCGATCTCGTCGCGGCGCGAGGGCAGGCGTGGCACCACCACCTCTCGCGCGCGGCCCAGTCGAACCCGGTGCGCAGCCAGCGCCAGCCGGCGCAGCGGCCGCGCGATCGTCCGCGCCAGAAACAGCGAGAGCAGCACCGAGACGATCAGCACCCCGCCGATCACCAGCCCGATGGCGTAGCGCTCGGCACGGACGATCCGGGTGATGTCGCGCGCATTGTCGGTGGTGAGGACCGTGCCGACCCCGGGCACCGCGACCGAGGCGGAAAGCACCGGCGTGCGGTCCGGTGCGTTGCGGCGCATCGAATAGACGCGGTTTGGATGCGCCGCCGCGAGCTTCGCCTCCGGCCACGCATCGAGAGTGTCGACGGCGGGCTCCTCGAAACGCGGCACGCGATCGGCGCCAACGATATGGTCGAACGCCTTGTCCATCGCGCGCGCGGCGTGCTTCTGCCAGGGCTGGGTCTCGGGATCGATAAGCTGGTAGGTGATCGGCCCGTTGCGCCAGCTGTCGAGGACCGGCTTGCCGGAGGCGTCATAGACCCGCACGCGTTCGCCTTCGAACAGCGCCAGCTTCGTGGCGAGCAGCGCGCGCTTTTCAGGCGAGACGGCGGCGAGCGCGGTGCCGATCATCTGGGCATCATCCTCGGCGGCGGCGATGCGCTCCTCGGATACGCGCGAGCGATAGCTGTCGAGATAGGCGAAGCTGCCCGCCAGCATCGCCACCGCGAAGATGTTGACCGCCAGGATGCGGCTGGTCAGCGACCAGCGCGCCGACCAGGTGAGCGGATTGTCGTCGGGGTCGGCGCGCTGCGAGCGCGGCAGGGGATCATTCCTCACCGAAGCGGTATCCCACCCCGTAGAGTGTCTCGATCGCCTTGAACTGGGGATCGACCTGCCGGAACTTGCGGCGCAGGCGTTTGATGTGGCTGTCGATGGTGCGATCGTCGACATAGACGTCGTCCTGGTAGGCGGCGTCCATCAGCTGATCGCGCGACTTCACGAATCCGGGGCGCTGGGCCAGCGCCTCCAGGATCATGAATTCGGTGACGGTCAGCACGACCTCCTCGCCGCCCCAGCGGACCTTGTGGCGGGCGGGGTCCATCTCCAGCCGTCCGCGCTCGAGCATCTCGGCGGGCATGTCCTCCTCGGGCGCCGGGGCCATGCGCGCGTCGGTGCGGCGCAGGATCGCGCGGATGCGGGCGATCAGCAGGCGCAGCGAGAAGGGCTTGGCGATATAGTCGTCGGCGCCCATGGCGAGGCCCAGTGCCTCGTCCAGCTCGTCATCCTTGCTGGTGAGGAAGATCACCGGCACCTGGCTCTTCTCGCGCAGCCGGCGGAGCACCTCCATCCCGTCCATGCGCGGCATCTTGATGTCGAGCACGACGAGGTCGGGCGCATTCTCGGCGAAGGCCTTCAGCGCGGCCTCGCCATCCGAATAGATGCGCACCGTGAAGCCCTCGGCCTGCAGCGCGATCGAAACGGAGGTCAGGATGTTGCGATCGTCGTCGACGAGGGCAATGGAGGCGGACATGCGCGATCCCTAGCAGAGCCGCGCGTTTGGGCAAATGCGACCTTACAGCCCGTGCTTGCCCAGCCATAGCCGGAACAGCTCCGGCCACAGTGCCCCCGGATTGTCCGTCGAGAGGCGAAGCCCGAATCCGTGACCGCCTTTCTCGAAGAAATGCCCCTCCACCGGCACCCTGGCGGCCTGGCAGGCGGCGAGCCAGTCGATCGAACAGAAGGGCGGCACGATCGGATCGTCCAGCGCGCAGCCGACGAAGCAGGGCGGCGTACTCGCGCCGATATGGGAGAGCGGCGACCGGCGGGCGACGACTTCGGCCGAGGGATCGGGGCCGAGCAGATTGGCGCGCGAGACCGAGCGGGTCTCGAACGGCTTCATCGTGGTGACGGCGTACATCAGCCCCACGGCCGCGGGCCTGGTAGAGAGTTTGTCCGCCGCATCTACCGGGACGTAGAGCGGCGTGGCGTGATCCGTGGCAAGGCTCGCCGCGACATGGCCGCCCGCCGAGAAGCCCAGCACGGCCACCCCCTCCGGATCGATGCCGTAGGCCTTGGCCTGCGATCGCACGACGCGCATCGCGCGCAACGCATCCTGCAGCGGTGCATCGGCGCGGTTCGTCCAGCCTTCGCCGGGCAGGCGGTAGCTCAGCACGAACACGGTATAGCCGAAATCGGTGTAGAAGGTCGCGGGCGCGCTGCCCTCATTCTCCACCGAGAGGAAGCTGAAGCCACCACCCGGCATCACGATCAGCGCGACGCCGTTGGGCACGGCGGGCCGGTAAACGAACAGCGCCGGTGCGGCGATGCCCTTCAGCCGATACTCCTTGCCTCCCGTGACCGGAGCGCGCTGGAGCTTGGGCGCGGGCAGGTCGGGCGGCGGCGGCGATCCCGGAGCGGTGCCCGGCCACAGCTTGATCGTGGCCGACGCCGGCTTCTTGGTCTGCTGGTCGGTGGGGACGAGGCTGACCGGCTTGCCCTCCCGCGTCACGGGCGAGGCGGCGGCGGCGATGCTGGCCAGCAATGCGCGTCGATCGAAGATCATCCGGTCTCCCGTCGGGCGGTTCGCAGGGTCATCGCATCGCGCCCGGCTTTGTTCCTGCGCCTGCACGGTCTGGAAAAGCAACCGACCCGCTCCTATAGGGGTGCGAATCCCATCGCCCAGCGAAAGATTCGACCCCCATGCAGATCCGCCTCGGCCTCACCTTCGACGACGTGCTCCTTCAGCCGGCGGAGTCCGAAGTGCTGCCGAGCATGGCGAACACCCAGACGCGCGTCACCAAGGGCATCGCGCTCAACATCCCCGTATTGTCGGCGGCGATGGACACCGTCACCGAGGCCGACATGGCGATCGTGATGGCGCAGTTGGGCGGTCTCGGCGTGCTCCACCGCAACCTGACGGCCGAGGAGCAGGCGGCGGCGGTGAAGGCGGTGAAGCGCTACGAGAGCGGCATGGTGGTGAATCCGATCACCATCGCGCCGAACGCGACGCTGGCCGATGCGCAGGAATTGATGGCGCGCCACCGGATCAACGGCATCCCCGTCACCGAGGCGTCGGGCAAGCTGGTCGGCATCCTCACCAACCGCGACGTGCGCTTCGCCGCAAACCCCAAGCAGCCGGTTTCCGAGCTGATGACCGCGCAAAACCTCGCCACCGTGCCGCTCGGCACCGGCACGGAGGACGCCAAGCGCCTGCTACACCAGCGCCGTATCGAGAAGCTGCTGGTGGTCGACGGCGACTATCGCTGCGTCGGCCTGATCACGGTGAAGGACATCGAGAAAGCCGTCACCTACCCGTCGGCCACCAAGGATGCGTCGGGCCGCCTACGCGTCGCCGCCGCGACGACGGTGGGCGACAAGGGCTTCGAGCGCACCGAGGCGCTGATCGACGCCGAATGCGACCTGATCGTCATCGACACCGCCCACGGCCACAACAAGGACGTCGCGCGGGCGGTGGACCGGGTGAAGCGCTTGTCCAACAATGTGCAGGTCGTCGCCGGCAACATCGCCACCGCCGAGGCCGCCAAGGCGTTGATCGATGCGGGCGCGGACGGGCTCAAGGTCGGCATCGGGCCGGGATCGATCTGCACGACGCGCGTGGTCGCCGGCATCGGCGTGCCGCAACTCACCGCGATCATGGATGCGGCAGAGGAGGCGAAGAAGTCCGGCGTGCCGGTGATCGGCGACGGCGGCTTGCGTACCTCCGGCGACGTCGCCAAGGCGCTGGCGGCGGGTGCGTCGACCGTGATGGTCGGTTCGCTGCTCGCCGGCACCGAGGAGGCGCCGGGCGAAACCTTCATCTATCAGGGGCGTGCGTACAAATCCTATCGCGGCATGGGAAGTGTCGGCGCGATGGCGCGCGGATCGGCCGATCGCTATTTCCAGCAGGACATCAAGGACCAGCTCAAGCTCGTGCCCGAGGGCATCGAGGGGCAGGTGCCGTTCAAGGGCCCGGCCAAGGACGTGATCCACCAGCTCGTCGGCGGCGTGAAGGCGGCGATGGGCTATACCGGATCGCACACGATCGAGGAGCTGCAGGAGCGCGCCCGCTTCGTGCAGATCACCAATGCCGGCCTCAAGGAAAGCCACGTCCACGACGTGACGATCACCCGCGAGGCGCCCAATTATCCGACGCGCTGAACCATTGAACACCGTTCGCCCCGAGCTTGTCGAAGGGCTGTCCTCCTTCTTGTCCGAACGCGAAGAAGGAAGGGCAGGGCTTCGACAGGCTCAGCCCGAACGGTTGGAGGTTGAATCGTGATTCCCCAGGCGCGCGTACAGGCGGCGATCGACATTCTCGACGAGGTGATCGCCGGTGCGCGCGACAATGGCGCCGCTGCCGACGTTATCGTCCAGCGATACTTCCGGGCGCGCCGCTACGCCGGGTCGAAGGACCGCCGCGCGGTCCGTGACCTCGTCTATGCCGCGATCCGGCGATCCGGCGAGCGCCCCGAAACCGGGCGGGCGGCGATGATCGGACTGGCGGAGGGGGATCCGGCACTCGCGCTGCTGTTCGACGGATCGGTCCACGGTCCTCTACCGATCGCCGCCAACGAGCCTCGCGCCGAGGCGGCCGAAGTGCCGATGTGGTTGCGCGATAAGCTCGGCGGACTGGGGTTGCTCCAGCGTGCGCCGCTCGATCTGCGGATCAACCGCCTGAAGACCGGCAAGATCGATATTGTGGGCGCGGTGCCGGCGCCGCACGCGCGCGATGGTCTGCGCATGCCCGAAGGCAGCGCGGTCGAGCAGCTGCCCGAATATAAGGCCGGGTTGATCGAGGTGCAGGACGAGGGCAGCCAGCTCGTTACGCTCGCCTGCGGTGCGGAGCCCGGTATGAAGGTGGTCGATCTCTGCGCGGGCGCTGGCGGCAAGACGCTGGGCCTGGCGGCGGCGATGGAGGATCGCGGCGTGATCTTCGCCTGCGACGCCGATCGCGCGCGCCTCTCCCGCCTTGCACCCCGCGCGGAGCGGGCCGGCATCACCATCGTCGAGACCCGCCTGCTGGACGGCGGGCGCGAGATCGTGGCGCTTGGCGATCTGCTCGGCGCGGCCGATCTGGTGGTGGTGGACGCGCCCTGTTCGGGTACCGGCACCTGGCGACGCAACCCGGAGGCGCGCTGGCGGCTTACGCCGGAGCGGCTGGCGCGCGTCGTGGCGTTGCAGGCGCGCCTGCTGGATGTCGCGGCCAGGCTGGTGGAGCCGGGCGGAACTCTGGTCCACGTCGTATGCTCGCTGCTCGACGAGGAAGGGGCGGGGCAGGTCGAGGCGTTCCTGTCGCGCCATCCAGGCTGGCGGACAGAACCCGTCACGCTTCCGGCCGGCTCGCAACGCGGCCCCGGCCTGCGCCTCACACCATCGGACGACGGCACCGACGGGTTTTTCGTCGCGAGGCTCAAGGCGCCGTGCTAGAAGAACCGGAATGACGCCTTCGGAGAAACAGATGCGGTTCCTCGCCCTTGCCTCTGCCGCAGCCCTCGGCCTGCTCACGATGTCGAGCGGAAGTTTCGGCCAGAAGCCGGACGACCAGATCAACCCGGTCTCGATCACCTTCCAGAAACAGGGCGAGGCGGCGCTGGCTGCGGGCAATCTCGTTGCCGCCAACGATGCGCTTGAGACAGCTTTGGTCGCCGATCCGAAGAACCGCGCCGCTTATGTGACGTTGGGCAAGGTCGCGCAGGCGCAGCAGCTGCCGGGCAAGGCGATCCGCTACTACAAGGACGCGCTGCTTCTCGAACCGAACGACGTCGCGGCGCTTTCGGGCGAGGGCGGCGCCCTGGTTCAGCGCGGCGCGGTCGATCGTGCGAAGGACAATCTTGCGCGCGTCCAGAAGATTTGCGGCAACGCGACCTGCCCGGCCGCGACGACGCTCGCCGCCGCGATCGCGAAGGGCCCGCCCGCTCCGGTGCAGACGGCCCAGGCCAGCGACAAGGTTCCCCCCAAGGGCCAGGAACAGTCGGCAGTGCCGGAGAAGAACTGAGTTCAGGAGAGCGCGCGGGCGACCGCGACGAACTCCTCCACCGAAAGCGTTTCCGGCCGACGCTCGGCCGCGATGCCCAATGTCGACAAGGCGTCGAGCGCTCCCGCCATGCTTTTCAGGCTTTGCCGCAGCATCTTGCGGCGCTGGCCGAATGCGGCGCCCGTCAGCGCGGAGAGCTTCGCCGGATCCACTCCCCCGGGCATGGCCTTGGGCACGAGGTGGACCACCGCCGACATCACCTTGGGCGGCGGCACGAAGGCGGAGCGATGGACGTTGAGCGCGATGCTCGCTTCCGCGCGCCACTGGGCGAGCACGGCGAGGCGGCCATAAGCGTCGGTGCCCGGCTTCGCCACGATCCGCTCGGCGACCTCCTTCTGGAACATCAGGCTGAGCGAAGCCCACCAGGGCGGCCATGCCTCGCTCTCCAGCCAGCGGACCAGCAGCACGGTGCCGACATTGTAGGGTAGGTTGGCGACGATATGGGCGCCATCGCCCGCTTCCGACTGCTCGTCGATTTCCAGCGCATCGCCTTCGATCACGCGCAGGCGGTTGCCTGATGCTTCGGTCAGTTCCGCGAGCGCGGGCAGGCACCGGCGATCGCGCTCCACCGCCGTCACCGTCGCACCGGCGCGGAGCAGGGCGCGGGTCAGGCCGCCGGGGCCAGGGCCGACCTCATAGACGCGCTGCGCCTCCAGATTGCCCGCCACCCGCGCGATGCGATCGAGCAACTGGCCATCCAGCAGGAAGTTCTGCCCGAGCGACTTGGATGCGGAAAGCCCGTGCCTCGCGATCACCTCACGCAGCGGAGGAAGGTCGGCGAGGCCGCTCATGACGCGGCGGCGCGGCGCTCCGCGGCTTCGCCGGCCATGCGGATCGCGGCGATCGTCGCGCCCGGTTCGGAGAGGCCCTTGCCGGCGATCTCGAAGGCGGTGCCGTGATCGGGCGCGACGCGCACGATCGGCAGGCCCAGCGTCATGTTGACGCCCTCGTCGAAATGCAGCGTCTTGAGCGGGATCAGCGCCTGATCGTGATAGGTGCACAGCGCCGCATCGTAGCGGGCGCGGGCGCGGGGATGAAACATCGTGTCCGCCGCCAACGGGCCGACGATGTCGATGCCTTCGTCCCGCAATTGCTCGATCGCGGGCAGCAGGATCTCGATCTCCTCGCGGCCCAGCGAGCCGCCTTCGCCCGCGTGCGGGTTGAAACCGGCTATGGCGATGCGCGGATCGGCGATGCCGAAATCGCGCTGGAGCCCGCGCGCCGTCACCCGGGCACGGGAGACGACCAGCTCGACGCTCAGCAGCTCCGACACCCGGGCCAGCGGCACGTGGGTGGTGATGCAGACCGTGCGCAGCGTCGGCCCGGCGAGCATCATCGCGACGTTGCCCGGCGCCACGCCGCAACGCTCGGCGACGAACTCGGTCTGGCCCGCATGGGTGAAGCCGATCGCGTAGAGCTCGGCCTTGGAGACCGGCCCGGTGACGATCGCCGATGCCGCGCCCTCTCGCGCGAGGCCGACCGCGATCTCCAGACTGGCGATGGCGCAGCGCGCGCCCGGCATGTTGGGCTGGCCCGGCACGATCGCGCCGGCATCCTCCACCTCCATGATCGGCAGCGCCTCGCCGAAGCAGGCGACGGCCTCTGCCGGCCCGTCGACCTTGCGGAGCGGTCCCTTCCATACGGTCGAGATCGAACGCAGGTCCCCGATCGCGAAGAAGGGCGTCAGCCGGTTCTGGGCGCGCCGCACCCAAGCCTTGGCCAGCACCTCGGGGCCGATCCCGGCCGGATCGCCGATCGAGACGGCGATCGGGGCAACGCTCATCGGTACTCGATCACCGCATCGCGGCGCAGATCGCGCAGATAGCGGCGGGCGCGCAGATCGACGCGCTCCTGCTCCATCTGATTGTAGATGGCATCGAAGGAGGGGGCGTTCGCGGTCTGCGGATCGTCGCGGCCGCACAGCACCAGCACGCGCACGCCATCCTCGACGGAGCCGAACGGCGTGGTCGACTGGCCGATCGAGAGCGCGGTCATCTGGTTCTGCAGCGCCGGCGGCAGGTCGCGGATCTTGATGTTGTCGTTCTCGACCATGTTGCCGTCGAACCTGGCGGCGACGTCCTTGGCGGCGCCGCAGCCGGCCATCTTCTGCGTCGCATCGGCGAAGGCGGCGACACGCGGGCTGGCGGTTTCCTGGGTGGTGCCGGCCGGGAAGCTGATGGTGATCTGCTTGAGGCTCAGCAGCGCGTCGCGCGGATCGGAGGTGAGCACCTGCCTGGTGTCCTGCAGCGCGATGATCGAATAGCCGCCGGACACCTGGATCGGCGGCGTGACCGATCCGTTCTGCATCTGCGGCAGCGCCTGCGCGATCGGATCGGGCAGCTGCTCGGCGCGGACCCAGCCGAGATCGCCGCCGACGGCCGCCGTGGAGGCTTCCGAATATTGGCGGGCATAGGCGACGAAGCTGCCGCCCTTCTTCAGCTGCTCGAACACCTTGTCGGCATTTTCGTGCGCCTGGGCGTCCGTCGCCGGGGTCGAGGAGATGAAGATCTCGCCGACATGATATTCCTTGGCACCCTTCGATGCGTTCAGGCGCGCGATCACCTGCTTCACCTCGTCGTCGCCGACGTTGATGAAGGGCTGGACCTTGCGATCGAGCAGGCGTTGCCAGGCCATCTCGCCTTCGATCTGGCGCTTGATCGATGCCTGCGAGGAGCCCTTCGACTTCAGGAAGGCCGCGAACTGGTCGGGCGTATATTTGAACTGGGCGGCGACCCGCTGGAAAGTGGAATCGATGTCCGACGACGGCACGGTGACGTCGTTCGACTTGGCTTCCTGGATCTCCAGCGTCTCGTCGATCAGGTTGCGCAGCACCTGCAGGCGCAGACGATCCTTCTCGTCGCCCGAAACCTGCTGGCCGTTGGCGGCGAGCACCAGGTTGAGGCGCTGGTCGACGTCGGTGTCGGTGATGATGAAGCCGTTGACGATCGCGGTCGCCTTGCGGATCGTCGGATCGAACTTGCCGAACATCTGCACGTCGTTGGGCAGATTGAGCGGATTGCTGACCGCCGTGTCGTCGTCGTCACCCTGCGCGAAGGCGTGGCCGGGGCCGATCAGGGCGAGAGCGCCCGCGAGGCAAAGCGCCGCCAGCCGCGGCTTGAACATAGCTTTTATGGAAATCACGCCGTTCTCAATCCCGCCCGTCATGTCGCCCGTGCCGGCTTCCCCCTCGGAAGCGCAAATCGGCACCGCGAGGCATGGCATGTCCTCGATGAATGCAGGCTTTAGCGGCCGAGGTTCTTGAATGCCAGCCGGAACTGGAAGCTGTTGCCGTAGCGCGCATCGCCGAAGGCCGCATAGTTGCGCCGCCACTGGACGCTCGCCTCGAAGCAGTCGTCCTCATAAGCGAGGCCGACGCGCGATTTGACCGGATCGATGCCGTCGTCGAGGTCGGTGAGCGTCTGGCTCTGGCTCGCGCTGACCGTCTGCGTCTCGTCGGACAGGTCGAGCGTGGTCGATCCGAACAGCGACCAGCGCTTGCCGATCGCCAGCCGCGCGCCGAGCCGCACCTCCTCGTGATCGCGCAGGTCCTCGATCGACGGATCGATGTTGCGGCTGAGGTTCAGGTATCCGACTTGGAGATAGGTGTTGGCGGATCCCAGCGTCGCGTCGATCTCGTTGCGGCGGATGGCGAAGCTGTTCTTGTCGAGCCGGAACCGCTCCGTCACGCTGACGAAGCTGCCGTAGCGGACGGTGGCGCGGCCGACGATGTCGGAGGTCTTGCCCGAAAGCCCCGTGCCGGGCGGCAGGATGCTGTCGCGGTTGTTGAAGCGGTAGCTCTGCCCGATGTCGGACCGCAGAGAGAAACGCGGCAGGTCCAGCGCATATTCGACGCCGTAGGTGATGCGCGCGCCATCCTCCCAGCGATCGTAGCCGGGGAAGCGGTTGAGCGAGAAGAGGTTGGTGTCCTCCAGGTCGACCGCGCGCGAATCCTCGTTGGGGATCGCCATGTTGCGCGTCCTGGGGCTGCCGGCGAACTGGATGCGCGGTGTGATGCGCTGGGTGCCGCCCCACACGTCGCCGACGAAGGGCCAGCGCACGTCCACGGCGGCGGCGGCGATGCCGCGCCCCTCCCAGCCGGGATGGCCCTGATAGACCACCGTCTGGGTGAGGTCGTTCTGGTCCGAATGATAGATGTCGCCCCGGCCATAGGCGGTAAAGGTGACGAGCTGGCCCATGCCGGTCAGCAGCCACTTCTGCCATTCGGCGCTGACGAAGGCGCGCTGCTTGTCCTGCCCGTCGGTACGGATCAGGCCGAGCGTGTTGGCCTGCAGCGTGAGCGTGCCGCCGAGCCACGGGTCGCCGATCCGGCGGCGATAGTCGATCGCGGGAATGGCGATCGGCTGCTGGCCCTGCCTGGCCTGCGCCAGATTGGAGCCGGGGACGTTGGGCACCAGCGTCTGGAAGGCCCAGCCGGCGATCGAAAGATAGCTGTCTCCGTCGATCCGCTCGGCCTTCACCACCGATCGCAGCGTGTCGTCGTAATTGAGATCGTAGCGTTGCAGGAACGTCTTGTCGGTCACCGCGCGGAGCGATCCGGTGAGCGTCCAGTTCGGGCTGAGCTGCCACGTCCCGTTCGCCTCGATATAGCCGCGCACGCTCTTCGATCCGCCGGTGGTTGCGGTCGTCGACTGGCTCGAGTCGGTGAGATAGCCCTGGACGCGCCAGGCGCCCTTCTCGCTCAGCGAGCGATATTCGGCGCTCAGCATGGGCAGGACGCTGGTGAAGACGTAGGGCGTGACCGTCAGGTCTCGATTGGGCGCGAACTGGATGTAGTACGGCTGCGCATACATCATGCCGTTGCGGCTGTTGTAGCTGACGTCCGGCACCAGCAGGCCCGAATTGCCGCCCGCGCCGGACCCGTCCGGGTGCGAGAAGGCGGGGAGCCAGAAGATCGGGAGGCCCAGGAAGGTCAGCCGTGCGTCCCGATAGGAGACGCGGTGGCGGCTGGGGTCATAGACCACCTTCGCTGCCGTGATCTTCCAGATCGGCTCCTTGGGGCAGCCCTTGCTCGTGGTGACGTCGCAGGGCGTGTAGGCGGCGTGGTTGAGCGTATAGACGCCGTCCTTGCGCGCGCCCCTGGCGGCCGCCATGCGCCCGCCATTCTCCAGCACCAGCAGCATGTCCTGCGCGACGCCGTCCTTCATCGAATCGGTGAGCTCGGCATCCTGGGCGTAGGTCATGTCGCCCTGCGGGTTCTGGATCGCGACGTTGCCGTAGGCGTGGACGTCGTCGCTGTCGCGATTCCAGATCACCTTGTCGGCGCGCATCCGGTTGCCCTGGCGGATCATGCGGACGTCGCCGGTGGCGGTGACGATATGCTTCTCGGTGTCGTAATCGAGCTGGTCTGCGGTGAAGGCCGCCTCGTTGTCGGCGAGCGGCTTGTTCACATCCTCGACCGACAGGGCCGGCGTGGACGGTTCGACCAGCGCGGGGCGGCCGTTGTCGCTCGCGCCGAAGCTGCCGCCCGCGCCGATGCTGGCGTCCGGCGTGCTCTGTGCGAACGCAGGCATCGCGGTCAGCGCAAGCACGAGCGTCAGGGCCGTGGACATGCCCTGGGCGTTCAACACGGTCTTCGGGCTTCTGAAATCCACACGTCCCCCAAGAGGTGCCCGAACGGCCTTGCTTTTCCAGCGCCTATCGCACCGCAGCGTCCGCTCCGCAATGTCCCGCGCGCTGCCCTGCGCCGGGCTGCAGGGGTAGCGCGGGGGCGGGCGGCTTGCCATATGCGGCGGCAAGGCGCCGGGAGCGCCATCATGGAGACCATAACAGCAATGAACGTCCGCTTCGCAGACCGCCGCCCCGAAGGACCGCACGCCCTCGCCATTCCGCTGACCGCCGGCAAGGTGGAAGCCGCTCGACTCGCTGGTCTTTCCGCTGACGATGCCGCTTTCATCGCCCGCGCCGCCGCGGCCGCAAAGTTCGAGGGCGAGGCCGGCGCACTGGCCGATCTTTATGCCGGCAACGGCCGCATCCTGCTCGTCGGCCTCGGCGACGGTGATTCGGACAAGGTCTATGAGAAGGCCGGCGGCGCGCTGATCGCCAAGGTGCAGACCTCGGAAAAGACTCTCGTCGTCGATTTCTCGGGTCACAAGACGAGCGGCGCCCGGGCCGCCGCGCTGGCGTTCGGCGCGGTGATGCGCAACTGGCGCTACGACGTCTATCGCACCAAGCTGAAGGCCGCGCAGAAGCCGCAGCTCGACGAGATCGTTATCGTCGGTGCCGGCGAAGGCGCGGCGGCCGCCTGGGCTTCTGCGAAGGCGCTGGCCGACGGCGTCGCCTTCACCAAGGAACTGGTGACCGAGCCGGCCAACATCATCTATCCTGAGAGCTTCGTAGAGCGTTGTCAGAAGCTGAAGGATCTCGGCGTCGAGATCACCGTGCTCGACGACAAGCAGATGGCCGATCTCGGCATGGGCGGTTTGCTCGGCGTCGCACAGGGCTCGCGCAAGCCCGCCCGCCTGCTCGTCATGCGCTGGAAGGGCGCGGACAAAGAGCCGGTCGCCTTCGTCGGCAAGGGCGTGACGTTCGACACCGGCGGCATCTCGATCAAGCCCGCCGCCGGCATGGAGGACATGAAGTGGGACATGGGCGGCGCCGGCGCCGTCGCGGGCGCGATGATGGCGCTCGCCGGACGCAAGGCGAAGGCGCACGTCATCGGCGTGTGCGGCCTGGTCGAGAACATGCCCGACGGCAACGCCCAGCGCCCCGGTGACGTCGTGACGTCGATGTCCGGCCAGACGATCGAGGTGATCAACACCGACGCGGAAGGGCGCCTGGTGCTGTGCGACGCGATCACCTGGGTGCAGAAGACCCACGGCGTGAAGACGATCGTCGATCTCGCGACGCTGACCGGCGCGATGATCGTCAGCCTCGGCAACGAATATGGCGGCCTGTTCTCGAACGACGACGGGCTCGCCGACAAATTGCTCAAGGCCGGCGAGACCTCGGGCGACAAGATGTGGCGTTTCCCGCTGGGCGACGCGTACGACAAGCTGATCGACAGTCCGATCGCGGACATGAAGAATGTCGGCCCGCGCGGCGGCGGCTCGATCACGGCGGCGCAGTTCATCAAGCGCTTCGTCGAGGACGGCGTGAAGTGGGCGCACCTCGACATCGCCGGCATGGTCTGGTCGGCCAAGGCCGGCGCGACATGGGACAAGGGCGCGACCGGCTTCGGCGTGCGTATCCTCGACAGGTTCGTGGCGGACAATCTGGAGGCGTGATTCGGCACCGGACCGGGCGCGCGCCTCCCGGTCCGGTACGCCAAGTGAGGCTTCGGCGCATCACGTCGCCCATTGCGTATCGGCTCGACGCTCCGGCGGCTTTCCACCTCGCCATCGCGAGTCTAGAGCCGCGCCCATGGAGATCGAGGATTCTGAACTGAAGCTGGACCCGCGCTTTGCCGATCGCTTCGACAGCGAGGACCGGCGCCCCGCCTGCCAGCTCTATCTGATCTCCCCGCCGACGATCACGCCGGCCTTCGTCGATACGTTGGCCGCGACCTTGGACGGCGGGCCGGTTGCCGCGTTCCAGCTGCGGCTCCTCGGCATCGACGATCACGCGATCGCGAAGCTGGCCGAGCCGATCCAGAAGCTATGCGCGGACCGCGACGTGGCTTTCCTCGTCAGCGAGTCGATCGGCCTCGCCAAGCGGCTGGGTGCCGATGGCGTGCATTTCGAGCACGGTCTCGACGATGTGCGCGAGGCGCGGCAGGTGCTGGGACCGGCCGCGCAAATCGGCGTTTCCGCCGCCGACAGCCGTCATCTCGCGATGGAGGCGGGCGAGGCGGGGGCCGACTATATCTCGTTCGGCGCTTTCTACCCCAGCATCACCAAGGATTCGGACGCGCGGCCCGACCCCTCGATCCTGAGCTGGTGGACGACATTGTTCGAGCTGCCCTGCGTAGCGGTCGGCGGAATCACGCCGGACAACGCCGTGCCGCTGGTGAAGGCCGGAGCCGATTTTCTTGCCGTGTGCGGCGCGATCTGGAACGCGGAAGGTGGCCCGGCGACCGCCGTCGCCGCCTTCGACAGGGCGATGCGGGGATGATCCGTCGCGTTGCCCGCTTCGCCGCGCTGGGCGCGGTCGCGGTGGACGGCGCGGGCGCGTGGCTGGACTGGCAGCAGGACGGCCGCCCGCTTTCGCTGCGCTGGGCGGCATTGGCGACGGCGATCGCGCTGGTGCCGTGCGCGCTGGCCTTCCTGGCGGCGGTGGCGAAGCGGCTGCGCCAGCCGGCCGGTAGCCAAGGGCCGATCCGCACCGTCGATACGATCCGGCTGCCGCTGGTGGTACCGCGCGGCTATGTCGGCGCTGCCGTGCTGGGCGGCATCGCGACACTGGCGGCGATGGGTGAGCGCTTCGGCCTTTACATCTTCTTCGCGGGCGTCGCGCTGATCGCGCTGGCGCTCTCGCAGGCCCGGCCGCGCGCGCCGATCGGCCGGCTGAACCGAGCATGACGGATATTTGAGCGGCGACAGGGCGTTACTCCTCCGTCACGATGACGAGAGGTGAGCATGGTACGGGTCCGTTCGATCGCTCTGGGCGCTATGGCGGTGATGCTGGCGGGGCCGCTCGCCGCCGCGCCGAAGCCTCCGGCCAAGGCGCCCGCGAAGGTGGTGCCGAAGCCCGCGCCGCCCAAACCGAAACCCGGCCCCGATCTCAACATCATGAAGACGCAGGTGATCCTCGATCATCTCGGCTTCTCGCCGGGCGTGATCGACGGTAAGGCGGGTGCCGGCCTGAAACGCGCCATCGCGGGCTTCCAGAAAGCCAATGGCGTGATTGCGACGGGCGAGATCGACAAGCGCACCGGCGCGGCGCTCGATCAATATAATACCACCCAGCCGGTGCGTGAAATCGTGCTGACCGACGCCGATCTCGCCGGTCAGTTCGTCGGCCCGATCCCGAAGAAGGAGGATGCGCAGGCGAAGTTGCCGGTGCTCGGCTACTCCAATCCCTTGGAGATGCTGTCCGAACGCTACCACACCACCAACGCGGTGCTGATCGCGCTCAACTCCCCCGACACGCCGGTGACGGCGGGCGCGAAGATCAAGGTGCCCAACGTGGTGACGGCCGGGCGCGACTATCCCGCCAATCTGCCCGAGGGCTACAAGCAGACACTCGCGGGACTGAATGTCGACAGCTCGCAGCCGCAGGCGGACCATCTCGTCGTCTCGAAGACCGACAAGACGCTGTCCGTCTATGACGCGCAGGACAAGCTGCTCGCCCAGTTTCCGGTGACGACGGGGAGCAGCCACGATCCGCTGCCGATCGGCACCTGGAAGATCATGGTGCTCGATTACAATCCCAAGTTCCACTTCAATCCCAAGCTGTTCTGGGATGCCTCGCCGGGCGAAAAATCGGCGATGCTGCCGCCGGGGCCGAACGGGCCGGTGGGGGTCGTCTGGATGGACCTGAACAAGGCGCATTACGGCATCCACGGCACGCCGGTGCCGGAGAATATCGGACGCACCGCCAGCCACGGCTGCGTGCGGATGACCAACTGGGATGCAGCGCGGCTTTCGCTGATGGTCAAAGCCGGGACGCCTGCTATCTTCCAGCCATGAGCCGCTTCGGGATCATCGTCGCGCTGCTAATCCTCGCGGGGATCGTTGCCTTCGCGGCGATGGTGCGCGTCACCGGACCGGGCTGGAGCGGGGCGGGCGGGCCGACGACGGGGCCGCAGGTGGCGCGTGCGCCGGCGCCGGTTCACGGCAAGCTCGTGCTGCCGGTGCAGGGAGTCCAGGCCTCCGCGCTGCACGACGACTGGGGAGAGGCGCGCGGCGACGGCACCCGCGTCCACCACGCCATCGATATCATGGCGCCGACCGGCACGCCGGTCCTGGCGGCGGCGGACGGTACGATCGAGAAATTGTTCCAGAGCAAGCTCGGCGGCACCACTATCTACGAACGTTCGACGGATGGCGGCATCGTCTATTATTACGCCCATCTCGATCGTTACGCGCCGACGCTTGTCGAAGGGCAGGCGGTGAAGGCGGGCCAGCAGATCGCGACGGTCGGCTCGACCGGCGATGCCGCGCCCTCCGCGCCGCACCTCCATTTCGAGATCCACCGCATGGCGCCAGGCGAGGGCTGGTGGCAGGGCGAGGAGATCAATCCGTATCCGGTGCTGGCGGGGAAGTGACGATGGACGGCGGATGCTATTGCCGCGCGGTGCGCTACCGGATGGAGGGTGATCCGATCTGCATCAACGGCTGCCATTGCCGCGATTGCCAGACGCTCACCGGCGCGGCATTCGCGGTCAACGCGATGATCGAGAAGGATCGCGTGACCCTGACCGAGGGCGAGCCCGTCACCGACGAGTTCGGCACGAAATGCGGTCATTGCGGCGTGCTGCTCTGGGCGACACACCCGATGTTCGGCGACAAGATCCTCTTCCTGCGCGCCGGAACGCTGGACGAATCCGATCGGCTGGCCCCCGATAGCCACTTCTTCGTCCGCTCCAAGCACCCATGGATCGCACTGCCCGAGGGCGTGCCGGCTTTCGAGACACTGCCCGGCGAGGGCGAGAGCCTGTTCACGCCCGCCCAGCAGGCGCGTGTCGCCGCCGCGATGCGGGCTTAAGATTCCGGGCTGACTTGCCCGCCGGCCCGTCGGGCGCTACAGGCCGCGCCTGCTCTTTTCCATCCTACAGAAACCAGGTGTCGCAATGAAGATCAGCGGCGTGGACATCCGTCCCGGCAACATCATCGAATATGAAGGCGGCATCTGGCGCGCCGTGAAGATCCAGCACACGCAGCCGGGCAAGGGCGGCGCGTACATGCAGGTCGAGATGAAGAACCTGCGCGACGGCCGCAAGAACAACGTCCGCTTCCGCTCGGCCGAGACGGTGGAGCGCGTGCGCCTCGACACCAAGGATTTCCAGTT
Organism: Sphingomonas chungangi; assembly: GCF_013778325.1. Taxonomy (GTDB): domain Bacteria; phylum Pseudomonadota; class Alphaproteobacteria; order Sphingomonadales; family Sphingomonadaceae; genus Solisphingomonas; species Solisphingomonas chungangi. Next base: position 284,211 of record NZ_JACEIB010000026.1, on the reverse strand, counting down.
CCTGTTCGCGGACGGCGACATGCTGACCTTCATGGACAAGGAAACCTACGACCAGACCAACCTGCCGCGCGATCTGCTCGGTGATGCGGCGGCCTTCCTGCAGGACGGCATGGACGTGGTGATGGAGCTGTACGACGAGGAGCCGATCAGCGTGCAACTGCCCGACACCGTCGAGGCGACGATCGTCGAGGCCGATGCCGTGGTGAAGGGGCAGACCGCCTCGTCCAGCTACAAGCCGGCGCTGCTCGACAACGGCGTGCGCGTGATGGTGCCGCCGCATATCGGTTCGGGGACGAAGATCGTCGTCGACGTTTACGAACAGACCTACGTCCGCCGCGCGGATTGATCCGCTCTAGCCCCTCCCTTTCAAGGGAGGGGTTGGGGTGGGTTTGAACGCCTGCCCCGATAGCCGTCGCGCTTGGGGAGGCCGACGTCACCCACCCGTAATGGGTCGCGATGCCCCCGGCATCGCTGAACCATGCGGGGCATGGTTCACCCATTACGCCCCTCCCTTGAAAGGGAGGGGGGAGAGAAGACACCATGGTTGCCCATTCCGGCCTGATCACCGTCATGCAGAAGGCCGCGCGCAAGGCCGCGCCGAAGCTGCGCCGCGATTTCGGCGAGGTCGATGCGCTGCAGGTCTCTCGCAAGGGGCCGGCGGACTTCGTTTCCGCCGCCGACCGGACCGCCGAGCGCACGATCCTCGAGGAATTGCGGCACGCGCGTCCGGACTGGGGCATCGTCGCGGAAGAGGGCGGCTCGGTCGAGGGCGATCCTAGCAAGCCGCGCTGGATCGTCGATCCGATCGACGGCACCTCCAACTTCCTCCACTCGATCCCGCATTTCGCGATCTCGATCGCGGTCGAGGAGCCGCGCCCGTCCGGCAAGGGCGAGCTGGTCGCGGGCCTGGTGTACCAGCCGCTGACCGACGAGAGCTTCTGGGCCGAGAAGGGCCGGGGCGCCTGGCTGCACGACCGTCGGCTTCGTGTTTCCTCCCGCCGCGACGTGTCCGAGGCGCTGCTCGCCACCGGCGCGCCGTTTAGGGGCCATGGCGATTTCGCCGAGTGGCAGAAGATCTTCAACGCCGTCGGCCCGGAAATCGCAGGCATCCGCCGCTTCGGCTCGGCCGCGCTGGATCTCGCCTGGGTGGCGGCGGGTCGTTTCGACGGTTTCTGGGAAACCGATCTCCAGATGTGGGACGTCGCGGCGGGCGAGCTGCTGGTCCGCGAGGCGGGCGGCTTCGTCACCGACTTCCGCGGCGGCGACCAGACCCGCGAGCGCAAGCAGTGGCTGGCCGCCAACGACAGCCTCCACCCGCGCCTCCTCAAGCTCGTGGCCGCCGCGCTGCGCTGATTTCGATCGTCATTGCGAGCGAAGTGAAGCAATCCATGGCGTGGAATGTGGATCGCCACTGGGCTTCGCACCTCGGGATGACGATTTGGCTTTAGCGGAAAGCCTTCGTCATCGAGGCGACGTCGGCCGATCCGCTGCCGGACGACAGAAGCTCCGGATGCGCGCGGATCGGAACCAGGCGGGCCGCGACGAGACTCCGGCCCGCGCCGCGCGGAAAACGCTGATCGACGCCGACGAATCCCGGCAGCATCACCGCTCCACGCAGCAGCCTGCTGTGCGGATAAGCGAGCTGCCCCTTCTCCGCCACCGACACGACGCCACGCACGCCCAGCCGATCCAGCACCGCCCGCGCCTCGGCCGACGAATGGACGCTTAGCCGATAGTCGCGGCCCATGAAGTCGCTGGTCGAAAGCCATTGGGAAGCGCGGGCCGCCCAGATCGCGCGGCGGCCGTCATCGGCATAGGCCGCCTCGGCGATCGCCGCGCCTTCGCCGCCGGCGCGGCCGTCGATCAGCCAGATGCCGGGAGCCGACTGCATCTGCACCGCGATGGCCGGCGCGCCGATGTCGGGCTTGGGCGGCTGTCGGATCAGATCCGCGACAAACGGCATGAGCGCCGCGAGGATCAAGATCGTCGGCACGATCGCGCCGATCGGGTTGCGTTCCGCCGTCGCTACCGGTCCGATCGCGATCAGCACCACCAGCCACGGAATCGCCGGCAGCACGTAGCGGTCCTCGAGCGCCACCGGGATCGCGGCCTGGAACAGCAATGTCGCGAGGATGGCCGCGATCGACAGGCGGACGATTGGCCGGAAGAGGGGCTCCTGCCAGCCCGCCATGGCGCCGAGCAATGCGGCGAGCAGGCCGACATAGCCCAGCGTATCGAGGAGCGCGGCACCGTCCGTCTTCAGCGACAGCCACGCGTAAGCCGGTCCGGGGGTGTAATTGAAGCCGCCCGCCGAAATCTTGAACGACACATAATACCACGGCGCCACGACCAGCAGCGTCGCAACCGCCGCAGTCCACAGTCGCCAGTCGGCCAGCTGTCGCCAGCGCCCCGCCATCACGATGTCGAGCGCGGGGATCAGCACCGCGAGCGCGCCATTGCCCTTGGTCAGCGTCGCGAAGGCGGTGAGCGCGCCGAACAGCAGGTAGCGCCACAGCCCCGGCTTTTCTGTCGCGCGGAACCAGGCGATCGCCGCGAGGCCCGCGACCAGCGCGACCGGCTGGTCGATCCGGAAATAGCGCGCCTCGTTGGCGACCAGCGGGAGCAGCAGGTAGCCGAAGGCGGCAACGATCCCCCAGCGCTTCGCACCCACACGGTCCAGCGCCCAGACGATCGTCAGTGCGGGCAGGCCAGCGATGAAGGCCAACAGGATCGCCGCGCCGAACGGGGAGGGGCGCAGAACCGCGAACAGCGGCGCCAGCATCGCGTACCAGCCCGGCGGCCAGTGGCCTATCGAGAGCTTCGGGAAATGCGCGTAGAAATCCCGCGCGAACGGCATCGGCGAGGGGCAGCCCGCGCGCAGCCAGTCGGCGATGAACAACGTGTTGACGTAATGCGCCGACTCGTCCGGATCGAGGAAGCTGTGCGACAGTCCGCCGGTCGCCGCTGACAGCGCTAGCGCCGCCAGCCCGAGCAGCGGCGCCCATAGCAGAGCGGGCGGAAGCGAGCGGAGCCGGTTCATTCCACGGGCGATATCCCCCGACAGGTTAAAAACCCCAGCAAAACCGCCTTTTTGCGATTCATTCTCAGCGCCTGGACACCTTGCTTCGCAGGTGCAGCGGGCCTAGACAGCCCCCGTTAATGGGGCCTCTTCGGGGGTCCGTTCCTGCGTTCCGGAGAAAGCCATGGCGTCCGTCGCCGCCCAATATCTCCCGATCCTGCTGTTCCTGGGGGTGGCGCTCCTTCTCTCGACGGCCTTCGTGGTGCTCCCGATGGTCGTCTCGCGCCTCACCGGCAGCCACAAGCCGACCACCGACAAGCTCGCCGAGTACGAATGCGGGTTCCCGGCCTTCGAGGACAGCCGCGCCCAGTTCGACGTGCGCTTCTACCTAGTCGCGATCCTGTTCATCGTGTTCGATCTCGAAGCGGCCTTCCTCTATCCGTGGGCGGTCTCGCTCAAGGAGATCGGCTGGACCGGCTGGTTCGCGATGATGGGCTTCCTGGCCGAACTGGTGCTCGGCTTCGTCTATGCGTGGAAGAAGGGAGCTCTCGAATGGGAGTAGAAGTCGCCCGCGATCCGAACGCGCCGTTCATGCCCGAGGGGCAGGTGCCCGATCGTGCTTTCTTCGACGATCTGTCGGCGGAAGTGCAGGACAAGGGCTTCCTCGTCACTTCGACCGAGGAGCTGTTCCAGTGGGCGCGCACCGGCTCGCTCTGGTGGATGACCTTCGGTCTGGCGTGCTGCGCGGTGGAGATGATCCACGTCAACATGCCGCGCTACGACCTGGAGCGCTTCGGCGCCGCCCCGCGCGCATCGCCGCGTCAGTCGGACGTGATGATCGTCGCCGGTACGCTGTGCAACAAGATGGCACCCGCGCTCCGCAAGGTCTATGACCAGATGTCGGAGCCGAAATACGTCATCTCGATGGGAAGCTGCGCCAATGGCGGCGGCTATTACCATTACAGCTACAGCGTCGTGCGCGGCTGCGACCGGATCGTGCCGGTGGACATCTACGTCCCCGGCTGCCCGCCGACCGCCGAGGCGCTGCTCTACGGCATCATGCAGCTGCAGCGGAAGATCCGCCGCGTCGGCACGGTCGAGCGCTGAGGGACGGCCATGAACTATCCCAAATTCTCGACCAATGACGGCGTGATCGAGGCGGCGAAGGCCGCACTCGGCGATGCGCTGGTCGATGCGTTCGAGCAGGCCGGCGAGATCCAGCTGCATGTGAAGCGCGAGGCGACCGCCACCGCGCTCGGCATCCTGCGCGACACCAAGGGGCTGGAATATCAGCAGCTCATGGAGATTGCGGGCGTCGACTATCCCGATCGCGGGCAGGATCGCTTCGAGGTGGTCTATTGCCTGCTGTCGCTGACGAAGAACCACCGCCTCCACGTCCATGTGCAGACGGACGAGGCGAAGCCGGTGCCGTCGGCGACGGGCCTGTGGCGCAATGCCGGCTGGCTGGAGCGCGAGGTTTACGACATGATCGGCGTGCTGTTCGACGGCAATCCCGATCTGCGCCGCATCCTCACCGATTACGGCTTCCGCGGCCATCCGCTACGCAAGGACTTCCCGATGACGGGCTATGTCGAACTGCGCTATTCGGAAGAGGCGAAGCGCGTGGTGTACGAGCCGGTGCAGCTGGCGCAGGATTTCCGCAGCTTCGACTTCCTCTCCCCGTGGGAAGGCGCGCAATATATGCTGCCGGGTGACGAGAAGGCGCCGCAGGCGCCGGGCGCTCCGTCCCCCGTACCGGCCACGGAGAAGAAGTGATGGCCGACCTCCACGAGATGCAGGACGCGCGCGTCGCCGCCGACATGCTCTACACCGGCGAGGACAAGCCCTCGGTCGGCGATGTCGAGATCAAGAACTACACGATCAACTTCGGCCCGCAGCACCCGGCCGCGCACGGCGTGCTGCGCCTGGTGCTGGAGCTGGACGGCGAGATCGTCGAGCGCGTCGATCCGCATGTCGGCCTGCTCCATCGCGGCACCGAGAAGCTGATGGAGGCGCGCACCTACCTCCAGAACGTGCCCTATATGGATCGGCTGGATTATTGCTCGCCGCTCAACATGGAGCACAGCTACGTCCTCGCGATCGAGAAGCTGCTGGGGATCGAGGTGCCGCTGCGCGCCCAGTATCTCCGCGTGCTATTCGCCGAACTGAGCCGCATCTCCAACCACATGATGAACCTCGGCTCGCACATCATGGACGTCGGCGCGATGACGCCGAACCTGTGGATGTTCGAGGTGCGCGAGGACACCTACGGCTTCTTCGAGCGCGCGTCCGGCGCGCGGATGCACATGGCGTGGTTCCGCCCCGGCGGCGTCCACCAGGATGTGCCGCTGAAGCTGCTGACCGACATCGGCGACTGGCTGGACACCCGCCTGCAGTTGTTCGAGGACGCGATCACCCTTGTGGGCGACAACCGCATCTTCAAGCAGCGCAACGTCGATATCGGCGTGGTGAGCCGCGACGACGCGATCAACTGGGGCTTCTCCGGCCCGATGATCCGCGCGGCGGGCGTGCCGTGGGACATCCGCAAGTCGCAGCCCTACGAGGTCTATGACCGCATGGAGTTCGACGTGCCGGTGGGCACGGCGGGCGACTGCTACGATCGCTTCATGGTGCGCGTGGAGGAGGTCCGCCAGTCCGCGCGGATCATCAAGCAGTGCATCGCGCAGATGCCGGACGGCCCGATCGCGTCCACCGACCGCAAGGTGGCGCCGCCCAAGCGCGGTGAGATGAAGCGCTCGATGGAGGCGCTGATCCACCACTTCAAGCTCTATACCGAGGGCTTCCACGTCCCCGCGGGCGAAGTGTACGTCGCGACCGAGAGCCCCAAGGGCGAGTTCGGCGTCTATCTCGTCTCGGACGGCACCAACAAGCCGTACCGCGTGAAGCTGCGCCCGACGGCGTTCAGCCACCTGCAGGCGATGGACTTCATGATGAAGGGCCACATGCTGGCCGACACCACCGCCATCCTCTCCGCGATCGACGTCGTGTTCGGGGAGTGCGATCGGTGAGCCAATTCGGCAAGATCGACGCATTCCTGCTCGGCACGGCTGCTACGGCTTTCCTCGCTCTCGTCGGGCTCACAATCGAGGATCACCGGGCATATTCTCCCGTCGTTGGCTTCATGGTTTGGACGCTGATCGGCAGCGCGGCCGTGCTCGTCGTCCGCCGGTTTAGGAGCATCAAAGTTCGTGGCTGACGCAGTTCACATCCCCGACGAGGCCGAGACCCGCGCGCGCTGGGGCGATTTCGCCTGGACGCCGGAGAACGAGGCCAAGGCGCAGACGATCCTCGCCCGCTTCCCCAAGGGGCGCGAGCAGTCGGCGTCGCTGGCTTTCCTCGATCTCGCCCAGCGGCAGGTCGGCGCCGATACGCAGACGCAGGGCTGGCTGCCTGTCCCCGTGATCGAATATGTCGCGAAGCAGATCGGCGTGCCGTACATGCGCGTCTACGAGGTCGCGACCTTCTACACGATGTTCAACCTGGCGCCGGTCGGGCGCTATCACGTGCAGGTCTGCGGCACGACGCCGTGCATGCTGCGCGGATCGGACGACGTGCTGGCGGCGTGCAAGAACAAGGGCCTCGTCAAGGGCAAGACCACGCCCGACGGCCTGTTCACGCTGACCGAGGTCGAATGCCTGGGCGCCTGCGCCAACGCGCCGATGGTCCAGATCAACGACGACAATTTCGAAGACCTGACCTACGACAGCACGATCGCCATCCTGGAGGCGCTGGCCGAGGGCAAGCAGCCCAAGCCCGGCCCGCAGATCGATCGCCAGGTCAGCGCGCCCGAGGGTGGCCCGACCAGCCTCGTCGCGATGGTCTCCGAAAACCACGATTACCGGGGTGAGTGGGCATGACCGACTCCGAGATCGCCAACCACACCTACGAACTGCTCAAACGGATGAACGCCCGCGTCGAGGCCATGGCATTCGACATGCTGGATATCAAAACGCGCATGACGAATGTCGAGGAAGGTCTCGCTTCCGCCTCGGTCCGCATCGCCGCCGTGGAGGTCAGCATCACGGGTCTCGGGAAGCGCATGGACCGGATGGAAAATCGATTGGATCGCATCGAGCGCCGGCTCGACCTGCATGACGGACGGGACGCCGAGTGATGCTCGCTGACAAGGACCGCATCTTCACCAACGTCTATGGCTTCCAGCCGTGGAACCTGGAGGCCGCCCGCAAGCGCGGCGACTGGGACAATACCAAGAAGCTGCTCGAGATCGCGCCGGATGACATCATCCAGACGATGAAGGACAGCGGCCTGCGCGGCCGTGGCGGCGCCGGCTTCCCGACCGGCATGAAGTGGAGCTTCATGCCCAAGGAGCCGAAGCCCGGCAAACCCAACTTCCTCGTCATCAACGCCGACGAGTCCGAGCCGGGTTCGTGCAAGGACCGCGAGATCATCCGCCACGATCCGCACAAGCTGATCGAGGGCGCGCTGGTCGCCGGCTTCGCGATGCGCGCGCGCGCCGCCTACATCTACATTCGCGGCGAATATATCCGCGAGGCCGAGACGATGTACGCGGCGCTCGACGAGGCCTATGCGGCGGGCCTGATAGGCAAGAATGCCTGCGGTTCGGGCTATGATTTCGACGTGTTCCTGTGCCGTGGCGCCGGCGCCTACATCTGCGGCGAAGAGACCGCGATGCTGGAGAGCCTGGAGGGCAAGAAGGGCCAGCCGCGCCTGAAGCCGCCGTTCCCGGCGGGTGCGGGCCTCTACGGTTGCCCGACGACGGTCAACAATGTCGAGAGCATCGCGGTGGCGCCGACCATCCTGCGGCGCGGCGCGGCCTGGTTCTCCAGCTTCGGCGCCGAGAACAATCGCGGCACCAAGCTCTTCCAGATCAGCGGCCATGTGAACAAGCCGTGCGTGGTGGAAGAGGCGATGTCGATCCCGTTCCGCCAGCTCATCGAGGAGCATTGCGGCGGCATCCGGGGCGGCTGGGACAATCTGCTCGCGGTGATCCCCGGCGGCTCCTCGGTGCCGCTGGTGCCGGCGGCGCAGATCATGGACGCGCCGATGGATTTCGACGGCCTGCGCGCTTTGGGCTCGGGCCTCGGCACGGCGGCGGTGATCGTGATGGACAAGTCCACCGACATCGTCCGCGCCATCAGCCGTCTCAGCTACTTCTACAAGCATGAGAGCTGCGGCCAGTGCACGCCCTGCCGCGAGGGCACCGGCTGGATGTGGCGCGTGATGGAGCGGCTGCGCGAAGGCAATGCCGAGGTCGAGGAGATCGACATGCTGCAGGAAGTCACCAAGCAGGTCGAAGGCCACACCATCTGCGCGCTGGGTGACGCGGCGGCCTGGCCGATCCAGGGCCTGATCCGCCACTTCCGCCCCGAGCTGGAGCGTCGCATCGCGGCGAAGAACGGCGGCGCTGCTCCGATGATGGAGGCGGCGGAATGAGGATGTCTCGCTTCCTCACGATCATTTTGTTGGCGATGATACCAACAATGGCGTCAGGTCAGATGGAGGCCGAGACAGGATCCAATATCAGAACGCCTGCACCGGCCGAAATCCCCTATTATTCCAAGCTATCCGACGCCGATCGTGCGCGCGCCACAATCATCGCGTTTTCCCAGTGCGTCGTGTTGAGGGAAGCGCATGGCGTTGCGCGTGTCTTGTCTGCCAATCCAATCGGCAGCAACCAAAACAAGCTTCTTTCCGATCTCGCCATCGACGATTGTCTTCGCTATGGCGAACTGAGAATGGATGCGACGCTGTTGCGCGGTGGATTGTACGCCGCACTATATCGACTGAATTATCGCAAGATTTCTCCTCCGCTTGCGGATCAGCCTATAGATTTTACTCCTGATATTGCTGGTGCAACTGGAAACGAGGCTCAGAATTATATCGGATTGCGGCAGTTCGCAGACTGCGTAGTACGGAAAGACCCGTCCAATAGCCGCTCGCTTATCCTATCTGATGTCGGCAGCAAGATTGAAACCGCTGATTTTTCCGTTCTTTCTTCGAGCTTCAGCGCGTGTCTCGCGCAAGGAACAAAAATAACATTCAGCAAAGCCGTCATCCACGGCTTGATCGCCGAAGCCCTCTACCGCGAAGCGGTGAGGCCAGGCGTTAGGCCTGCCAGCGCGGGAAAGCCGTAACATGCCCACACTCACCGTAGACGGGATCGAGGTCGAAGTCCCCGCCGGCGCCACCGTGCTCCAGGCGTGCGAGGCGGCCGGCAAGGAGATCCCGCGCTTCTGCTATCACGAGCGCCTGTCGATCGCCGGCAATTGCCGCATGTGCCTCGTCGAGGTGAAGCCGGGGCCGCCCAAGCCGCAGGCCAGCTGCGCGCTGCCCGCCGCCGACAAGCAGGAAATCCGCACCGACAGCGCGATGGTGAAGAAGGCGCGCGAGGGGGTGATGGAGTTCCTCCTCATCAACCACCCGCTCGATTGCCCGATCTGCGATCAGGGCGGCGAGTGCGACCTGCAGGACCAGTCGATGGCCTATGGCAAGGGCCATAGCCGCTTCGACGAGAACAAGCGGGCCGTCACCGAAAAGTATATGGGTCCGATCGTGAAGACCCAGATGACGCGCTGCATCCAGTGCACGCGCTGCGTCCGCTTCGCCGAGGAAGTGGCGGGCGTCGAGGAGATCGGTGCGATCTATCGCGGCGAGAACATGCAGATCACGTCGTATCTGGAGCACGCCGTCACCAGCGAGCTTTCGGGCAACGTGGTCGATCTCTGCCCGGTCGGCGCGCTCACCTCCAAGCCCTACGCCTTCGAGGCGCGGCCGTGGGAGCTGCACAAGACGCCGGGCATCGACGTGATGGACGCGGTCGGCACCAACGTGCGGCTGGACAGCCGTGGCCGGCAGGTGCTGCGGTCGCTCCCGCGCATCAACGAGGACGTCAACGAGGAGTGGGCTTCGGACAAGACCCGCCACGCGGTCGACGGTCTGGTGCGCAACCGCATCGACAAGCCCTACATCCGCGTCGACGGCAAGCTGAAGGCGGCGACCTGGGAAGAGGCGTTCAAGGCGATCGCCAAGGCCGCTGACGGCCTGACCGGCAACGACGTCGCGGGCCTCGCCGGCGATCTCGCCGAGGTCGAGAGCGTCTATGCGCTGAAGCAGCTTCTGGCCGCCTACGGCTCGACGCTGCATGAGGCGCGCGTCGATGGCGCGCTTTACGATGTCGCCAATCCGGCCTCGTATCGCTTCAACCCGACGATCGCGGGCGTCGAGAATGCCAAGGCGATCCTGCTGGTCGGCGCCAATCCGCGCTGGGAAGCGCCGCTGGTCAACACGCGCATCCGCAAGGCGATCAAGAAGGGCGCCAAGGTCTATGCCGTCGGCCCCGAGGTCGACCTGACCTACAAGGCCGAGTGGTTGGGTTCGGACCTGTCCGCGCTCAACGATCTGCCGGAAGCGCTCGCCAAGGCCGAGGACGTGATCGTCATCGCCGGCATGGGCGCCTGCGCGATCGAGGGCGGCTACGGTGCCGCCCGTCAGACCGCCGCGGCGCTGGGCGCGGGCTTCGGCCTGCTCCACACCGCCGCCGGCCGTGTCGGCGCGCTGGACGTCGGTTTCGCGGCCGAGGGCGGTTTCGCCGCTGTCGTGCAGGCCGCGCCGAAGCTGGTGTTCCTGCTCGGCGTGGACGAGACGGACCTGTCCGGCTTCGCCAACAGCTTCAAGGTCTATATCGGCACGCATGGCGATCGCGGCGCGCATGCCGCCGACGTGATCCTGCCGGGCGCGACCTATGTCGAGAAGCCGGGCACCTGGGTGAATATGGAAGGCCGCGTGCAGCGCGCAGAACGCGCCGTGTTCCCGGTCGGCGATGCGCGCGAGGACTGGACGATCCTGCGCGCGCTCTCCGCCGTGCTGGGCAAGACGCTGCCGTTCGACAGCCTCGCGCAGCTTCGTGCGAAGATCGCCGCCGACCATCCGGGTCTGGCCGAGGAGGGGAACCACCTAGCCGGCGCGCTCGATCCGGCGCCGAAGGGCGGGGATGTCTCCGGCGCGATCGTCTATCCGATCGCCGACTTCTACCTGACCAACCCTATCGCCCGCTCGTCGCCCACCATGCAGCGCTGCTCGGCCGAACTCATCAAGGGCGAGACCTTCGCGGAGGCGGCGGAATGATCTCCTGGTTCACCCCCGCTCTGCCGTATGGCTGGGCCTATTTCATCGCGACGATCATCGATATCCTGGTGATCGCGCTGCCGGTGATGCTGGCGGTCGCGATGATCATTTATGTCGATCGCAAGATCTGGGCGGCGATGGCGCTGCGGCGCGGCCCCAACGTGGTCGGCCCGTTCGGCCTGCTCCAGTCCTTCGCGGATGGCGCCAAGGTGTTCCTGCAGGAGACGATCATCCCGGCGGCCGCCAATCGCGGCCTGTTCCTGATCGCGCCGATCATCACCTTCACGGTCGCGCTGATCGCCTGGGCGGTGATCCCGTTCAGCAGCTTCTCGGTGGTGGCCAACATCAATGTCGGCCTGCTCTACATCCTCGCGGCATCGTCGCTGGGCGTGTACGGGGTGATCCTCGCCGGCTGGGCGTCCAACTCCAAATACCCCTTCTACTCCGCGATCCGCGCCGCCGCGCAGATGGTGAGCTACGAGGTCGCGATCGGCTTCGTGCTGATCTCGGTGGTGATGTGGGCGGGCAGCTTCAACCTGCAGACCATCGTGCTGGCGCAGAAGGGCGAGGTGCTGGGCTTCATCAACGCTAACATCTTCAATCCCTTGCTGTTCCCGATGGGCATCGTGTTCCTGATCTCGTCCATGGCCGAGACCAGCCGCACGCCGTTCGACCTCACCGAGGCGGAGAGCGAGCTCGTCGCCGGCTACCAGACCGAATACAGCTCGATGAGCTTCGCACTCTACTGGCTGGGCGAATATGCCAACGTCATCCTGATGTGCGCGCTGAACGCGACGCTGTTCTGGGGCGGCTGGCTGCCGCCGCTGGACCTGCCGTTCCTCTATGTCATCCCCGGCACGACGATCGGCCTCGGCCTGTTCTGGCTGCTGCTCAAGATGGGCATCTGCTTCTTCGTCTTCTCCTGGGTGAAGGCGACGCTGCCCCGCTATCGCTACGACCAGCTGATGCGGCTGGGCTGGAAGATATTCCTTCCGCTGTCGCTGCTGTTCGTCTTCCTCGTCTCGGGCTGGCTGATGCTGACCCGCTACCATCCGATCGGAGCCTGACGCCATGAGCCTCGGCTACTACGTCAAGTCCTTCACCCTCTGGGAGATCGTGAAGGGCCATGCGCTGACCCTGAAATACTTCTTCAGGAAGAAGGCGACGATCAACTATCCCTACGAGAAGAACCCGCTCTCGCCCCGCTTCCGCGGCGAGCATGCGCTGCGCCGCTATCCGAACGGCGAGGAGCGCTGCATCGCGTGCAAGCTGTGCGAGGCGGTCTGCCCGGCGCAGGCGATCACCATCGAGGCCGAGCCGCGCGACGATGGCTCGCGCCGTACCACGCGCTACGACATCGACATGACCAAGTGCATCTTCTGCGGCTTTTGCCAGGAAGCCTGCCCGGTCGATGCGATCGTCGAGGGGCCGAACTTCGAATATTCCACCGAAACGCGGGAGGAGCTGATCTACGACAAGGGCAAGCTGCTGGATAACGGCGACCGCTGGGAACGCGCGATCGCCGCGAACCTTGCCGCCGATGCGCCCTATCGTTAATCGCCCGTTCCGACCGCAAGGGAGCCAGCCGGCACCGTGATCCAGACCCTCGCCTTCTACCTGTTCGCCATCATGGTGTGCCTCTCGGGGCTGCTCACCATCACGGCGCGCAATCCGGTGCACTCGGTGCTCTGGCTCATCCTGGCGTTCTTCAACGCCGCCGGCCTCATGCTGCTGCTCGGTGCCGAGTTCATCGCGATGCTGCTCGTCATCGTCTATGTCGGCGCGGTCGCGGTGCTGTTCCTGTTCGTCGTGATGATGCTCGACATCGATTTCAGCGAGCTGCGCGCGGGTGTCGCCAGATATGCGATCTTCGGCTTCGCGCTGGCGGCGGCTATGGCGGTTGAGATCGTCGTCGCGGTGGGTGCGTGGGAAGCCGGGCCGATCCAGACCGCCGGCCGCGCCGCGCCGACGCCGGACCCGGCCGCCGTGCCGAATATCCAGGCGCTCGGCACCCTGCTCTACACCAAGTATCTCTTCGTCTTCGAAGGCGCGGGCCTCGTGCTGCTCGTCGCGATGATCGGCGCGATCGTGCTGACCCACCGCAATCGCGGCGGCGTGCGCAAGCAGAACATCGCCTACCAGAACCGCCGCCGCCCGCAGGACGCCACCCGCATGACCAATCCGCCCGTCGGCCAGGGAGTCGAGCTGTGATCGGCCTTCCCCATTATCTCGCCGTCTCGGCGATCCTGTTCGTGATGGGGGTGCTGGGCATCTTCATCAACCGCAAGAACGTCATCATCATCCTGATGGCGATCGAGCTGATCCTGTTGGCGGTGAACATCAACCTGGTGGCCTTTTCGGCCTTCCTGCACGATCTGGTCGGCCAGATCTTCGCGATGTTCGTGCTGACCGTCGCGGCGGGCGAGGCGGCCATCGGGCTCGCCATCCTCGTCATCTATTTCCGTGGCCGCGGCACCATCGCGGTCGACGACATCAACCGGATGAAGGGCTGAGCCGCCTCCCATGATCCAGCTCCTCGTCTTCCTGCCCTTGCTCTGTTCGGCGATCGCCGGTTTGGGCAACCGCTTCATCGGCAACACCGTCGCCAAGACGGTGACGACCGCCGGCCTGTTCGTATCGTGCGCGATTGCGTGGTCGATCTTCATTCCCTTCCTGCAGGGCACCTCGCACGCCTACGTCGCCAACGTTCTGACCTTCATCCATTCGGGTGATCTCAAGGTCGACTGGGCGCTGCGCGTCGACAGCCTGACGGCGGTGATGCTGGTGGTGATCACCAGCGTCTCGGCGCTCGTCCACCTGTATAGCTGGGGCTATATGGCGGAAGACGACAGCCAGCCGCGCTTCTTCGCCTATCTCTCGCTCTTCACCTTCATGATGCTGATGCTGGTGACGGCGAACACGCTGATCCAGATGTTCTTCGGCTGGGAAGGCGTGGGCCTCGCATCCTACCTCCTCATCGGCTTCTGGTATTACAAGCCTTCGGCCGGCGCCGCCGCGATCAAGGCCTTCGTGGTCAACCGCGTCGGCGATTTCGGCTTCTCGCTCGGCATCTTCGGCACCTTCCTGGTGTTCGGCACCGTGCAGATTCCCGAGATCCTCGCCGCAGCCCCGCACATGGCGGGTTCGACGATCGGCTTCCTCGGCTACCGCGTCGACACGATGACCCTGCTGTGCCTGCTGCTGTTCATCGGCGCGATGGGCAAATCGGCGCAGCTCGGCCTGCACACCTGGCTGCCCGACGCGATGGAAGGCCCGACCCCGGTTTCGGCGCTGATCCACGCCGCGACGATGGTGACCGCCGGCGTGTTCATGGTCTGCCGCCTCTCGCCGATGTTCGTGACCAGTCCCACCGCGATGACGGTGGTGACGGTGATCGGCGCCTGCACCTGCTTCTTCGCCGCGACGATCGGCACGACGCAGACCGACATCAAGCGCGTGATCGCCTATTCGACCTGCTCGCAGCTCGGCTACATGTTCTTCGCCGCCGGCGTCGGCGCGTTCGGCGCGGCGATGTTCCACCTGTTCACGCACGCCTTCTTCAAGGCGCTGCTGTTCCTCTCGGCGGGTTCGGTGATCCACGCGATGCACCACGAGCAGGACATGCGTTATTATGGCGGCCTGCGTAAGCACATCAAACTCACCTTCTGGGTGATGGTGGCCGGCACGCTGGCGATCACCGGCGTGGGCCTGGAGGGCGTGTTCGGGTTCGCGGGCTTCTATTCGAAGGATGCGATCATCTCCTCGGCGCTCGCGTCGGGCACGGAGGTGGGCGGCTTCGCCTGGTTCATGGGCGTGTTCGCCGCCCTGCTGACCAGCTTCTATTCGTGGCGCCTGATCTTCCTGACCTTCTTCGGCAAGCCGCGCTGGGCCGCCTCAGAGCATATCCAGCACGCTGCCCATGCTCACGGCCATGACGACCACGCGCACGATGCCCATGCCGATCATGCGGTCGCTCATGCGGCGCATGACGATCACGGCCACGACGCGCATCATGCCGAGCCGGACGCCGAGGATGCGGGCCACGAGCCGAAGCCCGACATGCGCGGCTTCACCGAGGTCGAGCACGGCACGCTGGACTATCATCCCCACGAAAGCCCGTGGACGATGACGGTGCCGCTGCTGGTGCTGAGCCTCGGCGCGGTGTTCGCCGGCTGGGCCTTCGCGCCGACCTTTCTCAACGGCTCCTTCTGGCAGGGCAGCGTCGCTTACTCGCCGGAGCTGCACGAGGCGTCCGAGAAGCTCGGCGCCTGGGCGCTGGCGCCGAGCATCGTGATGCTGATCGGCTTCGCGATCGCCTGGTTCGCCTACATCAGGGACACGTCGATCCCCGGCCGCTTCGCCGCGACCTTCCGCGGGCTCTACGTCTTCCTGCTCAGGAAGTGGTATTTCGACGAGCTGTACGACCTGATCTTCGTGCGGCCTGCCTTCGCCATCGGCCGATTCCTCTGGCACAAGGGCGACGAGGGCACGATCGACCGTTTCGGGCCGGACGGCATCGCCAAGCTGGCGGTCGTCGGCAACCGCATCACCGCCCGCGTCCAATCGGGCTATGTTTACACCTATGCATTGGTCATGCTCCTCGGGCTGGCCGGTGTCGCGACCTGGGCGATGACTCGATGAGCCGCGTAATCTCGATGGGGGCTGGCGCGTGAGCGGCTTCCCGATCCTCTCCATCATGCTGGCGGTGCCGTTCTTGGGCGCGCTCTGGTGCCTGTTCGCGCCCGGATCGGCCGAGAGCCGCGACCAGAATGCCCGCGTCACCGCGCTCGCCGCGACCCTGATCGATTTCGCGCTCGGCATCGTGCTGTGGGTGCAATACGTCCCCGGCGGCCCGCGCTGGCAGTTCGTCGAGAACAGCAATCTGTTCGGCAAGTTCAGCTGGGCGCTCGGCATCGACGGCATCGCGATGCTGCTGATCGTGCTCAGCGTGTTCCTGATGCCGATCTGCATCCTCGCTTCGTGGAAGTCGATCACCAAGCGCGTGCCGCTCTACATGGCGACCTTCCTCGTCACCGAGATCATGATGCTCGGCGTCTTCATGGCGCAGGATCTGTACCTGTTCTACGTCTTCTTCGAAGGCGGCCTGATCCCGATGTACATGACGATCGGCATCTGGGGCGGCGCGCGGCGCATCTACGCCAGCTACAAATTCTTCCTCTACACGCTGCTCGGCTCGGTGCTGATGCTGATCGCCATGCTCTACATGACGCAGCATGCCGGCACGACCAGCATCCCGCAGCTGATGGCCTACAACTTCACGTCGCAGGCGCAGACTTGGCTCTGGCTCTGCTTCTTCGCCTCGTTCGCGGTGAAGATGCCGATGTGGCCGGTCCACACCTGGCTGCCCGACGCGCACGTCGAGGCGCCGACCGCCGGTTCGGTGATCCTGGCGGGCGTGCTGCTGAAGCTCGCGGGCTACGGCTTCATCCGCTTCTCGCTGCCGATGTTCCCGGAGGCGTCCGCCCACTGGATGTGGCTGGTCTTCGCGCTCAGCATGATCGCGACCGTCTATACCGCGCTGGTCGCACTGGTGCAGAAGGACATGAAGAAGCTGATCGCCTACTCGTCGGTCGCGCACATGGCGCTCGTCACCTTCGGCCTCTTCGCCTTCAACCAGCAGGGCATCGAGGGCGGCTTCCTGGTGATGCTGGGCCACGGCCTCGTCTCGGGCGCGCTCTTCCTGTGCGTCGGCGTGGTCTATGACCGCCTGCACACCCGCGAGATCAGCCGCTACGGCGGCATCGCCGACAACATGCCGGCCTACGCCACCTTCTTCCTGTTCTTCACCATGGCGTCGGTGGGCTTGCCCGGCCTCTCCAACTTCCCCGGCGAGTTCCTGTCGATGATGGGCACCTACGAGCAATCGAGCTGGGCGGCATTCATCGCGGTGACGGGCATCATCACCGGCGCGGCCTACATGCTGTACCTCTACCGCCGCATCGCCTTTGGCCCGCGCAAGAATGCCGACGCCGCCGCGATGCCGGACCTCGAGCCGCGCGAGTGGCTGACGCTGGCGCCGATCGCGCTCGCGGTGCTGTGGATGGGCGTCTATCCGGAGAGCTTCCTGAAGCCGATCCGCGGCGACGTTGTCCTGCTGCTGGAGCGCCTCCACCCGACCGCGCCGGCGAGCGACGCCGCGCTGAAGATTCCCCATAAGCCGGCCGCTGCCGCCGTCGCCGGAGAGCATTGAGACATGGATTACGTTTCGTCCTTCGCGCTCTCTTTGCCCGAGGAAATCCTCTCGGCCGGCGCGATCGTGCTGATGCTGGTGGTGGCCTGGGCGGGCGACAAGAGCGCGCGCGTGATCGGCTACGTGAGCGTGGCGCTGCTGGCGGCGGCGGCCGTCGCCCTGATCGGCGCGCCGACCTCGGGCGCGGTCGGCTATGCCGGCGCCTTCCATGCCGATACCTTCGCCGGCTTCGCCAAGCTGCTGATCTATGTCTCGTCCGCGGTCGCCATCCTGATCGCGCCGGGCTTCTTCGAGACCGACAACGAGCCGCTACGCGCCGAATATAGCGTGCTGATCCTGCTCGCCGCCGTCGGCATGGGTATGATGGTCTCGGCCGCCGACCTGCTGACGCTGTACGTGGGCCTCGAGCTCAACAGCCTCGCCTCCTACGTGCTGGCGAGCTTCCTGCGCCGGGACAGCCGCTCGGCGGAATCGGGCCTGAAGTATTTCGTGCTGGGCGCTCTGGCCTCGGGCATCCTGCTCTACGGCATCTCGCTGCTCTACGGCTTCTCCGGCGGCACCGGCTTCGCCACGGTCGCGCAGGCTTTCCACGGCACGACGCACGGCGATCCGGCCTATTACGGCCTGCTTTTCGGCCTCGTCTTCGTGCTGGCCGGCCTCGCCTTCAAGATCGCCGCCGTGCCCTTCCACATGTGGACGCCCGACGTTTACGAAGGCGCGCCGACGCCGGTGACGGCCTTCTTCGCCTCGGCCCCCAAGGTCGCGGCGATGGCGCTGACCACCCGCGTCGCCATTTCGGCGATGGGGCCGGCGACGCACGACTGGCAGCAGATCGTGATCTTCTGCGCGCTGGCCTCGACCATCCTCGGCGGCGTCGCGGCGATCGGCCAGACCAACATCAAGCGCCTGCTCGCTTACTCGTCGATCAACAATGTCGGCTTCATCCTGTTCGGCCTCGTGCCGGGCACGGCGGAGGGCGCTTCCTCGGTACTCTTCTACCTGACCATCTATATAGCGATGACCCTCGGCTCGCTGATCTGCGTCCTCCAGATGCGGACCAAGGATGGGCTTCCGACCGAGCAGATCGCCTCGCTCGCCGGCCTGTCGCGCACGCGCCCGGGGCTCGCGGCGGCGTTCGCGATCTTCATGTTCAGCCTTGCCGGCATCCCGCCGCTCTTCGGTTTCTGGGGGAAGTGGGAGGTGTTCTCCGCCCTCGTCGCCGCCGGCTTCTGGCCGCTGGCGCTGATCGGCATCGCTACTTCGGTGATCGGCGCCTTCTATTACCTCAAGATCGTCAAGACGATCTATTTCGACGAGCCGGCCGTGGAGCTGGCGCCCTCGCGCTCGCTGATCGAAGGCGTGCTGATCGCGATCGCCGCTTTGTTCGTGTCGCCGCTCGGCTATCTGCTGATCCCGGCGATCGAGCTCGGCACCAACGCGGCGGCGAAATCGCTGTTCTGACGCACCGCATTCCCACCGTTCCGGCTGAGCCTGTCGAAGCCCTGCCCTTACTTTTTCTTGCGATCGAAGAAGAAGGGCAGCACTTCGACAAGCTCAGTGCGAACGGGTTATGGGGCGGGTCATGACCGACATCCGCACCATCCGCGACACGCTTTCCACCAACGACGAGGTGTTGGCGCTCGCGCAGGCGGGCGCACCGGAGGGCGTGTGGGTCCGCGCCGAGCAGCAGCGTGGGGGGCGCGGGCGGCAGGGCCGCACATGGGTCTCGCCGCCGGGCAACCTCTATGCGAGCGTGCTGGTCCGCCTCCAGCCGCACGATCCACCGGCACCGAGTCTCGCGCTCGTCGCGGCGGTGGCGGTGGCCGAAGCCGTCGAAGCGTTCGGCGCCACCGCGCAGATCAAATGGCCCAACGACCTGCTGGTCGATGGCGCAAAACTATCCGGTATCCTGCTTGAGCGTGCCGATGGCGCGGTCGTGGTCGGTATAGGCGTGAACCTCGCGCATCATCCCGAAGACATCGATCGGCCCGCCACAAGCCTTGCCGCCGCCCTCGGCCACGCGCCCGATCCGGATGCCTTCATCACCGCGCTCGCCGAAAGCTTCGCCCGCTGGCTCTACCGCTGGCGCGCCGAGGGCCTTGCCCCCATCCGCGCCCGCTGGCTCGAAAAGGCCCACCCGATCGGCACCGCGCTCACCGCGCGCCTGCCCGACGGCAGCAGCCTCGAAGGCCTGTTCGACGGCCTCGATGCGATGGGCGCGCTCAGGCTGCGCTTGGCGGATGGCCAAGTGCATGTCATTCACGCCGCCGACGTCTTCCTGATCCGGGATTGAACCGATGCTGCTTGCGATCGACGCCGGGAACACCAATGTCGTCTTCGCGCTCGTCGAAGGCACGGAGATCAAGACGCGCTGGCGCATCGCCACCGATCCGCGCCGCACGGCCGACGAATATGCCGTCTGGCTCAACCAGCTGATCGAGATGGAGGGCTATCACCGCACCCAGGTGAGCGCTGTCATCATCTGCACGGTGGTGCCACGCGCCCTCCACAATCTGGAGGTGCTGGCGGACAAATATTTTGGCGTGACCCCGCTGATCGCCGGCCGCGCGCCGGTGGAATGGGGCATTCCGATCGATCTCGACGAGCCGCAGGCGGTGGGCGCCGACCGCGTCGTCAACGCCATCGCCGCCCATGCGTTGCACGAGGGCGACCTCTGCGTGATCGACTTCGGCACGGCGACCACCTTCGACATCGTCGACTATTCGGGCGCCTACAAAGGCGGCGTGATCGCGCCGGGCATCAACCTGTCGCTCGACGCCCTGTTCGCCGCCGCCGCGCGGCTGCCGCGCATCGCGATCGAGATACCGGACAAGGAAAACGTCATCGGCCGCAACACCCAGGATGCGATGCTGAGCGGCATCTACTGGGGCTATATCGGCATGATCGAGGGCCTCGTCGCCCGCATCAAGGCCGAGATCGGCCGCCCGACCAAGGTAATTTCCACCGGCGGCCTTGCAACCCTGTTCGACGAGCATAGTTCGGTGTTCGATCAGGTCGAACCCGACCTCACTATCAACGGCCTCGCGATGATGTACCGCCGCTGGGCCGAACCCCAACAAGGATAAGAATTTGACCAAACCCGGAGACGAGCTCCTTTTCCTGGCCCTCGGCGGCTCGGGGGAGATCGGCATGAACGTCAATCTCTACGGCTGCCGCGGCAAGTGGATCATGGCCGATCTCGGCGTGAGCTTCGCCGACGCGAACTATCCCGGCATCGACGTGGTGCTGCCCGACCTTGCCTTCATCGAGGAGCGCGCCGACGATCTGCTCGGCCTCGTCATCACGCACGGGCATGAGGACCATATCGGCGCCATCCCCTATCTGGCGCTGGATCTCGGCGTGCCGATCTACGCCACCGCCTTCACCGCCGGGCTGATACGCGAGAAGCTTTCCGAAGAGGGGCTGGCCGATCGCGTGAAGGTAAAGATCGTCAAGGTCGGCGAGACGCTGAAGCTAGGCGATTTCACCGTTGAGTGGGTGCCGCTGGCGCACTCCATCCCGGAAATGAACGCGCTGCTGATCGGGACGCCGTTCGGCAAGATCTTCCACACCGGCGACTGGAAGCTGGACGACAAGCCGGTGATCGGCGAGCCGGCCAGCGCCGACGCGTTGAAGAAGATCGGCAAGGACGGCCTGCTGGCGCTGCTCGGCGACAGCACCAACGTGTTCAACGAGCAGCCTTCCGGCTCGGAATCGAGCGTGAAGGCCGATCTCGAGCGCTTCGTCGGCGAGGCCGACCGGCGCGTGCTGATCACCACCTTCGCCTCCAACGCCGCGCGGCTGCAGACGCTGGGGCAGGTGGCGGTCGCGACCGGGCGGCAGGTCTGCGTTGCGGGCCGCTCGCTCGACCGCATCATTCGCATCGCCAAGGCGGCCGGTTACCTGCTCGATTTTCCGCCGACCGTCGACTTCGATGCGGCGATGCGGCTGCCGCCCAAGGAGCTGATGATCATCGCCACCGGCGGGCAGGGCGAGGCGCGTGCCGCGCTCAGCCGCATCGCGCATGACAGCCACAAATTGAAACTGACAGAGGGCGACACGGTGCTGTTCTCGTCCAAGCAGATCCCCGGCAACGAGGAGGCGATCGGCATCGTCCAGAATGCGCTGGCCGGCCGCAACATCCGCATGGTGACCGAGCGGCAGGCGCACATCCACGTCTCGGGCCACCCGGGGCGGCCGGAGATCGAGCAGCTCTACGGCTGGCTCAAGCCCGAGATCGTCATCCCCGTGCATGGCGAGCGCCGTCACATGGCCGAGCATGCCCGCTTCGCAGCCTCCATCGGCGTGCCGCGCACGCTGGTCCAGTCGAACGGCGACATGGTGCGCCTGGCGCCCGAGGGGCCTAAGATCGTCGGCCGCGAGCGGACCGGACGGCTGGTGCTCGACGGCGACGTGATCCTAGCAGCGAACGGCACGACGATGAACGATCGTCGCAAGATCGCCGCCAACGGGCTGGTGTCCGTGGCGGTTGCGCTCGACAAGGGCAATCGCGCGAAGGGGCGGCCGCAGGTCGCGCTACAGGGTATTCCGGTCGAAGAGGACCGCGAGGACTTCCTCGAGGAGACCGCCGAGGCGGTGCTCGATGCGCTGGAGGGCGCGCCGCGCGACGAGGCCAAGCTGCGCGAGACGGTGCGGCTTGCGGTGCGGAGGCGCGCGACCCAGTGGACAGGCAAGAAGCCGGTCGTCGATGTGATGCTGGTGCGGGTGTAGGCCGGCATGCGCTGGTTCTCGATCCTCGCGATCTTCTTCCTGTTCTGGTTCCTGTCGCTGTTCGCGGTGTTGCCGTTCAGCGCAGGGACGGCCGAGGAAGCCGGGGAGAAACCTGAGATCGGCCATGCCGAGAGCGCGCCGCACGTCTTCCGCCCGTGGTCGATCGTGATCCGCACGACGATCGCGGCGGTGATCCTGACGGCGGGCTTCTACGGCATTTACCGGACCGGCGCGCTCAACGTCGACATTCCGGACAACGCGCTCAACCGGATGCCGTGAGGCCTTTCCCGAACGCCATCTCACACCGTTCGCACTGAGCCTGTCGAAGTGCGTGCCCCAGCGACATCGCTTGCAGCACGTCCTTCAACTTCGCTCAGGACGAACGGAGATAAGGGATCAGGCCCGCAGCCGCTCGATCGCCTGGGCCAGCGCGACGTACAGCTTGCCCATGTCCGAGGACAGCAGGATCACCGCCAGCGTCGATCCGTCGCGGGTCGAAAGGATCGGGCGGAGCAACGTCTCGAAATCGTGGACGTAGCGGTTCACCTGCTCGCGGAATTCGGGCTCTTCCTCGTAATGCTTGGCGATCTCGCGCGCCTCGCCATTGTCGATCAGGCGTACCGCGCGGCGCGTGAACACGCCGCGATCGCCCTTGAGGTAGGAAGCCCAGCTGCTGTCGCTGGTCTCGTTGGAAAGCAGCTTGGTCACGTCGATCGAGGTCGAGTTCAACGAATCGATCAGCAGCGCGACGCGACGCGAGAAATTGTCGCGATCGTAGCTTTCGACCGATTCCTTGCCCTCTGCGATCTGCTGGTCGACGGAGGCACTCGTCTCGGCGATGCGGGCGAGCTGTTCTTCCAGCCGGGCGGCGGCGGCCTGCGTCGCCTCGATCGCGGTCTGCGAGACGGTGCGGACCCGCTCGATCTGGCTCTCCACCTGCCCCTCGACGGCCTTCTCCAGCGCCTCGCGGCCGGCATCGCCGAGCGCCTCCGCACTGCGCGGGATGATCGTGCCGAGCGCCTCGCGGGCGCGTTCCGCAGCCTGTGTCGCGGTCTCGCGCACGCGGATCAACGCGTCGACCAGCTGCGGAGACGTGCTGTCGGCGAGCTTGGCGGATTCGGCATCGACGTCCCGGATCGCGTCCCCCAACGATGTCGTTCCTTCATGCGCGGCGGTAAGGCGCAAGTCGATCGCATCTGCCAGCGTGTCGATCGCGGCGCGCCGTTCCTCCAGCGCGGTGCGGGCGGCATCGAGGGCGTTGGACGCCTCCCTGGCAGCGGCATTGAGCTTCTCCGCCTCCGGCCCGGCGCTCGCGATCAGCTCGCGGCTGCGTCCGGCCTGCGCCTCCAGTTCGGAAAGCGCGGCGGGGAGCGATTCGCCCAGTTCGGCGAGGCAGGCGTTGATCGCGCCGCGCAGCGTCTCGGCGCGGTTGATGAAGGTGGTCGCCGCGGTGCCGCCGTCGTTGAGCGAGGCCATCACCCGCTCGACATGGCCGCCGAGCGTACCCAGCGCCTGGCCCAGTTTCTCGGTGCGGGCGCGGCCCGTCTCGTCCAGCTCGGTGAAGCGCGCCTCGACATTGGCGAGGCCGCGCTGCAGCCGCTCGATCATCTGGCTGCCGAGGCCATCCTGCCGCTCGAGCGCGTCGGCAGCCTGCTTGGCGGCGGCCTCGGACGAGGCCTGCGCGCGATCGATCATCGTGCCGATCGCCTCGCCCTGCGCGATAATGCCCTGGCGCGTGCGCTCGACAGCCTCGGTGGCGCGCCCGAGCACGCCATCGACCGACGCGGTCATCCGCTGCGAGGCGTCCTCGATCGCGCGCGCGGCGATCTCGCTGGCGCCGCCGATGTGCGAGAGTTGGCCAGAGAGGCGGTTGGCAGCGCCTGCGGCGCTTTCCTCGGCATCCTTGGCACGCGACGAGATGCCGGCCAGCACGGCGTCGAGCGCGGCGGCCTGCTCGTGTGCGCCGACGCCGGTCGAACGGATCGTCTCGGCGAGCAATCGCGTTTGCTCCTCCGCGCGGGGCAGATCGGCCAGCAGCACGCCCATGTCCACGCGCGCGGTGCCGGCGGCGGCATCCAGGTCCTTGGTGCGGCGGCCGAGTTCTGCGATCTCGCGGGCGATGTCGTCGGTCGCCTCGCGCAGCTTGAGCGCGGTCTGGTCGGCGAGCAGCAGCAGCTTGTCGGCCTGGTCGGCCACCGCGACGCGGTCCTCGGCCAGCCGGCGTGAGGCGAGACCGAGTACGGCGTCGAGCGCAAGGCTCTCCATCCGCACGTTGCGCGCTACGTCTGCGAAGCGCTGCGCCTCGCGCGCGGAGTTGCGCTGCCACAGGATCAGCACGGCTACGATCAGCGCCAGCGGTCCGCAGGCCATGCTGATTCCCTTGATCGCATCGACCGGATCGAGCGTGCGCTCCCCGAACGCGCTCATCGCCATGCCGATCATCGCGGCGATCCACAGGAAGGCGACGAGGCCGAGCCCGCCCAGCACCAGCTTCTCGCCCGTCGAGACGGGCGGGGGAGCCAGCGGCTCGTCGTCGAGGTCGGTCAAGGCGATTCCCAATTGTGGTTGGGGTTGCTGCGGCTCCACGGCGCGCACGGTTCCCGGTTCATTGCTCTGCGACAGCGGCGATCCCGCCCAATAGGCCCCCTGGTTCATGACCGGGACTTTACACCCAAGTGCGCGGAACGGAAGCGGGCCGAGAGCCGAACCGTGTAGCGAAGCGGTGAATCGAAGAACACCCGGAACGACTGGCGCCGGGCGCCCGCCCAAGCTATCCGGTCATGATGCGGGTTCAGGAAACGACATGGCGCTTGCGGCGCTGATCGCGGCGGTGCGCGATGCGGAGGATGGCAGCGGCCTGGTCGGCACGCTGCCGGTCGCCGGTCGCACGCTGATCGAGCGGCAGGCCCGGCTCGCGGCACGCGCCGGGGCCGAACATGTCGTGCTGCTCGTCGAACGCCTGCCTGCCGGCCTGACCGGCGCGATCGACCGGCTGCGCCGCGACGGGATCGCGGTCGATGTCGCGCGCAGCGCCGGGGATGCGGCCGATCGGTTCCATCCCGATGAGCGCGTGCTGGTCTTCGCGGACGGTGCGGTGGCCGGCAGCGGTGCGATCGAGCGGCTGATCACGGGAAACGCTCCGGCACTGCTGACGCTGGGCGAGGGCGCGCCGCCGGGTCCGTTCGAGCGGATCGATGCGGCGACGCGCTGGGCCGGGCTCGCGCTCGTCACGGGCGACATGCTGCGCAAGACGGTGGCGATGCTGGGCGACTGGGACCTGCACTCGACATTGCTGCGCCGCGCGGTAGGGGCCTCGGCGCGGCGCGTCGACATGGCGGACGGAGCGGGGCTGGGCGAGGCCTTTCCCGCAATGCTGGTGCGCTCCAAGGGGGGCGCGCGGGCCGCGACCGAGGCGAGCTTCACGGTCGATCGCGCGGGTGAGGGCTGGCCTTCGCGGCTGCTCTACGGCCCGGCAGCACGTTTGCTCGTCGGCCTGGTGCTCGATCGCAACCTCGAATCGCGCTGGCTGCGCTGGGGCGGCATCGCGGCGGCCCTGCTCGCAATGCCGGCGATGCTGAAGGGCTGGTTGCTGTTGGGGCTGGTGCTGCTGGTGATCGGAGCGCTATTCGATGCAACGGGGCGACTGCTCGCGGCCTTGCGGCTCTCGCCCGCCGCGCCCGACGATCGGCTGGCACTCGGGCGGGCAGGCGCGATGGCGCTCGGGTTACTGGGCTTTGCCTGGCATCGCGTGGATTCCGGCGCGACGCCGCTGGTGCTCGCATTGAGCACGATCGCCGTCATGGTCGCTACCGCGCGCGAACGCTGGATATTGCGGCGGCTGGGCGGTCTGTCGGCACCGTTGTGGGTAGCCGATGCCGATGCGCTGGTGCTGCTGTTCCTGCCGTTCGCGCTCGTCCAGCAGACCCTGCCGGGGCTCGGTGCGCTCGGCCTCTATGCGGCCGCGTCCTTCGCGGTCGTCCAGCAGCGTTTGATCGGCCTTGCGCGGATCCGCGCCTGAGACGGTGGACGCGATCGATCCGGCTCCCTACAACCCGATGCGGGAGTGATGGACAATTGGGGGATCGCCCATCATGCGCAAGATTGCATTCGCCGTAGCCGTCACCGCGCTGGCGTTCCTGACGGCCTGCGAGCGTCAGCAGACGTTCAACTACACTGCCGAGGATGCCAACGAGGATGCTGCTCTCAACACTCTGCAGGCAGAGAACAACGATGCGCAGGGCGCGAGCGATGCGGTGCTGGGCATGATTCCGGACGAGAACGGCACAATGCGTATGGCGAACGTCCAATAGCCCTCGCGGGCGTCAGTCGATCTGGCCGACGCCTTCGCAGCTGAGATCGAAGGCGGCGAGGCCCGCCTCCAGATTTTCGGACAGGGTCGGCATGTCGATCAGCAGATCGACCGGTGGTTCGGAATTCGCATCGCCGGCCTCTTCCAGTGCGTCGTCCCACTCGGAGGCGTCGTAGGTGCCGAGGCCGACCAGCGCGAGCGCCAGAAGCTCGATCTGCTGATCGTCGGCGAGATCGTCGATCGCGGTGCGCAGCTCGTCGACCGCGGTCTCGTCCAGCTCGTCTTCCAGCACGTCGCGCTCGTCATCCGAATCATCGACGGGATCGTCATTGTCCGGATCGATCCCCGGCACCTGCGCCTCGACCTCGCGGGCGCGGATGATGATGCGGCAGATGAGGTCGAGGGGGGTCGAAAGATCCATCGTCGGTCCTTGGCAGATGGGCGTGGCTTCTCGGCGAAACGACGCTTGGCCGTACCGGTTCCGGATGATCGCGACATCCTGTTGACCGTACGCGCGGCCATGCCTATAGGCCGCGCTTCCGAAGCGCCCGCGCGCTTCGATGCGCGGCGGGGCGGAGTAGCTCAGCTGGTTAGAGCAGCGGAATCATAATCCGCGTGTCGGGGGTTCAAGTCCCTCCTCCGCTACCACCGCCGCCCTTCAGCAATGGACAGAATCGACGGATGCGGCCAATCACGGCCGATCATCCGCGAAAGGGCAGAAGCATGGCGTTCACCGCGAAGATCCTGCTGCTCGGATCGGGCGAGCTCGGGCGCGAGTTCGTGATCTCGGCCAAGCGGCTCGGCTGCGAGGTCGTGGCGTGCGACAGCTATGCTGGCGCGCCGGCCATGCAGGTGGCGGATGGGTTCGAGGTCTTTTCGATGCTCGACGGCGATCTGCTGCGCGCCGCGATCGAGAAGCACCGTCCCGATTTCGTGGTGCCCGAGGTCGAGGCGATCCGCACCGAGATCCTGGCCGAGGTGGAGAAGCACGGCGTCACTGTCGTCCCCTCCGCCCGCGCCACGATGATGACGATGAATCGCGACGGCATCCGCGAGGTGGCGGCCGGCGAACTCGGCCTGCGCACCTCACGCTATCGGTATGCCGAGACGCTGGAAGAGGTGCGCGCCGGTGCGGCGCACACAGGCCTGCCCTGCGTGATCAAACCGGTCATGTCCTCGTCTGGCAAAGGGCAAAGCACGGTGCGAGCCGAAAGCGAGCTGGAGGCGGCGTGGAACTATGCCGTCGCCAACATGCGCGGCGACCGGCGGCGCGTGATCGTCGAGGAGTTCATCGCCTTCGACTATGAGATCACGCTGCTCACCGTTCGGACCCGCGACGGTGTGCTGTTCTGCCCGCCGATCGGCCACCGGCAGGAACGCGGCGATTATCAGGAGAGCTGGCAGCCGACGCCGATGTCCGATGCCGCTATCGCTTCCGCGCAGGACATGGCGCGCAAGGTCGTCGACGATCTCGGCGGCTACGGCCTGTTCGGCGTCGAATTCTTCGTGAAGGGCGAGGAGGTGATCTTCTCCGAGCTGTCGCCGCGTCCGCACGATACCGGCATGGTGACGCTCATCTCGCAGAATCTGAGCGAATTCGATCTGCACGCGCGCGCGATCCTTGGCTTACCGATCCCCTCGATCGTGCTGCGTGGGCCTTCCGCTTCCGCCGTGATCCTCGCCGATCGCGACGCGACGACGCTGCGCTATGACGGGCTGGCCGAGGCTCTGGCCATGCCGGGTGGCGAGGTGGACGTGCGACTGTTCGGCAAACCGAACTCGCGCCCCTATCGTCGCATGGGTGTGACGCTCGCTTTGGCGGAGACGACCGACGATGCGCGCCGGATCGCGGCCGAGGCGGCAGGCAAGATCCGGATTGGCTACGGTGACTGAGATCGTTTCGCGGTCGTCACGGGGATGGCGGTTGGCAATCCGTTAATCTTTCCCGGTGAGATTCGTTCATAATATGGGGTGGGAGCGGGTCCTGATCGAAGGCGGATCGGGGGAAGCCATGGCATTGCTGGATTATTTCGCTTCGGTAGCGACGCGCCGCATGGCGCGCGAGGAGGCGGTCAACGCCATTCGCGTGAAGGGCGCCGGTGCGGAGCAGGCGCTGCGCGACCGGATGGCGCGCACCGACAGCAAGGCCCGCAGGCAGGTCTATCGTCTCGCTATCAGGGCGCTGCCGGCACTGACCGAGCGAGAGAAACTCTAGCGCGGCGCCGCTGCCCGCTTCAGCCGGTCATTGATCGCATGGCCGAGCCCTGTCCGCGGGATCGGCGCGATGGCGATAGCCGGTGGCTCCGCCGCATCGGCGCGATGCAACGCGTCGAACAGCCGCGCCGCCGCCTCGATGGGGTCGCCGATGGGCGAGAGGTTATCGTCGCCTTCGATCGGGCCGAAGCCGATCAGCCATTCGCCGGGGAGCCGCCCGGTTGCCTCGAGCCGCACCGGCTTGCCGGGCGCATAGTGGCTGGAGAGCTGGCCCGGCGCTTCGATCCTGCCATCTTCGACCGTATCGACCGGCAGCCCGCCAGCGTCCGAGAGATGCTCTGCCGTGATCGGGCCGGGGCGGAGCAGGCGCAGCCGTTCCGGTTCGACCGCTACGATCGTCGATTCGATACCGTGCCGCGTCGGGCCGCCGTCGAGCACGAGCGGCACGCGATCGCCCAGGGATGAGGCGACATGCTCTGCGCGGGTCGCGCTGATCCGGCCGCTTGCATTGGCGGAGGGCGCGGCGAGGGGGCGGCCGGATGCCTCGATCAGGGCCTTCATCGCCGGATGCGCCGGCATGCGCAGCGCCAGCGTCGGCAGACCGGCCGTCACCAGCGAGGACACCGGCGATCCTGCGCCAAGCGGCAGCACCATGGTGAGCGGGCCGGGCCAGAAGGCATCCGCCAGCCGCCGGGCGACCGGGCCGATCACCGCCAGTGTCTCCGCCTGCGCCATGCTCGCGACATGCACGATCAGCGGGTTGAAGCTTGGCCGTCCCTTCGCCGCGTAGATCCGTGCCACCGCCTCGCCCGAGGTCGCATCCGCAGCCAGGCCGTAGACCGTCTCGGTCGGCACCGCGACCGGTTGACCTGCGCGGATCAGGTCCGCAGCGCGCGCGATGGCGGCATCGTCGAGGGGCAGGATCATGGCGCCGCCCCGCTACCCCACGCATGAAAGCTCCGCAATGATCGTTGCCGGGGTGGAACCGTCAACCTTCCCGGGTGTAAGAGCCTCGGCCAGAGCCTGAAGAGGATTCTATGGCGCGTAAGTATTTCGGCACGGACGGCATTCGCGGGCGCACCAACGAGGCGCCGATGACGGTGGAGCTGGCCATGAAGGTCGGCCAGGCGGCGGGCGCGCACTTCCTGCGCGGCGATCACCGCCACCGTGTCGTGATCGGCAAGGACACGCGGCTTTCCGGCTACATGATGGAATCGGCGCTGGTCGCGGGATTCACCTCGGTCGGCATGGACGTGATCCTGTTCGGCCCGATCCCGACGCCGGCCGTGGCGATGCTGACGAAGGCGATGCGCGCCGATATCGGCGTTATGATCTCGGCCAGCCACAATCCCTATCAGGATAACGGCATCAAGCTGTTCGGACCGGACGGCTTCAAGCTCTCCGACGAGGACGAGGCGGCGATCGAGAAGGCGCTGGATAAGGCACCCAGGCTGGCGGCCGCCGAGGCGATCGGTCGCGCCCAGCGCATCGAGGATGCACGCGGTCGCTATATCCACGCGGTAAAGGCGACCTTCCCCGAGGATCTTCGGCTGGATGGGCTGCGCGTGGTGCTCGATTGCGCCAACGGTGCAGCCTACAATGTCGCGCCTGCCGCCTTGTGGGAATTGGGTGCCGACGTGATCGCGATCGGGGTCCAGCCGAATGGCACCAACGTCAATGACGGCGTCGGCTCGACCGCCCCGCAGGCGCTCCAGCAGAAGGTGCTGGAAACGCGCGCCGATATCGGCATCGCGCTCGATGGCGATGCCGATCGCCTGATCATCGTCGACGAGAAGGGCAAGATCGTCGACGGCGATCAGATCATGGCGCTGATCGCCACCGGCTGGCAGCGGCGCGGGCTGCTCCAGGGCGGCGGAATCGTCGCGACGGTGATGTCCAACCTCGGTCTGGAGCGATATCTGGAGAAGGCCGGGCTGACGCTCCATCGCACGGCGGTGGGCGACCGCTACGTGCTGGAGGCGATGCGGCGCGACGGCTTCAACGTCGGCGGTGAGCAGTCGGGCCACCTGATCCTGTCCGATTACGCCACTACCGGCGATGGCCTGGTCGCCGCGCTGCAGGTGCTGGCCGAGCTGGTCGAGAGCGGCAAGCCCGCCTCGAAGCTGCTCGCCTGCTTCGAACCCCTGCCGCAGAAGCTGCAGAACGTCCGCTTCAAGAGCGGCGCGCCGCTGGAGACCGACGGCGTGAAGGCGGCGATCGCCGATGCCGAGAAGCGGCTGGAAGGCTCGGGCCGCCTCGTCATCCGCAAATCCGGTACCGAGCCGCTGATCCGCGTGATGGCGGAGGCCGAGGATCCGGCGCTCGTCTCCGCGGTCGTGGAGGATGTCTGCGAGGCCGTGAGGCGCGCCGCCTGATGCTGGAGATGCGCCCCGATTGCGAGCGCTGCGGCGTCGACCTCCCGGCCAGCCAGCCGGGCGCGTTCATCTGCTCGTTCGAGTGCACCTTCTGCGCCGAATGTTCGGATGCGCTCGACGATCACTGTCCCAATTGCGGCGGGGAACTGCTCGACCGGCCCACGCGCGTCGGAGCGGCGCTCAAGGAACACCCCGCCTCGACGGAGCGCCGGCACAAGGGCTGAGCGTTCCGTTAACCCTGCTTCCTGATAGCGCCTTTACCGGCCGGCGCTAGACGAAGGTCGAAGGGCCGGCCGGGCGGCCGGGGAAGGACCGGACGTGCATTCCGAGAGCGACAGAAAGGGACGGCTCGCCGGGCTGATGCTCTGGCTGCGCGACGTCGCGTCGCTGGTGCTCGGGATATCGCTGGTGCTGTTCGGCACGATCCTGCTCTACACCATCTATTTCGCGGTGCGCACGGGCGAGCTGGCGCCGTTCGGCCGGATGGTCGGCATCGTTACCTTCGTCGCCTGCCTGCGCATCCTGATCGCGCCGCCGCCCGAGGAATGAGCGGACTTACAGCGTCCACATGCTCCGGCCGAAGTCGCGGCCGCGGAACACGCCCTTCACGTCGGCGAACAGACCGTCTTCCTCGACCAGCCCGGCCAGCGTGGCATCGTCCATCTCGCGATAGAAACGGTGCGACACCGCCGCGACGACCAAGTCGTATTTCCGGTCCAGAGCTTCCGGATCGAGGTGGACGCCATAATCACGCTCGGCCTCGGCGGCATCGGCGTGCGGATCGTGGACCGTCACCGAATGGCCGTGGAACCAGAAGCGCTTGACGATGTCGCCGACCTTGGAGTTGCGCAGGTCCGGCACGTCCTCCTTGAAGGTCACGCCGAGGATCAGCACGCGCAGCGAGCGGCGCTTGAGCGTCAGGTGCAAAGTATCGGCGATCCAGCGCGCCATGTCGTCGTTGACCGAGCGGGCGGCGGGGATGACTTCCGGCAGATGCCCCAGCTCGATCGCGCGGTGCGAGAGGTAATAAGGATCGACGCCGATGCAGTGGCCGCCGACCAGGCCCGGCGTGAAGGGCAGGAAGTTCCACTTGGTCTTCGCCGCGTCGATCACGTCCCAGATGGATACGCCGAGCTTCTGGAAGATGCGGGTCGCCTCGTTCATGAAGGCGATGTTGACGTCGCGCTGGGCGTTCTCGATCGCCTTGGCGCCCTCGGCCGCCTTGATCGAGGCGGCGCGGAACGTGCCGCCCGTGGTCACTCGCTCGTAGATCTTGGACACGCGATCTGTGGTCTCGGGGCAATCGCCCGAGACGACCTTGATGATGCGATCGACGGTATGCTCGCGGTCGCCCGGATTGATCCGCTCGGGGCTGTAGCCGACGAAGAAATCCTCCTTCCAGATCAGGCCAGAGGCCTGCTCCATGGCGGGGACGCAGAGTTCCTCGGTGACGCCCGGATAGACGGTGCTCTCGAAGATGATCAGCGGCTTGCGGCTGCCGTCCAGCATCTTGCCGACCATCTCGGACGCGGAGAGGAGGGCGCGCAGGTCGGGCCGGTTGCGCTCGTCCACCGGCGTGGGAACGGTGACGATATAGACATCAGCCGCGGTGCAGGCATCGGCCTTGGCGGCATATTGGAGCTGGGACGCCGCGAGGCGTGCGTCGTCGATCTCGTCGGTGCGGTCGTGGCCGGCCTTCAGCTCGGCGATCCGGCTCTCGTCGATGTCGAGGCCGACGGTCGGGAAGCTCTTCGCCAGCGCAACCGCCAGCGGCAGGCCGACATAGCCGAGCCCCACCACGACGACGGACTGGACGGCCACCTCGGCGGCGGCCGGAACGGAGCGGAGATCGGCGATGCGTGCGTCCATGGCCACACTCCATAGGACGAGGCCGTAAAGGCTTCGTCAACCGCATACACTTTTGCATCCGTTTCGGAATGAGCCATCGGCCCTTGAAAAATCGCCCGGCGCCGCCGAAATGGGCGTCAATTCCTCCCTTAGGAGCCATCCATCATGACCCATGAAATCGCCACGCTGGCAGGCGGCTGCTTCTGGTGCGTCGAGGCGGTGTTCGACGACGTGATCGGCGTCGAATCCGTCGAGAGCGGTTATACCGGCGGCACCGTCTCCAATCCGACCTACAAGCAGGTCTGCGGCGGTGACACCGGCCATGCCGAGGCGATCCGCATCGCCTTCGATCCGGCCGTCATCAGCTACGACGACATCCTCGACA
Organism: Sphingomonas chungangi; assembly: GCF_013778325.1. Lineage (GTDB taxonomy): Bacteria > Pseudomonadota > Alphaproteobacteria > Sphingomonadales > Sphingomonadaceae > Solisphingomonas > Solisphingomonas chungangi. Next base: position 250,992 of record NZ_JACEIB010000026.1, on the reverse strand, counting down.
TCTTCTTTCACATCCACGATCCGACCCAGCTCAACCGGCAGGGCAACGATGTCGGCACCCAGTATCGATCGGCGATCTTCCCGCATTCGCCCGAGCAGGAGGCCTCCGTGCGCAAGGCGATCGAGCGGGCGCAGGCGGACTGGGGCCAGCCGATCGTCACCACGATCGAGGCCAAAGCGCCATGGTACGTCGCCGAGGATTATCACCAGGAATATTTCGAGCGGGAAGGGAGCTCGAACCCCTATTGCATGGCGGTGGTCGCGCCCAAGCTGCAGAAGTTCCGGAAGAGCTACGCTGCGCGGCTCAAGCGTCAGACGGCGTGATGGCGATCAAGGTAAAAGGGGCGTAAAGGCTGACGAGCAACCGGTCTCGTTGCAGTGCAGCGGGGCCGGTTTCGATTCAGCGAACGACGATCGCGATCAGACTCGCCCAGAAGGTCATGCCCGCGAAGGCACCGACCATGAGCGTGACCGCGAACTGACGCGGCATGATGTCGATTTCTCTGCGCACCATCTTCAGGGTCCTCACACTAAGCCACTTATACTTCGCGTTCGCTTAGCGACTTATTAATGGGCGAGCGTCGGGGAGGTTCCACCTTCGTCTAATCCGGTTGCCATCTTTGCACGGGCAGATGAGGGCGCTAGGTACGGGCCATGCCACCGAGCTTCCGTTTCGAGCGCGATCATCCCGAGCCCTGCGCGGGCGTGGACGAGGCCGGGCGCGGGCCGCTCGCAGGTCCCGTGGTCGCCGCCGCCGTGATCCTCGACCGGCGGCGCCTGCCGCACGGCATCGACGATTCCAAGAAGCTCGACGAACCAGCTCGCGAGGCGCTCTACGCGAAGATCACACGCGTGGCGGGTTGGGGCGTCGGTATCGTCGATGTCGAGGAGATCGATCGGCTCAATATCTATCATGCGACCATGCTGGCGATGACGCGCGCCGTGGACGCGCTGGGCATCGAGCCGGGCATGGTGCTGGTCGACGGCAATGCACTGCCCAAATGGCGCTATCCGGCGACCGCGCTGGTTTCGGGCGACGCGCTCAGCCGATCGATCGCCGCCGCCTCGATCGTCGCCAAGGTGACGCGCGACAGGATCATGCATGTGCACGATGCCGACTGGCCGGGCTATGGCTGGCGGCAGAACAAGGGCTACGGCACGCCCGAGCACAAGGCCGCGCTGATCCGCCTCGGCCCTACCCCGCTTCACCGCCGCAGCTTCGCGCCGGTGGCGCAACTCTGCCTGTCGATCTGAGAAAGCGACAAGGCGAGCCCTTGCGGCCACACCACTAGGGATTGAGTCCGTCGAGTCCGGCGGACTCAACATCCTGTGTTGCCTGTGGATAACTCGCCCCGCTTATTGCGCGACTCGGCGGAATCCCTAAACTTTTACGCTTGACCCGGAGTCCCCGCCGACTCAGGTTGCGCGCCGAAACGGTTCGGGGCGAAGCATGCATCAGGTCGATACGGGGACGGGTTCGAAGATCGCGCGGGCGCGGGCGGCAGCGGGCGTGCTGCCGCTCGACCAGATCCTGCGGGACGATTGCATCCGCGCGATGTCCCAGTTGCCCGACAAATCGATCGACTGCATCTTTGCTGATCCGCCCTACAATCTTCAACTGGGCGGCGATCTGTTCCGGCCGGACGGCAGTCAGGTCGACGCGGTCGATGATGACTGGGATAAGTTCGACAGCTACGCCAGCTACGATCGATTCACCCAGGCATGGCTCGCTCAGGCACGGCGCATCCTGAAGGACAACGGCACGATCTGGGTAATTGGAAGCTATCACAATATCTTCCGGGTCGGATCTGCGATCCAGGATGAGGGTTTCTGGATCCTCAACGACATCGTCTGGCGCAAGGCCAACCCCATGCCCAATTTCAAGGGCACGCGCTTCACCAACGCGCACGAGACCTTGATCTGGGCGTCGAAGTCGGAAGGCGCACGCTACACATTCAACTATCAGGCGATGAAGGCGCTGAACGACGAACTGCAGATGCGCTCCGACTGGAGCTTGCCGATCTGCTCGGGCGCCGAACGTTTGAAGGATGACGACGGCGCCAAGGCGCACCCCACGCAGAAGCCGGAGGCGCTGCTCTATCGCGTGTTGCTGGCGACGACCAAGCCGGGCGATGTGGTGCTCGATCCCTTCTTCGGCACGGGCACGACCGGCGCGGTGGCGAAGCGCCTCGGCCGCCGCTGGATCGGCATCGAGCGCGAGCCTAAATATATCCGCGTCGCCCGTGAGCGGATTGCCGCCGCGCTCCCCCTCGACGAGAGCGCGATGACCGTGATGCCAACAAAGCGCACCGCGCCGCGCGTGCCGTTCGGCGCGATTGTGGAAGCGGGGATACTGCCACCGGGCACGGTGCTGACCGACGCCAAGCGCCGCTGGAAGGCGAGCGTGCGCGCCGACAGTTCGCTATTTTGTGAGTCGGTCGAGGGGTCGATCCACAAGCTCGGCGCGACACTGCAAGGCGCGCCGTCGTGCAACGGCTGGACCTTCTGGCATGTCGAGCATGAAGGCAGGCTGGAGTCGATCGATACGCTGCGCCAGCAATGGCTGGCGATGCAGCCGGCGGGATGATCTCCGCCGAAATCGCGCGCCGCGGCCACTCCGCGCGCGTCTATCTCCGCCCCACTGGCTTCGTCGATGCGCCGTTCGGCTATGACGGGCAAACGCTCAGGCTGGCCGGCGGACTGCTGTGGTTCGCGATGGTCGAGGCGATCGCCGCCGACGAGAATGGCCGCTTCGCCAGCGCGCTGGTTCCAGTCGAGCGGATCGAGGACTTCGTCGAGAGCTTGCCCGAGCCGCAATCCTCCTCGGCCTGCACCCAGCTCCGCCGCCTCACCAGCCCGCGCGCTGCCTTGACACTCGGCCAGCGCACCGTCCGGCTCGACCAGCCGCAGGTGATGGGTATCCTCAACGTGACGCCGGACAGCTTCTCCGAGGGCGGCGGGCTGGAGAGCGATCCCGACACCGCCGCCGCCCGCGCCGTCGAGATGTCCGAAAGCGGCGCCGCGATCATCGATATCGGCGGCGAATCCACCCGCCCCGGCGCGCGCACCGTCTGGGAGGGCGACGAGATCGCCCGCGTGAAGCCGGTGCTGGAGAAGCTCCACCACGCCGGCCTCGCGCTCTCGATCGACACGCGCAAGGGGCAGGTGATGGAGGCGGCGCTGGCGGCCGGCGCGCACCTGATCAACGACGTCGCCGCGCTGACATGGGACGACGAGGCGCTGGCGGTTGCCGCGCGCTCCACGGCGCCGGTGGTGCTGATGCATCACCAGGGCAACCCGGCGACGATGCAGCAGGACCCGCGCTACCGCGACGCCCTGCTCGACGTGTACGACTGGCTGGAGGCGCGGATCGACAGCGTGGTCGCCGCCGGCGTGGCGCGCGAGCGGTTGCTGATTGATCCCGGCATCGGCTTCGGCAAGAACCTGCGCCACAATCTCCAGATCCTGAACGGCCTGTCGCTGTTCCACGGGCTCGGCCTGCCGATCGTGCTGGGCGCGAGCCGCAAGCGCACCATCGGCGCGCTCTCGGGCGAGGCGCCGGTCGAGCAGCGGCTGGGCGGCTCGATCGCGCTGGCGCTGAAGGGCGCGGCGCAAGGCGTGCAACTGCTGCGCGTCCACGACGTGTTCGAGACGGTGCAGGCGGTGCGCGTGTGGCGCGGGATGCGCGACGAGGCGCTGACGCCTGGGTGATGTCCGTTAGGGGTGGTAAGCGGTCGGGCGGCTATTGATCTCCGCGGACGATTAGCGGACGTTCAAAGGATGCTCCTTGCTGTCGCGACCACCGCCAGGACGTTCTTGCTTCCTCACTGGTCGCGTTGGCATCAGTTATGGGGGCCGCCCCTGCCGGCCGTGGCATCCCAATGGACGTGTGTTCGATCGAGCATGTTTCTCGTGAAAGCGCTTCATCGATGCGGGATCGAGGCGAGGCTACAAAGCGGTCAGCCTCCGGAGAAAGCACCGGGCATGGCTGGTGAGGATTGCGGCCTGTTCACCGCCGATGGATGGATGGGCCATGCCTGGGTAGAGGCGAATGAGTTCCTGGTCGACATAACCGCTGACCAGTTCGGCCACGCGCCTGTGATCGTGTCACCCGCCAGCAACCCCACATACCGGCCGGCCCGAGACGAAGCGAACACGCTCACGGCAACCAAGAATGCCGCGGTAGCGATCGATGAAATTTGGCCTTTGTGGTGCAGCTACGTAGCTCAACACCGTCCGCTAATGGGAGGCAGCTCAGGGCTGCTCTAGGGCTGACTTTGGGGCGATAGCAGCCCTTCCAATGTAGGATTTCGTGTGTCACGGTCGACGCACCGGTTGGTCCGGTGGCGCGCATCCTGATGTCGTGCCCAGCCTGTAGGAATGTCTTCTTTTCAGTCCTGTCGCTGTCAACTTCGTCAACTTCGCGAAGGCTATCACGCCGCGCTGTCGATCCCGAGGTCGCCGAGCTTGCGGTACAGTGTCGAGCGCCCGATCCCGAGCCGCCGGGCAACCTCGCTCATCCGGCCTCGATAGTGGCTGATCGCCAGGCGGATCACGTCGCCCTCGATATCCTCGAGCGGGCGGAGGTGACCTTCCGGCGTGTAGAGCAGCACGCCGCCGGTCGCGACCGAGGGCATGCGGTGGCCGCTCTCCACGCGCGGACGGCGGCGGGAGAAGCTCTCCTGCGCGATCTGCGGGAAGTCGGCGGTGGTGAGCGAGGGCGCGTCGCACAGCACGGCGGCGCGGAACAGGGCGTTCTGGAGCTGGCGGATGTTTCCCGGCCAGTCATAGGCGCCGAGCAGCGCCAGCGCGTCGTCGGTGATGTCGAGCTCGCGCAGGCCCGGCTGACGGGCGATGCGATCGAGCAGGTGGCGGGCCAGCGCCGGCAGATCGGCGGCGCGCTCGCGCAGGGGCGGCAGGGCGACGTGCACGCCCGCGAGGCGATAGAGCAGATCCTCGCGGAAACGTCCCTGCGCCACCTCTTCCGCGAGCGTGACGCGGCTCGCGGCGACGACGCGGACGTCGACCTCGCGGCAACCGCGCGCGCCGAGCGGCCAGATACGGCCCGATTCGAGCACCGCCAGCAACCGCGCCTGCGTGTCGAGCGGCAGCGCTGCGACATCGTCGAGGAACAACGTGCCGCCGTCCGCCTCCACGAAGCGGCCATGCTTGCGATCAAAGGCGCCGGCGAAGGCCCCTTGCTCGTGGCCGAATAGGGTCGAATCGATCACGTTGGCCGGCACCGCGCCGCAATCGATCACGATCAGCGGACGTTGTGCACGGGGGGAGGCCGCGTGGATCGCCTCGGCGAACATCTCCTTGCCGGTGCCGCGATCGCCTTCGATCAGCACGGGGACGCGGCTTTCGGCGGCGCGCTCGGCGGTGGCGAGCGCGGCGCGGAAGGCAGGCACGGTGCCGACGATTTCGTCGAAACTGAGCGGTTGCCAGAGTTTCTCGGCCATCGGGCGGAGCTCACCCTCGATCGAATCGCGGTTCGCGGCCGTGTCGAGCGCAGCCATCAGCCGCTCGGGGGCGATCGGCTTGACGAGATAGTCGGTGGCGCCCTGCCGCATCGCTTCCACGGCGACGGCCAGATCGTCCAGCGTGGTGAGGACGTGTACGACCTTGTCCGGATGCGCGCCGCGCAGCTCGGCCACGACGATGGGCGTATCCTCGCGCTGATCGATCAGTACCGCTTCGATCGTCGCGCCCTGCGGCGATTTCAGCACCTTGAGCGCGGCGACGCTCGAATCGGCGACGACCGTGCGCCAGCCCGCACGCGCGGCGATCGCCGACACCAGACGGCGCTGCCCGGCATCCTCGTCAATCAGCAGCAGGCTCCGGATCGTCTCGCGCGGCATCCCGTTTCCCTCGAAATCGGAGGGAGTGCTACCTTGCCCGGGTAAAGACAGGCTTAAGCGCCTGCAAGCACCGGCAACTGCCACAAGGGACGATTGCGCTTGCAGTGCCGGGCAGGGCACGCCAAACCGCGCCAAAGACTTGAGGAGGGCGGACATGTCGGACCATGGCGGTATGGAGATGAAGGCGCACGAGCAGACCTACGGCGGTTTCCTTACGCTGCTGAAGTTCGGCACGGTTGCCTGCCTGATCGTGGCGGCCATCGTCGTCTATCTGATCTCGCACTGAGCCTGAGCGATCATGGGGGTTAAGATCGCTGTCCTGCGCGAGCAGGCCGAGGGTGAGCGCCGTGTCTCGGCCACGCCGGAGACGGTAAAGAAATTCATCGGGCTTGGCGCGGAGTTGGCCGTCGAGGCCGGTGCGGGTGCTACGGCATCGATCGCGGACCAGGCCTATGCCGACGCCGGCGCGACCGTCGCGGATCGTGCGAGCGTACTGGCCGATGCCGACATCATCCTGGGCGTGCAGGGGCCGGAGCCGGCGTCGATCGCGAGCGCGAAGAGCGGCGCGTGGCTGGCAGCCGGCCTCAATCCTTTCGGTGAGCGGGCGCGTGTCGACGCTTATGCGGCGGCGGGGATCGAGGCGCTGGCGATGGAGTTCATGCCGCGCATCACCCGTGCGCAGTCGATGGACATCCTCTCCTCCCAGTCCAACCTGTCGGGTTACAAGGCGGTGCTGGACGCGGCGGGCGAATATGGCCGCGCCTTCCCGATGATGATGACGGCGGCCGGCACGGTGTCGGCGGCGCGCGTGTTCATCATGGGTGTCGGCGTCGCGGGCCTGCAGGCGATCGCGACGGCGCGGCGCCTCGGCGCGCAGGTCTCCGCCACCGACGTGCGATCGGCGACCAAGGAGCAGATCCTCTCGCTGGGCGCCAAGCCGATCTTCGTCGAGAGCGTGAAGGGCATCGAGGGCGAGGGCTCCGGCGGCTACGCCACCGAAATGTCGGAAGAGTATCAGAAGGCGCAGGCCGAACTGGTCTCCTCGCACATCGCCAAGCAGGACATCGTCATCACCACGGCGCTGATCCCGGGCCGGCCGGCGCCGCGCCTGATCAGCGACGCGCAGATCGCCTCGATGCGATCCGGAAGCGTGATCGTCGATCTCGCGGTGGAGAGCGGTGGCAACGTCGAGGGTGCGGTCGCGGGCGAAGTGATCGAGCGCCACGGTGTCAAGATCGTCGGCCACAGGAACGTGCCCAGCCGCCTCGCGGCGGACACCTCGGCGCTGTTCGCCCGGAACCTGTTCAACTTCCTGTCAGCCTTTTGGGACAAGGATAAGGGAGCGCCCGTGCTCGACGCGGAAATCGGCGATGCCATCCGGCTGACGCAGGGCGGCAAGGTCGTGAATCCGAGGTTGCTGACATGAACGCGCTGTTTCTCTCTGTCCTCCTGGCGTCTGGTCAGGCCAACGGGCCGGTGCTCCACGCCACAGACGTCAAGTCGGACGCGAGCGATCCGCTCACCGACAAGTTCGCCGACGCACTGCGCAAGGCGATCCCGCATGCCAGGCACATGAAGCCCTGGTCCGGCGACGATGCGGATGATCTTTATCTGGCGATCCTTTTCCCCGTGGAAGAGGACGGCAAGAAGTTCAGCTATGCGGTCGATCTGATGAAGGCGCGCGACATGGTGACGCCCGATCGGCTCGCCTCGTTCACCGGCACGTGCCGCACCGCCGAGGTGGACGCTTGCGCGGCGGGTGTGGTCGCCAAGGCCGACAAGCGGGCAAACGACTGAGTTTACTGGGGGAAGGCCATGGATTTCATCTCGATCCTGTCGATCTTCGTGATGGCCTGCTTCGTGGGCTATTACGTGGTGTGGTCGGTCACGCCGGCGCTGCACACGCCGCTGATGGCGGTGACCAACGCGATCTCCTCGGTGATCATCGTCGGCGCGCTGATCGCGGGCGCCGCGGCGGGCAGCGCGACCTCGAAATGGCTGGGGCTGCTGGCGATCGTGCTGGCTAGTGTCAACATCTTCGGCGGCTTCGCCGTCACCGAGCGGATGCTGGCGATGTACAAGAAGAAAGAGCGGCCGACAGCGGCCAAGCATTGATCCATTCGTCGCCCCGGACCTGATCCGGGGGCCCGCTTTTTGAATGCGGGAAGGGAGCGGGACCCCGGATCAACTCCGGGGTGACGGTAGGGGGCAGAGGTAGTGGAAGAAATCGCGATAAATCCCTGGGTGGCGCTGGCCTACCTGATCGCAGGCATCTGCTTCATCATGGCGCTGCGCGGGCTTTCCAGCCCCGAGAGCAGCCGCAAGGGCAACCGCTACGGCATGGCGGGCATGTTGATCGCGGTGGTGACGACGCTCGTTACGCACGCCCCTAATGCAACGCCATCGGCGCCCTGCAGGCCGGGTTTCATTGACTGCGGCATGGCAATTTTCACCCTCGACCTTCCGACGATGCTGGAAATCGTTGCCGCGATCGCAATCGGCGGCGCAATTGGTTTCGTCACTGCCCGCAAGATCAAGATGACCGACATGCCGCAGCTTGTCGCAGCCTTCCACTCTCTGGTCGGCCTGGCGGCGGTGCTGGTGGCGGTGGCGGCTTACGCTAACCCCGCGGCGTTCGGCATCAAAATACCGTTCATGGATCACATCGAGCCGGTCAGCCGTATCGAGATGGGCCTCGGCATCGCGATCGGCGCGATCACCTTCTCCGGCTCGGTGATCGCCTTCCTCAAGCTCAACGGCAACATGTCGGGCAAGCCGATAATGCTGCCCGGCCGCCACGTCATCAACCTCGGCACGCTGGCGCTGATCATCGGCCTGATCGCCTATTTCGTCACCGACGACAGCCTGCCCGTCTTCGCCGCGATCACCGCGCTCAGCTTCGTGATCGGCTTCCTGCTGATCATCCCGATCGGCGGCGCGGACATGCCGGTCGTGGTGTCGATGCTGAACAGCTATTCGGGCTGGGCGGCCGCCGCGATGGGTTTCACGCTGCACAACACGGCGATGATCATCACCGGCGCGCTGGTCGGCTCGTCGGGCGCGATCCTCTCCTACATCATGTGCCGCGCGATGAACCGCAGCTTCATCTCGGTGATCGCCGGCGGCTTCGGCGCGGAGACCGGCGGCGCGAGCGGCGGCGGACAGGCGATCGACCGCCCGTGGAAGCGCGGCTCGGCCGAGGACGCGGCGTTCCTGATGCAGCAGGCCGAGCAGGTCATCATCGTGCCGGGCTACGGCATGGCGGTGGCGCAGGCCCAGCATGCGCTGCGCGAGATGGGCGACATCCTCAAGAAAGAGGGTGTCCGGGTGAAATACGCCATCCACCCGGTCGCGGGCCGCATGCCGGGCCACATGAACGTGCTGCTCGCCGAGGCCAACGTCCCCTATGACGAGGTGTTCGAACTGGAGGACATCAACGGCGAGTTCGCGCAGACCGACGTCGCCTTCGTGATCGGCGCCAACGACGTCACCAATCCGGCCGCCAAGACCGACAAGAGCTCGCCCATCTACGGCATGCCCGTGCTCGACGTGGAGAAGGCCAAGACCGTGCTGTTCGTGAAGCGCTCGATGGGCGGCGTCGGCTATGCCGGCGTCGACAACGAGGTCTTCTACATGGACAACACGATGATGCTGCTGGCGGATGCCAAGAAGATGGTCGAGGAGATCGTCAAGGCGATGGGCTAACGTGTCCGATTGGGCGCCCGGCTACCACTGGAGCGATCTGCATAGGGCGCAGGAGCGGTTCGAGTTGCGCTTTCCGCCGGACTTGGTCGAACTGCTGATCGAGAAGAGACCGGCTCGGGGCTATGATTGGACCGGGAGCGGCGAGCCGACACACAAGGCGTTAGCTTGGCCGCTTGAAGGCCTGTTGTTCGATGTTGAGCACAACAGCCTGTGGCTTTCCGAATGGGGTGACAGGCCCAAGCAACTGGCGGATCGTAAGGCGGCCGTTATCGAATTGGTGGCGACTGCTCCCAAGCTGATTCCGCTGTATGGCCATCGCTATCTACCCGGCGAACCGGATGAGCGTGGCAACCCCGTCTTATCGGTCCATCAAGCCGACATCATTCACTACGGTTATGATCTGGCCGATTATTTCGCTCGGGAGTTTAGCGCTCGACCGACATGGCCTCTCGCGCGTGAGCCTCGGTCTATCCGGTTCTGGTCTGGCTTCCTCGAATAGCGCCACACATGCGAAAGCCGCCAAGGTTTCCCTAAGCGGCTTGGACACCCGGCTCGGCGGCCGGAGAGGCGGACGGCGTGAGTGCCGCCGTGCCTTAGTGGATCAGGATGGTGGCGATCGCCAGCGACTGGGCGCCGAGCAGGGCCGCGGCCATCGCCACGTTCTCGAGAATACGCATATTGATTTCCTATTGTTGTGCGCGCAGGGCAACGCCTCTTGGAGAGGGGGGACAAGACGTTGCCCTGCGACGAAACGTGAGATAAGTCGGACGAAATATTATTTCAAGTGCGGGTAATGTTCGCACGATTGCATAAAATGCAACACGAGGCTTCCCAATGACCAAGGGTATCCGCGCCGATCAATTGCTGGCCGATCGCGGCCTCGCCGAAAGCCGCACGCGCGCGCAGGCGCTGATCCTCGCGGGCCTCGTCTATACGGGCGATCGCAAGGTGGAGAAGGCGGGGCAGGCGCTGCCGCCCGACGCGCCGCTGGAGGTGAAGGGCAAGGATCATCCCTGGGTCTCGCGCGGGGGGCTCAAGCTCGATCATGCTCTGGCCCATTTCGGATGGAACGTGGACGGCGCCATTGCGATAGACGTCGGCTCCTCGACCGGCGGCTTCACCGACGTGCTGCTGACGCGCGGCGCCGCCAAGGTCTATGCGGTGGACGTCGGCCACGGCCAGCTCGCCTGGAAGCTGCGCGAGGATCCCCGCGTCGTCGTGCTGGAGCGGACCAACGCCCGCCACCTCACCGCCGAGCAGATCATCGATCCGATCGACATCGTGGTCTGCGATGCCAGCTTCATCGCGCTTTCCAAGGTGCTGCCCGCCGCGCTCGAACTAGCGAAGCCCGGCGCGCGCCTCGCCGCTCTGATCAAGCCGCAGTTCGAGGCGGGCAAGGGCGAAGTGGGCAAGGGTGGCGTGGTGCGCGATCCCGTCGTCCATCAGCGCGTGTGCGATGATGTCGTGGCGTGGCTCGATTCGATCGGCTGGGGCGTGATCGGCGTCACCACCAGCCCGATCACCGGCCCGGAGGGCAATATAGAGTTTCTGGTTGCCGCTATGAGACAGTCGATCGACAAGGCAGGTTGACGCGCCGCAGCAACGCTTTACCCCTTCGCACGGAATTGGTTAACGGGGCGGACGGATGAGCGAGCTGGCGTCGGCGGGGCAGTTGCGGATGTCGTTCCTGCGCGTGGCGCTGGTGACGGTGCCGCTGATCCTGTTTCTGGGTATCCTGTCCGGCGCGTTGGCGGGATCGGGCTTTGGCAACCCCTGGTTCGCCTCGCTCGCCAAGCCCGCCGCGATGCCGCCGGGCTGGGTGTTCCCGGTGGCGTGGACACTGCTCTACATCCTGATCGGCTTCGCGTTGGCGATGATCGTGTGGGCGCGGGGCGCGAGCGGGCGTGGCATCGCGATCGGCTTGTTCCTCGTGCAGTTCGCGCTGAACCTCGCCTGGTCGCCCGTATTCTTTGCAGGCCACAAGATCGGCGCGGCCTTCGCGATCATCCTGCTGATGATCGTCGTGACGATCGCCGCCATCCTGTCATTCGCCCGCATCCGCTCGCGCGCGGCGCTGCTGATGCTGCCCTATCTGGTCTGGCTGTGCTTCGCGGCCTACCTCAATCACGCGATCGAGGTTTTGAACCCCAACGCGGAAACGCTTGCGCCGGCGGCCGGGAGCACCCAAGTGCAGCTCTGATCCGGAGGGAATTAGAGATGCAGTCCGAGAACCGCTTTTTCGACGATTTCGCCAAGATGATGAACGGTCTCGCCGGCACCGTGGCCGGTGCGGGGCGCGAGGCCGAGGCGCAGATGCGCGAGAAGGCCAAGGGCTTCTTCGGTGGCATGGACTTCGTCAGCCGCGAGGAATTCGACGCGGTGAAGGCGATGGCCGCCGCCGCGCGCGACGAGGCGGATTTGCTCAAGGCGCGCCTCGATGCGCTGGAGGCGAAGTTGTCCACGACAAAGGCCGGGAAAGCCTGATTCTTCCACAGATTTCGTGATGCGGGCCACTTGCCCGCCCCGTCCCGGCGCGGCACAGCTTGGCGCGCCCGGTGGGGTAGAGTAGGGGCGCTGTCATGAACCTGGACGATCTCGAAGACGAACGGTCCGAGCCGTCGGCGCCGATCGACATGCTGGAAAGCTATTTCCAGGCGCATGGCTGGTCGTGCGAGCGGATGGGCGACGACGAGATCGTCGCCACAGTGCAGGGCAGCTGGACGCAGTACGAGCTGCGTGGCGTGTGGCGCCCGGAAGATCGCGTCCTCCAGTTCCTGTGCCTGCCCGACATCCGCGTGCCCGCCGATAAGCGCAATGCGATCTACGAGACGATCGGCCTGATCAACGAGCAGCTCTGGCTCGGCCATTTCGAGCTATGGGTCGCCTCTGGCCTTGCGCTTTACCGCAATGCCACGCTGATCGAGGGCGAAGAGGGCAGTGTCCTCTCGCTCGACCAGGCGGAGACGCTGATCGAGACCGCGATTGACGAGTGCGAGCGCTTCTACCCGGTGTTCCAGTTCGTCCTTTGGGGCAACAAGACCCCGGCCGACGCGATCGCCTCCGCGCTGATCGAGACCCGGGGCGAGGCGTGATCGCGGGCGACGGGCCGATCTGGCTGGTCGGCGCGGGTAATATGGGCGGCGCGATGCTGCGCGGCTGGCTCGCCTCCGGCATCGATCCGGCCCGCATTACCGTGATCCGTCCCTCCGGCACGCCGATCGAGGGCGTGACCGTGCTCAAGGCGCCACCGCCCGACGGCGAAGTGCCGGCCGTGATGTTGCTGGCGATGAAGCCGCAGAAGCTCGACGAAGCGGTGTCCGCGCTGGCACCCACGACGGGCGAGGGGACGCTGATCGTCTCGGTGCTTGCCGGCGTAGAGCTGCCGTCGCTGGCAAAGCGCTTCCCGAAGCACCGAGCGATCGTGCGGGTGATGCCCAATACGCCATCTGCGATCGGCAAGGGCGTTTCGCTGCTTCACACCGACGGTGACGAAGCGGTGCGCGTGGAAGCCGAGACGCTGGTGAGGCCGCTCGGCCTTGCCGAGTGGATCGACGACGAGGCCCTGTTCGGCCGTGTCTCGGCCCTGTCGGGTTGCGGCCCTGCGTTTCTGTTCCGCTTCATCGATGCGATGGCAAAGGCCGGCGAGGCGCAGGGTCTCGCTCCCGATCAGGCGGCGCGGCTTGCGCTAGCGACGGTCGGCGGGGCGGCGGAACTGGCGGCAGCTTCGGAAGAGACGCCGGCTCAGCTGGCCGATCGCGTCGCCAGCCCAGGCGGATCGACCCGCGCTGGCCTCAATGTGATCGACAAAGGCGCCGCGCTCGATCGCCTGATGCAGAACGTGCTGACGGCCTCGGCCCGGCGCAACGAAGAGATGGCGGCTGCCGCGCGCTGATCTCAGGCGCCGCCGCGCAGCTTGTGCAGCATCGGCCGCTCCTCGGGTGGCACCAGCCCCTCCAGCACCAGCCAGAATCCCGCCACTGCCGCCGGCCCGGCATCGACATAGGCCGCCGACATGCGAGCACGCAGTATCTCGAACAGCTCGCTTTCCAGCGCGGCCCCGGTCGGCGTGAGCCGAAGCAGGCGCTGGCGCCGATCGTCTCGCCCGACGCGCGTCTCGATCAGTTCCCGCGCGGCGAGTTCGGTCACCACACGACCCAGCGACTGCTTGGTGATGCCCAGCAGCGCCAGCAGCCGGCTGACGCTCAGGTCCGGCTGGCGGGCGATGAAGTAGAGCGTACGATGGTGCGCCCGCCCCAGTCCCTCGTCCTCCAGTCTGCGATCGACTGCCTCGAACAGCCGGCCATGACCGAAATGCATGAGTTCGATCCCGCGCCTTATCTCGGCTTCTCGCAGGAACAGGGGGGAGGCGGGGCTTTGAGGCAAGGCCATGACTTCGGCCTAGTCCCGGCTCGCACCGATATGCAAGCGAGGTATGGCGCTGGGCTTCCCTCCGGCGCCAACCCGCGCTAGGGACGCGCCTCCGCACTGGGGCGTCGCCAAGCGGTAAGGCACCGGTTTTTGGTACCGGCATTCGCAGGTTCGAATCCTGCCGCCCCAGCCAAGTTTCTCCCAACGAACTGACCTGAAATGGCTTTTCGGACGGTGCCGGAACCGTGGTGGGGCTTTGCTACAGCGCCCTGCTACAGAACCGGGGTTCTGTGGACGTAGGAGGCATCCCGAATACGGTCAGGCGCGGAGGCGTCTATCACTTCCGGCGGATGGTGCCTGGGGCCGATCACGTTCCATTCCTCGTCCGTCAGATCACCCCGAGCCATCGCTGCTCCCCCCAAAGAGCAGCTTTGAATCAGAGATCAACCCGCTTGGGAATCCACTTTGTCAACACGGCCTAGATGCTGCTGAACTCTTGTTTCCCGGCACGGCCTGCATGGCGTCATGCTCAAGGATATCGCGAGACAGTCCGAAATCAACACTTCGCTGCTTCATTATTATTTCTACGACAAGAAAGCGATTTTCGATGCTGTATTCGCTAGGCGCGCGGCCATCACCGCCAAGTTGCGAATGGCAGCGCTTGACCGGTACGAGAAGGAATGCGGCGACGATCCGACGGTCGAGGGTGCACTTCACGCCTATCTCGACACGGATCTCGATCTTTACATCATGGGCGGGGAAGGGTGGCGCAACTATGTGACGCTCGGTGCACAGGTCGCGATGACGCCAGAATGGGGAACTGCGTGGTTTGACACCCACTTCGACCCGGTCGTGTTGAGGCTCATCAGTCTGTTGAGCCGAGCACTCCCCGATTGTCCGAAGGACAGGATCTTCTGGGATATCATTTCGTGATAGGCGGCCTGGGCTTTCCCTCGCGCGTACCGGACGTATCGACCGGTTGTCCGAGGGCCTGTGCGGGTCGGAGGATTTTGAGGCGATCAAGGCCTACATGGCGCGCTTCATGGCTGCCGGATTCCTCGAGATCTACCAAAGTCCCGGCTGACCTCACGTCTCGCCTGGTTCTCCCAGTCAGTCTCGATAAGGGAATGGCGGCCGGTCACACCGAGATTCCAAGTCGAGCGCGGTACCGAGGCCGCGGCTGCAAGATATATGGATAATCCCTTCCGTGCAGGGTTTTGAACCGCCACAAGCAAGTTACCCCCGTCTGTTCGCGATATCATTCCCCGACATGTGAAACGAGGTGCGCCAGGCACCGGTCATACCTGAGGGGGGTCCATATGGCGAAGCCATCATTCCATGTTGCTTTGACGACAGCTGCCTGGCTTGCAGGGCCCTCTTGTCTGGGAGCGCAAACCCTCCCCGAACCATCGGGCCACGAAAGGCCCGTCGCAAACAATGTCGCTCGCGGACCGGCCGACGCCACCTCCGTCCCTGTTTCGGGTAAGGGGATCGCCGACATTGTCGTCACGGCCCAGCGGCGAAACGAAAACCTGCAACGTGCCGCCGTGGCGGTGACGGCCGTCGGCAGCGATGAGCTGATGCGTGCCGGCGTCTCCCAGCCGCAGGATCTGACGAAGCTGGTTCCCGCGCTCAAGCTGGCGGGCGTCGGAGGTGGCGGCACGCAGGTGACGGTGCGCGGGGTCGGCAACTTCGCCGGCAACCCCTATGCGGAGCCAGCTGTCGCGGTTAACCTGGATGGCGTCTATCTGGCGCGTTCGGGCGGGCCCGACGGCCTCTTTTACGATCTTGACCGTGTCGAAGTGCTGAAGGGGCCGCAGGGGACGCTTTATGGGCGCAACGCGACAGCGGGTGCGATCAATATCATCACGAAGAAGCCCACCAAGGATTTGTCGCTGGATGCGAGCCTGGAGGCAGGCAATTATGGGCTCTGGCGCGGTATGGCGGCGCTCAACGTGCCTGTTTCGCCGACGCTGCAGGTTCGCGCATCAGGCACGCTCACCCATCGCGACGGCTATTCGAGCGATGGCTATAACGATGACAAGACTCAGGCCGGGCGGCTGCAGCTTCGTTGGCTGCCGACGGCCCGCCTCTCGGTGTTGTTGGTCGGTGATTATGAACATGTCGGTGGGAAGGGACCAAACGGAGTCTTCTCGCCCTATCTGGTGCCTTCAAACCCGTTCCTTGGATCGACCAAGGATGGCTCGAACGCGTTGCTCAAGGACATTTCGCTTGCCATCAGCGGCGGCACCAACCCGACGCTCCTTCCGCCCATCCTTGATAACGGCTTCGTCGACCAGCGGAATTGGGGAACTAGCGCCACGATCGATCTCGATCTGGGCGGGGCCAAACTGACCGTATTGCCGGCCTATCGCCACTCCGACAATGACTATCTTCAATATAATCCGGGCTTTCCGGTATCTTCCTCGGAACGGTCACGCGCCACGTCGATCGAAGCGCGGCTCACCTCCACCGGCCATTCGCCATTGCAGTGGATCATCGGCGGCTATTTCTACAACGAGAAGATCGGTTTCGATCTATTCGCCGACCAAGGCGTCGCCTTCGCACGCACGGAACCGCTGCTTCATACCCGCAGCTATGCAGCGTTTGGGCAGCTCAGCTACGCGATCCTCCCGCATCTCAGGGCGACGGGTGGCCTGCGCTACACCGACGAACACAAAACCCAGGCCGGACGCAACGGCGGCCCGCTTCCCGCGCTTCCTGCGGGCTATAACGGGTCTCCCGCAGCTTATTACAATGCGGCCTGCCAGCCTTACGACCCGAGCACGGCGACATGCTATTTTGGCCTGACCGGTGATCTGAAAAAGCAGAGCGTGACCTGGAAGGCCGGCCTCGAATATGATGCCGGTCCTCGATCGCTGATCTACGGCAATGTCGCGACGGGCTTCAAGGCAGGCGGCTTCTTCGGCTCGCTGCCACCAAACAGCTACAAGCCGGAGACGTTGACCGCCTACACGCTGGGCACAAAGAATCGCTTCTTCGACAACAGTCTGCAGGTCAATGCCGAGGCCTTCTATTGGACGTACAAGAACAAGCAGGTCACCCATCTCGGGCCGATCCTGCCATCGGGCTTCAACCTCATCACCGAGAATGCCGGTAAGGCGACTATCAAGGGCGCCGAACTCGAAATCATCTGGCAGCCCACCCACGACGATGCGTTCAGCGCCAACCTCCAGTATCTGCACGCCCGCTACAAGGATTTCCGCTACTCGCAGACGACGGTGAGCGGGCCACCGCAGACCGCCTGCCCGACCATCCCGATCGCAGGCGCCTCTGCCGTCACCGTGGATTGTTCGGGCCGGCCGCTACCGCTCGCGCCGACATGGACCGCGAACCTTTCCTACCGCCATACCTTCGAATTGCGTGACACCAAGATCGATGCGCAGATCGGTACCCAAATCCAGAGCCGTTACTTCACCGGAGAGGAATATCTGCCTGGCGAGCTGCAAAAGTTCAGTACCGCGTCCAATGCCAGCCTCACCTGGCATCTGCACGGCGATCGTTATGCCGTCGGTCTCTTCATCGACAATATCGAGGACAGCCGGATCAAGACCTTCTCTTTCGTGCAACCGGTTGTCGGCTTGCCGGTCGTGATCCTGCGGGCACCGCGCACGTTCGGGGGGCGCTTCAGCGTCAGCTTTCGCTGACGCCTGTTGGATGGAGCGGATCGACCGATGGCCGCAACCGGCTCTCTCTTGAACGAACCGGTGATCAAATTCATTCCACACCCCAAATCACAGCTGCGGCGGATCAGGGCCGCACAGGATCAGAAACGGAGAATATTATGTACGCCGTGACGGGAGCGACAGGCCAGCTGGGCCGCCTGGTGATCAATGGCCTGCTCGAGAAGGTCTCTCCGAGCGAGATGATCGCGCTCGCGCGTGACCCTTCGGCAGCGCAGGATATTGCACAGACGGGCGTGACCGTCCGACCGTTCGATTACGACGCGCCTGATCAACTGGCGGCGGCGTTGCAGGGCGTGACGCGGCTGCTGTTCATCTCGTCTGACGATGTCGTGCGCCGGATCGGCCAGCACCGCGCGGTGATTGATGCTGCCATTGCCGCGAAGGTCGAGTTCATCGCCTATACCAGCGTCATCCACGCCGATGACAATCCGATCAGCGTCGCCCCGTCGCACCGCGAAACCGAGGCCATGCTGCGCAACAGCGGGATCACTTATGCGGTGCTGCGCAACAGCTGGTACATCGAGAACTACCTTATCGGGGCAGACGCAGCGGTCGCTCACGGCGCGCTGCTCGGCAGCACTGGCGAAGGCCGGATCTCGGCGGCGAGCCGCGCTGATTATGCGGCTGCCGCCGTCGCGGTCTTGACAGAGCCGACGCCGGATAGCCGTGTTTACGAGCTCGGCGGGGACGATGCCTTCACGTTGTCCGATGTCGCAGCCGCGCTGAGCGAGGCTTCCGGCAAGCCGGTCACCTACCATCACTTGCCAGAGGAGGCCTACCGCGATGCACTGGCAAATGCAGGCGTACCTGCGGCCTTTGCCGCGACGCTGGCATCCTACAGCGCAGACGCCGCCGGCGGCATCCTCGCCGACGACAGCCAGACCCTCAGCCGCCTGATCGGTCGGCCTACCGAGACTTTGCGCGAGATTGTCCTGCGTGAGCTTGCATGATCGCAACGGAGAGGCCGACCATGGCTGACGCCATCCTTCATTATATCCACGATCCGTTGTGCGGCTGGTGCTACGCGGCAGAACCCCTGGTGCAGGCGGTTGCCGCAGCCGGCTTCCCACTCGTGCTTCATGGTGGCGGCCTGTGGGATCCAGCAAGCCGCTCCGATGCGACGAAGCGGGCCTATATTCGTGCATCCGACCAGCGCATCGCCACGATGACCGGTCAACTGTTCGGCGCTGCCTACCTCGACGGTCTGCTCGCCGATCCCGAGACGGTCTGGTGGTCCCGACCGACCATCGCGGCCGTGCTGGCCGGCGAGGCAATCGATGGCGGTTCGGGCCTGGCGATGATGTCGGCCATCCAGCGTGCCCATTACGTCGGCGGGTTGCGCGTCGTCGACGCCGATATTCTGGTCGCGACGGCGATAGCGGCCGGTTTCGATGGACAGCATTTTGCCGAACTGCTCGAGCAAGTGCCGGTAGATCGCCATATCGCAGAGACGCGTGCGCTGATGCTGGGCCGGGGCTTGCAGGGTTATCCGAGTTTCCTCCTCGAGTGTGACGGCGAGCTTGCCCACGTCGCACACGAGGCGTTTTATGGGCGACCGGAGGCGTTCGCCGCCGCGCTCACTGCGCAGGCGCTTGGCGTGCCGGTCTGACGGGGTCGGGATCGTGAGCCGCAAATCCAAGACCGCCCCGCCGCCGGCCTGGTCCGCGACCTTTGCGGAAAAGGCCGAGATCACCGTCGCACTCTACGGCGCGCAGGCGCGTAGTCCTAGTGATCTCGGCGCTTGGCGAATGTGGATCGGTGCAGCGGTCGAGCAGGCCAACGGCCCGGACGTCTGCGAGCGCGCGCGCTTCGTCGATGCCGCAGGCTGGATGAACGAAGTCCTTATCCTGTACTGGCGCGACCCGCTTGAGCACAGAGCCTGGCTATCCTCGGCCGCCATTGTCTCCTGGTGGGGGCATGACGATCGCGTCTTGGGTCCGGTCGGCATCTGGCGGGAGATCGTCGTGGTTCCCTCGGCCCGGTTTGAGACGATACTGTCGGAGCCTGCCATCCGGATCGGATCGGGCAGGATCGCGCCCCAGGTCGAAGGTCCGATTAAGACGCATGGCTATTGGGGATCGATGCGCGATCGCCTGCCGGTCTCGCGTCACGATGCGCTGGAAAGCGATTGGGGAGAAGCCTTGGCCGTGCGCGCGAGCGGCGACGGCAGCGGCCGCCGGATTTCGGTCCGAGCGCCTGCCAATCTCGCGCTGATCCGGTCCGGCCAGGATGCTTCGCTCTGCTCGGTCGAGGAATTCTCGGAATATCAGCGCTCGATCCGCCCGGTGCTCGAGCGCGGCATGGACTACCTCCGGGATCATCCATTGGAATCCGGCTGCTGCGCGTGCCGGTTCATGACAGAGGTGGAGAAGGACGGCGAGCCCAGCGAGCGTAGTTTCGGCTTTGCCTGGTTCCTGACGCTGGGCGATCTGGAACGCTGGTCCAAGAGCCACCCCACCCACCTTGCGATCTACAACGTATTCTCCCGCTATGCGCAGGCGCAAGGGGCTGATCTGCAACTTCGCCTTTGGCACGAGGTCGCCGTCATCCCGGCCGGGGGCGCAACATTCGACTATGTGAACTGCCACGACCGGACTGGTCTGCTGGGTTTCTTCCCCCAAACCGACGCGTCCTGACCCGTCGGCATCTTTCATCGGAGTTCATCATGCCCACCCTCTATTACTGCCCGCTCGCCTGCTCGATGGCGTCACATGTCGCGCTCGAAGAAGCCGGTGCGACATTCGAGACGCAGAAGATCAACATTTTTCGTGGTGAGCACCTCACGCCGGAATATCGCGCAATCAACCCGCGAGCGAAGGTACCGGCGCTGCGCTTCGACGACGGGAGAGTGCTGCTGGAAAGCACGGCGATCCTCGGGTGGGTGGGTGACAACTTTCCCGAGGCGAAGCTACTGGGTGACGATGATCTCGATCGCGCGCGGACGATTGCAACCTGCGCCTGGCTATCGAGCACAGTACATCCGGCCTTCGCCCGTTTCGTACATCCGGAACGCTTCCTTGAGGATGCATCAGGTTATGCCGACCTGAAGGCGCTCGGTAGGGCGAACTTCTGGGATTATCTTCAGGAGATCGACAAGATGCTCGCAGGGCAGCCGTGGATCATGGGCGAGAGCTTCACCGTCGCGGATCCTTATGCCCTTGTCTTCTATCCATGGGGGAAGGAGCTCGGGCTGCCGGTGCATGAACTCGAGAATTATACCACTTTGAAAGACCGCGTGATCGAGCGTCCAGCCGCACGCCGCGCCCTGGAGCGTGAAAAGAGCGTCCTGCTGACGATGTGACAGGCGTGGCGCGGCCCGTGACCGGCCGCGCCATTTCTAATGACCGGCGGCCGACGCTGCTCGGGACGCGATGGTTTGCGCACGGTGCTGGCTGGGCGTCATCCCGAACCGCGCCTTGAAGGCGCGGCTGAAATGCGCCGGATCCTTGAACCCAGCGTCATAGCCGACCGCCGTGATCCCGATATGCGTCAACATCGGATCGCCGAGGTCGCGCTTCGCTTGGTCGAGCCGTCGCGTCCAGATCCATTCGGACACGCCCATCGACGAGTTTTCAAAGAGCTTGCGCATATAGCGTTCCGAAATGCCGTGCGCGGCGGCGACGCTCTCGCACGTCAGGCGAGGGTCTGCCATATTGCTGTCGATATAAGCGAGCACCTTC
Organism: Sphingomonas chungangi; assembly: GCF_013778325.1. Classification (GTDB taxonomy): domain Bacteria; phylum Pseudomonadota; class Alphaproteobacteria; order Sphingomonadales; family Sphingomonadaceae; genus Solisphingomonas; species Solisphingomonas chungangi. The sequence goes on along the minus strand of NZ_JACEIB010000026.1, from coordinate 229,672 downwards.
CGGCGTAGAAGCACCTGCCATTCGCTCCCTTCGATCGCAGCGCCGGCTTGTTCCGCCAGCGCGGTCGCCATCAGATCGACCATGCTCCCGTGCAACCGCGAGACGCTGTTAGGATCGAGCTGATCGAGCGAGTCGTGCAGTTGACGAATGAAGGTGGATGCGAGGCGACCCGCCGCGCTATCGCCCGCGATCCGGCGCGCCGTGCAGCTCTCTGGGTCGGCAAGACGCGATGCCACGGTCGATCGCGCAAGCCGCAGGACCAGCTGGTCGGAATGGCCATGGAAGCGCAGATCATAGGGGCGCGTCGTGTCGTAGAGGGCGAAGTCGCCGGGACGAAGCACCGCGGTGCGGCCATCCTGCTCGACCAATCCGACGCCGTCGGTCTGCAGGCTGAGCAGGAAATAGTCCTTGCTCGACTGAGCGATCATCGAGCGCGTCCGCGAGACGAAATGTGAGGATGAGCGCACGCTGGAAAACTGCACGTTGCCGAGATTTCGAGTGGATACGGAACCTTGGAAATCGGTGGCGGCGATGCCGCCACATTCGAGTTCCACGAACGTCTGGCAGACCACGTCGCGCCAGAATGCCACACGATCCTTTTTTGCCACCTGCTCGGTGCTCAGATCCACTTCCATCTGCATCGTCCCGATAGGATTCCGTGAAGCTGGGCGCGACATCCCCGTTCGTCAAGATTGGAGCGGCGATCCGAGGTCGATGGCCGCCCGAGGCAAGGGCGCAGGCCGGTCCGGTCAAATCGTGTATCGCGGCCTCGCAAGCCCTTGGGATCTGGTCCGGTCCGGTCAACCATCGCAACCGGGGCAGGCAAGCGGTCCCGACTCAAATCGGCATAAGGTTCTGCGAGAGCCGGCAGCAACCTTTGCTGTGCAGGAAGCATGAGGAGTGCCCCGTGGGCCAGAAAATCAAAGCCGCAGCCGTTCAGGCCGCGCCAGCCTTCCTCAACCTCGCTGCTGGCGTCGAGAAGACATGCTGGCTGATCGAGGAGGCAGCCGCGAACGGTTCGGACATCGTCGCTTTTCCCGAAGCCTGGATCCCAGGATATCCGTGGTGGATCTGGCTCGATGCACCGGCTTGGGGCTTTCAGTTCGTCGAGCGCTACCACGAGAATTCGATCTCGGTTGGTAGCAGGGAGATGGAGCGGATCCGTCGCTGTGTCGAGCATGCGGGCATCCATGTCGTGATCGGCACGAGCGAACGAGATCACGGCTCGCTCTATCTCGGCCAGACCCTGATCGCGCCCGACGGACAGGTGCTTCATGATCGGCGAAAACTGAAGCCCACCCATGTCGAGCGCAGCGTCTTCGGCGAAGGAGACGGCAGCCACCTGGCCGTGCATGACACCCCAATCGGACGCCTCGGCGCCCTGTGCTGCTGGGAGCATGTCCAGCCGCTCACCAAATATGCGCTCTTCTCGATGCACGAGCAGATCCACGTCGCCTCCTGGCCGAGCTTCTCGCTCTATGAAGGTAAAGCCCACGCGCTCGGACCGCTCGTCAGCAAGTCGGTGTCGCGCGTCTATGCCGTCGAGGGCCAGTGCTTCGTCATCGCTAGCTGTGCGGTCCTTTCGCAGGAGATGCAGGACATGCTGTGCGATACACCGGCCAAGCGCGAGCTCCTGCCGGTGGGTGGCGCCTATTCGATGATTTACGGTCCCGATGGCCGCGAACTGGCGGAATATCTGCCCGAGAATGAAGAGGGGATCGTCTATGCGGAGCTCGATCTGGGCGAGATCGCGCTCGCCAAGTCGGCGGCTGACCCGGTCGGCCATTATTCCCGCCGCGATGTGACCCGACTGCTGCTCAACCGCAATCCGCTTCGCCCGACCGAGGATATGTCGGGGCCGGAGACCTCAGATGCCCGCAACGAGCCCGTCGACATCGAGGCGGAGCCGGTCTGATGACGGCCCTCGCAGGCAGCCTTGTCTTGGGCGAGGCGGAAGGGCCGTGGTTCGATCATGTTCGGATCGTCGACCATCAGGAGATCGCGGCTCTCGTCGCTGAATTCGCTTGGCGGATCGATCTCGGAGAGACCGATCGCGTGGCCGAACTCTTCACGCCTGAGGGATGGTATGGCCGTGAGGACGGCGCACGCAGCATCGGACGCGAAGCGATCCGCGATGCCTATCTTCGTCGCGGCGAGGGCAGTCCGGGCCGCATATGCCGCCATCTGTTCAGCAATTTGCGGATCCGCTTCGAAACGGAGGATACCGCCGCCGGTCTGTCGACCCTAACACTGTTCGCCGGTGATGGCACGGTACCGCTTCGCGCGGAGGTCGCACTCGTCCAGGATTATGTCGATTGCTACGAACGGGTCGGCGATCGCTGGTTGTTCGCGTCCCGCGAAACACGGCGCCTGTTCGTCGGCGCGGGCTTCCAGGATGTCCTTCGATTGGGTGTCGGATCATGACGGCCGGACCCCAGCTGGTGTGCGTTTCGCATTCCCCGCTGATCCTGCATCGCGCCCGCGCGCCGATCGAGGAACCGGCGCTCCTCGCAGACTATTCCCGCTGCGTCGCCGCCATCGAGGCGATGCGGCCCGACCGCGTTGTCATCTTCGCGACCGATCATTTTGCCGGTTTCCCTTACAGCAACATGCCGGCTTTCTGTATCGGCCTTGCAGGCCATGCGATCGGGGACATTGGCGGTTTCGACGGAAAGCTCGACGTCCCGCGCGAGGAAGCGCTCGGCCTGATTCGGGATCTCCGCGCAACCGGGTTCGACCCGTCATGGTCGCAGGAGATGCGGGTGGATCATGCTTTCTCGCAACCACTCCACCGCCTGCTCGGAGGCGTCGGCGCCTATCCGGTTATCCCGATCTTTCTGGGCTCGCTTGTCCCGCCACATCTGCCGTATCGCCGGACTCGGGATTTCGGAACGGCCGTGGGGAAAGCGTTGGCGCGCCTCGATGGTCGCACGCTCTACATCGGGAGCGGCGGTTTGTCGCATCATCCGGACCGGTATTTCCCGCTGCTCGGGCATGCGACGCCCGACGTTTACGCTTATCAGCTCGACGGCAGCGCCGGCGGCAGCTTCACTGACGAGCAGTGGCTGACCAGGCTTCACGACATGCACGTCGAGGGGGCCGAGATGCTCGTCGATGGGCGCCGCACGGCGAAGGACATTCATCTCAACCCGGATTTCGACAGGCAATTCCTGGCCGTGATCGAGGACGGGAATCTGTCGGCTTTCGATAGTCGCACGCCCGAAGAGGTCATGGACGTCGCGGGTTTCGGCGCGCTGGAACTGCATGCGTGGCTTGCCGCTGCGGCCGCCTATGACGCCGCTGGAGGGGGCGTTCGGCCGCATTCGATCTACGCGCCGGCGCTGGAATATGGCCTGGGCTATGGCATGGCCGACACCTTCGAGACGGGGATGGCATGATGGACGCGCGCTTCGACCTGATCGATCTCGAGCCCGAGACTGATCGACGCGTCCGCGAACTCTGGGGCCGTCCGCCGATCAATCTCTATCGTGTCCTCGCGCACCAGCCGCGGATCGTCAGCGCCTGGACCGAATGGAATAATGAGGTGCGACACGGTTGCACGTTGCCGCGCGCGTTGCGCGAGCTGATCTTCTTGCGCAGCGCGATCCTCCAGAAATCGCTCTACGAATGGGGACAGCACGTCGGCATGGCCCGCAGGGCCGGTATGGACGAAGCCAGGATCGAGGCGATCGAATATTGGCAGGCCGCAGATATCTTCGATCCGCGCGAGCGGATCGTGCTGCGATGTACCGATGAGATCACGGCGGGCGCGCTGTCTGACCGTGCGTTCGTGGCGTTGCGTGAAATCCTGTCTTCCGGCGAGGCAATCGAGGTGATTGTCACGGCCAGCCACGCCTGCATGCTCGCCCGCGTCATCCAGGCGCTTGCTGTCACCGATGATGGCGAGCGTGTCGCGGCGGAGCCCACCCCAAAGGAGAATTGACGTGCGTTTGGCGAGCTTCGCGACTGGGTCCAGGGCGACGTATGGCGTCGGCGTCGAGGATGGCATCATCGATGTCGCAGCGCTCGCGCGGTCAGCGGGGCGATCGTTTCCCTTGACCCTGCAGGCCCTGGTGGAAAAAGGCGCGGAGGAACTGACTGCGCTCGCTCGTGCGCTCGAAAATTTTCAAGGGGAGACGATCCCCCTCGACCAGGCCACCTTCCTGCCGCCGATCGCCAGACCCGGCAAGATCGTGTGCCTCGCGCTCAACAATTCCGCCAATGCCTCGCGTATCCTGTCGGGCCCCTCGACCCCGGCCTTCTTCTCCAAGCCGGCGTCTGCGCTGATCGGTCACGGCGCGGCGATCCCACTGCGGCAAATCTATGGCCGCGTCCATCCGGAGCCCGAGCTTGCCGCTGTCATCGGCCTGGGCGGCAAGGACATCGCCCAAGAGGATGCCTATGCCCATGTCTTCGGCTATACCGTCCACAACGACATAACCTCACCGACGATGCGCACCGAGGACACATATCATTATCGCGCGATCTATCCGGACGACGGTGAGGGGGGCGTCCGCTATGTCGACACCCATGTGAGCTATCCCGGCCGCTACAAGGGCGCCGACGGCTTCGCCCCGATGGGGCCATGGATCGCCACGCGTGACGCAGTGCCTGACCCCCACGCGCTAGCGATCTCCTGCTGGCATGACGCGACGCTGATCACCAGCGACAACACCGCGAACCTCACCCATCATCTACCCGATGTCATCGCCTGGGTGTCGAGCTTCATGACTCTGGAAGCCGGCGACGTCATCTCGCTCGGCACCGCGCTGAGCGCTGCGCAGAAGACCGGCATGGCGATCCAGAATGTCGACCTGAACAGGCTCGGCGGCACCGTCACCGTCGAGATCGAGATGATTGGTCGGCTGACCAACTCGGTTTCGGGATTAGCGTGAGCCAGCTCGCCGATCACGATGGAGCCGATCGTCGCTGGTTCAGTTACGAGAACGCCCTCCTGTCGCTGCTCTTCGCGACATTCGGTTTCGTTTTCTTCGATCGCCTGGCCCTCCCGATCATATTTCCTTTCATCGCCGTCGAGCTTCATCTCGATACCCGCCATCTTGGGGCTCTCGTCGCGGGTCTCGGTCTGACATGGGCCCTCTCGGGCTGGCTCGTCGGCATGCTGTCGGACCGATGGCGGGCGCGCAAGGCGATGCTCGTTGCGGCCGTCACGATATTCTCCCTGACCTCCGCTCTCTCCGGCATGGTGTCGAGCTTCGGACAGTTGCTCGCGGTGCGGCTGCTGATGGGGGTCGCCGAAGGCCCGGTGCTGCCGCTTTGCCAATCGATCCTCGCTACATCGTCGAGCAGCGACAGGCGTGGCTTGAACATGGGCTTGCTGCAGGCGTCGGCCTCCGGATTGCTCGGCGCGCTCGCCGCGCCATTCGTACTCAACGCGCTGGCCGAAGCCTGGGGCTGGCGCGTAGCTTTCTATCTGTCCTGTCTGCCGAGTCTCATGCTGGCCGGACTCCTCGCGATCGTCGTACGAGAGCCAAGTGAGGAGGCGTTCGCGCCCAGGGACCCAAAGGAGACCAGAGGCAAGGCGGGAAATGGTCGCAGAAACGTGGCGATCTGCATCGCGATCAGTTGCTGCTTCGTCACCTGGTTCATGAATATCATGACCTTCGCTCCGACATATCTCATCCATGACCGTCATTTTTCGGTTTCCATGGAAAGCGTGGTCCTGACGGCGGCCGGGCTCGCCTACGTCATGTGGGGCTTTGTCGTGCCTGGCCTGTCTGATCGGTTCGGGCGCCGGCCTGTACTGGTGATTTTCGCCGCCCTATCTGCTGGGGCGCCGGTCACCTTCTTGGCCGCCGGTTCGCCATGGTCGATGGCCGCAGCCGTGGCGCTGACCTTTGCAGGACCCGGCTGTTTTCCGCTCTTCATGGCGACCGTTCCTGCCGAATCTGTCGATCCACTGCGTGTGGCGGGTGCGTTGGGTCTGGTGATGGGGGTCGGGGAGATTGTTGGGGGGTGCGCGATGCCCTATATTTCGGGGCTTGGTTCGATGGCGCTCGGGCCCGATCTTCCATTCGCCATCGCGGCGATCGGTGCCATCGCCTCGACCCTGCTCGCGCTGTTCCTGACAGAAACGAGGCCCCGTCTGGCAAGACTTGGGTGACTGACATAGGGGCGACCGAGAGGCGAGCCGGGGACGATCGGCGGGTGGGCCCTCGTCGCGACGGATGGACCCGGTGCAGATGCAACCGGATGCGGTTCTAGCCTGTCGCCCCTCTATCGAAGTTCTGGGCCGGGAGACGTGGCTGCACCCCGATCGCCGAACTCGACCCATCCCAACCCGTCTGCTGCAACCGCGGTCTCCAGAAACGCTATGGACCGAACCCCTTCGCGGATATGCGCTATCGTCCGCTGCGATCCGCTGCTTGGCAAAGGGTATCAAGGGTGCCCAGCATGCCACGCTGAAACCGGCCGCGAGGAAGGTGAGACGAACACCAATGCCCGATAGGCGCCGCTCGTCTCCACGGCGCGATGACAGTTTGTCGAGGCTCATCACAGGTCACTGGCCATCATGGCGATCCTGGTGTCCGTTGACGGTCTGTCACGGTTCATGAGCGGTCACAGCCCCGAGCCCTTGAGACCGATCAGCCGCGGTGGATATCGCACCCGCGCTCCGAAATGCGGCGTGATCGTTGTCAGGTTGCCAAGCGCGGAAGGCCTCCCGCGCAACGCGCTCACGGGCCGCAACTATTCGGGTGCAAATGTCCTCATCCTCTGGGGCGAAGTAATCGCGCGGGAATATCCCTCGCAATCGTGGCTGACCTCCCGGCAGGCGCTGGAGGCGGGTGGCAATGTCTGCAAGGGCGAGAAGGGGGCGACCGTCGTCTATGCCGACCGGTTCACGCCCGAGGCCGAGAAGGCGCGCGAGAGAAGCGGGCGACGACGCCAAGGAAATTCCGTTTCTCAAGCGCTTCACCGTCTTCAATGTCGCGCAATGCGAGGGCCTCCGCCCCACGCTGACGGGCGATCCCGCGCCGTTGCCCGAGCGCGAGATGGTGCCCGTCATGGAAGAACTGATCTTGGCCAGCGGAGCGGATTTCCGCATCGGCGGGCCACGCGTTTACTACGTGCCGTCCGAGGATTTCATTCAGGCGCCGCCGCAACCGGCATTCTTCGAGCAGATCAATTATTACCGCACCGCGCTGCACGAACTGACCAACTGGACCGGCCACAGCTCCCGGCTTGCCTGCGATCTCACTGGCCCGTTCGGCACGGGGAAATATGCGCGCGAAGAACTGTGCGCCGAAATGGGGTCCGCCTTCCTGTGTGCCGCGCTCGGCATAGAGCGGGCGCCACGCGCTCATCGAGCGCGCGCATGATTTCACGCTTGCGCCCTAGCGGCCGACTCTCGAGCGCCAGATCGGCAAGCCGGTCTCCGGCATCCTGCGCGAGGCGGGCACGAGATGGACGGTCGGTCGCGAGAGCGGCGGGCCGAGCATAGGATGATCGGGGTCGATCGGTCCTCGGAGGTGTCGGATGCCTGGCGGTGAGGCGTCCGGCGCTCCAACAGCGCATGTTTCGGTTTCCGCCGAAACATCAGTGACACGTCCTGTGCTAAAGACGCGCCATGACGACGGGAGGCAACATGGCGGCGGTCGGGCGCCTGATCGGAGATCCGGCACGGGCCAATATTCCCGATCTTCCTGCTCCTTCCAGGCGGCATGGGCCTCGGCGTGCCGGCGATGACGACGGCGCTCCTCGCGGACGTCGACAAGGAGCATGCCGGGATCGCATCGGCGGTGCTCAATGCGGCACGCCAGGCCGCAGGCGCGATGGGCGTTGCGGTCTTCGGTTCGCTGGCGGGCGACATGCCCGGCCAGATCGTCATAGGCCTGGGTGTGTCCGCGATCATCGCGGTGGTTTTGCTCTGTCTTGCCGCTGCGATGGCCGCAATCCTCATGGGGCGACTAAGGTCCTCCGGGACCGATGCGGTACGTCGGCCGGCATAAGCCGGCCTTCCGTCGTGATTGCTCGGCCGCAGCGTTGGGCGGTAAGGTGGCAACAGGGCGTCGAAACCTGCGGAGGATGCCAGTGCCTATTCCCGCGACGACGGGCGCGTTTGCGATCGTGCCCCACAATGATCTCGCTGGCGCGATTCCGTTCTGGGAGCGGCTCGGCTTCAGCCGCACCGGTGGCGACGCCCAATATGCGATCATGACGGGCTGGGACTGCGAGGTCCATCTGACGCAGGCCGGCGAGGGGCCGTGGCGGGTTCCCGAAAGCCATAACCCGTTCGGTGTCTTCATCCGAACGCCGCAGGTCGACGCGATCGCCGCTTTGGTCGACGATCTCGTGATCCGGCCGGGCGGCATCCTGCGGCATCGGGAGTGGGGTCTCTACGAAGTCGGAATCGCGGGACCGGACGGCATGCTGATCCGGATCGGGTGGCCGTCGCGGTTGATGCAGCCGGAGCCCTGATGGTAGCGTATGCCGTCTCTGGATAGGGGAGGATGCCATGCCCGATGACTTAGTGACCGGCGTGGTGATCGAAACGTGCTCAGCGGCGCACGTCAGTGCCTGGGCGGAGCTTCGGACCGAACTCTGGCCGGATGGCACGGCCGGTGAGCATCTCGATTTCGCCATCGCTGCGGTCGGCGAGCCGACACGGCTGGCGGCCTTCCTGGCACGGGACGATGACGGCCATCTGCTCGGCTTCGCGGAAGCGTCGCTCCGGTTCGATTACGTGAATGGCTGCTCGACGTCTCCGGTCGCGTTTCTCGAAGGCCTCTATGTCCGCGAAGCGGTGCGACGGCGGGGGGTCGGGCGGGGCCTGATCGCGGCGGTCGAGCTGTGGGCGCGGGAACGCGGCTGCACCGAACTCGCCTCGGACGCGCTGATCGACAACGATGCGTCGCATCGCGCCCATGAAGGCGTGGGTTTCGCCGAAACAGAGCGCGTCGTTTTCTTCCGCAAGGACCTGGATATCCAAATCCCGAAATAGCACTCGCCAACGTCAAAATTGTGCAGCGCAACATATGCCTCGACAGCGCGTTTGGATGGCGTACGGAGGATCTATGGACGCCGAGCATATCCTCGCCGCCGCGATCGAGCGGAAAGTGCGCATCAGAGCGGTTTACAATAAGGGGCGGGTCATCCTCGCTCCGCACATCCTCTACACGCGCCACGACGAGCTTTATCTCGACGCGGTCACGGTGGAACGCGATGGCGCAGCGCCGCGTGAGACGAAGTTAGGCACGTTCAAGGTGCAGGGCCTGAACGATCCGCGTCTCGACAATTATCGCTTCAGGCCGTTTGCGGCCTTCCGGCCATCCGATCCGAAATATGCCGGCGCGACGCTCGCCACGGTCCAGCCTCACTGACCGGCGGCGTCTTCCGGCGCGGCCAGCCATTGCTCCGCTGCGCTCCGCGACGTGAAGGAGCGCACCAGATGCCCGCCAATATCCTGGATGTGTGCCCTGTCCGGGTAGTTCGCGGTCAGGAAGGCGATCCGATCACCGGCCTCGAAGGTCTGCGTCATCTGATCGAGGATATAATCCTCCACCCAGCCGGCCTGCCTCACGCCGTGCGTGACGTCTGAAAGCACGCGAACAGGCCTGCCAGACGACCGAACGCGCGCAACCAGTTCGCGCAACGCCACATAGTGCTGCTCGACGTCCATGAACGAGTAAAGGCCCGTGCCCCGGACCGAGATGGTCCCGGTCGCCTCGTCAAATTCGCGTTCGATCAAACTGCCCCCGCTACGCCTCGAAGCGTCGGTGTCGCCTCTATACCGGCGGCGGGTTCCTTGGCGCTATCATAGATTACGCCCGCCAGCGAAGGCGCTCGACACCAGCGGAGCACTTTTCGCAGTTCCCTGTCTGTTCTATGATACATCCCCTCCCGAGTCGGGCATCGATCATCGTTGGAGGCAGCTCGTGCAGCTGGTATTGCGGCACTACTTGCGGCTGCGCGTGGCCGCAAGCGTGATCTATGACACCGTCTATCCAGGCCCGGAATGGGCGCCCGTCAGCTTCGAGCAGGCCGAGCGTCTCGAGACGGTCCACTACCGTCAGGCCGTGGCTGCCGCCTTGCTCGTGCGCCCGGTGCTCGCCGACCGGGCCGAGCAACTTAGGCTGATCTGATGCGTCCGCCCGACCCCGAGGAGCCGCGCGACGTGAGCCCGTTCGAGTTGTGGACGGGTATGACGCCGGAGGAGTGGGATGCTTTGCCCGAAAACCAGGACGACGGCGGCGATCCGGAAGAGTGATGGCCCGTCGGCGCAGCATCGGTGGAAAGGCTGTGGAGGGGTGCCGGGTGCTTGGCCAGCATCGGTCGACGCAGCGCAAGGTGCCGCGCGGGGCGGATGACGAAGCGGCGCTGACCGAGGACATCATCGAGCTGGCCAGGCAATACGGGCGTTACGGCTATCGCCGGGTGACGGCGTTGCTGCACGCGGCCGGCCGGACGGTGAACAACAAGAGGGTCGAGCGGATCTGGCGGCGCGAGGGTCTCAAGGTGCCCCAGCGCCAGCCGAAACGTGGTCGGCTGTGGCTCAATGACGGATCCTGCATCCGGCTCCGGCCGGAATATGCGGGCCATGTCTGGGCGGAGCAGCCCAAGGTTCCGGCGATGCGCAGCATCGTTGGAATGGCTGCGGAGGGGTGCGATTTTGTCGAGGGACGCACCCACGATGGGCGGAAATTCCGCATCCTCACCATCATCGACGAATTCAGCCGGGAGTGCCTCGCGCTGATCGTCGCCCGCAGGCTCAACCATGAAGGATGTGCTGGCCGCCTTGGCGGAGCTGTTCTTCTGGCGGGGCCGCCCGCCCATGTTCGTTCCGATAACGGCAACGAATTCATCGCTGGCGAGGTCCGGAAATGGCTCGGGAAGATCGGCGTGAAGACGCTCCACATCACGCCGGGCTCTCCCTGGGAGAACGGCTACAACGAGAGCTTCAACGGCTCGCTTCGCGACGAGCTGCTGAACGGCGAGTTCTCTTCTACAGCCTCGCCGAGGCCAGGGTGCTGATCGAGGCCTGGCAGCGCCACTACAATACCATCCGGCCGCACAGCAGTCTCGGCTATCGCCCGCCGGCCCCCGAGACAGCGACACCGCCATGGCGGGCCTCCGGTTCCGCTTCGCTCCACCTCCGTCCACAGCCAGTAGCCGACCTGCTCGTGGAAGGTGATTTCCTCCTCTTTGGTCGTGATGTGGATATGGTAGCGCAGGCCGTAGAAGAGCTGCGGGCCATTGGTCCGCGGGTCGATCGGGTCGAAGCTGATCCGCTCGATGAAAGTGCGGCGCTCGGGCGCGGCGGCCTTGGGATTGATGTCGATGCCCTTGGTCGCCTCCCATCGTCCGGCGAGCCGGGTGAGCGGGCCGAGATTGGCGAGCGTGTCCGAATCGAGGTCGCTGGGCTCGGTGAAGATGTCGTGCGGGAACGGATTCATGCGGCGTGCCTCCGTCGGATCGGGGCGATCCTACACGCGAAAGCGCTGGCGCACCAAGCGGCAGAAGCGCCCGCTCGGCCCGCTGTTCGCCGGATCACTGCAGAAATCTCGTGTCGCGGTAGCGGCTTCGGGGGAGCGGAACGCGATGGTGTGGACAAGACCCAGCGCCTGCTCGAAATCGGCGGGTCGTGCTGCGGCGACCTCGCGGGTCGATACGCTCGTAACCGCCCACGGAATTGACGAGCGGCTGCCGTTCGCCGCGATGCGGTAAGCGTTGAAGGCGATCACAAGCGCGTCGGATCCCGGTTTTGCCGGATTACCGTCGCCGCGCAGGCTCTTCCCGAGCTTGATGAGGAAGCGGCCGACCGACTGGGGCAGATCGGACTCCTCAGCCACGCCGTTCAGCTGAACCGCCATGCAGAGGGTGTCGCCGCAAGGGCGGCTGGCGAAGTGATTCGGGCCTTCGTCGGAGTCGACGATCGGCGGGATTGCGGTGGATGCCGTGTTCGCGATGCAAAGCGTCATCGCCGCGAAAACGGAAGCCGTCAGCTGACGATCTGGTCCGTGCCACGCCATGTGCCGTTCCTCCCCGCCGATCCTAGCGATCCGTCGCGATCAGCGCGCGGTTGATTTCAAACGGCGCGGCGGGACGCGGATCGCAAACCCCCGAGCGCTCATAAAGGCAGGCGGCCTGATCGGGATAACGGCCATCCTCGCCGAAGCATTGCTTCACCCCATAACTGGACGGCAGATCGCGGGTGCGCGGCGGCGCTACGATGGCATCGAAGGCCGGAGCACCTGTCCGCAGCGCAGCGCCGGGATCGTGCGCGAAGTCCGGCAGATATTGCGGGATCGGCCGGTGCAGATAGGCATAGGCGCCGGTGTGGCTCCACCAGATGCCGTGGACCGCCAGCCCGCATATCTCCGGCGAATTCCGCGCGAGCGTGAACGCCTCGAGGCTCGGCGTCGCCTGCGACCATTCATAGGCGACGAAGCGCGGACGGGTCGTCATGATCGAGGTGATGCCCCAGAAGAGCAGCGCGACCGTCAGCCAGGGCGCCCGCGACCAGCGTTGCCTTGCCCACGTCACGGCGTCGGCGGTACCGATCGCGGCCAGCAGCGCGATCGCGGTGGTGGCGAGCAGGATGTAGCGATATTCCTTGTGCGCGACGGCCGAATGGAGCGCGATGTCGGCCGCCGCCATCGCCAGCAGCGCCGGATAACGTCGCGCGCCGATACCTGCGAGGATCAGGATCGGCAGGGCCGCGACCTTCCAGATCGTGACGATCCGCCTGAGGTAGAAGCTCGGCTTCTCCACCCAGAGATACGACCGGCCGACCGTGATATTCTGGTGGAAATTGGCCCATACCCAGCCGAACGGGGCCTGCCCCATCGCCAGATCGATCGCGGCGCTGATGGCGAGCATCGGCACGGCACCGGCGAGACCCCACAGCCAGCGCTGCCGATCCAGCCGACAGACCAGCACCACGAACAGCAGGATGGCCGGCGTGTCCTGAAACCGGATCAGGCAGGCCAGCGCCAGCAGCGAACCGGCAGCGGCGAGGCGGCGCGGCCCGGGCTTGCCGTAGAGCAAGGCGGCGCCGCCGAAGAAGAGCGGCAGCGCGACGCTGTCGCTCAGCGCCTGCGTCGCGAACAGGGCGAGCTCCGACCAGCCGGCTGCCACTAGAGCAGCGACGAGCGCGTGGAGCGGCGATATCCGGCGTCCGAGCGAATATGCCGCCCGAACGACCGTCAGCGAGAGCAATACAAGCGCGATCTTGGGTAGCAGCAGATAGGCACCGGTGCCGGGCGCCAGCCATCCGCCCAGCGCCATCGGGCCGCTCAGCGCCAGCGGGAAAAGCCAGCTGCGGATGCCCAGCCGGTATTCCCACGGAATCACGCCAGGGCCGAAGACGAGCCGGTGCGCCTGCTCGAGATACTGGAAGACCTCGTCCGCCTGGTAGGAGCGCGGCTTGACAAGCAGGGTGGCGCGGATCGCAACGCTGAGCAGGAGCGCGCCCGGCAGCATCCATCGGTCCGTCCGTCGGTCAGCCGGCATTCGGTGCCCGTTCCTCGATCCCGTACGGAACGGTGCGCACGACATGATAGTTGGCGCGCATCAGCGCCGGGAAGGGGACGGGCAGGCGCCCTTCGCCCGATTGCGCGTTATAGGCGGGATCGAGGATGATCAGCGCCGGCCGATGGCCCTCGATCAGGCCCGCAAGCGGCCGTGGATCGGTACCGGTACGCAGCTTCTGCCCGTAGGCGAAGAAATCGAGCGAGAAGGGGCGCCCCGCCCAGTAACAGACCACCGGCACCTCGCAGAGGACGGGACCGTGGGCATTGTGCACATCGGCGATCATGCTCTCCCAGGCGGCCGTCCGATCGGGCCGTTCGCGCAGTTGCCGGAAAGAACGTCCGACATGCGAGCTGGCGATCAGAGCGAGAGGCGCGACCAGCACCAAAAGCAGCGCCGATCGCGTCGCGCGATCCGGTCCGACATTCCGACGTGCGGCCCGGCCCAGCGCCACGCCGCAGAGGATGGTCAGCCCGATCAGCGCATCGAAATGAGCATTGATATAGACGCCGCTGCCCAGCCGTTGTAGCGCGCCGAGCACCAGCCCCAGTACCGCATACAGGATGAGGGGCAGCACCCGCCGACCACCCCGCATCGTCCGCAGGACAAGAAGTGCCACCCCGGTCAATGCTGCGAAGCAACCCATCTTGCGCAGGCCAGAGACGAAGTTGACGATGTTGGTCGTCCGCTTGAACTGCAGCAGCTCCACGAACACGGCCGATCCGTAGCAGGCATAGAGGAGCAGCCCGGCGAGCGCGGCCCAGCCGATCCCGGCCGCGATCCAGATGCCGAACGCGCGACGATCGCGGGCGAGCAGCCACAGCGTCACCGCCAGCGGCAGCGCGAACTGGTTGTGCTTGACGAGCCCGGCCAGTATCATGATGCCCGCCGCGACGACGATGCGTCGCCCGGTCAGTGCACGCGGGCCGATCAGGGGCAGGAGCCCCGCCAGCATCACCGCTTGCCCCAGCCACTGCGGATTGTTCACCGCCAGGAACTGGCTGAAATAGAGTATGTCGTAGCCGAGGAAGAGGATAGCTGCGGCGATTCCCCAGCGCCACGGCGCGCCGGTTCGGCGGACGATGACCGCGATCAGCCCGGCGACGGCGAGCGTGGAGGCGGTGGCGACGAGACGGCCGGCGATGACGTCATCACCGGTGATCAATCCGACCAGCCCGTTCACGTAGAAGGAGAGCGGCGGGTAATTGTTGGCGACGAGGATGTGGGCCTTGGAATAAAGCGGCCCGGCGCCCATCGCCGCCGCCGCCCAATAGGCGTTCCAGCCCTCGCCATAATCGATCGAGGTGCGATCGAAGAGGCCGGCCAGCGGTCCTGCCGCCGCCAGCGCCGTGACGATAGCGCACAAGGCGAGCAGCACGGGAAAGAGGAGATTCTCGCCGGCTCGCGGAAGCGACCTGGCCGGGATAAGCGACGCAACAGATACGCTGTACATGGGCGCTCCATTAGGTGACGCGCGCCATCTGCACAATCACGGCGCCTGCTGGATGACGGATCCGCGCTTGTCTGGCCTTGGCGGATCGACCAAGGGCAGCGCCATGCAACGCCCGTCTCTCGGTCTGCTGAACCGGCACCTTCCATGGCTCGTGATCGCCACGCTTTACGCGGTGGCTTATGCCAAGCTGGTTACGATGCATGGCGTGGTGTGGTCGGGTTGGGCGGATCAGGGGCGCTATCTGGTTTCGGCGACGGCCTTCGCGCATCTCCGGCTCGATCCGGCCGAGCATTGGTACCCCTTGCTCTATCCGCTGCTGGGTGCGCCCTTCGTGTGGCTCTGGCCGACCGTGCCGTTCCTGCTCGTCGATTGCGCCTGTTTCATCGGTGCGTATCTCGGCTTCGCGGCGGTTGCCCGGCGGTTCGGAGTGGGGCCTTGGCTGGCCACCTTGCTCTTCGCCGCCTCGACGATCCTCTATCCGGAGATCGGCAGGCGCTGGCTGGAGCCATGGACGACGACACCCTCGGCAGCCCTGATCTGGCTGGTGATCGCCGGCACGCTCGCCATTTTCGATGGTCCAGTGAGGCGGCGGACGGCGGTCGGCACGGCTCTGTGCATGGCGGCCATCCCGTTGGTGCGGCCCGGTGACCTATTGATGGTCGCGGTGCTGGGGGCAATGGCCGGCTGGCGCCTGCTGGCGCGGCGGGAGCTCGGGCGCATCGCCCTGATCGCGACGATCGTGCTCGCCTGCTGGACGGCTTATCTGGCGCTGCATCTGGCGATCTACGGACCGCACCTCTCGGACTATGATAGGCTTTCCGCCGCCTATGGCGAGAATTTCGCATGGCTGGGCTGGAAGGCCTATGTCCTGATGCCGATCCCGGAGCGTGGTTTCCCGACGGGGAGGGGCTGCTTCACGCCTGCCCGTGGCTAATCCTCGGCGCGGCGGGGCTGGTGTTCGAGGCGGTCCGGCCGGGTGGGCAGCAGTGGGCGGCGATCTGCATCGGGCTGGCGCTGCTCGTTTATGGTGGGACGATGCTGGCTTACGTCGATCTGTTGCCGAGCGGGCTCTGGCGGTTCAACAACGTCCATTATTTCAAATGGATGTTCCCCGCCTTCGCACTGTTCCTGCTGCTCTTCCTGCGCGATGTCCGTCATGCACCGGTCACGGGCGCGGCGATCACGATCGTCCTCGTCCTCGCGACTTTCATCCGGGCCTTGCCGGTCGAGGTCGGCAGCGACGCGCCGGCACGGATGCTCGTCTTCGCGAAGCCTCAGGCCGATTTCCGCGCCGTCTATTTCGGCCGCTCGGCGATCGAGGATCGCGCCGGCGCATCGCGCAACGTCTTCGATTACCATCAGGTCCCGGTTTCCGGACAGCGCTTCGTTGCCGTCGCGCTCAAGCGCGACTTCGCGGGGCAGGAGCGGTGGAGCGCGCGGTCTTCGGGAACCGAATGGCCGCGCACGACGCCGGACTTCTATCGCGACGTTCCCGATATAGGGGCGGCGACCGGTACTCCGCTGCATCGCTATGCGGCATCTGTGGGCTTCGGCGTGCCGTGCTGGACGCGGCTCGTCGGCTGTCAGACCATGATCACGGACCGCTGAGCGGCATCATCGGATTGCCGATCGGCACAGCGAGCCTGTGCGTCTATCGGCATCCTATCTGATAGGAAAGGCAGGAAGCTACCTGAAAGGTGGCCAGTACAGCGCGAACAACGCGCCGCCGAAAGGAGAGACGATGAGGGGCTTTGGTCAGATCAAGGGGATGCTGCTGTCCGGCGTGACGGGCGCCATGCTCATGGCGGGCGGTGCGCATGCGCAGGCCGAAGCGCCGACCCCGACCGTCAGCGACGCCGCGCCAGCCGACATCATCGTCACTGCTCAGAAGCGGTCCGAGCGATTGCAGGACGTGCCGGCCTCGATCTCCGTCGTCACCGCAACCGATCTCACCAAGCGCGGCGTGACCCGCTTCCAGGATTACGCTTCGCGTATTCCGGGCCTCAGCCTCACCTCGGCGCGCACCGGCAACACCCAGATCACGCTGCGCGGCATCACCACCGGCTCGTCGCAACCGGGATCGACCACCGGTTTCTACGTGGATGAGGCGCCGGTCGGCTCGGTCAACGCTTACACCGGCGGCAACGGGATCACGCCCGATCTCGATCCGTCGGACATCGGCCAGATCGAGGTGCTGAAAGGCCCGCAGGGCACGCTTTACGGCGCCGGCGCGGTGGGCGGCCTGCTGAAGTTCACCACCGTGCCGACCGACCTCGAGCATTTCTCCGGCCGCGCCTCGGCGGGGATCACCAGCGTCGATCATGGCGATCTCGGCTATTCGGGTCGCGCGACAATCAACATCCCGCTGGTCACCGATCAGCTCGGCCTGCATGTCTCGGGCTTCTACCGGCGCGATCCCGGCTATATCGACAATATCAACCCGCGCGTCGGCAAGGACGACATCAACGACGCCAAGGTGCGCGGTGGCCGCGCGATGCTGTCGATGAAGTTCGCGCCGAACGTGCGCCTCGATCTCTCGGCGATCCTTCAGGACACCGCGACCGACGGCACCAACACCGAGGATGTCGACGCGGCGACCTTCAAGCCGATCTACGGCGATCTCAAGCAGAACCGTTATGCGCCCGAGACCGGCTATATGCGCCTGCGTCTCTACAACGCGACCTGGCATGCCGATTTCGGCAAGCTGAATCTAGTCTCGTCGACCACCTACCAGCGCATCTACTATCGCGAGCTGGGCGACGCGACGAACAGCTACGCCGCGTTCCTGACGCAAAATGCGACTCTCATCAATCTCGTGACGGGCCTCGTCGTCCCGCCCAACCTCGGCATGAGTGTCAACACGATCAAGCACACCGATCGCTGGTCCGAGGAAGCGCGCGCCAGCATGAACGATGTCGGCGGGCTGCTCGATCTCCAGGGCGGCTTCTACTGGACGCACGAATCCGACATCAACAAGATCCCGAATATCGATTATTTCTCGACCACGACCGGCGCGCCGATCAACAGCCTGCCGCCGTTCGCGATCGCGTCGATCGACTCCACCTACGATGAATATTCGTTCTTCGGGAATGCGCGCCTGCATATCGGCGACAAGTTCGATGTGCTGGGCGGCGTCCGCTACAGCCATGATCACCAGACCTACGCGCAGGATTATTCGGGCCTGCTGATCGCGCTCACTGCCGGCAAGCCGCAGATCCTCGCCGACGGTGTCGAGAAGCACAATGTCGTGACCTGGATGGCGACGCCGCGCTTCAAATTCTCGGACGACGAGATGCTCTACGGCCGCGTGGCCACCGGCTACCGCCCGGGCGGCCCGAACCCGGCCCCGCCGACCGGCGGCGTGCCGCTGACCTTCGATCCGGACAAGCTCACCCAGTATGAGGTCGGCTTCAAGGGCCAGACGGCGGACCGCAAGATCACCGTCGATGCGGCGCTGTTCTACACCGACTGGGATCATATCCAGATCCAGACGAGCAAGGGCGGCTTCAACTACCTCGTCAACGGCGGCAAGGCGCGCAGCAAGGGCGGCGAGCTGACGCTCGGCTATCATCCGATCGCCGGGCTCACGCTGGGCGTCAACCTTGCCTACACCGACGCCAAGCTCGCCTCGGCGGCGCCGGCGGCGGGCGGCATCAAGGGCGATCGCCTGCCCTATGTGCCGCACTGGACCGGATCGCTGAGCGCCGACTATGCGATTCCGCTCAACGACAGCACCAAGCTGACCTTTGGCGCCACCGGAAGCTATGTCGGCAACCGGATCGACGACTATACCGGCAAGACGAGCGCGGGCACGCAGCATTACGGCCGCACGCTCCGCCACTATGCGACGGTCGATCTGCGCGCCGGGCTGGACTTCGGCCAGTGGACGCTGTCCGCCTTCGCCCGCAACCTGACCGACAAGCGCGCGATCATCGTCGACGGCTATGAGGGGCTGGCGCCGACCACGACGGCGGGCCAGCCCTATGCGGCGTCGGTGATCACGCCGCGGACGATCGGCGCCGAGGCGGCGATCCGCTTCTGATAAGGAACGGGGAGGCGGGCGCCTCCCCGAACCGTCTGCTTTCCGGGGGTTATCTCGTGCAGCATTCTCAGGATTTCCAGCGCAAGCCGATCGATCCGGCGGTGCTCGACGCGCTGGCCGCGCGCTTCGGGGCGCAGTTCCAGACCGGCGCGGCGGTTCGCGCCGAGCACGGCAGGAGCGAGGCACATTTCGAGCCGGCCCTGCCGGACGCCGTGCTCTTCGCGCGATCGACCGGGGATGTGGTCGATTGCGTGAAGCTCTGCGTCGCCGCCGGAGTGCCGATCGTGCCGTTCGGCGCGGGCACCTCGATCGAGGGCAATGCGCTGCCGGTGCGCGGCGGCATCAGCCTCGATCTCACGGCCATGAATGCGATCGTCGAGGCGCGACCCGAGGATTTCGACTGCACCGTGCAGGCCGGCGCCCGCCGCGAGGAACTCAACCACCATTTGCGCGACATGGGGCTGTTCTTCCCGATCGATCCCGGCGCCAACGCCACGCTCGGCGGCATGGCCTCGACCCGGGCGAGCGGCACCAACGCCGTGCGCTATGGCACGATGCGCGACGCGGTGCTGAGCCTGAAGGTGGTGACGCCGGAGGGGAAGGTGATCGACACCGCGCGGCGCGCGCGCAAATCGGCGGCGGGCTACGATCTCACCCGGCTCTACGTCGGTTCGGAGGGTACGCTCGGCATCATCACCGAGATCACGCTGCGCCTGCATCCGATTCCCGAGACGATCTCGTCGGCCGTCTGCGGGTTCGAGACACTGAAGGGCGCGGTCGACACCGTCGTCCAGTCGATCCAGATCGGCGTGCCGCTGGCGCGTGTGGAGATCCTCGACGCAAAACAGATGGAAGCGGTCAATCGCTGGTCCAAGCTCGATTATCCGGAAGTGACGACGCTCTTCTTCGAGTTCCACGGCTCCGGGAGCGGCGTCGCCGAGCAGATCGCGATGGTGAGCGAGATCGCGGGCGCCAATGGCGGCGGCGAGTTCCGCTGGTCCAACCTCCCCGAGGAACGGGCGAAGCTCTGGAAGGCGCGCCACGAGGCCTATTATGCCGCCGTGAACCTTCGCCCTGGCGCTGTCGGCTGGTCCACCGACGTCTGCGTGCCGATCAGCCGCCTGCCCGAATGCATCGAGCAGACCCAGGCCGATCTCGCCAGGGCCAGCATGCCCGCGACGATCCTCGGCCATGTCGGCGACGGCAATTTCCACGTCATCTTCTCGATCGATCCGAACCAGCCGGAGGAAATGGCGGAGGTCGAGGCGATCAACGCGCGTATCGTTCGCCGCGCGCTCGACATGGAAGGCACCTGTACCGGCGAGCATGGCATCGGCCTCGGTAAGCAGCACTGGCTGGTCGAGGAACTGGGCGAAGACACGGTCGAGATCATGCGCACGATCAAGCGCGCGCTCGATCCCCGGGACCTGTTCAATCCGGGCAAGATCTTCACGCTCTGAGGAGCGATGATATGCGTAAGAGAACGGGAATAGGGATCGTTCTGGCGACGGCACTGCTGGCGGCGTTGGGATATGCCGTGGGGCGCCTCGGCCACCCGCTTGCGCTGCCCGCGAGCGAACGGCTGCCATCTGCGTCGTTGACGCACGGGACGCTCGACGCGCAGTTTTTCGGCACGACGACCTCGCTGTTCCGCGATGGCGATCATGCCGTGATGGTGGACAGCCTGCTCACCCGACCGGGACTGGGCAAGGTGTTGTTCGGCACGGTCGCGCCCGATCCCGCGCTCGTCCGCCGGATACTCGCGCAAGCACAGGTGGAGCGGGTCGACCTGCTGCTCGTGTCGCATTCGCATTACGATCATGTGCTCGATGCGCCGGCAGTGGCGCGGGCGACCGGCACGACGACCGTCGGCTCGCCCTCGACACGCGAAGTGGCGCTGGGCGGCGGCATTCCGGATGCGCACATCCGCGTCGCGTCCGGCGGGGAGCAGCTCGACACCGGTGCCTTTCATGTCACCGTCTTCCGCTCGCTCCATTCGCCGGGCGATCGTGTGCCAGGCACGATCACCTGGCCGCTGAGTTTCCCCGCAAAGGTCAAGGATTACAAGGAGGGCGGAACCTTCGCCTTCCTGATCGCGCATCGCGGCTTAAGCATCCTCGTCCATCCCAGCGCCAATTTCGTGCCGGGCATGTATCGCGGCGTCCATGCGGATGCGGTGTTCCTCGCGACCGGCGGGCTCGGCGCGCAACCGGACGATTTTGCGCGGGCCTATTGGCACGAGGTGGTGGAAGCGACGGGTGCGAAGCTGGTCGTGCCGATCCACTGGGACGATTTGCTGCGCCCGCTCGACCAGCCGCTGCTGCCGCTGCGTCGCTTCATGGACGACATCCCCAAAGGCATGGCGAAGATCGAGCCGCTGGCGAAGCAGGATGGCGTGGCGATCCGGACCATGCCCGTGATCGTCCCT
Source organism: Sphingomonas chungangi (assembly GCF_013778325.1). Lineage (GTDB taxonomy): Bacteria > Pseudomonadota > Alphaproteobacteria > Sphingomonadales > Sphingomonadaceae > Solisphingomonas > Solisphingomonas chungangi. The sequence continues at coordinate 208,258 of NZ_JACEIB010000026.1, read as the reverse complement.
GTCGATATCGCGACGGCGGTCCGAAACCTGCAGGAGCAGTGACATGCAGCGCAGGAAGGTGATCGGCGGGCTGGGCGCGGCGATCGAGCTCCATCCTGACTCTCTACGCAGCCTCATCTGCGTGGCAGTCTGCGCCCGATCGCCGGATTTCTCGCCCGGGTAGAGTGTGCCGGGTGTCAGCAAGGCTGTGCCGTCAGAAGCTGTAGACCAGCGACGCCGCCGTGATCGTGTCGAAATTCTTCGCCTGCCCCGGCACGTCGTCCTCGTAGGTGAGGTTGTAGGAGATCTGGCCCTTCACCGGCCCGAACAGCTTGCTGGTCAGCGCCGTGGTCGAGGTGATGTTGGTGTCGTCCGACTCCACATAAACGGCCGACTGGTTGCTGAGCTCGATATTGCCGTTGGGCTTCCAGTCGAAATTGACCGATCCGCGCCCGGCCGGGTTGGTATCGCGTGGCTGGCCGATATAGCGAGTCTCGCGCACCGCCGGCCCGGCCTCCACCGCCAGCGTGAACTTGGAGCCCTTGGCCAGCGTGTAGCCGAGGCCCGCGCTCTCGGTGAAGCGGTAGCGGATGCCCAGGATCTCGTCGCGATCGAACTGGCCGAGGCCGTATATGTAGAGCCGGTCGGTCAGCTTGTATTGCGGCTGATAGGCGGCGGTGTCCTTGTCGGTGGAAAGCTCGCCCGCGCTCTTGGCGTAATCGGCGCGCGCGGAGAGGGCGTGGCGCCAGTTCAGCCCTTCCTTGTTGAGCTTGAACGCGCCGTAGATGGCCACCGCGTCGGTATTGCCCTTGGTGTAGGAACCGCCGAGATCGATCTCGCCCTTCCAATTGTCGAGGAAGGATGCGGCGGCGAGCTTCTCGGCCTTGGCGCGGGCGTCGGCCGCCTGCTTCTCGGCGATCTGCGCGGCATTCTTGGCGGCCAGCGCGTCGATCTGCGGGCCGCCGTCCGGATATTGCTCGCGCGTCGTCTTCTCGACGGCGGCGAACGTGGCGGCGTCGTTGGTCTTCATCGCCTGTTCCAGCACCGCGCGCGCGGCGGGCGGCAGCGCGACCGCGTTGGGGTTGGGCGGCGGCGGGATCAGCAAGGTGACCATCGGCGCCTCGGGCACGGCGACCGGCGTCTCGAACGAACCGCTCGCGGGCGGCGGCGCCAGCCAGATGATCGGGGGTAGCGGTTCGGCCTGTGCCGTCTCTGCCTCGGGCGGCTGCGCGACGGCGGCCGTCGCGGGGGCAAGCAGGCACAGATACAGGGCGCGATACATCATGCGCAAAAGAACCCCTTTGGCCGTCTCTTTCAGATCAGGTGTGCGAACGCGCGTAGCACATTCTCATAGAGATCGCGCTTGAAGGGCACGATCATGTCCGGCAATTCGCTCGGCTCGGCCCATTTCCAGGCGCGGAACTCGGGATGCGCGGTCTCGATCGCGACATCGCTGTCTTCGCCGAGGAATCGCATCAGGAACCAGGTTTGGCGCTGGCCGCGATATTTGCCTTTCCACAGCTTGCTGACGAGTTCGGGCGGCAGGTCGTAATCGAACGTCTTCGGCGCGCGGGCGACGATCTCGGCGAGACGGCGCGGGATGCCGGTTTCCTCCTCCAATTCGCGGAACGCGGCCTGCTCGGGATCCTCGCCCGGATCGATCCCGCCCTGCGGCATCTGCCAGGCCTCCAGCGTCGTATCGATCCGCTGGCCGACGAAGATCCTGCCCTCGGCGTTGATCAGCATGATCCCGGCGGCGGGGCGGTAGGGCAGGTCCTTCACGCGGCAATCTCCGACAAGAGCGATTTCAAGGCGGCGAGGCTGTCGGCGACATCCTTCGCCGAGGAAGGGATGGCGCGGCGCATGTTAAGGAAACCGTGGATGTTGCCCCGCGCCTCGCGGAAGCTCACCGGCACGCCCGCTTGCGCCAGAGCGGCGACATAGGCACGTCCCTGATCGCGGATCGGATCGAGGCTGGCGGTGGTGACGAGCGCGGGCGGCAGGCCGGCGAGATCCGCCACCATCGGTGATCCACGCCAGTCCGTCACGTCCGGCCTGTAATGGCCATTGAACCAGATCATCGATTCCTCGGTCAAGAGGTAGCCGCTGCCGAACGCTTTGAACGAGGGATAGTGGGCGACCATGTCGGCCGCCGGATAGATCGCCCATTGCGCGACCACCGGCCGTGCCGCGGGTTTCTCGCGCAGCGCGATGGCGGTGACGATGGTGAGCGTGCCGCCGGCGCTGTCGCCTGCCAGCACCAGCGAGGTCGGCTGGAGGCCGAGCGCCGCCGGAGCATCGGCGATCCAGCGCGCCGCCGCCTCGCAATCGTCGGGCGCGGCGGGCCAGGGCGCCTCGGGCGCGAGGCGGTAGCCCACCGAGATCAGCGGCAGATCGAGCGCCCGCACAATCTCTGCGCAGGCGGAATCGTAGCTGGCGAGATCGCCCAGCACCCAGCCGCCGCCATGGAAGAAGACGATCACCGGCCCCGGCGCGCGGGTCTCGCGCGCATCGTAGAGGCGCAACGGGATATCGCCGTCCGGGCCGGGCATGACGAAATCCCGCTTCACCGCGATCGGGCCGATCGGCAGATCGGCGACGCCGGACATGGCACTGGCCATCTTGCGCGCGGCGATCGGATCGACCTGATCGATCCTCGGCGTCGGCACCGAGGCCAGATACTGGAGGAAAGCGGCGACGTCGGGACGGACATAAGGTTCGGTCACGGGCGACTCCTCGCAGGCGATGCCCCGCTCCCTAACCGGCCGAGCGAACAGAGGAAACCCGCTCGCTCGGATCGGGTTGGACGCTATGACGTTACCATGCTGCATTTCGTCCACCATCCCGATTACGTGGCCCCCGGCGCGCCGGGCACGGGGATGCTGTTCGACAAATACGGGCTGGTGCCGATGGCGCTCGACGAGATGGGCGCGGCCTACGAGGTGCATCATCCCGATCCCATGCCACGCCGCTGGATCGAGGCGGTGCACGATCCCGATTATGTCGAGGAGGTGCTGATCTGCACGGTGTCGCCTGAAAAGCAGCGGCGGATCGGCTTCCCGATCGGCGAGCGGGTGGCGCGCCGCGCGGTGATGTCGCCCGGTGGCACGTGGCTGGCGGCGCGGCTGGCGCTCCGCCACGGCTTCGCCGCCAACGGGGCGGGTGGTAGCCATCATGCGCTCTACGATACCGGTGCCGGCTATTGCGTGTTCAACGATCTCGTGATTGCCGCAAACCGGCTGATCGCGGAGGGCACGGTGCGCCGCATCCTGATCGTCGACCTCGACGTCCATCAGGGCGACGGCACCGCGGCGTTGACGGCAGGGCGCGACGACATCGTCACTTTCTCGATGCACGGCGAAAAGAATTTCCCCGCGCGCAAGGCCGTCTCCGATCTCGACGTCGCGTTGGCCGACGGAACGAGCGACGCCGACTATCTTGCGGTTTTAGCGCAATATCTTCCGAGCCTGATCGACGATGCGCGACCGGACCTGATCTTCTACCAGGCGGGCGTAGATCCCCACGGGGAGGACAGGCTGGGCCGGCTGGACCTCAGCGACGTAGGGCTGGAGGCGCGCGACCGCTTCGTCATGGCGTCGGCCGCCCGGCAAGGCATCCCGCTCGCCAGCGTGCTTGGCGGCGGCTACGGCAACGACCGGATGGCCGTCGCACGCCGCCATGCCCGCACGATGCTGACCCTCGCCGACGAACATGACCGCGCCGCAGCGTCTTTTCGGCATTGACCAGCGGGCGCGCGGGCCTACCTTCATCCCTGCAAGAGCGCTGCAAGCGCCGGCGACATGAGGGTGTTGAAACTATGGCCACAGCCACGCGCGAGCTGACTCCCGAAGAAGCGCATGCGCATCCCGCGCCGGAATCGATCGTCGTCCGCTTCGCCGGAGATTCGGGCGACGGCATGCAACTGACCGGAGGGCAGTTCACGCTCTCCACTGCGCTCGCCGGCAACGACCTCGCCACCTTCCCCGATTTCCCCGCCGAGATCCGCGCGCCGCAGGGTACCACCTTCGGCGTCTCCGCCTTCCAGATCAATTTCGGCTCGACCGCGATCGAGACGGCCGGCGACCAGCCCGACGTGCTGGTGGCGATGAACCCGGCGGCGCTGAAAACCAATGTCGATGCCCTCAAGGCGGGCGGCCTGATCATCGCCGACGAAGGCGAGTTCACCGCGCGGAACCTCGCCAAGGCGGGCTATGCGGAAGGCGGCAATCCGCTCACCGACGGCAGCCTAGCCAAATGGCAGTTGTTCAAGCTTAACATCTCGCAGCTCACCCTTGATGCCGTGAAGCCCTTCGGGCTCGGCAACAAAGAGGCGCTGCGCTGTAAGAACATGTGGACGCTGGGGCTGGCGCTCTGGATGTTCGATCGCGATCGCGCGCCGCTGGTCGACTGGCTCAAGACCAAATTCGCCAAGGCGCCCGAACTGGCCGAGGCCAATATCGCCGCGCTCAATGCGGGCCATGCCTTCGGCGAGACGGCGGAGATCGGCGGCGACGTTGCCGGGCTCCAGCAGCACAGCGTCGCCCCCGCACCGGCCGAGCCGGGCCTTTATCGCACTGTGACGGGCGCCGAGGCGATCTCGCTCGGCCTCGTGGCGGGATCGAAGCTGGCGGGCGTCGACATGTTTTTCGGCGGCTATCCGATCACCCCGGCGTCGGCGATCCTGCACCACCTGTCGCGCCTCAAGGAATATGGCGTCACCACCTTCCAGGCCGAGGACGAAATCGCCGCCGTGGCGAGCGCGATCGGTGCCTCTTATGCGGGCAAGCTGGGCGTCACCTCTTCGTCCGGCCCTGGCATCGCGCTGAAAGGGGAGGCGATTGGCCTCGCGATCATGACCGAGCTGCCGCTGATCGTGGTGAACAGCCAGCGTGGGGGGCCATCGACCGGGCTTCCCACCAAGACCGAGCAATCGGATCTATATCAAGCAGTTTACGGCAGAAATGGCGACGCGCCGATGCCGGTGATCGCCGCGCGCTCGCCAGCTGACGCCTTCGATTGCGCGATTGAGGCCTGTAGGATCGCGACTCAGTTCATGACGCCGGTGATGCTGCTGACGGACGGCTATATCGCCAATGCCGCGGAGCCGTGGAAGGTGCCGGATATGGGCGGCTATGCACCGTTCCCGGTGGCGTTCCGCACGGACGCCCCGGCCGAGGGCGGGAAGTTCCTGCCATATGCGCGCGACCCGAAGGGCGCACGACCGTGGGTGAAGCCCGGTACGCCCGGTTTGCTCCATCGCATTGGTGGCATCGAGAAGAAGATCGACACCGGCAACATCGATTACGCCCCCGCCAACCATCAGGCGATGACCGATGCCCGCAAGGACAAGGTGGACGGTATCGCTGCTTACATCCCGTCTCAGGACGTGACCCTCGGTGAGAAAGGTTCGAAGCTGGTCGTGATCGGCTGGGGATCGACCTTCGGGCCGATCCACCAGGCGGTGCGCCGGGCTCGATCCAAAGGACTGGACGTCAGCCATATCCATCTTCGCCATATCTGGCCGATGCCGGGCAACCTCGGCGACTTACTAAGAAGTTATGGCAGGATCCTCGTGCCCGAAATGAATACCGGCCAGCTCAAGACCGTGCTGCGCGATCAATATCTCGTCGACGCCCGCCCGCTCAACAAGGTCTCCGGCCAGCCCTTCCGCATTGCGGAGATCGAAGCCGCCATCGAAAGTGCGCTCGCATGAACGACATGACTCCCTTCGTTTCGAAGCCCAAGGACTGGGAGACCGATCAGGAAGTTCGCTGGTGCCCGGGCTGCGGCGATTATGCCGTGCTCAAGGCGGTCCAGCGCACCATGCCAGAATTGGGCGTCAAACCTGAAAACACGGTATTCGTCAGCGGTATAGGATGCTCTTCTCGCTTCCCTTATTATATGGAAACATACGGTTTCCACACCATCCACGGTCGCGCGCCGGCGGTGGCGACGGGGATCAAGCTCGCCAATCCCGATCTCGACGTATGGATCATCACCGGCGACGGCGATGCCTTGTCGATTGGCGGCAACCATACGATGCACCTGCTGCGCCGCAATCTCGATTGCCAGATATTGCTCTTCAACAACGAGATATACGGCCTTACGAAAGGACAATATTCTCCGACGAGCCGGGTCGGCACGCGTTCGCCGTCGACGCCGTTCGGATCGGTCGATCGTCCGGCCAATCCCTGCGCCTTCGCGCTCGGATCGGGCGCGCGCTTCGTCGCCCGCGGCATCGACGTGCACAAGAACCTGCCTACGGTCCTCAAGGCGGCGCATGCCCACAAGGGCGCGAGCTTCGTCGAGATCTTCCAGAATTGCATCGTCTACAATGACGAAGTGTTCGCCCCCTTCACCGAGAAGGCGCAGGCTGGCGCCAAGCAGCTCTGGCTGGAGAACGGCAAGCCGATGCTGTTCGATGGCGGCGCCAAAGGTCTGACGCTCGACGTAAACACGCTGACGCTCAAGGTAGTCGATGTCACCGACGGCGACTGGCAGGCGGCGGCCGTGATCGTGCATGACGAGACCAACCGTGGTATCGCCCACATGCTCGTCGAAATGCCGTTCGGCGCCTATCCGGTCGCGCTCGGCACGATCTACAACAGCCCGGCGCCGACCTTCGAGAGCGCGGTCGTCGAGCAGAACGCCAAGGCCTCCGAAGGCAAGGCGGCCGATCTCCAGACGCTGATCGGCAAGGGCCAGACCTGGATGGTCGACAAGGAACCGCGCGCCGAGTGAGCGCTTGAAGACGGATGACCAAGCCTGTCATCCTCTGGTTCCGGCAGGACCTGCGCCTGTCCGATCAGCCCGCTCTCGTCGCCGCCTGCCATGATGGGCCGGTGATCCCGGTCTATGTGCTCGACGATGACGGCCCTGGCGACCATACGATGGGCGGCGCCTCGCGCTGGTGGCTGCATCGCAGCCTGACCGCGCTCGGCAAGGCGTTGCGCGACAAGGGATCGCGGCTGATCCTGCGGCGGGGCAATGCGGCTGAGATGCTGGCGAAGCTTGCAGAGGACACAGGCGCGAAGGCCGTCCACGCCATCCGCCATTACGAGCCGTGGTGGGCGAAGGCCGAGGAGAATCTGGCGAAGACACTCGATCTCTGCCTGCATGACGGCAACCAGCTGGCGCCGCCGGGATCGATTACCACCGGGGCTGGCAAGCCGTTCAAGATCTATACGCCTTTCTGGCGCGCGCTCTCGCATCATATGCCGCCGGACGATCCTGTCCGCTCTCCGACGAAGATCCCGACACCCTCGAAATGGCCGACCACCGAAGCGCTGGGATCATGGGGCCTGCTTCCATCCAAGCCGGACTGGGCGACCGGCTTCTCCGATTGGGAGCCGGGTGAGGATGGCGCGCGCAAGCGGCTCGACCAGTTCGTCGGCGAGGCGGCGGATTACGAGGCGACGCGCAACCTGCCGTCGCGGGAGGGAACCTCGCGCCTTTCGCCGCATCTGCATTTCGGGGAGATCACGCCACGCCAGATATGGCATCGCGTGGCGGGCGAAGGCGGATCGGTGCGCACCTTCCTCGGCGAAATCGGCTGGCGCGATTATGCGCAGGGCATCCTGTTGCAATATCCCGATGTGGGGCGGAAGAGCACGCGCGAGCAGTTCGACAAGATGCCGTGGCGCACCGGCAAGGCGGCGAAGTCCGATCTGCGTGCCTGGCAGCGGGGGCGCACCGGCTACCCGATCGTCGATGCGGGCATGCGCCAGCTCTGGGCGACGGGCTGGATGCACAATCGCGTGCGGATGATCGCCGCCAGCTTCCTGATCAAGCACCTGCTGATCGACTGGCGCGAGGGCGAGCGCTGGTTCTGGGACTGCCTGGTCGATGCCGATTACGGCAACAACTCGGTCAACTGGCAGTGGACGGCGGGAACCGGCGTCGATTCCAACATGTTCCCGCGCATCATGGCGCCGCTCAGCCAGTCGGAGAAGTTCGACGCGGCGGACTATATCCGCGAGTGGGTGCCGGAGCTGCGCGATCTGGACGATGACGTCATCCACGATCCCGAGGATGCCGGCTGCCGGCCGGAAGACTATCCGGAGAAGCTGATCGGCCACCGGGAAGCGCGCGAACGGTCGCTGGCGGCCTATCGCAAGACGAAGTGACGCCTAGAGCGTCGCCTCGATCGCGCGGGCGGCGATGTCGGGGTCCTCGGCCTTGGTGATCGGGCGGCCGATGACCAGCACAGAGGCGCCGTGATCGAGCGCCTGGCGCGGCGTCACCACGCGCTTCTGGTCGCCGACCGGGCCATCGGCAGGCCGGACGCCGGGCACGACGAAGAAGCCGCCCGGCCAGAGCTTCTTGGCGGCCTTCACCTCGGCACCCGAGCAGACCACGCCATCCAGCCCCGCCTCGCGGGCGAGCGCTGTCAGCCGCGTCACCTGGTCGTGCGCGTTGCCGCGGAAACCGACCGCGTCGATGTCGCTCTCGTCGAGCGAGGTCAGCATCGTCACGCCCACCACCTTGGTGCCGAGCGGGGCGGCTGCCTTGGCATCCTCCATCATCGCGCGGCCGCCCGAGGCGTGGACCGTCACGATCGCCGGTTCCAGCGAGGCCAGCGCGTGCATCGCCTTGCCGACCGTGTTGGGAATGTCGTGAAGCTTCAGATCGAGGAAGATCGGCAGGCCGAGCGCCGCCATCTCGCGCACGCCGGGGCGGCCGTTGGCGGCGAAGAATTCGAGCCCGAGCTTGATACCGCCGACATGGTGGCGGACCTTGGCGGCGAGCGCCTTGGCATGCTCGATCTCGGGCGTGTCGAGCGCGACGAAGATGGGGGATCGGTAGGTCATGATTGGGCAGGCGGCTCGATGGTCGAGGCGGCGGCCGGCGTCAAGACGGGGGCGGGTTCGATCCGGTTGATGTCGGCGATCGCGCGTTCGTGGCTTTCGATCCGGCGCTGCATCCGCCAGCGCGAGGCGCGGTGCCAGCCGAAGGTCGGCAGGAAGCCGATCAGGAACGCGCCGAAGACGAGGATCGGGAGCTTGGCCTCGACGATGAGGCCGCCCCACAGGCTGACCTGCACCGGCGTCCAGTTGCGCATGGCGAACACCACGGCGACCACCGCCAGCACCACCCAGAACAGGGTCTTGAGAAACTGCATGAGGCGGAGCCTAAGCGCGATCGTTCCGCGATGCGAGTCCCTTAGCCTACCTCGCGCTCCAGCGCCTCGAACAGCTCCGGCACGTGTTTCAGTCGATCGCGCTCTTCCGTCAGGATCGCGCGGAACAGATCGCGCTTGAGGCCGCTGATCGCGCCCGCTCGCAACGTGCGGCCTTGCGGTAGTGTGGACGCGACGATGTCGATCAGCCGGTCGGCGCCGTGGAGGCGACCCCACAGATAGTCGTTCTCGCGATAGGCGCGGCTGAAGAAGGCGCCGAAGCTGTTGAACTGGATGCCCTTCAGCGTCGCTTCCGCTCCGCCAGAGCGGATCGCGCGGGCATCCTCCGGCGCGATGCGATCGACCTTCACAGGATCGAACTCGTCCAGCCCCTCGCCCTGCAGCAGCGGCAGGACCGCGATGTCGTAGAAGGGGAAGCCGAGATAGGCGAGCAGCATCCGCCGCCGCGCGTCGCCCTTGGGCAGCGCGTTGAAGGCGGCGGCGAGGCGCTCGTCGGCGGCATCATCGAGCATCTGGAGGCCGCGCCGCTCGGCGATCATGTCGAGCGCGGCGCCGGCCTGCTCCACCGCGATGCGGGCGGCGGCGCGGATCGGCTCGTCGTAGAAATCGTCGGACTGGCGATCGAGATACGGGGTGAGCGCGTCGAACAGCCCTTCGCGCATGATCTGCGCCGCCTCGCGCGGCACCTCGCCGGCCTGCTCCATCGCCTCGATCCGGCGGGCGAGGAAGCGCAGGCGGCGGATACGGAAGCGCAGATCGTGGCGACGGAAGAACAGCACCGCCGCATCGGAGGCACCGCTGGCGGAGAGAGCGTGGACATCGCGCAGGCCCTGCCCCTCGACATAGGCGGCGATGGCGTGGCGATAGATGGGAAGCGAGGGGTGGTGCGCCGGCCCGCCGAGAGAATGGAGCAGGATCGCCAGCTCCTCCGCCACCGTGTTGAGCTTGAGGTGGCCATAGGAGGCGAAGGCATAGCCCGCCCCCTTGGTGGCGCGATCGTGCGCCTTCGCGCGCCACGCCAGCAGGCGCGCGGCGGTGGGCGAATCGAGGAAGAAGGTCTTGCCCAGTGCCTCCTCGACGGCCGCCTCCACCTCGGGGCGGATCGCGTCGGTGAGGGTGCGCATCCGCTCGATGCGGCGCGATCGGCCCTCGATCGTCTCCAGATTGTCGCGGATCGGCTGCTCGCGCGGGATATCGGACATCGCGCCGAAGATTGTCTGGAAGAAACCCGGCGCTTCAGCCTCGCCGCTGTGGCTGAGGCGGAAGCTGCGGGTTCCGGGGTGGGGATCGATATAGACGAAGCGCCGGTCGATCTCGCGCCGCGCCGGGCGGTTGCGCAGTGCGTCGACCGCCGGACGGAAAGGGGCGTTGGCGAGAACCGATCCGTCGATCAGCGTGGCGGTCTCGGCATGACCCGCAGCGTGGTGACGGGGGAGGGCGCGCGACAGGAAGGCGTCGCGGCCCAGCCACGGCTGCTCGCGCCCGGCCAGCACCTCGTCGAGTTCGCACACCCGGAAGGGCGGGAAGGCGCCGGGGAAGCTGGCGGTCGCCCGCGCCGCGAAGGCGAGTTCGGCGGTGTCGGCGATCAGCCGCTCGCCTTGCGCATCGCGATGGCCGCGATCGGTAAAGGCGAGGGTGAGGCGATGCTCGGTCTCCATCACTTCGTCGGGCGAGTGGAGGCGCAGGCGCTCCGGGTGGCCGTGGAAATCGGTGACCGTAACCATCAGGTCGAGCGGCTGGCCGTCCGGCAGCAGCGGCTGGCCGGCTGGCCCTGCAGCCATCGCATCGAGCGCATCGAGGATCAGCTCCGTGAAGCCGGCACCGGCGAAAGGCGGCTCGAACCAGCGGCCGCGCACGAAGGTGCCGAGCTTGCTTTTCACCTCCGACCGGGCGGCGGGCTCAACCGTATCCTCCAACCCGCCCTGCCGGCTCGCCCAGGCCCAGGCGATCGGCGTCGCCCACAGCTTGGAGAAGCGCGATCCGGCCTTCGCCTGCGGATCGACCAGTTCCTCGACATCCGCCTTCTCCAGCCATAGCCCGGTCAGCGGATCGAGCGTCTGCCCGCGCGAGATGGCTTGCGCGAGGAAGATGCCATTGAGGCCACCCGCGCTGGCGCCCGCGATGATGTCGACCAGCACGCGCAGGTGGATGTCGGCTTCCGCGCCCATGCATTCCAGCAGGCGGCGATAGACCGTCTCGCTCGCCGTCTCGCAATCGTCGCCGGCGGTGAAGGCGCGGCTGGCGCGGGCGAGATGCCAGATCTCCTTGGTGATGCCGTGCATGTACACGGCGAGGCTGATTCCGCCGTAGCAGACCAGCGCCAGCCTCAGTTCCTTCTCCCGCATGTTGTCGCGAGAGGTGGCATGCGGCGCGCCGGACGGCAAGGGGCTGTCCTCAACCTGTATCAGTTTCGATTCTCCACGGGAGAATAGCGTCTTTCCAGGCGTTTCAGCGTCGTGAGAACAGGAGAGACACTATGACCCTACGCCTGCTGATCGGCGCCGCGACCCTCGCCGCACTGACCACCCCCGCGATTGCGGCGCCTGCCATGACGGGCAAGCAGTTCATCGCCAAGGCCGGCGCCAGCGACCTGTGGGAGCGCAAGGAGGCGGCGATCATGACGACCTCCACCAATGGCGACGTCGCGGCGTTCGCCAAGCAGATGACTGTCGATCACACCAAGAGCACCGACATGGTGAAGGCGGCCGCCAAGGCGGACGGCATCAAGGCTGCCCCGCCGATGATGTCAGCCAAGCAGAAATCCGATCTGGCGGCACTCGCGGCTTCGAAGGGCGCAGCGCGGGACAGTCTCTACGTGACCCAGCAGAAGGCGGCGCATGCCGACGCGCTCACGCTGATGCAGGGCTATTCCAACGACGGCCGGGCGAAGCACCTCAAGGAAACCGCCGGCAAGATCGCGCCGGTGGTGCAGAGCCATATCGACATGCTGAACAAGATGGCGATGTGACTATTTCCCTCTTCCTGGAAGGGAGCGGCTCGCTTACTCCGCCGCTTCGTCCAGCCGGGTCATCTTGAGCTTGCCGTTCTGCACGGCGAAGCCCATCCGGCCCTCGACCAGATCGAGCGCATCGCGGCCGAACTGCTCGTAGCGCCAGCCTTCGAGGATCGAGAGGCCGTCGCGGCGCCCCGCCGCCAGCAGTTCCAGATCGTCCGAACGGGCAATCAGGCGCGGCGCCACGTCGGTCTCCTTCGCGCGGATCTTGAGCAGCAGCTTGAGCAGGTCCGCCACCAGCGCACCGTCCTTGCCGAGGCCGGGCTTGCGATCCTCGCGTGCCGGCATCTCGTCGTCGGGAAGGTTGGTGGCCGCCTCCAGCGCGCCCATCAGCCGCGCGCCGATGTCGTTGCCGGCCCAGCTCTGCGAGAGGCCCCGCACCTTGGCGAGGTCCTTCTGTTCGCGCGGCGGATGGCTGGCGATGTCGGCCAGCGTCTCGTCCTTCATGATGCGGCCGCGCGGCAGGTCCTTGCCCTGCGCCTCGCGCTCGCGCCACGCCGCTAGCGCCTTGAGGCGCCCCAGCACATCGGCGCGGCGGCTCGGCACTTTCACGCGATGCCACGCCTGATCGGGCTCGTTGACGTAGTTGGATGGATCGCCGAGCCGCTCCATCTCCTGATCGAGCCAGGCGCCGCGCCCGGTGCGCTTCAGCTTATCGAGCAGCTTGGGGAAGATCTTCACCAGATAGGTGACGTCGCCGATCGCATAGTCGATCTGGCGCTTGTCGAGCGGGCGGCGCGCCCAGTCGGTGAAGCGTGCGCCCTTGTCCAGCTTCACGCCGGTCCAGCTCTCGACGAGGTTTGAATAACCGACCTGCTCTCCCATCCCCAGCGCCATCGCCGCGATCTGCGTGTCGAACAGCGGGAAGGGGGTCTTGCCGGTCAGATTGTGGACGATCTCGAGATCCTGGCCGCCCGCGTGGAAGACCTTGAGGACATCCTCGTTGTTCACCATCAGGTCGAGCAGAGGTGTCATGTCGATGCCCGGCGCCTTGGGATCGATCGCGGCGGCCTCGTTGTCGTCGGCGATCTGGATCAGGCACAGCTCCGGCCAGTAGCTGTTCTCGCGCATGAACTCGGTGTCCACGGCCACATAAGGGCTTTGGGCGAGGCGGCTGCAAAGGTCGGCAAGGATATCACTGTCTGTGACAAGCGGATGAATAAGCATGAACCTTCCATAAACAGACCGCCGCGCCTTGACAAAGAGGGCTTGGCGCCGGAAGCGCACGGCCTTTCATTATTCAGACGGACCGTATCTCCGATGCACGCCTATCGCACCCACACCTGCGCCCAGCTTCGTTCGAGCGACGTTGGGCAGAATGTCCGCCTTTCCGGCTGGGTGCACCGCAAGCGTGACCATGGCGGCGTGCTGTTCGTCGACCTGCGCGATCATTACGGCCTTGTCCAGATCGTGACGGACTCGGACTCGGAGGCGCTCAAGGCGCTGGAGAGCGTACGTGCCGAGAGCGTGATCACCATCGAGGGCGTCGTCGAGGCGCGTTCGGCCGAAGCGAAGAATTCCAACCTCGCCACCGGCGAGATCGAGGTGCGCGCGAAGAGCGTGACCATGCAGTCGGCCGCCTCCGAGCTGCCGATGCCGGTCGCGGGCGAGCAGGAGTACCCTGAGGATATCCGCCTCAAATACCGCTATCTCGATCTGCGCCGCGAGCGCATCCACAAAAATATCGTTCTCCGCAGCCAGGTGATCGCCTCGATCCGCCGCCGCATGATCGATCAGGGCTTCACCGAGTTTCAGACGCCGATCCTGACGGCGTCCTCGCCGGAAGGCGCGCGCGACTATCTGGTGCCGAGCCGCGTGCATCCCGGCAAGTTCTACGCGCTCCCGCAGGCGCCGCAGATGTTCAAGCAGCTGCTGATGGTGGCGGGCTTCGATCGCTATTTCCAGATCGCACCCTGCTTCCGCGACGAGGATGCGCGCGCCGATCGTTCGCCGGGCGAATTCTACCAGCTCGATTTCGAGATGAGCTTCGTCACGCAGGACGACGTGTTCGCCGCGATCGAGCCGGTGCTGCACGGTGTGTTCGAGGAGTTCGCCGATTTCGAAGGCAAGGGCCGCAGCGTCTCGGCGTTGCCCTTCCGCCGCATCCCGTATCGCGAATCGATGCTGAAATACGGCAACGACAAGCCGGATCTGCGCAATCCGATCCTGATCAGCGACGTCTCGGAGCATTTCGTCGGTTCGGGCTTCGGCCGCTTCGCCTCGATCGTCGAGGGCGGCGACGTGGTGCGCGCCATCCCCGCGCCGGGCACCGCAGAGAAGAGCCGCAAGTTCTTCGACGACATGAATTCGTGGGCGCAGTCGGAGGGCTTCGCCGGCCTCGGCTACGCGACCCGCAAGGGCGGCGAGTGGGGCGGCCCGATCGCCAAGAACCATGGCGAGGAGAAGATGACCGCGCTCGCCGACAGCCTCGGCCTCGCCCCGGACGACGGCCTGTTCTTCGCCGCCGGCAAGGTCGACCAGGCGGCGCGTCTCGCCGGGCTCGCCCGCACCCGCGTGGCCGAGCAGCTCGGCCTGATCGATGACAAGCGCTTCGAATTCTGCTGGATCGTCGATTTCCCGATGTTCGAATATCACGAGGAAGAGAAGAAGATCGACTTCTCCCACAACCCCTTCTCGATGCCGCAGGGCGAGCTGGAGGCGCTGGAGACCAAGGATCCACTCGATATCCTGGCCTATCAGTACGACATCGTCTGCAACGGCGTGGAGCTGTCCTCGGGCGCGATCCGGAACCACCGGCCGGACATCATGTACAAGGCGTTCGAGATCGCCGGCTACAGCCGCGAGGAAGTGGATCGCGAGTTCGCCGGCATGATCAACGCCTTCAAGTTCGGCGCGCCGCCGCACGGAGGTTCGGCGCCGGGGATCGATCGCATCGTCATGCTGCTGGCCGACGAGCCCAACATCCGCGAAGTGATCGTCTTCCCGATGACCCAGAAGGCCGAGGACCTGATGATGGGGGCGCCCGCGCAGGTCCGACCCAAGCAGCTGCGCGAGCTTCACATCCGCGTCGTGGAACCCGATAACGCCTGAGGTTCTTTTTCTCCTCGGCCGTAACGAACGAGGAGACTGTACCGTGGTGGGACGCACCCCGCGCTACCCCATCTCGCAAGGAGGCAAGCGGTCGCCTAGCTCCAAGAGCATGGCGATCCGCTTGGCCGATTACGAGACAGACACGAAGCTGGACGGCGACTATGCCGAGCAGCTGGCGGCGGTGCAGGCGCGCCTCGAGCAGATCCAGATCGCGCACATCGTCCACAAGCGCCGCGCGATCATCATGTTCGAAGGCTGGGACGCGGCCGGCAAGGGCGGCACCATCCAGCGGCTGACGTCCAACTGGGACCCGCGCTATTTCGAGGTCTGGCCGATCAAGGCGCCGACCCCGCCGGAATTGGCGCGGCACTTCCTTTGGCGCTTCTGGACCAAGCTGCCGCCCGACGGGCACATCAACATCTTCGATCGCAGCTGGTACGGCCGTGTGCTGGTCGAACGCGTCGAGGGCTTCGCCTCCGAAAAGGAATGGCGCCGCGCCTATGACGAGATCAACGAGTTCGAGGCGCAGCAGAAGGACAGCGGTACGCCGGTGATCAAGATCTTCCTGCACACCACGCAGGAGGAACAGGACAAGCGCCTGAAGGCCCGGCTGGAGCATCCGTGGAAGCGCTGGAAGCTGGCGGCGGACGATTTCCGCAACCGTGACAAGCGCGATCATTATCTCGCCGCGATGGAGGAGATGTTCGATCGCACCGACACGCGCTGGGCGCCGTGGAAGGTGATCGACGCCAACCACAAGAAATATGCCCGCATCGCGGCGCTGACCCACATCGCCGACGTGCTGGAGAAAGCCGTGCCAATGAAGCCGCCCGCCGCCGACCCGGAGGTAGCGAAGCTCGCGAAGGAGCATTTCGGGATCGACGTGGAGGGGTGACCTTCACGCACCCAAACCGTTCGTCCTGAGCCTGTCGAAGGGCTGTCCTTCTTTTCAGCGCTTCAAGAAAAGGACCGGGCTTCGACAGGCTCAGCCCGAACGGATTTTGGAAGTAGCCCCTCGGCTCGCAATTGAACGAAGAGCGCGGCAATCAGGATCACCGGCACCAGCGGTACGCCCGTCATCGCCAGCAGGATGCACCCCTGCGGCGCGAGGAAGCCGGCGCCCAGCACCGCGCGCTCCCAGCCGGCGAGCGCATGCCATCGGCGATGCATGGTGAGGATCAGGCCGAGCGTCGCGACCGTCATATCGTAGTCGAAGGCATAAGGCAGGACGAGGAAGGTCGCGGTCGCGGCCGGGAAGCAGAGGCTCGCCAGCGGCAAGTCGCGGCCCGCAGCGCGCCACAGCAGGACCAGCGCAACCACCGCCGTTGCCACTTGCGCGACGCCCGCCAGCGGCGCCGTCAGCGCATGCTGGTGCATCGCCACCGTCGTCGTCACCATCATCGTCTGGAAGAACTGGCCGCCCATCGCCATGGTCGACATCTCGAGCGCGGCGGTGGCGTTGAGATAGGTGCTCCACAGCGCCGGCCCGAAGGCCAGCAGGCTGGCGGCGCCGATCAGCGCGACTCCCGCGCTGGCCACGAGGATCGTCGTCCACCGCGTCCGGCGGAGCAGCAGCAGCGGGATCAGCAGCGCCATGTGCGGCTTCACCGCCATCAGCGCGGTGGTGAGGCCGGCGCGCTTCGGCCGCGCATCGAAATCGCGGAAGGCGAGCAGCCACAGCGCGCCAATCAGGAAGCCGAAATGCCCGGCCCACAAGTTGATCGTTGCGGCGGGCGTCGCGAGCGCCAGCCATGTGGGCAACCCGGCCTCGCGGAGATGCGGGCGCGCCGCGAAGAAGAACAGCGCAGCGCCTCCGATCGTCCACAGAGCGTAGGCGACCGGATAGGGCAGGGCGCCGAACGGCACGTCGAGCAGCAGTGATGTCGGCGGATAGGAATAGATGTGCAACGCCAGCGGACCGAAGCTCGCTTGCAGGAAATCATGATACCGGCCGAGATCGTAGAGCGCGTCGAGCCTGCCCGAGATCGCCAGCCGGCCGCCGGCCCACAGGTTCAGTAAATCGCGGCCCCACATCACGTTGTCGCCGACGCGCAGGCTGTGAAGCTGGGAGATGTCGATGCAGAACAGGCCGATCACCAGCAGATTGCCGACGATGAGGAGATAGCGCTCGGTGACCTGCTGCAGCCGCATGCGGGCGGGGTAGCGGAACAGGGTTAAGGTGGCGTTGATCCACAACCGTTCGCCCTGAGCTTGTCGAAAGGCTGTCCTTCTTCTTTCAACGCGGGAAGAAGAAAGGGCAGGGCTTCGACAGGCTCAGCCCGAACGGAATTTTACGGGGAGGGATAAGCGATCCCCACCACCTCATATTCCTTTTCCCCACTCGGCAGCATCACGCGGCGCAAGTCCCCCGCCGCCGCGCCCCGCAAGGCCCGCGCCAGCGGGGAATGCCAGCTTATCCGTCCCGCACCGGCGTCCGCCTCGTCCTCGCCGACCAGCGTGACGATGCGCTCATTGTCGTCCTCATCGGCGATGGTGACGGTGGCGCCGAAGTACACCTTGCCGCGCTCGGGTTGCTTGGCGGGGTCCACCACCTGCGCCGCCTTCATCTTCTTCGAGAGATGGTTCAGCGTGCGGTCGATTTCGCGCAGACGCTTGCGGCCGTAGATGTAATCGCCGTTCTCGGAGCGATCGCCATTGCCCGCAGCCCAGCTGATCGTCTCGACCAAGGCAGGCCGTTCGGTCTCGAACAGGCGCTGATACTCGGCGCGCATCGCCGCATAGCCCTGCGGCGTGATGTAGTTCGGGCGGTCCATGAAACTTAGCCGGCCGTCGTCTTGCCGAGGTAGAAGGAGAGGCGGTTGGCGTTGCCCTGCCCGGCGCGGGCCGGATTGATCGTGTCATACACAACCACGTTGGCGAGCACGTTCTGGACGTAGCCGCGCGTCTCGCCGAAGGGAATCTGCTCGATCCAGTTCACCGGATCGACGCCGCCTGATCGTGGATCGCCGTTCGCCGCGATCCACTTGCGGACGTTGCCGGCGCCGGCATTGTAGGCGGCGATGGCGAGGATGTAGCTGCCCCCGAACTGGTCCATCATCCGCCCGAAATAAGCGGAGCCCAGCTCCATATTGTAGCCGGGATCGCTGGTCAGCCGCATGAAATCGTAGGGCAGGCCGAGCGCGGTCGCCTGCTCGCGCGCGGTGGTCGGCATCAGCTGCATCATGCCGCGCGCGCCGGCGCCGGAGACCGCCTGCCTGTCGAATTGGCTTTCCTGCCGCATGATGCCGTGGATGAAGGAGAAGTTGTTGGCGAGATCGGACGGTACCGGCAGGGTGGGGAAGCCCGAGCGGACGTAATCGCTGGCGCTCTCCGGCTTGGCGGCGCGCTCGGCCATCACGCCTAGATCCATGCGGCCCAGCTCGCGGGCGAGGTTCGCGGCGAGCAGGTGATCCGAATCCGAAAGCGCCGCCTGGGCACCGATGACGCGCAGGAATACGCTCTGATCGGTCCAGTCGCCGAGCTGGCCGAGGATGCGCGCCGCCTTGACCACCTCGCGCGCCTCGAAGGTGGCACGATCGGCTTCCGGGATCTGAGTATAGTCTGCGACCTGCGGGGCCGGGATCGGCCGGCCCGCACGTTCCAGCGCGAGCTGGCCGTAGAACTGGTCCGGGAAGGCGGCGGCATTGGCGAAATAGGCCTGCGCACCCGCCTGATCGCCGGCCAGAAGCGCCGCGCGCCCCGCCCAGTAATAGCCCTTGGCGCGCGAATTGGGGCTTTGTGAGGCATCGCCGTAGAGCCGGAACATCGCCACCGCGTCGGCCGGGCGCTGGAGGTGCTGCATCGCCGCCGTGCCGGCCAGCCAGGCGAGGCTGGTATAGGGGTCGCGCTGGTTGAACGGCAGCGCGCGCAGGTCCGCGCCGAGCGGGTAGATGTCGGTCAGCTGGCTGGCGATGCCGAAGGCCTGCGCCCAGTTGCCGTCGTTCGCCGCGCCCTTCGCGAACGATAGCTGCTGTTCCATGAAGCGGCGGCCGTCATAGGCCGGCGCGTCGAGCCGGTGCGGCTGTGCCATCTCGTAGCGTGCAACGCCCTCCTGACCCGTCATCCGCAGCCAGGTAGAGCGATCGATGAGATAACCGGCGTCGTTGTTCGCCGTCGTGCCCAGCGCCGCCGCCCGCTGCGCCGCGTCGGGCGAGCGCAGCTGATAGGCCAGCCGCGTCCCGTAGAGCGCCTGTCGGGCCGGGCTCACCAGAGCGAGCTGGCGCTGTGCCGCACCGGTATTGCGCGCCCAGAGCAGCGCCTCCATGCGCTTGTCCTGATCGTCCTGCGTAAGCGCCGATCCGAAGGCGGCGGTCAGCCGCCCCTCGTCGACGAGATTGAGCTGCCCCGACGCCCAGGCCGCCTTCGCCGCCGTCTGCGCCTCGGGTGCCCGGCCGCGCACGTAGAGCGCCTCGGCGAATCGTAGCTGCCCGGTGCCCGTGGTCGGCGGGAAGCGGGTGAAGAAGGCGATCACGGCATCCGGTGGCGTCACGTCCGCCTGGATTTGCTGCTCGGCCATCTTGCGCATCGCCGATTCGCCGGGCCAGCCCGGATGGGCGAGCAGGAAGTTCGCATAATCCTGGAACAGCAGGTTGCTCGACTGACGCAGCCGCCGCCACTGGACGAGCGCTTCCGCGATCGGATCGGTCTGCAATCCCACGCTGCCGGCGGCGGGCGCGGCGTAAGTATAGCCGCCGTTGGAGGCGGGCATCGTGGCGGAAAGGCCAAGCTGGCTACGATACCAGGAGACCTGCTGGGGGGTGAGCGAGGCACCGAGCGCGGCGGCGCCGAGAAGCGCGAAGGGACCGATAAGCATCAGTCGTCGATGGAGCATGCTGGACATCATGCCAACCCGCTCCTTATCAGGCGCTGAATATGAGACCCCCCCGGCCATGGGTGGACTATGCCGCACCGCGGTGTCGGCGTGAAGGAGTGCATGATGTTCTCGGGCTCGATTCCCGCTCTGGTGACGCCTTTTCGCGACGGTCGCTTCGATGAGGTCGCTTTTCGCAGCTTCGTGGACTGGCAGATCGAGCAGGGATCGTCCGCTCTTGTGCCCTGCGGCACGACCGGCGAATCGGCGACCATGTCGATCGCCGAGCATGACAGGGTGGTCGCGGTCTGCGTCGAGCAGGCGGCGGGGCGCGTGCCGGTGATTGCGGGCTGCGGCTCCAACGACACGCTGGTGGCGCTCGATCACATGCGGTCGGCCTATGCGGCGGGCGCCTCGGCGGCGCTGGTCGTGCTGCCTTATTACAACCGGCCCAACCAGGAGGGCATCTACGCCCACTTCGCCTATCTGGCCGATCACTGCGACATGCCGATCGTGGTCTACAACGTGCCGGGCCGCACCGTGACCGACATCCTGCCCGAGACCCTGGGTCGGCTGGCCGAGATCAAGAGCATCGTCGGCATCAAGGACGCGTCCGGCAAGGCCGAGCGGGTGACCGCGCAGCGCCTCGCCTGCGGGGAGGATTTCTGCCAGCTTTCGGGCAATGACGACATGGCGCTGGGCTTCATGGCGATGGGCGGCGCGGGCTGCATCTCTGTCACCGCCAACGTCGCGCCCAAGCTGTGCGCCGAGTTCCAGCATGCCTGCCTGCACGGCGAGTGGAAGCGGGCGCTTGCGCTGCAGGACAGGCTCTTCCCGCTTCACACCGCTTTGTTCACCGATGCCTCACCGGGGCCGGTGAAGTACGCCCTCAACACAATCCGCTCGGGCTTCCCGGACGATCTGCGCCTGCCGATGACCCCTGCCGGCGAGGCGAGCCGCAAGGCCGTGGACGCAGCGCTGAAGGTGGCGGGGCTGGTCTGATGTTGATGCTGATGGCGGCGTTGCAGGCCATGGCGCTCGGTCCTGCGCCGGCGCCCCACGCTCCCGCCGTGCCGGATGACCCCCGATATGCGTCCTGCGCCGGTGCGCCCGACATGCTGGCGAAGGGGAGCCATCTGTCCTGGAAACTGCCTTCATCGGACATCAAGGGGCACCGCAAGCTGAGGGACGCGCTGCGGGCCTCGCCTCCACCCGAGACCGGGCCTCGCATTCTCTGGTTCGCGAATGGCGGTGACCTCGCCACGACGACCTTCAGCGTCGTCGCGACCCGCGATTCCGCTGGATGGTGGCGAGTGGACGGGGTCGGATCGACGCGTGTCTGGATCGCCGATGCGAAGCCCACGATCATGCCGACGATCGGGCGCACCCTGTCCGAAGCGGAGAGCCGCGAGATCGATGCGCTGATCGCGGATCCCTGCCTGACCGCGCAGCCCACGTTCGTGGACGATCCGCGCATCGCGGCGGGTGGCCTTTACCATCAGCTTGAGATCGAAGGTGCAGGACATGATTGGCGTGGCGGCTGGCATGGCATGCCGACCGTTATCGAGGATCGGATCACGACCATCCTCGGCAAGCATTGATACCGCACCGTTCCTTCCGATATTGCGAAACTCATTATGTCCCGTCCCAAGCCCATCGAATTCGAGAAGACCAAGATCGTCGCCGAGAACCGGCGCGCGCGGCACGAATATTTCCTCGAGCAATTCTTCGAGGCCGGCATCGCCCTGACCGGCACCGAGGTGAAGTCGCTGCGCTTCGGCGAGGGGACGATCGCGGAGAGCTATGCCGAGATCAGGGACGGCCAGGTCAGCCTGATCAACGCCAACATCCCGGAGTTCAGCCACGGCAACCGCTTCAACCACGAGCCGCGCCGGCCCCGGAAGCTGCTGCTCCATGAGCGCGAGATCAACAAGATGGCGCAGGGCGTCAACCGCGAGGGCATGACGCTGATCCCGCTCGCCATCTACTTCAACAAGCGGGGCCGCGCGAAGGTCGAGCTGGCGCTCGCCAAGGGCAAGAAGCTCCACGACAAGCGCGAGACGGCCAAGGAACGCGACTGGAAGCGGGATCAGGCAAGGATCATGCGCGAGCGGGGCTAATCCGCCGCTGCCTGTTGTACCGCCGTTGCCTGTTGCAAAAGTGAAATAGGCGCTCGCTACTTGTCGCAGCCTTGCACCATCCGGGCGCGGTGCTATGCATTCCTCATACACCAAGGTTGAGGGATTCCCCATGCGTCTGACCTTCGTCGCCCTTCTGGCATCCACCGTGCTCGCCGGTGCCGCTCCGGCCGCCACCCCCGATTTCCTCGCGCCCGCCACCACCGGCGGCGCCCCCGCCGTCGCCGGCGCGCCGACCTACGGCACCTTCGGCTTCGACACCGCCGGCATGGACAAGTCCGTGAAGCCGGGCGACGATTTCTACAGCTACGCCAGTGGCACCTGGCAGAAGACAACCGAGATTCCCGCCGATCGCTCCAGCTACGGCATGTTTCACAAGCTGCAGGATCTGAGCCTCGCCCGCACGCGCGGCATCCTGGAGGATGCGCAGAAGCAGCCGGGCAGCAAGATCGGCATGTTCTACGCGAGCTTCATGGACGAGAAGGCGGCCGACGCGAAGGGCGCCACGCCGGTGAAGCCGTGGCTGGCCGACATCAAGGCCGCCAAGGACAAGGCCGCGCTCGCCGCCGAGATGGCGAAGCTCAACCGCATCGGCATCACCACGCCGTTCTACACGGGCGTCGGCCAGGACGACAAGAATCCGGACGCCTACATCGCCCAGTTCGGTCAGGACGGCCTCGGCCTGCCCAACCGCGATTATTACCTGAAGGACGATCCCGCGCTGGCGAAGAACCGCACGGCCTACGTCGCCTACATGACCAGGCTGCTGACGCTGGCCGGTGAGCCCAATGCCGCGGCCCGCGCGCAGGCGATCATGGCGTTCGAGACGGAGATCGCCAAGGTCCAGTGGGCGCCCGAGGACACGCGCGACGCCGACAAGGTCTATAACAAGTGGTCGGCTGCCGATTTCGACGCCAAGGCGCCGGGCTTCCCGTGGGGCGCCTACATGACGGCCCTCGGCCTCGGCGGGCAGAAGGCGTTCCTCGTTGCCGAGCCGACCGCCTTCGCGGGCGAGGCCAAGCTGTTCGCGGACACGCCGCTGGCGGTGCTGAAGGATTATGCGACCGTCCGCACCCTGGACGAATATGCGCGCTATCTCTCCAAGGATTTCGTCGACGCGCAGTTCGCCTTCCACGGCACCGAACTGTCCGGCACGCCGCAGAACCAGCCGCGCTGGAAGCGGGGCGTCAGCCTCGTCTCCAACGGGATGGGCGAGGCGGTCGGCCAGGTCTATGTCGCGAAATATTTCCCGCCCGAGGCGAAGGCGGCGGCCGACGCGCTCGTCCACAACATCATCGCCGCGATGGGCCAGCGCATCCCCAAGCTCACCTGGATGGACGACGCCACCAAGCAGAAGGCGCTCGCCAAGCTCGCGGCCTTCACGCCCAAGATCGGCTACCCGACCAAGTGGCGCGATTACTCGACGCTGGTGATCAAGCCGGGCGATCTGGTCGGCAACGTCGCACGCTCGAACGGCTTCGAATATCAGCGCAACCTCAACAAGCTCGGCCAGCCGATCGATCGCGGCGAGTGGGGCATGACCCCCATGGAGATTAACGCCTACGCGAACTTCTCGATGAACGAGATCGTGTTCCCGGCGGCGATCCTGCAGCCGCCCTTCTTCGATCCGAAGGCCGATCCGGCGGTGAACTATGGCGGCATCGGCGTGGTGATCGGCCACGAGCTCAGCCACCATTTCGACGATCAGGGCCGCAAGTATGACGCGCATGGCGCGCTCACCGACTGGTGGACGCCGCAGGACGTCTCGCGCTTCACCGCGATGACCGACAAGCTCGTCGCGCAGTATGACGCCTACGAGCCGTTGCCCGGCCTGCACGTCAACGGCAAGCTGACGCTAGGCGAGAATATGGCCGATCTCGCGGGACTTTCGGTGAGCCACGACGCCTACGAACTGTCGCTCGGCGGCAAGGATGCGCCGGTGATCGACGGCTTCACCGGGGATCAGCGTTTCTACCTCGGCTATGCGCAGGTGTGGCGCACCAAGTATCGCGATCCGATCCTGCGCCAGCAGGTGCTGACCAACCCGCATTCGCCGGGCCAGCAGCGCACCGACGAGGTCCGCAACAAGGATCTCTGGTACAAGGCGTTCGACGTGAAGCCGGGCGAGAAGCTGTATCTCCCGCCGGATCAGCGCGTGAACGTGTGGTGATAGTCGGATGAAGGCATGCGCGGGCCGTTGACGAACCCGCCCCGCCGCGCCGAATAGGGGCCATGCGTCTGCCTGCCCTTCGTGCCGAGCCCATTCCCCTGCGTGCCGCCGCGCCGGCGAAAGTGACGCTGACGCCGGACCGGCTGATCGCCGCCGGCGTTGCGGGCCTCGGTGTCGCCTCCGCCGTCATGCTGGCGCGCGCGGCGGGAGACTGGCGCTTCGCGGTCGGCTTCCTCGTCGGTTTCGCCGCCATCGCCGCCGCCATCGTGCTCGCTGCGCGGATGCGCGTTGGCGTGGTGGCGGAGTCCGCCCCGCGCCCAGATCGCGCGCTGCTCCGCGCCGCGCTGGACGTCTGCGAGGAGCCCGCCGCGATCACCGACCGCGCCGGTCGGATGATCGCCGCCAACGTCGCCTATGTCGATCGCTTCGGCGCCGCCGCCGTGCCGCCCGCATTGCCGGGCCTCGATCTCTATGCCGAGACGGTCGCCGCCGCCGGCCGCTCGGCCTGGCGCGAGGGCGATGCCGAGGTCGCGCTCGGCAGCACCCGCGTGACGCTGCATGTGCTGCGTGCCGGGGTTGGCGAGGATCATCTGCTTTGGCGGATCGGCGACGGGCGTGGCGAGGGGCGCACCGATGCGCTGCGCCTCGTCGGCGGAGGCTTCGGGGACCGGCTGGGCCGCGCCGGCCTGATGGCCGCCCTGATCGACGAGCGCGGGCGTGTGCTCGTCGCCAACAAGGTCTTCATCGCACGCGCCATCGGGCCGCAGGTGAGCAGCATCACCGGCCGGGATTTCGCCGCCTGCCTGACGCAGGACGAGGATGGCGCGCTCCACTTCGCCCGCGATCCGGAGGATGCCGATCCGCTGCGGCTGCTCCACGTTCCGCTCGACGATGGCGAGCTCGCCGCCGGCGCCGCGGCCATGCTGCTGTTCGACGATCCCGCGCAGCGCGTTCCGGAAAGTTCCACGAGGCCGGATGATCTCTACGGCCTTCTCG
The DNA here is from genome assembly GCF_013778325.1 of Sphingomonas chungangi. Taxonomy (GTDB): domain Bacteria; phylum Pseudomonadota; class Alphaproteobacteria; order Sphingomonadales; family Sphingomonadaceae; genus Solisphingomonas; species Solisphingomonas chungangi. The sequence goes on along the minus strand of NZ_JACEIB010000026.1, from coordinate 182,962 downwards.
GCATGCTGCCGCTCGGCCTCGCGCTGATCGATCGCGACGGGCGCTTCCTCTTCCAGAACGAGGCGTTCCGCGCCGCCGCCGGGATGAGCGATGTGGAGCATGCCGTCTATCCGAGCGACCTCGTCGTGAAGGAGGACAAGTCGGCGGTGTCCGACGCGGTACGGCGTTTCGCGGGCGCCAAGCCTGCCTCCGGCCCGTTCGGCAACGCACCGATCTTCTCCGGCGACGTCGCGGTGCGCTTGCGCCACCGGCCGGACGAGCCCGTCTCGCTCACCGTCGCGTCCGCGCGCGGGCTGGGGGATGCCGCCGTCATCCTCTCCCTCAAGGATTCGGCCGAGGAAGGGCGCCTCCAGCGCCAGGTCGCGCAGGCCACGAAGATGCAGGCGGTCGGCCAGCTCGCCGGCGGCGTGGCGCACGATTTCAACAATATCCTGACTGCCGTGCTGGGCCATTGCGACCTGATTCTGATGCGCCACACGCCCGGCGATAGCGATTACGACGACATCCAGCAGATCCGCCACAACGCCAACCGCGCCGCCGGCCTGACCCGCCAGCTGCTCGCCTTCTCGCGCCAGCAGACGCTGCGCCCGCAGGTGCTGCAACTGCCCGACGTGATCTCGGAGGTCTCCAACCTGCTGCGCCGCCTGATGGGCGAATCGATGCAGCTCGTCATCAACCACGGCCGTTCGATCGGCCCGGTGCGCGCCGATCCCGGGCAGCTTGAGCAGGTGATCGTCAACCTCGCCGTCAATGCGCGCGACGCCATGCCGGACGGCGGCGTGCTGACGATCCGCACCTATGGCGTATCTGCCGCCGAGGTCCGCCGCCTTGGCGCCGATGTCCTGCCGGCGGGCGACTATTCGGCGTTCAGCGTCACCGACACCGGTACCGGCATCCCGCCCGATGTGCTGCCCAAGATCTTCGAGCCCTTCTTCACCACCAAGGATGTCGGCAAGGGCACCGGCCTCGGCCTCTCCACCGTCTATGGCATCGTCAAGCAATCGGGCGGCTTCATCTTCGCCGATTCGGAGATGGGGAAGGGGACGAGCTTCGTCGTCTATTTGCCCGTCTTCCACGGCGAGATCGCCTCGCCCGAAAAGGAGAAAGTCAAGGAGGCACCCCAGGAATTGTGGGGTTCCGGATCGATCCTGGTGGTGGAGGACGAGGACATGGTCCGCTCCGTCGCCGAGCGCGCGCTGTCGCGGCAGGGCTATCAGGTCCGCACGGCGGCGAATGGCGAGGAGGCGCTGGAAATCCTCAATCAGGTGCCGGCGGGCGAGGCGAGCAGCGGTTTCGACCTACTGATCTCAGACGTGATGATGCCGACTATGGACGGCCCCACCATGGTCGCCCACGCCCGCGAGCGTTTCCCGGAGCTGCCGATCCTGTTCATGTCGGGCTATGCCGAGGAACAGCTTCGCCGCTCGATCAACCTCGACAATGTTTCCTTCCTCGCCAAGCCCTTCTCGGTGCAGCAGCTGGCCGAGGCGGCGCGCGACGCGCTCGCTCGCCATGCAAAAGCCGAAAAGGCGCGATAAACGCTTGTCCAGCAACGGCTTGGCGCGCTAGGCGAACGGTATGGCCACACGCTCCATCCTGATCGTCGAGGACGAATCGCTCATCGCGATGATGCTCGAGGATTTCATCGACAGTCTCGGTCATCAGGTGGCGGGCACCGAGGACACGGTGGAGGGCGCGCTGGCGCAGGCCGAGGCCGGTGGCTTCGATCTGGCGATCCTCGATGTCCATCTCCACGGCCGTTCCTGTTGGCCCGTCGCGGACGCGCTGGCCGATCGCGACATCCCCTTCATTCTGGCGACGGGAGGCCACACCGAGGCCCCGCCCGAGCGTCACGCCACCGCACCGGTGCTGTCCAAGCCATTCACATTGAATGGAATCGAGCAGGCTATCGACTCTGTCGCCTGATATTTGTTCCGCTCTTGTTCCAAAAGAACATACATGATACATGCTCCCGTGACGGAGGACGCGCATTGATGCCCGCGCGGTCCCGCTCTAACTGGGAGACTGGCAGATGGCCGCATCACTCAAGGTTATCGGGGCAAGCGCGGATATGATCGACAAGCTGGCGGTTTCGGACAGGCAGAAGGCGCTCGATGCGGCGCTGGCGCAGATCGATCGCGCCTTCGGCAAGGGTTCGGCGATGCGGCTGGGCTCGAAGGAAACGATGCAGGTCGAGGCGATCTCGACCGGCTCGCTGGGGCTCGACATCGCGCTCGGCGTCGGCGGCCTGCCGCGCGGCCGCGTGATCGAGGTGTACGGGCCGGAAAGCTCGGGTAAGACGACGCTCGCGCTCCACGTCATCGCCGAGGCGCAGAGGGGCGGCGGCACCGCTGCCTTTGTCGATGCCGAACATGCGCTCGATCCGGTCTATGCCAAGAAACTGGGCGTCAACATCGACGAGCTGATCGTCTCGCAGCCCGACACCGGCGAGCAGGCGCTGGAGATCGTCGACACGCTGGTGCGTTCCAACGCGATCGACGTGCTGGTGGTCGATTCGGTCGCCGCGCTGGTGCCGAGGGCCGAGATCGAGGGCGAAATGGGCGACAGCCATGTCGGCCTGCAGGCTCGTCTCATGTCGCAGTCGCTGCGCAAGCTGACCGGCTCGATCAGCCGCTCGCGCTGCATGGTGATCTTCATCAACCAGCTACGCATGAAGATCGGCGTGATGTACGGCAACCCGGAGACGACGACCGGCGGCAACGCGCTCAAATTCTACGCCTCGGTCCGCCTCGACATCCGCCGTACCGGCCAGATCAAGGATCGCGATGATATCGTCGGCAATTCCACCCGCGTGAAGGTGGTGAAGAACAAGGTCGCCCCGCCGTTCAAGCAGGTCGAGTTCGACATCATGTACGGCGAGGGCATCTCGAAGATCGGCGAGATCCTCGACATCGGCGTCAAGGCGGGCCTGGTCGAGAAATCGGGCGCGTGGTTCAGCTACGATTCGGTGCGAATCGGCCAAGGGCGCGAGAACGCCAAGACGTTCCTGCGCGAGAATCCCGAGATGGCCGCCAAGCTGGAGGCGGCGATCCGCCGCAAGACCGACGACGTCGCCGAAGCGATGATGGCGGGACCGAGCGAAGAGGACGATATCTAGGACGAAAGCCTTCTCCGGCTTGCGGGGACATCGGGCGAGCGGAGCGCGGCGCCGTTCGCCGATGTCGGAGGGCAGTCGCCGGACGGAGCCGATGGGGAAGAGTGAAGGGCATGGGACGCCGGCGGAGGCGTGCAGTCCCCCATCTGCAGTCCTTGCCGCTTTCCACCCGTCGCCAGCGGGTCTAGCCTCCTCGCCCATGGACAAGGAAGAATGGGCAGGCCGTGTCGGCGACGTCTGGGCCACGGAGCAGCACCGCACCGATCGCACCTTCGAACCGGTCGACGAGGCGCTGGTGGAAGCGGCGGTCGCCGCCGTGTACGGGATCGCGACGCCGCATATTCTCGACGTCGGCTGCGGTGCGGGGACGACGAGCTTCTCGCTGGCGACCCGACTTCCGGGTGCGACGATCAACGGCATCGACCTTTCGCCCGCGCTGTCCGGTGCCGCCGTGGCCCGCGCGGCCGGATTGCCGGACCATGTGCGCTCACGCTGCCGCTTCGAACGGGCCGATGCCACTGTCTGGACCGGCGAGACCGGTTTCGACCTGCTGGTCTCGCGCCACGGCGTGATGTTCTTCGATGATCCGGTCGCCGCCTTCGCCCACCTCCGCTCGCTGGCGAAAGCGGGCGGCCGCCTCGTCTTTTCCTGCTTCCGCGCGCCGAAGGAGAATGCCTGGGTCGCGAAGTTCGCGCACCTCATGCCCGGAGGCCCTTCCGATCCGCACGCGCCCGGCCCCTTCGCCTTTGCCGATCGGGATCGCGTCGCCGCCATCCTCGCCGAAGCGGGCTGGCGGGATGCGCAGGCCACCGCGCTCGACTTCGCCTATGTCGCCGGCGCGGGGGGTGATCCGGTCGCCGACGCCAACGACTTCTTCGCGCGGATCGGTCCCGTCTCGCGCGCGATCCGCGAGCTGGACGAGGCCGGCCGCGAACGGCTTCGCGCCGGCCTCGACGAGCAAGTGCGCGCGCATTTCGACGGAGAGAAGGTCAGCTTCCCCGCCGCCGCCTGGATTTGGAGTGCACAAGCGTGATCAGGGTTCACCATCTCGAAAACAGCCGCTCGCAGCGCGTCCTCTGGCTGCTGGAGGAACTGGGCCTGCCTTACGAGGTGATCCGCTACGCGCGGAACCCCAAGACGATGCTTGCCCCGCCCGAGCTCAGGGGCGTCCACCCGCTCGGCAAGTCGCCGATCGTCGAGGACGAGGGCATCAAGCTGATCGAGACGGGCGCGATCGTCGAGCATCTGGTGAAGAAGGGCGACGGCTTCGGCCCGCCGGACGATCTGCCCGGCATGCTGCTCTGGCGCCAGTTCCTCCATTATGCCGAGGGCTCGCTGATGCCGCCGCTGCTGGCGCTGCTGGTGGTGGGGCGGCTCGGCCTGCTCGGCCGCCCGGCGAGGAAGCCGCTGCTCGGCATGTTCGCCCAGCATCTGCGCTATCTCGAAAGCGAGTTGCAGACGCGCGAATGGTTCACCGGCAGCGAGATCACCGCCGCCGACGTGATGCTGAGCTTCCCGCTGGAAGCCGCGACGCAGCGCGGCGGGCTGGACGGGCGCTATCCCAGGCTGCAGGCCTGGCTCCAGCGCATCCATGCGCGTCCCGCATATAAGGCGGCGCTCGCGAAGGGCGGCCCCTATGCCTATGCGTGAACTTCGCCGGGCGACATTCATCGTCCGTTCGTCCTGAGCGAAGTCGAAGGACGTGCGGCTGGCGGGATGGCTTGGAGCACGCACTTCGACTTCGCTCAGTGCGAACGGGTTTCTTGGGGCAGATGAACAAGAGGGTGTGGGGGCATGCTGATATCTGATCGCCGCACGCTGCTGACCGGCATCCTCGCTGCCGGCGCCGCGCTCGCGCTCCCGTCGCGCCTGCTCGCCGTCACCGGCACCCCGTTTCCCGCACCGCCCGCCAACAAGCCCCCCGCCATCACCCGGGCCGAACGCGAACGCCGTATCGAGGAAGCCCGCCGCCGGATGCGCGCCGCCGGCATCTCCGCGCTGCTGATCGAGCCGGGATCGTCGCTGATCTACTTCACCGGCATCGAGTGGCACCGCTCAGAACGGCTCACCTGCGCGGTGATCCCGGCGAACGGCGACATCGCGATCGTCATGCCCTTCTTCGAGGAGCCCTCGATCCGCCTCTCGCTGGCCATCCCGTCGGAGGTCCGCATCTGGAACGAGGACGAGGACCCGCTCGTCACCGTCGCCGGCATCCTCAAGGATCGTAAGGCCGCCGCCGGGCCGGTCGCGATCGAAGAGACGATGCGCTATTTCGCTGTCGACGGGCTGAAGAAGGCGCTGCCCAACGCCGCGATCGTGTCGGGCGCGGGCGTCGTGCGCGGGTGCCGGATGCACAAGTCCCCGGCCGAGATCGCGCTGATGCGCTATGCAACGGACATCACCATCGCCGCCTATCGCTGGCTGGTGCCGCAGGTCGCGCCCGGCATGAAGGCGAGCGCGGTCAGTTCCATGATGGACGCCGCCACCCGCGCGATGGGCGGATCGCCCGAATTCTCGATGGTGCTGGTCGATGCCGCCGCAGCCTTGCCCCACGGCGTGCGCGAGGATCAGACGATCGGGGAGAACAGCCTCGTCCTGATGGATTGCGGCTGCACGGTCGAGGGCTATCAGTCGGACGTGTCGCGCACCTTCGTGGTCGGGCAGCCAAGCGACCACCAGCGGCAGGTGTGGGATCAGGTCCATCGCGGCCAGCAGGTCGCCTTCGCGGCGGCGAGGATCGGTGCGACGGCGGGCAGCGTCGACGATGCGGTGCGGCGCTTCTACGAGGGGCTGGGCTATGGCCCCGGCTACCGGCTGCCGGGCCTCTCGCACCGCACCGGCCACGGCATCGGGCTGGACGGCCACGAGCCGGTCAACCTCGTCCACGGCGAGACGCAGGTGCTGGAGCCGGGCATGTGCTTCTCCGACGAGCCCGGTCTGTATCTGCCCGGCCAGTTCGGCGTGCGGCTGGAGGATTGCTTCCACATGACCGAGGCGGGGCCGGCCTGGTTCAGCCAGCCGCCGGAGAGCTTGGAGCGGCCGGTGTGATGTTCAGTGCTATTCTCAATGTGCTGCGTGGATATCGGACGTCGTTCGATGCCTTGGAGAACGCGATCTTCGCGGAAGTTCGTCGAACGCTGCCGGTGAGTGTTCAGGGCAGGTTCGATGATCGCCTCAGAAGGATCAACATTATTCAAGCGCCTCTCGGCAAACTTGAACTCAATTTATATGAGAAGCGAAGGGGCGCGATTTTATTTTCGGATTCCAGCCGGATCGTGACGACAGACGATTCCATTCACATCGCCACGGTGAAATTGGAGTCTGCGGATGAGATGTCTCGACTAAAAGCAAAGCTGTTTTGCGGGAGCGGTGTCCTTACGTCGGTTGAGTTCAATCAACCGAGTGAGCATGCGGATGTCGATAATATTACTGGAATGAAGGTGCAGCTTGTGTCCGGAGTGCCGTGGGTCGGTCAATGATCATTGCTCTCCGTTCGCCCTGAGGAGGGACTGAGCGAAGTCGAAGGCCCGTCTCGAAGGGCATGCGCGGTGGCTGTGCTTCGAGACGCCGCTTCGACTTCGCTCAGCGGCTCCTCAGCACGAACGGTGTGGGGGAAGGTTCGCGCAGGAACAGTCGATCACCCCGATCGCAACCGCTCGCTTGCCCACACCCGCGCGCTCCCCTAAATCCGCGCACATGACATCGACCAACGACATCCGCCGCTCCTTCCTCGACTATTTCGGGCGCGAGGGGCACCAGATCGTTCCCTCGGCGCCGCTGGTGCCGCACAACGATCCGACGCTGATGTTCGTCAACGCCGGCATGGTGCCGTTCAAGAACGTCTTCACGGGCCTCGAGACGCGCCCCTACAACCGCGCCACCTCCTCGCAGAAGTGCGTGCGCGCCGGCGGCAAGCACAACGATCTCGACAATGTCGGCTACACCGCGCGGCACCACACCTTCTTCGAGATGCTCGGCAACTTCTCCTTCGGCGATTATTTCAAGGAGCAGGCGATCACCCACGCCTGGACCTTGCTCACCAGGGAATGGGGCATCCCGGCGGAGAAGCTCACCGCCACCGTCTATCACACCGACGACGAGGCCTTCGATCTCTGGAAGAAGATCGCCGGCCTGCCCGAAAGCCGCATCATCCGCATCCCCACCAAGGACAATTTCTGGGCGATGGGCGACAACGGGCCGTGTGGCCCGTGCTCGGAGATCTTCTACGATCATGGCGATCATATCTGGGGCGGCCCGCCCGGATCGCCGGAGGAGGATGGCGACCGCTTCGTCGAGATCTGGAACCTCGTCTTCATGCAGTTCGAGCAGGCGGCGAACGAGATCGTCGGCGAGCTGCCCAAGAAGTCGATCGACACCGGCATGGGCATCGAGCGCGTCGCCGCCGTGCTGCAGGGCGTCACCGACAATTACGATACGGACACGTTCAAGGCGCTGATCGCCGCCTCCTGCGCGCTCACCCGCACCGATGCGGAGGGCGACCGCCGCGCCAGCCATCGCGTGATCGCGGACCATCTGCGCTCGTCCTGCTTCCTGGTGGCGGACGGCGTGCTGCCCGCCAACGAGGGCCGCGGCTACGTGCTGCGCCGGATCATGCGCCGCGCGATGCGCCACGCGCACCTGTTGGGCGCCGCCGAGCCGCTGATGCACCGGCTCGTCCCCGCGCTCGTCACCGAGATGGGCGCGGCCTATCCCGAGCTGGCCCGCGCGCAGCCGCTGATCGAGGAGACGCTGAAGCTGGAGGAGACCCGCTTCCGCCAGACGCTCGCCAACGGCCTCCGCCTGCTCGACGAGGCGACGGCGGGGATGGGCGAGGGCGATACGCTGCCCGGCGCCACCGCGTTCAAGCTCTACGACACGTTCGGCTTCCCCTACGATCTCACCGAGGATGCGCTGCGCGGCCAGAACATGGCCGTCGACCGCGCCGGCTTCGACGCCGCCATGGCCGAGCAGAAGGCCGCCGCCCGCGCCGCCTGGAAGGGTTCGGGCGAGACGGCCGCGCAGGAGATCTGGTTCGACATCGCCGAGGAATTGGGCGGCACCGAATTCACCGGCTACGCGGCGACCGAGGGCGAGGGCAATGTCGTCGCCATCGTCCGCGACGGCGCGCGGGTGAACGCCGCGATCACCGGCGACGAGGTGACGATCCTCACCAACCAGACGCCCTTCTACGCCGAGAGCGGCGGGCAGGTCGGCGACGTCGGCATCATCACCGGCGAGGCCGGGTTCGAGGCCGAGGTGACCGACACGTCCAAGCCGCTCGGCCGCCTCCACGCGCACAAGGCGGTGATCGAGGGCGGCGAGGTGAAGGTGGGCGATGCCGTGTCGCTCAAGGTGGATGTCGAGCATCGCAACGAGGTGCGCGCCAACCATAGCGCCACACACCTGCTCCACGCGGCGCTGCGCAACACGCTGGGCAAGCATGTCAGCCAGAAGGGCAGCATGGTCGCCGCCGAGCGGCTGCGCTTCGACTTCGCGCATCCCAAGGCGATGACCCCGCAGGAGATCCAGTCGGTCGAGGCCGAGGTGAACCGGCATGTTCGCGAGAACGGATCGGTCGGCACCCGGCTGATGACCCCCGACGATGCGATCGCGGCGGGCGCGATGGCGCTGTTCGGCGAGAAATATGGCGATGAGGTGCGCGTGCTCTCGATGGGCCGGGTGGGTGATGGCACCTATTCGGTCGAGCTGTGCGGCGGCACCCACGTCAACGCGACGGGTGACATCGCCTTGTTCAAGATCGTCTCGGAGAGCGCGGTGTCGAGCGGCGTGCGCCGCATCGAGGCGCTGACCGGCGAGGCGGCGCGTGTGTGGCTGACGGGCCGCGAGGATAGCCTCAAGGAAGTCGCGGCGGCGCTCAAGGCCTCGCCCGACGAGGTTCCCGCGCGCGTGATCAGCCTCATCGACGAGCGCAAGCGGCTGGAGCGCGAGCTGGCCGAGGCGAAGAAGGCGCTGGCGCTGGGCGGCGGCGGCGCGGGCAAGGCCGAGACGGCGGTGGAGCAGGTGGCGGGCCACGGCTTCATCGGCCAGGTGATCGAGGGGTTGGACCCCAAGGGGCTGCGCGGGCTGGTCGACGAGGCCAAGCAGAAGCTCGGCTCGGGCGTGGCGGTTCTGGTCGCGGTCAACGAGGGCCGGGGATCGGTCGCGGTCGGCGTGACGGACGACCTCAAGGGCGCGGTGAGCGCGGTCGATCTGGTGAAGGCGGCGGTGACCGCGCTCGGCGGCCAAGGCGGCGGCGGACGTCCCGACATGGCGCAGGGCGGCGGGCCGGAGGGCGCGCAGGCGGCCGAGGCGGTCGCGGCGGTGAAGGCAGCGCTGGAAGGGGTGACGGTGGGGGCTTAAAATTCAATATGGGAGGGGGCAATGAACGAAATTAAGCCAGTAGGTGACACGAACTATTCCGGTCAGCCCGTAAGCCATCCGGTTAGGGTGTGGGCGTGGGTTCTCGTTCTTCTGGGCTTGGCAATCGTCGGCTATGCTACGTTGGGTTATGATCCGAGTGTGGAAAGCACCGGAATGTACGGTATCCCCGATCACATCGTGAATACCGGGCGACTGCAAACTCAAACGCTGACGTTTGATACAGGGGCAATCTTTTTTCTGTCGGGCGTGATCTGCTTTTCGACGGATATTATCTACCGACTCCTGCGAGAAATTGCTCATCGTCAGCTTGGATACGGCGAGCAGGGCCAGATTGCTGAGGAAGTTCAACCCGGCGAAGCGCCGGTCGTTCAGGAGCCTGATCAGGCCTAGCTATTACTGACCTTCGTTCGTCCTGAGCTTGTCGAATGGCTGTCCTTCTTTGACCGCGCGGAAAGAAGGACAGGGCTTCGACAAGCTCAGCCCGAACGGGGAGAGGTGGTCCCATATCCCAGTCCCGTTCGCCCTGAGGAGGGACTGAGCGGAGCGAAGCGCAGGCGAAGGCCCGTCTCGAAGGGCAAGCGCTGCGGCTGTGCTTCGAGATGCCGCTTCGACAGGCTCAGCGGCTCCTCAGCACGAACGGGGCGGGTGGTGCGAGGCGGTCAAACCCTCCCCCATCCTCCGCCCGCGCTCCTTCGGCGCCTCGCTCATGCCACCCATCTCCATGATCTCCGCCCGTTGCTCGGCGCGCTTGTCGTGGATCGAGGCGATCACCGGGCCGACCGCGACGCCGATCTCGGTCAGCACCGCCTCGGAGAGCTGGAAGCTCGACTCCAGCTGCTCGGGCACCGCATCGGTGGCGCCGGCGCGGTAGAGCTGGGCGGCGTTGCTCGCGTCGCGGGCGCGGGCGACGATCGGCAGATCGGGATGCGCGTCGCGGATGCGGCGGGTGAGGCGCAGCTGCGCAACCGGATCGTCCATCGTCAGCACCACGGCGGCGGCCTCGCCGAGATGCAGCCGCTCGACCATCTCGGGCCGGCTGGCATCACCGAACAGCACCGCATAGCCTTCGGATCGCGCCCGCGCGACGGCATCGACGTCGCTCTCCACCGCCAGATAGGGGCGTTCGTGGGTGGCCAGCATGTCCGCCACCAGCCGCCCGACGCGGCCGAAGCCGATCACCAGCACGCGCGGCTTGCCGGAGGGGGCTGGAGCATCATCAGCCTGCTTGGCCGTGCGGCGCTCGACGCGCTTCGATATGTCCTGCCCGGCGCGCGCCAGCAGCGGCGTGATGGTGAGGCCGATCGCCGTTACCGTCTGCCAGAAGGCCGCCGTCTCGGGCAGCACCAGCCCCGCCGCCTGCGCGGTACCGAGCACGATCAGCGTGGTCTCGGACGGGCTGGACATCAGCAGCCCGGTTTCCGCCGCCACGCCGAGCCGAGCGCCCGAAAGCCGCAGCAGCACCGCCGTCACCACCGACTTTGCCAGCACGATGCCGGCCACCGCCAGCGTCAGCTCCATCCATTTGGCGCCGATCGCGGCGAGGTCGATGCTCATCCCCACCGTGATCAGGAACACGCCGAGCGCGAGGCCGCGGAACGGCGCGGTGATCACCTCTACCTCGGTATGATATTCGGTCTCGGCGATCAGCAGGCCGGCGAGCAGCGCGCCGACGATCGGCGAGAGGCCGGCGGACGCGGTCGCGATCGAGGCGAGGATCACGACGAGCAGGCTGATCGCGAGGAACAGCTCGGGATTCTTCGCGCGCGCCGCCTGCGCGAAGAGCGGCGGCAGGAGGAAGCGCCCACCGATCAGCAGGATCGCCACGGTGATCCCGCCGGTCAGCAGCGTCTGCCCAAGCTCGGCCCAGCCGCCCCCTGCCGTCGGCCCCATCGCCGAGAGCGCGAAGATGATGGGCACCAAGGCCAGATCCTCGAACAGCAGCATCGCGAACGCGGACGAGCCGACCGGCCCGCTCGTCCCCACCATCGGCAGCACCAGCGCGGTGGAGGAGAGCGCGAGCGCGAGGCCGAGGCCGGCAGCGCCCGAGGCCGGCTCGCCCGCCAGCGCCAGCGCCCCGCCGATCACGCCCGCGCACAGCAGCAGCTCCGCCGCGCCGACGCCGAACACCTTGGCCCGCATCGCCCAGAGCCGCTTGAAGGAAAGCTCCAGCCCGATCGCGAACAGCAGCAGGATGATGCCGAACTCGGCGAACGGCTCGATCGCGTGCGGATCGCTGATCGTGGCGTGGAACAGCCACGGCTGGCGCGGAGTGAAGCGCCCCAGCCCGTGCGGCCCGAGCGCGAGGCCGACGAGGATGAACCCGATCACCGGGTTCACCTTGAAGCGCGCGAAGGCCGGGATCACGATCCCCGCCGCGCCGAGGATCACGAGGGCGTCTGAGAAACCGGTGGAGGTTGGGGAGAAGCCTGCCATGAGCGCATCATTGCCGCTGTGATGTTTCGCGCCAACCCCTGAAAGCCGTTCGGGCTGAGCCTGTCGAAGCCCTGTCCTTTTCTTTCGCGCGTTGGAGTAGAAGGGCGGTACTTCGACAAGCTCAGTGCGAACGGAGGTTGATGTGGCCAACGATCCGCAAGTCCTTGTGGTCGGCGGCGGGCCGGCCGGCATGATGGCGGGATATCTCTTCGCCCGCGCCGGCGTGCGCACCCTCGTGCTGGAAAAGCATGGCGACTTCCTCCGCGATTTCCGGGGCGATACCGTCCATCCCTCGACGCTCGACCTGTTCGACGAGCTCGGCCTCTACGATCGCCTGCTCGAACGCCCGCACGAGAAGGTGGCCGCGCTTTCTGCCGTGGTGAAGGGCAACAGCTTCAAGGTCGCGGATTTCGGTCACCTGCCCGGCCGCAGCCGCTTCATCGCCATGATGCCGCAATGGGAATTCCTCGACTTTCTGAGCGGGGAAGCGAAGGCGCTCCCGGCTTTCTCGCTGGCGATGGAGAGTGAGGCGACCGGCCTGATCGAAGAGAACGGGCGCGTCGTCGGCGTGACGACGAAGGATGGCCGCGCGATCCGCTCGCGGCTCGTGATCGCGGCCGACGGGCGCGGATCGGTGCTGCGCAGGGCGGCGGGGCTGCCGCTCCACGATCTCGGCGCACCGATCGACGTGCTGTGGTTCCGCGTGCCCAAGAATCGCGAGACGAAGAACGAGAGCGCGGGCTTCATCGGCGCGGGGCGGATGATCGTGCTGATCGATCGCGGCGACTATTGGCAGTGCGCGCGCGTGATCGGCAAGGGCGAGCTCGATGCGGTGAAGGCGCTCGGCCTCGATCGCTTTCGCGCCGACGTGCGCGAGACGGCACCGCCGGTGGGCGATGCGATCGGGGGTTTGCGCGATTGGGACGCGGTGAAGCTGCTGACCGTCTCGCTCGACCGGCTGGAGCGCTGGCACCGGCCGGGGCTGCTGGCGATGGGCGATGCGGCGCATGCGATGTCGCCGGTGGGCGGCGTAGGCATCAACCTCGCCATCCAGGATGCGGTGGCGACGGCGAACATCCTCGCCGGACCGCTGGCGAAAGGCAAGGATGTCGACCCGCTGCTCGCAAAGGTGCAGGCACGGCGGGAATTCCCGGTAAAGGCGATTCAGGCGCTGCAGCGCGGCATCCATCGCAACGTCATCGGCGAGGCGCGGGCGGACCGGATTTCGAATGCGCCATTGCTGCTGCGCGCGCTGGACGGCTTCGCGCCGCTGCGGCGGATTCCAGCGCGGGTGATCGGCCTCGGCTTCCGCCGCGAGCATATCCGCTCGCCGAAGGCCTGAAACGCGAGCGGGCGGGCCTGCGTGCCGGCCCGCCCGCCTCGTCAACAGCCCCGAAGGATCAGGCCCAGGTGGCCATTTCCTTCTCGAGGTTCACGCGGATCGCGTCGAAGAACTGCTCGGTGGTCATCCAGTTCTGGTCCGGCCCGACGAGGATCGCGAGATCCTTGGTCATGGCACCGCCCTCGACGGTCGCGACGCAGACCTTCTCCAGCGTCTCGGCGAAGCGCGTGACGTCTGGCGTGCCGTCGAACTTGCCGCGAAACTGCAGGCCCTGCGTCCACGCGAAGATCGAGGCGATCGGGTTGGTCGAGGTCTGCTTGCCCTGCTGGTGCATGCGATAGTGGCGCGTGACGGTGCCGTGCGCCGCCTCGGCCTCGATCGTCTTGCCGTCCGGCGTCATCAGCACCGAGGTCATCAGGCCGAGCGAACCGAAGCCCTGCGCCACCTGGTCCGACTGCACGTCGCCGTCGTAATTCTTGCAGGCCCAGACGAACTTGCCGCTCCACTTGAGCGCGCTCGCCACCATGTCGTCGATCAGGCGATGCTCGTAGACGATACCGGCGGCCTGGAACTTGTCCTTGAACTCGGCCTCGAACACCTCGGCGAACAGATCCTTGAAGCGGCCGTCATAGGCCTTGAGGATGGTGTTCTTGGTGGAAAGATAGAGCGGCCAGTTGCGGCCGAGCGCATAGTTCATGCTGGCGCGGCCGAAGTCGCGGATCGATTCGTCCAGATTGTACATGCCCATCGCGACGCCGGCGCCGGGGAAATCGAACACGTCATATTCCTGGACGTCGCCGTTCTCGCCTTCCCACTTCATGGTCAGCTTGCCCTTGCCGGGCACCTTGAAGTCGGTCGCGCGATACTGGTCGCCGAAGGCGTGGCGGCCGACGACGATCGGGTCGGTCCAGCCGGGGATCAGGCGGGGCACGTTGCGCATCACGATCGGCTCGCGGAAGATCGTGCCGCCGAGGATGTTGCGGATCGTGCCGTTGGGCGACTTCCACATCTTCTTTAGGCCGAATTCCTCGACGCGCGCCTCGTCGGGGGTGATCGTGGCGCACTTCACGCCGACGCCGTATTTCTGGATCGCCTTGGCGGAGTCGATCGTCACCTGGTCGTCGGTCGCGTCGCGATGCTCGACGCCGAGATCGTAATAATCGAGGTCGATGTCGAGATATGGCTTGATCAGGCGCTCGCGGATCCACTCCCAGATGATGCGGGTCATCTCGTCGCCGTCGATTTCGACGACCGGGGTCTTCACCTTGATCTTGGCCATGCGGGCGCTCCGTAGCTGGGGCCGGCAGGACGCCGGCGGAGAGAGTCTGGAGCCGCTTAGGCCGCGATGCGTTGCGGATCAACCGTGACAGAGGGGTTTTCAGGCCCTAGGAATGCGCGATGACATCGCTCGAAAAGCCCAATCTCGGCACCAGCAGCGTCCGCTGGCGCTGGCCCTCCATCCATCCCGAAGGCTACAAGTTCGCGATCATCGCGGCCGTGATCAGCCTGGCCTTCTTCATCTTCGTGGCGGAATGGCTGGGCTGGATCGGCGCGGCGATCACGGTCTGGATCCTCGCCTTCTTCCGCGATCCGGTGCGCACCACACCGAAGGATGGGCGGATGATCGTGGCGCCGGCTGACGGGCTGGTGACGATGATCGCGACCGTCGCGCCGCCGCGTGAGCTGGTGGGCGAGGGGGCGCTGGCGGCTGATCCGGTGACGCGCGTCTCGATCTTCATGTCGGTGTTCGACGTGCACATCAACCGCTCGCCGATCGCCGGCACGATCGCCCGGGTCGTCTATATCTCGGGCAAATTCCTCAACGCCGATCTCGACAAGGCGAGCGAGGAGAATGAGCGTCAGCACATCCTCGTCGAGGGGCAGGATGGAATGCGGATCGGCTTCACCCAGATCGCCGGTCTCGTCGCGCGGCGGATCGTGCCGTTCGTGAAGCCGGGTGACATCATCGCCGGCGGCCAGCGCGTCGGCCTGATACGCTTCGGCAGCCGCGTCGATGTCTATCTGCCCGCCGGCACCGCGCCGACCGTGCTGCTCGGCCAGCGCACCATCGCGGGCGAGACGGTCCTCGCCGTCGCCGGCCGCGACGAGCGGATCGACGGCATCGCCCAGTGAGGGGAAGGGCGTAGCCATGGCCCTCCCGACCCGCTTCCGCGATCGCCCTCGCCGGGGCATTCCTCTGCGCGCCGTAGCGCCGAACGCCGTCACCGCGCTGGCCTTGTGCTTCGGTCTCTCCGCCGTGCGCTTCGCCATCTCCGAGCGCTGGGAACTGACCGTCGCGGCGACCATCGTCGCCGGCGTGCTCGACGGCCTCGATGGCCGCATCGCACGGCTGCTCAAAGGCGAGAGCCGGTTCGGGGCGGAACTCGATTCGCTATCCGATGTGATCGCCTTCGGCGTCGCGCCGTCGGTGGTGCTGTATCTGTGGTCGCTGCAATATATGCCGCAGTTCGGCTGGACGATCGCGCTAAGCCTCGCGGTCTGTTGCGCGCTCCGGCTCGCCCGCTTCAACGCTCAGATCGACGCCACCGAGCAACCCCGCAAGGCGGCAGGGTTCCTCACCGGCATACCGGCACCAGCCGGAGCCTATGCCGCCTTCATACCTATCTATCTCTGGCTGGCGGCCAACGATGCCGGCTTGACGTCAGTGGCGACGGTGCTGCGCTCCACTTACGTGGTCGTGCCCTGGACGATCCTGATCGCACTGCTGATGGTGTCCAGTGTCGCGACCTACAGCTGGTATTCGCTGCGCCTGAGGCGGACGATCCGTTTCGAGGCAATCGCGGTGATCGCCCTCATCGGCGCGGCGGTGATCAGCGCGCCGTGGCCGACGCTCTCGATCGTGATCGTCGGCTATCTGCTGACCATCCCGTTCAGCGCGCGATCCTACGCCCGGATCAGGCGGCAGCGCGCCATGGGCGAGCCGCCATCGCCGACGCCGCCTGCCAGCGACCTGCCGTCCTGACGCGCACGGGCCGGTGTGCCGTCCGTCGTGTTGGTTCGACCGACAGGCCCAGCGCCGTCATGATCTTGTCCTGCTCCTGCAGCAGCATGAGCGCGATCAATCCGAGCCCGGCGACAGCCACCAGCGTGAAGGCAAGCGAAGCGAGAACATGAACCATTTTCCGAGCTCCTGAACCTGAGGTTCCGCCCTTTCCCGAGGGTGCAGAACGGTTTGTCGCATTTCCAGTTCCATATGTTCTTGATTTGTTCCCATGTCAAGTGGGGGCGTTTGCGGCGGATCATCGCGCCTTTTCACCGTCTCGTCGTGAAATCGTCAAAAATTGTGCGGTTGGTTGCAATCCCCGGCCGCTCCCGCTAAGGGGCCGCCCATCCCACACGCGGGGCGACATAACCCGGTGCCGGCATATGCCGGTTCCTGCCCCGCGGAGGTTCAACCGGAAGGAGATATCCCTATGGCGGCACCGTCCGTCTCGATGCATCAGTTGCTCGACGTTGGCGCGCACTTCGGCCACCAGACCCACCGCTGGAATCCGAAGATGAAGCCCTACATCTTCGGCGATCGCAACGGCGTCCACATCATCGACCTGTCGCAGACCGTGCCGCTCTTCGCGCGCGCGCTCGACTTCGTGAACGACACCGTCGCGCGCGGCGGCAAGGTGCTGTTCGTCGGCACCAAGCGCCAGGCGCAGGAGCCGATCGCCGAGGCCGCCCGCCAGTCGGGCCAGCATTACGTCAACCACCGCTGGCTGGGCGGCATGCTCACCAACTGGAAGACGATCTCGGGCTCGATCAAGCGCTTCAAGGCGATGGAAGAGCAGCTGGCGGGCGACACCGCCGGCCTCACCAAGAAGGAAGTCCTCCAGCTCACCCGCGAGCGCGACAAGTTCGAGCTGTCGCTCGGCGGCATCCGCGACATGGGCGGCATTCCGGACGTGATGTTCGTGATCGACGCCAACAAGGAAGAGCTGGCGATCAAGGAAGCCAACACGCTGGGTATCCCGGTCGTCGCGATCCTCGATTCGAACGTCTCGCCCGATGGCATCGCCTTCCCGATCCCGGCGAACGACGACGCCAGCCGCGCCATCCGCCTCTATTGCGAGCTGATCGCCGAGGCGGCGACCCGCGGCAACCATGGCGCCCGCGCGCAGTCCGGTGCCGATCTCGGCGCGATGGACGAGCCGCCGGCGGAAGCCGCGCTCGCGTAATCAAATTGTCGCGTGCTCCTGCGTAGGCGGGAGCCTGGAAACCTCGGTTCTCTGGGTCCCCGCTGTTGCGGGGACACGCGTTTTTCAAGCGAAAGGAAGTGGGACATGGCGGAAATCACCGCTGCGACCGTCAAGGAACTGCGCGAGCGCTCGGGCGCCGGCATGATGGACTGCAAGAAGGCGCTCAGCGAGACCGCCGGCGACATGGAAGCCGCCATCGACTGGCTGCGCTCGAAGGGCCTCGCCGCCGCCGCCAAGAAGTCGAGCCGCACCGCCGCGGAAGGCCTGGTCGGCGTCGCCGTCGCCGGCACCAAGGGCGCGGCCGTCGAGGTCAACTCGGAGACCGACTTCGTCGCCAAGAACGACCAGTTCCAGGGCTTCGTGAAGACGGTCACCGGCATCGCGCTGGAGAAGGCGATCGAGGACGTCGAGACGCTGAAGAACGCCGCCTATCCGGGCGGCGGCACCGTCGGTGACGCGCTCACCGCCAACGTCGCCACGATCGGCGAGAACCAGACTTTGCGCCGCGCCAAGGTGCTGGAAGTGTCGCAGGGCGCCGTCGTGCCCTACGTCCACAACCAGACCGTGCCGGGCCTCGGCAAGATCGGCGTGCTCGTCGCGCTCGAATCGGATGCCGGCGTTGACGTGCTGGAGCCGCTCGGCAAGCAGCTGGCGATGCACATCGCCGCCGCCTTCCCGCAGGCGCTGCACGCCGATCACCTCGATCAGGAGCTGATCGAGCGCGAGCGTGGCGTGGCCCGCGAGAAGGCCGCCGAGAGCGGCAAGCCCGAGAACATCATCGAGAAGATGGTGGAGGGCGCGGTCCAGAAGTTCAAGAAGGAGGCCGCGCTCCTGTCGCAGCTCTTCGTCATGGACAACAAGACCCCCATCGAGGAGGTCGTGGCCAAGGCGGGCAAGGATGCCGGCACCAAGATCGTGCTGAAGGACTATGTCCGCTTCCAGCTCGGCGAGGGCATCGAGAAGGAAACGTCCGACTTCGCCGCCGAGGTCGCGGCGGCTGCGGGCGTGAAGGCGTAACGCTTTCGCCTCGACGAGAATGGGGCGCCTGCCGCGAGGTGGGCGCCCTTTTCTTTGCCTGAGTGGATCATTCACCCCGTTCGCCCTGAGGAGGGATTGAGCGGAGCGAAGCGGAGACGAAGGCCCGTCTCGAAGGGCATGCTCTGGGGCTGTGCTTCGAGACGCCGCTTCGACAGGCTCAGCGGCCCCTCAGCACGAACGGGGTTTGTGAACCCCTTGTCCTCGCCTTCAAATCCCCTGCATCACATCTCCTTGCGCCCAGCCTTGGCACGGCGCGGCCCCGCCACTAAGGTGCCCGCCACTTCGAGACAGACACGGATTCTCCCCACCCCATGACGCGCCCGATTTTCCGAAGGATATTGCTCAAGCTCTCGGGCGAGGTGCTGATGGGGCCTGGCCAGTTCGGCATCGATCCCGATACCGTTATGCGCGTCGCCAAGGAGATCGTGCAGGTCAAGGAGGCGGGCTACGAGCTCTGCATCGTCGTCGGCGGCGGCAACATCTTCCGCGGCATCGCCGGTGCGGCCAAGGGCTTCGAGCGCGCCTCGGCCGATTATATGGGCATGCTCGCTACGGTAATGAACGCGATCGCAGTTCAGAACGTGCTGGAGCAACTCGGTGTCGAGACGCGCGTACAGTCGGCCATCCCGATGGCCTCGGTATGCGAGCCGTTCATCCGCCGCCGCGCCGAGCGCCATTTGGAGAAGGGGCGCATCGTGATCTTTGCGGCCGGCGTCGGCTCGCCCTTCTTCACCACGGATTCAGGCGCCGCACTGCGTGCCGCCGAGATGAATTGCGACGCACTGTTCAAGGGCACGTCGGTCGACGGCGTATATGATGCCGATCCGAAGAAGGTGCCCACCGCCAAACGCTACGATGAGATCGGCTTCTCCGACGTACTGAGCCGCGACCTCAAGATCATGGATGCCAGCGCGATCGCGCTGTGCCGCGACAACAACATACCCATCGTCGTCTTCAACATCCGCGAACAGGGCAATCTGCTCAAGGTGCTCGCCGGAGAGGGCGTGGCGACGATCGTCCGCAACGGAGAATAACAATGGCGGGACCAGTTTATGACAAGGCCGATCTCGAGCGCCGCATGGCCGGCGCCGTGGAGGCGCTCAGGCACGATCTGCAGGGCCTGCGCACCGGCCGCGCCTCGACAGCGCTGCTCGATCCGGTGAACGTCACCGTTTACGGCTCGCAGATGCCCCTCAACCAGGTGGCGACCGTTTCGGTGCCCGAGCCGCGCCTGATCGCGGTGACGGTGTGGGACAAGTCGAACGTCGGCCCGGTCGACAAGGCGATCCGCTCGGCGGGGCTCGGCCTCAACCCGATCGTCGACGGCACCACGTTGCGCCTGCCGATCCCGGATCTCACCGAGGAACGCCGCAAGGAATTGGCCAAGCTGTGCGGCGGCTATGCCGAGAAGGCCAAGATCGCGGTGCGCAACGTGCGCCGCGACGGCATGGACAATCTCAAGACCGACGAGAAGAAGAACGGCCTGTCGGAAGACGAGCGCAAGCGCCACGAGGCCGAGGTGCAGAAGCTGACCGACGCCACCACCGCCGACATCGACACGGTGACGGCGGCCAAGGAGAAGGAAATCCTCGGCAAGTGAGTGCCGTCAACGCCAGTCCAGCCGCGGGGGGCGGCGCCGGTCTGACGATGCCGCGCCACGTCGCGATCATCATGGACGGCAACGGCCGCTGGGCGAAGGCCCGGCTGCTGCCGCGCGTCGCCGGCCACAAGCAGGGCGTCGAGGCGGTGAAGCGCACGGTGCGCGCCGCCGGCGATCTCGGGCTGGAGGCGCTGACGCTCTACGCTTTCTCGTCCGAGAACTGGCGCCGCCCGGCGGCCGAAATCGCCGACCTGATGGGGCTGCTGCGCCGCTTCATCAAGTCCGAGATCGAGGAGATCACGCGCGAGGGGGTGAAGCTCAGGATCATCGGCGACTATCGCAAGTTGGAGCCCGATCTGGTCGCGCTGCTCGACGATGCGGTGGCAAAGACGGCTTCCAACTCACGATTAACACTAGCGATTGCGCTCAATTACGGCTCGCAGGATGAATTGCTGCGTGCCACCCGGCGGCTGATGCGCGAGGCGCGGGCAGGGGAGATCGATCCCGACGCGCTGGACGATGCGGCTTTCGAGAAGCGACTGGATACCGATGGCCTGCCAAGGCTCGACCTGTTGATCCGCACCTCCGGCGAGCAGCGCCTTTCCAACTTCCTGCTGTGGCAGGCGGCTTATGCCGAGCTGGTCTTCACCGACGCGCTCTGGCCCGATTTCGACCGTGCCCATCTCGCCGCCGCGATCGAGACGTTCGGGCAGCGCGAGCGGCGCTACGGGGGGCTATGACCGCCGAACCTGCCGCAGTTGCGCCGAAAAAAAAGAAGTCCGACCTCGCCATCCGGACCGTCACCGGCATCGCGCTGATCCTCGTCGCTGTAGCCTGCCTGATATACGGGCAGGACCCGTTCTGGGCGCTGCTGACCTTCGCCGCGCTGGTGATGGTGGCGGAATATTGCGGGCTGGTGAGGGCGCCGCGCTGGCAGATGTGGGCGGCGCTGCTCGGTCTGATAGCCCCGCTGATCCTCGAGAACACCCATGTCGACGTGCCCGATACGGCGAGCTGGTACACGTTGCTGGCCACGACGCTGGCGGCGTTCGTGTTCACGCGCAATCCGAAGCTTGCGGCGGGCATGCTCTATGCCGGTCTGCCGGTGCTCTCGCTCTTCTACATCCACGCGCAATATGACGGCATCGACCTCAGCTTCTGGGCGTTGGCGATCGTCTGGGCGACCGATATCGGCGCCTATTTCTCGGGGCGCACCTTCGGCGGGCCGAAGCTCGCGCCGGTGTGGAGCCCGAACAAGACGTGGTCCGGCCTGATCGGCGGCATGATCGCGGCGGAAGTGGTGGGGATCGCGCTCACCTTCGTGCTCCACGTCCAGATGCGGCTGGCGGTGCTGGCCGGCGTCCTGGCGGTAGCGGCCCAGATGGGCGACCTGTTCGAGAGCCAGATGAAGCGGCGCGCGGGCGTCAAGGATTCGGGAAAGTTGCTGCCGGGACACGGCGGCGTGATGGATCGCCTCGATGGGTGCGTGCCGGTGCTGTGCATCGTGGCGCTGATCGTGGCTTCCGGTTATCTGTGAGCACAATGCGCACCATTTCCATCCTCGGCGCGACCGGTTCGGTCGGCACCTCCACCCTCGATCTGGTCGAACGCGAGCCGGAACGGTTCTGCATCGAGGCGCTGACCGCCTATAGCGACGTCGACGGCCTCGCGGCGGCGGCGAAGCGGACGAGCGCAAAGGTGGCCGTGATCGGTGACGAGCGACGCTACGAGGCGCTCAAGGACGCGCTGTCCGGCACCGGGATCGAGGCTGCCGCCGGCACCCACGCGGTGATCGACGCGGCGGCGCGCGGCGCCGACTGGACGATGGCGGCGATCGTCGGCCTCGCCGGGCTGGAGCCGACCATGGCGGCTTTGTCGTGCGGCAAGTCGGTGGCGCTGGCCAACAAGGAATCGCTGGTTTCCGCAGGGTCGATAATGATCCGCTCGGCGGAGAGCGCGGGCGCGCGCCTGCTTCCGGTCGATTCGGAACACAATGCGGTCTTCCAATGCTACGAACCCGAGCCGGGCCGGGTGAGCCGCATCATCCTGACTGCGTCCGGCGGCCCGTTCCGCACCTGGAGCCGCGAGCAGATGCGGACGGTCACCCCGGCGCAGGCTGTGAAGCATCCCAACTGGTCGATGGGCGCCAAGATCTCGGTCGATTCGGCGACGATGATGAACAAGGGCCTCGAACTGATCGAGGCGCACCACCTGTTCCCGATCGGCGCCGATAAGCTGGAGGTGCTGGTTCACCCGCAGTCGGTGGTCCACTCTATGGTCGAATATATCGACGGATCGGTGCTCGCCCAGTTGGGGTCGCCCGACATGCGCGTGCCGATCGCGCACGCGCTGGCCTATCCGGAACGGATGGAAACGCCCTGCCAGCGGCTTGATCTCGCCGCGATCGGCACGCTGACATTCGAGGCTCCGGACTTCGATCGCTTCCCCGCGCTCGCGCTCGCCAAGGATGCGCTCACCGCAGGCGGGGCACGCCCTGCCGTGCTCAACGCCGCAAACGAGACGGCGGTGGCGGCTTTCCTCGCCGGCGAGGTCGGCTTCCTCGATATTGCCGCAATCGTCGCCGAGGTTCTGGCGCAATATGAACCAGATGCTCCGAAAACCCTCTCCGAAGTGGTGGCGATCGATGCCGAGGCCCGCCACAAAGCCGCATCTGTAATGCGGAGGATCGCGGCGTGAGCGCTCTGGGTGGCTTTTTCTGGGCAATAATCTGTTTTCTGCTGGTGATCGGCCCGCTGATCTTCATCCACGAGATGGGGCATTATCTGGTTGGCCGCTGGTGCGGCGTGAAGGCCGAGGTCTTCTCGATCGGCTTCGGCAAGGAGCTGTTCGGCTGGACCGACAAGCGCGGCACCCGCTGGAAGGTCGCGGCGCTGCCGATGGGCGGCTACGTCCGCTTCGCCGGCGACATGAATCCAGCCAGCCAGCCCGATCCTGCATGGCTGGCGCTGCCGGCCGAGGAACGCCAGCAGACGATCCAGGCGAAGCCCGTCTGGCAGCGCTTCCTCATCGTCTTCGCTGGGCCCGCGACCAATTTCCTGTTCGCCTTCGTGGTGATCGCCGGCGTGCTGATCGCGCTCGGCGAGCCGGTGACACCGCCGGTGATCTCGCAGGTGATGCCTAATTCGGCCGCCGCGACCGCAGGCCTGCGCGCCGGAGACCGGATCGTGCGCCTCGACGGGGAGTCGATGCGCCGTTTCGAGGATATCGGCTTCTACACCGCACTCCATCCGGACGCGGACATGCGGATCGACCTGATCCGCAACGGCCAGCCGCTGACCCTCTCCGCGCACAGCAAGGCGACGACCGAGACCGACCAGTTCGGCAACGCGATGCGGGTCGGCCGGCTCGGCATCCGCCCGGCGGGCGGCGCGATGCAGGCGGTGCCGCTGGTCGAAGTGCCCGGCCGCTCGGCCGCGCTGGTCGTCGATTCCGTCAAGACGACGCTGACCACGCTCGGCCAGATCATCGTCGGCGAGCGCTCGACCAAGGAACTGTCCGGCCCGGTCGGCATGGCGAAGGTGGCGGGCGAGCAGGCGACGCTCGGCTGGTTCGCGATCATCCTGCTGATGGTCGGCATCTCGATCAATCTGGGGTTCATCAACCTGCTGCCAATCCCGATGCTCGATGGCGGTCATCTGGTCTTCTACGTGGTCGAAGCGATCCGCCGGAAGCCGGTCGAGCCGCAGGTTCAGGAGTGGGCGTTCCGATCGGGGCTTGCGCTGATCCTCGGGCTTATGCTCTTCGTGACGTTCAACGATCTCGGCTCGGCCGGGCTGTGGCAGAAGCTGTATGGGCTGATCGGCTAAAGGGGTATCAGAGGCTTGGCGGCTTGATCGACCGCCCCCGATCGGGCAGGGGGCGTAATACTGGGAGCAGCGACGCCCAAGCGTGGGGCGCCGTGCAATCGCGAGGGCGGGTACAAGCGTGAATATCGAAGGCAAGCACAGCCGGATCGTGTCCGTGCTGATGATCGGAACGATCCTCGGCGCAGGCTATGCAATGCCCGTCGAGGCCGCCAAGACGCCGAAGCCCCATGGCGTTCCGGTGCCTGTCGCCGCGCCGGCGCCCACCACCTCGGCGCCCGAGGCGGCGTCGCCGTCCGAAACGATCCGTACGATCAAGGTGACGGGCAACCAGCGCCTCGAGGCGGAGACGGTGCTCTCCTACGTCGCGCTGAAGGTAGGCGACCAATATACCCGCGAGGCCGGCGATACGGCGCTGAAGGCGCTCTACGCCACCGAGCTGTTCGCCGACGTCCAGATCAAGGACGAGAATGCCGGCGACCTGATCATCCAGGTGCGCGAGAACCCGGTCGTCAACCGCATCGTGCTGGAAGGCAACAAGCGGCTGAAGAACGACAAGATCATGCCGGAGATCAAGCTCTCCGCGCGCGAGATCTTCACCCGTTCCAAGGTGCGTGCCGACGTCGGCCGCATCATCGAGCTGTATCGCCGCCAGGGCCGCTATGCCGCGACGGTCGATCCGCAGATGGTGCTGCTCGATCAGAACCGCGTCGACGTGGTGTTCGAGATCCACGAGGGCGACAAGTCCAAGGTCCGCCGCATCAACATCATCGGCAACGAGCATTTCTCCGACAGCCAGCTGAAAGGCCAGATGGCGACGAAGGAGGCGACGCTTACCCACTTCCTGTCTTCGGGCACCAGCTACGATCCCGATCGCATGGCCTACGACCAGCAGAAGCTGCGCCAGTTTTACCTGACGCAGGGCTATGCCGATTTCCGCGTGGTCTCCGCCGTCGCCGAACTGACGCCGGACAAGAAGGACTTCATCATCACCTACGTGGTGGAGGAAGGGAAGCGCTACAAGTTCGGCGACGTCAGCGTCCAGAGCGACATCCGCGATATCAAGCCGGACATGCTCCAGCCGCTCATCAAGATGAAGAAGGGCGACTGGTACAACGCCAAGGCGGTGGAAGACACGGTCGATTCGATGACCGAGACCGCCGGCCTGCTCGGCTATGCCTTCGCCAACATCGATCCCGACTTCAATCGCGACGGCGACAAGCTGACGATGGGCGTCACCTACAAGGTGAACCAGACTCCGCGCGTTTATGTCGAGCGGATCGACATCAACGGCAACACGCTGACGCAGGACAAGGTCGTCCGCCGCGAGTTTCGCCTGTCGGAAGGCGATGCCTTCAACGGCTATTCGGTGAAGCGCTCGCGCGACCGCATTCGCTCGCTCGGCTATTTCCAGGACAAGCTGGAGATCGACCAGAAGCCGGGCTCGGCGCCGGACAAGGTGGTGCTGGAGGCGAACGTGCAGGAGAAGTCGACCGGCCAGCTGCAGGTCTCGGCCGGTTACTCCAGCCTCGAGAAGTTCATCGTCAGCCTGTCGATCGAGCAGAACAATTTCCGCGGCAAGGGTCAGACGGTGCGCGCGTCGGCCGATTGGTCGGCCTACTCGAAGTCGGTGAGCCTCGGCTTCACCGAGCCTTACCTGTTCGACAAGAACCTCGCGCTCGGCTTCGACATCTTCCGCCGCGACTATCGCGCGTTCGACTATACGACCGACAACAGCCGTAACACGACCTACAACGACACGACCACCGGCTTCCAGGTCCGCCTCGGCATCCCGCTCACCGAATACTGGACGCTGGCGACCCGCTACGGGCTCAGCCAGGACAAGGTGTCGCTCGACAAGGACACCTATTATTCGGTCAACAGCGCCGGCAACCTGGCCTGCGACCCGATCATCGCGGGCCGCTACCTGTGCGACGCGGTCGGCAACCGCACCACGTCGTCGATCGGCTACAGCCTCGTTTACGACAACCTCAATAACCGCATCACGCCGACGGCGGGCAACCGCTTCGTGTTCAGCCAGGATTTTGCCGGTCTCGGCGGCAGCGTGAAGTACGTCCGCACCACCGTGCAGGACGACAAGTACCACAATCTCGGCAGCGGCTTCATCCTCAACATCCACGGCGAGGGCGGCTACATCTGGGGCTACGGCTCCAAGCAATTCGACGACGAGGACAACGAGCTCGATGCCGTTCGCCTGACCGACCGCTTCCAGCTGGGCAGCCCGCAGATCCGCGGCTTCGACATTCGCGGCCTCGGCCCGCGCGTGATCCGCTACAACATCCCGTCGGGATCGACGACGCCGGACTTCAGCAAGAACGGCAAGCTGCAGGACGACGCGCTGGGCGGCCGCGCTTATTATCTCGGCCACCTCGAGATGCAGCTGCCACTCGGCTCCGGCGCCAAGGAAGCCGGGTTCAAGCCATCCATCTACGTCGATGCCGGCTCGGTCTTCGGCCTGAAGAAGCCAGCGCTGGTCGGCGACGACGGCACTCTGCTGCCGACCGACTCGCGCCTGCTGCGGCCGGTGCGCAGCTCGTCGGGCCAGCTCCAGTGCATCAGTACCGACGGCAACTCGACCGTGACGACCAAGTCCGGCTCGACCTGCCCGTCCGGCGCGATCGACTACAACACGCAGATCTTCGGCGGGAA
This sequence comes from Sphingomonas chungangi, assembly GCF_013778325.1. GTDB lineage: Bacteria > Pseudomonadota > Alphaproteobacteria > Sphingomonadales > Sphingomonadaceae > Solisphingomonas > Solisphingomonas chungangi. The sequence continues at coordinate 156,351 of NZ_JACEIB010000026.1, read as the reverse complement.
CGGCATCCAGGAAATCTATTACGGAGGCAGCTGGAAGCCGCGTATCTCCATCGGCTTCGGCGTCTCGTGGAATTCTCCCTTCGGCCCGCTGCGCATTGACATCGCCAAGGCGCTGGTGAAGCAGAAGGGCGACGACACCAAGCTCTTCAATTTCAACGTGGGAACCCAGTTCTGATGACCAAGATGTTCAAGTCGGCCATGCTGGCCGCGACCGCCGCCGCCTCGTTCGTCGCGGTGCCCGTTCTCGCCGCCGATTCCAGCGGCGCCACCCTCGTCGTCGATTTCGATCAGGTGTTCCAGAATTCGGCCGCCGGCCGCAGCGCCACCTCGCAGATCCAGGCGAAGTACCAGCCGCTCGGCGCGCAGCGCAAGGCGGCGTTCGACAGCGCCGTCGCCGCCTACAACGCGCAGATCGACGCGGTGAAGAAGGCGACCAAACCCGGTACCCAGCCGCAGCCGACCCCGGCGCTGCAGCAGGCCGGCCAGCGCGTGCAGGATGCGCAGGATCAGGCCGAGCAGCTGAACCAGGAGGTCAACCAGGTCGTCGGTTACGTCCGCTCGCAGATCGTCGATCATGCGCGCCCGGTCGCCGAGCAGATCCGCGCCGAGCGCAAGGCTTCGGTGGTGATCAGCAAGGATGCGGCGCTCGCCTCCGATCCGCAGAACGACATCACCGCCGCGCTGACGCAGCGCCTCGACACCGCGTTCCCGACCGCCAGCATCGTGCTGCCGCAGCAGCCGGCGGGCGCTCCGGCGGCCGCTCCGGCCAATCCGAAGGCACCGGCCGGCCGGTGACCGACGCCGTGACGGAAGCCGCCATCGGCCCGCTGGATATCCGGCGGGTGATGGCGGCGCTGCCGCACCGCTATCCGATGCTGCTGGTCGATCGGGTGGAGGAGATCATCCCCCACAAGTCGATCCGCGCCATCAAGGCGGTGTCGATGAACGAGGAATTCTTCCAGGGACATTTCCCCGGGCGCCCGATCATGCCGGGCGTGCTGATCGTCGAGGCGCTGGCGCAGGCCGCCGGCGTGCTCGCGGTCGAAAGTCTCGGCCTCGCGGGATCGGGCAAGCTCGTCTATTTCATGGCGATCGAGGGCGCGAAGTTCCGCGCGCCGGTCGAGCCGGGCGTGCTGCTGACCCTTGCCGTCGAGGTTACGCAGATGCGCGGCAAGATCTGCAAGTTCGCCGGCAAGGCGCTGCTCGGCGACAAGCTGGCGGCCGAAGCCGAGTTCACCGCGATGATCGCGGACGCTCCGAGCGACTGAATTTCGCCAGATCCTCCGGCGTGTTGATATTGGCCAGCCCGTCGCCCCAGGCGATGGTGCTGGCCTTCATCGTTTCCGCCCACGCGCGGATCGAACGGGATCGATCCGATCGCAGATAGGCGACGAGGCCGTCCGCGTGATCGACCGACCACAGACCGATCGTCGGCTGGCGTTGCAGCAGCGCATCCGGTGCGCCGAGCATCGCCAGAAGATCATCGGGCAATGCGGGGAGGTCGCAACTGCTCGTCAGCACCGCATCGAAGCCGTGATCCCTGCCGTAGGCTAGCGCTCCGGCCAGTCCGCCGAGCGGGCCGAGTCCGGGTTCCGGGCGATCATCGGCCCATATCATGCCCGGCCAATCCCGCCCGATTACCACCAGCCCGTCGCACTGTCCGTCTAGCCGCTCCGCGACATGCTCCAGCATCGGCCGGCCGTCGATCATCGCCAGCGCCTTGTCGCTGCCGAAGCGGCTGGATCGCCCACCCGCGAGGATCGCGCCCAGCACTCTCACGGGTTGCGTCCGCCAAGGGTTTCCACTATCGGCACCACCTTCGAGTGCCGGTCGGAAACCGGCGCCATCCGGAGTTTGCGCACGTGAAGCAGAACACCCACCCCGATTATCACTTCATCACCGTCCAGATGACCGACGGCTCGACCTACCAGACCCGCTCGACCTGGGGCAAGGAAGGCGACACGCTGCTGCTCGACATCGATCCGCTGGCGCATCCGGCGTGGACCGGCGGCCGCGGCCAGTTGCTTGATCAGGGCGGCCAGGTGGCCCGCTTCAACAAGCGCTTCGGCGCCATCGGCAGTCTCGGCAAGAAGTAAGCTTTCTTCACCGTTCGCCCTGAGCCTGTCGAAGTCTGTCCTGAGCGACTGCCGCAGGCAGGCAGTCGAAGGGGGCTGCCCTTACTTCTCCCACGCTGGATGAAGAAAGGCAGGGCTTCGACAAGCTCAGCCCGAACGGTTGTTGGGTCAGCCCTTCAATTCTGACCTTATCATCGCGCCGTCCGCGTCGAGACGCGGTGCGGCGCGATGGGCGTTCTGGCGCCCCCCGTCGATCACGATCGGGCAGGCGAGACCGGGTAGGAGCCCGTCCGGCCCCGGCGAGGCGATCGCCATGCCGCGCGCGACCACCTGCGGATCGGCGAACACTGCGTCGATGGGGTTGATCGGGCCGCCGGGCACGCCCTCCGCCTCCAGCTTCGCGGCGAGTGTGTCGCGCGTCCAGATCGCGACGGCCTGCGACAGGATCGGGATCAGTTCGGCGCGGTTTGTCACCCGGCTGGCGTTGCTGCGGTAGCGCTCGTCCGTCGCCAGCCCGTCCATCCCGAGGATCGCGCAGAATTTCGCGAACTGGCGATCGTTGCCCACCGCGACGATGATGTCGCCGTCGGCGGTCGCGAAGCTCTGGTAGGGCACGAGATTGGGGTGGGCGTTGCCCATGCGGCTGGGCGCCTTGCCCGATGCCATGAAGTTGAGCGCCTGGTTGGCCAGCACGCCGACCTGCGAATCCAGCAGCGCCATGTCGATATGCGCGCCGACGCCGGTCTCGTTGCGGCGGTGCAAGGCCGCTAGGATCGCCACCGTCGAATACAGCCCGGTGAAGATGTCGGCATAAGCGACGCCGGCCTTCTGCGGCGCGCCGTCCGGTTCACCGGTCAGCGACATCGCGCCGCCCATCGCCTGGATGATGAAGTCGTAGCCGGCGCGGCTGGCATAAGGGCCGGTCTGGCCGAAGCCGGTGATCGAGCAGGTGATCAGGCTCGGGTTCACCGCCGAGAGGCCGGCATGGTCCAGCCTGTATTTCGCCAGTGCGCCGACCTTGAAATTCTCGATCACGACGTCGGACCGGGCGGCCAGAGCGCGTACCTCGTCCTGACCCTCGGGTGAGGCGATGTCGATCGCGATCGACCTTTTGCCCCGGTTGGTCGCGTGGAAATAAGCGGCGTCGAGCGAGCCGCCCTCGGAATCGGTGAGGAAGGGCGGCCCCCAATGGCGGGTATCATCGCCCTCCACTGGCCGCTCGACCTTGATCACCTCGGCGCCGAGATCGGCGAGCAACTGCCCCGCCCACGGCCCGGCGAGGATGCGCGCCAGCTCCAGCACGCGCACCCCCTCCAATGGCTTTGGCGAAAGCGGCTTTGACGTCATAGCGTCAGAACGCGCTGATGCCGGTGATTGCGCGGCCCAGGATCAGGCCGTGGACGTCGTGCGTGCCCTCGTAGGTGTTCACCGTCTCGAGGTTCGCGGCGTGGCGGATGACGTGGAACTCGGCCGAAATGCCGTTGCCGCCGTGCATGTCGCGCGCCACCCGCGCGATCGCCAGCGCCTTGCCGCAATTGTTGCGCTTGGCCAGCGAGATCAGGTCGGGCTGGAGCACGCCCTCCTCCATCCGCCGCCCGATGCGCAGCGAGGCCTGCAGGCCGAGGCCGATCTCGGTCAGCATGTCGGCGAGCTTCAACTGCACTAGCTGCTTGGAGGCGAGCGGCACGCCGAACTGCTTGCGATCGAGCGTGTAGCTCCGCGCCGCCGCGAGACAGGCCTCCGCCGCGCCCATCGATCCCCACGAAATGCCGTAGCGCGCGCGGTTGAGGCAGCCGAACGGCCCCTTCAGCCCTTCGACGTTGGGCAGCAGCGCATCCTCGCCGACCTCGACGCCGTCCAGCACGATCTCGCCGGTGATCGACGCGCGCAGCGACAGCTTGCCCTCGATCTTGGGGGTGGAGAAGCCCTTGACGCCGCGCTCCACCACGAAGCCCTTGATCCGGCCGCCATGCGCGTCCGACTTCGCCCACACCACCGCCAGATCGGCGATCGGCGAGTTGGTGATCCACATCTTGGCGCCGTCGAGGCGATAGCCGCCGTCGATCTTCGTCGCCTTGGTGCGCATGCCGGCGGGATCGGAGCCCGCATCGGGCTCGGTCAGCCCGAAGCAGCCGACCCATTCGCCGCTGGCGAGCTTGGGCAGATACTTCTTCCGCTGCTCCTCGGAGCCGTAGGCGTAGATCGGGTGCATCACGAGGCTCGATTGCACCGACATGGCGGAGCGATAGCCGCTGTCGACCCGCTCCACCTCGCGCGCGATCAGGCCGTAGGCGACATAGCCGAGGCCCGCGCCGCCATATTCGTGCGGGATGGTCGCGCCGAGCAGGCCGAGTTCGCCCATCTCGGTCATGATCTCGCGATCGAAGCGCTCGTCCAGATAGGCCGAGGTGACGCGCGGCAGCAGCTTTTCCTGCGCATAAGCGTGCGCGGTGTCGCGGACGAGGCGCTCCTCGTCGGTCAGCTGGTCGGCGAGATCGAAGGGGTCCGCCCAGTCGAGCGGGGTGATGGTGGGTTCGGCCATGACATCCTCAGGCAAGTTCGTTGCCGGAGGCAAAGCCGGTTATTGCGTGATTGGCAACCCCTGCCACTTACCGAAACCCTGTACCCCGTTCGCACTGAGCCTGTCGAAGTGCGTGCTCCAAGCGCCAACATCCGTTCGCGCTGAGCGCAGTCGAAGCGCAGCCACAGCATCGCATGGCCTTCGACTACGCTCAGGCCGAACGGGGTAGAGCGGGCGCGCGCGCCTCAGGCCCGGCCCACCCGCTTCAGCCAGCTCATCTCGCGATCATCCAGCCTCCGGTGGAAGGCGAGCCCGAAGAAGCTCTCGTTGGACCAGGCGACGGTGGCGACGATCTGCTTGCCGGCGGCGTCGAGCACGATCTCGTCGCCCTTGTGGAGCGCGCTGGTATCGGCCGCGAGCATCGCGCCCCCGGTCGACAGATCGATCACCGCGGCGGCGAGCGGAGCGGCGCGATAGGCCTTCACGGTCGCATCGAGCAGCACCCCCTGCCGTGGCTCACTCCGCAGCGCGGCCTTGCCCAGATGCTCCGCCGATGACGCCATGCTTCCGTACCCCGTGATCGTTTCGGGGACATGGTAACGAGGGATGGCTAATGGGGGATTAAACAACATTGAAACCTGATGGGCAGCGAGGCGCCTTATTTCTTCCTTAGGGTTCGAAACCAGCGAAAAGGATGGACAGCAGTCTCGATAACGCCGGCGGAAAAGCCTTCCAGCAAGTCTTTGGGTTTCGTTTCGCTTGGCAGCGGTTTTCCTGCCTCTTCCTTAAATCCTTCGATAAAATCATCCCACAATTTCATGATCTTGCTCCCACTCACGTGGCTTGCGCGTGATACCAGTTGTCGCTGCTATTGTCGTAACGGTACAATTTTCCACCGATATTGGCGTACAGATGCCCATCATCACACTGATAGACATCTGCGACCGCATGGTTTTGATTTTCGTGGAGCCAATGACCTCGAAGATAGGACACGACCTTTTTTCCAAGAGGGTTCAAAACCCAAATACTCATAGCAGTTTCGCCGATCTGCTGAGCATACCACCTTGGATTGCGTAGATTATGTGACAATTTTCCGAGCGCTTGGCCCATTGCTCTGGTAGGCATCTAAAATCTCCAGTTAGAGATTCTCGCATACAACTTTAATCAATTAAACTTGTTATTGCGAATTCACGCAAGCTCAAAAAATTGAGATATTGACCAAGACTGGCTAAGGGATTGTTTCTGTGAAGTTACGTTCGCGTCAGCGAATGGCGGAAGAGGTGGGATTCGAACCCACGGTGGGCGTGAACCCACGACGGTTTTCAAGACCGTTGCCTTAAACCACTCGGCCACTCTTCCGCGCGTGGCCCCGCCCTATCCCGGCCGCGCCCCAATGTGCAAGTCGCGCGACGAGAAGGGTTTGCGCCCGCGCCCCGCTATGCCATGAGCGTGGGACACGGAGGCGGGGAAGTTGCGGAAATCTGCGAGAATCCTGGGTTTGATGGCGGCGGTCGCGGCCGGTGCGCTCGCGCCCATGCGCGGCCCCGACGGCCTCGCCGCGCAGGCCCAGACGCCGGGCGGGGACCAGCAGAGCGCCTTCCAGGCCTATCTGCAGGATTTTCGCGGTCGCGCGTTGGCGCAGGGTGTCAGCCCGCGCACGCTCGACAGCGTGCTGCCGACGCTCACCTACAGCCAGCGCGTCGTCGATCTCGATCAGTCGCAGCCGGGCGGCTCGCCGACCACACAGGCGGCCGCCGTCGCCAATTTCGCGCCCTATCGCGCCAAGCACGTTACGCCGGACCTGATCGCGCGCGGCCGCGCGGCCTATGCGGCGCAGCGCTATAACCTCCAGAAGGTCGAGGCCGAGACCGGCGTGCCCGAATCGATCATGGTCGCGATCTGGGGGCAGGAGACCAGCTACGGCGGCTATACCGGCAATTTCGATCTCGCCAATTCGCTGGCGACGCTCGCCTACGAAGGCCGCCGCCGCCTGCTGTTCGAGGGCGAGCTGATCGCCACGCTCAAGCTGATCGATCGCGGCATTCCGAGGAGCCAGCTCAAGGGCAGCTGGGCGGGCGCGACCGGCTATCCGCAATTCCTCCCCTCCATGTACCTGCGCCTCGCCCGCGACGGCGACGGCGACGGCAAGGCCGACATCTGGAACAGCCCGGCCGACGCGCTCGCCTCGATCGGAAACTACTTCGTCAATGCCGGCTGGAAGCGCGGCGAGCCGTGGGCGGTGCCCGCCTCGGTGCCGGCCTCGCTCGATCGCTCGAGCTTCACCTCGCTGATGACCAGCCCGCGCTGCCCGCGCGTCTTCGCCCGCCACAGCAAATGGCTGACGATGCGCGAATGGCGGGCGCGGGGGGTGGTGCAGCTCTCCGGCCCCACCGTTTCCGACGACGAGCTGGCCACCCTGCTGGAGCCGGACGGCCCCGGCGCCACCGCATACCTGACCTTCGGCAACTACCGGGCGATCCTCGATTACAACTGCTCCAACTTCTATGCGCTTTCCGTCGGATTGCTGTCGGACTCGGTTTCCCGCTGAGCGCTGGCTGGCGCTGGGTGTCGGGCTGCTGCTCGCCGGATGCGGCGGGGGCGGTATCCATCGCCTCGTTCCCGATGCGCCGGTGAAGCTCGGGCGACCCTATACCGTGCGCGGCCAGACCTATGTGCCGACCGACGATCCCAATTACGATCAGATCGGCGAGGCGAGCTGGTACGGCAATCAGGAGCAGGGCAACCACACCGCCAGCGGCGAGGTCTTCTATCGTCAGCGCCCGAGCGCAGCGCACAAGACGCTGCCGCTGCCGAGCTATGTCGAGGTGACGCGGCTCGATACCGGGCAGCGCATCCTGGTGCGGGTCAACGATCGCGGGCCGTTCGCGCGCGATCGCATCCTCGATCTGAGCCAGGAGGCGGCGAACGAGCTCGGCATCGTCCGCGCAGGCCGCGCGATGGTGCGGGTGCGGCGGGTGACGCCGAACGGCCGCGATCGCGACAGGCTGCGGCGCGGCTATCCGGTGGTGCTCTCGTCGGTCGCGCCCACCGCGACGCCGCCGCGCACCGGGCGGGTGGCGCCCTCCGTCGCGCCGACCGTGCAGCAGCCGGTCGCCGTCGCGCCGGCCCCTGCGCCCGTCTATACGCCCGCGCCGGCCTACGCCTCGCCGGCCCAGCGCCGGATCGTCGTCGCCACCCCCTCCGATCCCGACGCCGCCGACGCGCTTGCCGCCTCGCTCGCCGCCGAGGGTGCGCGCGTCGAGCCGACCGCCATCGGCTACCGTGTCGTCACCGGCCCCTATCCCGATGACGCCAGCCTCTCGGCAGCGCTGGCGCGGCTGCGCGCGCGGGGCTATCAGGGGGCAGCCGTCATCGACGCCACACAACCACAAGAGCCGAACGGAACACCCTGATCATGAAGCCTGCCCAGTATGCTGTCGCCTTCCTCGTCGGAACCTCGCTGACGAGCCAGGCCTTTGCCGCCGCGCCGCCCTTCGACACCACGGCGCGGGTGGCCTTCATGCAGGACATGAATTCGGGCGCGATCCTCTACCAGAAGCAGCCCGATTTCCGGATGCCGCCGGCCTCTCTGGCGAAGATGATGACGGTCTATGTCGCGTTCAGCCTGATCAAGAGCGGCGACCTGAAGCTCGACCAGAAGTTCACCATGTCGCCCGACACGTGGAAAAAGTGGCACAGCCAGGGCTCGACGATGTTCATCGGGGCGGGCGAGCAGGTCTCGGTCGCGGACCTGCTGTCGGGCATCATCACGCTGTCGGGCAACGACGCCTGCGTGGTGCTGGCCGAGGGCATCGCCGGCACCGAGCCTGCCTTCGTCAACCTGATGAACCAGCAGCGCCAGAAGCTGGGCATGAACAACAGCAACTTCGGCACATCGAACGGCTGGCCCGACAATGGCGTGACCTACGTCACTGCGCGCGATCTCGCGACGCTGGCCGAGGCGACCATCCGCAACTATCCCGATCTCTACAAGCAATTCTATTCCAAGCCGAATTTCGCCTGGGGCAAGACCATGGCCGGCAGCAACATCAGCCAGGAGAATCGCGATCCGATCCTCGGCAAGGTGCCCGGGGCCGACGGTCTCAAGACCGGCCACACCGACGAGGCCGGCTACGGCTTCACCGGATCGGCCGAGCAGAACGGCCGCCGTCTCGTCATGGTGCTAGCCGGCATGGGCAGCTGGGACGAGCGCGTGAACCAGTCGATCGGCTTCATGAACTGGGGCTTTTCGGCATGGCGGCTGAAGCCGCTCTTCTCGAAGGGCAAGCGCATCGAGACGGCCGAGGTGCAGGGCGGATCGTCGTCGAGCGTGGGCCTCGTCGCGCCGAACGATCTGGCGGTGACGGTGCCGCTCGGCGTGGGCGGCATTCTCGGCCAGAAAGCGGGCGGGGACGCCCCGCCGATGAAGGTGGTCTATGACGGCCCGATCAAGGCGCCGATCAAGGCCGGCCAACACATCGCCGACCTTGTCGTCTCGCCGCCGGGCCAGGACGCGCAGACGCTGCCACTGGTCGCCGAGAGCGACGTCGGCGAGGCAGGCTTCTTCGGCCGCATCTGGGCGTCGATCAAGGCGCTGTTCAGCTGGATCTGACGCCGATGAGGGGGCGCTTCATCGCGCTGGAAGGCGGCGAGGGCGTCGGGAAATCCACGCAGGTCAAGGCCTTGGCGGCGGCTCTGCGCACGCGAGGCCATGACGTCATCGAGACGCGCGAGCCCGGCGGCAGCGAGGGGGCGGAGGCGATCCGCAAGCTGCTGCTGGAGGGCTCGGCCGATCGCTGGACGCCCGGCGCCGAGGCCCTGCTGTTCGCGGCGGCGCGCGCGGATCACGTCGCCAAGACGATCCGCCCGGCGCTGGAGGCAGGCGCGTGGGTGGTGACCGATCGCTTCCTCGACAGTTCGCTCGCTTATCAGGGCGGGGCGGGCGGCATCTCGATCGGTCAGCTGCGGCAATTGCATCAGGTCGGTTCGGTTGGATTGCTGCCCGATCGGACGCTGCTGTTGACTCTCCCGTCGGAAGAGGCTGCGCGGCGGGCGGAGGCGCGCGATCGCGGCGCCTCGGACCGGATCGGCGGACGTGACGCGGATTATCACCTGCGCGTCGCGGAGGCCTTCACATTGCTCGCAACGCAGGAACCGGATCGCTTCCGCCTGATCGATGCGCTTGGGGACGCTGAGATCGTCACCGAACGCCTGTTGGCGGCATTGGAGGATCTGTGAGCCTCTACGGCCACGCCGAACAGATCGCCGCCTTCAAGGAGGCGCGCGCCTCCGGTCGAATGCACCACGCTTGGCTGCTGACCGGCCCACAGGGGATCGGCAAGGGCAGCTTCGCGCGCGCCGCCGCGCTGCGCCTGCTGGCGGACGAGGCGGGGCCGCCGGTACGCGATCCGGGGCTGGATACGCCGCCCGATCACCGTATCGCCAAGCTGTGGGATGCGGGCAGCCACCCCGATGTGATGCTGCTGGAGCGGCTCTACCGCGACAAGACCAAGGATTATGCCCGCTCGATCACCGTCGATCAGGTGCGCGGCCTCTCGCGGCTGTTCGCGACCTCGCCCAGCTTCTCGTCGTGGCGCGTGGTGATCGTGGATGCCGCCGACGACATGGAGCGCAACGGCGCTAATGCGCTTCTCAAACTGTTGGAAGAGCCACCCGCCAACTCTCTGTTCTTCCTTGTGAGCCATGCACCGGCACGGTTGTTGCCGACGATCCGCTCGCGCTGCCGGGTGCTGCGCTTCGATCCGCTCGGTGAGGCCGACATGACGGCTGCGCTGCGTGAGGCCATGCCCGAGGCGAAAGATCGCGAGATCGTCGAGTTGGTCGCGGCCGGAGATGGCTCGCCCGGCAAGGCGGTGCGCTTCGCTGGTCTCGACGTGGCGGGACTCGATACGGCGATGGACGCGATCATCCGCTCGGGCGATCCGGACAATGGCGGACGCGTCGCGCTGGCCCGAGAACTAGCGCTGAAAGCGGCGCAGCCGCGCTACGAGATCCTGCTCGAGCGCTTGCCGACCCGCATCGCCACCGAAGCCAAGAAACGCGACGGGCAGGCGCTTGCCGATGCGGTGGCGCTGTGGGAGAAGGCCCGCGCCCTGGCCGGGAGCGCGGTGCGCCTCTCGCTCGATCCCCAGGCGACGGTGTTCGAGCTTGCCGGGATGCTCGCGTCGCTCAACAGCAATGTGGGCCAACCCCCTCGATGACCGACAAATTCTACATCACGACGGCGATCAGCTATCCCAACGGCAATCCGCATGTCGGCCATGCCTATGAGGCGATCGCCACCGATGCCATCGCGCGCTGGAAGCGGGCGCAAGGGCACGACGTGCGCTTCCTCACCGGCACCGACGAGCATGGCCTCAAGATGGCGCAGAAGGCCCGCGACCTCGGCATCACGCCGCGCCAGCTCGCCGACGACATGTCGAGACAATTCAAAGCGATGGATGACGCTCTGAACATTTCCTACGATCGCTTCATCCGCACAACCGACGCCGACCACTATGCTGCCAGCGCCGCCATCTGGGAGGCGATGAAGGCCAAGGGTGACATCTATCTCGGCCGTTATGAGGGCTGGTACTCCGTCCGGGACGAGGCCTTCTACGACGAGAAGGAGATCACCGAGACGGACGGCGTCAAGCTGTCGCCGCAGGGCACGCCGGTCGAGTGGACAGTCGAGGAAAGCTGGTTCTTCAAGTTGTCGGCTTATGAGGACAAGCTGCTCGAACTCTATGAGAGGCAGCCCGATTTCATCCGGCCGGACACGCGCCGCAACGAGATCGTGAGCTTCGTGAAGGGTGGCCTGTCCGACCTTTCCATTTCGCGCACCAGCTTCGATTGGGGCGTGCCGGTGCCGGACGCGCCGGGCCACGTGATGTACGTGTGGGTCGACGCGCTGACCAACTATCTCACCGGAGCCGGTTATCCCGGCGATGCCTCGCATTACTGGCCCGCCGACCTGCACGTCATCGGCAAGGACATCGTCCGGTTCCACACCGTCTATTGGCCGGCCTTTCTGATGTCCGCGGATTTGCCGCTGCCGAAACAGGTGTTCGGCCACGGCTTTCTGCTCAACCGCGGCGAGAAGATGTCGAAGTCCACGGGCAATATCGTCGATCCGCTGGCGATGGCGGAAGCGTACGGCGTCGACGGCTTGCGCTACTTCCTGCTGCGCGAGGTCAGCTTCGGGCAGGATGGCAGCTATTCGGACGAAGCCATTGTAACACGGGTGAATGCCGATCTCGCCAACGGCCTCGGCAACCTCGCCCAGCGCTCGCTGTCGATGATCGCCAAGCAGTGCGGCGGCGAGCTGCCCGGGGCGGGCGAGGAGCCCGCGCCGGTGCTTCCCGCGAGCCTGTTGCCGCGCGTCTCGGAAGCGATGGACGAGCTGGCGCTGCACCGCGCGCTGGAGATCGCCTGGGAAGGCGTCGGCGAGGCCAACCGCTATTTCGCCGACATGGCCCCCTGGGCGCTACGCAAGACCGATCCTGCCAAGGCCGATGCCGTGCTCTACTGGACGGCGGAGGCGGTACGCCAGCTAGCGATCCTCGTCCGCTGGGTGATCCCGGCGAGCGCGGACAAGCTGCTGGATCAGCTCGGCGTGTCGGCGGATGCGCGCGATCTGGCGGCTCTCGATACGCCTCTCGCGGCTGGCGTAACGCTGCCCGCGCCGCAAGGTGTCTTCCCGCGGCTGGAGATGCCGGCCGAGGCCTAGCCATCGGACGAGCATGGCCCTATTTGCCGCCCCATGCTCGTCGACAGCCATTGCCACCTGAACTACGCCAAGCTCGTCGAGCGGCAGGGGGAGGTGCTCGCCGCCGCTCGTGCCGCCGGCGTGACCACGATGCTCAATATCTCGACGCGCGAGCGCGAATGGGGCGACATCGTCGCCACCGCGACACGCGAGCCGGATGTCTGGGCCTCGATCGGCATCCACCCGCACGAGGCGGACGAGCATCTCGATGTCGATACCGCCAAGCTGGTGGAGGCCGCGCAACATCCGCGTGTCGTCGGTATAGGTGAAACCGGGCTGGATTATTATTACGACCACTCCGATCGTGCCCAGCAACAGCGCAGTTTCCGCGCCCACATTGCCGCATCGCGCGAGACCGGGCAGCCGACCATCATCCACACCCGCGACGCCGAGGAGGATACCTACGCGATCCTCGCGGAGGAGATGGGGCAGGGTGTCTTCCCGGCGCTGATCCACTGCTTCACGGCGAGCCAAGGGTTCGCCGACAAGGTTCTCGAGTTGGGTCTTTCCATCTCCATCTCCGGCATCGTCACGTTCAAGAATGCGAAGGACCTGCAGGAGACCGCGAAGAGCATTCCCGTCGATCGTCTGCTGGTGGAGACGGACTCGCCCTTCCTCGCGCCGGTGCCGCATCGGGGAAAGCCTTGCGAGCCGGCATTTGTCGCCGACACGGCCCGTTTCCTCGCCGATCTGCGTGGCGAATCGATCGAGCAGCTGATGCAAGCGACCTCTACCAACTTCTTCAATTTGTTCACGAAGGCGCGGCCGTGAGAATCCGTCTCCTCGGCTCGGGCACCTCGTCCGGCGTGCCGCGCATCGGCAACGACTGGGGCCAGTGCGACCCCAAGGAGCCGAAGAATCGTCGCCGCCGCGCATCGCTGATCGTCGAGACCGACGAGGTACGCATCCTCGTCGACACCTCGCCCGATCTGCGCGAGCAGCTGCTCGACGCCCAGGCCAGCCGCTTCGACGCGGTGATCTGGACGCACGATCATGCCGATCACACCCATGGCATCGACGACCTGCGCCAGATCGTGATCCTCAATCGCGCGGCGGTGGAGGGCTATGCGCGACCGCATACACTCAAATCGATGCAGGAGCGCTTCTACTACGCGTTCGAAGGCAAGGACGGCTATCCGCCGACCGTCCGCGCCAACGATCTGCCCGACGATTTCCGAATCGGCGATCTGCGCATCCGGGTGGTCGATCAGCCGCACGGGGCGATCGAATCGGCGGGGCTGCGCTTCGACTGGAATGGTTATTCGGCGGCCTATGCCACGGATTTCAACGCGCTGACCGACGATATGGCGTCGCTCTACAAGGGCGTCGACGTGTGGATTCTCGATGCGCTGCGCCGCAAGCCGCATCCCACGCACCCCAGCCTCGACAAGGCGCTCGGCTGGGTCCAGCGGCTGAAGCCCGAGCTTGCCGTGCTGATGCACATGGACAACAGCATGGACTACCGCACGCTGGAGGCCGAGCTGCCCGGTGGCGTGGTGCCCGGCTATGACGGCATGGAGCTCGATTTCGGCTGATGAAAAAGGCCGGCGTCGGTAATCCGGCGCCGGCCCACGGGGTCAGGGGCTGCAGGAAGGGCCGCCCGGATGGTGGCCCCAGCCTCCGCCATCCCAGCCGCCGCCTGGCGGGTGCCCGCCATGCCAGCCCCAGCCGGGGAAGCCTCCACCATGATGACCGGGATCATGGCCCCAGCCATGTCCCCAGTCGTGATCGGGATGGTAGGCGGCAGGAGTGAAAACCCCTCCGACGGGGCCGGAGATATTGGCCGGAGAGGGCCGGATCACCGCCAACGCGGCGGACGGCAATAGCGCCGAAGTCAAAGCGCAGACAAACAACGTGGCAGGCCGCATGAAAGCCTCCTACGATTGAGCTACACGACAATGTGCGTATGCGACGATCCCCATGATGCGCCGCAGCATCAGAAATATCATTTCCGGTCTGCAACCGTGAATCGCGTCACCGCTGTCAATAACCGGTCCGTCTAGATCGGTTAACAGGTGCGTTTCCTGCATTTTTAAAGAACGGGATTTCGTTCGGCGCAAGATGGTCGCGTGCGTTCGCTACCTCAATTGGCGGCAAGAACGGCGATATGGAAAGTTGCCGGATTTCACCAGAACCTACTCAGATAGAGGTCTGACGCATCACGATTTTTTCAAAACCGCGCCTTGCGACCGGTCAGATTCCTTCGTTTGACCGGTCGTTCTTTTCACGAAGAACTGCTCAAAATGCGTGGCGCCGATGCGAGACTTCCGGCCGGGTCGACCCCACTCTGCGATGAGGTCGACGTATGGCGCCGTCGTCGCGCGCGACCATGCTCCCGGCATTACCGCCGGCCAGCCTGCCCGACGAAGCCGATGATGAGCGCTCGCGCAGTCCAGACCCATCATGGCGGCGATCTCGGGAAGCGAGATGATGTCTGAAGCCCGGCACTCGACGTCCGACACAGCGAGCGTCTGCGGATTCTTTCCCCGGATCTGGAGGCCCTTCAACAGACGCTCGCCGCCAGCACGCACGTTCAGTACCTCCATTGCCTCCGCCTTCACCATCCGACTCTCGAATCGGAAATCGGGGAAAGCCGATCGATCAAAGGTGAAGTCCCCGAGGCGCTTCACGTCCTTGGCCGCAATGAGGATGCGCTCGGTCAACGTCCGCCCCTCGGTCGCTGCGACGAAATCGATCTCCCCATCCAGCAGGGCGGCCATGATAGGCCCCCACGGCTTGAGCCGTCCTCCGATCGTGCCGACAGCGTCCCGCAGCCGCACTGGATCAACGATTTTCCTTCCAACCATTTGAGCCGCTTCAACGCGCGCGATGAAGTCGCTCGCCTCGGAAGAGGTGACGGTCAGCGGCAAGCCCGGTACGGTTGGACCGTTGGCAACAAGGCGATCGAGGACGATCAACTGCTCGATCCCGTGGTGGGAGATACCCGTCCGGTAGGCGAGCGTATCGATCCCGACCCGATCATGCCACCGAAGTGCAAAGCTCAGAAGCTCCTCCCGCTCGATTGCCGGCAGAAGGCGATCACCATGTCGCCGTCGGTGTCGCGTGAAGGCGCCGCCCTTCCAGAGCAATTCGAGCGTATCGTCCTTGAGGCCCGCGATCTCGCCCGCCGGCCTGAGGCCGAGCAGCTCGATCGTCCTGCCATTGCTTCGCCTGGAGCGCCGCTTCGCGAGCTTCGCATTCGCGTGGGCGATAGTCGCAGAATCCGGCGATCCGAGCGCCAGATAGGCGCCCAGCAGGCGTCCCCATGCCGACGTCACCACGTGATCGGCCGGACACAGCGACGAGATTCCCGAAGGCCATTCAACGACCGCGCGACATGCCGCGTGCATCGCCGCACAACGGGCCAGACATGCGTCGGGATCGGTACGATCGAATTCCGAGGTCTCCGAGAGCGCCGTCGTCAATCGACGGACCACATCGAACACCCGGCTGCGGTGCGTGTGCGCGAGAGCCTCGGGGAGCGGCAAGCCCTGCGCGCGCTCCCCCTCGGACGTTCCGACGAGAGTCAGAACGAGGGCGAGCATCTCTTGCTGATCCTCGGGGACGGGTATCGGCACAAGGCCGGACAGCGGATCGCCGCACTGGTCGCAGCAATCGACGGGAACGAGGGTGCGCGTCCAACCCTGAACGATGCCGTTCGTGCCTTCACAGAAGCAGCGGTCCTGCAAGATGTCCCATCCGAACGGACAGAAGGGCAGATCGCGGAGCTCCCAGATCGCATGATGGAAGGAATGATCGGATAGGAAATTGGGAGAGAAGCGCCGCACTCGCGTTTCGATCTGCCCCTGGTGAATATCGAGCCCGAAAAACGAGACGTGTCGAGGCCTGAGCGGCGCATAGCGACGGGACAGGATCTCCTCGTCGTCCGTACCGATTGCGTGGGCAATATCGGCAAGCACGAGCTGCGGATCCTCGGACACCAGGACGCGGTTGCGGTGGTTAAGCCCCAGATACTGCAACATGCCCCAACTGTTTGGGAGATAGTTGGCTGCACATGATCGCGCGACCAGGCCCCGGAGGGACTCCCCGGGGATGGGCGTGGTCGACGTGAACAGGCGCCGCAGGGCCGGCGCGGGCGACCCGCGCACGGGCATGCTCCGGGCAGGCAGCGAAGCGTGGGCCCGCCGGAGGAAATCCCCGGCGGGCGTGAACGCGACGTCGTCGTGATCTGCCATGACGACCTCAGAGATTGGCAGCGCAAGCCCGCGCGACCAGGCCCCGGAGAGACTCACCCGGAACGGGCGTGGTCGGCGTGAACAGGCGCCGCCGGGCCGGCCCCGGCGAACCGCGCACGGGCGTGCTACGGGCAGGCAGCGACGCATGGGCCCGCCGGAGGAGATCCCCGGCGGCCGTGATCGCGACGTCATCGTGATCTGCCATGACGACCTCAGAGATCGTTGAAGGGGTTGGACTTGGCGAAGCCCAACTCGATCGACCACTGGTCCACGGCGGTCGCCAGATCCGCCACGGTGATGCGCTCGCGACCGTCGCGCACGACCTCGCGCAGCGACATGAGCATCACGCGCATCAGCTGCCCGATGATGCCGTCGCAGGTCTCTCCGAGAGCGAGCGCGATCTCCTCGACGGCGAGCTGCGCCGGCGCCGAGACGATGCCGTCGGCGACCATGCGAGCGTCCAGCGCCTTGAGAAAGCCCGTCCAGAGATCGAAGTCGTCGTCGTCGTTCACGTCGAGCGGCGCGAGCCGGCACGGCGAGAAGAAGCGGCCGGACAGTTCGCGATCCGCCCCGATGATCGGGATCGCCTCCTCGGTGCCAAGGAGCACGATCGGCACCGTGCCGGTGTCGAGCATGATCTTGAGCTCGGCCGTCACCTCCGCGCCGAATCCGGTCTTGCGTCCGCTGTGGTGGGCTTCGTCGAGGATGAGCAGTCCCACCCCGGCAGCCTCCATCGCCGTCATGGCGCGTCGGCGCAGGGTGTGTTCGGTACCCGCCATCGGGAAGCCGTCGCCGAGACCCGACATGATCGACACGTAGAGATCGCGGGCGGTACCGCTCGTGCCGAGCCTGGCGTGGAGGACCGGCATGGTATCCGACGCCGCCTCGGCGAGGACCATTGCGCGATACTGAGCCGCCGCCGTGGACTTGCCGCAGCCGGTCCGCTCGAACAGGCTCATGCCCAACTGAGCCTGGCCTTGCATCTCCCGCCCCATGAGCCGCAGCTCCTCGAGTTCGGACATGAACTCGATCTGGCGCGGATAGGGCAGTCGGATCTGCATGAGCGCGGCCATGGCGCGCGCCACCTTCACCGATCGAGATCCCAGCTCGGTGACGCGGAAGCGCTTGAAGGCGTCGCGCATCTCCAGCGAGAGGGGCGTCACCTCGTCCTCGGACGGCTGCGGGGGCAATACCTCGTGGATCGCCTTCGACGCGACGGCGGGCAGGTCCCGGACGCGGTCGGCAACCAACGGAGCGCCGTCGCCAATCGGGCCGCCGGCGTCGCGGACGTCCCGGCGTTCCTGGACGCCGCGCGGGCCGCGGCGCGGCGACGTCACGGTCTTCGACCTTCCGATCGGCTGGTTCTGCTTGAGGCTGGTACGGGTCATCACATGTCCTTCCATGACAGGCGGTTGGAACGGGCGCGTCTCGGCGCCCGCTGGTCGGCCGCATCGGCCGACTGGCGGCGGGATCCCGCATCGCGCGGGTCCACATCTCGGGATTTCTCTTTGCGCGGCCCGCGGCGCGGCGGCGCCGTCACGACCGGGGCGCGGCGCCTCATGCGCTCGGGCTCCGCCGGATCCTTCTGCCTGACGCGCGGCGTGCGGACCTCGGCGTCCTTGCGGATCGGTGCGGCGGACTCGTTCGGCGCCGGCGCGAACCGCTCGGGCGGGCGCGGCGCGGGAGGCTCGACGGGCTCGTCCGCCACCTCGACGTACTGGGCGAACACCGCCCGCACGCGGGGGTTGTCGATGGCCTTGCCGAGCTTGACCCGCTCCCGCTCGGCGGCGGCCGCGTCCACGTTGGCGATCTCCTCGAAGAGACGCGCTCGGATCGTGGCCTGCTGCTCGGCCGTGATGTACTCCAGGCCCTCGCGCTCGGCGAGCTCCAGGCACCTCTCGTGCAGCCAGAGCGGCATGCCGTGCGTGGCGGGATCGGTGCACTCGAAGGTGACCCATTCGCCGGACCGCTGGCCGTTGCGCATGGCGAACGGGTTCCACACCTGCATCCGGCCGATGTCCTCATCGTCGACGCGGATCTTGACCTTGAAGGTCAGCTTCTTCCGGTCGTTATCGGTGCGACGGCTCTGCTTCGGCGTAACGTCGCCCATCGGTACGCGGCGCCCGGACTCGAAGTCCTGGATGATCTCCTTCATCCGTTGCGCCCCGGCGGTGTAGCGGCGGCTGAACTTCTCGATGCCAGCCGGGGTCATCTCCATGTCGAAATAGACCCGACCGATCTCGCGGGCGAACCGGTCCACGTCCTCGATCACCGAAAGACGGCGGTGCCCCAGCTCCTTTTTCCACATGAGCGCGGGCGAGCGGCCGTCATGGGCATCCGAGCGGGTGAGGTTGTAGGTCATGACGGCACGGGCGAGCAGACGGCGCCCGGTCTGGATCGAGGTAATGACCTTGTGCTCAGCCGGGTCATATCCGTACAGACGCATCCGGGCGATATCGTAGTTGGCGTCCTCCTGGTGCTTGAACAGCAGATCGAGGAAGATGCCGATCACTCCCTCGACATGGGCTTTGCTCCGGGGCATCCCCGCTTCGACGAAGCGAGTGCCGATGTAGGCGTCGCCCAGCACGTCCTCGGCGGAGCGGCCATGCTGCGCGGTGCTGTTGTCGAAGCCGATGCGGTCGGGGCGGAGCCGGAGCCAAGTCAGATTGTCGTCGATCGCGAGCAGATCCTCCGGCACGTCCTTCGGAGAATTGGCGCACAGCACCGTGCGCAGCAGCGTCGCCGTCGATCCGGCTCCGGGACTGAGGTCCCAGCCAAGGACGACGCGGGTCTTGTCCTCCTGCATCAGGGTCATGACGGCAGCGCCGATCGGGATGCCGGTCGCGCCGTCCACGAAGAAGGCCTTCGGCACGGGCGTGTCGTCGATCCAGCAGAGCGCGCCGAGGTGCGTCGGCAGGTCGCTGACGCCCCCGCCGCCATAGCGTTGGTACGCGGCACCCTTCGTGGTCTTCAGGCCGTAGCTCTTCTCGTTCCGCAGATCCCGGCACAGCCGCCAGAAGGAGACGTACGAGATCGGCTTGTACGGGGTCGCCGGCACGGGATATTCCGCCGGAACCTTGCCGACCTCTCCATCGACGCTCTGCGGATCCACCAGCAGGAAGCGGTTCAGCGGCTTGCCGGCGTTGATCTTCCCGAGCTCGGCAACATAGCTGTCGTGGTTCTTTTGCGCGTCACCGCGTACGACGGTTTTCCGAACGGCCCAGTAGACGAGGATCTCGAGGGGATGGAGAATCTTCCTCACCTTGGGCATGCGCCCGCGCATCGAGACGCCGTCGCGCTCCTGGCGCCGCCCTTCCTCTCCGCGCTCGCGCAGCCAGGACCGGAGAGTCGCGGGGCAGATGATCCTGGCGGCGGGCAGACTCTTGATCGCCGGATCGGCGAGCGCCTGCTTCACGAACGCCCTCAACGAAGCGTCCGACTTGGACCAAGGAATCTCGTCGAAGCGGCGGAGGAGCGCCGTCCGGAATTGGCAGGACGGATCCAGCTTGCGCGCCTGCTCGGCATCCCACTCCTGCTGCCGCGCGAAGCGGCGCGCCTCGGTGCTAAGCGGTTTCGCGCGGATGATCATCCGGTTCTCGCGCATGAGGACGGCGACCTCGTCGCAGGTCGGCTTGCGCGGGAAACCATCTCCGTCGACGACCATGTAGTCGCTCTTGCCCGATCCGACCGGCGGCCGGAACGTGACCGCGCCATCGGGATCGATGCGATCGAAATAGTAGTCGACCCCGTCGATCTCGACGGGGTCGCCACTCTCCAGCGGCAGGTTCCAGCCGGAGTTCACCGGATCACAGCCTGATCAGGGACGGACCGCGGAACGGGCGCACCGGCTCCAGAACGGTCTTGTGATGGAACGGCAGATCGACGTCGGTCACGATCACGCCGCGTGCGAGCAGGGATTCGACCACGTCGTTGCCGGCCAGCGGATCGCCCGGCGCCACCGCGTCGCGCAGAACGCGCCAGGTCATCGCCGAGCCCCTCCCGACGAGGCGCTGCGCCGTCCGCAGTTCGTTCGCCGACAGCTTCAGGCTGCGGTGCCCGAAGATGGACTCGACGTTCCTCAAGCGCTGCCGCCGGATCTCGTCGGTCTCGCCGTAGACGTCGGCGGCGTAGAGGATGCGGAAGCGCCAGCCGACGCGCCGAACGACTTCGCGGATGGTCGCCAGCCTCTCCCGGTATTCCGGATCATCGATGTCGTCGGGCGTGCGCTTCAGCTCGATCAGTTCGACCGGGCCGTCACGGCGCTGCAGGACCAAGTCGGGCCGGTAGCTAAACGGACCGTCGGGACAGATCGTCTCGATCTCGAACGGGTGGCACTGGTAGTCGACGACGTCGCCGTCGGTCTCGCACCGGTAGGCGCAGAACTCCTCGATCCGACCCTCGCCGAGCTGGGTGAGCCCGGTCTTGCGCGAGGTGAAGCGGAAGCGGGAGTGCTTCGACCCTCGGTGGATCACCGGACGGCGGTGGCCGCCATGCTCCAGCACGGTGATCCGGGCGATGCGGTCGCCGTACCGGATCGGCGCCTCACCGCACAGGATGCGGCGAAGTGCGCGCGGGCTCGGCCGATAGGCGGGGTCCGTGCGGTCCGGAATGAGGTTGATTGCGTTTCTGACCATGTCCGCCTCCTCAGTTCGACGCCGGGGCGGCGTTGCGCGGCCCGCGGTGACGCCAGGCCGACACGCGGCGCATAGGGTGGCGGGGCCACGGGGCGATGGGACGGACCGGCCGCTCCGGCGGGGTTTCGGCCGGATCGGAGCCGGGCTTGCGGATGTCGTCGCTCATGATGCTCTCTCCTTCGCCGCGCCGAAGGCGCGACGGATCAGTCGCCCGGAGACGATCCGGACGGGATTGACGGATTTCGAGACGACGGGCCGTGCACGAGCCGAGGGAATCCGCTCTTGACCGCGAGTCGCGGCAGTGTCAGATTCTTGGGGTCGGTTCCGATGACCCGTCGTGGGTTCTCAGGTGGCACCGCAGAGTGAGGCCGTTTCTTGCTACGGGGGCGGCCTCACATCGCGGTGCGACGTCATCGAAGACGATCAGCCGCATCGACATCTCCTTTCCACCGAGGCCGGACGCGCGCCGTCATGGCGGATCGCGGCCATCGGTTGGTTCATGCCGTTCCAGACGGGGATCGACCGGAACCCCCTAAGCGTGATGGCGGAAAAATTCCGTGTCAAGTCCCGGATTTCATTGGATATTTGTGGATGGAAAGAACAGTCCTGCCATCCTGAATCTCATCGGTCGAATCGGGCAAGCAACCTGAAAATCCCGACTCACGCAGCACTCAACTATTCTCGGCCTCGACTTTCGGTGCGGTGACATCCAGCGCCATGAGGGCGATGAGATGTTGGCTTAGTCTTGCCCCGCCATGCCTCCAGGCCATGTTCGACCACACGCCCCACCGATCAAGATGGTCGCAGAGCCAGAGATAGAGTGCATCGCAGGCCTCGACGGTCGGCAGCGACACCGACCAGATCGTGCGGGTGAGCAAGAGGTCGCCCTCATGATCGCGGCGCACCAGCACGATGCAGTGATCCGGCCGCCGCGTGTCGCGGACGAAGGCCGTGTCCATGTCGGCCGCCATCTCCCCGATCGCCGCCATCCGCGACGAGGCGGGGCCGACCACGCGCTCCATGTCGCGCAGCACGGCGATCGCGTCACGGCCGATGGTGTTGCCGGTGATCGCGTGCGGCCGGCTGATCGCGAGCATCCTCATTGCGGCCAGGCCGAGCGCCGTCAGGCGCCAGGTCGGATAGGTGCCGTCGTCGGCATCCTCGGCCAGCTTCTCGACGACGAGCCAGTGCATGTACCAGTCCCGGTAGCCGCGGCAGCCGTCGAACAGGTCGATATCGAGTTCCTCGCCGCGGCGCAGCCCCGGCGCGATCGCCAGCAGCACCGCGAGCAGCTGCTCGAGCATCGTCTCCATCGCATCCGGGCGACCGCCCATCCGCAGCTGGGTGCGCCAGAAGCACTCGCGCACCGAACGGAAGGTCTGGCCATGGGCGTCCTCGAACGTGCCGGCATCGGTGAGCAGAAGCCAATGCCCCCAGGGACGCTCGATCACCGGCCGTCTCCCGCCCGGTCGGGATCGAGGCCGACCGGCGGCACCGATGCGCGGACCGGCAGCGGAAGGCCATTCGCGATCGCGTCGAGCTGCGCGGCGAGAGCCCGACACTCGCCGATCATGTAGTCGATGGTCCGGTATACCTTCGGCCGCGTCAGGGCCTCGTCGCCGCGACGGATTCCGGCAGCTTTCCGAGGCACCAGGTCGTAGGGCTGGTCGGCGCTGAAGCCGAACCACCATCGACGCGCGGCGCCGTGGGCGCGGGCCCTGCCGCGATGCACGACCTCGTCGGGATGGCAGACCGAGCGCTCCTCGGGCCCGTCGTCGCAGGGGCGGCTGTAGTCCAGCCCGCCATGCACGGCGATGTCGAAGCCCGATCCCAGCGCATCGTGATGGAAGCCGTGCAGCGGATGTCCCGGGTCCACGCCGACGAAGCCTTCGAGATGCCCTTCGGTGGCGCGGCGCACGATGCAGCCGAGGCCGGTGTCCGCGTCGTGCCACGTGATCTTGTCCGGCTCGTCACGCCACGGACCGAGGCCATGCGGGTGGATGTCGGGGACGTGGTAGACGCGCTCGATGCCGATTTCGCGGCCCTCGACCTCGCGCACGACGCCGGTCTCGGCGCGCACGGCGGGCATTCGGCTGTTTGCCATGTCGATCTCCTCCAGACGCAGACCGGCATTCCCGCGAACGGGGCTGCGGAGCCCGGCCGGAGGGGTCGGGA
This sequence comes from Sphingomonas chungangi, assembly GCF_013778325.1. Lineage (GTDB taxonomy): Bacteria > Pseudomonadota > Alphaproteobacteria > Sphingomonadales > Sphingomonadaceae > Solisphingomonas > Solisphingomonas chungangi. The sequence goes on along the minus strand of NZ_JACEIB010000026.1, from coordinate 132,982 downwards.
CGACGGTCTGCTGACGGAGGATGAGAACAGATCGTGAATCGGATGGTTCCAACCATCCTACAAATTGTCATCCTGAAACATTATCGGATGGAGTTGCCTTCAGAGCGCTCCGAGGGCCAGCCGCCACGCCCGGCCGACGTGCTCGACCTCGCCGATGGCCTCCCGCTTGCTCAGCAGCGAGGCCAGAGAGGTGCGGCTGATCGCCGGGCCACCCTCCGAGTCGATCCGGGCCAGGATCGCCTTCGGCTCCATCGGCTGGTCCGCCTGCAGGAGCGCGAAGCGCACCCACTCCCATTGCCCGACGCCGCGATGCTCGGGAGCGTCGCCGAGCCTCGGAAACCGCGGCAACGGGGCGGTATCGGCACCGAGGCCGAGGCGGTCGGCCTCCGCGATCCACGCCTCCAGCTGCGCCTCTCGCTCGGTCAGGAGCGCCTGGATCGCGCGCGTGCGGGCGAGTTCCTCGCGGACCCGCTCCAGCTCGAGTCGCGCGGGAGCTACCGGGTCGAATCTCCTGGGCGGGCTGTCGCTCATGCGACCGTGATGGCGATCGCCGGCGGAAACGTCAAACCTTCCTGAAACGGACTTCGGCATACAATTTTCAGGATGGAGTTGAGTCCTTTTTGTTTCTTGTTTGTTCCCTTGGCCACCGAACCATCCGATAATGGAGTTGGCCGTGATCAAGCCGCAAGACCCTGCGCAGAAACCGGACGGGCTGATCGCCCCCGTGCAAGAAGAACCGATGATCCCGATGGAGGCGATCGCCGCCATCCTCGACCGCACGGGCGACTACCGGGTGCTCCGCCGCCTGGTGCGGACGCCGGCGTTTTCAGGATCGATCCCGGCCGATGCGCTGGTCGGTGCGGTGCTGGACACCGAGACCACGGGGCTGGACCCGCAGACCGCCGAGCCGATCGAGCTCGCGATCGTGCCGTTCGTCTACAAGCCGGACACCGGCGAGGTGCTCGGCACGCTGCCCGCGTTCGAGGCGTTCCGCGAGCCGACCGTGCCGATCCCCGCCCAGATCGTCGAGTTGACCGGCATCACCGCCGACATGGTGGCCGGGCACGCCATCGCCACGGCCGACGTCGAGGCGGCGCTCGACGGGATCTCGGTGCTGTTCGCCCACAATGCCGGGTTCGACCGGATGCTGGTCGAGCGGTTCTGGCCGGTCTTCGCGGACATGCCGTGGATCTGCACGGCCACGCAGATCGCCTGGCCGACGTCGAGCGCGAAGCTCGAGGCGCTCGCGACGTGGGGCGGCTTCTTCCATTCCGGTCATCGCGCCGCCGACGACTGCCATGCGGTGCTCGACCTGCTCCAGCGTCCGCTCGCCGACGGCCGGCCGGCGCTGCTCGCCGGCCTCGAGGCGGGGCGTCGGCCGAGCTGGATCGTCAACGCGTCGAAGGCGCCCTTCGAACGGAAGGACCTGCTCAAGGCGCGGCGCTACCGCTGGCGCGACGGATGGGGGCTGCCGCCCAAGACGTGGTGGCGGGAGGTGCCCGACGACGACCTTCCGGCGGAGCTCGAATGGCTGAATGAAGAAGTCTACGGCTACGAGGCCGACCCGATCTGCCGCCGCATCGACGCCTACAGCCGCTTCTCCAGGAGGGCGGCATGACGTCCACGATCATCATCGCGACGGCGACCGTCATGCTGGCGCTCACCGGCGTGGGCTGCCTCCTGGCCGGGATCGTGCCCCTGGTGATCGGGGCGCGGCGGGACGGCCGCGGCGATCACGACCTCGTGCTCGGGCTCGGGGTGATCTTCGTGCTCATGGACCTGCTGGCTGCCCTCGTCGGCGGCGCGGTTCTGCTGGTCGGGCGGTTCTGACGTGGCGCGCGCGACGCGTGCGAGCCGCTTCGTCCTGCCCGACGTCGACGGCGTGACGGACGGCATGTTCGACATGGCGCGGATTTCGCCGATCGACGATCGGCCGGCAGCCACGGGCGACCTCGAGCTGGACGCGATTGTCGGGCTGCAGGGTCTCGAATCCCGCGACGTCCAGCCGGCGCAGCCCGGTTTCACCCTGTCGACGCCGGCGGGCAGCGTTCCGCTCGGCCTGAACCTCGGCCCGGAGGGCAACCGGATCGTCGAACGCTGCATCGAGACGAACGAGGCACGGAAGGCGTGGCTCCGGATGCTGCGTTGTGTTGGAGCGGATCCGGCCCGTCCCCCGGCCTGGGCGACGACGGTCTCGACGATCGCCGCCGACCTGTGGCGGGCGAGCGGCCGCCGGCTCAGCGAACTCCACATGCACGCCTGGACGCGGGCGCTCCTCGACGAGGATCCCTCCCGTCGCGACGACGGCGACCACGAGCGCCGGATGCGGATGATCAGCGAGTATCACCAGCTGCCGGTGACCGTTCCCGGCCACGAGGCGATCGCTTTCTCCGGTCGGTTGGGCGGCAGCCGCCTGCGCCTCCGGATCGTGACCGATCGCTGGGTGATCGTCGATTCCGCATGGACGATGCTCCAGATCGATGACGTCGAGCTTCCCCCGGACACGGTGCTGGCCTCCAGGATCGGGCGGCCGCTCGGTGAGACCGTCGCGCCGGGATCGATCCCCGTGCTGGCGGGCAGCGATCCCGCCCTGCTCGACATCCGCCACCATGACGGCGGGCTCTATTGCCTGTTCGGCAGCGACGCGGTGCCCATGGCGAAGGCACCGCGCGCGGCGCTGGAGGCAGTTGGACTGGACGAGAGCCTGCCGGCCGATGTCTGCCCGTGGTTCGAGGCTGGGAGGCGCGGCGTCACCAGAACGAAATGAACCACGGGCTTTGGTTCAAAAGCGATGCATCAGCAGTCACCGACTCCATTGAAATGCGCCGTTACCCTCCCGACATGATCGTTAACGGGACAAAGGGGACGCAACATGTCGACGATCAAGAGCTTCGCCGTGGGGAACGGCGACATGTTCTACATCAAACACGATAGCGACAACTTCACCATCATCGACTGCGATCTCTGCGAGGACAATGCGGATGCGATCATCGATGAGCTGAAGGAGGTCTCGAAGGACAAGGGCGTGTCGCGCTTCATCTGCACGCACCCCGACGAGGATCACTTCGGCGGCATCGAGCGCCTCGACGACAAGATGCCCATCGCGAACTTCTACGTCGTCAAGAACCAGGCCATCAAGGACGAGGACACGACTTCCTTCAAACGCTATTGCGCCCTGCGCGATGGCGACAAGGCCTTCTACATCGCCAAGGGATGCAGCCGGCGATGGATGAATCTCGGTAACGAAGAGCGTGGATCATCCGGGATCAGCATCCTCTGGCCGGATCTCGACAACGAGCACTTCAAGGACGCGCTTGCCGCCTGCGATGCAGGCGAAAGCTACAACAACACGTCCGCCGTCGTCCGCTACAGCCTCGAAGGCGGAGCCAGCGTCATGTGGCTGGGCGATCTCGAAACCGACTTCATGGAAAGCATCGTCGACGACATCAAGCTGGAGAAGACGACGATCGTGTTCGCCGCGCACCATGGACGGAAGTCGGGCAAGATCCCCGACAGCTGGCTCGAGAAGCTCGATCCGCAGATCATCGTGATCGGCGAGGCGGAATCTCGCCACCTCCACTACTACACCGGATACGAGAGGATCACGCAGAACCGCGCCGGAGATATCACCTTCGATCTCGAGGGCAGCAAGGTCCACATCTACGTCTCGAACGGAAGCTACAAGAACGAAACCCTTGCCAAGAAGCTGACCGACGAGGGGCAGAGCAAGTTCGACGGGTATTTCGGCAGCCTCGAGGTGGAAACCGAATACACTCTGGAGGAAGCCGCCTAGAGCGTTTCGCAGTGCTTCAGCAGGCGTAGCGCGTACGCCTCTCCGGCATCCTGGACGATCCGTTCGTTGAACCGGAAAATCCATGGCAACAGCATGATCAACGACATCGCCGCCACGGCCGCGATCGCCAGCGTCTGGGTGCCGCGATCCGGCCAACGGGACAGTGCCAGGCCGGCGTCGACCACGAACGAGGTCGCCGCGATCATGCCTCCGGCGAAGCGCAGCCCTACGAGGTTGCGCCAGAAGCCGTAGCTGATGTTCTCATTCTTGAGCATCTCGTCGCTCCGGGTCTGTCCGACGAGCCAGGTGGCCGCGTCGGCATAGCAATCGTCCGCCCTTCGGGGATCTGCCTGCTCCTCGAGTTGCGTCGGCATCTCGAATCCCTTGCCTCGAAGCGCCGCGTGATACCGCTCCGTCGTTCGGGGTGAGAGGATCTCATCCCGATGCCTGAGCAACCGGGTAGATGGCCATCCGAGCCTGGCGACCATGCGCTTCTCGAGACGGCGCCCCGCGAAGCGTGCGTAGCGGGAGATAAGGTAGAGGGCGCCACACGCGATCAGTATCGGAAGGAGGCCTGCGAGCTCATGCCACAGATCAGGCACCCAGACCGCTACCGAAACCAGCGCAGGAAGCATCACGATCAGTGCGGGATAAAGACGCGCGTTTCTGTCGTAGCGGTCGAACCCGAATTTCGGCGAAGTGGTATCGGCGGCCATCCTCAGTCCTCCACCACGTCGAAGAACGGTTCCCCGGGCATCGACGACATTCCGAAACGCATCGGATAGAGGTGCCGGAAGTTGACGCCACCCGCCTTCGTGGTCGCACATGTATAGCCGCGCCGCTTGAAGGCATTGAGGACGACGCGACGCGGATGGTTGGTATCGCCCGGGGCGGCCGACGCGAGCGCCCAACATCCGTTCGTCGCCCCTTCCACATGCAGACGAGGCCCGAGGACGTGATCGAGGATGGCGGGCGACACATTGCGCCTCGATCCGTGATGCGGGATCTGAACGAGATTGGGCTGGAAGAGGGGAAAACCCGACGCCGCGGCGAAGTTGATCGCATCCTCCCAGGCTCCGACGCCCGCATCACCCGTCAGCAGGATGCGCCGGTCCCCGAAATCCCCGAACAGGATGACGCTCGTCTCATTGGTGGGCGACGTGTCGGAGGATCGCGGCGTACCGAGCGTTTCGTGATGCCAGGTCTCGAACACGGACATCACCGCATCGCGTACGGACTGGAAGATGCCGCGCGCCTGCGCTTCGAAGCTTTCCAGCGCCCGGGCGGCCGGCGTGCGGCTCATCTGCGGCACGAGATCCAAATATCGTCCATAGGACGGGGCAAGCACTTGCATGCCATTGATTACCTGCCCTTGGAAGGGTTCGATCACCTTGGCCCCCATAGCCTCGGCCTTTTGGCAAAGCTCATAGGGAACGGCGAAACATTCCTTCAGGTGCGCCTCCAGCCCACCGATGCTCCAGTTGTGCTTGAACGCATCGACGAGTTCGGCCGCGTGAAGCCACGGTTGATGTATCCAGAGCGTGCCGACGTAAAACTCATCGAGGATGCGCCGAAGGCCTGAAACATGGTCTCCGTCCGGGTGGGTCGAGACGACATCGCTGATGTAGCGTGTCGTGCCGAAATTAGCGAGAATATGCTCGACGAGAGCATCCCCGGAATCGAGATTTCCGCCGTCGATAACGATTGTGTTGGCAGCGCCACCCGGCACGCCAATACGCATCGCGATTGCGTCGCCGCTCTTCGATCCCGTGCCTACGGGCAGGAAATCGACCTCGTATCCAAAGCCGGACATCACCATGCGCGGATCCTTCAATCTCTAACGCCGCCGGAACGATTCAATTAAGAATTTGTTCACTAGGTGTTCGCGTCGGTCAAGATGCTCGGAATTCTCTATGGATCCGGACGAGGCATCCCATAGCGTCGCGCTTCCTTCGCAGAATTGTCCGGCGGGCTTAGCGACTGACTTACTGGGGCACGTTAGCCCAGTAGCTGATCGACTTGCGGTTTTCAGGTCTCTTTCCTAAAAACCGGAAAATGAGGGAAGATCGGGATATTCTCAGGATTGCCGGGGAGGCTCTCTACGGACGACAGTGGCAAACCCCACTCTCCCGAGATCTCGGCGTGACCGACCGTACCGTGCGCAACTGGATCGCAGGACACGGACGCCCTGCAGATCTCTCCGTCAGGATCTTGCCTTTACTGCAGGCGCGAGCATTCGAACTCGAACATGCGATCGCGCTCCTGCGCGTACCGGACGGGTCGCACTGAATGCCTCTCCAAGCACGATCCATCTACACGTTTTGGCCGACCGTCGCTGACGTCGGACTTCCGGCTGGGCATGAGGCCGCGCCAGACAATGGGGAACAGGAATGACGCCGACCGTGGCCGCAGTCGAAACCTACCTACGGCGCATGTCGGAAATCCGCAGCACCGGCGGGGCGACGAAGGAAACCTCCTACTACTCGGCGCTCGAAAACCTGCTCAACGAGTTGGGCAAGGCCCTCAAGCCGAACGTCATCTGCAATGGGCAGCTTCGGAATCAAGGTGCGGGGCATCCCGACTTCGGCCTGTATAGCCGGACACAGTGTCAGGACGGAGAGCCGAAGGCTGGTCAGGGTGAGATCCCGGAGCGCGGCGTCATCGAGGTCAAAGCGCTGTCCGACAAGAACTGGCAGACGGCGTACGGGAAGCAGGCGACCAGATATTTCGACCACTATCGCCTTGTCCTCGTCACCAACTATCGGGAGTTCCGCCTCATCGGTGAGGATGAAGCCGGCAAGCCAGTCGAACGCGAGTTCTACGCACTGGCCGACGACGAGGCCGAATTCTGGAGGCTCGCCGCTTCGCCACGCAAGTCAGCCGAGGCGCTAGGGACTTACTTCGGCGACTTCCTCCAGCGTGTCATGATGAACGCGGCGCCGCTCGTCCGCCCAAAGGACGTGGCGTGGTTCCTCGCTTCCTACGCTCGAGACGCCCTTACCACCTTGGGACAACGCGATTCCGCCAATCTCTCGGAATTGCGCGCTGCGCTGGAGATCGCGCTCGGCATCAAGTTTGAGGGCGAGAAGGGCGAACACTTCTTCCTATCGACGCTCGTTCAGACCCTCTTTTACGGCATCTTCTCCGCCTGGGTGATCTGGGCGAAGAAGGGCATCGGCAGGTTTACGTGGCAATCCGCTGCGTACGTCATCACCGTTCCCATGATCCGTATCCTCTTCGAGGAGATCGCCAAGCCGAGCCGGCTCGCTCCTCTCGGCATCACTCACATCCTTGATCGGGCGAGCGACGCTCTCAACCGGGTAGACCGAGAGGCCTTCTTCAAGGACTTCGACGACACCGACGCGGTCCAGCACTTCTACGAGCCGTTCCTGGAGGCCTACGACCCTGAACTCCGGAAGGAGATGGGGGTCTGGTACACGCCCAAGGAGATCGTGCGCTACATGGTCGAACGGGTCGACATGGCCTTGCGTACGGAGCTTGGGATCGAGGACGGCCTGGCAGACGAGAACGTCTACATCCTCGACCCGTGCTGCGGGACGGGTGCATACGTGATCGAGGTGCTGCGCAAGATCAACAGCACGCTCCGGGCGAAGAACGACGATCCGCTCGTCGGCCAGGACGTGAAGTTGGCTGCACAGAAGCGCATCTTCGGGTTCGAGATCATGTCGGCACCCTTCGTGATCGCGCACTGGCAGATCGGCGAACTCCTGGATGGTTTCGACGCACCGATCGATGCGGAGAAGGGAGAACGCCCGGGGATCTATCTGACGAATGCGTTGACCGGTTGGGAGCCTCCCGTTGGCGCGAAGGCCACTTTGTCCATGTTCCCGGAACTCGAACAAGAACGCGACCAGGCGGAACACGTCAAACGAGAGGTTCCGGTTCTCGTCGTCCTCGGCAATCCCCCCTACAACGCGTTCGCGGGGACGAGCCCCGATGAGGAATCCGGGCTGGTCGAACCCTACAAGGATGGCCTCATCTCGGATTGGCGCATCAAGAAATTCAACCTGGACGAGCTCTACGTCCGCTTCCTGCGCGTTGCGGAACGACGGATCCGAACGACCGGGCGTGGTGTGATCAGCTACATCTCGAGCTACTCGTATCTGAGCGATCCCTCGTTCGTCGTCGCCCGCCAAAAGCTTCTGGAAGGCTTCGACGAGATCTGGATCGACTCCCTCAACGGCGACTCTCGGGAAACCGGGAAGAAGACCCCGGATGGGGCGCCTGATCCGTCAATCTTTTCGACATCATACAATCGGGCCGGGATCCGCGTGGGTACTGCGGTCGGCACATTCGTCCGCCGCGGTGATCCATCAGGGAACGCGATCGTCCGCTATCGCGATTTCTGGGGCGCGGGTAAGCGGGAGCAACTTCTTGCCAGTCTTGAGCCAGAATCGAATGAACACCCCTACGAGGCGGCGAACCCCCAGGCCTGGAACCGGCTTTCGTTCCGTCCCCGCGATGTGGGAACCGCATATCTAGCTTGGCCCAAGCTAATCGATTTGGCCGAAGCCGACCCGATCAATGGTCTGATGGAAAAGAGGGCCGGTGCGCTCATCGACATCGAACCGGCCTCTATCGAATCCCGAATGAGGCAATACTTCGATGCCGACTTCGATTGGGATACGCTCAAGAAGCAGGGCCATCCGCTGTTGCGTGACGCGGCCAGATACGATGCCAAGAAGGCCAGATCCAAAATCCTGTCGGCGAATGTCGGCTATTCCGCAGATCAGCTCGTTCGATACGTCGTGCGACCCTTCGACGTGCGCAGTGCCTATTACTCGGAGAACCGGCCGCTCTGGAATGAGCCTCGTCCGGCGCTCTGGAAACAGTTCTCCGGTGGCAACCGCTTTCTGATGTCGAGACCAAGCGGCGTGGCGCAGCCGGAAGGCGTACCGCTCTTCTTCACGCGCTGCCTAGGCGACAACGATGCCCTTCGCGGCCACGCCTACTACATCCCGTTCACTAAGCGTGAACCGGCACAGGGACTCTTGCCAGCGTCATCTGGGCCTAATCTTTCCATCATCGCTCGGACATGGCTCGACGCGATCGGGATGCCGAATCCTGATCATGACGCCCAGTCTGCTGAAGCACCGTGGCTCCATGCGCTCGCGATCGCGTATTCACCGCTCTATCTCGAGGAGAATGCTGCGGGCGTGGCAATCGACTGGCCGCGCCTCCCGCTGCCGAACGCAAGGCAGCAACTCGAGGCCTCGGTCGCCTTGGGAGCAAGTGTGTCCGCTCTGCTCGACGGCGAGGCGCAGGTTCCCGGCGTCACCTCAGGGACGGTCGCTCCGCATCTTCGGCTTCTAGGCAGGATTTCGAATACCAATCTGAAGGTCACCGCCGGTTGGGGCGCAAGGGACTCGAAGGGTAAGATCAATCCCGGACGGGGCCGAACGACCATTCGGGATTGGACTGACGAGGAACGCCATGTCATCCGTGAGGGGCTTCTGGCGCAAGGCATCGAGGAGGACCGTGGTTTCGGCCTGCTTGGACATGCCGTCGACGTTCACCTGAACGACGACACATGCTGGAGCGGCATCCCCGCAGCGGCCTGGGACTATGTGATCGGCGGCTACAACGTCATGAAGAAATGGCTCTCGTATCGAGAGGAGGCGGTCATGGGACGTGCGCTTACAACGAGCGAAGCCCGTGAGATCACCGGAATGGCTCGCCGTCTGACATCCCTTGTACTGCTCACCGACAAGCTAAACTTCAACTATGAGGGCTGTCGTGATGACGCCTACTCGCTTCCTGGGTGAACTGGGCCGGAACATTATGAGCAGGAACACCGTCCTATGCCTATGATCGGTTGAGCCGGGGTCAGGGCATGTCGGAGTTGGACATACACGCATACGCTCGCGGCCTCTATGGGCGCGTGAATGAAATGTGGGGAAAGCACCGCGAGGATCTCTTCGGCGGCGCATGCGGCTTCGATGTCCTCAGCGGACCGCCAGCCTATCGTCCGGCCGTCATGATTATCGGTGCGAATCCGGGCTTCGGTGCTCATGATCATAGGCCAAGTGAAGATACTACATGGCCGGTGACTTCCTACATTTCCGAGGCGCAATGGCCACTGGCTATCAAGATCCGATCGATCTTCGCGGAAGCCGGCAGATCCGACGCACTCGACACCGCCATCCAGACGAATTTTCTCTTCTTCAAAAGCAGCTCGATCAATGCCGGACCTGGGAGCCGTTACCCTTGGAGCGACGTCGCCCCTATGGTGCGCATGAAGCTCGAGCGCTGGTCTGCGGAAGAGATCAAGGATCTGATCCGGGTTCTGGAACCCGCTCTCATAATCGTGTTGGGCACCGCGACGTTCAACGCTCACGCACATCACAGACGCACCGTACTTAGGGATCGCACAGGCAAGCGGGATCTGCTCCTCGAAGGAATTATAGCGGAGCGGCCCGCCATCGGCATACTGCACCCAACAGGCGCCCGGGTTGCCAATGCCGACTGGTCTCGGGTTTCCACTGAACTAGCGGAGAGGCTGACATCATGAAGGTCTTCATCAGCTCTCTCATCTCGGGATTCGAGCCCTATCGCGATGCCGCTCGGCGGGCTGTAGTCGCCCTGCGGAACGAAGCTGTGATGGCTGAGGACTTCGGCGCCCAGCCCAACTCGTCCCAGGTCGCCTGCATGCAGGGCGTGCGCTCGGCGGATGTCGTCGTGCTCATCCTCGGACCCCGGTACGGCTTCGTGCCCGCCGGCTCGACGATCTCCGCCACGCATCAGGAGTATCGCGAGGCGCGGGACAGCCGCCCCGTTCTCGCCTTCATCCAGCAGGGTGTCGATCCCGAGCCGGACCAGAGAGCGTTCATCGACGAGGTTCAGGCATGGGAGGGTGGCCTCTTCCGCGAAGGCTTCAGGACCGTCGAGCAGCTACAGGACGGGATCACCCGCGCTCTCCACGATTACACTCTGGCGAAAGCCGTTGCACCGGTGGACCAGGATCAGCTCATCTCCCAGGCCGCGGCCTTGATCCCGGCAGAGCGCCGCAACCAGAGCTCGGACACCTCTCTCGCGGTCGCGATCGTCGGCGGCCCTGTCCAACGCATTCTCCGTCCCATGCAGATGGAAGACCCCAGGCTCGGTGAGCAACTCGAGCAGACCGCGATCTATGGGGAGAACCGCCTCTTCGACCGCACGAAGGGCAGCGCCGTCAGGCTCGACGGCTCGGACCTCGTCGTCGGCCAGGATCGTGGCGCATCGATCCGCCTCACGGAGCAGGGCGCCATGCTCTTCCTCCTCTCTCTCGAGGACACTGCCTCCCGAGACCGGATGGGCGGCTTCGGCGGCATGATGATCATCGAAGAGGTGGTTCGCGACCGCCTCACTGCTGCTCTCGGGTACGCCGCCGCGACGATCGAACAGATCGACTCCACGCAGCGCCTGACCCATCTGGGCGTGGCGGCTCACATCTCGGGCGGTGAGTACCGGGCATGGAGAACGCGCGCCCAGCAGGCTGCGAGCGGTAATTCGATGCAGATACCGATGGGACAGCAGGAGCGCCGGCCGATCACGATGTGCATTCGCCGGGCGGCACTGCGCTTGGATCGTGCGCCGCTGATTGAGGATATCCTCGTGCCGCTGCGGCGGCAGTTTTCGCAAGGCTGAGGCGCAGTGCTCGGATCGCCCCAGGGAGCTGGCGATTCGGGGTCAAGCCGAGGCTGGGAGCTGATGGAGGCTGGCCGGGATCCGGCCTCCGCGCTATTCAAAATCAGCCTCAAATTGCTGGTTTTGAAAAGATGAGCAGTTTCTGTGGAAAACTGCCAAAAGTCTGGAGGCCCGAGCCGGAATCGAACCGGCGTAAACGGATTTGCAGTCCGGTGCGTAACCACTCCGCCATCGGGCCGCCAGAGCGGCGCCCAATGCGACGGGCGGGCCGTCCTGTCAATGGCCGAGGCGCGCGAGCATCCGATCCTCGTTGCGACGCGGCAAGGGACGTCCTAGAGATCGTTTCGGAAATTACTGTATTGTCAAACTAACACAGTTGTGCGAGGGCTGAAATATGAGCGGACCCGATTTCTCGTCGCTGCGGAGCGCCATGGTGTCGAACCAGCTGCGCACCAACAAGGTGACCGACGCCGCCGTGCTGGCGGCGATGGCCTCGGTGCCGCGCGAGCTCTTCGCGGGCGAGGGGCAGGGCGCGGTCTGCTATCGCGACACGATGGTGCCGTTGGGCGAGGGCCGTGCGCTCAATCCGCCGATCGCGACCGGCCGGCTGCTCGGCGTCGCCCGGCCGCGCTTCGGCGAGAAGGCGCTCGTCGTCGGATCGGCCACCGGCTATGTCGCCGCGCTGCTGGCGGAGATGGGCTGTGCGGTGACCGCGCTCGAGGAATCGCCAGCGCTCGTCGCCCGCGCGCAGGTGGCCACCGTCGAAGGGCCGCTGGCCGCCGGCTGGCCCGAGGCCGCGCCCTACGATCTCATCTATATCGACGGAGCGGTCGAGCGCGTTCCCGACGCGATCGTCGACCAGCTGGCCGAGGGTGGTCGCCTCGTCGGTGCGGTGAACGAGCGGGGCGTCACCCGCCTCGTCATCGGGCGGCGCGCGGCCGGTGGTTTCGGCCTCGATATCTTCGCAGACGTCGAGACCGCGGTGCTGCCCGGCTTCGCGCCGGCGCCGGCTTTCACCTTCTAGGGTCAATCGCAAGGGGGGATGATGGTGCGCGTGAGTGTGAAGGCGGGAGCGGCGTGGATGGCCCTCGCCACTGGGCTGATGCTTCCGCAGGCCGCGAGCGCAACCACCCTGTCGGAGGCGCTGGTCGCCGCCTATCAGGGCAATCCCACGCTCACCGGCGCGCGTGCCCAGCTGCGCGCGACGGACGAGCAGTCCGCGATCGCGCGCGCGCAGGGCCGCCCGACGTTGGGCGTCAGCGCCGGACTGACCCAGGGCGTCGACAATCTCCGCAAGTTCCAGAGCTTCAACCAGCAGGTCACCGCCGGCGCGCAGCTCAGCGTGCCGCTCTATCAGGGCGGGCGCGTGCGCAACGCCGTGAAGGCGGCGGATGCGCGCGTGGATTCGGGGCGCCAGTCGCTGCGGTCGACCGAGGGGCAGGTGTTCGTGCAGGCGGTCACCGCCTATATGGACGTGCTGCGCGATCGTGCGATCGTCGGCCTCAACGAGAATAACGTGAAGGTGCTCCAGACCAATCTGGAGGCGACCAGCGACCAGTTCCAGGCCGGCACGCTGACCCGCACCGACGTGGCGCAGAGCCAGGCGCGCCTGCTCGACGGGCAGGCGCAGCTGACGACCGCGCGATCGAACCTCGTCGCCAGCGAGGAGAATTACCGCCGCATCATCGGCGGCTCGCCGACCGCGCTGGACCAGCCGCCGCCACTCCCCATGCTGCCGGCGAATCCGGATCAGGCGGAGGACACCGCGGTCGCTAACAATCCCGATATCGCCGCCGCCGCAGCCTCGGTGCGCGCGGCGCATATCGATGTCGCGACGGCGCGGGCCAGCCGGATGCCGACCATCTCGGCCCAGGCGAACAACAATTACCTCCGCGATACGCAGGGGGCGAGCAGCATCTACACGAGCGCGCAGAGCCTCGTCGGCGATTCGTCGTCCGTCGGCGTCACGCTCAACCTGCCGCTCTATCAGGGCGGCGGCCCCTCGGCGCAGATCCGGCAGGCGCAGGATTTCGAGCAGGCGGCGATGGAGACGCAGACCGAGACCGAGCGTCAGGTCGTCGCCAACGCGCGCTCGGCCTATTCCAGCTATCAGGCGACTCTGGACGTCATCAAATCGAGCCAGGAGGCGCTGAAGGCCAACACGCTGGCGCTGGAGGGCGTGCAGGCCGAGCAGAGCGCCGGCCTGCGCCAGGTGCTCGACGTGCTCAACGCCGAGCAGGAGAAGCTGAACAGCGAGGTGACGCTGGTGTCCGCCCAGCACGATTCCTACGTCGCGGGCTTCCAGCTGCTCGAGGCGATGGGTCTGGTGAACTACCAGCATCTCGGTCTGGAGGGAGGCGCGCTGTACGATCCGACGGTGAATTACCGCCGTGCCAAGCATGCGATCAGCGACTGGGAGGAGAATCCCAGGCCGCAGCCGATCGCCAAGCCGGTTTACGGCCCGCTGATGGTGCCCGAAAATCCCCCCGTGACACCGGCCGGGAACTGAGCCTAACATGCGGTTCATGGGCCAGCCGAACCAAGAACCGTCGATGGAGGACATCCTCGCCTCCATCAAGCGCATCATCGCCGAGGACAGCGAGGCGGTCGGCGTGCGGCCGGCCAAGCTGCGCCGCGAGGCGATGGCCGCCGTCTCGTCCAGCCCGGTGGTGGCGCCCGTCGAGGAAGCGGAACCCGAGCCGGAAGAGCGCGTAGAGGAACCGGACGCCGAGATCGACACCGCCGAGCCGGTGGCCGAAGCGGAGCCCGAGCCTGTGGTCGAGCAGGCCGCTGAAACCCCCGATGTTCTGGAGCTGACCAGCCCGATGCCCGAAACCGCCACCGCCGAAGCGCCCAAAACATTTGCCCCCGCCAGCGCGCTGGATGGGCTGCTCTCCTCGACCTCGGCCGAGGCCAGCCGCAGCGCCTTCGCCGCGCTGAACCAGTTGCAGGTGCGCAGCGAAGAGGGCAAGTCCAACACGCTCGAAGGGCTGGTGGCGGATCTGCTCAAGCCGATGCTCAAGGAGTATCTGGATCGCGAGCTGCCCGGCATCGTCGAGCGGCTGGTATCGGCCGAGGTAAAGCGGCTCGCCGGCCACTGATCTCTCCGTCGCCCGGCGGAGGCCGGGCTCCACGCTGGAATTCGGTCTCGCTGCGCCGGGCTGCTTGGCTTTTGCCTCGTCCCCCTGCTAGGCGCACCTCGCCATGACCGAGCTTCCCAAGACCTTCGACCCCGCCGCGATCGAATCCCGCTGGTACAGCCATTGGGAGGAGGGCGGCCTGTTTCGCCCCGAGCGGCCGAACGCCGAGCCCTTCACCATCGTCATCCCGCCGCCCAACGTGACGGGATCGCTCCACATCGGCCACGCGCTCGACAACACGCTGCAGGACATCCTCGTCCGCCACGCGCGCCTGAAGGGCAAGGATGCGCTCTGGGTGGTCGGCACCGATCATGCCGGCATCGCGACGCAGATGGTCGTCGAGAGGCAGATGAACGCGCGCCAAGAGAAGCGCACCGACTATTCGCGCGAGCAGTTCGCCGACAAGGTGTGGGAGTGGAAGGCCGAGAGCGGCGGCACCATCACCCGCCAGCTTCGCCGCCTCGGCGCCTCGTGCGACTGGGCGAACGAGCGCTTCACGATGGACGAGGGCTTCTCGAAGGCCGTCATCCACGTCTTCGTGAAGCTGTACGAGCAGGGCCTGCTGTACCGCGACAAGCGCCTCGTGAACTGGGATCCAGGCCTCAAGACCGCCATCTCCGATCTCGAGGTCGAGACCAAGGAGGTCGCCGGCAAATTCTGGCACCTGCGCTATCCGCTGGAGGATGGATCGGGCTTCATCGCGGTCGCCACCACGCGGCCCGAGACGATGCTCGCCGACATGGCGGTCGCCGTCCACCCGACCGACGAGCGCTATACGGCGCTGATCGGCAAGAAGGTGCGCCTTCCGATCACCGGCCGCCTGATCCCGATCGTCGCCGACGAGCATGCCGACCCGGAGCTGGGATCGGGCGCGGTGAAGATCACGCCGGGCCACGACTTCAACGATTTCGAGGTGGGCAAGCGCGCGGGCTTCGTCGCGTCCGAAATGCTCAACATGCTTGATGCCGAGGCGCGGGTGATCCAGACCGCCGACGGGCTGATCCCCGCCGACCTGCTCGGCCTCGATCGCTTCGAGGCACGCCGCTTGATTGTCGAGCGGCTGGAGGCGGATGGCACGCTGACCGACGTCGAGGACCGCACCATCGCGACGCCGTTCGGCGACCGCTCCGGCGTGGTGATCGAGCCGTGGCTGACCGATCAATGGTATGTCGACGCCAAGACGCTCGCCGCCGGCCCGATCGAGGCGGTGCGCGACGGCCGGATCAAGGTCGTCCCCGAGACGTGGAGCAAGACGTGGTTCAACTGGCTGGAGAATATCCAGCCCTGGTGCGTCTCGCGCCAGCTCTGGTGGGGCCACCGCATCCCGGCCTGGTATGACGAGGACGGCAACGTCTATGTCGCCGCCACCGAGGCGGAGGCCAAGGACAAGGCCGGCCCGCAACGCGCTCTGACCCGCGACGAGGACGTGCTCGACACCTGGTTCTCGTCCGCATTGTGGCCGTTCGGCACGCTCGGCTGGCCGGACGTCGATCCGCGCGAGCTCGGCCGCTATCCGAACGACATCCTCATCTCCGGCTTCGACATCCTGTTCTTCTGGGATGCGCGCATGGCGATGCAGGGCATGCACTTCCTGGCAGATGTGCCGTTCAAGACCCTGTATCTGCACGGTTTGGTGCGGGATGCCACCGGCGCCAAGATGTCGAAATCCAAGGGCAACACGGTCGATCCGCTGGGCCTGATCGATCGCTACGGCGCCGACGCGCTGCGCTTCACGCTGGCGGCGATGGAGAGCCAGGGTCGCGACATCAAGCTCAACGAGCAGCGGGTCGAGGGCTATCGCAACTTCGCTACGAAGCTTTGGAACGCCGCGCGTTTCCTGCAGGCGAACGGGGTGGGGCCGTCGACCAGTCTCGAGGCGCCTTCGGCGGAAGCACCGGTAAACCGCTGGATCATCGCCGAAACCATCCAGACCGTGCAGGCGCTCGATCTCGCTCTGGCCGACCTGCGCTTCGACGAGGCGGCGAACACGATCTACCAGTTCGTCTGGTCGCGTTTCTGCGACTGGTACATCGAGCTGACCAAAGGGCAGGTGGACGAGGAGACGAAGCTCGTCGCTGGCTGGGCGTTCGACCAGATCCTCGTGATGCTCCACCCCTTCATGCCCTTCATCACCGAGGAGCTGTGGCATTCGGGCGGCCGCGATAGCGACATCATCACCGCGCGCTGGCCGCAGGCGGACGCGAAGTCGCTCGATCCCGAGGCGGCGAGGGAGATCGACTGGCTGATCCGGCTGGTAAGCGAGATCCGCGCCGCCCGCGCCGAGCTCAACGTCCCGCCGGGAGCTATGTTGGAGGTTTCGACCTGGGAGGCCGGCGATACTACGCTTAAGCGGCTTTCGAACCATCTGGGAACGCTTCGCCGTCTGGCTAAAGTACATGGCTTTTACACGCTGTTGGACCTCCGGAACGTCGGGGCTTCGGCCCAGATTGTGGTCGATGAGGCGACGTTTATCCTTCACCTCGAAGGCGTGATCGACATCGAAGCCGAGCGCGCCCGTCTCGACAAGGGCAAGGCGGCGGCGGAGAAGGAGCGCGACGGCCTCGCCGGCCGCCTCTCCAACCCGAGCTTCGTCGAGCGCGCCAAGCCCGAAGCGGTCGAGAAGGCCCGCGCCGATTACGCCGAGAAGGCCGCCGAGGCCGAGCGGCTGGGCGCGGCGCTGACGCGGCTGGGGTGATCGCCCATCTCCACCCCGACGAAGCTCCTGCCGCCATCGCGCTCTGGCAGGCGGCGGGCCTCGTCCAGCTGTGGAACGACCCGCAAGCGGATATCGCCGCCGCGCTGAATTGCCCCACCGCGACCATCCTGGCCGCGCATGACGAGGCGGGCGCGCTCACCGGCACCGTCATGGCGGGATATGACGGTCATCGCGGCTGGCTCTATTACGTCGCCTCCGATCCGGCCCGGCGCGGGGAGGGGATCGGCGCGGCGCTGATGAAGGCCGCTGAGGATTGGCTGCACGCCCAGGGCGCGCGCGTCGTCCGCCTCATGGTCCGCGCCGAGAACGAGCACGTCGCTGCCTTCTACGACGGCCTCGGCTACGGGCGCGGCGATTTCCTGGTGTTCGGCAAGCGGCTCTGAGGTCGCTTCACCAATAGGATTTGGCGTGCCATGAGGGCGCGGCCCGTGGACGCGGCGCCGCCGGCAAGGCGCCTTTTGGCGCCGTGCGCGATGTTCGAGAAGTTCGGTCAAGGAAAAATGACATGGCGACGGCAGCGCGCAAGGCAGGACATGGCGGGCGCGACCTCACCAGCGGGCCGATCGCGCGGACGCTCGTGCTGTTCGCGCTGCCGACGCTCGGCACCAACATCCTCCAGTCGCTGAACGGATCGGTCAACTCGATCTGGGTCGGCCGCTTCCTGGGCGAGACGGCGCTGGCGGCCACCTCCAATGCCAACCTCGTCATGTTCCTGATGCTCGCCGCCGTGTTCGGCTTCGGCATCGCGGCCACCATCCTGGTCGGGCAGAATATGGGCAGGCGCGACATTGAGGCGGTACGCCGCGCGATGGGAACGGCAGTGGGATCGTTCATCATCCTGTCCGTCCTGATCGCGGTGATCGGTTATTTCACGTCGTCGGCGATCCTCCACCTGCTCGCGACCCCGCCGGACGCCGCAAGGCTTGCCGAGGCCTATCTGCGGGTCATCTTCATCGCCATGCCGCCGCTTTTCCTGGTGACGGTGCTGGGCATGGGGCTGCGTGGCACCGGCGATTCGGTGACGCCGTTCATTGTGATGATCCTCAACGTGGTGCTGGACAGCGGCCTCAACCCGGTTTTCATCCGCGGCCTGTTCGGCGCGCCGCGCATGGGCATCGCCGGCGCCGCGACCGCCACCGCGATCGCCTCCTACGCCAGCCTGTTCGTGCTGATCGCGATCATCTACGGGCGCGACGCGACGATCCGCCTGCGCGGGCGCGAGCTGCGCTGGCTGATCCCCGATCCGGCCCTGCTCCGCGTGATCGTCGCCAAGGGCATTCCGATGGGCCTGCAGATGTTCGTGATCTCCTTCGCGGGGCTCGCGCTGATGGGGCTGGTCAATCATGCCGGCACCGACGTGGTGGCGGCCTATGGCGTCACGCTGCAGCTGTGGACCTACATCCAGATGCCCGCGCTGGCGATGGGCGCGGCGGTTTCGGCGATGGCGGCGCAGAATGTCGGCGCCGGGCTGTGGCCGCGGGTCGATGCGGTGACGCGCTCCGCCATCTTCATCAACCTCGCGATCACGGCCGCACTGATCCTGCTGGTGACTTTGGTCGATCGCTCGATGCTGGCACTGTTCCTCGGCGGCGGAAGCCCGGCGCTGCCGATCGCGCGGCACATTCACCTCGTCGCCAGCTGGTCCTTCCTGATGTTCGGCGTGACGATCGTGATCTTCGGCACGGTGCGCGCCACCGGCGCGGTGATGGCGCCGCTGGTGATCCTGGCGATCGCGATGTTCCCGATCCGGCTGGGCGCGGTGTTCGCGCTGCGCCCGTTCATCGGAATCGAGGCCCTGTGGTGGACGATGCCGATCAGCTCGCTCGCCTCGATGGTGATGGCGCTCGGCTATTACCGGGCGGGCACGTGGCGCAAGCTCCACATGCAGACGATCAGCCCGCGCGAGACGGCCCCGGTGCCGCAACCCTGATCGCACGACGGGCGACGCGGGCGGTGACCGGGGTCTCCGCCAGCACCTCGCCGTCGATCGAGATCGGCATCGGCGTCTCGGTGGAGAGGCGGATCGCCCGGCCCTCGAACTCGATGGTCGTCTTCTTGCGCTCGCGATGGCGCAGCACCGAGAGCAGCCAGCTCCAGATCAAGTGCCCGCGCGTCTCGCCAGTGACGACCTGCACGACGATCCGCCCCGAATCGACCGCCGCCTCGTCGACCAGCTCAACCCCGCCATGATAGGGACCGTTGGCGATCCGGACCTCGACGGCGTCCATCGTCTCGGTCTTCGATCCGGTATCGACGGTCAACCGGAAGGCCTTGAATTTCCAGAGCTGCCGGGCCGCCCACAGCAGATAGCCGGGCCGCCCCAGCCACGCCTTGAGCCCGTGCGGCACGGTCTGCGCGATCTGGGGCGCGATGCCCAGCGTCGCGCAATTGGCGAAATAATCGTCGTCGATCATGCCGAGATCGATCCGCTTCGGCCGGCCGTTGGCGATCACATCCACCGCGCCGGGCAGGTCCAGAGGGATGCCGAGCGTCCGTGCGAAGCTGTTTGCGGTGCCAAGCGGCAGAATCGCGAAAATTGTGTCCGATCCGACGACATGATCGACCGAGCAGGAGATCGATCCGTCGCCGCCGCCGACGATCACCATAGGCGCGCCGGCCGCGACGGCGTGCTTGACGCAATCGGGCATGGTGGAAGGCTTGCGGATCGCCTTGGCGATCGTCAGCTCGATCCCGGCCTCCTTCAGCAGCTGGCACGCATCCTTGAACAGATGATGCCCCTTGCGCGACTTGGCGTTGACGAAGAGGGCCGCGGTGCGGGGCAGGGGATCGCTCACCGGCTGACAGAGCGCCAAGATGAAGGCAAGCGCAAGCACCGATGCTGGCGGGCGGCGGCAGGAGGCATTAGGAGAGCGCCATGACCGCATCCTTTCCCGCCCTTCGCCTCCGCCGCACCCGCGTGGCGCCATGGTCCCGCCGCATGGTGGCCGAGCATGTGCTGACGCCAGCCGACCTGATCTGGCCGCTGTTCATCGCGGACGGCACGGGCGTGGAGGAGCCGATCAAGACGCTGCCAGGCGTCTCGCGCTGGTCGATCGACAATATCGCGAAACGGGCGAAGGAGGCGCAGGCGCTGGGCATCCCGTGCATCGCGCTGTTCCCCAACACGCCCCAGCACCTGCGCACGCCGGACGGGCGCGAGGCGCTCAACCCGGACAACCTGATCTGCCGCGCGGTGAAGGCGATCAAGGATGCCGCGCCCGATGTCGGCGTGCTGACCGACGTCGCGCTCGATCCCTATACCGAGCATGGCCATGACGGACTGGTCGACGCGGCGGGCTATGTCCTCAACGACGAGACGATGGCGCTGCTGGTCGAGCAGGCGGTGGTGCAGGCCGATGCCGGCGCCGACATCATCGCGCCGTCCGATATGATGGACGGCCGCGTCGCCGCGATCCGCGCCGCGCTGGAGGAGAAGGGCCACCGCAACGTCCAGATCATGGCCTATGCCGCGAAATACGCCTCGGCCTTCTACGGCCCGTTCCGCGACGCGGTCGGCTCGCGCGGGCGGCTGAAGGGCGACAAGCGTGGCTATCAGATGGACCACGCCAATGCCGAGGAGGCGCTGCGCGAGGTGGCGATGGATCTCGCCGAGGGCGCCGACACGGTGATGGTAAAGCCAGGCCTGCCCTATCTCGACATCATCCGCCGCGTGAAGGAGCGGTTCGAAGTCCCTGTCTTCGCCTACCAAGTCTCGGGCGAGTATGCGATGATCGAAGCAGCCGTCGCGGCCGACATGGGCGACCGCGACGCGCTGGTGCTGGAGACCTTGCTGGCGTTCAAGCGGGCGGGCTGCTCGGGCGTGCTGACCTACCACGCCGCCCACGCCGCGCGGTTGCTCGGCGCATGATCGAGACCGAACGCCTGATCCTGCGCCGCTGGCGCGACGAGGACCATGCGCCGTTCGCGGCGATGGGCCGCTGGCCTGCCGTTATGGAGCATCTCGGCGAATTGCAGACCGACGAGGATGCCGCCGCCGGGATCGCGCGCCAGCGGGGCTTTCAGGCGTCGCATGGCCATTGCTTCTGGGCGATCGAGCGAAAGCAGGACGGCGCCTTCCTCGGTTTCTGCGGATTGAAGCCCGGCACGGTTGGCCCGATCGACGGCGAGGTGGAGATCGGCTGGCGCCTGCGCGAAGATGCTTGGGGGCAGGGCTATGCCCGCGAGGCGGCTGAGGCCAGCATCGCGTGGGGCTGGGCCAATCTCGACACGCCGAAGATCCTGGCAATCACCACGCCGGCCAATACGGCGAGCTGGGGCCTGATGATCCGTCTCGGCATGACGCGGCGGCCGGACCTCGATTTCGGCCACCCCCAGTTCCGGCCGGGTGACCGGTTGTACGAGCACATCACCTACGAGATCGTGCGGCCCTGATCATGGCGCTGTCGCTTTACGATCTCGGGGTGCCGACCTTCCTGCAGACCGTGAGCGCCGTCGGGTCCTTCCTCGATCGTACCACGTCACATTGCGCGGAGATGGGCACCGATCCCGACGATTTCGTGGAGGCACGTCTGTTCGAGGACATGGCGCCGTTCCACTTCCAGATCGAGGCCCTGACGCATCACGCGGTGTGGGGGCTGGAGGCGGTGAGGACCGGCGTCTTCGCGCCGCCCGCCTTGCGGGGGGCGATTTCGTTCGCGGAGTTAAGGGCGATGGTCGCCGAAGCCGAAGCGGCGTTGAAGGCGCTCACGCCCGAGGACTTCGAAGGCTGCTCCAGCAAGGAACTGGTTTTGCAGATCGGCCCGCGCCGGCTCCGCTTCACGGCGGAGACGTACCTGCTCTCCTTCGCGCTGCCCAATTTCCATTTCCACGCCGTGACGGCCTACGACATCCTGCGATCGCGCGGCGTGCCGCTGGGCAAGCGGGACTATGAGGGGCAATTGCGGACCCGGCCATAGGCCCACCCTTTCAGGGAGGAGAATCAGGTTCCGATCACATGCACCGCCACCTCCCGCCGGTGCGGACGGCGGCGGTGCTCGAACAAGTAGATGCCCTGCCAGGTCCCCAGCACCGGCCGCCCATCCCGCACCGGGATAGAGAGCTGCACCGCCGTAAGCGCCACGCGCAGATGCGCCGGCATGTCGTCCGGCCCCTCGTCGTCATGGCGGTAGCGGGCCGGATCCTCCGGCGCGATCGTCGCGAAATAATCCTGGATGTCGGCCCGCACCTCCCGCGCCGCATTCTCCTGGATCAGCAGCGACGCTGAGGTGTGGCGGCAAAACAAGGTCAGCAGTCCCTCGGACACGCCCGCATCCGCCACCCACTCCAGCACCGCGTCGGTGAATTCGACGAGGCCCTGTCCATGCGTGTCGACGACGAGCGTGCCCGAGGCCTGCCTCACGCCTTCATGCCGGCGATATAGCCATCGATCACGCCTTCCAGCAGCTCAAGCGGCACGCCGCCGGTCTTGATCACGGCGTCGTCGTAGGAGGCGAGAACGAATTTCGACCCGAGTGCCGCCTTCGTCTTCTCGCGCAGGCGGACGATCTCGTTGTGGCCCATCTTGTATCCGCAGGCCTGCCCCGGCGAGGCGCAATAGCGATCCACCTCGCTGGTCGATGCCTCGACGCCCTTGCCGCTTTCCGACGTCAGGAACTGCACCGCCTTCTGGCGATCCCAGCCGAGCGCGTGGATGCCGGTGTCCACCACCAGACGGCAGGCGCGGAACTGCTGCGCCTGCAGATAGCCGATGCGGCTCCACGGATCGTTGTCGTAGAGGCCGCTCTCGTCGATCAGCTGCTCGGCATAGAGCGCCCAGCCCTCGACGAAGGCGTTGAAGCCGGTCAGCGAACTGATCGAGGGCACCTCGTCATGATGCTCGGCGAGGTAGGCGAGCTGCCAGGTGTGGCCCGGAATGCCCTCGTGCGCGCAGAGCGAGGCGATCTGGTATTTCGGCCAGAGCGAGGTCGACTTGAGGTTGATGTAATAGATCGCCGGTCGCGACCCGTCGAGCGCGGCCGGGTTCATATAGCCGAGGCCGGCGCCGTCCTGGATGTCCGGCGGCACGCGCTTCACCATGACGTCGGCCTTGAGGCCAAGGCCGCTCAGCTTCGGCATGATCTGGCGGACCATCGCGATGCGCTGGTTGCAATAGGCGATGAGGTCGGCACGGCCCTGATCGGTGTCCGGGTAGAGCATCTTCGGGTTCTTGTTGAGTGCCGAGACGCGCTCGCCGACCGTGCCCTGCGTCATCCCCTGCGCCTTCAGGATGGCGTCCATCCGCGCCTTGATCTGCGCGTTCTGGTCGAGGCCGATCTGGTGAATCTCCTGCGGGGTGCGCGTCGTGGTGGTGCCGAGGCGGAGCGCCCACGCATAATAGGCATCGCCGTCGGGCAGGCGCTGGACGCCCGCCGTCATCGGCGCGTTGGCGGTAGAGGCGGCGAACGCCGTGATCTCGCGGTCGAGCGCGGGATAGACCATGGTCTCCATGATCTTCGCGGCCTTGTCGCCATAGCCGGAAAGGCCGAGCTTCTTCGCCTTCTCGTCGAGATTGGTGACGAGGGTCTGCTGCGCGGCGGGCGTCGCGCGGAAGCCCTTGAGGATGCCCATCGCATTGTCGGCGATGAACTTCGGCGGGGCGACGCCGATCGCGGCCTTCTCCTTGAGCTGCGCCGTCTCCTGCTCGATCTGGCGGGCGAAGGCAGCGACGCGCGACAGATAGGCTTCGGCATCCGCCTTGCTCTTCACGTCGTGGGCGGAGACCAGAAAGTCCGGCACCGATCCCACCGCGCCGTTCTGCTGGGTGACGTCATAGGGTCCGGTGCCGCCGAAAAAGCCCGAGGCCGCGCCGCCGCCATATTTGAACTTCGTCCCGTCGATGCCGCGCTCGGTGGCGTATTTCACCGTGTCGTAGCGGGTCTGCAGGAAGGGCGAGAGAGTGCTCCGATCGGTCTTCAGCAGGCGATCGTGGACCGACTGGATCGTGGCGTCGAACTTCGCTTCGGACGCATCGGTATTCTCGGAAAGCTGGCTGCGCAGCGCGGCGAGCTTGCCGTGATCGAGGCCGAGCTGGGTCGCCGTCTCGGGGTTCTGCATCAGGATCTCGTCGGTGAAGCCGTCGAGCTGATCGAAGAAGGCCTTGTCGGAAGGTGTCATGGCCGTCTCCGCGCGCGCCGTCGTGGGCAGCATCGCCAGCATCCCGCCGGCCGCCGCTCCAGCGAGCAACTCGCGGCGACTATGTCCCTGTGTCATCTACGCAACTCCCTCATGTGACGTCATGACAGTGTCGTAACCCAACGGTCGCCGATCTGCTGCAAAATTTCGAGCGGCACCCGGCCGTGCGCCAGCACCGCGTCGTGGAAGGCCTTGATGTCGAAGCGATTGCCCTGCTTCGCCTTGGCCTTCTCGCGAATGCCGGTGAAGGTCGAATGGCCGAGCTTGTAGCTCGCGGCCTGGCCCGGCGTGGCGCAATAGCGCTCCACCTCGCGTGTGGCGAAGCCGGGCGCCTCGCCATCCTGATCCACGAAATATTGAATGGCCTGCTCGCGACCCCAGCGCAGGTGGTGGATGCCGGTATCGACCACGCAGCGGTTGGCGCGGAACAGTTGGAACTTGAGATAGCCCAGACGCCCGAGCGGATCGTCATCATACATACCGATCTCGTCGGCGAGCTGCTCGGCATAGAGCGCCCAGCCTTCGCCGTAGCCCGAAAAACCGCCGGTCTTGCGGATCAGCGGCAGGTTCGTGTTGGAGAGCGCGAGGCCACCCTCTAGCTGATGGCCGGGCAGGCCTTCGTGGTAGATCGTCGTGGCGAGGCAGAATTTCGGCCATTCGGCGCTGTCGTGCAGGTTGAAATAGACGATGCCGGGGCGTGAGCCGTCGATTGCCGGCGCCTGCGAGAAGGCGGAGGCGGCGCCGGCTTCCGTCTGCGGCGGCACGCGGCGCACCTCGAACTGGTAGGGCGGGACGCGGCTGAACACGGTCGGAAGCCTGCCCCGGATCGCGTCGAGCCGGGCGTTGCAATAGGCGATCGCCTGCGCCTTGCCCTCGTCGGTGTTCGGATAGAGCTGGCGCGGATCCTTGTAAAGCGCGGCCATACGCTCGCCGATCGTGCCCCTGGTGAAGCCCTGCTGGCGGAGCAACCCGTCGAGCCGCGCGGATATCTCCTTCGCTTGATCGAGGCCGAACTTATGGACCTCATCCGGGGAGAGTGCGGCGGTGGTCGTGGTGCGGAGCGCCGTGGCGTAATAGGCCTCGCCATCCTTGAACTTCCAGACGCCGGCATCGTGCGTGGCGTGCGCGCGTAGCTCCTTGGCGTAGGCAATCTGGCGGTCCAGCGCGGGACCGATCTTCTGGTCGTAGATAGCGGCGGCCTGCTTGCCGTAATCGTCGCCGAGGCCTTTGGCGGCGGCGCGCTTCGCGATGGAGGTGACGACAAGCGCATCGCTCGCCGGCACGCGCGTCCTAGTCAGCTGGGTGAGTGTGGTGTCGAGCAGGAAATCCGGCGGCACCACGCCGATACCGGCGTCATGCTTCATCCGGTCGGTGTTGTCGTCGAGCTGCTTCGCGAAAGCGTCGAGGCGGGAGAGATAGGCGTCGGCATCCTCTCGGGTCTCGATCCTGTGCTTGGTGTCGAGGAAGTCCGGAACGTCCTGATAGGCGCCGGTCAGCTGGCTTACCGCATAAGGCGATGGGCCGAAGGAGGAACCGCCGAAATCGAACGCCTGTACGGCAACGGCGGAATTTTGGGTGTAGAGGACGGTGTCGTAGTCGATCTGGTCATTCGGCGAGAGCCCGCGTCGATCGATCAGGGAGAGCGCCGCGACATTGTCCAGCGTCTGCTTGTGGGCACCGGCACGGCCGGCCTCGCTCTGATCCGAAAGGCGGTAACGGAGATCGGCATTGGCCGCCTTATCGAGCCCCAGCTGGGTCGCGCCCTCGGGACGAAGGCGGAGGTTCTGCTGGAAGATGCGATCGAACAGCGCCCGCAGTTCTGTCGTCGAGGTACGGTGGACGCGATTGGGCTGAACCGAAATATCGGATTGCGGCACCTCCGGCTGGCCCTGCGCCCAACCGGGGAGCATCGCGGCGGTGCCCGCCGCGGTCGAGGTGAGCAGGAAGGCGCGGCGGTCTATCATGACGTCCCCTTGATCCGCCCCCCGGCGTCGCGGAGGCTAGGACGGCGGGGGCGTCTCAGGCAAGCGCTATCCCCGCAAAGGCGGCTGCTTCTCCACCGCGACGCGCACGGTGGCGATCGCGCCCTCGGCTTCTCTCACTTCCTTCAGGATCGCGGCGCGGTCGCGGTGATCGAGGAAGGTGCCGGCCTCCAGCGAGGCGACCACCACCTGCATCACGTCGATTGCCTCGCGCACCGACTGCGCGACGGCCTGACGGATGCTGGACGCTTCGTCGAGCAACGCGTCCGGTTTGCGCGCCAGCACGAAGCCGCTCTCTTCGGTGAAGAACTGGATCAGCCGCTGGTCGGGAATGATGGCGATCAGCCGGCGGATCTCGTCGGCGCGGAAACGGGTGCGGCTGGTCAGCCGCCCGTGCAACGTCGCGTAGGTGAGGCCGAGCTTGTCCGCCGCCTCTTCCAGCGACACGAGCTTTTCCACCACCAGCACCTGATAAGCGAGCATCGCGAACTCGCAATGCTTCTGAGTGTCGACCGTCATGCATGCGCCCCTGTTACCGCACGCCTAGGGACCAATTGACGGTCGCAATGTCAAATGACGAAATGGTCGGGGAGACAGGATTCGAACCTGCGACCCTCTGCTCCCAAAGCAGATGCGCTACCAGACTGCGCTACTCCCCGATGTGCGCGGCGCTTTATCGGGCGGATACGCCCAAGGCAACCAAGCAAAAACGGGCGCCTCCGCATGGAGACGCCCGCTTGTCGACGACAGTCGCCACAACGATGGTGCAGCGGCCTTCGCCGAGTTACTTCTTGACCGAGTTGTCGATCGCGTCCGCCTTGTTGTCGGCGTCGGCCTTCACGGCGTCGGCCGAATTGTGGGCGGCGTCGGCGGCGTTGTCGAGTTCGTTGGCGGCGACCGCATTCGACGAATTGTCGGCGGCGGCCGAGAGCATGTCGCCCTGGTTGTCGAGCGCGGCCTGCGCGTTGTCACCGGCATTGGCGACCGCATCGGCCTGGTTGGTGTTGTGGCCGCAGGCCGCGAGGCTCATCAGGCCGGCGGTGGCGATCACGATGGCGATCTTCTTCATTCGGGCAGCTCCCTCATAACACGAGCACATTATGTCTTCGGGCGCGGCAGCCGCCGTCCCCGGCGAGACGGCATAACGCGCGCAAAGCACCGGTCAACGCCCAAAATAGGGGTTCCGGTTCCATCCGTCGCATAAGTTCGCTTCCGCAACAATTATTTAGGCAACCTTGTCGCGGCCTGAGCATTGAGCAGGTGAGGGGTGAAATGCGCATGTTCCAACATCCATGTTTTTCATGGCATTAGGGGCGGCACCAACAGGATGATTGCAATGGATGCAGCTGCCGGTTCCGGACTCCGCAAGATCGCCCTGATCGGCAACAATCCGCCCCGGTTATGCGGCATCGCAACATTCACGCGGGACGTCCGAAACGGCCTGATCGAAGCCTTTCCCGAACTGGCGATCGACGTTTATGCGATGAACGATCGCGGCAATCGCTACGATTATCCGGACGAGGTGGTCTGCTCGATCGACCAGGACGATCTCGCCAGCTATGCGCGCGCCGCGCACCGGATCAATGCCAGCGGCGCCGACGTGGTCTGCGTCCAGCACGAATATGGCATCTTCGGCGGCGCCGCCGGCGCGCACCTGCTCAGATTGCTCGATCGCGTGACGGCGCCGGTGGTGGTGACCCTCCATACCGTATTGGAGCAGCCCGATCCCGAGCAGCGCGCGGTGATCGAGGCGCTGGCCCGCCGCGCCTCGACCTTGATCGTCATGGCCGATAAGGGGCGCCGCATCCTGCAGGACGTGCACGGCATCGCCGAGGACCGCATCGCGGTGGTGCCGCACGGCACGCCCGATCGCGGCACGGGCGACAGTGAGGCGATGAAGCGCCGCTTCCGGTGCGAGGGCCGCAAGGTTTTGCTCACGTTCGGCCTGCTCTCGCCCAACAAGGGGATCGAGACGATGATCCGGGCGATGCCGGCCATCGCCGCGCGGCATCCGGATGTGCTCTACGTCGTGCTGGGTGCCACGCATCCGCACCTGGTCGCGCACGAGGGTGAGGCCTATCGCGAGCGGCTGGTCGCGCTCGCCGAAGAGTTGGGCGTTTCGAGGCATGTCCGCTTCATCGACGGTTTCGTCGAGCAATCGCGGCTGCTCGATTTCCTCACCGCCGCCGACATCTATGTGACGCCCTACCTGAACGAGCAGCAGATCACGTCCGGCACGCTCAGCTATGCGGTGGCGCTCGGCAAGGCGGTAGTCTCCACGCCTTACTGGCACGCGGCGGAGTTGTTGGCCGGCGGCGTCGGCATGCTCGTCCCGTTCGGTGACAGCGGAGCGTTCTCGGCCCGCATCATCGAATTGCTCGATCGGCCCGAGGTGCTGGAGGAAATGAGCCGCCGCGCCTGGTCGGTCGGTCGTTCGATGACCTGGCCGGCGATCGCCCGCGCCTATGTCTCGATCTTCGAGGAGGCGGTGCGGTCGCAGCCCGCACGCTTGTTTCCGGGGGTGGAGCGGAACACCGATCCCGTCCCGCCGCGCCTCGGAGCCGTGGAGCGGCTGAGCGACGGTGTCGGCATCATCCAGCATTCGATCTTTTCGGTGCCCGATCGCACCCACGGCTATTGCGTCGACGACAATTGCCGCGCGCTGATGCTGATGCACCGGATCGCCGGGCCGGACAGCGTGCGCGCCGACGAGCTCGCCGCGATCTACGCGGCCTTCGTTCAGCATGCCTGGAACGGCGACAGGGGGCGCTTCCGCAACTTCATGTCTTTCGAGCGCGTCTGGCTGGAGGAGGTCGGCTCCGACGACAGCTTCGGCCGCACCCTCTGGTCGCTGGGCGACACGGCAGCGCGGGCGCGGGGCCACGATCTCAGGCGCTGGGCATCGCATCTGTTCGATCAGGTGGCGCCGCATGTCCGCTCGCTGGGCAGCCCGCGGACCTGGGCCTTCGCGATGATCGCGGCCGACGGAATGCTGGATGCCCATCCGGGGCATGAACTGTCGCTCGCGCTGCTGCGCGATCTCGGCGGGCGGCTGCAGGCCTTGCTCGGCAAGGCACGCCTGCCGGGTTGGGAATGGTTCGAGGCCGTGCTGGCCTACGACAATGCGCGGCTGTGCGAAGCGCTGTTGCGCGCCGGCCGCCGGCTCGACGATCCGGCGATGCGCGCCGAGGGACTGGCGACGCTGGCCTGGCTCGATACCCAGCAGACCAACGACGACGGCCAGTTCCGTGCGATCGGTACGGACAGCTTCGGTCACGAATATATGCCGCCGCTGCCCTTCGACCAGCAGCCGGTCGAGGCCTGGGCGACGATCGACGCCGCGCGTGTTGCCCACGATATCACCGGCGAGCTGCGCTGGGAGGAAATGGCCCGCAAGGCCTATGGCTGGTATCTCGGCGACAACGATCTCGGCCTGCCGCTGGGCTCGGTGATCGATGGCGGCTGCTTCGACGGGCTGATGAGCGACAGGGTCAATCTCAATCAGGGTGCAGAATCCGTGCTCGCGTTCCAATTTGCCTGTTGCGCGATGCGCGAAATGGCGGAAAAGGCCGAGACCGAAGGTTCTGGTACGAAGGCCGGCATCGTCGCCTCCTGATCGTTTTTCGGGGGCGCCTCGCCGGGGTGGGAGGCAGTTTGCTCGACCTTGTCATGCACTGGCCGATGAGGCTCCAGGCCGATGCCTCGCGCGTCGTCGTCCGCCCGTTCCACCTGCCGATCGATTCGAAGAAGGGGCAGAAGAGCCGCCCGCGCCGTATCGTCGAGGGCGTGCTCGCCATGTCGGAGGAACAGGCGAAGCACGAGCTCGACATCGTGCTCAAGGATTTCGAGGCGCGTCACTGGCAGACCCGCAGCGTCTTCCGCACCCGCTACGCCCAGATGGCGATGGCGCTGCATCTGGACGACGACGATATCTCGGATATCAAGCAGCAACTGATCGGTGCGTTCTTCTGCAACGAATACAGCTATGCTGCGGCGGCGATCATGAACCCGTCGATCGTGCGCCATCCGGACCAGTCGGGCCTGTCGGAAGGTTCGTCGCGCATCATCATGTCGGTGCGGACGGTGGGCGAGGGGCATATCAGCTCGATCGCCTTCCGCGAGGGAATCCTTTCCCCCGGCACCCGCTTCGAGCTGGCGCCCGAGCCGCCCTTCGCCACCGCCGCCGATTCCGCCAAGGAAATCGGCAACGGCGCGATCGAGGTGCATCGCCACCGCGACTCGACGCTGTCCGGCACGGTGATCTTCCCGCTCACCTCCGCCCAGTCCAAGGGGCTGGAGGATCTGCGCCTCGTTGAGTTCACCCACGACGACGGCTCGACCGAATGGCTCGGCACCTACACCGCCTATAATGGCGAGAGCATCCGGTCCGAATTGATCCGTACCAAGGACTTCCGATCCTTCACGCTGGCGCCGCTCTCCGGCCCGGCAGCGCGCAACAAGGGCATGGCGCTCTTCCCGCGCAAGATCGGCGGGCAGTATGTCATGGTCGGCCGGCAGGATGGCGAGAATCTGTTCCTGATCCACAGCAACCGGCTGGATCACTGGGGCGAGGGCGAGCTGCTCATGACGCCCCGCTATCCCTGGGAAATGGTGCAGATCGGCAATTGCGGATCGCCGATCGAGGTGGATGAGGGCTGGCTGCTGCTCACGCACGGCGTCGGCGCGATGCGCAAATATTCGATCGGCATCGTGCTGCTCGACAAGGATGACCCCTCCAAGGTGGTCAAGCGCCTGCCGGTGCCGCTGGTCTCGCCTGCCGACGAGGATCGCGAGGGCTATGTGCCGAACGTGGTCTACACCTGCGGCGCGATCCGGCATGGCGATCTGCTGTTCATGCCCTACGCGGTGGCGGACAGCTCGGTCGGTTTCGCGTTCGTGCCGATCAGGGAGCTGATCGACGCGATGGTGTGAGCCCTTCACCTCTCCCTGCAGGGGAGGGAATGGGTTTTCGCCTCGGCACGGCACCGCAAGGGCGCGGGATACGCCCTATGTGGTTTGCAAAGCCGCCCCTAGCCGCTATCTAGCCCACGAAATCCGAACACCTGAAACCCCCTCAGACGAGCGAGCATCCGCATGGCCGGCCAGTACGCCTATGTCATGAAGAACATGACCAAGTCCTTCCCCGGCGCTCCGAAGCCGGTGCTGAGCAACATCAACCTTCAATTCTACCACGGCGCCAAGATCGGCATCGTCGGCCCCAACGGCGCCGGCAAGTCGACGCTGATCAAGATCATGGCTGGCATCGACACCGAATTTTCGGGCGAGGCATGGCCCGGCGAGAACGTGACGGTCGGCTATCTCGCGCAGGAACCTCAGCTCGATCCGTCGAAGAATGTACTCGAGAACGTCAAGGACGGCGCGCGAGACGTCGCCGACATGCTCGACCGATTCAACGCGATCTCGGCCGAGATGGGCGATCCGCAGGACGACACCGATTTCGACAAGCTGATGGAGGAGATGGGCGTCCTTCAGGAGAAGATCGACGCGGTCGACGGCTGGACACTCGACAACCAGCTCGAGATCGCCATGGAGGCGTTGCGTTGCCCGCCGTCCGACTGGTCGGTGGAGAGCCTCTCGGGCGGTGAGAAGCGCCGTATCGCGCTCACCCGCCTGCTGATCCAGAAGCCTTCGATCCTGCTGCTCGACGAGCCCACCAACCACCTCGATGCCGAGAGCGTCCAGTGGCTGGAGAACCACCTCAAGGAATATGCCGGCGCGGTGCTGATGATCACCCACGATCGTTATTTCCTCGACAACGTCGTCGAATGGGTGCTCGAGCTCGATCGCGGCAAGTACTTCCCCTACGAGGGCAATTACTCGACCTATCTCGACAAGAAGGCCAAGCGCCTCGAGCAGGAGGATCGCGAGGAATCCGGTCGCCAGACCGCGATCCGGAACGAACTCGAATGGATCCGGCAGGGGCCGAAGGGCCGCCAGACCAAGTCCAAGGCGCGTATCGCCAAGTTCGATCAGCTCGTCGAGGCGCAGAAGAACCGCGCGCCCGGCAAGGCCCAGATCGTCATCCAGGTGCCCGAGCGCCTCGGCGGCAAGGTGATCAACGTCGAGGGCATCTCCAAGAGCTTCGGCGACAAGAAGCTGTTCGAGAACCTGTCCTTCATGCTGCCGGCCGGCGGCATCGTCGGCGTGATCGGGCCGAACGGCGCCGGCAAGTCGACCTTGTTCAAGCTGATCACCGGTCAGGAGACGCCCGACGCCGGCACGATCGAGATCGGCTCGACGGTCCATCTAGGCTATGTGGATCAGAGCCGCGATCACCTCGAAGCCAAGCACAACGTCTGGGAGGAGATCTCGGACGGGCTCGATTACGTGAAGGTCAACGGCCACGACATGTCGACGCGCGCTTACGTGGGCGCGTTCAACTTCAAGGGGCAGGACCAGCAGAAGAATGTCGGCAAGCTCTCGGGCGGTGAGCGCAATCGCGTCCACATGGCCAAGATGCTGAAGCGCGGCGGCAACGTGCTGCTGCTCGACGAGCCGACCAATGACCTCGACGTCGAGACGCTGGGCGCGCTGGAAGAGGCCATCGAGAATTTCGCGGGCTGCGCCGTGGTGATCAGCCACGATCGCTTCTTCCTCGATCGCCTCGCCACCCACATCCTCGCTTTCGAGGGCGAGGGCCATGTCGAGTGGTTCGAGGGGAATTTCGAGTCCTACGAAGAGGACAAGCGCCGCCGGCTGGGCGACGCGGCTGATCGGCCGGGCTCGGGCTCCTACAAGAAGCTCACGCGCTGATGCGAAGAGGGGCGGCCCGCAGCCGCCCCTCCGTCATCCTCGATAACGATCGCATCAATAATAGTTGGCCGGATCGGGCGCGGGCGAGTTGCACGCCCGGCTGCTGCCGTGGCGGCAGGCATAATCCTGCATCCGCCACGCCTCCATCGCGTCGGCGTAAGCGCGTTTCTGGCGGGCGTAGTGCACGTCCTGCTGGGCGACCGCATGGCCGTGCGCCTGCATCGCCTGATCGTAGGCGGCGAGATCGGATTGATACTGCGCCTGGTTGGCGGCGTTCTGCTGCTGCGTCGCCTGGATGCTGCTCTGCACGCCGCCATTTGCCATCGACGTGCCCGGATCGACGCCCGGCGCCACCTGGCCCGGCGGCACGGTTACCGATGCCGCGGCGGAGCCGTCATTATAGGGCTGATGCGGATCGCTTTGCGCCAGCGCGGCGGGATTGATGGTCGCCGTCAGGGCGGCAAAGGCGCCTGCGGCGAGCAGGGCGAAAGGAACGCGGTTCATCCGTGGTCTCCCTCAAGCACACACCCCCCGATGTCCTGTTGACGGGTGCGCTAACGTGCGAGGCGAGGCGGGCGTTCCCGAAGGACTGCGGCCGAAGCGACGTGTCGCGATCAGGCTTAACCGGACATTGACCTTGCCTGCGCTAACCGAGGCGCCGGAAGAAGGAAAGGCGTGCCCGTGCTCGATACCAATATCGCTCTTGGCGGGCGCTTCGGAAGCGGGTTTCTCACGGGGCTCCAGGGCGGGATCAAACGGTTCTTTCCTCTCCTCGCCCTCGCCGCCGTCTCCATCGGGCTGGCTGGCGCCCTGTGCATCGACTGGCACACGCCGCTGTGGCTCGACGAGGATTTCACCGCAGCGATCGCGCGCGACAATCTGCGCGGCCTCTATGCCTGGTGTCTGGAGGATCCGAACGCCCCGCTTTATTATGGGTTAATCTGGCTCTGGGGGCATATCGCGGGCACGGCGTCCACGGTGCTGCGCCTGCCGAGCACGATTCTCTGGCTTTCGACATTGCTGTTCGTCGGCTTCAGGGGGCATGCCGAGCGGGACATCAGGCTCGCCTGGGTGGCTTTGCTGGCGCTCTGGACGCCAGGCTGGCAATATGCCTCCGAAGCGCGCTGCTATGCGCTTCTGCTGCTGCTCAGCTGCATTCAGGCGGTCCTATACGTACGGCTGATCGACAGCCGCCGCCGCGCCGACGCGTTCCGCTGGGCGGCCGTCGCCGCGCTCGCCTGCCTGACCCACTATTACGCGCTTATGCCGACAGCGTTGCAGGGCCTCTTCTTCCTCGCCGTCCGACCCCGCCACGCGTTGCGGGTATGGCCGGCGGCCTTGCTGTTCGTGCCGGTGTTCGCTTGGCTGGCGATCCACCTGCCGCATCTCGCCCGTTACGCGACGCCAGACACAAGCTGGTATCCGCCGATGACGGCGAAGGTGGCCGGGAACATCGTCAGCGATATCTGGGGTGGACTGCCCTACCATCTGGCGCTGGCCTTCGCCGCGATCGTCGGTTTGCAGCTGCGGGCCCACATAAAGCGCGATCGGCCATGGCCATATACAGCAGGAGAGACGCTTCTGGCCGCAGCCGCTCTGCTGACCTTCGCGATGATGCTGGGCAGCGCGTTCTTCCGCCCCGCGCTGCTGGTCCGCTACCTGATACCGACGGTGCCGGGCATCTTTTTCGGCGTGGTGCTCGCCCTGCGTCGTGCGTGGCCGTCATCCCGCTTTCCGCTGGCGGTTTTGCTGATCGTCTGGATGACGTGGGCGATGGTCGACGTCAGCCTCGGCTGGCGGCGTTTCACCGACGAGCGCTACGGTTACAATTTCGATCAGCCGTCCGCCTGGATGGAGGATAGCGGGCTGAAGCGCTTCACCTTCTTCTGGGATCATCCCAATGCGGGCCTTTACGCGCCGCAGCGCCTGACGGCGATGGCCACGGTGCCGCTGCGCCGCGATGGCTGGAGCGGGCCGGCGGCATCGCTGCTGCTTCGCGATCCCCATGTCGATCCGAACACCGTGCTGGCGCGGATTGCGGATCGACCGGGCGACGGCCTGATCTGGGCCTATGACAGCCTCGTCCTGAACAGCATGGGCAACCGTCATCCGCCCAGTCTGCCGATGGACACGCTGCACTGGGCCTGTCACAATTTCGGCGGTCAGACCGTCACCGTGCTGGCCTGCATCCGCCGCTGACGGCTCAGGCCGGGCGGAAATCGCCGTCGGTCTCGTCGAGCAGGCGAAGCTGTCCCTCGCGGATGCCGAACCAGGCGCCGCGCAGCATCAGCCGGCCTGCCTTCTCCGCTTCGGTCACGAAGGGGAAGGTGCGCAGGTTGGCGAGGCTGACCTTCACCGCCTCGCGCTCCATCGCGCGCTGCCCCTCGTCGCCCTCGCCATGCGCCGCCACCACGCCGTCGCGCGCCTCGTCGAGCATGTCGACCCAGTGGCCGACGAAGCCGCCTTCGCCCGGCGCCTTGCCGGCGAAGGCCTGCGTCAGCGCCGCCTTGCAGCCGCCGCAATATTCGTGGCCGAGCACGATGATCTCCGGCACTTTCAGCTGCGTGACGGCGAATTCGAGCGCGGCCGAGACGCCATGGCGGCTGGCGTCCGGCTCGTAGGGCGGCACCAGGTTGGCGACGTTCCTCACCACGAAGATGGTGCCGGGCGCCACGTCGAAGATCTGGGAGGGATCCACCCGGCTGTCCGAGCAGGCGATCACCAGCGTGTCGGGCGACTGGCCCTCGGCCAGTTCGGACCAGCGGTCGCGCTGGGCCTTCCAGCCGTCGTCGCGGAAACGGCGATAGCCGGCGAGGAGATCGTCGAAGCTGCTCATGGATGTCTCCTTGCCGTTCGCGCTGAGCCTGTCTAAGCGCTGTCCTTCTCTTCAGCCCCGGTTAGAAGAAAGTGCAGCACTTCGACAAGCTCAGTGCGAGCGGAAAGAGAGAGGGGCGCGAACGGTTGAGAGTTCCGGGGGGAATCGCTATCTGCGACCCCATGACCGAACCGCTCGCCGAAGCCCGTCCGCCCCGCATCCGCAAGCCCGACTGGATCCGCGTGAAGGCACCCACGTCGGTGGGTTTCGCGGAGACCAAATCGCTGATGCGCCGGCTCAACCTCGCCACCGTGTGCGAGGAGGCCGCCTGCCCGAACATCGGCGAGTGCTGGACCAAGAAGCACGCGACGGTGATGATCCTCGGCGACACCTGCACGCGCGCCTGCGCCTTCTGCAACGTGAAGACGGGCATGCCCCGCGCCGTCGATCCGCTCGAGCCGCAGCACACCGCCGATGCCGCCGCCGAGCTCGGCCTCCAACATATCGTCATCACCTCGGTCGATCGCGATGATCTGCCGGACGGCGGTGCCTCGCAGTTCGTCAAGGTGATCGAGGCGCTGCGCCGCACGACGCCCAGCACGACGATCGAGATTCTCACCCCCGATTTCCGCAACAAGGCGGAAAGCGCGGTCGAGAAGATCGTCGCGGCGCGGCCGGACGTCTATAATCACAATCTCGAGACGGTGCCGAGGCTCTATCCGACGATCCGGCCGGGCGCGCGCTATTATGCCTCGCTGCGCCTGCTGGAGAGCGTGAAGAAGCACGATCCCTCGATCTTCACCAAGTCTGGCCTGATGACCGGCCTCGGCGAGCAGCGGCTGGAGGTCCACCAGGTGATGGACGACATGCGCTCCGCCGACATCGATTTCCTGACGATGGGCCAGTATCTCCAGCCGACGCCGCGCCATGCCAAGGTGGAGGAGTTCACCACCCCGCAGTCGTTCAACGCCTATGCCGCGATCGCGCGGGCCAAGGGCTTCCTGCTGGTGGCGGCCTCGCCGCTGACGCGATCGAGCTACCACGCCGGCGAGGATTTCGCGAAGATGCGCGCGGCGCGGGACGCGAAGCTGGGGAAGGTGAGCGCCTGAACCTCCGTTCGCCCTGAGGAGGGGCTGAGCGGAGCGTAAGCGTAGTCGAAGGCCCGTCTCGAGGGGCTGGTCCAGGTGCTTCGAGACGCCGCTTCGACTATGCTCAGCGGCTCCTCAGCACGAACGGTTTTGGGATGATTGTCGATGCCCCGCCACGCCGAAACCCGCCTCTTGCCCTACAGCCCCGAGCAGATGTTCGATCTGGTCGCGGACGTGGCGCGCTATGGCGAGTTCCTGCCGTGGGTGGCGGCGGTGCGGGTGCGTTCCGACAGCGAGACCGAGATGGTCGCGGACCTCGTGGTCGGCTTCAAGAGCCTGTCCGAGCGCTTCACCTCGAAGGTCACCAAGCAGCGCTCAAACCGCATCCACGTCGAATATCTCGATGGCCCGCTGGCCTATCTCCACAACGAATGGGGCTTCCGGCCGGACGGGCAGGGTGGCACGCACGTCGACTTCATGGTCGATTTCGCCTTCAAGTCCCGCATCTTCGAGATGCTGGCAGGGCAGGTGTTCGACAAGGCGCTGCGCAAGATGATCGGAGCGTTCGAGACGCGCGCCGCGCAACTTTACGGCGCGGCTGGCGTCAAGGCTTCACCGACGCCCGGCGGCGGCGAGGGGAGCAGCAACTCGAGCGCGCACAGCGCCGCCTGAAGCCGGATCCCGGCGCGGCCGAGATCGCCGAACTCGCGCTTGTCCGCCACCACGTCGTCGGGATCGCCCGATCGCGACGCGCGCGCGAAGACGACGGTGCCGACCGGCTTCTTTTCCGTGCCGCCGCCCGGCCCGGCGATGCCGGTGATCGCCACGCCGATATCGGCATTGGTCTTCTGGATCGCGCCCTGCGCCATCGCCCAGGCGGTCGCCACCGAGACGGCGCCGAACGTCTCCAGCACGTCGGAGGCAACGCCCAGCATGTTCATCTTGGCGTCGTTGGCATAGGTGACGAGGCCTGCCTCGAACACGTCCGAACAGCCGGCGATCTCGGTCAGCGCGGCGGAGACGAGGCCGCCGGTGCAGCTTTCGGCCACCGCGATGCGCAGGCCCGCCGCGCGGTTCTCCTCGATCACGCGGCGCGCCGCCTCGATCAGTTGCGAAGGAAGATTGGAGTCGCTCATGGTTCGGCCCCTTCGCCCTTCGGCGGGCAGACCGCAAGCCCCTTCACGCGCCCCGGCCCGGCGACCTCGAGCGCCAGCAGGATCGCCTCGGCCATGCCGTCGGCGCGCAGATTGCCTGCGAGCTCGACCATCGAATCGATCTTCTCGCAGTCCTTCAGCGGGACATGATCCTCGATCTGCTGGCCGACGAACTGCTTGGCGAGGCCGGTGATCGTGTCGTCGGAGGCGAAGCCGGCGAGGTTCTGGCCGGTCGCCTCCTGGATTGCCTGGCGGGCCGACGCTGGATCGACCGGCGCCTCGGCGCGATAGCGGTTGGCGAGGCCGACGCCCTCGTTGGACAGGAAGGAATCGGCTGGCAGGGCAGGGCGGCAACGCGTCGCCAATGCTTCCACCGCATCGGGCAGGGCAAGACGGATCAGCGTGCGCATGTCGTGATGGGGGATGCAGGCGGGGCGTTCGGCCTGGGCTTGCGCGGAGAGCAGGCCCATCGCGGCCAAGGCCCCCGCCACTCGCCCCCCGTTCGTCCTGAGCGCAGTCGAAGGACGGGCTGCAAGCGACATCGCCTGAGGCCCGTCCTTCGACAGGGTCAGGACGAACGGAGCATTGCTTGGCGATGCATCGTCGATCATTCCACCGGCACCCTTACACTGGCCACTGCCTGCGCCGCCATGCCCTCGCGACGTCCGGTGAAGCCGAGCTGTTCCGTGGTGGTCGCTTTCACGCTCACCCGGCCGATCGGAAGGCCCAGCAGCTCCGCGATCCGCTCGCGCATCGCCTGGCGATGTGGGCCGACTTTCGGCGCTTCGCAGATGATGGTGAGGTCGAGATGGTCGATGATCCCGCCCTTCGCCGTGACGAGGCTGGCGGCATGCTGGAGGAACTTGCCCGAGTCGGCGCCCTTCCAGCGTGGATCGGAGGGCGGGAAGTGGCTGCCGATGTCGCCGTCCGCGATCGTGCCGAGCAGAGCGTCGGTGATCGCATGCAGGCCGACGTCCGCATCGCTATGCCCCGCCAGCGCGTGTGTGTGCGGGATCTTCAGGCCGCACAGCATGACGTGATCGCCCTCCGCGAAGGCGTGGACATCATACCCCATGCCTACGCGTGACGTCATGACAGCCCCCAGCCGCGCCTCGGCGGCGGCGAAATCGGCCTCGTGAGTGAGTTTCTCGAGCATGGCGTCTCCGGGAACGGCAAGGACTTTGTGGCCAGCAGCACGTGCGACCTGCGCGTCGTCGGTAGGCTCGGCGTCGCCCGACCAGTTGCGGTGCGCGGCGAGAATGTCGTCGAAGCGGAAGGCCTGCGGGGTCTGCACCC
The DNA here is from genome assembly GCF_013778325.1 of Sphingomonas chungangi. Classification (GTDB taxonomy): domain Bacteria; phylum Pseudomonadota; class Alphaproteobacteria; order Sphingomonadales; family Sphingomonadaceae; genus Solisphingomonas; species Solisphingomonas chungangi. Next base: position 93,446 of record NZ_JACEIB010000026.1, on the reverse strand, counting down.
GAGCCAGCCCCTCGCGCTCCACATTGTCACCCAGCACGCCGCCCTCGGCGCGGACCAATGTGTCAACGACGGGGAGGGCGGGGATCGCTCCCTCCGCTTCGTCCAGCGCAGCGATCAGCCGGTCGATCACGGTGGCGGGAAGGAACGGGCGGGCGGCGTCATGGATCAGCACGCGCCCGGCGGAACCGATCGCTTCCAGTCCGGCCCGCACCGACTCACGCCGGGTCGCGCCGCCGGGAGACGACGTCATGACGCGATCGCCGAGCGCATCGGCCAGCATCGTCTCCTGACTGGCACCGATCACGATATGCACCGCATCGACCTTCGGATGCGACACCAGCGCATCGAATGCCCGCGCGATCACCGGTACGCCGGCCACCTTGCGATATTGCTTGGGGATGCCGCCGCCCATGCGCGAGCCGCTGCCCGCCGCGACGATCAGCGCGACCACTCTGTTTTCGTCCATAAGCCCGCGCGATTAGACGAGAGGCGGCTTGCCCGCCAGCCGGTTTCGGGGTAGGCGCCTGCCTCTTTTTCAGGCAGTTTAGTCGAGACCATGCGCCAGCCGCTCCTCAAGCCGATCGCGATCGGCCCCGTCACCATCGACACGCCGGTGATCCTGGCGCCGATGACGGGTGTCTCCGATCTGCCATTCCGCAAGATGGTGCGGCGCTACGGATCGGGCCTCAACGTCACCGAGATGATCGCCAGCCAGGCGGCGATCCGCGAGACGCGCCAGTCGATCCAGAAGGCGGCGTGGGACCCGATCGAGGAGCCGGTCTCGATGCAGCTCGTCGGCTGCAGCCCCAAGGAAATGGGTGAGGCGGCGAAGCTCAACGAGGATCGCGGCGCCGCGATCATCGACATCAACATGGGCTGCCCGGTGCGCAAGGTGGTGAACGGCGACGCCGGCTCCGCGCTGATGCGCGACCTGCCGCTCGCCACCGCGCTGATCGAGGCGACGGTGAAGGCGGTCTCCGTCCCCGTCACCCTCAAGATGCGGATGGGCTGGGACCATGACAGCCTCAACGCGCCTGAACTGGCCCGCATCGCCGAGGATATCGGATGCAGGATGGTCACGGTCCACGGACGCACCCGCAATCAGCTCTACAAGGGCAATGCCGACTGGGCGTTCATCCGTCGGGTGAAGGACGCGGTCTCCATCCCGGTCATCGCCAATGGCGACATCTGCTCTCCGCAAGATGCCGAGGAGGCGCTGCGCCAGTCCGGCGCGGACGGCGTGATGATCGGGCGCGGCGCCTATGGGCGGCCGTGGCTGCTCGCCCAGACGATGCGGTATCTCCAGACCGGCGAGCGCCTTGCCGATCCATCGATCGACGAACAATATGCCGTGATCGTTGAGCATTACGAGATGATGCTGATACATTATGGCAGAGAGACCGGCGTCAACATGGCGCGCAAGCATCTCGGCTGGTACACCAAGGGCCTGCACGGCTCGGCCGAGTTCCGCAACACGGTCAATCAAGTGCCGGATGCAGGCCGGGTGCTGCGCATGATCGACGAATTCTACGCTCCATGGCGCTCCCGGGCGGCCGCCTGATCCGCTTCCGCCGGGGGGAGGCGGAAGAGGCGGCACCGTCGCCGGCCGAGCTGTTCGCGGCTTTGCCCACGCCGATGCTCGTGATCGACGGCGAGGGCCGAGTGCAGGACTGCAACCCGCCCGCCGAAGCGTTGCTGAACCTCGCGCACAGTGTCGTCGTCGGCCGCACCATCGAGGAGATGACCGGCCACCCGATGACCTCGATCGCGCCCGATCAGCCGGTCGCTGCCTACGACACCGACATGGTGATCCCCGGCGGGCGGCACTATCGCGGCGATATCATGGTCGCGCCGCTGCCCGAACGGCCCGGCTGGCGCATCGTGATGATCCACGGCCGCGCGCATCACGACCTTTCCGCCAGGCGCGGCGAGCAGAGCAGCCGCGGCCTTCCGGGCGCCGCCGCCGCTTCGCTGCTGGCACACGAGATCAAGAATCCGCTCTCGGGCATCCGGGGCGCGGCGCAACTGCTCGAAAGCGGCGCGCCGCCGGAACAGGCCGAGTTGACCGGCCTGATCCGGGGCGAAGTCGATCGTATCGCCCGGCTGATCGATCGTATGGAGGGCCTGTCCGATACGCGGCCCCGCCCGCGTGAGCCGCTCAACATCCACACCGTGCTCGGCCACGCCCGCGATCTGGCGCGCGCCGGTTTCGCTTCGGAGCGGACCGTCCGCGAACTTTACGATCCCTCGCTGCCCGACGTGCTCGGCAATCGCGACGCGCTGGTGCAGGTGGTGCTCAACCTCCTCAAGAACGCCGCCGAGGCGACCGGGGAGGGGGGCGTCATTACCCTCACGACCGCCTATCGCCACGGCGTTTCCGTCGCCAGCCTCGGCGGCGGCCAGCGCGTCGCGCTCCCCATCGAGCTCTGCGTGATCGACGACGGCCCCGGTGCGCCGGACGCGCTGATCGACCATCTCTTCGATCCGTTCGTCACCTCCAAGCCTTCGGGCAGCGGCATCGGCCTCGCGCTGGTGGACAAGCTGGTGGGGGAAATGGGCGGCATCATCGAATATGCCCGCGAGGGGCATCCGGAGCGCACCGTCTTCCGCCTCCTGCTGCCCAGGGCGCCCTCCCGGAGAGTGACGTCATGAGCGCAGTATCGGGCCGCATCCTAGTGGTGGACGACGACGCCGCGATCCGCACTGTCGTGCGCGAGGCGCTGCGAAGGGCCGGCCATGTTGTCGAGACGGCGGGATCGGTGGCCGACATGCGCCGATCGCTGGGCAGCTTCGCGCCGGACGTGCTGGTGACCGACGTCATGCTGCCCGACGGCGACGGACTGGATCTGGTGCCGGAGATCCTCAGCCGCCATCCCGGCCTTCCCGTGATCGTGCTGTCGGCGCGCAACACTCTGGCGACGGCGGTGCGCGCCACCGAGCAGGGCGCGTTCGACTATCTCCCCAAGCCCTTCGATCTCGAGGAACTGGGCCGCGCCGTCTCGGGCGCGCTCGCCGGGCGCGTCGCCGCCAACGACGAGGGTGAGAGCGAGCGCCACGACCTCCCCCTGATCGGCCGCTCGCCGGCGATGCAGGCGGTCTATCGCACCATCGCGCGCGTCGTTTCCAATGATCTCACCGTGCTGATCCTCGGCGAGAGCGGCACCGGCAAGGAGCTGGTCGCGCGCGCCATCCACGATCTCGGGCCGCGTGGGCCCAAGCCCTTCGTGCCGGTCAACATGGCCGCCATCCCGCGCGAGCTGATCGAGAGCGAGCTGTTCGGCCACGAGCGCGGCGCGTTCACCGGCGCCGCCCAGCGCACCGCCGGCCGCTTCGAGCAGGCGGCGGGCGGCACGCTGTTCCTCGACGAGATCGGCGACATGCCGCTGGAGGCGCAGACCCGGCTGCTGCGCGTCCTTCAGGAGGGCGAGTTCACCACCGTCGGCGGCGCGCGCCACATCAAGGCCGACGTCCGCGTCATCGCCGCCACCCATAAGGATATCGAACGGATGGTCGCCGAGGGCGGCTTCCGCGAGGATCTCTATTACCGGCTCAACGTGGTGCCGGTGCGCCTGCCGTCGCTGCGCCAGCGGATCGAGGATGTCGGCGAGCTCGCCCGCCATTTCCTCGATCGCGCCGCCAATGACGGCCTACCGAGGAAATCGCTCGACGAGGCGGCGGTGCAACGCCTGGTGCGCCATACCTGGCCGGGCAACGTTCGCGAGCTGGAGAACCTCATGCGGCGTCTTGCCGCGCTGGTGCGCGAAGATCGCATCAGCGGGCCGGCGATCGAGGCGCAGCTGGGCGGCACCGCACCCGAGTCGGCGCCCGCGATCGAGAGTGATGGCGGCCTCGCCGGATCGGTGGAGCTGCACCTTGCCCGCTATTTCGCCGGTTTCGGCCGTGATCTGCCGCCCGATGGCCTCTACGAGCGCCTGCTCGCCGAGATCGAGCCACCCCTTCTCAAGATCGCGATGAGCGCCGCCAAGGGCAACCAGATCCGTGCCGCCCGCCTGCTCGGCATCAACCGCAACACGCTGCGCAAGAAGCTCACCGAGCGGGGAATCGACCCTGCGGCCGCGCGGCGGGGTTGACGCTTCCACGACGAAGCGGTCCATCCATGTGACGAACGCTTAACACCGCCTCGCCCGATATGTGTTGTATCGGCAACGCCCCGTGGTAGAACGGCCACGATGGACGCGGCGCAAGCCACCACTCCCCAGACAGCGACCGATCGGCAGCCCCGCTGGCGCCGCCGACTCACGGTGCTGCGGCGTCGCGGCGTGCTGATCGGCGCGGTCGAGATCCTCACGGTCATCGCGGCGCTGGCGATCTCGCTGGGCAGCTGGGCCTATATCTCGCGCTCCGGATCGCCCGAGACGCTGCTGACCCCGCCGCTCGTCGCGCTGCTGCTGGTTGCCAATCTGGTGCCGTGGATGGGCATCCTCGTGCTGATCGCGCGGCGCATCGCGCTCCAGCGGGTCGCGGGATCGAGCGGGGGGCGGATGCATGTCCGCCTCGTCGCCACCTTCTCGGCGGTCGCGGCGGTACCGACGCTGCTGGTGGTGATCTTCGCCTCGCTGCTGTTCCAGTACAACGCCGCCTTCTGGTTCTCCGACAGTGCGCGCGCCGTGCTGGTCAGCTCGGATCGTGTCGCTCAATCCTACGTGCGCGAGAATGGCGACGCCCTGCGCGGCGAGATGATCGCGATGACGGGCAATTTCCGCGAGGCGCTGTCGCAGGTCTCGACGCTCGACGATCCGCGCATGCCGGCCTTCCTCGTCGAGCAATATACCTATCGCCACCTCTATGAACTGGCGCTGGTGGGGGTCGGGCAGGACGGCGCGCCGCATATCCTGCTGTTCACCAACCTTGCCTCGAACCGTACCGCCGCCGAATTGCTGCCCAAGGCGATGATCGCGACGCTGGACAAGGGCGCGACGCTCAGCGAAGTCGCCGGCAACCGGATCGAGGGGCGGATCGCCGTCGATCCGAAGGCGCGGCTCTATCTTTATGCCTCGCGCAGACTCGATCCGCTGGTCGTCGCTCAGGCGACACGCGCACGATCGGCGCTGGGCGACTATACCAGTCTGCTCAACCGCTCGCGCTCGCTCCAGCTGCGCTTCAATGCGCTATTGCTGGGTTCGGCGCTGCTGATCGTCGCGGCCTCGATCTGGATCGCCTTCACCGTCGCCAACCGTCTGACCCGGCCGATCACCGATCTCGTCGGCGCTGCGCGGCGGATCACGCTGGGCGACCTGACGGTGCGCGTGCCGCCGGCGGTGCGCCGGGACGAGGTCGGCGCGCTCGCCACCGCGTTCAACCGCATGACCCGCAGGCTGGAGGAGCAGACCGGCGCGCTGGTGACCGCCAACGCCCAGCTCGACCAGCGTCGCGCGCTGACCGAAGCGGTTTTGTCGGGCGTCAGCGCGGGCGTGATCTCGGTGGATGGAGAACGGCGCATCCGCCTCTCAAACGAATCCGCTGACCGGATGCTGAGGGCGGGCGACGAGAGCGCGATCGGGCGCCCGCTGGCCGAGGTCTCGCCCGAGTTGGATCGGCTGATCGGCGAGGGCCAGCGCGAGTCGATCGTCCAGATCGTCTCGGGCGGTGAGATGCGAACGCTGGCGGTAACACTGGTGCCGTCCGACGGCGGCCACGTCCTCACCTTCGACGACATCACCCAGCAGCTGCTCGATCAGCGCCGCGCCGCCTGGTCGGACGTGGCGCGGCGCATCGCGCACGAGATCAAGAACCCGCTCACGCCGATCCAGCTCGCGGCCGAGCGGCTTCAACGCCGCTACGGGAAGGACATCCCCGCCGACGATACGACTTTCGAGCGGCTGACCCAGACGATCGTGCGGCAGGTCGGCGACATGCGCCGCATGGTGGACGAGTTCAGCTCCTTCGCGCGCGTGCCCAAGCCGGTGTTCCGCTCCGAGCCGATCGTCGAGGTCGCCCGGCAGGCGCTGTTTCTGCACGAGGTCGCGCACCCCTCGATCCGCTTCTCGCTGGATGCGCCGGATCCCTCGCCGGTGGTGGTGTGCGATCGGCGGCTGCTCGGCCAGGCGCTCACGAATATCGTGAAGAATGCCGCCGAAGCCATTGTCGAGAAACACGAAGAGGGCCAACCGATCGGCGGCGCGATCGAGATGGTGATCCGCGCGGGCGAGAATCGCCTCGGCATTCAGGTCAGCGACACTGGCATCGGCCTGCCCGCCGAGCGCGAGCGGCTGACCGAGCCCTATATGACGACGCGGGCCAAGGGCACGGGCCTGGGCCTCGCCATCGTCAAGAAGATCGTCGAGGAGCATTTCGGCACGATCGGCTTCACCGATCGGCCGGGTGGCGGCACCGTCGTGAGCATCCTTCTCGATACCGACACGCTCTCGTCGCTGGGCGGCGAGGCAATGCCGCTGGAAGACACGGGCATGGGCACGGAAACGCGCCCCGAACTCACGCGCATGAAGGCCGGATAAAGCATGGCACTGGACGTATTGATCGTCGACGACGAGCAGGACATTCGCGAACTGGTCGCGGGCGTGCTGGAGGACGAGGGCTACGGTGCCCGCACCGCCGCCAACAGCGACGACGCGCTGGCCGCGATCCGCGAGCGGCGGCCGAGCCTCGTACTGCTGGACGTGTGGCTGCAGGGATCGAAGCTCGACGGGCTCGACCTGCTCGACGAGATCAAGCGGCGCGATCCGTCGATCCCGGTGCTGGTGATCTCCGGCCATGGCAATCTCGATACTGCCGTCGCCGCGATCCGGCGCGGCGCGACCGACTTCATCGAAAAGCCTTTCGAGGCCGAGCGTCTGCTCCTGCTCGTCGCCCGCGCGACCGAGACCGAGCGGCTGAAGCGCGAGAATGCCACGCTGCGCGCGCAGGTCGGGCAGGACGAGGAGCTCAACGGCCAGTCGGCGGCGATCAACCAGGTCCGCGCGACGCTCAAGCGCGTGGCGGGGACGGGGAGCCGCGTGCTGATCACCGGCCCGGCCGGCGTCGGCAAGGAGGTGGCGGCGCGTCTGCTCCACGTTTGGTCGACCCGCACCCGTGCCCCGTTCGTGGTGGTGTCGGCCGCACGGATGACGCCGGAACGCGTCGAGGAGGAATTGTTCGGGGTGGAGGAGGGCGGTGACGTCCAGCGCCCCGGCCTGCTCGAACAGGCGCATGGCGGCACGCTGTTCCTCGACGAGATCGCCGACATGCCGCTTACTACACAAGCGCGCATCCTGCGCGTGCTGACCGACCAGAGCTTCACCCGCGTCGGCGGCACGCAGATGGTCAAGGTCGATGTCCGCGTCGTCTCCGCCACCGCGCGCAACCTGCAGGACGAGATCGAGGCGCGGCGCTTCCGCGAGGATCTGTTCTATCGTCTCAATGTCGTACCGGTGAATCTTCCGGCCTTGTCCGAGCGCCGTGAGGACATCCCGGCGCTCGTCCAGCACTTCGCCGCGCGCTATGCGGCCGAGCGGCGGGTGGCGACACCGGAGGTCTCGGCCGAGGCGATCGCCGCGCTGCAGGCCTATGACTGGCCGGGCAACGTCCGCCAGCTCCGCAACATCGTCGAGCGCACGCTGATCATGGCGCCGGGTGATCGCATCGGCCGGATCGATGCCGACATGCTGCCGGGCGAGATCCTGTCCGATCAGGCGCAGCTGGCGCCAGGCAACGCCGCCAAATCCATCATGGGTACACCTTTGCGCGAAGCGCGCGAGACGTTCGAGCGCGAATATCTCCGCGTCCAGATCCGCCGCTTCTCGGGCAACATCTCGCGCACCGCGACCTTCATCGGCATGGAGCGGTCGGCGCTGCACCGCAAGCTCAAGTCGCTGGGCCTCGTCGACGTGAAGGACGGGGAGGAATAAGCGTGCCGCTCCGCAACCGCGTGGACCCGTTCGGGCATATCCATGCGGTGCCGGAGCATGGCGAGCTGATGGGCAATCGCGGTTGCCTGCACGGCGACGCCCGCAATCTCCTGCGCGAGCATGGCAGCTACAAGGCGTGGATCTCCTGCAATCTCGTGCGCGGCGACCGGCGCCAGACCCTGATGGCGCCCGGCCTCTACACCCAGCTCTTCTTCCGCGACGAGGCGACCGCGATGGCGGCGGGGCATCGCCCCTGCTTCGAATGCCGCCGCACGCACGCCAAGGCGTTCGTGGCGGCATGGGGTGATGCGCACGGCGTCACCGACCCGCGCGTGCCGCAGGTCGATGCGATCCTCCATGCCGAGCGGCTGGGGCCACGCCCGGCATATGACGGCCGCAAGTTGCCCGACGGCGCGATGATCGGAACGGCGGACGAAGAGCGAAGCTGGCTGGCATGGCGGGGCACTTTCCGTCCTTGGAGCTTCGCCGGCTACGGGCCTGCAGAAACACCCTCCGGCGATCTCGTTCTGCTCACACCGCCGTCGATGGCGGCCACGATCGAAGCGGGGTATAAGCCGGCGGTGCACGCCAGCGTGACGGCGCTGCCATAAGGCGTTGCCCCCGGCGCGTCGCATGCTTACATGTTCGCAGGTGCGGAATCGACAATCGGTCCGCCGCGTGGCGTGAATGAGAACAAAGGACATAGCGCGAATGAGCCCGGAAGAGACTCCCGCTAAGGAAATTGGCGCTGTCGAGGCCACGGCCGAAGCGCCGGCCCGCTTGCCGCGCAAGAAATTGGCCCCTAAATTCACCGCACCGCCTCCCGAGCCGGAGGTGGTGTCCGAGCCGGAGGCGCCCGCGCCCGAGGCCAAGGCAAAGCCCACCCGCGGGAAAGCACCCGCCAAGAAGACCGGAGAAAAGAAAACCGTGTCTGAAAAACCGAACAATCTCCAGGACATGTTCCTTAATGCTCTGCGCAAATCGAAGACGCCGGTGACGATGTTCCTCGTCAAGGGCGTGAAGCTGCAGGGCATCATCACCTGGTTCGACAATTTCTCCGTGCTGCTCCGGCGCGACGGCCAGTCGCAGCTGATCTACAAGCACGCCATCTCGACCGTGATGCCCGCCCACCCGATCGACCTCGCGCCGATCGAGAAGGCTTTCGCCGAAACCAAGCGCAGTGTGCTGCTACAGGAAATCTTCCTGAACGCCGTCAAGTCGTCGGGCGATCCGGTGACGATGTTCCTGGTCAACGGCGTGATGCTGCAGGGCGAGGTCGCGGCCTACGATCTGTTCTGCCTGCTGCTCCGCCGCGACGGGCAGAGCCAGCTCGTCTATAAGCATGCCATCTCGACGGTGCAGCCGCTCCACCCGGTGAACCTCGCCGAGGCGGACGAGGACGACGATTGAGCGGATTCGGCCGCGAGGACAAGGACGGCATCGTACGCGGGGGGCGCGCGATCGTCGCGCTCCCGGAGATCGGCCCGCACAACCGCACCGCCGAAGCGCGGCTGGAGGAGGCGGCAGGCCTCGCCGGCGCGATCGGCCTCGACGTGGTCGAGAAGCTCGCCTTCCGCCTGCGCCAGCCCAAGGCCGCGACCCTGCTCGGCTCCGGCCAGGTCGAGGCGCTGGCCGAGGCCGCGCGCATGGCCGAGGCCGAGCTGGTGGTGGTCGATGCCGCCGTCACCCCGATCCAGCAGCGCAACCTGGAAAAGGCGATCGAGGCCAAGGTGATCGATCGCACCGGACTGATCCTCGAAATCTTCGGCGAGCGCGCCGCGACGGCCGAGGGCCGCCTGCAGGTGGAACTGGCGCACCTCGATTATCAGGCCGGCCGGCTGGTGCGGTCATGGACCCACCTCGAGCGCCAGCGCGGCGGCTTCGGCTTCCTCGGCGGCCCCGGCGAGACGCAGATCGAGGCCGATCGCCGGATGATCCGCGATCGCATGGCGAAACTGCGCAAGGAGCTGGAGCAGGTCAGCCGCACGCGCGGCCTGCACCGCGATCGCCGGCGGCGCGCGCCGTGGCCGGTGGTGGCGCTGGTCGGCTATACGAACGCCGGAAAGTCCACGCTTTTCAATCGGATGACGGGCGCTGACGTCATGGCGAAGGATCTCCTTTTCGCCACGCTCGATCCGACCATGCGGCAGATCCGCCTGCCGGGCCTCGACAAGGCGATCCTGTCCGACACGGTGGGTTTCGTCTCCGATCTGCCGACACAGCTCGTCGCCGCCTTCCGCGCGACGCTGGAGGAGGTGACCACCGCCGACATCATCGTCCACGTCCGCGACATGTCGCACCCCGACAGCGAAGCGCAGGCCGAGGATGTCGCGCGCGTGCTCGCCGAAATCGGGGCGACCGACGAGGAGGCCGAAGAAGGTCGAGGGCGCGTCCCGATGATCGAGGCGTGGAACAAGGTCGACGCGCTCGATCCCGAGGCGACCGCCGTGCTCCGCGCCGAGGCCGCGCGCCGCGACGACGCAGTGGTGCTCTCGGCGCTGACCGGGGAAGGGGTGGATGACCTCCGCCGCTTCGTCTCCGATCGCCTGAGCCGCGGAGCCCGCGTCCGCACGGTGCGCCTGCCGGCGAGCGACGGGGCGAGCGTCGCCTGGCTCCACCAGCATGGCGAGGTGCTGGCGAGCGACACGGCGGGCGAGATCGTCAGCCTCGACGTCCGGATCAGCGACGTCGACTGGGCGAGGTTCGAGGCGCGGCCTTAAGCCCCCTCCCTGGAAGGGAGGGGCTAGAGTCACCCCCGCATCAGCTTCCGCGTGAACCCGATCAGCCCCAGCTGGCGGTGCCGCCGCAGCCGTTCCGCCCGCAGGATCAGCCGCACCTGGGCGAAGCAGCGCTCGACGTCGTCGTTGACCAGCACATAGTCGTAGCCGTCCCAGTGGCCGATCTCGGAGACGGCGCGCTCCATGCGGCGGTCGATCACGTCCTTGGGATCGGTGCCACGCGAGCGCAGGCGGCGGTCCAGCTCCTCCATCGAGGGCGGCAGGATGAAGACGCGCACCACGTCGCCGGCGGCCTGCTGATAGAGCTGCTGCGCGCCCTGCCAGTCGATGTCGAAGAGCACGTCGCGGCCTTCGTGGAGCATCTTTTCGACCGGCGCGCGCGGCGTACCGTAGCGATGGTCGAAGACGTGCGCCCATTCGAGGAACTCGTCGTCGGCCGCCATCCGCTTGAATTCTGGCACGTCGACGAAGTGATAGTCCTTGCCGTCCGTCTCGCCCGGCCGGATCGGCCGCGTCGTGGCGGAGACCGACATGGCGATCTGCCCGTCCGCCTCGATCAGCATGCGCGAGATGGTCGACTTGCCGGCGCCGGACGGAGACGAGATCACGAACAGCAGCCCGCGCCGCTGCGCCTCGGTCTCGTGCGCGGGTCGGCGGGGAAGGGGGATGGGGGAATCGTCGGGCTCGGCCATGGCCGCTTCTGCCCGCTCGCGGCGCGGGGCGTCAATCCGCTTGACAAATATAACCGTATTGGTTATAAGCCGCAGCCATCACGCACATCCTTGATCATGGTGCGACGTGATGGAAGTGGATGACGGCGGATCTCGGTCCGTCGAGCATCCAGCGGCCGGCGCGCCGGGCATCCGGGTGGATTCCCGCAACCCCACCGTCAACCAGGCCAGCGCAGGCCCGCCGCTCCCGTGCCGACGGGGTGTCCATCCTGCGTCCGCCCCAACCGGGATCGCTTCCCGCCACGGCGATCAATGCCGAGGAAATGGGAAGAAGGCCCTCGCGGGAGAAGAACCCCGCAAACCCCCGCGATGCACGAGGCACGCGCGGGGCGCCGGCCGCCTTCCTGCCCTGATTTCGGGGGAGACGTGTGTCCGGCGAAGGCTGGAGCGCCGGCCTCCGCTATAGGCCGCGCGCCTTCGCGGCCTGCCAGAGCGCTTCCTTGTCATCGAGGCTCAGGCCCGCGAACGTATCCCCCGCCTCCTCCTCCATCGCTGCGAAGCGCCGCTCGAACTTGGAATTGGCAGCACGCAGCGCGGCTTCCGGATCGATCTTCATATGGCGGCCCCAGTTGACCAGCGCGAACAGCAGGTCGCCAAACTCTTCGGCGCGCGCCGCATCGTCCGCCGCGGAGGCGATCTCGTTTAGCTCCTCGACCACCTTCGCGCGCGGACCGTCCGCATCGGGCCAGTCGAAGCCGACGCGCGCGGCGCGCTTCTGCAGCTTCTCGGCGCGCAGCAGGGCGGGCAGGCCGAGCGCCACACCCGCGAGAGCCCCGGTTTCCTGCTTGCCCGCGCGCTCCTCGGCCTTGATCTGTTCCCAGCCGATCTGCGCGGCAGTGCCGTCGGTGCGCTCCACCACGCCGAAGACATGCGGATGGCGGCGGACCATCTTGTCGGAGATGCTCTCGATCACGTCGGCGAGCGCGAAGTGGCCGGCTTCCTCGGCCATGCGCGCGTGAAAGACGACCTGGAGCTGGAGATCGCCGAGCTCGCCCTTGAGATCCGCCATGTCGTTGCGGGCGATCGCGTCGGCGACCTCATGGGCTTCCTCGATCGTGTAGGGCGCGATGGTGGAGAAGTCCTGCTCGACATCCCACGGGCATCCGGTTTCGGGATCGCGCAGCTTCGCCATGATGCCGGCCAGCCGCTCGATCGCTCCTCCCGAGGATTGGCGGTTTTCCGTCACGGGGGGCTGCGAGGGGGCCTTGAGGGGGGCTGTATCGTGGGTCATCGCCGATCCGATAATATACATTATGTAAAATTTTAGGGTGTTCCGGAGACACTGCCGGTTCCCCTGCCTAGCGTCGATCTAAATCGAAAGCACGTCCTCTCGGCGCGCCAAGACTGTCCCCGGCGTTTCGGAGGCGTTAGGAAGCGCGGATGCTGCGTAAACTGCTCCTGCTGCTCTCGATCGCCATCGCCGCGCCGACATTCGCGCAGGATACCGATCCGATCATAGCGTCGGTCAAGGCACTCGATCAGGCGTCCGACGACTATCAGTCGATCGACGCCGCCTTCAACGGCCGCGCGACATCGTCCGAGGCGCAGGCTCTCAAGGATCGTGCGGCTGCGGTGAAGCAGACCGCCACGACCCAGGTGACACTCCTCCAGACCCAGCTTCAGCTCGTCGACGCCCGCGTGGCCCAGCTCGGCCCGGTGACGCCCGGCGTGGTCGAGACGCCGGACATCACGGCGCAGCGCAAGCTGCTCGCCCAGCAGCGCTCCACCGTCGATTCGGCAATCAAGCGCGGCAAGCTGCTCGGCACCGAGGCGGACCAGCTCAACACCGAGATCGGCCAGAGCCAGGCCGATGCCTTCTCCGAGCGGATGTCCGAGCGGGTAGCCTCGCCGCTGAGCGGCAGCTTCTGGAGCGCGCTGATCCGCTGGCTGCCTCGCGACAGCCGGCGGCTCTCGGCTTTCGTCAAGGCCGAGACCGGCGCGATCGGCACTGGCATCCGGACGGGCGGCCTGCCTGCCGCGCTGCTCGGTATCATCGTCGCGCTCGCCTTGATCTTTCCCGTGCGGCTGGCCTTGCGCGCCGCCGGCCGCCGCTATGTGATCGAGCGCGTGCCCGGCAACCGCCTGCGCCGCACCGGCCTCGCTCTGTGGCTGGCGGTGATCGGCACGATCGTGCCCGCACTGGCGGCCCTGTCGCTGGTCGGCGGCTTCCGCGCCGGCACCATGATCGCCCCGGCATGGGAGCCGGTCGCCGCCCGCTTCGAGCTGGCCTGCCTGATCGCCGCCCTGATCACCGCATTGGGCGGCGCGCTCCTCCAGCGCAAGCAGCCATCCTGGCGGCTGGTGCCGCTGTCGGACGATGCCGCCAACGCGCTGCGCCCTTGGACCTTCGCCGCCGCCGGCGTGACGCTCGTGAGCTTCCTGCTGATCGCGCTGCGGGACGCCATGGGGGCCAGCGGATCGGCGCAGGCGGCGGTCGATGGCGTGGCCGCCCTGCTCTATATCGCGCTGGTCTTATGGTATCTGATCGGCGCCGCGCGCATTCGCGCCGACATCGTGCGCGAGCATGACGAGACACGCGGCGACCAGTCGGTGATCGCCTTCCTGTCGCTGGCGACTTGGGGCGTGCTGGCCGCTTCGGTCGTGTCGTTGCTCACCGGTTATGTCGCACTCAGCTATTTCCTCGCGCGCTTCATCATCTGGATCGCGGTCATCGCCGCCTCGCTCTATCTGCTGCTGCTGAGCGTCGACGACATCTGCTCCACCGTCTTCGATCGCGACGGCAAGGTGGCGAACCTGTTCCATCACGGCTTCGGCATGCGCCGCAGCCTGATCGACCAGTTCGGCGTCGCCCTTTCCGCTTTGCTGCGGCTGCTGCTGATCCTGACGGCGGCGGGCCTCGTTCTCTTTCCGTTCGGATCGAACGTCACCACCCTCTTCGGCCAGATCGCGCGCTTCGCCAACGGTGTGACGATCGGTCAGGTGACGATCTCGCCCGGCGCGATCCTGCGCGCGGCGGCGGTGCTGGCGGTCGGCCTGTTCGTGGTGCGCGGCATCCAGCGCTGGCTGGTCAACCGTTACCTGCCCGCCACCGAGCTGGATGCCGGCGCGCAGAACTCGATCGCGATGGTGGCGCGCTATACCGGGCTGATCCTGGCCGTTTTGTGGGCACTGGCCTCGCTCGGCATCGGGATCGAGCGGATCGCCCTCCTCCTCTCCGCGCTGTCGGTCGGCATCGGTTTCGGCCTGCAGGCGATCACGCAGAATTTCGTGTCCGGCCTGATCTTGCTCGCCGAGCGGCCGGTGAAGATCGGCGATTGGGTGCGGATCGGCGACCAGGAAGGCGATGTGAAGCGGATCAGCGTCCGCGCCACCGAGATCCAGATCGCCGACCGATCGACCCTGATCGTGCCCAACTCCGAACTGATCACCAAGAGCATAGTCAATAAGACGCTCGCCGATCCGCTGGGCCGCATCCAGCTGCAATTCTCGGTGCCGCTGGGAACCGACGTGGAGCAGGTGCGGAACATGGTGATGGCGATCTACGAGGCGCAGCCCGCCGTGCTCGACGATCCCAAGCCCAGCCTGTTCATCGACACGATCGCGGACGGCCGGATCAACTTCAACGGCTTCGCCTTCGTCAATTCGCCGCGCTCGGTGTACGGAACGCGCAGCGACATCTGGTTCCGGCTGCTCTCGGAACTGCCGGAGGCCGGGATCGAGCTGGGGACGACGCCGCAGCAGGTGGAATGGATCAATGGCCGGCCGACGGGCGCGGAGGGGATCATCGGCGGCGAGGAAGACCCGACACTGCATCCGAAGGGCTAAAGTGCCTGGCCG
Organism: Sphingomonas chungangi; assembly: GCF_013778325.1. Lineage (GTDB taxonomy): Bacteria > Pseudomonadota > Alphaproteobacteria > Sphingomonadales > Sphingomonadaceae > Solisphingomonas > Solisphingomonas chungangi. The sequence goes on along the minus strand of NZ_JACEIB010000026.1, from coordinate 78,314 downwards.
CACGCCCAGCCGCTTGCCCAGGCCCATTGGAAATTGTAGCCGCCGAGCCAGCCGGTGAGGTCCACCGCCTCGCCGATCGCATGGAGGCCGGGCACCGCCCTCGCCTCCATCGTCTGCGAGGAGAGGCCGGCGGTGGCGATTCCGCCAACGGTCACCTCGGCCTTGGCGAAACCCTCGGTGCCGCTGGGGTGGAAGCGCCAATCGGCGAGCCGGCGTTCGGCGGACTCCAGCACCTTGTCGGGCAGGTTGGCGAGCTCCCCTGCGAGCGCCAGCCGCTCGGCCAGCGCCTCGGCCAGCCGATCGGGCAACAGTCCGCCCAACACCGATCGCACACCCGCTTTCGGCCGCGACCGCTTGGCGTCGCGCAGCCAGCCCGCGGGCCGGCTGGGCAGGAAATCGATGCCGATGCTCTCGCCATGCCGCCAATAGGAGGAAATCTGCAGGATCGCCGGCCCTGACAGGCCGCGATGGGTGAACAGTGCGGCTTCACGGAACGCGGTCTTGCCGGCCCTCGCGGTCACTTCGGCAGCGACACCGGATAGTTCGCGGAACAGCGCCTCGTCCGGCCCCAGCGTCAGCGGCACCAGCGCGGGGCGCGGCTCGACCAGCTTGAGGCCGAAGCGCTTGGCGAGTTCATAGGCGAAGCCGGTCGCGCCCATCTTCGGGATCGAAGGACCACCGGTGGCGATCACCAGCTTCGGCGCGCTCGCGAGGTGCCCGCCATAAGCGACCGTGAAGCGTCCGTCGGCATGATCGACATCGCGGACCGGCTGTCCGCAACGGACGACGGCACTGCCCTTCCCGCATTCCGCCAGCAGCATCGCGACGATCTGCTTCGCCGATCCATCGCAGAAGAGCTGGCCCAGCGTCTTCTCGTGCCACGCGATCCCATAGGCATCGACCAAAGCGATGAAGTCGGCCGGCGTGTAGCGTCCCAGCGCCGACTTCATGAAATGCGGATTGGCCGAGAGGTAGTTGCCCGGCCCTGCCCCGACATTGGTGAAGTTGCAGCGCCCGCCCCCCGAGATCAGGATCTTCTTCCCCGGCTCGTCGGCATGGTCGACCACCAGCACGCGCCGCCCGCGCTGTCCGGCGATCGCGGCACACATCAGACCCGCCCCGCCCGCGCCGAGGATGATCGCGTCGTAATTCTCGGATGGTGACGTCATGGCGCGCCTTCCCACATCGCGGCACGCGGCGATAGTGGTCAGCCCGGCAGATCGAACACCAGCAGCGTAGAGGTCGCGGAAGCACAGAGCTTGCCCTGCGCATCCACCAGCTTGGCCTCCACGAAGGCGGTGCGCCGCCCGATGCTGAGCACCACGCCCTCCGCCCGCACCGGCTCGCCGCCCGCCTTCAGCGCGCGGTGATACGACACTTTCAATTCCAGCGTCGTATAACCCTGCGTCGCGGAGAGCATCGTGTGGGCCGCGCACCCGCAGGCGCTATCCAGCAGGGTCGCCGCATAGCCGCCATGGATGCTGCCGATCGGGTTGAGCGCGTTGACGCCAGGTACGCCGGCGAACACCACCCGCCCCTTCTCGATCTCGGCAAGATCGAAGTCGAGCGTGTCGGCGATCGGTGGCCTGCGTCCCGCCGCCTTCAAGGCGCGCAATTGCTCGATCCCGCTCAGCGACCCGGCGGCTTCCTCGATCACGTTCATGGCGGCATCCTCATCGCAACGGCTGTCAGGCACCGATATCGGCGCCCGGTCCGTTTCGATCAACCACCGATATTGTCGGTCCGCCGGATGAAGCTCGCCACGTCGTCGTGAAGCTTCCGCGCCGAATCCGCGTGCGCGTAGACCATGTGGCCGGATTCGTAATAATGATACTCGATGTTCGCCTGCAGGTTCGCCGGGATCGGCAGGTGGTGCATCTCGTACCAGCCCTGATAATAAGGCGTTGCGAGGTCGTAATAACCGCCCGCCGACATCACCTTCAGTTGCGGATTGTACTTCATCGCCTGCGCGAGATCAGGGAGCACGCTGGTGCCGGCCATCTTGAGCGCCGGGTTGCCGGGTGTGGCGTGGCTCCAGTCCCACGGCTCGAACACGTCGATCTCCGGCTTGAACACCTCGTCCTGCCCGAAATGCAGATCCTTGCGCACATAGGAATTGAACGCCGAGACATAGGCCGATCCCAGCGCCGCCGATTGCGGATCGTAATCGGCATCCTTGGAGAGCGGATCGATGTCCGCGCCCGAGAAGCGCGTATCGAGGCGGCCGGTGGTCAGCCCCTCGTCGGCCTGCAGCTGCTTGGAGAAGTTCGGACCATCCAACCGGAGATCGGCCTTCAGGATATAGGCCATCGGAAGCCCGGTATAGCCCGCCAGCTTCTGCGCGATCTGCTGCTTGAGCGCCGGATCGATCTCGTTGCCCTGTGCGAGCGCCGAGGCATAGTCGGTGGTGGCGAAATGCTCGACCTCCTTCAAGAAGGACTGCATGTCCGCAGGCCGCCCGCCGGGAATCTTGTTGTGGTACCAAGCGGTCGCCGCCATCGTCGGCAGTTGGGTGACGTAGCCCTCGACATTGCCGGGATTGGCGCCCTGCAGGCCGGCGAACAGGCTGAAATCGAGTATCTGCGAGAGCAGGATGACGCCGTTGAAATCCACGCTGTCGTTGGTCGTCAGATCGTTGATCAGCACCGCCGATCGCGGCGTGCCGTAGCTTTCGCCGAACAGATATTTGGGCGAGTTCCAGCGGCCGTATTTGCTGAGGAAGCCCTTGATGAACTGATCGAAGGCATAGGCGTCGGCGTCGATCCCGAAGAAGGCCTTCTCCTTGTCCTTGCCGGCGATGCGGCTGAAACCGGTGCCCGGCGCGTCGATGAAGACGAGATCGGACACGTCGAGCAAACTGTGCTCGTTGTTCACAAGGCTATAGGGCGCGGCGGGCGTGTGGCTGTCGTCGGCGGTGACGACGCGCTTCGGGCCGAAGGCGCCCATGTGCAGCCACACCGTCGAGGAACCCGGGCCGCCATTGTAGAGGAAGGTGATCGGGCGATCGGCCGACGGCGCGCCCTTGGCGAAATAGGCGGTGTAGAACATCGAGGCCTCGGCCTTGGCGTCCTTCTTGTCGCCGAGGTCGCCGGGGGACTGTTCGCGCCACGCGGCATCGTCCCAGCCCTTGGGGTGGACGATGATCGTGCCGGCCACCGCATGATAGGCGATCGTCCTGCCGCCCACCGTCACGCTGCCCTCGCTGTCCGCCTGCTCGGGCGTGAACAGCACACCCTTGTCCGGCGCGGCCGTGGCGGCGGCATCCGTCTTCTTGTCGCTCTTGTCGGGCGCGGGCTTGCTGTCGGCCGCCTGCGCGGTGCTGAAGGCGAGCGAAGCGATGGCGGCGAGAAGCAGGCTTTTGCGGATCATGGTTGCCCCTTGGGTGTCCGATTTGTGCAACACACTATGCCGGTCGCGGCGTAAAGGGAAGCCGCTGGATTGCCAGCCGAAACGACCGGGCATAGGCTGCGCTCGGGGCCACAGGGAGACAGGCAATGCGTCACGGTACGATCGCGCTTTCGGCGCTGGCTCTGGGTCTTGCGGCGCGGGCCGTCGCGCAGGCCCCCGCTCCCGCCCCCGACGATCCCTATATCTGGCTGGAGGACAAGGACGGCGCCCGGTCGATGCAGTGGGTGGAGGCCGAGAACGCGGCCAGCCTCCCCCGCCTGGAGAAGGACCCGCGCTACGCCGGCTTCTACAAGGACGCCTACACGATCGCGGCGGCGACCGATCGCATCCCGATGCCCGAGCTGACCTACGGCCGCGTGCTCAACTTCTGGCGCGACGATGCGCACCCGCACGGCCTGTGGCGCTGGACGACGCCGGAAAGCTACCGGACGGCCGATCCGCACTGGACGACGCTGCTGGACCTCGACGCACTCGGCAAGGCCGAGGGCAAGACGTGGGTGTGGAAGGGTGAATCCTGCCTCGAGCCGGAGGAGCGCATCTGCACTGTGGCGCTGTCGGACGGCGGCGAGGATGCCGTCACCCTGCGCGAGTTCGACCTTCAGACCGGCGCCTTCGTACCGGGCGGCTTCACGCTTCCCACCTCCAAGCAGGATGCCGCCTGGATCGACAAGGACACGATCCTCGTCGCGCGCGATTGGGGCGCCGGCACGATGACCACATCCGGCTATCCCTTCGTCGTGAAGGAACTGAAACGCGGCCAGCCGCTTTCCGCCGCCAAAGAGGTGTTCCGGGGCGCCGCCGGCGATCAGGTCGAGAGCTTCCCGCAGGTGCTGACCGACGGCCAGGGCCATCGCGTCGTGCTGCTGACGCGCGGCACCACCTTCTTCGGCCACGAAACCTATGCGCTGACGCCGAAGGGCGCGGTGAAGCTGCCGATCCCGGAGAAATCGAACATCCTCGGCATGGTCGACGGCCAGGTCGTGATCCAGCTGAGCGAGGACTGGACGGCGGGCGGCAAGACCATCCCGGGAGGCGGTCTCGTCGGCGTCGACTATCGCCAGCTGACCGGCGGCGCGATCACGCCGGGCGTGATCTTCCAGCCGAATGCCCGGCAATCGGTCAACGGCGCGCTGACCACCAAAAGCAGGGTGGTCGCCTCGATCCTCGACAATGTGCGCGGCCGGGGCATGGTGTTCAGCCACGGCCCGGGCGGCTGGGCGTCGTCCGCCATGGCGCTGCCGGACAATGCCGCGATCGACATGGTCTCCTCCAGCAGCCGCGGCGACGACGCCTATTTCTCAGTCACCGGCTTCCTGACGCCGACGACGCTCTGGTCGGTCGACGCGGCGACCGCGAAGGTGGCGCAGGTGAAAGCGATGCCCGCCCGTTTCGACGGATCGAAGGATGTCGTCGAGCAGTTCGAGGCGACCTCCACCGACGGCACCAAAATCCCCTATTTCATCGTCCACCGGAAAGGCATCCCGCTCGACGGTTCGACGCCCACGATCATGACCGCCTATGGCGGCTTCGAAGTTTCCTCTACGCCTTATTACTCGGGCTCGATGGGCAAGCTGTGGCTGGAGAATGGCGGCAGCTTCGTGCTCGCCAACATTCGCGGCGGCGGCGAGTTCGGCCCGGCCTGGCACGAGGCCGGGCGCAAGACCAAGCGCCAGATCATCTACGACGATTTCGCGTCCGTTGCGAAGGACGTGTTCGCCCGCAAGCTCTCCTCCTCGCAGAAGTTCGGCATCATCGGCGGATCGAACGGTGGTCTGCTGATGGGCGTGGAGTTCAACCAGCATCCCGATCTGTGGAAGGCGGTGGTGATCGAGGTGCCGCTGCTCGACATGATGCGCTACGAGAAGATTCAGGCCGGCGCCTCGTGGGTGGACGAGTACGGATCGGTCTCGGTGCCGGCTGAAAAGGCCTTCCTCCAGACCATCTCGCCGTATCAGAACCTCAAGAAGGGCGTGGCCTATCCCGAGCCCTTCATCGTCACCACCACCAAGGACGATCGCGTCGGCCCGCAGCATGCCCGCAAGTTCGCGGCGCGGATGAAGGAATACGGCCTGCCCTACCTCTATTACGAGGATACGGCGGGCGGCCACTCGGCCGACGCCGACATCGCGCAGGGCGCGCGGCTCTCGGCACTGAATTACACCTATTTCAGCCAGAAGCTGATCGGGCCTGCTGTCACAGGAGCGAAATGATCGGGGGCTAGCCTGCCCCCATGATGGACGCGACCCAATCCGATATCGATCGGCTCAAGGCCGAGATCACCGACGATTTCGACGAAGAGCTGGAGATGAGCCTCGAGGAGGATCGCCTCGACCTCATCGCCGAGAACCTGCCCGACGGCGGCTTGTCGCATCACGGGCTGGATCGGAAGGTCTATTTCCGCGAGCTCTTCCGGCTCCAGCATGAGCTGGTGCGGCTGCAGGACTGGGTGGTCCACAAGGGCCTCAAGGTCGTGATCCTGTTCGAAGGCCGGGACTCGGCCGGCAAGGGCGGCGCGATCAAGCGGATCACCCAGCGGCTGAACCCGCGCGTCGCCCGCATCGCCGCATTGCCCGCGCCCAACGATCGCGAGCGGACGCAATGGTATTTCCAGCGCTACGTCCAGCACCTGCCCTCGGCCGGCGAGATCGTGCTGTTCGATCGCAGCTGGTACAACCGCGCCGGCGTCGAGCGCGTGATGGGCTTCTGCACCGAGGACGATGTCCAGGAATTTTTCCGCACCGTTCCCGAGTTCGAGCGGATGCTGGTCCGCTCCGGCATCATCCTGCTCAAATACTGGTTCTCGATTACCGATCAGGAACAGCAATACCGCTTCCAGGCGCGCATCCAGGATCCGCTCAAGCAGTGGAAGCTCTCACCGATGGACGTGCAGAGCCGCGCGCGCTGGGAGGACTATACCCGCGCCAAGGAATCGATGCTGGAGCATACCCACATTCCCGAGGCGCCGTGGTGGGTGGTCGAAGCGGTCGACAAGAAGAAGGCGCGCCTGAACTGCATCAGCCACCTGCTCGGCCAGATCCCCTACGGCGACGTGCCGCACAGCGAGGTGGTGCTGCCCCCGCGCCAGCGTCATGCCGACTATGAGCGCCATCCGGTGCCGCGCGAAATGTACGTGCCGGAGCAGTTCTGATCGCTCTCTGAGGCCGGCGGGCGAGCGTCGGCCGATCTCCGGACATCTTAGCGCTGGGCGACAGGCGTCGCGCTGCCTATATGCCGCGCATCATGCCGGTTTCCGCCAAGATCTGCGGGCTCTCCACGCCCGAAACCGTCGATGTCGCGATCCGGGGCGGGGCGAGCCACGTCGGCTTCGTCTTCTTCCCGAAGAGCCCGCGCGACATCGTGCCCGAGCGCGCCGGGCAGTTCGCCACATCGGGGCATGTCGGGCGGATCGGCGTGTTCGTCGATCCGGATGACGCACTGCTGGCCCATGCCGTGGCAGGCGCGCGACTGACCGGCGTGCAACTGCACGGCGACGAGACGCCGGAGCGGGTGGCAGCGGTGAAGGCGCGGCTGGGCGTCGAGGTATGGAAGGCGGTGCCGGTGCGGACGCGCGCCGATCTCGATGCCGCTCATGGCTATCGCGGCGCGGCTGATCGCATCCTGTACGATGCCAAGACTCCCAAGGGCACGCTGCCTGGCGGCATGGGACTGCGTTTCGACTGGAAGCTGCTAGACGGCTTCGCACACCCACTGCCTTGGGCACTTTCGGGCGGGCTCGACGTGGGCAACGTTGCCGAGGCGGCCGGGCTCACGAACGCACGCCTTGTCGACGTCTCCTCGGGCGTGGAAAGCGCGCCGGGCGTCAAGGATGTGGACAAGATCGCCGCCTTCCTCCAAGCGACTGGCCGCATATGACGCTTCCAAACTCCCTTCGCGCCCAGCCTGACCCGCAAGGCCATTTCGGCGAATTCGGTGGCCGCTACGTCGCCGAGACGCTGATGCCGCTGATCCTCGACCTCGAGCGCGAATATCGCGCCGCACAGGCGGACGACGGCTTCAAGGCCGAGCTCGACGGCCTGCTCAAGCATTTCGTCGGCCGCCCCTCGCCGCTTTATTATGCGGAAGGGATCACCAAGGCGCTCCGCAAGGATGCCCCCGCCGGCAAGGGCCCGAAAATCTATTTCAAGCGCGAGGACCTGAACCACACCGGCGCACACAAGATCAACAATTGCATCGGCCAGATCCTGCTCGCCTTGCGCATGGGCAAGACGCGGATCATCGCCGAGACGGGCGCCGGCCAGCACGGCGTCGCCACCGCGACGGTCGCGGCGCGCTTCGGCCTGCCCTGCACGATCTTCATGGGCGCGGTGGACGTCGCCCGCCAGCAGCCCAACGTGTTCCGCATGAAGCTGCTCGGCGCCGAGGTGCGGCCGGTCACTTCGGGCGCACAGACGCTCAAGGACGCGATGAACGAGGCGCTGCGCGACTGGGTCGCGAACGTGCACGACACCTTCTACATCATCGGCACGGCCGCCGGCCCGCACCCCTATCCGGAGCTGGTCCGCGATTTCCAGTCGGTGATAGGAATCGAGGCCAAGGCACAGATATTGGAGGCAGAAGGCCGCCTGCCCGATCTGCTGGTCGCGGCGGTCGGCGGCGGTTCCAACGCGATCGGCCTGTTCCATCCCTTCCTCGACGAGGAGGGCGTGGCGATGCTCGGCATCGAGGCGGCGGGGCACGGCATGGACACGGACAAGCACGCCGCCAGCCTCAACGGCGGCCAGCCCGGCATCCTCCACGGCAACCGCACCTACCTGCTGCAGGACGAGGACGGCCAGATCACCGAGGCGCACTCGATCTCGGCGGGGCTCGATTATCCCGGCATCGGCCCCGAGCATAGCTGGCTGCACGAGATCGGCCGCGTGAAGTATGAAGGCATCACCGACCGCGAGGCGATGGACGCCTTCCAGCTCTGCTGCCGCGCGGAGGGCATCATCCCGGCACTGGAGAGTGCGCACGCCATCGCAGGGATCGTCCGCAAGGCACGGGACATGGACGAGAATCAGATCGTCGTCCTCAACCTCTCCGGCCGTGGCGACAAGGACATCTTCACCGTTGCCGACGAGATGGGGGTGAAGATATGAGCCGTCGCTTGGTCGTGGACTGGTTGGGCATGACGGTCTGCGTGACCATAGCTTCCCTACTTATCGATCAGATATGGTCGCATGGGTGGAATCCAGCCAATTGGGTTCGATCAGATGTCGACGTGGCCCATGCATTTGGCCTTGGATTCTTCGTTGCGACCATAAGCAGCCTTTTCACTTGGTTCCGGATGCGCCGAGCATGAGCCGCCTCGCCATCACCTTCGCCCGCCTGCGCACCGAGAACCGCGCCGCCCTCGTCGCGTTCGTCACCGCCGGCGATCCGTCGCCCGCGCACACGCCCGCGATCCTCGACATGATCGCCGAGGCCGGGGCGGACGTGATTGAGCTCGGCATGCCCTTCACCGATCCGATGGCCGACGGCCCCGCGATCCAGGAGGCCAACATCCGCGCGCTCGGCGCCGGCACGAAGACCGCCGACGTCCTCGCCATCGCCAAGGGCTTCCGCGCCAAGCATCCGGACGTGCCGCTGGTGCTGATGGGCTATGCCAATCCGATGCTCATCCGGGGTGCGAGCTGGTTCGCGCAAGCCCTTGAAGATGCTGGCATCGACGGTGTGATCTGCGTCGACGTGCCCGCCGAGGAGGATGCCGTGCTCGGCCCGGCGCTGCGCGAGAAGGGTGTGGATCTCGTCCGCCTCGCCACCCCCACCACCGATGCGGCGCGGCTGCCGGCCGTGCTGGAGGGCGCGTCGGGTTTTCTCTATTATGTCTCGGTCGCCGGGATCACCGGGCTCCAGCAGGCCGCGACCGACAGCATCGAGGCCGCCGTCGCGAAGCTGCGCGCCGGCACCGATCTGCCGATCGCAGTCGGCTTCGGGGTCCGCACGCCGGAACAGGCCGCCGCGATCGCGCGGGTGGCGGACGGCGTGGTGGTCGGATCGGCGATCGTCGATGCGCTGGCCAAGGCCAGCGGCGATCCGGAGGCCGCGCGCGCGCTGGTGTCACAATTGGCGGACGCGGTACGGACCGCCCGCGTAGGAGCAGAAGCATGAGCTGGATCGACCGGGTCCGCAACGCCATCCCCTTCGTCGTCAAGCGCGAGACGCCGGAGAATCTGTGGCACAAATGTCCGCAATGCGGCGCGATGACCTTCCTCAAGGAATATGAGGAAAACCAGAACGTCTGCCCGAAGTGCGAGCATCACGGCCGCATCGGCGCAGCCAAGCGCTTCGACACGATCTTCGACAGCGGCGTCCACACGCCGCTCCCCGCGCCGGCGGTGCGCGAGGATCCGCTGAAGTTCCGCGACACCAAGACCTATGCGGCGCGCCTGAAGGCCGCGCGCACGACCAGCGGCGAGCAGGACGCGTTCCTCAACGCCAAGGGCGAGATCGAGGGCCGCAAGGCGGTGGTCGGCGTGCAGGATTTCGCCTTCATGGGCGGATCGATGGGCCTCGCGGTGGGTGCGGCCTTCGTGGCGGGCGTCGAGGCGGCGATCGCCGAGAAGGCGCCGTACATCGTGTTCACGGCGGCCGGCGGCGCGCGGATGCAGGAAGGCATCCTCAGCCTCATGCAGATGCCGAAGACCACGGTGGCGATCCAGAAGCTGCATGAGGCGGGCCTGCCCTATATCGTGGTGATGACCGATCCGACGACCGGCGGCGTGACCGCCAGCTACGCGATGCTGGGCGACGTCCAACTAGCCGAGCCGGGCGCGCTGATCGGCTTCGCGGGCCAGCGCGTGATCGAGCAGACCATCCGCGAGAAGCTGCCCGAGGGCTTCCAGCGCTCCGAATATCTGCTGGATCACGGCATGCTCGACATGGTGGTGCACCGCAAGGATCTGCGCGAGACGCTGGCCCGGCTGATCGCCTATCTGGTGCCGGAGAAGGCCGCGGCGTGAGCCCTTCTTTGTTCCTGCGAACGCAGGAACCCAGAGCCTCGGGCGCCGCGGTTGCAACCCTGGGCTTCTGCGTTCGCAGGAGCACTGAGGGAGGGAACTGACGTCATGGCGGATCATGCCCGATCCGAAGATCCGGATGTGCAACGCCAGCTTGATCGACTGGCGGCGCTGTCGCCCGGCCGCGACGTGCTGGGGCTGGAGCGCATCCGGCTTCTGCTGGAACGGCTCGGCAACCCGGAGCAGGCGCTGCCGCCCGTCTTCCACGTCGCCGGCACCAACGGCAAGGGTTCGACCTGCGCCTTTCTGCGCGCCGCGCTCGAGGCGGCGGGGCATAGCGTTCATGTCTACACCAGCCCGCACCTCGTCCGCTTCAACGAGCGGATCCGACTGGCGGGGCGGTTGATCGACGATGACGCGCTCGCCGCCTATCTGGCGCGCGTGCTCGATATCTCGGACGGTATCGAGGCCAGCTTCTTCGAGGTGACGACGGCTGCCGCCTTCCTCGCCTTCGCCGAGGTGCGCGCCGATGCCTGCGTGATCGAAGTCGGGCTCGGCGGCCGGCTCGACGCCACCAACGTGCTGGCAGCGCCCGCGGTGACGGGCATCGCCCAGCTCGGCATGGATCATCAGGCTTTCCTCGGCGACAAGCCCGAACTGATCGCCGCCGAGAAGGCCGGCATCGCCAAGGCCGACATCAACCTCGTCACCCAGCGCTATCCGCCCAAGATGGCCGATGCCGTCGCCGAGGTGGCGGAGCGGGCCGGCGCCGTTGTGATCGCGCGCGGTACAAACTGGGATTCGGCGCCCTATCGCGGGCGGTTGCATTATCGCGATCTGGAAGGACGGCTCGACCTCCCCGCCCCCCGCCTCGCCGGCGCGCATCAGGCGCAGAATGCCGGGCTGGCGATCGCGATGCTTCGCCACCAGAACGCTTTGACCGTGCCTGACGCAGCGATACGCGCGGCGATGGGCTGGGCGGAGTGGCCGGCTCGGATGCAACCGCTCTCCGCCGGACCGCTGCATGACCTGCTGCCGAAGGGTTCGGAGCTGTGGCTGGACGGCGGCCACAACCCGGCAGCCGCGCGTGCGGTGGCGGATCATCTCCGCGCCGCCGTTCCCGCCGGCAAGCCCCTGCACCTCGTAATGGGGCTGCTCGCCAACAAGGACGCGCAAGGCGTGTTGCGCGCCTTTGCCGGCCGGCACGCGACACTCCACGCGGTGCCCGTCCCGGATCACGAGCATCACACCCCCGCCGATCTCGCGGCGCAGGCCAAGCATGTCGGCCTCACCGCGATGGCGGCGAACAGCGTGGCGGAGGCGCTCGGCTGGATCGGCCGCCACGCCGACCGCGCCGAGCCGCCCTACGTCCTGATCCTCGGCTCTCTCTATCTGGCGGGCGAGGTGCTACGCGAGAACGATCAACTGCCAGAGTGAGCGGCGGCCGGCGTGTCCGGCTCCTCGACGCCCGTCTGACGGACGCTTTCCACCACGAAGCCGGCGCGCTGCATCATCCAGAGGAAGAAGAGCCCCGGGATCGCGAGGCAGGCGCAGAAGACGTAGAATCCCACCCAGCCGAAGGCGCTCGCCGCATAGCCGGAGGGCGTCGTAGCGAAGGTGCGGCCGATCGAGGCGACACTGGAGAGCAATGCATATTGGGTAGCAGTGAAGGCCGTCGAGGACAGGCCCGAAAGATAGGTCGCGAACACCGTGAGGCTGATCGCCGCGAACAGATTCTCCGTCCCCACCGCCAGCGTCAGCATCGCCACCGAATGGCCGATCGCCGCGACGGTCGCGAACATCAGGTTGGCGCCGGCCATGATGATCCCCGCGCCGAACAGCAGCCGGCTCATGCCGAAGCGCGCGATCAGGCCGCCCGCGATCAGCGATCCGATCACCAGCGCCCAGAAGCCGACCAGCTTGTTGATCGCGATATAGTCGGTGTCGGAGAAGCCCTGCGCCACCACCATCGGCGACAGCATGTTCTGCCCCACCGCATCGCCCAATTTGTAGGTCAGCACGAACAGCAGGATGAGCACCGCACCCGGCCGCTGGAAGAAATCGAGGAAAGGCTCGGCGACATTGTGCTTCAGGAAGTGGGCGAAGCCGGCGAGGCTGAACGGTTCGCGCACCGCCGTCCGCTTGCCTGGCCCGAGCCACAGAGCGGCGAGCGCGCCGGGCAGCACCAAGGCGGCCGTGATGGCATAAGCCGAGGGCCAGCCGAGCGCGGCGCCCTCCGACGACGCCAGCCAGATCGTTCCTGCCCCCGCCAGCAGGTTGCCGGTGCGGTAGCCGACTTGGTTGGTCGCCGTGCCCTGCGCCAGTTCCTCGTCGGAGAGGATCTCGATCCGGTAGGCGTCGATCACGATGTCCTGCGTCGCCGACAGGAAAGCGACGATCACACCCCAGAGGGCGAAGCGGGCGATATGGTGGTTGGGATCGCTCCCGCCGAGCTGGATCAGTGCCACCGCCAGCAGCGCTTGCACCACGAACAGCCATGCGCGCCGCTGCCCAAACAGGCGCGACAGGCCGGGCAGCGCGATGCCGTCGATCAGCGGCGCCCAGAGGAACTTGAGCGTGTAAGGCGTGCCCAGCGCGAAGGCGAAGCCGATCGTCTTCTTGTCGATGCCGACCTTGCTCAGCCAATAGGACATGGTGGCGAGCAGCAGGGTCAGCGGAAACCCGCTCGATATGCCGAGCAGGAAGGCGCCCAGCGGCGCGGGCTTCAGATAGGATCGGATCGTGGAGGCGGTGCCGGACATCGCGGCACCTTAGCGACGCTTTGCCGATGCGGAAGGACTCAATCGCCGAACAGGTCGAGAGCCTTGGGCAGGCGGCGCGTCTTGCGGCCCGCCTTCACCGCCTCCACGGCGGCGATCGCGGCGAGCAGGTCGCGCTGGGAATAAGGCTTGGCGAGGCAGCCGGCGGCGAAACCCCGCGCCTCCGCCGGGCAGTGACCGGTGACGAACAGCAGGGGAATGCCGGCGGCGTGGGCGGCGCGCGCCACGTCGATACCCGTCCGCTCGCCGCGCAGGCCGATATCGGCCAGCACCAGATCGATCCCGCCTTCGGCGATGCAGCGTTCGGCATCGTCCGCCGTGTCCACCGTATCGACCACCGTGAAGCCTGCGTCGCTCAGCCCGTATTCGGCATCGAAGGCGACGAGCGCATCGTCTTCCACCACCAGGATGCGGCGGAGCAGCGCGTCTTCACCCTGCCGTCCCCGTCCGAACATCCGCATCTCCACGCGACTCGTGTCTTGACCGTCAATCGATTAGCGCGGAAGGCGGTTCCCGCAGCATTAAAGCGGAGACAGGAAGTGAGCGCGCCCCGCCGACCCGGCGACGACGGCCGACCCGGAGTCAAGAAGCCGGGCTGGGCCAAGGCCAAGCCGAAGGCGAAGCGCCCCGGAAAGCCACGCCCGCGGCGCAAGGCGGAAGAGACGTCGGCCGCCGATCAAGAGCGCCCGGCCAAGGTGACGCGCCTCCGCAAGGACGGCAGCGTCGCCAGTGGTCGCGCCGATGTCCGCCAGGCGCGTCGGACCGGCGAAGCGATCGATACGGCCAAGAGGGAAGACCGGCGGTCGCGCTCCCGCTCCGTCGATACGGCACCTTCCAGAGACGGCGCCCGTCCCGCTCGCGGAGGCAAGGCCGAAAGCGCGAAAGGCGGGCGGCTTCGCATTCCGAGAACGGTGGACGAAACCGCCAGGCCTTCATCCGAGCGATCGAAGGCACAGCCCGCCGGCCGCCCTGCAGGCAAGCCGGCTGCGGATGGTCGCAGTGCGCCGGCATCGGATCGTCCCGGCAGCGCGCGCGTCCGCAAGGACGGCAGCGTCGCCTCCGGTAGCCGCGCGGCACGCGAGGCGCATCATGCCGCCCGCGAGCCGCAGCGCATCGCCAAGCTGCTCGCCCGCGCCGGCGTCGCCTCGCGTCGCGAGATCGAGCGGATGGTCGCGGAAGGCCGCATCGCGCTGAATGGCGCGGTGATCGACACCCCCGCCACCATCCTCACCTCGCTCGCCGGCGTGACGGTGGACGGCAAGCCGGTCGAGGCGGCCGAGGCATCGCGGCTGTTCCTGTTCCACAAGCCGACCGGCCTGATCACCGCCGCCTTCGATCCGGCCGGCCGGCCGACGATCTACGATCGCCTGCCGCCAGGCCTGCCGCGCGTCATCCCGGTCGGCCGGCTCGATCTCAACACCGAAGGGCTGCTGCTGCTCACCAACGACGGCGAGTTGAAGCGCAAGCTTGAACTGCCGTCGACCGGCATCCCGCGCACTTACCGCGCCCGCGCCTATGGCGAGGTGACGCAGGAAATGCTGGAATCCTTGAGCGACGGCGTCGAGATCGACGGCATCCGCTACGGCCCGATCGACGCCAACATGGAACGCCGCACCGGGCGCAACGTGTGGATCGAGATCCGCATCACCGAGGGCAAGAACCGCGAGGTGCGCCGCGTCCTCGAATATCTGGGTCTCCAGGTCTCGCGCCTGATCCGCACCGCCTACGGCGAATTCGTGCTGGCGGACCTGCCTGCCGGCGGCGTGGTGGAGGTGCGCCAGCACGACCTCGAGGAATTCCGGAAGACGATACGATGAGGATCATCGCCGGGCAGTGGCGCGGGCGGGCTCTGAAGGCGCCGGTCGGTATGGAGACCCGTCCGTCGGCCGATCGCACGCGGGAGGCTCTGTTCTCGATGCTCCAGAGCCGGCTCGGCAGCTTCGAGGATCTCGCGATCATCGATCTGTTTGCCGGCACCGGCGCGCTGGGGCTTGAGGCGCTGTCGCGAGGCGCCGCGAGTTGTACTTTCGTCGAGCAGGACAAGGCCGCACTCGATGCGCTGCGGGCCAATATCGCCGCGCTCGGCGCGAAGGCCGATGTCCGTGCGCAGGCGGTCAACACCCTCGGTCCGGCGCCGCGCGCCTATGACGTCATGATGATCGACCCGCCTTATGCCATGCGCGCCGGCGTGCCCACTCTGGAACGGCTCGCCCGGCTCGGCTGGCTCGCCCCCGGCGCTCTGGCGAGCGTCGAGGGCGAGCGCAGCGACACCGTGACGCCGCAAGGCTTCGCGATCGAGGCCGAGCGTCAGTACGGCAAGGCCCGGATCACCCTGCTCCGTTACGAGGGCTGATCAGCGCGGATCGGCCAAGGCCAGGCGCTGGTCGGCCGGCGAGGCGAGGCGGGCCGCCTGCTGTTGGCCGTCCTTCATCATCTCGTTGCGGCAGCGCGCCGCATCCATCTTCTCGGTGAGTGAATTGCCCGTCGCCTGGCAGGCGATCTCGGCGGCGCCGCGGACGCGCGCCTTGAGCTCCGACTGGCCGGAAGTGCTCGAAAGGTTCAGATCGGCATAACGGACACGAACGGTCACCGGCTCGCGGTCTTGCGCAAACGCAGCCGATACAAGACAAGTGCAAGCAGTCACCGCGAAGGCGACGCGACGAATGGCGATCATGGCATGGTTCTCCTGAAAACTGCGAAGTCGATATGCTACGCATCACGGAGCATGACGCCGAACGTCTTCGCTCCATCCGACCTATCGCCGGATGTGGCGCCTATAGGCCCGATTCGATGACGTGAACAAGACAGCAGAATTGCAACTTTACGCTGTTGCTTTGAATGTGAACGGTTGAATTGGTAGCGTTTGTGCGACTGGTGTTTCAACTTGCCCCCACGCCCGGTGTTCCCTACCTGTTCGTAGGTGACCCAGGATGTGACGACACCCGACCAACCCGCCTATCTCCGCGGGCTGAACGATCCGCAGCGCGATGCCGTGCTTACCACCGAGGGGCCGGTGCTGGTGCTGGCAGGCGCCGGGACCGGCAAAACCGCCGCTTTGACGGCCCGCCTCGCCCACCTTATTGCGACGCGACGGGCATGGCCCAGCGAGATTCTGGCCGTCACCTTCACCAACAAGGCGGCCCGCGAGATGCGCGAGCGCGTTCACCGCATCGTCGGTGATGCGGTGGAAGGGATGCCATGGCTCGGCACCTTCCATTCTGTTGCAGCGAAAATGCTACGCCGGCACGCCGAACTGGTTGGACTTCAAAGCAATTTCACGATTTTGGATACGGACGATCAGCTACGCCTGCTCAAGCAGCTGATTCTCGCCGCCGATATCGACGAGAAGCGCTGGCCCGCGCGCCAGCTCGCCGGACTGATCGATCGCTGGAAGAATCGCGGCTGGGTGCCGGTCGAGATCGATGCCGCCGAGAGCGAAGCCTATGCCAACGGCAGGGGCGCCGAGCTCTACGCCGCCTATCAGGCGCGGCTGAAGGCGGTGAACGCCTGCGATTTCGGCGATCTTCTGCTGCACATGCTGACGATCCTCAAGACGCACCGGGACGTGCTGGAAGCCTATCAGCAGCGTTTCCGCTACATCATGGTCGACGAGTATCAGGACACCAACTCGTCTCAATATCTCTGGCTCAGGCTGCTGGCGCAGGAGCGCAAGAACATCTGCTGCGTCGGCGACGACGACCAGTCCATCTATTCGTGGCGCGGCGCCGAGGTCGCCAACATCCTGCGCTTCGAGCACGACTTCCTCGGCGCCAAGGTGATCCGGCTCGAGCAGAATTACCGCTCCACCCCGCACATCCTCGCCGCCGCATCGCAGGTGATCGCCAATAACGGCCAGCGGCTGGGCAAGACGTTGTGGACCGCGCTCGAGTCTGGCGAGAAGATCACCGTCATCGGCGTGTGGGACGGCCCCGAGGAGGCGCGCCGCGTCGCCGACGAGATCGAGAGCCATCGCCGGCAGGGCGGAGGCTACGACGACATCGCCATCCTCGTCCGCGCCCAGCACCAGACCCGCGAGTTCGAGGACCGCTTCATCGCGATCGGCCTGCCCTATCGCATCGTCGGCGGCTTCCGCTTCTACGAGCGCGCCGAGATCAGGGATGCGCTCGCCTATCTGCGCGTCGTCCACCAGCCCGCCGACGACCTTGCCTTCGAACGGATCGTCAACACCCCCAAGCGCGGGCTCGGCGACAAGGCGGTGGCACGCATCCACCAACTCGCCCGCGCGCAGGGTATCCCCCTCACGCTGGCCGCCGCGCGCCTGTGCGACACCGACGAGCTCGCGGGTGCGGCGCGCAAGTCGCTAGGGCGGCTGGTCGGCGATATCGCGCGCTGGCGCGATCTGGCGAACAATCTCGCTCATCCCGAACTCTGCCGGCAGATCCTCGACGAGAGCGGCTACACCGCCATGCTCCAGGCCGATCGCTCGGCCGAAAGTGCCGGGCGCCTGGAGAACCTGACCGAACTCACCCGCGCCATGGAGGAGTATGACACGCTCGGCACATTCCTCGAGCATGTCAGCCTCGTGATGGACAATGACGCCAACGACGGCGGCGCGAAGGTGACGATCATGACCGTCCATGCCGCCAAGGGGCTGGAGTTCGACACGGTCTTCCTCGTCGGCTGGGAGGAAGGCCTGTTCCCCTCGCAGCGCGCGCTCGACGAGGGCGGCACCAAGAGCCTCGAGGAAGAACGCCGCCTCGCTTACGTCGCGATCACGCGGGCGCGGCGACGCTGCGTGATCATCCACGCTGCTAATCGCCGCATTTACGGCCAGTGGACCTCGTCCATTCCCTCCCGCTTTGTCGGCGAATTGCCGGAGGATCATGTCGAGGCGGAGACCACGATGTCCGGCGGCGAATCTCTTTGGCGGGCGCAGTGGAGCGAGCGGACCGATCCCTTCGCGCATATCGAGCGCGGCACCGGGCGCGGTCCCGGCTGGCAGCGCGCCGCGACGCTCGGCGAACCGGACGCGCGCGCCGGCAATGGCGGACGGGTGATGGAGGTGCGCGTGTCTGCGGCCTCCTTCGCCGCCAAGCCGCGTTCCGACATCGCGATTGGCCAGCGCGTGTTCCACAGCAAGTTCGGTTATGGCGTCGTCGAGGCGATTGAAGGCAACAAGCTGGCCATCACCTTCGAACATGCCGGGACCAAGCACGTGCTCGACAGCTTCGTGACGCCGGCATGATCGCCGAGCTCGCACCCCGCAAGGCCGATCGCGAGGACGGCGGCGGCCTGCCGGCGGACGGCATGCCGACGCCGCGACGGTACCTCGCGATCGTAGCGATCTCGCTCGGCACGGTGCTCACTGTGATCGACGGGCAGATCGCCGGCGTCGCGTTGCCCACCATCGCGCGCGACTTGAAGGTGGACGGCTCGGCTTCGGTGCTGGTCGTCACCATCTACCAGTTGGTGCTGGTCATGACGCTGCTGCCTTTCTCGGCTGTGGGCGACAGGATCGGGCTCAAGCGCCTGTATCAGGGCGGGCAGCTGCTCTTCACGATCGCGACGGCTTTGTGCTTTTTCGCCAAGAGCCTGCCCTTCCTGCTGGTCGTGCGCGCCTTCCAGTCGCTCGGCGGGGCGGCGGCGCTGTCGGTGATGGCGGCGATGATCCGCAACATCTATCCGGCAAAACAGCTCGGCCGGGGCCTCGGCCTCAACAGCGTGTGCGTGTCGGTGTCCGCCGCGCTGGCGCCGACCGCCGGCGGCGCGATCCTCGCGGTGGCGCCCTGGCCCTGGGTGTTTGCGGCTGGCGTGCCCTTCGCCCTGCTGTCACTGATGCTCGGCCGTGCCGGCCTGCCGGATGTGCCGCCGCGCCCGATCGGCTATGACAGGCTGGGTGCCTTATACTGCGCGCTCACCTTTGGCCTCATCATCTCCGGACTGGAAGCCGGCGTGCACGGCGCCTCGCCCGTATTGGCGGCCGCGATCGTTTTCGCCGGCGCGGTCTTCGCGATACTGCTGGTGCGGCACGAACTGCGCGAGACGCACCCGATCATGCCGGTCGATCTGCTGAAGATGCCGGTGCTGGCACTGTCCGCCTGTGGGGCGCTGTGCGCGTTCGTCGCCTCGATGACGCTGCTCCTCTCCTTGCCCTTCCGGCTTCAGCACGGCTACGGCTTCTCGCCCGGCGCGGTGGGCGCGATGATCGCGCCCTGGCCCCTCACGACCATGTTCGTGGCACCCACGGCAGGCATCCTTTCGGACAAGGTGCCGGCCGGCTTGCTGGGCGGCGTCGGCATGGCGGTGGCGACGATCGCGCTGCTGCTGCTCGCGACGCTGCCAGCGCATCCGGGCTGGTTCGACGTTGCTTGGCGGATGGCGATGTGCGGCCTGGGCTTCGGCCTGTTCCTCTCGCCCAACGCGCGGCTGGTCGTGGGTTCGGCCCCCCGCGCCCGCATGGCGTCGGCCGGTGGACTGGTGTCGACGGTGCGCCTGACCGGCCAGACGCTCGGCGCGACGCTAGTGGCGTCGCTGCTGGCCTTCGGCTTCGGTGAGGGCCGCGTGCCGCCGCTGATCGCGGCAGGGCTGACGATCGCGGCAGGCGGCTGCAGCCTCGCGCGGCTCAATCCGGCGCTACGTCGCCCTACGGCCGAGGACATCAGCCCCGACGCCGCCTGATACCCTACTTGATGCATAGAGTTTGATTTGCCGTCACCCAAGCGAGGCTGCGGTTGCGCGCGAGGCAGCGGGAGTCCTAAGGACGGCTTCGATGGACAAGGCCCCCCACCCCTTCACCTTTCGCGACTATCGATTCTACTGGATCGCCCGCCTTTCCTCGACGATCGCGCAGCTTTCGATGGTGATCGTGATCGGCTGGCAGGTGTACGATATCGCCCGCCGGACGATGGGGGTTCACGCTGCGGCGCTGCAGCTCGGCTGGATCGGCCTCGCCCAGTTTCTTCCGCTGCTCGCACTGACGCTGGTGACGGGGTGGACGGCCGATCGTGTGGATCGCCGCTTCATCGCTCGTTCCACCGCATTCCTCGAAATGCTTTGCGCGGCGGCGCTGTTCGCCATGGCCTGGACGGGCACGACGACGCTGCCGGCTCTCTTCACCGTCGCCGCCTTGCTGGGTGTCGCGCGAGCCTTCGCCGGGCCGGCACTGGGCGCGATTGCACCGAACCTCGTGCCCCCGGCCGTGCTGCCGACCGCGATCGCGTTCAGTTCGATCAGCTGGCAGAGCGGCTCGGTGATCGGCCCGGCGCTCGGTGGCTACCTCTATGCCGCCGCACCATGGGCGCCTTATGCAGTATCTACCGTGCTGTTCGCGGTCTGCATCTTCTGCCTGATGTTCATCCGCCCGCTGCCGCGCCGTGCGATCGGCGGATCGACCAACCCCTGGGCACAGATGATCGACGGATTGCGCTATGTCCGCAAGAACCGGCTGGTGCTGGGCGCGATCTCGCTCGATCTGTTTGCGGTGCTCCTCGGCGGCGCCACGGCCATGCTGCCTGTCTATGCCAAGGACGTGCTGCATGTCGGCGCCTCGGGCCTCGGCAACCTGCGCGCGGCTCCCTCGTTTGGCTCCGCGATCATGGCTCTGACCCTCAGCATCCGCCCGCTCAAGCGCAACGTCGGTGTGAAGATGCTGTGCGCGGTCGGGCTGTTCGGGCTGGCGACGACCGCCTTCGGCGCTTCGACATGGATGCCGCTGTCATTGGCCTGCCTTGCCATCCTCGGCGCGTCGGACATGATTTCCGTCTATGTCCGGCAGTCGCTGATCCAGCTCTGGACGCCGGACGACATGCGCGGCCGCGTCGGCGCAGTGTCTTCGCTGTTCATCTCGGGGTCGAACGAGTTGGGCGAGGCGGAAAGCGGTTTCCTCGCCGGCCTGATCGGCCCCGTCCCCGCCGTGATCGCGGGCGGCATCGGCGCGATGCTGGTGGCGGTAAGCTGGGGCTGGTGGTTCCCCGAACTGGCCCGCGCGAAGACCTTCGATCCCCCGCAAACCCTTGAAGACATCCCCCTGGAGAAGGAACCGGCAGCATGAAGGCCCAGAACATCCTGGAGACGATCGGCAACACGCCGCACGTCCGCTACGCCAAGCTGTTTCCCGATGCCGAGGTATGGATCAAGTCCGAGCGGACCAACCCTGGCGGTTCGATCAAGGATCGCATAGCGCTCGCCATGATCGAGGATGCCGAGAGGAGCGGCAAGCTCAAGCCCGGCGGCACGATCATCGAGCCGACATCGGGCAATACCGGCATCGGCCTCGCCATGGTGGCGGCGGTGAAGGGGTACAAGTTGATCCTCGTCATGCCCGAGAGCATGTCGCTGGAGCGGCGCCGGCTGATGCTGGCCTACGGCGCGAGCTTCGATCTCACCCCGCGTGAGAAGGGCATGAAGGGCGCGATCGAGCGCGCCGCCGAGCTCGCCGAGCAGACTGAGGGGGCGTGGATCCCGAGCCAGTTCGAGAATCCAGCGAACGTCGACGTCCACGTCCGTACCACGGCCGAGGAAATCCTCGCGGACTTCGCCGAGAGTCCGGTCGACGTGATCGTCACCGGTGTCGGCACCGGCGGCCATATCACTGGCGTCGCCGAGCGGCTGAAGAAGGAATGGCCCGCCCTCAAGGTGTTCGCGGTCGAGCCGACGCTGTCGCCGGTGATCTCGGGCGGCCAGCCCGGCCCGCACCCGATCCAGGGCATCGGCGCCGGCTTCGTGCCGACCAACCTCCACACCCAGCTTCTCGACGGCGTGATCCAGGTCGATCCCGCCGACGCCAAGGAGGCAGCGCGCCAGTCCGCCACCAAGGAGGGCGTGCTGGTCGGCATCTCGTCGGGCGCGACGCTGGCGGCGATCCGGCAGAAGCTGGCGGAGCTGGGCAACGGCGTGAAGGTGCTCGGCTTCAACTACGACACCGGCGAGCGCTATCTCTCGGTGCCGGATTTCCTGCCGGAAGCGTGACGATCGGCTTCAACCAGAACCGTTCGCACTGAGCCTTGTCGAAGTCCTGTCCTTCGCTTTCTACGACGGATTAAGAAAGGACAGGGCTTCGACAAGCTCAGCCCGAACGGAGAGAATGGCATCGCTCATGTTCGTCATCTGCGAAGACGATCTTACCGGCGAGCAGACGCGCGCCCTGCTGGCGCTGCATCTTTCGGGAATGCACGCCAACTCGCCGGCGGGGAACGTGTTCGCGCTCGATCTTTCCGGGCTGACCATGCCGGAGGTGACGGTATGGGGCGTGTGGGACGGCGAGACGCTCGTCGGTATCGGGGCGCTCAAGACGCTCGGGGATGGCGGCGAACTGAAATCCATGCGCACCCACCCCGATCACCTTCGCCGGGGGGTGGCCGCTGCCTTGCTCGACCATATCGTCGCCGAATCCCGGCGGCGCGGGTTTGCCCGTCTCAGCCTCGAAACCGGCAGTGGCGCGGCCTTCGATCCCGCTCTCGCTCTCTATCGCCGGCGCGGCTTCGTCGACGGCGATGCGTTCGGCGATTATGTCAAGACCGGCTTCAACCAGTTCCTGCATCTCGCGCTCTAGGCAGCCGCCAGCGCCTCGGCCGCCCGGGGTCGCCACAGCCATGCCATCGCGCCATAGATCAGCGCCGCCGTCACGCCCATCATCGCCTCGGTGGCCATCATGCCCGCCGCGCCCGCGCGCTCGCCGACGAAACCCAGCGTGAAAGTCATCGCCACCACCGGGACGTTGGACAGGCTACCCAGCAGTGCGCCGATCGTCCCGCTCGCCCGCTCGCGCAGCCCGGCATAGACGACGGCGGACACTGTCGCGTAGGACACGCCCACCAGCACGTTGTTGAGCAGCGTGAACAGGACGAAGGCCAGTGGCGTTCGCGGCCCCAGCGCCATCATGATCTCCCCCAGGGCGCAAGCCACGGAGGAAGCAGCCAGCATCATCTGCGGCGGCCGCCGGTGGCACAGCGCGCCACCCAGCAGGCAGCCGGGCACCGAGGCGAGGCCGGCCAGCACGCCCGTGGTCGATGCCGTGAGATCGGCGGACGCATGCCAGTCGCCCGATATCGAAGGCAGCAGCCCCAGGAACGCGCCTAGCCCCATCGGCAACGTCACCGACAGGATGGTCAGCATGCCGCGCCGGCTCGATGCCAGTGCGACGACCTCGTCCGCCAGCCCCCGCGCCACCACCGGCAGAGGCTTGGCCGAACAGGCACGCGGGGTGCGGATCAGCAGCATCGGCCACGCGCATAGTACGCACCATCCCGCGATCACCAGCGCGGAGACGGACGTCCCGACATGGGTGGCGGTCCACAAGCCGATCCCGCCACCGATGCCCACGCCGGCGAGGTTGCCGCCAGAAGTCCAGCCGGCGATGCGCCCACGCTCATGCGGTGCGGTCGTGGCGGCGATGCCGGCGGTCTGCGCGACGATGCAGATGTTGGAGAATATCCCCATCGCCAGAGCCAACAGGCCGAGCAGCGCGGTGTCGGCGGATTGCAGCGGCAGGAAGCCGAGCAGCCCCGTGCAGGCCGCCGCCGCGAGGGCGCTCAGCATGAACCAGATGCGGGGGGTGAGGCTGAGATCGAGCACCGGCCCGAACACCACCCGCCAGGTCTCGGGAAGCAGCCTCAACCCGACGAGCCCGGCGATCGCGACACTGGTGAAGCCGCGCTGCGCCAAGACGAAGCCCAACGTCACCGTCACGAAGCCCTGGGTCGATCCCGCGAGCGAACCCGTGAAGAGATAGAGCGGCGGCGCGATCGGCCGCCGTTCGATTTCGTGCGCGTCTGCATCTGCCCGCATGGCGCCCCCCGGCGTCGCCCCGATGCCTTCAGGCTATCAGGCCGACGTCGGTGTGCAACGCAACAAATTTGACGTCAGAACGACTCGACAGGTAGCGCCATGATCGACTCCGCGCCGCCCTCCAGCTTGCGGCGGAGCGCACCGGCGTCGGGCAGGATGCGCTCGGCATAGAAGCGGGCGGTGATCAGCTTGGCCTCGAGGAACGCCTTGTCGCCCTCGCCCGCATCCAGCTGCGCCTGCGCGGCGCGGGCCATCTTCAGCCACATCCAGCCGATCGCGACGACGCCCATCATCGTCATCAGCGGATAGGCGGCGGCACCGGCATTGTTCGGGTCCTTCATGCCGTTCTGCATCAGCCACATCGCGCCCGCCTGCAGCTGGCCGACCGCCTTTTCCAGATGTCCGGCGAGTTCCGCCTGCGGGCCGTCCTTCGCCTTGGCTATATCGGCGGAGATTAGCCCAAACAGCGCCATCGCCGCTTTGCCGCCGTGGCGCGGCAGCTTGCGGCCGACGAGGTCCATCGCCTGCACGCCGTTGGTGCCCTCGTAGATCATCGCGATGCGGGCATCGCGGACGTACTGTTCCATCCCGTATTCGCGAATGTAGCCGTGCCCACCGAACACCTGCTGCGCATTGGTGGCGATCTGATAGCCGAGATCGGTCAGGTGACCCTTGATCACCGGCGTTACCAAACCGAGCAGTTCGTCGGCGGCGGTGCGGTCGTCCTCGCTCGCGGCATGGTGCGTCAGGTCGTTCTGGAGCGCTCCCCATAGCACCAGCGCCCGCGCGCCCTCCAGATTGGCCTTGGCCTCCATCAGCATCCGGCGCACGTCCGGGTGCACGAACAGCGTGTCGGCGGGCTTGTCGGGCTCGGCCGGGCCGGTCAGCGCGCGGCCCTGGCGCCGATCCTTCGCGTAGGCGACGGCGTTCTGATAGGCGGTCTCGGCGATGCCGAGGCCCTGCAGGCCGACGCCGAGCCGTGCGGCGTTCATCATGATGAACATCGCGGCGAGGCCCTTATTCTCCTCGCCGAGCAGCCAGCCGGTCGCGCCGTCATAGTTCATGACGCAGGTCGAGTTGCCGTGGATGCCCATCTTCTCCTCGATGGACCCGCACGCGACGCCGTTGCGCGTGCCCGGATTGCCGTCGGCATCGGGCACGAACTTGGGCACGATGAAGAGCGAGATGCCCTTCGACCCTTCCGGCGCGCCGGGCAGCTTGGCCAGCACGAGGTGAACGATGTTCCCGGCAAGATCATGCTCGCCGGCCGAGATGAAGATCTTGGTGCCGGTGATCGCGAAGGTGCCGTCGGCTTTCGGCTCGGCCTTGGTCTTGATCAGGCCGAGATCGGTGCCGCAATGCGGCTCGGTGAGGTTCATCGTGCCGGTCCACTCGCCGGTCACCATCTTCGGCAGATAGAGCGCCTTCTGCTCATCCGAGCCGACTGCATGCAGCGCCGCCATCGCGCCCTGGCTGAGGCCGGGATACATGGCGAAGGCGACACCCGACGAGATCAGATATTCCTCGAAGGCGGTCGCGACGACGTGCGGCAGGCCCTGCCCACCGAATTGCTCCGGCGCGGCGAGTCCGATCCAGCCGCCCTCGGCCAGTTGCTTGTAGGCATCCTTGAAGCCTTTCGGCGTCGTCACCGAAGAATCGTCATGGCGCGTACATCCCTCGGCATCGCCCGGCTGGTTGAGCGGGAAGATCACGTCGGCGCACAGGCGGCCACCCTGATCTAGAATCGCCTCCACCATGTCCGGCGTGGCGGACTGGAAGCCCGGCAGGTTCGAGAACCGATCGAGCTTCAGCACCTGATCGAGCACGAAGCGGGTATCCGCCATCGGCGGGGTATAGGTCGGCATCCTCGGTTACTCCTTACTGGCCGTCGGCGGTTCGGACCGTCTCGACGAAATGGGTGAGCTCGGCGATGGCCGAATCGATGTCGGCACGCTGGCGCTTGAGGTTCTCGATATGCGCGTCGCACTTGGCGACGGTGACGCGGCGCTGCTCGTGGCGATCGTCCCCGACATCGTAGAGGTCGATCATCTCGCGGATGTCGGAGAGGCTGAAGCCGACGCGCTTGCCGCGCAGGATCCAGGCGAGCCGCGCGCGATCCCGCTTGGAATAGATGCGGGCAAGGCCGATCCGCTCGGGCGCGATCAGCCCTTCATCCTCGTAGAAGCGCAGCGCCCGCGGCGTCACGCCGAATTCCTCGGCAAGATCGGTAATGGTGTATGTGTCCCGATTGTGGAGATCGGGCGTGTCGATAGTGGCCGGGCCGTTCATGCCGGGAGAATTAGTTGACGTTTACGTTAAGGTCAAGTCAGGTGCGCGCGAGCCTGCCGCCCTCTAACCGCCGGTAGAAGCAACTCGGTTCGCCCGTATGGCACGCCGGCCCGGCCGGATCGACGATCAGCCAGAGCGCATCCTGATCGCAATCGATCCGCATCTCGCGGACCGTCAGGACATGGCCGGACGATTCGCCCTTCTTCCACAGCCGATTGCGCGAACGGGAAAAGAACCAGGCCTCGCCCGTCGCCATCGTCTTCGCCAGCGCTTCGGCATTCATGTGCGCCAGCATCAGCAATTCGCCCGTCCCGGCGTGGCTCGCCACTGCCGTGATCAGGCCGTTCGCGTCGTACTTCGGATCGAGGGCGGTGCCCTGCTCGCGGTCTTCCACCATAGTCTTCCGGTAACTTTGTTACAGAGGGGCGACAAGCGCGGAGTCATCCCCTATATGCGCGCCCAACCCCTGCACCCGCGAATGGAATCGCCCTGACGATGCTCACGACTCATCCCTTCGATGACGACAAGCTGCGCGAGGAGTGCGGCGTCTTCGGCATATACGGTGCCGATACCGCCGCCGCCATGGTCGCGCTCGGCCTGCACGCGCTCCAGCATCGCGGGCAGGAAGCGGCCGGCATCTCGGCGTGGGATGGTCATAGCTTCCATACCCACCGCGCGATGGGCCATGTCGCCGGCAATTTCGACCGCGATGACATCATCCGTGCGCTGCCGGGCAAGATGGCGGCGGGCCACGTCCGCTATGCCACCACAGGCGACACCGCACTGCGCAACGTCCAGCCGCTCTACGCCGATCTCGCCTCGGGTGGCTTTGCGGTGGCGCATAACGGCAACATCTCCAACGCGATGAAGCTGAAGCGCGATCTCGTGCGGCGCGGTTCCATCTTCCAGTCGACCAGCGACACCGAGGTGATCATCCACCTCGTCGCGACCTCCAGCTACCGCACCCTGCTCGATCGCTTCATCGATGCGCTGAAGCAGATCGAGGGCGCCTACAGCCTCGTCTGCCTGACGCCGGAGGGCATGATCGCCTGCCGCGATCCGCTCGGCATCCGCCCGCTGGTGATGGGCCGTGTCGGCGACGCCTATGTCTTCGCCTCCGAGACGGTGGCGCTCGACATGGTCGGCGCGACCTTCCTGCGCTCGGTCGAGCCCGGCGAGATCGTGATCGTCAGCGACAAGGGCGTGCGATCGCACCGCCCCTTCGCGCCGATCTCGCCCCGCCCCTGCATCTTCGAGCATGTCTATTTCTCGCGCCCCGATTCAATCGTGGACGGCACCAGCGTCTATTCGGTGCGCAAGCAGATCGGCGTCGAGCTCGCCCGCGAAAATCCGATCGACGCCGACTATGTGATCCCCGTCCCCGATTCGGGCACGCCGGCGGCGATCGGCTATGCCCAGCATTCGGGCATCCCGTTCGAGCTCGGCATCATCCGCTCGCATTATGTCGGACGCACCTTCATCCAGCCGGGCGACGGCATCCGCCACCTTGGCGTCAAGCTGAAGCACAATGCCAATCGCGCGCTGATCGACGGCAAGAAGATCATCCTGATCGACGATTCGATCGTGCGCGGCACCACCTCGCTCAAGATCGTGCAGATGATGCGCGATGCGGGCGCCAAGGAGGTGCACATGCGCATCGCCTCGCCGCCGACCCGCCACTCCTGCTTCTACGGCGTCGACACGCCCGAGCGCGCCAAGCTGCTGGCGGCGCAGATGTCGGTCGCCGAGATGGCTGACTACATCAAGGTCGACAGCCTCGCCTTCCTCTCGATCGACGGCCTCTACCGCGCGCTCGGCGAGGAAGCGCGCGACGAGGGCAAGCCGCAATATTGCGACGCCTGCTTCACCGGCGACTATCCCACCCACCTGACCGACCAGGAGGATGTGGCGCCAGCCGACCAGCTTTCCCTGCTGGGTGAACGGGCGGCCTGACTTCTCTTCACAGGATGTGCGAAGAATGACCGACAAGCCGCTCGCCGGAAAACTCGCGCTCGTCACTGGCGCTTCGCGCGGAATCGGCGCTGCGACCGCCGAGGCCTTGGCCGCGGGGGGCGCGCACGTCGTGATCACCGCGCGCACATCGGGCGGGCTGGAGGAGCTCGAAGAACGCATCCACGCCGCCGGAGGCTCCGCCACGATCGCGCCGATGGATTTGACCGAGAGCGACTCGATCGCCCGCCTCGCCAACGCTATAAGCGGGCGCTGGGACGCACTCGACATCCTTGTGATGAATGCGGCGATGTTGGGCGAGCTGGCCCCTGTGCCGTCGATCGACGGCAAGCAGTTCAACAAGCTTCTGACCCTCAATGTGTTGGCCAATCAGGCGCTTCTGGCGAATTTCGATCAGTTGCTGCGAAAGAGTCCGCACGGTCGGGTGATCGCCCTCACCTCCACGGTCGCGGCGCACCCGCGTGCCTATTGGGGCGCTTATGGGGCGACCAAGGCGGCGCTGGAAAATCTCGTGCTCGCTTATGGCGACGAGGTAGCTAACATCTCCCCGATCCGCGTCGCGATCGTGAATCCGGGTGCCACAGCGACATCCATGCGCCGGGACGCCTATCCCGGCGAGGATCAGGCTACGATCCAGCAACCGGCGGACGCTGGCGCCAAGATCGCGGCGCTGGTGCTGGACGACTTCCCGACCGGTCATCGGGCGAAGCTGACGGACTGATCAGGAGCGCTTCACCAGCCCCATCGCACGCAGCAGCAGCCAGCTGAGCACGCCCGAGAACAGCGCCACCGCCGTCGCCATGATCGTGCCATGCTCGCCCTGCGCGAAGGGGAGCCCGCCGGTATTCATCCCGAAGAAGCCCGTGACCAAGGTCGCCGGCATCATCAGCGCCGTCAGGATCGAGAGCAGATAGACATTGTCGTTGGTGCGCTGCGCCGCCTGCAGATCAAGCTCGTCGCGAAGCAGCTTCAACTGATTCTGCGCTGCGATGATGTCCTGTTCCAGCGCAGACAGGCGAGGCTGAAACTGGCGCGCGACCGGCGCCAGCAATGGCGGCAGATCCTCAGCATTGCCCATGCGCTGGAGGGTCACGCGGAAACCACCAGTGATCCGATGGAGCTGCGCGGCGCGCCTGCGGGCGGCGATCAGGTCCCGCGTGTCCGGCGCGATGTCCTCGGCGAGCAGCTGCTCTTCGGCATCAAGTAGTTCGGTCGAAAGGTCGAGAGCCAGCGTGGCGAGATTGTCCGCCAGCACGTCGAGCAGCAGCGTCAGCGCTTCGGTTGCATCCTCGGGATTGTGGCCGCCCTCCAGCCGCTCACGGAAGATGTCGGCGCTGTGCAGCGGCTTGTAGCGGCCGGTGATGATCATGCCAGGCTGGAGCGCAACGTGAAGCCCCGCGATCCGCGCAAAGGTGGCGGTGTCCAGCCCCCGCTCGAAATCATGCAGGACCAGCCCCGCCGTATCGCCCTCGATCGCGAAGCGCTGGTGGCTATCCCGCTTCATCATCAGCGCGTGGATGGTTGGCGGCAGCGCCGCCTCGTCCTCCAGCCAGCGCAGGCTGCGCACATCGGAGAGGTTGAGATGAACCCAACGAAAGGGGGCGTCGGAGGGTGGAACGGAGGCGTGGACCTTGCACTCCCCCGTTTCCGTCCGATGGTAACACCAGACGAGGCCGGGCTGCCGGACAGTCTCCTGCAGCTCGGCCCCGCGATCCTTATACCCCAAGGCCTGTCCTTCAGAACACCTGCGACAGGATGAAGTATAGCGTACCGGACAGCAGCATGGCGACAGGCAAGGTGACGACCCACGCCGCGACCATGTTGCGGAGCGTCGACATCTGCAGCCCCGATCCATTGGCCGCCATCGTGCCCGCCACGCCGGACGAGAGGACGTGGGTGGTCGAAACCGGCAGGCCGAAATTATCGGCCATGGCGATCGTCGCCATCGCGACCAGTTCGGCCGACGCGCCTTGTGCGTAGGTGAGGTGAGTCTTGCCGATCTTCTCGCCGACCGTGACGACGATCCGCTTCCAGCCGACCATGGTGCCGAGGCCGAGTGCGAAGGCCACCGCGATCTTCACCCAGGTCGGGATGAAGCGCGTCGCCTTGTCGAGCGAACCCTTATAGTCCTTCAGCGCCTTGGCGTCATCGCCCTTGAAGGGGCTGCTGTCGCCGTCGGTTAGGTGCTTGATCGCCTCGGAGGCGAGATACATGTCGTTGCGGACGTTCTTCGACGCCGCCGCCGGCACCTGCTTTAGCGAACCGTATTCGGCGATCTGGCGATCGATGTCGCCGGCCAGCACGCCGAGCGCCGGAATGGTCTGCGGGGTGGATGTCTTGTTCTCGAGATAGTGCGTCACTTCACCGCGCACGTCCTGCGGCGCAGCGACTCCATTGGAATGTGCCGTCAGCACCTGCTCCACCTTTGCGGTGCCGGTGTGGAACTGCTGCTCATACTGCGCGGGAACGGCGCGGTTCAGCGCATAAGCGGTGGGCACCGTGCCGATGAGGATGAGCATGATCAGGCCCATGCCCTTCTGACCATCGTTCGATCCGTGCGCGAAGCTGACGCCGGTGCAGGTGAAGATCAGCAGGGCGCGGATCCACCAGGGCGGCGGCAGGCCGTCCTTCGGCTCCTCGTAAAGCTTCTTGCTCTTTACCAGCACCTTCATGCCGAGGAAGACGATCGCGGAGAGGATGAAGCCGATGATCGGTGAGAAAAGCAGCGCCTTTCCGATGTTGGTCGCCTGCGTCCAGTCCACGCCCGACGTACCCGAGCGGCCATGCAGCAGCGCATTGCAGACGCCGACGCCGATGATCGATCCGATCAGCGTGTGCGAGGAGGAGTTGGGGATACCCCACCACCAGGTCGCGAGGTTCCAGATGATCGCCGCGATCAGCAGCGAGAACACCATCGCGAAGCCGGCGTCCGATCCTACCTGCAGGATCAGCTCGACCGGCAGCAGCGAGACGATGCCGAACGCCACCGCGCCGGTGGAGAGCAGCACGCCCAGGAAGTTGAAGAAACCGGACCAGACGACCGCGATGTTGGCGGGCATCGAGTTGGTGTAGATCACCGTGGCGACGGCATTGGCGGTATCGTGAAAGCCGTTCACGAACTCGAAGCCGAGCGCGATCAGCAGGGCGATGAAGAGCAATACGAAAGGCAGCAGGGCATAAGCGTGGACGCCCGCTTGTGCAGAATCGTTATAGACCGAATAGGCCACGAACAGGATCGCCGCGAGCACCGCCGCGCCGAAGCCGATCGCGCCGGCCAAGCCGAGCCCCTTGTCCAGATCTGGGCGCACCCCGCCCCCGATATCACCCGCAACCGTCGCCATGACGTCGTCTCCCGCTGTCGATGCGAGGTTAACGGTGCCATGTGACAGTTATGGGTCCGTCAGCGGGCGACGCCTCCCAACGCGCGGACGGTATCCACGGCGGTGGTCAGCTGCTGCGTGTGGAGATCGAGCAGCGAGCGTTCCGCGTCGAGCGCGGCTGTCTGCGCGGTCACGACCTCGAGATAGTCGGACGCACCGTCGCGATAACGGGTGAGTGCGAGATCGCGGGTCGTTTCGCTCGCCTGCACGGCATCCCGTTGGTTCTTCTCCTGCGCCACCAGATCGCGGCCCGAGGCGAGATCGTCCTCCACTTCCTTGAAGGCGGTCAGCACGGTCTGCTTGTAGGTGGCCGAGGCTTCGTTGAACTCGGCGCGCGAGACACGAACCTGTGCCGCGCGCTTGCCGCCGTCGAAGACGGTCAGCGCCAGGCTCGCCGGGCCGAGCGCCCAGAAACTGCTGGCGGTGCTGAGCAGGTTCGGCCCCGTTGTCTCGAAACCGCCCGCGCCGCCCAGCGAGATCGCCGGGAAGAAAGCGGCCCGCGCCACGCCGATGCGCGCGTTGGCCGCATAGACGCGGCGTTCCGCCGCATCGATGTCCGGCCGGCGCTGCAGCAGGGTCGAAGGTGTGCCGGTAGGAAAGGCTGGCGGCGCGGACTGGCGCGCGTCGGCGGGCAGCGAAAAGATCGAAGGCGATTCGCCGACGAGCACCGCGATCGCATGCTCGTAGGCGGCGCGCTGCGACGGAAGGCTCGCCAGCTCGGCCTTGGCAGAGGCCAGCTGAGCGCGGGCGCGACTGGTGTCGAGACCAGAAGCGATGCCGCCCGAATGGCGCACGTCGGTCAATTCGTAGGCACGCTGATAGGCGTCGACCGTCTGACGCAGCAGCCCTTCGCGCGCATCGAGCCCGCGCATCTGGAAATAGGCAGTGGCGAGGCTCGTTTGGAGGCCGAGCCGCACGCCAGCGAGATCGGCAGCGCTCGCCTGCGCCTCGCCCTTGTTTGCCTTCACCTGGTTACGGATGCGGCCGAAGAGGTCGAGTTCCCAGGAGAAGGAGGCGCCGGCGGTATAGTCGTTGTAGGTGGAGGAAACGCCCTTGGACGTCGGAGCATGGGCCGAGGTGCGGTCCCGCTCCGCGCTGCCTCCGACGCCGATCGTCGGATACAGGTCCGCACGCGCCTCGTGCAGCTGGCCCACCGCTTCGTCATACCGGGCGACGGCGATGGCGAGCGAGGGGCTCCCCTTCTCGATGCGTCCTTCGAGATCGGTCAGAACCGGATCGTCGAACGCTCCCCACCAGGCGGCGGGCGGCGCGTCGGCGGCGGGCGACGCGACCGTCCACCCGTTCGGCACTTCCTTGTAGGTGGTGGCTGCCGCCACCTCCGGGCGATGATAATCGGGCGCCAGCGAGCAACCGGAAAGGGCAAGCAGCGCGGCGGCGACCGCCGGCTTACTGCTTCGCATCGGCGGCACCCTGCTTCGGCTGCGCGATCTTCACCGGATCGCCATTCTCCATCGAATCCGGCGGGCTGTCGATCAGCCTGTCGCGTTGGGTCAAGCCGGATGTCACCTCCAGCGTATCGCCCATGTCGCGGCCGATCTTGATCTGATGGAGCATCGCCTTGTTGCCCGGCCCGACCGTCGCGACCAGCGTGCCGTCGCTGCGATAGAGGATGGCGCTGGCCGGCACGACGACCGAGCCGGACGTGCCGGTGATGGGGAATTTCACCTGCGCATATGCGCCCGGCTTCAGTGCCCCATCGCCATTGGCGGCCTGCAGCTCGACGAGAACCGTGCCGGACTGTTGGTCCACCGCGTCGGCGGTACGGGTCATGACGGCATCGAAGGTGCGGCCGGGATATTCGGGCAGCGACAGCTGGGCGTGGAGGCCGGGCTTGAGCTCCGCCGAATAGGCCTGGGGCACGCGAACGTAGATCCGCATCTTGCTGACGTCCGACACCGTGAACAGCGGCTGGGCGGTGCCGGCGCCCGCCGATACGAGCTGGCCGATCTGGGTGGAGCGGCTGGTCACCACGCCGGCAAAAGGCGCTACGATCCTCGAAAAGCCTTGCAGCGCGACGAGGCGGCTGACATTCGCCGCGGCGGCATTGGTGACGGCGCGCTTCGCCGCGAAATCTCCGGTCTTCTCGTCCGATTCCTGCTTGGAGACGGCATCCTGCTTAAGCAGGGTCGTCCAGCGCGTTGCCGTCGTCGAGGCCAGCGCCTCGTTGGCCTTGGCGGTCTGGAGATCGGCGCGCGCCGCGGCGAGCTGCTGGTCGACGTCCGGAATGTCGATCACGGCCATCACCTGCCCGGTCTTCACAGGCGATCCGATGTCGACGAACCACTTGCTCACATAGCCGTTGGTCCGAGCATAGAGCGGCGCCGAATTGTAGGCCTGCACATTGCCCGGCAGCACCAGCGAATTGCCGCTGTCCATCGGCTTGGGCGCGATCACCGATACGTTCGGCGTCGCCTGGTCCTGCGTCCAGTCCTTGAGCTGGCTGTCGGAGCGGTGGCGCGAGAAAAGACCCCACGCGACTACCAGCAGCGCCACGATCACGGCGATGATGCCGATCTTTTTCAGCGTGCCGTTGTCCACGGACGGCGCCTCCCCATCCTGGGTGGTGACGTCATGCATGGGCTTCCTCCAGGCGGTCGGCAACGTCATGGTCTACTCGGCCCTTGCGGTGAGCGACGCTGAACACGACGGGCACGAACATCAAAGTTGCGAAAGTGGCTACCAGAAGCCCGCCGATCACGGCACGGCCGAGCGGGGCGTTCTGCTCGCCGCCCTCACCCAGACCGAGCGCCATCGGCAGCATGCCGATGATCATGGCGAGCGCGGTCATCATGACGGGGCGGAAGCGGGTCATGCCGGCCTCCAGCGCCGCCTTGGTCGAGTCTCCCAGCTCTTCCAGCTTCTCGCGGGCGAAGCTGACGACCAGGATCGAGTTGGCGGTCGCCACGCCCATGCACATGATCGCGCCGATGAGGGCCGGCACCGAGAGCTGCGTGCCGGTGACGAACAGCATCCAGATGATGCCGGCGATGGCGCCCGGCAGCGCGGTGATGATCACGAACGGATCGAGCCAGCTCTGGAAGTTCACCACGATCAGCAGGTAGATCAGCACGATGGCACCGAGCAGGCCGAAGAACAGCCCGTTGAAGGCCGTGTTCATCGTGGCATATTGGCCCTTCAACGTGACGGTCACGCCCTTGGGCGCCTTCACGTCCTTCAGCACCTTGTTGATGTCGCCTGCGACGGCGCCGAGGTCGCGCCCGGCGGGAGTCGCGTAGATGTCGATCGCCGGCTGGATATTGTAGTGGGTGATGACGGTGCTGCTCGTGCCGCGCTGGATGTTGGCGACACCGCCCAGGATCTGCGAGGCGGTGCCGGCCGCGCCCGTCACCGGAATGTTGGTCAGTTCGTTGAGCGAGCGGATACGATATTCCGGCGCCTGCGCGACCACGCTGTACTGCACGCCATTCTCGGGGTTCACGAAATAGACCGGCGCGGTCTGCGATGTACCGGCGAGCGCGCTGGCGACCGATGTCGTGACGTCTTTCTCGGTCAGGCCGTACTGTCCGATACGCGAGCGATCGGCGATCACCTTCAGGGTCGGATAGGTCGACGATTGCTGGATGCGCCCGTCCGCCGCGCCTGGAATACCCTTCAGGCGCTTCAGGATCTGCTGCGCATAAGCCATGTTGGCGTCGGTATTCTTGCCGGTGATCTGGATGTCGATCGGGGCCGGTGCGCCGAAGTTCAGAATCTGGCTGGTGATGTCGGCCGGAAGGAAGGCGAAGGTCGATCCCGGGAACGCGCGCGGCAGCTGCTCGCGCATCGCCTTGATGTAGTCGGCGGTCGGGCGGTGATCCTTGGAGAGCGTGATCAGGATGTCGCCGTCCTGCGGGCCGACCGTACCGGAATTGTTGTAGGTCGTGTTGATGCCCGAAACTGGCAGGCCGATATTGTCGACCACCGTGACCAGTTCGTCCGGCGGGATGATCTGCTTGATCTTGCCGGTGATGCGCGTGAACTCGGCCGACGTGTCCTCGATGCGCGAGCCGACCGGCGCGCGGACGTGGAGCGTAATCTGACCGGCATCTATGGTTGGAAAGAAGTTGCGGCCGAGGAAGGGCACCAACAGGAAGGACAGCGCGACCACGGCGAGGAAACCGATCGCGAACGGCTTGCGCGCGCCGAGCGCTTTCTCGAGCAGGCCGCCATAGCCGGCGCGGACCCGCTCGAACCGCGCCTCGAAGCCGCGCTGGAAATTGACCAGCGGGTTGCTGCTGCGGGGCTTCACATGCCCCTCCTCGTGCTGGTCGTGCTTCTTCAGCAGGTACATCGCCATCGTCGGAACCAGCGTGCGGGACAGGATGAACGACCCGATCATCGCGAACACCACGGCAAGCGCCAGCGGCACGAACAGGAAGCCCGCCACGCCCGGCAGGAAGAACATCGGCACGAACACGACGCAGATGCAGAGCAAAGAGACGAAGGCCGGCGTCACGATCTGCGCCGCGCCGTCGAGGATCGCCTGGACGACGCCCTTCCTCTGCTCGAGATGGTAAGTGATGCTCTCGATCGTCACCGTCGCGTCGTCGACGAGGATGCCGACAGCGAGGCTGAGACCGCCCAGCGTCATGGTGTTCAGCGTGTTCCCGGTCACGCCCAGGAAGATGATGGCAAAGAGGATGGCGAGCGGGATCGAGATCGCGATGATCACGGTCGATCGCCACGATCCCAGGAACAGCAGGATCATGATCGAGGTGAGCGCGGCGGCGATCGCGCCTTCCTTGATCACGCCGGAGATCGCGGCGCGCACGAAGATCGATTGGTCGCCAATCGGCAGAACCTTGAGCTGCGGCGGCAGCGTCGCAGTGATGCCGGGGATCTTGTCTTTCACGCCCTGCACGATCGATAGCGTCGAGGTCGCGCCGTTCTTCAGCACGGTGAGCAGGACGGAGCGCGTGCCATCGACGTGCACCACGTTCTGCTGCGGCGCGAAACCGTCGCGGACATGCGCGACGTCGCGCATGTAGATGGTCGCGCCGTTGACCGTCTTCACCGGCAGGTCGTTGAAGGCGTCGATCGAGTCCGGCGAGTTGTTGAGCGCGATATTGTACTGGAACTCGCCGATCTTGGCGAAGCCGACCGGGTTGATCTGCTGCTGCGCGGCGATCGCGTTGCCGACATCCTGCGCGGACAGGCCCTTGGACTGCAGCGCCTGCGGATCGAGATCGATCTGCACCTGACGCTGCTTGCCGCCCGAAGGATAAGGCATTGCGGCGCCGGGGATCGTCACCAGCGGCGGGCGGATCTGGTTCTGGCCGAGATCGAACAGCGTCTTTTCGGACAGCCCCTGCCCCGAAATGGCGAGCTGCAGGATCGGCACCGTGGACGCATTGTAGTTCAGGATCAGCGGCGGCGTGATGCCCGGCGGCATCTGTTTCAGCACCGTTTGCGAGATCGACGTCACCTGCGCGGTCGCGGTCTGGATGTTGGCGCCAGGCTGGAAGAAGATCTTCACCACGCCGATGCCGTTCATCGAGTTGCTCTCGATAT
Source organism: Sphingomonas chungangi (assembly GCF_013778325.1). Lineage (GTDB taxonomy): Bacteria > Pseudomonadota > Alphaproteobacteria > Sphingomonadales > Sphingomonadaceae > Solisphingomonas > Solisphingomonas chungangi. The sequence continues at coordinate 41,246 of NZ_JACEIB010000026.1, read as the reverse complement.
GCTCGATATCGTTGACGGTTGTGGTCAGCACGCGCTCGAACGGCGTGATGATGCGGCCCGACATGTCGTCCGGCGAGAGACCGGTATATTGCCAGGCGGTCGCGATCACCGGCACGCCGATGTTCGGAAAGATGTCGACCGGGGTACGGGCCGCCTGCAGGACACCGACGATGGCGATAAGGATCGCCATCACGATGAAGGTCAACGGTCTGGCAAGGGCGATCCGGACGATCCCGTTCATCGTGCTTCGCTACTCCGGGAGGCGACCGGACGGCCACCGAAAGACAGGTGCCGAACCCTACGCCCGCACCGCCGAGGGGGGATAGCGGGGGCGCAAGGTCCGGACGCCACGCCCATTGCCCCCGCTGTCATCGCTAGTCCAGTATGGATTTGCAACGGATCAAGACGTATAAGCTATCGATCATGGAGCTCCGCCACCTGCGCTATTTCGTGAAAGTCGCCTCTGAGCTCCATTTCGGCCGCGCTGCGGAGGCGCTGGGCATCTCGCAGCCGCCGCTCAGCCAGCAGATACGAATCCTGGAACAGGAACTGGGCGTGCAGCTTTTCGAACGCTCCAGCCGCAAGGTGCGGATGACGCCGGCCGGGCGGATGTTTCTGGACGAGGCGCGCGCGACCCTGGAACGTGCCGATCATGCCGTGAACATCACCCGTCGCGCGGCGGCTGGCGAGATCGGCGAGCTTGCAATAGGCATCTCGCCATCCACGCTCTACGTGCCGCAAGTGTCCGAAGCGATCATGGGCTTCCGGGCGCGTCATCCCGACGTCCATCTGGTCTTCACCGAGCAACCGATGGAAGCGCAGCGCGAAGCGATGGCGAGCGGCGCGCTCGACATCGGATTCGTCCGGCGTCGGACCATGCCGCCGATGCCCGGAGGCGTGATCGCGACATGCGTACTCACCGATCGCATGGTCGTGGCGATGCCGCGCGGCCATCGATTGGCGGACACTGACGGGCCGATCGATGCCGCCGCCCTCGCCGGGGAACCCATCGTCCATTATCCCTACGATCGCGACGGCTTCATGGCCGACATCCATTCGCTGTTCGGCAGTGTCGGACTGACTCTGCAACTGGCGATCGAGACCAACGAGATGAGCACACTGCTGGGACTGGTGGCAGCCGGGGTGGGCATCAGTGTGTTGGCCGGGCCGCTCCGCCGGCTGGAGGTGGATACGCTCCATTACCGCCCGGTCAGCGGGAATTTCGCGCTGAGCACGATGTGGATGCTCCATCGCGGCGATCGATCGAGCCCGCAGGCGCTCGCCTTCGCATCGCTGGTGGAGGCGGATGCGGTCGATCAGGCCGGCGCCTTACGGATCAGATAGCGATAGACGCCGATCAAATTGATCGCGAGCAGCACGATGTTCTGCGTGCCGATGCCCTTCGCCTCGGGGCCCATGAAACCCCAGCCGATCAGTGCGATCGACGAGGTGACGAAGATGACGAAGCCGATCCCCGTCCCTTTTCGCCCGATATCGAGCGACACTACGAGCGCGGCGAGGGCACCGGCTGCGGCGCCATAATATTGCAGCAAGGCGATGGGATCGGTCATCTTGTCACGACGCACGCTTTGCCCGCCCGTTCCCGTGCTGCTAACCGCGCCGGCGTGACTCCATCCAGAACCACACGCTCGATCGGCATCGTGCTGCATGACTTTCCGCTCGGCGGCACCGAACGGATCGCCCTGAGGCTCGCGCGCGCATGGATCGAGCGAGGCATCGCGGTGACGCTCTTCGTGGGTGATGACAGGGGTCCCTTGCGCGATCTCGCGCCACCCGGCGCCTGCGTCGTTCCCGCCGATCCGCCCATTGCGCGCGGCAAACATTCTCGGGAGAGGCTTGGGGAAGCGGCAGCGGCGCATTTTACGCAGCACCCGGTCGACGGCATCTTCGTGCCAGGCAATTTTCATTGGGAGATAGTCCCCGCCCTCGCCCGGATTCCCGACAAGCCGGCGCTCGTGGTGCAGATCAGCTCGCCGCTCAGGATGGCCCAGCGAGGGTGGCTGCGGCAGATCGGCTTCCGGCGGCGGATGCGGTACCTGCTTCGTGATGCCGATGCACTGGTCGCGATGGGCACGCTGCACAAGGCGCAGGCCGATGCCATGATGGGGCGCCCCATGACCACGATCATTCCCCTTCCCGCGCTGGACGATCGTCAGCCGATCGGCCCGGCGAAAGGCAGGACGATCCTCGCCGCCGGCCGCCTGATCCAGCAGAAGGGCTTCGACCTGCTGATCGACGCCTTCGCGCGGCTGGAAGATCCGGAAGCGAGACTGGTGATCGTTGGCAGCGGGCCGGAGGAAGCCGCGCTCGCCCGTCAGGTCGCTGCCCTGGATCTCGGCAGTCGCGTGATATTGACCGGCTTCGTTCCGGACATCCGCCCCCTGCTCGACGAGGCGCGCCTTTTTGTCATGGCGTCACGGTTCGAGGGCTATGGCGCGGTGATTGTCGAGGCGCTCGGCGCTGGGCGCCCGGTAATCGCCACGGCCTCCACCCCGGCGATCGACGATGTGCTCGGCGATCCGGAGCGGGGAATCGTCATACCGGTCGAGGATGTCGATGCGCTGGTCGATGCGCTGCGCAAATCGCTCGATAGCCCTGCCCCCGATCCCAATCGCCTTGCGGCAGCGGTAGAGGCTTACCGGATCGGTGCAGGGGCCCAAGCTTATCTTGCATGCTTCGACAATATTCATTTCGAACGGCGGGGCGCCTGATGCGTATCGCCTACATAATCAACTCCGTGGAGGGCGGCGGCGCGGCGCTGCCGGTGCCGTCGATCACCAAGGTCCTGCGCGAAGGCGGTGCCGAGGTCCGCATCTACGCGCTCACCCGCCGCGATGGCCGCGCCATCGCGCCGATGGAAGCATCCGGGCTGGAGGTGATCGTGCGTGAGGGCGCCGAGACGGATCATTTCGCCGCGCTCGGCTGGCTGGATAGCCGGATCACGCAAGACCGGCCGACGCATATCTGGACGTCGCTCACCCGCGCCACGCTGCTGGGTCAACTCGTCGGGCTGCGCCGTCGCCTTCCCGTTGTAAGCTGGCAACACGCCGCCTACCTCAAGCCCGCCAATCGCAGGCTGTTGCGCCTGCTCCAGCCGCTCTCCCGCCTGTGGATCGGGGATTCCGACGCGGTGACCCGGCTGACCGCAGAACGCCTGAAGGTCCCGGCGGCGCGGCTCATGCAATGGCCGATCTTCCGCGCCGACGCCTCGGCCCCGACAGCGCGGCCCTGGCGGCCCGGCGAGACGGTGCGGATCGGCAGTCTCGGCCGCCTGCATCCGGTGAAGGGCTTCGATGTGCTGATCGACGCGCTGGCAAGGCTTCCGACCGACACGCCTCGACCGACAGTCGTGATAGCCGGCGAAGGGAGCGAGCGGGCGGCGCTGGATCAGCGCGCGCGAAGCGCTGGCGTCGCCGTTGATCTGGCCGGCTATTCCGACGATCCGCACACCTTTCTCGCCGGTCTCCATCTCTACGTGCAACCGTCCCGCTCCGAGGGACTATGCGTCGCTGCACACGAAGCGATGCAGGCCGGTCTGCCCGTCGTGGCCAGCGCGGTCGGTCAATTGCCCTATTCGATCGCCGATCGCCGCAGCGGCCTGACCGTGCCGCCCGGCGATCCGGATGCACTTGCCGCCGCGCTGGCCGCGCTGCTCCGCGAGCCATCCCGGTTGGAGACAATGGGACGGCAGGCGCGTGCGGATGTGCTCGATCGCTTCTCGCCCGATCGCTTTCGCGAAGCCGGCTTCGCCATTCTCGATCGGATGCGCTGGTTCTAGCGCTTCGCCAGCTCGCGCTTCGTCAACACGACCAAGCTGCGCGGAGTAAGCAGCTTGCGCTTCACGTCCACCAACGTCGCCGATCCAATGGCCGACAGGGTGTGCAGCCCGGCATCGAAGGGCGCGAAACCGTGCGGCGCGGTGATGGCGGCGCCTGCCTCCGCCTCGAACACATCCGGGGCGAGGCGATGGATGGACAACGGACGGATCGCGGCGCCATAGGTCCGACGGCAGTCCTGCATCGGCAGCACCAGCTTGCCGTCCATCACCGCCGGCGTGCCGCCTGGCCGGCTGGCATCCTCGCCGCGCCTAACCGGATTGCCGGTATGAGGGGTCCACGGACCTTCGATCCGATCCGCCCAGGCTAGGAAGAGCGCTCCCGTCTTTCCTGCCGCGCCGTGGTCGGCGGTGGAATAGAAGAGCCACCACAGACCTTCGTGGAAGACGGGCGTGGCATCGATCGCCACATGATCCAGTGCGATCACGGCTGTCCGCTCCCACCGCCATGGAAATTCCACGGCCCGGTAGAGCGTGAGGCCGCCGGATCGGTGGGCCTCGGGCAGCATATAGGTCTCACCGGCGGTTTCGAAGACGAACGGATAGGACAAGTGCCAGGGCTCCTCCAGCACCTGCCGCCTGTCGCTCAACGATCCATCGCTCGCAAAGGCGAGGCACTCGATCGTGCCACGGCGCGAGCGATAATCGTATCGCTCCACGAAGACATAACGCATCCCGTTCCGTTCGATGCCGAACGGATCGGCGAGGAAGCAGAGGAAATCCTCCTTCGGCAACCATCGATGCGCGAAACCCTCGATGCTACCGGCTCTCAGGACAGTTTCGATCGGCGCCTCGACGATCAGCGGGCGCCAGATGTCCTTTGCGAGCGGCATGGTGCGTCCGTCTCACGCCGGCGCGCGGCGGGCAAGAGGCTCAGGCCGCGACGACGCTCGGCTGCTCGACCGGACGCACGGGCGCGGGACGAAGCGGCATCACGGGATGGACAGTCGGCCTGTCGATTGCCGCCAACACGGCGCGCGCCGCGCGCGAGGCCGAAGGCTCGCTCGTCAGGTCGAAGCTGCGACCAAACAATTCGCGCTGGACCGGCAGATAGCGACCGTGCTCGGCCACAGCGCGATTGAGAGCGTCGCCCAGGTCTTCTGGATCATCGATGACCGGGCCAGTCTGCCAATGCGCGTAATTGGCATCACCCTGCCATTCAACGCCATGGCTGTTCAGAAACAGGCAGGGGCGCGGGCGATGGAGGAATTCGTACACCTGACTGCTGACGTCGCCGAGATAGATGTCGGCGGCGGCGGTGTAGGTCATGTCTGTGCAGGCGCGGCTGCCGAGATCGACATGGATGTTCGGCGCGTTGAGCACGCGCTGGTCGATCAGCCCGGGGCGATCGAGCCGCAACTTGTCGATGGTGAGTACGAAGCGCCGGTGAAACAGCATCACATGCGGCGCGAAGATCAGATTGTAGCGGTCATCGCGGAGGAAATGCTCCAGCACGGCGCGACCATGCACGTACCATGACGACAGATGCGGCGAGACGTGCGGGTTGTAGAGCACGGTCGGCTTGCCGTTGGCCTGGAAAGGCAGACGCGGCGGCGCGGCGGGCATCAGATCGAATTTGGGATAACCGACGGTCGAGAGCCGGTCCGGCGCCACGCCGGCCTCGCGGATCAGGCGTTCGCGTATCTTCGGGCCGGACACCAGCACATGATCGAAGCCGGCGCTCGCCTTGTTGAAGCCGATCGCCCGATCGCCCGCTCCATGCCGGGTATGGATCAGCTTGAGCCCTTCCAGCCCGTAGCGGGATTTAAGCAGTAGCGACGTCTTCTCCGCTACCACCAGCGCGTCGAGCGAGCCGAAGAAATCGAGATTGTCGCGATAGATACCGATCTTCGCGATCGGCAGGACCGCATCCAGATGACGCGCGGCGAAACGGGTGAAGGGCTTGCGCAGCCCGAGCTGGATCACCGGGATATCGGAACCGGCAGCCGTCAATTGACGACGCACCTCGTCGGTCAGCCGCCGATTGGTGGTTGCGATCACGATCTGCTGGGATGGCACCCGCCGGGCCAACTCCATCGCGATCGGCAGGGAATGCGCGATCTGATGCGTCTGGTCGTGATTGAACAGGAAACCGATCTTCATAGCCACCGTGCGCCGCGCTACCGATACAAGGACGTACACAGGCCGCCCGAACCGCAGCCTGTTCTGAGCATTAAATCGCGCTCATGGAACTTTTTATGTCACGGCTTGACGTGCAATCGGCACGGAATGCGGATAGTGCGGTCTCGAACACGGTTACAGGCGCCCCCCGACGCGTAAATGCGAAGCGGCGCCGCTAGATCATCGAACGGATAATGCAAGCTGAATCGGCGTTGAAGCGCGTGCTGGCCAACCTTGCCCATCTGCTGGGCGGCAAGGCGGCGGCCGGCATCATGAGCCTCGTCTATCTCGTAATCGTCGCCCGCACGCTCGGCGTGCGCGATTATGGCGTGCTCGTGCTGGTCAACGGCTATGCCGTGTTCATTGGCAGCCTGATCGCCTTTTCCGGTTTCCACGGCGTAGTCCGCTACGGCGCGTTGGCGGTTGAGGCCGGCGATCCGGAGCGGCTGGCGCGGATCGTGCGCTTCATGGCGCTGGTCGAGGGTGCATTCGGCCTGCTCGCATTCGCGGTGGCGGTGATCGCGGTGCCGTTCGTCGGGCCGCGATTGGGCTGGTCGGCCGATGCGATGCGGGTGGCGATCCCGTTCAGCCTGGCCGTCTTCTCGAACGTCCGCGCGACGCCGCAGGGGCTGCTGCAGATCGCAGGCCGCTTCGATCTGGTCGGCTTGCATCAGGCGGTATCGCCGAGCGTGCGCCTGATCGGCACGCTCGTCGTCTGGGCCACCGGCGGCAGGCTGGAGGCCTTCCTGATCGTCTGGCTGCTTTCCTCGATCGCGGAAGGGGCGGCGATGTGGGCTCTCGGGCTGGTGGCGTGGCGCAAGCTGGCTGACGGCCAACGGCTGCGTGGCCCGTGGCGGGGATTGCTGCGCGACAAGGAGGGCTTCGGGCGCTTCATCCTGATCACCAATCTGGATATCACGCTGCGGGAACTCGCGCCCAACCTCGCGCCGTTGACGATCGGATGGATGCTGGGGCCGGTGTCGGCCGGTCTGTTCTCGCTGGCCCAGCGAGCGACCACCCTCCTCCAGCAGCCAGCGATCCTGCTGTCGCAGGCGAGCTACGCGGTGCTCGCCGATCTCGTCGCGAAGCGTCGCTTCGACCAGTTGCGGCGCACCGTATGGCGCAGCGCGACTCTGGCCGGCAGCATCGCCACGCCGATCGTGCTCGCTTTCTGGCTTGCGGGGGACAAGATTCTGCCGTTGCTCGGCGGGCGGACCTTCCACGGCGGCATCGCGATCGTGACGCTCATCGCAGGCGCGAGGCTCGCGGCGCTGATCGCGTCACCGATCGCATCCGGGCTGACCGCTCTGGGCAAGCCGCAGCGATCGATGGCCGTGACGCTGGCGACCAACCTCGTCCTCTACCCGCTGCTACCGCTGCTCATCTGGGGCCTGGGCCTCCATGGCGCCGGCTTGCACGCCCTTCTCCAGAACGTGATCGCGACGGGAATGCTGATGCTCTTCTTCCGGCGCGACGCGCGGAACCCGGCGTCCGATCAGGCGGAAGGCGCCGTCGTGCTGCCCCGGATGATCAGCTCGTAGGGCAACTCGCGATGAAAACGCCGGTCGCCCGGCGCATCTCGGTAAGCCGGATCGATCAGGATATCGACCGCCGCCGCCGCCATCTCCCCGACCGGCTGGCGGATCGTCGTGATCGGCGGCCACGCCACCCGCGCCGTTGGCCCGTCGTCGAAGCCCGCGATGGCGAGCTGCGAGGGCACCGCGATCTCCAGCTTCGCCGCCGCCGCCGAGACGCCGAGCGCCATGTCGTCATTGCTGGCGAAGATCGCGGTCGGCCGCTTCGCATGGCGCAACAACGCCTCGCCACCCTCGATCCCGCCCTTGAAGGTGAAGTCACCGGGGACGATACGATCGGCGCCCACGGGCACGCCGGCCCGATGCATTGCCGACAGGAAGCCTGCGCGCCGCTTGGGCGTCGCGGCGTGGCTCGGAATGCCCTCGATGAACCCGATATCCCGATGGCCGAGGCTGATCAGGTGTTCGGTCATCGCGAAGGCAGCGCCTTCCTCGTCGATGTCGACGAGGCCCGATCGGCTTTCATCCTCGCCCGGCGAGATGCGGACATAGGGCAGGTTGATCGCCTCCAGCCGATCGAGCAGCGGCGACAGGCGGCAGAGCGGCGGCGTCAGTATCGCTCCATCCAGCCGCAGGCTGGCGATACTCGCCATCAACTCCTCCTCCCATCCGCCCACGCCGCTGTCGACCGGCTCGACGACGAGGTGATAGTGCTTCTCGCGGCAACGCATCAGCGCGCCGCGCTGCATGCCTGCGGCGTAACCCGACCAGGCCGGATCGTCGAGGAGCATGCCGAGCAGGTATGACCGCGCGCTCGACAGGCTGCGCGCGAAGGCGTTGGGGCGGTAGCCCAGCTCCTCGACGACGCGCATCACCGTCTCGCGCAGCGCGGTACGGACATGTGCCTCGCCGTTCATCACGCGCGATACGGTCTTGGTGGAGACACCCGCCTTCTCGGCGACGTCCTTGATGGTGACTGTCATGCGATGCCCTGAATAGCCGGGCGACGGCTCCGCGCGAAGCCGAATATCACGAGGTAGCACAGAGCCGGCACGACGAAGGAATGCGGCAGGCCGATCTGGTCCGCCGCGAGGCCTGTCAGCACCGGCACGACGGCACCGCCGACAACCGCCATGCAGAGCAGCATCGCCGCGATCGGGGCATCGTCCGCATCGTCCGGCAGGGCCAGCGCATAAGTCAGAGGAAACATCACCGAATTGCACAGCCCGACGGCCAGCAGGGCGACGGCACCTGCCATGCCCTGCCCAGCGATCGCGACCGCAAGCAGGATGAGTGCCGCGAGGCAGGCTCCGCCAAGGATCGGCACCGGACCGATCCGCCTCAGCGCGAACGAACCGGCGAAGCGCCCGACGAGTGCCCCCGCCCAGTAGAGGCTGACCAACTGCCCCGCCGCGACGGCGGACAGGTGCAGGGTGCCGTCCAGCATCAGATAGTTCACCGCCAGCGTGCCGATCGTGACCTCGGCCCCGACATAGACGAAGATGGCGAGCGCACCGAAACGCATCCGCTTCGCCCCTGCGACGATCCCGACGCGCGGCCATACTTGCCGGTCCGATCTTCCCTGAGCGAACATTCGTCGATGCGCCCAGAAGGTCCCGGCCAGCAGAACGAGCCCCCCGGCACCGACAACGAACGGCAAAATGGGTGCGGAATTGCCCCCCTGCCCCAGCAGGAACCAGGCGCCGACCAGCGGCCCGATCACGGTTCCAAACGAATTGAACGCCTGGAGCAGCGTGAAGCGCGGCGCCATCCTCGCGGATGGCCCGAAGGCGGTCGTCACCGCATTGCCCGAAATCTGCAGGAAGGTGACGCCAGACGACATCACCAGCAACGATGCCAGCACCAGCGCGAAGCTGCGCTCGCCCTGCGCGACGACGAAGAACAGGCATCCCGCTGCCATGGTGGCAAGACCGACGGCAATCGCGCGCATATAGCCCAGTCGCATCGACCAGAGCGTGATCGGCAGCGCGAACACGAGATAACTCGAATAATAAGCGAGATGGACGCAGAGCGCCTGCGCGTAATCCAACCCCAGCGTGATCCTGAGGCGCGGCACCAGCAGGTTGACGATCGAGTTGAGCAGGCCGCCGCCCAGATAGACGCCGATCAGCAAGCGGAAGAGCCGATCCGCCCGCGCCTGGTCATGCCCGTTCACGACGCCGCTCAGAAGCGCTGCGAGACGCCGAAGACCAGCTCAATGCGCGGCGTGGCGTGGTTGGCGCCGACATAGGTGGAGACATCGATTTGCCGATTCTTGTCGGGCTGCCACGCGGCGCTGAAATCGATCGAGGCCTGCGTTTCGTGGCCGGACGGATCGTCGTCGCGCATCACCCAGCCTTCGCCACTGAGCTGCCACGCATCGCCAATCGACCGCGTCACCGCCGCTGCCATCGCATAAGCGAGATGCCGCCCGTGGCGATCCTGATCCGGCGCCGCATCGACCTCCGGATCGAGCGTCAGCCGCCAGTTCTTCGCCAGATCGGCCCCGAAGGGCATCAGCACGCCCGCGCTCCACGTCCCCGCGCCGATCGGGTTGTGGCCGATCGGCAGCGTGATGTTCGGCTGGATCGCGAAGGCCGTTCCCGTGTCGTCGGGATGGCGAAGGTTCTGGCGCACCGAGAGGGTCAGGTCCCCCGCTCCCTGTCCATGATCGACGAAGCCGGTCATCCGGTCACGCGAGCGAGTCCAGCCATAGCCGTCCCAGCCGACACGCGCCTCCAAACTGTCGTTCACGCCGTAGCGGAGCAACAGGTCTCCGCTCGAATAGTCGCTCTCCGCCGTGTCGGAATCGCGACTGTAGGCATAATCGAACAACCCCGCCTCGACCTGAAGGTGGCCGGTGTCGATCGTGCAGCTTGGCGTCGCCTTGCCGGGACGGTCCGCACAGAAATCACGCTCATCCGCCTGCGCCGCCGCCGTCCATCCGGCAAGCACACCCAATGCTGCAACGATGCGCAACCCCTTCACGGCAATCCCCTTTGTCTCGGCCGAGTGTCATGCCGGATAAGGGGCGAGAAAGGAACGGGTTTCGATCTCAGGCCGGGACGGCCATCACCTGCTCGGGCTGGAAGCGCACGGCCTCGTCGTCGAGACGTCGCGCGTCGCGCGCGCAGACATGATCCAGCAATTGATCGAGCACCCGTTGCCCATCATGCCAGTCGCCGATGCCCGAGGCGTCGTTGACGTGGCCGATGTCGCCTCCGTCGCACAGTGCCGCCAGCCAGTTTCCGGCCATTTCGCGCGAACGGTGCATCTCGCACCACGGATCGTTGCGGCTGGCGACCACAACGGCCGGAAAAGGCAGAACTGCCCGAGGCGAAGGCGCGAACTCGGCGATCCGGCGATCGAGGCTCACCCGATCGAGATCCGGCGGGGCCACCAGCAGCGCGCCAGCGACCGGCCGCGCCGCGCCCTCGCCCGCCAGCGCAGCCCACCACGCGACCAGATGGCACGACAGACTATGCGCGATCAGGACCACCGGCCCCCTCGCCTGGGCGATCGCGCGCTCAAGCCGGGCGATCCACATGTTGCGCGAAGGGTTGGACCAGCTGCCGAGTTCGACCCGCTCGATGTTCGGGCGGCTCTGCTCCCAGCGGCTCTGCCAATGATCGGGGCCGCTGCCGTCGAGGCCCGGCAAGGTGAGGCACAGGGGTGTCCGGCTCAGGCGATCCTGGAACATGGCGGGCATCCTTCCGATTGAGGCTGAAAGATGGCACGGAAATTCCCGACCGCAATCCGGGGTTATTCATCCTAGCGCAATCTTTCTTCCCCTGCGCGCCGAAGGGCAGTCCGCGTGCGCCAAACCGTTTTGCGAATCATTCGCAAATGTCTTGACGCCGAACACGATCGTCGATCTATTGCGAATCGATCGCATATAGGGAGGGCGCGATGTACGATCTCATCGATCGGCCGGTAATGCAGCTGGCGCCCGGCGGGCGCTTCTTGATCTGGGCGATGCGCGGCTGGATTCAGTCGGCTACACGCGGCAATTGCCCACCAGGTGCCCTTGCCCCCGCTTTCGCGCGGCACGGCGTGCTGCCGGCCCTTCCCCACCTCCACATGATGCTCGCCGAGCTCAACCGCCGCGCGACTCGCAAGATCGCCTTCTCGCCGCTCGCCTGCCAGTATATCGGCGACGACGAGGCGGTGCTGCTCCAGATATGCCGCGATGCCCGGGAGGCCCCGCCCCGCGCCCGCGCCACGCTGGCGCTCCTGCTGGAAGAGGACGCGGTCGGCCAGGCCTTTGCTGCGTTGGTCATCGCCATGGCCTTTCTGCGCGAAGGCGGGCTCGATGAGATCACGTTGCAGCAGGACGGTGCGCTCGGCCCGCGCTGACGCCCTTCCCGCCCGGCGCCCGAGCCGCTAAGGCGCGGCCATGACGCAGACCGGCGCCCCGCTCACCCTCTTCAACAGCCTCACCCGCGAGATCGAGGAATTCCGCCCGATCGACCCGAAGATGGTGCGGCTCTACAGTTGCGGGCCGACCGTCTATTCGACCGCCCATCTCGGCAATCTGCGCGCCTACGTCTTCACCGACACGCTTCGCCGGGTGCTGAACTGGAAGGGATATGCCACCACACACGTCATCAACATCACCGACGTCGGCCACCTGACCTCCGATGCCGACGCCGGCGATGACAAGATGGAGGTGGCCGCGCAAAAGGCCGGGATCACCATCTGGGACGTGGCGGCGCGTTACACCCAGCTTTTCAAAGGCGACTTGAAGGCACTCGGCATCCTCGATCCCTCACTGTGGAGCGTGGCGACCGATCACGTGCAGGACATGATCGCCTTCGCGCAGGTGCTGGAGGATCGCGGCGCCACCTACGAGCTCGACGGCGGCCTCTATTTCGACGTGACCAAGGTGCCCGATTACGGCCGCCTCGCCGGCCATCAGACCGGACCCGAGGTCGGTCGCATCGAGGCTGTTGAGGGCAAGCGCCATCCGGCCGACTTCGCGATCTGGCGCAAGTCCGCGCCGGGCGAGAACCGCCAGATGGAATGGCTCTCCCCATGGGGTCCGGGGGCGCCGGGCTGGCACCTCGAATGCTCGGTGATGAGCATCAAATATCTCGGCGAGCAGTTCGACATCCACACCGGCGGGATCGACCATCGCGAGATCCATCATTGCAACGAGATCGCGCAGAACCAGGCCTTCAACGATACGGCCCGGACCGGCGCGAACGTCTGGATGCACAACAATTTCCTGGTCGACCGGACGGGAAAGATGTCGAAGTCCAAGGGCGGCGTCGCGACTCTCGGCGCGCTGGTCGCGCGCGGCGTGCATCCGCTCGCCTACCGATTGCTCTGCCTCGGCGCGCATTATCGCTCCGAACTGGAATTCTCGCTGGATGCCGTCGCGGCAGCGCTGACGCGCTTGAAGCGGCTGGTGATCGCGATCGCCACGCTTAAGGCCGAGGCGACGCTGGACGAGACGCTGATCCGCCCGGCCCGGGAAGCCGGATTTGGAAAGGGTGCGTCGCTGGACTGGCAGCGCAAGTCGCTGGAGGACGGCCTGTCCGGTCCCGCGCTTGCTTTCGTCGGGCGCTTCGACGCGGCGCTTTCCGGCGACCTGATGACGCCACAGGCACTCCCGACTCTCGATGCAGTGCTGACATCTGATCTGTCGACGCAGGAGAAACTTCGCCTCGTCGCCAGCTTCGATCTGGCGCTGGGATTGGGGCTGCTCGCGTTGGATCGCCGTGCCTTGTCTGTCCGTCCTGAAGGCGTGGATCTGGCCGACGCTGACGTCGAAGCGCTGCTCGATCAGCGGCAACAGGCCCGCGCCACGAAGGATTTCGCCTCGGCCGACGCCGCGCGGGATCAGATCAAGGCGGCCGGCGTCGAAATCATGGATGGCGACCCATTGCGCTGGGAATGGCGACCGCAACTGTCCGATTGATCCCATATAGACTAGTTTTCGAGTGACTTCGGAGCCTCTTCTTGCGAAGATCATTGCGGCAGGTCGGGGGTGGGCATGGCGTCGTCGCGAAGTGTCAGGCTGCTATGCATTGCGGGCACCCGTCCGGAAGCGATAAAGCTCGCGCCTATATTGCTCGCTGCGGGGCAACGGCCCCACCTGGACTGCCGGCTATGCGCCACCGGTCAGCATGACGCGCTGTTCGACGAGCCATTGACCGATTTCGGCCTTGTTCCCGACGTTCGTTTGCCTCCGGTTCTCCCCGATCCTTCTCCAAACGTCATGGTCGAACGCTTTGCAGATGCTGCCGAAATCCAGCTCATGCAGGACCGGCCGGATATGGTGCTGGTGCAGGGAGACACCAATTCGGCCTATGCGGGAGCGCTTGCCGCCTACCGCCTCGGCATACCGATCGGTCATGTCGAAGCCGGGCTCCGCTCGCACGATTTCGCGCATCCCTGGCCGGAAGAACGCAACCGGGTGATGATCGACCGTCTTGCGGATCTGCTCTTCGCGCCCACCCCGGAATCCTTGGTCAATCTCGAGTTCGAGGCGGATGTCGTGAAGGGGCGGTGCTTCGTCACGGGCAATACCGGTATCGATGCGCTCCTTGCCATGCGCGCACGGGTTCCGGTGCCGGTCGGCGGATCGGGCAAGGCGCTGGTTGTGCTCACCTGTCATCGTCGGGAAAGCATTGGAGCGGGCATCGAGGCGATCTGCGGAGCGGCCCTGCGCCTCGCCGATCGCGGGGATGTCGACATCCTCTGCCCCGTCCATCCCAACCCCGCCGTCGGAGGGACGGTGCGGCAGTGGCTCGGCGATCATCCGGCCATCACGCTCACGGGCGCGCTGCGCTATCGTGATACCGTGGCCGCCATGTCCCGCGCGCGGCTGATTCTCACGGACAGCGGCGGCATTCAGGAGGAGGCTCCGGCTCTGGGCGTTCCGGTGCTGGTGCTGCGCGAAGTGACCGAGCGACCGGAAGGCATCGCCAGCGGCAATCTCCGCCTGGTCGGCACCGATACGGATCGTATCGTCGCGGAGGCCGATCGCCTGTTAGACGACGCCGATGCGCACGCCGCCATGGCACGCCCCGCTTTCCCGTTTGGACGGGGCGACGCATCGGCGAAGATCCTCGATGCCATCGAATAATATTTCTCGTCGGGCTCTTCGGGCGATCGTCCATTGCCTTTCGCGCGCGCAAGGATCATGGACGGCGCCCGATAAGGAGTGAGACGATGGCCACCGCATGGGCCCCCGAAAGCTGGCGCAACTTCGAGGCGCGACAGCTGCCCGATTATCCCGATCCCCGGGCGCTTGCCGCTGCCGAGACACAGCTGTCGACCTATCCGCCGCTGGTCTTCGCCGGCGAGGCGCGCGCACTGACCGCCGAGCTGGCCCAGGTGGCGTCCGGTCAGGGATTTCTGCTGCAGGGCGGCGATTGCGCCGAGAGCTTCGCCGAATTTCACCCGAACAACATCCGCGATACGTTTCGCGTCATTCTACAGATGGCGGTGGTGCTCACCTATGCCTCGAAGCTGCCGATCGTAAAGGTCGGCCGCATGGCGGGCCAGTTCGCCAAGCCGCGCTCGGCACCGACCGAGGAGATCGATGGCGTCTCGCTCCCGAGCTATCGGGGCGACAACGTCAACGACATCGCCTTTACCGAGGAATCCCGCCGGCCCGATCCGGAGCGCATGATCCGCGGCTACAACCAGTCTGCCGCGACGCTCAACCTGTTGCGCGCCTTCTCGCAAGGCGGCTACGCCAACCTGGTGCAGGTGCATCGCTGGACGCTCGATTTCATGGGGCGCAGCCCTTGGGCGGAGCGTTACCAGCAACTCGCCGATCGGATCGGCGACGCGCTCGATTTCATGGCGGCGTGCGGGCTCGATCCGGAGACGGTGCCTCAACTGCAGGGCACGCACTTCTACACCAGCCACGAAGGGCTGCTGCTGCCCTACGAGCAGGCGATGACGCGCCAGGATTCGCTGACCGGCGACTGGTACGACACCTCGGCCCACATGATCTGGATCGGCGACCGCACCCGCTTCGAAGGCTCGGCTCACGTCGAATATCTGCGCGGCATCGGCAACCCGATCGGCATCAAGTGCGGCCCGAGCCTGGAGCCGGACGTGTTGCTGCGCCTGCTCGACACGCTCGATCCTCGCCGCACGCCGGGGCGGATTACGCTGATCACCCGCTACGGCCACGACAAGATCGAGAAGGGCCTCCCCGCCCTCGTCCGCGCTGTGAAGCGTGAGGGGCGTCCGGTGGTGTGGTCCTGCGATCCGATGCACGGCAACGTGATCAAGGCGGCCAACGGCTACAAGACGCGCCCGTTCGAGCGCATTCTGGCCGAAGTTCGCGGCTTCTTCGCCGTGCATCGCGCGGAGGGGACGCATGGCGGTGGCATTCATGTCGAGATGACTGGCCAGAACGTCACCGAGTGTACGGGCGGCGCCGTGGCGATCACCGACGAGGGGCTTGCCGCACGCTACCACACCCACTGCGATCCACGCCTCAACGCCGGCCAGTCGCTCGAACTCGCTTTCCTGTTGGCCGATATGGTGAACCAGGAAATGCGCGAGCGGGAGCGCCACGCGGCCTGATGTGATTTTCAGTGTTGACGGGGGAGCGGCTCGCCCATAGAGAGCCGCTCTCCCGCTTCACGGCCCCTTCGTCTAGCGGTCTAGGACGTCGCCCTCTCACGGCGAAAACACGGGTTCGAGTCCCGTAGGGGTCACCAGCGCGCTTCTCCAAATTTTTCAGAACCTTCGCTCCCCAGCACCCCAAAAGACTGCGAAACTCCGGGCAAAATCGATACTTTCTGGTCCAATTTCGGTCCAAAAACTCCATTGAGCTTTGACTTCTCGCGACCCGCATCCGCGCCGTCGATCGACCTCGAATAGTGCTTGAACAGCATGGCCGTGTTGGCATGCCCAAGCTGCCGCGCGATGTAGGCCGGATTGACCCCGGCCATCAGCGCCAGCGTCGCGAAGGTGCGCCGGATCTGGTAGGCATCGCGCCTGCGCAAACCCAGCCGCAGCAGAGTCGGATGGAAGTAGGGCTTGCGCTGGTCCTGCACGTCGGGCCACGGCAATCGGCTCGATGGGTTCTCGAAGATCGGCGCGTCGGCGTCCTTCATGAGGCTGTAGGACCGCTGGCGGTCGAGAACGCCAAGCGTCCGGTCGGTGAGGTCGACGTCGCGGATGCTCGACGTCTTGGTCGACTTGACCACCGCGCGCACCCGGGCGCGCTCGATGCGAATGGTCTGGCCGTTCCAGTCGATATCGCTCCACCGCACGACGATCTGTTCGCTCGGCCGCAGCCATTGTGCCGAACGCGAACTCGTACCAGTGGGCGAGCTGCGGGTCATAGCGATCGTAGAGGCTCCGATGATCGCGTCCATCTCCTCGACACGAAACGGATCGGGCTTCGGGGCCTGGTGTTTCAGGCTCTTGATGTTGAGCGTCGGCGCGCGATCTATGATCTCGTCGTCGAGAGCGGCTGCGAAGACGCCGCGCAACGGGATCAGGCTGTTGTTGACGGTCTTGCCGGTCACGCGCCTGGCGAGTTCGGCGACGATTGCCATGATCTCCGATGGCCGGATAGAACCGACCGGACGATCGCGGAAATGCGGCTTCCAGACCTCCTCGGTCGCGCCCAGATAGCAGCTGTGGGTGGATTTCTCGACCGTCAGGCTGTCCAGCCACCTGTCCGCGAAGTCGCAGAAATAAACAGTCTCTGCCTCGAGCTCGGCAAGCGCCTGCTGCTCCGCCTCGGCCTGATCGCGGTCGCCTTCATCGTCGCGATCGTCATCGTTGTCGCATCGATCCACCATATGGGTACGCGCTGATTTCCGATCATCAGGCCGTGTCGCTTCAGCGGGTCCAGAGGTCGGCGAAGGTCATCAGAAAGAGAAAGCTCAGCCAGACGACGCCGGCGAGTGCGGTCGTTCGCACGAGCGCGCTCGATTTGCCGAGGCGCATGAACCCGATGAGGACCAGTCCCCCCTGTGCGATCACGATCGCCAGGCTCGCAACCAGCTTGAACGGCAGCCCCGGGGCGAGAGCGTAAGCGAGGCTTATTCCGCCGAGCAGGACCAAGGCAGCCCAGATGCCGCAGGGCGCGAGCAGGATGCGCCGGCGATCGGCGTCGTCCGGCATTACCGCCCCACCAGATAGAGAAGCGGCCAGAGCAGCAGCCAGACGATGTCGACGAGATGCCAGTAGAGTGTGGTCACCTCGGCGACCATCCAGCGGCGCGCCAGCGTCCCCTGTCTTTCGAGCCAAAGCAATCGCGCGACGCAGCCGAGACCGATCGTCAGGTGGATGGCGTGGACGAGGGTGATGAACCAGTAGAAGGACCAGAATCGTGTAGCGCCGGTCTCGCCGGCAAAGGAAAAATCCGGCGCCGCCGGAAAAAGGTGCTCGGCGAGGTCTTCGCGATATTCGAAACCTTTCACCACCAGGAAGGCCGTCCCCAGCATGAGGGTGAAGATGATCCCCCACCGCGCCGCCCGCATCCATCCGTCCCGCGCGGCGCGCTCCGCGATGGTCAGCGTGGCGCTGCTCGTCATCAGCAGGATCGTGTTGATCGTGCCGAGAAGCAGGTTGGCATGGGCGCCCCCCCTGGCGAAGCCATCGGGATCCTGCATGCGCGCGACGGCGTAGAGGAAGAAGAAGCCGCCGAAGAACAGGATCTCGGTCGCGAGAAACAGCCAGAGCCCGAACACCATCGCCTCGCGTTGGCGCTCGGGCTCCTCGAACGGCTCGACGAGGATCGGCGCAGCACTCACGCGGGTTCATCCTGCGTGGTCTCGTCGGCCCCGCCCGGCGCCTCGTCCCAGTCATGATAGGCGTAGGGCTCGGTCAGCACGACCGGCGGTTCTAGGAAATTGTGCTTGGGTGGCGGCGAGTTCGTCGTCCATTCGAGGCCCGTCGCCTCCCACGGATTGTCACTCGCGCGTTTGCCGTTGAGCAGCGAATAGGCGAAATAGCCGAGCGGCATCAGGTAGCCGATCGCAAGCACCACCGCGCCCGTCGACGACATCACGTTCCACACCTGAAATTCCGGCGGATATTCGTGATAGCGGCGCGGCATGCCGAGATAGCCGAGGATGAACTGCGGGAAGAAGGTGAAGTTGAAGCCGAAGAAGAGCGTGATCGCCGCGAAGCGCGCGAAGCTCTCGGAATACATGCGGCCCGTGATCTTCGGCCACCAGAAATGCAGGCCGCCGAAGAAGGCCGACACGGCGCCCCCGACCATGATGTAATGGAAATGGGCGACGACGAAATAGGTGTCCGACAGATGCACGTCGACCGGGATGGAGGCCAGGAACAGGCCGGTCAGCCCACCCAGCGTGAACAGACCGACGAAGCCCAGCGCGTAGAGCATCGGCGCCGAGAAGCGGATCGAGCCGCGATAGAGCGTGCCCGTCCAGTTGAACACCTTGATCGCGCTCGGCACGGCGATGACGAAGGACAGGAAGCTGAAGATCATGCTCGCGAAGGGCGACTGCCCGGCCACGAACATGTGGTGGCCCCATACCAGGAAGCCGATCACCGCGATCACCAGCATCGCATAGACCATGAACTGATAGCCGAAGACCCGCCGGCGCGCCTCGCAGGCGATGATCTCGCTGACCACGCCCATCGCGGGCAGGATCATGATGTAGACGGCCGGATGGCTGTAGAACCAGAAGATGTGCTGGAAGAGGACCGGATCCCCGCCGGCGCGCGGATCGAAGATCGGCAGGCCGAACAGGCGCTCGGCGCAGATTAGCAGCATCGCCATCGCCAGCACCGGCGTCGCCAGCACCATGACGAGGCTCGTCGCGTACATCGCCCAGGCGAAGAGCGGAAGGCGCATCCAGGTCATGCCCTTGGTGCGCAGCAGATGGACGGTCGCGATGAAGTTGATGCCCGTCGCGATCGAGGAGAAACCGACGACGAAGATGCCGAAGGCCGCCAGCAGCACATAGCTGTTCGAATAGAGCGTCGAGAGCGGCGTGTAGAAGGTCCAGCCGGTATCGACGCCACCGAGCAACAGGGCCGTGAGCGTGAAGATGCCGGCGATGATATAGAGATACCAGCTCATCAGGTTGAGCCGGGGGAAGGCGACATCCTTGGCACCCACCATCAGCGGCAGCAGGAAGTTGCCGAGTGTCGCCGGGATCGAGGGCACCAGGAAGAACCACACCATGATCACACCGTGCAGCGTGAACAGGCGGTTATACTCATCCGCCGTGGTGAAATCGCCCTGCGGGGTGAACAGCTCCAGCCGGATCATCGTCGCGGCCGCTCCACCGATGAAGAAGAAGCCGGTGATCGAAATGGCGTAGAGGATCGCGATCCGCTTGTGATCGGTCGACAGCAGCCACGAACGCAGCGTCGTGCCTTCGGTCAGGTAGCTGGTCTCGCCGGGCTCGCGCGCGAGCAGGCCGGTGTCGTCGCTCCTCATCGCGCCTGGCTCCGCTTTCCGTCCTGCGATTTGATATAGGCGACCAGTGCCACGACCTGCTCCTCGCTCGCGATCCCCTGATAGGAGGGCATGGTGGATGGGTAGCCGGCCGTGACCTTGGCCTCGGGCCGCTCGATGCTCTCGCGCAGATAATCCTCGTCGGCGGTGACACGGCTGCCGTCCGCCAGCACCACCTGGCTGCCATACAGGTTCGCGAGCGAAGGTGCCGGGACGCGGGCCTGCGCGCCATGGCAGGCCGAGCAGCCGAGCGCGGTGAAGAGCTGCGCGCCCTCGCCCGCCAGATCCTCGCCATGGGGCTGCTCGGCCAGCCAGCGTGCATAGGCCTCGGGTTCCATCACCGTGATCGTGCCCGTCATCCGGGCATGGTCCGTGCCGCAATATTCGGTGCAGAAGAGATGGTAGTCGCCCACCTCCTTCGCCTCGAACCAAGTCGAGGTGTAGCGGCCCGGCAGGACGTCCTGCTTGATGCGGAACGCCGGCACGCCGAAGCTGTGGATCACGTCCTGGCTGGTCATCTCGAGCTTAACCGGCACGCCGACCGGCACATGCAGCGCGTCGATCTCGCGCACGCCCTCGGGATGCTGGACCTTCCACATCCACTGCTTGGCGACGACATGGATTTCGAGCGCCTTCTTCGGCAGCAGGAAATGCGGCAGCTGCGCCGCGGCCGCCCACCAGAAGATGAAGAGCGCGACGAACAAAGTGGCGACCGTCCAGCCGATCTCGACCTCGCGGCTCATGATGTCGGGCAACGGTCCGCGATACGCCTTGGTGCCCCGCCGGTACTTGATGGCGAAGGTGAGGACGAGCCCGCCGACCACGCCCATGATGACGACGCTCAGGCCCACGAGCCCCCAGAAGATCCGGTCGACCGCGGGGGCCAGCGTGGAGGCCTCAGGTAGCATCGTTGGCCCTTCTGGAACGACGCAGGCTCGTCACGACGAAGAGCCCCAGCCCAACGCAGATCAGCACGCCGCCGAGCCGCAGGCCGAGCACGATCGGGCCAGCATAGACGCCGTGCGCGCTCGCCAGCCCGTAGCAGATCGCGCTCACTCGCCCGATGAGGCCGGTGTCGGACTTGGGGGCGGTTGGGATGAAGGCCACGTCTAGCCTTGCGCCCGCGACCGCAGCCTTCAGTTGCGCGGCGGTCGAGGCCGTCTCGGGCAGTAGCGCCGAAAGCCGCCCGCCCGGTGAAAATAAATAGATGGCGGCGTCGTGAGCGAACTGGTCGGCCTCGGCGTCATAGATCGCATGATAGCCTAGCGCCTGTTCCGCACGTGCGACTGTGGGCGGCGTTCCGGTCAGCAGCTCCATTCCGGCCGCTTCGGCGGGCAATCCTTTCAGCCGCTCCTCGGCGAGACGCCGTGCCAGAACGGGGCCATCCTGATCCATTCCGATCACGATCATCCGGTAGTCGACGCCCGACTTCAGCCCGGCATCGTGGAGCGCCCCCGCGGTCAGGGTGACGCCGGGTCCGCAAATGTGGCGGCAGCTGTAATCGGCGAAGAGGAGCACCGTCGGCATTGCCCCGAGCGACAGGCGATATGGTCGACCGGACTGGTCGACAAACGACAGGCCGACCGGGAACGCAGCGCCTGCCGGCGGGGTCGCACCGACGCCGGCCAGTTGAGAAGGCGTGAGCGCGGCCGACGCGGGCTGCACCGGGAGAGCGGTCAGGAAAGCCAGAACAAGCATCATTCGTTCCACAGCGCGTCCCCTTGGGCTGCCGTCGCCGCCATCGCGCGATTGACCCCTGCCGGAGGTTGCGGACTGGGGACCGGTCGCCGGTCATTCGGGGCGCTGTCGATCGTCTCGAGTTCGGGCTGCGGGAATCGCACCGGATCGGCGCGTGTCCGGGCCGCATAATAGCGGTTGTAGAGGAACCCCGCCCCCACCACGAGGGTGAGGAGCAGCGCGACGAATATGGCGAGCCCCTTGAGCGCCGGGCGATCGTCGACCTGCCAATCCTCATAATCCTGGCTCATGAGGCGGCTCCCAAAACGCATGCGCCGATCGCGACGATGCCGGCGATCAGCGCCAGCAGCCCGAGCCAACCCGCGGGGCCTGCGACGATCCAGCAAAGGGTCAGGCCAAGCGCGAACAAGGCCGACATACCGGCCCCGCGACGCGAAATGTCATCCCGCCCGAGCCCGACCAGCAGGATCGGCGCGAGCAGGCCGACCGGCAACGCCAGCCCCGGCAGGACCGCAGCCGGAATGATTTGCCGCTCAGCATACCAGCCAACATGGGCCGGCAAGTCCCCGAACCAGACGATCGCAAAATCGATGTAGAGCAGGTAGGCGAGGCCGAGCGCACTCGCGATCAGCAGGTAAGCGAGATCGCGACGTTGCTGCCGGTTGCCGAAGCCCGCCGCGCAGGCCAGCGCCGACGCGCCCCCGATCTGGACGACCGCGAGCATCATCGGCGCCGCGGAATTGGGCTGGGACGGCGCGCTCCCGAGCAACCAGTCGTACCCCATTACCGACACAACCAGTCCGTGGGCGAGCAGCAACGGCCCGGCCGGAAGCACTCGATCACGGGCCAGAGCCCGCGCAAGCCACGCCCAGAAAGCCCACGCCACCGCCGACCGTAAGGCGAATGCAGGGGGTGAAAGCCAGATGTGGAGGTGACCATCGGGCCAGTGGAAGAGCGCCTGATCGACGATCAGCGGGATGGCGAGCAGGGCCAGCCACGGCGTCCATCCGAGCATCGGCTTCAGCGCCGCATCCCAATCGGCACCGACGACGCGCGCGATCAGCAAAAGCGCGACGGCTCCGATCGGCGGTGCGCTCAGCCACAGAAACGCGGCCCTCCAGCCATCGGCGGCTGCCTGCGGTGCGACGGCGATCAGGGCGAGCAGCGCGGCGATGCCCGCCGCCGCGACCAGGCCGGCGCGGAGCCTCATGCCCCCTTCCCCGTCGACTGGCCCGCGCGCAGCCGCTTCAGAGCCTCGACATAAGCGGCGATCGCCCAGCGATCGGACGGTTCGATCCGATCCGCGAAAGGATACATTACGCCCGAGCCGTGGGTGATCACGTCGACGGTGCGGCGCGGATGATCCTGCGCGCCGAAGGCGGCCGGACGCGGGAAGCCGCGCTGCACGACACGCCCCCCGCCTCCGCCGTCCTCACCATGGCAGGCGGTGCAGAAGATCCGGTAACGGTCCTGCCCTCGCTCCAGCAGCGCTAGTGTCACGGGCGGCGGCTGGTCGAGTGCGGCGTCGCGCGCGGGCTGGTCCTGGGCGATGCTGCCATCCGGCGCGTCGCTCGATACCGCCGGGCCGCCCTTCCAGAGCGTCGCGCCGCCCTGCGCCTCGTGGCGATCCTGCCTGGTCATCGACAGGTCGCAGCCGGCCAGCGGCAGCAGCAGGATCAGCCACCACGCCCTCACCGGGTCACCATCCGGCTATGCACGGCCCCGGCGTCGGCCAGCAAGGCGAGGACATCGCCTCCGTCGTCCGCGTCGCAGGCGAGCGCGATCACGAAATGCTCGGACGAGGCCCGTTCGACCTCGGCGATGTCGAACGCCGGGTGATGCAGCCGGGTGAGCCGTGCACGCACGATGAAGGCGATCATGCCCGCGACACCGGCCGCAAGCGCTCCGAACTCGATCGGGGCGATCAGGAACACCTGCCAGCTGTGCAGCGGCCGCCCGCCGCTGTCGAACGGATAGGACTGGGTCGCGGTCCACCAGATGAAGCCGTAGAAGAGGAACGCGGCCGCAAGCCCGCCTGCGATCGCGATCCAGGCGATCGGCGCCGCCATCTCTTCGCCGATCGCGCCGATCTCGACGGGATAGGGTGACCAGAGCCCGACGACCCGCCGTCCGGCCTCATCCGCCTTCGCGACACCCGCGCGGAAAGCGGCCTCGTCGGCGAAGCTCGCGATCGCGAGCGCCGTCACCGTACCTCTCCTTTTGCGACTTCGGCCAGCTCGCGGATCTCGTACATCGGGACGAGCGGGATGACGCGCGACAGCAGCAGGAAGGCGAAGACGAACAGCCCGCCCGTCCCCAGCAGGATCGCGAAATCGACCAGCGTCGGCACGTAGAGCGTCCAGGCGGCCGGCTCATAACCGATCGACAGCGTGTTGCAGATGATCAGGATACGCTCGAAATACATGCCGAACAGCACGCCTGCCGAGACGATCACCAGCACGGGCACGGAGCGCCGGAGCGCGGGACTCCAGAAAAGCTGGGGGAGCAGGCAGTTGCCCAGGATCATCCCATAGGTGAGACCGGAATAGGTTCCGGTGAAGCTGAACCGGAGGAAGCGCAGGTCGGCGGCCTCGCCGGTCCAGAGCGCCGACATCCACTCGCTGCCGTAGGACAGCAGCATCACCGAGCCCGCGGCGAGCAGCATCTTCGCGCAGGCGTCAAGATGGGCAGGCCGGATCATCGCTTCGAGCCCGAGCGCCGAGCGGATCACCAGCGCCAGCAGGACGACCATTGCGAAGCCCGAAAAATAGGCACCGACGACGAAATAGGGCGGAAAGACGCTTTCGGTCCATCCGGGCATCAGCGAGGCGGCGAAATCGAGCCCGACGATCGAGTGGACCGAGCAGACCAGCGGCGTCGCGATCACCGCCATCACGCGCTGCAGGCGCTGATGCGAGCGCCACTGCGCGGGCGTGCCCTGCCAGCCCAAGGCGAACGCGCCCCAGATCCGGCGCCAGTGGCTCGGCCCCTCTCGGTCGCGCAGCGTTGCGAGATCGGGGATCAGGCCGAGATAGAAGAAGATCAGCGAGAAGAGCAGGTAGGAGAGGATCGCCCAGAAATCCCAGACGAGTGCGGAGCGCCATTGCGGCCAGAGCCCCATCGTGTTTGGATAGGGCGCCATCCAGTAGAAATACATGGGACGGCCGAGATGGATGATCGGGAAGAGCCCGGCGATCGAGACCGCGAGGATCGTCATCGCCTCGGCGAAGCGGTTGATCGCGTTGCGCCATTTCTGCCGCGTCAGCAGCAGCAGCGCCGAGATCAGGGTCCCGGCATTGCCGATGCCGATCCACCAGACATAGTTGGCGATCGGGAAACCCCAGACGACCGCCGAATTGTTGCCCCACATGCCCGGGCCGTAAGCGAAGGAAATGCCCGTCGCGATGACGCCGATGCCGGTGACGGCCAGTGAGATCAGCACCGCGATCCACCAGCGCTTTCCGGCCTTGCCCTCGACCAGCGGACCGGCGATCGCATCGGTGATCGCCTTGTGATCGAACATGGAGGGGAGCAGCCAGCGCGCCGCGTCGCTCATGCCTCGCCCTCCCCCTCGCCGGCGTCGCGGACCTTGGCGAGATAGGTGGTGCGCGGACGGGTGCCGAGCTCTTCCAGCAATGCATAATGACGGGGGTCGCGGCGAAGCTGCGCCACGTCGGATGCGGGGTCGGCGAGATTGCCGAAGTGGATCGCCTGCGTCGGGCAGGCCGCCTGGCAGGCGGTGACCGGCGTCACCAGCGCTTCGCCGGTCGCGTCGGCCCCGTGCTTGGCCGTCTCGATCCGCTGCACGCAATAGGTGCATTTCTCCATCACACCGCGTGCGCGCACCGTGACCTCGGGATTGCGTTGCGCGGTGACGGGCGCGGGATCGAGATCGCCCCAGAGATCGGCGCCGGCATAATCGAGGAAGTTGAACCGGCGCACCTTGTAGGGGCAGTTCGCCTGGCAGGTGCGCGTGCCGATACAGCGGTTATAGACTTGCAGGTTGAGACCCTCGGCGCTGTGAACAGGCGCCTCAACCGGGCAGACCGGTTCGCATGGCGCCGTCTCGCACTGCATGCAGGGGACGGGCTGATACCCGCCACCGTGCTCGTGCTCATAGCGGTCGACGCGCAGCCAGTGCATGTCGCGCCCCTTGCCGATCTGCTCGGGCCCGATCGCGGGGATATTGTTCTCGGCCTGACAGGCGACCACGCAGGCATTGCAACCGATGCACGCCGACGTGTCGATCACCATCGCCCATTGCGGTGTATCGGGCGGTCGCTCAGGCCCGGCGCCGAGCAAGGTGGCGCGGGATGGGGGCTTCGGCATCGCTTCGCCTGGAGCCAGCACCGGATAGAGCGAGGCGGCCTCGCCATCGAGCGCGAAGTCCTTCTGATTGCGCGGCGTGTGGGCCTTCGCGCCGGTCGGGACCAGCGTCACCTCCCCGCTCAGCCAGCCGCCGCGAGAACCCCGCAAACGGTAGGCGTCGGTCCCAGGACCGAGCGTGCCCGGAGCCGTCGCGATCGGCCCACCGGCGGTGCGCGCGTGGCCGAGCGGCAGGGTCGCGACCCCCTCGGCCTGTCCCTCGACGATCTTCACCGGAGCGCTGAGCCCAGCGAAGACCACGATATCCTCGTCGCCGACGCCCAGCCGTCGCGCATCGCCGGGCGAGATGCGGAGGGCCGCCCCCCAGACCTGGCGTGTCACCGGATCGGGACATTCCTGCGCCCAGGCATTGGTCGCGCCGCGCCCATCCCAGAGCGTCGGCGAGGGTGGCAGGGTAACGATCATCGCCGCGGATGCCCGACTGGGCGCGGGCATCACCAGTCTAGCGTCGCCTGGGGAAACGGGCGTGGCGGCCGTACCGTCGACCACGCCCGCCACCAGGAGGTCCCGCCAATGGCCGTCGTCGGTCGCGTTCCACTGGCGACGGACGCGATCGTGATCGTTGGGACGCGGCCCTGCAGGGTCGAGCATGGCGAGTGCCGCCAACGCGCTTCGCCCGCCGAAGAGCGGCTTCACCATTGGCTGGATGAGGCTGGCAGTCCCGTCCGGGCCGCATGCATCGCCCCAGCTTTCGAGGCTATGGGCCAAGGGCGCGCGCCACCGCGTCGCCATCGCGGTCTCGTCGGGAAAGGCCGAGAAGGAGATGCTGAGCGGCACGCGTCCCAGCGCCTCGGCGAAATGCCAGGACGGGGGCGCGTGCAGAACCGGATTGGCGTCAAGCACCATCAAGGTGGAGACGCGCCCGTCGGCCATGTCGTGCGCGAGGCTGGCGAGGCTCTCGACGTGGCTGGACAGGTCCGGATCAACCGGATCGATCCAGTCGATCGGCGCATGGAGGCGCTGATTGACCCAGGCGGCAAGGGCATGAACCTCCGGCGGCTGTCCGCGCCCGACCATGACCACCGCCCGGCCCTGCGCCCCACGAAGGTCCCTGATGACAGAGGCGACAAACGCGGCCGCGTCAGGTGGCAGGTCGACGGCGCCCGAGGTTCCTGTTCCCAGCGATGCGGCTACGGCCAGCAGGGCGTTCACGACCAGCGCGGGATGCAGGGCAATCCGCCGGTCCGCGCAGATGCCCGATTGCGTCGGAGACGGCTCCAGAACGTAGGTGCGCTGCGGTTTGCCGGAGGCACGCCGCCGATCCGCCCAGGCGCGGGCGAAAGCCACCTGATCGGGGCCCGGCCCCAACGGATCGGCATCGAGCAAAACGAGCACATCCGCCTCGGCCAAGCGCGATCGCATCGTAAGCGGCCGCCCGAAGGCGAGACGCGCGCCCTCGCGCTCGGCATCGTCGTCGATCGCCTCCGAACGGATGTGGCGCAGTCCCGGCATCCGCGCCCGCGCCTCGGCGATGCGGGCCAGAAGGCTCGGCGAGGTGACGCGGCCCGTGAGCAGCACCGTGCCCTCGCCGTTGCTGCCTGCCAGCCGCGAAATCAGCGCGCGCTCGAGCATCGGCCAGCCGGCTATGCCGGCGGGGCCTGCCGGCGCTCGCAGCCGCTGCGGATCGTAGAGGTCGAGGATCGCGGTCTCGGTGAAGAGATCGGTGGCGCCGAGACTGGCCGGATGCATCGCCGAACCCTCGAGCTTGATCGGCCGCCCATCCACGACGAGGGCCGTGGCGCCGCGACCGTAACCTGCGAGCATCGTCGTCGTCGCGTAACGTCGGATCCGGCCGGCGCGATCTCCGTCCTTGTCCTCCACGGCGGGAACGATCGGCTGGTCGGGCTTGGAGCATCCCGCGAGACTGGCCGCAGCCCCTGCCGCGATCAGCCGCAGTACCTCGCGCCGGGCGACGAAGTCGGGTTCGCTCAGCGATGGCATGTCGAGCAGTCCGTGAGTTTGCGGGAGCGCTCCACACCAAGCAGATGCGCGTGGATGCGCTGGAACTCGTCGTCCGGGATCGGCGCGTCATAGGGATGCGACCAGGTGATCCGGTCCTGCGGTACGAGGCGCTTCGCGGGATCGCGATGGCAATCGAGGCACCATTGCATGGTCATCGGCGTCGCCTGCGCGGTCAGCGGCATTTCGCGGAGGTCGCCGTGACAGGCGGCGCAGGGCACGCCGTTCCGAACATGGACGTGATGGTCGAAATAGACATAGCCTGGCAGCCGGTTGACGCGCGACCAGACGAGCGGCGTGCCCGTCGCCAGGCTATTGCGCACCGGCGCCAGCATCTGGGCGTTGGTCCAGATTTGCGAATGGCAGGTCATGCAGACCTCCGTGGTCGGCACCGTCGCCTTCGCGCCGGTCTCGACCCCGACGTGGCAGAAGCGGCAATCGATCCCGAGTTCGCCGGCATGATGCTTGTGGCTGAACGGGACCGCTTGCTCGACGAAGCGATCCTGCCCGGTGATCGTGCCGGTATGCTGCAGGATGAGGACCAAGACGAGCAAAAGCGGCGACAGCAGCAAAAGCACCAGCGCCGTGCGCGCCACGCTGTTCGCTCCGGGTCGGAATAGCTGCGCCAAACCGTCGATCTTCCCCTAGGACCGGCCTTCCCTTCGACAGGCCAAACGCACGCGTGCCGAATGGTTTCCCCGTTTCGATCAGGGACGGATTCTCACAGGTACCGATTTGGCGGCAGGGACGTGGCTTTTCTCGGCATGGTGCTCGACCGGGATCAGTACGTTGGCTTCCGGATAGTAAGCGCCGAGGCAACCGCGCGGGATGTCGTAGGGAGTGACGATCATGCCGTCGCGCCGGCGTTGGACACCATCGCCGGCATCGCTCTCGAGGGCCACAATCTGTCCTTCCGCGAGGCCCGCGGCCGCTATGTCGGTCTCGTGCATGAGCAGCACGTCGCGCGTGCCTTTGATCCCTCGAAAGCGATCGTGATAGCCGTAGATAGTGGTATTGAACTGGTCGTTGGATCGCAGCGTGATCAGCCGATATCGACCGTCCGCGTCCTTGAAGCCCGTGGCCGATATTTCGCCCGGCGTCAGGAATTCAGCTCTCTTGCTCGGAGTCTCCCAGATACGTTCCGAGGCCTTGTTCCCTTTCCAGACCCCGCCGGGCGTGAACAGGCGCTTGTTATAATCCTTGAAGATCGCCGGGTAGGTATCCTCGATCGCATCGCGGATCGTCGAATAATCTGCAACCCAGCCGTCCCAATCGACCTTGGGGTTGTCGTCGAGGATGCGTTTGGCGATCCCGGCCACGATCGCCGGCTCCGAAAGCAGATAGGGGCTGGCGGGCTTCGCCTTGCCGCGGGAGCCGTGGATGCAACTGGTCGAATCCTCGGTCGAGACCGCCTGGGGTCCGCTCGCCTGCACATCCTGCTCGATGCGGCCGAGACAGGGCAGAAGATACGTCACCCGGCCTGCGAAAAGATGGTTGCGATTGAGCTTGGTCGCGATCTGCACAGACACGTCGAGGCGCGGCCAGGCTTCCTCCATGGCCCCGGTCTCGGGCACGGCGCGCAGGAAATTGCCTCCGAGGCCGACAACCGCCCTCACTGATCC
Source organism: Sphingomonas chungangi (assembly GCF_013778325.1). Taxonomy (GTDB): domain Bacteria; phylum Pseudomonadota; class Alphaproteobacteria; order Sphingomonadales; family Sphingomonadaceae; genus Solisphingomonas; species Solisphingomonas chungangi. Next base: position 11,645 of record NZ_JACEIB010000026.1, on the reverse strand, counting down.
GTCGATCACGCCTCTACAGGTCTCGACGGTGTCGAGGCCTTTCTCGCGTGGCGCCTTGAAGCCGTATTGCGCTTCCAGCTTCTCGACGGGCACCAGCTCGGTCTTTTCGGTGATGCCGACGGTGCGCTGCCCCTGCACGTTGGAGTGGCCGCGAACCGGCGTCGGTCCGGCACCGGGCTTGCCCACATTGCCGCGAAGCAGGAGCAGATTGACGATCATACGGACGGATTCGACGCCCTTGACGTGCTGGGTGATGCCCATGCCGTAGATCGCCATCACCGCCTTGGCCTTGGCATAGATGCGCGCAGATGCTTCCAGCTCCTCGCGGGCGAGGCCGGTTTCGCGCTCGATGTCCGCCCACTCCGTCTTGCGGATGGCGGCCGCGAACTCGTCGAAACCCTTGGTATGCTGGGCAATGAAGTCGTGATCGAGCACGGGCAGATCATCATCTGCCTTCGCCAGATCGTCCCAGTCGATCAGGAACTTGCAGATGCCGATGATTGCCGCGATGTCGCTGCCGGCCCGCAATTGGTGATATTGGGTCGATATCGCGGTCTCCTTGAGCGTCGCCATCTCGACCGGATTCTGGGGATCGGTGAAGCGCTCGAGCCCCCTCTCCTTCAGCGGGTTGAAGGTGACGATCTCGACGCCGCGCTTCCGGCAATCGCGCAGGTCGTGCAGCATGCGCGGCGCATTCGATCCGACATTCTGGCCGAAGAAGAAAATCGCGTCGGTTTCCTTGAAGTCCTTGAGCTGGGTCGTCCCGACCGGCACGCCGAGCGCCGCTTTCAGGCCGACCGAGGTCGACTCGTGGCACATGTTGGAGCTATCCGGCAGGTTCTGGTTGCCGAACATCCGAGCCATCAGCCCATACATGTAGGAGGCTTCGAGGCTGGTCCGGCCCGACGAGTAGAAGACGACGGACTTCGGATCGAGCCGCTTCAGCTCGCGCCCGATCTCGTCGAACGCCTCGTCCCATGAGACGGCGACATATTTGTCGGTGCCCGGATCGTAGCGCATCGGATGGGTCAGGCGCCCGTGCTGTTCGAGATCGTAATCCTTCCAGCCGCGCAATTCGGCGAGCGTGTGCTCGGCGAAGAATTCCGGCGTGGTTCTCAACCGCGTCAGCTCCCAGGCCGTCGCCTTGGCGCCTTCCTCGCAGAATTCGGCCGGGTGGTGATCGGCGGGCTTGGGCCAGGCGCAGCTGACGCACATGAAGCCGTCCGGCTTGTTCTGCCGGGCGAGTTCGCGATAGGCCTCCGGGCCCAGATGCTCGCGCGGCAGGATGTCGGCGAGCGAGCGGACGGAGCCCCATCCGCCCGCCGGGCCCTTGAAGGGCTTCACCTCCGGTTCGTCGGAGCGCTGTTTCGTCATGCGTTGCCGTTCCGGCGCCGGGTTTCCCAGCCCTTGCGGGCGGCCGCTGAGCGCCGCTCCGGCGAGCCAGACTTGTGCGCTTTGCCTCCTCGCGACGAGGCACTGTGGTTCTCGGCCTCACCGCGACCGGACCCGGATTTATTGCCGCCACCGGATTCCTTGTTCACCGTCGCCCAGGCGCGTGCCTCGGCTTCCTTCTTGGGAGTACCGCGCTTCTCGTAGCCTTCCTCGATATGCTCGGCCTTGCGCTTCTGCTTGTCGGTGTAGCTGCTCTTGTCGCCACGGGGCATCGTCGCTCTCCTCTGCTCAGGCCACGCCCGCCCCGCCGGTCACACCGTAAACTTCGCCGCTGATGTAGCTCCCCTCCTGACTCGCCAGCAGGACGTAAACGGGTGCGAGTTCGACGGGTTGCCCAGGACGGCCAAAGGCACTCCCTTCCCCGAACTTACGGACCTTCTCCTGCGGCTGGCCACCACTTGGCTGGAGCACGGTCCAGACCGGTCCGGGCGCCACGACGTTGGCGCGAATGCCCTTCTCGATCATCTGCTTCGCCAGCGCCTGCGTGTAGGCGACGATCCCGGCCTTGGTCGTCGCATAATCGAGCAGGATGGCGGACGGATCATAGGCCTGCACGGAGGCCGTCGTGACGATCGACGCGCCCGCCTCCAGATGCGGCACGGCGGCCTGGACGATCCAGTGCATCGCATAGAGATTGGTCTTGAGCGTGCGATCGAAATCTTCCGACGAAAGCTTCTCGACGCTCTCTCGATATTGCTGACGCCCGGCGTTGATCACGAGGATGTCGAGACCGCCGAGATCCGACACCGCCTTCCCGACCATGTCACGGCACCAGATCTCCTCGGTGATGTCGCCGGGAAGCGCGATCGCCTTGCGGCCGTCCGCCTCGATCAGCTTCACGACCTCCTGCGCGTCCTGCTCCTCGTCGGCGAGATAGGAGATGGCGACATCGGCGCCCTCGCGCGCGAAAGCGATGGCGGCGGCCCGACCGATGCCGCTGTCGCCGCCGGTGACCAGCGCCTTGCGACCGACGAGCTTGCCCGAGCCTTTGTAGCTCGTCTCGCCATGATCAGGTTTTGGGTCCATCGCGCGCGCAAGGCCCGGCGCGTCTTGGGGCTGCTCGGGAAACGGCGGGCGCGGATATTGCGAGCGTGGATCCTGTTTGGTCAGGCGGTTGGACATGAATGTTCTCCACGGCGATGGTCGGGCGCTCAGCCCGGATAATTGCTGTCCTTGAGGAGGCTGGCGAGATGCACCGCGTTGGACGCGACCATCTTAGCGGTCTTGGCGACCATCTTCGGCGTTTCGTCGAGATCCTTGAAGTCGGTCGATCCCATCGCCTCGCCGACCCAGTAGCAGGCGGCGACGGCCGGGATCGTCCAGCCGACGTCGTTGAGCGCCTGGAATATCTGGGCGGAGGCGAAGTGGGCGCCGTCCTCGTTGCCGACGATCGCGGTGACGGCGACCTTGCCATAGCTTGGCATGCGGCCCTGATCGTCGGTTTCCTCGAGGAAGGCGTCCATGCGCTCCATCACGCGTTTGGCGACGCTGCCCGCCGATCCCATCCAGATCGGCGTACCGAGGATCAGGATGTCGGCCGCCACAATCTTCTCCCGGATATGCGGCCAATCGTCACCGTCGCCCTCGTCGGAGGTGACACCGGGCCTGATGTTGAAGGCGGCAGCGCGAACCGTCTCGGCGACCGTCGCGCCCTTCGCCTCGAGCTCCTTGGCGAGGACGGCGATCATCGCGTCGGTGGAACTTTCGCCGCTCGCCTTGAGCGTGCAGTTGACGGATTGGACGAGCATGGCCTTGTCTCCGCTGGGTTCTCTGGGATTGGGCTCGATGCCCCTCGGCCCTCAGGCCGCCGGGCATGGATAAAAGGTCCTGTCGCTGGTGCCGTGGGTGAGAACGACCGACGCGTCGAAACCGGCATCTTTGACAAGCAGGTTCGCTTTTTCGCGCACACGGGCGAAGAGCATGGCTCCTCTCCTCGGAATCGAGATTTCTGCACAGACGGGGCCGGTTTGCTGTTCCTGAAAAATCGAGCTTTTTCCGCTACTTTACTTAGATCAATGTGCGGCTGCGCCCGTTCGAACGGTCTTTGCGGCAAGATGTTGGGGTCGCCCAATCCGGCTCCGAATATGGAACATCGGCACGGGGATGGCCGGTTGTGGTTGCTCGCCCCGGAGATGGGCACGCCCCAATCGGAAACTGGCGCGGATCGACGCTGTTCTGCGTAGCGGCGCCAATCGCGACACGCATCCGGCGTTCCTTGTCCGGAATGATCATCCCTTGAGGAACGGCTTGCCCTCGTGGGCGACGAGCAGATCGTGCATGTCGGACGCGTGATCCTCCTCCTCGGCGAGGATGTGTTCCAGCATGATCCGCGTCGTCGGATCGTCATCCCCGAAATAGCGGATCAGTTCCTGATAATGCTCGATGACGATGCGCTCGGCGATCAGGTTCTGCTTGATCATCTCGACGAGATTGCCGCCATCGCCATATTCGGTGGCGGAGCGCGATGCGAGGCCCTCCGGATTGAAATTGGGCACGCCACCAAGCTGGTCGATCCGCTCGGCCGCCATCTGCATGTGCTTCTGCTCGGAGACGGCATGTTCCTCGAATTCGGCCGAGACGCTTTCCGACGTGATGCCGTCGGCCGAGATGGCATGCATCCGATACCGCAGCACGCAGACGAGTTCCGTTGCGACCACCGACTGCAGGAGCTCGATCGTCTTCTCGGGGTCGCCCTTGTAGGTGGGCATCACCGCACCGTCGTCGAGCGACTTTCGGGCGCGCTCGCGCAGGGTGGTAACGTCGGTCAGGAAGGAATCGGCTCCGTCGGCCATGGCTCGCTCCGATACTGAAAGGAATGGAGCCTAGAAGTCCCCGTCCGGGGGGTTGTTCCTGTAGAGAGTCGTTCGCAACGGATGTTCGACAGATCGCGAATGGCGACCGGCAGGGCGGCGTGCCAGTCAACATCGATGATATTGCAGATCAGACGGCGATGGAGATCGGGCGCACCGTCACTCCACCACATCGGACCGCGTTCACCGAGCGTGCACGGAGAGGATTGCTGCCGAAAGCGGCCTCCAAGCGTTCCAGTCCGACATTTCTCCAGTCGGGACGCTGACATGGACCAGACCTTCACCCGTATCGCCGGCCGCATCGCCTACTGGGCCGGGCAGCCCATAACCTTCGTTCTCGCTGCGTCTCTGATCGTGGTCTGGGCCATCTGCGGGCCACTCTTTCACTATTCGGATACCTGGCAGCTGGTGGTGAACACCAGCACGACGATCATCACCTTCCTGATGGTCTTCCTGATCCAGAACAGCCAGAACCGCGACGGCGCGGCGATGCAGGCGAAGCTCGACGAACTGCTGCGCGCGGTCGAGAAGGCACGAGAGCAATTCATCGGGATCGAGCATCTGACCGACGGGCAGATCGAAAAGATCCGAAAGGTTCTGGAAGACGAGTGCGAGGGTCAGCCGAACGATGGCGGCCGAAGCACCGCGCCGCATACGAGCATGAAGAACCTGCTCAGCCGGCTCTGAACGGCCGCTCCGAAGCAAAACCGCTCGTTCCAAACTGCCGGGACGATCCTTTGACCTCGGGCGTTCTACGAAACGGAAGGAGCAAGCGATGACAATGGACCAAGCTCGCGATCGTGGACCGGAGGGATCGGGTTCCGATGATGGCAGGACACTCGCCGGCGATGGGGAGGAGGCCGACGCTGGCGGTCCCGAAACGCTCATGGAAACGCTCAGCGATCCGGACCCGGAAGCGGACCCTGCCGAAAGCATCGAGGAAAAGGGCGAGCCTTTCGACGGCAATCACGCTTGAGCGGCCTGTGGACCAGCACAGCCGGGGAACTCTCTGCCCTGTCGGAACGTCTCGCAATCGGGCGGCAGGGTGGAGACAAGAGCATGCAAGCCCTCGAGCCACGCCGACCGTTTTTCGCCAGTCTGATGAGCTTTCCGGCGTCCTGCTTCGTCCTGACGCTGCTGACCGACATCGTCTATGCGAAATCCTACAACATGGCGTGGGAGACTGCGTCCGTCTGGCTTCTCACGGTCGGATTGCTCGTCGCGTTCGTGATCGTCCTGATCGGACTCTTCCAGGCATTCGTGCAGGGCCTGTGGCCGAGCATGATCTCGCGGATCGGTCATGCGATCGTGTTGATCCTCTCGATCTTCAACGCCTTCATTCATAGCCGCGACGGCTACACCTCGGTCGTTCCGACCGGCCTTACCCTCTCCGTGGTTGTCGTCATCCTGCTGCTGGGAATGGGATTCCTCGCGCACTTCGCCACGCCGCGTCGGGAGGCGATCGCATGAGCCCCGCCAAGTTCTCCTCGAGACGTAGCGGCGCGCTCCTCGCCATCACCATGTTGCTGACGGCTTCCGGGTGCCACAAGCAGGTTGCCCCGCCCGATGCCGAGATCGGACCGAACCCGACGCTTCCCGAACCGAACGAATATCTCCTGCCGCCGATGAAGACGGCGACCTCCAAACCCTGGGCAAAGGGCGAGATGCCGGCCGCCGGACCGGGGCTCAAGGTCGAGCCGTTCGCGACCGGCCTCATTCATCCCCGATCGGTGTTCGTCCTGCCCAACGGCGACGTGCTCGTCGCGCAGTCGGATGGGCCGAAGCCTCCCGTCAATCGCCCGAAGGACGTGGTCATGGGCCTGATCCAGGCGCATGCTAAGAGCTTCGGCCCCAAGGCCCCGAACAATATCCTGCTGTTGCGCGACACCAACGGCGACGGGATAGCAGACCAGCGCTTCACCTTCCTCGAGGGACGGCATTCACCATTCGGCATGGCGCTTGTCGGCAACGATCTCTTCATCGCCGACACCGACGCACTGATCCGCTATCACTACATGCCCGGCCAGACGAAGATGACGGATCCCGGCACCAAGGTCACCGATCTGCCTGGTGGACCGATCGATCACCACTGGACGAAGAGTCTGACGGCGAGCGCCGATGGCACCAAGCTTTATGTGGGCGTCGGCTCCAACAGCAACATCACGGAAAACGGGATGGTCGCCGAGGAAGGGCGCGCCGCGATCTGGGAGGTCGACCGCGTCACGGGCGCGCACCGTCTCTACGCGACCGGCACGCGCAATCCCGCCGGCCTCGCGGTCGAGCCGAGCAGCCATGACCTATGGGCGGTCGTCAACGAGCGCGATGAGCTCGGCCCCAACCTCGTTCCCGACTATCTCACCTCGATCCGGGACGGCGGCTTCTACGGTTGGCCTTACAGCTATTGGGGCCGGCATATCGATCCGCGGGTGATGCCGCAGCGGCCCGATCTCGTCGCGAAAGCGATCGTGCCCGATTACGGCCTGAGCTCTCACGTCGCGCCGCTCGGCGTTACCTTCTCCACCGGCAACGCCATTCCCGCCCAGTATCGCGGCGGCGCCTTCGTCGGAGAACATGGCAGCTGGGACCGGGACCCCTTCAACGGCTACAAGGTGATCTACGTACCCTTCGCTGGCGGCCGGCCTTCCGGAAAACCGGTCGACGTACTGACCGGCTTCCTGGCCGACGGGAAGACCGCGCACGGGCGACCTGTCGGCCTCGCAACCGATAATCAGGGTGCCGTCCTCGTCGCCGACGATCTCGGGAATGCGGTCTGGCGGATCAGCGGGCGCTGAACCAACACATACTCTGGGGCCAAGCAGCATCCTCACCGTAGCGATCGAAGGAGAGTCGTCTCATGAGTCACGGCAGCCGCGCCAAGGCGCTTTTCAAGCCCGAATTCCGCTTCGGCATGGGCGGCGTGCCGCTAGGCAACGAGTTCAACAAGATCCTCGACTGGGACGCCGAGGAAGCCCTCGCGGCCGCATGGGATCTGGGCGTGCGCTATTTCGACGTCGCACCATGGTACGGCTTCGGACTGTCCGAGCGTCGCTTCGGGCATTTTCTTCACAACCAGCGGCGTGACGACTTCCTGATCTCGTCCAAGGTGGGCAAGCTCTTCAAGGCAACGCGCAACAATGCCCACGAAGATTATTTTCCGCTGTCGGATTCTCCCAACGACATCGTGTTCGATTATACCGCCGACGGTGTCAGGCGCTCGATCGAGGACAGTCTGCAGCGCATGGGGCTCGACAGCCTCGACGTCGCCTTCGTTCATGATATCTCCCCCGACTTCGCATACTTTCCCAACGGTTGGGAGGAGCAGTTGGCCATCGCCGAGAAAGGCGCCTTCCCTGCCCTTTCCAGGATGCGCGACGAGGGTATCATCAAGGCGTGGGGGATAGGCGTGAACTGCCCCGAGCCGATCCTCCGGGTGATCGACGTCGCCGATCCCGACGTGTGCCTCTGCGCCCGCCAATACTCACTGGTGGACCACAAGGATGCGGTCGACCAGGTCTTTCCCGCAGTGCGCGAGAAAGGCGTCGCGCTCGTCATCGGGTCGGCGCTCAACGCCGGCTTCGTGTCCGGCAGCCCTCGCTACAATTATGGGCCGAAAAACCACGAAATCCCGACAGGAGCGCTCGCCAAGCGCGAGGCGCTGCGCGCCGTCGCGGCAAGCCACGGCGTCGACCTGCGCACCGCCGCACTTCAGTTCTCGGCCGCGCCCGATGTGGCCGTGGCGCTTGTCGTTGGCGCCAGCAGCGCCGAGCAGATTTCGCAGGATTACAACTCGATGCAGGCGAAGATCCCGACGGCTTTCTGGGACGAGCTCAAGGCCAAGGGGTTGATCGAGCAGGCGGCCGCCATCCCCGACGGCGGAGACTGACGCCCCAGAAGCCGACCGGACCTGCGACGTCCAGCCGAAAGGCGGCTGGCGTCGCCGGGCCGCTCGGCGCACAAGGGGTACGATGCCGCTCCAAGCCCTTATCGCCCGCTTCGGCTTGGGCGCGGTTTTCCTCGGCGCTGGTCTCGAGGGCGAGACGGCGGTGATCGCGGGAGGCATTCTCGCGCATCAGCATATCCTCTCTTTGCCGGGCGTCGCCATCGCGGGCGCCTTGGGGTCTTTCTCCGCAGACCGGGCCTTCTTTCTTTTCGGCCGCCATTTCCGGGACCATCCGCGCGTCGAGAAGATGCTCGACAAACCGGCCGCCGAACGTGCCCTCGATACGCTTGAAAAGCACCCGATCGCCTTCGTCCTCGGGTTCCGTTTCCTCTACGGATTGCGCACCATCAGCCCGGTCGCGGTAGGCACCTCCGACGTGCCCCAGGCCCGCTTTTCCGCGCTCAACGCGGTCGCCGCCATTCTCTGGTCGTTGCTGTTCACGGCGGTCGGTTACGGCCTCGGAGGACCGTTGGGGCGCTATTTTCACCGCCCGAAATCGATCGTGCCGTTCCTCGTCGCTGGTCTTCTCATCCTCGGCATCGGTCTTTTCGTCCTCCGCAAATTCTGGGGCGTGATCCGCGCCAAGCGACGACGACAAGCAGGGATCGAAAAGGGCGTTCCGCCAAAGACGGTCAAATGAGCTGACTAGGAGTTTAGATCCGACGTCTTGGCGCTCACTCCGCTCCAATGTCTCCAACCGTCAGGGCAGCGCGCTGGTCGGCCGACAGCACGCCGGCTAGGCCCGGCACCTCATCGAGCTGCCGGGTGTCGGTGAAACGGCCGCGCTCCTCGCGGTAGCGGACGATCTCGTGACCGTGACCGCGCAGCCCTTCCACGGCGTCGAGCTCTTCGGCGGTCGCCAGATTGATGTCCACCGACGCCATGGTCAGGCCCGATCCGGCGGCGCCATCGGGCCGCCCTTCTCGATCGCCTTTCTCAGCCCCGGCGTCTCCTCGAGTCTATCGAGATACTCGGCGACGGCAGGATACGCATCTAGCTGCCCGGTTCGTCCCAGCGCAGCTAGCAAGTAACTCATCTGGATATCCGCCAGCGTGAGCCGATCGCCCATGAGATACGTCCGATCTGTCACGCGATCGGAGATGTAGCCCAGCGTCTTCGAGAGTTCTGGAGACGTGAAGGCCTTCAATCCCTCCGGCAGGCCGCCCGTCATACCTCCAAGCAGCGTCAGCATCACCGGCAGGGCCGCCGAGCTCTCGACGAAATCGAGCCATTCGTCATGGACGGCCCGATCCGGCGTACCGGGCGCCGGCACCAACCGGCCGTCACCGTACTTCTGCTCGAGATAGCGCAGGATCGTTCCGGATTCGGCTAGAATGAGCCCATCGTCAACGATCACGGGCGCCTTGCCCAAGGGGTGCACCGCGGAAAGCGAGGGAGGTGCACGGAAGTTCTGGTCGCGCTTGTGCTCGACCAGTTCATATTCGATGCCGAGCTCTTCGAGCAGCCACAGGGCGCGGGTCGAACGCGAGAAGTTGAGATGGTGCAGAGTGATCATGGAGCTCCCTTCGGATCGTGACGACCCAACGCGCGGAACCCGAGGATGGACGCTACCGCCCGTTGCCGAGCAACGCGGGCTGGAAGTCCCCTCGCCGGCTGACCACCTTCCCGGCGACGACGAACACGCCGTCGCCCGTATAGTGCAGCGTCTTGGGATGCTTCGGCCGCGACGCGACGTGCGCCTTCACGATCTCGAACAGGAAGAGGTTGTAGTCGTCGACCATGCGAGCGTCGGCAAGCCGGCACTCGAAGTTCGCATGGCAAGCGGTCAGTAGCGGCGCGGCGACCTTCTCCGCGTCCCCGATCGCAAGGTCGAGCTCGGTGAATTTGTCGTGCTCGCGTCCCGAACGGTTCCCGATCGCGACAACCGTGTCGATCAGCTCAAGCGTCGGCACATTGAGGACGCACTCGCCGCTGCCACGGATCAGATCGAAGCTGTGGTTGCCGCCCGAGATCACGCAGGCGACCAGCGACGGGTTGAATTCCACGATCGTGTGCCAACCGAGCGTCATGACGTTCCGCTCGCCCTCGTGGCACGAGGTGACGAGCAGAACCGGACCTGGCTCGAGATAAGCGCGCGCGCCGTGGACGGGGAGATCGACCTTCCTGTGGACCATGCCCCGAAAAACGCGTCACGTCCGGCATCGGTCCTGCATTCCGCTCGCTCACGACTACTGAAACCATCGCGCATGCCGCCGGTTGGACAGTTTCCATCCGGAGATCAACATGCCCGACCGCCCCCGCATCATATGCCTCATGTCGTCCTCTATCGACGGAGGCCTGCATGCCAGCCGATGCACGGCGAGCCCGGACGGGTCGGTCAAGGACTGGAGCGGCCTTTACGAGAAGCTGCATGGGGAACTTGGCGGAGACGCTTGGCTCGTCGGACGGACAACGATGGCCGAGATGTCGAAGGGCGAGCCTCACGCGCCAGCGGAAGCCGGCGAGGTGGAGCGCCCCCATCACTTCGCGCAGCGGAACGCCAACCAATATGCGATCGCGGTCGACACTCGAGGCCAGCTGCATTTTCGAGGCTCGGAGATCGGCGGTGACCATGCGGTCGTGCTGCTCGGCGGCGGTGTCAGCGACGAGCACCTCGCGGAACTCACGGGAGACGGCGTCTCCTACATCGTCTCAGAGAACGACAGGGTGGACCTCCGGACGTCCCTCGAGATTCTGCGCTCGGAACTCGGGATCGAGACGCTTCTGCTGGAGGGCGGCGCAGCGATCAACGGCAGCTTCCTGGCCGAGGGGCTCGTCGACGAGCTCCACGTCGTTGTCTCTCCGACGCTCGACGCGCGTCAGGACATGGAGGCCATCGTCTCGCACGGAGAGGACGGCCTGAAGGGCCGCGTCCAGCTGTCTCTGCTTGACTGCCGCCGGCTCGACCGTGGCGCCGTCCATCTCAAATACGCGGTGACTTCTGCCTAGTCCTGAAACGCACGGCCCTCAGGTCCCCGGGAGACAAGCCCGACCCGAAGCTTGCGCTGCTCCGGTTCGACATCGACAGCGCGGAATTGCGGGAGGCCAACGTCTCGTTCGCCTACAAGGTCAAGACGCGGTTCGGGAGGACCATCAGACCCGACGAGTCCGGGAGCCGCGTCAGCTTCGAGACGACAGCGGATTGTCGGACATGAGCGCGACCTAGGGCGCTGCTCAGCAAAAGACGTCGATCACTTCGCCAGGCGGCCGTCCTCGATCGCGGACTTCTCGAAGGTGAAAAGGATGTCGGGATCGGGGCCGTCGATCTTCGAAGCGATCTCCGCCGGCGCGATCTCCTTCACCAGATGCCGCATCACGGCGAGCCGCGCCAGCTTCTTGTGATCGGCGCGAACGCAGACTCAGGGTGCCAGCGGCGTGTGGGTGCGCTCGAGCATCGTGTCGCGCGCCTTCGAATAGGCCTTCCACCTGACCTGCGCGACTTG
>NZ_JACEIB010000025.1 GCF_013778325.1 Sphingomonas chungangi | reverse complement strand
TTGACGTTGGCGAGATCGACGCCGGTGCCGTCCATCTTCACCCGCGGCTTCACGTTGTAGTCGATCACCCGCTTCACGGGCACCAGGATCTTCATAACATAACTCCGGTTCAATGGTTCTACCATTACGGGCATGAAGATTTCGTGTCAACCGGAGCCATCGAGAGCCGACTTAGATCCGCTCGATCGCGAGTGCGAGGCCCATGCCTACGCCGATGCAGAGCGTCGCGAGACCGCGCCTACCGCCGGTCTTTTCGAGCTGGTGGACGAGCGTCATCGCGATGCGCGCGCCCGACATGCCGAGCGGGTGGCCGAGCGCGATCGCGCCGCCATTGGCGTTCACGTGCGGCGCATCGTCCGGGAGGCTGAGCTCGCGGAGCACCGCGAGGCTCTGGCTGGCGAACGCTTCGTTGAGCTCGACTGCGTCGAAGTCGGTGATCGTCAGGCCGAGGCGCGCCATAAGCTTCTGCGTGGCAGGCACCGGGCCGATCCCCATCACGCGGGGTTCGACGCCCGCTGAGGCCATACCAAGGATGCGGGCCCGCGGGGTCAAGCCGTGCACCTTCGCCGCCGCCTCGCTCGCGACGATCATCGCGGCGGCGCCATCGTTGATGCCCGAGGCGTTACCGGCGGTCACGGTACCGCCAGCGAACAGCGGTCTCAGCGTCTGCAGGCCCTCGATCGAGCTGTCGGCACGAGGATGTTCGTCCACCGAGACCTCGACGGTCTCACCCTTCTTCTTGCCGGGGACGGCGACGGGAACGATCTCCTCAGTGAAGAACCCGTTCGTCCGCGCGGCGACGGCGCGCTGCTGGCTGCGCAGCGCGAACGCATCTTGATCGGCGCGGCTGATCCCGTGATCCTCGGCAACGTTCTCGCCGGTGCGCGGCATCGTCTCGGTGCCATAGAGCGCATCGAGCGCGGGGTTGACGAAGCGCCAGCCCATCGTTGTGTCCTCTAGCTTCTGCGCGCGGCCAAAGGCGCCGTCGGCTTTACCCATCACGAACGGCGCGCGGGTCATGCTCTCGACGCCGCCAGCAATGGCGAGCGCCATCTCCTCGCCGCGGATTGCGCGCGCCGCCGCACCCACCGCCTCGAGGCCCGAGGCACACAGCCGGTTGAGCGTGACGCCCGGCACGGTATGCGGCAGGCCGGCAAGCAACAGGCTCATCCGTGCGACGTTGCGGTTGTCTTCGCCCGACTGATTGGCGCAGCCGTAGAATACTTCCTCGATCGCCGCCGGATCGAGGCCCGGGTTGCGCGCGAGCAGCGCCTTCGCCGGCAGCGCACCCAGATCGTCGGTGCGAACCTTGGCAAGGATACCGCCATAGCGGCCGATCGGCGTGCGAACGGCGTCGCAGATAAAAGCTTCGGTCATCGGAAATCCTCTCAGGCGGCGAGTGGGACGCCGGTCAGCACGCGCAGTTCGTCGATCGAAAGGCCCTCGACCGCCTCGACCACCCGCGCCCCGTCCGCGCCGACATCGAACACGGCGAGATCGGTGTAGGCGCGGCCGACGCAGGCGAGCCCGGTCAGCGGATAGGTGCAGGCCTCGACCAGCTTGCTCTCGCCCTGCTTGGTGAGGAGTTCCATCATCACGAAGGTTTGCTTCGCTCCGATCGCAAGGTCCATCGCACCGCCGACCGCCGGGATCGCGCCGGGCTCGCCAGTGTGCCAGTTGGCTAGGTCGCCGCGCGTCGACACCTGGAAGGCGCCGAGCACACAGATGTCGATATGTCCGGCACGCATCATCGCGAAGCTGTCGGCATGGTGGAAAAAGCAGCCGCCGGTGAGCAGCGTCACCGCTTGCTTGCCGGCATTGATAAGCTCCCAATCCTCTTTGCCGGGGGCTGGCGCCGGCCCCATGCCGAGCAGGCCGTTCTCGCTCTGGAGGAAGATGTCGCGCTCCTGCGGGAGGTAATTGCCGACCTTGGTCGGCAGGCCGATGCCGAGGTTCACGTACGCACCCTCGGGAATGTCGCGGGCAACGCGGGCGGCCATCTGGTCGCGGGTGAGGCGGTTCATGCAGCCTGCTCCAGATTGGTCGCGCTGGGCGCGATTGCGACGACGCGCTGGACGAATATGCCGGGCGTCACGACCACCTCGGGATCGATCTCACCCAACGGCACGATCTCGGTGACCTGCGCGATCGTGATCTTCGCCGCCATGGCCATGATCGGCCCGAAATTGCGCGCGGTCTTCCGGTAGACGAGATTGCCCCAGCGGTCGCCGCGCTGCGCCTTTATCAGCGCGAAATCGGCGCAGATCGGATGTTCGAACACGTAGTGGACCCCATCGATCTCGCGCGTCTCCTTGCCCTCGGCGAGCAGTGTACCATAGCCGGTCGGCGTGAAGATCGCACCGAGACCGGCGCCTGCCGCCTGGATGCGCGCGGCGAGATTTCCCTGCGGCACCAGTTCCAGTTCGATCTTCCCCGCGCGAAAGGCGGCGTCGAAATGATGCGAGTCCGACTGGCGCGGGAAAGAGCAGATGATCTTCCTGACCCGACCTTCGCGGATCAGTGCGGCGACGCCGCTCTCGCCGTTGCCGGCATTATTGTTGATGATGGTGAGATCCCTCACGCCGCGCGCGATCAGCGCGTCAATCAGCTCTTCGGGCATCCCCGCGGTACCGAAGCCGCCGATCATCACGGCCGCGCCGTCCGTGATGTCCGCCACTGCGGCTTCGGCGCTAACGAAGCTCTTGTCGATCATCCGACTCTCCCGATCCGTAACGGCGTCCTCAGCGAACGAAACTTGCAGGTCAATCGATAAACGTAATAATGTTCGATTATCGGTTGGAGAAATTTTATGCTGGACGCACATGGCGATCCCGAGTTCATGACCTCGCTCGCGCGTGGGCTGGCGGTGTTGCGATGCTTCGCAGATGAACAGAAGCCGATGACGATCGCGCAGGCGAGCCGGGCGACCGGTCTGAGTCGACCGGCGGTGAAACGCTGCCTGCACACGCTAGTCCGGCTGGGCTATGCCGCGCAGGACGGCGTGAGCTACACGCTGCGTCCCAAGGTGCTGGCGCTCGGTTACGCCTACCTCTCGTCGAGTACGCTCGCGATGCGCGCCCAGCCGCTGCTCGACGCCCTGCGAGACGAGCTGCACGAATCCTGCTCGCTCGGCGTGATCGAGGAGGACGAGGTCTACTATGTCGCACGCGCCGAGGTCTCGCGGATCATGTCGATCGCATTGAGGGCTGGTAGCCGCCTCCCCCTCTACTGCACTTCGATGGGCCGCGTTCTGCTCGCGGCGATGCCGCGCACCGAACAGGAAGCTTATTTGCGGCGCACGCGACTTCGCAGCTTCACGCCTTCCACGCGAACGGACCCCGGAGAGCTTGTCGACACGCTTTGCCAGGTTGCAGACAAGGGATACGCCATCGTCGACCAGGAACTCGAACACGGTCTCCGGTCGGTGGCGGTGCCCGTTCTCGGGAAACGAGGTGTCGTCGCCGCGCTCAATATCGGAACCCAGCGGGAAAGGATCGCCGAGGCCGAGCTGCACTCTCGCTATCTCCCGGCACTAAGGCGAGTCTCGGAGGAACTGAGGGCCATCGGTATCGACTGAATAGCGTGACGCGGCCCACGGCGCGCTGAGGCGTTTCAGGCCCTCGGCAGATCGTGGCCGAAGCGCTGAAGCAAGCGCTCGCCGGTCGATCGCCGGATCGCTTCGCCACGCTTGATCTTGGTCCAGGTATTCGAGCTAACGCCCAATACCTCCATGACGCAATCCTTGCTCTGGCGTGGCAGCATCTCGCGCATCGCCAAAATCACGGTCGGCGGGATGACAAGGACATCGTCGCGCTTAGTCGGGATCAATTCCTCACTCCTCCCGCAGGGGTGGCATTCTACGATTTACGATGAGCGCCGCCCTGTCTTCCAATCAGCCGTTGAACTCCACGATACTCTTCGCGGCTTCGGCGAATCCGATGTTGGCGGCCGGGTACGCCTGCATGAATGGCGGTCTGCATCGGTACCTCCTTGAACGCGTCGCGCGTGAAGCCACCTTGGGCGAGGCCAGCCCCGGACGTGGAGCGCGAATTCCTCCCAGCGGCCAAGGCTGGCGGTGGTCGCCACGACGATGCGCAGCAGGTCGCTCACAGGCCGAAAAAGACCGTCTCGCGCGGGCTATCAGCGTACCGCGGCGCTGCTCGGATATCAATGCGAGCATGGGATAGGCGATCCCGGGCACCAGCTGGGCCAGTCATCTCGGTCAGTGTCTCGGGAATGCGAACAAGTGGCCGCGATGGCGACCGCAGCGCGGCCGAGCGGTAGTCGGGAAGGAATGATGGCGGCGATCCCGCATCTTCGCGGGCGTAGATCGGATCGTCTCGCACGAACACTCCTCAGTAAACATCAAAGCATGTTTGCGCGGCGCGGACAGATTGCAGCCGAATGCCCCGATCATCCCGAGGTCGGGCATGTTGTCAGTCGGCCGCGAGCATGTCGGAAATCGCCTCGAGCTCTGCCACATCGGGATCAAGCTTGGTCCCGGCGAACCATACCCGCTCGCGATGCGACTGCCCTTCGCCATAGGACAGAACGGCGTCAAGCAGCGCCGGTGAAAGCGGCCCAGGGCGACCACAGCTCAGAATGACCGCGTCGACGAGCGCCCCGAGCTCCATGATCAGCGCCTCGACCAGCGCGAGGTCGGACAGGTCGATCGTCGAGGCCCGTGCGATGACGTCGGCTAACCGTTGCCGCGTCTCTACCTCGATTCCAA
Organism: Sphingomonas chungangi; assembly: GCF_013778325.1. Taxonomy (GTDB): domain Bacteria; phylum Pseudomonadota; class Alphaproteobacteria; order Sphingomonadales; family Sphingomonadaceae; genus Solisphingomonas; species Solisphingomonas chungangi. The sequence continues at coordinate 272,638 of NZ_JACEIB010000025.1, read as the reverse complement.
TGATCTCGTCCGCCATCAACTTCTTGGCCAGGGAGACGAGACCACGCAATGATCCCGCCTCGTATCGGGCCGCCTCCCTCCATTGGTCCGCCACGATCGCGATATGACCGATGGCGAGCATTGCCTGGTCCCGCGCCAGGCGCTGATCGGCAGGTATCGCCGGAAGCACGACCTCGCGCAAAGCCTTGAGGACATTCTGCAGGCGCAGATCAATTCCGGGTAGCACGGGCAGCCTCCGCGTCGCGAATGAGCTTGACGATCTGGGCCAGGAAGACGGCCCCGGCCGACCCCAGCCAGCTCAACACCAGATCTTGGTGATTGTTGCTCTCCGCCGCCGCCCGCAGGCCCGATCCGAGATCCAGGACAGCGCATTTGTAGGCATTGAGTATCTCGAAATAACGAAGCGTCTCGAGATCGACCACGTTGCCCGACGCCGCTTCGTACTGCGAGATGAACTCGTCCCTAGGCAGAAGGCCAGAAACTAGGAAGGCACCGTCCTCGCGGAAGGTTCCGAACAGTCGCTGCATCGACCAGGCGAGATCCTCGTGGTGATCGCCGATGTGGCTGAGTTCCCAGTCGAGGACCGCGGTGAAACGCCCGCTCGGTTCCTCGAACATGAAATTCCCGATGCGATAGTCCGCGTGGACCAAGACCGGACGCTCGGTGACTGGCGCATTCTCGCGCAGCCATCGCTCGGCCAAGGTAACCACGGGGACTGGCTCGATCACGTCATGCCGCCACACGTGCGACCACCAGTTGACCTGATGGAGTGCGGCTTGGTGTGTATCTGCAGCCGGAGCGACATAAAGGGAAAGATCCGCGTTCGCCCAATCAAAGCCGTGGATCAGGGCCAGGTTCTCGACGAACTGCCGCCCGAGCGTGTCGGCCCACAGATCGAAGCGCAGGCCTATGCCAGATACGCCTTGGGCTGATACCTCGGTCGGTTTCGTCACGCCGGTGACGAAACGAGTGATCAGCCCGGGCTGCCCTAGCGTGACGCCTTCCTGATCGCAGAACACGACCTCCGGCACGGGGACGACACCCAGCATCGCGCGCTGAACCTGCGCCTCGCGTCCGCGGCAGGTCTGCGCGATGCTCTCCAACGGATCCATGCGAAGGACGAGGCGCGCGCCTGCAGGATCGCCGTCATGCCGAAGGGTGAAGGCAAACTGCTCCTTGGAGGCCCCGCCGGCCATTCTGTCGAGATGCGTGATCTCGACACCCGTCAGGCCCTGCGACCGGTACAGCCGCGACAATATCGCCTCGACCTGATCGTCCGACTTGGCGACATACGGTCCCTGCCGGCGCAGGATGAGCTTGCGGTCGAGTATCTCTCGTACCCGCGGCTCCATGTCATCGAGATCCCACGGTGATCCGACCGTCCGAGCAGCCGACGAGACCAAACTGGCCATCCCGTTCCTTGCCTTCCTTCCGCTCCTCGACCGGTGGCCGCCCGGCGAGTTCCGGGCCGAAGCGATCTTCCCTCGAAGCCAATGTCAAGCACCGTGCCGCCGGCCGGAAAATCCGACCGGCGGCAGGTGATCACATCTTGAAGCCGAGCGTGACCCCGTACGTGGCCGGCCGGCCGGCAAAGCGGCCCGCAACGTCGGTGGCAGGGATCACGTTGGTCCAATAGTATTTGTTCGTGACGTTCTTACCCCACACCTGCACCCGCCACCTGCCGTCGGGAGCCTCGTAGCCAGCGCGCAGATCGAGCGTCGCGTAGCCATCGATATGGTAGGGACGCTCCGCTCCCGGCGCGCTCTTGGCTTTGGGCAGCCCGTCGAGAGTGAGCCCGTCGCCATCGAAAGCCGCCGTCTCCGAGGAACGCCCGGTGACCGTGCCGCCCACGAAAAGGCCGCCGCCATTGCTGAACCTCGGCAGCTTGTACTCGCCGTCGAAGGTGTAGGTCCATTTGGGCGTAAAGGGCAGATCGACCCCACGGAAGTCCTCGGTCGCGCCGGTGACGTTCACGCCGGTGTATTTCAGGACCTTCGATTGGAGGTACGTCACGCCCGCTGTGAGCGTCAAACCACGCGTCGGGGTGAGCGTAATCTCCGTTTCCGCACCCGTTATCCGGGATTTCGGGACGTTGATCAGCGTGTCGAGGATGCCGAAGATCGGGTCGAGTACCTTGCCGCGGACCTGTTTGTTCCGATAATCATAATAGAAGCCAGCGGCATCGAACTGCAACATCCGGTCGAGCAGTGTGAACTTGAAGCCGGCCTCATAGGCGGTGACGGATTCCTGCGTCACCGGCGCGAGCTGCGTCTCGGTGGCGGCGGCAACCGTCGGGAAGCTACCCGCCTTGTAGCCGCGCGACACGTTGGCATAGAGCAGGTAGCCCGGTGCGATCTTATAGTCCAAACCGCCACGCCAAGAGACGTTGTGCTCATGCAGAACGCGATTGTAGGGCGTGTATTCCGGCACGTTGGCAGGGGTCAGCGTGTAGCATTCCCCAGGCGAGAGCGGCGTGACCGGCGATCCGCTGAGCAAGCCGCCGAGCAGGGTGAACAGGCCGGCAACGTGCCCGTCGCCGAGATCATAGCCGCAAAGGTTGGCGTGATTGCGCGCATCGGTGTAGCGCACGCCGCCCTTGAGCGTCAGTTTTGAAGTTAGATCGTATTCGATATTGCCGAATACCGCCATGTTGCGGATGCGCTGATCGGTTTTGTTGCCACTTTCGAAAATATAATTGACCGAAGGCTCGTAATTCGTCGAATTTATGTAGTTGAGCGACTGTTGTTCTTTGGCACGACTCTTTTCGAAATTGCCGCCGATCACCCAGCGGAAATGCGAGTGGCCGGAATTTGCGAGCCGGAGCTCTTGGTTGAACGAGTGCAGCGTGCCGTTGTTGACGCCGAGATCGTAATCGACGAGCGCCATGCCATCACCGTCCGTCGCCTGCTTCTGGCTAAAGGCGTTGTACGATGTGATCGAGGTGAGCGTCGCCCAATCGGTAAGGTCATAGTCGGCGCGCAGCGCGATCTGGCCGAACTTGCGGTGGGAGAACGGCTCGTTGGCGCCCGTGGACCAGTCCGCAGCACGCGGCGTCTGCGGCGAAAAGGGCACTGCAGCGAGAGCGGGCTCGGTCGCGACGTTGGGCTTGGCGGGGAAAAAGGCGATATACTGCAGCGCCTGCGGCTGGGAGTGATCGATCCAGCCATTGGCGTTGAAGTTGAAGCGGAGCCGGTCGCTCGGCTCCCACTTCAGGAGGATGCGACCCGCGATGTAGCGGGAATCGCCCATCGTACCGTCGTGCGTATAGCTCTTCTGCCAGCCATCGGCATGCTCGCCCGTGATAGCGATGCGACCGGTAAGGTTCTCTGCGATCGGACCGCTCACATACGCGTTGCCTACGAAATCGTTGAACCGGCCGTAGGAGAGGTCACCGCCGGCGTGGAACTCGTTGGTTGGCGTCGCCGCGATGTAGTTGATAGCGCCGCCGGTGGCGTTCTGGCCGAACAGCGTGCCCTGCGGCCCCTTCAGAGCCTCGATGCGCTGGAGGTCGTAGGCGGAATGGCTCGCCATCACAGGGAAGTTGAGGGGTATCTGATCGAGATAGACGCTCACCGCCGGATACACGCCAAGCGCGGCTTCGTTGAAGCCGACGCCGCGTAGCGTGTAGATTGGCGTGTTCTGGGTGCTGGACGCGTAGGTGAGACCAGGGACCGCAGCGGCGACGTCCTGAAGCGACGTGATGCGCCGCTCTGCGAGTTGCTGGGACGAGATGGCAGTAATGGTGAGACCGACGTCGTTCAGCTTCTGCTCGCGCTTGTTGGCCGTCACGACGATGTCGGTACCGGCACCGCCGACCGGAGCGGCCTGCGTTGAAGCCTGGGCGGGCGCGGCCTCAGCGGCTGCAGGAGCCGGAGCATCGGCCGGTGCGATCTGCTGGGCGAAAGCGGGACTCATCAGGCTGCCGAAGGACACCGCCGCAAGCAGAGATGAACGCGTGACGAAATTCATGAAACCCCTCCAATTGTATCTTTATACTGTTTGCCGACTTCATGGTTCGGTTCGCCGCCAGCCTGGTTCGAGCCGAAGACCGGGCTAAACCCGCATCGTCGGTGTTAGTGGGCCCTGCCCACCTCACGGCCGTAAAATGCCGGACCGAAGCTGGTCATGTTCGTCCCGCCACGATGCTGTTTCGATTGCCGGTAGCCATCCCATCCTCGTCCTTCCCGAACGGGCGGTCTTCGCCGCCTTGCCTGCGAACCGCATACCCTCATCATAACAGCCGGCAAATTCGGATTGTTGGATATGCATTCAAATATCGGGATCATGGCTCCTTTTGGTTTGACGATGATGTCAGCCAAGGAGCACGCGAATGATCCTATCCGATCCTCACCTTATCAATCCAACAAGCATCAAAGCGCGATTTGTCGGGCCATTTCCACCGGAATTGCCTGGGCCGAATGCCGTAGCTCGAAAGCCGCGCGCGAGTCCCGACGCCCAGCCAAACGACATTCATTGGATATGATTATTGGTCCAACCACCGTGTTGGTGAAGGCGCGCTGCCTCATCATTTCGATCCGCAACTTCAGCCGTATCGAACGGCGTAGTCCTTGGCGAAGTCGAAATAATTCCTGTTCCAGTTGAATTCACAGACGCCAACACCATCCGCGCCATCAAACCGAACCTTGGCGCAGCCCGTGTTGATGACCGTCTTGGGATCGTGCGACGACTGCAGAGTCCCATAAATATCGTACTCGATCGATGATTGTCGGCCATCCGAGTCGGTTACTGTTACGCGGAATTCGCGCTGGAGCATCGCCTCGTCGAACGCGAACGTATAGTCGACGTCGACCAGATGCCGCATCTTGCCTTCCTTGAACAGGAAGCCGCGCAACTCGGTCTTCCCGAACGCCTGCATCTCGAAAAAATGCATCGACGCCTCGCCGGTCGTGGCATGAATCCACTTATAATGCTGGTTGATCCCCCAAATACGCGGACCCCAGCTATGGTCGCGGATCATCAATCCCTCGTGCGGAAACGACTTGCCATCGATCTCGATCGTGGCGGAAACACGCCCGTGCTGCTCGGTACGGTTGTCGCCAAAATAGGGAGGATTGCCGCGCGGATGCATGCTGAACGCATAGGGGGGGTGGGTCGCCTCGAACTCGGCAGCCACCTTGATCCGTTCGCCCACCCAAGAGATGCTCACCTTCTTGTGCGGCTCGGTCACCGCCATGCGCATCGGCCCGAGGCGCCAATCGGCAAACGTCATGTCCTCTGCGATCACCCCGTTGTGGCTTTCCTCCACCTGCTGCGGAAAACTGGGACCGAAGAAACACGCCATCCCACGCGCATCGCCCGTGCCGAGCATGCTGGGATAGAGGAAACCGGCCATCCCGTATTCGGGCATGAGGAAGATGTGCGCGAGGGACTCGCGACCATTTTCCGCGAGCCTGTGGCGATGGGCGTGCTCAACCGGAAATTCCTCGAAATTCGTTGCAAGCTCACTCACAGGGCCAGCTCCTCGTACCAGTTAAATCCTCGGATCCGGGGGCGCTCCTCCGCAAGGCGGCAAGCAAGCCGCGGCGAGCGCTTCCTAGCCGGTCGCACCACGACGGAGTTGCACGATCACGGAATGACCGGCCGCCAAAAATCCATTGCATCTCTCGCCGGGCCGCTTCCAAACCTTCAAACGGCAATGTTTTGCGTTATGGCGTCACGTAATTCCACTGCAGCGCACCTGTCAATCAATTGTTCAATGGACCTACCAAAAGCGTGGATGAGCGTCCGCGCATTTTCGAGGGTGGGCCCGGGGTCCGCTTTTTCAATGTGGGCACGCATTCCCTATTGGCGCGCCCGCCCGGTTTCGGGAAAGCGGCGCGTGACTTGGCGGTGGACGGAACGCAGATGCTGACGGGAGCGCCGAATTTCCGGGATCTGGGCGGCTACACGACGCGTTCCGGCGGTCATGTGCGACGCGGGAAGATCTATCGATCCAGTCAGCTATCCCGCCTAACCGATACCGACATCGAAACCGTCCAGGCCTTAAGCCTCAGCGCGACGATCGACCTGCGTTGTGCGCAGGAGCGCGCTGCCCAGCCGACCGCAGCAGGAGCACGAAGCGCCTTCGAGCACGTCTCACCGAAGCCAGATACCGATTTCATCTTCAATCGAATTTTCGCGAAGGCGGATCGGACGGCCGAAGCTTGGGCGCGCAGTTTCGCGGACTTCTATGCCATGATGCTCGACGATTACGCGCCTGAATTCGTGGCCATGTTCCGGGCCATTGCCGACGACCATCTGCCCCTCCTCGTGCATTGCTCGGCCGGCAAGGACAGGACGGGCGCCGCCGCCGCGTTGATCCTCGATCTCCTCGGCGTCGACCGTGCGACGATCCTGGAGGACTATCTGCGCAGCAGCATGCTCCTCGACAGCGACGCCCACTTCGAGAACATGCTGTCGGACGCCAAGCTCGATCTCTACTCCGATCTGCCGATCGAATGCCGCCGGGTCATGCTGGGAACCGACCACGCTTATCTCGACGCGCTCTTCGCCGCGCTCGAGAGCCGGTTCGGCACGACGCGGGACTATCTCCTCCATCATGGCCTTTCCGATGATCAGGTCGCCACGATCACGGCAGCGATGATCGAGCCAACGACGCGGCAGGCAGATGTGATCTCCGCCTAAGCCGCCGCGCAGTCGAGAATCCGGTTCTATCCGTTTTATGAATAGCTCTGCCCGAAACTTATTAGGTCGGTTCCCTTCTGCGCGCCTAGGTCTGCTTCGATAAGCGAAAGGCGCGAACAGCGTCTCGCAGCCGCGACGGCGAGGAGCAGGACTACCCGAAGCCCAATCCAGACAAGCGAGACGATGCCGACGTACTGCATCGGCCCAACAATACGCCCAAAACCTCAGGGAGCGGATTTTCCATGCCGGACGCCAACGAGAAGTTCTCAAGCTTCCCCGAATCGAACGCCTTCCGTCATGCGCTTGCGCTCGATGGCCGGGAGTCGCTTACTCATCAGGTCGTCATGCCCGAGCACGGAATCGCCGGGTTCATCTATCCGACCGTGCGCGGCGACGGCAGCGGCAAGGCCCGCTTCTTCCTGTTCGGGCCTGCGCTTGAAAGGCCGATCGAGGAACAGGTCGACGGCATCATGCCGGTCGACATGAACTTCGACGACTGGCGGCTCGGCAGCATCCAAATGCAGGTACGCAAACCGTTCCAGACCGTGGCCCTGAAATGGACAGGCGAGCGGATCCAGTTCGAGGGTCTTTGGGAGGCGATCCATCCACCTTATGCGTTCAGTTCGCACCCCCGCGGCAATCCCCCGCATTATGGCGACGACCGGACCGAGCAGCACGGCATCGTCAAGGGGCTGCTCACGATCGACGGCAAGGATTACGCCATGGATCATTTCATGATCCGCGATCATAGCTGGGGCCCACGCGTGTGGGGCCTCAACCAGCACTACAAGTGGTTCCACGTCACCACCCAGAGCGTCTCGGTCCACTTCTTTGAGATGCTATGCTTCGGCCGGGTCGAACTGCGCGGCTACCTGTTCAAAGACGGGGTGATGCACCACATCGAAACGGTCGATTACGATATCGATTACGATGCGGAGATGATGCAGAAAGGCTTCCGCGTCACGGTCAAGGACGAGGCCGGTCGGTCGGTGTTCGTCGACTGCAAATCTTACGCAAATTACCAGCTCGATCTCGATCCCGAAGTGCTGCTGAACGAAGCCATCCTGGAGGCGAAGATCGGCGGCGAGGACGGCACAGGCTGGCTCGAATTCTGCTGGAGCCGTGCTTATCTCGCTTACGCCAAGCCGTTCGTCGGCAGGTTCGCATGACGCCCTCCGGCGCCGCGGCCCCGCTCGTCGAGATTGGGAAGAGCGACGATGTCGGTGCGTGGGATCGAGGCGAGATCGAACCGCGGATCAAAACGATCCTCGATCGCACCGTCCGCCAGCGGGCGACCGGCCCCTATCGCCCCAAAAGTGATGCCGAGGTCATCGCGATGCTCGGCCGCTTCTTCGCACACAAGGGGTATCGCGAGGTCGCGGTCACGCAGGTCTCGCGGATGTCTGGCGGCGCGTCCAAGGAACAGTTCGCCTTCACGTTCCGCCATGCCGGCGACACCGAGGGCGAGCGCCTCGTCCTGCGGATGGATCCGCTCGAGGCGATCGCACAGACCTGCCGCGGCCGCGAAGCCGAAGTTCAGCGGCTGATGGCGGATCACCTCCCGATCGCGCCGGTGCGCTTCCACGACGCCGATGGCGACCTGCTCGGCCAGCCTGCGGTGATCCTGGGGTTCGTGGCGGGTGTTACCGAGCCGACCGCGCTCCGCGGCAAGGGCGTGTCGGGCATGGGAGGTCAACTCGGCGAGTTCGCCGCCAAGCTCGCTCCGCAATACATCCACGCGCTGGCCACCACCCATCGCTTCGACGTCGCGAACACGACGTTCGATTATTTTTCGGTACCGCGCGCGAACAGCCGGCAGGCGGCGATCTGGCAGGTGAATTGGTGGTCGCGGGTGTGGTGGGACAGTCTCGTCGAGCCGGTGCCCATGGTCACGCTCGCTGAACGCTGGCTACGCGAGAACGCACCGGTCTGCGATACGCCGGTGCTCGTCCATAGCGACTTGCGCATGGGAAACTTCATGTTCGAGGAGCCGAGCGGCGATTTCACTGCTGTGCTCGACTGGGAACTCGCGCATATCGGCGATCTGCACGAGGATCTCGCCTGGACGACGCAGAAGATCTTCGGTGCGTGGCGCGACGACGGCGTGTTCCTAGTGAGCGGCCTGCTTCCGCGTGACGAGTTCTTCCGTCTTTACGAGGAAGCCTCGGGCAACCGCATCGATCCGGTCCGGCTGCACTATTACGAGGTGCTCAACGCCTATAAATGTGCGGTGATGGACCTCGGCCAGGCGATGCGCGCGGCCAAGGAGGGCAACAACCATCAGGAGGTCGTGCTGACTTGGCTGGGTTCGGCCGGCGCGGTCTTTCTCGACCACATCGTCACGCTGATCGGAGACCGTTGATGCTGCCCGACATCGATTTGCGCATCGACAACATGCTCAAGGCGCTCGAACAGGTCGTGATCCCCGCCCTCCCGTCGGGCGAGCGGCTGGCACGGGATCAAGTCAACCTCGTCATCGGTCATCTCCGGATGATGAAGGACCAGTGGCGGTTCGCGGTGAAGTTCGAGGCTGGATCGCTCGAAAACATGATGCGGCTCGGCGACGAGCTCGCCGATCAGGTTGATCCGATCTATCGCCAGTCGCTTGCCGACGCACTTTCGGTGGCACGGAACACCGACTCCGACGATCAGAAAGCGCTAGCGACCGCGATCCACGACCTCGGTAGCGTCATTGACCGGATCATCCTCGGAGAGGACGGCCGGCTTGCGCTCGCGCCAGCCGCTTTCGCCGCGATCATCGACTATGGCCATCGCCAGGCACGACGCGAGCGGAGCTGGTTCGCAGCGACCGGCCTCGATCCGGACCGTGCCGAGCTGCCGACGATCGCCCAGACCATGAGTGCTGCATCATGAAGCACGAAAACCCGGTCCATCCGAGCCAGGATCCCGCCGGCGAGCTGGCGCGGATGGTCGCTGAGACACGCTTCGAGGACCTTGACGCCGAGGTCATCGATCTCGCCAAGCGCGCGATCATGGACACGCTCGCAGTCACCATTGCCGGATCGGGGTGGGAGGTCACCCCTGCGATCGCCGCGCTCGCGGCGGAGTGGGGTGGCAAGCCCGAGGCGACTATCCTGGTACACGGGCACCGGGTGCCCGCCCCGCTCGCCGCGTTCGCCAACGGCGTAATGGCGCGCGCGATCGACATGGGCGACGTCCACGAGACCGGCGGCCACGTCACCGAGTGGAACGTGCCGGCGATGATGTCGGTGATCGGCATCGCCGGCCGGCCGGTGACGGGTAAGGAGTTTATCGCGGCATACGTCACCGGCGCCGAGGTCGGCGTCCGCGCGAGCGCTGCGCTCAACCTCGTACGCTATCATACCACCTGGGGCATGCCCGGCGAATGGAACGGGCCGCTCTGCGCGACGGCGTCGGTCTCGCGACTGCTCGGCCTCAGCGCCGACGAAACGTGGAACGCGTTGGGCATGGCCTACACCGTCCACGGGATGTCGGAGTACAACAAATACTCCGAAGGCACCCAAATGGCGCGCGTGCAGCACGCCTTCGCCGGCGATACCGCGGTAAAGGCGGCGCTGCTGACCCGCGCCGGCGTGACCGCGCCGAGGGGCGTTTTCCAGGGAGTGCCGAGCGGCATCCTGCGCCACATCGCCTGGGACGACGTACAACCCGAGTTGCTCACCGACGGACTGGGGACAAGATGGCAGCTTACCGAGGGGCTGTCGATGAAGCCCTATTCGGCTTGCAAGTTCACCCATTCGTTCATCGCCAGCACCGCCGCGATCATGGCGCGCGAGGAGTTGGACCATCGCCAGATCGAAAGCATCGAATGCGTCGGCAGCGATGCTTCGCGCATGACCTTTGAGCCGGCCGCCGCGAAGTGGAATCCCCGCAGCGTGCCCGAGGCGATGTTCAGCGCTCCCTATACAATCGCGTCCGCCGCGATAACCGGCGGCTTCTTTCTCGACGACCTCAATACCGCCGAAATCATGCGCGACGACAAGCGCGACCTTATGCGCCGTGTCTCGATCGTCTCCGATCCCTCGATCACCGATCAGTTCGAAGGCTTCCCGGTCACCATCACGATGCGCGATGGGCGCAGGTTCACCCATGTCACGCCTTATACGAAGGGACACACCAGGAACCCGATGACGTGGACCGATCTGCAGGCGAAACTAGAGCGATGCGCGGGCTTTGCGGCGGTCTCGCTTCCCGAGCCTAAGCTCGACCGGCTTGTCGAGCTCTGCCGCAACCTCGAAGGCGTGCAGGACGTCCAGTCACTCGTCGAATCGATGACGGCCTGACCGCTCGACACCGATCAACTTGTCCCGGCCGCGCCGGCCCAAACCCTCAGGAGATCTTGAATGAAAGCAGCGGTGCTCAACGAGCTAGATGGGACCTTCCAGGTCGAGGAAATCGAGTTTGGCGCCCCGATCGGCCGGGAAGTGCTCGTCGAGGTAAAGGCCTCCGGCCTTTGCCACTCCGACTTGCACTTTGCGGAGCAGGACTTCGGCGTTCCCTTGCCCGCGGTGCTCGGTCACGAACTCGCTGGCATCGTGGTCGCTGTCGGCCCCGAGGTACGGGAGTTCGTCGAAGGCGATCACGTCGTCGGATCGCTCATCCAATTCTGCGGTCACTGCCCGGCATGCATCGGCGGCCGCACCTACCAATGCACTCACACGGACGAGACACTTCGCGGTGCTGACGAGGACAGCCGACTGACTCGCGGTGGCACTCCGGTCAGCCAGGTCTTCGGGACCGGCGCGTTTGCGGAACGCGCACTTGTTCACGAAAACCAACTCGCGAAGGTCCCGAAGGAAATCCCCTTCCCACAGGCGTCGTTGCTCGGCTGCGGCGTCATCACCGGCGCAGGCGCGGCGATCAACACCGCGAAGGTCCGGCCCGGCGACACCGTGGCGGTAATCGGCATCGGCGGCGTCGGATTGAACGTGATCAGCGGCGCGCAACTGGCCGGCGCGGCGAGGATCATCGCCGTCGACATGCAGCCGGCCAAGGAGGATCTCGCCCGGAAGTTCGGCGCAACCGATTTCGTGGTCGCGTCCGCCGGCGATCCGGTCGAGGCGGTGCGTGCGCTCATCGAAGGCGGCGTCGACCATGCGTTCGAGGTGGTCGGGATCAAGCCGACCTCGGAGCAGGCGATTCGTATGGTGCGCAAGGGCGGCGGCGCCTATCTGATCGGCGTCCACAATCCTGCATCGACGATCGACGTGAATGTCACCATCGACCTGCTCACGAACCAAGTCGAGCTACGCGGCGTTTACATGGGCTCCTCGAACATCAAGCATGATATCCCGAAGTTCGCGAACCTCTATCTCCAGGGGAAACTCAACCTCGACGACCTCATCTCTCGCGAGATCCGCATCGACGAAATCAACGAAGCGTATAGCGAGCTGAAGAAGGGTGCGATTGCGCGGAGCGTGATCACGTCGTTCTGAGACAGATGACACGAGGGTCGGACGGCGTCGCTACGCTAAACGCCGTCTTGATCGCGAGCGCATCTGCCATCCGGCCCATATCCCGGCCGGAGTCGGTCAACTTGGTTTCAAGGTTATGGATTTCAGCGGTCATGGAGCGCTCCATCGCCTGGCCCCCGCCCACCGATGAGGCGCGATTGCGCTATCGACGCGCGCGCAATCTATCTGTCAACCAGTTTGCTGCATCGGAGGAGCGGGCCGAAGCTGCCGTCATGGCGCGCCAGCGGGAGTGGAAGTTCGCCCGGCCGGTGCGGTCGTGACCCTCCCTGCAGACATGGAAGTACGGCCATATGAACGCGTCGCGCTTGCCGAGTAGCGCAGCGTCGATGTCTCGCCACTGACGGGGCACTGCGGCTCAGGGCGGGATTGGCAGCTCTGGAGTAGCAGTCCTGTTCGGAGAGATGATGGCCGAATCGGCCGGTCGGCGCGGGGTGCCCCGCTTCGGTCTTTCGACGGGTCAGGCGTGGTGGTCCCGCCGTACTCCTCTAACTGGATCTCTCGAACTGATGGATTCGCATGCCAGACTCTCCGACGAATCGACCGGCAGGCTGATCCACCGCGATAGAGCTTAGCCTAGTGGACAGCAAGATCTGAAACAGCTGCGCAGGCCCCTGTGAGGGCTGTCTAGATAACTGATTCTCGTAAAAACCTGGAGCGGGCGAAGGGATTCGAACCCTCGACCCCAACCTTGGCAAGGTTGTGCTCTACCCCTGAGCTACGCCCGCTCTGGCGCTGGCGACGGAGCGATCCGTCGCGGGAGGCCGGCCCACTAGCAAAGGCTTCCCACCCCGGCAAGCCGATTCGTCGGGAATTTTCGCAGGGCTTGGCAGGCGGCCCTTCGGGGCCACATAAGGCGCCCCGAATATGACAGGCAGGAGTGACGACGTGGCGACCCTGGGAATGAGCGCGGCGGACCGCGAGGCGGTCGAGGCCTTCCGGCGCGACGTGGTCGAGCCGTCGATGACGCAGCTGGTCGTCGTCGATTTCTGGGCGGAATGGTGCGGCCCCTGCAAGCAGCTCGGCCCGGTGATCGAGAAGGTCTGCGCCGATTACGCGGCCAAGGGCGTAACGCTGGTGAAGATCGACGTCGACAAGGACAAGTTCATCGCCGCCCAGTTCCAGATCCGCTCGATCCCTACCGTCTATGCGATCTTCCAGGGCCAGCCGGTCGCCGACCTGACCCAGGCGCGCACCGAATCGCAGCTGGCGCGGATGCTCGACCAACTGCTCGCCCAGCTGCCGATCGAGGCGGCCGGCGATCCGATGGCGGCGGACATCGAGCAATATGTCGCGATGGGCGAGGCAGTGCTGGCGGAGGGCGACGCCGAACGCGCGCTCGGTATCTTCGAGCAGGTCGCCGAGATGGCGCCGGACCATGTCGCGGTGGCGGCGGGCAGGGCGCAGGCGCTGCTCAAGCTCGGCCGGGCGGACGAGGCTGAAGCGGTGCTGGCGGCGCTGCCCGAGGACAAGGCCAAGGATCCGACGCTCGCGCAGGTGAAGGCGGCGGTGGCGCTCGCCAAGGAGACCGCGCCGGTCGACGATCTCACCCCGCTGCGGCAGGCGGTGGAGGCCAACCCCGAGGATCTCGACGCGCGCTACGAGCTGGCCGGCGGGCTGATGGCGGCGGGCGATCGCGACGGGGCGGCGGACCAGCTGCTCGCCTCGATCGCGCAGGATCGCGCTTACAACGACGGCGCCGCCAAGGAACGGCTGCTCAAGCTGTTCGCCTCGATCGGGCTGGAAGATCCGTGGGTCTCGGCGCAGCGGCGGCGGCTGTCCACCGTGCTGTTCGGCTGATCCAAGTGGCGCGCCTCTCCATCTTTCCGCTGGCGGGCGCGTTGCTCTTCCCCCGCGCGCTGCTGCCGCTCCACATCTTCGAGCCGCGCTACCGGGCGATGGTGTCCGACGCCATGGCGCGCGACCGGCGCATCGGCATGATCCAGCCGCGCGACGAAACCGCGCAGAAGCCCGCCTTGTTCGATATCGGCTGCATCGGCCGCATCGCCGAGGTGGAGGCGCTGGACGACGGCCGCTTCAACCTGATCCTCGAAGGCCTCACCCGCTTCCGGCTGGTGAGCGAGCTCGACGTCACCACGCCCTTCCGCCAGGTGGAGGCGGACATGGACGCATTCGCGGGCGATGGCGCCGATCCCGATCCGCTCGGCATCGCGCTGCGCGCCGATCTGGAGCGCGAGGCGCGCCGCTATGCCGACGCCAAGGGCTATGCGATCGACTGGGCGGCGGTGGAGCGGCTCGACGACGAGGGGCTGGTCAACGGCGTGGCGCAGGTGACGCCGTTCGACGTCGCCACCAAGCAGGCGCTGCTGGAGGCGCCGAATATCGCGGTTCGCGCCGATCTGGTGGTACAGTTCCTCCGCTTCTTCCGCCTCGACGACAGCGACGGCGACGAGAGTGGGGCGACGCTGCAATGAGCGGGGCAGGGGGGATCGATCCCGAGCTGCTGGCCCTGCTGGTCTGCCCGCTGACGCGCACCCCGCTCCGGCAGGAGGGCGAGGAGCTGGTTTCCGACGAGGCCGGCCTGGCCTACCCGATCCGCGAGGGCGTGCCGGTGCTGCTGGTCGAAGAGGCGCGGCGGATATATTCCGTCGAATAATTCTTTGGATGAATTCCCATGAAACGCGTCGTGGCGATTTTCTCAAAGTTCAGAATATCGATCAAAACCCAACTCGTTTTGTGGCTTGCTTCGTTTACCGCTGGCCTGATCGTAACGATGATTACCGGGAATATGATCTTCGTATTTTTCTCGCCCCTGCTTTTCGTAGGCGTAAACCTGCTGCTCAGGACCACCGTGTTCTGGATGAGAAGTTCAGGAAAAGCGATCGATCTCTGATCCCCCCGCGGGAGAACGTTCGTTAAACCATCTGCCCCGTCAGCAGCTTCGGCAGCGTGCCGCTTTCTCCGCGAGCCTCGGCCATGAAGACGTCCTTCAGCGGCGCGATGCGCTTGACCATGCCGATGCCGAAGCGGCGGATGCGGCTGGCGGGCTTGCCGGGGATGCCGAAAAGGCGGGTGAGGCCGTCGGTCGCCGACGCGACCAGAAAGGTGTCCAGCCCACGCCAGCGCTCGTAGCGCTGCAGCAGCTGGTGGTCGCCCGGATCGAGGCCGAGGCGCACGCCCTCGATCAGCACCTCGGCGAGCGCCGCCGCATCGCGGAAGCCGAGATTGACGCCCTGCCCGGCGATCGGGTGGATGCCGTGGCCGGCATCGCCCACCAGCGCCAGCCGCTCGGCGGTGATCCGTGCGGTATGGTGGAAGCCGAGCGGGAAGCTGGCGAGCGGGGCGGCCAGCCTGATCGCGCCCAGCATCCCGCCCATCCGCTTCTGCGCCTCGGCGGTGAAGGCGCGTTCGGACAGCGAGAGCATGGCGGGCGCATCGGCCTCCGACACCGTCCACACCAGCGCCGAGCGATGGCCGCCCTGCATCGGCAGCAGCGCGAAGGGTCCGGCGGTGAAGAACAGCTCGTGCGCGATGTTGCGGTGATCCGCCTCATGCTCGAGCATGCCGACCATCGCCGTGTGATGATACTCCCAGCGCGCCACCGCGATGCCGGCGGCGTCGCGCGTCGGCGAGCGGCGGCCCTCGGCACCGACCAGCAGCGCGGCCTTGAGCGGGCGGCCATCGTCCAGCGTCACGCGCACGCCGGCGGAATCGCGCTCGACCTGCGCGGCGCTGCGCGACATCAGCACGGTGACGCCCTCCGACGCCTCGGCCGCCTCCCGCAAGCCGATGCGGAGGTAGCGATTCTCCACCATCATGCCGAGCGGACCGTCATTCTCCAGATCGGGCTGAAAGTTGAGCAGACCGCGCGCGCCCTGCTCGCCGACCTCGATCCGCTCGATCGGGTTGGCGTACTGGGCGAAGCGCTCGGTGGCGCCGATCGCCTCCATCATCCGCCAGCTGGTCGAGGAGACCGCCGAGGCACGGCCGTCGAAATGCGTGTCGCGGATCTGGGTTGCGGGGGCGGGGTCCACCAGCGTGACGGTCACGCCCCCGCCCGCCAGCGCCGTCGCCAATGCGCAGCCGACGAGGCCGGCGCCGAGGATGATCACGTCGCTGTGCAGGGTGTCGCTCATATCGCCGCTCTACGGCGTCGAAATCCTCCCCCGCAAGGGGGAGGATCTTGTGCGGCTCGGCGTGCGGTGGACTCCCATCGACCAAGGGCGGAAGGCGCACCGCTTGACTAGTAGGATTTCGAAAGACAGGTTACCAATGCGGAACATTTGGGGCACGCGTGGTGCCCTAGGGGAGCTTTGGACATGGCGGGCAGCGTGGCGGTGCGGAAGGCGCCCTGGCGCGATACGGTCGCTCAGGCGATCGCACGTTCGAGCAGCGTGATCATCGGCGTGGCGCTCGCCGTCGCCGCGGTGCTGCTGGCGATCGCGCTGGCGAGCTATCACCGCAGCGATTCGGCGCTCAACACGGTGTCGGGCGGCGCCACGCTCAACTGGATCGGTCCGATCGGGGCCTGGGCCGCCGACGCGCTGCTCACCCTGTTCGGGCCGCTCGCCATCGCCTGGGTGCCGATCGTGCTGGTGCCGGGCATCCGTCTGGTGCGCGGACGCGGCGCAGTCGGCTGGGTCAAGGCGGCGCTCGTAACCTTGCTGGCGCTGGTGTTTACCGGCACCGCCGTCACGCTGTTCCACGAAGGAGCCAGCCTGCAGCTTCCGGCCGGGTGGGGCGGGGCGATCGGCATCCTCGGCGCCGATGCGATCGATGGCGGCCTGAGCCTCATCAAGGCACCCGGTTTCGACGTGCCGCTGCGCTACGCGATCGAGCTGATCGGCGTCGGTCTTGGCCTGTGGCTCTGGATCAAGGCGGTCGGCCTCGAGGCCGAGGAGTGGGACTGGCTGGTCCGCACCGGCGCGAAGGGCGCCAAGCCCGTCGCCCGCGTCGCGCAGAAGCGCAGTCCGCGTCGGCAGGCCGCGATCGAGGACGATTTCGACGATATCGAGGATCTCGACGACGAGCCCGCGCCAGCCATCGCCAAGGAGCCGCGCGCGCCCTCCCGCCCGATCATCGCCGATCGCCAGCAGTCCGCGCCCAAGAAGCCCGAGGGCAAGCGCCAGGCCTCGCTCGATCTGCGCGACGAATATGTGCTGCCTTCGCTCGATCTGCTCTCGCCGGTGCCGACCGGCGGCGGCCAGGCGATCGACAAGGCGGCGCTGGAGCGCAACGCGCGCCTGCTCGAAACCGTGCTGGACGACTTCAAGGTGCACGGCAAGATCACCCAGGTCCGTCCCGGCCCGGTCGTCACCATGTACGAGCTGGAGCCCGAGAGCGGCATCAAGGCGAGCCGCGTCGTCGCGCTGGCCGACGACGTCGCGCGCAACATGTCGGCGCTGTCGGCCCGCATCGCCACCATTCCGGGCCGCACCGTGATCGGCATCGAGCTGCCCAACGTGAAGCGCGAGGCGGTGGTCTTTTCCGAGATGGTCGCCTGCGCGCAGTTCGAGGACGGCACCGCGCAGCTGCCGATCATCCTCGGCAAGAACATCGCCGGCGATCCGGTGGTGGCCGATCTCGCGCCGATGCCGCACCTGCTCGTCGCCGGCACCACCGGATCGGGCAAGTCGGTCGGCCTCAACTGCATGATCATGTCGCTGCTCTATCGGCTGACGCCCAAGCAGTGCCGGATGATCATGATCGATCCGAAGATGCTGGAATTGAGCATCTATGACGACATCCCCCATCTCCTCTCGCCGGTCGTCACCGAGCCCGCCAAGGCGGTGCGCGCGCTCAAATGGGCGGTCGAGCAGATGGAGGAGCGCTACCGGATGATGTCCTCGGTCGGCGTGCGCAGCCTCGCCTCGTTCAACGAGAAGGTGAAGGTCGCCAAATCCAAGGGCCAGCGGCTCGGCCGGCGCGTGCAGACCGGCTATGACGGCGAGAGCGGTCATCCCGTCTATGAGGAGGAGCAGCTCGATTACGAGGTGCTGCCGCAGATCGTCGTGATCGTCGACGAACTCGCCGATCTGATGATGACGGCGGGCAAGGAGGTGGAATTCCTGATCCAGCGCCTCGCGCAGAAGGCTCGCGCGGCCGGCATCCACCTGATCATGGCGACGCAGCGCCCGTCGGTCGACGTCATCACCGGCGTCATCAAGGCGAACCTGCCGACGCGCATCAGCTTCGCGGTGACGAGCAAGATCGATTCGCGCACCATTCTGGGCGAGCAGGGCGCCGAGCAGCTGCTGGGCAAGGGCGACATGCTCTACATGCCCGGCGGCAAGCAGATCGCCCGCGTCCACGGGCCGTTCGTCTCCGACGAGGAGGTGAGGGCGGTGGCCGATCACTGGCGATCGCAGGGGAGGCCGGACTATATCTCGTCAGTCACGGAAGAGCCGGAGGACGGCGGCTTCGCACTCGACGGTGCGCCGGCCGACGACGATTCGCCGGATGCCGCGCTGTATCGCAAGGCGGTGCAGGTGGTCGCCGAATCGCAGAAAGCCTCGACCAGCTACGTCCAGCGCCAGCTGCGCATCGGATACAACTCGGCCGCGCGCCTTATCGAGCGGATGGAGCGCGAGGGCAAGGTCGGCGCCCCGGACCATGTCGGCCGCCGCGAGGTGCTGATCGATCGCGACGGGCAGCCGGTCTGACATCTCGTCTCGGGAACCGACGCTCGCCCGCACGATTTGAGCGCCGGGAAGGGTTCACAACCCGTTCAACGCCTCTTCGCTAGTCCGCGACCGTCATGATCCGGAGTTCTCCTTGATGCGCTTTTCGTTCGTCGCGCCGCTTATGCTGGCCGCGCCAGCCCTCATAGCCGCCGCGTCGGCGCCCGCACCGTCGCCCGATCTTGCGGCAGTGCAGGCGCATCTGCGCGACGTGAAGACGATGACCGCCGATTTCGAGCAAACCAACGCCAAGGGCCAGATCGTTTCCGGTACCATCCAATTGAAAAAGCCGGGCAAGGTGCGCTTCCAATATCAGAAGAGCGTGCCGATCCTCGTGGTCGGCGACGGCAAGGCGCTGTGGTTCATCGACTATTCGGTAAAGCAGGCCAATCGCTACCCGATCGGCAACACGCCGCTCGCGCTGCTGCTCGATCCCAGCAAGGACGTGACGCGCTACGCATCGATCATTCCGAGCGGGCGGCCGGATCTCGTGGTGCTTGCGGGCCAGGACAAGAAGCATCGCGAATATGGCAGCATCACCGTCACCTTCCGTCGCTCGCCCGGCGCTCCGGGCGGGCTGATGCTCGACGGCTGGAGCGTGCTGGATGCGCAAAACAACCGGACTGCCGTCCGCCTGTCGAACCAGCGCTTCAACGTGCCGGTCGACGATTCGGCGTTCCAGTGGACCGATCCGCGCCCGAAGGGGCCGCACCATTAACGACGAACGGTGTCGGCTCGGCGACATGGCGAGCCGATGACACGATCTTACCGACCCTGTTCATCCGGGCGAAAGGCTGGGGGGCCTAATTCTTCCCCTGCGGCCACGGGGCCGTTCCGGAATTCCCCCTGTTGTCCGGAACTCAGTCTCCGTGTCCCGCCTGCGTGACGAACGCCAGGTCGGCCCCCGTTCCATGCCCCCGGAACGGGGGCCTTTCCGTATCTGGCGCATGGCGCATGGCTCGCCTACATCGCTGGCTTATGGCTACCACCAAGATCGCCTCCTGGAACATCAATTCCGTCCGCGCCCGGATCGAGATCGTCGAGCAGTTCCTGCGCAACGAGCAACCCGACATCCTCTGCCTGCAGGAAACCAAGGTGGAGGACGGTACCTTCCCGCATGCGCCCTTCGAGCGGCTGGGCTACGCACACCGCCTGCTTGCCGGGCAGCGCATGCACCATGGAGTCGCGATCCTGTCGAAGATCCCGCTCGGCGAGCATGGCCGGCACGACTGGCAGGACAATGGCGAGGCCCGCCATGTCGGCGCGCGCCTGCCCAACGGCTTCCGGCTGGAGAACGTCTACGTTCCCGCCGGCGGCGACATCCCGGACCCCGCGCTGAATCCGAAGTTCGCGCAGAAGCTCGCCTTTGTCGAACGGATGACACGCTGGTCCGAAGATCTGTGCGAGCCAACGCTGATCGTCGGCGACTTCAACATCGCCCCGCTGGAAAGCGACGTGTGGAGCCACAAGCAGCTGCTGGGCGTGGTAAGCCATACACCGGTAGAGGTCGAGGCGCTGACGCGGATGCAGGTCGCTCACGGCTGGGTCGATCTGGGCCGCCAATTCTACCCTGCGCCGGCGCGCCTGCACACCTGGTGGAGCTATCGCTCGCCCGACTGGACGGTGAACGATCGCGGCCGCCGCCTCGATCACATGTGGGCAAGCCCCGAGGTCGCCCGGACGGCACTCGCGCATCACGTGCACGAGGATTGCCGCAATTGGCTCAAGCCATCCGATCACGTGCCTCTGGTCACCGAGTTCGACTGGTGAGCGACCGGCGGGAAGTGGCTCGCGCGATCGACGCGCTACGACGGGGCTGGCCGATCGTCGTGGGGGAAGGGAGTGCGGCTCTCAACCTGCTGGCTGTCGAGACTGCCGACGCCGGACGCCTCGCCCGCTTCGCTCCGGACGGGCGCTACGACCTGCTGCTGTCGCCTGAACGCGCTGCGACGTTGCGGCTCACCAACCAGCGGCCGGCGGCGGTGTCGTCCGCTGCGGTTCGCGTTGTGCAAGTTCCGTGGCTGGATTTCGATGCGGCGACGTTGCTGGCCGATCCGGCGCTCGATTTGTCGTCGCCTCTCAAGGGTCCCTTCGCCACGAAGCCGACGGGAGCCGACGCAGCGGGCAAGGCTGCGCTGAAGCTCGCACGCCTGGCTGGCGTGCTGCCGGCGTTCTTCATACGCAACGACGATGGGCCGGGCGATGCCCCCATGCCCGCGACCGCGGACATATTCGATTACGATGCGCCGGGGCGCCTTGCGATTGCCTCACGCGCGCGCTTGCCGGTTCAATCGCACCCACAACATACTGAAATCATTGCATTCCGCTCAAACGACGAGGCAACCGAGCACGTAGCGCTCGTGATCGGCGCGCCCAATGGCAAAGCTCCGCTCGTCCGCCTCCACAGCGAATGCCTGACCGGCGACGTCTTCGGTTCGCTCAAATGCGATTGCGGGCCGCAGCTCGACGGTGCGCTTCATCGAATCGCGGAAGAAGGTTGGGGCATCCTGCTATATCTTCGACAGGAGGGGCGGGGGATCGGCCTGATCAACAAACTGCGCGCTTATGCGCTTCAAGATCAGGGGTTCGATACCGTCGACGCCAATCTTCGGCTCGGTTTCGCGATCGACATGCGTGATTTCGGAGTGGCCGCACGGATGCTTGATCTCGTCGGCCAGACGCGCATCCGACTTCTCACGAACAACCCCGCGAAAGTGACGGGCCTTGCCGCAGCCGGCATCGATGTCGTGGAACGCGTCGAACATCGCGTGGCGCCCAACCCCCACAATACCGGCTATCTCGATACCAAGCGCGACCGTACCGGCCATATGCTCTGATGCGGATCGTCGCAGAAACCGATCCGAGCTTGTTCCACGTGGAGCATGAAGCATTTCCGTGCGCGATCGGCCGGAGCGGTGCTTGCAGTGTTGCGGACAAGCGGGAAGGCGACGGCTTCACCCCACTCGGCCGCTGGCCTATCCGTGCGGCGTTGCTGCGCCCCGGTGGCCGCTTTTCGCCCCCGGCATTCTTGCCGTGGCGTTGGCTGCGACCGGACGATGGCTGGTCCGACAGCGGGCGCGATCCGGCTTACAATCGCCCGGTGCGCCACCCCCACGTCTTTTCAGCCGAGCGCATGTGGCGGGACGATGGCCGTTATGACGCTGTTCTGATGCTCGGCTACAACGATGACCCACCGGTTCCTGATCGCGGCAGTGCGATCTTCCTGCACCTGAGGGGCGTTTTGCCCACAGAGGGATGTATCGCAATCGATTACGAAGTGATGGAAGCGCTGCTTCCCCGCCTCACATCGGCGTCCGTCCTCGAAATCTGCCGCCATATTGGCGATCCGACGCCGCTCGGCTAAGACTGGGACGACGCCCAGCGCTGGAGACGATGGTGAAGATCACGGTCGATGTGGATTGCACGCCAGAGGAAGCAAGGCGTTTCATGGGACTTCCTGACCTATCGAGCGTCCATGAAGCCTATCTCGCCAAAATGCGTGGTGCGATCGAGCAAGGGATCACGCCCGACACCATCCAGTCGATGATGCAGGGCTGGGGGCCGATGAGCGAGGCCGGCTTCAATCTATGGCGCCAGCTTCTGGACAATATGGGTGGCACGAGCTCAAAATAATTCGGGCCGCGATCCCGACACTATCTTCGCGCTGTCCAGCGGAGCGCTGCCGTCCGCGATCGCCATCGTGAGGATCAGCGGACCACGGGCGCGCGACGCACTCGATCACCTTGCGGGTGCCGTCCCCGAGGTGGGGTGCGCCGCCTTGCGCACACTTCGCCACGATGGCGAAATCCTCGACCAGGCGATGCTGCTCTGGTTCGCGGGCCCGCGCACCGTGACCGGGGAGGACGTCGCCGAGATTCACCTGCACGGCAGCCGCGCCGTGGTCGATGCCTGCTTTGCAGCATTGCAAAGCCTCGGGTTGCGGATGGCAGATCCCGGCGAATTCACGCGCCGCGCTTTGTTCAACGGCAAAATGGACCTCAGCGCGGTCGAAGGGCTGGCGGATCTTCTCGCCGCGGAAACGGAAAGTCAGCGCCGCGATGCGATCCGCCGACAGCGCGGCTTTATCCCGCAGCGACTCCATGAATGGAGGAGCCGATTGACCCATGTGGCCGCGGCGATCGAAGCCGCCATCGATTATGATGGCGAGGAGGAGGTCGGCGGCGACCCTGTCTATGTCATCGGTGGGATTCGTACACTCCTTCGCGAGATCGAGCGCGTGCTGGCGCTCGCGCCGGCGGAGAGATTGCGCGAGGGAATCCGGGTTGCAATCATCGGCCCGCCCAATGCCGGCAAGTCCACGCTGTTCAACCAGCTCATTGGCCGTGATGCTGCTATCGTTTCGGACATCGCGGGAACCACGCGGGATGTGATCGAATGCCCGATCGCCATCGATGGCATCCCATTCCTCCTCGTCGATACCGCAGGCCTTCGGACCACGGCCGATCCGATAGAAAAGATCGGCGTCGGGAAGGCGCGGGACGAGGCCGAACTGGCCGACATCCTGGTCGATCTCGCTGCCGACCGGGATAGCGAACGTTGCGTCGCGGTGTCGGCAAAAGCCGATGTGACCGATGCCCGGCCCGGCACCCTCGCGGTATCCGTGCACAAAGATACCGGTATCGTCCAGCTGCAGGAACGGCTTGTCGAGATGGCCGCCGCGATGATTCCTTTGCAGGGCGAGGTGGCGTTCGATCGTCGGTATAGGCAGGCGCTGGCTGCGGTGAGAAATGATCTGTCCGTCGCCGTAGGGACGACGGATCCTCTCCTCGTTGCCGAGCACATCCGTCTCGCTATACGTGAGTTGGATCGGGTGCTGGGCGGCGACGGCGTAGAGGACATGCTCGATGCGCTCTTCGGCCGGTTCTGCCTCGGCAAATAAAGTTCCACGTGAAACATGGTCTTTGACACCTTATGAAATTCGATGTCGTAGTTGTTGGCGGGGGCCACGCAGGTTGCGAGGCGGCGGCGGTCGCGGCGCGGCTTGGTGCCAGTGTGGCGCTCATCGCCATCAATGCAGCCGCCGTCGGCTCGATGTCTTGCAACCCTGCCATCGGTGGGGTCGGCAAAGGTCATCTCGTTCGCGAGATCGACGTATTCGATGGGTTGATCGCCGCCGCAGCCGATGATGCGGCGATCCACTATCGCATGCTGAACGCCAGCAAAGGCGCTGCGGTACGAGGACCGCGCGTCCAGGCGGATCGCAATCTGTTCCGCCAATCCATTCAGCGCCGCATGAAGGACTTCCCAACGCTTAAAATCGTCGAAGGAGAGGTGATCGAACTCGACTTCAATGGTGGAAAGCTCTCGGGCGTCCATTTGGCGAGCGGCGATGTTATAGCCGCGAAAGCGGTCATCTTGGCCACGGGCACATTCCTCGGCGGCCGATTATTCCGTGGTAAGGAACGGTTCGACGGCGGACGGATCGGCGAATCCGGTGCTCATCGGCTCTCGCAGCAGCTTCGCTCCCTGTCTCTCCCGATCCGAAGGCTCAAGACGGGAACGCCGCCGCGGCTCGACGGGCGAACGATCGATTGGTCGCGCGCCGCTCGCCAGGCTTCGGACACCGAGCCTTGGCACATGTCCGCCGATGCGCCAGCGCGTCGCAACACCCAGCTGTTCTGCGGCATCACGCGAACCCTGCCGACAACCCACGAGATCATCCGCGCGGGCTTCGGCGATTCCCCGCTCTTCAGCGGCGATATCGAAGGGCGGGGACCACGTTACTGCCCGTCGATCGAGGATAAGATCCGGCGTTTCGCCGATCGGGACAGTCATCAGATTTTTCTCGAACCGGAGACGCTGAACGGATGCCTGATCTATCCCAACGGAATTTCGACGTCCCTTTCGGCTGACACTCAGCAAGCGTTTATCCACTCGATTCCGGCGCTCGAAAAAGCGGAGATCGTCGTGCCGGGATATGCGGTCGAATACGATCACATCGACCCCCGTATTCTCTCAAGGGAATTGGGGGTGCGCGACGTCGAGGGTCTGTTCATGGCGGGCCAGATCAATGGAACGACGGGTTATGAGGAGGCGGCCGCACAGGGCCTCGTCGCAGGTCTGTCTGCCGCCTGCCGCGCTTTGGATCGCCCCGCGCCCATCTTCGATCGAACATCGAGCTACATCGGTGTCCTTGTCGATGATCTCACTCTGCAAGGCGTTACCGAGCCGTATCGAATGCTCACCTCGCGGGCTGAGCACCGCCTCCACCTCCGGGCCGACAATGCGGAAGCGCGATTGCGGGTTACGGCCGTCGCAAGTGGCGCGATAAGCGACGCCAAGGCGGTTGCCATGGAGCGTCGTGCGCTACAAAGGAAACGAGCGGCGGCGCTTGCCGGGAACGAGGATGCCGGCAGCGAGGATATTCCGCGTGCCATACGCGAGGAGATCGAGACGGATCGCCACTACGCGCCTTATGTGCAGCGACAGCGTTCCGAAGTGGCGCGGCTAAGATCGGACCGTACGCGCCTGCCGGTCGGATTTGATTTCATGTCCGTTGGCGGCCTATCCTCCGAGATGATCGAGCGACTGTCCCTGGCGCGCCCCGATTCGGTGGAGCAGGCGTCTCGGATCAATGGCATTACGCCGGCCGCCCTGACCGCGCTTCTCGTCGCCGCCCGTGCCGTTGCATGACCGACGTTCCACGTGAAACATCCGCGCAAATTACGACCCTGAAGGCCCTCGTTATCGCGGAGAACGAGCGGCAAAATCTTGTTGCTGCCTCGACGATCGAGTCTTTTGACGAACGGCACATCGCCGATTCGTTACAACTCGGCCGGCATATTCGGGACGGTTCTTTGCTCGATATCGGCTCTGGCGGCGGCTTTCCCGGCTTGGTCATCGCCTGCGGACTGACGACGCCTGTCCATCTCGTGGAGCCGCGCGCCAAGCGTGCCCAGTTTCTCCGCGATGCGGCGAACGCGCTCGGACTTAGCAACGTCGTTGTCCATGCCGAGAAGGTCGAGCGCGTCGCACTTCCACCCGTCGCCAACATAACGGCGCGCGCGGTGGCCAATCTCTCGACCCTGTTCACCATCTCCCATCATCTTGCCGACGAAAAAACACGATGGGTGCTGCCAAAGGGCCGTGGCGCCGCATCGGAACTGGAAGAAGCCCGCCGAACATGGCAGGGTGATTTCCGCCTCGTTCCGAGCGTGACCGATGCCGAAGCGGCCATCGTCATCGCCGAGGGCGTTCGACGGAGACGAACTCGATGATTCGTATCGCGGTTGCCAACCAGAAGGGCGGGGTCGGCAAGACGACCACAACCATCAATATCGGCACAGCGCTGGCAGCTACCGGATGGAAGGTGCTGGTCATCGATCTCGATCCACAGGGCAACGCTTCAACCGGCCTGGGTATCGATCGTGCGCTGCGCAAACGATCGAGTTACGATCTGCTGGTCGGCAATTGCGACATCGCCGAAGCGGTCATCCCGACGCGGGTGCCGCGCCTGGATCTCGTGGCATCGACGGTCGATCTATCGGGGGCTGAAATCGAGCTGGTCGACATCGAGCGGCGCGCGCACCGACTCGATATCGCGCTGTCGGAGGCCCCGGCCGGTCGCTGGGACGTGGTGATGATCGATTGCCCGCCGTCTTTAGGCCTGCTGACCGTCAACGCGATGAGCGCCGCCAACTCGTTGCTTGTCCCCCTGCAATGCGAATTCTTCGCCCTCGAAGGTTTGAGCCAGCTGCTTCAGACGATCGAGCGGATCCGTGCGCGCTTCAATCCAGGGCTCCAGATCCTGGGCGTGGCGCTGACCATGTACGATCGCCGCAACCGTCTGTCCGAACAGGTCGCCGCCGATGTTCGGGCCGCGCTTGGCAAGCTGGTTTTCGAGACCAGCATCCCGCGCAACGTGCGCCTGTCCGAAGCCCCAAGCCACGGCTTGCCAGCGCTGATTTACGATCATCGCTGTTCCGGATCGGAGGCGTATATCGCTCTCGCCCGCGAGTTGATGGCGCGCTTGCCGCTGCGGGAGCTTGCTGCGGCATGAGCACGGAGCCCACCCCCGCCCGGCGGCGCCCCTCCGGACTGGGCCGCGGTCTTTCCGCCCTGCTGGGCGAGGTCGAACGCGAACAGCCGATCGAAGCCGGAGAGCTCCGTGCCGAAGGTGTGCGGCTGCTTCCGATCGCAGATATCCGCCCGCACCCGGACCAGCCGCGCCGACATTTCGACGAGGAAAAGCTGGAGGAACTGGCCCAATCGATCGCCGAGCGCGGACTGCTCCAGCCGATCGTGGTCCGCAAGATCGGAACCGGCTACCAGATCGTCGCCGGCGAACGGCGCTGGCGGGCAGCCCAGCGCGCCCGGCTGCACGAAGTGCCGGCGCTGGTTCGCGATCTCAACGACACCGAAACTCTCGAAATCGCGATCATCGAGAACATCCAGCGCGCCGATCTCAACGCGATCGAAGAGGCCGAGGCCTATCAGCGGCTCGTCTCGGATTTCGGGCATACGCAGGAAGCATTGGGCAAGCTGGTCCACAAATCACGCAGTCATGTCACCAACCTACTGAGATTGCTGGATCTTCCAGGGAAGGTCCGGCAGGAAGTCGCGAACGGCAACCTCAGCATGGGTCATGCCCGCGCTCTGATCACCGCCGAAGATCCTGAAAAGCTCGCCGCCGAAGTGATCAAGCGCGGTCTGTCGGTGCGCGATACGGAAAAGCTCGCCCGTTCGGCTAAGGGCGGCACAACGAAGGAGCGGTCGCTCAAGGCCAAGCCTTCCGGCGATGCCGACATCGTCGCATTGGAACGCCAGCTCGGTGACATGCTCGGTCTTGCCGTGCGGATCGCGCATGCCGGGGAGGGGGGCACCGTCACCTTGTCCTATTCAAGTCTCGACCAGCTCGACATGATCTGCCAGCGGCTGAGCGGCGAGCGGATCTAGCTAGCGGCGTCGTCCCGCCTGACGGGCAATGATGAAAAGCTCGGATTCCACGGCGATCGGGCCGGGACCCGCCGCGCGCATGATCTCGCGCCCGGCTTCCGAAATGCGCTCGATCGCGCGCGCAATGCGGGCGGAGGACCAGCGCATCGCATAGCCGGCCATCTTGTCCTTCTGTTTCCAGAATATCGCGCGGCCGGCTTTATCTACGGCTTGGGACGGTGAGGCCCCGCGATCGATTTCCATGCGGATCGCCGCCAACTGGACAAGCTGCGGGAGCAGGGCGCGCACCAGTCCGACTCCTTCGCGCCCTTCCTGTACCAACCGTGTCACCTCGACATCGAGCACGGACTCGTCACCGCCCAGAACGGCATCGGTGAAACGGGAGAGGTCGGCCTCGCCCATGTCGGCGCCGACCGCGTCGAGCATCGCGTGCTCGGCATCCTTCGGCCGTTCCGGCGAGGCGTCGGCGTAGAGCGCCAGTTTCTCGATTTCGGACGCCAGCACGGCACGATCGCCGCCCGCCGAGGCCGAGAGACGACGCGCGACATCGCGACCGATGCGCAAGCCCTGATCGCGGCCAAGCTCCATTGCCACCTGATCGATATCGCCCGCATCGGGCAAATAGCTGACATGCTGCATCGCCGCCGGATGGCTGCTCATCAGCTTGACCAGCTTCGCATCCTTTCGCAGCGCGCCTCCGATCAGCACCACGGGATTGCCCGCCGCGGGCGCCTCCAGCAGCGCCTCCACCGCCGCGAGACAGCTGTCGGTCGCGCCTTCGACACGGATATGACGCGGGCCGCCGAACATCGAGATCGACGCGGCCTCATCGGTCAGCAGAGCGGGGTCGGAGATGATCTGCCCCTGTTCGAGATCGATCCGCTCGGCCTCCGGCCCCATCGCGGTCGCCAGCCGCCGCGCCAGGGCGCGGGACGCGGATTCATCCGGGCCGTAGAGCAGGTAACAGCGTATCGATGGATCGACCTTGTCGAGTGCGGCCCGGATCGTGGCGTCTTTCGCCGCCATCAGCGGCCCTTGTTGTGCCGCGCGAAGACGGCGACGCGCGCGACGATCTGATCGGCCACGTCGTTGACGAGATTTTCGAGCGCGGTCTGTTCCGCGGCAACCGTGGCGTAATCCGAACTCACCGAATCGATCCCGGCATCCGAACCGGCGCTGGCGTCGAGCAGCGTGGTGCCCGCCGAATCGTTGGTGATGAGGCGAAAACGCGCGCGCAGCGTCCGCCGCTCGCGGGTGACGGTGCCTTCCTGGTTGATGCCGAGCCCAGTGATGTCGTCGCTGAGATCGACTACCAGCTTGTAGCGCGGCGCATCACTATGTCCGGTGGCACCCAACCGATCGTTCAGCGCGTTTCGCATCAGCCAGCCCGATTGGCCGCTGATCGGCCCGACCTCGATCTGCGACAGCTTGGCCGCAACCGGCCCATGCGTGCCGCTCTCGTAGAGCGGATGCAGGCCGCAACCGGCGAGCGGCAAAAGGAGGAGGAGGGCGGCGATCCGCTTCATGCGACCAGATTGACCAGACGATCGGGGACGACGATAACCTTCTTTGGCGCCTTGCCTTCGAGGAAGGCGATGATCTTCTCAGACTCCAGCGCCATCGCCTCCAGCGAGGCCTTGTCGGCGCCCTTGGGAGCCGTCAGCGTGTCCCGCAGCTTGCCGTTGACCTGGATGGCGATGGTAACCTCGTCGTCGACCAGCAGCGCCGGATCGACCTTCGGCCAGTCGGCGAGCGCGATCAGGCCCTCATGGCCCCGCGCGGACCACGCTTCCTCGGCGAGATGCGGGATCATCGGCGCGACCAGCAGTAGCATTGCGTCGATCGCCTGCGTACGGCTGGCTGACGGCTGCGCCTTCTCCAGCGCGTTGGCCAGCTCGTACAGCTTGGCAACCGCCTTGTTGAAGCTCAGCGCCTCGATATCCTCGGCGATGCCGGCGATGGTCTTGTGGAGCTTGCGATCGAGATCCTTGTCCTCGCCCGCCGCCGGCTCGCGATCGGTGGCGAGGCGCCAGACGCGCTGGACGAAGCGCCACGCGCCCTCGATTCCGGCTTCGGACCATTCGAGGTCGCGCTCGGGCGGGCTGTCCGACAGCATGAACCAGCGCGCCGCGTCCGCCCCGTACTGATCGATGATCGCGGTGGGATCGACCGTGTTCTTCTTGGACTTGGACATCTTCTCGACGCGGCCGACGGTGATCGGCCGGCCGGAAACACGTTCGACCGGCTTACCATCGATATATTCGACGTCTTCAGGTGCAACCCAGTAGAGTTTTGCCGGCTCAGATCCCTCTGGCTGATCGTAATGAGACGCGCTGTATGTCTCGTGCGTCACCATGCCCTGTGTGAACAGGCCGCCGAAGGGCTCAGCGAAGTCCAGCATGCCGAGATGCTTCAGCGCACGCGTCCAGAAGCGGGCGTAGAGGAGATGGAGGATCGCATGCTCGATACCTCCAATATACTGGCCGACCGGCAGCCATTGCTCGGCGATGGCCTTGTCGAATGGCTTGTCCTCGGGCTGGCTGGCGAAACGCACGAAATACCAGCTCGAATCCGCGAAGGTATCGAGCGTGTCGGTCTCGCGCTTCGCCGCAGCACCGCAGGTGGGGCAGCTAACATCGCGCCAGGTCGGGTGACGATCGAGCGGGTTGCCGGGCACGTCGAAGCTGACGTCCTCGGGCAGCACCACCGGCAGCTGGTCGGCGGGCACCGGCACGATGCCGCAGTCCGCGCAATGAATCACCGGGATGGGCGTGCCCCAGTAACGCTGGCGGCTGACGCCCCAGTCGCGCAGGCGGAACACGGTGGTGCCCTGGCCCCAGCCGCCATCCTCGGCCTTGGCAATGACGGCGGCCTTGGCCTCGTCCACGCTCATCCCATCGAGGAAGTGCGAGTTCACGAGGCGGCCGGGGCCGGTATAGGCCTCGTCATGGATCGGCTTGTCCGCCTCGCCCTCGGCCGCGACGACGCGGGGGACGGGGAGCATGTATTTGCGCGCGAAATCGAGGTCGCGCTGGTCGTGCGCGGGCACGCCCATCACCGCGCCGGTGCCGTAACCCATCAGCACGAAGTTCGCGACGAAGACGGGGAGCTTCCACTCCGGGTCGAAAGGATGGACGGCGTTGAGGCCGGTATCGTAGCCCTTCTTCTCGGCGGTCTCGATCTCCTCGGCGGCGGTGCCGGTACGGCGGCACTCCTCGGCGAAGGCGGCAAGCGCCGAGTCCTGCTCGGCCAGCGCCAGCGCCAGCGGGTGATCCGCCGCGATCGCCACGAAGCTCGCGCCGAAGATGGTGTCGGGACGGGTCGAATAGACATCGATGCCGTCATGTCCGGCCGCCGCCTGATCCAGCTTGAAGCCGAAGCGCAGCCCCCTGGATCGGCCGATCCAGTTGGCCTGCATCAGCTTCACCTTCTCGGGCCAGTCGGGCAGGGCATCCAGCCCGTCGAGCAGATCCTCGGCGAAGTCGGTGATCTTGAGGAACCACTGCGCCAGCTTGCGCCGCTCGACCAGCGCGCCGGAGCGCCAGCCGCGCCCGTCGATCACCTGCTCGTTGGCGAGCACGGTCATGTCGACCGGGTCCCAATTGACCTCGCTCTCCTTGCGGTAGACGAGGCCGGCCTCGAGCATCTTCAGGAACAGCGCCTGCTCGTGGCCGTAATAATCCGGCTCGCAGGTGGCCAGCTCGCGGCTCCAGTCGAGCGCGAAGCCCAGACGCTTCAGCTGCGCCTTCATCGCGGCGATGTTGGCGCGGGTCCAGTCGCCGGGATGGACCTTCTTCTCCATCGCGGCGTTCTCGGCCGGCATGCCGAAAGCGTCCCACCCCATCGGGTGGAGCACCTCGTGGCCCGTCATCCGCTTGTAGCGGGCCAGCACGTCGCCCATCGTATAGTTGCGGACATGGCCCATGTGGATGCGCCCCGACGGATAGGGGAACATCTCCAGCACGTAGCATTTGGGCTTGGGCGAGTGATCGTCGGCGCGGAAGGCCTGTGCCTCGTCCCACGCCTGTTGCCAGCGGCCGTCGGCGGCGAGCGGGTTGAAGCGCTTTTCCATAAGTCCTTTTGCGGGCGTCAGCCCGTGATGGCGCCGCGGCGCAGATCGCGGGCGCGCTGCAGGATGACATCCTCCAGCTTCTGCACCGTCTGCGCGGCGACCGGCGCCTCGACCCAGTTGCCGCCCTGGTTGATCTCGCGCGAGGCGGCGACGCGGATGGCGTCGGCCCGCAGGTCCTGATCGAGGATCGAGACGGTGAGCTTCATCCGCTCGCTCGGCGTCGAGGGATTGGCGTACCAGTCGGTGACGATCACGCCGCCGTTCGAATCCACCTGCGCCAGCGGCATGAACGAGACGGTGTCGAGCGCGGCGCGCCACAGATAGGCGTTGACGCCGATCTGGGTGACCTTCGATGCGGCCAGATCGGCGCTGAGCGCCTTGGCCTTGCTCTTGTCGTGATGCGCGCACCCGGCGAGCAGCAATGCGGCGGTGAGGGCGCCGGCGATCGGGCGCAGGGTGCGGGCGGGAAACTGCATCATCAAGCTGCCTTCGGACGCGCGTGGAAGCCCGCATCTATAGAGGCAAAGCGGGGTTGGGCAAGCGCCGCGGACAGGCCCGATCCACCCGGTATGTGGATAGGATGCAACAGGGCTCCCGATTCCGTACCACGGGGCCGTCCGAACCGATGACACGCGCGTTCTGGCCGTGCTAGGCGCCGAAGCGCAGGGGAGTTCGTCAGACGAATGCGTGCGAGTCGGATCATGAGTGGAATCAGCAAGGGGGTCGTCGTCGCGAGTCTCGCGCTGCTGCTCGTTCCCGACGCCGCGTCCGCCGCGCAGATCCAGAAGAAGCGCGCGCCCAAACCCGCCGCGAATGTGGCCAGTTCGATCGGCTCTTTCACACCGGCCGCGGCCGATCCGAGATTCGGATCGACCTTCGGCCGGGGCGGCCTCGCATCGTCCGGCTTCCGTTTCACTCCGTCGCTCGGGCCAGGCGCCAGCCGCCGCGTGACCGTCGCGGTGCGCGCGAGCCGGGCCACGCCCGCCCCCGGCGCAACTGCGGTGGCCAACACTTATGCCGGCTTCACGCCTTACGCCTACAATCTCGGCGTCGCGGTGGGCTGGAAGCGCTTCGCCGTCACCAGCGATTACAGCAAGGTCGATCTCGGCACGGTGCCCGGCAGCCACGAGGCCGCCGACGTTGCGCTCAGCTATGGCGGCAAGCACTGGAGCACCCGCCTTGCGGTGGCCGCCGATCGCAGCTTCGGCGATACCTCGCGCCTGATCGGCGCCGAGCAGCAGGCGGTCGCGGTTGATTTCGGCGGCTCCTATTCGATCAACAGCCGGTTCGACGTGACCGGCGGCGTGCGTTACCGGGTCGAGAAGGACAGGCTGGTCCAGCTTTCCGATGACCGGCGCGACAGCCAGGCCGTCTATATCGGCACCGCCTTCAAGTTCTGATCGTCGAGCTTGGCGGGGTGACGTTGCCGTCTCTATAGGCGCGCCATGACCGAAGCGCTTACCGCCGCCGACCGCCTGACGGCCATCCGCCAGACGATCGCCCATAACGCGAGGATCGCCGGGCGGGATGCAAAGTCCGTCTCGCTGATCGCGATCTCCAAGACGGTATCGGCAGACGGCATCGTGCCGTTGCTCGAAGCCGGCCATCGCGTGTTCGGCGAGAATCGCGTGCAGGAGGCGCAGGCGAAGTGGTCGGCGCTTCGCGAGCGTTACCCGGACGTGGTGCTGCACCTCGTCGGCCAGCTCCAGTCCAACAAGGCGGCAGACGCGGTAGCGCTGTTCGATGCGATCCATTCGGTGGATCGATCTTCGCTGGTGCAAGCGATCAGCAAGGCGATGGCGACAGTCGGCAAACGTCCCGATTGCTTCATCCAGGTGAATATCGGCGAGGAAGACCAGAAGGGTGGCTGCGCGATCGCCGATCTTCCGGCTTTGCTCACCGAAGCACGCGAGGCCGGTCTGCCAATCGTCGGCTTGATGGCGGTGCCACCGGCGGACCTGGAGGCAGCACCCTATTTCGCGCTGCTCGCCAAGCTGGCCAAGGATTACGATCTGGCGCGCCTGAGCATGGGCATGTCGGGCGATTACGAGACCGCGATCATGCTCGGCGCGACCGAGGTGAGAGTGGGAACGGCGCTGTTCGGCGCACGGGGTTAGAGAACGCCGAGCAGTCCGATGTCCGGGTCCACCATGCCCTGCCAGATCATCCGGCCGGCGACCCAGAGGATTACGCACAGACCGACATAAGCGATCCAGCGGTGGCGTTCGATGAAGCGGGCGATGAAGTTGGCGGCCACCGCCATCAGGGTCACGGAAGTGGCCAGGCCGATGAACAGCACCGCCGGATGCGCGCGGGCGGCGCCCGCCACCGCCAGCACGTTGTCCAGGCTCATGGAGAGATCGGCGAGCGCCAGCTGGAGAACGGCGCGGCCGAAACTGCGAGGCGGGGGCGGGGCTCTTTCCGTGGCTGAAGCGTGATCGCTCGCTCTCAGTTCTCGAAACAGTTTCCACGCCACCCAGAGCAGCAGCAGGCCGCCCGCCAGTAGCAGCCCGATCACCTTGAGCAGCTGCGTCGCGACCAGCGCGAAGGCGATCAGGCAGGCGAGCGCGATGCCGACACCGATGGTAAGTACCTTGCGGCGCTGATCCGCCGGCAGCCCCGCCGCCAGTGTTCCCAGCACGACGACATTGTCGCCGGCCAGCATCAGGTCGATCGCAAGAACCTGCGCAAGCGCCGCCAGCCCGCCGGCGGACAGGATGTCGGCGAAGTCGAGCGCCGCCATCCGCCGCGCTTACTGGTTCATCGAGTCGAAGAAATCCTCGTTGGTCTTGGAGTCCTTCATCTTGTCGAGCAGGAACTCCATCGCGTCGGTCGTCCCCATCTGCATGAGGATCCGGCGCAGCACCCACATCTTCGAGAGCTTGCCCTTCTCGACCAGCAGTTCCTCCTTGCGGGTGCCGGACTTGCCGACGTCCATCGCCGGGAAGATGCGCTTGTCGGCCAC
Organism: Sphingomonas chungangi; assembly: GCF_013778325.1. GTDB lineage: Bacteria > Pseudomonadota > Alphaproteobacteria > Sphingomonadales > Sphingomonadaceae > Solisphingomonas > Solisphingomonas chungangi. The sequence continues at coordinate 237,925 of NZ_JACEIB010000025.1, read as the reverse complement.
CTTGCGGTCCAGCACGATCTCGGAGTTGCCGGTGCCCTTGAACTCCTCGAAGATCACCTCGTCCATGCGGCTGCCGGTGTCGATCAGGGCGGTGGCGATGATCGAGAGCGAGCCGCCTTCCTCGATGTTGCGGGCAGCACCGAAGAAGCGCTTCGGGCGCTGCAGCGCGTTGGCATCGACACCGCCGGTCAGCACCTTGCCCGAGGAGGGGACGACGGTGTTGTAGGCGCGGCCGAGGCGCGTGATCGAATCGAGCAGGATCACCACGTCCTTCTTGTGCTCGACCAGGCGTTTGGCCTTCTCGATCACCATCTCGGCGACCTGGACGTGGCGGGTGGCGGGTTCGTCGAAGGTGGACGAGACGACTTCGCCCTTCACGCTGCGCTGCATGTCGGTGACTTCCTCGGGCCGCTCGTCGATCAGCAGCACGATCAGGAAGACTTCGGGGTGGTTGTCGGTGATCGCCTTGGCGATGTTCTGCAGCATCACCGTCTTGCCGACGCGCGGCGGGGCGACGATCAGCGTGCGCTGGCCCTTGCCCTGCGGCGAGACGATGTCGATGACGCGCGCCGACTTGTCCTTCTGGGTCGGATCGCCCGGATCGAGCGTCAGCTTCGATTCGGGATAGAGCGGCGTCAGGTTGTCGAAATTGACGCGATGACGGACCGCGTCGGGATCGTCGAAATTAATCGTGTTGAGCTTGGTCAGCGCGAAATAGCGCTCGCCGTCCTTGGGCGCGCGGATCTCGCCATCAACGGTGTCGCCGGTGCGCAGGCCGAACTTCCGCACCTGGTTGGGCGAGACATAGATGTCGTCCGGCCCGGCAAGGTAATTGGCCTGGGGAGAGCGCAGGAAGCCGAAGCCGTCGGGCAGCACCTCGATCGTGCCCTCGCCCATGATCTGATCGCCCTGTTCCGCCTGCTCCTTCAGGATGGCGAACATCAGGTCCTGCTTGCGCAGCGTGGACGCGCCCTCGACGCCGAGCTCCTCGGCCATGGTGACGAGGTCGGCGGGGGCGGTCTTCTTGAGGTCTTTGAGGTGCATGACGGTCCTGGAAGGGGATTCGCGACGGGGTGAGGGACGGGATACGTCGATGTCGGGAATGAAGGCCGGCCCGGATGGGTTGGCCTTGAATCGGCGGTTAGGCTGCGGATTTTCGCAAGTCAAGCGAGCGCGCGGCGCTTACGCCGAACGGATATGGGAAGCGCGGCGGCCTGTGGCAAGGCGGCCATATCTCACGGAGCGGTGCCGGTCTTTCCCTCAAGCGCACGGCCGATCTGCTGAAGGTACTCGCCCTTCCTCTGCATATCGCCGCCGCAGCGCTGCAGGTCGGCCTGCACCGACTGCGCATCGTAGCCGGCCGACGTCAGCTTTCGCATCTCGCCTTCCATGTCGTAACCCGGATGCCGTCCATCGAGGCGGCCGTAATAATACATCAGGCCCGCGGTGATCCCGGCCTGGGCCGACGCATCCACCTTGGTTTCAGCATAGCTGAACACGGCCACGCAGCGAAGATCGGGATCGAAGGTCGAGACTGTCGGGCTGACGGTGGACATGGCAAGGGCGGCAAACAGCATTGGCGATCTCCCCGCTCAGAATGGCTTCACGATCACCAGGATGACGATCAGGATCGTCGCGATGCTCGGGATCTCGTTCATGATGCGCAGCGCCCTGGTGCTGGCGGGACGATGGCCCCGCGCGACCTTCTTCGCCGCGCCGACCGCCCAGCCATGATATCCGGACAAAGCGATGACGAGCGCGAACTTGGCGTGAAACCAGCCCTGATCGAATGCGCCGATGTCGAAGGCAAGAGATAAGCCCAAAATCCAGACAAGGATCATCGATGGATTGATGATGATCCTGCGCAGCCGCTCTACCCGTTCCGTCCAGGCCTTGTCCTCAGGCGATCCCGTTAAGGTTTCGCACTGGTAGATCATGAAGCGCGGCAGCATGAACAGGCCGGCGATCCAGAAGATCACGACAATCAGGTGCGCTGCTTTCACCCACGGATAGGCCTCGCCCAACCAGCCGATAGCATTCGTCATCATGTCCTCACCAATTCTAGCAGCTGCTCGACATGGGCCACCGGCACCTCCGGGGTGATGCCATGGCCGAGATTGAACACATGCGGGCGGTTGGCGAAAGCCTCGCGGATCACCGCGACGGCGCGCTCCAGCGTCTTGCCGCCGGCCAGCAACGCCAGCGGATCGAGATTGCCCTGCACGGTCAGGCCTTCCGGCAGCACCTCGTTTGCCCAGTGCGGATCGACCGTCTCGTCGATCCCGATCGCGTCGACGCCGGTACCCTGCGCGTAAAGAGCAAGCTTGCCGCCGGCACCCTTGGGAAAGCCGATGACCGGCGTCTCGGGATGGCGCTTGCGCAATTCGCGGACGATCCGCGCATTGGGCTCGATCACCCAGCTCGAGAATTGCTCGGGAGAAAGCGTCCCCGACCAGCTGTCGAACAGCTGGACGGCGTGGACGCCCGCCTCGATCTGCCCCGTCAGATACTCGACCGTCAGCTCGGCGATCACATGGATGATCGCGCCGAACCGCTCCGGCTCCAGATAGGCTAGCCTGCGCGTTTCGGCCTGATCCTTCGATCCCTCGCCGGCAACCATGTAGGTGGCGACCGTCCACGGCGACCCTGCAAAGCCCAGGAAGGTGGTCTCAGGCGGCAGCGCCGCCGCGACCCGTCTCACGGTCTCATAGATGGGTCGTAGGCGCTCATGGGCAGTCCGGAGGCCCTCCAGCGGCATATCCTTGAGCGGAGGTGCGAGCCTCGGCCCCTCGCCGACGGTGAAACTGAGATCCTGTCCCAGCGCATGCGGAATCACGAGGATGTCCGAAAACAGGATCGCGCCGTCGAAGCCGAAGCGGCGGATTGGCTGGAGCGTCACCTCGGCGGCGGCCTCCGGATCGTAGCACAGCTCGAGGAACCCGCCCTTGGTTGCCCTCAGCTCGCGATATTCTGGCAAGTACCGGCCGGCCTGACGCATGAGCCAGACGGGCGGCGGATTGCGCCGCTCGCCCCTGAGCACGGCGAGAAGAGGGCGATCGGGTCCGGACCCCATATCATTCCTTATTTAGAGTCATGGGTGGTTGATAGTCAGTAGGCGGCTTGGTCGCGGGGTTTATTCGGATGGCCCGCAATTGCCAACAGAAGCGCTGTCGCGGCGACTCGCGGAGTCGGCGCGAGTCGATTCGATTCCTCCCCCTTTTCCACAGGCTGGGGGAATCTCCGCCCCCTTGTGAGCGAATCCGTAGGATTACCGCCACACAGCGGTAGCGAATCGATGCCATTGCGGTATCCCTCGGCTTGTCGGCGTGCCTCACCCATGCTTATCCACAGCTTTCGGCCCAAGAGCGGCAGGCAACGGATCAAGCCCGAGGATATGACGCGTCTCCACCTCCACCTTCTCTCGGATTCCACCGGCGAGACGCTGGAGAATGTCGCCAAGGCCGGCCTCGCCCAGTTCGAAGGCGTCGAGGCGGTCAAGCATTTCTGGCCGATGGTGCGCTCCGAGGGCCATCTCGATCGCGTGCTGACCGAGATCGCCGCCAAACCCGGCCTGGTCATCTACACGCTCGTCAATTCCACCGTGCGACGACGTCTGGAATCGCGATGCCATGCGATGGGGCTGCATGCGGTCTCGGCGCTCGATCCGGTGATCGGCGCGCTGTCTCGCCTGCTCGGCAAGGAGACGATCAGCCGGCCGGGCGGTCAGCACGCGCTCGATGCGGCCTATTTCGATCGGGTGGAGGCGATCCACTACACGATCGCGCATGACGACGGCATCGATGCCCACGAATGGGAGGAGGCAGATATCGTGCTCGCCGGCGTTTCACGTTCGTCCAAGACGCCGACCTCCATCTATCTCGCCAATCGCGGTTATCGCGTGGCGAACATCCCGCTGGTGGTGGAAAGCCCGCCGCCGCCCAACCTCTTCACGCTGCAGAAGCCGTTGGTCGTCGGCCTCACCACCAGCGCCGACCGGCTGATCCAGATCCGCCGCAACCGCCTGCTTTCGCTGAACGAGAAGGCCGAGACGGCTTATGTCGATCAGGATCGCGTGACGCGCGAACTGGCCTATGCGCGCCGCATGTTCTCGGATCATGGCTGGCCGACCATCGACGTCACCCGGCGCTCGATCGAGGAAACGGCGGCGGCGATCATCAACCTCGTCACCGAGCGGCGCGAGAAGCTGCCGGCGCGCGCATGATCGTGCTCGCATCGGGTAGCGCGTCGCGTCGTGCGATGCTGGAGGCAGCCGGTGTGTCGTTCGAGGTGGTACGCCCGCAGGTCGATGAAGATGCCGCGAAAGAATCACTGAAAGCGGATGGGATCGCGGCGCGGGGCCTCGCCGATGCACTCGCCGAACTGAAGGCGGTCGCTGTATCGCTGCGGATGCCAGGGCGAACGGTGATCGGCAGCGATTCGGTGATGGCGCTGGCGGACGGTGCCATGCTCGACAAGCCGGATTCGCGTGAGCGGGCGGCCGAACAACTCCGCATGATGCGCGGCGGATCGCACAGGCTGGTGAGCGCCGCGGTCGGCGCGCGGGACGGCATGCCGGTGTGGCGGCATGTCGATGTCGCCAGGCTGCAGGTCCGCGATTTTTCGGATGCCTTCCTGGAATCCTATCTCGATGCCGAATGGCCGGCGATTTCCGGCTGCGTCGGCTGCTTCCGGATCGAGGGGCCGGGTGTACAGATCTTCTCCAAGCTGGAGGGTAGCCAGTTCACCATCCTCGGCATGCCGTTGATGCCGTTGCTCGGCTGGCTGCGCGATATCGGCGAGATGCTGGCGTGACCGTCTATGCCGAGGTGATCGGCGATCCGATCACGCAGTCCAAGTCGCCGAAGATCCACCGTTTCTGGCTGGAGGCTCTGGGCCTGCCCGGCGACTATCGCTGCGCTCATGTGAAGGCCGACGATCTCGCCGATTACATCGCCGAACGCCGCCCCGATCCGGATTGGTGCGGCTGCAACGTCACTATGCCGCACAAGCAGGCGGTTATGCCGCTTCTCGACCGTCTCGATCCGTCCGCCGAGACGATCGGCGCGGTGAATACGATCGTTCGCGAGGCCGATGGTTTGCTGACGGGGCATAACACCGACGCGGCGGGGTTCATCGAGCCGCTCCGGCCTTTCCTGCGGCATCGACATCTTTTCCGCATGGCGCGCGTGCTCGGCACCGGCGGCGCGGCGCGGGCGATCGTCTCGGCGCTGGCGGGGGAAGGCTTCGTGCTGGTGCTGGCGGGTCGCGATCCAGCCAAGGCCGAGACCCTGCTCGCCGAGCTGGCCGAGGGGGAGCATCATGTCGCGCCGCTCGATCAGTTCGCGACGCCGTCCGACTTCGCGTTCGACGATCGCGCCGGCTGCCTCGATCTGATTGTCAACGCCACCTCGCTCGGCATGACCGGCCAGCCGCCGCTCGCCTTTGATTTCAGTCATGCGCCGCCCGGCAGCATCGCCTACGACATCGTCACGGCGCCGACCGATACACCGTTCCTCCAGCAAGCGCGCGTCGCCGGGTTGCGCACGGTCGACGGGCTGGAGATGCTGATCGGCCAGGCGGCCGTCGCCTTCCGGCTGTTCTTCGGCGCCGATCCGCCGCGCGATCGCGATGCCGAATTGCGGGCGATGCTCACGTCATGATAGTCATAGGCCTCACCGGTTCGATCGGCATGGGCAAGTCGACCGTCGCTGCGATGTTCCGCGCCGCCGGCGTGCCGGTGTTCGATGCGGATGCGGCCGTGCACGAACTCCAAGGCCCGGGCGGCATTCTGTTGCCCGCCATCGAGGCTGCCTTTCCCGGTGTCACCGGTCTCAAAGGTGTCGATCGCATTGCGCTGGGCAAGGCGGTGTTCGGGAATCGGGACGCGCTGCGGCGGCTTGAGCGGATCGTCCATCCAGCCGTCCACGCGATGCGCCGCGATTTCGTGCGCCGCCACCGCTCCCGCGCGATCTTGATCGACGACGTGCCGCTGCTTTTCGAGAAGCGCGGCGAGCGGCGCATGGATGCCACCATCGTTGTCTCCGCGCCGGCCTGGATGCAGCGCAAGCGCGTGCTCGCGCGGCCGGGCATGAGCCAGGCGAAATTCACCCACATCCTGCGCCTGCAAGTGCCGGATCGCGAGAAGCGCCGCCGCGCCGATTTCGTGATCGACACAGGAACGACCCGCTTCGAAACGCGTAATCAGGTGATGCGTCTCCTCGCTTGCCTCCGCGCCCGAGGAATCCGATATTGCCGCCCATGCGCGAAATCGTCTTCGACACCGAAACCACCGGCTTGAACCCACTGACGGGAGACCGACTGGTGGAGATCGGCTGTGTTGAGATCGTCAACCGGGTCGAGACGGGGCGCACCTATCATGCCTATTTCCATCCCGACCGGGACATGCCGATGGAGGCCGAGCGGGTCCACGGCCTGTCGATCACCTTCCTGTCGGACAAGCCGCGCTTCCACGAATCGGTTCAGGACCTGCTGGAGTTCATCGGCGATTCGCCGCTGGTCGCGCACAATGCCGCGTTCGACTTCGGCTTCCTCAATGCCGAGCTGGAGCGTTGCGGTCGCCCGATCGTCGCCATGCAGCGCATGGTCGACACGCTGGCCATCGCGCGCATCCGCCATCCCGGTGCCAAGCATAGCCTCGACGCGCTGTGCACCCGCTACGGAATCGATCGCAGCCATCGCATCAAGCATGGCGCGCTGCTCGACGCGCAGCTGCTCGCGCAACTCTACGTCGAGCTGACTGGGGGTCGCCAGATCGGCCTCGGCCTGGCCGATTCAGCGGTGTCCATCGTTGCCGAGACGATCGTCGCGGATATCTCTGTCGCTTCGGCAACACGCCCTATCCGGCGGCCGCGCCCGCATTCCGCGAGCACGGACGAACTGGAACGGCACCAGTCGTTCGTCGCGACGTTGGTGAATCCCGTCTGGGCCACTTTGGCTCCAGCGGTTGACGCGCCGGGGGGGCAGGCCTAGCCCGCCCGCCGGCCAAAAGAAGGAGAACGAGACATGGACATCCGCGTATCCGGCCATCAGGTCGACACCGGCGAGGCTCTTCAGGAGCATGTCTCGGACCGGCTGGGCGCCATCGCGGACAAATATTTCTCGCGAGCGCTCTCGGCCCACGCCACCTTCGGCAAGGCGCCGCATGACAGTTTCAAGTGCGACATCATCGCTCATGTGAACCAGGGGGTGGTGCTCAAGGCGCATGGCACCGGGCAGGAGGCGCACCCCGCCTTCGATGATGCGGCCAATAAGATCGAAAAGCAGCTGCGCCGCTACACCAAGCGGCTCAAGGCCAAGAACGGCAGCGGCGTCGCCGCCGAGATCGACGGCGGCATCGACGCGAATGCCGGCTATACGGTGTTCGAGATTGGCGATGACGAGGCGGAGGTCTCCGACGCCCCGCTGATCATCGCCGAGACGCGGGTGGACGTGCCCGACGCGACAGTATCCGACGCGGTTATGATGCTCGATCTGCGCAATACCGGCGCTCTGCTGTTCCGCAATTCCGGCACCGGCGCCTTCAACATGGTCTATCGTCGGGGTGACGGTACGATCGGTTGGGTCGAGCCGAACCGCGCAGGCTGACGGTAGTCATCCGCTCATATGGACGATTTCAGCGACATCCTCGCGCCCGAGGCCGTGCTCCACGATCTGGCGGCGTCTTCCAAGAAGGCGCTGTTCCAGACTCTGGCCGGTCTCGCCGCCAAGCAGAGGGGCCTCGACGCGCGCCATATCGGCGAGCGGTTGGGTGAGCGTGAGCGGCTGGGGTCGACCGGATTCGGCGGCGGCGTCGCGATCCCGCACGGCAAGATCGAGAGGTTGCCCCATGTCGTCGGCCTGTTCGCCAAGCTGGCACAGCCGGTCGAATTCGCGGCGATCGACGGGTTGCCGGTCGATCTTGTTTTCCTGCTGCTGTCACCGCCGGATGCCGGGGTCGACCATCTCAAGGCGCTCGCCCGGGTGAGCCGGCGGCTGCGCGACCGGGCGTTCGTCGCCAAGTTGCGGGGAGCGGGATCGGCCGATGCGCTCTATGCCCTGTTCGCCGGCGGCGAAACCCGTTCGGCCGCGTGAGCGAAGGCGTATCGGCGGGGGAGCGGGCGCATTTCGACGCGCTCGAATCGCTCTATGCGGCCGCGCCGATCAATCGGCTCTTTGCCTCCCGGCTGGAGGTGATCGGCGTAGGAGCGGCGCGTATCCACTTCGAGGTGGATGACCGGGTCTATCACGCGGCCGGCGCGGCGCACGGCACCATCTATTTCAAGATGCTCGACGATGCCGCTTTCTATGCGGCCAACACGCTGGTGAGCGACCGTTTCCTGCTCACTACCGCCTTCAATCTGCTGCTGACCCGCCCGGTCAAGGCGGGGCCGCTGGTGGCGGAGGGGCGATGGGTGTCCGGCAAGCGCCGGGTCCTCGTCGCCGACGCGCGGCTGATCGATGCCGAAGGCGAGGAAGTGGCGCGCGGGACGGGCACGTTCATGCGCTCGCACATCCCGCTTTCGTCGCTGCCCGGCTATGCCAAATGACGCCGCGGCTGGCCGCGCACATCCAGGTTTCCGCGCTGATCCGGCGAATCGAAGGCGAGGGTGGCAGCGGGGTCGTGCTCGCCAAGGGCGACCGCGAAGCTGGTGCGATCCTGCTTCTGCTATGCGACCGCGGCGCGCCGAAAACCGTGCTGGAACGCGTTCTGGATGTTTCGGGATCGTATCGATGGCGGCGTGTCGGGCCACAATATATACAGGGTTACCAAGAGGTTAACGCCTATATGGAGCGTCGCCGACGATCCGATGATGATCTTTGGCTGGTCGAGCTTGATATCGCAGGAGTGGAACGGTTCGCCGCTGAAATGACTGCAATGGGTTGACCGTGCAGTGCAGCATGGGCCAAGAGGCCGACACATTTCGGTAACGGCTGCTGCCTTTCGTTTATTCGGGCGGCTTCCGTAGTCGGGGGATCACAAACCGGCCCGGTTGTTTTGGGGGTCAGGGCGGGGTCTGCCGCAGGTTCGCGGATCATGATGCGCATATTTACGCGCGCTGCCCTCGCGGTGGCGTCTTTTTCCTGCCTGTTCGGAGCGGTAACCGTCGCGGTTCCATCGCTCGCCGCCGAGGGAACCGACTCGGCAGGCCCGGCCACGGCGATGTTGGCAGCAGTCACGGCGCCTCTGCTCGCCGTCGATGTGAATACGCTTCAGAATCGCGATCAGGATTTCTCAACGGCGGGGCAGGCCAATGGTTCCCCCATCGCGCCGCAGGCCGATAGCGACACGGCTCTCCAGACCCCGCAAACGCTTGAGGACATGGTCGCTGCGCATGTCGCTGCGACCACTGGCGACGAGCAGGGCGATTGCCTCGCGAGCTCGGTCTATTACGAATCGAAGGGCGAGCCCTTGAACGGCCAGCTCGCCGTCGCGCAGACGATCATGAATCGCACTACCTCGGGCCGGTTCCCGGAAACGGTGTGCGGTGTCGTCAAGCAGCCCGGTCAGTTCTCCTTCCTGAAGGGGGGCTCGATCCCCGAGCCGAGCCACGCGAACAATGCGTGGCAACGTGCCGTGGCGATCGCCACCATCGCGCGCCAGGGCCTATGGAAGCAAATCGCCCCGGCCGCCCTGTTCTTCCACGCCCGTCGCGTGTCCCCGGGCTGGGGCAAGGTCAAGGTCGCCTCGCTCGGCAACCACATCTTCTTCCGCTGAACGATTTCAAGCCGGGCCGAGAGGTCCGGCGGCGCGGAAGTCCCGTCAAATCCTGACCCTTTATTTCGTTCGCCTGATGTTCTAGCCAAGTGACATGGCGACTCAGCCTTCCGAACCATATTGTCTTGCCGATGCGCCGCCCGTCGCGATGGACGTCGCGCGGGGCGTTTCGCGTCTGATGTTCCGGGCGGACTGCATGGCGCTGTGCGAGGTGCCGCTCGGCAACGGGCGCCGCGCGGACATCATGGCGATCGACGGCAGGGGCCAACTTACCATCGTCGAGATCAAGGTGTCGCGTGCCGATCTCCTCGGCGACATGAAGTGGCCCGACTATCTTGAGTATTGCGACCGCTTCTTCTGGGCGGTGCCGCCGGGCTTCGATCTGTCGCCGTTCGAGACCGAGGGGTTCCGGCCGCACATAACGGGGTTGATCGTGGCGGATCGCTACGATGCCGCGATCATCCGCGAGCCGCTCCACCGCCCGGTGGCGGCGGCGCGGCGCAAGGCGGAGACGCTTCGCTTCGCCCGCCGCGCGGCGCGCCGCGCGATGGCGGGGATCGATCCCGATCTGGAGAAGATCGCCGCGCTCAGTTGAGCGAGGGGCCGGATACCTGCTTCTTCACCGCGGGCTTGGCGTCCTGCAGCAACTTCAGGATCACCGCGGCGCGGTTGTCGCGCTGGGCATAATCCAGCGCCGACAGACCGGCGACATGATCCTGCAGCTTGGGATTGGCGCCATATTGCAGCAGCACCCGCACCGAGGCGAGATCTCGCGCTTGGGTGGCGACGATCAGCGGCGTCTCGCCGCGATTGTTGGCGAGATCCGCCTGCGCGCCCACCTCCAGAAGCTGCTGCTCGCCGTCAGAGAAACCGATGCGCGTGGCCGCCATCAACGCGGTGTCGCCGCTGCGATCGCGGGCGTCCATCGGCGCGCCCTTGGCGAGCAGGAACTGGATCCAGACGAGATCGCGCCGCTTGGCGACGATATGCAGTGCGGTCTGGCCGTCATCGTCGCGGCTGGTGATGATCGTGTTGCCGGGCACGTTGAGCGCATCGGTGACCTTCTGGCCGTCCCGGTCCTTCACCGCCTTCAGGAATTCGTAGCCGGGCGAGGTAAGCTGCTGGCCCAACGCTGGCGCCGCCAGCGTCGTCATCAGCCCACAAAGGATCGCCGCCCGCACGCCACGCTTCATGAGGTCACTCCCTGTTCTTGCATCACGCGCCATAGCAAAGCATGGCTGGCGTTGCCATGAACGTGCGTACCGCTCTTGCCGTTTTGCTGCTTGCCGCTGCACCGCTCGGCGGGTGTGGCCGCGCGTCGTCCGAACAGCCGCCGCTGGCCGGCGCCGCGATCGGCGGGCCCTTCGCGCTGACCGATCAGGACGGCAAACCCGTCACCGACAGGGATTTCGCAGGCAAGTATCGTGCGATCTACTTCGGCTACAGCTTTTGCCCGGACGTCTGCCCGACGACGCTTCAAGTGCTGATGCAGGGTTATCATGCCTTCGCCAAGAATGCGCCGGGCAGTTCGGCGAAGCTGGTGCCGATCTTCATCAGTGTCGACCCCGATCGCGATACGCCGCCGGTGCTCAGGCAATATGTCGCCGCCTTCGGCCCGGAGCTCAAGGGCTTCACCGGCACGTCGGCGGAGATCGCGAAGGTCGCGAAGGAATATGCCGTTTCCTACAGCAAGGAGCCGGCGGCCAAAGGCGCGAGTGGCTATCTGATGTCGCATTCGAGCGTGGCGATCCTGTTCGGGCCGGATGGGCAGCCGATCACCATCGTGCCGACCGACCAGGGCGCCAAGGCGGTGACGGACACGTTCGCCCAGTGGGTGCGCTGATGGGTGCGCTGGCGGATCGTTTCTGGGAGACCAAGCGGCTCGACGAGATGAGCCGCGAGGAGTGGGAGGCGGTGTGCGACGGCTGCGGCAAATGCTGCCTGCACAAGCTGGAGGACGACGTGACGGGGGAGATCTACCCGACCAACGTCGCCTGCCGCCTGCTCGATCGCCGTACCGGGCGCTGCAAGGATTATCGCCATCGCCACGCCTATGTGCCGGAATGTGTGCGGCTGACCCCGCGCGCGCTGGCAACGATCGACTGGCTGCCCGTGACCTGCGCCTATCGCCTGCTCGCCAACGGCGAGAAGCTGCGCGACTGGCATTATCTCATCTCGGGCGATCCGGATTCGGTGCACAAGGCCGGCATCTCGGTGAAGGGCTGGACCGTGTCCGAGGATGAAGCCGGCGACCTCGAGCACCATATCGTCGAGCGTGAGCTCTGAGACCTTCTTCGGCGAGGGCGAGGCGCGTCGCCCTTTGGTGATACGGCGCAGCGCCTTGGCGCGGCAGACCCGCCTCTCGATCGATCCGCGCACCGGCGACGTTCGTCTGACCCTGCCCACTCGTGGGTCCGAACGGAAGGCACGTATGTGGGCGGAGGCCCATCGCGCCTGGATCGAGGCGCAGATCGCCAAGCTGCCCAAACCGCGCCGGATAGCTCCTGGCGGTACGATTCCGTTCCGGGGCGAAGAGGTGCTGGTCGATTGGTCGCCGGATCATTCGCGAGTCGTCCAGCTGGAGGGCAATCGGCTGAAGGTGGGTGGGCCGATGGAGGCGGTGCCCCGCCGGGTCATCGCCTGGCTGCGGCGCGAGGCGCTGAAGCAGCTGGAGACGGAGACGCGCGCGATCGCGGCCGAAGCTGGGGTGACGGTCAGCCGCGTCGCGATCGGCGATCCCAAGGCGCGCTGGGGTAGTTGCTCCGCCAATGGCGACATCCGCTATTCGTGGCGTCTGATCCTCGCGCCGCCTTTCGTACTGACGTCGACCGTCGCGCATGAGGTCGCGCACCGGCTGCACATGGATCATTCTCCGGCGTTTCGCGCGGCGGAGAAGCGCCTCTACGGTGCCGATCCCCGGCCAGCGCGGGACTGGCTCAAGCAGCACGGCGCCGGGCTCTACTGGCTCGGCTGATCGGTCCTAATCGCGCGGTTGCTGCTGTTGCTGCGCGCCGCTGCCCTTGCGGCCGAGCACGCCGTTCAGCCAGTTCTGATCGAGCTTCTGGCCAGGCGGCGGCGGGGGCGGCGGGCCCTGCCAATCGCTGTCGTCCTGCTGTTGCTGCTGGCGGCGGGCCTGCGGCGTACCCTGATCGCTCCCGTCGCTCATCGGCTGGCTCTGATCGTCGCCACCTTGCTGGATCACCTGGCCGTTCTCGTCGATCGTCGGGATGCCATTGTCGTCGGGCTGGCCGTAATAAGCTTCGTCGTCCGGCTCGAGCTGCCATTCGGGCAGCGTCACCTGCGTGTCGAACTGCTCGACCGGCCGGTTCGCCACGGCGACCTTCATGTAATCGGCAAAGGCGCGCGCCGGCGCTCGGCCGCCATAGAGGCCGGGATTGGGCTTGGCATCGTCACGGCCCATCCAGATGCCGGTGGTGAGGCCGGAGGAGAAACCGAGGAACCAGCCGTCCTTGCTCGACGAGGTGGTGCCGGTCTTGCCCGCCACCGGCCGTCCGATCTGCGCGGCGCGCGCGGTGCCGGTGTTGACCGCGGTCTGCAGCAGGTCCGTCATCTCCTGTGCCACCCACGGCGCCACCAGTACCCGGTTCTCGGGTGCGCTGTGCTGGTAGAGCAATTTGTTGTCCGGCCCGACGACCTTCTCGATCGCGTAAGGCACGACCATCGCGCCCTTGTTGTCCACCTCGGCGAAGGCGCGGACCATGTCGATCAGGTGGACGTCGGACGTGCCCAGCACCATCGAGGGATGGGTATTGATCGGCGTGGTGATGCCGAAGCGGCGCGCCATGTCCGCCACCGTGTCGAAACCCACCGCCTGCCCCAGCTTCGCCGCCACCGTGTTGAGCGAGAAGGCGAAGGCCGTGCGGATGTTGATCTGGCCCGAATAGCTGCGCTCGTCGTTGCGCGGGCTCCAGCCGTCGATGGTGACGGGCTCGTCGACGATCGCCTCGTCGGGCTTGTGGCCTGCCTCGATCGCGGCAAGGTAGACGAACAGCTTCCACGCCGAGCCAGGCTGGCGCTGGGCGGTGACGGCGCGGTTGTAGTTGGACGTGATATAGTCCTTGCCGCCCACCATCGCGCGCACCGCGCCGTTGCGCTCCATTGAGACGAGCGCGCCCTGCAGGCCGTCCGGCGTGTCCGATCCGATCGCGCGATCAGCCTGGCGCTGCATGTTGAGATCGAGCGTGGTCCACACGTCGAGCGGATCGGTGGTGTCGTCGATCAGCGTGTTGAGCTGCGGCAGCGCCCAGTCGGTGAAGTAGCGGACGCTGTTCTGCTTGGGCTCGGGCGCAAGCTTGATCGCGGATGGGTTCGCCGCCTGCGCGTCGGCTTCGGTGATCTTGCCGGTCTCGACCATGGTTTCCAGCACCACGCCCGCTCGGCCTGCGGCGGCCTGCGCGTCGGCGGTGGGGGAATAGTTTGACGGTGCCTTCACCAGCCCGGCGATGATCGCCGCCTCGCCGAGATCCAGGTGATCGGCACCGTGGCCGAAGAACTTCCGGCTGGCGGCGTCGATGCCGTAACTGCCGCCGCCGAAATAGACCTTGTTCAGATACAGTTCGAGGATCTCGTCCTTCGAGAATTTGCGCTCCAGCGCCAGGCTGATGATCGCCTCGCGGAATTTGCGCGCGAAGGTCTTGTTGCTCGTCAGGAAGATGTTGCGGGCGAGCTGCTGGGTGATCGTCGATCCACCTTGGGTCCAGTGCCCCTTTTCGGCCCGCACGCTGACGGAGCGGAGGATGCCGATCGGATCGACACCGGGATGCTTGTAGAAGCGGCGATCCTCCACCGAGATCATCGCGTCCTTCATCACCTGCGGGATCTGGTCGGATCGCAGCCACTGGCCGTAGCTCGGCCCGAGCGAGACGAGCACGGTACCGTCGACCGCGTGGACGCGGATCATCTGGCCGTTGGGCGAGGATTTCAACTGATCGAAGCTCGGCAGGCTCGACATCGCGATGCCGACCGCCACGACGAGCGCGACCAGCCCCAGGAACAACAACGCACCCAGAAGCTTGGCACCTGTGATCAACGCTTTCACGAAGCCACTCCGTTGGCGGCGGGGCGGCTCGGGCGGAGGCGGTGGGGCCTGTCGGGGCGTCTGACGGATAGGGCGAGCCATGCTACTGCTCGCGCGTTAGCGCGGCCGGAGGCTTGCGACAAGCGGAAGCGGCGCGAATGGACGTCAAACCGCCGCCTCCAGAATGACGGTCTGGCCCGTCAAGGGCTCTGTCGGCGGCAATCCTTCGATCTGCGCGGCGTCCGCGCGGACATGGTGGCGGATTGCGGGCGGGATGTCGCCGATCAGATGAACCGTGTCGGCCTGCGCCAGCGCGCGCGCCTCGCGGATCGTGAGATCGTCCGGATCAGCGGAGCGCAGGCGGATGTGGATGGTTCGCGGAGGCTGCTCCTTCGCCGCCGCCAGCCATTGGTCGATATCGGCGTCATGATGCGCCAGCGGATCGAGCAGGCCGCCGGGATCAAGCGCGGCGTCGATCGCGCGGCGGCGGTCGGCCGCATCGGGAAAACGGGTTCGGATCCTGGGCCGCGCGGCGTGGAGCCGTTCGGCGAGCGCGCCGAGGTTGGCGGGCAGGAACGCCTCGATCCGCTGGCGCAGCGCCTTGGCGAGTCCCGCCGAGGCGCCGCCGGTGCCGATCGCGACCAGCACCGGATCGCGATCGACGATGGCGGGAAGCGTGAAGTCGCACAAGGACGGGCGATCGACTGCGTTGACGAGGATGCCGCGTGCCCGAAGCCGGGCGACGGCCGCCTGGGCTCCGCCGGCATCATCGATCGCCACGATCGCAAGCGTGGCGTTTTCCGCCTCGCCGACGACCGCGGCGCCGGCGCGCTCCAGCAGGCGGCGCTTCGCGACGGCCGCGTCGCCATCCCCCAGCAGGATGATCGGGCGCCCTTGCAGCCGCAGGAAGAGGGGCAGGCTGTGCATGGCCCCTTGTCGCCGCGCCCGCGCGCCTTGCCAAGCGGCATCGGGCCGAGGTAGCGCGGCGATGCTATGCGGCATCTGCTCCTCCTCCTGCTCGGTCTGCTGGCGTTCGGCACGACGCTGCCGATGGCGCCCGCGCAGGCGATGCCGACGGCAGCGCATCACCATGCTCTGCCGCCGGGCCATTGCAAAGACGACGGGCGGGCGGCGGTCCATATGTGTCTCGGCTGCGCAGTCGATCCGGCCAAGCCGGCGCGCGTCGAGCCGATGCTGTTCGTCGCGATTCCGGCGGCGATCGCGCGACCGATCCCGGCTCTGTCCGATCACCGTCCGGGCTTCGATCCTCCTCCGCCGCGCGCGGCCTGAGCGCGGCGGGATGTCTCCTGTCGCGCCGACGAGCCCACGCGACAGGAGTTTCAACGATGATTCGAACCGTGATCGGTGCGGCGCTATGCGCGCACGCGCCCGGCGCCGTCTTGGCGCAATCGATGGGAGGTATGGACATGCCCGGCATGGCGATGCCGGCCCGGCCTTCTCCGCCACAATCCACGACGCCGGAAAAACACGGCATGTCCATGTCGGGCATGGCGATGATGGGAGACGGCCAATCGTCGGCCGGTTCGGGCACCTCGCGGCTGCCGGCGAATGATATTATGCCCGGCGTGCACGTCATGGCCGGCGATTGGATGCTGATGGCGCATGGCTATGCCTGGGGCAGCTGGACCGATCAGGGCAGCCCGCGCGGCGCCAGGGAGGCGTTCGTCCAGTCGATGGCGATGCTGGAGGCCTCGCGGCCGATCGGCACGGGTGCGGACCTCACGCTGCGATCGATGCTCTCGGCCGATCCGCTGATGGGCAAGCGCGGCTATCCCGATCTCTTCGCCACCGGCGAGACGGCGCACGGCCTCGCGCTGATCGATCGCCAGCATCCGCACGATCTGTTCATGGAGATGTCCGGCCGGATCGACGTCAAGACGGGGAATGACGAGCGCCTGTTCGTCTATGCCGGCCTGCCCGGTGAGCCCGCGCTCGGCCCATCCGCCTTCATGCACCGCGGCTCGGCGCGCTTCGATCCGGAGGCGCCGATCACGCATCACTGGTTCGATTCGACCCACATCACCTGGGGTGTGCTGACCGCCGGCTATGCGACGCGTGGGCTTCAGATCGAGGCAAGCGCGTTCAAGGGGCGAGAACCGGACGAGAACCGGTACGATATAGAGACGCCCAAGCTCGACAGCTGGTCGGTGCGCGCCACCTGGAATCCGACTCCGGCCTGGAGTGCCGAGGTCAGCTACGGCGAACTCCACAGCCCCGAAGTGCTGCATCCGGAGGAGAACGAGCATCGCCTGATCGCCAGCGCCAGCTATTCGGCGCATGGCGTGGACGTGACGGCGGCCTATTCGCGCAAGGCCATCACCGGCGGCCGGGTGCTGCCGGCCTGGCTGGTCGAGGGGACATGGGCGATCACGAAGCGCCATGCCGTCTTCGGCCGCTTCGAGAATGTGCTGAACGACGAGCTGTTCGAGCGCGAGGAACAGCTCGGCATAGCCGAGCCGCTGATCGGCGAACCTTTCCGGGTTAGCAAGTTCACCGCCGGCTACGCCTATACCTTGCCGATAGGAAAGAGCTTCGCGGTGGCGCTGGGCGCGGCGGCGAGTGCCTATGCCAAGTCCGATCGGCTGGACGAGGCCTATGGCCGCAACCCGCACGGCCTGACGCTGTTCGCGAAACTGATGCTGGGTAACTGATGCCCTCTCCCGCTCAGCGGGAGAGGGAGGGGACCCGCCGCGGAGCGGTGGGGAGGGTGAGGGTCTGATGGGCATGCGCGGCGCAAGCCTCGTGCCCTCACCCAACTCCGACTAAGGCGCTGCGCGCCTAAGTCTCCGTATCCTTCTCCCGCTCAGCGGGAGAGGGTTTGTAGATAGTCCCGGAGCGGCCCGGCCATGTCCTCGCGCTCCAGCGCCAGTGCGATATTGGCCTGGATGAAGCCGGTCTTCTCGCCGCAATCGTGGCGCGCGCCTTCGAAGACGTGAGCGTGGAACGGCTGGTCGCCGATCAGCTTCGCGAGCGCGTCGGTCAGCTGGATCTCGCCGCCGGCACCCTTCTCCTGCCCCTCAAGCAGGCGCATCACCTTGGGATCGAGGATGTAGCGGCCCACCGCCGCGAGCGTGGAGGGCGCCTCCTCGGGCTTCGGCTTCTCGACGAAGCCCCTGACTTGGATTGCCTTGCCGTCCGTGTCGCCCGGCGCAACGATGCCGTAGCGGCTGGTATGCTCCTTGGGCACGTCGACCACAGCGATGACACTGCCGCCCTTCGCCTCGTAGCTCTCCATCATCTGGCTGAGGCAGGGCCTGGCAGGATTCCAGAGAAGCTCGTCCGGGAGCAGCACTGCGAACGGCTCGTCGCCGGTCAGGTGGCGCGCGCACCACACCGCGTGTCCGAGCCCCGCCATCTGCTGCTGTCGCACGAAGGCGGCGTTGCCCGGTCCGAGCTTCGTTTCGGCCATCAGCGCCATGATCGCGGACTTGTTCTTCGCGACAAGATCCGCCTCGATCTCGAAGGCGGTGTCGAAATAATCCTCGATCGCGCCCTTGCCGCGGCCTGTGACGAAGATCATCTGGTCGATCCCGGCCGCCAGCGCCTCGTCGATGGCATATTGGATCAGCGGCTTGTCGACCACCGGCAGCAATTCCTTGGGCACCGCCTTGGTGGCGGGCAGGAAGCGGGTGCCGAACCCTGCGACCGGGAATACCGCCTTGCGAACCTTCGCGACCATCAATCCTCCGATGAACTTGTTGCCCACTCCGGAACGCTGTCCGCCGCGATCAGTGCCTCGACCGGCTGACGCGCCCGCACTATCGCCCATTTGTTACCAGAGACCATGACCTCTGGAGTCAGCGGGCGGCTGTTGTAGGTGCTCGCCATCGTCGCGGCATAGGCACCGGCGGTCATGAACGCGACACGATCCCCTTCCTCCACTCGGTCCATGCCACGCTGCATCGCAAAAGTATCGCCCGTTTCGCAGACCGGGCCGACCACGTTGGCCTCGAACCGGTCCCCTTTTGGATGGACGGCGCGGATATTGTGCCACGCGTCATAGAGCGCCGGGCGCATCAGGTCGTTCATCGCCGCGTCGACGATCACGAAGGGTGATCGGACGCCCGGCTTCACGCGGATCACGCTGGTCAGCAGTACGCCGGCATTGCCGACGATCAGTCGGCCGGGCTCGAAGATCAGGCGGCACGCCCAGCCGGCGGTCGCCTCGCGCACCATGGCGCCATAGGCGGCGGGCGAGGGCGGTGCGGGCTTGGCGGGATCGTAGGGCACGCCGAGGCCTCCGCCGAGATCGGCTGTCTCGATCACATGTCCTGCGGCGCGCAGGCTCTGGATCAACGCGCCGATGCGGGCGAATGCCTGCTTGAGCGGATGCAGGTCGGTCAGCTGGCTGCCGATGTGGACGGCCACGCCCTGCACCGCGAGACCGGGCAGCGCGGCGGCGCGGGCATAGGCTTGCGGCGCGGTGTCGAACGGAATGCCGAACTTGTTTTCGGATCGCCCGGTCGAGATCTTGGCGTGGGTGCCGGCATCGACGTCCGGATTCACCCGGAAAGCGACGCGCGCAGTCCGGTCGAGCTTCGCCGCGACGGTGGAGAGCGTCTCCGCCTCTTCTTCCGATTCGAGGTTGAACTGGCCGATGTCCGCCTCCAGCGCGTAGGCCATCTCATCGACGGTCTTGCCGACGCCGGAGAACACCACGCGATCGGCGGGGACACCGGCGGCGAGCGCGCGCTTGAGTTCGCCGCCCGAGACGACATCGGCGCCGCAGCCCATCTGAGCCAGTACGGTGAGCACTGCGGCGTTCGGGTTGGCCTTCACGGCGAAGGCGATGAGTGGCGCGCGCCCGTCATGCTCCAGCCCCGCCAACGCATCGCGGAACACGGTGACGTGACGGCGGATCGTGGCCGCCGAATATACATAGACGGGCGTGCCCACCGCATCGGCGATGGTGTCGAGCGGGACGCCCTCGGCGTGCATGGCGCCGTCGCGAATGTCGAAATGATCCATGGGGAATGTCAGCCGGGTGGGGGGAGATCGAAGCGGTCGGGCTGGAGCGGCGCGGATTTCGTGACCAGCTCGTCGTCGCGGCTCGGCTTGGCCTGGATCGGCACGGCGAGCAATTCGCCGACACCGGGCTGCGTGGCGGCGCTCTGGGCCTTGGCGGGCAGCACCTTGCCGTCGGCGGGGCGCAGCACCGGGCGCTTGCCGCAGCCCGCGAGCAGCGCCAGCCCTGCCATTGCCAGGATTGCCAACCGGCTCATGAGCCCAGATTCTCCTTCGCCCGTGCGATCGTCTGGCGGACCCGCTCGGGCGCGGTGCCGCCCTCGGACGCGCGGGCGGCGACCGAGGCGTCCACCGATAGCGCGGCTTGCACCCCTTCGTCGATGCGCGGATCGATCGCCTGCAGTTCGGCGAGGGAGAGATCGGAGAGCGCGCAGCCCTTAACTTCCGCCAGCTTCACCACCGCGCCGGTGATATGGTGCGCCTCGCGGAAGGGAACGCCCGCCACGCGCACCAGCCGGTCGGCGAGATCGGTGGCGGTGGAGAAGCCGGCCTCCGCCGCCGCGCGCATCCGGTCGGTGCGGAAAGTCAGCGTCTCGATCATGCCGCTCATCGCCGCGATCGACAGCGCGAGCAGATCGTGCGCCTCGAAGACCGGCGGCTTGTCGTCCTGCATGTCCTTAGAATAGGCGAGCGGCAGGCCCTTCATCGTGATCATCAGGCTCGTCAGGCAGCCGACGATCCGGCCGCTATGGCCGCGCACCAGCTCGGCGGCATCGGGGTTGCGCTTCTGCGGCATGATCGACGATCCGGTCGACCATTGATCGGGCAGCGAGACGAAGCCGAAAGGCTGCGAGGCCCACAGCACGATCTCCTCGGCGAGACGGCTGAGATGCAGCGAGGCCTGCGCGGCGCTCATAAGATAGTCGAGCGCGAAATCGCGATCGGAGACCGAATCCAGCGAGTTCGCCGTCGGCCGGTCGAAGCCGAGCGCTTTCGCCGTCGCCTGCCGGTCGATCGGGAAGCCGGTTCCGGCGAGTGCTGCGGCGCCGAGCGGGCATTCGTTCATCCGCGCGCGGGCATCGGCGAAGCGCGAGCGGTCGCGGCGGACCATCTCGTAATAGGCCATCAGGTGATGGCCGAGCGTCACCGGCTGGGCGGCCTGCAAATGGGTGAAGCCGGGCATCACGCTCTCGGCATGCTCCGCGGCGCGGGCGACGAGCGCCTGTTGCAGCGCCCTCAGCCCGACATCCACCGCATCGATCGAATCGCGCACCCACAGGCGAAAGTCGGTCGCAACCTGGTCGTTGCGCGAGCGGGCGGTGTGCAGGCGGCCCGCCGCCGGCCCGATAAGTTCCGCCAGACGACTCTCGGTCGCCATGTGGATATCCTCGAGCGTGAGATCGTCGGTGACGCCATTCGCCTCATATTCGGCGGCGACGCGATCCAGCCCCTGGGCGATTGTAACCGAATCCGCGTGCCCGACGATTCCCTGGACACCAAGCATGGCGACATGGGCCTTGGAGCCGGCTATGTCCTGCCGCCAGAGCCTCTTGTCGAACGGGATCGAGGCATTGATCTCGCGCATCACCGCGGCCGGGCCTTCGGCGAAGCGCCCGCCCCACATCTGATTGGAGCTAGTCTTGCGCTCGCTAATCGCCTGTCTCCCGCTGATCGTCGCGCTTGGAATCGCCGGCTGCGATAAGCCCAAGCAGGATAACGAGCAAGCAAGCGCCGTTAACAATGTGACGCAGGCACCGGCTTTCCCGACTGCTCCGGCGGGTGATGGCGTCGATCGCAGCCACAAGGGCGAAGCGATGCCCGCCATGCCCTTCGCGCAGCCGGGTGGTGCGCCGGCGACGCTGACCAGCTTTCGGGGTCACCCTGTGCTGGTTAATCTGTGGGCGACATGGTGTGCGCCGTGCGTGAAGGAGCTGCCCGCGCTCGACGCGCTGGCGGCGGGCAGCACCGGCAGGATGGCGGTGATCGCGGTCAGCCAGGACATGAACGGCGATGCCGACGTCCAACCCTTCTGGAAGTCGCACGGCATCAAGGCGCTCACCGCCTATACCGACAAGGCCAACAAGCTGATGAATGCGATGGGCGCGGCGGAGCTTCCGGTGACGGTGCTTTACGATTCGAAGGGCAAGGAAGTCTGGCGCGTCGCCGGTGGCAAGGACTGGACCGGCCCGGAGATGGCGAAGCTGATCGCCGAGACGAAGTAAGACACCCAAATCCGTTTGCACTGAGCGAAGTCGAAGTGCAGCCACCACCTGCGCATGGCCTTCGACTGCGCTCAGGCTGAACGGGCGTTGGGGTCAGTGCCGCGAGGGTAACCTGATCTCGAACAGGGTCGGCCAATCCTTGCCCGTCACGTAGAGCCGGTCGGCCTTCTTGTCGTAGGCGATGCCGTTGGGGACCGCGCCGGGATCGGTGACGCCCACCTGATCCCACAATGCGCCGACATCGATCCAGCCCTTCACGTGGCCGTCCTTCGGATCGATCCGCGCGATGTATCGGGTCTGCCAGATGTTCGCGAGGATCTCGCCATGGACATATTCGAGCTCGTTGAGCTGCGAGACCGGCTTGCCCTCTGCCGTCACCGTCAGGCGGCGCACCACCTTCATCGATCCGGGCTGGAGGAAGCGCAGTACCGGTGTGCCGTCAGACATGATGATGCGGCGGCCATCCTGCGTCATTGCCCAGCCTTCGCCGGTATAATGCCACTTGGCCGTCTGCTTGAGGCTCTTGAGATCCCAGACGAAGCCCTGCTCGCCATGCCAGACGAAGCTGTAGAGCGTGTCGCCCCAATCGACGATACCCTCGCCGAAAAGGCCGGGGGGGATCTGGATGCTCTGCACGGTGCGGCCGGTGGCGAGCTCCTTCCTGCGGATGAAGCTCTGCCCCTCATAGCCGGTGCTCTCGTAGAGCCAGCCGTCGCGGATCAGCAGGCCTTCGGTGAAGGCCGCCGTGTCGTGCGGATAGCTGCGCACCACCTGCGCCGGCTCGGTCGGCAGCTCGGCTCGCGCTGCCACCGGCAGAAGAAGTGCCAGTAGAAACGCGAGCATCCCCATCAGTCGCGCAGCAGCTCGTTGATGCCGGTCTTGGCGCGGGTCTGCGCGTCGACGGTCTTCACGATCACCGCGCAGTAGAGCGAGGGGCCGCCTTTGGGATCGGGCAGCGCACCCGGCACGACCACCGAGTAGGCCGGCACCTCGCCGCGATGCACATTGCCGGTGGCGCGATCGACGATCTTGGTCGAGGCACCGAGATAGACGCCCATCGACAGCACCGCGCCCTCGCGCACGATCACGCCCTCGGCCACCTCGGCGCGGGCGCCGATGAAGCAATTGTCCTCGATCACCACCGGATTGGCCTGCAGCGGCTCGAGCACGCCGCCGATGCCGGCGCCGCCGGAAAGGTGGACGTTTCGCCCGATCTGCGCGCAGGAGCCGACCGTCGCCCAGGTGTCGATCATCGCGCCCTCGCCGACATTGGCGCCGATGTTGACGAAGCTCGGCATCAGGACGACACCCTTGGCGATGAACGCGCCGCGACGCGCGACGGCGCCCGGCACGGCGCGGAAGCCGGCGGCGCGGAACGTTGCCTCGTTCCAACCGGCGAACTTGCTCGGCACCTTGTCGAAGCCCGGCGCGCCGGCCGCGCCGCCGTCGACGACCTCGTTGTCGTTGAGGCGGAAGGAGAGAAGGACGGCCTTCTTGAGCCACTGATGGACGTGCCAGTTGCCGTCGGCCTGCTTCTCGGCGACACGATAGGTGCCCGCATCCAGCCCCGCCAGCGCCTCTTCCACCGCATCGCGCACCGCGCCGGTGGTGGCGAAGCCGAGGCCGTCGCGCGCCTCCCAGGCCTGGTCGATGGTGGCGGCGAGATCGGCGGTCATAGGTCGTCCCCAAGCAGTGAGTGGAGCCAGTCGGCGAGATCGGTGATGTGATGATCGACGTAGGAGCGATCGGCGTCGTGGCCCTGTTCGGAGCCGTTGTCGAGCCACACCGTCGTCATGCCCAGCGTCTTGGCGGGCGCGAGGTTGCGCGCCATGTCCTCGACGAAGACGCTTTCGTGGGGATCGACGCCCAGGCCTTCGATCATGGAGGCGTAGCTCGCCTCGTGCGGCTTGGGCTTGTAGGCGCTGGCGTGGATGTCGTGGATCGCCTCGAACGTCTCGGACAGGCCGAGACGGGCCAGCACCTTGCGGGCGTATGGCTCGTCGCCGTTGGTGAAGATCAGCTTGCGACCGGGCAGTCGCGCGATCAGCCGGGCGAGGCGGGCATCCTCGGCCAGTACCGAGAGATCGATGTCGTGGACATCGGCGAGATAATGGTGCGGGTCCACCTCATGCTCGGCCATCAGGCCGGCCATCGTGGTGCCGTGCTGCTGGAAATAGCCCTTCTGGATGCGATAGGCCTCGGCCATGTCGTCGAGCCCGAGCGTGCGGGCGACATAGGCGGTCATCCGCTTGTCCATCAGCCCGAACAGGTCCGCCGACGCCGGATACAGCGTGTTGTCGAGATCGAAGATCCAGGCGCGGATATGCGAGAGCTGCGGCGGCATCGGGCGCGGCGTTAGCCTTTACCCGCCCTCCCGCCAAGCCCGTTCGCCCTGAGCGAAGTCGAGGGGACCCCGCGACGCTTGGGGCTGTGCCTCGACTTCGCTCGGCACGAACGGCTTTGGGGAGGCTCGGTTAAACCATGAAGCTTTCGCCGCAGCCGCAGCTGCCCTTGGCGTTGGGGTTTTCGAACACGAAGCCGGCGGTGAAATCGTCCTCCACCCAGGCCATCGTCGACCCGATCAGGTAGAGTATCGATCCGCCATCGACGAAGAAGGTGCCGCCGGGCGTCTCGATCCGCTCGTCCATCGGATCGGCTTGCGCGACGTAATCGACCGAATAGGCCAGGCCAGAGCAGCCCCGTCGCGGGGTCGAGAGCTTGACGCCGATCGCGCCTTCGGGGGCCTTGCCCATCAGCTCGGCGATGCGCGCCTCGGCCGAGGGCGTGAGGTTCAGCGCGGCGGGGCGGGGGCGGCGTGCGGCGGTCGTGGTCATCACAGCATCCCCAGTTCGAGCTTGGCTTCGTCGGACATCTTCTGAGGGTCCCATGGCGGATCCCAGATCAGGTTCACCTCGGCCGACCCTACGCCCGGCACGGCGGCGACGCGCATCTCCACTTCGCCCGGCATCGATTCGGCGACCGGACAATGCGGCGTCGTCAGCGTCATGGTGACGATCGTGTGCCCGCCCGAAATCTCGACGTTATAGACGAGGCCGAGATCGTAGATGTTCACCGGGATCTCGGGATCGTAGATATCCTTGAGCGCGTCGATCACCGCCTCGTAGAGCGCGCCGCCCGGCTCCTCGCCGGAGAGCGGCTCGGGCTTCTGCGACAGGAAGCCGTCGAGATAGTCCTTCTTACGCTCGAAGCCCTCGCGCAGGTCCGAGCGAATTTCGGCGTCGTCGAGGCGCGGCCGCTCCGGGCGCTCCGGCGCCGCTTCCTCGATCTGGGTCTCTGTGTCGCTCATTCGCCGTAACCTAGCCAAAAATCCGCGTAACACGCTCGATGCCCTCGACCAGCGCCTGCACATCCGCAGGGCCATTGTAGACGCCGAAGCTCGCCCGCGCGGTCGCATCGACGCCCAGCGCCGCCATCAGCGGCTGCGCGCAATGATGCCCCGCCCGGATCGCCACCCGGCTCTCGTCCAATATGGTGCCGATGTCGTGGGGATGCACCCCCTCGATCACGAATGACACGATCCCGGCCGAATCCTCCGGCCCGAACACCCGCACCGAATTGATGCTCGCCAGCGCCGCGCGCGTCTCCGCCACCAGAGCGGTCTCGTGGGCATGGATCGCCTCCAGCCCGATGCCCTCGACATAATCGATGGCGGCATGGAGACCGACGACGCCGACGATGTGCGGCGTCCCCGCCTCGAAGCGGGCGGGGGCGGGGAGGTAGGTGGTCGTCTCGAAGGTGACCCTGTCGATCATCGATCCGCCGCCCTGCCACGGCGGCATCGACTCGAGGATCTCAGGCCGAGCCCACAGCACGCCGATGCCGGTCGGCCCGTAGAGCTTGTGGCCGGAGAAAGCGTAGAAATCGACGCCGAGCGCCTGCACATCGACGGGCAGGCGGGGAACCGCCTGGCAGCCGTCGATCAGGATCTTGGCGCCGACCGCATGCGCCAGATCGGCGGCGCGCTTCACGTCGAGCACCGAGCCCAGCACGTTCGAGACGTGCGCCAGCGCCACCAGTTTGTGCTCGCGCGTCAGCATCTGCTCGGCGGCGTCGAGGTCGATGCGGCCGTCCTCGGTGAGAGGGCAGACGTCGATGATCAGGCCGGTCCGCTCGCGGATCAGCTGCCACGGCACGATGTTGGAGTGATGCTCCAGGGTCGAGAGCAGGACGCGGTCGCCGGGCTTCAGGTGGGCGAGGCCCCAGCTCAGCGCGACGAGGTTGATCGCCTCGGTCGCGCCGCGCACGAAGACGATGTCCTTGTCGGAAGCGGCGCCGATGAACTGCGCCACCCGCCGCCGCGCCGCCTCGTAGGCGAGCGTCATGTCGGCGGAGCGCTGGTACACGCCGCGATGCACCGTGGCGTAGGTCTCGCGGTAGGCGCGATCGATCGCGTCGACGACGGGCGTCGGCTTCTGCGCGGTCGCGGCGGTGTCGAGATAGGCCCAGCCCGCCGGGATCGCCGGAAAGTCCGCAACGCGATCGAGCGGCTTGTCGGAAAGCATCACGCTCACAGTACGCGCTCCAATGCCTTGTCGATCGCGGCGGCGAAGGGGCTGTTCTCCTCGACCAGTCCACCGACGAAGGCGCGCAGGAGCAGCGTCTTGGCCTCGGCTGGGGCGATGCCGCGCGAGGCGAGGTAGAAGAGCGCCTGTGCGTCCAGCTCGCCGACGGTGGCGCCGTGGGCGCACTTCACGTCGTCGGCGTAGATCTCCAGCTCGGGCTTGAGGTTGGCGGTGGCGGTGCGGTTCAGCAGCATTGCCTTGGCCGACTGAATGGCATCCGTCCCCTGCGCGCCGCGCGCGACCGCGACCTTGCCGAGATAGGAGCCGGTCGCCTGCCCGCCGAGGATGATGCGCACCGTTTGCTCGCTGGTGGCGTCGGGCTCGGCATGGGTGACGTGGGTGACGATCTCGTGCGTCTCCTGGCCACCCCCGACGATCACGCCGGCCAGCGACAGATGCGCGCCCCTACCCAGCTTAACGGAGAGCGACACCCGGCCGAGCCGGCCGCCCGTCACCGCCACCTGCGCCTCGACACGCGCGCCGGCACCGACCTCGATCGCGTGATCCTCGATGCCGACGCTGTCGGCATCGCCGTCGATCAGGATCGGCAGCACCAAAGTCTCGCCCGGCGCCACGACATGCGTGCGCGTCGCCACCGGCCACACGCCGGCCACGGCCTCCAGATCGGAATAGCGCCACGCCTCGTCGCGCCGGGTGGGCAAATCGCTCATGCCGCGATCGCTCCGTATCCCTCGCGCTCCAGCTCCAGCGCCAGCTCCGGCCCGCCCGAGCGGACGATGCGGCCGTTCGCCAGCACGTGCACGAAGTCCGGCTTCACGTAATCGAGCAGCCGCTGATAGTGGGTGATCAGCAGCACGGCGCGGTCCGGCCGGCGCATGATCGTGTTGATGCCGTCGCCCACAGTCTTGAGCGCATCGATGTCGAGGCCGCTGTCGGTCTCGTCGAGGATGGCGAGCTTCGGGCCGATGATGCCCATCTGCACCATCTCGTTGCGCTTCTTCTCGCCGCCCGAGAAGCCGACATTGACCGGCCGCTTGAGCATCTCCGGATCGAGGCCCAACTCGTTGGCCTGCGCGCGGGCGAGCTTGATGAACTCGCCGCCGGAGAGCGGCTCTTGCCCACGCCCCTTGCGCTGCGCGTTCAACGCCTCGCGCAGGAACTGGAGGTTGGAGACGCCGGGGATCTCGACCGGATACTGGAAGCCGAGGAACAGCCCGGCGGCGGCGCGCTCGTGCGGCTCCATCTCCAGCAGGTCGGCACCGTCGAAGGTGACGGAGCCTTCCGTCACCGCGTAGCCGGGCCGCCCGCCGAGCACATAGGCGGTGGTCGATTTGCCAGCGCCATTCGGCCCCATGATCGCATGGATCTCGCCCGGATTGATGGCGAGCGTGATGCCCTTGAGGATGGCCTTGCCGTCGACTTCGGCGTGGAGGTTGGAGATGTTGAGCATATGCGAGGTCACAGCCATCCTATTAATTGATGCGCTCGATATATTTTGAAGTAGCCCGGAAATCGGCTGCAGCAGGCTCCACTGAACAGGTCGCGTTGGGTTGGCCGTCCCTGTTATCCGAGAAATACAGAGAGCCGGACTGACGATCGAACCGCTCGGTGGTGAAGCACGGCAGCCCATGCGGATCGCAGCCGTGCCGCCGGAAAACAATCTCGCTCTTGTCGAAATGATCGACCTCATCGAGACCACCAACACCCGAAAAATACGACATGAGATCGAGATTCACGTCGATCACGAATTTCGGCATGGGCGGTGCAGGCTTGCTCAGCGAGGTGCACTCCAACCTGAACTTGCCTTCGCTGGTCTGGGCAACTGCTGCACTGGCAGCGGTCGAGAGAAGCAGGCTCGCGAGAAGAAAGCGGGCACTCATCCCACCGACCCCTCCAGCGAGATCCCGAGCAGCTTCTGCGCCTCGACCGCGAACTCCATCGGGAGCTGCTGCAGCACCTCGCGCGCGAAGCCGTTGACGATCAGCGCCACCGCCGCCTCCGGGTCCAGCCCGCGCTGCATCGCGTAGAAGAGCTGGTCGTCGCTAATCTTGGAGGTCGTCGCCTCATGCTCGATCTGCGCCGACGGATTGCGCACCTCGATATAGGGCACGGTATGCGCGCCGCACTGGTCGCCGAGCAGCAGCGAGTCGCACTGGGTGAAGTTGCGCACGCCCTCGGCGGTCGGCCCGACGCGGACGAGGCCGCGATAGGTGTTGTCCGATCGGCCCGCCGAAATGCCCTTCGACACAATCGTCGAGCGGCTGCCCTTGCCGAGATGGATCATCTTGGTGCCGGTATCGGCCTGCTGGCGGTTGGTGGTGACGGCGACCGAATAGAATTCGCCGACGCTGTTCTCGCCCGCCAGCACGCAGCTCGGATATTTCCAGGTGATGGCGGAGCCGGTCTCCACCTGCGTCCAGCTCACCTTGCTGTTGCGGCCCTGGCAGAGCGCGCGCTTGGTCACGAAATTATAGATGCCGCCCTTGCCCTCGGCATCGCCGGGATACCAGTTCTGGACGGTCGAATATTTGATCTCGGCATCGTCGAGCGCGACCAACTCGACCACGGCGGCATGGAGCTGGTTCTCGTCGCGCTGGGGCGCGGTGCAGCCTTCGAGATAGGAGACGTAGGCGCCCTTGTCGGCCACGATCAAAGTGCGCTCGAACTGGCCGGTATTCTCCGCGTTGATGCGGAAATAGGTGCTGAGCTCCATCGGGCAGCGCACGCCCTCGGGCACATAGACGAACGTGCCGTCCGAGAAGACCGCGCAGTTGAGCGTGGCGAAATAATTGTCATGCGTGGGCACGACCTTGCCGAGCCACTTCTTCACCAGCTCGGGATATTCGCGGATCGCCTCCGAGATGGAGAGGAAGATGACGCCGGCCTTCTTCAGCTCCTCGCGGAAGGTGGTGGCGACCGAGACGCTGTCGAACACCGCATCGACCGCGATCTTGCGCTTGGGCGGGGCGTTGGGGTCCTCTTCCTCGACCACACCGGCGAGCAGCTTCTGTTCGGCGATCGGGATGCCCAGCTTCTCGTAGGTGCGCAGGATTTCAGGATCGACCTCGTCGAGCGAGGCGAGCGTCGGCTTCTTCTTGGGCGCCGCGTAATAATAAGCGTCCTGATAATCGATCGGCGGCACGTTGAGCTTGGCCCAGTCGGGCGCCTCCATCGTCTGCCACAGGCGGAAGGCCTTGAGCCGCCAGTCGAGCATCCATTCGGGCTCGTTCTTCTTGGCGGAGATGAAGCGGACGGTGTCCTCGTTCAGCCCCTTGGGCGCGAACTCCTGCTCGATCTCGGTGTTGAAGCCCCACTCGTAGGTGGAAAGCTTCTCCGCGGCGGCGAGGGCTTCGAGATTCTGGGTGGCCATTACGCGATACTCAATTCGGCGCGAGCGGGAGAGACAGGGGCGGGGACGGCGAGGCTGGCGAGGGAGACGTTGGCGAACGCGCCGCGCACCGCCTCGTTGACGACGCCCCAGTGCGGGCGGACCTTGCACGCGCTTTCGAGCGCGCAATCGTGCTTGGCCTCCTCGACGCAGGCGGTGAGCGCGATCGGCCCCTCCACCGCCTCGACGATGTCGGCCAGCGTGATCGTCTCGCACGACTTCGCCAGCACGAAGCCCCCGGCGGCGCCGCGCTGCGTCTCCAGCAGGCCGGCGGCGGCGAGCTTGCCCGCCAGCTTCTGCGCGGTGGGGAGCGGCACGCCGGTCTCGGCGGCGAGGATCGTCGCGGACAGGCGCGCGTGCGGGCAGTGGCGCGCGGCGGCGGCCATCATGACCACGGCATAGTCGGCAAGGCTGGAAAGCCGCATGTCCTCTTGCGATCCGTTCTCAATTCAGACTGATTCGATCCGAATTGCCATGTGGTCGCGGGGAGGGGCCGGGTCAAGGCCTCGTGATAATCACCGACGTCCGTTCGACCTGAGCGAAGTCGGAGGCTATGCGTCGCGGTGGCTGCACTTCGACTACGCTCAGTGCGAACGGACTTGCGATGACAGGGCGCGCCGTTAGCACTAGCGAAAGCCATGCTCTACCACCTTCTCCGCCCGCTCGTCTTCCGTCTGGAGGCGGAGCGTGCGCACCTGCTGTCGCTCTCCGCGCTGGAGAGGGCGCCGAAGCGCAGGGCGCCCGCTTTCGATCCGAGGCTGGCGACCGAGGTGGCGGGGCTGCGCTTTCCCTCGCCAGTCGGCCTCGCGGCGGGCTACGACAAGGATGCGCGCGTGCCCGACGCGATGCTGGGGCTGGGCTTCGGCTTCGTCGAGGTGGGAACGCTCACGCCCAGGCCGCAGCAGGGTAACCCGCAGCCACGCCTGTTCCGCTTGGTCGAGGATCATGCCGTGATCAATCGCATGGGCTTCAACAATGGCGGGCAGGATGCCGCCTTCGCGAGATTGGCGGGCCGGAAGCGGCAAGGGATCGTCGGCGTCAATGTTGGCGCCAACAAGAATGCCGAGGATCGTATCGCGGATTATGCGGCGGGCGTGCGGATGATGGCGCCGGTCGCGGATTATCTGACGATCAACATCTCGTCCCCCAACACGCCTGGCCTGCGCGCCTTGCAGGAGGCGGCGGCGCTCGACGAGCTGCTGGCCGGCGTCATGGAAGCGAGGGGCGAAGCGCGGCCGCCGGTGTTCCTCAAGGTCGCGCCCGATCTGGAATCCGCCGACATCAGCGCGATCTCCCGCGTGGTGATCAATCGCAAGGTGGATGCGCTGATCGTCTCCAACACCACCATCTCGCGGCCGCCGCTCTCGTCCAAATTCGCCGATGAGCAGGGCGGCCTCTCGGGCGAGCCGCTGCGCCCGCTGGCGCTCGCCAAGCTGCGAGAGTTTCGGCACACGACCGGCGGCCAGGTGCCGCTGATCGCCGCCGGCGGGATCGGATCGGCGGCGGACGCCTATGCCCGCATCCGCGCCGGCGCGAGCCTCGTCCAGATCTACTCGGCGCTGGTGTACGAAGGCCCGGTGTTGGCGAAGCGGATCGCGAAGGGGCTGATTCCGCTGCTGGAGCGGGATGGGTTCGGGACGCTGGCCGAGGCGGTGGGTTAACTTTCCCGGCCTCCGTTCGCCCTGAGGAGGGACTAAGCGCAGTCGAAGGTCCGTCTCGAAGGCGCCGCACCTGTGCTTCGAGACGCCGCTTCGACAAGTTCAGCGGCTCCTCAGCACGAACGGAACTTTCATTTTAGTGCGCCGCGACCGTCTCCGTGATCGCGCGGCCTTCACGCCTCGGATCGTAGCCGCCGTCGAACCTGCCGTCGCGGACGATCACGCCCTGGATGCCCGAATCCTCGCCCTGCCCGGGCCGGAGCGAAATCCCGCGCGCGGCGAGCGCGCTCACGACGTCGGGCGGGAACTTGTCGACCTCGCCGAAGAAATACGGCCCCATCGCGATCAGGTTGGGGAGCGCGATGGCGTCCTGCATCGGCAAATGCCAGTCGACCGCGCCGACCATCGACTTGCCGACATAAGCGAGGATCGCGCTGCCGCCCGCCGATCCCAAAGCGCCCGCGAAATGGCCGTCCTTGTCGAGCATGATCAGCGGCACCATCGACGAGCGCGGGCGCTTGCCTGGTGCCACCGCGTTCGCCACCGGCCGTCCCTGCGCATCCTTTGGCGCGAAGTCGAAGTCGGTCAGCTGGTTGTTGAGGAAGAAGCCGTCGACCATCCGGCCGGTGCCGAAGATCGATTCCACCGTCGTCGTCATCGACACGACGTTGCCGGCGGCATCGCGGATGATGATGTGCGAGGTGCCGGTCGGGTCGATCGTGTGATCGAGGCCCGCCATCTGCGCGCCCGCCGGATGGCCGGCCTCGGGCGGTGGCACGGCGGCATTGGCGCCTATCAGCTTCGCGCGCCCGGCGATGTAGGCCGGATCGAGCAGGCCCTGCACCGGCACCGAAACGAACTTCGGGTCGCCGAAATAGCGGTTGCGGTCGGCGTACATCAGCCGGCTCGCCTCGGCGAACTCGAACCAGGCCTGCGGATCGTTGGGCCCGCGCGTGGCGATGTCGGTGTGCTGGAGGATACCGAACAGCTCCAGCAGAGCCGCGCCGCTCGAGGGCGGTGGCGGCACGCACACCTGATAGACGCGGTACGGCCGGCAGATCGCCTCGTGCTCGACCGGGTGATAGGCGGCGAGGTCGGCCAGCGTCATGGTGCCGGGCAGCGGACCGTCATGGGTGCGCGCGATCAGCTTCGCGGCGGTCGGCCCGGTGTAGAGCGCATCGGTGCCCTGCGCGGCCAGCCGGCGGAGGAAATCCGCGTAAGGCAGGTTGATCAGCCGGTCGCCGGCGTTGAGCAAAGTGCCGTCCGGCTTGGAGAAATAACGCTTCACGTCCGGCGCGCTGTTCTCGGTGAAGTCGCCGTGGATCATGTGGGCGAGGCGGGGCGAGACGATGAAGCCATCGGTCGCGGTCTTGGTCGCGTCGCCGAACAGGTCTTTCCACAGCAGCTTGCCATGCTCGTCATGGGCCAGCGCCAGCATCTTGAGTACGCCTGGCACGCCGGTGGCGCGGCCGCTCAGCACCGCCTGTGCGAACGGCATCGGCTTGCCGTCCGGGCCGAGGAACATGCCGGGGTCGGCGCCGGCCGGAGCCTCTTCACGCCCATCATAGACCGTGATCTTGCCGGTCGCGGCGTCGAGGTAGGTCATGAACGAGCCGCCTGCGACGCTGGAGCTCTGCGGCTCGACCAGCGCCAGCATCGCCTGCATGGAGATGGCGGCGTCGATCGCGCTGCCGCCGCGGCGGAGCGTCGCGAGGCCGGTCTCCACCGCCAGCGGATTGGCGGCGGCGACGAAGATGCGTGGCTGCTCCGGTGCCGGCGCGGCGACGGACGGGGCAATGGCGGCCCGTTGCGTCGTCGTCGAGCAGGAGCCCAACGAGAGGGCGAGCACCCCGGCCAGAACACGGCCACCCAAGCGCCTCATGCCGATCATGCGCGAACTCCTTGCCTCGTTACGCCACCCCGCGCGATAACCGGCCCCGTCGCCGCCGTCCACGGTGACGGCATGGCGCGGACCGGATCACGAGGAGAAGGCCGCGGCGAGAGGATGACAATGCGACTGCTCGAACATTTTCCCAACCTCGTCACCATGTTCTTCGCACGCGCCGCCGAGAAGGGCGACGCGCCGATGCTCTGGCGCAAGGAAGCCGGCGCCTGGGTTTCGACGAGCTGGCGCGAGGCGGCGCGGCAGGTGGCGGCGCTGGCGGGGGCGTTGAAGGAAAAGGGGCTCCAGCCCGGCGACCGGGTACTGCTCGTCTCCGAGAACCGGCCCGAATGGTGCATCGCCGATTATGCGATCATGGCGGCGGGCTGCGTGACAGTGCCGGCCTACACCAGCAACACCACGCGCGATCACGCGCATGTGCTGGAGAATAGCGGCGCCAAGGCGGTGGTCGTTTCCACCGCCAAGCTCGCTGCGACCTTGATCCCGGCGGTGCTGCGCTCGGGTCATGTCACCCTCGTCGTCGGCATGGAGGCGATGAAGATCGGCCAGCAGGGCACGTTCGAGTTCTGCAACTGGGACGCGCTGGCCGCCGCCCCGTCCGACATCGGTGCCTGTGCGGACGCCGCCAAGGCGTTCGGGCGCGACGATCTCGCCTGCATCATCTACACGTCCGGCACCGGCGGTGCGCCGCGCGGCGTGATGCAGCATCATGGCGCCATCCTCCACAACGTCGCGGGCGCGAGCCACGTCGTCTCGGAGGATTTTGGCTGGGGGGACGAGGTGTTCCTCTCCTTTCTGCCGCTCTCCCACGCCTACGAGCATACCGGCGGGCAGCACCTGCCGGTCGGGCTGGGCGGGCAGATCTATTATGCG
This sequence comes from Sphingomonas chungangi, assembly GCF_013778325.1. Classification (GTDB taxonomy): domain Bacteria; phylum Pseudomonadota; class Alphaproteobacteria; order Sphingomonadales; family Sphingomonadaceae; genus Solisphingomonas; species Solisphingomonas chungangi. The sequence continues at coordinate 203,598 of NZ_JACEIB010000025.1, read as the reverse complement.
GAAGGGCTCGACAAGCTCGCCGCCAATATCGAGGAGGTGCGGCCGACCCTGATGGTGGTGGTGCCGCGCCTGTTCGAGGTGCTGCGCACCCGCATCGCCAAGGCGATCGAGAAGCAGGGCGCGCTGCCCGCCTGGCTGCTCCAGCGCGCCGAGGAGATGCCGGACAGGCCGAAGCTCTGGCAGCGGCCGATGGACATGCTGCTCTCCGCCACCATCCGCAAGAAGGTGCGCGGGCGTTTCGGCGGGCGGATGAAGGCGCTGGTCTCGGGTGGTGCGCCGCTCAACCCCGAGGTCGGCCGCTTCTTCGCCTCGCTGGGCCTGATGCTGCTGCAAGGTTATGGCCAGACCGAGGCGGCGCCGGTGATCAGCTGCAACCGGCCCAAGGCCGGGATCAAGCTCGATACGGTCGGCCCGCCGCTCCCCGATACCGAGATCCGGATCGCCGAGGATGGCGAGATCCAGGTGAAGGGCGAGCTGGTGATGAAGGGCTATTGGCAGAATCCCGAGGAGACGGCGCGCGTGCTGTCGCCCGACGGCTGGCTCGCCACCGGCGACATCGGCCATATCGACGACAGGGGCCGGCTGGTCATCACCGATCGCAAGAAGGACATCATCGTCAACGACAAGGGCGACAATGTCGCGCCCCAGCGGGTCGAAGGGATGCTGACGCTCCAGCCCGAAATCCTCCAGGCGATGGTCTCGGGCGACCGGCGGCCCTACCTTGTCGGTCTGGTCGTGCCCGATCCCGAATGGCAGGCGGAATGGGCGAAAATGGCGCCCGATGCCGGGCCTGATGCGCTCCATCGCGCGCTGCAGGCGGCTGTGGACCGGGTCAACGCCGATCTCTCCACCACCGAGAAGGTACGTCGCGTGCTGGTGGCCGACGAGGCCTTCACGATCGAGAATACCGAGCTCACGCCCTCGATGAAGATCCGCCGCCACGTGATCCGCGCGCGCTACGGCGCCCGGCTCGATGCGCTCTACAAGGCCTCGGCCTATTGAGGCTTCTTCGCCTTCGCATAGGGCACGAAATCGCCCAGCCCGCATGAGCCGTAATTGAAATGGCTCGTAAAATCGATGATCTGGACAATGTCGCCGCGGCAGAGCGACGTGCCCGGCGTGCTGGTGGCGAGGCCGCGACCGGGCCGGAGCAGCGGGCATTGCTCCGGCCGGTTGAGGTAATCCGGCCCGCTCTTCATACGGTAGAGGATGGCGCCGTCGAACGTATCGCTGCTGTCGATGAAGTTCTGCTGGATGCAGTTGGTCGGCCGGGCTGCGGTGCGGCCGGCCAGTTCCTTGTCCAGCGATGGCTGTCTGGCCTGCGCCGTCATGGCGGCGAGCAGCAAGGCGGAGAGCATCAGGATGCGCATGGCAGAATCCTTTCCGGCACTACAACGCAAGGACGAAGTCGCGGTGCCGTGCCCTTACCCGCGCCTGCTCAACGGCCTTGCGGGCGAGGCTTGGGCTTAGCGGCAGGAGCCGGAGTGCTCCCGCCCGTCGCCGCCAGTTCCGCCTTGGCCCGGTTCGATCCATCGCTGCCCGGCTCGGCGGAGACGGCGCGGGTCCATTGCGCGCGGGCATCGTCCATGTCGCCCGCCGTCGCGGCGATATTGCCGGCTTCGAAGAGAATGTCGGACTGGTTGGGCGCCTTCAGCATCGCCTCGTTGATATCCGCCTTGGCGCGCGTCGTGTCGCTCAAGCGACGCGCGAGCGTGGCCGATAGCAGCCAGGCCATCGGATCGTCCGGCACCAGCTTCACCGCCTGATCGAGATCGGGGCGCGCGGACGCGGCGTCACCGGCCCCCACGGCAGCGCGGGCTCGATCGAGATAGGCTTCGCCCTTCAGCGTGTCCGGCAGCACCGGCGAGGCGATCGCGGTGGAGAGCGCTTCGCGCGCCTTGGCAAAATCTCCGCCGGCCAGCGCCGCATTGCCGGCAGAAACCCACATGTTGGCGGCCGCGACCGGCTCGTGCGTCTGGTCCGCGAGCGTGGCGGCGGTGGTGAAGGCATCGACCGCGCCCTTCCAGTCGCCGGCCGTGCTGCGTGCAATGCCAAGGCACTGCGCCGCCGCCACCCCGCCACCGGTCTTCGCCCAGGCGATCGCCTCCTTCTGCGCGGCGGCCGGATCGCTGTCCGACAGGCGGGTACAGGCATTGAAGCGCGCCTCCGCGCTGCGGGTGTCGGCGGGGCCGGGCGCCGCGACAGCGGCGGCGAGCAGCAGGGGAAGGATCACAGGCTCTCCAGAAGGCTCTCGACGGTGCGCAGCAGCAGCGCGATGTCCTGCGGGCGCGACAGGCGATGATCGCCGTCCTTGACGAGGATGGTCTGCACGTCGGCTGAACGGACGAGCGCGGCGATGCGCTGGGACACCCAGATCGGCACTTCGGGATCGGCCTCGCCGTGGAGCAGGCGCACAGGCCCGTCGAACGCGATCGGCGCATGAAGCAGGCGCTGGGACTCGGCGGATTGCCAGAAGGCGCGGGTCGTCACCATCGGCGCTCCGTAGGCGGAGGGCTGCTCGATCCGGCCTTCCTGGAGGATGCGCATCTTCTCGTCCTGATCGAACCCCCAGTCCGAGAAATCGGGGGCGGATGCGATGCCGACGAGGGCGCGGATGCGATCCGGGCGTGCCAGCGCCACCAGCAGCATCAGCCAGCCGCCCATCGAGGAGCCGACCAGCACGAGATCGCCCTCGCTCGCATCCACCATGGCGAGCGCATCGTCGCGCCAGCTCGCCAGCGTGCCTTTCTCGAAGCGGCCCTCGCTCTCGCCGCAGCCGGCATAATCGAAGCGCAGCATCGCGCGGTCGGTTTCCGCCGCCCAGGCGTCGATCGCCACGGCCTTGCTGCCCGCCATGTCGGAGGCATAGCCGGGCAGGAACAGGATCGCCGGCCCCCCGCCGGGCCGGAAGTGGAAGGCAAGGCGAGGGAGCCCCTCGCGTGCGAGGAATTGCGGCGGCTCCGCCGGGCTCAGATCACCCATCCGCCGTGGCGCGTCTCGATGGTGGCGTCCCTTTTGGCGCCGCGCTTGCGGACGAGGCGGTCGTTGAGCGTCCTGATCGTCTCGCTGCCCTTGCTCTTGAACAGGGCCGGCACGGCCGCGTGTACGAGGCAGGCGACACCCGCCGCGATCATCGCGAAGCCATACGACGATGCCTCGCGCGCATGCTCGGTGTAGGTCTCGCCGACGTCGGCCGGGTGATCGAGGAACAGCTTGGACAGCATGCGCGCGCCTTCCATGGGACAATGCGCCCCTTATCCTACGCTGGACTCGCCTCGTCCAGTGGCCCCTCCCATTTCGCGACCACTGCCGCGGCCACCGCATTGCCGACCACGTTGGTGGCGGATCGGCCCATGTCGAGAAAGTGATCGACCGCGAGGATCAGCACCAGCCCCGCTTCCGGTATGCCGAAATGGCCCATCACGGCGGCGATCACTACCAGGCTCGCTCGCGGCACACCGGCCATCCCCTTGGAGGTGATCATCAGGATCAGCACCATGACGATCTGCTGGCCGATCGGAATGTCGATGCCGTAGACCTGCGCGATGAAGAGCGTCGCGAAGGTCATGTAGATCATCGAACCGTCGAGGTTGAAGCTGTAGCCGAGCGGCAGCACGAAGCTGGCGATGCGGCGCGGGATACCGAACTCCTCCAGGGCTTCGAGCAGGCGCGGATAGGCTGCTTCCGACGAGGCGGTGGAGAAAGCGAGCAGGGCGGGCTCGCGGATCAGCGCGACGAGCCGCCGGGTGCGGCCGCCCAGCATCACGAAGCCCGCGCCGATCAGCACTGCCCACAGCACCGCGAGCGCAAGATAGAAGCTGCCGACGAAGCGCCCGAAGGTCAGCACGATCCCCGCGCCGTTGATCGCGACCGCGTGGGCGATGGCGGCGAACACCGCGATCGGCGCGACCCGCATCACGTAATCGGTGATCTTAAGCATGACCGCGACCAGTGCCTCGATCCCCGAGACCAGCGGCTTCACCACCTCACCCACCGCCACGATCGCGACGCCGAAGAAGACCGAAAAGACGACAATCGGCAGGATGTCGTTGTCCGCCATCGCCTCGATCATCGAGGCGGGCACGATGTGGACGAAGAAATCGTGCAGGTTGAACGCTTTGGTATCGAGCGCCATCGTATCGGTGGCTGCCGGCAGGGTGAGCCCGCTATGCGCGCCCGGCGCCAGCAGGTTGACCAGCAGCAGGCCGAGCGTCAGCGACACCAGGCTCGCGCCGACGAACCAGCCGAGCGTCCGCCCGCCGATCCGCCCCAGCGCCGAGGTGTCGCCCATGTGCGCCACGCCCACCACCAGCGTGGAAAACACCAAGGGCGCGATGATCATCTTGATCAGCCGCAGGAACAGATCGGTGAAGATGGTAAGGTAGCCCGCCCATTGATCCAGCACCGGTCCGGCGAGCGTGGCGTGCATCGCCAGCCCAGCCGCGAAGCCCAGCACCATGCCGATCAGGATGAACAGGGTCAGCCGCTTTGCCACACATGCTCCGTTAAGGATGGACGCGCACAAGAGGGGAGGCAGCTCGCGCGGTCAAGCCGTGGAACCGAAACCGCCGATCCGCATTGCGCGTCCAGTCGTGTTACGACCTGTCCCGGGGGAAAACGCCTATGAAACGTGCCGCCTTTGCGCTGCTTGGCCTGTTGCTTTCCGCTCCGTCCGTCGCCGCTGCCTCGCCCGACGACAGCATCACGCGGATCAACGCGGCGCCGGCGCGCGACGGCTGGTTCGTCTGCGATGCTCTGAGCAGCCCGTACGCGCTGTTCGCAGGCAAGGCGGACAAGGGAGCGAGCGTGATCACATTGCTCGATCGGCGCACCGGCCGCTTCGACACGCAGAGCTATCAGGTGGGCAATCCCGATCCCGGTGCGGGACAGATTTACTGGTCGCTGTCGCAGGGCGGCAAGGAAGTGGGCAACGTCCACGCCGTCAATCCCGGCATGATCGAAGATGACGGCGCGACGGTGCCCACCGTCACCAGCGTGAAGCTGGACGACAGGCAGCTCGATTGCCGCTTCCTGGCGCACACGCGCTTCATCGGGCTCGATTCGCGGCGCACCGTGGTGGTGACGGAGACGCCGCAGGGCCTCGTCTATCAGGCCTTCTCCTTCCGCAAGCGCGGCCCCGCGATCCAGCCCGACGGCGTGCAGCGCACCAGCAAGCCGACGCTGAAGCTCCTCGGCGGATCCGAGGTGGTGGGCGATCGGCCCGGCTTCCGCTTCGCCAATGCGGGCTACGTCTATTACGTTCAGCGCCCGCGCGGCGGCGAGGCGGCGGGGCTGACCGTCACGCACAACGGCATCCTGCTGGGCGCCGAGAAATATGTCGGCTTCACCTACGCGCCGCCGATCGGCCGGGCGCCGGAAAAGCTGACGGCGGCCTTGGGCCCTGATTCTGTGTGGTCGGGGCAGGGCGTGGACACATGCCGCAAAGGCGACGCGAAGCTGATCGATGCTTGCCTGGTCGATCTGATGAGGAAGGGCGGCGCCTCGGCCGCCTCGATCGCATTCACCCAGAAGCTGATCGCGGCCGACAGCCCCGGCTACGTATCGGGCTGGAGGCAAGCGGGGCGCGTCGGCATCGCGACCGTAACCTATCCATTTCGCGCCAACACCAACAGTGGGACCTGGCTGGCGCCGGTGGCGGGCGATCCGATCGACGCCGATGCCTACCAGCTGACCGCAGGTGACAAGCTCCGTGCCGACTACAAGGCGGCGATGGCCGACAATCCGAACGCCTTCCCGGTGCCGCCCGGCACCATCTCCTTCGACAAGACGCCGGCCGGCAACCTGCGCGTGCTGGTTACGACGCCGACCGCAACCTGCCGCGCCTGCGCGCCGGGCGCCTCGATCATCGTCGGCTACGATTTCGACGCGGCCGGGCATTTCCTGTTCGCGGGCGTGGTGGCGGTCGCCTGACGCGGGTTGCGTGGGGGGCATTGAACCGTACATAGGCGGGCATTCTCACGTTTAACGGGATTAAGCCTTTCCATGTCCGCGATGCTCAAGATCACGCTGCCCGACGGTTCCGTCCGCGAGGTAGCCCCGGGGACTACCCCGGCGGACATCGCGGCGGCGATCGGGCCGGGGCTCGCCAAGGCGGCGATCGCAGCGAAGGTCGACGGCGAGCTGCGCGACATCATGCGCCCGCTGGAGGCGGACACGCACCTTGCGCTGGTGACGGCGAAGGACGAGGCGGACGCGCTCGAACTCGTCCGGCACGACTATGCCCACGTGCTGGCCGAGGCGGTGCAGCAGCTCTTCCCCGGCACGCAGATCACCTTCGGCCCGTCCACCGACGATGGTTTCTACTACGATTTCGCGCCCAGGGACCGCGCGTTCACCGAGGAGGACCTGCCCGCGATCGAGGAGGCGATGCGCAGGATCATCGCCAAGGACGAGCCGCTGATCCGCGAAGTGTGGAGCCGCGCCGACCTGATCGCGCGCTGGCAGCGCGACGGCGAGACGTTCAAGGCCGAATGGGCCGCCGAGCTGCCCGAAGGCGAGGAACTGACGGTGTATCGCGCCGGCAAGGGCGAAGATGCCTGGCTCGACATGTGCCGGGGGCCGCATCTCGCCTCCACCGGCAAGCTGGATCCGAGCGCCTTCAAGCTGACGCGCGTGTCCGGCGCCTATTGGCGTGGCGACCAGAAGAACGCGATGCTCTCGCGCATCTACGGCACCGGGTGGTTGAACAAGAAGCAGCTCGACGCGCACCTCACGCGCCTCGAGGAGGCCGCCAAGCGCGACCATCGCAAGCTGGGTCAGGAGATGGACCTGTTCCACCTCCAGGCCGAGGCGCATGGCAGCGTGTTCTGGCACCCCAAGGGCTATATCATCTGGCGCGTGCTGGAGGCCTATATGCGCCGCCGGCTCGACGCGGCGGGCTATCAGGAGGTGAAGACCCCGCAGATCATGGACGCGCGCCAGTGGGAGCAATCCGGCCACTGGGGCAAGTATCGCGAGAATATGTTCGTCATCCCCGACGAGGTGCCGAATACCGAGGACGAGGGCCCGGTCGTTTCGAACGAGGCGCAGTGGATGGCGCTCAAGCCGATGAACTGCCCGGCGCACGTGCTGATCTTCCGGCAGGGCATCAAGTCCTACCGCGACTTGCCGCTGCGCCTCGCCGAGATGGGCTGCTGCCACCGCAACGAGCCGCACGGCGCGCTGCACGGGCTGATGCGCGTGCGCCAGTTCACGCAGGACGACGCCCACATCTTCTGCCGCGAGGACCAGATCGTCGACGAGGTCAGCCGATTTTGTGACCTGCTCGACACGATCTACAAGGATCTCGGCTTCCCCGATTACGCGATCAAGCTGGCACTCCGCCCGGAGAAGCGCTTCGGCAGCGACGCAATGTGGGACTGGTCCGAACAGTCGATGCGCGATGCTGTGGCGGCGACGGGCCGCAACACGCCCGAATGGGGCTGGGAGGAACTGCCGGGCGAAGGCGCCTTCTACGCGCCGAAGCTGGAGTTCCACCTGACCGACGCGATCGGCCGTACCTGGCAGGTCGGTACGATCCAGACCGATACGGTACTGCCCGAGCGACTCGATGCGAGCTACGTGGCGGAGGATGGCGAGCGGCATCGCCCGATCATGCTCCACCGCGCGATCCTCGGCTCCTACGAGCGCTTCATCGGCATCCTGATCGAGCATTTTGCCGGCAAGTTCCCGCTCTGGCTGGCGCCGGTGCAGGCGGTGGTGGCGACGATCGTGTCGGATGCCGACGGCTATGCGGAGGAGGTCGCGGCCAAGCTCGCGGCGGCGGGCATCCGCGTCGAGACCGATCTGCGCAACGAGAAGATCAACTACAAGGTGCGCGAGCATTCCCTTGCGAAAGTCCCGTACCTGCTGGTTCTGGGCAAGCGCGAGGCCGACGAGCGCACCGTCGCGGTCCGCCCGCTCGGCACCGACGCGCGGCAGGAGGTGATTGCGCTGGATGCACTGGTCGAGCGGCTGAAGGCGGAAGCGCTCGCGCCCGATCTTCGCGGTTGAGCGTTTAACTCACCGGAATGCGGGGTGGCTGTGGCCGCCCCGCATCTTCCGTTTTGTTCACGAAATCACTATATGCGCGCAATTCAGGCGACAACAGGAGAAGCCGCTATACGACCCCCGATTATGCGCCGCCCGCTCGGCGCGCCCCCGATGCCCCTCAATGGCCCGCGTTTCGACGAGTTCATCAACGTCCCCAAGGTCCGCGTGATCGATGAGGCGGGCGAGAATCTCGGCGTGATGTACACGCGCGAGGCGATGGAGCAGGCCAACGAGCTGGGGCTGAATCTCGTCGAGGTGTCGCCCAACGCCGATCCGCCCGTCTGCAAGTTCCTCGATGTCGGCAAGTTCAAGTACGAGGCGCAGAAGAAGGCCAATCTCGCCCGGAAGTCGCAGAAGACGCAGGAGATCAAGGAGATCAAGATGCGTCCGAACATCGACGACCACGATTATCAGACCAAGATGAAGAAGATCTTCGAGTTCATCGAAGAGGGCGACAAGGTGAAGTGCACGCTCCGCTTCCGCGGCCGCGAGCTCGCCCACGGGCAGCTCGGCATGCAGGTGCTCCAGCGCGTCCAGGCCGACGTGGCGGAGATCGCCAAGGTCGAGCAGTTTCCGCGCATGGAAGGCCGTCAGATGCTGATGGTGATCGCGCCGAAATAAGGCCGACTAGAAATCCGTTCGGCTGAGCCTGTCGAACCCTTGTCCTTCCTTTCGCTGCTGAAGGAAGAAGGGCAGCGCTTCGACGAGCTCAGCGCGAACGATTTTGCCTGATTATGGCCAGGCGCCCGTCGATCCACCGATAGGCATAGCCAAGCCCGGCGAAGAACAGGGCGATCACCGCCATCTTCTGCGCCGTCGGGCGGGCGCCATATTTGCCGACATCCATGAACGGGTACGGGTACCATCCCGTGATCGCGCCGTGGATCAGAACCCAGGCCGTATAGGCCAGCGGATAGATCAGCCAGCGCAGCGGCGCGAGGCGATCAATTCCACCATGCGGCGCGAAGGCGATCCAGCCGACCAGCCACAAGCCTGGCACGAGCTGGTGAACCAGCATATTGCCCCACCAACCGATGGCGGTAAGGTGGATCAGGCCCGCCAGTAGCAGCTGGAAGATCACCGCCACCACCGTGATGTGGACCGAGATCGCGGTCGATGTGCCCGGGCTGGCCGCCCAGCGATGCAAACGCCCTTCGCCGATAGCCGCGCCGATGCTCGCCGTCATCGCCAGCGCGTTGGTGAGGATGGTGAAGAAGCTCAGGAAGACGATCGTGCGGCCGGCCAGCTGGCCGGGATGGCCACCGACCGTCACGTCATATTCGATCCCCAGCCCAATGGCCGCGAGGATCGCGACCAGCAGGTGCCAGGCGCGATTCGCCGTCACGCTTCCCACAATTCGATCGGCAATCCCTCGGGATCGACGATGCGGGCGAAGCGGCCATATTCGGTTTCCCATTCGGCTCTGCGTTCGACAGCGATACCTTCGCTCTCCAGCTTCGCCGCCAGCGCATCCAGTTCGGCGACGCGCAGGTTCAGCATGAAGCTCTGATCTGCCGGGAAATAATCGGTGTCGTGCTTGAACGGCGCGAAGACAGTCATCCCCGCCTCCTGATTCCAGACCGAACTGCTCCCCGCATCGATGTCGAGATGTTGCTTGTACCAGGCCGCGCGCGTCTCCGGATCGCGACTGCGGAAGAAGAGCCCACCGATTCCCGTCACTGCCATATGCGCCTCCTGTTTCAGGCGGCCTCTTCGAGCTGCTCCCCGGCCGCCGCCGCCAGCAGCCTCCGCTCGAGCGCCTTCAGTCGTTGCGCCGCCGTCAGCTTATCACCGGTCAGGTCGGTGAGATAGAAGGTGTCGACGGCACGCTCGCCATAGGTGGCGACGTGGCTCGAATGGATCGTCACCTTGGACTGGAACAGCGCATGCGCCAGCGCGTGGAGCAAGGCCGGCCGGTCGCGCGCGTTCACCTCGATCACGGTGAAGCGGTTGGAGGCCTTGTTGTCGATCAATACATTGGGTTCGATGTCGAACGCGTCGGCCCGCGTCCGGGGCGCCGGCTTGGCGGCCAGGCGATCGGCCAGCCTGTTGCGGTTGGCGAGCGCGTCCTCGATGGCGATGCGCAGGCGGGTGAGGCGATCGGGATCGTCGAACGGGCGGCCGAACGGATCCTGCACCAGGAAATTGTCGATGCCCATGCCGTCGCGCGTGGTGTGGATGCGCGCATCGATGATATTGCCGCCGGCGACGTGGATGGCGCCGGCGATGCGGTAGAAGAGACCGGGATGGTCGGCGGCATAGACCGTCACCAGCGTTGCTTCGCGGTCCTCGTCCGGGCTGGTGGAAATCAGCAGCGATTTGCCCGCCGCGTCCGCATCGGCGATCGCACGGGCGTTGGCGAGCAGCGTATCGGAGCCCTCGCCGACCCAATAGCTGTCCGGCATGCGCCTGGCATAAGCGGAGAAGCGTTCGGCATCCCAGCCGAGCCCAACAGCGAGGTTTTCCTGCTTTTCCTCGATCCGCTCCATCCGGCCCTTCTGCTTGTGGCCGCGCCGCAGCACCTCCTCGGCGGCATGGTAGAGGTCGCCGAGCAGCTGGCGTTTCCAGCCGTTCCATACGCCCGGCCCAACCGCGCGGATGTCCACCACCGTCAGCGACAGCAGCAGGCGCAGGCGCTCGGGCGATTGCACCACCTCCGCGAAATCGAGGATCGTCTTGAAGTCGGCGAGGTCGCGCTTGAAGGCGGTGTGCGACATCAGCAGGTGATAGCGCACGAGCCACGCCACCATCTCGGTTTCGGCGGGGGTGAGGCCGAGCCGCGGGCAGATCTTGTGCGCCACCTCCGCGCCCAGTTCCGAATGATCGCCGCCTCGCCCCTTGGCGATGTCGTGGAGCAGCACCGCGACGTAGAGCGCCCGGCGCATCACGATCTGACCCATCAGTTTGTGGACCAGCGGATGATCGGTGGCGAGATCGCCATGCTCGATGCGGCTGAGCAGGTCGATCGCATGGATGGTATGCTCGTCCACCGTGAAATGGTGGTACATGTCGAACTGCATCTGTGCGACGACCCGGCCGAAGTCCGGCATGAACCGGCCGAACACGCCCGCCTCGTTCATCCAGCGCAGCACCATTCCCGGGGTGCGCGGGGAGGTCAGCACCTCCAAAAACAGGGCATTCGCGCGGGGATCGCTGCGTACACCGTCGACCAGCTTGGCGTCGCGTGAGGCCTGGCGCATGGTTTGCGGGTGGATCTCCATCCCGTGCCGGTCGGCTAGCGTGAATATCTCGATCAGCCGTACCGGATCTTCAGCGAAGAAGCCGTCTTCGGGCGTCGAGAGCCGGCCGCGATCGATCACGAAGCCGTCGAGATTGCGAGGCTTCCGGCGCACGCCCAGCGACGGCATACCGAAGCGGCGGCCCTTCTGCGCGAACGTCTCGTCGAGATGCGCGAGGAACACGCCGGTCAATGATCCCACCATCTTCGCGGTGAGGAAATAATGCTGCATGAAGCGCTCGACCGGCGACCGGCCGGGGCGCTCGTTGTAGCGCATCCGCGCCGCGACATCGCGCTGCAGGTCGAAGGTCAGCCGGTCCTCGGCGCGGTTGGCGATGACGTGCATGTGGCAGCGCACCGCCCACAGGAAATTCTCGGCGCGCTGGAACTGCTTCAGTTCGCCCGTCGTCAGCAGCCCGGCATCGACCAGTTCGGGCACCGACCGCACGTTGAGCACATACTTGCCGATCCAGAACAGGGTGTGGAGGTCGCGCAGGCCGCCCTTGCCTTCCTTGACGTTCGGCTCGACGACGTAGCGGCTGTCGCCCATCCGCCGGTGCCGCTCGTCGCGCTCGGCGAGCTTCTCGGTAACGAAGGCGCGCTCCGTGCCATGGCGCACATCGATCTCGAAGCGACGCGCCGCGTCATCATAAAGCGCCTCGTCGCCCCAGATGAAGCGACCCTCCAGCAAGGCGGTGCGGATGGTGAGGTCGCTCTTGGCCATGCGCACCATCTCGTCCACCGAGCGGCTGCTGTGACCGACCTTCAGGCCGAGATCCCACAGCATGTAGAGGATCGTCTCGATGACCCGCTCGGCCCAGGCGGTCTGCTTCCATGGCGTCAGGAATGCGATGTCGACGTCCGAGTAGAGCGCCATCTCGGCGCGTCCGTAGCCGCCGACCGCCATCAGCGTCAGCCGCTCGCCGGCGGTGCGGTTGGTGCGCGGGATCAGCCGCTCGGTGGCGAGATCGAAGACGAGGCGGAGAATCTGGTCGGTCAGAAACGCATAGCTCGCGGCGATCTCGTGCCCGCGTGCGGGATGTTCGGCAAGGCGGCCGCCGATCTCGGCGCGGCCCGCTTCCAGCGCCTGCTTGAGCAGCACCGTCGCCTCGCGCTTGAGCGCAGCGGCTTCGTCGGGAAGTTCCGCCAGCTGGTCGGCAAGCCGTCGCCGATCGATGATCGCGCGGCGGTTGGGCAGGCTGTCTAGGCGGGCAGTCGGCATGCCACCCATGTAGCGCAGCCGCCGTTAAGCGCCAGTGCCGCCTAGCAGGCCCTTCAACCGATAGATCGCCTCCAGCGCATCGCGGGGCGAGAGCGAGTCGGCGTCGATCTGGCCAAGCGCCTCGCGGAGCGGGTCGGGCGCTTCCGCCTCGCGCTCGGTGGCGGCGGCGAAGAGGGGGAGGTCGTCGAGCCCGGCCGCAATGCCACCGGTCTTCTCGCGGCCCTTCTCCAGCCGCGCGAGCACGTCCTTGGCGCGGGCGAGCACCGGCTTTGGGAGCCCCGCAAGGCGTGCCACGGCGAGACCGTAGCTCTTGTCGGCCGCCCCCGACGCCAGTTCATGGAGCAGGACGAGATCGCCTTTCCACTCCTTGGCGCGGACGTGGTGGAGGCTGAGCGCTTCGAGCCGCCCGGCCAGACGTGTCAGTTCGTGATAATGGGTGGCAAACAGGCAGCGGCAGCGGTTGGTCTCGTGGATCGCCTCCAGCACCGCCCAGGCGATGGCGAGGCCGTCATAGGTGGAGGTGCCGCGCCCCACCTCGTCGAGGATCACGAAGCTGCGCTCGCTGGCTTGCGAGAGGATCGCAGCGGTCTCGATCATCTCGACCATGAAGGTCGAGCGCCCGCGCGCCAGATTGTCCGAGGCGCCGACGCGGCTGAACAGGCGATCCACGAGGCCGAGCGTGGCGGAGGCGGCGGGCACGAAGCTCCCGGCCTGCGCAAGCACCGCGATCAGTGCGTTCTGGCGCAGGAAGGTCGACTTGCCGCCCATGTTGGGGCCGGTGACGAGCCACAGGCGCGCATTCTCCGACAACCGGCAGTCGTTGGCGACGAAGCGCTCGCCCGAGGCCGTGACGGCGGCCTCGACGACGGGGTGGCGCCCGCCCTCGATCTCGAAACAGGCGTGCGGGACGACTTCCGGGCGGCACCAGCCGCCTTCGATCGCGCGTTCCGCCAAGGCGGCGGCGACGTCGAGCCGGGCGAGCGCGTCGGCGGTGGCGGCGATCGGATCGCGCTGGCCCAGCGCCAGGTCGATCAGCTCTTCCAGATGCGCCTGCTCGGCGGCGAGCGCGTGGTTGCCGGCCTGCGCCACCTTCATCGCCAGATCGTGCAGCTCGGGCGCGTTGAAGCGGACGACGCCGGCCAGCGTCTGGCGATGAATGAAGCCACTGTCTGGCCGCATCAGCGGGTCGGCGAACCTGGCGCCGACCTCGATATGATAGCCGAGCACGCCGTTATGACGGATCTTGAGGCCGGAGATGCTGGTCTGCTCGCGGAAGCGCGCCTCCAGCACGGCAATGGCGCGGCGGCCGTCTCCGGCCAGGCTGCGCAGCTCGTCGAGCGCTGCGTCGAACCCTTCCCCGATGAAGCCGCCGTCCGAGGCGTCGATCGGTGGTGTCTGGACGAGGGCGCGGCTCAGCTTGTCGACCAGGGCGCCATGGCCGCGCAGTCGGGGCATCAACTGCGTCAGGAGGGCAGGGGGGCCGTCCAGCTGGCCGAGCATTTCATGCAGGTCGCGCGCGCCGGCAAGACCATCGCGCAACTGACCGAGGTCGCGCGGACTACCGCGCCCCGCCACCAGCCGGCCCAGGGCGCGGCCGATGTCGGGCAGGGCGCGCAGCCTGCCGCGCAGGCGATCGCGGCAAGTGCCGTCCTCGGCAAAGCGGCCGACGAGGTTGAGCCGCGCCTCGATCGCCTGCGCCTCGTTGAGCGGTGCGGAGATATCCGCCGCCAGCAGCCGCGCGCCCGCGCCCGTCACGGTGCGGTCCACCGCGTCGAGCAGGCTGCCCTTGCGCTCGCCGGACTGGGTACGGGCGAGTTCGAGGCTTTCGCGTGTCGCCGCGTCGATCGCCATGTGATCCTCAGGCGTCCGCGGCGTCGGCGGCTGGAGGAACAGGCTCCCGCCCTGCGAAGTCCGGTCGAGATAGGCAAGCAGCCCGCCCGCCGCCGCCAGCGCCGCCTTGTCGAACGTGCCGAAGCCGTCGAGCGTCGCCACGCCGAAGCGCGCCTTCAAAAGCCGCTCGCCTTCGCCGCTCTGGAAGCTGCCGCGTGAGGCAATGACGGCATCGGCCGGGCCTTCCGACCCCTCCGCGATCACCACCTCGGATGGCCCCAGCCGCGCCAACTCCGCATCGAGGCTGGCGGACGGCACCGACGCCAGCTCGAAGCGCCCGGTCGAGATGTCCGCCGCCGCCAGCCCGACGCGCGCGCCCTGTTCGGCCAGCGCCACCAGCCAGTTGGCGCTGCGCGAATCCAGCAGCGACTCCTCGGTCAGCGTGCCGGCGGTGACGAGGCGGATGATCTTGCGCGCGACCAGCGCCTTGGAGCCGCCGCGCTTCTTGGCCTGCTCGGGCGTCTCGACCTGCTCGGCGACGGCGACACGGTGCCCTGCCCTGATCAGCCGCGCCAGATAGGCGTCGGCCGCGTGCACCGGCACGCCGCACATCGGCGCCCCGTCGCCGCGTGAGGTGAGGGCGATATCGAGCGTCGCGGCGGCGACGTGAGCATCCTCGAAGAACAGTTCGAAGAAGTCGCCCATCCGGTAGAAGAGCAGGCAGTCGGGCGCCTCGGCCTTGAGGCCGTGATATTGCGCCATCATCGGGGTCTGGGCGCCGGCGGCGGGCCCGCTCATTCCGCTCATCGCTTGTTCTGCTACCGGCTTTGTCTTGCTCCCGCCACCGTCATGCCCCATGGGCCTCGCAAAAGTTGTGGAGAAGAGAATGGCCGATCGGCTGCAGTTTTCCGAGCGCGAGGCGCTGGACTTTCATAGCCACGGTCGGCCCGGCAAGATCGAGATCATCGCGTCCAAGCCGATGGCCACGCAGCGCGATCTCGCGCTCGCTTATTCGCCGGGCGTCGCGATCCCGGTGAAGGCGATCGCCGCCGATCCTTCCACCGCCTACGACTATACCGCCAAGGGCAATCTCGTCGCCGTCATCTCCAACGGTACCGCGATTCTCGGCCTCGGCAATCTGGGCGCCTTGGCGTCGAAGCCGGTGATGGAAGGCAAGGCGGTGCTGTTCAAGCGCTTCGCCGACGTCGATTCGATAGATCTCGAGCTCGCGACCGAGGATGTCGATCGCTTCATCGACGCGGTCGAGCTGATGGAGCCGAGCTTCGGCGGCATCAACCTGGAGGACATCAAGGCTCCCGAATGCTTCGTGATCGAGCAGACCCTGCGCGAGCGGATGAACATCCCGGTCTTCCACGACGACCAGCACGGCACCGCGATCATTTCCGCCGCCGGCCTGATCAATGCCTGCTACCTGACGGGCCGCGAGCTCAAGGACGTCCGGATCGTCGTCAACGGCGCCGGCGCGGCCTCGATCAGCTGCACGGAGCTCGCCAAGGCGCTGGGCGTGCGCGACGTCATCCTCTGCGATTCCAAGGGCGTGATCTACGAAGGCCGCACCGAGGGCATGAACCAGTGGAAGTCCGCGCATGCCGCCAAGACTGACGCGCGCACCCTGGCCGAGGCGATCAAGGGCGCGGACGTCTTCTACGGCCTGTCGGTGGCGGGCGCGCTCACCCGGGAGATGGTGAAGTCGATGGCGCCCAAGCCGATCATCTTCGCCATGGCCAATCCGGACCCCGAGATCCTGCCGGAAGATGCTTTGGCCGCTGCGCCCGACGCGATCATCGCCACCGGCCGGTCGGACTATCCGAACCAGGTCAACAACGTGCTGGGCTTCCCCTTCATCTTCCGCGGCGCGCTCGACGTTCGCGCGACGACGATCAACGAGGAGATGAAGCTCGCCGCTGCGCACGCGCTGGCCGCGCTCGCCCGTCAGCAGGTGCACGAGGATGTCGCGGCGGCCTATGGCGTCGCCCACAAGTTCGGGCCGGACTACATCATTCCCGCACCGTTTGATCCGCGCCTGATCGAGACGATCCCGCCCGCCGTCGCACAGGCGGCGATGGACACCGGCGTCGCGCAGAAGCCGATCGAGGACATGGACGCCTATCGCGAGCGCATGCGCGAGCGGCTCAACCCGACGACGGCGGTGCTGGCCTCGGCCTACGAGCAGGCGCGGGCCCGCCCCAAGCGCGTGCTGTTCGCAGAGGGCGAGGAAGAGGTGGTGCTGCGCGCCGCGATCGCGTTCAAGGAGGGCGGCTACGGTATTCCCGTGCTGGTCGGCGTGGACGACACCAAGGATCTGCTGGCGAAGCTCGGCGCCGATCCGGCGGGATTCGAGCTGCACAACGCCCGCCATTCGCCGCTCGTCCCCAAGATGGTGGAGATTCTGTACGACAAGCTCAAGCGCAAGGGCTTCATGCGCCGCGACGTCGAACGGATGGTCAATCGCGATCGCAATGTCTTCGGCGCGCTGCTGGTTGCACTAGGCGAGGCCGACGTCATGGTGACCGGCGTCACTCGCCCGTTCCGCTCCTCGCTGATCGAGGTGATGCGGGTGGTCGATTCGGCGCCCGGCCACACGCCCTTCGGCATCCACCTGATGGTGGGGCGCAACCATTCGGTGTTCCTGGCCGACACCACGGTCAACGAGCGCCCCAGTGCCGAGCAACTCGCCGACATCGCCCAACAGACTGCGGCGGTGGCGCGCCGCATGGGGCAGGAGCCGCGCGTGGCGTTCCTGTCCTACTCCACCTTCGGCAATCCGCCGGGCAAGTGGCTCGACAATGTCCGCGCGGCCGTGGCCGAGCTCGACAAGCGTGGGGTGGAATTCGAATATGAGGGCGAGATGGCGGCGGACGTCGCTCTCAATCCCGCGCACAAGAAGAATTATCCGTTCAGCCGCCTGTCCGGCCCGGCCAACGTGCTGGTGATGCCGGGGCTGCAGTCCGCCAACATCTCGGCCAAGCTGCTGCGCGAGCTGGGCGGCGAGCGGATGATCGGGCCGATGCTGATCAACATGGAGCATTCGGTGCAGATCGCGGCGATGACCTCGTCGGCCGGCGACCTGATGACGCTGGCGGTTCTGGCCGCGGCGGGCATCGCGCGCTAAGGCTGCCCGACAGGGTCGGGCGTATCCGTGGGGACGGACGCGCCGCCGGCCGGTGAGGGGGTGTCATGGCGTATCTGGACGAGGACGACGCGCGCCAGGGGAATCCGGCGTTCGTCCTGGTGTTCGGGGTGATTGCGGCGATCGCGCTGCCGCTGGCGGCGGGAAGGGGACTGGTCGGCGCATCGTTCGCCGATGCCGCCAGCGCCGGCAAGCTCGCGGGCGGCATGTTCGCCAATGTCCTGATCATCTGCATAGGTGTCTATTTTCTCGGGCTGAGGCGATGCCCGCGGGCATGGTGCAAGCCGGCGCTCGCCATCGTCGGCACGGTGGCCGCCTTCTTCACGTTGGTCGGTGTCGGCGCGGCGAACTATGCCGTGCAGCAGGATCTCGTGCGGTCGCTCAGCCAGACTCGCACCGTGCTGGGCGGTGATCGCAGCAATCTCGAGCCGGGCACCGACGCCGGGCCGCTGACGCGGATGAACGCGGCGTCGCTCAACGCTATCCTCGCCCAATCGCGTGCCTTCGACGCCGATGCGGAAGCAGCTGGGCTCAAGCAAATCCTGATGCTCGACATCCCCGGCCGGGGCAGCCCGGTGCTCAAGCATTGCGACGCCTTCCGCGCGCTGGGCGACGAGGCGCGGACGGACAGCCGGATGATCGATCGCGCCTTCGGACCAGGCGTGGCGATCGGTCGCGCCGCCGAGGAGAAGGGCGAATTACCCGCCGGCACGACCAACGACTGGATTCGGGGTTCGAAGATGACCGAGCCCCTCGCCGTCCGCAAATGGACGCTCTCGGCCGATATCGCCGATCACGCCCGGTCGGTCTGCGCGACGCTGTCATCCCGGCCCTGGTTGCGGCAGGATGCCCGGGTGATGTTCGTCCACGCTGCCGATAGCATTGCCGTGAACCGCTCGCTCCAGCAGGTTCAGGCCGATTTCGCCGAGATCAACGCCATCGATGCCCGCAGCGCGAAGGACCTGAGCGGCGCCATTCAGTCGGCTCAGGCTCGAATGACGCGGATGTCGCAATAATCCATCGAGGAGACGGGGCGACTCAGGCCGTCGCCGTCTCCCTGGCGAAGGGATAGTCGGTATAGCCTTCCGGTCCCTGCGTGTAGAGCGTCGCCACATCGGGCGAGGCCAGCGGCAGGCCTCCGGAGATGCGGTCGACCAGATCCGGATTGGCGATATAGGGCCGGCCGAAGGCGATCGCATCGGCAAGGCCGCTCGCCACGGTGCGTTCGGCGCTTTCCGGCGTGAAATCCGAATTCAGGATCAGCGGACCATTGAACACCTGCCGGATGGCGGGCGCGATCGGCGGCACCTCGTTGGGGCGGAAGCTGCTGTCGCCCTGCGGCTCGCGCATTTCCAGGAAGGCAATGCCGATCTCCGAGAGCCGCGCGGCGGCAGCGGTGAACAGCGCTTGCGGATTGCTGTCATTGGCGCCCTGCACATCGCCATTGGGTGAAAGGCGCACGCCCGTCCGGTCGGCGCCGATCACGTCCGCGACCGCGCGCGTCACCTCGTCCAGCAGGCGGATGCGGTTGTCGATCGATCCGCCATAGGCATCCTCGCGGAAGTTCGAATTGTCGCGCAGGAACTGGTCGATCAGATAGCCATTGGCCGCGTGGAGCTGAACGCCGTCGAAACCCGCCTTGATGGCGTTGGCGGCGGCGCGACGATAGTCATCGATCAGCCTCGGTATTTCGGCGAGCGCCAGCGGGCGCGCCTCCTCATAATCCTGCTTGCCGCCGTAGGTGTGCGCCTGACCCGGTGCGGTCGTGGCGGAGGAGGAGACCGGTTGCTGTCCCGTCACGCTCGAATGGACGATGCGGCCCATATGCCAGAGCTGCGCGACGATGCGGCCGCCGGCCGCGTGTATCGCGTCGGTTACCGGTTTCCAGGCCTCGACCTGTTCGTCGCCCCACAGGCCGGGCGCATAGGGCCAACCGAGCCCTTCACGGCTGATACCGGTCGCTTCGCTGATGATCAGACCGGCGGACGCGCGCTGGGCATAATGGTCGGCCATTAGCGGCGTCGGCACATGCTCGTGCGTGCCGCGGCCGCGGGTGAGCGGCGCCATGAAGATGCGGTTCGGCGCGGCGATCGCGCCGAGCTGTACGGGATCGAAAAGTGTCGGCATGGATTCGTTTCCCTTTGCAACGGGACAAGCCGTCGGACGCCGGTATATGGGGCGCGATGACCGACCGTCCAGCCTCTCCGCTCATGGCCCAGCCCATCTTCGAGGAAGAAATCCTACCGCCCGGTACAGAAGTGATTGCGCCGGCCCGCAGCGATGCCTTCGCGTTCGTGGCGCTGCTCACCGGCAGCACGGCATTGGCGATCGGGCCGTGGTTCGTGCGGATGGCGGATGTCGGCCCGATCGCTTCGGGATTCTGGCGGCTGGCGCTGGCCATCCCCTTCCTGTTCCTGATCGTGCGGGCATCGAAGCAGCGCTTCGGGCGGCAGGATGCGAAGCTGTGGGCGATGCTCGCGATCGCCGGCCTCTTCTTCGCGGTTGATCTGGCTCTGTGGCACGAGGGGATCCTGCGCACCAAGCTCGCCAATGCGACGCTGTTCGGCAACGTCTCCAGCTTCTTCTTCGCAGGCTATGGCTTCATCCTTGCCCGGCGCCTGCCGAACCGGATGCAGGCGTGCGCGCTGGTCCTCGCGATCGTAGGCATCGCGCTGCTTCTCGGCCGCTCCTACGAGTTGTCGCGGGCTCATCTGGTCGGCGACCTTCTCTCGATCGGGGCCGGGCTCGCCTACGTCGTCTACATGATCGCGATCGAGCGGGCGCGAACCCGGCTTGATACCTGGCCGGTGCTGGCGATCGCGACGGTGGTGGGCGCGATCTGTCTGTTGCCGACGGCGGAGGCGCTCGATGGGTCGGTGCTGCCGCACGACTGGACGCCTCTGCTGTGCCTCGCGATCGGCAGCCAGGTGATCGGGCAGGGGCTGGTGGTGTTCGCGATGGGCCGGCTCTCGCCGGTGGTGGTGGGGATCGCCTTGCTGTCGCAGCCCCTGGTCTCCGCGATTGTCGGCTGGGTGGCCTATGGCGAGCGGATGACCGGGCCCGACATCGCCGGCGCGCTGGCGCTCGCCGCCGCGCTGGTGCTGATCCGCGGGCGGGACTAAGGACAGGGGCATGGCCGCGATAACGCTTCCCACCGATCCGACTCTCGACGAGATGCGCCTCGCGCTCGGCGCCGAAATCCCCGCGCATGCCGTGTTCGACGGCTGGAGCGACGCGGCGCTGGAGATGGCGGCGCAGGCGCTCGGGCTCGATCCGGCCCATGCGAAGCTCGCCTTTCTGAACGGCGCGGTGGACATGATCGATGCCTGGTATGCCAGCCTCGACGCGCGGCTCGCACTCGATTTTCCGCCCGACCGCATCGCCGCGATGAAGTTTCGCGAGCGGATATCGGCGCTGGTGCTGGCGCGGATCGCCCTGGTGCGCGCCCACAAGCAGGCGGTACGCAGCGCGCTCGCCATCCTGGCCCGGCCGCGGAATCTCGGGAAGGCGGCGAAGTTCGGCTGGCGCACGGCGGATGCCCTGTGGCGAATCGCCGGCGACACCGCGACCGACTTCAACCACTACACCAAGCGCATGACGCTTTCGGCGGTCTATGGGTCGACACTGCTGGCGTGGCTCGACGACGAGAGCGAAGGGGAGGCGGACACCAGGGCCTTTCTCGCCCGCCGCATCGACAACGTCATGCAGTTCGAGAAGCTGAAGACTCAATTCACGCCGCATCCGGACCGCCATTTCAGCGTATCGCGCTTTCTCGGCCGGCTGCGCTACCCGGCCGCGTGAGATCGATGCTGGCGCGGCGCCGGCGATAATGATAATGCCTCGCAGATTGCTGTTGGACATCTGCCCGTGCGCCTCGATCAACTGCCGCTGAAATGCCCCGCCAAAGTCGCCGCCGTCGCCTGGGATGACCTGGCCGAAACCGCCGCGCGGCGCCTGCGCGAACTGGGGCTGGACGAGGGTGTGACGGTGGAGGCGCTGCATGTCGCGCCGTTCGGCAAGGATCCGATCGCCTGCCGCGTCGGCCGCATGACGGTGGCGCTGCGCCGCGCCCAGGCCCACTGCATCACGGTAGAAATGGCGGCATGAATCCGGCGCCGATGGTGGCGCTGGTCGGCAATCCCAATGCCGGCAAGAGCGCGCTGTTCAATGCGCTGACCGGCGCGCGCCAGAAGGTCGGCAATTATCCCGGCGTCACCGTGGAGCGGAAGGCGGGCCGGATGAGCCTGCCCGATGGCCGCCCGATCGAGCTGATCGACCTGCCCGGCACCTATTCGCTGGAACCCGCCTCGCCCGACGAGCAGGTGACCCGCGACGTCCTGTTCGGCAAGCAGGACGGCGAGCGTCTTCCGCAGGCGATCCTCTGCGTGGTCGACGCGACCAATCTCGACAACCACCTACGCTTCACGCTGCAGCTGATCGCGCTGGGCCTGCCCGTGGTGGTGGCGCTCAACATGGTCGACATGGCCGAGCGCGACGGGCTGAAGATCGACGCGGCGAAGCTGTCGAAGGAACTCGGCGTGCCGGTGATCCCGACGGTGGCGGTGCGCAAGCGCGGTGTCGACGATCTCAAGGCGGCGATGGACGTGCTGGTCGGCGACGGATCGGCCCGCAAGATCGCCGCCGGCCCGGGCTTCCACCACGAGGATCTCGTCGTCCTCCAGCGCCGCGCCCGAGCCATCGCGCTCGCCGCGACCACCGAGGAGCATGGCGCGCGAAAGGTCAGCCACCGGATCGATTCGATCGCGCTGCACCCGATCGCCGGGCCGATCCTACTGTTCGGGCTGATGTTTGTCGTGTTCCAGGCGGTGTTCGCCTGGGCGCAGCCGCCGATGGATGCGATCACCGCCGGTTTCGACTGGCTGGGCCATTGGGTGGAGACGAACTTCCCCAACGGCTTCGTCCGCAACCTGCTCGCCGAAGGCGTGATCAAGGGCACGGGTGCGGTCGTCACCTTCCTGCCGCAGATCCTTATCCTGTTCTTCTTCATCCTGCTGCTGGAGGCGACCGGCTACATGGTCCGCGCCGCCTTCATCATGGACCGGCTGATGGCGCGCGTGGGGCTTTCGGGCCGCGCCTTCATCCCGCTCCTCTCCAGCTTCGCCTGCGCGGTGCCGGGCATCATGGCGACCCGCACGATCGACGATCCAAAGGACCGGCTCACCACCATCCTGATCGCGCCGCTGACGACCTGCTCGGCACGTCTGCCGGTCTATTCGATGATCATCACCGCCTGCATCCCGGACCGCCAGCTGGCGCCCTATGTGGGCCTGAGGGGCGTGGTGTTCTTCGGTCTGTTCGTGTTCGGTATCGTCAGTGCGCTGCTCGCCGCGCTGATCCTGCGCCGCACCGTGACCAAGGGGCCGAGCCAGGGCTTCATGATGGAGATGCCCAAATACCAGATGCCGAGCGTCCGCGACGTCGGGCTCGGCCTGTGGACGCGCGCGCTGATCTTCCTCAAGCGCGCCGGCACGATCATCCTCGCGTCCAACGTGATCCTGTGGGTGCTGGCCTCCTATCCGGTGGCGCCGGCAGGCCGGCTGCAGACCGAATATTCGATCGCCGGGCGGATCGCGTCGGCGATCGAGGTCGTGGTCAAGCCGATCGGCTTCAACCACCATATCGCGCTGGCCCTGCCCCCTGCGATGGCGGCGCGCGAGGTCGCGGTATCGGCGCTCGCCACCACCTATGCGATCGATGCGGGCGACGACACGGACGCGGCAAGCAGCGCCGTCGAGCCGAAGATCGCCAAGGACTGGTCACTGCCCACCGCGTTGGCTTTTCTGATGTGGTTCGTCTTCGCGCCGCAATGCTTATCCACAATCGCGGTGACCCGTCGGGAAACGAACGGGTGGAAATGGCCGGCGTTCATGGTTAGCTACCTCTTCGTGCTGGCCTACGTCGCGGCGGGAGCAACCTTCTGGATCGCGACCTGGGCCGGCCTCTAATTTCGGAGAGAGATCATGGCCGGCGTCAACAAAGTCATCCTCGTCGGCAATCTCGGGCAGGACCCGCAGTCGCGCAGTTTCCAGAACGGCGGCAAGGTGGTGAACCTGCGCATCGCCACCAGCGAGACCTGGAAGGACCGCAACACCGGCGAGCGCAAGGAAAAGACCGAGTGGCATTCGGTCGCCATCTTCAACGAGGGCCTCGCCAACACCGCCGAGCGCTATCTGAAGAAGGGCTCGAAGGTCTATATCGAGGGATCGCTGCAGACCCGGAAGTGGCAGGACCAGAACGGGCAGGAGCGCTATACCACCGAGATCGTGCTGCAGGGCTTCAATGGATCGATGGTGATGCTGGACGGCCCCGGTGGCGGCCAGGGCGGCGGTGGCGTCCGCTCGGGCAATGACGAATGGGGCGCACCGTCGGGGGGCGGCGATTTCGGCGGCGGCTCCAGCTTCGGTGGTGGCAGCCGTTCGGGCGGCAGTGGCGCCGCGCGCCCCGGCTCGGCCTTCGACAGCGATCTGGACGACGACGTCCCCTTCTGATCAGGCCGCCTTGCGCTCGGCGATCGCGAGATCGACGCGGCGCAGCACCTCCGCGATCGACGGCAGGTCCTCGACGACCGAGACGGGCGCACCCTTGCGCATGCGACGGCCGATGAGGGCGAAGCTGTCGGTGCGGGCGGCCATCTGCGTCTCCTGAAGCGATGACCGAATCGCTAGAGTCGGATGGTTAACGAAGCCCTGCGGGTCCCCACAAAGCTGTGGATTACTCCCCCTTCAACGCCTTGAGCGCGGCGAAGGGGCTCGATTCGATCCGGGCCTCCTCGGCCTCCTCCTCGCTCTTTACGCCGGCGGCGCGCAGGCGATCCTCGGCGTCGGCGACGCGTGGAAAAGGATCGAGCGCCAGGCTGAAGCCCTGCGCGACCGCCTCGCCGAGATCGATCGATCCGCCCTCGTAGCTCAGCACGTCGAGATCGGATTCGTCCAGCTCCACCTCGTCCTCGACCGTCTCGCCCTCGGGATCGAAGCGCAGCGAGAACGGTTCGTCGACGCGCGCCGGGATCGGGTCGCCGGTGGCGACGCAGCTTTGCACCGCGCGGCCCTTCAGGCGCCCCTCGGCCCACACCCGCTGTCCCTCGCGACGGATCGCCGCGTCGGCGTTCAGCGTCGCGATCGAGACCAGTCCGAAGCGTTCCGCCAGCGCGGCGCGTTCAACCTCGTTCGCCTCGATATGAACGGTGCGCGGCTCGCCGCCGATCGCGTCGAGGCGGTATGGTCGGCTGAATTCGGGGGCCTTGTTCATGCGATGTCCCCCGTCATCAGCGCCGAAAGGTCTCGCGTCTCCAGCCCGGCGGCGAAGACACGCAGCCGCGCCTCGACGTGCTCTGTCGCCGCGTCCGCGACCTGCGCACCGCGATGGATGTTGCGTGCGATCGCACCGGCGAGATCGCCGCGCTCGGCCAGCCCCTCGCGATAGGCGGTGAGCCGCCCGCCGACCTGGCTCATCATCCGGCCGATATGCTTGCCGACGACGAGATCGCCGATGCCGTGCTGGCGCAGCTGCCCGTCCATGTCGGTGACGAACAGCTCGGTCAGCCGCGCGGAGGACTCGCGCGCCGGCTCGCCCAGCGACTCCATGCGCAGCAGCACCAGCGACAGGATCGTCGAGACCATGTCGAAGCGCCCGTCGAGCGTGTCGGGCACCGCGCCCTCCACGTACCAGTGGGGCGCACGGGCCTCGCCCACCACCGCGTTGTAGAGCGGCACCAGTGCCCGCGTGTCGCGCCTCCCGCCGAGCAGCCGTTTGAAAAGCGTCGCCAACCTCTCGTCCCGTCCCTTTGCGCCAAGCCGCCTTGTGCGGCGCGTGTCCCCGGCATATTGAGCGGGTGGACGGCCGATGCAATGGCGCTCGGTGTTTCAGCCGGGACAGGGCGCCGGCGGCGTGAGGAGAAGTGAATGACGGCCAGCATGGGACGCGCCGGGATGGCCGCGGTGGCGGGTCTGGCGCTGGCGGCCGGACTGTCGGGCTGCGCGGAGGTGCGCGAGCATCAGGGCTATGTCGTCGATCGCTCGCTGGTCGCCTCGGTGGAGCCGGGCGTCGACACCCGCGATTCGGTCCAGGCGACACTGGGCGATCCGAGCTTCGCGAGCCAGTTCGATGACGGCACGTGGTATTATGTGTCGCGCTCGACCAAGCAATTCTCGTTCGGCCTGCCCAAGCCGGTGAGCCAGCTGACCCTCGCCGTGCATTTCGACAAGGCCGGCAACGTCACCAGCGTCGATCGCACCGGCCTCGAGCTGGCCGCCAACATCCACCCGGTCGCCGATAAGACGCCGACGCTCGGCCGCAAGCGCAGCCTGTTCCAGGAGCTGTTCGGCAATATCGGCGCGGTCGGCTCGGCCGGCATGAATGCGCCGACGGCTGACAACCCGACCGGCGGCGGTAGCGGCGTCTGATAGCCGGCCGGCTCGTGTGACGATCGCCGGCGTTCCCGACGAAGCGGCGCGCCTTGCGGCGCTGCGCGATCTTGGGCTGCTCGATACGGGGCCGGAGTCGGGCTTCGACGATCTGGTCGAGGTGGCGCGCGTTCTCGCCGGCACGCCGGTGGCGCTGGTCAGCCTGATCGATGCCGAGCGGCAGTGGTTCAAGGCGCGAGTCGGGCTGGACGCAGCCGAGACGCCCCGCTCCGTGGCCTTCTGCGACCACGCCATCCGCGGGCATGACGTACTGGTGGTGCCCGACGCGACCCGCGATCCGCGTTTCGCGAACAATCCACTGGTTACCGGCGATCCCTTCATCCGCTTCTACGCGGGCGCGCCGATCCGCACGCCGGAAGGTCATGCGATCGGCACCGTCTGCGTGATCGACACCGCCCCGCGCGATCGCTTCGATCAGGCGCCGGCACTGGCGGCGCTCGCTCGGCAGGCGGCCGCCCTGATCGAGTTCCGGCGCATGGCCCGGATCGACGCCGCCGTCCGCGCCGATGTGCTGCGCGATCACGACCGGCTGTGGACGCTGACCCACGACCTGATGCTGGTCTGCGACTTGGATGGTACGGTGATGTCCGCCAATCCGGCCTGGCAGGCGGTGTTCGGCCCGCTCTTCGCGCCGGGCGCAATGGAGATGCGGGATTTCCTCGTCGATCCCTCGGCGCGACCGCGCCTTCGCGAGATTCCCAATGGCGGCGCGGTGCCTTTCACCACGGACTATTACGGCGCCGATCGCGCGATCCGGTCCATCAGCTGGACGCTCCGTCGCGAGGGCGAGCTGATCTATGCGATCGGTCGCGACGATACCGCGCTGCGTATCGCCGAGGCCGATCTGCTGCAGGCGCAGAAGATGGAATCACTCGGCCAGCTGACCGGCGGCATCGCGCACGATTTCAACAATCTGCTGACGATCATCGTCGGCAATCTCGACATTGCCGGCCGCCGGCTGAAGACGGGCGACGTGCCACGTGTCGAACGCGCATTGGCGGAGGCGGGCGAGGGCGCCAACCGTGCCGCGACGCTGACCCAGCGGCTGCTCGCGTTCGCGCGACGGCAGCGGCTGGCGCCCCGCGCGGTCGATCTCGCCGGGTTGATTGCCGACATGCGGCCGCTGGTCGAGCACGCCGCGAGCGAGGCGATCGCGATCGAGATGTTCAGCGAGGCCGGGGTCTGGCCGGTCGAGATCGATGTCAACCAACTCGAGAATGCGATCCTCAACCTGGTGGTCAACGCACGAGACGCGATGGCGGGCGGCGACCTTGCGACGTTGCTGATCGGCCTCGGCAATCTCGTGGTCGATGCGGCGGAGGCCGGGCGACATGGCGTGCCCCCGGGCGATTTCGTGCGCCTTACGGTCGCGGACACGGGAACCGGCATGACCGAGGAGGTCCGAGCGCGCGCCTTCGAACCGTTCTTCACCACAAAAGGGGTGGGACGCGGCACCGGGCTGGGCCTGAGCCAGGTGCACGGCTTCGTCCGCCAGTCGGGCGGCTTCGTCACGATCGATACGCGGCCCGGCGAAGGCACTGGCGTCCACCTCTGGCTGCCCCGCACCGCGAGCGAGCCCGCGGGTGCCCCGCCGGTCCGCGAACCGGCGATCGAGGCGAACCCGCGTGCCGCCTGCGTGATGGTGGTGGAGGACAATGACGCGCTGCGCGAGCTGGTGGTAGAGACACTGCGCGATGCCGGCTACAAGGTGATCGAGGCGCATGACGGCCGCTCCGCGCTGACGCTGTTCGCGCGGCAGAGCCCGCCGCCCGACATCGTCGTTTCGGATGTCATGATGCCGCGGCTCGACGGCTTCGCGCTCGCGGACGAACTGCTGGCGCGTGCACCGGCTACACGGGTGCTGCTGATGAGCGGCTATGCCGGGGCGGATACTTCGGAGCGCGCCGGTCGCGAGCCGCTGCTGGTCAAGCCCTTCACGCCGGATGCCTTGCTGGAGCGGGTGCGGGCACTGCTGATCGTCTGATCAGCCGGCGAAGGCCTGCTGCAGCTCCATCATCCGGATCGCGGCCTTGGCGGCCTCGCCGCCCTTGTCCTTCTCGGTCGGGCGTGCCCGGGTGAGCGCCTGCGCCTCGTTCTCCGTGGTCAGGATGCCGTTGCCGATCGCTAGTCCGTCGAGCGTCAGCGCCATCAGCGCGCGCGCGCTCTCGCCTGCGACGATCTCGAAATGGTAGGTCTCGCCGCGGATCACCACGCCGATCGCGACGAAGGCGTCGTATTTGTCCGCCGCCAGCGCGATCGCGCCCGGCACTTCCAGCGCGCCGGGCACGGTGAGGGTTTCGTGGCTATGGCCCGCCGCCTCGATCGCACCGCGCGCGCCCTCCAGCAGCAAATCGTTCAGATGCTCGTAGAATCGGGCCTCGACGATGAGGATGTTGGCCATCAGAGTGCGCGCTCCTCGACGATGTTGAGGCCGTAGCCGTCCAGCGCGACCAGCGTGTGGTGCGAATTGGTCAGCAGCACCATGTCGTGGATGCCGAGTTCGGCGAGGATCTGCGCGCCAACGCCGTAGTCGCGCAGCTCGTTCATGTCGGGCAGTTTCTCGCCGCCTATCAGCCGGGTGATCTGCGACAGCTTCGCCCGTGCGTCGAGCAGGACGACCACACCCGCACCTTCGGCGGCAATCGCCTCCATGGCGCGGCCAAGCAGGCCGGAGCGACTGTTCGTCATTCCCAGCGCATCGGAGAACAGCCCGAGAGCGTGCATGCGCACCAGCGTCGGCTGGCCTGGATCGATCCGCCCCTTCACCAGCACCAGCGTCTCGGTGTCGATCGCCTTGTTGCGGAAGGTGATGGCGGTCCACTCGCCTCCCCATTCGCTCTCGAACTTCGCCTCGGCGACGCGCTCGACATTGTGGTCGTGGCGGCGGCGATAGGCGATCAGGTCCCGGATCGTGCCGATCTTCAGGCCATGGCGCTGCGCGAAGGCGACCAGATCGTCGAGGCGGGCCATCGTCCCGTCCTCCTTCATGATCTCGCAGATCACGCCCGAAGGATTAAGGCCGGCGAGGCGCGAGACGTCCACCGCCGCCTCGGTATGGCCGGCGCGGACCAGCACGCCGCCGGGCTTGGCGATCAGCGGGAAGACGTGGCCCGGCGTCACGATATGCTCGGGGCCCTTGGAGGCGTCGATCGCCACCGCCACCGTGCGTGCGCGATCGCCCGCCGAAATGCCCGTCGTCACGCCGTCGCGAGCCTCGATGGAGACGGTGAAGGCGGTCTCGTGCCGGGTGCCGTTGTTGCGGCTCATCAGATTGAGACCGAGCTGGTCGACCCTTTCCTTGCCGAGCGCGAGGCAGATCAGGCCCTTGCCGTGAGTCGCCATGAAGTTGATCGCCGCCGGCGTCGCCATCTGCGCGGGGATGACGAGATCGCCTTCGTTCTCCCGATCCTCGTCGTCGACGAGGATGAACATGCGGCCGTTGCGCGCTTCGTCGATGATCTCCTCGGTGGGGGAGAGAAAGGCGTGGCGGGCGGTGCGGAAAGGCGCGGTCATTTGCGGAGCTGCTCCATGCGGCCCAGGTAACGGGCGAGGATGTCGATCTCGAGGTTGAAGCGGCGGCCCGGCTCCAGCGCGTCGAGGGTGGTGAGCTGTTGGGTGTGCGGTATGATGTTGATGCCGAAGCGGCAGGCACCGCCTGCGACATCCTCGGCGCTGTTCACGGTGAGCGAGACGCCGTCCACCGTGATCGATCCCTTGGCGACCAGATAGGGGGCCAGGGAGGCCGGCGCCTCGACCACGATGCGGATCGAATCGCCGTCCGGCTCGGCCGAGACGAGCGTGCCGATGCCATCGACATGGCCGGTGACGATATGGCCGCCGAGCTCGTCGCCGACCTTGAGCGCGCGCTCGAGATTGAGGCGGGCGCCTTCCGCGAACAGGCCCGGCGCGGTGCGCGAGACGGTCTCGTGCGACACATCCACCGCGAACCAGCCTTTCTCGCCCGCCGGCGCCTTGTCGACCACCGTCAGGCAGGCACCCGAGCAGGCGATCGAGGCGCCGAGATCGACACCGCCCATATCGTAGCCGCTGTCGATGACTAGGCGGAGGTCACCGCGCTGTTCGATGCTGCGCACGGTGCCGATGTCGGTGATGATCCCTGTGAACATGGCGTTCCCCTAGCGCCGTCGCTCGTAGATTTCGAGTCGATCCGCACCGAGCGCGCGCGCGTCTGAGAGCAGCCATCGCCCGTGCGCTTCCGCGAGCGTGCCGAGACCGATATCGCCGATGCAGGCGCGGCCCTCGCCTATCAGGATCGGCGCGCGATAGAGCAGCAGACGATCGACCAGATCGGCGGCAAGGAAGGCGGAGGCGGCGCCGGCGCCGCCCTCGACGAGGAGATGGTCGGCGGTGAGGGCGGCGATGGCGTGTGGAGAGGCGAGCACCGGCCAACCACCTTCGTCACCGGCATGACGGGTGGAGAGGATGACGCGAGTGGGAGAGCGTCCTTCCAGTCCGGGCAGCCGCACGTCCAGCCTCGGCGCATCCGCTTCGAACGTGCCGCGCCCCACCAGAATCGCATCGGTCCGCGCCCGCTCCAGATGCGCATGCGCCCGCGCTTCCGGCCCGGTAATCCATTTGCTTTCGCCCGACGGCAGAGCGATCTTCCCGTCCAGCGATGTCGCGAGCTTCAGCGTCACGAGCGGGCGACCCAGCGCCTGACGCGTCAGGAAACCCGCCATCGCGCGCCACGCCAAATCGGCCGAGACGCCTTCCGTCACCACGATCCCCGTCGCGCGCAGCTTCGCGAAGCCCTTGCCGGCGGTGCGGGGATCGGGATCGGTCAGTGCAGCCACGACACGTGCCGGTTTCGCCGCGACCAGCAGGTCCGCGCAGGCCGGCCCGCGCGGGCTTTCATGCGCGCAGGGTTCCAGCGTGACGTAGACGGTTGCACCTCCGGCGGAGGCGCCGGCCTGCTTCAGCGCCATCGCCTCGGCATGGGGGCGACCTCCGGGCTGGGTCCAGCCGCGCCCGATCACGCAGCCGTCCCGCACGATCACGCAGCCGACATTGGGGTTGGGCGTCGTTCGCCCCCGGCCGCGCTCGGACAGCGCCGCCGCGACGGCCATCCAGCGGGCATCGTCCCCCCGTGAGGCCATCACAGCCAGCCGCTGGTCGCCTTCTGCATCTTCTGGAACTCGGCCTTGCGATAGGCTTCGACCTGTTCGCGCTCGATCCGGTCCTTCTTCTGGTCGGCGCGGATCTGGTCGTCGGTGCGGTTGGCGGGCCAGTTCTGCACGTAGATGATCTGCGGCTCGGCCTCGAACCGGCTGTCGTGCCAAAATGCGAAGATGATGAAGATCGTCATCGCCGCGGCGATGCCGGCGATCACATAGTCGGTGCGCGAGCGCGTGCGGACGAAGAAGCCGAGATCGCGGAAACCGTCGACGAAGCGTCGGGGCGAAGGCGGCTTGAACGGCGAGAAGGAGGAACGGGCCATCCGCGCAAGATAGGCCTATGCGAGCCCCGCCGCCAGCCGCAGCCGCGCAATGGCGCGATCCCGGCCGATCAGGGGAAGCAAAGCGGCCATTTCGGGGCCATGATCACGCCCCGTGAGCGCGAGACGGAGCGGCAGGAACAGCGCCTTGCCCTTGCGGCCGGTCGAGGCCTTGAGCACGCCGACAAGCCCGATCCAGGGGGCCTCGGCCCAGTCGAGCGAAGCGGCGGCAGTGGCGGCCTCCGCGCAGAAGGCCCTGTCCTCGGGCGCGAGATCGGGCGCGGTGATCGGCCCCTCGATCGCCACCAGCGCGGCCTGCGCATCCGCGACAGTGGCGAGGTTCGGCCGGATCGCCAGCCAGATCGTCTCATCGACGCCGCCGGGCAGGCGATCCTTCACCGCCGCATAGGGCAGCAGGTGTAGCGTCTTCGCGTTGAGCTGCTCCAGCTCCGTCGAATCGAACCGCGCCGGCGCCCGGCCCATGTGCGGGAAGGCGAAGCCGGGCAGCAGATCCTCCGGCGCGGCGATCGGCACCACCGGCTCGCTCGTCCCGATCCGCGCGAGCAGGCCGAGCAGCGCCTGCGGCTCGATGCCATCCGTCCGGATCGCTTCGACCCCGATCGCCCCCTCGCGCTTGGAGAGCTTGCCGTCGGCCCCGACGAGCAACGCCATGTGCGCGAAGTTCGGAATGTTCGCACCCAGCGCCTCGAACATCTGGATCTGCACGGCGGTGTTGGAGACGTGGTCTTCGCCGCGCACCACATGGCTGATCTTCATGTCGATGTCGTCGATCACGCTGGGCAGCAGATAGAGCCAGCTTCCGTCCGCGCGCCGCACGACGGGATCGGAGAGCGCCGCGCCCTCGAAATGCTGCGGCCCGCGGATCAGGTCGGTCCATTCGATCGGGGCGGCATCCAGCCTGAAGCGCCAGTGGGGGCGAATACCGTCCGCTTCCAGCTTCTGCCGCTCCTCGGCGCTCAACTTGAGCGCGGCACGGTCGTAGATCGGCGGCAGGCCGCGCCCGAGCGCCACCTTGCGCTTGATCGACAGCTCCTCCTCGCTTTCGTGGCAGGGATAGACCCGCCCGGCCGCGTGCAGCGTCTCGAACGCCGCCTCGTAGAGCGCGAAGCGATCGGACTGGCGCACCTCGCCTTCCGGCACCAGCCCCAGCCATTCCAGGTCGCGCCGGATCGCGACGACGTTCTCCTCGGTCGAGCGCGCGCGATCGGTGTCGTCGAGCCGCAGCAGGAAGCGTCCGCCCTCCGCACGCGCGGCCATCCAGCACACCAGGGCAGTGCGGATGTTGCCGACATGCAGCTTGCCGGTGGGCGAGGGCGCGAAGCGGGTGATGACCGTCATGGCATGCGCCTCTACCACTCTGTCATCATCCCGCAACTTGGCAGCGGGGCGTTGCATCGCTAAGGCGCGCGCGAACGCCCCGGCCGGGGGGCCTCGCGCGGGACGACCATCACATGAAGCTTCTGTCGGGCAATTCGAACCTGACGCTCGCCAAGGCGATCGCCGACTATCTCGACATGCCGCTCACCAAGGCGAGCGTGCGCCGCTTCGCCGACGAGGAGATCTTCGTCGAGATCCAGGAGAATGTGCGCGGCGAGGATGTCTTCGTCATCCAGTCCACCGGCTACCCCGCCAACGACAATCTGATGGAGCTGCTGATCTGCATCGATGCGCTGAAGCGCGCGTCGGCGCGGCGCATCACCGCGGTGATCCCCTATTTCGGCTATGCCCGGCAGGACCGGAAGCCCGGCCCGCGCACGCCGATCTCGGCCAAGCTGGTGGCGAACATGGTGACGGCGGCGGGCGCCGACCGCGTGCTGTCTGTCGATCTCCACGCCGGCCAGATCCAAGGCTTCTTCGATATCCCCACCGACAATCTTTTCGCGGCTCCCGTGATGTCGGCGGATCTGCTGGCGCGATTCTCGGGCCGCAACCTGATGGTCGTCTCGCCCGACGTCGGCGGCGTGGTGCGCGCCCGCGCGCTCTCCAAGCGGCTCGGCAACGCGCCGCTCGCGATCGTCGACAAGCGGCGCGAGAAGCCGGGCGAATCGGAGGTGATGAACATCATCGGCGATCCCGCCGGCCGCTTCTGCATCCTCGTCGACGACATCGTCGATTCGGCCGGCACGCTGTGCAACGCGGCCGCCGCGCTGCGCGAAGCGGGCGCCGAGGATGTCGTCGCCTATGTCAGCCACGGCGTGCTCTCGGGCGGTGCCGTCGCCCGCGTCGAGGGTTCGGTGCTGACCGAACTGGTCGTCACCGATTCGATCCTCGCCCCGCCGGCGGTGGCCGAGGCCAAGAAGATTCGCCAGCTGACGATCGCGCCCCTGCTCGCCGAGGCGATCAAGCGCATCGCCGACGAGAGCTCGGTCTCCTCGCTTTTCGACTGAAGCCGTGGCGCGCGACTGGCTCCTCGAGGAAATGGTCCGCGAGGCGTTGGGCGATACGACTGGCATTACCGAGAAGGCGATGTTCGGCGGACTGTGCTGGCTGCTCGACGGCCATCTGCTGTGCGCAGCGAGCCAGAAGGGGATGATGGTCCGGCTCGGCAAGGGCGAGGACGGCTGGGCGCTAGCGCATCCCGAGATCGTCACCGTCACGATGGGCGAGCGCACCATGCCCGGCTGGGTGCGCGTGCCGCCCGGTCCGAGCCGCGACGACGACATGCTTCGGCGCAACTTGATCGACAAGGCTGTCACTTTCGTCGCGAGGCTCTCGTCGAAACCGGGATTGCGATAGACCCATCCCCTCAGGGGGAAATGCGATGGCGGAACGGGGCAAGGCCTGGATCGGGTTTCTGATCGGGCTCGCGGCGATCGTCGCGGGTTTCTGGAAGACGTTCATCGGCGATCCGCTGAGCAACGATCGCTGGCACACGCTGCACGGCATCGTCTCCTTGCTCTGGGTGGTTCTGCTGATCACCCAGTCTCTGCTGATCCGGGGCGGCAGGCACGGCCTGCACCGCCAGCTCGGCTGGGCCTCGCTCGCGCTGGTCGTGCTGCTGCTCGGCAGCAGTAGCTACATGGTCTATGTCGAGACGGTCGGCGATCCCGACTTCCCGCGCGATCTGCGGCTCACCCTGATCTTCCTGGACGTCGTCTTCCTGCTGCTGTTCGCGGTGATCTACGGGCTAGGGCTGGCCTTCCGTCGCCGTCGTCGGCTGCACGCGCGGCTGATGGGATCGACGATCCTGATCGGGCTCGGCCCGGCGCTGGGGCGGTTCTACGCCGAATATGTCCCGGCCGCGCACGGCCTCGCCGGCGGCCTGCGATGGACGATGTGGACGATCGAGGCGGTGCTGGTCGTCGCCATCCTGCTTGAGCTGCGCCAGGGGCGGCCGCTCTGGCCGCTCCCCGCGATGCTCGGGGTCTTCGTCGCGTTGCAGGTCGGCATGGGCTGGGCGACGGGCGACAGCTTCGCCGCGATCGCGCGGGCGGCGGGCGCGCCGGTCTAGGCGTCCTCGGGCGCCGCGAAGGGATCGTAGCTGCCGAAGCTCCAGACATGGCCCTCGCTGTCGTAGGCGGCGTAGCCGCGGCCGGGATAGCCGTCATTGTCGTGCGGCTCGTCGATGATGCGGGCGCCGTTCGCCCGCGCGCGCTCGCAATGGGCGTCGACATCCTCGACGACGACGTAGATCGAGTTGGTGACGCCGCCCGCTTCCTCCGGCGTGCGCCAGCCATAGCGCTCGCGCGCCTCGCCCGGCATGGCGCTGCCCAGCATGATCATGTTGCCGTCGAGCAGCAGCTGGGCGTGGTGGATGATCTGCTGGTCCTCCTCGTCGGGATAGATGGCGTGCGGCAGGAAGCCGAAGGCATCGCACAGGAACAGGATCGCGGCGGGCGCGTCCTCGTAGCGGAAGCCGGGGATGATGGCGTGGCGCATCGCGTGAATCTCCTTCGCGTTCGTCCTAGCCGAATCGCTGGGCGGCGTATTGGACGGAACGTACCTCAGCCTTCGATCAGCCCTCCGCCCGGCATCGAGCGGGCGAGATAGTCGGACGGCGTCATGCCGGCGAACTCGCGGAACTCGCGAATCAGGTGGGACTGGTCGTAATATCCGGTCTCGGCGGCGAGGCCGGCCCAGTCGGGCGTATCCCCGATCGCCTTGGTGAGGCGGTGGAAGCGGAGTAGCCGGCGGAAGCTGCGCGGACCGATGCCCACCGCATCGCGCACCCGATCGGCGAGGTGCTTGCGGCTCCAGCCGATGTCGCGCGCGATGCCCATGATGTCGAGATCGGGGCGAGTGCGGAGCAGGCGAAGTGCGTGGGCCTGAGCGGCGCATGCCTCCGTTTCGGCGAGCCGTCGCTGGAGCACGCTATCGAGCAGAGCCGCCCGATGGGCGCGGGGCGCCTGCACCAGCCGCTCGCCCAGCCGGCGCGCCCGAGGCCCGAGCAGGTCGTCGAGCGCCACCACCTGATCGGTCATCTGACCAAGCGGCACGCCGATCAGGCGGCGCACGCTTTCGATCGGCAGGAAGATGTGGATGCCGGCCTGCTCCCCCGTCGAGCGCGAGAGCGCTGGCCGCAGGTGCGTGCCGGCGACGAACGCCTCGCCCGCGCCGAGCCGGATCGTCCGCCCGTCGCCGCCGACGATCTCCAGCGGATCGGCGAGATTGAAGATCATCACCCCGTCCGCGATCGGCAATTCGCGTCGCGTCGAGAAGCCGCCGGTGCGCTCCCAATAATCGGTATAATGGTGGACGAGGCCCTTGAGCGCCGGGCCAGCAGCATATTCCGCCACCGACCAGGCGTTGAGCCCGTCGTCATGCTCGAGCTCGAACCGGGGGCGGCGATCCTCCATGGCGTCGCCAGACTACCCCAACCCCTCGGCTTTCGCTACGGCACGGCCATGACCGAGGACGATATCCAGCTCGCCCACCGTCTCGCCGATGCGGCGGGGGAGGCGATCCGCCCCTATTTTCGCGCCGCCTTCACGCGCGAGGACAAGGCCGACGCCTCGCCCGTCACCGAGGCCGATCGCGGCGCCGAGGCGGCGATGCGCGCGATCCTCGATGCCGAGCGACCGCAGGATGGCATCGTCGGCGAGGAATATGGCCGCGAGCGCGACGATGCAGAGCGCGTCTGGGTGCTCGATCCGATCGACGGCACCCGCTCCTTCGTCACCGGGCGGCCGATCTTCGGCACGCTGATCGCGCTGCTGGAGGCGGGGAAGCCGGTGCTGGGCGTGCTCAACCAGCCGATCCTCGGCGAGCGCTGGCTGGGGGTGGCGGGGCGCCGCACCCGCTTCAACGACAGTGTGGCCGGCACGCGCGAATGCGCCATGCTGGGCCACGCCCATGTCGCGACCACCGGTCCCAAATATTTCACGCCGGAGCAGTTCGCCGCCTACACCCGCGTGACCGACGCGGCGCGCGATTCGATCTGGGGCGGGGATTGCTACAATTACGGCCAGCTCGCGCTCGGCCAGCTCGACGCGGTGATCGAGGCCGGCCTCAAGATCTACGACTTCGCCGCGCTGGTGCCGATCGTCGAGGGCGCCGGGGGTCTGATGCGCGACTGGGCCGGCCGCCCGCTCGATCACGGCAGCGACGGTCGCGTGATCGCGGTGGGCGACGCGCAGCTGATGGAGCCGATCCTGGAGGTGCTGGGCGGCTGATCCGCTCAGAAGATTCCCAATACTTTCTTCTTCTCGGGCTTCGGCTGGGCAGCCTGCTCGCTGTTCTTGCCCTTCGTGCCGAGCAGCTTGATCGGCTTGCCCTTGGTGGTGTGCTGAGCGGAGGCCGGCGCCGCCGCCAGCACCGGGCCGCACGCCGCGCTCTTGGCGTCGCCCGGATCGACGAAGGCCAGCACCGAGGCGATCGGCGTCCCGAACACACCCAGCGCCACCGCAGCACCCGCGCGGCCGACCAGCTGCGGCGTGATGATGCCGAGTTTCGGCTGGGCGAAATAACCGCCGATATTGACCGGCGACTGGCCGGAGAAGACCGAGAATTTCTTGGCGTCGGCCCTGAACTGGATGTTCATGGACTCGTCCTTGAAGCTGAACCCGCCCTTGGCCGCCATCACGTTGGCGTCGGTGTCTATCAGGATCGGATCGGCGGCGGCGATGCCGTCCTTCACGGTGAAGGCGATCAGGCCGCAATTGATGTGGACCGGCTTCTTGAGCTTCTTCTGGAGCAGGCGCTGGACGAACACGCCGACGTCGAATTCCGCGAGCTGGACATTGCGCGTCCAGAAGTCGCCGGCCGGGATCATGATCGCGATGCGGCCATCCGAGGTGGCCAGCGACTTGCGCACCGAATCGCCGATGCCGTGCATCTTCACCCGCGCCGCGATCGTGCCGGTGGTGCCCGATTCGTCGACGCCCCAGCCGGCGAGCAGGCGGCCCATCGGGGTGGGCGAGAGGCGGATGTCGTAATCGGTGATCACGCGCGGATCGCGGGCGTTGAGTGCGATGTCCGCATCCAGCTTGCCGCCCGAGACATCCATCGTAACCGGCGAGAGCTTGAGCAGGTTGTGATCGAGATCGAGCGTCAGCGCGACGTTGGATACCGGCACATGCGGCGCGCGGATCACCCGTACCTTGTAATTCACGTGCGCATCGAACGTTTTGAGCGCTTCCGCACGCAGCGGCGCGTCGGGCAGGATCCGCGGGTGGTCGGTCTTGCTCTGCGTGCTCGCGGCGGCGGTGGCGCCGACCGTCGCCAGCTTGTTCGGATCATAGCCGACCATCGGCCCGATATCGATGATGTCGACCTTGTCGGAGGCGAGATCGGCCTTCAGCGTCGGGCGGTCGTTCGGCAGGGAGATGGTCATGCTGCCGGCGATGTCGCTGTCGCCGAACACGCCTGCCAGCCGGGTGAAGCGATACTCTCCGGCTACCTTCTCGACGTGCGAGCGCAGATGATAGGCGCGGGTGTCGGGCACGACGATCTTGAACGGATCGAACAGCAGGCGGACGTTCGAGCCGCGTACCGAGACGTCGGCCTTCGCGCCCTCGATGCTGGTCAGCGCCGGAAGCAGCGCCGCAGCATCCAGATGTGTGTGCGCGAAATCTGCGTGAAGCCTGAGCTGCGTGCGGCCCATCGTGACCGTGGTATTCGGGGATAGCAGTGCGCCGCTGTTGGTGAAGCCATGGCCCTTGTAGGTGCCGGCGCCGGCGAAGCTGATCGCGTTGTCGATGTGCCGTCCGGTCGCGTCCACGTCGCCGAAGCGTTGATCGGTCGCTATGCCCATCACCGGATCGCGATAGCGCAGCGTCGTGCCGGTCACGGCCGCGCGCTCGATCACCGGCATCTGGAGGGGTTCGCCCTTCTTGTTCGGATCGCCGAAGGTCCAGGTATTGTGCGTGTGGGTCTTGTCCCACTCGGTATCGATCGCTCCATTGTTCAGGTTCAGCCAGCGGGCGTGCCTGGCGCCGAAGATCAGCCGGATCGTGGATATGCGCGTGTCGATATGATCGGCGGTCAGGAAGTTGGGCTTGGATGCCCAGCTCGGGTTGGAGACGGACAGCCCGTCCGCCACGAACTTCACATTGATCGGATCGAAATAGAGCTGGAATTCACCCGCCACCTTCACCTGGCGCTCGGACAGACTGGAGGCGATGCTCTCGAACCGCGCCTTCAGAAAGCGTCCCTTGGTGACGAACAGGATCGCCCAGGCCAGCACGATCAGGCCGACGAGGATCGCCAGGATCGACAGCCCAATGCCGATCGGAGCGCCCCAGCGAATCCGCCGCCTTTCCGCCGGAGGGGGCGGCGGGGCGGGTGCGACCGGATCGGTCGAGACGGGTTGCTCCATGTTCACGATTCGACGGAACGGCCGGAATCACGGCGCGGTTCCTTTCGATTCTTGCGTGCAACCGGCTTTCTGCCTATAGGCGCCCGCTTCGATCGAGGGGTCGTCCGGCTAAAAGGGCTGCCGTGGCCGACTCGCAATCGACATCATAAGGAGTCGAAAATGCCCAAGCTGAAGACCAAGAGCGGCGTGAAGAAGCGCTTCAAGCTCACCGCCACCGGCAAGGTGAAGCATGGCGTGGCCGGCAAGCGCCACCGCCTGATTTCGCACAATGCCAAGTACATCCGCACCAACCGCGGCACCACCGTGCTCGCCGAGGCCGATACGGCCCGCGTGAAGCTCTGGGCGCCTTACGGTCTGAACTGAGGAGTACTGACACATGGCACGCGTGAAGCGGGGTACTACGACCCGCGCCAAGCACACCCGGATTCTCGATCAGGCGAAGGGCTATCGCGGCCGTCGCAAGAACACGATCCGTATCGCCCGCCAGGCCGTCGAGAAGGCCGGCCAGTACGCCTATCGCGACCGCAAGGTGAAGAAGCGCTCGTTCCGCGCGCTCTGGATCCAGCGTATCAACGCGGCGGTGCGCGCCGAAGGCCTGACCTACGGCGTGTTCATGCACGGCCTGAAGCTGGCCGGCGTCGAGCTGGACCGGAAGGTCCTCGCCGACATGGCGATGCACGAGGGCGGCGCGTTTAGCGCCATCATCGCGCAGGCCAAGGCGGCTCTGCCCGAGGGTGCCCGCGTCGCGGCTTAAGTCGTAACGCAGAAGCCTATCGAAGGGCGCGGTGGCCGGACGGTCGCCGCGCCCTTTGCTTTTTGGGGCCGCCCTGTCCTAAGGGCACGCCGACACTCCCTGCTCCGGACCGGACATGACCACCGATATCGACCAACTGAAAACGGACATCTTGGCCGCCAACACGGCTGCGCCGGATATCGCGACGTGGGATTCGGTTCGGGTGGCTGCACTCGGCAAACAGGGAAGCATTACGCTTCTTCTCAAGACACTCGGCGGCATGAGCCCGGAAGAGCGGCAGACTACCGGCGCTCGGATCAACCGAGTTCGTGGCGAGGTGAGCGATGCAATCGCTGCGAAGAAAGCCGAACTGGATCGCGCATCCCTCAATGCCAAGCTGGCCTCCGAGACGCTCGACATGTCGCTGCCGATCGCCGGTCTCGGCGGTGGCTCGGTCCACCCCGTCAGCCAGGTGATGGACGAGCTGGCGGAGATCTTCGCCGATCTCGGCTTCGCGGTCGCCACGGGGCCGGAGATCGAGGACGACTGGCACAATTTCACCGCGCTCAACATTCCGGAAACCCATCCGGCCCGCGCGATGCACGACACCTTCTACTTCGACCGCGCGGACGGTGAGGGCCGCAAGATGCTGCTCCGCACCCACACCTCGCCGGTGCAGATCCGCACGATGGTGACGACGCCGCCGCCGATTCGCATCATCGCGCCGGGCCGTACCTATCGTTCCGACAGCGACGCCACCCACACGCCGATGTTTCATCAGGTCGAGGGCTTGGTGATCGATCGCGGCATCACGCTCGGCCACCTGAAATGGACGCTCGAGACCTTCGTGAAGGCCTATTTCGAGCGCGACGACATCGTGCTGCGCCTTCGCCCGAGCTACTTCCCCTTCACCGAGCCCTCGATGGAGGTCGATGTCGGCTACACGCTGGTGAAGGGCAAGCGCACCATCGGCGGCGCCGAGCCGGACGGGTGGATGGAAATCCTCGGCTCCGGCATGGTCCACCCCAAGGTCATCGCCGCCTGCGGGCTGGACCCGAACGAGTGGCAGGGCTTCGCCTTCGGCTGCGGGATCGATCGCCTCGCGATGCTCAAATACGGCATGGACGATCTGCGCGCCTTCTTCGACGGCGATCTGCGCTGGCTGCGTCATTACGGTTTCTCGGCGCTCGACGTGCCCACTTTGTCCGGAGGAGTGGGGGCATGAAGTTCACGCTGGGTTGGCTCAAGGAGCATCTCGACACGACCGCCGACGCCGCTGCGGTGGCCGACGCGCTCACCCGCATCGGGCTGGAGGTGGAGGACGTCTCCAACCCCGCCGATGTGCTGCGGCCTTTCAAGATCGCAAAGGTGCTTACCGCGGCGCCGCATCCGCAGGCGGACAAGCTGCAGGTGCTGTCGGTGGATGCCGGCGACGGGCCGCTGCAGGTCGTCTGCGGCGCCCCCAACGCGCGCGCCGGGCTGGTCGGCATCTTCGGCGCGCCGGGCACGTGGGTGCCGGGGCCAGACATGACGCTCAAGGTTGCGGCGATCCGGGGTGTCGAATCGAACGGCATGATGTGCTCGTTCCGCGAGCTGCTGCTCGGCGAAGATCATGACGGCATCGTCGAGCTGCCCGCGGATGCGCCGGTCGGCACCAGCTACGCCGAATATGCCGGGCTGGACGATCCGCTGTTCGACGTGAGCGTCACCCCCAACCGGCAGGACTGCATGGGCGTGCGCGGCATCGCGCGCGATCTCGCGGCGTTCGGTCTGGGGACGTTGAAGCCGCTGGCGGAAGCCTATCGCTGGTTCCGGGAAACTGGCGAGGGCACGGCTGAGTGGTTCACATCTATCCAGCCGATCGAAGGACACAGTCCTGCACCGGATGTCAGGACGGATGATCCGGAAGTATGCCCGGCCTTCTATGCGCAAGCCGTTTCGGGCGTAACAAATCACGACACGCCACTCTGGATGAGCCGCTATCTAAAACTGATTGGCCAGAAGCCGATCTCGGTGCTGGTCGACATCACCAACTTCGTCTCGGTCGATCTCGGCCGCCCGCTGCACGTCTATGACCGCGCGAAGCTGTCCGGTGCCCTGGTGGCGCGGAAGGCGAAGGACGGCGAGCAGGTGCTCGCGCTCAACGGCAAGACCTACACGCTCGATTCGACCATGACCGTCATCGCCGACGACGCGATGGTGCACGATATCGGCGGCATCATGGGCGGCGAGCATTCGGGCGTGTCGGAGACGACCACCGACGTGCTGATCGAATGCGCCTATTTCGATCCCGATCATATCGCGCTGACCGGCCAGAGGCTGGCGCTGACCAGCGACGCGCGCCAGCGCTTCGAGCGTGGCGTCGATCCGGCCTTCCTCGACGACGGCCTCGCCATCGCGACGAAGCTGGTGCTCGATCATTGCGGTGGCACGGCGAGCGCGATCACGCGCGCGGGGGAGCCGCCGGTAGCGCAGCGGACGCTCGCCTACGATCCGGCGCGTGTGCTGGCGCTGGGCGGCTTCGACGTGCCGGCGGACCGGCAGAAGGCGATCCTCGAACGGCTCGGTTTCGGCGTCTCGGACGACTTCACCGTGACGATCCCGACGTGGCGCCGCGACATCGACGGCACCGCCGATCTGGTCGAGGAAGTCGTGCGGATCGAGGGGCTGGACAAGGTGCCGTCCACCCCGCTGCCGCGCGCCGAGGGCGTCGCGAAGCCGACTGCCAGCCCCGAGCAGCGCGTCGAGCGCAAGGCGCGTCGTGCGGCGGCCGCACGCGGCTTCGCCGAGGCGGTGACATGGTCCTTCCTCTCCGAGAAGGAGGCCGCGCCGTTCGGCGGCGGCCACTGGACGCTCGCCAATCCGATCTCCGAAGATCTCAAGGTGATGCGCCCGTCGCTGGTGCCGGGCCTCGCTCGCGCCGCGCAGCGCAACCGTGATCGCGGTGAGAAGGCGATTCGCCTGTTCGAGCTCGGCCGTCGCTATCTCAACGATGCCGAGCGGCCGACGCTGACCGTGCTGATCGCCGGCGACGCCGCCGCGCGCGACTGGCGCACCGGCAAGGCGCGCCTTGCCGACGCTTATGATGCCAAGGCCGAGGCGCTGGCGGTGCTGGCGGCGGCGGGCGCGCCGGTCAATCGGCTCCAGCTGATCGGGCCGGGCGGCGAGACCTGGCATCCAGGGCGCTCGGGCCAGCTCGGCCTCGGCCCCAAGATGATCCTCGCCACCTTCGGCGAGCTGCACCCCGAGACGCTGAAGGCGCTCGGCGTCGAGGGGCCGATGGTCGCGGCGGAAATCTATCTCGATGCGATCCCGGCGAAGCGCGATGCCGGCCGCGCCCGCCCGGCCTACATGCCCTCGGCGCTCCAGGCGGTGCGGCGTGACTTCGCGTTCCTCGTGCCCGCCGATCTCGCGGCTGACAAGCTCACCCGCGCCATTGCCGGCGCGGACAAGCAGGCGATCACCGAGGTCTCGCTGTTCG
This sequence comes from Sphingomonas chungangi, assembly GCF_013778325.1. Taxonomy (GTDB): domain Bacteria; phylum Pseudomonadota; class Alphaproteobacteria; order Sphingomonadales; family Sphingomonadaceae; genus Solisphingomonas; species Solisphingomonas chungangi. The sequence goes on along the minus strand of NZ_JACEIB010000025.1, from coordinate 160,215 downwards.
ATGTGTTCACGGGCGCGGGCGTCCCCGAGGGGCAGAAGTCGCTGGCGATCGAGGTGATGCTCCAGCCGGCAGACAAGAGCTTCGATGATGCCGCGTTGAAGGCGATCGCCGACAGGATCGTCGCGGCGGCGGCCAAGCAGGGGGCTAACCTACGAGGGTAATTCTCCCCTCCCTGGAAGGGAGGGGCCTTCTGAGTTCAGCCCCGCCGGATCAGGAACACTGCATGCTCGGCGCGGAAGTTGGCGGCCCATGCGCTGGTCAGCCGGTCGCCGTTGAGGAACCACGCACCCTCCGTCACGATGCCGCGCTCCTTCAGGAAGGCGCGAAAATCGTCGATGGTGAGGTGGTGGATGTTGGGCGTCTCGTACCAGCTCTCGGCTAGCGCGCTTGTCACCGGCATCCGCCCGCCCCACAGCAGCGCCAACCGCATCCGCCAATAGGCGAAGTTGGGGAAGGACACAAAGGCCCGGCGCCCGATCCGCAACAGCTCGTCGAGCACCTTGTCGGGCGCGCGCGTCGTCTGGAGGGTCTGGCTGAGGATGGCGTAGTCGAAGGCGTTGGAGGGGTATCCGGCAAGATCGACGTCGGCGTCGCCCTGCACCACCGACAGCCCGCGCGCCACCGCGCTGGCGACGTTGCCGGCATCGATCTCGATGCCCCGCGCATCCACCCTCGCGTGATCGCGGAGCGCCGCCATCAGCGCGCCGTCGGCACAGCCGATATCGAGCGCGCGCGTGCCCGGCGCGACATGGTCCGCGATGATCCGCAAATCGGGGCGGAGAGCGAGGAGCGCCTGATCGTTCACAGCCCGCCCGCCCGCAGGAAGCCGTCGACCACGCGGTTGAGCTCGGGCGCGTCGAGCAGGAAGGCGTCGTGCCCGTAGGGCGAGGACAGCTCGACGAAGCTCGCTGCCGCGCCGGCCGCGTTGAGCGCCTGCACGATGCTCCGTGATTCGCGGGTGGGGTAGAGCCAGTCGGTATCGAAGGAGACCAGGCAGAAGCGCGCCTTGCTGCCCTGGAAGGCGTTGGCGAGCAGGCCGCCATGCTCCTCCGCGAGATCGAAATAATCCATCGCGCGGGTGATGTAGAGGTAGGAGTTGGCGTCGAAGCGATCGACGAAGCTCAACCCCTGATGGCGCAGATAGCTTTCCACCTGGAAATCCGCATCGAAGCCGAAGCCCTTGGCGTCCCGTGCCTGCAGCCGCCGCCCGAATTTCTCGGTGAGGCCGTCCTCCGACAGATAGGTGATGTGCGCTGCCATCCGTGCCACGGCGAGGCCGTCGGCCGGGGCGTCGTTGCTCTCGTAATAATCGCCGCCGCGCCACCTGGGATCGGCCATGATCGCCTGGCGGCCGACCTCGTGGAAGGCGATGTTCTGCGCCGAATGGCGAGCCGCCGAGGCGATGATCACCGCCGACTTCATGCGATCGGGAAAGGTCGCCGCCCACTCCAGCACCTGCATCCCGCCCATCGATCCGCCAACGGCGGTCAGCTCGCGCACGCCTAGATGATCGAGCAGCATAGCCTGCGCGCGCACCATGTCGCGGATCGTGATGACCGGAAAGCGCATCGCATAGGGGTTGCCGTCCGCCGCCGCCGTCGCGGGACCGGAAGAGCCCATGCAGGAACCGAGCACATTGGCGCAGACGATGAAATGGCGCTTGGGATCGATCGGCTTGCCCTCGCCCACCATGCGCGTCCACCAGCCGGGCTTGCCGGTAACAGGGTGGATGCTCGCGACATGCTGATCGCCGGTAAGTGCGTGACAGATCAGAATGGCGTTGGAGGCATCGGCGTTCAGCGTGCCATATGTCTCGTAGGCGATGGTGACGGGCGCAAGGCTCTGTCCGCCGTCGAGCGCCAGCGGCCCGGGCAGGGTGACGCTGCGCGCGTGTCCGAACCGTTCGTCATGCTCCATGCTGAGGCGAGCGCTAGGAGTGGGCGATGTCGCGTGTCAACCGGCAACGCCGGTGCGGCGATCCGCGCACTGCATCAATTGATCCGCGACTCGGACATTCCCTCCCGCGCCGTTCGCCGCTACAGCGCGCGGCCATGACCCAGCACAGCTCCGAACTTCGGCCTAAGCCCTGGATCGAGGCGATCGCGCCCTACGTGCCCGGCCGCTCGACCACCGATAGCGGCTTGAAGGCCGCCAAGCTCTCGTCCAACGAGAATCCGCTCGGCACCGCGCCTGAGGTGCGGGAGGCGTTCGTCGCGGCGTCGCAGAGCCTCGATCGCTATCCCGACGCGGGAGCGACCGAGCTGCGCGAGGCGATCGCCGCGCATTACGGGCTGGATGCGGGCCGGGTGATCCACGGCACCGGATCGGACGAGGTGCTGCACCTCGCGGCCGGTGCCTTCGCGGGACAGGGCGACGAGGTGCTGTTCGTCCGCTACGGTTTCTCGGTCTATCCGATCGCGGCGCGGCGGGTGGGCGCGGTACCCGTCGAGGCGCCGGATGTCGGCTATGCCACCGACGTCGATTCGCTGCTCGCGGCGGTGACCGAGAAGACGCGCGTCGTCTTCATCGCCAATCCCAACAACCCGACCGGCACCTACCTGTCGCGATCCGAGCTGCTGCGGCTGCATGCGGGCCTGCCCGCCGACTGCCTGTTCGTGGTCGACCAGGCCTATGCCGAATATCTCTCGCCGGAGGATGACGACGGTGCGTTCGAGCTGGCGCAGTCGGTGCCCAACGTGCTGGTGACGCGCACCTTCTCGAAGATCTTCGGGCTGGCGGCGGAGCGGATCGGCTGGGGCTACGGCCCGGCCAACGTGATCCAGGCGATGCACAAGATCCGCGCGCCCTTTAACGTCACGACCGCCGGTCAGCGGGCGGCGATCGCCAGCCTGCATGCCAAGGACTTCGTCGAGGCCAGCCGGCTCCACAACGAGAAATGGCTCGGCTGGATGGCGGACGAGATCGGCAAGCTCGGCAATGCGGGCCTGTGCGCGGTGCCGTCCAAGGCGAACTTCCTGCTCGTGCTGTTCGAGGGCCGGACGACCGCCGAGGAAGCCTATACCGCACTGATGGAGAAGGGCTTCATCGTGCGCTGGCTGCCGGGGCAGGGGCTGCGCCACGGCCTGCGCATGTCGGTCGGCACCGGGGAGCAGACCAAGGGCCTCATCCGCGCGCTGCGCGAGATCGTCGGCGCGGAAGGCTGATGCTGCCTTTCTCGCGCGTCACCGTCATCGGGCTGGGGCTGATCGGCTCGTCGATCGCGCGGGCGGTGCGCCAGCACATGCCGACCGTCCGGCTCACCCTGCACGATGCCGATCCGGCGGTGCGCGAAAGGGTGCGCGATCTCGATCTGGGCGACGATGTGCCCGATACGGCCGGCGCCTCCGTCATCGACGCCGATCTGGTGATGCTCTGCGTGCCGGTCGGCGCGATGGGCGCGGTGGCGGCGGCGATCGCCGACGATCTGCCAGCCGATGCGATCGTCAGCGACGTGGGGAGCGCCAAGACGGCGGTGCTGGCGGCGCTGCGCGAGGCCCTGCCGAACGCGACGGTCATCCCCGGCCATCCGGTTGCCGGCACCGAGAATAGCGGGCCGGACGCCGGCTTCGCGAGCCTGTTCACCGGCCGTTTTTGCATCCTGACCCCGCCCGACGGTGCGCCGGAAGCAGCGGTGGTGCGGCTGCGCGCCTTCTGGGAGGCGTTCGGATCGCAGGTCGAGATCATGGACGCCAAGCACCACGATCTCGTGCTCGCCGTCACCAGCCACGTGCCGCACCTGATTGCCTACACGATCGTCGGCACCGCCTCCGATCTGGAGGAGGTCACCCAAAGCGAGGTGATCAAATATTCGGCGGGCGGCTTCCGCGACTTCACCCGCATCGCCGCATCCGACCCGACGATGTGGCGCGACGTGTTCCTCAACAATCGCGAGGCGGTGCTCGAAATCCTCCAGCGGCTGACCGAGGATCTGACCATGCTCCAGCGCGCGATCCGCTGGGGCGACGGCGACGCGCTGTTCAACCTGTTTACCCGAACCCGCGCGGTGCGCCGCTCGATCGTCGAGCAGGGGCAGGACGATCCGGCGCCCGATTTCGGGCGGCAGCACTGACCTTGTCTTCATTGCGAGCGTAGCGCAGCAATTCACGATGGGTCGCACCTCGCGATGACGACGGTTCAGGCGTTCAGTGCGTTGATCGCTGTGTGCACCGCTGCCTCGATCTCCTTGCGCGGCAGGCCGACCGGGATCGTCTCGCCGAAGCGCAGAGTCACGACGCCGGGCCGCTTCACCAGTCCGCGCGGCCAGACGATCCCTGCGTCGGTCGCGATCGGCACCACCGGCATCGCAAGCCGCGCGTAGAGGCCCGCAAAGCCCGCCTGCAGCTTGGGCGCCCGGCCATGCGGCACGCGCGTGCCCTCCGGGAAGATCAGCACCGCGCGATGCTGCGCCCTGGCGTCATCCGCCGCCTGCAGCATGGCACGCAGCGCGCCCGCGCTCGCCGCGCGATCGACCGGGATGACGCCGTGGCGGCGGGTGAGGCGGCCGAACAGCGGGATATCCGCCAGCTCGCGTTTCAGCACGATGATCGGATCGTCGATCAGCGCCAGCAACGCCAGTGTCTCGTAGGCAGATTCGTGTTTGGCGGCGACCAGCGTCGGCGTCGACGGCACGTCGCCCTCAACCCGGATCCGCACGCCCAGTACCATGCGCGCGAGCCAGAGATACGTCCGCCCCCAGGCGCGCGCATAGCGGGACATGCCGCGCCGGCTCGCCAATGCGACGATCAGACCGGGAAAAACCATGAGCGTCGTCAGCGCGTAGAACAGGAAGGCGAACAGCAGCGAACGCAGCAGGGTCATCGATCAATAGCCGAAGGGCGCCGCGACGAGGCGCAGAACATATTTGTTATACTCGGTGAACAGCGTCATGAAACCGGGCTGGCTGCGGATTGCGTCGGGCACGATCGCGATCCCGCTGCCCTTGAGCGCGCGATTCAGATCCGAATGGGCGCGGGGCATGTGCCAGTCGGTCGTGATCAGCCGGGCGCTGTGATAGCGATGCTGCTCCAGCCATTTCGCCGTTTCGGTGGCGTTGGAACGGGTGTCGACCGATTCCTTGCCAAGATCGACGCAGCAATCGAACAGCGCGAGCGGTCGCCCGGTGCGCGCCGCCAGCTCCTTCTTGCGAACGGTGCGATCGGTGCCCGAGACCAACAACCGCCGCGCGCGATGCTGCGCCAGCAGGTCCAGCCCGCGATCGAGCCGGCCCGAGCCGCCGGTCAGCACGACGATGGCGTCGGTCACGTCGTCGCCCGCCGGACGTGGCAGGGTGAGCGCGAAGACGGCGAAGCCCAGTCCCCACAGCACGATCAGCAGGGCGATCAGGCGACGGATCACAGCGTCTGTCCCAGCGCGCGCTGCACCGTGATGCGCGCGACCAGCAGCGCCAGTAGGCCGGCGAGCAGCGGCAGGCACAGCAGCACCAGCCAGGCAAGTCCGGGTAGCGCGATCGACCCGACGAGGCCCGATCCGATCTCGCCGATCCGCCGGCCCAGCACCACGATCACCACGATCGCCGCGAGCAGGCCGACCATCGCGCCGAACAGCGCATCCAGGGCGATGCGACGCTGAAAGAGACGTGCGACCTGGACGTCGGTAGCGCCCATCATGTGCATGACGTCGATGGTGCGGCGATGCGTGTTGAGCGCCGAGCGCGCGGCGAGCACCACCGCAGCCGCCGTCGCGCCCGCCATCATCACCACGATCCCGCCGGCGAGCAGTCCCAGCGACCGGATCAGTCCGACCAGCGGCGCGATGAAGCCGGCATGATCGTCGATGCGGGCATGCGGAGCGGCCGCCCTTATCGCGCCCGCGATCTGGTCGAGCCGGTCGCGGCCCGCGCCGGTGAGATCGATGTCGATCATCGCGGGGAGGGGAATATCCTTGTCGAGCCCGGCATCGCCCAGCCACGGGCGCAGCAGCGTCTGCATCTCCTGATCGCCGAGGCGGCGGGCCGAGATCACGCCATCCTCATGCGACAGCAATTGCTGCGCGGCGCCGGCCTCGCGATCGCGCTGGTCGGTGTCGGCGAGGATGATCTGCACGGTCACCTGCCGGCCGAGATCGGCGCCGAGCCGATTGGCGGCCGATCCCATCGCCAGCCCGCCCGCCGCCGCCAATGCGGTGAGGAACATCATGATCGCGATCACCCACGGCATCGGCCCGGCGAGCCGGCCCTCGGGCAACAGCCGCCGCTCGGCCTGCGAAGCGCCCAGCACCGTCAATGCCCGTCCGCCTTCGGCGGGTAGCGCAATGCTCCCGTCGGGTCCTGCAGCCGCCCGCGATCGAGCCGCATCACATTGGCCGATGCGACACGGCTCAGCAGATGAATGTCGTGGGTTGCCACCACGATCGTCGTGCCGAGCGTGTTGAGCGCATCGAACAGGTGCAGCAGGCGGGCCGCCATCTCCGGATCGACGTTTCCGGTCGGCTCGTCGGCGACGAGGATTTCGGGCCGCCCGATCACCGCGCGAGCGATGGCGACGCGCTGCTGCTCGCCGCCCGAGAGAGTCGGCGGGTGGGCGGAGGCGCGGTCCGCGAGGCCCACCCAGGCCAGCATCTCGCGCACCGGTGTCACCAGATCGCGCTCGTCGACGCCGGCGATGCGCAGCGGCAGCGCGATATTGTCGAAGGCGGAGAGATGCGGGATCAGCCGGAAATCCTGGAACACCACGCCGATCCGCCGTCTGAAGCCCGGCAGGCGCGCACGGCGCAGCTGCACCACATCCTCGTCGAACAACCGGATCGCGCCGCGCGTCGGGCGCTGCGAAAGATACAGCATCTTTAGCAGCGAGGTCTTGCCCGCGCCGGAGGGACCAGTGAGGAAATAGAAGCCGCCCGCGGCCAGCGTGAAGCTCAGGTCCGACAGCGTCTCGGCGCCGGTCCCATAGCGCAGGCCGACATTCTCGAACTGCACGATACCGGACATTCGCTGCGCTTCGGCCTTTCTCTCGATCCACTGTTCGCCGCCGCTTTCGCACAAGCGCGATGGGGGGAGCAAGCGCGGCGCTTGCCAGCCGGCCTCGCATCGTCCTAGACCGGAGCGAAAGGGGTTGCATGGCGCGCAAGAAAGGCCGGACGATCAAGGCATGATACTGACCTGCCCGGCGTGCAGCACGCGTTATCTCGTGCCAGACAGCGCGGTCGGTGTGAGCGGGCGCCAGGTGCGCTGTGCTTCCTGCCGCCATAGCTGGTTCCAGGATCCGCCGCCGGTGGAGGCCGCGCAGGCGGCCGAGATCTTCGCGCCACCTCCGCCGGTCCCGCCCGCTGCTCCTGCGGAATCGCCTTATGGCGCGCCGCCGACCGGGATCGCGACGCCCCCTCCGCCGGGTGCCTTCGCGGATATCCGTCAGCCGCCCGGCGTCGATCCCTATGCGCCGGAGCCACCCTTCCGCCCGCGTCGCAATCCGGTCCGGCAGATGACGATGCTCGCGGTGCTCGCCGGCGTGCTGCTGCTGATCGGAGCGGGCGCGGTCGCCTGGTTCGGGCCGGCCGCCTTCTCGCACCTGGTCGGTGCCGGACAGGCGCAAAGTCCGCTGATGCTGCAGGTGACGCGCAAGCCCGATCGCCGTACGCTGGCGACGGGCAGCGAGCTGTTCGCCGTCTCCGGTCGGATCGTGAATCCCACAGAGGTGCCGCAGGCCGTGCCGGATATCCGCGCCGAGCTGCGCGACGCCGCCGGCCGCCCCGTCTATGGCTGGACGATCAACGCGCCGGTGCGCCAGCTGCCGCCCAAGGGATCGGCCGAGTTCGACAGCGCCGAGGTCGGCGTGCCGCAGGGCTCGAAGGCGCTCAACCTGAGCTTCGCGGGCACCGACGATCATTGACGAAAAGGACGTTGCGTGGGGGAACCGCCTTTGCTAGAGGCGCGCTCCTACCAGCTGCCGGGAGCTCGAGGAATCGGGGATTTGGCGGGCAATCGACGTGCGGTCGTGGCGGAATTGGTAGACGCGCAGCCTTGAGGTGGCTGTGCCCGAAAGGGCGTGGAAGTTCGAGTCTTCTCGACCGCACCAATTTTTCCGGGATGATCTAGAGCGACAGCGCCTGGCGCTTCGCCCGGCGGGCGGCTCCGATCGCGGCATCGCGCAGCAAGGCTGGCCCCAGCCCCGTGCCGCGCCCGGCGAAGGCGGGCCGTACCCGCGCGATGTCCGTCACGCCGTAATGGCCGACTCGCAGCCCGGATCGCGCGATGCGCCACCACAGATCTCGGCTGCTCGTCCTCGCGAAACGGCTGTTTCCATCCGCCTCCAGCAATCGCGCGATGATCGCGCCACAGCGCGCCAAGGTTGCGGCATCGGGCGGCGGATAGCTGGCGCCCGCGTGGCGACTGAGAAGCAGCCCGGCTTCCGTCGCCTCGTCGCCCAGCAGGGCGGCGTGGCGATCCGCCAGCACCCGGCCGGCGGCGCGGATCATACCCTCCTCATAGGCCCGAGAGGCGCCGCCGGGATGCAGCCGGTAACGGACCAGCGGCTCGGCGATCCGGCCGATCCGGCCGTGCGCGCGGATGCGGGTGTAGAGATCGAAATCCTCGGCGAAGCGATATTCGTCGCGCTCGAACGGATCGAGCGCGCGCGCCGCCTCGCCCCGCATCATCGACGTCGACCAGGCAAGCGGATTGAGCAACCCCATCATCCAGTCGATCGCATCCGGATCGGTGAGATCGGGATAGGGGTCGGCGCGCTCCTTCTCGCCCTCGAACATCGCGATGGTCGAGCAGACCAGCACGACGTCCGGATGCGCATCGAGATAGGCGAGCTGTTTCGCGAAGCGCTCGGGATGACAGAGATCGTCCTGATCGAGACCCGCGATGAAGCGGCCGCGTGCCTGCGCCGTGGCGAGGTTGCGGGCGATCGCAGGCCCGCCGTTGCGCTCCGCCTTCACAACATGCAGGCGCGGGTCGTCGATGGTCGCCAGCACGGCCAGCGTGTCGTCCTTCGAGCAATCGTCGGCGACGACGATCTCGAAATCCTGCATCGTCTGGGCAAAGACGCTCTCGATCGTCGCGCGAATGAAGGCGGCGCCGTTATAGGCGGCCATCACTATGCTGATGGTGGGCACGGCCGCCGTCATGCCACCGCGCGGCGGGCAGCTCCCGTCTTCGCTCCGATTGCCCCACTGGCGGAAAGGAGCTGCTCGACGATCAGCTGGCCGACATCATTCTGCCAGAGCCACAGGCCGTTGGCCTGCCCCCGGAAACTCGCTTCGCCGCCCAACTTGCCGTGCGGTACGAAGCCTGCGGCGAGGCCGATGCCATAGACGCCCGGCACCGCGCAGGCGTCGGTATCGACCACGCGGCAGAGATCGTCGACCATGCGACCCCGCACCGGCCCCTCGCAGCGCAGCCGGATCGCTCGCCCGCGCTCGTCGATCAGCGGCAAAGCGTGCGGCTGGTAGCCGAAAGCGGCGATGACGAGATCGGCCTGGTCGAGGATGGCCGCCGCCTGCGTGTCGTCGCCACCCGACAGTTGATGGATCTTCAGGCGCGGATCGCCGACGCGGCCGCCGATCCCAAGCGCATGGACGACCAGCTCCCGCGCCTCGAGCCGGAAACCGGCGAGGCGATAGACGAAGCCCGATACCGGGCAGATGTCGTCCGGCCCGAAGTCCGTATAGCCGTCGGCCTGGGCGGCATCGATCGAAGGGTAGAACGGCCGCAGCGGCCGGCGATGAAACAGCGTGACGCCGCCGGGGTCGAGCGGCAGGCCGCTCTTGAGCAGGCGCACGGCGGCGGTGACGGCGCTGGTCGATCCGCCGACGATGGCGATACGCGCCGCGCGCCCTTCGGGCAGGCGATCGCGCGCCGCCTCGATGCCGCCGACCGCGAGCAACGTGTCGGACTGGATCAGCCGGTTCCCGCAGCGCTCGACCAGCGACATGCCGGCGACCTTCTCCTCGGCCAGCCGGATCGCGGGCTGGTGGCCGCCGGTCGCGATCACGATCGAGCGCGAGATCAGCTCGATCGAGCCGCCGTCCGCCACACGCCGCGCGCGGGTCCGCCACAGGCCGTCCGCAGTGCGCTGCGAGGAAATAACTTCATGGCCGTTGAGAATCGACCCGCCGAGCGAGCGCAGGCGCTGGCCCAGCACCTCGCCCAGCCGGTCGAGATAGGCGCCGACCTTGGGCAGCGGCACGCCAAGCGCGCCCTTGTGCTCGGCGATCGCCTGGCCCGCCGCCTCGCCGGCGATGCCGAGGCCCGCCGGCAGTGCGCCATCAGCGGTGAGGAAGGTCTCGGCCGAGCTGTCCGAGGTGATCTCGTAGGCGCCGAGCCGCCCGCCGCCCATCGTCTCGCCGCGATCGACCATCGCGAAGCCGGTCGAGGCCAGCGCGTCGAGCTTGCCTGCCTTCCCGGCGGCGCACAACAGCGCGACGCCGGCCGGGCCGCCACCGATCACCACCGCGCCGAGCACGCGATCGCGCAGCGGCGTCGCCGGAACGGTCGAGCGGGGCTGCGCGTAGCAGGCGGCGATCAGCGCGTCGGATACGCGATCGACGTCCGCGATCGTCATGTCGTCGGTGACGGGCAGCGCCAGCATGCGCGCCGCGATGTCGTCGGTGACGGGCAATGCGTCGATCACGCAGCTCTCGCGGAACCAGGGCTGTTCGCCGAGATGCGGGCTAAAATAGGTTCCGGCACCGATGCCGGCCTCGGCCAGCCGCTCGATGATCGCGCCGCGATGCTCGGCGAGCGCGCGGGGCAGCAACACCGACATGAACTGCACCGCCTGCGCATGGCCGCGGGGGCGTTGCACCGAGAAGGCGGCGAGGCGCTCGCGATAGCGCTCGGCGAGCGCGGTGCGGTGGAGCGCGACTTCGTGGATGTCGCCCAGCTTTGCCTCGGCGATCAGCGCCGGCACCTCGGCCAGCTTGGCGTTCATGCCCGGCATCGTCGCCGAACGGCTGCCCTCGAAGCCGAAATTGGCCATCGCGCGCAGTTTCTCGATCACGCCCGGATCGGCGCAGTGGATCACGCCACCCTCGGAGGTGGAGAAGGTCTTGGTCGCATGCATCGAATAGACGACCGGGAAGGGCGCTCCGGTGCCGAAGCCACGCCCCTCGGCGTCGAGCGAGCCGAGCGAGGCGGCGGCGTCGATCACGATGGCGACGTCATGCCGGCGCGCCAGCCAGGCGTAGCGATCGAGGTCGATCGAATTGCCGAAGGTGGCGTAGGGCACGATCGCGGCGATGCGCTTGCCATAGTCGGCGAGCAGGCGCTCCTCGGCCTTGGGGCAGAGCGCCCAGTCGTCCGGATCGCAATCGGCGAGCAGGGGCGTGAGGCCGGCCCATTGCGCAGCCTGGCCCGTGGCGGCGAAGGTAAAGGCGGGCAAAAGAGCGAGCTTGCGGGATTCGTCCATGCGCAGCGTTGCGTGGCGCAGCGCTATCATCAGGCCCAGCGTCGCGTTGGCGACCGCCAGGCAGGCGCCGCGCCCGCCGAACAGATGGTCGGTCATCGCGCGCTCGAATCGTCGCGCGACCGGGCCGTAATTGCTGAACGTGCCCGACGCCTCGATCGCCTCCAGCTCGGCGGAGAGCTGGCTGAGCTTGGGAGGATTGGGCCGGATCAGGGGCAGATCGATGGGCATTGCGGGTGCGCTCGCAAGGTTCGGGTTGAAAATCGGCGCCCGACCTTTGCTTAAGGAGCGCTAAGGAAGGGTGTACGTTCCCCGTTTTTCCTTCCGTTTCGGGTCATTTGGCCAACATCATTGATGCAATGGGGAGACGGCCGATCGTGGAAGCGACTGCCTGAAACATCAAGGCTTTCGCATCTGCGGGATCGGAGGCTATCAAGGCATCCGGACAGTATGGAGTGTATCGAGCCGACATGGCGGCCGGCAGCATCGGAATCGGGGGCAGACGCGAGGGCGGCGCGGCGATCACGCTTGTGGCGGCGATTGCGCTTGTCCTGCCGGGATGCACGGTCGGGCCGAACTACCGCCCGCCCAGCGCGGCTCGGATGGGCGTTCCCGATCAATTCGCCACCGACATCGCGCCGGGGGCGGAGGCGCCGAGCACGGAGGAGCTTGGCACATGGTGGGCTGCGCTGGGCGATCCCCTGCTCGGCGATCTGGTCGACAAGGCGCTCGCCGCCAATCCCGATGTCGAGGCGGCCGGCGCGAAGCTCCGCCAGGCGCGCGCGCAGTATAAGGAGGCGCGCGCCTCGCTCTTCCCGACGCTGGATGCGGGCGGGTCGGCCGGACGCACCACGCTGCTCGGCAAGGGCAACGGCGCGTTCGTGGCCGGCACGGGCGGCACGGGCACGTCGATCGTGACGAGCGGCAGTTACGATCAGTTTTCCGGATCGCTCGACGCGGCCTACGAGGTTGATCTTTTCGGCGAGGTGCGCCGATCGGTCGAGGCCTCGAAAGGCGATTACGCCAGCGCCGCCGAGACTTTGCGCGACACGCAGCGCTCGATCGTCGCGGAGGTGGCGCTCGATTATGTCGACGCGCGGTCAGCGCAGGAGCGCCTCGCGATTGCGCGCGCCAATGCGAAGAGCGAGGAGGAGACCGTCCAGCTGGTCGGCTGGCGGGTAAAGGCGGGGCTGGTCTCCAGCCTCGATCTTGCGCAGGCGAAGGCGCAGCAGGAACAGACTGCCGCCACCATCCCGTCGCTGGAGACGAGTCTGGCGCAATCGCTCAACGCGCTGTCGATCCTGACCGGGCAGGCGCCCGGGACGATCAACGCCGCCTTCGAGCCGCCGCGCCCGGTGCCGGTCGCCGATCGCGCGCTCGGTGCCGACGTGCCGGTGGCGGTGCTGGCGCAGCGGCCCGACGTGCGTTCGGCGGAGCGGGCGCTCGCGGCGGCGACCGCGCGGATCGGCGTGGCCAAGGCACAGCTTTACCCGACGCTTCGGCTGACCGGATCGCTCGGCGGCAACGGCACCGCGATCGGGGATATCGGCACCTTCCTCACCGGCACGTTGCTGGCGTCCGTATCGGCACCGATCTTCGAGGGCGGCAAGCTGCGCGCCCAGATCGAGGATGCGCGCGGCGGGGCGGATGCGGCGCTCGCCAACTATCACAAGGCGGTGCTGACGGCGCTTTCGGACGTCGAGAATGCGCTGGTCTCGCTCGCCAACAGCCGCCGCCGCGTCGTGACGCTCGGCGCGGCGGTGGGCGACAGCCGCGACGCGCTGATCTTCGCACAGAGCCAGTATCGCGCCGGCCTGATCGATTTCCAGACGCTGCTCGATTCGCAGCGCACCCTGCTCTCCAGCCAGGACAGCCTGGCGCAGGCGCGTGCCGATCGCGCCACCGCGCTCGTCCAGCTCTACAAGGCGCTGGGCGGCGGCTGGCAGTCGGCGCCGCTGCCGGGTACAGCCATGCCCAACGTGCCCGCCCAGATCGAAATACCCGACCTCGCGGAGGAACCCTCCCCGATCGCGCCCGACCCGACCAAGCCGACCGAAAGGCCCTGACGTGGACCAACCGGCCCCCGACCACGATATCGACAGCTTCCTCGGGATCGAGACCAGCCCTGCGCGCGGCCGCCTGATCCGCCGCATCGCGATCGGTGTCGCGGTGGTGCTGGTGCTGCTGCTCGTCGTGCGCTGCGTGTCGGGGGCGCACGAGCGGACGCGCTATTCGACGCAGGCGGTGAAGCAGGGCGACCTTTCCGTGTCGGTGACGGCGACGGGCAACCTCACGCCCACCAAGCAGATCAACGTAGGCTCCGAGGAATCGGGCATCGTCGTCGATGTGTTCGTGCAGAACAACGATCACGTCACCAAGGGTCAGCCGCTCGCGCAGCTCGATCCCTCGCGCCTCAAGGACGCGCTGGTGCAGAGCCAGGCGCAGCTTCTCTCGGCGGTGGCGACGGTGGCGCAAAACCAGGCCACGGTCGATCAGGACAGCGCGACGCTGCGCCGTTATCAGGAAGTGGCGCGGCTTTCCGGCGGCAAGGTGCCGTCCGCGACCGAGCTCGATCAGGCGCGCGGCGATTTCGAGCGCGCGGTCGCCAACCTCAAGGCGGCGCAGGCATCGGTGGCCCAGGCACGTGCCAACGTCTCGACCAACCAGACCAGCCTTGCCAAGGCGACGATCTATGCGCCCGTAAACGGTGTGGTGCTCTCGCGCCAGGTCGAGCCCGGCCAGACAGTGGCGGCGTCCTTCACCGTCGCGACCTTGTTCACGATCGCCGAGGACCTCACGAGCATGAAGCTCGACGTGAAGGTGGACGAGGCGGATGTCGGCGAGGTGCAGGTCGGCGATCATGCCAATTTCACCGTAGACGCTTATCCGGGCCGGACCTTCACGGGCCAGGTGACGCGCATCGATCTCGGCGCCAACGCCACGCCCTCCGTCAACAGCGCGGGCACGACGACCACGTCCACCACCAACGTGATCGCCTACACGGCGTCGCTCAGCGTCCAGAATCCCGATCTGGTGCTGCGCCCGGGCATGACCGCGACCGCGTCGGTGCTGAGCGCCGTCCAGCACAACCAGCTGCTCGTTCCCAACGCGGCGTTGCGCTTCACGCCGGATGGCTGGAAGAGCAACAGCGGCGGCCCCTTTCAGCTCGGCCCGCCCAAGCAGGGTAGCGGCGGCTTCGGCGTCGCCGGGCAGGAGAAGACGGCCGATATCGGGCGGGGCAGCAAGCAGACCGTCTATGTGCTCGACGCCAAGGGCGAGCCCAAGGCTGTGAGCGTCGTCGTCGGCGCCACCAACGGCACGCTGACCGCCGTTTCCGGGCCGGACGTGAAGCCGGGCATGCAGGTCATCACCGGCCGCCTCGCCGGCGCCGGCGCCAGCCCCGCCAAGTGACGCCGGTGGCCGATCCGCTGATCCGGCTGATCGGCGTCACCAAGCGCTTCGGCGCGGGGGCGGCGGCGTTTCAGGCGCTGAAGGGTGTCGACCTCGATGTCGAGGCGGGGGACTTCATGGCAGTGATGGGTCCGTCGGGCTCGGGCAAGTCGACGACGATGAACATCCTCGGCTGTCTCGACGTGCCGACCAGCGGTGCCTTCCTGTTCCGCGGCCATCACGTCGAGAGCCTGGGGCGGGATCAGCGCGCGTTGCTGCGGCGGCGGTATCTCGGCTTCGTCTTCCAGGGCTTCAACCTGCTGGCGCGCACGACGGCGCTCGAGAATGTCGAGCTGCCCCTGCTCTATCGCGGCGAAGATCGTTGGGTGCGGCGCGAGATGGCAATGGCGGCGCTCGACAAAGTGGGGCTGGCCGACTGGGCCAAGCACACGCCTGCCGAGCTTTCCGGCGGCCAGCAGCAGCGCGTCGCGATCGCGCGCGCGATCGTCACCCATCCCGACGTGCTGCTCGCCGACGAACCGACCGGCAATCTCGACAGCGAGCGCTCGATCGAGATCATGGAATTGCTGACCGATCTCAACAAGACCAGCGGTATCACCGTGCTTATGGTCACGCACGAGGCCGACATGGCGGCCTATGCGCGCACGGTCGTCCATTTCCGCGACGGTCTGGTGGAGACGATCGAGAGGAAGGCGGCGTGACCGATCTCCACGCGACGCCGCCGCCCCCCCGGCAGGCTTCGTCGCTCCGGCTGCTCGGCACGACCGCGTTGCTCGCGCTGCGGGCGATCCGGCGCCATCTGCTCCGCTCCGTCCTCACCGTGCTGGGCATCGTCATCGGTGTGTTCGCGGTGGTGACAATGGTGACGCTGGGCAAGGGCGCCACCCGTTCGGTGCACGATCAGGTTTCGAACCTCGGCGCAAACGTGCTGACCGTCATCCCCGGCACCAGCCAGGGGCGCGGCGGCGGCGGCGAGACACCACCGCCGTTCAAGCCCGAGGATCTCGATGCGATCCGCGATCAGGTTGCCGGGGTCACCGCCGTCGCGCCGATCGCGCAAACCACCGCCACGGCGATCAGCAATGCATCCAACTGGTCCACCACGGTGAAGGGCACCACCGACGCCTATTTCGATGCGCAGGCGTGGAAGCTCGCCAATGGCCGCTATTTCACGCCGCAGGAGGAGGCCTCCGGCAAGTCGGTCTGCATCGTCGGCAAGACGGTGAAGGACAATCTCTATCCTAACAGGAGCCCGGTTGGCGGCTCGCTGTTGGTCGGCTCGGTCAGCTGCGAGGTGATCGGCGAGCTGGCGCTGCGTGGCGGCGGCGGCTTCGGGCAGGATATCGACGATACGGTGATCCTGCCGATCAAGACGGTTCAGCGCCGCTTCACCGGCAGCCGCGATATCAGCATCATCGTGGTCGCCGCCGATCCTGCCTACGACAGCGCGGACGTGCAGCAGTCGATCGCGGCCCTGCTGCGTGAGCGGCGTAGCATCCGCGCGGGCAAGCTGGACGACTTCACCATCTTCGACAGCCGGCAGATCGCCGACACGCTCTCCGGCATCACCGGCGTGCTGACCGCGATCGTCAGCGCGGTGGCGGCGATCTCGCTGCTGGTCGGCGGCATCGGCATCATGAACATCATGCTGGTCTCTGTCACCGAGCGCACGCGCGAGATCGGCATCCGCCTCGCCATCGGCGCGGTGGCACGCGAGGTGATGTTGCAATTCCTCGTGGAAGCGGTGGTGTTGTCCTGCCTCGGCGGCCTGATCGGGCTGGTGCTGGCGCTGTTCACCTCGATCGGGCTGGCCAAGTTGATCAAGGTGCCGTTCGTCTTCGATCCCTGGACAAACCTGGTCGCTTTCCTCTTCTCCGGCCTGATCGGCATCGTGTTCGGCTATTTCCCGGCGCGCCGCGCCGCTTCGCTCAACCCGATCGACGCGCTCCGTCACGAATGATCTGGTTTCTAGCTCTGGCGCTGCAGGCGGCCGGGACGGGCGTGCAGGCGCCCCCGTCCGAGGAGATCGTCGTCCATGGCGCGCAGGGCTGCGGGCCGCCTTTCGCGAAGGTCTATATCGCGCCGATGGGAGAGCCGATCCGCACCGACGGCTTCATCGACCCGATGAGGAAGTGGTTCGATCAGGCCGACGCCGATCACAACGGCAAGCTCACGCTGGCCGAGTTGCAGGCGGATTCGGATCGCTTCTTCTCCACGCTGGACAAGGACAAATCGGGCGAGCTCGATCCGCAGGAGATGTCGGACTACGAGAATATCGTCGCGCCCGAGATCAAGCTCTATCAGCCGGGGCAGGACGGGAAGCCGCGGACCGGCGAGCAGCGCCACGAAGCCAAGAAGGCGGCACGCAGCCGCGCCAACTACGAGGCGCCTTACGGTGCCGGCCTGTGGGCCTCGCTCAATATTCCCGAGCCGATCGCGGCGGCCGACTACGATCTCAATCGCGGCATATCGCGAGCCGAGCTGGCGCAGGCGGCGGTGAATCGCTGGCCGCTGCTCGATCCGCAAGGCCTCGGCTATCTGAGTTACGCCACTCTGCCCAAGAGTCCCGCGCAAATGGATATCGACGCCTGCCGCGCCGCGGAGGATAAGAAGCGCCGATGAACGAACCTCTGCCCCCCCGCCTGCTGGTCGTCGACGACGATTCCGATCTGCGCGAGCTGATCGCCGGCTTCCTGCGCGACCATCATATCGACGTCGAGACCGCCGCCGATGCCGAAAGCATGGACGCCGCGCTCGCCCGCCAGCGCTACGATTGCGTGATCCTCGATCTGATGATGCCCGGCGAGGACGGCCTGTCCGTGCTGCGCCGGATGCGCGGGCGGGATCGCACGCCGGTGATCATGCTCTCGGCGATGGGCGAGGATGTCGATCGCATCGTCGGCCTCGAAGTCGGCGCGGACGACTATCTCTCCAAGCCGTGCAACCCGCGGGAGCTGCTCGCCCGCGTGCGCGCGCTGCTCCGCCGCACCACGCGAGGCGACGAGGTGACGAGCCTGCAGGGTGGTAGCGGCAACACGCCGCGCCGCCGGTTCGGCGACTGGTCGCTCGATCTCGTCGAGCGCACCCTGTTCCGGCAGGGCTATCCCGCAGCCCCGCTCACCGATGCCGAGTTCCGCGTGATGACCGCCTTCCTCGATCGTCCGCAGCGCGTTCTCAGCCGCGACACGCTGATCGAGCTCGCCAAGGGTTCCGATGCCGACGTGTTCGATCGCGCGATCGACGTGACGATCAGCCGGCTGCGCAAGAAGCTCGGGCCGGGCGATCCGATCCGCACCATCCGCAACGAAGGCTATATGCTGTCGCTGAAGCCCGAGGAGGGCTGATGCGCTTCCGGTCGCTGCCTCTTTTCTGGCAAACATTGATCCTGCTGCTCGCGGGCCTTGCGATCGCGCAGCTCGTCTCGGTGCTGCTGATCATCTACCTGCCGGCGCCGCGGCCCGATTTCTACACGATGACCGAGGTGGCCGAGCGGCTGGCGCTGGAGCCCGGATCGAATGCCAAGCTGATCGTCCGCCGGACGGACACTCCGCCGACCGGCGAGGACGGCATGATCTCCGATCCCCGCATCACCCAGCGTCTTGCGACCCAGCTCGGTCGTCCCATCGGGGATGTACGCCTGTATTTCCAGGCCGATCAGTCCGAGGTCTTCCCCTTCACCCGGCAGCCCGGATCGGGTGCCGTGCCCATCCGCCACGGCCAGCCTTACTTTTTCAACACGGTGGTTGCCGCCGAGCGGGATTCCGCCGACGGCTGGCGGGTGCTGCGCACGCTGCCGCCCGCCCGCATCTCGGCATGGCAGCAGCGCACCGCGATCTGGTTCGGCTTGTCGGCGCTCGCCATGCTGCCGTTCGCCTGGGTGTTCGCGCGGCGCCTGACTAGGCCAATCCGCCGCTTCGCCGAGGCGGTCGAGCGACTCGACCACGATCGCGATGCGCCGCCGGTGCCCGTCGAGGGACCGCGCGAGCTGGAGGTGGCGGGCCATGCGCTCAACGACATGCACAGCCGCCTGCGCACCAATCTGCGCGAGCGCGCGGCGATGATCGGCGCGCTGGCGCACGATCTGCGCACGCCGCTTGCCCGCATCGCCTTTCGCATCGAGGCCGCGCCCGAGAAGATCCGCGGGCCGGTGCAGGCCGATATCGAGCAGATGCGCCAGATGGTCGCGGCGACCATCGGCTTCCTGCGCGGCGACGCGGGCATGGGCGAGCGCGTGGCCGTAGATCTCGCCGCACTGGCGCGGCGGCTGGCCGGGCAGGCGACCGACACCGGATCGCCGGTCGCGATCGCCGAGATCAACCGCGCGGTGGTGAGCGGGGATCGATCGGCGCTGGAGCGGCTGCTCCAGAACCTGATCGACAATGCGATCAAATATGCCGGCGGGGCGGAGCTGTTCCTGCGTCGCGACATCGATCGTGCACGCATCATCGTCGCCGATCGCGGGCCGGGCATCCCGGACGAGGAACTGGATCGCATGTTCGAGCCGTTCGAGCGCCACGAACCATCGCGCAGCCGCTCGACCGGGGGGCTCGGCCTCGGCCTCGCCATCGCCCGCTCGATCGCGCAGGCGCACGGCGGATCGATCCGCGCGGAAAATCGCGACGGCGGCGGGCTGGCAGTGACGGTGGACCTGCCGGCCGCCGCCTAGCTCCGCATCAGGAACTGCTGCACCGGAATTGCCGCGCCGATCAGGATCAGCACCGCGCCGCCCATGATCTCGGCATAGCGGCCGAGCCAGATGCCGGCATGCTTGCCGATCATCACCCCGCCACTGGCGATCACCGTCGTCACGCCGCCGATCACGATGCAGGCCGCGAGCAGCGGCACGCCCATCACCGCGAGGCTGACGCCCACCGCCAGCGCGTCGATCGAAGTGGCGACGGCGGTCAGCGCGACCGAGAGCATGCTCATGGCGGGCTTTTTCTCTTCCTCGTCATGCTCCTCCGCGAGATCGCCGTGCCAGGCTTCCCACATCATGTGACCGCCCACGCCGACCAGCAGAATGAAGGCGATCCAGCCGCCATATTCGGAGAACCAAGTCGCCACCGCCTTGCCGATCAGCCAGCCGAGGCAGGGCATGATCGCCTCGAACGCGCCGAACACCGCGCCGATGCGGATCGCGTCGCGCCATTTCGGCGAGCCCATCGACGCGCCCTTGCCGACGGCGGCTGCGAAGGCATCGACCGAAAGGCCGAGGCCGAGCGCGCCGAGGGTGAACATTCCAGCCATGCATCGAAATCCCGGGGCCGAGGTCAGACGACGACGCACGCCCTCCCGGCCTCAGCGGAAGGCGCGACGTCGTGGTCTTGCCGGGCGGAAACATCCGCCGCCTTCGCCATGGCCAGAGGGCCAAGCATGTTGACGAAGGCCCCGCTCAACGCGCGGGTGGCTACTCCCCAGGAACGGTTGCCGTTTGCCCGATCAGCCGCTGTTGCGCAAGGCCGTGGCGATCGCATTGATCGAAAGCTCGATGCCTTCCTTGATCCGCGCATCCTCCTCGCCGGCGCGGTGGCGCTTGAGCAGTTCGACCTGCAGCAGGTTGAGCGGCTCGATATAGGGCAGGCGCAGGCGGATCGAGGCGTCGAGCGTCGGATGTTTCTCCAGCAGCCGGGTCTGGCGCGTCACCGACAGCAGGCAATCGTGGGTCTGCCGCCAGCCGTCGCGGATCCGGCCGAAGAATCGCTCGCCCATCGCTCTGTCCTCGACGAGGGGAAGATAGTGGGCGGCGATCTTCATGTCGGACTTCGCGAGCACCATCTCCATGTTGGCGAGCGTCGCTGCGAGGAACGGCCAGGCTTTCAGCATCTCGCGCAGCAGGCCCATGTCGCCGAAGCCCGACAGGCCCGCGCCGACGCCGTACCAGCCCGGCAGCATGATGCGCGCCTGCGCCCAGCTGAACACCCAGGGGATGGCGCGCAGATCCTCGATCCGGTCGCTCTTGGTGCGGCTGGCGGGGCGCGAGCCGATCTTGAGGCCGGCGATCTCGGTCAGCGGCGTGATCTGGCGGAAGAAGGTGCGGAAGGCGTCGTCGCCATAGACGAGATCGCGATAGGTCTCGAACGCCGTGCCGGAGATCGTCGCCATCGCGCTGGCGAAGCGGTCGTAATCCTTCTCGGAGAGCTTCGGCGTCTCGAGGCTGGCCAGCAAGGTGGCGGAGGCCATCGCCTCCAGATTGCTGGTGGCGCTCTCGCGCGTGCCGTATTTAGCGGCGATCACCTCGCCCTGTTCGGTGATGCGGATGCGGCCCTGCACGGTGCCGGGCGGCTGGGCGAGGATGGCGGCGAAGGACGAGCCGCCGCCGCGTCCGACCGCGCCACCGCGCCCGTGGAACAGCTGCATCGCGACACCGGCCTTCTCGAACACCGGAGCGAGGATGCGGCTCGCCTGGTGCAGCGACCAGACCGATGTGAGGTAGCCGCCGTCCTTGTTCGAATCCGAATAGCCGACCATCACCTCCTGATGGCCCCGCGCCTTCGCCAAGGCGGCGATCTCGGGCAGCGCGAACCAGTCGGTCATCACCTGTGGGGCGTTCTCGAGGTCGCCGATCGTCTCGAACAGCGGCACCGCCATCACCGCTGCGTGGGGAGCGCCGCCCTCCTCGGTCGCGGGGCGGTAGAGGCCGACCTCCTTGAGCAGGGTGTTCACCTCCAGCATGTCCGACACGCTTTCGGACTTGGAGATGTTGTAGATGGCGATGCAACCCGGCCCATAGAGCCGGTGCGCCTCGGCCGCCGCGCGCAGGATGGCGAGCTCGGTCTTCGTCTCGTCCGAATAGTCGCCCCAGTCGCTGGAGAGCGGGCGGCCATGCGCCAACTCGCGACGCAGGATCGCGATGCGATCCTCCTCGTTCCGCTTCAGGTAATCGGCCTCGACGCCGGCCGTATTGAGAAGTTCAGCGACGACGCGCTCGTGCACGTCTGCATTCTGGCGCAGGTCGAGCGTGGCGAGATGGAATCCGAACGTGTCGATCGCGCGGATCAGCCGGCCGAGCGCACCGCCGCTCTTGAGGCTGCCACCGCCCTGCTCGCCGAGCGCGTGGGCGAGCGTCGCGAGATCGTGGCGGAGCGCCTGCGGATCGGCATAGGCCTCGGCCTGCACGCGCGCCGGCCGCGGTGGGGCGTGGCCGACGATGGCCTCGAACGTCGCGGCGAGGCGGGCATAGATGCCGGTCAGCGCGCGGCGATAGGGCTCGTCGTCGCGGTTGCGCCCGGAATCGTGCGCTTCCTCCGCAAGCGTGCCCAGCTCCTTGTCGATCGGCGCGAGCTCGGTCGAGATCGAGAGTTCGGCGCCCAGCTCGTGGATCGCCGACAGATAATAACCGAGCACCGCTTCGGCCGACTTGGCAAGGACAAGGCGAAGCGACTCGGCCCTGACATTGGGATTGCCGTCGCGATCGCCGCCGATCCAGTTGCCGAGCCTGAGGAAACTCGGCGCGCGATGGCCCAGCGCGCGGTCCCAGCGCGCATAGAGGGCCGGCAGCGTCGGCAGCAGCACGTCGCGCAGATAGGCGAGCGCGGTGTCGATCTCGTCGGCCACGTAGAGGCGCTCGCGGCGCAGCGCGCGTGTCTGCCAGAGCAAGGCGATCTGGCGGACGATCGCTTCCTCGATCAGATCGCCGTCGGGCGTTTCCTCGGCGCCGGTGTCCCGCTGCAGCATCAGGTCGGCGATGCGGTTGCGGTGATCGATCATGCTCTTGCGCCGCACCTCGGTGGGGTGCGCGGTGAGTACGGGGACGACCAGCGCGCGCTCCAGCAGCGCCAGCACCTTGTCCTTGCCGATGCCCTGCTTATCGAGCCGCTCCAGCGCGTGGGCCATGTCCGCATCGGGCTCGGCGGCGACTCCCTGCCGGTCCTCGGCGAGGTTGGCGAGCATCGAGAAGAGCATGAAGCCGCGCACGAAGGCGAGCGTGTCGTCGAGATTGAGCGCTTCCAGCCCCGCATCGATCGCATCGGCGCCGGCAATGCCCCGCGCGCGATCGACCGAGACCGAGCGGATATATTCGATCCGCCGGAACAGCTGGTCCCCGCCATAAGCACGGATCACGTCGCCCAGCAGCTTGCCGAGAAAGCGGATGTCGGGGTTCTGAGTGATCGCGGGTGCGCTGGCCATCCGCGTTTGCTGCATCGCAGCGCCTGCGGCGTCAATGAGTCGTTTCGCTAGTCCTGTCCTGCGCTGTCAGTTTCTTGCGTCGATCATGCCTCCAGCGGCACATCCCAATAGAGCCAATCCCGCCAGCTATCGTGCAGATAATTGGGCGGGAAGCGGCGGCCATTTTCCTGCAGCGCCCAGCTGGTCGGGCGGTGCGGCTCCTGCGTCAGGCTCATGTGCGCCTGCTTCGGCGTGCGGCCGCCCTTGCGCAGGTTGCACGGCGCGCAGGCGGTGGAGACATTCTCCCACGTCGTCCGGCCGCCCTGCGCGCGCGGGATGACGTGATCGAAGGTCAGGTCGCGCCGTTCGCCGCAATATTGGCATTCGAAGCCGTCGCGCAGGAACAGGTTGAAGCGGGTGAAGGCCGGAAAGGCCGAGGGCTTCACGAACTGCCTGAGCGCGATGACCGATGGCAGCTTCATCGTAAAGCTCGGCGAATGCACCTCGCGCTCATAGTGCGAGACGATGTCGACCCGCTCCAGGAACACGGCCTTGATCGCGGTCTGCCAAGGCCAGAGCGAGAGGGGATAATAGCTGAGCGGGGTATAGTCCGCGTTCAGCACGAGGGTGGGGCACCCGTCGGGATGTCGGATGAGATCGGGGTGATACATGGAACGACATGAACCTCCGCTCGGCGTCGCCGCGCTTTCCGGTTCCGGGCCTGTCGCACTCAGGACGCGATGCCGGTAAGGCAGCGTCGTCTTGTCGACCGATCGGATGCCCGATCTTGGTGACGAGCCCATGACACAACAGCCGCGACTCGCGGTCAAGGGCCGGTTTGATGATATCCACAACTGTTGCCGCTGTCGTCACCCGGTTCGCGCCGAGCCCGACCGGGCAGTTGCACGCCGGCCACGCTTTCTCGGCGATCCGGGCGCATGACTTTGCGAGGGAACGCGGCGGGCGGTTCCTGCTGCGGATCGAGGATATCGATCCCGGCCGCTCGCGTGCCGTTTTCGTGAAGGGGATCGAGGACGACCTCCGCTGGCTCGGGCTCGGATGGGACGGAGAGGTGGTGCATCAATCGGCCCGGTTCGAAGCCTATCGCGGCGCGCTCGGGGCCTTGGGCTCGGCGGGCCTGCTCTACCCCTGCTTCTGCACCCGCGCGGACATCGCCCAGGCGGCGAGTGCGCCGCACGGGCCAGAGGGGCTCTTCTATCCCGGCACCTGCCGCGCGCTCGACCCGGCGGTGCGAGAAAGACGGATGGAAAGTGAGCCGCATGCGTGGCGGATCGCGATGGACAAGGCGGTGGAGCAGACCGGGCGCCTGCATTGGCATGATGAGGAAACGGGCGAGGTGACGGCCGATCCGCTGCGTTTCGGGGATGTGGTGCTGGCGCGCAAGGATGCGCCCGCCTCCTATCACCTCGCGGTGACGGTGGACGATGCGTGGCAGCGCGTCACCGACGTGGTGCGCGGAGCCGATCTCTTCGAGGCAACGCATATCCATCGCTTGCTGCAGGCGCTGCTGGGGCTGCCGACGCCACGTTACCACCATCATCCGCTGCTGACGGATGCGGGCGGCGAGCGGCTGGCGAAGCGGCGGGGGAGCGAGAGCCTCGCGAATCTCCGGGAGAACGGCGCCGATCCGGCGGCGCTGGCGGAAGCGCTGCGGCGGGGCGAGATGCCGGCGCTCTAGTGGACGCCGCCGCCGCAGAGGCCTAGGGTTTCACCATGCAGACCATTCTCGCCATCCTCGTCGTCGTCTTCGCGATCGGAGCGCTTGTCGCGCTGGTGCGGGGCATCGTCATCTTCCTGCGCACCAAGGACGAGGAATTGCGCCGCGATCCGTCCGAGGGGCCGAGCCAGTCGAGTCTCCGCCAGAACAACATGATGTGGCGCCGCATCCAGTTCCAGGCGCTGGCGGTGATCGCGGCGGTGCTCGTCCTGCTGCTGGCGCATCCGCATTCGAGCTGATGGTCAAGCTCAACAAGATCTACACGCGCACCGGTGATGGGGGCGAGACGGGGCTGGTCGACGGGTCTCGCGCGCGCAAGCACGATCCGCGCATCGCCGCGATCGGCGAGGTGGACGAGGCGAACTCGGCGATCGGCGTCGCACTGCTCCACCTCCCGGCCGAAAGCGAAGCGGCGGCGATGCTCGGCCGCGTGCAAAACGAATTGTTCGATCTCGGGGCTGATCTCGCCACGCCGGGCGAGGATTTCTCACCCACCGAGATGACGCTGCGCATCGTCCAGAATCAGATCGACCGGCTGGAAAGCGAAATCGACGCGATGAACGCGACGCTTTCGCCGCTGACCAGCTTCATTCTGCCCGGCGGCGAGCCGGCGGCGGCGCACCTCCACATCGCCCGCGCGATCGTGCGGCGGGCTGAGCGCGCGACGGTTGCTGCGGCAGCGGGTCGATCGCTCAATCCACTCGCCCTGCGCTATCTCAATCGCCTGTCGGATCACCTGTTCACGCTATGCCGGGTGATCAACGGCGGCGGCGCGCGGGACATCCTTTGGAAGCCCGGCGCGACCCGCTGAATCCGGCCGCTGATCTGGATTAAGGCCCTTGAAATTGATTCCGGAAACGCAACTTATTCCGCAGGCAAGTCGTTCATCCTGTCCAGCGGGAGAGTCGTTTCATGGCCGCACGTGCCGACGCGATCGCGCCCACGCGCGACACGCCATACCGGAGGCCTGAGCTCCTCCAGCATTTTCAGTCCGTTCGCGCGCTGAGCCTCGCGCTCGCCGCTGACCTTTCGGACGCCGATTCCTCCGCGCAGTCGATGCCGGACGCCTCGCCGGCGAAATGGCACCTCGCACACACGAGCTGGTTCTTCGAGACGTTCATCCTGCGCGATCATGTGCCGGCCTACCAGCTGTTCGACGAGCGCTGGCCGTTCCTGTTCAACAGCTATTACGAGGCGGAGGGCGCCCGCATGGCGCGGCCTTCGCGCGGACTGCTGAGCCGGCCGTCGCTCGACCAGGTGCGGGGCTATCGCCTGCATGTCGAGGCGGCGATCGCGGCGGCGTGGGACCAACTGCCCGAGGCCGCGCTGTCTCTGATCGAGCTCGGCTGCCATCATGAGCAGCAGCATCAGGAACTGCTCGTTACGGACATCCTCCACCTGTTCGCGCAGAATCCGCTTGCCCCCGTCGTCTGGCCGCCCGAGCAGCGGCGCCCGAGCGTGGCGCCCGATCCCCTCCGCTGGATCGCGGGGCGCGAGGGCAAGACCGAGGTCGGCCATGGCGGAAAAGGCTTCGCGTTCGATAACGAGGGGCCGCGCCATCCGGTGTGGCTGGCGCCGCACGCGCTCGCCGATCGCCTCGTCACCAATGGCGAATGGCGCGCCTTCGTCGAGGATGGTGGTTACGCGACCGCTTCGCTCTGGCTATCGGACGGCTGGGCCTGGGTGCGCGAGAACGGCATCGAGGCGCCGGCCTATTGGCGCCGCGACGCGGACGGCCAATGGAACGAACGCTTCGGACTTGACGGGCAGGGGTCAATGGATCTTGCGGCTCCGGTCCGCCACGTCAGCTATTACGAGGCCGATGCCTTCGCCCAGTGGGCCGGCGCGCGCCTGCCGACCGAAGCCGAGTGGGAAAGCGCCGCGCAGGGGCTGGACTCCACGCAAGGCAATTTCCTCGATACTCCCCGCGCCGTCCGTCCACTGCCTGTAACGCCGGGCGAGGGGCTGCGGCAGATGTTCGGCGACGTCTGGCAATGGACCCGATCTGCCTACCTGCCCTATCCCGGCTTCCGCGCGGCCTCGGGAGCTGTCGGCGAGTATAACGGCAAGTTCATGTCGGGGCAGTTCGTGCTGCGCGGCGGGAGTTGCGCCACCCCGCGCGGCCATTCCCGCGCCAGCTACCGCAATTTCTTCTACCCGCACCAGCGCTGGCAGTTCACCGGTGTGCGCCTCGCGAAGGATCTGTGACCATGCTGCTGGAGATGGACCGTAACAACGCCGCCACGACCGAGCCTGACCCGGCGTTCCGCGCCGACGTGCTGTCCGGTCTGTCAGCCCCCCAGAAGGCCGTGCCGGCGCGCTGGTTCTACGATCGGCGCGGGTCCGAGTTGTTCGAAGCGATCACCGATCTGCCCGAATATTATCCCACCCGCACCGAGCGCGCGCTGCTCGAACGCCATGCGCCGGACGTCGCGCGGATCGCGGGGGAAGGCCGTGCCGTGGTCGAGTTCGGATCGGGTTCGTCCGCAAAGACGCCGCTGCTGCTCACCGCGATCGATCCCTCGGCCTATGTGCCGATCGACATTTCCGGAGATTTCCTGCGCGAATCCGCCGCCGCGCTGTCGCAGCGCTTCCCCGGCCTGCCGGTGCATCCGATCGAGGCCAATTTCATGCACCCGATCGCGCTGCCCCCGGCGATCGGCCGGGCGCCGCGCCTGGGCTTCTTCCCCGGATCGACCATCGGCAACCTGACCGCGCCCACCGCCGTCGACCTGCTGCGCGCGATGGCGGGGACGCTGGGCGTCGGCGCGATGCTGCTGATCGGCATGGACCGTGTGAAGGACGAGGCGGAACTGGTCGCCGCCTATGACGACGCGCAGAGCGTCACCGCCGCGTTCAACCTGAATCTCCTCCACCGCATCAACCGAGAATTGGGTGGCGATATTCCGATCGAGGCGTTCCGTCATGTCGCGCGCTGGAACGATGGCGAGGCGCGGATCGAGATGCATCTGGAGGCTGAGAGCGACGTCGGGTTCACCGTCTCGGGCCAGCGCTTCGCGATGCGGCGCGGCGAGACGATCCACACCGAGAACAGCCATAAATACGGCCAGCGCGGCGCACGGCTGATGCTGGCGGCGGGTGGCTGGACCACGATCGCCGAGTGGACCGATCCGCAGAATCGCTTCGCCATCCTGCTGGCCGAGGTGAAGCCGCCGCGCACCGCGCCCTGACCGTCTGTCCATCCGCCTCGAACCCCGCTAGGCGGTCGCGCGAGAGATTCGAACGGAGGCGGACATGGAAACGGTTGGCGTGATCGGCGCGGGGCAGATGGGCGCGGGCATCGCGCAGGTGGCGGCGCAGTCCGGTTATCGCGTACTGCTTTCCGATCGCGAGATTGCGCTGGCCGAGAGAGGCAAGGCGGGGATCGCCAAGCGGCTCGGCTCGGCCGTCGAGAAGGGCAAGGCGACGGCCGCAGACGTCGAGGCCGCGCTCGCCCGCATCGAGACGGTGGGCGATTATGCCGCGTTCGGCGACGCGATCATCGTCGTCGAGGCGGCCACCGAGCGCGAGGAGATCAAGCGCGCCATCTTCGCCGAGGTCGGCGCGAAGATGGGCGGCGACGCGATTCTCGCCACCAATACCTCGTCGATCCCGATCACGAGGCTAGCGCAGGCGGCGCCATCGGCGGAGCGCTTCATGGGCGTGCATTTCTTCAATCCCGTGCCGGTGATGCGTCCGATCGAGCTGATCCGCGGCCTTGCCACGTCGGACGAGGTGGTGACGCGCGTGGAAGCGTTCGCGAAGAAGCTCGGCAAGGATGTCGTTCATGCCAACGACGCGCCGGGCTTCATCGTCAACCGCGTGCTGCTGCCGATGCTGAACGAGGCGATCTTCGCGCTGGGCGAGGGCGTCGCCAACGTCCGCGACATCGACACGGCGGTGAGCCTCGGCCTCAACCATCCGATGGGGCCGCTGACGCTGGCCGACTTCATCGGGCTCGATACCTGCCTGGAGATCACACGGGTGCTGTATTCGGGCACCGGCGATCCCAAGTTCCGCCCCGCGCCGCTATTGGTGAAATATGTCGAGGCCGGCTGGCTCGGTCGCAAGACCAATCGCGGCTTCTACGATTATTCGGGTACCGAGCCGGTGCCTACGCGGTGAGGACGACAATCGCGCTCGCTCTGCTGCTCGCGGCCGCACCGGCGGCGGCCGAGGTGGCGCCGGGCTCCGCCAGTGATACCGCGACCGGGCTGACGGGCGCTTACGCCGACAATCCATTCGCCAGGATCCTCGCGGGCAAGCTGCCGGCCGCGAAGGTCTATGAGGACCGCACCGTCCTCGCCTTCATGAACATCCACCCGCTGTCGACCGGCGACCTGCTGGTGATCCCCAAGGGTCACTATCGCACCCTGATCGATATCCCCCGCCCTGTGCTCGATCACCTGATCGATGTGACGCAGCGGTTGGCGAAGGCGCAGATGAAGGCGCTCCGCCCCGACGGCATCTTCATCCGCCAGAATAGCGGCGAGGCGGCGGGGCAGACCGTCTTTCACTTTCACATGCATGTGACGCCACAGTGGAAGGATGTCCCGCTGGCGCAGACCAGCTACAAGCAATCGGCCGCCGACCCGAAGCAGCTCGCCGCGATCGCCGCGAAGATCCACGCAGCCATGCGCTGAACGGAGCCGCTGGCGCTGCCCCGGGTTTGTGTTATGTTCCGGCTTATCCAACAGGAGGGACGGGCGTGAACAGGTATCTTTCGGGAGCATGCGCGATCGTTGTGGCGCTGGGTGTCGGGGCGTCGGCCCATGCCGCCAACGACGTGATGAAGGAATGCGGCGCCAAATATCAGGCGGCCAAGGCCAACAACACGCTCGGCGGCAAGAACTGGGCGCAGTTCCTCGCGGCCTGCCGTGGCACGACGGCGGCGGCTCCCGCAGCAGCGCCCGCCGCGGCTGCTCCGGCCGTGAAGCCGGTCGCAGCCTCCAAGCCCGCCTCGCACCTGCCCGGCGCGCAGAGCCCCGCCATGCAGGCGATGCACGACCGCCAGCGCAAGTGCGGCCAGATGTGGAAGGCCGACAAGGCGGCGGGCAAGACCCCGGCCGGCCAGAAGTGGCCGCAATATTGGAGCGCCTGCAACACCAAGCTGAAGGGCTGAGCCTCGCCGCTGCGCTCCGGTGAACGCCGGAGCGCAGCGGATCAGGGAAGCAGCAGCCCTGCGAAGGCCGCCGACATCAGGTTGGCGAGGCTGCCGGCGAGGAGCGCGCGCAGGCCGAGCCTGGCGATGGTCGGCCGCTGGTTGGGGGCGAGGTTGCCGGTCACCGCCATCTGGATCGCGATCGACGAGAAGTTGGCGAAGCCGCACAGCGCGAAGGTCACCACCGCAACCGTGTGTGGCGAAAGCTGTGTGTCCTTGCCGAGCGAGATGTAGGCGACGAACTCGTTGAGCACGATCTTCTCGCCGAACAGGCCGCCGGCGATCCCGGCCTCGTGCCATGGCACGTTGAGCAGGAACATCACCGGCGCGAAGCAATAACCGAGCACGCGCTGGAAGGTTAGGTCGTCGATCCCGAACCAGTGGCCGACGCCGGTCAGCAAACCGTTGGCGAGCGCCACCAGCGCCACGAACGCCAGTACCATCGCGCCCACCGCGACGGCGAGGCGGACACCGGTCTGCGCGCCCTGTGCCGCGGCCATGATGATGTTGGCGGGCTTCTCCTCGTCATGCGTCGCCTCGGCGATCACGACCTCCTCGTCGGCGACGTCGGCCTCGGCGGCCGTCTGCGGATCGGGCATGATGATCTTGGCCATCAGCAGGCCGCCCGGTGCCGACATGAAGCTGGCGGCAAGCAGATAGTCGATCTTGATCCCCATCGAGGCATAGGCGGCGAGGATGGTGCCGGCGACGCCGGCCATGCCGCTGGTCATCACCGCGAACACCTGGGATTGCGAGAGGCCCGCCAGATAGGGGCGGATGACGAGCGGCGATTCGCTCTGGCCGACGAAGATGTTGGCCGCGGCGCACAGCGATTCCACCTTCGAGACGCCGATCACCTTCTCGATCCCGCCGCCGATCCAGCGCACCACCAGCTGCATGATCCCGACATGGTAGAGGATCGAGACGAGCGCCGCGAAGAAGATGATCACCGGCAGCGCCTGGATCGCGAACATCTGGCCGAGCGGATCGGTGGCGAGCTTGCCGAACAGGAACTGGGTGCCGGCATTCGCATAGCCGAGCAGATCGGAGACGCCGCCGGACAGGAAGGCGAGGACCGCCTTGCCCCAAGGCACGTACAGCACCAGCACCGCGATCATCGCCTGCAGCGCGAAGGCGGCGCCCACCACGCGCGGCCGGATCGCACGGCGGTCGGCCGAGAAGGCGAAGGCGATCAGCAGGATCACGACGATGCCGGCGATGCCGGTCAAGATCTTGGTCATAGGCAGGCGGAAATCCGTGAAAGCGAACTGGCCGTGACCATACACGGGACGGCGCGCGCGGCCAGCCGCCATTCAACGGGCGTTCAGGTGGGTGAGACAGGATGCGTTCCGCATTCTTAGATGATTCCGGAGGGAAATTCCGATGCGTCTGAAGCCCGTTCTCGCCATTGCCGGTCTGGTCGCGGCCGCCGGCGTCACCGCCGCCGTCGCCGCCGACCGCAACGATGCGCATGTCATGCCGGTGCACGTGCTCAACGTCCGCATGGCGGACGGCAGCGTCCAGCAGATCCGCTATGTCGGCGATGTCGCGCCGCGCGTGGTGGCGGTGCCGGTCGCGCAGGTCGATCCGATGCTCGCCGCCTTCGGGCCGGGCTCGCCCTTCGCGATGATGGACCGCATATCGGCACAGATCGATGCCCAGATGGACGGCATGATGCGCCAGGCGGCGGCGATGCAGAGCATGACGCCCGAGCAGCTCCAGCAGGCCGCGACGCGCAGCGGCGGCCAGGCGGGCACGACCAGCTTCACGATGATCTCCACGTCCGGTGCCAACGGACAGGTGTGCAGTCAGAGCGTCCGCACCGTGTCGATGGGCGAGGGCAAGGCGCCGCAGGTGATCCGCACCGCGTCGGACGGCTGCAACTCGGCGGTCAGCAAGCCGGAGGGCCTGACGCCGACCGCCCGGCCCGCCGCCAGGGCCGCGCCGCAGCCGACTCCTGCGGTGCTGCCCGCCGCCAAGCCGGCCCCCGCGCATATCGACCGCAATACGATCTGATTTCGGCTCCCGGGGAGGGAGGAGGCCGGATGCGCGCCTGCGCGTCCGGCCTTTTTCTGTGCCGCGAAACCGGATAGCAGGCCTCATGTCCACCACTCCGGCGCCCGCGCCCGCCATTCCCCGCTCGCTGTTCGCCTTCGCCATCTTCTACGGCGGCATGGTCTGCATCGCCGGCGTGCTCGGCAACAAGCAGGTCGGTCTCGGTCCCTTCTCGCAGATCGGATCGTGGATCGGGATCGGCCCGCTCGCGGTCGAGGCGGGGATCGTCGCCTTCCTGCTGCTGGTGATCACGTCGAGCGCGGTGGCCGAGCTGCACGGCCGCACCGTCGCCAACCGGCTGGTGCAGATCGGCTTCGTGCCGCTGATCGCCTCGATCCTGTTGTCGCTGGTCGTCCTCGCCCTTCCGGCCGCCGCCGCGATGGACCCGGCGCGACGCGACGCCTTCGCGCTGATGATGGGCGGCACGCCGCGCATCTGGATCGCCGGCATCATCTCCTACGGCACGTCGCAGACGCTCAACGTCACGGTCTTCGCCTATCTGAAGGGGCGCGAGGGCAACCGGATGCTCTGGTTCCGCGCTGCCGTGGCGAGCATGCTGAGCCAAGTGATCGACACGTTGCTGTTCGTCACCATCGCCTTCCTCTCGGTCTTCCCGATCGGCGAGCTGCTGGCCGGGCAGATGATCGTGAAGGTCGCGCTGTCGGCGCTGTTCGTGCCGCCCTTGGTTTCCGGCTTCGTCGGGCTGGGGCGCTGGCTCGACGGGCCGAGGGCCGCTTAAGCGAAACGATTATGTCATGGATCCGACGCCTCCGGCATTTCTCGTGGTCGGAGGTGACCCATGGATGTTTCGGTTTCGGCCCGTGCGTCGGGCAGCGTTTCGAGCGGGGTGTCCCACGTCGACGCCTATAGCCGCGCCGGTCTGACGGTGAGCGACGGGGGCGAGCTCGATACGCTCCAGGCCCGCGCCGCGTCCGGCCAGCTCTCGCCGGTGGAGCAGGGCACGCTCGCCCGGCTGATGGATCGCGCCGGCGGCGGCGCCGCGCCCGGGGCCGCCAAGGCGCCCAAGGCGCATAGCGGCCCGAAGACCGCCGCCGACTTCACGATCACCGGTGGCACCAAGCAGGACAAGACGGACCTCAACACCGCGCTGAAATATCTCCAGCAGACCGATTCGAGCGGCAAGGCCGTCTCGCCGACCGCGACCAAGCTGATCGCCAAGATGAAGGAGGGCGCGACCATCCACATCATCCACGACGGCAACGACAGCTACGATCCCAGCACCGGCGTGCTGAACTGGGATCCGAAGTCCGGCCTCAAGGTGACGAGCGGGCAGGGCATCCAGTCCGCCGCGCTCGGCCTCGTCCACGAGATGGATCACGAGGTGAGCGGCACGGTCGGCAAGCCCACCGGCGACGGCTACCAGAATACCGAGGAGAAGCGCGTCATCGCCGGCTCCGAGACGACCATCGCGCACGACCTGCACGAGCCGACGCGGACCGATCACTATGGCTCGACCGTGGTGATGACGACCGCCAATGCCCACACCGACGTGACGAGCGGCAAGGTGGTGGACGGGGCGGTCGCCGCGCGGGCTGCGACGAAGCACTGATCAGACCGGGCGGTTGGCAGGCGAGGATGTGGCGTCTAGCGTGGCGGGCATGACACGAGGCGCGATCCTGACGAGCATCGCCCTTGCCGCAATGGCGGCGGGGGCGAGTTGCTCGGTCGCTTCTCCCGCAAAGAAAGGAACGGCCATGAGCGCGCAAGCCCGATTGAAGGCGTGCGAGGCGAAGTTTGCCACGCTCAATCTCGTCGACGAGGCGTTGCTCACCCGCACCGCGATCACGGCCGAGATGATCGATTCGGTAGCGCCGCCCGTGACGATCCCGGCGGGTGATCCGCGCCTCGCGAAGCTGACGGCGGCATTGCAAGGCGTGGCACTGGAACCGGCGAAGTTGCCCCAGTTCGAGCTCAAGCTGCGGGTGGCGGTGAAGTGCGCGGATGGAAGCACGCTGACGCTGTTGGGCTCGCCGACCGGGCAGGACGGGCGGCTTGATCTGAGCGTGGATGGCGATACGGCCAGCACGCACACACCGTTGCGCAAAGCGCTGGAGGCTTTGGCCAACTAATACTCCCCCTTTGCCGGGGAGGTATTGGTGGCATCGCACGCCCCCGCCCGCTATGGGCGCCAGCATGTCGACTTTGCCCGATCT
Source organism: Sphingomonas chungangi (assembly GCF_013778325.1). GTDB lineage: Bacteria > Pseudomonadota > Alphaproteobacteria > Sphingomonadales > Sphingomonadaceae > Solisphingomonas > Solisphingomonas chungangi. Next base: position 126,204 of record NZ_JACEIB010000025.1, on the reverse strand, counting down.
GCTCCCCGATCCCGCCATGCTCGCCAAGGCGGAGACGCTCACCGAGGCGCTGCCTTATCTGCAGCGCTATGCGGGCAAGACCTTCGTGGTGAAATATGGCGGCCACGCCATGGGCAATCCGGAGATGGCACGCAGCTTCGCCGAGGATGTGGTGCTGCTGAAGGCGGTAGGCGTCAACGTCGTGGTGGTGCATGGCGGTGGGCCGCAGATCGGATCGATGCTGAAGCGTCTCGGCGTCGAATCGCGCTTCGTCGACGGCCTGCGCGTCACCGACGCCGAGACCGCGCACATCGCGGAGATGGTCCTGGCCGGATCGATCAACAAGGAGATCGTCGGCTGGATCGGCCAGGCCGGCGGCAAGGCGGTCGGCATATCGGGCAAGGATGCGCGTCTGGTGGTGGCCGAGAAGGTCGGTCGCGACGCGGCGGACCGCAACCAGGGGATCGAGCGGCACGTCGATCTCGGCTTCGTCGGCGAGCCGAAGCACGTGGACACGACGATCCTGAACACGCTGTCCGCTGCGGGCTTCATCCCGGTGGTGGCGCCGATCGGCATCGGCCATGACGGCCACACCTACAACATCAACGCCGACACGATGGCGGGCGCGGTTGCCGGGGCGCTCAAGGCGGCGCGGCTGTTCCTGCTGACCGACGTCGCCGGCGTGCTCGACAAGAACAAGCAATTGCTCTCCGATCTCGTCCCCGGCGATGTCGAAAAGCTGAAGGCGGACGGCACCATCTCGGGCGGCATGATCCCCAAGATGGAGACGTGCGTGCACGCGATCGAGGCCGGGGTGGACGCCGCCGTCATCCTCGACGGGCGCATCCGCCACGCCATGCTGCTCGAGATCTTCACCCGCCAGGGCGCCGGCACGCTGGTGCGGGCCGGCTGATACCCAGCTTGGCGCGGCGCACGCGGGTGATTAGATAGACCGACCCTTCGTTCGAGGAACCTTACATGGGCCTGATCCTGATCGCCCTCAATTATATCCTGACGATCCTGTTCTACATCATCATGATCCAGGTTATCGCGTCCTGGCTGGTCGCTTTCAACGTCATCAACATGCGCAACGATTTCGTGCGTCAGTTCCTCGGTGCCCTCGATCGGATCATGGAGCCGATCTACCGGCCGATCCGCCGCGTTCTGCCCGATTTCGGCGGACTCGACTTCGCGCCGCTGATCGTGCTCCTGATCATCGGGCTGCTGCAGCGGATGATCGCCTATCAGGCTGTGCATATGGCGGTAACGGGATGAGCGCCAGGATCATCGACGGAAAGGCTTTCGCCGCGAGCCTGCGCGAGCGGGTGGCGGCGATTGTGCCCGCCTTCGAGGCGGCCGCCGGGCGCAAGCCGGGGCTGACGGTGGTGATCGTCGGCGAGGATCCGGCGAGCCAGGTCTATGTCCGATCCAAGGGCAAGGCGACCGAGGCGGCGGGGATGGTCTCCACCACCCATCGCCTGCCGGAGACGACGACGCAGGACGCGCTGATCGCGCTGGTGCGCGATCTCAACGCCGATCCGGCGGTGGACGGCATTCTCGTCCAGCTGCCGCTGCCGAAGCATATCGACGAGCAGGCGGTGATCGCCACGATCGACCCGGACAAGGATGTGGATGGCTTTCACGTCGTCAACGCCGGACGGCTGGCGGTGGGACAGGAGGGCTTCGTGCCCTGCACTCCGCTCGGCTGCATCATGCTGCTGGAGGACCGGCTGGGCGATCTTTCCGGGCTGAACGCGGTGGTGGTCGGCCGCTCGAACATCGTCGGCAAGCCGATGGCGCAGCTGCTGCTGGCGAAGAGCTGCACCGTCACGATCGCCCACTCGCGCACGAAGGATCTGCAGGACGTGTGCGGCCGCGCGGACATCCTCGTCGCGGCGGTCGGACGGCCCGCAATGATCAAGGGCGACTGGATCAAGCCGGGCGCGACCGTGATCGACGTCGGCATCAACCGCATCGACAATGGAGAGGGCGGCACCAAGCTGGCCGGCGACGTGGACTTCGCCGAGGCCATCGAGGTCGCGGGCGCGATCACGCCGGTGCCGGGCGGCGTCGGGCCGATGACCATCGCTGTCCTGCTCCGCAACACGCTCGTCTCGGCCTATCGCCGAGCGGGCGTGCCTTACGAGAAGGGCGCGATCTGATCGCGCTCTTCCTCTCGGCGTTCGTCACCTTCTTCGTGGTGATCGATCCCCCCGGCTGCGCGCCGATCTTCGCCGGCCTCACACGCGGCACCGACATGGCACACCGCCGCGCGATGGCGATCCGGTCGACCTTCGTGGCGGGATGCATCCTGCTCGCCTTCGCGCTGCTCGGCCAGCCACTGCTCGAGACTTTGGGGATCAGCCTCGACGCCTTCCGCATCGCGGGCGGCATCATGCTGTTCCTGATCGCGCTCGAGATGGTGTTCGAGAAGCGCCAGCAGCGCCGCGAGCATCGCGCCGAGGAAGTCGCCGCGCACCCCGAGCAATATGAGGACATCTCGATCTTCCCGATGGCGATGCCGATGATCGCCGGGCCGGGATCGATCGCGTCGGCCATGCTGATGATGCAGCGCTCGCACGGCTGGGCGGCGCATGGCGTGGTGCTGGCGGCGCTAACGCTCAACCTGCTGATCATGATGGGCGCGCTGCTGGCGGCCGGGCCGCTGATGAAGCTGCTCGGCTACAAGGTGGAGGCGGTGATCACGCGGCTGCTCGGTGTGCTGCTCGCGGCGCTGGCGGCGCAGTTCGTGGTGGACGGGATCCGGGCGTCGTTCGCCTGAATCTCAAAACCCGTTCGGGCTGAGCCTGTCGAAGCCCTGCCCTTCCTTCTTACTTCGGTGAAAGAGAAGGGCAGCCCTTCGACAAGCTCAGGGCGAACGGAGCGGGGTTAGCTGACAATCTTCCACAGCTGGTAGGGCGAGTTCGCCGGCAGCGGCTGCCTTGCCAGCCAGGCCGGCGTCCAGCCACCCTCCAGCTTGGAGTAGAAGCCGGTCGGCGCCTCGGCCTGATAGATCGTCGCTTCCGACATATGAGGACAGAGCAGCAGATACTGCGCGTGGTGCGCTACCATGATCGCATGCGCCTGGTCGGGCGTGCCGCGGAAGGCATGCTCGGTGTCGAGGATCGCCTGCCAGTTGCGATGATAGGGACCGGCGACGGCGCTGTGGTGGGTCAGCGTGATCAGGCGCGGACCGTTGTCGATCAGGGTGAAGAAGGTTGCGGGTGGGAGCGCGCCGATCGGCGCAAGCGCTGGGATTGTCGGGCAGCGGCGGTTGGCGAGCTTGGTGAGATCGGGCTTGGTCTTCCCGCCGGGCTTGGCCTCCGCCGGCCATTTCTGCTGGCCGGTCGCTATCGCCCAGAGTTGGTTGAAGCGCAGCCCGGTGAAGCGCGCCGGCACCTTGTCGAGTGCGACCGACACGAACAGGCCGGATGCGACCACGAACGCTGCGACGGGGCCGATCACGCGCACCAGCATGTTCTCGCTGCGCCTGAGCGTCACGAAGCCGCGCAACGCGATATAGGTGGCGCCGGGCACGGCGAGCATCTCTGCGCTCGGTGCGGTTCGGATCTGCCAGAAGAGCAGGGCGGTGGCGAAGATCGTGAACAGGGTGACCGGCATCCATTCGGCGGCGGCGCGCGTGCCCCAGCGGCGGACGATCGCGACGATCGATCCGATCATGCCGATGAAGGGCAGGGCCGCCATCGGCACGCCGGTCGAGATCGGGTGCAGCAGGATCGAGCGCGCCTCGCTGACGTGGCTGAGCCAGAGCTTGTCCGCTTCGGGCGGGATGCCTTCCAGCCGGTGCCCGAAGCATTGCGGGAAGCCGAGCACGTAGATCGCGCCCGCGATCCCGCCCGCCACCAGCACCAGCGCGAACCGGAAGCCGGTGTTGGGCGCGGGCACATAGGTGACGGCTACCAGCAGGAGGGCGGCCGCCGCCACGGTCGTCATCCACACCGGCGACAATACGTCGCAGACCGGGTGCCAGTTGTCGTTCGACGCGAAGATCAGGAAGCACAGCACGGTCGAGATCGCGAGACCGATCCCGTAGCTGCGCATCCGCGGCGTCTCGGCCGCGTCCCACGCCCAGTGCAGCGCGACCGCCGCTCCGGCGAAGGCCACGTAGGGCAGCATTTCCAATCCGATCGCCAGCGACAGCGCCGAGGAGACCGCGATCATGATACCGGAGCGGCGTCTGTCCGGCTCGGTCAATCCCGCGACGGTCGTCATCAGGAAGGCGAGCTGCCAGCCGTGATGATCGATGCGCAGCGGCGCCCACATGCCCATCGCGTCGCCCGCGCACATCAGCAGCGGCAGAGCGAGGACATAGGCGCGCTTGCTCACCAGCCGCCGCACCGTCACCGACAGCATTATCATCGCGAGCAGGAGCGGGACCATCGGCGCGATGGCGCAGGCCCAGCGATAGGCGAGTTGCTCGCCCACGATCGGCTTGAAGAGCAGGATCAGTGCCGCCAGCGGCAGATCGACCAGCCGCGACCAGTGGATCGAGAAGCCGCCGGGCGGGTTCATCCGGTACTGGCGCAGATCGTACCATCCCTGGCCCGCAAGCCAGTCGCGCACCTGATCGAAGCGCATATTATCGTCGGTGTCGCTGAGCGCGAACCAGTGGATCGCATTGGCCTTCTGCATCCACAGCACGATCGCGGCGACCATCCAGAAGAGCAGCACCACCAGCTTCCAGCGATGGTCGACCAGATACTCGGCCCAGCGTTCCAGCCGGTCGACGCGCGTATCGAGGGGAATGTCGGCGGCCGTATCGGTCATGCGGGCTTCATGCACCATAAGGGTTTGAGATTTACTAGTGCCCGCTCTAGTCGCTGGGCGACGGCGGGCAAGGGCATCCAACGTGCGTGACGGATTGGTAAGGTTGTGGGGCGGGCTCGATCGTGAGCATCAGGCGCTGGCGCTGCAGGTGATGCGCTACGGCGTCGTCGGCGTCTGCGTCACGCTCTTCCAGATCGGCTGCTACAACCTGCTGCTCGGCGCCGGGCACCAGCGCGACCAGATCGCCAATCTGCTGGCGAGCGCAGCAGCGATGGTGGTGGGCTACACGATCCACAGCCGCTTCACCTTCAAGGCGGACGAAGGCAGCCACGATTTCGCGAAGACGGTGTGGAAGTTCATCGTCGTCAACCTCGCCGGCATCGCGGTCAACGCCGGGTGGGTGTGGCTGATCACCAAGCAGCTTCACCTCTCGCCGCACTGGGCCTCCGTACCCTTCTTCTTCGCGACGCCGGCTCTGCTGTTCGTGCTCAACCGGAAGTGGGTTTTCGACTGAGCCCGATCCGGCGTAAGGGAAGCAGATGACCGCTGTTTCGCCGCTGATCACCATCCTCGTGCCCGTGAAGGACGAGGAGGACGGCATCGCGCCGTTCGTTTCCCGCGTCTCCGTCATTCTCGACGGGCTGAACGAGTCCGAGGGCTGGGAAATCCTGTTCGTCGACGACGGCAGCCGCGACCGCACGCTGGCCGAAGTGGCCGTCCAGCACGCCCGCGATCCGCGCGTCCGCTGCATCTCGCTGTCGCGCAATTTCGGCAAGGAAGCGGCGCTGTCGGCGGGGCTCGACCATGCGGCGGGTCAGGCGGTGATCCCGCTCGACGTCGATCTGCAGGACCCGCCCGAGGTGATCGCCGACATGGTGCGATCGTGGCGCGACGGCTTCGACGTCGTTTATGGCGTGCGCCGCAACCGGGAGAGCGACAGCATTCCCAAGCGGCTGACCGCCGACCTTTACTACCGCGCCCACAATTACCTCAGCGCCGACAAGATTCCCGAACATGCCGGCGATTTCCGCCTGCTCGATCGCAAGGTGGTGGACGTGATCCGGATGATGCCGGAGCGCAACCGCTTCATGAAGGGCCTGTTCGCCTGGGCGGGCTTCCGCCAGACGGCGGTGCATTACGACCGCGCCGAGCGCGAGGTGGGCACGACCAAGTTCAATTACTGGAAGCTGTGGACGCTCGCGCTCGACGGCATCACCTCGGGTTCCACGCTTCCGCTTCGGGTGTGGAGCTATCTGGGGGGCGGCGTCGCCTTCGGCACCTTGCTCTACGCCGCCTATCTGGTGGTGCGCACCGTCGTGCGCGGCGGCGACGTGCCGGGCTATCCCTCGCTGATGGTGGCGATCCTGTTCTTCGGCAGCGTGCAGCTGATCTCGCTCGGCGTGCTCGGCGAATATGTCGGGCGCATCCTGGTCGAGACCAAGCACCGCCCGATCTACGTGGTGCGCGAGACAATAGGCGTCCCGATCCAGCCGGTTACGCGCTAGCGGGTGACGGCGTTCTGGCCGGGAGGATTGAGTCCGGTCGGGCTATGGTGGCGGATTTTGTAGAGGATGCCGAAGCGGTTGCCGGCCCACACCGGTTCGAAGTCCGCGTCGACCGGCCAGCGGTTGCGCGGCATGTCGATCATCCAGACATAATCGTAGGCGTCGCGCGGGAAATATTCGAGCGCGATCTCGAGGATCGGCTCGTTACGTGCGCGGCAGTCGGGCCGGCGGACGATCTGCGAGGGATCGTGGCTGTAATAGCGGCCGGCGGGCGGATAGGCGATCCGCAGCAGCTGCGCGCCGGGCGCCTCCCACTGGTCGTTGACAAAAGCCTGCTTGCGCACCGTCGCCATCGAGGAGAGATGCTCCATCCGCGACGAATACCAGGCCGACCGGCAGGGTGTGTTGGCGAGTGCCATCACCCGCGCACCCATCGGGATATGATCGAGCGCCTGGAGCTGGGTGTTGTAGTTGCGCTCGAACTTCTGGAAGGCCAGCGTCGAGACGGTGATACGGCCGACGAAGAACAGGGTTGCGGCGACGGCGACGCCCAGCGCGACGCGCCGGCTCGCGATCGGGCGCAGCGCCAGGATCAGGATCGCCAGCATGGTCGGCACCAGTCGCATGTCGGCATAGGCCGAGCTCAGCAGCACGCGCGGCAGGCAGACGAAGACCATGATCAGCAGCGCCGCGCCGATACCCAGCGTCGCCTCGTAGCGCCGCCACGGCTTCCAGATGAGGCCCGAGAGCGCGACCGCGTAGAGCAGCAGCGCGCCGAACTTGTCCCACAGCTCGACCCGCTCGCGCAGCACCGAGCGCAGCCAGATCCACTTGAAGTACCAGGCGAACCAGTCGAACGTGCCCTTGGGGCTCGATCCGCCGCGCCATGGCAGCAGCAGCAGCGCCGGCGGTGCCAGCGGCAGGCAGGCGACGACCGAGCGCCAGCCGCTTTCGAGCCAAGGCTTGCCCGCCTTCCGGTTGCGCACCACCTCGGCGATGAAGCACAGCAGGCCGAGCGTCCCCCAGGCGAAGCTGTGCGCGACCCACAGCAGAAACGAGACGACGAAGAAAATGTGCGGGCGCCATTTCAGCCGGCCGGTGCGCGCCATGCGCAGCCAGACGGCGAAGGCGATCAGCATCAGCCCCATCGCGAAGGCGAAGTTCACGAAGCCGAACTGGAAGGGATAACCGTAGGCGAGCGGCAACGCGAAGATCGCGGTGGGCGGCACGCGGCCATGGATCTCGCGCGCCAGCAGCAGCAGGCCGGCGACCATGATGCAGGGGATCGCCATCACGATCAGGTGGACGGCGGGCTCCAGCCCAAGCATCGGGGCCAGCAGCTCGATCACGAGATCGACGCCGAGATTGCCGATCAGCGCCCAGTCGAACCGGTAATAATGCGATAGATAGGGCGAGGAGCCGATGTCCAGCTGCACACGGTAACGGCCCATATGGCCCATCAGGTCGGTGAGCGGCGGGATCGGCGTGAACAGCAGCGGGATCGCCGCCAGCGCGATCATCGCCAGCGCGAAGGCGCGGGTCTCCCAGAAGGTGCTGCGGGGGGACGTGTCAGGCTCGGTCATCGTCGATACCGCGATAGTCCGGCGCGGGGGCGGCGGGCAAGCGGGGATCAGCGCTGGATGGCGTAGAGTCGGCCAGCCGAAAGGCCGGGAAGGGAAACGGGGCGCAGCCACGCAGGCGCTTTCCCGGCGTTGAGCTGCGCGGCGAAGCCGTCCGGTGCCTCACGCGCGGTCATGCGCATCTCGGCATCGCCGGGGCAGTGGAAGAGATAGGCTGCTCCATGCGAGACGATCAGCAGACGGGCGGTCGCGTCATCGGCCATCCAGGTGGCGAGGATGTCATGCATCACCTGGGGATTGCGGTGATAGCCGCTACCGACCGCATCGTGGTGGCTGTCGACGATCAAGGCGGGCGCCTCGTCCATGGGCGTCAGGATCAAGCTGGCGGGCAGGCGGTCCAGAGCGGCGAGATTGGCGGGCACCATGCACTCGTGCGCGGTGGCGAGGGCGACATCTCGGTTGCGATCCTCGGCCTGCCCGCTGTGGACGGTGACGAGCGCGATCAGGTCGATCGCCAGCGGGAAGGCGAGCAGACCGGCGCCCGCGCCGAGCAGCACGCGCGGCAGGGGGTTGGAAAAGCGGCGCATCGCCGCACCCGCCGCCGGCAGGAAGGCCAGCGCGGCGGGGATCGCCAGCGCGTTGGAAAACGCCGAGGCGCGCGCCAGCAGCACGGCGATCGCGGTCGCGGCGAGCAGCAACGCGCCGAGATCGAGCCAGGCGCTCTTATTCTCCGCCCGACGCCAACCGACGAAGCAGCCGACGAGGCCGACCAGCGGGAAGGCGATCGAGAGCGCCGCAGCTTGCGGCGTCTGCCTCCAGATCGGCAGGCCCTCGGGAATGGCGAGATACCACAGGCGATAGGTCAGCGGATCGAGCGCGCCGAACGGCCCGTTCTCGCATTGCGGCGCTCCGAGCTTGTAGAGCAGCCCGGCCGCAGCCGCTGCAGCGCCCAGTAGCGCGCCGCGCGCTAGCCAGTGCGAGGGGGCGACCCGGCACGCGATGACCGAACCGATCGCGGCGAGCGCCAGCATTCCCATGTGGACGGGCGAGACGGCATCGCAGAAGGTACGATCGAACAGCGCGCCGCCATGCGCGATCAGGAAGAAGCCGAGGCTCCCCACCGCCGCCGTGCCCAGGAAGGCGGGCAGGCGCCAGCGCTCTTCCACCGGCTGGACGATCCAGCGCAGACCGAGCCACGCTCCGCACGCGGCGGTGAAGGGCAGGCCCTCCAGCGAAATATGTACCCACAAAGCCGCCAGCAGTCCCGCGAGAACGGCGCGACGCGGGCAGCGGTTGCCGATCAGCGCCCACGCCATCGCGGCACCGCAGGCGAGCTGCCAGCCATGATGATCGATCCGCATCGGCCGCGCCGCCCACAGGGCTTCGGGCGCGATCATGCAGAAGGTCATGGCGAGGAGCGCGATGCCCGAGCCCATTAGCCGCCGCGTGATGGCGGCGACGGCCACTGCCGCCGCGCCGAGCGAGACCAGCGGCACGATCGCGCAGGCGACAGTCTCCGCCTGCGCGGCGCCGAGGAAGGGTCGCAGCAATGCGATAACACCCGCCAGCGGCAGGTCGACCAGCCGCGACCAGTGCATCAGCAGGCCGTGGGGCGGGTTGACCCGGTATTGCGTGACGTCGAACCAGCTCTGGCCCGCCATCCAGGCGCGCACTTCGGCCAGGCGCATATAATCGTCGGGATCGGAGAAGGGCGCGTTGCCGATATCGCTCCAGAAGAACAGGATCAGCAGCGCGCAGCCAGCCAGCCAGATGCCGGCGAGCGCGAGGGAGTAGCGGAGGCTGCCAGTGGCCGGTTGCGGCCGCACGGTGAAGCGCTCCGCCTCCGGCAGCCCGGTCACGCCGCCTTCAGGCGCTTCGGCACCGCGCGCACCGAATCGAGCGCCGCCTTCTGGTCCTCGTCGAGCGGCCTGGCGAAGCTCGCCTCGGCGCCCTCATTGCCGCTCTCGTGATATTCGGCGTCCTCGTTGACCTGCCAGCAATCGTAGACGCGCGCGCCGGCCAGGATGTTGCGGACGGTCAGCATCGCCGTCATCATCGCATGATCCTGGTTGTTGTAGCGGTGCATGCCGTTACGGCCGACGAGGTGGAGCGTCGGATAGGCGCCCTCCAGCTCCTTGCGCATCGCATCGACATGCGCGGCATAGGCGTCGTCGTAGATCGGATAGGCCTTCTCCTGCCGCACCACGACGCCGCCCTCGACGGTCGCGGGGTCGCACAGGCCGAGGATGCCCATCTCCTTCTTGGCGAGCTCGATCAGCACGTCGTCCGGCGAGGCCCACAGGCCGTCGCCCTCGAAGCAGAAATATTCGAGGCCGACACAGGCGAGCTCGGGATCGGGCACCATCTCGGGCGACCAGGAGCGGAAATTCTGGATGCGTCCGACCTTCACCTTCGAATCGTGGATGTAGATCCAGTTGTCGGGGAACAGGTCTTCCGAGCGGATCATCAGCGCGACCGTCAGGAAGTCGCGATACTTGAGGTCCAGCGCATCGGGCAGCGTCTTCGGCAGCGGGTGGATTCGGCCCGCCAGCTCGCGCATCGGCGCCGACGAGATGACGTCTTTCGCGCGGATCACGCGATCGCCTTGCGCGCCGGTGGCGACCATGCGCCAGCCTTCCGAATCGTGGCTGAGCTGCTTCAGGCCGTGCGCCATCAGCACATGGTTACCGCCTTCGACCACGCGATCGCGCGCGGCGTCCCACATCATGCCGGGGCCCTTGCGCGGATAGCGGAAGCTTTCGAGGAGGGTTTTGGTTTCCATGCCATCATTGGGCTTCTTGTTGAGACCCAGCGAGCGCTTGAAGCCGTCGAGCACGGCCTTGCCGAGCGACAGACCCTTGATGCGCTGCGCCGCCCAATCGGCGGAGATTTCGTCGCAGGGCATGCCCCACACTTTTTCGGTGTAGGTCTTGAAGAAGATGCCGAACAGGCGCGAGCCGAACTGGTTGATCGTCCAGTCCTGAAAGGACTTGGCGTCCTTCTTCGGGAACAGCTTGGCCCTGGCGTAGCTCGCCATGCAGGCGGTCGAGCGCAGGATGCCGAGGTTGAACAGCGCCTCGAACGCGCGCAGCGGGTAGCTGTAGAACTTGCCCTCGTAATAGATGCGGCTCATCCGTGGGCGCTCGATGAAGTCGTCGGGCAGGATCTCGTTCCAGAGGTCGACCACTTCCTTGGACTTGGAGAAGAAGCGGTGGCCGCCGATATCGAATCGGAAGCCCTGATGCTCCACGGTGCGGCTGATGCCGCCGACATAGACGGGATCCTTCTCGATCACCGTCACCGATTTGCCCGCCTTGGTCAGCAGGTAGGCGGCGGTCAGGCCCGCGGGGCCTGCGCCGATGATGGCAACGTCGACTTGATCAGGATGCGCACCCACGCTCGTCTCCCCGGGCGATACTGAACCCCGAATGCCCGGGAATGGATAATTTGGGGTTAAGCCGCGTCCCGGATCGGGTGGCATCCGCGATTTACCGGATGTTCGGCGGCGCCCGATACCGCTAGGCCCGAATCACCCGGGGGGCGGGGACGCGCGGATGACGGTTTCGGAACGACGCTACGCTGGAATTGCCGCGCTGATCGCGGCTGTCGCCGTCGTTGCCGGCATCGCCTTCCGCTTTCATGGCGCGGCCGCCTATCCGCTGTGGCTGGACGAGGCCTATTCCGCCTTCGCCGGCGATCATTCGTTCGCCTGGATCTGGCGGATGGTGCCGCAGTACGAGACGCACCCGCCGGTCTATTATTCTATGGTACGGCTGTGGGGCTTCGTCACCGGTGACAGCGTGATCGCCCGGCGCCTGCTGGGGCTGCTCTGCGGGCTGGCGACGGTGGCGGTAGCGGGCGTCGCGACGGACCGGCTCGGGCGGATCCTGCACCTGCCGCAGCGCGGCCGGGTATGGCTGGTCGCGGGCGTGGTGACTCTGGTGGCGCTCCAGCCGCTGCTGGTCGGCATGAGCCGGCAGCTGCGGCCCTATCCGGTGATGATCCTCGTCTATGCGCTGAGCCTGCTGCCGCTGCTTCGCCTGCTGGCGGATTCGATCGCACGAAGGCCGCTCGGCGCGGGCGCGGTCCTCGGCTTCTTCGTCTGCGAGGCGCTGATGCTGTGGCTGCACAGCCTCGGGCCACTCTTCGGGCTGGCCATGACGCTGTCGCTCGCCGTCGCCGTGCTCCACCGGGGCCTGTCCCGCCGGGACTGGGCGTGGCTGGTGGTCGGGCAGGGTCTCGTGGGGCTGCTCTATCTGCCCGCTTTCCTGATCATGCTCCACCAGGCACGAACCTGGGTGAAGACCGGATGGGTGGTGTTCGACATCCACGACGTGCCGCTGACCATCGCGCAGATCTGGCTGGACTGGAATGCCTGGGCCTGCCTGATCGGCTTCGCGCTGGTGGTGACGGGGCTGCTGGTCCTGTCGCGCCGGGCTCGCGGCGGCCGGCCGGCGGCGATCCTGCTGCTGATGGCGGTGCTGCCGGTCCTGCTGTCGGTAATCTTGTCGGCGACCGTCTCGCCCGTCTTCCTCGCCCGTACGCTGAGCCCGACGGCAGTGCCGGCGCTGATGCTGGTCGGCCTCGGCCTGTGCTGGCCGGGGCGTGGCGCGTGGGCGGCGCTGGCCGGTTTCGTGCTGGTGGCGGCCTCGATGGCGTGGATCGACCGCGAGTTGGCCAAGGCCGGCCCTCCGCAGGACTGGCGCGCCGCGCTCGCCTGGCTGGAGCCGCGCGTGGCACCGGGCGACATCGTCTGGGCCTATCCCAACGAGGGCGCGCTGCCGCTCGCTTATGCGCTGCAGGCCGAGCGGCACACGCTTCCGTGGCGGCAGGTGCCGGCGCCAGTGCCGGCGCTCGGCCTCGCGGCGACGGCGCTGCACCCGACCGGCGGAATGGGGGCCGTCTCGCTCTATCCGGCGCAGATCGATACGCTGATGCGCACCGCCGAGGCGAAGCGACCGCCGACGATCTGGCTGCTGCGCCTCAGCCCCGAGCTGTACGACAAGGACGACACGATGCTCCACGCGCTCGAGCGCGAGCGCGTGGAGGTGGGGGCGTTCCGCTCGCGCCAGATCGACCTGATCGGCCTCCGGCGGAAGGGCTTACCGCCCGTCGCGGCGGCCCAGCAGGCGCAGCCGTAGCGCGTTGAGCTTGATGAAGCCCGCCGCGTCGCGCTGGTCGTAGGCGCCGGCATCGTCCTCGAAGGTGACGACCTTCTCCGAATAGAGCGTGTTGGGCGATTTGCGGCCGACCACCGACACCGAACCCTTGTAGAGCTTGAGGCGGACGGTGCCCGCCACCTTCTCCTGGCTGTGATCGATCGCCGCCTGCAGCATCTCGCGCTCGGGCGAGAACCAGAAGCCGTTATAGACCAGCTCGGCATAGCGGATCGCCAACTCGTCCTTGAGGTGAGCGGCGCCGCGATCGAGCGTGATCTGCTCGATGCCACGATGCGCCGCGTGATAGATGGTGCCGCCCGGCGTCTCGTACATGCCGCGCGACTTCATGCCGACGAAGCGGTTCTCGACGAGATCGAGCCGGCCGATGCCGTGGGTCTTGCCCAGCGCGTTGAGTGCGGTGAGCAGGGTTGCCGGAGACATCGCCTCGCCGTTGAGCGCCACGCCATCGCCGCGCTCGAAATCGATGGTGATATATTCGGGGGTGTCCGGCGCGGTTTCCGGATCGTCGGTGCGCGAATAGACATAGTTCGGCACCTCCTCCCACGGATCCTCCAGCACCTTGCCCTCCGACGAGGTGTGCAGGAGGTTCGCGTCGGTGGAGAAGGGCGATTCGCCGCGCTTGTCCTTGGGCACCGGAATCTGGTGCGCCTCGGCATATTCGATCAGCTTCGTGCGGCTGGTCAGATCCCATTCGCGCCACGGCGCGATCACCTTGATGTCGGGCTGGAGCGCGTAATAGCCGAGCTCGAAGCGGACCTGATCGTTGCCCTTGCCCGTCGCGCCGTGGCTCACCGCGTCGGCGCCGACCAGCTTGGCGATCTCGATCTGGCGCTTGGCGATCAGCGGCCGGGCGATCGAGGTGCCGAGGAGATACAGCCCCTCATAGAGCGCGTTGGCGCGCATCATCGGGAAGACATAATCCTTCACGAACTCCTCGCGGAGATCGTCGATGAAGATATGCTCGGGCTTGACACCCATCAGCTCGGCCTTGGCGCGCGCCGGCTCCAGTTCCTCGCCCTGGCCGAGATCGGCGGTGAAGGTGACGACCTCGCAATTGTAGGTCTCCTTCAGCCATTTGAGGATGACGCTGGTGTCGAGGCCGCCCGAATAGGCGAGGACGACGCGGTTGACCGCAGGCTGCGTCATGATGGCTCCAATCTCAGGGCTCAGGGGTTACGGGACGCGCGCGCCTGTGCCATCGCGGGGGCGAAGGTTCAACCCGGAGCGTCACGATGCGGAAATACCTGGGCCTGCTGCCCGTCCTGTTGCTGACCGGCCCGGCGCTCGCCGATCCGCCGCCGGTCTATCGGACGGACGTGCAGGCGCGGGCGGAGGCGATGTTCGACAAGGCCGACACCAACCATGACGGCATCCTGACGCGCGACGAATATCATGCGGCGCTGGCGAAGATCGCGAAGGCGCGAGGGGGCACGCCGACGGCGAAGGGCTGGGCGATCGTCGACGCGCAGTTCGATGCCGTGGATCAGGCGCACACCGGCCGCATCCCACGCGCGAACTTCGTGGCGGCGGCGCTCGCCCATACCGACGGGGCGGACCTCAACCACGACGGCGTCGTCACACCGAGCGAGGCGCGCAAGGCGGCGACGATCAAGCGCCGGGTCTTGAAGCAGCAGGAAAAGGCGGAGGAGGCCGCGGCGCGGGGGCGTTAGCCCTTCGCTAGCAATGCCGTCTCGGCCTCCGCGATATAGTCCCGCGTCAGCGGCAACGCATGGCGGTCGCGGACATACTGGAGCTGGAAGTTCGCCATATCGGCCTGCGTGAACGCCGTCAGCGCGCCGGCAAGGTAGAAGCGCCACATGCGGTAGAAACGCTCGTCGTAGAGCGCGACGATCTGCTCTTTCGCAGCCCCCGTGCGATCGTACCAGTGCTGGATGGTGTAGCCGTAGTGCAGGCGCAGCACCTCGACGTCCGAGAGCATCAGATGCTCGCGCTCGCTCGCCGCGACCGTTTCGGACAACGCCGGGATATAACCGCCGGGGAAGATGTATTTCGCGGTGAAGCTATCGGTGTAGCCGGGCGGGCCCATTCGGCCGATCGTGTGGATCAGCGCGACGCCGTCGTCAGTGAGCAGGTCGCGCACCTTGGCGAAATATTCGCGGAATGACGGCACGCCGACATGCTCGAACATGCCGACAGAGACGATCCGGTCGAACTTGCCCTTCAGCGCCCGATAGTCGATCAGCTCGAACTGCACGCGATCGGCGACGCCTGCCTCCTTGGCGCGGCGGCGGGCGACCTTGAGCTGTTCCTCGGACAGCGTGATGCCGAGCACATCGACGTCCGCCACGCGATTCAGGTAGAGTGCCATGCCGCCCCAGCCGCAGCCGATATCCAGCACGCGCTGGCCGGACTTCAGGTTCAGCTTGGCGGCGATGTGCGCCTTCTTCTCCAACTGCGCACGGTCGAGATCGCGATCTTCGTTTTCCGGCGTGAAGTAGGCGCAGCTATACTGCTTGTCGCGATCGAGGAAGAGATCGTAGAGCCGGTCGCTGAGGTCGTAATGATGCGCGACGTTGCGCTTCGATTTCCGCAAATTGTTGAAGCGGCCGAGCTTCGTCAGCAGCGGATGCTCGCCGACTCCAAGACCATCGTCGATCGACGTTTCCCACCGTGCGTTGAAGCGGAACAGGTCGACGAAGGCGAGGATGTCGTCGCCCTCCACGTCGATCCGGCCGTTCATATAGGCCTCGGGGAAACCCAGCACGGGGCGGCGCGCGACGTCGAGAGGCACCCTTTTGTCGCGGAAGGTCAGGCGGACCGGCGCGCGATCGGGGTCTGGCGCGCCGTAGCGATGCTCCTTGCCCGAGGCGTCGGTGATGATGAGTTCGCCTTGGCGAACGATACGGCGGAACAACGGATCGAGTAACATTGCGGGACTGTTAGTCCGCCGAATGGGGCCTTTTCAAGGTCAACCCAGCGCCGCCTGCTTTTCCTCCGCCAGCCGGTCCAGCTCGGCGCGCGAGCGCTTCTCGGCCGAGGTCTTGAGCTGGCCGCACGCCGCATCAATGTCGCGCCCGCGGGGCGTGCGGATCGGGGCCGAGATACCCGCCTCGAACACGATGCTCGAGAAGCTGCGGATGCGTTCCGGCGTCGAGCATTCGTACACCGCGCCGGGCCAGGGATTGAACGGGATCAGGTTCACCTTGGCAGGCAACTTGTACTTGCGGATCAGCCTGACGAGTTCGCGCGCATCCTCGTCGCTGTCGTTCTTGTCTCTGAGCATCACGTACTCGAAGGTGATGCGCCGGGCGTTATTGGCGCCGGGATAGTCGGCACAGGCCTGCAGCAACTCGTCGATGCCGTACTTCCGGTTGATCGGCACGATCTCGTCGCGCACTTCCTTGGTGACGGCGTGGAGCGACACCGCGAGGTTGACGCCGATCTCCTTGCCGGCGCGCTCCATCATCGGGACGACGCCCGAGGTGGACAAGGTGATGCGCCGCTTGGACAAGGCGAGGCCGTCGCCGTCCATCACGATCGCCAGCGCATCGCGCACCGCGTCGAAATTGTAGAGCGGCTCGCCCATGCCCATCATCACGATGTTGGTGAGCATCCGCCCCTCGGGCTGGCTCGGCCATTCGCCGAGGCTGTCGCGCGCCAGCATCACCTGTCCGACGATCTCGCCGGGCGTCAGGTTGCGGACGAGGCGCATCGTGCCGGTGTGGCAGAAGCGGCAGTTGAGCGTGCAGCCGACCTGCGAGGACACGCAGAGCGTGCCGCGATCGGCGTCCGGGATGAACACCATCTCGAAATCGTGGCCGGCGCCGGAAGAATCCGGGGCTGTGCGCAGCAGCCATTTGCGCGTGCCGTCGGTGGAGACCTGCGCCTCGACCACCTGCGGCCGCTCGACGGTGAAGCGCTCGGCGAGCCAGGGGTGCTGCGCCTTGGCGATGTCCGTCATCGTCTCGAACGCCGTGGCGCCGCGATTGTAGATCCAGTGCCATAGCTGCTTAGCGCGCAGCTTGGCCTGCTTGGACTCCATCCCGGCGGCTTCCAGCTCGGCGCGGATCTGTTCGCGGGTGAGCCCGACGAGGCTCTTGCGGCCATCGGTTTGCATCGGAGCCTCGCGCGGCACGGGCACGGGATCGACGTGGCCGGGAATCGGCATGAGGTTCGGGGCGGTCTGCATGGCCGCGCACATAAGGGAAATGGCGCGATTTTTCCAGCGGTTCAGAGGTCGCCGAGCGTGCCGGCCTCCGGCTCGGCCTTCTTCGGGCGTTTGGGGTCGGCGAGGTGCCAGATCAGCAGCACCGGTTCCAGCACCGCCATACCGATGAAGATGCCCGCCAGACGCTCCCAGGCTGGCGTCAGATTGGCCTGCGCATAGCTGTCCGGCACCAGGATGATCAGGATCGCCAGCACGAACTGGGTGCCGACATAGGCGATCGACCTTCCGCTATTTTCGATATGCCGGCCGATCGCGACGCCGAGGATCGTGCCGACGATCAGGATGGGCGGCGATCCCTGCGCCACGAACAGGAAGAGGGCTGCGAGCGCCGCGCCGGCGCCGCATCCGACGAAGCGATAGAGGATGCGACGGTTGACCAGGCCGAAACCGGTCGCGCCGAGGCTGGTGATCGGCACCAGCATCACCGCCATGATCGTGATCGCGCTCTGGGCCAGCGCGGGCAGCTCGAGAAACCGGCTGAGGCCGCTTAGCAGCACGAGCGCCACGGCGCCCTGTGCGGCGTGGCGCAGCGCGGGCGGGTGCCAGCCGCCTTCGAGGGGTTTCGCGCGTGTCGCCGGCCAGCGGCGGCGGAGCGTGAGCGTGGAGGCGAGGCTGACGATCACGCAGGCGACGGTGCCGGCCACCACTTCGAGCACCCTTGTCTCGACGAAGCCGAGCAGCGGACGGGCGGGATGCTCCACCTTGTCGAGCACCACCATCACGAAGGTGAGGCCGAAGAACAGCCAGGCATAGGCCCGCTTCGCCGTGATCGCGCCATAGAGGCAGATGGTGCAGACGAATGCCAGCGCGATCGCCTGCGCCGGCCAGAACGGCAGCAGCCACGGCGTCGCTACCAGAGCGAGCAGGCCACCGGTCACGGTGCCGGCGATGCGCAGGACGCCGCGCACCACCGTCTCGGCGGCATGGCCCCGCATCACCATGTAGCCCGAGAAGGCCGCCCAGGAGACGTTCGCGGCATGAAGCAGGTGCGCGAACAGGATCGCCAGCAGCACCGAGGCGACCACCTCGGTCTCGTCGATCGTGCGCGCATCGATGCGGTCCATCGCCGTTCACTGGCAGAGCCGTCCGACCATGGAAAGGCCGCGGCTCGACCAATGTCCGGCTAAACCGTTCGGGCTTCCGGTCGTAACCGGGATCAGCATGGAACAGCCGAACGCCTCGATCGTCACCGCGAGCCTGCAGCGGGCCTTTGCCCAGCCGGTCGGCCAGGCGCTGCCGCGCGACTTCCTGGCGATGCTGGTGGCACTCGATCGCGCCAAGCAAGGGCGTTGAAATCGTTAACGAAGCTTAACGGATTTCGCCGAACCGACTCGGAAATGCCATGACCTGAATCGGTCCGTTCTGGCGCCGTACAGCGCGCCGACTATATGCTGCGATCGTTCCCCGTTGGAGCATCGCACCCGTGTATTTCGATCGCCGCCTCGAACTTGCGCGCATGACCGACGACGAGCTTTGGAAAGCGCTGGACGAAGCGCTGGCCATGGAGGATTCCAAGCTGGTCTGGCGCGTGGTCGACGAGCTGGAGCGCCGCAACGGACGGGTGGAACTCTAGCGCATCGGGCATGCCAGCGATGCCGCGTCGATCGCGCTCGCCGCGCCCCTCAGGCGGTAGCCGTCGGCGAAGGGATTGCCGTTCGCGCCGACCGCGCTGACGCTCATCGAGCTGCCCGATCGCATCGCCGAGACGATCGCCGCATCCTGTCGCCGGTCGTGCGCCCATGCATCCTGTCCACGTACGATCAGCGGGAATGCGACATTGCCGATGCTGAGCGTCACGGCCGATCCGTCGCGCGTCGGATGACTCAGCCGGATCGCGAGCTGGGCGCGGATGCGCTTGCCCGGCCAACTTGCCACCGAGGCGAAAGCGTCGTGGCCGGCATTGGCACTGTTCGGCGGCGGCTCGGTGATCGCGTAGCAGCGCGACGGCGCGTCCGCCGATCCTTCGCGAAAGGCGCCCCAGGTACGGAAGATCGCGATCGCCGTGCGGTCCGTCGCGGCCGTGGCGACAGCCGGAAGCAGCGCAGCGCATAGGGCAGCACCCAGGATTTCAACCCTTTGGCGCCGCATCTCTTTCCCTCTGTTGCACCCGCACAACATGCCCGCTTCGGTTTATCCAAGGTTCAGGTGGCGAGGCCCAGAGGCGCCGCCCCACGCCACCGGCATCCACAAGCCGGAGCGTCTGAGCAAGGAGTATTTGTATGCGTCGCTTCGCTTTCGCCGCCCTGCTGGCGGCTCCGCTCGCCCTCGCCGCCGTGGCCGCGCCGGCCGCCGCGCAGGATGGCGCCGCGCCGTTCACGGGCGTCCATGTCGATGGCCTTGCCGGCTGGGACGACATCCGCAACCACGGCCACAGCAACGATTTCATGTACGGCATCGGTGGCGGCTACGACGTCGCGATGGGCAACGGCATCCGCGTCGGCATCGACGGCGAGGTCTCCGGTTCGAACAACAAGAGCTGCTACGGCGCCAAGACCGCCGAAGATCCGCGCTTCTGTGCCAAGGCAGCGCGCGATCTCTATGTCGGCGGCCGCGTCGGCAAGGTGGTGGCCGGCGGTCGCGGCCTGCTCTACGCCAGCGCCGGCTACACCAACGCCCGCGTGAAGCTCACCGAGAATGACGGCGACGGCCAGTTCACGCTCGCCCACGACAATCTCGACGGCGTGCGCCTCGGTGTGGGCGGCGAGTATGGCCTGACCCGCAACACCTTCCTCAAGGCCGAGTATCGCTACTCGAACTACGAGCAGGGTTTCACCCGCAACCAGCTGGTCGGCGGCTTCGGCGTGCGCTTCTGAGCCACTGTCCACAGAATCCGACAAAGAGGGGCCGGGCGACGACGTCCGGCCCCTTCCTTAACGCGACTGCCACGCTATAACCGTCCTCCAATCAGCGCTTAAGCGGGGACGGAATGAAGGCGACGATCGAGCGTGCAACGCTTCTCAAGGGGCTGAGCCACGTCCAGTCCGTGGTGGAGCGGCGCAACACCATCCCGATCCTGTCCAACGTGCTGATCGAGGCGGCGGCCGGCGGTGGCCTGAAGCTGATGGCGACCGACCTCGATCTGCAGATCGTCGAGACGATCGATGCGGCGGTCGATGTCGCGGGTGCCACGACGGTTTCGGCCCACACCTTGTTCGAGATCGCGCGCAAGCTGCCCGAAGGCTCGCAGGTCCAGCTCTCGGCCGCCGAGGGTAAGATGCTGGTGACCGCCGGCCGCGCGCGCTTCAACCTCGCGACGCTGCCGCGCGACGACTTCCCGGTGATCGCCGAGGGCGACCTGCCGACGAAATTCGACCTGCCTGCCGCGACGTTGCGCCAGATCATCGACAAGACCCGCTTCGCGATCTCCACCGAGGAGACGCGTTATTATCTGAACGGCATCTACGTCCACGCCGCCGACGAGGCGGACGGCGCGGTGCTCAAGGCGGCCGCCACCGACGGCCACCGCCTCGCACGCGTAACGGTGCCGCAGCCCGAGGGTGCGGCCGGCATGCCGGGTGTCATCATCCCCCGGAAGTGCGTCGGCGAGCTCCGCAAGCTGCTCGACGAAGTCGACGGCTCGGTCGAGGTATCGCTCTCCGGCACCAAGATCCGCTTCGGCCTCGGCACCGCCATCCTGACCTCGAAGCTGATCGACGGCACCTTCCCCGACTATTCGCGCGTCATCCCGACGGGCAACGACAAGCTGCTCAAGATCGACCCGAAGAGCTTCATGGAGGGCGTCGACCGCGTCGCCACCATCGCGTCCGAGAAGACGCGCGCGGTGAAGATGACGCTCGATCGCGACAAGATCACGCTGTCGGTCACCTCGCCCGAGAACGGCACGGCGGCGGAAGAGGTGCCCGGCCTCTATGCGTCGCTGGGTTTCGATATAGGCTTCAACGCCCGCTATCTGATGGACATTCTCGGTCAGATCGAGGGCGACGAGGTGGAGGTCCACCTTGCCGATGCCGCCGCTCCGACGCTGATCCGCGAGGGCGAGAAGGCGCCGGCACTCTACGTGCTGATGCCGATGCGGGTGTAGGACGCGGGCGTTCAAGCTGAACGGGGGTTGCATGGCGCGTTCAGCGTTATGCCAGCGTAACGGAACCAAGATGCCGGCTCTGGATTAAGCTGCGGATCGTCGCAGATATCCTGGGAGTCGAACATATGACCCGCAAGTTCCTGATCGCCGCGCTCGCCGCCGCCGTCGCCACCCCGGTGGCGGTACCCGCGCCGGTGATGGCCGCCCATTATTATCATGGGCATGACCGCCACTATCACTATCGCTGCAAGCGCAGCAAAGGTACCACCGGCCTGCTCGTCGGTGCGGGTGGCGGCGGGCTCGGCGCGGCTGCGCTGGGCGCCGGCCCGGTCGGCATCGCAGCTGGTGTGATCGGCGGCGGCTTGCTCGGCCGTCATCTCGACAAGAAGCACGACGCCGCGCAGAATCGCCGCAACGGCTGCTGATCGAAGGAGCCAATCGGGCCGCCCTCCGTTGTTGCGTTGCACAATGGAGGAGCTTGTCATGGTTCATCGAACGTCCGATTGGCTCAGCCTCTGGACCGCTCCGTTCGAGCTGGCGCGGACGGCCGTCGCCTTCGCGGAGACCGCTGCTCATTCGCAGTCGGTCATTGCGGCGCGCATGCCGATCATCGCCAGCGCGATGGCCTCGCCCTGGACGGCGGACGGTCACGAGCTCGGCCTGATGGTATCCGAAAAGGTTGCCGCCGCCGGTCGCTCTGCCCGATCGCGCAGCGGCGCGCGCCTGCGCTCGGCATTAGGCGGACAGACTCGTGCGCTTGAGGCGCCGTGGATCGGTCCGGCCGCTTGGTTCGACATTGCCGAGCGCAACGTTGCGATCGCGGCCGCGCTGGTCGCGCTGCCGGGCGAAATGCTGAAGCCGTTCCACACGACCGTCACCGCCAACGCCCAGCGCCTGAAGAAGCGCCCTACCTGAGCTCGACGCCCTTCCTTTCCGGCCCCACGAAGGTCCACACCGCCAGCACCACCGCCGTCACGCCGATGACGAGGCCCATGGCGTGCGAATAGCTGGAGGTCTCGGCGATCCCGGTCTGCAGGCGCAGGTTGATCGAGGCGATGAAATTTCCCGCCTGGTAGGCGAAGCCCGGAAACATCCCGCGCGCACCGTCCGGCGCCAGCTCATTGATGTGGACGGGCACCACACCCCACGCGCCCTGCACCGCCACCTGCATCAGGAATGCGCCCACCGCCAGCATCGCCGCCGTGTGGCTGAACGCCCAGAGCGGGATGATCGGCAGTGCAAGCAGAGCGGCGACGATGATCGCCCAGCGGCGGCTGAAGCGATCGGACATGGCCCCGAAGATCAGCCCCCCGGTGATCGCGCCGACGTTCATGATCGCGGTTACCAGCCCGACGGTGTGCGTGTCGAACTTGTGCTCGGTCTGCAGGAAAAGCGGATAGACGTCCTGCGAGCCGTGGCTGAAGAAGTTGAACGCGGCCATCAGCACGACGACGTAGAGCGCCGTCTTCCAATGCTTGATCAGCAGCGCGAAAGGATCGGGACGATCGGCCTTGTGGCGCGCCTCCTCGAAGGCGGGGCTCTCCTTCACCCAGATACGGATCACCACCACCAGCAACGCCGGGATGATTCCGACCATGAACATGCCACGCCAGCCGATCGCGTCGAACAGGAAATAATAGACCACGGCGGCGAGCAGATAGCCACAGGCGTAGCCTTCCTGCAGCAGTCCGGAGATGATCCCGCGCGTCTTGGCCGGCACCGATTCCATGACGAGGCTGGCACCGATTCCCCACTCGCCGCCCATCGCGAAGCCGAACAGGGTGCGAATGACGATTAGCGTCACCAGGCTCGGCGCGAAGGCCGAGGCGAATTCGAAAACGGAGAAGAGCAGAATGTCGATCATCAGTATCGGCCGCCGGCCGAACTTGTCGGCGAGCCAGCCGAATAATAGCGCGCCGAACGGCCGCGCGGCGAGCGTCAGCGTCACCGCCCAGCTCACCGTCTTGGCATCCGTGCCGAACTCGGCAGCGATGGCCTTGACCATGAACACCATCAGGAAGAAATCGAACGCATCTAGCGTCCAGCCTAGGAAACTGGCGATCACCGCGCTCCACTGGCTGCGATCGAGCGTCCTGAGTTCCGCGAGCATTCGGCTCTCCCTGTTCCTGCGCGTCGTGCTGGCATAGACGGGTCGGGCATGTCCGTCACCCGCCTGATCCTCACCGATTTCCGCTCCTACGATGCCGCGACGATCGACGCCGCGCCCGGCTTCGTGGTGCTGACCGGCGAGAATGGCGCGGGCAAGACCAACGCGCTGGAGGCGCTGTCGCTGCTCTCGCCGGGACGCGGCCTGCGCGGCGCAACCTTGTTCGAAATGGCGCGCAGCGACGGGCCGGGCGGTTTCGCGGTGGCGGCGCGGCTGGCGGGCGATGTCGAGATCGGCACCGGCACGACGGCGACAGCCCCCGAGCGGCGGCAGGTGCGGATCAACGGGGCGGGGGCATCGGCCACGTCGCTCTCCGAATGGCTGTCGGTGCTGTGGCTCACTCCGGCGATGGACCGCCTGTTCACCGAAGGCGCGAGCGGACGGCGGCGTTTCCTCGACCGGTTGGTTCTCGCCCTGGAGCCGGGCCACGGCCACCACAGCGCCCGATATGAGGCGGCGATGCGTGCGAGGAACAAGCTGCTGGCAGGGCCTGAGGGCGCTGATCCGATGTGGCTCTCGGCACTCGAGGTCGGCATGAGCGAGCATGGCGAGGCGATCGCGATCGCGCGTGAACGTACCGTCGCGGCTCTGGCCGGGCGCCTGGCCGATCAGCCCGAGGGCCCTTTCGCCCGGGCCGGGCTCGCGTTGGAGGGCTGGCGCGGCATCGATCTGGCAGGGGAACTGCGCATGTCGCGTGGTCGTGATACTGCGGCGGGTCGGGCGCTCGCCGGCCCGCACCGCACCGATCTCGCCGTGACCCATCTCGGCAAGCGTCAGCCTGCCGATCGCTGCTCCACCGGCGAGCAGAAGGCGCTCCTGCTTGGGATCACGCTCGCCCATGCCGATCTCGTCGCTGAGCGTGTCGGACGTCCGCCATTATTGCTGCTGGACGAGGTGGCCGCGCATCTCGATCCGATCCGCCGCGCAGCCCTGTTCGAGCGGCTGGCGGCGACCGGCGGTCAGGTCTGGATGACCGGCACCGAGCAGGCCCTGTTCGAAGGGATCGGCGCCGCCACCCGGCTGACCGTGCGCGCCGGCCGGGTGACGGACGCCTGAAGGCTCAGTTGCCGCCGAACAGGCCGCCGAGCTTGCCCATGATCCCCGATCCCGCATCGCTGTGCAGGATGTTGGAGAATTCCGCGAGACTGCCCTCGCCGCCGATATGGCCGATGATCTGGTTGAGCGTGTCGGTCGGCAGGCCGGTCTGTTGCGCGGCGATCTCCGCCGTGTCGCCTTCCTGCGGATGGGCGACGCCCAGCGCATGCACCGCTTCTTCCACCTTGTCGGCGGGCAGGCCGATCTTGGTGGCGAGGTTCTCGATATCCACATTGCTGCCGATCTGGCCGAGCAGTCCGTCGAGCATTCCCATCACGATTCTCCCGCAAACGAGGAGCCGCCAGCCTAACAGATGCCGCCCGGTTGACGAGTCCCCACCGCGCCGCGCAAAGCCTGCCCCGAGGCGGAGGTGAACGATGGCGGACGCGGGACAGGTGAAGCTCCACGAGAGTTGGCGTGCACCGCTCGCGGGCGAGTTCGCCAGCCCCTACATGGCCGCGCTCCGCCAGTTCCTCGTCGCTGAGAAGGCGGCCGGCAAGCGTATCTTCCCCAGGGGCGGCGAATGGTTCCGCGCGCTCGATCTCACCCCGCTCGATCAGGTGCGCGTCGTGATCCTGGGGCAGGACCCCTATCATGGCCCCGG
Source organism: Sphingomonas chungangi (assembly GCF_013778325.1). GTDB lineage: Bacteria > Pseudomonadota > Alphaproteobacteria > Sphingomonadales > Sphingomonadaceae > Solisphingomonas > Solisphingomonas chungangi. The sequence continues at coordinate 101,075 of NZ_JACEIB010000025.1, read as the reverse complement.
CCAGGCGCACGGCCTGTGCTTCTCCGTCCAGCCCGGCGTCCGCCCGCCGCCCAGCCTCGTAAACATCTACAAGGAGTTGCACGACGATCTCGGCATCGCGCGGCCCGGCCACGGTTTCCTCGAACATTGGGCAAAGCAGGGCGTGCTGCTGCTCAACTCCGTGCTCACGGTGGAGCAAGGCCTCGCTGCCTCGCACCGCGATCGCGGTTGGGAGACGTTCACCGACGCCGTGATCCGTCTCGTTGCGCAGAAGGAGGAGCCGGTCGTTTTCCTGCTGTGGGGCAGCTACGCGCAGAAGAAAGCCGGTTTCGTGAAGACGGTGGAGCAGGGCGGGCGCCATCTGGTGCTCAAGTCGGCGCACCCTTCACCGCTCTCGGCGCACAACGGTTTTCTGGGTTGCCGGCATTTCTCGAAGGCCAACGCCTTTCTGAAAGCGCGTGGCCGCGAGCCGATCGACTGGTCTCTCCCGGCGGCTTGAGTGCGAGCGGAGATCGATCCGGTTTCGTTTCATTTTCTTCCGTGACATGAATAGAATTTCATCTACACTGAGGATGTAGGCATCAAGTCGGGGGGCTTCGGTGGATCTGTCAGCCGCGCTCGATCTCATCAAGTCCTACGCCAAGATGCATGGCGAAGCTTTTCTTGCATTCTTCAAAAGAGATAGCGCGCAGCGGTGGACATTCGAGCAGGTCTTCACGGGAGGATTGATCTACCTGATCCTCGGCGTGACGCTCCAGGACAGGTTCATATCGGACATCCGCTCGGCCGATATCCAGTGGATCGATCGCGCGCTCGTTGAGGCCGTATTCTGGGTAACGATCGGCATCCTCGTCGAAATCACGCTCAGGCTTATGAGAGCGACGCGCGATCATGGTTTGCTAGTCACCTTCCGCGTGATGCCGATCGCGTTCCTGTGCGGGGCCTATGCGGGTGCGCTCGGCTATCTATTCTGCCGGGGGCTCGCTTTTTTCAATCTCGAATTCAGATATCTGCCGCCGATCGTCAACATGTCTGCCCAATTGACCATCATTGCGGCCTACATGCCGGCCAAGTTTCGCCGCTATTGCGGGCTTCAAAAGGGCAAGAGCATCTCAGCGGCCGCGGTGGTTTTCCTGACGTGCCTAGTAGTGGACAGCGTCGTCGTGTTCGGACCGCTGGTTATGAGCATCCTTTACGGGGGGAAGGTGTGATGCGGATACGGCTTGGCGGTTCGCTGATGCTCGGCGTCGCGACGGTGGCGATACTGGCAAATCCTGCTCCGGCGCTTTCCAGCTCCCGCCAGCCTGCGGGTTCCGACTGTGGAGCGTCCTGCCGCCAGAGCAGCGGTTTCTGGCACTGCTTTTTTTCCGGTATCGTTCACGGGAGCTCGGCTGGCTGCCCTGACCCGGTTCCGCCCGCCCCACCCCCTCCGCCGCCACCACCACCACCACCACCTCCTCCTCCTCCGCCGCCGGCGCCCGCAGCCGGGCCGTTCATCGTCTTCTTCGACTGGGACAACGCGGACATCACGCCCGAGGCGGCGTCTATCCTCGACAATGCCGCGGCGGCGTTCAGCCAGACCGGTAGTGTATCGATCGCGCTCGCCGGCTTCACCGACACGTCCGGCCCGGCCGGCTACAATATGGGCCTCTCGCAGCGCCGGGCGGATTCGGTGAAGGCTTACCTCTCCGCCAAGGGCGTGCCCGACGCGGCCATGACGACCCAAGCCTTCGGAGAAACCCACCTGCTCGTGCAGACGGCGGACGGGGTTCGCCAGCCGATGAACCGCCGGGTGGAAATCACGTTCGGGCCTGGGCCGGGGCAATGAGTAAGCAAGGATGGCACCGGATCCGGCCAAGCCAAATGGTGCCCGGGGACGGAGTCGAACCGCCGACACCGTGATTTTCAGTCACGTGCTCTACCAACTGAGCTACCCGGGCATTCGCATCCGAAGCGAAGCGAGCGGCGCCTATAGAGGCAGGCCGCGCCGCCTGTCCAGCCCCTATTCCTGCTCGTCGGTTTCGACGCGGGGGCCGGGGACGCGGTAGCCTTCGCCCAGCCATTGCAGCAGGTCGCGATCACGGCAGCCCTGGCTGCAGAAGGGGGCGTGGGCGGCGGCGACAGGCTTGCCGCAGACGGGGCACGCTTCCGCCTTGCGGATGGGATCAGGGCTCGACATGCGCGGCCGATATGGCGAGCGCCGGGTCCGCCCGCAAGCCGATCGTGCCGCCGGTGCGCCGCGCGAGTTGCTCCAACCAGCCGGTGCCCATACGGTCGATCACGGGCGGCGCGGCGACGAGCGTGCGCGGGCCGTGGCCGCGCGCGGCGCGGCGCAGGAGCGCCAGCGCGGCGGCGAGCGCCGGATCGGCGCGGACCAGCTCGGGAATGGAGGCGCGCGGACGCGGGCGGACGATCTGGACGAAACCGAAACCGTTGACCGCGGTACGCTCGAAGGGCTGCAGCAGGACGTCGTCGATCGCCTGCGCGGCGGCGGCACGCTCCGCCTTGGAACCGAGGGTCGGCAAGTCGACGCCGATCGATCCGCCGATGGCGAGGCGCCGCACCGACCGCGCCGCAGCCCGCGCGCCGAGGATGGCGAGCTCGGCCGGGGGCAGCGCGCCGTCGACGTCGAACAGCGCCATGGCGGGCGTGGGGGAGAGGCGGAGCGCGCCGCCCGCAAAATCGATCTCGCCGGTTTCGGCCTGCTCGATCAGCTCGGACCAGCCGGCCTGCTCCAGACGATCGGGCTCGTGGGGGGAGAGAATGTGCGCGTCCGGAAAGCGCTCCACCAGCGTCGGCGCAGGGCGTTCCTCCGTCGCGTCGCTGACACGGGCACGAGGAGGCTTGAGACGACCGGGCTCGGGGATCGCCTCGCGGACGATCTCGACCAGCAGCGAGCGTCCCTGCGACAGCCCGCGCGGCACCGCTTCGATCACGGCATCGCCCCGCGCCGTGGAAAGCCACGCTCCGCTGCCGATACGTTCGCCGAGCTTCGCCGTCACCACCGCACCGACGCGCAGGCGGTCATCGAGCCGGTCGATCGCCGCTTCGAGAATATCGTCGCCATCGATCAGGGCGGCGCGATGCTCGCCGATCCCCTGATCGAGAATCCATTCAGCCAAGCCGAACCCCGGCGGCGACGAGCAGCGCGCGCGTCTCGAACAGAGGCAGACCCATCACGCCCGAATGGCTGCCGGCAAGCGTCTTTATGAAGCTCTCGGCATAGCCTTGGATGGCGTAGCCGCCCGCCTTGCCGTGCCATTCGCCGCCGGCGACATAGGTGTCCAGTTCCTCCGGAGAGAGGCGCTTGAACGCGAGCACGCTGGTCGATTCGCGATGGCGGGCGCGGCCTTCGGCGTCAATCAGCGTGACAGTCGAATGGACGCGGTGGCGGCGGCCGGAGAGCAATGTGAGGCACTGGCGCGCGGTGTGCTCGTCCTCGGCCTTTGGCAGGATGCGACGCCCGCAGGCGACGACCGTGTCGGAGGCGAGCACCATTGCACCCGGATGCCGCGCGGCGACCACCGCGGCCTTCTCCGCCGCCAGCCGCCGCGCATGGGGCAGCGGCAGTTCGAGGCGGCGCGGACTCTCGTCGACGTCGGCGGGATCGACCTCATCCGGCACCACGCCGAGGCGAGCCAGAAGCTCCAGCCGGCGCGGACTGGCGGAGGCGAGCACGAAGGTCATGGCGCCCCCGATACGGGATCAGGAGGGGCCGGGGCCGCCGCGGCCGGGCATGAAGCGGTAGGTGATGCGACCCTTGGTGAGATCGTAGGGCGTCAGCTCGACGAGTACCTCGTCGCCGACCAGCACGCGGATGCGGTTCTTGCGCATCTTGCCGGCGGTGTGGCCCAGAATCTCGTGATCGTTTTCGAGCCGCACGCGGAACATGGCGTTGGGCAGGAGCTCCACCACCTGGCCGCGCATCTCGAGCAGTTCTTCTTTCGCCATCAATCCTCTTGTGTCGTCATACGCATAGCTGAACGTGGCCGCGCCCATAGCCGCTGGCGCGCGATAAGGAAAGTGTCGCGCGGGGCGGTCGTTCCGTCGCGTCAAGACGAATTCGCCTTTTCGACGATCTGCTTCATTGCCCAGCAAGCTGCTGGGGAATAAGGCGGTGCCGTCATGCTTGCCCAGAAGACCCGCTATGCGCTGCGTGCGCTGCTCTATCTCGCCGAGGCCGAACCCGGCCGGTCGGTGCAGGTCGCCGATATCGCCGCCACCCAGCAGGTGCCGCGCAAGTATCTGGAGCTGATCCTGCTCGATCTCAAGAAAGCGGGCATGGTGGCTTCGCGGCGCGGACCCGGCGGTGGCTATGTGCTCGCGCGTGCGCCGGCACAGATCAGCTTTGCCGAGGTGATCCGCCTGATGGACGGCCCGCTGGCATTGGTACCGTGCGCCAGCCTCAATTTCTACGCGCGCTGCGGGGATTGCCACGACGAGGCGACCTGCGCGATCCGCAAGGTAATGGCGCAGGTGCGGGTGGAGGCGGACCGCATCCTTTCCGGCACGACGCTGGCCGACGCGGCCGCGATCGAGACGCTGGCGGCCTGAAGGAACCGGAACTCCGTAAAGCGGTTCTTGGCACTGATGAAGTTTTCTACTATTTCCGAGTAGGGGAATAGGAAATAGCGTCCCACCCATCCACAGGGAGGGAGTGCCCATGAACCGCCGTCTGATTCTTGCCGGCCTCGCAGCGTCGCTGATTGTCGGCCCGATCGCCTCATCCGCTGCGCAAGCCGCGCCCGCGCCGGTCGCTTTGCTCAATGTCAGCTATGATCCCACGCGCGAGCTCTACGAGGATATCAACGCTGCCTTCGTCAAGGACTGGAAGGCCAAGACGGGGCAGGATGTCACCATCCGCCAGTCGCACGGCGGGTCCGGCGCGCAGGCGCGGTCCGTCATCGAAGGATCGCCCGCCGACGTGGTGACGCTGGCGCTCGCCTACGACATCGATTCGATCGCATCCAAGGCGCAGCTGTTGCCCACCAACTGGCAGACCCGACTGCCCGATCGCTCGACGCCTTATTACTCCACGATCGTGTTCCTTGTCCGCAAGGGTAACCCCAAGGGCATCAAGGATTGGAGCGATCTGGTCAAGCCGGGCGTGCAGGTAATCACGCCCAACCCCAAGACGAGCGGAGGCGCGCGCTGGAACTATCTGGCGGCCTGGGGCTACGCGACCAAGACCTATCATGGCGATCAGGCCAAGGTCCGCGACTACATGACCAAGCTGCTGCGTAACGTGCCGGTGCTGGATTCCGGCGCGCGCGGATCGACAACGACCTTCGTCGAGCGCGGGCAGGGCGACGTACTGCTCGCCTGGGAGAACGAGGCGTTCCTGGCGGTCAACCAGCTCGGCCAGGGCAAGTTCGACATCGTGGTGCCCTCGGTCTCGATCCGCGCCGAGCCGCCGGTTTCACTCGTCGACAAGAATGTCGACCAGCACGGCACACGGACGGTGGCGACCGCTTACCTCCAGTATCTCTACACGCGGCCCGCGCAGCAGATCATCGCCAAGGACTATTATCGCCCGATCGATCCCGTGGTGGCCAAGCAGTACGCCAGCAAGTTCCCGAAACTGCAGCTCTTCACCATCGATCGCAACTTCGGCGGCTGGGCGAAGGCGCAGGCCGCGCACTTCGCCGACGGCGGATCGTTCGACCAGATCTTCGCCGCCGCAAAGCATTGATGCGTTATATCTAGCGATATACGACGAACGTCGCGGGCCGGAAGCGCGGCCCGCGACCGATAATGATAAAGGGGCTCAAACATGCGAATCCTGCTGCTCGGCGGGGCGTCCTTCGTGGCGCTCGCCGCAACCCCGGCGCTTGCCGCCAAGCCGGTCTCCAACGCCGCGATACTCGCGCGGCTCAACGCGCTTGAAGCCAAGGTCGATGCGCTGGAGGCGGAGAATGCCACGCTGCACCAGCAACTTGACCAGGAACAGGCAACCGTCGCCAACATCCCGTCGCAGGTGACCACCGCGGTGGCCGCCGCCGCGCCTCCTCCGCCTCCACCCGCTCCCGCGCCCAAGCCGCAGACGCAGGTGGCGTGGAACGGCCTCGTGCCGCAATTCACCTCGCCCGACGGCAATTTCAGTTTCAAGCCGCGCGGCATGCTGGAAGTCGACTATGCCGGCTTCAACGAGCGCAAGGGCGGCTACGATTACAACAACGGCACCTCGATCCGTCGCGGCCGCTTCGGCTTCGACGGCACCGCCTACAAGCAGTTCGCCTGGCGCATCGAGGGCGAGTGGGTCGACAACAAGGCCAATCTGCTCGACGCCTATGTCGCTTATACCGGCGTCAAGAACTTCACCTTCACGCTCGGCCAGCTCAAGGTGCCGGCGGGCCTGGAGGCGGACAGCTCGGACGCGTTCAATGAATTCCTCGAACGCGGCATGGCCAACACCGCCTTCGGGCAGGTGGGCGGCGAGCGCCGTGTCGGCGCCACCTTCGCCTACGCCAACCCCTGGCTGACGGCGACCGCCGGCATTTACGGCGCGGGCGAGGCGGTCGACCGCGATGCCGCCTCGCCGGACGAGGTGTGGGGCTATAACGGCCGCGTCACGGTCGAGCCGATCAACGATCCGCGCCACCTGATCCACCTCGGCGCGTCGGCCTATCATGTGAAGGATCTCGATCAGGGCAAGGTGACGCTGCAGGATCGCCCCAACGTGCGCGTCGACGGCGGCTATCTCGTCTCGACCGGCGGCATCTCCAACATCAAGGACGCCACCTTCTACGGGCTGGAAGGGGCCGCCGTGTACGGGCCATTCTCTGTGCAGGGCGAATACAGCCACATGCACCTGAACCGCATCGCCGGGTCGTCTGATCTGAATTTCGACGGCTTCTATGCCTTCGGCAGCCTGTTCCTCACCGGCGAATCGCGGCAGTTCAAGGGTGGGCTGATCGATCGGGTCAAGCCCATCCGTCCCTTTGACCCCTCCAAGGGAAACTGGGGTGCCATCGAGCTGGCGCTGCGCTACGACCGCCTCAATCTGACCGAGCATGATCTGTCGCCGCTGGATCGCGACGGCCATGCGTGGACGGGCGCGGTGAACTGGTACCTGACGGGGAACGTGAAGCTGATGTTCAACTATATCCGCTTCGAGGGGCAGAATTCCCCGCTCGTCGCGGCTCCCGTCGCGATCAACGGCACCACCGCGAAGGGCGATGCCTTCGCGACGAGGCTGCACCTCGACTTCTGATGACCAGCGCGCCGGCTCTCCTTGCCCCCCCCAAAAACAATATGGGCAGGGGGAGCCGGCGCAAACGGGCGCGATCGGCGATGCCCGGGCTCGGGCTGACACTCGGCATGACGCTCCTGTGGCTGGGTCTGCTTGTCCTGCTGCCGATGGCGGCGGTGGTAATCCGATCGATGAGCCTTGGTCCCTCGCACTTCGCCGAGGTGGCGTTCAGCCCGCGCGCACTCGCCGCCTATCGGCTGAGTTTCGGCGCGGCTTTCGGCGCGGCGGCGGTCAACGGCGTATTCGGGACGCTGATCGCGTGGGTGCTGGTGCGCTATTCCTTCCCCGGCAAGCGGCTGGTGAGCGCGCTGGTCGACCTGCCCTTCGCGCTGCCGACGGCGGTCGCGGGCATCGCGCTCACCGCCATCTATTCGAACACCGGCCTCGTCGGCGCCGAGCTGGCGAAGGCCGGCATCAAGATCGCCTACACGCCGGCCGGCGTGGTGGTGGCAATGATCTTCATTGGCCTGCCCTTCGTGGTCCGAACGATCGAGCCGGTGCTGGCCGATCTCGGCAAGGACATCGAGGAAGCGGCGGCGACTCTGGGTGCCGGCCGGATCACGATCTTCCGCCGCGTGCTGCTGCCCGAGATCATGCCGGCGCTGCTGACCGGCTTCGCGCTCGCCTTCGCGCGCGGGGTGGGCGAGTATGGCTCGGTGATCTTCATCGCCGGCAACATGCCCTTTCAGTCCGAGATCGCGCCGCTGCTGATCGTCACCCAGCTCGAGCAGTTCGATTATGAGGGGGCGACGGCGATCGCGGCAGTGATGCTGGTCGTCTCCTTCCTGATGCTGGCGGCGATCAACGCCATCCAGGCGCGCGAGCGCAAGTGGCGGAGCACCGGCCAATGAGGAAGGCGACCACCGAGCCCGCGTCCATTCGCGCGTTGCTGATCGGCATCGCTTTCCTGTGGCTGGCGCTGATCATCTTCCTGCCGCTGGTCGCGGTGTTCAGCCAGGCCTTTGCCAAGGGCTGGAGCTATTTCGTCGCCGCGCTCGTCGAGCCGGACGCCTGGGCCTCGATCAAGCTCACCCTGATCACCGCCGCGATCGTGGTGCCGTTCAACAGTGTGTTCGGCATGGCCGCCGCCTGGGCGATCACCAAGCACGAGTTCCGCGGGCGCCAGCTGCTGATCAACCTGATCGATCTGCCCTTCTCGGTTTCGCCGGTGGTGGCGGGGCTGATGTTCGTGCTGCTGTTCGGCGCCAATGGCTGGTTCGGGCCGTTCCTGATGGCACATGGCATCCGCATCATGTTCGCGGTGCCGGCGATCGTGATCGCGACGAGCTTCGTCACCTTCCCCTTCGTGGCGCGCGAGTTGATCCCGCTGATGACCGCCCAGGGCCGCGCCGAGGAAGAGGCCGCGCTGACGCTGGGCGCCGGCGGCTTCCAGACATTCTGGCACGTGACGCTGCCCAACATCCGCTGGGGCCTGCTCTACGGCGTACTGCTGACCAATGCGCGCGCGATGGGCGAGTTCGGCGCGGTGTCGGTGGTGTCGGGGCACATAAGGGGCCTGACCAACACCATGCCGCTGCACGTCGAAGTGCTCTACAACGAGTATGATTTCACCGCCGCCTTCGCGGTCGCCTCGCTGCTCGCCGGTCTCGCGCTGGTGACGCTCGGCGTGAAGGCGCTGCTCGAATGGCGCTACGCCGACCAGCTCTCGGCGTCGGGACACTGAGATGACCATCACGATCGACCAGATCACCAAGACCTTCGATACCAGCTCGGCGCTGAACGGCGTAAGCTTGGAGATCGCCGATGGCAGCTTCGTCGCGCTGCTCGGCCCCTCGGGATCGGGCAAGACGACTTTGCTCCGGATCATCGCCGGGCTGGAGACGGCGGATTCGGGCCATATCCTGTTCGGCGGCGAGGACGTGACCGATCGATCGGTGCAGGATCGCCGGATCGGCTTCGTCTTCCAGCATTATGCCCTGTTCCGCCATATGACGGTGGCCGAGAACATCGCCTTCGGCCTCACCGTGATGAAGGGCAAGGCGCGCCCGAAGAAGGCGGCGATTGCGGAACGGGTGCAGGAACTGCTCGATCTCGTGCAGCTGCCCGATCTCGGCAAGCGCTTCCCCTCGCAGCTGTCGGGCGGTCAGCGGCAACGCGTGGCGCTGGCCCGCGCACTGGCACGCGATCCCGCCATCTTGTTGCTGGACGAGCCGTTTGGCGCGCTCGACGCCAAGGTGCGTCGCGAATTGCGCGTGGCCCTGCGCGAGATCCACGATCGGGTGGGCCTCACCTCGATCTTCGTCACCCACGACCGCGAGGAGGCCTTCGCGCTCGCCGACAAGGTGGCGATCTTGTCGCAGGGCAAGATCGAGCAATACGATACGCCGAAGCAGGTCGAGCAGAATCCCGCGACGCCGTTCGTGCACGATTTCGTGATCTAGGCCCCCTTCTTCGCTTCCCCGAACCGGAAGCCCACCCACAGCGTCCTAGGCGTCGCGCGCTCGACGACGTCGGCGCCGGAGATGCCCGCCTCCACCCGAGTGTTGGTGACGTTCTCGCCACGCAGCTCGATCGCGAAGCCGTGGGTGATCGGCACCAGCGCGCTGGCATCCAGCGTCACCGCGCCCTTCAGCGTCTCGGTGTTCTGGTCGTCCTCGAACTGCGGTCCGATGTAGCGCACGGTCGCCGCGAGATCGGCGAAGCGCGGCGCCCAGCCGAGCGTGGCGGAGGCGGAATGCTTCGCGGTCTGCGCGGGCCTGAGGCCGTCGATCGGGGTGTCCGATCGGACATGGGCATCGGTGTAGGCGTAGGAGGCCGACAGTCGCCAATCGCGGATCGTCAGGCGGGCATCCAGCTCGACACCCTTCGAATCGACCGCATTCAGGTTCTCGCGCTCCAGGCAGTGGCCGGTCGCGGCGAGACCGGGGCAGAGCGCGTTTCGCGCCGTGCCAGTGATGGTCACGTTGCCGATCGCGTCCGCGAGCCGGTTGGTGAAAACGGTGGCTGCGAAATGGAGGTTGGGCAGCGGATCATAGTCCACCCCCGCATCGAGGCCGCGCAGGCGCTCGGGCGCGAGTGCCGCGTTGGCGACGGTCGAATCCTGGCCGACGCGATAGGGCCTATAGAGCTCGTTGAGTGTCGGCAGGCGCCAGCCGAGATAGGCGGCGCCGCGCAGCGTGATCGCGCCGTCGCCCGGCTTCCAGGCGATGCCGCCGCGCCCCGTCGGCCGCCAGCCGGAGCGGTCGGGATATTCGCGGCTGCTCGCCAGCGGGCCGCCCGCGAAGCTCGCCTGGTGGAGGAAGCCATCCATGATTCGCCAGCGGTCGATCCGGCCGCCTGCGGTCAGCGTCAGGCTGTCGACCGGTTCGGCGCTGGCCTCTGCGAAACCGCCGACGGTCAGCTCGCGCCCGCCCGCCTCACGGTGATTGGCGGGGTCGCCGGCGACATACATGTAGAGCTCGTCGGTCTGGCCTGTGACGTAGCGTGTGTCCGCGCCGGCTCGCAGCTGGATATGCTCGCCGGTCGGCGGCCGGATCTCGAAGCGGCCGCCGAGGCCGGTCGACGGCACGCTATATTGGTCCAAGGTCTGGGTTGCCACCGTCCGCGCCGCATTGATCGAGGCGAAGCCCGCCGAGAATCCGCGCATCTGGATGTAGGCCAGTGCCTCGTAGCCCCACGGGCCGTGGCCGACGAGGCGGAGGCTGGCATCCGCACCCTTCGTGTCGCTGGGCTGGAAGGGCGTGCCGCGTGTGCGGTGATCGGTGAAGAGCAGGCCGGACGCCTGCAGCTCGCTCGATCCCCATATGGGGAAGACGGCACGACCGGAGAGGCTGAACTGGCGATAGGGTGCAGGCTCGTCGACGGGGCCGCGATCCTCCTTCACGATCGGCACGAAGCCGTCCCCGCGCGCGTAGCTGGCCGAAAGGAAGCCATAGCCGCCGCCCATCGTGCTGGAAACGCCGGCATGGGCATCGACCGAATTGCGGCTGCCATAGGCGGCATCCGCCCACACCGGCGCCAGCTGACGCGGCCCGGCGCTGGAAAGCTCGATCGTGCCGGCGAGCGCACCGGGGCCGAACGCGCCCGATCCGCCGCCGCGCGTGACGCGTACCAGGCCGAGCCGCTCCGGATCGATCGCGTCGTAGCTCAGCCAGCCGCCGAACGGATCGGTGAACGGCACGCCGTCCAGCGTCACCAGCGCGCGAGACGAGGCGTTGCCGCCGAGCCCGCGCAAGGTCGCGCCCTGGCTGGTCGGCTGGGCCGAGCGCGAATCCGAGCGGCGGAACTGGGCGAAGCCGGCGACGTCGCGCAGCACGTCCTCCAGCCGCCCACTGGCGACGTCCTGCAACCGGTCGCGATCGATCGTGGCGACGTCATAGGCGGCGTCGCCGGGCGATTGCGGCAGGCTCGCACCCGTCACGACAATCTCCGACGGGAGCGATTGGGCGAAAGCCGGGGCCGAGACGGCAGCGAGGAGGAGCGGGGCGAGGCGGCGCATGGTCATGGCCGATGGCATAGCCGGTGGTTTCTGTCGCGCATCATTGTCCCTTGGGTCGGTGCCGTGGCATCGGAGACATATGGATCGTCGCCTCCCGTTCGCCGGCTTCGTGCTGCTGTCACTCGGGTTGCTGCTGTGGGCGGCGCATCCGGTCGACCTTGCCATCCATCATGTCGCGCTGCTCGACCGTCGGAGCTGGGCCGTGCGGCAGGCGCTATGGTTCACCTCGCTCGGCGGATTGCTGGTGATGGGGCCGGTGGCGCTGCTCGCGGCGGGCGGGCTGTTCTGGCGGAGGCGGGGCGGGGAGGCGCTGTGGCTGGTGCTGACGATCATGAGCGGGCGGCTACTGGTGGAAGGCGTGAAGCTGCTCGTCCAGCGCCCGCGCCCGCCCATCGCGGATCGGCTGGAGTGGGTGACGTCGTGGAGTTTCCCGAGCTCGCACAGCGCGGGGACGATGATGACCTGCGTGGCGCTGTCGATGCTGTGGGGGCGGACGGCGGGATGGATCGCAGCGCTGTTCGCCGCAGTTGCGATCGGCTGGAGCCGTGTGGCGCTCGGCGTCCACTGGCCGAGCGACGTGTTGGCGGGGTGGGGTTTCGGGCTGCTGTGGGTCGGGGCGGCGGTGCGTTGGGCGCCACAGAAAAGCCCTCTCCCGCCTTCGCAGGAGAGGGTGGGGTGAGGGTCTTCTTTTTGAAAGCTGGGTGAAAGATCCAAATAGACCCTCACCCTCCCCACCGCTGCGCGGCGGGGTCCCTCCCTCTCCCGCAAGCGGGAGAGGGCAAATAGTTTAGCCCCCGTGGCTGGCCAGCGCCGCCAGCAGCAGCAGCGCCACGATGTTGGTGATCTTGATCATCGGGTTCACCGCCGGCCCAGCGGTGTCCTTATAGGGATCGCCCACCGTGTCGCCGGTGACGGCGGCCTTGTGGGCCTCCGACCCCTTGCCGCCGTAATTGCCGTCCTCGATATACTTCTTGGCATTGTCCCAAGCACCACCGCCCGAGGTCATCGAGAGCGCCACGAACAGGCCTGAGACGATCACGCCGAGCAGCAGCGCGCCGAGCGCCGCGAAGCCGTTCTCCGGCCCCGCCACCGCGCGGATGACGAAGAACACCACGATCGGCGCCAGCACCGGCAGTAGCGAGGGGATGATCATCTCGCGGATCGCCGCGCGGGTCACGAGATCGACGGTCCGGGCGTAATTCGGGCGCGCCGTCCCTTCCATGATACCGGGATTGTCGCGGAACTGGGCGCGCACCTCTTCCACCACCGCGCCGGCCGCGCGGCCGACGGCGGTCATGCCGAAGGCGCCGAACAGATAGGGCAGCAGCGCGCCCAGCAGCAGCCCGACGATCACGTAGGGGTTGCCCAGCGAGAAATCGACGGTGAGGTTCGGGAAGAAGGTCTTGAGGTCGGTCGTGTAGGCACCGAATAGCACCAGTGCGGCGAGGCCCGCCGAACCGATCGCATAGCCCTTGGTCACCGCCTTGGTGGTGTTGCCCACCGCATCGAGCGCGTCGGTGCGCTGGCGAACCTCGTCCTCCAGATGCGCCATCTCGGCGATGCCGCCGGCATTGTCGGTGACGGGGCCGTAGGCGTCCAGCGCCACGACCATGCCAGCGAGCGCCAGCATCGCGGTCGCGCCGAAGGCGATGCCGAGCAGGCCGGCGAGCTGGTAGGCGACGACCACCGCGATCACGATCACGAGCGTCGGTAGCGCGGTCGCCTCGAGGCTGATCGCGAGGCCCTGGATGACGTTGGTGCCATGGCCGGTCTGCGAGGCAAAGGCGATCGACTTGACCGGGCGATAGTTGGTGCCGGTATAATATTCGGTGATCCAGACGAGCGCGCCGGTGACGGCAAGGCCGACCAGCATCGACCAGAACAGGCTCATGCCGGTGATCGTCGCGCCCGAGACGGTCGTGCCGATCGCGCTGTGGAGATCGCCCAGCGCCCATTGCGTGGCGAAATAGATCGCCGGGATCGAAAGGACCACCGAGATCAGGAAGCCCTTGTAAAGGGCGCCCATGATCGATCCGCCGCCGAGCCGCACGAAGAAGGTACCGATGATCGAGGTGACGATGCACACGCCGCCGACGAGCAAGGGCAGCGACATGAGGTGAAGCGTCGCGTCGGGGCTGGCCCCGGCGGCCGCCAGCGCGATCGTCACCATCGTGACGCCGAGGGTGACGACATAGGTCTCGAACAGATCGGCCGCCATGCCGGCACAGTCGCCGACATTGTCGCCCACGTTGTCGGCGATCACGGCCGGATTGCGGGGATCGTCCTCGGGGATACCGGCCTCGACCTTGCCGACGAGATCGGCGCCGACATCCGCCGCCTTGGTGAAGATGCCGCCGCCCAGACGCGCGAAGATCGAGATCAGCGAGGCGCCGAACGAGAGCGCCACCAGCGCATCGATGATCGTGCGGTCATTGGGGTCGCCCGGCACATGGTGCGCAGGGCCGACGAGATACCAGAAGAACACCGAGATCGCGAGCAGGCCGAGGCCCGCCACCAGCATGCCGGTGATCGCGCCCGACTGGAAGGCGGCGGTGAGGCCCCCCTGCAACGATCCGCGCGCGGCCTCCGCCGTCCGCACGTTGGCGCGCACCGAGATGTTCATCCCGATGAAGCCGGTGACGCCCGACAGCACCGCGCCGGCGACGAAGCCGATCGCGGAGATGAGGCCCAGCGCGAAGAAGATGATGATCGCCATCACCACGCCGACGATCGCGATGGTGGTGTACTGGCGCGCGAGATAGGCCTTGGCGCCTTCCTGGATGGCGCCGGCGATCTCGACCATGCGGGGATTGCCGGCGGGAAGCCGCAACAGGATCTGGCTGGTGACGAGGCCGTAGAGCACGGCCAATATCCCGCAGGCGATGGCCACATAGACGACGATCATAGGCAAGTCCTTCCTAAGACAGGCCTTCGTCTTTGATGTCGCCGCTGCCCCGTTTGCCGGGGTCGGCTGGCGCAAAGGCCTTCCTCTAACGGAATAGAACGGCAATATCGCCGCTTGGCAAGCGGCACTTTGGCAATCGTGATCGGCCGTCTATCCCAAGATTCAGCCGTGCTCGTATCCCAGCTTCGCGGGAAGCGGCGCGATCCCGTCGCGATCCATCACCACGAGGCCGTCGCCCGCGGTGAAGCGCCCGATCGGATGAGCGCCGATCGCCGCGACGGCATCGATATGCGAGTCGTCGGCCGCGAGAATGAGTGCATAATCGTCACCAGCCGTAACGGCAGCGAGGCGGGCGTCACGGTCATCACCGGCAAAGGCGGTAAGGGCGGCCGAACGCGGTATGGCGTCGAGGTAAATTTCAGCCCTTAGGCCACTTGCCGCCGCCATCCGGCTGACATCTATCAACAGCCCATCGGACACGTCAGCCATCGCATTCGCGTGGCTTGCCAGCGCGCGGCCGTGATCCAAAAGCGGTTGCGGGCGCCGATAAGCCATCAGCAATTCCGCCGGCCCTGCCGCCCCCTGCGCGATGATCAGGCCGGCGCCGGCCTCTCCGATCGCACCGACCATCCACAACCCATCGCCGTCCTGCGCTCCGCGACGATCGGGTGCATGTGAAGAGCGGCCGAGCGCGGTCATCCCGATCATGCGCGGCGCGCCCTTGGGAGCGGAGACGGTATCGCCGCCGAGGAGCGCGACGCCGAAATGGCGAAGCGCTTCGGCCAGTCCGTCGGCGAACGCCACATCCCATTCGGCCTCGCGCAGCGGATAGCCGAGCAGCACGCCCTCCGGCTCCGCGCCCTTGGCGGCGAGATCGGAGAGGTTCACTGCCAGCAGCTTCCATGCGACGTCGGCGGGCGGATCGGTCGGCAGATAGTGGATGCCCTCGACGATCATGTCGTGGGTGAGGACGAGATCGCCGAGTACGGCGGCGTCGTCCGCGAGGCCGCGCGCGGCGGGGTGCGTGGCGATGGCGCGCAGGCGCTCGATGAAGTCCGCTTCGGGCATGATATCTCCTCCACGGTTGCCTAAGCGGGCACCTCAATCGTGGCCAGACCATATCCACTCCGTTCGCCCTGAGGAGGGACTGAGCGGAGCGAAGGCCCGTCTCGAAGGGCTGGTGCTTCGAGACGCCGCTTCGACGGGCTCAGCGACTCCTCAGCACGAACGGTTCTATTTGAACGGCCCTGTTGAAAGGCCATCTTCCTTGCACCCGCCCCGCCGCTATGCTTCCCCCACCACCATGCCGACCCGCACCCTCTTCGCCACCCGCTTCTACGAAGGCGATCTCGCCGACGAGGCCCTGCTCGACGAGCTGGCCGCCGCCGCGCTCGATCTCGCGCGGGAGGACAAGGCCGGGCGTGCCTGGTGCCGGGATCATGCCTATCCGGGCTATACCAGCTACGCCTCGCTCAACGATCTGCCGATCCGCAACCCGGTGTTCGACGATCTGCGCCGCGTGCTGGACAGGCACGTCCGCCGCTTCTGCGACGAGGCCTTCCTCGATCTCGGCGGGCGCAAGCCGAAGCTCGACAGCCTGTGGGTCAACGTGATGAAGGGGACGGGCGGCCACCACAGCGGCCATATCCACCCGCACAGCATCGTCTCGGGCACGATCTACGTCCGCGTGCCGGAGGGTTCGGGGGCGCTCAAGCTGGAGGATCCGCGGCTGGGGCTGATGATGGCCGCCCCGCTCCGCCGCGCCGATGCGCCGGAGGATGCGCGGAGCTTCGTCTATGCCGAGCCGAAGCCGGGCACGATCTTCCTGTGGGAAAGTTGGCTCCGCCACGAAGTCCCCGCCGGCCGCGCCAAGGCCGAGCGGATCAGCATCAGCTTCAATTATCGGTGAGCTTGTTCCCCTCCCTGAAAGGGAGGTGGCACGCCAACAACATGTTGATCACGCGGATTGGCACGCGCATCCTGCAAGTCCGTGAGCAGGAAAACGATATGCACATTTTGCGATCGACCATGATTGTTGGCTCGCTGTGTGCCTCGGGCGTGGCCCATGCTGATGACTCCCGTTGCGCCGTTTCCGTGGATCGCATCCAACCGAAGAGCGGCGTCGTGAATAGCGAGAAAACCGCCGTAGCCGTGGCGTTGGCGTATCTTGTGCCAATCTACGGCGAGGCGACTATCCGCCGCGAAATGCCTTTACGGGCATCACTTGGCGGCGGAGTGTGGACCGTAAGCGGAGCATTGCCTGCCGGGTCATTCGGAGGAACGGCTCAGATAATGATCTGTCAGCGCAACGGGACAGTTTTGAGCATCATCCACTATAAGTGACGCCGCCTTACCCCCGCACCGCCTTCGCCACCGCATCCAGCAGGCCGTTGACGAACCCCTTCTCGCGCTTGTCGTAGAAGGCGTCCGCCACGTCGACATATTCGGAGATGGCGGTCGCCACCGGCACGTCGGGCCGGGCGACCAGCTCGTAGGCGCCGCAGCGCAGGATCTGGCGCATCGGCTTGTCGAGCCGGTCCATCGTCCAGCCGGACGAGAGGCGCTCGGCGATCAGCCCGTCCAGCTCCTCGCGGCGCGCGTCGACGCCCTTGACGATATCGTCGAAGAAGCTCGCCTCGGCCTCGGCATATTGCACGTCGTCGATCGTCGCGCCGAGCCGGTGGTTGTGGAACTCGGTGAGCAGCAGCGGCAGCGGCGTGCCCTCCATCTCCTGCTGGTAGAGCGCCTGCACGGCGGCGAGGCGCGCGGTCGAGCGCGCTTTGGAGCGTTTCGGGTTGTTCTGGGTCATGATCCTAGTCTCAATGCCACCGAGCGGCCGTGGGCGGGCAGGCCCTCGGCCTCGGCCAGCGCGACGGCGGCGGGGCCGATCGCGCGGATCGAGGCCGCGTCGCAGGCGAGGAAGCTGGTGCGCTTCATGAAGTCCAGCACCGACAGGCCGGAGGCGAAGCGTGCGCGGCGGCCGGTGGGGAGGACGTGGTTGGGGCCGCCGACATAGTCGCCGACGGCTTCGGGCGTGTGGCGGCCGAGGAACACCGATCCGGCGTGGCGCACCCTGGCGAACAGAGCTTCGGGATCGGCGACGGCCAGCTCCAGATGCTCGGGGGCGAGGCGGTCGCAGAGCGGGATGGCGGCGGCGAGGTCGCGCACCAGCACGATCGCGCCATTGTCCTGCCAGCTCTGCGTCGCGACGGCCGATGTCGCCAGCGTGCCGAGCTGGCGCTTCACCGCGTCTGCCACCCGGTCGGCGAAGGCTGCGTCGTCGGTGAACAGGATCGACTGGCTGGTGGGATCGTGCTCGGCCTGGCTGAGCAGATCGGCGGCGATCCATTCGGGATCGTTGTCGCCGTCCGCGACCACGACGATCTCGCTCGGGCCGGCGACCATGTCGATGCCGACGCGGCCGTAGAGTTGCCGCTTGGCCTCCGCCACCCAGGCGTTGCCGGGGCCGACGATCACGTCGACGCCCGCGATGCGCTCGGTGCCGTAGGCGAGCGCAGCGACGGCCTGCGCGCCGCCGATGCGCCACACTTCGTCCACGCCCGCGATCTCGGCGGCGGCGAGGACGAGCGGGTTGGTCTCGCCCTTCGGCGTGGGCACCACCATGGCGAGCCGATCGACCCCGGCCACCTTGGCGGGCAGCGCGTTCATCAGCACCGAGGAGGGATAGGCCGCGCGGCCGCCCGGCACGTAGAGGCCGGCGGAATCCACCGCGCTCCAGCGCGCGCCGAGGCGGACGCCGGCGGCGTCTGTGTGGTCGCGATCCTCGGGCTTCTGCGCGGCGTGATAGGTGCGGATGCGGTCTGCGGCGAGTTCGATCGCGTCACGGAGCTTGCTGTCGAGGCCGTCGAGCGCGGCCTTGCGGGCGGCGCGATCGATCTGCCAGCCGGTCTTCTCGAGATCGTGGCCGTCGAACTTGGCGGTGCGCTCGGCCACCGCCGCATCGCCGCGCTTGCGGACATCGGCGAGGATCTCGCGCACTACGGTGGAGACATCCTCGTCCGCCTCGCGCCGCGCATCGACTAGCGCGGCGAAATCGGCTTCGAAACCGGCGTCGGCGGCGTCCAGCCTAAGCGGCATCGCGCAATTCCTCCGCCGCCGCGCGGAACGCGGCCACCAGCGGCCCCAGCGTATCCGCCCGCGTCTTGAAGGCGGCGCGGTTGACGATCAGGCGGGCGGAGACCTGCGCGATCACCTCGACCTCGACCAGGCCATTCTCCTTGAGCGTCTTGCCCGAGGAGACGAGATCGACGATCCGGCCGGCCAGTCCCAGAACCGGGGCGATCTCCATCGCGCCGTTGAGCTTCACGCACTCGGCCTGCACGCCGCGCGCCTCGAAATGGCGGGCGGTGATATGCGGATATTTGGTCGCGACGCGGACGTGGCTCCACTCGCGCGGATCGTCGCCCGCCGCCATGTCCTTGGGCTCCGCAACCGAAATCCGGCAATGGCCGATGCCGAGATCGACCGGCGCGTAGAGCTCCGAATAATCGAACTCCATCAGCACGTCCGATCCGACGATGCCGAGCTGCGCCGCGCCATGCGCCACGAAGGTCGCGACGTCGAAGGCGCGCACCCGGATCAGCTCGATATCGGGGCGATCGGTCTTGAACTGGAGGGCGCGCGATCCCTCGTCGAAGAAGGCGGCCTCCGGACGGATGCCGGCGCGCTCCAAGAGCGGCTGCACCTCTTCGAGGATGCGCCCCTTGGGCACGGCAAGGATGACGGGATCGGCCATGGCGCGGGCGGAATAGCGGCGCGGGCCGATTCCGGCAAGGAATCAGGCAGCGTCCAGCTCGGGATAGTGGCGGAAGATGCCGTCGCCATAGGGTTGGCGCCGGTCAGAGCCGAGATAGTCCTGCAACTCGGGCAGCTTGGCGACGCGATCATAGAGCGCGATCAGCTTCGGCCAGTCGCCCTCCAGCGCCTTCATCCGCTTAGGAAAAGCGTAGCGTATGCCGTCAACTAGCTGAAACAGCGAGAGGTCGGCGTAGCACCATTTGCCGCCCGTCATCCAGTCGCCGGAGGATCGTTCCAGCGCGCGCTCGAACCAGCCCATGAACTTGGAGATGCGATTGTCGCGGAAGTCGGCGGCGCGGCGCTTCGCCTCGGGCTTCTGGTCCTCGTAATAGGACATCAGCTCGACGGGGTGGTGCGTGTCGTGCGCCTCCGCCGTCATGTCGGTGATGGTGAGCTCCACCTGATGCGCGAAATAGCGGCCGGCCTTGTCCTTCGGTGCGAGACCATGTTCATCACCGAGATAGAGCAGGATGTTCGCCACCTGCGCGATGACCAGATCGTCCGCCACCAGATAGGGCGGCGCGAACGGCTCGGGCACGCGCGTCTTGATGTCGGTCATGAGCGCATCGGGCTGCTCGAAGGACTGATCGATATAGTCGATGCCGCCCGCTTCGAGGCTCAGCCGCACGAACTCGCCGCGCCCCGGCGTGCCGGGCCAATACCAGAGCTCGTAGGGCATGATGTCACTCCTCGTCGGGTGCCTTGGCCTTGATCGCCAGCGCGTGGACGCGCTCGTCCAGCAATTCGGCGAGCGCCTGGTTCACCAACCGCTGGCGCGCCACCCGGTTCAGTCCGTCGAACGCATGCGTCGTGACGTCCACCGTGAAATGGCTCTCCCCTCGCGCATCGTGGCCCGCGTGCCCACGATGCTTCTCGCTGTCGTCGGTTACGACGAGGCGTGTCGGAGCCAAGGCGGTTTCGAGGCGTCGCGTGATTTCGGCGGCGACCGGGCCGGTGGTGGTGCTTGTCATCGCACCTATATAGGGGGCTTTGCGCATCCACGGGGAGTATCTTGGCGGACGGTGAGGCGAGAAAAGCGGGGCCGCGCTTCCACGGCCGCGTCGAGACGGGACGCATGTGCGAGCATCCCGGCTGCGACCAGCCGGGCGAGTTCCGCGCGCCGCTGACGCGCGGACGTCGATCGGACGAGCCGCCGGCGTGGCGCTGGCTCTGCCTCGATCATGTCCGAGAGTTCAACACCGGCTATAACTTCTTCCAGGGCATGCACCCCGACGAGATCGCCGAGGCGCAGCGCCCCTACGCCGGCTGGGAACGCGAGACACGCGCGTTCAGCCATGTCGGTGCCGATCGCCCGCCCAAATGGGCCGACTTCGGCGATCCGCTGGATGCGATCGGCGCGCGCTTCCGCAGGCGCATGGAGGAGGCCCGCGCCGAACAGGCCGCGCGCGCGGACGGCCGGCCGCTGGGCCGCGAGGATCGCGCCTCGCTCAAGGTACTGGGCCTCGGCGTCGATGCCGACCGTCGCGCGTTGAGGGCACGCTATGCCGAGCTTGTCAGAAAGTACCACCCCGACAGGAATGGCGGCGATCGTTCGCACGAGAAGGCTTTGCAGGACGTGATTGCCGCTTATACGCAACTCAAGTCCGCCCCCGCCTTCGCCTGAGTCCCAAGAGAGAGACGCATGACCGACATCCCCAACGTCCAGCCCGACGCGCGCAACGACACGTTGCTCTCCGCGCCCGACAAGGTGGTGAAGGCCCGCGACGTCTTCGGGCTCGACATCGATATGGAGGTGCCCGCCTTCTCCGAAGCCGACGAGCGCGTGCCCGATCTCGATCCGGCCTATGTCTTCGATCCGGAGACGACGACGGCGATCCTCGCCGGCTTCGCGCACAACCGCCGCGTGATGGTGCAGGGCTATCACGGCACCGGCAAGTCGAGCCATATCGAGCAGGTCGCGGCGCGGCTCAACTGGCCGTGCATCCGCATCAACCTCGACGCGCATGTCAGCCGCATCGACCTGATCGGCCGCGACGCGATCGTGCTGCGCGACGGCCAGCAGGTGACGGAATTCCGCGAGGGCCTGCTGCCCTGGGCGCTGCAGACGCCGACCGCTTTGGTGTTCGACGAGTACGATGCCGGCCGGCCGGACGTGATGTTCGTGATCCAGCGGGTGCTGGAAGCGGAGGGCAAGCTCACCCTGCTCGACCAGAACCGGGTGATCCGCGCCAATCCGTGGTTCCGCCTGTTCGCCACCGCCAACACGGTGGGCCTCGGCGACACGACCGGCCTCTATCACGGCACCCAGCAGATCAACCAGGGCCAGATGGACCGCTGGAACATCGTGGTGACGCTGAACTACCTGCCCGCCGCGACCGAGGCGAAGATCGTACTCGCCAAGTCGGGCGAATATGACAAGGCCGGCGGCAAGGAGACGGTCGACCGCATGGTGAAGGTCGCGGACCTCACCCGGCAGGGCTTCATGGCCGGCGACATCTCGACGGTGATGAGCCCGCGCACGGTGATCAGCTGGGCGCAGAACGCGTTGATCTTCGGCGATGTCGGCACGGCCTTCCGGATGAGCTTCCTCAACAAGTGCGACGAGGCGGAGCGTTCGCTGGTGGCCGAATATTACCAGCGCGTCTTCGGCAAGGATCTGCCTGAGAGCGTCGTCCGTAAAGGCTGATGGCCGAGCAGAATCCCCTCGAAGCCTTCCGCCTCGCGCTGGCCGGCGCCACGCGCGCGATCGCGCATGAGCCGGAGGTGGAGCTCGGCTATTCGGCCGATGCGGCGATCCAGTCGGGCAAGACGGTCAAGGTGCCGATGCCGGGCCGCACCTTGCCGGCCGATCAAGTGGCCGAGGCGCGGGGTGCGGCCGATGCCTTCGCGCTGCGGCTCCGGCTGCACGACGCCGCGCTTCACAATCGCAATGCGCCCTCCGAGCCGGTGGCGCGCGCGGTGTTCGATGCGGTCGAGCAGGCGCGGGTCGAGGCACTGGGATCGAAGGGCATGGAGGGTATCACCGCCAACCTCGCCACCGCGCTGGAAGCCAGGATGCGTGCCGATCCGATCGCGCGCGCGCGCAGCCGCGAGGAGGTGCCGCTCTCCACCGCCATCGGCCTGATGGTGCGCGAGCGGCTGACCGGGCAGCCGGTGCCGGATCGCGCCAAGGCCGGGTTGGAGATGGTCCGCGACTGGATCGAGGAGAAGGCCGGCGCCGATCTCGACGGGCTCAACCTCGCGCTCGACGACCAGAAGGCCTTCGCCCAGCTCGCCACCAGGATGCTGCAGGATCTGCAGCTGATGTCCGCCGACATGCCCCCCGAATACGAGCCCGAGGAGGGTGACGAGGAAGACGAGGGCGAGGACCAGAACGAGGGCGAGACCGACGACGAGCGCGATGGCGATGGAGCCGGCGCGCAGGATCGCATGGAGGTCCGCGCCGAGGCGGACGAGGGCGAATCCGACGAGCAGGACGAGGGCGAGGCCGAGCGCGATTCGATGGCGGAAGAGGATGGCGGCCTCGGCGACGATGCCGAGGAGGGCGCGGCGCCCGCGCGGCCCAATCGCCCCTTTTCCGATCTCTCGCCGCAGTTCGACTATCAGGCCTACACCACGAAATTCGACGAGGTGGTTGATGCCGCCGACCTTTGCGACGAGGAGGAGCTGACGCGGCTTCGCGCCTATCTCGACCAGCAGCTCACCCACCTACAGGGCGCGGTGACCAAGCTCGCCAACCGGCTGCAGCGGCGGCTGATGGCCCAGCAATCGCGCTCGTGGGAGTTCGATCAGGACGAGGGGATGCTGGACGCCGCGCGGCTCGCCCGGGTGATCGTCAACCCGACGCTGTCGCTCTCCTACAAGATCGAGCGCGACATCGAGTTTCGCGACACGGTCGTCACTTTGCTGATCGACAATTCGGGATCGATGCGCGGGCGGCCGATCTCGATCGCGGCGATCAGCGCCGACATCATGGCGCGCACGCTCGAGCGCTGCGGGGTCAAGACCGAGATCCTCGGCTTCACCACGCGCGCGTGGAAGGGCGGACAGAGCCGCGAGGCGTGGCTGCAGGCCGGGCGCCCGCCGATGCCGGGCCGGCTCAACGATCTCAGGCATATCGTCTACAAACAGGCGGACGATCCGTGGCGGCGAGCGCGCCGCAACCTCGGGCTGATGATGCGCGAGGGGTTGCTCAAGGAGAATATCGACGGCGAGGCGCTGCTCTGGGCGCACGGCCGCCTGATTGCGCGATCCGAGGAGCGGCGCATCCTGATGGTGATCTCGGACGGCGCGCCGGTGGATGATTCGACGCTGTCGGTGAACAGCGGTTCCTATCTGGAAAAGCATCTGCGCCAGGTGATCCACTGGATCGAGACGCGCTCGCCGGTGCAGCTGGTGGCGATCGGCATCGGCCACGACGTGACCCGCTATTATCAGCGCGCGGTGACGATCATGGACGCGGAGCAGCTCGGCGGCACGATGGTGGGACAGCTGGCCGACCTGTTCGACGAAGCCGCCTGAAACGGATCGGGGCCGGAGATCCCCAAGGATCCCGGCCCCGTTCCTCGATACGCCACGCGAGGATTCCCCGATACGCAACAGGGGTATGACAACGCTGGTAGCAGCGCGAAGCTGAACCTCGCACGAACGGACGGCTAACGGGCGATCGTCGCGAAACGCTCCTGCAGCCAGCGCGATACGGCGCCGATCCGCGCGAGATGGCGCAGGTCGTGGTGGGTGACCAGCCACAGGCTGCGCACGATCTCGATCTCTTCGCCGAGCACCGGCGCCAGCCGGGAGTCGCTCGTCGCGATGAAGTCCGGCAGCACGCCGATGCCTGCGCTCTCGGCGATCATGCGGTGCTGGATGTTGATGCTGGTGCTTCGCAGATGGGCCTCCAGACCGGGTTCCACCTCGCCCAGATAATCGAGTTCGGGCGAGAAGATGAATTCGGGGACGTAGCCGATCAATGCATGCTCGCGCAGCATTTCCCGGTGGGAGGGCACGCCCATTTTCTCCAGATAGCCCCGGGCCGCATAGAGGTGCAGGCGGTAGTCGCCGAGCCGTCGCGCGGCCAGCCGCCCGCGCTGGGGCCGGGTGAGCATCACGGCCATGTCCGCTTCGCGCTTGGACGGGTTGAGGAAACCGGACGCGGTGATGAGGTCGAGACGGATGCCGGGATGGCGCGCGTGGAAGTCGGCGAGGCCGGGCGCGAGGATCCAGGTGCCGAATCCCTCCGCTACCGACAGGCGGACCTGCCCCGACAGGCTGCGCGATTCGCCGGTGACCTCCTCCATCGCGGCGAGCGTGGCGCTTTCCACCACCTCGGCATGGCGAAACAGCGCCTGGCCGCGCTCGGTCAGGCTGCGCTCGCCGCTGCCCGAGGCTTCGAACAATTCGGCCTCCAGCGCGCGGCCCAGACGGCCCAGCCGCCGCCCGATCGTCGTCGCGTCCATGCCGACGATGCGTGCCGCCGCAGCGATCCGGCGGGTGCGCGCCACCGCAAGAAAGACGCGCAGATCATCCCAGTCGAACATGCCGTCCCCTGCAATTTTGCAGATGCTAAATGCACGGCCGCCTCATTGCATGCAAATTCGCGACCTCCTACAAGCCGCGCGACCGAGTCCCCGTCACGGCCGCAAACCGCAGGAGCCGCATTCATGCGTGAGATTTCGCACAAGCTCGCCTTCGCTTTCGATGGCGCGTCCGCCCGTCACAGTGACGTGTTCGATCCCAACAATGGCGGCGTGCAGGCCCGCGTGACGCTCGGCGATGCGGCTTTGCTCGATCGCGCCGTCGAGGCGGCGAAGAAGGCGCAGCCCGCCTGGGCCGCGACCAACCCGCAGCGCCGCGCCCGCGTGATGTTCAATTTCAAGGCGCTCGTCGAAAAGCATATGGACGAGCTCGCCCATATGCTCTCGTCCGAGCATGGCAAGGTGATCGCCGACGCCAAGGGCGACATCCAGCGCGGCCTCGAGGTGATCGAATTCTGCTGCGGTATCCCGCATGTGCTCAAGGGCGAATATACCCAGGGCGCCGGCCCCGGCATCGACGTCTATTCGATGCGCCAGCCGATCGGCATCGGCGCGGGCATCACCCCGTTCAACTTCCCGGCGATGATCCCGCTGTGGATGTCCGGTGTCGCGATCGCCACCGGCAACGCCTTCATCATGAAGCCGTCCGAGCGCGATCCGTCGGTGCCGGTTCGCCTCGCCGAGCTGTTCCTCGAGGCCGGGCTTCCCGAAGGCATCCTGCAGGTGGTGCAGGGCGACAAGGAGATGGTCGACGCG
Organism: Sphingomonas chungangi; assembly: GCF_013778325.1. Classification (GTDB taxonomy): domain Bacteria; phylum Pseudomonadota; class Alphaproteobacteria; order Sphingomonadales; family Sphingomonadaceae; genus Solisphingomonas; species Solisphingomonas chungangi. The sequence continues at coordinate 75,411 of NZ_JACEIB010000025.1, read as the reverse complement.
ATCCTCGATCATCCCGATATCGCGGGCGTGAGCTTCGTCGGCTCGTCGGACATCGCGCACTACGTCTATCAGCGCGGCGTCGCGGCGGGCAAGCGCGTGCAGGCGATGGGCGGCGCCAAGAATCACGGCATCGTCATGCCCGACGCCGATCTCGACCAGGTGGTGAACGACCTCTCCGGCGCGGCCTTCGGCTCGGCGGGGGAGCGCTGCATGGCGCTGCCGGTGGTCGTGCCGGTCGGCGAGAAGACCGCCGTTGCACTCCGCGAGAAGCTGATTCCGGCGATCGACGCGCTGCGCGTCGGCATCTCGACCGATGCGGAGGCGCATTACGGCCCGGTCGTCACTGCCGCCCACAAGCAGAAGATCGAGAACTGGATCCAGACCGGCGTGGACGAAGGCGCCGAGCTCGTCGTCGACGGCCGCGGCTTCACACTGCAGGGGCATGAAGAAGGCTTCTTCGTCGGCCCGACCCTGTTCGATCACGTGACCACCGAGATGTCCGCCTACAAAGAGGAGATTTTTGGGCCGGTGCTGCAGATCGTCCGCGCCGAGAATTTCGAGGAGGCCGTCGCGCTGCCGAGCAAGCACCAGTACGGGAACGGCGTCGCGATCTTCACGCGCAATGGTCATGCCGCGCGCGAATTCGCGGCGCGCGTCAATGTCGGCATGGTCGGCATCAACGTGCCGATCCCCGTGCCGGTCGCCTACCACACGTTCGGCGGCTGGAAGCGCTCGGCGTTCGGCGACACCAACCAGCACGGCATGGAAGGCGTCAAGTTCTGGACCAAGGTGAAGACCATCACCCAGCGCTGGCCCGATGGCGGCGGCACCGGCGACAGCGCCTTCGTCATCCCGACGATGGGTTGACGACGGGTCGCCCGCCTTCGCGCGGGCGGCTGTTGCCTTGGCTGGCGGGGTCGCGCAGGGAGACCCGGGACCGCCAGCCACCTGAAACGGGAGCCGAAGCACGATGTCCTACGAAACGATCCTGGTCGAGACGCGCGACGCCGTCACCCTGATCACGCTCAACCGCCCTCAGGCGTTGAACGCGCTGAACACGCAGGTGCTGGCCGATCTCGCGGATGCCTTCGCGGCCTATGACGCCGATCCGTCGCAGCGCTGCGCGGTGCTGACCGGCAGCGAGAAGGCGTTCGCGGCGGGCGCCGACATCAAGCAGATGGCCGACAAGCCGGCCGCCGACTTCTTCCTCGAGGATTTCTTCTCCGGCTGGCAATCCAAGGTGGTCGCCACCCGCAAGCCGTGGATCGCGGCGGTCGCGGGCTTCGCGCTGGGCGGCGGCTGCGAGCTGGCGATGATGGCGGACTTCATCCTCGCCGCCGACACCGCGAAGTTCGGCCAGCCCGAGATCAAGCTGGGCGTGGCACCGGGCATGGGTGGATCGCAGCGGCTCACCCGCGCGGTCGGCAAGGCCAAGGCGATGGAGATGTGCCTCACCGGCCGGATGATGGATGCGGCGGAGGCCGAGCGCGCGAGCCTCGTCGCCCGCGTCGTTCCCGCCGCCGATCTGATCGAGGAGGCGTTGAAGAGCGCCGCGCTGATCGCGTCGATGCCGCCGATGGCCGCGATGGTGAACAAGGAGATGGTTAACCTCGCCTACGAGGCCAACCTTTCGCAGGCGATCCTGACCGAACGTCGCCTGTTCCAGATCCTGACCGCCACCGAGGACAAGATTGAAGGCATGGCCGCCTTCGTCGAGAAGCGCCCCGGCGTCTGGAAGGGCCGGTAAGCGCCGGCCGCCTCTGAGGAGATCATCATGACCACCATTGCGTTCATCGGCCTCGGCAACATGGGTGGCGGCATGGCCGCCAACCTGGTGAAGAACGGCTATGCGGTACGCGCCTTCGATCTCTCGGAAGAGGCGCTGGCCAAGGCCGAGGCGGCGGGCGCGACGCGCAGCACGGGGGCTGCCGACGCGGTCGCCGGTGCCGACGCGGTGGTGACGATGCTGCCCGCCGGCAAGCATGTCGAGGCGGTCTATACCACCGAGGTGTTCGGCGCGGCCAAGCCCGGCGCGCTGTTCCTCGATTGCTCGACGATCGACGTCGCCACCGCGCGTCGGGTGATCGATGCGGCGGTCGCCAAGGGCTTTGCGATGGTCGATGCGCCGGTTTCCGGCGGCATCGCGGCGGCCAATGGCGGCACGCTGACCTTCATGGTCGGCGGCACGGAGGAGGCATTCGCCAAGGCGCAGCCGATCCTGTCGGCGATGGGCAAGGCGGTGATCCATGCCGGCGGCGCGGGCAATGGGCAGGGCGCCAAGATCTGCAACAACATGCTGCTCGGCGCGACGATGATCGCCACCTGCGAGGCCTTCGCCATGGCGCAGAAGCTGGGGCTCGATCCGCAGACCTTCTACGACATCTCCAGCGTGTCGTCGGGCCAGAGCTGGTCGATGACGAGCTATTGCCCGCTGCCCGACGTCGGCCCGCAGACGCCCGCCGACAACGACTATCAGGGCGGTTTCGCGGTCGCGCTGATGCTCAAGGACCTGAAGCTCGCCTGCGAGGCGGCGGCTTCGGTCAACGCCAGCGTGCCGATGGGGCAGGCGGCCGAGGCGCTCTACCAGCTGCTCGCCAACAAGGGCGAGGGCGGGCGGGACTTCTCCTCGATCATCAAGCTACTGAGCTGATCCGGAGGGCGCGGGCGGCGGTCGTTATCCGCCGCCTTGCCCGCCCAAGTGAGTTGCGCTACTATAACACCTAGGATCGTTTCGCGCGTCATGGGCGGGCGGTCCGGAGGGGTGGCGTCGCTGCGCGTTGCGTGAGAGGCAGTCCGGCCCGTGTCTGGAGGACGGTTCTCGCATGCGTAACATCTCGGCCTGGTCGATCCGCAACCCGGTGTTCGCGCTGGTGCTGTTCGCGGCGCTGAGCTTCGCCGGGATCGTGGCGTTCATGCGCATGGACGTGAACCAGAATCCGGAGATCACCTTCCCCGGGGTCAGCATCGATATCTCGCAGCCCGGCGCCGCGCCTGTCGAGATGGAGACGCAGATCGCCCAGAAGGCCGAGTCGGCGATCCGCAACCTCGAGGGTGTGGACGAGATCCAGACCACGATCGACGAGGGCGACGTCCAGATATTCGTCCAGTTCACGCTGGACACGCCCGTCGACCGCGCCACCAACGACGTGCGCGAGGCGATCTCCCAGATCCGTGGCCAGCTGCCCAACGGCATCCTCGAACCACAGGTGCAGCGCGTCGTGGTCAACGGCGATGCGATCGCCCGCTGGTCGGTCAGTGCCAACGACATGTCGATGGAGCAGCTTAGCTGGTTCGTGAAGAACGACGTCACGCGCCGCCTGCTCGCCATCGACGGCATGCAGAACGTCAAGACCTACGGCGACGTCAGCCGCGAGATCCGCGTCATCCTCGATCCCGTGAAGATGCAGGCGGTGGGCGTCACCGCCAGCCAGGTGAACCTGCAGCTGGCGGCGATCAACACCAATGCGACCGGCGGCCGCGCCGAGATCGCCGGGGCCGAGCAGGCGGTGCGCATCCTCGGCAATGCGCAGGACGCCTACAATCTCAGCCAGACGCAGATCGGGCTCGCCGGTGGGCGCTCGATCAAGCTCGCCGACATCGCGACGGTGAAGGATTTCTACGGCGAGGTCCGTCAGAGCGCGAAGATGAACGGCAAGCCGACCGTCGCCTTCGCCATATTCCGGGCACGCGGTGCGTCGGACGTCGCCATCTACGATCAGGCGCAGAAGGTCCTCGCCCAGATCGAGAAGGAGAATCCGAACGTCCACTTCGTCAAGCGCGTCGCCGACGTCGACTACACGATCGAGCAGTATCACGAGGCGCTCGGCGCGATGGTCGAGGGCGCGGTGCTGGCCGTCGTCGTGGTCTTCTTCTTCCTGCGGGACCGGCGCGCGACCTTGATCTCCGCGCTCGCCATCCCGCTGTCCGCGATCCCGACCTTCTGGATCATGGAGATGATGGGCTTCACGCTCAACTTCATGACACTGCTGGCGCTCAGCCTCGTCTCGGGCGTGCTGGTCGACGATGCGATCGTGGAGATCGAGAACATCGTGCGCCACATGCGCATGGGCAAGACCGCCTATCAGGCCTCGATCGATGCCGCTGACGAGATCGGCCTCGCGGTTGTCGGCACCACCTTCTCGATCGTCGCGGTGTTCCTGCCGGTCAGCCTGATGCCGGGCATTGCCGGGCAGTTCTTCAAGAATTTCGGCATGACGGTGGTCGTCGCAGTGCTGATGAGCTTGGCCGTCGCGCGTCTGATCACGCCGATGGTCGCAGCCTATTTCCTGAAATCGCATGGGCAGCAGGAACATGGCGGCGGCATCTGGGCGGATCGCTACCAGCGGCTGCTGCGCTGGACGCTCGACACCAGCAAGGCGCACGCGCGCAAACAGGCGGGCTACCGCTGGACGGCGTGGCTGTTCGATCACCGGGTGTGGATGATGGGCATCTCGGTGCTGGCCTTCGGCCTCACCATCGTTGCTTTCGTAACGCTGCCCTTCACGTTCCAGCCCGAGCAGAATTCGGACACCAGCCACGTTCAGATCCAGATGGTGCCCGGAACCACCTACGAGCAGACCGTGGCGATGACCGATCAGGTCGCCGATCTGCTGCGCAGGCAGCCCGAGGTTCAGGTCGCCGTCGAGTTCATCAATGTCGGCAATTCCGAAATCGCGATGACGCTGCGGAAGGACCGTAAGAAGACCAGCAGCGAGTTCGAGCGCGGTCTGGCGCCCACGCTCAACAAGATCGCCGACGCCCGCGTCTCCTTCGAATCGCAGAATGGCGGCGGCGACGACAGCTCGCGCGATATCGGCATGATGCTGGCCGGTGACGATCCGGACAAGCTGGAGCAGGCCGCCGAGGCGGTGGTGGCGCAGATGAAGACGCTGCCCCATATCGTGGCGCCCCGCGTGGAGGGCGCGATTCCTCGGCCCGAGATCGTGATCAAGCCGAATCTCGACATGGCCGCCCAGATGGGTGTCACCACCGATGCGCTCAGCCAGACGATCCGCATCGCGACGATCGGCGAGATCGACCAGAACGCCGCGAAATTCTCGCTGAGCGATCGCCAGATCCCGATCCGCGTCGCGCTCGACGAGAACAGCCGGTCCAGCCTGTCGACGATCGAGAATCTGCCGGTCCCGACAGCCAATGGCGAATCGGTGCCGCTGAGCGTGGTCGCCAAGATCAGCTTCGGCGCCGGCCCGTCCGAGATCAAGCGCTACAATCAGGAACGCCGCGTGGTGCTCACGGCCGATCTCACGCCCGGAGCGATCGTCGGCCAGGAGCGCCAGCACATCCTCGATCTGCCGGCGATGAAGACGCTGCCCGCCGGTGTACACTACGAGGCTTCGGGGCAGGCCAAGTGGCAGGCCGAGATGGTGACCAACTTCATCATCGCATTGGTCGCCGGCATCCTGCTGGTCTTTGCGGTGCTGGTGCTGCTCTACCGCCGCGTGGTGCCGCCGTTCGTCAACCTCTGCTCGCTGGCGTTGGCGCCGCTCGGTGGCCTGATCGCACTGCACATCTGCGGCATGCCCAATTCGCTGCCGACGCTGATCGGCCTGCTGATGTTGCTCGGCATCGTCGCCAAGAACTCGATCCTGCTGATCGACTTCGCGATCGAGGAGATACGCCATGGCAAGAGCCGCGACGAAGCCATCCTCGAAGCCGGCCACAAGCGGTCCCAGCCGATCGTGATGACGACGGTGGCGATGGTCGCCGGCATGACGCCGACGGCGCTGTCGATCGGCGGCGACGGATCGTTCAACCAGCCGATGGCGGTGATGGTGATCGGCGGCCTGATCCTGTCGACCCTGCTCACGCTGCTGATCGTGCCGGCCGGCTTCAGCCTCGCCGACGGGATCGAGCGCAGGATGGGGCCGCTGCTCGGCCGCTGGTTCACCAACGGCGGCGAGCGGAGCCGTGGCGGGATGCCGCAGGCGGCGGAATAAGCGGTCAAGTGACCTTGCGCTGATCTGCGCCGCCCGGCCTCATCCTGAGCCTGCAGCGGATTGCGGCTTTCCCCGCATACCGCACCGACTAAGAGGGGGAGATGCACCGCCTTGCCTTGCTCGCCGCGCTCGTCGCGATCGCCCCGTTGCCGCTTGGCGTCCGCTCCGCGCCGCAGGGGGTGACGGCCACCGCCGTGCCGCTAGATCCCGCCGATCCCGGGCGCACGACGCTGGGCTCGCTGCGCTATCTCGGCGGCTGGGTGCTGAAGGGTACGGACCGGCGCTTCGGCGGCGTCTCGTCCATGACGATCGAGGACGGCCATTTCACGATGCTGAGCGATGGCGGCGTCGTGACGCGGCTGCGCTTCGCCGGCCAGCCGGGGCCGGTGGCCGACTATGCGATGAGCGAGCTGCCCGACGGCCCTGGCGACGGATCGGAAAAGGTCGATCGGGACAGCGAATCCTCGACCTACGATGCCGCTTCCGGCCATGTCTGGGCGGGCTTCGAGACGCGCAACGAGATCTGGCGCTACACCAAGGGCTTCGCCACGGCGGACGGCCATGTCGCGCCCAAGCTGATGGCGGACTGGCCGGACAATCTGGGCGCCGAGGCCATGGTGCGCCTTGCTGACGGCCGCTTCCTCGTCTTCGCCGAAACCAAGACGTGCAAGGACGGCACCCATTACGCGCTGCTCTTCCCCGGCGATCCGGTGGAGCATCCGGACGCGACCCCGTTCTGCTACAAGGGGCCGCCCGGCGGCTTCGCGCCGACCGACTCCGCGCAATTGCCCGACGGGCGCGTGATTGTGTTGCATCGCCGGTTCAGCGCGGTGGCCGGCTTCGCCGCAGCGCTGACGGTGATCGATCCGAAGGCGATCGTGCCGGGCGGTCCTGCGATCGTCGGCAAGGTGCTGGCGACGCTCGCGCCGCCGCTGACGGTGGACAATATGGAGGCGCTCGCCGTCCAGCCGACTCCGCACGGCCTCGTGCTGTGGGTCGCGTCCGACGACAATTATTTCTTCTTGGAGCGCACCCTGCTCATGGCGTTCGCGCTCCCGAAAGCCTTCTAGCCGCCGATCACTCGTCGTCGGCGCGGCGCGCGAGCAGGATGCGGGCCTGCGCCGCGACCTGTGCCAGCATCGCCGGGCTCACCGAAGGCGCGGTACGCGCGCGCTGGACGAGGCGGGCGAAGCGCTCGACGCGGGTCTCGTGCTGGGCGAGCCAGCCGTCGACCAGCTTGGCGGGGCCGCTCTTGCCGGCGCGGGCGAGGAAATCGAGGCGCAATTGCTCGAAGTCGCGGGCGAGGCCGGCGGTGAGCAGGCGCTCCCAGCTGTCCGCCGAGGTGGCGCGTTGCGCGGCCGCCTTGGCCCAGTCGAGCCCCAGCGCCTCACCGAGCCGGACATAGGCCGAGACGACCTCTTCCTCGCTCCAGCCGCAGCGCGCGGCGAGCGCGGCAATGGCGACGGCGCCGTCCAGTTCGTAGAGCCGCGCCACGCGCCTTGCCAGTTCGATGCTCGCACCGGTGCCGATCAGGCGCTCGGTGAGCTGGGCGGTGGCGCCCTTCACTTCGGCCTTGATGATGTCGTCGGCCTTGCGGTCGAGACGCTCGACGCCGGCCTTCACGGCTCCGGCCATCTCGCCGGGTAGCGCCGAGGCGCTCGCCACGCGGATCAGATCGGCGATATGGAGGCGTATGACGCGGGCGGCGACTTCCAGCAGTTCGAGACGGCCCGTCTCCGGCATCGCCTCCGCCTCGATATCGGCGAAGAGCCGGGTCAGGCCGAAGATCGTGTCGCAGGCGAGATAGGCGCCGGCGACGCGCGCGAGGCTGACGCCTTCCTCTTCCGAAAGCTCGAAGGGGGCGACGAGGCCGAGCCGGTTGACCACCGCATTGGCCACCTTGGTGGCGATGATCTCGCCGCGCAGGCGGTGCGCGTCGATCGCGTCGGCGAAGCGCTCCTGCATCGGCACCGGGAAGGCACGGTGGAGGATCGGGGAGAGCGTCGGGTCACCGGTGATCGGCGAGGCCTCGATCGCGGCCTGCAGCGTCAGCTTGGCGTGGCTGAGGATCACGGCCAGCTCGGGGCGGGTGAGGCCGTGGCCATCCTGCGCGCGGCGCGCATAGACGTCGTTACCGGCGAGGCCTTCCACCTTGCGATCCATCCGCCCGGCCGCTTCCAGTTCGGTGATGACCGCGACCTGCGACGGAAGCGCCGCCGGGCCGCCGCGCTCCGCCGACGAGAGCGACAGTGTCTGCAGGCGGTTGTCCTCCAGCACGATGCCCGCGACGTCGTCGGTCATGCTTGCGAGGAACATGTTGCGATCCTCGAAGCCCAGCCGGCCCGCCGCCATCTCGGCATTGAGCGCGATCTTGATGTTGACCTCGTTGTCCGAGCAGTCGACGCCCGCCGAATTGTCGATGAAATCGGTGTTGGAGCGACCGCCGAGCAGGCCAAATTCGATGCGGCCGGCTTGCGTGGTGGAGAGGTTGGCGCCTTCGCCGATCACCTTGGCGCGAAGCTGCGCGGCATCGACGCGGTTGGCGTCGTTGGCCGGGTCTCCGGCCGCCGCGTTGGTCTCGCTCGAGGCCTTGATGTAGGTGCCGATGCCGCCGAACCACAGGAGGTCCACCGGCGCCTTCAGGATCGCCTGGATCAGCGAGGAGGGATCGTAGGTGCCCTCGGCGATGCCGAGCGCCGCCGCCGCTTCGGCCGAGACCGGGATCGCCTTCTGGCTGCGCGGGAAGACGCCGCCGCCGGCCGAGATCAGCGCGGTGTCGTAGTCGGCCCAGCTCGACGTCGGCAGCGCGAACAGGCGGGCGCGCTCGTCCCAGCTCTTCGCCTGATCGGGCGAAGGATCGAGGAAGATGTGGCGGTGATCGAACGCCGCGACCAGCTTGATGGTCTTGCTGAGCAGCATGCCGTTGCCGAACACGTCGCCGGACATGTCGCCGCAGCCCGCCGTCACGATCGGATCAGACTGCACGTCGACGCCCATCTCGGCGAAATGGCGCGTCACCGACACCCAGGCGCCGCGCGCAGTGATGCCCATCGCCTTGTGGTCGTAGCCGTTCGAACCGCCGGATGCGAAGGCGTCACCCAGCCAGAAGCCCCTCTCGACGGCAATCGCATTGGCGACATCGGAGAAGGTGGCGGTGCCCTTGTCGGCGGCGACGACGAAATAGGGGTCGTCCTGATCGAGGATGGCGACACGATCCGGATGCACCACCTTGCCCTCGACCAGATTGTCGGTGACCGACAGCAAGGAGCGGATGAAGATGCGGTAGCTCTCCGTGCCCTCCGCCAGCCACGCCTGCCGGTTGGACGGAGGCGGCAGCTGCTTGGGATAGAAGCCGCCCTTGGCGCCGGTCGGCACGATGACGGCGTTCTTCACTACCTGCGCCTTCATCAGGCCGAGGATCTCGGTGCGGAAATCGTCGCGACGGTCGGACCAGCGAAGGCCACCGCGCGCGATCGGGCCGCCGCGCAGGTGGATGCCCTCGACGCGCGGCGAATAGACCCAGATCTCGCGCCACGGGCGCGGTGCGGGAAGGTCGGGCACCTTGGCGCTGTCCAGCTTGAAGGCGAGCGCCTCCTGCGCCGCGGGGGAGAAGGCGTTTGTGCGCAGGATCGCCTCGATCAGGCCGCGCATGCGGCGCAGGACACGATCGTCGTCGATCGCGGCGACGGCGACGAGGCCTTCGTCGATCGCGGCGCGGGCGGCGTCCGCCTTGACCTTCGAGGCATGTTTTGGATCGTGTTGCGCATCGAACAGGGCGACGAAACCCCTCGCCACCTCGGGCGCGCGGGCCAGCGCGTCGGCGGTGGTGGCGAGGCCGTAGGTCATGCCGGTCTGGCGCAGATAGCGGAACCAGGCGCGCAGCAGCACTACGGCGCGCGGTTCCAGCCCCAGGCTGACGATCAGCTTGTTGAAGGCGTCATTCTCGGCGCGGCCCTTAAGCACCTCGGCGATCGCGGCCTCGGCGATGCCGGCGCGCGCCAGCACGTCGGCGCCGCAGCCATCCGGCGCATCGAGCAGGAATTCGTGGATGTGGCCGAGCCCGCTCGCCAGCGCGGTCGGCACCTCTTCCAGCACGACGAAGCCGAAATCCTCCAGCACCGGCACCACGTCCGAAAGCGGCACGAGGCCGCCGGTGCGGTAGATCTTGAGATGCAGGCGGTCGCCCGCCTCGCCCGGCACCGCGTAGAGGCGCGCGGCGCGGTCCTCGTCATCCTCGAGGCTCGTCAGGCGGACGATGTCCTCGGCTGCCTCGCTGGCCTCGGCGCGGGCGCGGTAGCCCGGCGGGAACGCGCCGGCGTGGCTGAGGCCCAGCCGCGCGGCGCGGGAGGCGCCGACGCGATCGGCGAGGGCGGCTTCCACCGCCGGCGTCCAGCCGCGCACCATCTGCTCCAACCGCCGGTCGAGCGGCTCGGCATCGGGGCGCTGGCCCTTAGCGGACAGCGCGATCGTGTAGCGGATCAGCGCGACGTCGCCGTCGCCGAGATCGATCGCCCAGCTGGCCAGCGATCCGCCAGCGGCTTCCGCGATCATGCGCCCGATGGCCTCGCGGCGGCCGGTGGTCATCTCGTCGCGCGGCAGCCAGACGAAGGCGAACAGGTGCCGGCCCAGCACCTCATCGACCAGCACCAGCTTGGGGCGCGGCCGATCGGAGAGCGACATGGCGGTCAGTGCCACCTCGCGCAAAGCGGCCTGCGGGAAGGCGATCAGCAGATCGTGCGGCAGCTCGTAGAGAACGTGGCGCAGCGCCTTGCCGGCGTGGCTGTTGGGATCGAAGCCGAGCCCCTCCTCCAGATCGGCTAGGCGGCGGCGGAGCAGCGGCACGCGATCGGGCCGCGTCGCCAGCGCGCCCGAGGTCCACAGGCCGGCATGGATGTCGACACCGGTGATCCGGCCACTCTCTCGCCGGGGGAGCACGATCAGGTCGAGCGGCACGCGGCGGTGCACCTGTGAAACGCGATCGGCCTTGAGCAGCAGCGGCGCCTCGTTGCCCGCCTCGAACCAGGCGATCGCCGCGGCGCGCGTGCCGTCCGCCATGAAGGCGCTGTCGTCGGCCCGCGCGATGCCGAGGTCCTGCTCGATCTTCCCGTCGCTATCAACGCGGCGGAAGCCGAGCAGCGTCATGTTGCCGTCGTGGAACCAGCGGAGCAGCGCGGCGCCCTCGCCGTCCGGCAGCTTCGCGGCGCCATCCTTCAGCGCGTGGAGCAGCAGCGGCCAGTCCTCGACCGCCGCGCGGACATGGGCGAGCATCCCGTCCAGCTCTTCGACGATGGTGCGGCGCTCCTTCGCGTCGACGCGCTCTATCTCCATGTAGATGATCGATTCGCGGCGCTCGCCCTCGGTGCGTGGCGGGAGCAGGCCGGTGAGCGTGCCGTTGCCGTCGCGGCGCACCGCGACGATCGGGTGGAGCAGGCGATGGACGGCGAGCCCGCGCGCGGCGAGCGCGGCGGCGACCGAATCCACCAGAAAGGGCATGTCGTCGTTGACGATGGCGAGCCGCATAAGCCGGCGGCCACCCTCGCCACCGGTCGAATCGAGTGCGAAGCCTGGCTTCTCGGGTGCGCGCCTGGCGGCGGCGGTGGCGATGAAGGCGGCAGCGGCTTCGCAGGCCGCAGCGTCGAAACCGTCGGTCTCGCCGGGCAGCGCACCCGCCGTCAGCACACCCGCGATCTCGCGGATGAGGCCGGGCGCCACCTCCGTCCTGTCGCCGGAAGTCGCTTCGCTCGCCACAGATGCCGTCATCGCTCGTTCCGCTCCTTGCGCGGGGTATCGCCCCGTTTTCGGGGCCGATTTCGCGGCCGATATGCGCCTCTAAGTGCCGCCGCTCAACCCCGGAGGGCTAAAAGCAACGGCGCGTCAGGCCGATCGGAGGGTAGCGAATCTTTGTTGCGCCTGTCGGTCGCTGTCAGCGCGTGATCTTGCGGATGGCACGATCGACGAGGCTCTCTTCCTCGGGCACCGGCGCGATCACGGCGAGCTTCCCGTCGCCCTCGCGACGTGCCAGCAGAAGCACGAACTCGCCCGAGTCGGACGGCAGGTCGATCACGATCTGGGCTGCGACCTTGCGCAGAGCCGCACGCGCGATCTCGGCATGGCTCGGCGGAGCGGTGACGGGTTTCCTCGCCTGCCGCTCGGCCGAGACCATCGCCTTCAGGCCGCCCGGCAGCGCCTCGATATGCTCGGCCAGTGCGCCCGGCTCGATGCCGAGACGGTGGGCATAAGCGAGCGTCGCGGCGAACTCGGTAGCGCGCGCCTTGTCGACATCATGGCCGAAGACCAGCTTGATCACCGCCGTCATCGGCGCGCGCTTCTGCGCCTTCACCCCGGCATCGTCGAGCAGCTCGGCATATTCGCCGGGCCGCGCATCGGCGAGCAGCGAGAAATCGTATGCGAGCCCCAGCGCGCGATAGAGCGCGGCGCGGCTCTTGAGGCGGGCGCCCTGCGCCGCTTCGGCCTGATCTCGCGCGGCGGCGAGATGATCCGCCAGCGCGGCGTTGTGGCCGGGGAGCAGATCCTCGGAGCCGAACGCTTCGTCCTCGGCGCCATCGCCCTGCGGCACCTCGCGCTGCGGCTGCTCCAGCGCGCCGAACGGGCCATCGGCCCACACCGGTGCGGCCGGCGTCTCGGCGACTGGCTCCTGCTCGGCGACGATCACTGGAGCGGGCGCGGCCTCGACCGGCGCTTCCTTCCAGTTGATCACGCCATAAACGAAGTCGATCGTGTCGTCGTCGGACGAGAAGGGCATCAGGATGCCGCGATACATGGTGTTCGTGCCCCGCTGGCTGACGAACTCGGCCTCGAAGCCGATCGGCGCGCGGTTGGCGAGGATCTGGAGATAATGGTCGGTCAGGCGGCTGAGCAGCGAGCGGCTCGGCACGTCGGAAATGTTGTGGATGTCGTGATCCAGCCCGCATTCGCGGCGTAGCGAGGCGCCGAGGAAGGTAATCGCCGGATCCTCGATGCCGCCGGTGAAATCGAGCAGCACCGAATGCGGGCCGAAATCCTCGCTATGCTCGGGATCGAGATCCTCGATGGAAGGGTAGGCGCGACCGCCGAGCATCGAGACCCAGAAATTGTAGGCGCGCACGTGCATGCGCCGCTCGTCGCTGCCGATGGCGGGCAGACGCTCGGCCTCGTATGAGGGCTCGTGCCCGTCGCCGGGCTCGTGATCGATCCCCCGCATGCCGTCCATCCGATGCTTCTCCACCCGGGCCGCGCACACCTGATCGCGCGGGAGCATGGACCATGGACTGGCCATGGTTGAAATAGCGTAAAGCCTCTGCGCGGCGGCGCTTGCGGGGGCGGGATCACGCTGCTACAGGCGCCGCACTCCGGCGTGCCGCTTTAGCTCAGCTGGTAGAGCATCGCATTCGTAATGCGGGGGTCGCAGGTTCGAGTCCTGCAAGCGGCACCACCTTCCTAGAGAAGGTTGGAAAGGCAAAATCCGGCAGACCTACGGAAAACCCATAACCGTGGGTGCGCGGTTTGGGTCTTGCGTGGGGCGCTTTGGGAAGGAGATTCGCCCAATCTTTCGTGGACGCGGTTCAACGCGCTGCCGCGAAACGGCTTGGGAGCTTTCTTATGCCTTGGGCGCGATAATCACGCGCACGCGCATGGCCCCTTCGTGCTTCTCAAGGTCACGCTCCATACCCGCCGGATTGCCGACTATGCCCTCGGGATCATAGACAAAGCACACCAGCGTTTTGCAGTCTGGATGCTCGGCGTAGCGCGCGCGATCCACGATCAGTTGCTCGCCAAGCTCGCCGCGCTTCATCGATTGCCGCGTCTTTTTGACCTCGATCACGATCTGCTCGGCTTTCAGCAGGAAATCCACCCGCGAACCGCTGCCCGCATAGCTCGGGCTCCACTCTTCCTCGCGGATGTCGTCGAAGTGCATCGAAAGGAGGGCGTGGAGCAGATCCTGGACATCGTATTCATCGCCGATCGTGAGCGTATCGCGACCGCCGTGACGATCGCGTAGCTGGCGGGCAACGCGGTGAAATCGAAGGCACATCTGTTCGATTAAGTTCAGCGACGAAGGAGCAATATCAGCTCCCTCCTCGGCTATGGCGTATTCCTTAATCTCATCGATCATGGAATTAAGAACGGCTGCAGCTGTCTTCAGGCCAGCCTCGTAAGCCTCGCGATGATCGCTGTCAGGCATATCGGTGTACCATACGCCAGCTTGGAAACTTATGCGCTTGAAGTCCCCAAGATGGCGGCTCTCCGATCCAAAGATATTTTCGAGAGCGACTTCAGTATCTCGTTTCCACTTCTTGAAATCGGGATTTGAGCTCCGATCCCGGTGGTTCCATTGCGACGAGAGCGCATCATGTTGGCGCCGGAGGATTTCAATCGCCCGATCGACCGGGAACTTGATATTCATGGTTGGCAGCACTCGAAATGGTTTGTTCAAAGCACGGCTGGAAGATGACGAGATCAGCCGAGTAGGCGATTATGCTCCGCGTACGATCGCGAGGACACGTTCGCTGAAAGCAACGATGGGCGTTGCGTAGTGGCCCACGACGATCCGAAACACCTGCGCGCGACGGATACGGTTGGCCCGCTGGGGGCCGTGCGCAGCGATCCATATGGGCATCACCTCTTCCATGTTGGCCTGGACATCCTGCGCGATGTCGGGCGGCAGCAGGTAATCGACGATGTACGAGCGCCCTTCGATCTTTTCGACCTGCGTGCTGCTGTCGACGGAACGTAGGACGGAGACGACCTGCTCGTAGGTCAGATAAAAAATGACCAGCGCGAGGAGCTGGAAGAGGTTTGCCGCCAAATCCAGCCAAGGCCCAACGGTGGGACGTATCGGCGCGAGGGATTGCACGAGGGTCACACCGCTGCATGCGAGCATCGCGAAGAACGAGAGCTTCAGGGGGTTAGGCCAGCGCACCGAACCCTCCCTCGACAGAGAAGCCGCCGATGGTTGCGGTCGCATCCAGCGATTGCTGCAAAGCCCTCCGACCGCTCCCCGAAATGGTGAAGACACGGCGCGCTCGGCCGGATTCGTCCTTGCTGGACGTTTCATCCGCGAGCCCCTTGGCCGCGAGGCGCGTCAGCGTGGTATAAACTGCGCCGAAAGATGCCTTTGGCTGACCGAGCAACATGCGCTCGAAGACCGCGCTCGGCGCTGATTTCGATCCTGCTCTGAGAAGCGCCATGAGCGTCATCTCCTCTAGCTTGCCTATCATCGTTACCAGCCTTCGCGAGTTACACTCTACAATGTAGAACTCTACAATGTGGAGTCAATGCTGCTCATCAACGTCGCAGCGATCAAATCGCTCGCACATAAAATACAGAAAAAACAGTATCTTATATAGGAAGGAAGCACTTTGCCAGACTGGCTATTGCGAACACAGTAGCAACCTTCCATGATCGCCCTGTCTCCCGTGAAAGCCGGGAGGTGGGGCGTGGAAACCCCTGCTTACGCATCTCGGTCGCCGATGATCTCGGAGGCCGGGTGGCATGCGCGTATGTCCAGCCGGTCCGCCGGTAAAGGCGCATGCGCCTGTGCGTAAGCTAGGTTTCCAACATCCGGCTTCGGCCGTCGCTCCAAGAGGTACATAGGAGCGGCACGAGGGTCCAAGCCGATCGTCGCTCCTGGATGGGAGCGACTTCTATGGCGGCATCAAACCAACCCGTCGGCGCACCCGCGTCCGGCGCGATGTCGCGCGTCCTCAATCCACAGAACGGGAGTTCTATCATGCGTTCATTCTGGGCGAAGTCTGCCCTTATGCTTTCGCTGGCGCTGGCCGCCTGCACCACGCCAGCCGACGTCACCAAGCCTATCGATGCCGGAAAGCACAACGACGCTAAGGTCGAGGTGAAAGACATACCGGAAGGGTTCTCGGTTTTCGTCCGATACAACCGCTACCAGTTCATTCCTGAGACGGACGCGCTGCTCGTCGTCTGCCGTTCGCTCGTCACCTCCCGTGCCTACGAGGAGGCGAAGAAGCGGGGCCGCGAGATCGAGCCGATCAACGAGCAGGCCATCCGCGTGTCCACCGGCCGGAACGGCGTCCTCGGGCTGACCTACTGCCACGCCTTCGCCGAAGCGCACTGGAAACAGTGATCGGGAGAATCCTCATGAACAAACGTGTTTCCATCATCCTGCTCGCCGGGTTTCTGTCGGCTTGCGGGAGCAACGATAACCCTCCCCCGGCGCCGGAGATCGTCAGAACCTGCGAAAGCATCCGTTCCGACGTCATCCGCATCGCCGCCACCAACGGCGTTACAATGGTCAAGATCTACGATCCGAAGACGCTCAAGACCGGGCCGAAAGAGATCAGCTGCTCGGGCCGCGTGCTCGTGAGCAGCGGGCAATCCACGACGCTCTACTATCGTGACTCGCAGGACGAGGACGGCGATTGGCTGGTCCAATACGCCGAACAGCCCCTGGAGTAGCGCCATGAGAAAAGGCGCGATCCTGATCGTTTCACACCTCGCCGTCGCGGGCGGCACCTACGCGCTCACCGATCGGAGGCCGGTGGACACGGAGGCGAAGCACACCGGCTTTTTCCAGGTCGATAAGACGAAAATCCTTTCGACCACGGTGGAAAGCCTGCGGGAAGAAGGTCAGTTGCTGGTTTTCAGCTACAAGGGAACAGCCACCGTGGAGGCGGAGCGCACTTGGCTCTGGTTGTTCGGAGGCCATCAGAACCTCGTCGTGCCGGCGGTGGTGCCGTATTATGTGGACCTGTCCCAGCTCAGCCTCGCCGACGTCACCTATGACGATCGCGCGAAGCTGGTCCGGGTGCTGCTGCCAAGGGTGACGGTGGGCGACATCGCCTTCCAGCCCGAACAGGCCATCACCACCAATTCCGGCACGCTGACCTACAGCGAAGAGCAGGTCGAAGCCCTGAGAAGGATGAATTTCCTGAACGCTCGCCGGGGCATGATCTCCCAGGCGCAGCAGCCCGGTTTGCTCAATTCCGCGCGACGGGCGGCGATCACCGACATCCAGAACTATTTCGAGATACCGCTGCGGATCGCCGGCATGCCCGACGTGAAGGTGGTGGCGACGTTCAAATGACGACCGCCGGCTAGGCCCGGCAACCTGACCAACCCTGCAAGGCCCTCGGAGCGATCCGGGGGCCTTTTTGATTCAAGGAGAATCCCATGCTTTCGATCCGCAGCTCGGCCGACATGGCCAGAGCATTGGCGTCGCCGCTCGACGCCGAACTGTTGCGCCTGCTCGCCCTCAGGCGCGATCAGCTCACAGAGTACGAAGGGTACGATCTCGGCGATCTCGCCCACTTCATCATCGTCCAGCCGGGCGACACGCTGGCCGCCGTCGAGACGGAGGCGGGTTGGCCGATCTCCGGTGAGGAAGCCGGCTTCGAGTGGGTGCAGCATCATGCCGGCTGGCACGAAGCCGTTCTGATCCTCAGCGATGACGGCTTCGGCGTGTCGCTCTGGGTGCCGGATAGCCTAGATATCGATCCCGCCCTTCTCGCGCTCGTCCGCGACCACGCCTGATCACACGACCATCATCACAACCGCAAGCGTCCAGGCTCCCGCCTCGGACGCTATTTTTATGCCCGGAGTAAATTTATGCGGCATCTTTATAACCGTTCGGATTTCGCAAGCCTGCCCACGCTCGACCTCGATCCCCGCCTCCACCTCTTGCTGAGCCAGCGCATCGCGGCGCTGGAGGAGGAACTGATTGACTGGACGGAGTATCTCGTCGTCGAGCCCGGCGACACCGAAGCCGATATTCAGCGCCATATCGGCTTGTCGCCTCTCGTCGATCCCGTCAGCGGAAAACGCTGGGGCGAGGAGGGGTTTCATCCCGGTTGGGACTATCATGCCAAGCACGACGGCTGGTGGGAGTTGTTATTCACCTTCGGCAGCACCTTCGCCTATGTCGTCTTCATCGCCGACGCGGAGGGCGTGCCGGGCGACCTGCTCGATTTATGTCGCCGGCTCCCTTGATCGGAACCGGATCGATCGCCACCTGTTAAGCCGCAGCCGCGATCACGATCGCAGCTCCCTACGGCATCCGCCCCCAGACATCCGCCTTTCAACATCGCCTTGCGCCTGCGGCGCGTCGTGACTGTCGCATCTCACCGATCGGCAAGCACGCGCTCTTTGAAGCCGCAACCGATTGGAAGAGGCAGTGAATATATCAAAACTCAAGGTGAAGAAATCACCGGGGGCGGTCAGAGCGCGCCCCGGTGACGAAGTCGTCGCGCCTTCGGCGGATTTGACCGAATGGCAACCGACGCGAATTGATGCCGGGAAGTTCCCCGATCAGCCGCTCGGCTATGGTGGATTACCACCGACCATCGACAATGTCCGATACCTGCTCGACGGCAATGGTATCGAGGCCCGTTACGACGTTATCAAAAAGCGGACCGATATCGCGATCCCGGACCTGCGGGGCGTGATCGATAACGGCGACAGCGTTGCTCTCGCCCACATTAAGAGCCTTATGGCCCTCCACGGCATGTCCAACGGCGACGCCCGCGCTATCGTGGATGCGATCGCCAATCAGAACCCATATAACCCAGTTGCTGACTGGATACTGATTAAGCCGTGGGACGGCCTTGATCGCCTTCCCGCCATCTACGCCACGATCCAAACCGTTGCCGATTATCCGCAACAACTCAAAGAAGACATCATCTATTGCTGGCTATTGAGTGCTGTCGCGTCTGCACTCATGCCATTTGGATTCTCGACGCGACTGGTACTCGTTCTGCAGGGGCCGCAATCGATTGGGAAAACAAGGTGGTGCCTCAGTCTGGTACCAGATCCAATTCTACGCGGATCGGTCGTGAAGACCGATCATCATTTCGACGGGGGAGCCAAGGATAACATCATAACCGCCATGCGGCATTGGATCGTGGAGTTGGGAGAACTCGAGAGCTCGTTCCGCAAGGACCAAGAGCGTCTCAAGGGTATCCTGACTCGCGACAGAGATGTCGTTCGCATCCCGTATGCGGCGGCGGACTCCGAGTGGCCTCGCCGGACTGTCTTCATGGCCTCCGCCAACGGTTCGGACTTCCTCAGCGATCCTTCCGGCTCGACCCGCTGGGGCGTCATTGCCGTGGAGGCGATCGACTACGACCACGGCATCCAGATGCAACAACTCTGGGCCCAGCTCGCGGTCGACTTCAAGGGCGAGGCGGTGTGGTGGTTCAACAAGGAGCAGGAGGCCCAACTCGCCGCCTGGAACGAGCGCCATCAGTCAACCAGCCTCGTCCGCGACGCGGTTGCCGCCATCATCGATCTTGAAGGCGACGACACATTCGAGTGCCAGCGTATGACGGCTTCCGAGGTTCTGGAGGCCGCAAACATTGAAAAGCCCACGATAGGGCAGGCCAGAGAGTGCGGTGCGATCCTTCGCGCCAAGTTCGGCCCACCGACCAAAAGCGGAGGCATATTCCGTTGGCTCCTGCCAACACGGAAGCCAGTTTACCGAAGAACAGAAGGAGAGGCAAATAAAGGAACAGGATAGAATTCGTAAAGCCAGCAAATTCGATTGAGGTTTTCCTCGGGGGGGTGGGGTAGATAGCCCGGCAAACCGGCCGGAAGTGGCGGAGCGCCGCCCGGTCGTCGCCCGGTTTGGCGAAGCATCCGCCATCATCCCCCCTTTCCATTTCACGTCGTCGGCACGGGCCGACGACGCAGGAATTGTACGCCCTTTATCAATTTAAACCCTGAATTGCGCCCTTTACCGGTCGAACCACGCTGTTCGGCTTCATCCATTTAAACCCGATGCCTCTGCCCACGCGGGAGAGTTGCGTCTGTAGCTTAAGGAACAATGGCTCATGCCAAAAGCAACTCTGTCCCCCCAATTCGCGATGACCGCGACCTGCCCGGAGGGAAAGAAGAAGGTGGATTATTATTGCTGTGGTCGCACCTGTTTAGGTCTGGTTCTCGAAGTAAGATCAAGTGGAGGCCGCACATGGTATTTGCGGTTCACTGATAAATACGGCTCGTTACGTCAAATGAAGATTGGACGCGTCGAAGACGTGACTTGGGATCAGGTCAAGAAGACCGCCCGCAAGTGGCGATCCGAGGCTGTTCTCGGCAACGATCCGGCCGCGCAGAAGGCAGAGGCCAAGGCGGTTCTCCGTTATTCCGAGCTTGCCGCCCGCCATATCGAGGAGGCGCGCACCTACGCCCGCAGCATCGACAATATGGACAGCAATATGAGGCTGCACCTACTTCCCCGCTTCGGCACCATGCGTCTCACCGAGATCGATTCCCGGGTCGTGTCGCAATGGTTGGCGGAGAAACGTGCTCAGGGGCTCGCGGAAGGCACCCTTGTTAAGCTCAAGGCTTTGTTGGGCCGCAGCTTCGAGCTGGGGGCCAGGTGGGGGCTCGCGGGCTGCATACCTAACCCGACACGCGGAATAAAAATGCCTCGCCTCGACAACGCGCGAGAACGCTTCCTGACTGTTGAGGAGGCGGCCCGGCTGCGTGAGGCCGTCGCCAAGTCCCGCAACAAGCGCCTCCCCATCATCGTCGGGCTGCTGCTCTGCACTGGCATGCGGCTTATGGAACTGCTGTCGGCGGAATGGGCCAACGTCGATCTTGAACGGCGCGTGCTCTACCTGCCCAAGACCAAGACCAAGGCTCGGTACGTCCCGCTGTCGCAGGCGGCGATCGGCCTCATCGGGCAGATCAAGCGCAAAAAAGACGCGCGTTACCTGTTCCCCGGGCGCTTCGATCCGAAGAAGCATATCACCAGTATAAAGCATTCATGGGATGCAGCACGAAAAGAAGCCGGGCTTTCGGACGTTCGCCTCCATGATCTCCGGCATTCTAGTGCCAGTCTCATGATAAATAGTGGAATCGACTTATTTACTGTGGGAAAGGTACTCGGACATTCGTCCTATAGCTCAACGCAACGCTATAGTCATCTTGCAAATGACACACTTATTGCTGCCGTCGAGGCAGGATCATCGAAACTCAACTGGAAATGATCGGCGCGGCGCTCCTCTCACTGGGGAGCGCCCCTCTGTTGGAGAAACACCATGCACATGAAGCAAGACAGCATCGTGGCGGACAGGACGCTCGCAGAATGGGAAAAGGAATGGGAGGTGATCCCGGGCGGCTTTCGCGCCGATCGCTCTCACCTCCGCAAGGACGTCGGCCTCTACTGCGCCGTGCAGAACAGGCGGATCGTTTTCATCGGGCGAGCGACTGAATGGAAAAACGGCGGCCTCGCCAAGCGCATCGCTGACTTCTCGCGTCAAAGCGGTTCGGCGCGGGATCACCACGGCGGCGAGCGCATCCACGACAACCTCGACGGGCTGGAACTGCGCGTCCTGATCACCGGGGCCGGCAAAGAGGCGGCAGAGATCGCCAAGCTGCTCTGTCCGCCGATGATCGCCCTGCATCGTCCGGCCTGGAACGTACGTAGGCGGAGGAGCGGCAAGCTGAAGCTGGTGGCGTCGGGCTCACCCGCCGTCGCGGCCCCGACCGCCGCACGAGCCAAGGCCGCCTGACCCCTTACAGGTTTGCCCGCTGCCTAAGCCACGATCGGCGCGGCGGCCCTCCGGGTACTCGACCACCCGGGCGGCATGGCGGCTCTTCACGGTGCCAAGCTAACGGCCTTTCGGAAGGGAAGGTGCCAAGATCAAGCTGAAAGACTCATACCCTTAGGCCGCCCTGCTGTTGTCCTTCGGGATGGCGGCCGGGCGGGCTATTCCTTAGCGCTTCTTTTTTTTGGCCGACGGCTCACTTGTAGCACTGCTGGAAGTAATTTCTCATTTGCTCACGGACCGGCAACAAATCGATCGATCCGCCCCAGCGGAAAGCGCCACCGTTCTCGACCCATATATCGGCGACCTTGGCGCGCAAGAATGAGAGAGCGGTGATGGGCAACAACGGACGCCGTAACCACACGACGCTCTGATCGGCGATCGCAGCGGCAGGACCGGCTTGATCTAGCGTCTCGACGCCATCCAATTCGAGATAGGCCTTGGTGACGTTCAGCGCGTGCATCGCGGAATTTTCGGGGTCGGTTACGACGCCTGCATCCACCTCCATCCGACCCTGATAACATAGAAAAATGTAGCGGGTTGTGACGTTGTAGCGATCTTGCTCCAACCTAAGGTAAGGGATCATCCCGTTGATTTTGATCTCGGCTTTCGTGGGTTGAATACCATTGTTGGCGAATTGGAGATTCACCGCTTCATCGGTTGTGAGCCAGAGAATACCTTCATGTGCGGTCACGGACGCCAATGCAAAGGCGCGCGCATCTACCCCCATCTCGTTCAGATATGCAGCCAGAAGGCCCCCGATCAGTTGCGTGTCGCCTTCTGAGGCTCCTGAACCAGAGGAGGAATAAAATTGATGTAAGCCAAGCCGTCCGGTAGTTTCATCGAGAAATCGGCTGACACCTCCTGCAAACGCATATGCGCAAGCACTTGCACATATGGAAGCTTTGTTGGCCGCTTCGCTGCCATCGACACCGATGGTGGTGAAGAGCTTCGATTGCCGGATAGCGCGTCCGAGTTTCATTCCTTCAAGAAGAGAGCCACCTGGAGAATTAAAATATATGCGCGCCTCTTCAATCTTATTGATTTTAAGGTAGGCGAGAAGCCGTTCCGTTGTCCCGTCATTTATGACGCCATCGGCATAGACGGGCAGCCCAGTCGCCGCGACGTCGTTAGAATACATGCGATTTGCGAGGCTGAGATCTGCATGGAAGGTCATGGGCGCATTGGACTGCGCCCACGATGCAGGTGGAGCGAAAAGCAAGATCGCAATTAGAGCGAACAGCTGGCGCATGCGCCCTCCCTCCAAGCGGTAGCTTTTCGAGTGATGCTGCATGACACAGCTGATGTGTTTAGGATGGATCGCCGTCTGGTGCAGTAAGGCTCGTTCCGTCGGCAAAATTGATCATCTGCGGCTCGAACGTGACGTGCATCTTCGACAACGGCGTTACCGCTAGCTTCGTGTCATTGTCTTCGAACTGATTGATGTCCTTGCCGTAGCCCGTGATCGCGCGCGAGCTGTTCGGAGCGATGTCCTCGTCCATGCTGAGGCCCATGCGCTCGATGTCGGCCCCGAACTGATCCTTGAACACGACCGTGCCTTTGATGCCGGAGATGGCCTTGCCGGTGTGATTATCCACGGCATAGATAAAGCTGAGGCGATCGGAGAAGCGGCCAGCGTCGTAGTTCTTCGGAAGCACGGTCAAGTCGGCCAGCGCGACCGTCGCCGTATCGCTGAGTTTCTTCATGGCGGCAGAACGCTCGGCGGCAACCTTGGCCTTGAGAATGTTCGCCTTGGCTTCCTCAGCCTGCTGATCGGCCTCCCATTTTTTCTGATCCGAGATGGCGTCTCCGATCGTCGTGCCGGGCGGCACAGCGATCGCCTTATTGCCGCTGAAGGCTGATGCCATCGAAACCCGCATCATATACGCGGTGAACTCTTTGCGATCGTCGTCGCTCAGTTTCTTCACGCTGTCCGCCAATTGATCCCACTTCTGGGGATCGGACGGAATGACGGTGCTCTTCGGGCGGCTGCAGCCAGCCGTCAGGCTCAGAACCAGCAACGCAACCACGGCAATACGCTTCATGATGACCCCTCCGATTTCGCCGCGCCCAATGTCCCCACACGGATCGCGGTCGATCTTGCACCAAACAGTCAAGCCCTGAGGCCCTTCATCTGCTCCAACATTAATCGGCAAAAACAGGCAGTAGATCAATGCTGAGGCTTATCCGCAGGCTCGCTAAACGCGAACGGGCTTCCCAGAGCGACGGATTCAGAGACAACTCTCGATACCCATTGGCGTCTTGCGAAGCACACCGGACGCCAATCCACGGTTTTCCCTAATTTCGATCGTCGTGCTGCCGCCGGATCGATGCAGCGTGATCACGTTGGTGACGGCCATTCCATTACCAATATACGCGATCATGTCGTCATCTGGTCGATCGGGCTGCCTGAACACGCTCGGACCACCTGGACCATCAAGGAGGACGATACAGCGTTCGAGATCAAAAATGCCTTTCGAACTGTTGAGCGTAAGGCTGACCGGTCGTTGCAGCGCTTTGCCGATATCCACAGCCCATGCGGCCTCGCTGAACCCAGCGACAGCCATCACCGCCAAAGCTGCTCGCAATAGCCTGTCCATGCTTCCTCCCGCTGCTGTTGCCGCCCTCGTGGCCGATCACAGCCCAGCAGTCGCACCTATCTTGAAAAATATGTATAAAGGCGAGCGTCTTCTGGGGACTGAAGGCGCTTGGGGGCTGTTGGATGATTGGCTTTTTGCTGCTGTTGCAAGCTACAGCGGGCGTTGTTTCGCCGCCGGTAGCAAACGAATCGAGCATTGCGCTTTGGCGGACGCTGCAGGTTGGGATGTCGCCTGAGGAGGCTGCCGAAGCGATCAAACATCTCGAGGGGGTGACCGACGCATCGGTCAAGCGAACGCACGCGGGGAAATTCAAATCCATTTCGGTTCAATACGCTAACGGAGGTGTGGCCATCGGCGATCTGCGGGCGGCGATCAGCACAGAGTTCGACACCGACAAGCTGACCAACGTGACGCTGACCAGCAATGCCTGTGCGTCCATAATGACGGCGCAGCTAAAAGTGTTGGCCGACTCTTTGCGTGAAAAATATCCGCAACACGTCACCGAGACGGTGGTGGACGCGAATGGCGTTAAAACTGGAACGCTTTACGCGTTCTGGAATCCAACAACCCGCGTCGAGGTTGGATATCAGGTGAACGTGTCCGAAGCTGTCCATACGACGGGCAAATTCTCGGGCATAGCAAACGCTCTTGCAGATGCCGGGCAGGCTGCGGCTGAGGCGGCATGCCCTAATAATCCCAACGGGGCGACGATCACGGCGACATTCCAGTATTCATCGGAAACCGCTTTCGAGGCACGTTACGCCGCAGACCAGCAGGCGCGTAAGGCTAAAGCAGAATCGACAAAAAATGCTCTTTGAAAGAAGGGTGATCTCGCTTCGCGTCGCCGATGGCATAGGGTTTCTGTTGCGATCTATACTCCTTGTCTGTGGGAGTATGGCGATGTCTGCGGCTCCTGCCGCCGCGCAGAATAGCAATCTCATCGGGCTGTCTTGCAGTGGCTCTCAAACGTCGAATTTCGCTGATCAGAACAAGACGCTGAGCGCCGACATTGCGATGCATTTTGTCATCGATCCGAATCTGAAAAAGATTTACCAGCTTGATGATCAGTACTCGGGCAAACTCGAGGATTTTTGCGGTGGAAAGCCGTGCATCGTTGCGATTGACGACGCCGCCATAACGGTTAAGCAGAGCTACCGTGAGCCGGACCCGCAATCACCTTCTTTGTTAAATTTCTTTGCCGATACGATGGTTATTCGCAGATACGACGGAAACATCACCCAGACTTGGGATTCTCACGGCGAGGCCAACGGGCGTAAGTTCGCATTCGTTCATCAAGACTTTTCTGGACAATGCGAGAAAGAAGCGCCTCAAATGAACGCGGCAAGGAAATTCTGACCGCGCGAATTACGCTGAACGCCATTTCGATAGCAAAGCTGGCTGCGCGGGAGGCATAACGTGCGCCATCAACTGACTGGCAACGCTGGGCTCTACCACGTCGCCCGGGAGCTTCCAGGTCGACTTTTAGAAATCTATCTCGTCCGGTCCCATGCCAAACTGGTTCTTGGCAATGCCCACGAGACGGGCCTTGCGACCAGGAGCGTTGTAAAAGGCTTCTAGCAGCAACTCGACGATGCCCATCCCTGCGACCAACTCTCCTTTGTGCATGGCTTGAGCCTCGTGTGCGCTCGCGTTGCCTTTCTGGCGTATTTTGTGCAGCAGGTCACGCTGATCGTCGTCGATGAGATCGCGAGTACGGAGGTTATCGATTTTCTTTGCGAGATCACGTCCCGTGCATTTCGCATCTTTGACGATGAACTCTACGCACATGCGAAGGGCGATGGTCGCCAGTCTCAGCTTACCGCCTGCGAGGGCATAAAGCATTTCGTCGAGCAGTGAGTCGAGTGTCTTGGGAATGAACTCCACGTTAAAGGTGAAGTCGGCCGATGTCGGAGTGGGGTATTGCTTGTCGTATCTCGGCATGTAGCCACGCCCGTAATCGTCGGGTTCAATGTCACCACTATGCCATGATGATGCGAGGAAACTCACCGCATCGCAATTCCCGCAACGAAAGATCTGATAGTCTGTGCCCCAATCCATAGATTCATTCGGGCCAATATCTTCCTCCGTTTGCCCCTCGCACAATGCTTCCAACGTGTGAATCGCATCTTGATGGCAACCATGACAGCGCAGCTTACGCCGTGTCTCCTTGAATTCCGTCACTCGCTTGAACGTATCAAACATCGGCATCGCTCTCCAGCGCCTTGGGATATCTCGCGGTGCGGTTCGGTCAAACCTATTGCTACTGGGGCTTCCAGGAGCGAAGGATTGAGACAGATGTGATCGGCGCGGCTTATACGGCGAACAGGTTCTCGCCACCGAGGCATTTAGCATTGCCCAATATGTGCTTGTCAATGAGATCGCCAGCAACGGCTCGCCGACCATCCCCGAGTTCACTTCGTAGAGCGCTGTAGTTGGCCTAGGTGTAAGCATAGAATACCCGAGGCGGCTCACAAAATCACCCCCTGCCCAAGCCAGGAGCGGCGCGACGTTTCCCGAGACTCGACCACCCGGGCGGCCTCGCGGCCCTCCACGGCCTCAAGCCAACGGTCGGTCGAAAGAGGAGATGCTGCGATCAAACCGAAAGGCATATAACTCTTAGCCCGCCCTGCTGTTGTCCGTCGGGATGGCGGCGGGGTGGGCATCATCCTGCGTCTGCTTTTTTTTCGGCCTGTCGGCAAGCGCCCCAGCTATGGTCGTTCGGGCTGATTTTGCCGTCGCCGATAGCTGTCGCTTCCGCATCGTGATATTCGATCCCGAATGATCGGAGGGGCTATGGGCGTCGTCGCATCCACCGTTGCCGGATTTACTGCGTTGGCAATCATCGCTGGCGTTGACCTGTGGTCCGACCGCGTGCTAACACGCGCTTTGCTTGAGCTTGTTGAACGCATCTCGCCATTCCGCCCCAATGGTTCTTATCGCTCGCGAGCATTACCGGAAAAGTATGCGGTGTTGCGACGGAAGAAGCCCGACGGCTGACGCCTCATTTTCGGGCATCGTCGGGGCTATCGAGTGACACGGATTTCGGACAGTCTGGCTACTGGGCTTTGGCAGCGTTTCCGATAAACCCAAAAAATAGACCGTTCGCTTCCAGATTAGCTGCCGAGGTGACGTTCATCACACACTCGAATTGAGCCTCGTTGGCAGCGGCACCTTCGATGCCGTTGGCGGTAGGACGGCCTAATCCACTCTTGGTGAAGGTAATTGTGCGATCGTCCGTGGCGACCAACAGCGAGCCGGGTTTCACACCGCAAAACACTTCAACCGCCTGCGCATATTTTGCTAATGGCTCACCTTTGACCGGCTCAGGCAACGTGTCGAGAAGGTTGCGCGCGCGGAGCCACTCCTTCGCATTCGCTACGCCGGCCTCATTGCTGATGCGGTTGTAAATGATGTCATACGGCCGCTGAACGGACGCATCGCGGAAGTAGATGTAGTAGCTGGTCGCCACGGAGGCCCGTGCCAGACAGGTCAGCGTGGATCCCGAGATAAGCGGCCCTAGCTGCGCGATCCAAACGACATCCTCTTGCAAGGTTCCATCGAATTGGACCGAGACCCGAGCATCGGGCAGTCCGCAAGCGACGATCTTGCCCTTGGCTTCCTGTGGGGTGGAAAGGCTCATAGGGATCGAAGGAGGCGGCGCACTTTCTTGCCCAATCGGGGCAACCGCCAATGCTAATGCGATGTATAAAGCTACCATCCTCACCCCCGGTCTGCTTCTGCAAACTTCCGCATTGAACGGCTGCAACCTTACTAAAAGCCCATTCTCAACGCCTGCTTCTTTATCCCGGCCAACGGCAGCAGACATTTCGCCTTCACCACCCCGTGCCGTTGCAGGCCACGTCGCCAGCTCGGAACGTGCCGATACCCGCCGGACCGGCGCCGGGCGACAAATCGTGACGTGCGCAAAGCAGCTTCTGGTTCGCCTACTACGGCAAGGTGGCGTCCTGGCTGATCGTTGGCTTTAGCATATCCGCAATCGTTGGTGGCATCGCCGCTGCGCCTTCACTTCCCGGCTGAGTTGCAGGACCCGCCCGCGAAACCTTATTGACCGCCTCTAATATCTCAGCCGCTCTTTTGACGCTGTTCTCGTCGACTTCGACTCCCTCCAACATAGCGTTAAGTTCGACGAGCAATTTTTCTTCAATCTCATCAAGCAGAAGGTAAAATATCCCGTAGTGGAATTTCTTTATGTTATCTGACTGATGAGGAAGTATTTTTCCGAGTAATTCTATTGAGTATTCCGTGTTTATGTACTTCATCGGATCTTTTAGACCAGATGTTAAAGTGTGCAGAACGATATAACCTCCAAGAATGATCGCCGAATATCCTGAGTATAATGCCCATACCATCGGCGTGATGAACGGCCTCTCGTAATCGACTCTGATGCCCTTCATCTGCTCGACGATGTGATTGACGTCGATACCGCCCATCAGCTTTTTCAGGACTTCACGGGCTTCCGCGCTAGTGCCAGCATCTTTTGAAACTGCCTCTATGTTCAGCATAGAGAGTGTCTTCGCCGGCATCCTCATTCGAGAAAGGACGCCGACACCTTCCCAAACTTTCTCGGCCGCTTGAAGTCGACGTTGGTCAAGAAGAGCCGCGCGATTGGCCCGCCCACTAAGCGCACCATCTCTTAGTGAGGTTAGCTCCGATTCACGTCTCTGAAGGTCAGCCTTCAGGCGTTCCTCGCCACGCCTGAAATCCGACTTTACCTTTTCGATTTCTTTATCGAAGACTTGTCGGGCGCTACCTTCAGCCGTCGTCTTGATCCACGTTTTTGCGAATAGTCCGGCTCCGCCCAAGATGGCGACGATACCGGCTGCGGCCCAATCGGGAATTGTAACCATCCCGGCATATCAGCCCATCCATGCCGATCGCACAACGGCCTTCATGGTCGGAGTCGGAGCGCCAGCGGTAGCAAACTTGGCTTCCCGGCAGCCGAGGTTTTCGCTGACGACTCCCCGCACGGCAAGCCCGTATATGGCGGCATCCATCCCCGGCCACACCATAAAGCTCTTGCCTGACCAACCCTCAGATCAGGCTCAATTGCTCCGCACGATCAGTCAGGACGGGGCGTGCAAGCAACGCCGCCTCCACGGCTTGCCGGTAGTGGACTGTCTCCAACCGCTCCGCCTGATCAAAGCTGACCGGCGCCCACTCTGGCCCCGGATAAACGGCGTCGTAAATCACGCTCGCGGCTGCGCGTAGCCGCAAGTCATGCCGCAGATCGCGCTGCATGGCGTTGCTCCCAAAGGTTGTTGCGGCCCGACTCGGGCGAGGTGCCGTCATAGAACGAAAAGTGAACATGCGGAAGGCACTGGCTGCGAATATCGACACGAAGAAAACTATATACTTATTTTGATAGTTATATATAAGCCGATTTGCTAAATGGAGGATGGTTATGTCGCAGCGATCGGTCGTTGAGGTGTTCACAAATAAGTCCACCGAGTTCATGCTTGAGTATGGTGGGTCGGCGTCTTGGGTGATCGGGCTTGGCAGCGCATCTGGCCTGAAATACTGTATTTGCAGCCGTAACGATGAACGGCCCCGCGAGGACGATCACGGCGACCGACCTCAGGCGCGCAACGAAGCCTTTTTGGTCGGCAAGGTAAGCGGCATCGAGTTTGTCGAGCGCCAGAACAATCGCGACAGGTATCTGATCAAGTTCTCAGAGTATGCCGAAGTATCTAAAAAGGATTTTCGGCACGGCATGACGCGCAATCCGGTCGTCTACAGCGACGTTGAGCACTGCCGGACCCGGGGCATCGACATTGATGCGCTGGATTTCAAACCCATGCCGCCCGTGTCGAAAAAGTATTTCCGTCACCCAGCCGAGATCACTGATGTGGCTCCGGCATCGATGGCCAGCACCTCGCGCAAGGGCTTATCGATGGCAGAGGCAAAGGAGGAACTGGCAGTGTTTTACGACGTGCCGGCTGAGGCGATCCAGATCACGATCACCGGCTGAGCTTGGATCTGACGTGCGCCACCAACTGACGGGCAACGCCGGCCTCTACCACGTCGCCCGGGAGCTATCCCGGCGCGGCTGGCACGTCATGCCTACCGTGCGGAACGCCCGTGGCGCCGATCTCTATGCCGCGAGCGACGACGAAAGTCTGGTTTTGCCGATCCAGTCGAAGGCGCTCTCAAAGCGAGACCCCGTGCCTTTGGGCGGCGATCTCGACAAGCTGCGTTCTCACTGGTGGGTGATCACGATCAACGCCAACAACGACCGGCCCACCTGCTTCGTGATGACCCTGGAAGAGGTGCGCTCGGCAGCGCATCGCGGTGTCAGCCCGACCACCGGCAAAGTTTCCTTCTGGCTTCAGCCCAAATCCTACGCCCGGCCAGAGTTTGAAGAGGCATGGGATCGGCTTGGCGAACCGTCGCCGGCAGGAGGAGCGTAGGTCGCGATTCCGATTTTTATGGAGCCAACACGCTTTCACAACAGTGCGGCCGAGGGGCGGTCATCGCCGCGTTTGGGAAGTGATTGGGGCTATAGGGCGTGGCGGCCCAATTTTGGCACTAAGTAATTGAATTATATCGTCCCACCCGCACGCCTGAATCGATTTCGTAATGCGGGGGTCACAGGTTCGAGTCCTGTAAGCGGCACCATCTAGCCCTAAGTCTCTGATATTATCCTCATTAAGGGATCCTGCCCGTCAGTCCGCCCGCCGGCCGGACGGTTTTCGGCCCGGCTATTTCGCGGTGCAGTGTAGAGATGCAATTGGCACCGCGTTCTACGACAAAAGGCCGCCCGTCTGGGCGGCCTTGAATTCCGACTGTACAGGGTTCAGCTGAAGCCGCGCGGGATCTTCTGCTGGTCCCAGCGAAGCGGCAGATCGGCGGTGAGCAGCATGCGCGGCGTGCGTCGCGGCGGGTGACGCCCTTCGACGATGGCCTCGGCCAACTCGGGTGGAAGCCAGGATAGTCGGACAAGCCTCGCGAGCCTGCTGTGGCACTGCCCGATTGCGATCGCGATATCCTTTGGGCTGTGACGACCGCTATCGCCGATCTCCAGCCGGAAGCAGTCGGTCTTCAAACGGCCAGGTGTGGGCGCACCATAGGCGGATCGCGGATCGCGTCGAGCAGCGTGAAGGAAGGGCAGTTCTTTGCGGCGCTGCTCAAGACCGCTCAATAGCCTAACGGCCAAGCCAAGCCAAATTCTGCCCGCCGGAACTCTTTGCCTCCCGATCCGATCTCACAATCTTCTCCAAAAAATGCTGTAATGCCAGCCTTTTGGAATCCGTATCGCTCGGAGCCGTGGTCTATCTTCCGATAGCCCATCCGATCCCTGCATTTCTAGCGCGTCGACTCAAATGAAGTCGCATGCGCATGGGCCACCATCCAAGGGTTCAATAGTGCTGTGGTGCACAAACAATGGGCCCATCCCTCGCTATTGCTCAACGTCGACATTGGTGTTGACATTCGGCAATCTTGGCAGCTATCTCGTGACACGGATGGAGGCACGAAGATGCCTCGAGCCGAGGAGATACCAGCAGCGGCAGACGCCGCCATGCGGAGGGGATAGACATGATGCTGCCTCGATCGACCTTGTTCGTCTTGATGAGTTCCGCGTCGTGTATCTTGGCGTTTCCTTCGGCAGCAATGGCCCAGGATCAGCCAGCGAATACGCAACAGGCTGCGACATCCAGCTCGACGACGCCGCCCGGGATCGCGCCTGGCGAGATCGTCGTTACCGCGCAGCGTCGAGCGGAGGCGCTTTCGAAGGTTCCAGTTTCGGTCTCCGCGTTCAACACGCAGGCGCTGCAGGAGCGCAAGATCAACTCCGAGGCGGATTTGAACTCGCTCGTTCCCGGCCTCAACGTCACTGTTGGGGAGAATGCCAGCGAGTTCGACTTTACGATCCGCGGCCAGACGACCGACGCCTTTTCAGGCTCGCCTCCCGGCGTGCTCGCCTACCTGAACGAAGTCGCGATCTCGCCGCATTCGGAAACCTCGACGTCGTTCTACGATCTCGCTTCGGTTCAGGTGCTCAAGGGGCCGCAGGGCACCCTATTCGGTCGTAACGACACGGGCGGCGCGGTGCTCTACACCACGGCTCAGCCGCGGACCGACAAGGTCGAAGGCTATTTCACCGGCGACTTGGGCAATTTCGCCTATCGCGAGGCGCAAGGCGCGATCAACGTGCCGCTCGTCAAGGACGTGCTTGCCGTGCGCGTTGCGGGCGACATCACGACGCGGAACGGCTATGTCGACAACATCTTCGACGGCAAGCGCCTGGGCGACCAGAACCATAAGTCGATCCGCGCAACCATCCTGTTCAAGCCGACTAGCCGGCTGACCAACACGCTGTTCGCGGACTACCGGCATATCCACGATACCTCGCAGAACGGCGAGATATTCTCGGCTTATGCCGTCGGCGAAACGAACAACGGCTTTCCGTTGACGGCGCTGGCCGCCGAATTCTATGGCTCGGCCGTGGCAGATGCCGTGGCCGATCAGCGGGCTCGCGGATTCTACAAGGCGGACATCTGGTTCACGCCTCGCCTGAACGGGCATGGCCTCTCGGTCATCAACACTACCGCCTATGATCTCGGTTCGGCTACGGTGAAGAACATCTTCGGCTATTCCAAGTCGTTCACCAACGAACAGGCCGACCTAGCCGGCGGGCCGTTCGGCGCGATCAGCCTGATCAATCTCAACGATCCGACACAGGGAAATCACATCTGGCAGAAGACCCTGTCCGACGAATTTCAGATCCAGGGAACTGCCGGAAATCTCAAATATATTGCGGGTGCCTATTATTCGCACAACACCGAAAAGATCGTTTCGCCGGTGGTCGTCGGTGCAACGCTTCCCACGCCCGTCGCGGCCTTCGGTTACAATAATCGCTACAGCGATCTCTCCCGTGCCGTGTTCGCGCAGGGCACCTACGACCTCAGCGATTTGACGGGACTGCGCGGTCTCGGGTTCACAGCCGGAATTCGCTATACCTGGGAAAAGATCACGCTGTCCCAGATCGAGGGATCGGCGTTCCTTGGAAGCCCCGAGCAGTTGACCCGAGAAAGCAAGCCGAGCTGGCAAGTCGGGCTGCAGGAACAGCTCAATCCCCAGCTCCTGCTGTATTTCGTCACACGGGGAAGCTGGCGGGCTGGCGGTTTCAACGGCACTGCCGCACCGGGGCCGACCACCAACACCTTCGGCCCTGAAACCACCCACGATTTCGAGATTGGCGCGAAATTCGCCGGACGCGCATTCTCAATGCCGGCCCATCTCAACATCGCTCTCTATGACCAGATCGTCGATAATGCCGAGCGGGACATCTACGCGGACGTTGCCGGGCACGTGGCATCGCTCACGGAGAACATCCCGCAGGCGACCGTGAAGGGTGTCGAGGCCGACGGCGACATCCGGCCGATCCCGCTGCTCGAGCTGGGCTTCCAGTTCGCCTACACGCATGCCGTCTGGAGCAAGCCCGACGTGGTGTTGCCCGGCGGGACCAGCAGCGCCGCCAGCAGCTACGAAAACGCGCCGAAGCTGAGTGGCGCGATCTTCGGCAGGATCGATCTGCCGGTGCAGGAATGGGCCGGCAAGATGTGGATCCGCGCGGACTATTATGCACAGAGCCATTTCTTCTTCAGCAACTTCTACGACACGCTGTCGCCCCGGACGCGCTTGCCGCACTATTCGCTGCTCAACCTGCGCTATCAGTGGGATCTCCCCCATAACGGCGTGTCGGTCGCGCTGTGGGCGAAGAACGTGACGGACAAGCGCTATCTGGTTGGTGGTACCGCGTTCGGGCCGAGTTCCGGCGCCAACGTTGCATTCCCCGGCACCCCGCGAACGGTTGGCGTGGAATTGGGCTATAAGTTCTGATGGGTGGGCTTTGTCCCGGCCATGCCAGCGACGGAGGAGCGGTTTGGCGCGTGTGCAGGATATCCTGAAGCATCCGAACCGGCTGTTCATAGCGGGACAATGGTGCTCGCCGGTCTCGGATTCGCGGATCCGGGTGGTTGCACCCGCCACCGAAGAAGTGACGATGGAAGTCGCGGAAGCCGTCGAAGCGGATGTCGACCGTGCCGTCGAAGCTGCGCGCCGCGCATTTGATGAAGGGCCCTGGCCAAGCCTTTCCCCCCTCCGACGTGCCGAATATCTCCGCGCGATCGGGCAGGCGATCCGCGAACGGGCTGACGAGATCGCCCAGATCTGGCCGAATGAGATGGGCATCCTCGCACCACTTGCGCGATCGAGCGCGCTGACCGCGGCCGAGGCGTTCGAAGACTACGCCGCGCTTGGCAACAGTTTTTCCTTCGAAGAGCGGCATCGACCGCGACGGGGCGGGGCGGAAGGCCTGCTGGTCCGCGAACCGGTCGGCGTGGTCGGCGCGATCATCCCGTGGAACGCGCCGCTGACGCTTCTGACCCACAAGGTCGCGCCGGCTTTGCTGGCGGGTTGCACGGTCGTCCTCAAAGCGTCTCCGGAAGCGCCGGGCATTCCCTATCTGATCGCCGAGATCGTCGAGGCCGTCGGATTGCCTCCCGGTGTGGTCAACATGCTGACCGCCGATCGGGGCGCATCCGAGCATCTCGTGCGCCATCCGGGAGTCGACAAGATAAGCTTTACCGGATCGAGTGCAGCCGGTCGTCGTATCGCGTCGATCTGCGGCGAGCGCATCGCGCGCTACACGCTGGAATTGGGAGGCAAATCCGCTGCCGTCATTCTGGATGACTATGATATCGAGGCGGCTGCCCAGTCGATCGCCGGCACCGCCATCTATCTCACGGGACAGGCATGTTCCTCGCTCACCCGCATCGTCGTTACCCGCTCACGCCATGATCGTATGGTGGAGGCGCTGAGCGCCCAATTCGATGCGGTGAGGGTCGGCGACCCCTTTGATCCGGTCGCCCAGATGGGGCCGGTTGCGATGCGGCGTCAGCGCGATCGCATCGAGGCATTGATGGCACAAGGCCAGGCCGAAGGTGCGATCCTCGCTCGCGGCGGGGGCCGGCCCGCGCATCTCGACCGTGGCTTCTTCATCGAGCCGACGGTGTTCGGTCACGTCGGCAACGACACAGTGCTGGCGCGCGAGGAAATTTTTGGACCTGTGCTCAGCGTCATTCCTGCCGACAATGAGGAGGATGCGATCGCCATTGCCAACGACACGATCTACGGCCTCAACAATTCGGTGTTCACGAACGACGTCGATCGAGCTTATGCGATCGGCCGACGGTTGCGTTCCGGCACGGTAGGACACAATGTCTGGCGGACGGATCTCGGTCTGTCGTTCGGTGGCTTCAAGCAGTCCGGCGTCGGTCGGGAGGGCATATTGGAGGGGCTTTTGCCCTATCTCGAGTCCAAGACGATCATCCTTGAGAGCACTCCCAGCCATATCGCCTGATCCGCTTTCGGACCTGACCATGGGAGAGTGCGCGTGAAGGCAGCGGTCTTGAACCAGTATAACGGTATCTTCGATATCGAGGACCTCGATATCGCCGATCCGATCGGCCAGGAAGTTCTGGTGGAGGTAAAGGCCGCCGGCTTATGCCACTCCGATCTCCATCTTGCCGAGAACGACTTCGGCACCCGCCTACCCGCCGTCTTCGGGCACGAGCTTGCAGGCGTGGTGATGGCGGTAGGCCCGCAGGTCCGCGATTTCGTGGCCGGCGATCATGTCGTGGGATCCGTCGTTGGCTTCTGCGGTCATTGCGAGGCCTGTCTGTCGGGCCATACCTATCGCTGCCTCCATCCCGAGGAGTTGCGACGCGGTGCGGGTGAGGGCGAGCGGCTGAGCCGTGGCGGTGAGTCGGTGACGCCTTTTTTCGGCGTGTCGGCGTTCGCTGAGCGTACCCTCGTTCACGAGCATCAGCTGGCGAAGGTGCCGGCGGCGCTGCCTTTCAAGCTGGCGGCAGTATTGGGTTGCGGCTGCGTCACGGGCGCCGGCGCGGTCATCAACACCGCCAAGGTGAAGGCGGGAGAGACGGTCGCGGTGTTCGGTGCGGGGGGGATCGGGCTCAACGTCATCGGGGGCGCCAGACTGGCGGGCGCATCGCGGATCATAGCGATCGACGCGCAATCCGCGAAGGAGCCTCTCGCCCGGAAGCTGGGCGCCACGGACTTCATCACGCCGGGGGAGCAGGATGTCGTCTCGCTGGTCCAGAAACTGACCGGTGGCGGCGTGGATCATGCCTTCGAGGCGATCGGCCTCAAGCTTACCGCCGAACAAGCCATCAAGATCGCTCGCAAGGGCGGCAACGCCTATATGATCGGTGTCCACAAGCCCGGCGACACGATCGGGGTCGACGTCATGACCGATCTCATACGCCGACAGGTGTGCCTGCGGGGCGTCTACATGGGTTCGAGCAACATAAAGCATGACATCCCCATGTTCGCGGAGCTTTATCTTCAGGGCCGTTTCAACCTGGAGGATTTGGTGGCGGGCGAGACCAGCCTCTCGCGGATCAACGAAGCCTATGAAGAGGTGCGCAAGGGCGCGCTCGCTCGAACCGTCATCACCTCATTCGATTGAGCGATCCCGTTTGGCCCGCGATGGACAAGGAAAAGAGCATGTGTCGGAACAGGATCTGAACCCCATATTGTCCAGCGCGTGGAGCGGACCTTCGACGACGTACGGCGGCGAGGCCTATGGGGAAATGATCGCTTCGCTGCGGGCCTTTCTCAACCGGATCGCGGGCGGTCGTCCCGAGGAACACGACATAACCGCGCTTGGGGCCGATCTTGATCGCTGGTCCACCACGCTGGCTGAAGCGGCAGTCGAGGAGACCGAGCAAGTCTATGGCCGCCGGCCGGACCTTCTCGGACGCGGGCAGGCGACTTGGCCGGCGGTCCGGTTTACGCACCTGGACGACAATTCGCTGGAAGGTGTCGTCACCTTCGACCGGTATTTTCTGGGGCGCCATGGCGTGGCACACGGCGGCGCGATCGCATTCCTGTTCGATGAAATCGCCGGCCGGCTTGCGCATCTGGGCGGACGACCGATGGCGCGGACCGGCTATCTCCGCATCGACTTTCGCGCGATCGCGCCCATCGAGGTCGAACTGAGGATTTCCGGTCGATATCTGCGTGAGGAGGGGCGCAAGCGGATATTGCGTCTCGAGCTCGCGCACGGCGACACCCTGTGCGCTGAGGCAGAGGTACTGATGGTCACGCTGAAGCCCGGCCAGCGCTGATAACCAACATCAACATTGATGTTGACATTAACGGGGCGCGTCGATAGCCGAAAACGGACAGGCACAGACCTGCGTGCGGAAAGGAGGGGTGGACGTGAAGGCCCATCTTGAATGGCCGATCCGGCGTGATCGACATCGACAAATCACCGGACTTGGGTGGTGACCGCCGCGGTCTTGCGCGAGGCATCTGCCGGCAGCCAGACGGGACGGCTCGGCATTCTGGTTCCGGTCAGCGTGTTCGTGGCCATGCTGGAAGGCTTCGACATCCAGGCGCTGTCGATCGCGGCGCCCGTCATCGCTCACCAGTTCGGGCTCGGCGAGCGGGCGATCGGCACGCTGTTCGCGGTCGGGCAGGGCGGGCTGGTGCTCGGCGCGGTGCTGGGCGGCGGCGCAGGGGACCGCTACGGGCGGCGCCGGATGATGGTGCTCGGCATCTTTTGTTTCGGTGTCTTTTCGCTGATCACGGGCCTGGTAGCCGGCAGTGCGATGCTGGCACTGCTTCGCGGCATGACCGGTATCGGTCTCGGGCTCGTCATGCCCAATCTGATCGGGATGGCAGCCGAATATGCGCCTGAACGCCATCGCGGAAAGATCATCTCGGCGATCCTGGGGGGAATCCCGGCCGGTGGCATGATCGTCGCGTTGGCGGGTGCTGGGTTCATGGAGGCGTGGGGTTGGCGAAGCCTCTTCATTGCCGGCGGTCTGCTGCCGATCCTGGTCATGCCGCTGATGGTTTTTCTGCCGGGGCGGTCGGTCGTGCCGGTCGATGTGGATCACATACCCGCCATGCTTGTCTCGGCGCTATTTGGCGAAGACCGCGGCCCGACGACCTTACTGCTCTGGGTCGCCCTGCTGCTGACGGCAGGTCTTCTCTACATGACGGTCAGCTGGCTGCCGAGCCTCATTCGCGCGCGGGGTTACAGCCTTCCGGTCGCGCATCTGGCTTCCGCCATGTTTAGCGGCGGCGGCTGCCTGGGATCTTTCGCGACAGGTTTTGTCGTCGATCGCATCGGCTATCGCCGCATCTTGCCGGCGCTCTACGTCGGCGTCCTGATCGGCATCTGCGGGGTGCTGTTCGGTGTGGACCAGGCCGTGATGCTGGGCGGGGCTTTCGTGCTCGGCGTTTTCGTGGTCGGCTGTTTCTATTCGCTCAACGGCCTGTCGCCGCTTTTCTATCCGGAAGCGGTGCGCGGCCTAGGCACCGGCTGTGCCGTAGGGTTGGGAAGGATCGGATCGATTCTCGGCCCGCTCGGCGCTGGGTGGGCACTGCAGGCCGGGATCGGGCCGTACGGCCCCGGGCCGGCGGCGATACCGCCGGTGGCGATCCCATTATGTGCCTTGGCGTTCATTGCGGTTTGTCTGCTGACCAGGCGCGATCGCAAAGCGATCCGCCGCGGGGCGGCCTAGCTCATCACCGGAGACCTGTCGTGCCATCTGAACTCTGCGAGACGCTCGGCATCGAATTCCCGCTCTTTGCCTTTTCCCACTGTCGCGACGTGGTGGTCGAGGTGTCGCGGGCGGGCGGTATGGGCGTGCTGGGCGCCGTCGACGTGCGCTCGCCCGAGGCGCTGGAAGCCGAGCTCAAGTGGATCGACGAGCATGTCGACGGCAAACCCTATGGCGTCGACTTCATCGTGCCCAACAACTATGCGGGCAAGGGCGAGACGCTCACCTCGGCGCAGGTCGCCGCGACCGTATCCGCCGAGCACAAGGCGTTCGCCCGTTCCATTCTGGAGAGCCACGGCGTCGACACCAGCGACCTGACCGACGAGCGCTTCTCCCGAGGTTCCAAGATCGGCCGCAACATCCGCGACGAGGGCGCCCAGAGCCTGCTCGACATCGCGCTGTCCCATCCGATCCGCCTGATCGCCAATGCGCTGGGAACGCCGCCTGCCTACATGCTCGAGCGGAGCAAGGCGGCGGGCGTGCCCGTGGCGGCGTTGGTCGGTTCGGCCAAGCATGCGCTCAAGCAGGCCGCCGCGGGCGTGGACATCATCATCGCTGCGGGCACCGAAGCTGGCGGCCATTGCGGAGAAATCGGCACGATGGTTCTGGTGCCGACGGTCATCCGTGCGTTGCGTGCGGCGGGGATCAAGACGCCGGTGCTGGCGGCCGGCGGGATCGTCACCGGAGAGCAGATGGCGGCGGCAGTCGCGATGGGGGCTGCCGGCGCGTGGACCGGATCGGTGTGGCTGACGACGCCGGAGGCCGAGACCAGCCCCGCGGTCAAGGAGAAGATGCTTGCGGCGACCGCGACCGACACGATCCGCTCGAAATCCCGTACGGGCAAATATTGCCGGCAGCTCCGCTCGGCATGGACCGATGCCTGGGAGACCGAGGGCGCGCCCAGGCCGTTGCCGATGCCCCTGCAGTCGGTGGTGTCCGATACCGCGATGAGCAAGGTGCTCAAGCTCGCCAATGGCGGCCATGCAGGTGCCAAGGAACTCGCGAGCTATTTCGTGGGGCAGGGCGTGGGCATGATGAACGTGACGATGTCGACCCGTGCGACGGTTCGCGGGTTCATGGAAGACTATCTGACGGCGGTCGAGCGTCTCTCGACCTCGGTCGCTTCGTAAGGGAGGATGTGATGACGGTCCGGCAATTGTCCGATTGCACCGCCCTGGTGACGGGATCGAGCGGCGGGATTGGGTTGGAGATCGCAGCCCAGCTGGCGGAAGCCGGAGTGCCGCGCGTCGCGATATGCGGTCGAGACGCGGCGCGCGGCGAGGAAGCCGTCGCGTCGGTCCGCGCCCGGGCGCAAGGCTGCGACATACGCTTCCTCCACGCCGATTTTGCCGACATCGCGACCGGCAAGACCGTCGTCGATGGAACGGTCTCCGTGTTCGGGAGCCTCGATATCCTCGTCAACAGCATTCCCGGCCATCTTTCGCCGCAGCCGTTTCACAATATTCCCATCGAAGCGTTTGCCGAGCAGATCCAGTCCCATCTGGGCAGCGTCATGCAGACCTGTCACGCAGCCATGCCGCACCTGATCGCGAGGGAAGGCGGTGCCATCATCAACCTCGCATCCGATGCAGCCAAGATCGCGACGCCTGGCGAGGCGCTGCAGGGCGCCTGCAAGGCGGCGGTCGTCATGTTCTCGCGGACACTGGCGCTCGAAGGGGGGCGTTTCGGCGTGCGTGTCAACGCGATCACGCCTTCCATCGTGCGCGACACCTCTGCGTATCGCCGCGTGATGGCGAGCGAGTTCAGCCAGAAGCTGTTCGCCAAGGCCGAGGCGAAAGCCAAGCTCGGTGTCGCCACGCCTGCTGATATCGCCCCGCTCGCGGTTTTTCTGGCCGGACCCGGTGCCGCCAAGCTAACGGGTCAGGCCATTTCGGTGAATGGCGGTATCTCCGCAGCCTGAGCCTACGTGGACAGGCTCGCGAGGTTGCGCCTATAGCAAGTGCTCGTTTCACAAGGTTTTGTTATGGGCAAGGTATCCACTCGTGCTGCCAAGCGCGTCGAGATCATGCGGATCGGCGCGGCACTCTTCAAGGAGGTCGGCTACGAGGCCGCGACGGTGGACGAGATCGCACGCCGGGCCGAAATGGATCGAGCGACCCTTTATTACTATTTCAAGGGGAAGCAGGAGCTGTTTCGGGAGATGGTCAACATGGCCACCTCGAGCAACGTCTCGACGGCAGAGGAAATCGCTGCGCTGGACGAGGCACCGGATGTCCGGTTGCGCAAGCTGATCCGAGCTCTATTCGAATCCTATCAGCAGCATTTTCCCTATCTGTACGTATATCTCGAACAGGACATCAATCGCCTGGCGCAGGACCAGTCCGCTTGGAGCACAGATATTCTCGCGTTGAACGATCGTTTCAACAAGGCGGTGGTCAGGATCATCAGCGACGGACGCAAGGCGGGCCTGTTCTCCTCGCGTGGCAGTGACAAGATCCTGGCCGCCGGCGTGC
Source organism: Sphingomonas chungangi (assembly GCF_013778325.1). GTDB lineage: Bacteria > Pseudomonadota > Alphaproteobacteria > Sphingomonadales > Sphingomonadaceae > Solisphingomonas > Solisphingomonas chungangi. The sequence continues at coordinate 34,241 of NZ_JACEIB010000025.1, read as the reverse complement.
TCGGCATGTGCAACTGGAGCCACCGCTGGTTCAGCCCGAACGGCCGCCTGAGCGCATCCGAGATAGCCGAGATCTTCGCCGACATGGTGCTTGGCGGTTTGGTCGGAACTGGGGCACGCGCGGCCAAGAACGCCCCGAAAAAGGCCGCCGCATCCTCTCGCTGATAGCTTGCGCGGAAACGTAAGCTCGATTGCGTCGTTTCAATCTCAACATCACCGTTGACATTGATATTGGCTTGTCTCACTGTTCCTCTCGTCAAGGCCGAGAATCCCGCAAGTCGGCTAGAGGGGATTAGGAATGAAGAGCTGCGCCGGAAGTTTGGCGGCATCCGATCCGACGGAAGCGTTCATGCAGTGGCTGGAGCGGTTCGGGCAATGCGTTGAGCGGGGCGACGGCGAGGGCGCGGCGCGTCTCTTTTCGAGCGACGGCCACTGGAAGGACCTGCTGGCGCTCACCTGGGAGCACAAGCTCTTCTCCGGCAGGCCGGAGATTGCCGAAGCGTTCGATGCCGTGCTCGGTGTACTTCGGCCGAGGAACTTCCGTATCGCCTCTTCACGCTCGGCGCCGGTCCGCGTCAGGCGCTCGCGCCGGGATGTCATCGAGGCCTATTTCGATTTCGAAACCCAGGTCGGCTCGTGCACCGGGTTCGTGCGGCTTCTCGCGGGCGAGGGCGAACCGGAGGCCTGGATCCTGCTGACGACGCTACAAAGCCTGCATGGTGTGCAGGAGCCTGTCGGCGAGCACAGGCCGACGGGTGACGATTATGCCATGAACGTCCACGGCCGGAACTGGCTCGAGGATCGGGAGGAACGCAAGGCCTTCGCCGACAGGGAGCCGGATGTGATCGTCATCGGGGCAGGGCACGCCGGCCTCGTCGCTGCCACGCGGCTGCGCCAGCTCGGCGTCGACGCGCTCCTCGTCGAGAAGTCGCCGCGGATAGGCGACGTGTGGCGCAATCGGTACCGATCGCTCACGCTGCACAACGAGATCATGGCCAATCACCTGCCCTATATGGCCTTTCCCAAGACGTGGCCAGTGTGGCTGTCGAAGGACCAGCTGGCCTTTTGGCTGGAGACCTACGCGGAATGCATGGAACTCGACGTCTGGACATCGACCGAGATGCGCGGCGCCGCCTATGACGAGGCGGAACGCCGCTGGACGGTGGATCTCAAGCTCGCCGACGGCAGCATCATCCAGAAGACCTGCCGCCACGTGATCGTGGCGAGCGGGGTGAGCGGCAGCGTACCGCACCGCGCCGACGTGGCGGGCCTCGAAGCGTTCAAGGGCGAGGTGGTTCATTCCAGCGAATTTCAGGATGGCGCGCTCTACAAGGGCAAGAGCGCGATCGTCGTGGGGACGGGCAATAGCGGCCACGACATCGCGCAGGACCTGTTGGTCAAGGGGGCCAAGGAGGTCGCCATGCTGCAGCGCGGCCCGACGTGCGTCATTAGCCTGAAGCCCGGTGCCGCGATGATCTATGCGATCTACGACGAGGACCGGCCGACCGAGGACGTCGACATGATCGCTTCCGCGATCCCGTTCCCGCTGCTCAAGGAATCCTATCGCTGGATCACCCGCAAGGCAGCCGATCTCGACAGGGATCTTCTCGCCGGCCTCAATGCGCGCGGGTTCAAGACCTATTTCGGCAGCGACGATACCGGCTTCCAGATGAAGTATATGCGCGGGGAGGGCAGCTATTATATCGACGTCGGCTGCTCCGACCATATCATCGACGGGTCAATCGGGGTGATCCAGATGGACGACGTTGCCTCGTTCACGGACACCGGCCTCAAGATGAACGACGGCAGCGTGAAGCCCTGCGACTTGGTGGTGCTCGCGACCGGCTTCAAGAACATGCAGGAGAATATCCGCATGATGTTCGGTGACGATGTCGCTGAGAAGGTCGGCAACGTCTGGGGCTTTGACGACGACTACCAGATGCGTGCGATGTGGCGTCGGACGGGTCAGCCGGGTCTCTGGATCACCGGCGGGTCCCTGCTCGATTCCCGCATTTTCTCGCGATTCATGACGCTGGAAATCAAGGCGGATTTGAGCGGCATTCTGCCGGAACGCGAAGCCCTTCCGCTTCACGCCGCTAAGCAGGATCGCCGGCTCGCGATCGGACAGGATTGATGGCCGAGCCGACCGTCCCGGGTCCGCTCGTCGGCATTCGCGTGGTCGAATTCGCAGGTGTAGGCCCCGGACCTTTCTGCGCGATGCTGCTCGCCGATATGGGCGCGGATGTTATCACGCTCGATCGCGCCGTGCCAAGCAACCTCGGCATTCCAAAGGAGCCGCGCTTCAATCCGATCACGCGCAGCCGCCGTTCCATCGCGCTCGATCTCAAGACGGAGGAAGGACGCGCCACGGCGCTGGCCTTCATCGCCAAGGCGGATGCGCTGATCGAGGGGCATCGCCCCGGCGTGATGGAGCGGCTGGGCCTGTCGCCCGAGATTTGCCACGCGATCAATCCTGCGCTCGTCTACGGGCGGATGACCGGCTGGGGGCAGGAAGGGCCGCTGGCAGACAGTGTCGGCCATGACCTCAATTATCTGGCGATGACGGGAGCGCTTGCGCTGATGGGGCCGCCCGAGAAACCGGCGATCCCGCTCAACCTGATCGGCGATTACGGTGGCGGCGGCGTCTATCTGGCGCTGGGGTTGCTCGCGGCGATCATCGAGGCACGGCGATCGGGCAAAGGGCAGGTCGTCGATGCGGCGATGATCGATGGCATCCTCTCGCTGATGACGGCGCAGTTCGGCTTCCTAGAAAGCCGTCGCTGGTCGCCCGTGCGCGGTTCGAACTTTCTCGACGGGGGCGCGCCTTGGTACAATGTGTACGAAACGGCGGACGGCGCGCACGTGTCGGTCGCCGCCATCGAGCCCAAATTCTATTGCGAACTGGTTGCCGGGATGGGGCTGGAGGCCAGCGATCTCCCCGAGCAGATGGACCAGGCGGCCTGGCCGTCCGTTCGGGAGCGCTTCGCCGCCGTCTTTCGCAGCCGCACGCGCGATGCCTGGGTGCAGGTGATGGCAGAACGCGAAGCCTGCTTCGCGCCGGTGCTGTCGCCGGCCGAGGCTGCACGCCATCCGCACATGGTCGCGCGAGGATCGCATCGTCCCGTGGCCGGTGTTCTCCAGCCGGTGCCGGCGCCGCGCTTCTCGCGAACGCCGTCCACCGTCCAGGGCGATCCGCCGCGCGTCGGCGACCATGATGCCGATATTCTTGCCGATTGGGGTGTCGCGCTACCGGCGCCCTCCCTCGCCACCATTTCCGGAGCTTCCGCATGAGCGTCGCCGAACTCGATTATCCGCCTCAGGATTACACGCCCCTGAAGACCAAGGATGCACCGGACATGGGCAGCTTCCAGTGGGACGATCCTTTCCGCCTCGAGGATCAGCTCGAGGAAGATGAGAGGATGATGCGCGATTCCGCGCGAGCCTATGCGGCCGATCGGCTCGCACCGCGGGTCATTGCCGCCAACCGCGACGAAGCGGTCACGCCCGAAATCTTCGCCGAGATGGGCGAGGTCGGGCTGCTCGGCGTGACCATTCCGGAGAAATTCGGCGGCCTCGGAGCATCCTACGTCGCTTACGGCCTCGTCGCCCGCGAGATCGAGCGGATCGACAGCGGCTACCGATCGATGATGTCGGTGCAGTCCAGCCTCGTCATGTATCCGATCTATGCTTATGGTTCGGAGGCGCAGCGGCTCAAATATCTGCCGGGTCTGGCCTCGGGCAAGCTGATCGGCTGCTTCGGCCTGACCGAGCCCGACGCCGGTTCCGATCCGGCCGGCATGAAGACCATCGCCCGCAAGGTCGATGGCGGCTTCGTGCTCAACGGCAGCAAGATGTGGATCTCCAACGCGCCGATCGCCGACGTATTCGTCGTCTGGGTGAAGTCCGAAGCGCATGGCGGCAAGATCCGCGGCTTCATCCTCGACAAGGGGATGAAAGGGCTCTCCGCGCCGAAGATCGATGGCAAGCTCTCGCTTCGCGCATCGGTCACCGGAGAGATCGTCATGCAGGACGTCGAGGTCGGAGAAGACGCGCTGCTCCCCAATGTGGAAGGGTTGAAGGGGCCGTTCGGCTGTCTCAACCGTGCGCGTTACGGCATCTCCTGGGGATCGCTCGGCGCTGCAGAATTCTGCTGGCACGCGGCACGCCAATATGGTCTCGATCGCAAGCAGTTCGGCAGACCGCTGGCGCAGACCCAGCTCTATCAGAAGAAACTGGCCGACATGATGGCCGATATCGCGCTCGGCCTTCAGGCGTCGCTGCGCGTCGGCAGGCTGATGGATCGCGGTGAGGCAGCCCCTGAGATGGTCTCGATCGTCAAGCGCAACAATTGCGGCAAGGCGCTCGAGATCGCGCGTATCGCGCGCGACATGCACGGTGGGAACGGCATCTCCGAAGAGTTTCAGGTGATGCGCCATATGGTCAATCTGGAGACGGTCAACACCTACGAGGGCACGCACGATGTTCATGCCCTCATCCTGGGGCGGGCGATCACCGGGCTGCAGTCCTTTTTCTGAACTTTCAGCTGGAGAGCGGACAGCGATGGTCCGACCTAGCTTCCACGGGAGAGAAATCATGGAACGCACGGCGTCGCTCGAAGGCATCACGGTCATCGATTTCACGGCGATGATGGCAGGCCCGTTCGCCACCCGCATGCTCGCGGACTGCGGTGCCGATGTGATCAAGCTCGAACCGCTGACCGGCGACTATATGCGGTATCGCTCACCGATCCGGAACGGACGCAGCGCTTATTATGGCCAGATGAACAGCGGCAAGAAGAGCGTCGCGATCGATTTGAAGTCGCCCGAGGGCCGCGCCATCGCGCTTGATCTCGTATCCCGGGCCGACGCGATCGTGGAAAATTACCGGCCCGAAGTCATGGCCGGTCTGGGCCTCGATTATGATACGCTACACAAACAGTTTCCGCGCCTCGTCTATTGCTCGATCACCGGCTTCGGCCAGAAGGGAGAGCGTGCCCGCGATCCCGCCTACGCACCGATCATCCACGCCGCGAGCGGCTACGATATGGCGCATCTCAAATATAATGAGGGCCTCGAGCGCCCGGCCACGACCGGCATTTTCACCGCCGACGTCATCTCGGCCATCTATGCCTTCGGCGCGATCCAGACCGCATTGCTTCATCGAGAGCGCTTCGGCGTCGGCCAGCATGTCGACGTGACGCTCATCGATGCGATGCTCAACATGCTGGTCTATGAGATGCAGGAGGCGCAATTTCAGACGACCCAGCGCCGGCCGCTCTACCAGCCGCTCAAGGCAGCCGACGGCTTCGTCATGGCCGCGCCGGTCAATCAGAAGAATTTCGAGGGGCTGGCGATCGCCATCGGCCATCCTGAATGGAACCAGGATCCCCGCTTCTCCACCATCACCGCGCGCGAGCACAATTGGGGGATGCTGATGGAGCTGATCGAGGAGTGGACGCTGTCTCGCCCGGCGGCGGAATGCGAAGCCACGTTGATGCGCGCCGGCGTTCCCTGCTCGCGATACAAGACGGTGGGCGACCTGCTGGCGGAACCTGCAATGATCGACCGGGGAACGTTCGAAGAGGTGTCGGACGGCTCCGGTCCCTTCTCGATACCGCGCCAGCCCTTCACTTTCTCGGACGCGCCGGTCGTCTCGCGGCCGCACGTATCCGATCTGGGCGAGGATACCGCGGGCGTGCTCGGTGGAATGCTCGGCATGGACGAGGCGAGGATCGCCGACCTTCGTGCGCGCAAAGTGCTGCTCTGACGCGAGACGATATCGTGGATCTTTCCTACACGCCCGAACAGGAGCAGTTTCGCGCCGAGGTTCGGCAATTCCTCGTCGAGCACAAGGCCGACATTCCCGCCCATTTCGGGGTCAACCGGCCGAGCGACGCGGCCCGCGCCTGGCAACGGCTGCTGATTGCGCAAGGATATGCCGCGCGCAACGTGCCCGTGGCCTATGGAGGGGCCGGCCAGCCGCACGACATCATGCGCGCGCAGATCATCGCGGACGAGTTCGCCGTCGCGCGGGCTCCGCTCGGGCTGGTTAACCAGGGCATATCGATGCTGGTGCCGACCCTGCTCGAACTGGGCACCGAGGCACAGAAAAGGGACTGGATCGCGCCGACGTTGCGGGGCGATGTCGTCTGGTGCCAGGGATATTCCGAGCCCGGTGCCGGATCGGACCTGGCGTCGCTCACGACACGCGCCGTCGAGGATGGCGACGATTTCGTCATCAATGGCCAGAAGATCTGGACGACGACAGCGCACGGCGCCGACATGATGTTCGCGCTGATACGAACCGAACCCGACGCGCCGAACAAATATCTGGGCATCAGCTATCTCATCTTCTCGATGAAATCGCCCGGTATCGAGGTGCGCCCGCTGCGCACCATGACCGGCGCCGCAGAATTCAACGAGGTGTTCCTGACCGATGTCCGCGTGCCGAAGAGCCAGATCGTCGGGGAGCGCGGCCAGGGCTGGAAGGTCTCGAACAGCACGCTCAAGCACGAGCGCGGCATGCTCGGTGATCCCAATGCGGCGCTGGCGCGGATGCGCAACCTGCTGGCGCTGATGACCGCACAAAGCACCGACGGCGTGGCGATCATGGACATGCCGGTTTTCCGCGACCGCGCGATGCGATTGCAAGGCAGGGCGCTCGCGATGAAATGCCATGCGATGCGATTGTTGACGGCGGCCGACAAGGGCGAGGATCTGCCCCTTGCGCGTATGATCGTGAAGCTTCAGGCGACCGAGCTGAACCACGAGATCGCGACGCTCGCGGTGGACGTGCTGGGCGAGGCGGGGCTGGCCTACGACGATGAGGCCCACATGCGCGCGAATGAGATCTGGCAGAAGCGCTACATGTTCGATCTTGGCATGATCATCGGCGGTGGCACGGCTCAGATCCAAAGGAACATCATCGCGGAACGCGGTCTCGGACTGCCGCGTGAGCTGAAACCAGCCCGGCCCACTGCAGCCTGAAGGAAATAGCCGGTGGATTTCGCTCTCAGTGACGATCAGACGCTTCTGGCCGAACAGTTGGAGGGCGTAATGGGAAGCCTCTCCACGCTGACTCGCGTCCGCCGACATGCGGACGCCCGGGCCGAAATGTTCGCTGCCGATCTGTGGGAGGGGATGACGCGCTTCGGCATCCCCGGCCTGCTGGTACCCGAGGCCTATGGTGGGCTGGGGCTGGATATCCTCGATGCTGCCGTGGTGGCGGAAGTGTTGGGTCGCCATGTCGTGCCTGCGCCGTTTCTGGGGCCCGTCGTTGCGGCGCCGCTCGCCATTGGCTGGGGTGGGAGCGGGGCGATCAAGTCTCGGTTGTTGCCCCGCCTCGCCGGCGGCGAGCTCCGCATCGGCCTGGCCTGGTCGTCGCCGGCGGGCGAGCGCAACGGCGAAGCCGTGATCGAGCGCAGCGGGCGCCTGACGGGAACCTGTCCGTTCGCCATCGACATAGCCGGGAGCGAGATGATCGTCGTCGGCTCGCGGGACGGGAGATTCCATCTTGTCGACCGAGCGGCCGAGGGTTTAAGCGTGACGCCCGTCACGACCGTCGATCGCACCCGGTCCGTCGCCGCGCTGGTGCTGGACGACGTCGCTGCCGAAGGCCTCGCCTTGTCCCCGTCCGATCGCCTGCGGCTGGATTACGCGCTGCAGGTTATGCTGGCGGCAGACCTTTTGGGCTCGGGGTCCCGCCTGCTCGAAAGCGCGGTGGAATATGCCAAGGCGCGGCATCAGTTCGGGAGGCCGATCGGCAGCTTCCAGGCGGTCCAGCATCTCTGCGCGGACATGGCGGCCGAGCTCGAACCCGGTCGGGCATTGCTCTGGTATGCCGCGCATGGCCTCGACGCCGGATTGCCCGACGCCGGCGAGAGCGCGCTTCACGCGAAGGCCTATCTCGCCGATGCGGCGCGAATGGCATCGCGCAAGGCGGTCGAGGTGCATGGCGGCATCGGCATTACCGACGAACTCGGGCTGCATTACTGGTTCAAGCGGGTGACCTGGAGCGGGCAGGCATTCGGCGGCGCGATCCGGACGCGCGAACGGGTCGCATGCCTCCACAATGCTGCCGTGCTGCCCCAGCGCGGCGCGGCTTGAGAGCGGGAAAGGCCTCATGGAACAGCGAACAGCGAGCCGTTTCGGTGCCGGAGACGAGCGCGGAGCCGCCAATCTGATCGACGCGGCCGCCACCTTGCGCGGCATCGCCGCCGCAGGGAACGGGCGCGTGGTACCGCTCGCCATGCCGATCCTCAACAACGATCGCGGCGCCGGCGTCGAGATGCGGGCGGCGCCGCAGCATTTCATGACGAGGCATGGAGGAGACTATGCTGCGGGGCTGCCCGAGCGGGCAGGCTACGGCTTCTCCGACGATGTGATCATGCTTCCCACCCACGGCGCCACGCATATCGATGCGCTCGCGCACGTCTGGCGCGACGGGACGATGTACAACGGCTTCCGCGCCACCGACGTCACCAGCCGGGGTGCGGCGCGATGCGGCATCGATAAGCTCGGCGCCGTCGCCACGCGCGCGCTCTTCGTCGATTTCGGCGACGATCCCGACTTCGCACCGGACCGCGCCATCCATTCGGCCGATCTGGAAGCGCGGATCGCGGCGGGCGGCATCGCGCCTGAGCCCGGCGACGCGCTGCTTATCCGGACAGGATGGCTCAGGGCATGGCGTGCGGGCGCCGCGGGCAAGAATGCGACCGCCGGCCTGCATCACGATTGCGCGGACTGGATCGTCCGCTCCGGCATCGCGCTGGTCGCCGCCGACAACATCGCGGTTGAGGTGATGCCATCGCGCGATCCGGATTGCGCGATGCCGCTGCATATCGCCGTCACGCGGGACAACGGCGTCTATCTGGCCGAGCTGCTCGATCTCGAGGCGCTCGCCAGCTTGGCGCCGCGCGCCGTGATGCTCGTGATCGCGCCCCTGGCAATCAAGGGCGGCGTCGGCAGCCCGGTCACTCCGGTCGCCATCTGCTGAAAAACGATATTCAATTTCGACATCAACGTTGACGATGAATTTCGAATCAGGCTAGAGCGAATCGAACGCTCATAACGGCGCAAGGAGAGGGCAATGGGCAGTTGGAATTTCTCCGACATCTATGCCGAGGTGGCGCGCCAGATTCCGGATGCGGTAGCGCTCATCCAGGGTGATCGGAAACGGATCTGGCGGGATCTCGACCGGCGGGCGACTTCGATAGCCGCCTGTCTCGTGGATGCTGGCCTCGTGCGGCAGGACAAGGTCGCGCAATATCTCTTCAATTGCGTCGAATATCTCGAATCCACGCTGGCATGCTTTCGAGGCGGCTTCGTGCCGCTCAACACCAATTATCGGTACGGGCCAGACGAGCTCGACTATCTATGGAACAATGGCGATGTTGCTTGTGTCGTGTTCCACGGCGCGTTCGCGGCAACGATCGAGGCGGTTCGTACTCGCGTATCGCGCGTGAAACGCTGGCTGTGGGTCGATGACGGCAGCGGGCCTTGCCCTTCCTGGGCGGTGCCCTACGAGTTGGTGGCGGAGACGCCGGCGAGGGCAGATTGGCGTCCATGGCCGGTGTCGGGTGACGACGTGCTGCTCCTCTACACCGGCGGCACGACGGGTTTGCCCAAGGGTGTCGCGTGGCGACAGGAGGACCTCTTCCTCCGCCTTAACACCGAAAATGGCGATTCCTTTCCCGAGGAAGCCGACATGGCCTTCCTGGCGTCGAAGATTTCGCGGAACGGCCGGGCGCATCTGTCCGCCGGCCCGCTCATGCACGGGGCAGGCTTGCTCACCTGCTTCATGACCCTGTCTCGGGGCGGCGCGATATCGCATCTGCGCGAGCGCGGCTTCAAGGCCGAAGATCTTCTCGACACGATCGACCGCGACCAGGTCGCGACCCTGATGTGGGTCGGCGATGCCTTCGCCCGCCCCGTGCTGGAGACTCTGGACAGGGGGCGCGACCGCTGGGACCTGTCATCGCTCCGGACCATCATCTCGAGCGGGGTCGTATTCAGCGCCGAGATCAAGCAGGGTATTTTGCGTCATCTCCCCGATGTCGCGATCGCCGATGTGTTCGGTTCGTCCGAAACCATGTCGCTCGGCCGTTCGATCACGGCAGCGGGCAAGTCGACGCGAACCGCCTCGTTCAAGGCGAAGTCCCACACGCGCGTCGTCACCGAGGATGGTCGCGACGTTGTGCCCGGATCTGGCGAGCGCGGCTTGCTCGCGATCGGAGGACGCCAGCCGATCGGTTATTACAACGATCCGCAGAAGACGGCGGGGACGTTCCGCATCATCGACGGCCAGCGCTACGTGGTGCCGGGCGATTGGGCGACGGTCGAGACGGACGGCACGGTCACGCTGATCGGGCGCGGATCGGAATGCATCAATACCGGGGGCGAGAAGGTCTTCCCGGAAGAGGTCGAGATCGTGCTGAAGGCCCATCCGGATCTGGCCGATGCCGTCGTGATCGGCGTGCCGGATCCGCGTTTCGGCCAGTCGATTGTCGCGATGGTCGAGGCACGTTCCGCGACCCGGCCCGGCCGGGACGATATTGTCGAACACGTGAAGTCGCGCATCGCCGCCTACAAGGCACCTCGGCAGGTCCATTTCGTCGAGGCGATCCCGCGGCTTCCCAACGGCAAGCCGGACCTCAGGCTGATCCGGGACGCGGTGATGGCCAAACAAACCGGCACCGAGCCGGCGTCGGCGGCGTGATCGCGGCAAACCGAACGGCCTAGAAGATTGGAATGGAAGGAAGCGCGGCGATGGTCAACGTCGATGGTGTCTATATCGAGGGAGCGGCGATCGAGCTCAGCTGGGCCGATTCCCGTCGCAACCTCATGGAGCTGATCTACGATACCGTGAGCAAGGCGGTCGATGATGCCGGCCAGGGCTATGACGGCATCGACTCGGTCGTGCTCGCCGCGCAGGATCTGGTCGATGGGCGCTCGCTCTCGAGCATGGTAACCGCGCCGGCCGCCGGTGCCTATCTGCGCGACGAGGTGCGTTACTCGGACGATGGCGCGGGCGCCTTCGCGGCCGCTGTCGCCCGGATCGAGGCCGGCGAGTCCGAACGCACGATCGTGGCGGCCTGGGGACGCGCATCGGAGCACGATGTCGAGGAGCTTTCGCGCAGCCTGTTCGATCGCATCTTCATGGCGCCGCTCGGGCTCGAGGAACTCCATGTTTCGGCGCTGAACGCGCAAAGATGGCGGATCGACGGTGGAGACGACGGTGCGGCTGCCGCCGCGCAGGCCAGGCGCGGCGCAGCTGCGCGTGCCAATCCCCGCGCGCTTCACGCTGGCGGGCGCCGCTCCACTCCGGCCTATCCTCTGCGCGACGAGCATCTTCCGCTCTGGGCCGACGCGGTCGCCGCGGTGGTGATCTCGGGCAAGCCTTCCGGGGTGAAGCTGCGCGGCATGGGCCTGTCGTCCGAACCCTATTGGCTGGGCGATCGTGGGCTTGCGCAGGCCCCTGCATTGCGGCGTGCGGCCGAGCGCGCGCTTGCCGAGGCGAAGCTCGACGTCGGCGACATCGACCTCTTCGAAATCGACGGCATGACCCTTTATGACGAGGCGATCGCCCTCGAAGCGATCGGTCTCGCGCCCAAGGGGCAGGGCATGCGTGCGCTCGCCGAGAATCCGCGCTGCAATCCCTCGGGCGGTAGCGCGGCCGGCTACGGTGTTCCCGCCATGGGCCTGGCGCGGATCGTCGAGGCGACGCTGCAGCTGCAAGGCCGAGCCGGCACGATTCAGCAGGGAAAACCCCGCACCGCGCTGGCGTCGGGTCTCAGCGTCACCGCCGCGCAGACACACACCGTCATCATCCTGGAGGCCGCATGAGCGTCGCCATCATCGGAGTCGGCCAGACCGGCTATCGCCGATCCTTCCCCGACAAAAGCTCGCGCGAGCTGATCTGGGAGGCCGCCCGCCTCGCGCTCGAAGACGCCGACATGGACATTGACGGCATCGACATGGTGATCTCCGGTGTGGCACCTGATGCGCTCGCCGGTGAGGCTTCGGTCGAACGGACGGCCATGCTGGGCTTCGGCAAGCCGTTCCTCAGGATCAACACCGGCGGCGTCACCGGATCTTCGACCGTTTTTGCCGGCAACACCTTCGTGAAGTCCAAGAGAGCGCGTGCCGTGCTCGTCGTAGGCCTGGAGCGGATGGGGCAGGCGACCTCGTCGCAACAGGTGTTCAACACCATCTTCGATCCGGTCTACGAAAAGGACTTCCCGCTCACCACCATCACCATGGCGGCACTGCGCGCGTCGATGCTGATGCGGCTCTACGGCTATACTGCGATGCATTGGGCGCAGATCGCATCGCGATCGTTTCGCAACGCGCTCAAGAATCCGCTCGCGCACCTCCACAAGGATATCAGCCCGCAGGACGTGCTGGATTCGCCGATGCTCGCATGGCCTATCCATCGATACGAGGCCTGCCCGATGTCCGAAGGCGCCTGCGCGATGGTGCTGGTCGACAAGGATATGGTCGGCAGCCGGACGCCGGCCTGGATCCAGGGCGCTTCGTCCATCACCGACAGCTATGCGATGGGCGACCGTATCCACCGCCCCGAAGCGACCCTGGTCGATCTGCTATCGCTGAAGCTCGCGGCGAAGCGCGCCTATGCGGATGCCGGCGTCGATCGTCCGCGTGAGCAGCTACGCGCGGTGGAACTCTATTCGGCGTTTTCCAGCGCCGAGGCGATGGCATATCCCGCGCTCGGCTTCTGCACGGCCGAAGGCGGCCCCCGCTTCGTCGAGGACCAGTTCACCGATCCGCGGCTGCCCGTCATCAACCCTTCAGGCGGTCCGCAGGGCGCCAACCCCGTAAGCGCCACCGCGATGGTCCGGATTGCCGAGGCCGCCCTGCAGGTCCGCGACATGGCGGGCGAACGGCAAGTTGCGGACGTCGATCGCGCCGTCGCCACGGGGCAGGGCGGCGCCACCCAATTCTCTACCGTCTGCGTGCTCGGCAAGCGCCAGGCTGCTTGAAGGAAGTCGATCATGGATCTCGTCACGATCGAGGGCAAATGGGCCTTCAACTACACCTACTTCGCCGGGGAGAGCGCCAGCCGCTTTTTCCATGAGCTTCGCGAAAATCAGCGGATCATGGGCACCCGCTGCACCAAGTGCAAACGGCTGCTCGTGCCGGCCCGGGCCTATTGCGACACCTGCATGGCGCCCACCGACGAATGGAAGGAAGTGGGACCGGAAGGCACGCTGGAGACGTTCACGATCATCACTACGGCTTTTCCGGGGCTTCCCGCACCGCCGATCGTGATGGCGTACGTGACGCTGGACGGCGCTGACACCGCGCTCATCAATCTCGTCCATGGCCTCGATCTCAGCGACATCGAAGCCGCCGCACAGAAGCTCAACACGCTGCCGCGCGTCCGGGTCAAGTTCGTCGACGAGCCCAAGGGCCGGATCACGGACTTCTCCTTCGAGCTGATCTGAGGGTTGCAAAATGTCGTCCAGTCTTTCGGGGAAGGCCGCCATCGTCGGGATCGGCGAGTTCGGCTATTATCGCGGAACCGACCAGTCCATTCTCCAGATGGTGCTGAAGGCGAGCATGGACGCCATCCGCGATGCCGGGCTGAAGCCGTCCGACATCGACGGCATCATCCCGCCCCCGGGCTTTGTTGCGTGGGACGAGATCGGTGCGCATCTCGGCGTGCCCGAAATTCGTTACACCGCCTGCCCGCAAATGGGCGGTGCAAGCCCGGTGGCGGGTTTGATCAACGCCAGCATGGCGATCGCGGCCGGCCTGGCGACCACCGTGCTCGTGCCAATCGGCTGGAACGGTTATTCCGCGCTTCGTCCACGGCCCGACGCGCGGCCCAACAAACGCCGTTTCTCGGCGGCCTTTTTCGAGACCGTGAAGAACTATTACGCGCCATATGGCCTCCGTTCGGCGCCTTGGTGGTATGCGCTCTATCTCCAGCGCTACGTAAAGCACTATAACGTGCCGCCCGAGGCAGCCGGCGCCATCGCCGTCGCTTGCCGCAAGCACGCGCAGCTCAACGACAAGGCATTGATGCGCGACCGGCCGCTGACGATGGACGAGTATCTGGCGACGCCGTTCATCACCGAACCGCTCCGCAAGGGTGATTGCTGCGTGGAGACCGACTGCGCCGCAGCGATCGTGGTGACCTCTGCCGAACGCGCAAGGGATCTGGCGCACCGGCCGGTAATGTTCCTCGGTGGCGCGGAGGGTCACCCCAATCGCCCTGACGAGCTCGTCAATCGTACGGACATGCTCAAACTCGGCCTCGATTATGCTGCGCCGCGCGCGTTCGCGATGGCTGGCGTCAAGCCTCAGGATATGGATTTCCTCCAGGTCTATGATTGCTTCACCTATGTCGCGCTGCTCGAACTTGAGGCGCTTGGCTATGCCGAGCGCGGTGGCGCCGCCGATTTCGTCAAGGACGGCAAGATCGAGCTGGGCGGCCGTTATCCGCTCAATACCCATGGCGGCCTGATGTCGCAGGGTCACTGCTGGGGGATGAACCATATCGTCGAGGCGGTTCGCCAGCTCCGCCACGACGCCGGTCGGGCGCAGGTCGCCGATTGCGAGATCGGGCTCGTCACCGGCTATGGCGATCTCGGCGACGGCACGATCGCGATTTTGGGAAGGGGGGCCTGATGAGCAGCACCAAGCCGAAGGTTCAGCCGGACGATCTCGATCTCGCATTCTTCGAGGCGACCGCCGGAGCTGGCCAGCTTTGCCTCCAGCATTGCGGCGACTGCGGCCGGTGGACTCATCCGGCACGATATTACTGCCCCCATTGCGCATCCGAGAATTACAGCTTCGATCCGGTCAGCGGGAAGGCCGAGGTCCACTCCTTCACGGTCTCGCATTTCTCCGTCGAATCGGCATGGAAGGATCGGGTGCCTTACGTCACCATCGTCGCCGAGACGGCGGAGGGTCCGAGGCTCGTCGCCAGGACAGATTTGAAGCCGGGCGACGTCTCGATCGGGCAGCCGATCCTGCTCCGCGCCGAGGTCGTCGATCCAGAATTCTCCTATGTCTGGGCGGAGAAGGCGGCGTGAGCGAGGCGCCGATCCTTTTCACCCGCGAGGCTGGCATCGCCGAGGTGGTGCTGAACCGGCCCGAAAAGCGCAACGCGCTCAATCCCGAGATGATCGTCCGCCTCGCACGCGCCTGGGAGGAGATCGAGGCCGATCCGACCGTCCGGGTAGTGCTTCTGCGGGGCAGGGGGGACAAGACCTTCTGCGCCGGCGCCGATCTCGGCCGCCTGACCCCCCTGCTGACCCGCGCCCGCCCTGCGGAGGACGAATGGGATGAGGCCATGCTGGCCGAGCCCAAAATTCTCAACCGCGCGATGCTGCGCGGCACCGGCTTCCACATTCCCGTCATCGGTGCCATGCGCGGCGCGATCGTGGCGGGGGGGATGGAGCTGGCGCTCGCCTGCGATCTCCGGATCATCGCCGACGACAGCACGATGGGCCTGCTCGAGGTTCAGCGTGGGCTGATACCCGCCGCTGGCGGCGTCGCCCGCGTGTCCCGCCAGATCCCGAGCGCGTGGGCAGCGGAAATCCTGCTGGTCGGCGATACCGTCAGTGCGGAGGATGCCCTGCGGATGGGACTCGTGAACCGCGTCGTGCCAGCCGCCGAGGTCGAGCACACCGCGCGGGTTCTTGCGGAACGGATGTCGCGCAACTCGCCGTTGGCGATGCGCAAGGCCAAGGAAGCGATGATGGAAGCCTCCGGTCGCAGCATCGTCGATGCCTTCGCGATCGAGGACGCCGGCATTAAGGTGCTGCTCCGGTCCAATGATGCTCGCGAAGGCTCGAAGGCTTTCATGGAGAGACGGACTCCCAATTTCACGGGGAGCTGACCTCGCGGTCTCGCGAGCCATCGCCTTCCAGCAGGAAGGATGCCACGCCGGAGCGTACCTGATCGAGGAGCCAGGACGTTGCGGGCCGCGCGGTCAGGTCGCGGTGGTAGAGCATCTGGATCACCAGAGGCTCGACCGGGAAGGGCGAGGGGTGAACGGCGAGCCCGAAGCGCCGGGCGAAAGTTGCGGCAGCCCGGGACGGGATCAACGCGACGGCGTCGGTGCGGGCGGCGATCGCCATCGCCGCGATTGAGTCCGGCGCCTTGAACCGTGCGATGCGGGCTAGCCCGGCCTTGTTCAGTGCGCGATCGACGGTTGACAGGTTGTTCTGTATGACGAGCCGCTCCAGGCCCTGCCGCGCATCGTAATTCTCGTCGGGATGCGGCGCGGCGGACTCGAGATTGAGTTCGACATGCGGTAATGCGCCTATCGTCGCGGTATCGAGGTACGCCGGCGCGCGCGGATTGCCCTCGCCGATCACCCACACATAGGCATCCCGGAACAGCTCCTCGACGCACAGGCGCCGGGGAACTTTCCGAAAGTTTCCGAACGCCAGATCGAGCGCTCCGCTTTCGATATCATCCGCCATCGCATCGTGAAGAAGCCGGATGTCGATCCCGACGTTCGGCGCCGTGCGGGACAGCGCGGCAGCCAGCCCCGGCACGAATATCGAGGTGAGATAGGGCACGCAGGCGACCGCGAACATCTTCTCGCTCATGGCCGGATCGAAGCGCGGTGTCTGAATGACTTCGTGCAGCTTCGGAAGCAGGCTCTTCAGATGCTGTGCCGCTTCGTGGGCCCGTGCGGTCGGGATCATGCCGCCGGCGCCCCGTATGAACAATTCGTCGTCGAACAGCCTGCGTAGTCGGCGGAGCGCGTGGCTGACCGCGGAAGGGGTGAGAAACAGCCGCTCGGCCGCGCGCGTCACGCTGCGCTCGACATACAGCATGTCGAGAAGCCGCAGCAGGTTGAGATCGATGTCCGGAACGTTCGCCACGCGCGTTTTTATGAATCCTGTTCAATTCAACACGGCGTTTATATCACTGGACGGCAATCCGCCATCGCTCGACATTCGATCGCAAGCAAGAACGACAATGCCGTTTGGGAGAAGGGATATGCAGGAAGCGGCGATCGATAATGCCATCGCGAGCGGCCAGTTCTACGGCGATCCAAGCCGGAAATACGCTTTGTTCGCGCAACTGCGCCGCGAAGACCCGGTCCGCTGGACCGAGCCGGAAGGTTACCGCCCCTTCTGGACCGTCACCCGGCATGCGGACATCATCGAAATAGAGCGACAGAACGACCGTTTCCTCAACGAGCCTCGGTCACGCCTTCTCAGCATCGATTTCGAGCAGCGCGTCGCTGCGCTGATGGAGGGGAAGCCGCTGCTCGTCCAGTCGATGCATTCGATGGATGGCGATCACCATCGCGCCTATCGGCAGATCACCGCATCCTGGTTCATGCCCAAGCATCTCAAGAGGCTGGAGCAACAGGTCGGCGTGCGCGCGCGCGCGACCGTGGACACCCTGCTGGCCAGCGGACCGACGCTCGATTTCTATCGCGACGTGGCGGTCTGGTACCCGCTCAAGGTGATCATGCTTATCCTCGGCCTGCCCGACGCCGATGCCGTCCACCTGCAGCGGCTGACAAGTTCCTACTTCGGAGGCGGCGATCCTGAACAGCAGAAAGCGGGTGACGTCATCGATGCGGCGCAAGCCTTCCGGGAGTATTTTCAGGGGATTGTCGAGGAGCGCCGACGTAAGCCGACGGACGATGTTGCGAGCCTGATCGCCAACGCGGAAATCGATGGCCGGCCGATCGAGCCCTATCTCGCCTCGTCCTATTATATCGCGCTCGCCGCCGCCGGCCACGACACCACCAGCGCCTCGATCGCGGGCGGCCTGCTGGCGTTGATCCAGAATCCGAGCCAGTGGCAGGCGCTCAAGGCCGACGAGACGCTGATGGGCTCTGCGGTCGAGGAGATCATACGCTGGGTGGCGCCGATCAATCACTTCTTCCGCACGGCGAAGGAGGATTGTGAGTTCCAGGGTAAGCAGATCAAGGCGGGAGACAATCTAATGATGGTCTATCCTTCCGGAAATCGAGATGAGCAGGCGTTCGAGGAACCGGATCGATTCCGGATCGATCGACGTGCGAACCGCCATCTCGGCTTTGGCTTTGGCGTGCATCTGTGCCTCGGCGCCTTGCTCGCCAAGATGGAGATGCAAATACTCTTTCGTGAGCTGACGGCACGTGTATCTAGCTTTGAACTAAACGGTGATCCGGCGTGGGTCGAGACGACGTTCGTTGGTGGCTTGAAAAGGTTGCCTATCAAGTTAATTCTTTAAAAAGAGAAACCTCTCGCGCTCGAGCAGGAGGGTGTTGATATTCGGCGCAATACCCTCGTAGTTGACGAGGACGCGCGGCGTTCCAAATGTGCTGCAAGTATGATCGAAGCCCGCGGTGATCTGTCGATCATCGGTGACATCAACATGGGCAAACGCGCCCTGCGCGTGCTCGCCGCATCGAGCTTCACCGCAAGACACTGAACCGAAAGCTCGCGCTGAATCGCATCGCGCGGGCATCCCCCTGCGGACGGTGTGAAGCCGCCTCGCCGCTTCGAGCTCCACTCTGAACTGCTGCGCGAGTCGACCGGCAAGTTGATGAAGCGCAACCAGTTGAGCAATTCCGGGCGTGGAAATGTCTATTCCCCCGGATCCGCTTGAGCTGTTCGCCACGATCTCCGTCCGTTCGATTGATATCGAACGATTTTTACTGCGCGAATTGCAGCGAACGATGTTAGACCGTCCGCAGTCGTCTTTGGCGACCTGTCATCGTCGCATTGCTTCGATCATCTGCGTGCGTTTTCGAGCGGGTTGACCCTATCGATCCGCGTCGCGCGCGACACGAGGGGCAAGATGACCGACCATCCGCACGCCGGGGCAGCCGCCGCCAAGCGACAGCTCACCCCGTTGGAGCAACGGCGCAAGCATATCGCCAAGCTCAATCTCGATTTCACCGAGACCGATATTCCGCCCGGCAGCATGGGGCTGGCGCTGTCCGGCGGCGGCATCCGCAGTGCCACGATCTCGCTCGGCTTCGTACAGGCGATTACCCGCCACAAGCGGCTGCTCGATTTTGATTATCTGTCGACCGTGTCGGGCGGCGGTTATTTCGGGTCCTTCCTGCGCAGCCTGTTCGTGGCCGATTCCGATCGCGGCCGTACAGGAATGGCCGATCCGCTGCCCGATCTCGACGTGCGAGAGACCCAGGCCTTCGTCGAGGAGGTGCTCAGTTACGATGCCAAGCAGGAGTTGATCGACGACCCGATCCTGAAGAAGCAGGGCAAGGCCGGCAAAATCCGCAACCCGATCTGGTGGCTGCGCGAGCATGGCCGCTATCTCGCCCCCAACGGGCCGACCGACTACGGCTTCGCCATTGCCTATCTGGTGCGCAACTGGGTCGCCTTGCTCTACACCTTCACGATCGCCGCGGCGGCGATGTTCCTGGTGCTGCTCGCCTGCGAATGGGCGCTGCTGTGCTGCTGGCCGAAGCTGATCGCGTTCCTGCACTGGGGCGATTCGCCGGCTCGCTACACGTTCGACCTGCGAGTCGCGATCAAGGGACATGCCGCGCTCGATCTCGTATCGAAGGCGCGTTCCGGATGGTGCCTGAGCCCGCTGCTGGTGCTGCCCCCGCTCTTCCTGTTCTTCTCCTTGTGCTCCGGTGCCGCCTACTGGCTGACGGTGTCGCTGCGCACCGGCAACGCTTGGCTTGCCGGTGCCGGCAAGGCGAAGCAGCGGGACCCGGTTGCGCAATTCTGGCTGCAATGGCTGTTGATCCTGGCCTTGACCGCGGTGGCGACCGCACTGTTCTGCATCGAGAGCGGCGTCTATGCAGCGGGCTGGGCTGGGGCTGTCGATCATATGAGGACGATGGCGGCTCCGTGGTGGTTCATGCCCTTCGGCATTGTCCTCGCGCTGACCGCGCTCATAGTCGCCGTGCCCGTCGCGATCTGGACGGCGACGGGCGCGTCCGGCGATGCCTTCACCAACGAACTGCGCCGCCGCTTCACCGCGCTCGGCGCCGCGCTCAACCAGTGGGCCGTCGTCACGCTGGTGCTGGCGCTGATCGACACACTGGCGCTCGCTTTGCTCGGTCCGGGACGGGCCTGGCTGCTCGATCATCGGCTGGCGGGGCTGTTCGCCGCCCTGGTGCCCGCCGCCGCCTGGCTGATCAGCAAGGTCCCGCAATGGTTCGCCGGCGGCACGCTGGTCAAGTTCCTGGGCGAGCATGTCTGGACGGTGGCCCTGATCATCGGCGCGCTGCTGTTCGGCCTCGTCGCGCTCGGCGCCGATATCGTGGTGCAGTGGATCGCCTGGGCTGCGGCCCCCTGGTCCCCGGCGACGGGCATCGCCTGGACGCAGGCGGGGTCGCTGGGCGGCGCGGTGCTCGTGCTCTGCGTGATGACCGGGAGCTTTTCGGGCTTCATCAACCTGTCGTCGTTGTTCAGCCTCTATGCCGGCCGTCTCACCCGCGCCTATCTCGGCGCCTCGAACATCGTCCGGCTGCGCCTCGCCGCCGAGGCGGGCAGCAAGCCGATCACGGAGAATGATCCGAAGGATTATATCGACGTCTCCCGCTACCAGCAGTCGGCGAGCGCGGCGCCGATCCACCTGATCAACGCCACGCTCAACGAGACCCACAGTCGCGCCTGCTCCCAGCTGATCGACCGCGATCGCAAGGGCGTGCCCATCGTCTTCGCGCCGGACGGCATCCTCGTCGATCCCGCGCGCGCCGCGACGCTGCAACAGCAGGGCTTCTTCAGTTGGGCGGATCTCGCGAAGGAGCAGGTCGAATCGCTGAGCGTCGGCGATCTGTGCGCGATCTCCGGCGCGGCGGCGTCGTCCGCCATGGGCTCGCGCACCACGCTCGGCGGCGCGCTCGCCTTCACCTTCGCCAATATCCGGCTCGGCTACTGGTGGGCGGTGCGCGATCTGCTGCCCGAAGCGCAGACGATGAACACGCGACTTATCTGGCGGATATCCGTGGCCTGCACATGGCCGTTCCGTACCTATTTCTATCTCCGCAACGAGATGATCGCTGCCTATTCGCGCGAGAATCGTCGCGTCTATCTGACCGACGGTGGCCATTTCGAGAATAGCGGCACCTACGAGCTGCTTCGCCGCAAGGCGCGGGTCATCGTCACCTGCGACAACGGCGCCGATCCTGATTTCCAGTTCGAGGATCTGGAGGATCTGGTCCGCAAGGCGCGCATCGATCTCGGTCTTTCGGTCACGGTGGCCGGGCACGAGCAGGTCGAGCAGCTGGTCGGCAAGGGCGGCGCCACGCACTTCCTTAACGGCGATGCGCGCGGCTGGCGCGCCCGTGCCGGCATGAAGGGCGATACGGGCTGTGCTTTGCTGCTCGAGGTACACTCCGTCGCCACCGACGCGGCCCGGGCCGAGGGCTATCTCCATATCGAGCGCGAGGGCGTGATCGTCTGGGTGAAGCCACGCCTGTTCCACGGCCTGCCGCCCGACGTGACCGGCTACGGCGAGCGCAACCCGACCTTTCCGCAGCAGACCACAGGCGACCAGTTCTTCGATGAGGCCCAGTGGGAGAGCTATCGAGCGCTCGGCTATTCGCTCGGCGAGACGTTGCTGGGCGGGAGCGAGGCAGGGATCGATCTTTTCCGGAAACTGCTCCCAGGTGCTCCGCCGCCGCCGCCGGTGCGCAAACGCAGGTCAACCTCGGCGAAGCCGCCGCATCCGATCGTGGTGACGCGCTGATCGGCATTGCCGGAGGCCTCGGCCTTCGCCGACCCTTCCAAAATAGGATTGCGCCTGTCAGGGTCCCGGCCCGTATCGCGGCAAGGAGCCTGGAATGACCGTCACTCGTGCAGCTTTCGTCGCTTTCGGTGGTGCGCGATGAGCGTGGCGGTGCGCGCCGCCGTGCCTGGCGACGAAGGCGACATCCTGCGCATGATCCGCGCGCTCGCCGACTTCGAGCGCGAGCCGGACGCCGTCGTCGCGACCGAGACGATGCTGACGGAAAATCTGTTCGGCGAGAGCGCCCACGTTCATGCCCATATTGCCGAATGGGACGGCCGTGCGGTCGGCCTCGCGCTCTGGTTTCTGAACTATTCGACCTGGACGGGGCGCCCCGGCCTGTATCTCGAGGATCTGTTCGTCGATCCCACGACACGCAAGTCGGGCGTGGCGAAGGCGCTGATGGTCGCGTTGGCCGAGGAGGCGATGGCGCGGGGGTGCGCGCGGATGGACTGGGCAGTACTCGACTGGAACACCGAGGCTATGAAATTCTACGAACGCATCGGCGCGAAGCGGCACGAGGGTTGGCAGCCCTGGCGCGTCGAGGGCGAGGGGATCGCGAAGCTCGCGTTAACGGGCCAACCATTAACCGGGAAGTGACGAGGATCCGCTAGGCGGAAGCGACGATGATCGACCGCATCCTCCGCAAGGGCCGCGAGGCACTGCACCTCCGCTCCGCCCGCGCGGTGCTGGAGACGCCGCCGATCGTGCCGACGGCAGACCGCGTCGTGATCTTCTCGATGATCGGCACGCGGGTATTGCTGCCCTATCTGGTGGCTGTGAAGTCGCTCCATGCGCGGCTGCGGATCGGCCGCATCGCGATCCTCGACGACGGTTCGCTGACCGGCGGCGACAGGGCGGTGCTGGCGTGCCATCTGGGCAATCCCGAGATCCGCCCGATCCACGATGTCGATACCGGCCGCTGCCCGCGCGGCGGCACCTGGGAACGGCTGCTCACCCTGCTCGATCTGCGGGCCGACGACTATGTGATCCAGCTCGATTCAGACACTGTGACGGTGGGCGACGTGCCCGAGGTGCGGGCTGCGATCGAGGGCAATCACAGCTTCACCCTGATCGGCGATCCCGAGACCGATGGTGTCGGCGCACTTCCGCTGCCAGACTTCGTGGCGCATCGCTATCCGCAGGGTGCGCCTGCGGGCCACCTCCATATCCAGACCGCGATCGAGACGTGCTTCGGCGACTACCCAGATGCTGCCGGCCATCGCTACGTGCGCGGCTGTTCGGGCTTCACCGGCTTCGCGCGTGGCGGGCCGTCAGGGCGTCCCGAGGCCGAGGCCTTCTCGCAGGCCGGCGCGGTGCTGGTCGGCGCGGACCGCTGGACCGAATGGGGCACCGAGCAGGTCGCCTCCAGTTTCCTGCTCTCCAACGAGCCGGGCATGACGCCGCTGCCGTATAGCCGCTACCTCAACTACTGGAACGAGGCGCCCGATCCGGACGCGCGTTTCCTCCATTTCGTCGGCACGCATCGCTACTCGACGGCGGAGTATCGCCATCGTTCCGCGCAGGAAATCGCGAAGCTGAGGGCTTAGCCGCCGCCGAGCGTGTTGATCGTGAAGGCCAGCACGCCGAGGTTGAAGATGAAGGCGGCAAAGCAGTGGAAGGTCGCGACGATGCGCACCGACGTCGTCGTCATCTCGACGTCGGAGGTCTGGAAGGTCATCCCCAGCGTCAGGCTGAAATAGACGAAGTCCCAGTAATTGGGCTCCTTGGTGCTCGGGAAATCGAGCCCGCCGATATCCTCGCAGCCTTCGTCACCCGCTTCCTGGCTGTAGAACATATGGGCGTAGTGCAGCGCGTAGACGATGTTCGTGAACAGCCAACTGAGCAGCAGGGTCGCGATGATCAGCGCGACCTGCAATCCCTTGGGCGATCCTTTCTCGATCAGCTCGGAACCGACCGCGACCAGCACCACCAGCATCACCGCGCCGGTGATGCCGAGCAGCACGGCGCGATTGGCGTCGTTGCGCTCGGCATGGACGCGCATCTCCCTAGCGTGCGGAGTCTTCAGCAGCGGCCAGATCGAGACCAGAAATATGACGGCGGCAATGTCGAATGCCGCCATCGTTCCCTGCCGCCAGCCCAGCAGCGGCTGCAGGATCGGTAGCCCCGCGATCAGGATCAGCACGAAGGCGATGAAGCGCGGCGGCGCGATCCGCCGGCCGAGGTGGAGCGAGAGAGCCATGGGACGACCATAGCGCCCGCCGCCCCGCCGTCGCGTGAAATCTTCGTCAGCCCTTCCCGCGCGAACGGGAAGGGCTGACGCCCGGAATCACTTCGGCGCGAGCAGCTTGTCGAGACCGGTCTCGCCCTTGCCGGTCTTCACCAGCGTCGGGTAGCGCAGGCCGCCGCTCCAGGTGAGCGCGATGTCGCGATACTGGTCGGCCTGCTTGATCAGCAGGTGGATCGGCTGGTTGGTGCCTTTGGCCGCCGCGATCGCGCTGGCCAGCAACGCCTTGCTGTAGTCCCGCCCATTCACCGCCAGCAGCTTGGAACCGACCGTGATGCCCGCCTGGAAGGCCGGGCTGCCCCAGAAGACGCCGCCGATCTGCCCCTTGGCGTCGCCGGTGCTGATCGTCAGGCCGATCGAGTAGCTGAGATCGTTGATCTTGCGCCCCTTCTCGCGCTGCAGCCACCAGTTCGTCGGTGTGTCCTGATAGACCAGCTTGTACCCGCCGCGTGTGATCCAATCGAGCGGGAACCTGGCGCCCGGCTGGTTGATCCGCTCGTTGAGGAAGCCCGCCCAATCATAGGGCATCACCTTGTTCAGCCCATCGACCACGTCCTGGAAGGTGTAGGGCAGCACGCCCCAGTCGCGATCGCGCACGCCGAAGAAGATGCGCGCGAAATCATCGAGCGACTTCTTGCCCCCGGTCTTCTCCCGGATCAGCTGGTCGGCATCGAGCCACACGAGCTTGCCGGCCTCGTAATAGTCCTCGGACCATTGGAAGCTCGTCCAACCCTTGGGGCGGCGCTGGGCGATGATCGGATCGTTGGTGGTGTCTTCCACCGATCGCCAGTCCTTGGCGGGGCTGTTCTGGTAATAGGCTGCCGTCGCTGCGAGTGAGTCGAGGATCTCCTGCTTGGTGCCGAGGCCGGATCGTGCCTGCAGCACATAACCCCAATATTGCGTCTGGCCTTCATAGACCCACAGCAGGGTGTCCTGCATCGGGGTGCGATAGTCGGGCGTCCACAAATCGGCGGGGCGGCGGAACTTGCCGTCCCAGCTGTGGGTGAATTCGTGCGCCAGCAGGTTGCGATCGGGCGCCTTGCTGGCCCAGCCGGTGAAATAGTCGGCACCGGTGCCGTCTTCCGACGAGCGATGATGCTCGAGCCCCTCGCCGCCCAGCGTGTCCGAGAGGGTGAAGAGGAAATCGTAATGGTCGTAATGCTGCACGCCGAACAGCTTCACCGCCTGAGCGACCAGCGCCCTGTGCGGCGCCAGCTGCTCCGGCGTCGCGACGAGCTGGTCGGGCCGGTCGGCGGCGATGTCCAGCTTCACGCCGGGCGCCAGATCATGGCTCACCATGTTATGGCCGGCGATGACCGGGGAATCGACCAGCGTCTCGAAATCGACGGTCGGATAGGTCACGCTGTCGCCCGACAGGCCCGGAGCCAGCGCCGTCGCCGACTTCCAGCCCTTCGGATATTGCACGCTCGCCGAGAAGGGGATCTGGCGGACGAAGTATCCGGCCGGATAGAGCGCCACCGCATCCCATTGCAGGCTCAGCATGTCGGGGGTCATGACCACGCGGCCCTGATCGGACTTCGTGGGCGAGAGATACTGGAAGGTCGCGGTCACAGCCTTCGCGCCGGCCGGCAGGTCGAGGTGGAAGGCGAAGACGTCGACCGTGTCGCGTACCCAGGGAATGGCCTTGCCGTCGACCGTGAAGGTGATGCCGGCAATCTTGCTGATCTCGCCGGTCGGGCTGTGATTGCCGGGCAGCCACTTGGGAAGCAGGAGGGTGAGCTTGCCGCCCTCCGCGACCGGGATCACTTCCTTCACCGAGAAGATGCCGCGTGTCACGTCGGTCGCGTCGACCGACAGCTTGATGGTGCCACCCGGATAGGCGAGATCCTTCGGCGCCGGGATGGTGTCGGTAATGGTGACCGGCTGCGGCAGGCTGTTGCCGGCGGGCTGCATCTGGGCCGATGCGGCGCCGGCGATCAGCGCCAGCGGTGCCGCGCCCAGCGCGAGGCGGGACGATGTGAACATGATAAGCGACTCTCCGGATACGCGGAAAAGACGCTTATTTGCGCGCTCCGAACCGGACGTCCAGAGCGCGCAACATCATTTCAAATGTTTCAAAGTGCCTTCGCGCCCGCGTCTGTACCCGTCTCGGCCTTCTTTTTGGCCGCCAGATCGATCGCCTCGACGATCACCTTGCGCGCTTCCTCGGCATCGCCCCAGGTGCCGATGCGCACCCACTTCTGCTTTTCGAGATCCTTGTAGTGGGTGAAGAAATGCTCGATCTGCTGCATCACGATCTCGGGCAGATCGCCCTTCTCTCCGACTTCGTTGTAATAAGGGAAGGTCTTGTTGTCGGGCACGGTGATCAGCTTCTCGTCGCCGCCGGCCTCGTCCTCCAGCCGCAGCACCGCGATGGGCCGCACGCGCACGACCGATCCCGGCACGAAGGGCGAGCGCGCGATCACCAGCGCATCGAGCGGATCGCCGTCCGGCGAGAGCGTGTGCGGCACGAAGCCGTAATTCGCCGGATAGCGCATCGGCGTGTGCAGGATGCGATCGACGAAGAGCGCGCCCGACTTCTTGTCGAACTCGTACTTCACCGGCTCGCCGCCCACCGGCACCTCGATGATGACGTTGAGTTCGTGCGGCGGATTGGCCCCGACGGGGATGAGATCGATGTTCATAGCGTGGTGCGGATAGCGGTTCGGATATGACAATCACAAGCGTCTTATTGTGCGATTGCGAATGATATTTTCCCTTTTGAGGAATTAGGTTAGGAGGCCGCCCCCATGGCACGACCGGAAACCCCCAAGCCCATTCGCGGAACGCAGGATCTGTTCGGGGATTCGGCGCGGCGGCATCATGCCGTGGTCGAGGCCTTCGAGCGGGTGCGGAAGCTGTACGGCTTCCAGCAGGTCCAGGTGCCGATCTTCGAGGCGACCGCCGTCTTCGCCCGCTCGATCGGCGAGACCACCGACGTCGTCTCCAAGGAAATGTACACGTTCGAGGATCGCGGCGGGGATTCGCTGACGCTCCGGCCCGAGTTCACCGCCGGCCTGTGCCGCGCCTATCTGACCGAGGGCTGGCAGCAGTTCGCACCGCTCAAGCTCGCCACTCATGGCCCGGTGTTCCGCTACGAGCGGCCGCAGAAGGGGCGCTATCGCCAGTTCCACCAGATCGACGCCGAGGTGATCGGCGCGGCCGAGCCTTCCGCCGACGTCGAGCTGCTGGTGCTCGCCGACCAGCTGCTCAAGGAGCTGAAGGTCGACGACGGCGTGACGCTCCAGCTCAACACGCTGGGCGATTCCGAGACGCGCGATGCGTGGCGGCAGGCGCTGGTGGCGCATTTCGAAGGGCATCGCGGCGATCTCTCCGAGGACAGCCAGACGCGCCTCGACAAGAACCCGCTGCGCATCCTCGATTCCAAGGACCCGAGGGATCGCTCGATCGCGGATGCCGCGCCGGGCATCGACGATCATATGTCGAGCGAGGCCGGCGCCTTCTTCGAGGCGGTGACCAGGGGGCTGGATGCGGCGGGCGTGGCGTGGACGCGCAACGCGCGGCTGGTGCGTGGCCTCGATTATTACCGCCACACCGCCTTCGAGTTCGTGACCGACCGGCTCGGCGCGCAGGGCACGGTGCTGGGCGGCGGCCGCTATGACGGGCTGATCGAGACGCTCGGCGGCCCGCACACGCCGGCGGTCGGCTGGGCGGCGGGCATCGAGCGGCTGGGGATGCTCATTCATCCGCCGATCGCGGAGCGCCCTGAAATCGTTGTCGCTGTCGAGGACGATCAGCTTCAGCAAATTGGCACGAAGCTGGTTTCGGGCTTGCGTCGCAAGGGTGTTGCGACGGAGGTTATTGCCTCCGGTTCAGTGAAGAAGCGCTTTGATCGAGCGATGAAGCTTGATCCTCGCCTTGTTCTCTCGCTCAACACGCATGCCCTTGGCACGCATGACATCGCGCGAGCCAAGCTGAAAACGCTCGGCGTCGTAATCGGTCAGGGCCGAGACGCCGCTGGACCGGCGCTCGATGACCTGCTGCTCGAATACTTCGATGTCGTCGGGACTTGGAGCGAGGGTGGCGAAGTGATCTTGCGCATGAAGGGTGCGCCTACCGCATGACCTCCATCTCCGCCGAACGCATTGCCCAGATCGAGGGCCGGCGCGATGAGCTGCAGGCGTCTATGGCGCGTGCGGACTTGCCGCCCGAGCAGTTCGTCCAGCTCTCCAAGGATTATGCCGAGATCGAGCCGGTCGCGCGCGCGGCGGCCGAGGTGCGGCGGCTGCGCGCCGAGCTGGCGGTGCTCACCGGCATGGGCGAGGACCCTGATCCCGAGATCCGCGCAATGGCGGCCGAGGAGATCGAGACGATCAAGGATCGCCTGCCTAGCGCTGAGCGCCACCTCGCCATCTCGCTCCTGCCCAAGGACGCCGCCGACGAGCGCTCCGCCATCCTCGAGATCCGCGCCGGCACCGGCGGCGACGAGGCGGCGCTCTTCGCGGGCGACCTGTTCCGCATGTACCAGCGCTATGCCGACACGCAGGGTTGGCGGGTCGAGCTGATGTCCGCCAACGCCGCCGAGATGGGCGGCTACAAGGAGGTCGTCGCCTCCGTCACCGGGCAGGGCGTGTTCGCGCGTCTCAAGTTCGAGAGCGGGGTGCACCGCGTCCAGCGCGTGCCCGTCACCGAGAGCGGCGGGCGCATCCACACCTCCGCCGCCACCGTCGCGGTGCTGCCTGAGGCGGAGGAGGTCGATGTGAAGATCGACGACAAGGATCTGCGCATCGACGTCTATCGCTCGTCGGGGCCGGGCGGGCAGTCGGTCAACACCACGGATTCGGCGGTGCGGATCACCCACCTGCCGACCGGGCTCGTCGTCATCCAGCAGGACGAGAAGAGCCAGCACAAGAACAAGGCCAAGGCGATGAAGGTGCTGCGCGCGCGTCTCTATGAGCAGGAGCGCGAGCGGCTGGCGTCCGAGCGGGCGGGATCGCGCAAGGCGATGGTGGGGTCGGGCGACCGATCCGAGCGCATCCGCACCTACAATTTCCCGCAGGGGCGGGTGACCGACCACCGCATCAACCTGACGCTTCACCGCCTGCCCGAAATCCTGCAGGGCCAGATGGACGAGCTGATCGGCGCGCTGATCGCCGAGGACGAGGCGGGAAGGCTCGCCGCGCTGGACGATGTCGCCGCCTGAGACGATCGGGGCGGCGATCCGGGCGGCTGCCGTGCGGCTGACCGAGATATCCGAGACGCCACGGCTCGATGCCGAGCTGCTGATGGCGGAGGCGCTGGGGGTGACGCGCGAGGTGATGCTGTTGGGTGGCCTCCACCTCCCGTTCGTCCCGAGCGAAGTCGGGGGGCCAAAGGCGGGCGTTGCGCTTGGGGCACGTGTCTCGACTTCGCTCGACACGAACGGTGTGTTTGAGGCTTTGGTCGAGAGGCGGGTGGCTGGTGAGCCGATCGCCTACATCCTCGGTTATCGCGACTTCTGGACGATCCGCTTGCAGGTCGGCCCCGGTGTTCTCATCCCGCGCCCCGACAGCGAGACGCTGATCGAGGCGGCCGTCGCCCATTTTGCGGGAATGCCCGGCCCGAAGCGTATCCTCGATCTCGGCACCGGCTCGGGCGCGCTGCTGCTCGCTGCGCTCGACAAATGGCCGGAGGCGACCGGCGTCGGCATCGATCGCTCCCCGCAGGCCCTCGCCATCGCGCAATCCAATGCTGAAGCCCTCGACATGGCCGATCGCGCGCAAATCCTCGCAGGCGGCTGGTCCGGCACCGGCGAAGCTTTCGACCTGATCCTGTGCAACCCGCCCTATATCGGCACGGCCGAGCCGCTCGCCCGCGACGTGATCGATTATGAGCCGCACTCCGCCCTCTTCGCCGGCGCCGATGGCCTCGACGACTATCGCGCCATCGCGCCCCTGCTCCCCGCGCAGATCGTCCCCGGCGGCGTCGCCTGCATCGAGATCGGCGCGACGCAAGGCGCCTCGGTCGCCTCGTTCATGGCTTCGCAAGGGCTGGTGGTGCATATCCGCCACGACCTCGCGGGTCTCGATCGCTGCCTCGTGGCAAGGCGGCGGTAGAACGCATATTTGACTTGGTTTTGCCGTTCAGGCGCACTACATGGTGTCGAGGAACGGGGGCACATCAGCATCGGAACGCAGGTTTCCTAGGCTGTTGCCCCATGCCGAAACCGATGGCCTGTTGCTTCCGGGAGTGGAAGCAGCGACGCGGATCAGGCGCACGCCCGGCGTGTGCCCAGTCGCCGGCGCGGCCATGGATCGGACAAACGGATCGCCGGGATGGCCCGGATGATGACGCCGGAATTTGACCGGCAGGAGTGGTGACTTTCAAAAGGCCACAAGAACGAGGACTCTCAGACGTTGATCAACAATCGGCAGAACGGCCGTCGCCGTGGCCGTGGTGGTGGCCCGCAGCAGATGCGCGGTCCCAACAACGGTGGCGACAGGGGCAACCGGATCGACAACCGGGCGCGTGGCAACGCCGCCCAGCTCCTTGAGAAATACAAGAATCTCGCGCGCGATGCCCAGACCCAGGGCGACCGGGTGATGACCGAATATTATCACCAGTTCGCGGACCATTATTTCCGGGTGCTGGCGGAGTCGCGCTCGCGCTTCGAGGATCAGAACCAGCAGCATCAGCAGCGCCGCCAGCGCTTCGACAACGAAGATTTCGATGGCGAGGGCTATGAGGGCGAGGCCGGCGATGAGGCGGCCGAGACCGAAGCGCGTGAGCCGCAGCCGGAACAGCAGCAATACCGCCGCGATCGAGGCGACCGCGAGGATCGCGGCAATCGTCGCGATGACCGTGAAGACCGTGGCAATCGCGAAGATCGCGGCAACCGCCGCGAGCGCCGCGATTATCGCGAGCCTGTCGCTGCCGCACCGGTGGTCGAGGAAGCACCACCCGTCGAGGCTGCGCAGCCTGTCGCCATCGAGGAAGAGACACCCAAGCCGCGTCGTGGTCGTCCGCGCAAGGTGAAGCCCGAGGCCGAGGCGCCGCCGCGCATCGAGGTCGATCGCCTGCCGCCGTCCTTCTCTGCCGTGGCCGACGAGGGCGCGAACGAAGAAGCCGCCGAGCCCGCGCCGCGCAAGCGCCGCACCCGCCGCGCCTCGCCCGAGGCCGACGTCGCGGCGTGATCCCGGCTGATCGTGAACGAAAGAGGGCGTCGCTCCGATAAGGAGCGGCGCCCTTTTCTATTCTCCGTTCGCCCTGAGCTTGTCGAAGGGCTGTCGTTCTTCGTTCGGCGCGGATGAAGGAAAGGCAGGGCTTCGACAAGCTCAGCCCGAACGGGAAGAGGCTCTATCCGTGTTCTACCGGTCTCGGCCGATGCGCCTCGTCCAGCGCCACGAAGGTGAACAGCCCCTCCGTCATCTTCACCTCGTTCGCTCCGCGATCGCGGCTGGCGATCACCTCGATCCGGACCGCGATCGAGGTTCGGCCTACACGCTCCACCCAGGCATAGAGCGAGATCAGGTCGTGCAGCAGGATCGGCGAGATGAAGGCCATCGATTCGATCGCCACGGTCGCGACCGCGCCGCCAGCGCGTCGCGCGGCGACGATGCCGCCGGCGATGTCCATCTGCGAGAGCACCCAGCCGCCGAAGATATGGCCGTTGGCGTTGATATCGCCCGGCATCGGGACAACGCGCAGGATTGGTTCGCGTGCATCTATCATCGCGGTCTTTCGTCGAAGGGATCGTCTACCTTCTCGTCATGGCCGCTGCCGTGCGAGAGGAAGATTAGGCTCATCAGCCCGGTGCCGACCAGAACGGTGAGGAACACGCCGAGCGCGGTGGCGATCACGATCGTCGTCGTCATCGGTGTGCCGCCCTCGTACAGATAGGCCAGCGCGCCGATCACGCAGGCGATCCCCAGCAGCGTCATCCACCGCATGATCGCGCGGAAACGGGCCCAGGCACGCGGATTGGCGATGCGCGTGTCGGGAACGGGATCGGGCCTCGGCATGGCTTTCCATTGCGCCCCGGACGTGGGATGATCAACCCGGCCGGCGCAAAGGGCCGGCTCGTCAACGAGAATGAGAGGAGCCGGCATGACGATCGCGGCGATACTCCAGAACAAGGGCGCGGAGATCATCTCCGCAGGCCCGGACCAGCGCGTGGGTGAGGTGGTTAAGCTGCTCGCCGAGCGGCGCATCGGCGCGGTGCCGGTGATCGCCGGCGGGCGCGTTGAGGGAATCTTCTCCGAGCGCGACGTGATCTACCGTCTTGCCGAGGAAGGTCCGAGCGCGCTCGACCGGCGCGTCTCCGAAGTGATGACCTCGCCTGCGCTGACCGTGGAGAAGGATACGCCGATCATGTCGGCACTGGCGTTGATGACACAGAGGCGCATCCGCCACCTGCCGGTGGTTGAGGGCGGTGCGGTGGTTGGGCTGGTGTCGATCGGCGATCTGGTGAAGCTGCGCATCGATCGCATCGAGGCCGATGCGGAAGCGATGCGTCTCTATATCGCCGGCAACTGATCAGGCGGCGGCCGGCTTACCCCGGCCGCGCGCCATCGCCAGCGCCTGGTTCACGATGTCGCGTGCGAACAGCAGCACGAAGCCGGCATAGGCGGCCACGCCCACCGGCACGAGCGTCGCGAGCCTCGCCGGTGGCGCCAGCGGCGGCAGAAGGTGGTCGACACCCGTCACCACCGCGCCCATCGCCAGTGCGGCGGCGAGCGGCGGCAGCACGGCCTGCCCCAGCCGCGTCCAGCTGAGGCCGAGCACGGGCAGCGAAAGGCTCGAAGACAGCAGCACCAGCAAAGGCATCGACACCACCCACGCGGCGGCCATCCCGATCGGACCGAAGCCCACGCCCACCGCAAACGCGACCGGCAGTACCACCGCGCCGGTCGCGGACGTGATCGCCGCGATCTTGGGCTTGCCCAGCGCGTTGGTGGCGGGCGGATAGAGGACGTGCAGGGTCGTGAACGGCATGGCGAAAGCGAGCAGCCGCACCAGCGGCACCGCCTCGGCCCATTTCGGTCCCATCACCGTCAGTACCAGCGGCTCGGCGGTCGCGGCCAGCCCGATGAAACAGGGCATCGCGGCCACCATGATGATGGACAGCGCCTTGGCGAAGCTCCACGCGACCGCGCTGCGATCCGCCTGCATACGGGCATAAGCCGGGAAGGCGACCTCGTTCAGGGCCGGCACGAACTTGTTGATGAACAGCTGGGTGAGGAACAGCCCTTCCGAATAGAGGCCGAGCATGTGCGCGTCGAAGCGGCGGCCGGCGATGAAGGTGTCGGCCTGGTTCTGCACGAACCACAGCACGTCGCTTACCAGTACCATGCCGCCATATCCGAACATCGCGCCCGCGCCCGCGAGCGCGAAGCGCGGCCGGATCCACCAGCGGCCGAGCGCCTGAAGCAGGATCGCGCGCGTCCAGAACATGACGATCGGTGCGATCACCAGCGTCCACACGCCGAGTCCCGCGATTGCGCAGGCCGGCCCGGCGATCGCGCCGCTCAGCGCGGCGGCGAGGTTGGCGCGTGCCTGCGTCTTGAAGTCGATGTTCCGGCTGAGCATCGCCTGCGGCACGACGATGAAAGGCGTGGTGAGGTGCAGCAGGCACTGGACGCGCAGCATCAGCGTCAGCCCGGGCTGGTGGAAATAATCGGCCGCGAGCGGCGCCATCAGGAATTGCACGGCGGCCATGCCGAAGTTCATGAGGATCAGCATGCCGAAAACCTGACCCGCCCTGCGCTGGTCGAGCTGCTCGGCCTGCACCAGCGAGGAAGCGAAGCTGTAACCGTTAAGCAGCTGGGCGAGGCCGATCACCACCTGCGTCATCGCGAACAGGCCATAGTCGCCCGGTGTAAGCAGCCGGAGTACCAGGAAGGTCGATCCCCACATCACCAGCTGGCCGGCGAACTGGCTGCCCGATCGCCAGATCACCGCGCTGCGGATTCGCGTGCTCATCCCGCCCGATTCCGCCGATTCCCGATCTTCACGAATCGCCGACACCCGATTCTCCACGCTCTGCATGGACAGGATATGCGCTGACGGGGGTTAAGAAAGCCCGGATTCCGGGCACTTCGGCAATGACCGCAACAAAATTGCAAAACCCGGTTGACGCAGGGGACGACCGCCCATAGATAGCCCCTCGTCAACGGCGCTTCGCCAACAGCGAAACGCGGTTCACCGCTACATCGGCAGCCACACTGCCCCGACCGAAAGGGAGGGACAAGGGGTTGTCGGCGCAGCGGTTCGTTCTTTCTCATTGTTGGTTGGATGAAGGGACATGCGGGCGGCGGCTCGGCGTGCGATGGTGGCCTCTGGGCATCATCACGT
>NZ_JACEIB010000024.1 GCF_013778325.1 Sphingomonas chungangi | reverse complement strand
CATCGGTCACCCTCCTGCATTGAAGCGGCATTCCGACTTCGTAACATCCAGGAGGGTGGCTACATCAATTACGCGGTGTCCCATTAGAAGCCCCTCGCACTGACCGGAGAGAGCGGCACCTAATTACCTCCCATGTCGAGCGCGACAATTCGGCTGCCTCGGATCACGCCCTCAGGCGGCCAGCGGTTTTGAGATCCGGTTGGACGAACATTCCCCATCACGCCGAACCAGCAGCGCGGAAGCGTCGATTGCGGCCCCAGACGTATGGGGCGGCGTCCGCATTGAATGTCGATGTCGCGCAGACCTCGCCCGGTCAGTTTGCATGAATTTTTAATGAGAAGTTGGACACTTCTGAGGCAAGGGCTATCTGGAGGACGATGGCCATGACTTCACACTCGGAGCTTTCGAGGCACCTGCGGCCCGGCCAGATCTATCGGCGCAAGGATCTCGCGCGCTGGTCGACCTCTGTCGACCGTCACCTGAAGCAGCTGCTGGCTGACGGACGGCTCGAAAAGGTCGCCATTGGACTCTATGCGGTGCGGCGCAAGACCCGGTTCGGCAACTGCGCCGGCCAGTCCCGAGAAGCTCGTGAAGAGCTTTTTGGGCGATGACCGCTCCTCATGGTATCGCCCAACGCCTTCAATGGTCTGGGCGTCGGCGCGACCCAGCTTCACAACGAGCCCGTGGTCGACAACCACAACCGCCATGGCCGTTTCCGTCTCGACGGACGAACCTACGATTTCCGGCTTCGCGCGAATGTGCCGGCGCAGCTGTCGCAGGAGGTCCTGCTCGTCGACCTGCTCCACAATCTCGACAGGCTGCCGGAGGATCGGACCGAGGTGCTGCCACGTGCGCTCGAAAGGGCGCGCTCGATGGACTGTAAGCGGCTGGCACGCGGTTCGCGACTTCGGGTCGGCGCGCGCCGGGCGACTGCTCGCGCCCGTGCTCGATGCCGCGCCCGCCTGACCGCGCGCTTCGTCCTCCTGCATGACAGCCCGACTTCCTGGACCTGATCGAAGTCAAGGCGCGCGACCTGTCGATCGATCCCAGTCTCGTCGAGAAGTACTATCGGATCAGGCATGGGCTCTGGGCTCTCCAGCAGCTCGGCCTGCGCTTCGAGCTGAAGGGCGGCACTTCGCTCTCCAAGGACTATCCATCGCTTTTTGGAGAATATCGACATCCTGATCCATCCGGATGGCGAGCTGGCGGTCGGGCGCAACCAGAACAAGCCGGCCCATGTCGAGGCCCGTCGCGCATTCTACGACGATCTGGGGTCTCGGCTCGCACTCTCGGGCCTCGTGAGCGTCGCGCGGGACAACGCCCTCGACGATGGCTAGATGCAAAGCGCCGGCATCCGCCTGCACTATCCCTCGCTCACCCCCTTGCCCGATGGCGTGAAGGACGGGCTGCTGGTCGAAGCCGACTACGCACTGAACGTCGCGCTCTACTATCGGGAGCAGCCACCGTTCGGTGACCTCCTTGCGCGCATCTCCGGATTTGCCGCGCGCCTCTGACCGTTCAGCCTGCGCGACCGAAGCATCGGTTCGGATGGACGGCACTGCCCGCTCAGTTTTAACGGTCGGGCAGCGTGGGGTTGAGCCCCATTGCGCGGAGCGGGCGCGCCATGTCCGCGCGCTGGCGCATCAGATCGGCGAGCCAGCAGATATCGGCCGCTGCGTCCGCCGCAGGGGCGAAGGCGATCACCCGATAGAGCGCATTCTGGAAGCCAAGATCATCTCGCGCTAGCAAATCCTGCAATCGTTCAGACGCGTCGCTGCGGCCGGCATCAAGGCCCTCGTTTCGCTCCGAAGCAATATCGAGCAGGCCGGCGGCGAGCGATTGGGCATCATAATAACCGCTGTCGAGCGCCACGTGGCAGCCGATCGCAGCGAGCATCCTGCGGCGCGGGCTCAGCTCCGGGTCGCGCTCCGCGTCCCGAAGTGGAAGATTATAGTCATAGGTGGCGAGATAGGATTCGATCACAGGATCGCCCCTTCGGCGTCGAAAGAGAACATGCTGCGAACGAATTTGCGCGAATCGGGTTCCGGCTGCAAGGTTTGATCGATGAGTGACGAGACATCTTCGCCGAAACGCCGGGTACCGCGCGGCAGTGCCGGGCGCGCTCGCCGGCCGGCGGTCAACGCCCACGTACGACTGTCGGGCCTGGTCCGCATCGGACCGCGCTACGCCATGCTCGAGACGGACGACGGGACGCTGTGGCGGTTGCGTTCCGACGAAGACTTGCAGCCGCATGCCGACCGACGGACGACTGTCGAGGCACGGGTCAGTGCGGCGGATGAACTTGCCTTGCTCTGGATCGGTCCGGACAGCGTTGCGGACGACGAGACAAAGGCGGTTTGACCCGGCGCGCCGCGCACGCCGGGTCTGACATTTAGCCGTTCAGCTTGTCTTTGACCGCCTTGGCGACCGAGAAGCCTAGCTTCTTCGACGCCGCGATCTTGATTGTTTCCCCGGTCGACGGGTTGCGACCTTCGCGTGCGGCGCTCTCCTTGACCTTGAACTTGCCGAAGCCGCTGATCGAGATCTCGTCGCCTTTCGCGGCCGCCGCTGCGACAGCCTCGAAGATCGCATCGACGACCTTGCGCGCGTCGGTCTTGGTCAGGCTATGTTCGCCGGCGACGAGCTCGGCCAGATCACTGTTGTTCATTATGGTGTCCCTGTAACGAGATTGGGCCGGTGACATAGCGGGCGCCGACGAGGCCCGTCCAGCCGTCCTGCGTATATATCCGATCCAGCAACGGCACCGGCAGGCCGACGCGATGCCGCTGCGGACGACCTGATCGCCTGGGGCCGGTCAGGCAGGATTACTCGGTCGTTGGAGCGATCGTCAGTTCGCCCGGGCCGCCCGTTCCGCTGATCGCCGCAAGCTTGCGGCCCTCGCGCCACAGTTCGATGCGATAAGGACCGGCTGCCTCCAGCGCCCGGCCAATCGCCTGGTCATCGGACCAGGCTTCGAAATCCTCGTGGCTGCGTATATCTCCCGTCAACGCATTCATGCGAAACATGCGGTACGATAAGGCGTCGGACATGCGGCTTCAGGTCTCTCTCGCTCTGTTTTGCAGGGGAGATAGGAAGACCGGCTGCCGGGTCAAGCCGGTCAGGCGCGCGAGGGAGACGGGGCGTTGTCCCGTCCCGATCCTTCGTTTCGCACGGTCGATGGTCGCCCTCTGGCCCCATTGACCGCGTCCCGGCTTTGGCGCGGGCAACGCCTGCATGTGGCACCCATAGCGTTCGCCTGGCGTTTGCTTGCCGACCAAGTGCCGGGAGACAGCGATGGCGGATAACCACCCGATGGCGGTGCGACAGATCAGCATCTCGATCGATTGCCCGTTCGCCAAGGCTTATGCGTTTGCGCAGAGACCTGAGAATTTCCCCAGGTGGGCGGCTGGCCTCTCCCGGTCGCTGCACAAGGACGGCGACATCTGGCATGCCGACACCCCAGCAGGAGATGCGGTGGTCACCTTCAGCCCGGCGAACGAATTCTGCATCCTCGATCACCGGGTCTGCATCGCCGGACAGCCCGAAATCTATATCCCGCTCCGCATGATCGAGAATGGCGCTGGCACGACGGTGCTGTTCACTCTGTTTCGCCAACCCGACATGGACGACGCCGTTTTCGAGGCAGATGCGACGCTCGTGCGAGCGGATCCCGACACGTTGAAGGCGTTGCTGGAAGCTCGGCATTAGGTGTCGCTCGGGGCCGCTGGCGATGAAGACCGGCATGGAGCGCCATCTCCGGGGAGAATCTCGACGATCTGCGGGAGGAGAGCCTGTGGCGTGTCACGCTGCTGTAATGATTTCTGCGCAGCGTCACGGCTCCTAAAGCCTTTGAAGAGAGCTGGATGACGGAAGCGCGCAGGATATTCCTGGATAGAGACGACTGGATCCCAAATAATCCGCGCCTTCCCGTGCTGGTCTACCGCAATGCTGTCGATCATGATGATCCCGATATTGGGGCATCGCTTGAGCGCCTGTTCACCTGCAATGGTTGGCTGATCGCTGAACGAGCCAGCATCCACCGCGACTACCATTATCACGCTACCGCGCATGAGGTGATTGGCGTCGCTGCCGGCTCGGCGATCCTGGGCTTGGGGGGACCACATTCGGTCCGGCTGGCGGTCGATGCGAGCGACGTCATCGTCCTGCCTGCCGGCACGGGACATGCCCGGCTCGCTGCGAGCCTCGACTTCTGCCTCGTGTCAGCCTGTCCTCCAGGGCAGGATGCTGTCGAATGTCGCGACGTCGTCTCGACCGCAGTCACGATCGCCATCGCGGCCGTTCCCGATCCCTTGCAGGATCCGGTAGGCGGCCCGCGCAGCTAGACCGAAAAGTCGGCTTCGGAGAGCCGCATCATGGCTCGCGGCTCACCCGATCGGGCTTTCGGGCGAACGATGTCCTCGATCTCGACCCGATAGGCGGACGCGGTCCCTTCCGCTGTCACATGGCTGCGACCCGACAGGCGCGCCAGCGCCTGTCGGGCAATCGAGACGTGCACCGGGCCTTCGTCCGTGCTGACCGTCATCTCAACATCGTCCGATCCCGACATCGCGTTGCTCCCAACAAGGCAGTCACGTGTTTGAACATGCCGCGGCAAAAGGAGTTCATTCGGACAAGCTACGGAGACCAAAGCAGCGGATGATCACCAACACCGACATCGCGATCCGGCTCGCCGTCGCCGCGGTCCTGGGCAGCCTCGTCGGGTTCGAACGCGAGCGGCTGCTGTGGGCGGCGGGCGTTCGCACTCATATGCTGGTGAGCGTCGGTTCCGCATTGCTGATGATCGTTTCGGCCTACGGTTTCACGCGCGCGACCGAGATGCCGCATGTCGTCCTCGACCCGTCGCGCATCGCCGCGCAGGTGGTCTCCGGCATCGGCTTCCTGGGAGCGGGTTCGATCCTGCTGCGCGGCCAGGTGGTGAAGGGCCTCACCACCGCGGCCAGTGTCTGGAGCGTCGCCGCCATAGGGCTGGCTTCGGGCGGTGGCCTGTATTTCGCCGCCGCGCTCGCCACCGCGATCATCCTGCTCATCCTTGTCGGCATCAAGCCTCTCGAGGACGCCTATCGATCCCGCGTGCAGAGTGCCGTCATCAAGGTCACCGCCGAAAGAGGTTCGCTCGACCCGGATCATGTCAAGAAACTGCTCGGCATTCGTGGCGGTCAGCTAAGCCGCCTCGTCACGATCCCGGCCGCCGATGATCTCGAGGAGACACGACTTCATCTCGCCCGGGTGTCCCAGCGCGATATCCGTCTTGGCCTGGCGCGGCTCAAGGAGGCGCCTGGCGTCCATGATGTGGAGACCGAGAAGCGAAAGGCGGCGGACCTGGAGCGATCAGCTATCGCGCAACGCCTGCGTCGGGCCTCCTCGGTACGACGTGCCTGGCACCGCCATCATGGCCGATGCAGATCGCCCCGGCCGCGACGATACAGCAGGCGGCGATCCGCCAGGCCGTCAGGCGCTCGTTGAGGAAGACGCGACCGATCACGGCCGCGAAGACAACACTGGTTTCGCGCAGCGCCGACACTGAGCCCATGGGGCCGAGCGACATGGCGAAGATCACGATGCCATAGGCGATCAGCGAGACGACGCCACCGCCCGCCGCGATGAGCGTCTCGCGCGGCCCTCGTACGAGGCTTCGCCAATCACGGAGAAGCGCATAGACGGGCGGCGCGAGCACACCCCACAACAGGCACATCCAGACCGTGTAACCAACGGGTGTCCCGGATAGCCGGACGCCGATCCCGTCGGTGACGCTGTAGGCGCCGATGAAACATCCCGTGCCAAGTGCGTAGGGGAGGCTTCCCAGACCGAGCTTGCGCCCCTGGAAGGCGAGCGAGATGATGCCGCCGGACACCAGCAGCACGCCGATCGCGCTGATCGTGTCGGGCATTTCGCCTGCGAACAGCGCGGCGCCCAGTGACACCAGGACAGGCGAGGAGCCACGCGAGATCGGGTAGGTTTGGCCGAGGTCGCCGCTTCGATAGGTTCGAACCAGGAACAGATTGTAGCCGACGTGGAGGAGCGCCGAGAGAAGTGCATATCCCCAGCTCGCTCGCTCCGGCATCGGAACCACGGGAACGAGGACCGCGCAGACCAATGCGATCGCGATGCACATCATCGTCATCGACCACAGCCGGTCCGCGCCGGAGCGCAGCAGACCGTTCCAGCTTGCGTGCAGGACTGCGGCCAGCAGGACGAGAAGACCGATACCGGGAGACATGGCCCGGTCGCTACCGAAGCCGGGCATGGTCGGCAAATGCCGGGTTGTCCCACGTCATGGAGACTTGTTGGCGGATCAGCCCGTCAGGGGCAGTTCGTCCAGAAGCAGCCACTGCTCGGCCGGAATGCGCGACGCGAACACGCCGAAATCCGCCGCACCGAGCAGTCCCCTCATGTGGGACTTGTCGGCCATGTCGGCGGCCAGCAGGGCAAACCGGTCTCCGGCGCGGAATGTCGCCTCGATGTGAGCGAGGATGTGGCGCTCAAGTGCCGGATCCTGGCGCTGGCCGGCGCTGACGTCCGACAGCACCCGGATCGGCAGCCCCCTCGATCGCAAGTCTTCGATCATGGTCCGCAAGGCTGTGTAGTGCTCATCGACTGCCGCTCGGTCCCACACGCCGGTTCCGGTGACGTAGATGATCCCCACCTCGGGATCGAACGCCCGCTCAATCACGATACGCCCCCAGCAACTCATGACGCCATGAATAGCATTGTTCGCTGGCCCCCGTCGCCGGCAATCGCGTTGGGCTCAGGCAATCTCTCCTATTGCGCCGTATCGATGTCGCTGGCGTTCCGTTTGCGACCCAGGCCGATCTTCTGCGCCAGCTCCTTGCGCTTCTCGGCATAGGCCGGCGCCACCATCGGGTAGGTGCGCGGCAGGCCCCACTTCGCCCGATACTCTTCAGGCGTCATGTTGAAGTTCGTGCGCAGGTAGCGCTTGAGCATCTTGAGCTTCGCGCCGTCCTCCAGACAGACGATGTGGTCGTGCTTCACCGAGGCACGGATCGGCACGGCCGGGACCGGCGACTCCTCGACGGGCTTCGGCGTGGACGATGTGTCCAGGGCGGCGAAGACCGACTGGATCAGCGATGGCATCTCCGTCGGCGCCACTTTGTTGTGGGACACGTGCGCCGAGACGATGTCGGCGGTGAGCGTGATCAAATTCTGGTCGGGCATCGGTTTCTCATCATCTGTTCGCGCTGCGTGTTCGGACCCTGCCGCTCTTTGCTCTTGTCCCCGTCCGATGGAAAGAGCCGAGGTTTGGCCCGAGCGGCTGCCCGTCCTGGAGGGCACCGGGCTGGCGGTCTTTGCCTGAGCCCCAAGCCGGGTCTCGGCCATGACGGGCTTTCATCCCTACCGCGTTTCCATGGCGCGCGGGAGGAGGAGGGGGAGACGGGGCACTTGTCTTCGGCCGTTTCGCCAGGCGGCGGGCGCGGCGCATCAGAGGAGAGAAGGATCTCGACAGAGTGTCGCCGGAAACAGGTTCCGAGCGATATTCGAAAGGTTGAGACCATGAATATCGGTGAAATCGTCGTCGTGAATGGCCGTCTCGAAGGCCGCATCGCGACCCGCACCATCGACCTGCCGCGCATCGGTCTGCGCAAGGTGGAGAGCATGAACGATCGTGCGCCCGTCTACGAGATCCTGACCCTCAACGTCGCCAAGCGCTGGGTCCAGATCGGCGCGCTGTGGCAGGCGGCGATGAAGCGGACCGGGGAAGTCTTCCTCGCCGGCAATATCGACGACCCGAGCCTGCCCGAGCCGCTGCCGATCGCGCTCTTCCCGAACGAGACCGGCGGCTATTCGATCGCCTGGCGTCGCGACACGGTGCGTTCCGATCTGGGTGGCTCCGGCTTTGCGGGGGCCGCCAGCTTCGGCGGGCAGCGCGCGCCCGAGGATCTGGGTGACGGAAGCTTCGGCGGCAGCACCGCGGGCGCCAACGGTGAACTGACCGGTCAGGGCGCTGAGGGCGAACTTGCGGACGATCGCGTCCCCTTCTGAGCACTCACCTCTTGATCCCGGCCGGGGGCGTGAGCGCACGCCTCCGGCCTTTTCCCCACATTCGGGAGACTTCCCATGTCCGACGTTTCCGCGCGCAGCGTGCGCCATTTCCAGGACCTGCCGACCCTCTATGCCGCGATGATCGAGACGCCCGAGTTCAAGCGGGCGTTCGGAGATCCGCTCCCCCTCTCGATCGTCGAGCCCGGCGATGAGCCCGGCGAGCATGACATGCCCGAGCCGCTCGCGGCGCAGGCCGAATGTGGTGCTGTGATCGCCACCATCTTCGACCTGCTGGCCGGCACCCGCCTCGAACCGCTCTCGGCGGAAATCGCCTGGGGCTTCGTCAACAGCTTCCACTTCGTCGCGAGCAAGCTCGAACGGCGCGAGGACGCGCTGGCGGACGAACTGCGCGACATGACACGGCGCATGGACCCGTCCGAGGTCTTCACCGTCGAGCTGGAGGAGAAGCAGCTGCTCTGCCAGTCCACCTTCG
The DNA here is from genome assembly GCF_013778325.1 of Sphingomonas chungangi. Lineage (GTDB taxonomy): Bacteria > Pseudomonadota > Alphaproteobacteria > Sphingomonadales > Sphingomonadaceae > Solisphingomonas > Solisphingomonas chungangi. Next base: position 75,924 of record NZ_JACEIB010000024.1, on the reverse strand, counting down.
AGCAGCGCGAGGCGGTCGAGTGCATGCGTGACTATGCCGCCGAGATGTATCGGGCGCAGTCCGGATGGCCCTGGTCGCCGTCGCGCGGCAGCAAGGCGTCGAAGGCGTCAAGCGCGACCCAGATCGCCGTGCAGGATTTCCTTCGCTCCCGCACGCTCACCGCCCGCGAGCGCTATCACCCGGAGGGGCCGATCGTCATCGCGTCGGGCCATGCCGAGTGGCACGACTGGCAACCGATCTGGGAGCGGCTGGACCTGATCCGGACCCGCCTGCCGCACCTCACCATCGTCACGACGGCGCAGCGCAAGGGCTTCGATGCGATCGTTGCCGCCTGGGCTGCGGACCGGGTCGTGCCGCTGGTCGCTTACACGCTGACCGGTTCGGGGCGCGGCGCACCCTTCGCGCGCAACCGCAAGATGGTCGAGCTGAAACCTGTCGAGGCGGTGCTTGGCGAGGGCTCGGGGATCCAGGCCAATCTCTACCAGGCGCTGCGCGCGGCCGGCGTTCCGATCCATGCCTTCCGCAAGGCCGACCAGGCGGCCGCCGAAACGGTGCGGCGACCCGGGCAGGGGGCGTCCGTCCAGCGCGGGACGGCATCCATCCACTGATCCAGCGGGGCGGCGCGGATCCGCGTCGCCCCTTTTTCGGGAGCGTGTCATGACCATCCCCGACCATGTGAGCCGCAATTTCGCGACACTGGGTCGTGCAGCCCAGTCCGGCAATCTCGGGATGATCGAGTGCGCCGATCCTGCGACCGGCGAGATCCATTTCCTGCTGTGCGCCGTCGCTGCGACCGGATCGGGCATCCCGAGGATCGTCTTCGCCGAGCTTCTCGGCAGCAACCCGTTTGACAGGCTGCTGCCCGTCGTAGACATGCCCGGGAGTCGCCGATGATGGGGACAGATTGTGATGCCGCTGGCATCGGTGGAAGCGATCCGGACTTTTGGTCGGCCCCGTGTCCACGCTGCGACGAGCAGGCCGAGCATGGCTGCTATGAGCAGGTCGCCGGCAGCGTGAACATCTATCTGACGGTGCGGTGCGCTCATTGCGGCTTTGCCAGCGGCTTCGACTGGCTGACGCCATGAAGGGACGGGCAGCGGGCGCTACGCTCTCGCTGCCCTCCATGATCGATCATCGTCATGACGGCCGCGGTTGCCGTCAAGGACGGCGGGGCCCCACCATTTTGCCATGCAAAATCGTGACCCCCACCGCCGCTTCGCGATCGCCTGACGGCGCTCCTTGACTGCTGCCCTGGCGCCATGGGCTCTTTTACGTTGTACTGTGTGGAGACCCTGCCCTTCGGGGGCATCGAGCCCCCGAAGGGCACTCTTTCTCTCAACAATTCCAAGCGTGCCACGGGACCGCAACGGCCTCAAGGACGACGGGGCCCCACCATTTTTCCTGCGGAAAAATCGTGACCCCCATCGCCGGCTTCGCCGGTCGCTTCGCGATCCTTGACCCCGCCGCTCAGAGCCCGTGCCGGGAGTGGGACCTCTTTCTTTCACAGGAGGTTCCCATGACGACGTTCCAGCGCAGCACCCGCGATTTCGCCGAGATCGCCGACCTCATCGCCGCCGAGACCCGGCAGCCGACGGATGCGTTCGCAACCGCCTTCGGTTCCGACCTCGACGGAGTGCGGATCGGTCGCGGTGACACGGTGATCACCACCGACATGCCGGACGCAGATCAGGCCCAGCTGGCCGTCGAGCTGATCATCACCACCATCTTCGACGTGCTGCGCGATACACGCCTCGAAGTGGCCGCAGAGCGCCTCGCTTGGGGTGTCGTCAACAGCTTCCATCGGGTGTCGTCGGAATGGGCCGCGCACGCCGACAAGGCCGCCCGCACGATGCAGGACCTGCTCAAATCGGTCGATGGCTCGGAGATCCACTCGGTCGAGCTTGAGGAGGCGCGCGATCGCCTGCAGTTCCTCGACGAAGCCTCCGACGCGCTCGCCTGCATGCGCGATCACGGATCGCAAACCTATCATGCCGAGGTGGGGAAACCCTGGTCGGCACCGAAGGCCACGCTCGTGTCGTCGAAACGGACGCAGGCCGTGATCGAGGGGATCGACTATCTCGCCGCCCGTCGCCAGCGAAAGCTTGGCCAGCATCATCCGGAAGGGCCGCTGGTGGTCTTCTCAGGCGGCAGCCAGTGGAGCGATCCGAAGCCGATCTGGACAGCGTTGACGCAGATGAAGGCGGTGCGGCCGACAATGGTGCTGCTGACCACCGCGCAGGGTCGAGGTGCCGATGTGGTCGCCGAAGCTTGGGCGGCGCGGACGAAGACGCCGCTGGTCAAGCTCGGGATCGACAAGGCACGCTGGGGCAACCGGGCAGGGTTCGTCCGCAACGATCAGATCGCGCGGCTGCAACCGGTCGACGGCATCGTCGCCGAAGGGTCGGGCGTGCAATCGCAGCTGGTCCGGGTGCTGCGTTCGGTCGGCGTGAAGCCGGTGCTGCTCTCCCTCTACGGAGGGCCGGCGCACTGGGCGGTGTGAGGGATGACCACGAAGCGGGATCGGTTCGGCTCCTCCCGGATCGGTCCCGCTCTCTTTTTGTCGAACCCCATTTCGCCGCCCTCGGGGACCGGACGCTGGCGCGTCCGATCCCGTCGGCCGGCGATGCGGCACGTGAGCGTGCCGGCCTCCTGCGCGCGGCTCCGCCGTGCTCGTCGCTGGGCCGCCCCTTCGGGGCGACGTCGACGATCAGGCTTTTCCCGCCGACAGGGCCTGCAGCGCGGCAAGCGCGGTCGATCCGCTCACCCGGATTACATGGCCGATGATCTCGCGAAACTCCCGCTCGGGGAGTTGCTCCACCGACATCTCGGAGACGATCGCGGCATAGCGGTCGCGCACGGCGCGGCGCGCCTGGTCCAGCTCGTTGGTCACCTTGTGGTGGCGGGCCTCAAGCTCCGCCAGTCGATCGCGTTCACTCATCCTGGGCATGTCCATCATCCTGTCCGATGGTCTGCCCGCCTGGCTCCAACATCGTACCGATGGGCAAGGATCGCAATGCCCATGGACGAGACAAGTGCCGCACTGTCTCTGCGGTGCAGTTGATCTGCCCGGCGTTCCGCCGGGAAGGACAAAACTCCCTGCCGGGGGGGCGCCGCCCGGCTGCTGAGGGCGTGGCGCAGCGCTGACGCGCTGCGGGAGGCGGGACGCACGGCCTTGGCCGTTGAAATGCACCGTACGCACACGTGCGGCAGGAGATTGCCATGAAAACACAATTGGATAATGCGTGGTCATCAGCCCACGATGCGTTCGACCAGTGTGGTCACAGGATCACCAGCCATTCTCTCGGCCAAGTAAAACTCTGAGAAACCCTTAAAAAATCTGTGGTCCTCTGACCACAGGCAGTAATCATTGCCTGAGACCGAAATCGTCCCTATAACAACCTTGCTTTCTGACCCTCCGCAGCGGCCTCCTCGGGAGCAGTTGCGTGATCAAGATCAATATCCGCGTTGATGCGGCCGTGCATGAGCGGCTCAGCCGGCGCGCGCACGGCGCCAACCTTTCGCTGTCTGCCTTCCTGCGGTCGGTGCTGGAACAGGCGGCCGATCCCAGTCAGCGATACGTGTTCTCCTCGCAGGACGAAATCCTCGCGACGTCCATCCAGATCCTCACGATCCTTGCGACATCGATCGGTCGGCGCTCGCCCGAAACGCTCGAACACGGGATGGCGGAAGCGCGCGACCTCCTCCTCGAGCGGGGACTGCTCGGACCGGAGCAGCGCTGATGAGCATCTTCCGCAACGACACGCTGGGGTCATGGACCAGGGGCGGGCAGGCCATCGTCCACAACGTCCGCATGTCGACCCAGGTCTTTTTCCAGACCGGGCTCGCCTGCTTCATCCTGTGGGTGATGGGTACCGTCTGGTACGTGCTCGAGAGATCGACCGCCTTCGAACGCTTCGTGCTGGTGAAACTGGCGGAGGCCGCCATCAAGGTGGACGCCGCCGGCGGTACCAACGATCCCGTTCGTTTCCACACGCCGGACGGTCGCCAATATTGGACGTCGGCCGACTGGTTGATGGCCTCCTCCCTTGCGAAGCGGGTGCTTCATCGCTTCGAAATCCTCCTCGTCCACGGGGCGGTGATTGCCGGGCTCTTCGCTCTGATCGCGCTCGGCTGCGCCTGGTTCACCTTTACCCGCACGGGGAGGGGCCTTGGGTCGAACGAATATCTCCGTGGGGCTCGCTTCGGCACTGCGCGGGAGGTCCGTCGCACACTCTGGCGGCAGGCGAAGGGACCGCTTTCAATCGGGGGCGTGCAGGTGCCCGCAGCCTACGAACCTGAGCATATCCTGCTGTGCGGAGCACCCGGTACCGGCAAGACCAACCTCATCACCCACATGCTCGACGGCATTCGCCGGGAGGGCAGGCGGGCGATCGTCTACGACACGGCGGGCAGCTTTGTGGAGAAGTTCTACCGTCAGGGGACTGACATCCTGCTCAATCCGCTCGATGCCCGGACCGATCGCTGGTCGCCCTGGGTCGATGTGCCGCGCGACTATCATTACGACCAGATCGCCGAGTCCACGATCCCCAACAAATCGGGCGACCCCTTCTGGGCGAAGGCGGCGCGAGGCACGCTGGTCGCGGTCATGCGCAAGCTCGCGACCCAAAAGCACATGCTGATCTCCGTGCTGCTCCATCGCATCCTGCGGTCCAAGCTCGCCGATCTCGCGGCATTCGCACAGGGGACGGACGCAGCGGCCTTTATCTCCAAGGAGGGAGAGCGAACGTCGGCAGGCATCCAGGCCGAGCTCGCGTCGGTGATGCGCTCCTTCTCCTATCTCGATGACACGACCAACGGCTTCTCGATCCGCAAGTGGGTCGAGAATGAAAATGGCGATGGCTGGCTCTTCATCTCGGTGAAGGCCGATCAGCTCCCCTCTCTCCGTCCCCTGATCACGGTCTGGCTCGACATCGCGATCAGCGCGATCATGAGCCTCGCGCCTGACCGCGACCGCCGGCTCTACTGCGTCATCGACGAGCTCCCGACACTGCAGAAGCTGCCGTCGCTTTCAGACTTTCTTGCCCGCGCGCGGAAATATGGCGGCTGCGGGATCCTCGGTTTCCAGTCCTATCCCCAGCTCGAGGCCACCTACGGCATTCAGGATGCCGCCGCGATCACCGGCTATTGCTCGACCTGGGTTGCGCTACGCGCCAACGACACGCCGACCGCCAAACACGTGTCGGAGAATCTGGGGCAGGTCGAGCAGGTCGAAGCGAATGAAGGCATGTCCTACGGCGTCAACGATATGCGCGACGGTATCAATCTGTCGCGCATGCAGGTAACCCGGCCATTAGTGCTTCACACCGAGGTCACCAACCTGCCCAACCTCTCAGGCTTCCTCCGCTTCGGCCGCAATCTGCCGGTGGTCCGCTTCCTGGATGACTTCCACGATCTGCCCTCGGTCGCGCCGGCATTCGTGGAGCGGACCGTGCCTCCGCATCGCGAGGCTCGTGCCGAATCGGTGATCCGCGAGATCGCAAAACGGGGGCGGCCGAAGCCGACCGGCGTCGCGGATGGCCCTGAGGATTCGAGCGATGACCTTCCCCCTGATCAGGGTGAGATGTTCGATGAGCCACCTGCCGGTCAGCGAAAGGATCCGACGGTCGATGTTGAGTCGCAGGCCCCTCCGGAGCGACCTCCCCAGAAGCCCGCTCGAACATTCCGCAGCATGGCACCTGTCCCCGGCAGCACGCGCATCGAACTAGACTATCATGACCGGACCGACGGTCCCCGGCACAAGGCGACGCCGGCATGATCCACCCCCGCCGTCTCAAGGGCACGCCCGCCAACGTGGCCCGCTATTATACTGTTGGAGACTATTACACCAAGGGCGACTCTGAGCATTCAGAGTGGGGAGGCCGGATCGCATCCGATCTTGGGCTGTCCGGTCCGGTCGATCCTTGCATCTTCCAGGATCTACTCGCGGGACACGTCCGGGGTCAGCAACTCGGCCGGCACCGCGCTGATGGCCGCATAGAGCACCATCCCGGCTGGGATTTTGCGGTCAATGCGCCGAAATCGGTCTCGATCATGGCGCTCGTTCGCGGCGACGAGCGCATCATCGAGGCTCATGAAAAGGCGGTCGGCACGGCGCTCGCCTATCTGGAAGAGCATGCCGAGTTCCGCAGGCGCGACGACGGGAAGATCATCCACGAAACCAGCGGCCGGCTGATCTACGCTCGATTCACCGAGCATGCGTCGCGTGAACTTGATCCCCATCTGCATACGCATGTCGTCGTCCTCAACATGACGAACCGGGGGGACGGCGATCGCATGGCCAGCCTGGAAACGCGGTCCATGTACGTCGAGCAGATGACGGCGGGGCAGGTCTATCGCAACGACCTCGCACACCGCCTGCGCGAGCTTGGTTACGAGATCGAACTTGACCCACGGCGCGGCCTCTTCGAGATCGCAGGCGTGCCCGAACGGTTGGTCCGGGAAATGTCGCAGCGAGCAGAGCAAATCGAGGCCCATGCCCGCGAGCATGGCTTGACTGGCCAGGCGGCGCGTCGCCGATCCTTCTACGAAACCCGCGGGCCGAAGGAGAGGGCCACGCTCGACGAACTGCGGTCTCGATGGCATGAGCGGGCTAAGCCTCACGAGAAATCCTTCGATCAGCTTGAACGCGCAGTGGCCGAGAACGGGGAGCAGGCAATCGGTGTTGATCGAGCGCTTGCGGGTCGAGCGACACTGTTCGGAATGCGCCAATCGGAGGTTCGAGAGGCCGTCAACAACTACGGCCGCATGTTGCGGGTAGGGCTTGCAAGCCACGTCGGTGAGGTCCGGTCGTCGGACCTCCGGCCACTGCTCGACGAACATGAAATACGACAGAAATTGCTGGCGACGAGCGAAAAGACAGGCGATGCCATTCTCACGCGCGGCAGGACGACGCGGCAGTCCGTGCGGCGCGAATTGGCACTGACCCAGCATATCGCGCTTGCCCTCGACGACGCTCGGCCGGTCGCATCATCCGATCGGTTGCTGTCCGTTCTGGAAGGAGCCGGGCTCACACCGCAGCAGGAACAGGCGCTTGTTGCCGTCGCGACCTCCCGCGACCGCGTCACGGGTATCCTGGGCGTGGCCGGCGCAGGCAAATCGACTCTCGTTGATGTGCTTCATCGGGCGGCTGAGCCCGGCACCGAAATGGTCGCGCTCGCACCGACATCGTCGGCCGCCGCCAATCTCGGCGACATGGCAGGCATCCCCTCTCGCACCGTGGCAAGCCTACTGGCGAGCGGCGGGCAGGGGCTAACCGACAGACACGTGCTTGTCCTTGATGAGGCCGGGCAACTCGGATCGCGCCAGGCGCTCCGCATTCTCGAACTCAGTCGGCTGACGGGGGCAAGGGTCATCCTGCTTGGCGACGACAAGCAGACCGGCGCCATCGAGCAAGGTAAGCCCTTTTGGCTTCTCCAGAAGCTCGGGATGACGACGGCGCATCTGACAGAATCGATGCGACAGCAGACCCGATCGATGAAAGGCGCCGTCACGCAGGCGCGGGCAGGTGACTTTGAAGGCTCGCTTGACCGGCTCGACCGTGTGGTAACGGGCATGCGCGCAGACCAGCTGGCGGAAAATCTTGTTACGGAATGGACACGGCTCAAGCCGGAGACGCGCGCCACGACGAATATCCTCGTTCTGGAGAACGCGACTCGTCTCATCGTGAACAGCCGAATTCGCGAAACCCTCCGGACGGAAGGAGCAATCGCTGCCGAGGACAGCCGGCTTGAGGTGCTGACACCGGCGGCGTTGTCGGACGAGGAGAAGCATTTCGCGCGCTTCTATTCGACCGGGCAAGTCGTGACATTCGGCCGGGACATAGGTGCAGCCGGGATAGCCCGCGATTCCGAATATCGTGTGCTGGGCATGGGGCGCGAGCCGAATGGTCGGCAGATCGTGCGCCTGGTAAACGGCAATGGGCGCACCATACGCTGGGATCCAAGGCTTGGCGCCGCTCGTCACATCAACGTGTTCAATCGCGACGAACGCGATCTTGCCGAAGGGGATCGCATCCAGTGGCGCCTCGCGAGCAAGCAGCTCGACCTCAAGAACGCTGAGCGCGGCACGGTTGAGAAACTGGATGCTGGGATCGCGACGATTCGCTGGGACAGGGACGATCGGCTCCAGCAAGTCGACCTTGGCGAGCACAAATATTGGGATCATGGCTATGCAGAGACTGTCTATTCCGCGCAGTCGAAAACCTACGCCAGGGTCTACGTGCTGGCTCCCGTAGGGTCGGGTCTGGTCAACGGACAGAATTACTACACGGCCATCACTCGTGCGCGCTTTGGTGCCAAATTGTGGACCGAGGACCGCGAGAAGCTTGCTGAGAAGCTCGCTGCGCAGTCGGGGGAAAAGACCTCCGCTCTGGAGGGGCTTGGGCGTCTTGGACAGGATCGGGCGACCGCGTTTGGCGCGCGACACGAAGGTCACCTGACCGCGCTGCGTTCGCAGCAGCGCCTGGATCGCAGTGAACGTCAGGAACGCCTCGCTAATCGGTCGAGCAGAGGCAAGCCGTCCAATCTTGCGGAGAATTTGGCTTTGCGCGCGCGTGGGGCTGCTGAAATTGTCGATCGATGGCTTGGCGCTGTCGTCGAATCGCACCGTGCCACCGAGCCGGGCCGTGTCTCCCAGGAAGATCGAAAAGCGCCGTCACTCGATCCCGAGCTGCGTCGGGGAGGTCGCGATGATCGCTAGTCACTTTACGGTCGCGGCGATCGCCATCGCGCTGGCGGGCATTTGGATCCGGCCCGCAACAGCAATTGCCCGGACGTCGCCAGCGCTCGCGCAGGAGTTCGAGCTTGCACGCTGCATCCGCCGGGTGGCAGGCGGGCGCACGTGGCTTGAGAAGACCCTATGGGGCCTGCGCGACCAGGAAGGCGGCTGGAACGGAGCGCAGATACTCAATTCGGATGGCAGCTTTGATCTGGGACCTTTGCAGATCAACAGCAGATGGATTTCCCGGATCGCTGTGATGACTGATCGGCCTGCGGCGAGCGTACGCTGGTGGCTCGTTCACGACACGTGCTTCAATGTCGATGCGGCTCGGTGGATCTTTCTCTCGGGGCTTGGTCCTCGCGTCGACTACTGGAGGGCTGTCGGGGCTTATCATAGTCCAACCGTATGGCGGCAGAGGATGTACGCTTCGGGGGTCGCCGATCGTCTGCAGCGTCGCTTCGGACCTGCAATCTTTAGTTCGAGAGGCAGGATCCGGTAACGATCTCGTTTTGAAAAGAAGGAGTATCGCAGCCGGCGTTGTCCATCGGTCCTTCCGCTACCAATGGTCTGCGAGGCGCGGCGCGCTTGGCCGTTTGCGGATTCTGTTCGGACGCCACGGTCGACGGCGCGCGTAACGACGTGCCCCCTTCGACGCCGATCGCAAACAGGAAGACCGCGAGAGATGACCACTGGGCGAGATCCCCCAATATCACCCCGGTTATGACCACGAGTAGCCATACGGCGGCGCATCCGAATATGATGATCGCTCTCAACCGGCTCAATGCCGTTCCGCGGCGGATGATCATGAATGCGCCGTAGAACATCAAGGCGACGAATGACGCGATCGTGATTTTCTGATCACCCAAGAGAGCGAGCACTTGGCGCGACTCAAGCCACATACGCGTTACCTACCCCAGCCTTGGGGCCGTCATAGATAGCCCGGACATAGACGCGCAAGGGACCTGCATTACGAGAGTGCCGGCTCGTCGCCTGACGATCAGCGCGACCGCAAGTGGGACATTGCGGATCGGCAGCAATAGGGGCCGTAACTTCCAAGCGGCCGCCCAATTCGCGTGCAGCGACATTTTTCCAGTTGGCGTTAGTCTCAAATTCAGGTGGGAAGTGACATGAGTGCAGCGCTCGTGGCCGTCCGATGCTTCCTGCGGGGCTCTCAGGGCTGCTCGAGCGCGGACGGGCTTAGGCGGCGGTCTTTGGGGGAAGGAAGCGCTTCACGATGTCATCGGCCAGTCGAATGGGACGCAATGTCACGGCGTCTAGACAACACCAGCGCGACTTCACGTGCGCCAGTACTTCCTTACCTCGGCTGATAACAGTGTCGTAGAACGCGCTTTCCCGACGCACCCGTTCGAGCACGGTGGTCGCGAGTAGCTGATCGTCGAGAAAAGCCGCTTTGCGGTAGGTAATCTCGTGCTTCAGTGCGACCCACCGGTGCGCAGCGACAGCATCGGAACCGGCAAAGCGCTCCCAATGAGCAATAACGGCGTTTTGCACCCACGTCAGATAGATCGCATTATTGACGTGACCCATAAAATCGATGTCCGCTGTCTCGATTTTTATGGGTTGGGCGAGGCTTGTCGAATTCATATCCTTCCCTAGCACGGTCGGTTGATCAGAGAATTCGGCTGTATCAAGATTCCGGACGGTTTCTTCAGAGGCTGGGGTCATGTTCATGCCGGTGGAGTGTCAGCTCGGCCGGCCTTCAGGATTGAGCGGACCTTGTCTAGAAGGTCGGTCCTCTGCCAAGGTTTCGGAACGAAACGTCCATCATCCGGAAGGTCGCGTTCGTCCGGCCTGTGATTGCCCGACGTGATCAGCAACCCGATCCCGGGCCATCGCTCATGGACAAGCTTGGCTAGTTCGAGCCCGTTCATGCTGCCGGGCATCTCGATGTCGGAAAAGAGCAAGCGCACATCGTCGTGCTGCTCCAGCATTGCGATGGCCTCATCGGCGCTACCGGCGTCGACGACACTGAATCCAGCGTCCTCGAGAATATCGCATCCGTTCATACGGATGAGCGCATCGTCTTCGACAACGAGTATCAGGGTGCGATCATCGGGCATCGAGGGTCTCCTACCCATCGTGCCATCGTTGAACACACCGGGACTGTATCAATGATCGAGCAGGCCTTTGGTTACAGGCAATAAGTTCAAAGCTTGCTTGTTCGGCAAACCGTGCTCCAATCGAACCCAAGCGATCGATTTTAAACTAGGCGCAGCCCCTCATCGGCCGTCGAGATCGTGACGAAGGCTTGCGGCAATCGACTTGAGCAACGACAGCGATTTCTGAAGAGCATGCGGCGCGTCACCGATGTCCGCGGCGATTTCCGCCTTCACGTCGGCGGCAATGTCGACGATCACGACCGCCTCCTCGATCGTCAGCGTCCGCTTTTCGATCAGGCCGTGCAGCAGGCTCTCGACGAGCAAAAGCGCCGCCTGACCATGCGGATCAGGGCCCGACCACAGGCTTTGCATTGGCGACTGATCATTGTCGTTCATCGAGCACCCCGGCTAGGCGAGAGCGCTCAATGTCTCCCAGCCGCCGGAGCCTGACGCGGGCCGACGATGCGCCTATGATAGCGTAAGTTCGCAATCGGAAAACCACGCAGATCAATTTTCGATTATAACTTACGGCAATGTCTAAAAGTAGCCGCCTGTGGGATGGATCGGCATGGGCAACCGCTTCATCGACAAGCTGAAAAGCTACGGCGTCCTGGATACGGCGGACGCCTCGGCTCTCGAAGCGGCGACCGCGCGAAGCCAGGACTATGGGGCGAAAGCCGACCTCATCCGGGAAGGCGATCGGCCGGGCCCCGTCTTCGTGATCCTCGAAGGCTGGGCTTGCCGGTACAAGGTGCTTCCAAGCGGCACGCGACAGGTGACGGCATTCCTGATGCCTGGAGACTGTTGCGATCTCCACGTCGGCCTGCTCGCGGAAATGGATCACACCATCCAGACCATTACGCAGGCGAAGATCGCCACGATCGGGCGAGAGGAGATGGACAGGCTTATGGACGCTCATCCCAAGGTGGCCCGTGCGATGTATATCGCCCAGCTCATCGACGAGGGCATCATGCGGGCCTGGATTACCAGCATGGGCCGTCGCACGAGTATCGAGCGCGCTGCCCATCTGATCTGCGAACTGTATCTGCGCGCGGCCAATATCGGCTTGGTTTCCAACGCCGAGCTGATCCTTCCCCTCTCACAGCTCGTGCTTGCCGACGCGCTCGGCATGACCCCGGTGCATCTCAACAGGGTGCTCAAGGAACTGAAGCTGCAAGCGGCTGTGTCCCTCCAGCGCGGGAAGCTGATGATCACCGACCCAGCCAAGCTCATGAGAATCGCCGGCTTCGATGAGAACTATCTTCACCGGCGCCTGCGCGTGGCATGAACCTCGGCGAGATCATCGAATCCGGTTCTGGGGTGGCAAATGGCAGTTCAGGCAGGCCCACCGCCGTCGCACCGGTCATCGCTTTTGATGTTGGCCTCCTGGCGCCGCTGCTTGTAGCCGAGCAGCTCCTCGAGCGTGACTCCATCGGGACGCTTGTCGACCCACGGATTTCCCACGATGCGTCGGCGATCCCTTCTTCGCCATGCAAGGATCGCCAACCATCGCACTCGTGCTTCTACGTGGACTGACCAGCGGAGATTTTCGGCGGCCGCTCGACAAGCTGGGAATAACGGTCGGCCATCTGCAGATGAATGGCGCGGATGCTGGGCACCGATGCTGCGTCGGCAAGCCGTCGGGCCTGCTGCTCACGCTCTCGATAATAGGCCGCATCGTAAGAGTTGGCTGCCTCGTCGTGATCCATCGGTCGCCTCCTGTCCGCGAGCATGGATTATTCCGGCAGAATGAAATTGATCTAGGTCTATTGCGACGCAACCGTTCTGATCACCCGCCGGTGAAGGTAGGCGTCGTCGAAACCGGCCAGGACGGCCAGCCGGGCCGGATCGGTGATAACAAGGCTGCCGACATCGACGCGCATGGCGTTTTCCTTCCTCAGTGTGCGGAAGACGCGGTTGACGTGAACCGGCGTTAGTCCAAGCGAGTCCGCTATGACGATCTGAGAGATTGGAAGCTCGAGCTCGCCGTCCTCGACCAAGCCGACATTGCGAGCGCGGATGAAGAGCTCGCACATGAGGTGGGCCACACGCGCAAGGCTGTCGCGCCGGCCCATGCTGACGATCCAGGCCCGCAGCGTCGCCTCATCGACGAGCTGGGTCCGGATCAGTGCAAGCGCGATCGGCGTCCGGTTTTCGAGCAGCTCGTGCATCTCGCGTGGTGAGATGGTCGCAATCCGCGCCGGGGTCAGCGTCTTGATGCTGTGATACATGACCTCCAGCGATCCAGTCTGGATATCGCAGGTGTCGCCCGGCATGAGGAAGGCCATGATCTGCCGGCCGCCTTCTGGCAGGATCTTGTAGCGGCAGGCCCATCCCTCGAGCATCACGAAGACCGGCCCCGGCACATCTCCCTCTAGGATCAGGTCGTGTCTGGCGGGCACGGTTCGCGTTCGCGCCGTAGCTACGGAAAGGACTGCGATATCTTGGTCGCTCAGCGCGGCAAATCGCCTGAGCTTGTCCGTGAAGCGGTTGGCCATCCGAGGCTCACTGGTAGCGCCAACATCCAATGAAATAGTTGATCCATGTATATGGCGAGCATTGATTTTAATCGAGAATCAGCTCGTTACGCAGGCGGGCCATAGACCTGGGTCAAGTTTGCACCCGCCCTTCCTGAGATCACGGACTTCCATGGGGCCTGCGAAACCTCCAAAGCGAAGTTCAGCAAATCAAGCGGGCGCCCGTGCAGCTGACATTGATGCCTTGGCGCACACCCTTCTGACGGTCTTCGGCGATCGCGCGCTCGAGGTCTGCGATGGCCAAATAGGGGCAGCGCCAGTCGGCAGTTCGGCTCAAGTTGCATGGGTCGACCTGTCAGCGCGAGTCGAGGCACTCGCTGACGCGCGATAGGGCGAGCGCCCTTTCAGCGAAGCTGACTGTCTTTGCTCCCGCGCCGATTGATGCCGCCTAGAACGAGTTTGCGGTCGCGTTCCGATTGACAACCGACGCAAGTCCGGACGCCCGGCAGTGCTGATCGGCGCCGTTCCGGTATCGGACCGCCGCAATCCTCGCACTCATCCGCGCCTTCACCCGACGGCATGCGTGCACGCGCAGCCAGGACCGCGTCGATGACCGTAACATCAATCTGTTCCTGCACCGCGCCATCGCGTGCCCAGCCATTCGCCATTGTGACCACCCATCTTCTGTCAAACGTAAGTGGGTAGTCGCGCGACGAATTTCGAGTGCGGGAGGGCCTTGGTGCAGTCGCTGGGCGTTGAACCCGTTCAGATTTTTGAAGGCGATCAAGACATGCTGATCGAGAGCGCGGGTTGGATCGCGTTGGGTACGACCTGCATAGCCGCGCTGATGACGGCATCTAATCTCGGTGCGCGGGTGACAGGCTGGGGCTTCGTCATCTTTACCGTAGGCGCAGTCGCGTGGGCGCTCGACGGGTTTTTCAGCGGGCAGACCCAGCTCCTCTGGTCGAACGGCTTCCTGGCTGCCGTCGATCTGTTCGGTATCTGGCGCTGGCTTGGGCGTCGTGCCAAGTTCAGCGACACGTCTCGCGCTGAGGAACTTCGCAGCGAAGACGGTCGCGGCGATGACCTGTTTTCTGCGGCAAGCCTGGACGGGATGGCGGTCAAGGGCGCCGGCGGTGTGGTGATAGGGCACGTCGTCGACGCCCTCATCACCTGCGCCGACGGTGGGATCGACTATCTTGTCGTGCGCGAAGGCGGCGCAGCCGGGCTCGGCGAGACCCTTCGTCGATTGCCGTGGAATAACGCCCGGGTTCGCGATCAGGCGATCTCAACACAGTTAAGCGACGCGGAATTTAGTGGATTGGCGCCGGCCGATCCGGGCTGAAGAGGCTCTTCCCGCGCAATTTTGCTGGCGTATCAGCAGCGCCACCTCCACACCTCGGTATGGGAGTATTGCGGAGCGTTCGGTGTGTCACAGTGCCGACGGGTTCATCCGGCGATGAAAGGCGATCCATGGACCTGTTCTTCACCCGTGTCTCCGGACGCATCGCGAGCTTCGCCGGTCAGCCGGTGACCTTCATCGTCGCGTTCCTGCTGATCATCATCTGGGGCGGCTTCGGGCCGGTCTCCCATTATTCCGACACCTGGCAGCTGATCGTGAATACCAGCACGACGATCATCACCTTCCTGATGGTGTTCCTGATCCAGAACAGCCAGAACCGCGATGCAGCGGCCATGCAGGCGAAGCTCGACGAACTGATCCGCGCGGTTGACAAGGCGCGCGGCACCTTCATCGCGATCGAGCATCTGACCGACAAGCAAATCCAGGAGATCAGGACGGCTCTCGAGAAGGATTGTCACGAGACGCCTGACAAATATGAGGGCAAGGAAGCCACCGTTCAGACAAGCGTGGACCGCCTGCTGGCGCGCTACTGATCAGGCTTTGGTTCGCCTCCCGTGCTGGCGAGGGTATCGCCTCCTCCGTGGATCTGATCGATCTCGGCCTCAGTCTTACCTTCAATGCCGGTGACTTAATCGCGTGAGCGGTGCTTCGACAGGATAAGTTCGTCGGTCTTGAGCTGCAGCGCCAATGCGCAGCGAAGCTGTTGGTTGAGGAAGCATTGTCGCCGCCGTGGCTGACATAAAATTATCTTGGGATAAGGCTCGCGCTCGGAGTGTGTGCCGAACGCGATGAAATGATTTCCAGCCGGGTGAGACTTGCATGGCCCCGGCGCGTTGAGGCGAAATATCAAGGAGATAGATCGATGTCGGATATCCGCGACGCGCGGACCGACGATGCGCCTGCGTCGTCGGCCAAGGATAGGCCTGTCCGCGACGAGGCAACCGACCGGCTCGTTGATGCCAAAGGAGGCCATGTGGTCGGCCGCTCGGTGACGATCAACAAGCCGGCGGCCGAACTCTTCGCCTACTTCCGCGATTTCTCGAAGCTCTCGAGCTTCATGGAGAATGTCGTGCGCGTCGATGTCCGCGACGGGTCGCGATCGCACTGGGTCGTGAAGGCTCCCGCTGGCAAGACGGTCGAGTGGGACGCTCGTATCACCGAAGAGCGCGATGGAGAGCTGATCGCCTGGACATCCGAAGACGGAGCCGACATCGACAATTCGGGCCGGGTCGAATTTCGCGACGCCGGTGCCCGCGGCACGGTTGTGACGGCCACCATCGCCTACGACCCGCCTGCTGGCACGATCGGCAAGCTCGTCGCCAAGCTCTTTCAGCGCGAGCCCGCGATCCAGGCGCGGCGCGACCTGCGGCGCTTCAAGCAGCTGATGGAGACGGGCGAGATCGCGACATCGTCGCGCACGAAGGCGCAGCTCGAAGAGGAGAAGGCCTGATGCGCGCGCTCACCTGGCACGGCAAGCATGACGTCCGCGTCGATACGGTCGACGATCCTGAGATCCTCAATCCGCGCGACTGCATCATCAAGGTGACGTCCACCGCGATCTGCGGCTCCGACCTCCACCTCTACGACGGCTTCATTCCTACGATGCAGTCGGGAGACATTCTCGGCCATGAGTTCATGGGCGAGGTGGTCGAGGCCGGGCCGAGATCGACACTCAAGAAGGGCCAGCGTGTCGTGGTGCCATTCACGATCGCCTGCGGGTCCTGCTACCATTGCGGCAAGCATCAATATTCCGCCTGCGACAACGGGCTCCCCGCCGACAATCAGGACATCGCGCAGGAGCTGTACGGCCAGCCGATGTCCGGTCTGTTCGGCTACAGCCACATGACCGGTGGTTATGCCGGCGGTCAGGCCGAATATGTCCGTGTGCCGTTCAGCGATGTCGGCCCGATTGTGATCCCCGATGGGGTCGAGGACGACAAGGTCCTGTTCCTCTCGGACATCCTGCCGACCGGCTGGCAGGCGGCCGAGAATGCGCAGATCGAGCCGGGCGACACGATCGCGGTGTGGGGCTGCGGCCCGGTCGGGCTGTTCGCGGTGCAATCGGCCTTCCTGATGGGGGCGGAGCGGGTCATCGCGATCGATCATTTTCCGCATCGGCTGGAGCTTGCCAAGAAGTTCGGCGCCGAGACGATCAACTTCGAGGAGAGCGCTGTCTACGAAGCGCTGATGGAAATGACAGGCGGTATCGGGCCGGATGCCTGCATCGACAGCGTCGGCCTGGAAGCGCACGGCTTCTTCGTCGACAATGTCCTCGATCAGATCAAGAAGTCGACGTTCCTCGGCACCGATCGCATCCATGCCAATCGCCAGGCGATCCTGGCCTGCCGCAAGGGCGGCCGCATCTCGATGCCGGCGGTCTATGGCGGCTTCGTCGACAAATGGCCGCTCGGCGCCTTCATGGAGAAGGGCCTGACGCTCAAGACCGGCCAGACCCACGTGCAGCATTACATGCCGGCGCTGCTCAACGCGATCCTCGAGGGCAAGATTGATAGCGACTTCCTGATCTCGCACCGTCTGCCCCTCGAGCAGGCGCCCGACGGCTACAAGATGTTTCACGACAATCAGAACGAGGTGACCAAGGTGGTGCTGAAGCCCGACCTTGCCGTCGCCGCCGAATAGGAGACACGACATGGCCGACAAATTCGCGATCGTCACCGGCGCCTCGACGGGCATCGGCTTCGAACTCGCCCATCTCGCCGCGAAGAACGGGTATGACTTGCTGGTCGTCGCCGACGAGCCGCTGATCGATGCCGCCGGCAGCGACTTCCAGCAGCACGGGATTAGCGTCCAGTCGATCGAGGCCGATCTTTCGACGATCGACGGTGTTGACCGCCTGCTCGCCGCTGCGCAGGGCCGCCGGATCGACGTGCTATGCGCCAATGCGGGCCGCGGCCTCGGCAATGGATTTCTCGAACAGCCGGTCGCCGATTGGCGCCGCGTGGTCGACACCAACATCACGGGCACGCTGTATCTGCTCCAGAAGGTGCTGAAGGACATGACCGCCCGAAACGAGGGCAAGGTACTCATCACCGGCTCGATCGCGGGCTTCATTCCGGGCAGCTTTCAAGCGGTCTATAACGGCACCAAGGCGTTCGTCGACAGCTTCGCCGATGCGATCCGCAACGAGCTGAAGGAGCATGACGGCGTCCAGATCACCACGCTGATGCCCGGTCCGGTCGAGACCGAATTCTTCCACACCGCCGGCATGGATGACACCAGCGTCGGCGCGTCGGAGAGCAAGAGCGATCCGGCCGACGTCGCCAAGGATGGCTGGGACGCGCTGATGGCGGGCCACGCCCACATCGTCTCGGGCTGGAAGAACAAGGTCCAGGCGGCGGTAGCCCACGTTACGCCCGCCGCCGTGCTCGCCGAACAGCATCGCAAGATGGCTGAGCCCGGTTCCGCGAGCGACTGATTGGTCGTCGCTTGCTTTCCGCTTTTTCAGGAGATCATCATGCCCTTCGCCCACGCAAAAGATGGGACGGCGTTGCACGTCAAGGACACAGGCTCGGGCTCGCCCGTTGTCCTGATCCATGGCTGGCCACTCACCGGCGACATGTTCGAATATCAGACGCTCCCGCTGCTTGAGGCGGGGCACCGCGTCGTCACCTACGATCGGCGTGGCTTCGGCCAGTCAGGCCACCCGGTCGGGCCCTATGATTACGACACGTTTGCGGACGACTTGGCCGCCATTCTTGAGGCCGGCGAGATCAGCGGGGCAACCCTGATCGGCTTCTCCATGGGCGGCGGGGAGATCGCACGCTACCTCACGCGCCATGGGCCGGCCCGGATCGCAAAGGTGGCTCTGGTCTCGTCGGTCGTACCCTATCTGCTGAAGGACGACAGCAATCCGGATGGTGTCGATTATTCGGTCTTCCAGGACATGAAGGACCAGATCCGCAAGGATCGCTTCGCCTTTCTCCAGACCTTCGCCAAGCAATTCTACGGGGTGGGCGTCGTCTCGAGCCCGGTCAGCTCGGCGCTGCTCGACTGGACCTTCATCCTGGGCGTCATGGCCAGCCCCAAGGCGACGATCGAATGCGTCGATGCCTTCGGCACCACCGACTTCCGGGGCGATCTCGCCTCCTTCACCATGCCGACGCTGATCATTCACGGCACCGGCGACAAGACGGTACCGATCGATGTCGCCGGGCGGGCCGCGGCGAAGGGCATCCCGCACGCCGAATTCCTCGAATATGAAGGCGAACCCCACGGCCTGTGCGCGACCGCCGCTGACCGGTTGACGAGCGATCTCCTCAATTTCGTGGCGCTCTGAGATGCTGGTCCAGCCCATCAACTGCACGCTGAAGGCGAGCGGCGAAAGCTCCACCGACGCGATGATCGCGGTCATGGCGAAAGAGTTCGAGGCCAAGGGCGCGACCGTCGCGGAGACGGTTCGCGCGGCCGCCTTCGATATCAAGCCGGGCGTCACCTCGGACGAAGGTGATGGCGACGACTGGCCGCACATTCGCGAGAAGATCCTGGCGGCGGACATCCTTGTCCTCGGCACGCCGATCTGGATGGGATCGGCGGGCAGCGTCGCCAAGCGCGTGATGGAGCGGATGGACGCCTTTATCGAGGAGACAGACGAGCAGGGCCGAATGCCGAGTTATGGCAAGGTGGCGGTCGCCGCGATCGTGGGCAACGAGGATGGCGCGCACTTCGCCTCGGCCCAGATCTTTCAAGCACTGAACGACGTGGGCTGGACGATCCCCGCCATAGCGGCCTGTTACTGGGTCGGGGAAGCGATGGGCTCGACCGACTTCAAGGATCTCGACGCAACGCCCGAGATGGTCGCGAAGACCGCGAAGATGGTCGCGTCCAACGCGACGCACCTTGCGACGCTGCTGAAGGCCGACACCTATCCGGGGTGAGCGAAGCCAAACGATTGCCTGTTTGACGAAGGATCAAAATATGACCAGCCCCGTGCGCTACCAGGCCGATGTCGAAAAGGTCGAGCCGGATGAGGCGGAGACCATCCGCGGCCTCGAAGAGCAGTTCAAGATCATCCTCGACACGACGTCGAAGGATTATGGGCATGGTGTCCGTTCGGTCCACGCCAAGGGGCACGGCATCGCCCGAGGCACACTGACCGTTCACGACGGCCTGTCTCCGGAGTTTGCGCAAGGCCTGTTCGCCGCGCCCGGCCAATATGAAGCGATCTTCCGCCTCTCGACCAACGCCGGCGACATTCTCGACGATTCGATCGACCTTCCACGCGGGCTCGCGCTGAAGATTCTTGGAATTGAAGGTGAAAGGCTGCCGGGCTCGGAAGGCGACGCGACGCAGGATTTCGTGATGGTCAACGGGCCGACCTTCGCGGCGCCGACGCCCAAGGCGTTTCTTGCCAACCTCAAGATGCTCGCCAAGACGACCGACAAGGCCGAAGGTGGCAAGAAATTGCTGTCCGGCCTGTTCCGCGCGGCGGAGGCGGCGCTCGAGGCGGTAGGCGGTCAGTCCGCCTTCCTCACCACGCTTGGCGGCGCCAAGCCGGTCCACCCGCTGGGGGCGACTTATTACAGCCAGACGCCGTTCCGGTATGGCGACTATGTCGCCAAGTTCTCTCTCGTGCCCGCTTCGGCAGTACTCAAGGACTTCGCCGACGCGACGATCGACGCCGCCGGTCGTCCCGATGCTATCCGCGAGAATGTCCGTGAGGGCCTAATCGGCGAAGGCGGCACATGGGAGTTCCGGGTTCAGCTCTGCGCGGACCTGGAAAAGATGCCGATCGAGGATCCGACTGTCCTCTGGGATGAAAAGGCAAGCCCGTTCGTGACCGTCGCGACGCTCGACGTGTCGCCGCAGGTCGCCTGGCAGGACGGCGTCAGCCAGAAGATCGAGGACGAGCTGGCATTCAGCCCTTGGCACGGCCTCACCGCGCACCAGCCGCTCGGTGGCGTCAATCGCGCTCGCAAGAGCCCCTATGATTTTTCGGCGGACTATCGTGGCAGGGTCAACGGATGCCCCATTCATGAGCCTTCTAGGCTCGCCGAACTCGCGGGCTGATCGCTTCGTCTCCGACCACCAGCAAGATAGCGTGAAGGATCATCATGGACATGCGTGACACGACCCGACGCCAGATGATCGCAACGACCGCGCTCGGCGCCGCGGCGGCGACGGTCGCGGCGCCGGCGGCCGCTCAGGTTGGCGGAGGTGGCCAGGCGCGCGACGGCAAGCAGAACCCGCGGGACAAATATCCCAAGCCGCCGTTCAAGTCCCAGTCGCAGCCTTGGCCGGGCCTCGCGAGCCAGATGAACCCGCAGCCGGACGATGGCGAAACCAGCTATGTCGGATCGGGCCGGTTGCGAGGGCGAAAAGCACTCATCACCGGTGGCGATTCCGGCATGGGTCGTGCGGCGGCGATCGCCTTCGCCCGCGAGGGCGCCGATGTCGCGATCAACTATCTTTCCAAGGAGGAGCCGGACGCTCGCGAGGTTATAGACCTTATTTTAAAGGCCGGACGCTAGGCCCTGGCCATTCCAGGAGACATCCGTACCGAGACTTTCTGCGCCCAGCTGGTCTTGCAAGCCGTGTCGGGCCTCGGCGGCCTCGACATTTGGGTCTGCAATGCCGCTCGGAAGCGATCCATTCCCTCGATCCTCGACCTCACGACGGGCACCGGCAGGCGCGTCTCCGATAGTTGTGGGAAATCCTGATCATGCGAAATGACATTCTACGGCCGCGAATACTCTTACTCTCGATGACTATTGCTGTGACACCTGCTATCGCCAGCAGCGCTCAAGCGACCACTCCCACCGCACCGGAGCCATCGAGTCCGGTGGACGCCTCGAAGCTCTTCGTCGGCCAGTGGGTCGAGATCGGCCGCAAGCCGATGAAGCTCACGAACAGCTGTGTGGCGGGCGGCACGCGCTATACTTCGGGCAAGAACGGGCATGTCAACGTCGTCGACACATGTCATGAGAAGACGCCGGCCGGTAAGCTCAAGTCCATCAGCGGCCCGGGCACGATCCTCAATCCGGGTGTCAATACCAAGCTGCACGTAGCGTACCGCTTTCTCGGATTTCTGCCGGTCGGGCGCGACTATTGGATCCTCGATCACGACGATGCCTATAGCTGGTTCATATCTTCCAACCCGCAGTTCACCGATCTGTGGATCTACACCCGTGATGCTCGCCCGAGCCCGTCGCTGGTGAAGACTCTTGTCGGGAAGGCCAAATCGATGGGGTATGATGTCTCTCAGCTGGAGTTTCCTGCACAACCTTAGTGTGCTCGGCGACCGGACTGCCGAGTGGCGGCGTTGAACTGAGTGAGACACGTTGCCGGACTAAAAATGGGCCGAGGAGAAGGTCGGCCCATCTTCGGTTTACGGCATCAGCACGGTGTCAACGACGTGGATCACGCCGTTGGACTGCATCACGTCCTTGATCGTCACCATGGACATCCCGCCCTTGGCATCGGTCAGCATGAGCTTGCCCATCTTCATCGTGGCGGTCAGTGGCTCGCCCTGGACGGTCGTCAGCATCGCTTTGCCGCCGCCTGCTTTGATCGCGGCAGCGATCTGCTTCGACGTCATCGTGCCGGCGACGACATGATAGGTGAGGATGCTCGTAAGTTTAGCCTTGTTCTCCGGCTTGACCAGCGTGTCCACGGTTCCGGCCGGGAGCTTGGCGAACGCTTCGTTGGTCGGCGCGAAGACGGTGAACGGGCCGGGTCCCGACAACGTGTCGACGAGACCGGCGGCCTTTACCGCGGCGACCAGCGTCGTGTGGTCCTTCGAGTTCATCGCATTGTCGACGATCGTCTTGGTCGGGTACATAGCAGCCCCGCCGACCATCGGGTTGGCCAGCGCGGGTGCCGCGAGCATCGGAGAAAATCCCATCATCGCAATCGCGGCCATGCCCGCGCGCAGTGTCTTCGTGGTCATCACTCTCATCCTTGTATCGTCGGCACCTTCGAGAGGCACGCAAGGAGATACGAGAGCTACGCCAATCCGGATGTCGTCAGCTCGCTTCGATAGCGCCGGTAAGAATGACAGGGCCGGTAGGTTGCCCAGTGGGCGAGCCACCTATCGGCTCAACCGAAATCGCGAGGACAGCGCCTTCCCTGATCAAGGTTCTGGCGGCGTGCGTTGCAGGCTTCCAGTCCGGCTTATCCGTCGCAACGAGCCCCAGGGTGTTGGGCTTCCCGCCCTTGGGGATCACCCACAGCTCAGCCGAATGATCGCCAATGCGTAATCCCGTCGGAACCGTCGACAGGTGATTGCTCGAGCGATCAAAGGAAATCACGACGATGGCCCTGTTCGCATCGCCTTTCAGGACAGCCACCAACGGCGGCGCATTCCGCGTCACCGCCGCCAGCTTCGACGCTGGCGGCGGTGAAGTGCGTTGAAGCGCGAGAGCGCCAAGCCCCAGCGCTGCGACGATCGCGACAACCGTTCCGGCCTGCCACCTGCGGAGCGCAGCTCTGGTGGGCAGAGCGACTGTGTCGTTGGCGGCAATCCTCGCTTGGATCGAGGGCCACAGCGATGATGGAGGCTGTTCGGCATTCCCAGCCGCGAGCGCGGCCGCATAGTCCTGCCATTTTCGATAGACGCCCGCGAGAGCCGGCTCCATTGCGACGCGCCGTTCAGCGTCGGCACGATCACGGGGATCGAGAAGCCCGAACGCCAATTCCGCCGCGAGGAGATCATTGGCCTCCGGCACCATCACATCTGTGCTCATTGCAGGCACTCGCGCAGCTTGAGCAGGGCTCTGCGGATACGACTCTTCATCGTCCCGACAGGCGTTGAGGATCGAGCAGCGAGTTCCGAATAGGTCGAACCCTGGAAGAAGGCTGTCTTTATGCAGTCCGCGTCCCGCCCTTCGAGCGTGGCCATGCAGTCCAGGAGACGTCGTTCGGTGTCCGCGATCTCAGCGGTATCGCTCGCAAGCGGCGTCGGATCGGCAAGCCCGTCTGCATAATCGAGCGGGGCGGTCATGACCTTGCCCGCCGCTCGCAACCGGTCGACCGCGCGATTGCGAGCCAGCGTGATCAGCCAGGTCATCGCTGTGCCGCGGCTCTCGTCAAACGAACCAGCCTTCTGCCAAACCGCGATATAGACTTCCTGAGCCGCTTCTTCCGCTTCATGCGTGTGGGCAGAATCCGCAGGCAGACGCCGAAAAGTTTTGCCGACGTCAGGTGATAGACGTCTTCAAACGCTTTGCGGTCTCCGGTCGCTACCTTTCGCAAAGCCGCTGCCAGTGCTTCGCGCTCCGACGTGGACACCGCTCTCAGACCCGGTCAGCGCGGAAGGGGCGCGCCGTGAATTGCACCGATATGCCGTTGGACGATACGGTGGGTCTCGGCGCCAAATGCGCGATAAGCAGAACTTCCCCCGTCCGTCGCCTCCTTGGCGAAGGCAGCGCCATCGGCATCATGCAGCGCGGCCATCTCGGTCAGGTAGGCTGCGTCGAACGCAGTCCCCGAGAGGCCCGACAGATGAGACAGCTTGCCCGAAAACCCAGCATTGGGCCTGTCCGAAATCGCCACGCCTTCGCTTGTTGAAATGGCCTTCAGCTTGTTGCCGACCAGCATGTGATCGTGGACTTCAGCCGTCGCGAAGTCTCGAACATCCTGGGTCGACCCTTTCGTTTCCGCGAGCTTTCCAGCCGCAACCTCGAACATACCACCCTGCGAGACCTTGGCGACAAAATTACGGTCGGACGTCGTGGCAGTCGCGGCGTGAACTGTCGTCGCGCCGAGCAAAACGACGAGAAATGAAAGGGCCCGCGGCTTCATGCGATTTCTCCGTTTTACTCGACAGCTCAATGCGGGGCGACGGATGATCGTTCCACCGGCGCGCTTGGTCTATGCCGCCAGCCATGTACCGTGGATGCCGGGCGGAACACGGTGCGGCAGCCTGATCGCGGCGACCGGCGCCTGATCTATCTTACGCGCATCGATGATCTCCAGCGACGTTCCTACGCCACCGGCTTCGATTACCAGGCCGATCAGCCAGCCGTCGTCTTCTTCCGCTTCAGGATTACGAGGCACGAACATGAATTCGCCCGCCACGCGGCCCGGACCAAAATCGTGAGCCGTGCTGACGCCCGTCTCGAGGTCATGCTTGAACAAAGGCGCTTCGCCGACCAGTGTCTCGCCGATCTCAGTCGGCAATCCCATAGCGTAGGAATAGCGGTAGGCGCGACCGGTGCGGCGCTCGTCGATCCGCGGCAATTCCTGCGGCGTATGGTCGAGGGTGCGCTGTTTGACCGTCCGAGCCGCGGGATCGATCGTCCAGCGCTCGAACCCGCGCGGGTTGGCGTCGGGGCCGTCATTCTCGTCGGAGAACATCCGCTCGTAGGCGATCACGTCGAGGACGACGCGGCCGTCGGGCAGATCATAGGCGTTGGCGGTATGGAAAACGAAGCAGGGATCGAGCGGAATCCAGATGATGTCGCTAGCTTCGCCCTCGCGGGGCAGCAATCCAAGGCGCGCGGCATGATGGGGATTCCAACGATACGGGAAGCCACGACCCGAGATGACGGTTCGCAGCGAGAGCGTCAGCGGCAGATCGAGGATGATCACGAACCGATCGGTGATCGCACAATCGTGAATGAGCGGGCCGTGTGAGACCGGGATGACGACCGACCGCCGCACCTTACCCGGCGTATCGATGACATTGTAGCGGACGCGATTGGGATCGGTCGCTTCATAGCAGATCGCATGAAGCTCGCCTGTCGCCGGATCGCGTCGCGGGTGCGCCGTGAACGAACCGGGGAGTGTGCCTGCGAAATCGTCGAAGCGCTGCTCGTCCAGTTCCTCGCCGAAGCGGACGGGCGTGCTGCCGGCCTCGACCAGCGCGTATGCTCCGCCGGCGTGGCCGAGGATGCTGGTGTTCACCGTATCGAAGATATGCCGCGGCCCCGGCGCTGGTGCGACACCTCGGGCTTTGGCCACTGCGTTCGATCGTATCCAGCGGTTGCGGTACCAGTGCGCACGGCCATCGGCGATCCGGATGCCATGGATCATGCCGTCGCCGGTGAAGAAGTGATAGCTGCGCGGATCGGGATCGACGGGATTGGGACCGATCCGCGCATAACGTCCGTCAAGCTCGGGCGGGATCACACCTTCGACCACAAGATCGGTCAAGGTGAGCTCTTCGGTCATCGGCTGGTGGATGCCGGTCAGCAGCGGATGCGGGGCATCGCGGGGCGGAAGCCGCCAGCGATTGAATGACGCCAGCCCCGAGATCACTGGGGATGATACCGCGCGGACGGCGCCTTCCATCAGCATTGCAGCGCGTTCGGCGACGGTCATATTGTTTTCTCTCCGTGCACCTCACTGGAGCACCGACGCTTCAACGCATCCCGTAGCCGATCGGACTGACCGCGGCGTTGGCTGCAGAATGCGAGGATCGCGCTACGGCCGACCGAAGCGGCGCGGCGGGACGAACCACATCAGCGCGAGCGCATAGGCGAAGATCAGCACATAGCCGACAGCAAAGACCCAGATCGGGATGGGCCAGTAGATCAGCGCATCGACTGTCCTCGCGATCAGCGGCTGGCTTTCTGGTGCCCCTTCGGTCAGCGCATCCTGCCAGATCGTCAGGAAGCAGGCACGACCGAGCGCTGCTTGAACGGCGACGAGGCCCAGCGAAAGTATGTGGAGATAACGCCACACAGGCGCCCGCACGAAGCTCCACCGGCGCCATGCGCCGAACGGAATCGCGATCAGCCCGAAGATGTTGAACAGGATGATGCCGACATGCACGGCGAGGATCAGAAGGCCAAGCATCGCCTTAGCCTGACGTCACAGGCGTTTGCCCAACCAGGTCGCGCCGAGCGAATGGATCGTCATGTTGCCTGCGCATGATTGAGATACGGCGGGAAACGTGTTCCGGATTACCTATACGCTGAGGAATGGAACATCCACACACGCTGCACTTGGCCATCCTTCATCCTCGGCATGTGCCGGCAGCATGAACTGCCTTCTGGTCGAGCACGATGCTCATCGCGCCCTTCGGCGTCTGACCACCCATATCGAGCCGCCCCGTAAAGCCCGCCGCGTCGTAGGTGCCGCTCCGCGTTATCCGAATCGGCGGACCCTGCTTCTGTGGGCAGGTCAGGGCTTGATGGTACAGGCCGCCCGCGATCTGCTGACTATCGACGTGGCATTGGGCCTTCGGATCGGGAGCGAGCAGCGCGGCGACGCCGTCGACGGCCTGCACGGGAGACACGCATTTCCGCTCGCTCTTCGATTTGCCCTTCATCATCCGCAGCAAAAAGGCCGGCGCGCCCGGTATATCGAGGCTCACCGCGGTTGATGTGACATCCCATGGGCCGGATTGCACCGCCTGTGCACCGGCCGCGCCCGGCAATAGGAGCAGGACGATGGCAGTCAACGTGCGCATTCTCGCCTGCTCCTGAAGAAGTTCGGCACCGACGGGAACCGGGTGACTCTACATCATGCCTTCGTGCGTCATCGCCTTCTGCACCGCCGGACGCTCGCGCATCCGATCGCGCAACGCTTCGAGTTTGGCGGGGACTTCGACGCCGTTCTTCTGCGCCCAGAGCAGCATGACGAACAGATAGCAGTCGGCGGCGCTCACGTCGCTGCCGAACATAAAGTCGCCCTTCATCGTATCGGCGAGGTAATTCATCCTCTTCAGGATAGTCTCAGCCGCCTTCGTTTTCTCATCTTCTTCAGCGCCCGCGAAGAAGGGTTTGAAGGACTTGTGGATCTCGGTCGAAATGTAGGCCAGCGCCTGAAGAAGGTAGGTATGTCCCATCGCGCCCGACGGCTTGAGCGCGCCATCCTGATGCGCGATCCAGTCGAGGATGGCGACGTTCTCGGTCAGCGTTTCGCCGGAATCGATCGTCAACGCCGGCACATAGCCCTTCGGATTGATCGTGAGATAGTCGATTCCACTCTCGGTACGCTTGGCCTTGAGGTCGACCTTTTCGTGATCGAACGACAAGCCCGCCTCGTGCAGCGCGATATGATCAGCCATGCTGCAGGCGCCGGGCGAAAAATAGAGCTTCATGGTGATCTCTCCTGATGTTTCCCAGCTAACGTCTGGCGCGCAAAATTGGTCTCGATCGTGTTGCACATCCGTGGACCAACCAACGAGAGCTACCGAGATCTCGATCTCGGCGTCTGAACATCTGATTTTGGTCGCCTGCTGCAGGAAGCGATCGCCGGATCGGGCGCGGCTGCAGATCGGTAGCTTCATATCTCCCGGGCGGCAGCTTCTGTCAGATCCGGACGTACGCACCACCATGGGTGAACGGCGATATCCGGTTGACTGCAGCCGGAAGCGAACATCGGATCGTGGGACTTTCCGCCCATTCCATCCTGTGCCTGCCAATGGCAGCTTCCGTCAAAACCGGGCGTTCCGGTCGCGCTTCGCTTACCTTCGGCACATGCGTGACGTGACGCACCAGAAAGCGAGCTTCGACTGCCGACACGTTGATCAGGGCACGGATCAGCTGGCTCTTATGACAGTTATCCCCAACAGAGTTCGTAAAGCGCGGATCGTAAACTGAGCCGAGCGACGACCACCGACGCCGGGAACAAGAAATGGCGGTCGTTCAAAATGGAAGGTCTAAGCAGTGACAAGCAATCTCGAGCCGGGACGCCTGCTCCATCGAGCGGGGGAAGCCGATGCAATGGCCGAATTCCGCGGCGTACAGTTCGACGATCCGCGGCTCGAGGAGGTGCTGTCGGGGGATGCGACACCGCTGATCCTGCATGAAGGCACGATCCACGGCGAGGGCACGGTATGGCAGCCGACAGAGCAGAGACTGGTCTGGTCCGACGTGCCCAACCGGCGATTGCTGGGATGGTATCCCGACGGCCATGTCGAGGTGTTGATCGACGGCACCTGGTTCATGAACGGCAACGCCGTCGAGCACGACGGCACGCTCGTGCATTGCGAACATGGTCGACGCTGCATCAGCCGCGGCGGGGACTATGACAATTCGCCCGAACCGATCGTCACCCATTACGAGGGCAAGCGTATAAATTCGCCCAACGACGTCGCGGTAGCGCCCGACGGGTCGATCTGGTTCACCGATCCGATTTTCGGCATCGTGATGCCCAACCAGGGAGCGCTGGCCGAGCCGGAGATCGATCATCGCAGCGTCTATCGCTTCGACCCGAAGAGTGGCGAACTCACCCGCATGGCCGATTTCGAGCAGCCGAACGGCCTCGCATTCAGCGCCGACGGCGGCACGCTCTACGTGTCGGACACGTCACTATCGCTTGGTGAAGTGCCAGGTTTCAAAGCGGGCAAGAAGCACGAGATCATCACATTCGACGTCGGCAAGGAGGGGGCGCTCTCGAACCGACGCTTCTTCTGTCACACCGATCACGGCTATCCTGACGGCTTCGCAGTCGACCCCCGGGGCTGGGTGTGGACGACGGCGGCCGATGGCGTGCACATCTGGTCGCCGGATCACTGCAAGCTCGGCTTCATCCCCTTGCCCGTGGTCGCATCCAATTGCTGCTTCGGCGGGGTCGATGGCCGACGCCTGTTCATCGCCGCGACGCAATATCTGCTGGCGATCGATCTTATCGTGTAAGCTGGTGAAGGTGACCGTCGGGGTCGCGGAGAAGGGTCTCCTGATCGGTGACCCAGACGATCCGCGTCGCTGCTACGTCATTGGGCGAGCTTGGCGGAAAGGTGCGGCCCGATGGCGTGCGATATCGCAGCAGTTCGATATGCGGCGTCGCGCGGGATGGGTTCATCGGCACGACATCGACCACCACATCGTCCAGTCCGTCGAGCGCGATCTGGGACGGGCCGTGATTGAGCGTGCGATCGCCGACCTTGAGGCCATGGCGCGTATAGAACCGAAAGCTGTCGTCTATGGTAGCGACGGAGACAGCGCTATGGTCGATCCCCAACATGCCATGACCCTGCCAGGTCGAATTGCTGCCCGCCGGAAACTCAAGGAGTTCGAGCGGATGGCCGTCGGGATCGCGAAACTTGACCGCGGTCACGCCGCCCGCGGACGGCGGAAGCGTGACGGGGCCTGTTCTGCTGATCGCCATCGCGCCGCCCGCTAAGGCGTTCGACCAGGCCGATCCTGCATCGCTGGTCGCCAGCGCCAGATGCTGGAAGACGAGGTCCGCCGCGTCCGCGTCGGCGGGGTAGGGGAGGCCGGGCTGCTCGAAACAATCGAGATCGAGCCGGCTTTCGCCGAGGACCATCGCTATACGCATGCCACAACCGGTGAGCCCGAGTGCTTCCATCTCGCCTGCCTCGATGCCGATCGGATCGGACGCGATGAAGCCCAGCGCCTCGTAGAACAGCCGTAGGCGCTCCGGATTCTGGGTGACGAGCCGGAAGCCTTTTATGGCGGCGAGCCTCACGTCAGATGACATGGCTCGCGCTTCGGATCGACGTGGAGTTGCACCGTCATCAGGCAACAGGGCTCATCTCCGATCGTGCCGGACTTATGCCCCTTCTTGCCGTCCGTCTCGGTACAACCCTGGTCCTCGCCGAAGGAGAATTCGCCTGGACCTTGCTCGATGCGGGTGCCGTCCATGCTTTCGATCCACCAGCGCCCGGAGAGCACGATGATCCATTGCGGCGCCGGATTCTCATGCCAGTCGCCCACCCAGCCGACCGGCTGTACGGTAAAGACGACGGTCGCCTCGCCACGCGCCATCTTGTCGTTCCACTGCGGGTCGGCAGGACCGACGCCCTTGAGCTCGTAATCGGTCAGCGCGCATTGCGTCTGGTGGCTGACGCCGTCCTCGCCGACATGGAGATGCCAAAAGGGGACGGAAGGCTTGGGGCCGGGATCGCTCATGGGTGAACTCCATAGGGATGGCTGGATGCGAGGGGATGGGCGAGGAAGGGCGCGAGTCCTTGACCGTCGGTGCCGACGACGATCAGCAGGAAGCCCGCACCCAACGATAGATTCTTGAGGAAATCCCAGAACAGGGTGCGCCCCTTGCCGTCCGGATTGGCCCAGAAATCACCCTGTGCCCAGAATTGCTTGTAGAGGACAGCAGTCGCAGCACAGTAACCGGCGAGGATCAGCGCGCAAGCGCGATCCGCAACCCCGGTTACGACGCCGATCGTGCAGAAGACCTCGATTCCCAGACCGCAAAGCAGGATGATCGCTGCCAGCGCCTTGGGCTTGAAGATTTGTCCGCACTGCTTGAGCGCGCCTTCGAAATTGAAGATCTTGTCGAGCGCGCTGAACGGCATGAACAGCATTACCAGCCCATAGCGCACGACAAGCGCCATGATCATCGCGCCCATCACATGCGATCCTTGATGATGTCGGCAACACGCAAGGCGTTGGCGATGATTGTCAGCGTCGGGTTCACCGCGCCGATCGAGGGGAAGAAGCTCGCGTCCGTGATGTAGAGATTGTCGACCTCATGGGCGCGGCAGTCGAGGTTCAGCACCGAGGTGGAAGGATCGTTGCCGAAGCGACAGGTGCCCGCCTGATGCGCCGTGCCGCTCAGGGGGATGTCCTTGCCCAGATAAAGCGAGCGTTCGAGCAGCACCGCTGGCCAGCCGATCTGCGACAACACGTCCTTCAGCTTGCGCTTGAGCTGCTCCAGCGCCCGCGGATTGGTCGCGACGACATCGAGATGGACCTTGCCGTCCTTGTAATAGACGCGATTATCGGGATGCGGCAGATCCTCGGCCTGCAGCCAGAAATCCATCGAATGGCGCGCGATTTCGTCGAACGGCATCTCGGGTAGCCATTCGAGCCAGCCGGGCAATTCCTCGCCTTTGATCTGATCGGCATGGCTGGTCGCACACATCTGGATGAGGCCGAGCGGATAATCCCAGTCATCGCTCCCAAAGTAGAAGTCGCTCAGCGCCAGCGTCTTCTGGAAGACGGTGTCGTTGACGTGGCGCATCACCGCCATGACGATGCTCATCTCGTGGCGCATGTAGTTGCGGCCGACCTGGCCCGAGCCATTGGCGAGCCCATTGGGATGCTGCACGTTCGCCGAGCGCAGCAGCAGCAAGGCGGAGGAGAGCGCACCGCAGGCGACGACGACCGTATCGGCCGAATATACCTCCTCATGGCCATTCCGCGTGACATGGACGGCGTCGATCCGCCGTCCGGTCGAGTCGGTATCGAGCTTCGAAACATAGGCACCGGTCAGCAGCGTCACATCGTCGTGCGCCGCGAGCATCGGATCGATGCACATCACCTGCGCGTCGGCCTTGCCGTTGAGCAGACAGGGGAAACCGTCGAAGAAGGAGCAGCGCATGCAGGTGCTGGTCGGCGTCGCGAAACCGTCCTCCTTCTGATCGAGCAGGATCCCGAGCGGCAGATGAAAGGGCCTCAGGCCGATCCCGGCGAGCTTCTCAGACAGTACGGCGACCTTGGGCTCGTGCTTCACCGCGACGAACGGATAGGCGCTTGTCGTCGGCGGTTCGGTCGGGTCCTCGCCACGGGCGCCGTGAACGTGGAACAGCGCTTCCGCTTTGTCATAATAGCGGGCGAAAGCGTCATATTTGAGCGGCCATGCGGGGGACACGCCGCCAGCATGCGTGACCTCGTCGAAATCGCGTTCGCGTAAGCGGAACAATGCCGCCCCGTAGACCTTCGAATTGCCGCCGACATAATAATGGAGCTGCGGGGCGAAATCCTTGCCCTTGGCATCCGCCCATGTCTCGTCCGCCTGGTATCGACCGTCGACGAACACCGCTTTCGAGTCCCAATTGGCTTCCTCGCGCGGCAGATAGTCGCCGCGTTCGAGGATCAGGATACGTCTGCCGGTGGGCGCGAGCCGCTGGGCCAGCGATGCCCCGCCTGGGCCGCTGCCGATCACGATCAGATCATAATGGTCAGCCACGCGACATTCCCGGGAGTTGTCCCCTGAACGGTGGGCGGCGTCATCCGTTTCATTACAGCCAATTTAGGAACGGAAATCGGAACTCTCGGCGCAAGCTATTCGCTTGATGAACAAATCTCTGGAGAATCAGATGTCCAAGGTCGCCGTCATCACGGGCGCGGGCGCAGGCGTTGGCCGCGCCACCGTCGAAGAGTTTGCGCGGCATGGATATGATGTCGCGCTGCTGTCTCGCGATCCCGCTCGTCTCGAGCGGGCGGCGGAGGAGATCCGGCGACTGGGTGTACGGGCACTGCCGATCCCGACCGATGTCGCGGACGCGGGCGCGGTGGAGACGGCTGCCGAACGCGTCGAGGCCGAACTCGGACCGATCGATATCTGGGTCAATGTCGCCATGGCGACGGTGTTCGCGCCGGTGTCGAAGCTGACGCCTGCGGAGATCGAGCGCGGCACGCAGGTGACCTATCTTGGCCAGGTCCATGGCATGATGGCGGCATTGAAGCGGATGCGCGTGCGCAACCGGGGCACGATCATCAATGTCGGTTCGGCGCTGGCCTATCGCTCGGTTCCGCTCCAGTCGATCTATTGCGGCGCCAAGGCCGCGATCCGCGGCTTCACTGACAGCCTGCGTTCCGAGATCATCCACGACAAGCTAGACGTGCATATAACGATGGTCGATCTGCCGGCGGTCAACACGCCGCAGTTCGATTGGGCGCTCAACAAGATGGGGCGCAAGGCCAAGCCGGTGGCGCCGATCTTCGAGCCCGAGGTGCCCGCGCGCGCGATCTTCTTCGCAGCCACGCACAAGCGCCGCGATGTCTGGGTCGGCTGGCCTACGGTCAAAGCCATCATGGCCAACCGGATCGCGCCGGGTCTGATCGACCGTTATCTGGCGAAGACGGGCTATTCGGGCCAGCTCTCCGACAAGCCGACGGCACCCGATGCCCCGAACAATCTCTTCGAGCCCGTGCCGGGGGATTATTCCGCGCATGGCCGTTTCGACGACCGCTCCCGGACGCGAAGCATCGAGATGTTCACCGATCGCCATCGCTGCCTGATGTTCGGTGGCCTGTTCGCGGCGGGCATCGCGCTCGCCGTGGCGGGCGCAGTCAGACGGCCCAAGGCCTGATCCCCGCATTCTTTCGTTTGCATATCCCACGGAGCTTTCCATGTCCCAGAATGTCGCCGAATTTGTCTGGAAGCGCCTCAGTGAATGGGGTCTGTCGCGGGTCTATGGCTATCCGGGCGACGGCGTCGGCGGGCTCGACGTCGCGCTCGAAAAGGCCAAGGATTTCATGGACTACGTCCAGGTCCGCCACGAGGAAATGGCGGCGTTCATGGCATCGGCGCATGCCAAGTTTACCGGCCAGGTCGGGCTTTGCTACGCGACGTCGGGGCCTGGCGCGATCCATCTGCTGACCGGGCTCTACGACGCCAAGGCCGACCATATGCCCGTCGTCGCGATCGTCGGCCAGCAGGCGCGCTCGGCCCTGGGAGCCAGCTATCAGCAGGAGGTCGACCTTCAGACGCTGTTCGGCGATGTCTGCGAATATGTCATTACCGCGACCGTGCCCGAGCAGGTCCGCACCTGCATCGATCGCGCGGTGCGGATCGCGCAGGCCAAGCGCGCCGTGACCACCGTGATCATTCCCAACGATCTTCAGGACCTCGCCTATGAAGATGCGCCGATGGTGCATGGCGCGACGCATACCGGCGTCGGCTATCCCGGTGCCGCGACACTGCCCGGCATGGCCGATCTGAAAAAGGCCGCCGAGATCCTCAACAGCGGCAAGAAGGTGGCGATGCTGGTCGGCGCCGGCTCGCTGCATGCGACCGATGAGGTGATCGCGGTCGCCAACCGGCTCAATGCCGGCGTCGCCAAGGCACTACTCGGCAAGGCGGCGCTGCCCGACGATCTGCCCTTTGTCACCGGATCGCTCGGGCTGCTCGGTACCAAGCCGAGCTGGGATCTGATGAAGCAGTGCGACACCTTCCTGATGATCGGGTCCGCTTTCCCGTACAGCGAGTTCCTGCCCAAGCCCGGCGACGCCCGCGGTGTGCAGATCGATATCGACGGCGCCAACGTTTCGCTGCGCTACCCGATGGAATATAGCCTGGTCGGCGACGCCAAGCAGACCTTGGCGGCACTGCTGCCGCTGCTGGTGCAGAACGACAATGCCAAGTGGCGACAGGGCATCGAGACCAACGTCGCGAAATGGTGGGAGACGCTGAAGGATCGCGCGATGGAGCCGGCGGACCCCGTCAATCCGCAGCGCATCTTCCATGAACTGTCGCCGCGCCTGCCCGACCGTGTGATCATGACCGGCGACAGCGGATCGGTCGCGAATTGGTATGCGCGCGACATTCGTATCCGGCGCGGCATGATGGGTTCGCTGTCGGGCGGCCTCGCCTCGCTCGGTGCCGCGACGCCCTATGCGGTTGCCGCCAAGATGGCCTATCCCGACCGGCCCGTGATCGGCTTCATCGGCGACGGCGCGATGCAGATGAACGGCCTCAACGTGATGATCACGGTGAGCAAATATTGGCAGACCTGGTCCGATCCGCGCTTCATCCTGATGGTGCTCAACAATCAGGATCTCAACCAGGTGACCTGGGAGGAGCGCGTCCAGCTCGGCGACGGCAAGACGCCGATCACCCAGTCGATCCCCGACTTTCCCTATCACAAATACGCCGAGCTGCTCGGGTTCAAGGGGATCTACTGCGACGATCCCGACAAGATCGGCGCGGCATGGGACGAGGCGCTGGCCTCCGATCGGCCGGTGATCATGAACATGAAGGCGGACCCGAACGTCCCGCCGCTGCCGCCGCACATCACGCTCAAGGACGCCAAGAATTTCATGACGATGATGGCCGACGAGCCCGAACTCGCCAGCGTCATCAAGAACAGCGCCAAGCA
Organism: Sphingomonas chungangi; assembly: GCF_013778325.1. Classification (GTDB taxonomy): domain Bacteria; phylum Pseudomonadota; class Alphaproteobacteria; order Sphingomonadales; family Sphingomonadaceae; genus Solisphingomonas; species Solisphingomonas chungangi. The sequence continues at coordinate 40,509 of NZ_JACEIB010000024.1, read as the reverse complement.
GCTGCTTGCGGGTATCCTCCCGGGCAAGGATTGACCCTGTGGCAACGACGCGCGAGCGGCTGAAGGCGAGCTTCCTGCTGGGCTTTCGGGGCGAGGCACCCGTTGCGCGCGGTGGTTACGAAACCGCGCCCATCCCGTCGAAGACGGAGATCGTCACCGCCGCGCGGCGGCTCAACCGTGCGGCAGGCACGATCGCGGCATCGGTGCTGGTGGACAGCGCGATGGAGCATTATCGCGGCGACTTCCGCAACAAGGCGATGTGGACGCCGATCGTGACGTCGGCGCTGTCGATCGGCGTCAGCGTCCACGGCCATGTCGACGGGCGCCACGGCGCGCACCCGCTGCGCGACACGGTCTATGTCGCGGCCGGCCTGACCGGCCTCGTCGGCACCGCCTTCCACATCTACAACGTCACCAAGAAAGTCGGCGGGTTCAGCTGGCAGAACCTGTTCTATTCCGCCCCGATCGGCGCGCCGGCCGCGATCTCGCTGTCTGGGCTGATGGGCTTCCTCGGCGAACGGGTACGCGACAACAAGCCCGGAACCCGGCCGATGGTCGCGGGCTTGCCGGCGGGCCGCGTGGTCGCGGCGCTGACTGGCGCGTCGCTGCTGGGCACGACCGCGGAAGCCGGCCTGCTTCACTTTCGTGGTGCCTTCCATAATCCCGCCATGCTTTTGCCGGTGACGATGCCACCCGCCGCGGCCGCGCTGCTCGTCTATGCCGCCGTCGGGCCGGCTGGCGTCGCCCGCCCCGCCTCGCGCGGTTGGCTGGCCGCAACCGCGGCGATGGGCATCGCCGGCGTCGCTCTCCATGCCTACGGCGTCTCGCGCAATATGGGCGGCTGGCGCAACTGGCGACAGAATCTTTTTGCAGGACCGCCTTTGCCGGCGCCACCGTCCTTCACCGGGCTCGCGCTCGCCGGTCTCGCCGCGCTCGCCTTGCTGGTGGACGACAAGGATGACTAAGCCCCGCTATCCCGGCTACGACGTTCTCGCCAAGCGCAATACCCCGTCTTGGGACGAGGCGACGCGCAAGGTCGTCGACAAGCGGCTGGCGACGCCCGATCGCCCGCGATTTCTGACGAGAGATGAATGGTCCGTCGCGGCGGCGTTCTGCGAGCGCATCTTGCCGCAACGGGAAGACGCCGCGCCGGTGCCGCTCGCGGCGCTTCTCGACGCCAAGCTTCTCGCCGACCATGGCGACGGGTTCCGCGATGCGGACATGCCCTATATGCGCGAAGCCTGGCGGCGGGGTCTCGCGGCGATCGAGGCCGAGGCCAAGACGCGCCATGGCGGCCGGAGCTTTGCTTCACTCTCCGACGAGGATCAGGATCGGCTGATCGGCGCGATGGCGGACGGCGGTCTCGGCGGCGAGCATTGGGGTGACCTCGATCCGCAGAAATTCTTCAAGCGTCGCGTACTCGTCGATGTGCCGGGGCTCTTCTACAGCCACCCCTCCGCCTGGAACGAGATCGGGTTCGGGGGACCGGCCTCGCCACGCGGCTATGTCCGGCTCGACGGTGATCACCGCGACGCCTGGGAAGCCGCCGAGGCGACGCCCGGCCACGAAAAGAAGGCCGAGCGGGACAATCGGCATGTTGTCTAATCCCTTCTCCGCGCCGCGCGCCCGCCACGGTCGCGCCCCAGACGTCTTTCGCCACGGCGCCTGGGTGTCGATGCGCGAGCATCGCGAGACCGACGAGGTCGATTTTGCCATCGTGGGCACGGGCGCCGGCGGCGGCACGCTGGCGGCCTTGCTCGCCGAGCAGGGCTTTTCCGTTGTCGCCTTCGACGCGGGCCCCTATTTCCGGCCGCTCGAGGATTTCGCCTCGGACGAGAGCGAGCAGAACAAGCTCTATTGGACCGACAGGCGCGTCGTTGACGGGGCCAACCCGATCCAGATGGGAGGCAAGAATTCGGGCAAGGCGGTCGGCGGCTCGACCGTCCACTATGCGATGGTGTCGCTGCGCTTCCGCCCCGAGCATTTCTCCGCACGGACCTCGCTCGGCTATGGCGCCGACTGGCCGATCTCGTGGCAGGAGATGTGGCATTATTACGATCTGGCGGAGAAGCAGATCAACATTTCCGGCCCGCTGACCTATCCTTGGGGCCCTAAGCGGCCGCGCTATCCGTATCGCGCGCATGAGCTCAATGGCGCTGGCAAGCTCCTCGCCAAGGGCTGCGAGGCGATCGGGATCAATTGGACCGAGACGCCGCTCGCCACCTTGTCGGCGCCGCTTAGCGGCCCCGAGGGCAAGTCGCCGCCCTGTGCCTATCGTGGCTTCTGCCGGTTCGGCTGCACGACCAACGCCAAGCGCTCCGCTTTGACCGTGTGGATCCCGCGGGCGCTTGCGGCCGGTGCGGAGATCCGCGATCTCGCCATGGTCGGTCGGATCGAGACCGGCCCGAGTGGCCGTGCGACGGGCGTCCATTATCACCGCGAGGGAGAATGGCATTTCCAGCGCGCGAAGAATGTCGTCGTCGCCGGCTATGCGATCGAGACGCCGCGGCTGCTGCTCAACTCCGCCGACCAGCGCTATCCGGACGGGCTCGCCAACAGCTCGGGGCTTGTCGGCAAGAATTTGATGACGCAGTCCAACCAGGCCGTGTGGGGCCGGATGGATGAGCCGGTGCGCTGGTACAAGGGGCCGCCCAGCCTCGCCATCACCGAGCATTGGAACTATGACGACAACAAGGATTTCCACGGCGGCTATATCTGGCTGGGGCAGGGGCCGCTGCCCAACGAATGGGCGTCTATCCAGACCGGCGCGCGTGGGCTGTGGGGCCAGAAGCTGCGCGATGCGATGCTCGACTATAACTACATGATCGGCGTCAAGATGGTCGGCGAGATGCTGCCCAACGAGGCCAATCGCGTGACGCTGTCCGATGATCTCGACCAATATGGCCTGAAGGTCGCGAAGATCACCTATGCCTGGGGCGACAACGACAAGGCGCTGATCGCGCATGCGCTCGAGCAGATGGGCCGCTCGATCGAGGCGATCGGGGCGAAGGGCATCTTCCTCCAGGAAGACGACACCAATCATCTCGGTGGTACCGCGCGCATGGGGTCGGATCGGCGCACGAGCGTCGTCGATGCCGACTGCCGCAGCTGGGACATTCCCAATCTGTGGATATGCGACGGCTCGGTGTTTCCGACCGTCGGCGGCGTCAATCCCGCGCTCACCACTCAGACGATCGCGCTGCGCACGGCGGACCGGATCGGCCAGCTCGCGGCGGCAGGGGAACTGTAGCGACGGTCCGCGCGCCCAACCGTTGTCTTGAAGCGTTTACTCGCTCTCCACTGCCGCGGGCTTTTCCGGGTGCAGCATCCCGAAAGGCCGTCCGATCCCTATGAAGACATCGACATTGGGCTCTGTCGCCGCGCTCGCGCTCATGGCGCAAGGCTGTAACATCACGACGGAGAAGCAATCGGCATCCGGTTCGAACGCTGGGACCGCGACGTCCAACACGGTGGCGCCAAGCGCGAGCGGGCCTGTTCAGCCGCCACCCGAGATCGCCAGGGCCGACCTTCAGGCGGCAGCGACCGATCCCGCGACCAAAGCTTTCTACGGCAAGGATGGCTGGCAGGCTGCATGGTCGGCAGACGCGACACAGGCACTCGTCAAGGCGCTGGCGGAAAGACAGCGCGACGGCCTCGACCATGTCGATTTCGGCTCTGCCGGCGATCAAGACTCGTCCGCGAAGTCCGATGTTGCTCGAACCCGCGCGGCGCTCGCCTACGCTGCCGCGCTTGCGCACGGTGTGATCGACCCGACGACGCTGCACAAAGTCTACACCATACCTCGTCCCGATCCCGATCTCGCCGCTGGTCTGCTCGGCGCCTTGCACGCCGGCACCGTCGGCGCGTGGCTGGATAGCCTCGCCCCGCAGGATTCCGACTATAAGGCGCTTTCGGCAGCCTATCTTGGCTATCGTAATGGACTGCCGGACAAGAGCGCGCCGGTGATCCCCAACACCAAGGCGATCCATGTTGGCGATCACGATCCACGCATCGCCAACATCACGATGCAACTCATCTCGAACGGCTATCTGCCCGCGGACCCGAGCGGCGTGCCTGCGGATACTGGCACTTACACCCCACCGCTTGCCAATGCCGTCAAGCAGCTCCAGCTCGATTACGGGCTGAAGGCAGACGGCACGATTGGTGGTGACGTATTGGATGTGCTCAACCAGGGTCCTGAGGATAAGGCGCGTGCGCTCGGCGTCGAGATGGAGCGGCGCCGCTGGCTGTCACGCACGCCGCCTGCAACCCGCATCGACGTCAATACGGCGGCTGCGACGCTCACCTATTATCGCGACGGCAAGATCGTCGATCGGCGCAAGGTGATCGTCGGCAAACCCGGCAAGGAGACGCCACCGCTGCGCGCCCCGATCTACCGGCTGGTCGCCAACCCGACCTGGACCGTGCCGAAGTCGATCCAGCATGCGTCACTCGGCGGCAAGGGCGCCGCCTATCTGAAGGCGCACGGCATGGACTATAAGGGCGGCTTCATCGTCCAGCAGTCGGGCCCGAAGAACGCACTGGGACTCGTCAAGTTCGACATGCAGGACGATCAGGCGATTTACCTGCACGATACCAGCGATCATTCACTGTTCGGGCGCGTCCAGCGGCATCTCAGTCACGGCTGCGTCCGCGTCGATGACGCGCTCGGTTTCGCGCAGGCGCTGGCGCAGCAGCAGGGCATCCTGCCTCAATGGCAGCAGGCGCGGCAGGCCGGCAAGGAGAGCTTCGTCACCTTGCCGCAGCCGATCCCGGTGCGGTTGCTTTACTGGAATGCCTTTCAGGATACGGACGGCAAGGTCGCCTTCCGCACTGATCCTTATGGCTGGAACCCGGCGATCGCCAAGGCGCTCGGCTTCCCGGCCGCTAGGTCAGTGCAGCCAAAACCGAAGGATATCGACATCGGGCCTTGATTGAGCTGAATCGACGGCCTTTCGACGCTTGCTCGCTACGCGCAATCCGAACGGGGAGACGGTGACAATTCATCATCGGGGGGCGCGCTGGCAAGGCGGCTCGGCCGCCCTATTGGCGCGACCTTGCGCGCGAAACACGAGCAGGCCACCCGCCGCGATACACATGAGACCGAGCGGCGCCCGCCCCCTTCGGCCGAGTAAGGCGATTCCCCCGCTCATCAGAGACAAGGGTATCGTTCCGATCTTCATATCGCCGACGATCCTGGTCAGCTGCGAAGCGACAAAGCCCGAAGCGAGACTGACGCGGAGAATCGATGGATCAGCCGCGACAGCCGGGGATAAGGCAGGAATGTTTGCGCCGTAGCTGCCAACGCTCAGATCAGATCGATCCGGAGATAGAGGCACGCCGGCGGTGGTGTCGGCCATGACCGCTCCTCGCTGCCCCTGCGGCAACTCTGCACCGGTTGTCGTGTCTTTCGCCGTCTGATGCTCTATTTCCGCGTTGAGTTCGGCACCAAGCAATATGACGAACGCCGCGACGTACAACCACATGAGGAACGAGACGACCGCGCCCAAAGCACCATATGTGGCGTTGTAGCCCGCGAAATGGCTTACATAGAGGCCGAACAGGAGGGTCGCGATCAGCGTCCCGAAGCTTGCGAACAGTGAGCCGGGCGTGAGCCATGTCCAGCGCGCATGTTCGCGGTCAGGGCCGAAGCGGTAGATGATGGCGATCAATCCGCTCGCCACCAGAGCCGTTGCGATCCACAAGCCCACGGTGACGATGGGTCCAACCACACTCGGTAGCTGGATGAGACCACCGATCAGGGTCATCGCACTGATTGTAAAGAGCGCGACGATGGTGACCAGCACCGCGCCGAGTGTGAAACCGAATGCCAGGCCATAAGTCCGGACGATCGAGCGGGTTTCGCGCTCACCATAGGTGATATTAAGCGCTTCGATGATCGATGTCGCGCCCCGCATCGCCCCGTAAAGTGCCAACAGGATCGCGACAACAAGCCCGATCGAAGTCCGCGTGACGGGTGTCGCGGTCATGCCCTTGAGCTGGTTGGCGATGATCTTGGCGGCATCCGCAGGCAACAGGCGGGTAAGCTCCGCGACATGCGTGGCAACGTTTGTCGGGTTGGCGACGATGCCATAGACGAGCACGACGGCTGCCAGCAGCGGGACAAAGGCGAGAAAACTGTAGAAGGCCACGCCGGCAGCGAGCAGACTGAGATTGTCTTCTCCGGTCTGGGACCATGTGCGGACCAGGATGTCGCGCCAGCCCGATTTTGGAATATGCCAAAATTCTCGAGCCGATCTGCCGCGCGCACCGCTTTCGATGGTGGATGGAGGAATGTCCACGATGACGACAGCCTTCCGAGAGCGTTTTCACGGCAAATAAGATGAAGCTCAGCCCGCCGTGCTATGGTCGACGCCATCTTCTCAACGAAGATCCTGCGGATAAGGGGCCAGGCGCTCTGCTGGGGGCACACAAAGGTGATTATAATCCGTCGATAGCCCTGGCATGGCGACGAGGTGAAGGTGAACTCGGCAAACCGGGACGATCCGAGAGAGACTCCGTCTTATTACGGGCGCCCTACCGCTGTGACGATGACCTCATCGATTTGTGATCAGAAGTAGGGCAGGCGTCGCAGAGCTCGGTGGCGGGTTCGATCGCGCAACGTTGACTTGATCACCATCGAACGGGCTGCATCGTAGGTGAGACGAGATTGCCTTGCACGCGCTGATCACATCATCCGCTGGCGCAGGTTGAACAGAATGACGAGCGTGCCCGACACCATCAACGCCACGATCAGCGCGGAAAACAGGATCAGCTGAAGGTCGTCGCGCGACGATCGGCTGAGACGGATGTGCAGGAAGAAGCGGAAGTGCACGATCACCTGTGCCAGCGCGAGCGCAAACAGGACTGCCAACGTCGTCGTGGCGGCAAAGCTCTGCCAGCGGATCGCGGCGAAGGCGGCGCAGGTGAGCAGCAGCGCCAGACCATAGCCGATCAGATAGGATCGAATCTCGCCAGCCTTGCCAGTCTTGCGTTCGCTCACCGGATCAGCCCCTGTAGGTAGACGATCGTGAAGATCGCGATCCAGACAATATCGAGGAAGTGCCAGAAAAGGCCCAGTCGCAGGATGTTGAGCTTCACGCGCGCGTCCGGCCCAAACACCGCGAGCTGCACCATCATGACGACGATCCAAAGGCTGCCGAACAGTACGTGCAGCCCGTGCAGCGGCACGAGCGCGAAGAAGGCCGAAAGATAGCCGCTGCGCATCGGCCATGCCCCGTCACCGACCATCGTCGCGAAATCGTGCAGCTCGAACCCCAGGAAGGCGAGGCCGAGCAGCAGCGTCACGAACAGCCAGCCGAACAGACCGCGGGGCCTAGCGTCGTGCTTCATCGTGATCGACGCCATGCCGAAGGTCAGGCTGCTGGTCAGCAGGAGCAGCGTTTCGATGAACGCCGGGCCGATCTTGTACTCGGCAGTCGGCGTAGGACCGCCAGCGGTCGCGGACAGCATCACGCCGTAGGTGGCGAACAGCAGCGCGAAGATCACCGCGTCGCTCATCAGGAAAACCCAGAAGCCGAATAACCCGGTCTCGGCCTGCTCGTGCGAGATTTCGCCGGTGCCACCAAGATTGAGACCGGTGTGCCTAAGCTCGCTTGAGGTCATGCTGGCACCTGGGCCAGGCCCTGATTGGCCGGGGTCGTCTCGATCTCGCGCGGAATGGCACGCGCCGCCGAGACAGTCCGCAGCCATCGTTCCGTTTCGCGTTCGACTTGCGCCGCTGGGACGATGCGGTGGACGTCGCGCACGAAGCTGCGCGCGATCACGGCGACGATGACCGCCAGCGTGCCAAGCGCCGCCAGCCACCAGATGTGCCAGACCAGACCGAAGGCGGTCGCCGCGCCGACAATGCCGATCACCGGGCCGGTCGCGCTGTTGCGGGGAAGCTCGATGTCCCCGTAGCGCGCGGGCGCCGCATAAGCGGCCCCACTACGCTTGCCATCGAAGAAGGGATCACGGCCGGCAACACTCGGGACGACAGCGAAATTATATTCGGGCGGGGGCGCCGCGATCGACCATTCGAGACCGCGGCCATCCCAAGGGTCGCCCGCGGCGACGCGGTTGGCGTCGCGCTCGCGGATGCTCACCCAAAGCTGGACGAACAACGTCGCCAGCGCCGCCAGCAGGATCAGCGCGCCGATCCCGGCGACGTAGAGCCACGGCCGGAAGGCAGGCTCGAAAAAAGCCTGCGTCCGTCGCGCGGCGCCTGCGGCTCCGAGCACATAGAGTGGCATGAAGGCGAGATAGAAGCCGACCACCCAGCAGGAGAACGAAATCCGTCCCCACTTCTCGTTGAGTCGGAAGCCGAATGCTTTCGGGAACCAATAATGCGTTGCCGCCAGCATTCCGTAGAGCAGCCCCGGGATCAGCATATTGTGAAAGTGCGCGACCAGGAACAACGTGTTGTGGACCAGATAGTCGAGCGGAGGGAAGGCGAGCAGGATGCCGGTGAAGCCGCCGAGTACGAAGGTCATCATGAACGCGAGCGAGTAGAGCATCGGTACGGTGAAGCGCACCTCGCCCCTGAACATCGTCCAGATCCAGTCGTAGATCTTGACGCCGGTCGGCACCCCGATCGTCATCGTCGCGATCCCGAACACCGCGTTGAGATCGGCGTTCTGGCCCATCGTGAAGAAGTGATGGACCCACACAGTGAACGACAGCACCGCGATCGCCATCGTCGCCAACACCAGCGAGGTGTAGCCGTACAGCTCTTTCGACGAGAAGGTCGAAACCACCTCGGAATAGACGCCGAACGCCGGCAGGATCAGGATATAGACCTCGGGGTGACCGAACAGCCAGAACAGGTTGGCGTAGTTCATCATGTTGCCGCCGAGATCGTTGGTGAACAAGTGGAAGCCCAGATAGCGGTCAAGCGCGAGCAGCGCGGTCGCGACGGTGAGCGGCGGCATCGCGAAGATCATAAGGATGCTGGTGCATAGCGAGGTCCAGACGAACAGCGGCATGCGCATCAGGGTCATGCCCGGACAGCGCATCTTGTAGATGGTGACGGCGAAGTTGAGCCCGGTCAGCGTCGATCCGATCGAACCCAGCGTCACCGCCCAGATCCAATAGTCCGGCCCGACGTCGGGACTGAAGGCGAGCTCGGTGTAGGGTGGATAGCCGCTCCAGCCTCCGGTCGAGAAGCGGCCGATCACGAGGCTGACCATCATCAGCCCGGCAGCGCCTCCGGTCAGCCACAGGCTGATCGAGTTGAGCAGCGGGAAGGCGACGTCACGGCTGCCGATCTGGAGCGGCATGACATAGTTGATGATCCCGGTGAGAAACGGCATCGCCATGAAGAAGATCATGATGCTGCCGTGCGTGCTGAACAGCTGCGCGAAATGGTCGGGCGCGATGAAGCCGGGCGTATCGATCGCGCTTGCCTGCTGCATCCGCATCAGCACAGCCTCGATCACCGCGCGGGCAAGCATCACGAAGGCGAGCACGACATACATGATACCGATCTTTTTATGATCGAGGCTGGTCAGCCATTCGGACCAGAGCGGCCGCCAGGCGCGATAGACGGTCAGCAGCGTCGCGAGCAGGATCGCGCCGAGGATGACGACCGAGGCTGCGCCCGCGCCGATGATCTCGCTGATCGTGGGCGTCTCCCACGCGCGGACGAAGGGGAGGGCAGTCCAGGTAAAACGGCCAAGAATGGCGGACCAGATGCCATCGGTCATCTCGCCGGCCCCTGTGATCGGGTCAGGATGGTCTTGAACAGTCTGGCCGGTGCCGCCGAATAGTAAGCGGGCCGGGATAAGACGGATTTGCGAAACAAAGGGGCCTCGGCCGCGGCATCGAGCGGCGGCGCCTGGGTGCGCACGACAGCGATCCAGCGATCATAGTCAGCGGGCGAGAGCGCCACGACATCGAACTGCTCGTTCTGGAATCCCTGCCCGTTGAACTGCGTATTTTCGCCGCGATAGACGCCGCGCCGGCTCGCCTCGAGATTGAGCTGGGTAGTCATCCCCGCCATCGCATAGATCTGGCCCGCCAGCTGCGGCACGAGCAGCGACTGCATCACCGTCCCGCTGGTAAGACTGATATGGATGGGTCGCCCGATCGGGATCGCCAGCCGGTTCACCGTCGCGATATGCGCGTCCGGGTAGATGAACAGCCACTTCCAGTCGAGCGCGACCGCCTGCACCTCGAGCGCGGGTTGGCTTGATGGCAGGCGCCGGTAGGGATCGAGCTTATGCGTGTAGTGCCAGAGCACGAAACCGAGGCCGATGACGATCCCGGCCGGCGGGATCCAGATAAGCCCTTCGAGCGGCCAGGAGAAATCCCATTTCGGCCTGAACGCGCTACGCTTGTTCGACAGCCGATAGTGCCAGGCAATGATCGGCACGAGCAGCAGGACCGGGCCGGCCACGAACACCAGCACGGCACCGACGATCAGGTAGAGGTGCCATTGGCTCGCGGCGACGGGTCCGGCATGGTTGACAACACCCAGCTTGAGGACGCTGCATCCGCCCAGAAGAGCAGGGGGCAGTAACGCGAAGGGTACGATCCGCCTCGCCGGGCAGGTCATGCGCCCCCCCGGGTGATCACCGGGCCGGACAGGAACAATGCCGTGTTTATCAGTCCGATATGCGTCAGCGCCTGCGGGATGTTGCCGATCAGCTGGCGTGTCGGCACATGATATTCCTCGCTCAGTAGACCGACGTCGTTGGCGAGCGAAATGACACGTTCGAGCATGGCTGCCGCCTCATCGTCGCGGCCCTGCAGCTTGTAGCAATCGGCCAGCCAGCATGAGCAGGCGAGGAACGCGCCCTCGGCAGGCTCGTCGGATCCGGCCATCTTACGACGAACCAGTCCGCCGTCCACCAGGTCGCGCTCAATCGCAGCGATCGTGCTTACGATGCGGGGGTCTGTCGCGGGCAGGAAATTGACCAGCGGCAGCAAAAGCAAGGAGGCGTCGAGCGTGGTGCTTCCGTAATGCTGCACGAAATGCCCGCGTTCGATCGAGTATCCGCGTTCGCAGACAGTCGCGTGGATTTGTGTGTGCAGCGTCTCCAGCCGCGCGATGAGGCTTCGATCCACATCCGGGCTGTCGCCATGTGCCTTCAAGAAGCGATCGATGCCGACCCAGGCCATCACCTGCGAGTAGGTATAGCATCGGGGCGTGCCGCGGCTTTCCCAAATGTCCGCGCCGGGTTGATCCCAGGCCGTTTCGAGGTGACGGACGATCGCGGTTTCGACCTCGATCACGCGCGCCGTGCGATCGATCCCCGCTTTCGCCGCCACGTCGAAACTGTCCATCAGCTCGCCGAATACGTCGAGTTGAGTCTGGCCGGAGGCTGCGTTGCCGACGCGGACGGGTCGAGCGCCCTGATAGCCGGAAAGTGCCTCCACCTCCCATTCGGGTAATCGGCGCGAACCGTCGATCCTATAGACGATCTGCATCGTCGCGCAGTCACCGCCGATCGCACGAAGGATCCAGTCGCGCCATCGCCGCGCTTCATCGTGGAAGCCCGCGTTGAGCAAGGCGCTGAGCGTGAAGGTCGAATCGCGCAGCCAGCAGTAACGATAATCCCAATTGGCTCCGCCGCCGGGTATCTCGGGAAGGCCCATGCTGGCCGCGGCGATCATCCCGCCGGTGCGCCGGTCGACCAGCGCACGCAACGTGACCAGCGAGCGCTTGACCGCGATGGGCCAATGGCAAGGGCGATCGAAACGATCCGCCCAATCGCGCCATTCGCGTTCGGTCGTAGCGAGAGCCGCGTCGGGGTCAACGCTCCTTGAAACGGCCTGATCGGACGGAGAATAGGTGAGGATGAAGACGAAACGGTCGCCTTTGCCTACCGTGAACTTGGCTGCGGCCTCGCCATCGCCGAGACGCAACTCCGCCGCGCTGTCGAACTTTACGCGATCAGGGCCGATCTCCGCGCAAAAGCCGGTCTCGTCGGCGCGAAGCCAAGGCGCGATCTGACCGTAGCCAAAGCGCAGCCGGAGGGAGAGCGAGACCGGCACCTCGCCTTCCAACCCCTCAACGATGCGAACGAGCGTCGATGGACCGTCGTGCCAGGGCATGAAATCGATAATCCGTACCGCCGCGCGGTCGCATGTGAAGTCGGTCTCCAGGATGGTCGTGTCGCCGCGATATCGGCGCGTGATCGCTGTCACAACGGCATCGGGAGCAATCCGCCAATGGCCGTTCGTGTCGTCGCCGAGCAGGGCGGCGAAACACGCGTCGCTGTCGAAATTTGGCCAGCACAGGAAATCGACCGATCCGGTGGAGGCGACAAGCGCGCTGGTCCGCCCGTCACCGATGAGCGCATAGTCGCCAATCGCCGACGTCATCGCAGTCCGGCGCCGTCAGCAAGGGGAGCCGCGCGGTACGACGACCGCCGACCCTGGGAATGCCATCGTGACATCAAGATGAGGCACTCCAGGCGACGGCCATGCCGTCTCGTGAGCGCTCTATCATCTCCTCCAGATCGCCGTCGTAGAGCGAATCGGCCACGTCATTCGAGAAGATCTCCACGACCCAGGGCTTGTCATAACCGGTCGCTCGCGTCGCATTGATGAGAGCGGGCAGGGGGATCGCTCCGTCGCCAGGCACGATGCGGTCGGCGAACGAGCGAGGCAGCCGCCAGTCGCTCGCCTGTACGGTGAAGATGCGATCGCCAGCCCGTCCGATTGAGGCTTCGACATCGGGATTTTGCCAGATATTCCAGTAATCGAGGCAAAGCCCGACATGGTCGCTGCCGCTTCGGTCGATAATCTCGAGCGCTTGGTCGATCGTCCAGATCGCGCTTTCGACATTCACCGATGTCGGATTGAGCGGCTCGATTGCCATCAGGACACCGTGATCGGCCGCGACCCTTCCGAGATCGCCCAGTTTTCGGGCGGTTATGGCCATCGCATCTGCCATATCTCCCTTTGGATGCGCCCCGACGTTTGTGATGAAGGGGACGCCCGGGGCGTAAGGTGCCAGGCGTTCGATCGATGCTCTCAGACACGCGACACGTTCATCCAGGGCCTTGGGCGTCGGCATCATCCGGCTGCCGAAGAAGGTACGGACCCTTGGCTGGATTCCGCTGATGCCAAGCCCGGCAGCCGCAATCGACTGCATCTGCTCGGCGAAACGATCGTCATCGAGTTTCGCTTCGACCACCTCGATCGTGTCCACGCCGAGCCGAGCGTATCGCTCCACGTCTTGGTCGAACGACCATGGCATCGTGGTGAACTCGCTGATGCCAAAGGCAAAAGGCAGCTTAGACATCAACGCAAATCTCCTCGCTGCTCAATGCGTGGCACGAAGGAACGGGTCCGCTCCAAGATCGCTTTCCTCTCGAAACGGAGCACATTGCATGGCGATCGAGACGGCACTGGATGCTCATGCGACCATCGGTGAGTCGCCAACCTGGGTCGAAAGTGAGCGGGCGCTCTACTGGATCGACGTCAAGGCGCCCGCGCTTCACCGTTTTCGTCCCGAGGACAATTCTACGCGAACCTGGAGGGTGACGAGCGATATTGGCGGCTTCGCGCTGACTGAAGGGGGCGGGGCAGTCGTAGCGCTCCGGGAGGGTCTGTACCATCTCGATCTCGACAGCGATGCGCTCCATCTTCTCGCACCGTCCCCGTTCGATCCCGCGCTATTCCGCTTCAATGAAGGCGCGTGCGATGTTGCTGGTCGGTTCTGGATCGGCGTGATGTTCGATCCGCTCGAGGGCTCACCGCCCGGGCAGCAAGGCGCGCTGCACAGCTTCACGCTGGCGGACGGCCTGCGTTCCGAAGCGGACGCAGCCGAACTGCATAACGGCATGGCGTGGAGCACGGACGGCAAGACCTTCTTCCTCTCCCACAGCAACAAGGGTCAGATCATCGCGTTCGACTACAAGGTGGACGGCGGTCTCATTTCCAATCGCCGGGTTTTCGCTGTGGTCCCGAAGGAGCAGGGCATTCCGGACGGCGCCGCGATCGACACCGATAACGGTTACTGGTCGGCTCTTCATGGCGGCGGGGTATTGAGGCGGTTCCATCCCGACGGCACGGTCGACCGTGACGTCGAATTGCCCGTGAGCCAACCGACCATGCCGGCCTTTGCCGGCGAGGCACTCGACAGGCTGTATGTCACCAGCGCGTCGGACGGTATTACCCCGCACGACAAATCGCGGGAGCCTTTGGCCGGAGCCCTATTGCGTCTGGACGTAGGGTGTCGTGGCGCGTTCCGGCCTTATCTCGTACGCTGATTCGAACGCTGCTCAGGCATAATAACGCACGAGCGCTCGGCGTAGCATGCGATCCTCGAGCGAGTAGTAAAGCGCGATCATGTCATCGATCACCACCGTGGAGGCCGCAAAGGCGATATCCGTCGCGTCGCGGTCTTTGGCCGGTGGCGGGAGGAGCAGCGGTTCCAGACCGCGCCCGGTGACACGCGTGAAATCCGGGTCGAAACTGATCCAGCCGATCCGCCAACGGGCATCATGGGTTGCGCCGTTGTAGAACATGACGGGATCTCGTCCCTCGACGTTAGTCATTGGCCCGGTCGACAGATGCCAATTGTCCCAGCTGTCCTCGCGGATTCCGAACGGGTCCGGAAGCACCGACCACGGCCCCTCTGGCGCCGGTGCCCCCGCCATCCCGATCCGCGAGGCATTGTTGGCGGCATATTCGTAGAACAGGCGCCAGTCTCCATTGGCAGTCTGGGCGAGGGTCGCCTCCTTGATGTTGCCCTCGCATGGTGGCGCTTTCAGCACCAATTCGCGCTTCGTGAGCGATTTCAGGTCCGGACCTTCGGCTAGGATCATCGATCCCTGAGTGCGGGCAGCATCGACGCCGGTATAATAAACAAGATAATTGCCGCCGAACTGGAGGACGGTCGGATCCTCGCATCCACCGGCATCGTCAGCCATCGGACCCGGAACGATAGCGAGGTCGGGGTCCATCACAAACCGCAAGCCGTCATCGCTGGTGCCGCAAGCTATGATGCCGGTCGGATCGGTCGGGCCCAAGGGACAGGGGACGCCGCGGACCATGGCGCGGTACAGCGGACCTTCCTTCCAGACAAACGGACTCATCATGTCCATGCCGTCGATCGTCGAACCTTTGGCAACGATGACGGTGTCGAGTTGCTCAACCGCATAAGTCGCCATGTTCAGGCGCCTTGGGCGACGGTCAGCGACAGCGCGCCGTCGATCGTAACAGTGGTGCCCGTGATATAGTCCGCAACGGGAGATAGCAGGAACGACACCAGATCTGCTACCTCTTCGGGCCGCCCTGCGCGACCCCAGGGTATCGCCGCTTCCTTGGTCTTCAGCTCGGCAGGATTGTCGATCGCCGATTCGTTCATTGGCGTCAGGATCATGCCGGGGGCCACGCCGTTGACGGCGATGCCCTTGGGCGCGAGTTCCAGGGCCAGTGTGGCGGTCAATTGCGACAAGCCGCCTTTGGCAGAATCATAATCGACGCCGCCGGCCCGGGGCGCTCTCTCGTGGATGGAAGATATGTTGACGATCCGCCCCTTGGTGTCCGTGTCTTCCAGAGCGCGAACGAAGCGCCGGCAGGTCAGGAACGGGCCGTAAAGATCCGATCGCAGAACGCGGTCGAATTGCGCTAGGGCCATGTCGACGATCTTGACGCCGCTCATGTTGAGCCCCGCGGAATTGACCAGCAGTGCGACCGTTCCGAAGGCCTTTTCGGCAGCCGCAAACAATGCTTCGACTTCCGCCTCGTCGCCGACGTCGGTTTGAACGGCGATCGCACGGGTTTCGTCCCCGATAGAGCGGCAGACCGTGTTCGCAGCATCGGCGTCTTTGAAATATGTAATGACGACACGAGCGCCGGCCGCGCTCAACGCTCTCGCGCATGCCGCGCCGACACCGGATTCACCCCCGGTGACGATCGCGATTTTGTTATCGAACATGGCATTGTCCTGACGGATAAAGCGGGAGGCGGGCTACCGGCGGTTGCCGCGCGGATTTGGATGCTTTGAACGCACAACGGTTCGAAAGGCGATCCAGGGCTCGTGCCCGAGAAAAAATCAGTCGCGAGCATTGGATGTCTCCCTACATCGGGAGGAACGAAGCCGCGCGTGATCGCTTGAGAGCGGCATGCCGTCATTGTTACATCTGTTCCTCACCGGACTTCTGATCGCGGCGGGCATGGCGTGGAAGACGGGCTGGAGTCTGGTGCTCGGCTTTGCGATTTCCGCCGTGCTCCAGGTCATTGTGTCGGCTGATCGTTTGCGAGACCTGCTTGGAACCGACCGTGCGAAGTCGATTGCGATCGCCTCGGCGGCGGGCGCGGCGAGCTCGAGCTGCTCCTATGCCTCGGCGTCGATCATGCGGACCTTGTTCAAGAAAGGTGCGGCGCTCGGCCCCAGCCTTGCCTTCCTGGTCGCCTCGACCAATCTCGTGCTCGAACTGGGCGTGATCCTGTGGCTGCTGATGGGCTGGCGCTTCATGGTCGCGGAGTGGGTCGGCGGAACGATCCTCATCATCCTGATGGTGCCGATCGTGCGTTTGGCGATCCCCCGCAGTCTGATCGACGCCGCGCGAGTTCACGAGGAGACGGGACAGGGCCACGACCATGGCGGGATGAAGCTTGAAGGTGGCAACTGGCGGGAGCGCCTGCGCAATCCGAAGGCACTCGGCATGATCGCCCAGGCGTTCGTCATGGAATGGAAGATGCTGTGGAAGGATCTTCTGGCGGGATTCCTGATCGGCGGTGTGCTGGCGGCGTTCGTGCCCGATGGCTTCTGGCAAGGACTCTTTCTGGCCGGCGCGCCGGATTGGATCCGCATTCCTGCGGATGTCCTGATCGGTCCCATTGTGGCGATGCTGACCTTCGTCTGTTCGATCGGCAACGTGCCCCTGGCGGCGATGCTATGGGGTGGCGGCGCGAGCTTCGGCGGCGTCATCGCCTTCCTCTACGCGGATCTGATCGTCCTTCCGCTGATCGATGCCTATCGCCGCTATTTCGGTTGGCGCATGGCGCTGGCGATCGCGGCGGTGCTGTTCGTTTCGATGGCGGGAGCGGCCCTGATCGTCAGTCTCGGTTTCGGACTGCTCGGTCTGACGCCCGCTCCCATGGGCGGCATCCGCGCCGCCATGACCGATTTCTCGTTCGATTACAGTTTCTGGCTCGACTGCCTTGCCCTCCTTCTCGCGAGCTGGCTGTTCGTGCTCGCCCGCCGACAACCTGCGGGCGATCATCACCATTGTCACTGAACTGAGGCAAAATACGGCGCTCGTTCGCGGCGACGCCGACTTCGCTTGCCCGCTGCCGCGCGATCAGCTTCCCTCGCGCGCATGATCGGGTCTATCCTCCTCACGCCCTTCGACGCCGCCGCGATCCTGATCGTGCTGGCCGCGCTGCTGGGCTACCTCAATCACCGCTTCATTCGGCTGCCCCAGTCGGCCGGGCTGACCGTCATGGGCATGGTCGCCTCGCTGGTCGTGGTGGGTCTCGACCGTTTGCTGCCGGAAAGTCGCATCAGCGGCGACATCGTGCGGTTCATCGCCGGCATCGATTTCCACAAGACCTGATGGAAGGGATGCTCTCCTTCCTGCTGTTCGCCGGCGCGTTGCACGTCGATTGGGGCGATATGCGGCGGGGGCGCTGGCCGATCCTGATCCTGAGCACGATCGGCGTATTGCTGTCGACTTTCCTCGTCGGCGCTGGCTTCTATGTCCTCGTTCAGGCCCTCGGGCTGCCGCTCCCGTTCATCTGGTGCCTGCTGTTCGGCGCGCTGATCAGCCCGACCGACCCGATCGCGGTGATGGACGTGCTGAGACGTACCAGTGTCGATCCGACCCTGCGGGCGACAGTCGCCGGCGAAAGCCTCTTCAACGATGGCGTCGGCGTGGTCATCTTCACGATCATCCTTGCCATCGCGTCGGGCGGTGAAGAAATCTCTGCCGGCCATGCCGCAGGCCTCTTCGGCATCGAGGCAGGTGGCGGGGTGCTGCTCGGGCTCCTCGCCGGCTGGATCGGCTATCGCGGCATGCGCTCGATCGACGATTACAAGGTTGAGGTGATGATCAGCCTTGCCGTCGTCATGGGCGGATACGCTGTCGCGAGCTGGATCGGCGTCAGCGGCCCGGTCGCGATGGCGGTGGCGGGCCTCGTGATCGGCAACCAGGGGGTCGCCCACGCGATGAGCGAGGAGACCGAGGACTATCTGATGAAGTTCTGGGGCCTGATCGACGAGATCCTGAACTCGGTTCTGTTTCTGCTCATCGGTCTCGAGGTCGTCTCCATCCCGCACGACGTCCGGCTGGCGGTGGTCGGCGTTGCCGCGATCCCGCTGGTGCTCACCGCGCGCGCGATATCCGTTCTGCTGCCGCTCGGCGCCATGCGGCCGTGGCTGTCCCTCGGCCACCTGGCGCCGCCAACGCTGATCTGGGGCGGACTGCGCGGCGGCATTTCGGTCGCGTTGGCCCTGGCGCTCCCGGACGGTTCGGCACGCGCCGTTGCGCTGGCAGCGACCTACATCGTCGTCCTCTTCGCCGTCATCGTGCAGGGAAGCAGTATCGCTGGTCTCCTGAAGCGGGTCGCCGCTCGCGGACAATCACGCACGCAACCGACATGATGGTCCGGGGGTTCGTCTTGCACTCATCCGTGCGGAAGGCCCTCTGGTGATTGTAGTCTCTGCATGAGGGCGTGGCTCCTCACCCTCACCGACCGATTGCGCGAAAGCTATTGGTTCATCCCCACGATCATGGCGGTGATGGCAATCCTGCTGGCTGGCGGGATGATCACGCTCGACAGCTATCAGGGCTCGAACTGGATGGACGGCGTGCCGTGGCTCTATGCGGCTCGTCCCGACGGAGCACGGTCGCTGCTGTCGTCGATCGGAGGCTCGATGATCGGCGTGGCCGGCACGACCTTCTCGGTGACGATCGCGGCCGTCGTATATGCGTCTGGGCAATACGGCCCGCGCCTGCTCAGCAACTTCATGAGCGATCGCGGTAATCAGGTCACGCTCGGCACCTTCATCGCCACGTTTGTCTATTCGATGGTGGTGTTGCGCACGATCCGCTCGCCGGGCGAAAGCGGAGCGGGAGCCGACGCCTTCGTGCCCCAACTCGCGCTCCTCGTCGCGGTTCTGCTGGTATTGTGCTCGATCGGCGTGCTGATCTTCTTCATCCATCACGTGCCGACGCGCATCCACATCAACAGCGTGATCGAGGAGATCGGCGATCGTCTCCTGGCGGAGATCGGCGCACGGTTTCCGGTCTTCATCGGTGCCCCGCTTCCCGCCGAGGCCCGCTCCGACGAGGACAGGATACCTGACGCTTTCCGCCGCGATGCGGGCAGCACGCAGGCAGTTCATCGCAAGGAAATCGAAGCCCGCCAGACCGGGTATCTCCAGCTCATCGATGACGAGACCCTGCTGTCGGTCGCGACCCGGCACGATCTGGTTCTGCGGCTGCAATATCAGCCGGGAGACTTCGTCCATGTCGGCCGCGCGCTGGTTGAGGCTTGCCCACCCGAGAAATGCGACGATGATGCGGTCGCGGCGATCCGGGGTTGCTTCGCCGTGGGTTCGCGGCGCACGCCGTTGCAAGACCTGCGCTTTCTGATCGACGAACTCGTCGAGATCGCCGCCCGCGCACTCTCGCCGGGCGTCAACGATCCCTTCACGGCCAGCACCTGCCTCGACTGGCTGGGCGCGGCATTGGCCGACGTAGCCCGGCGCAGCCTTCCTTCCCGCCTGAGGGCCGACGAGAAGGGCGCGCTCCGCGTCATCGCCCATCCGGTCGATTTCGCCGGCTTCATGGACCGCGGCTTCGGAGCACTCGCGCAATATGCCTCGCAGGATCGGATCGCCGCCCTGCGCTTTCTCGGCGCGCTCGGTGAAGTGGCGATGAGTTGCGACAACGTCGAGCGTCTCGGCGTCGTGCGTGCTCAGGTCGACCAGATCGAGGAACTGGCCACCGGCGGCCTCGATGGCGAACCTTTGCGGCTGGTAATGCGCCGCTCGGCCGAACTGCGCCGCGCGCTCGCCGAGCCCGATTACCGGCGTCAGCTGCGCGACAGCGCCGCCTGGCTCGGCGGGACGGCATGATCGTCATCGTCGCGGTCGTCGCCGCGATCCTTGTGACCGTCCTTCTCACCATCGGCCCGGTGGCCCGCTCGGAGACCTGGCGCGCGACGGTCACACCGCTCGCCTCGATCATCGGATCGGGATTTCTCATCTGCGGGCCGCTACTGGCGCACGAATTCGGGTCAGCCGCCTTCGGTGCGATGACGGTCCTCTTGCTGCTCGCTTACGCGGTCGGCGCGGTGATCCGCTTCAACATCGTCCACGTGGAAGCCCTGTCCGAGACGATCGCGACCCATGATCCAATGGCCTGGGCGATGCGGGCCGCGCAGGGCATGCTCGGCGTCGCTTATGCTGTATCCGTCGCATACTATCTCAAGCTGCTCGCAGAATTCACGCTGAAGCGACTGCCCGTTCCGGACGCGCTCCACGCGACCGTCGCGAATGCGATGGTGACGGCGATCATACTGATGTTCGTGGCGCTCACCTTCTCCGGAAGTCTGCGCAGGATCGAACACGCCGCCCATGCCAGCGTGTCCGCAAAGATCGGCGTGATCGCAGGTCTTCTGGCCGGGCTAGCCATATGGTGGGCGCACCATGCAGGATCGATCCAGCCGCTGCCACCGGCGAAGCTCAGCCCGGCCAGCATACCGATGCTGCTCGGCCTGCTGATCACGGTCCAGGGGTTCGAGACCTCGCGCTATCTCGGCGACAGCTACAGCCGCACCGTCCGTGTTCGCACCATGCGGCTGGCCCAAGGCATATCGTCGGTCATCTACCTTGCCTTCATCGGGCTGCTGACGCCGTTCCTCGGACAGGCCTCGCAGGCGCAGGGTGTCGCCGGCATTCTCGATATCATGACCTTTGTCGCACCGATCCTCGGCATCTTCGTGCTGATCGGCGCGGTCGCCAGCCAGTTGAGCGCGGCGATCGCGGATTCGATCGGCGCCGGTGGCCTCGTCGTCGAGGTGTCGCGGCGCAAGCTCGGGGTGCGGGGCGCGTTCATCACCGTCTGTGCGCTCGCGATCGCCGTGGTCTGGCTAACCGACCCATTTCAGGTCGTGGCGCTCGCATCGCGGGCATTTGCCCTGTTCTACGCGATGCAGGCGGGCCTCGCGCTATGGGCGTCATTGCGCACCGGGGCCGGCGGCTGGACCACAAGGTCGGGCTTCATCGCGATCGGGCTGATCTGTCTCGTCGCCGCCGCGGTCGGCGCGCCTGCGGAAGGATGAGTGTGCCCGACAATCGGCGTGGAAATCGGTCACCGGTCGGCGATAGTCTGGCGACATGACCGAGCCCCCTAATGCTCCCGCCTTCGCGCAAGGCATACAGGATCGCTGGCGCGACACGGGCTTCTACCGGTGGTGGCGCCTGCGCGTTGTCTCCCGGGTCGAGCACGAAGCTGTCGTCGCCCGCGTACTCGGGGAAAGCGGCTGGTCGCCGCGCTACGCCTTCATGACGATGATGTCGGCCGGTATCGCGGTGCTGGGTCTGCTGCTCTCCTCGCCGGCGGTCGTCATCGGCGCGATGCTGATCTCGCCGTTGATGAACCCGATCCTCGGCCTCGGCTTCAGCCTCGCATTGTTCGACTTCCGCGAGATGCGGCGCTCGGTGACCGCGCTCGTGGTGGGCGCGGTCGTGGCCGTGCTGTTCACCGCGCTGATCGTGCTCGTCTCGCCACTGCGGGCTCCGACCGCCGAAATCCTGGCCAGGACGCGTCCCAATCTGTTCGATCTGGTGATTGCGCTGTTCGCCTCGCTCGCCGGCAGTTTCGCGATTATCCGCGGCAAGGGCGACACGATCGTCGGCGTCGCCATCGCAACGGCGCTCATGCCGCCGCTTGCCGTGGTCGGGTTCGGGCTGGCCACCTGGAACCTGCCGATCCTCGGCGGCGCGCTGGCGCTTTTCTTCACCAACCTCGTGACGATCGCACTCTCCGCGACCATCATGGCGCGCTATTACGGCTTCGGGCATCGGCTATCCAGCCAGCAGAGCTGGACGCAGACCGTGCTGCTCCTCCTCGTCTTCGTCGCGATGGCGATCCCGCTGGGCATCTCGCTCAGTCGCATCGCCCGGGAAGCCCTCACGGTGAATCAGGTCCGATCCTACCTGTCCGAGACGTTCGGTGCGCAGTCGCGGGTCACCCAGCTCGATGTCGATTTCGAGCGCGATCCCATCGCAGTTCGCTCGATCGTGATCGCGCCCCGCTCGCGCGCGGTATCCGGCGATACGGTGAAGGCGGGCCTGATCAAGGCGCTCGGACGCCCGTTGACGTTGCAGATCGACGAAGTGCTGCTCGATCCTCACGCCGGCGCGCTCGACCGGCAGCGCGCCGAAGTGAAGGCGGCTGAGGAGGCGAAGGATGCCGATGCGCAAGGGGCCGAGATTGCCAGGCTGGTCGCTATCGCGGCGGGCGTCGGACCCGAGGCGGTAACGCTGGATCAGGGGCATCAACGCGCGACCGTGACGGCTTCCGTACTTCCCGGTGCGACGCTGGCCACCTACCGGGCTCTCGAGCAAAGGGTTCAGGCGGTATCGTCGGGCTGGCATATCGTCCTCGTCCCGCCATTTGGCGACATGCCGACGATCCGGTTCGCCGATGGCTCGGACACACTCGACCAGGCAGGGACGGAGGCGGTGGGGCTGTCGGCCTGGGCGGCTCAGCGGTGGAACATCGCGGCGCTGGCGGTGCCAGGTCTACCGGCTTCGCCCGTCGATCACCCCTTGCTCAACGCCAGGCGTGCTCAGGCGGTCGCAACCCTGCTTCGAGAACGCGGTATCGCTTCGGTGAGCGCACCGGCTGCAGGGCAGAGCTTTCGCCTCGCGGCCGCCCCTGACGGCGGAAGCGGCTCGCCCTGAAGCTTGCCGCAGCCCGCGTCCCTCAGTGCGCGGATTTCCAGATCGGCCAATCCGCCAGTTCGCTGACAATGTTAGCGGTGCACTGGCTGGTAAAATCGTCCGCCAGAAGGCTTTGTGCGCGCGTTCGCAATTCGGCGCAGAGTTCGTCCGCGAAATCCTGCCCCAGTCGGCGGGTCAGGACGGTAGACAGGGCGGTCGCGAGTTCCAGCGCGGCGATTGCCGCCTGGTTGGAGGCATAAGATCGCTGATGCTCCATTTTTGCCAGCTTGCGGCTCAAGGACGGTTCGATTGCTTGGTGGGTCTCCATGGCTTGATGCCCTTCTTGGTCTCTCCTGGGGGAACGATACCCCGGACCGGCGGACGATTCCACAGCCTCGGTACAAGATGGGGAGCATTCGGCCCGTAATGCGTTGGCATGTCATGGAGCGCCCGATTTTGTTATGATGAATCTCGTCAACATCCTGTTCCATCGCCTGTGGGAGATGGCGACGGAGTTCATCAAACTGCTCCCCCAGATGGCGATCGCGCTGCTGGTGCTGGTCGCGACCTGGGCGATCGTCAGATTCTCACGCCGCCTCGCCGAGCGCATGTTGAGCCAGACCGACACGCGCGGCACGCTCGTCAACCTCGGCGAAACGCTGATCGGCGTTGCGATCTGGATCGTCGGCATCCTGATTGCGATGTCGATCGTGGTGCCGAGTGTCACGCCGGCCAACATCCTCGCCGTTCTCGGACTCGGATCGGTCGCCGTCGGCTTCGCGTTCAAGGACATCTTCGAGAATTTCCTGGCCGGCATTCTCATCATGCTGCGCAAGCCGATGCGGATCGGCGACATGATCGAGTGCCAGGATGTGGCCGGGCGCGTCGAGAATATCAGTTTGCGCGATACCCATCTGCGCCACCTGTCGAACGAGCTGGTGGTGGTGCCCAATTCCTTCCTGTTCAAGAACCCGGTCAAGATCCTGACCGACGAGACCCAGCGCCGCTACTCGGTGACCGTGGGCGTTGGCTATGATGTGGACCTCGACGCGGCGGCGGCGGTAATCGAGAAGGCGGTGCGAAGCGTCGAGGGTATCGACGCGGACAAGCGGATCGACGTGTTCGCGACCGAGTTCGGCGACAGCTCGATGAATTTCACGGTGCGCTGGTGGGCGGGATCGAAACCTATTGAGATGCACCGCACGCGCGATGGTGTCGTTCGGGCAGTGAAGCGTGCGCTTGACGAGGCCGGAATGGAGATACCTTTCCCTTATCGCACGCTCACCTTCAAGGAAGCTTTGCCCCTCACACGGGCGAAAGAGACAGGGGATCATGCGCGTCCGGCAGGAGATGAAGATGACAAGCGAGAGTGACGATCGCCATATCCATAGCGAACTCAACCTCTTGGGTTTTCGGTCACGGGCAGCGGTTGTGGGGCTGCTTCAGCTGACGAAGGAGTTGCGTCAGACAGGTCTGCTCGACGATGCCGCAACGAACCGGGTCAGGGACGCCGTCGTCGACGAACTTGCTCTGATGCGCCCCCGCCATGGGACATCCGCGGAGAGGCGGGAAAGTCTGCGGAAGCGTTTGGATGCATTGATCGGCGCGTAGCAGGAGCCGTCAATCCTATCTCACCGTGGACAGATCGGTCGCATCAGCCGAGAGCCTCGCTCAGTGCCTCTACGCGATTCGAGCGCAAGCGTGCTCGGGATAACAGCATAAGGATAGTCGTTGAGCTTACCGGCAGGACAGCCAGAATCGGCAACTCCAAGTGCTTCGCCCGCCTCTGCCGAGGCGCCGCGGATGACCAGGGGTAAAAAGATGGACCGAGTCCGAGTGCTCGCCCGTCGTCACGGTCCTACGGCTCCCGTATGGCGCCGCCGAATGGCAATTCTGACCGGCGCGGTCGCGCTCGGTCTAGTCGCACTGGTGTTCGCCAAGGTGGCGGATACGGCGAACCATCTCTTCCTGATGGTCGTGCAAAGACAGAAATGGGCACCGCTTCTGGCGACGCCGGCTGGCTTTGCCCTGTTAGTGTGGCTGACGCGACGGATCGCGCCCGATGCACGGGGCTCGGGCATTCCACAGATCATGGCGGCGCGGAAAGATCCGGAAGGTGCGATGATGTCGCTCGCATCCGCGAAGACGGCGGTCGTCAAGTTTGTGATGACCATCGGCGCATTGCTCGTCGGCGCATCCGTCGGCCGCGAAGGACCGACGGTCCAGATCTCCGCGACGATCATGGCTTACGCGCACCGTCTTTTTCGGATGCCGGTCCGCGCCTCGGTTATGATCGCGGGCGGAGCCGCCGGTGTTGCCGCAGCCTTCAACACCCCGCTCGCCGGCGTGACCTTCGCAATCGAGGAATTGGCAGCCGCCTACGAACAGAAGATGACGCTGCTCGTCATGACTGCGGTGCTCATCTCGGGCATGGTAAGTCTCGGTCTGTCCGGCGACTACGTCTATTTCGGAGCCATGACCAATACGTTGCCCCTGAAGCAGGCGCTCCTCGTGACACCGATCGCAGGTATTATTGGAGGCCTCACGGGAGGATTGTTCGCCCGATTGATGCTCGATTTCAGCCGATCCCAAGCGAAGCCTTTGCTTCGGATACGCGAGCATCCGGGCCTCTCTGCAGGTATAGCCGGCCTCGTCGTCGCGGTCGTCGGCTGTACTACCGGGCTGACCTGGGGGACCAGCTACGAACCAGCGCGTTTGATCATTACCGGCGTGGATGCGCCGTCATGGTTTGGTCCGGCGAAGTTTGTATCGACCTTGGCGACTGCCGTCTCGGGCCTGCCGGGCGGAATATTCGCGCCCTCACTCGCGACGGGCGCCGGGCTGGGCGAACTCCTGAGGCATCTGTTTCCACTTGCGCCTGCTGGCACTGTCGTGCTGCTCGGTATGGCGGGATATTTCACCGGAGTAGTCCGGGCGCCTCTAACAGCCGTCGTGATTATTTCGGAGGCGACTGCCAGCCATGGGCTGCTTTTACCACTGTTGGCCACCGCGCTGATCGCCGACGCGGCATCGAGCGTTATCTGTCCCGAACGTCTCTACCACGGGCTGTCACACGGGTTCACCCCGAGGGACCGAGATGCTGACCGCTGATGAGTATCAGGGCCCGCAGCTGACGCCACTCCAACGGACGAAGCTCTGAGAACCAGCATTTTTAACGAGCTTGCGGGCATCAGCAGACAGACGTGAGCCGTATCGAAACCGCCGCTCAACTTACGGCGTCAGCGCCCTGCCGAACGGTTACCGGGTCTCATGCGAATTTTCGGTTCGGGTGTGACCGGACGTTCGATCGTCGGACGCGGAGTAGCTTGGACTGGTCGCAAGCGGCCGGGCAGGGAAGCGCCCAATGACGGCCGTTCCCGCACCTCATAGTGATTCTCAACAGCCGACGGTAAGCCTGTTGGGCTCTAGCGAATGGCACCCATAGTTCGAACGACTACACCTTAAACGAAGCCGTGATCGGGGCCCACTGCACTGGACGACGGTTATGTCCGGAACCGGTCGTTCGTGCGGCGTGCAGGTCTCGTGGTTCTCTCCAGACCACCCCCCATTGTTCGACCTGCGGGTGCCGGTTAGTCCGGTTCAAAAAACAAGCTGGCCGCACCTACCGTAGGACATCGTCCATTGATGGATCTTGCCGTTTTTATAACCCGCTCATCAAGACGTGAGCCGTTCTCTCACTGCTTGGCTTCCAATTACCGCCGCAGACCATCGCTGGCGTGCGGAGAGAAGCCTGTTATGTCAGGGCGATCCGACATGTGGGGATGAGATGGCGCTTGTAAAAAAGACCGCGATAACGGGGCGGAAAGCCCCCAATGCCGAGGATGCGTCGGCGCCTCAGCAGCCAAAGCCGCGCGCCCATCGTTCGGCGCGGGAGAGGATGTCGGCGCGGAAGGGCGGAGCATCGGAAAGGCTCGCGGCAGCTTCACTGCAGCTGGCCAGCGGCGTCGGCGAGGCGGCGTCTGCCGCAGCCGAGTTGCAGCGCGCAATGGACCAGATTTCGCGTGGAGCGGAAGAGGCCGCCAGTGCCGCGCAGGAATCGTCCGGCTCCATCAGCTCGCTCGTGCGGGACTTTGGCGAGGCGCGCGATCAGGCCGTGGCATCGCTGATGCGGACCGAGCAGTTGCAGACGAGCTTCATCGATACTCACGCGCAGATCGAGGGATCGATCTCGGCCATCGAACTGAATGCCGACCGCCAGCTCGCCTCGGTCGCTGTCATCGCCTCGCTCGAGGAGAAGGCCGGCGGTATCGGCGCGATCAGCCGAGACGTATCTGACGTATCGGAGCAGACCGGGCTGCTAGCGCTCAATGCCGCGCTGGAGGCGGCGCGGGCGGGCGATCACGGTCGCGGCTTCTCGATCGTGGCGGACGAAGTGCGTATGCTCGCGGAAGGGTCTGAGGCCCGTGCCGGCGAGATCCGCAAGCTTTCGGACGAGATCCGCGGGACAGTGCAGGCGATTTCGAAACGTATCAAGGATGCGTCAGACAGCGCTACGCGTGAGAGCGCGGGCGGCCGTGGCCTGATGCAGCGTCTGGCGACAAGCCGCGACGATCTCGCGATCCTGGCCGACGGCGCACAGACCATCGTCCAGGCGGCGACAGAGGCAGAAGCGGCGGCCCGCGAGGCGGGCAGGGGCGCAGAGCAAGTCGCGAGCGCCGCGGAGGAGCAATCCGCGGCCGCAGCCGAGGCCCAGCAGGCGGTGCAACAGCAGAGCCAGTCGCTCGATCAGAGCCATCAGGCGGCCGAGGAGATCGCGACGATCGCTGAGCAGTCGGCCGACGGCGCGACGACGAACCTCGGTGCGCAGATCTCCGCTGCGGCCGAGGAGCTGTCAGCGACTGTGCAGGAAATTTCCGGATCCGCCGCCCAGATCCTCGTTGCGATAGACCAGATCGGCAAGGGAGCCGAGTTGCAGTCCTCCGCAACCCTGCAGGCCGACACCGCGATGGGGCAGATCGAAAAGTCTGCTGCGGCCGCCATGCAGCGGGCCGCCGAGGCGAACGAGAGAGTGACGGCCCTACAGACCCTGATCGACGATGGCCGCGACGTGGTTCGCCGCCTCGTCGACGGCGTCGCAACCGCGCTCCAGGAATCGCGCGAGATCGGCGCTTTGATGTTGGGCCTGGCCGACACCACGCGCCGGATCGAGCGCCTCGTCGACGGGCTCGCGCTGGTCGCGGTGCAGATCAACATGCTGGCCGTCTCCGGCTCAGTGGAAGCGACGCGTGCGGGCGATGCCGGGTCGGGTTTCGCGACGGTCGCCAGCGATATTCGCAACCTGTCGCGCACCGCTGCCGAGAATGCAGATGGCGCCAAGGACATCGTCGGCCGCATGCAGGACGAGATCGGGGATCTGCGCCGCGATCTCGAACTGATCGCCGGCGCGGGCGAACTTGAGGTGAGCCGCAACCATGCTGTGATCGCCCGCCTCGATACGATGGTAACCGAACTCGCCGCGCTCGCTTCCAGCAGCGACGCGATCATCCAGGGCGCGGAAAGCATCATCACCGCCGCCCGCCAGGTCCGCGCGGGCACCGAACAGATTTCGAGCGTCGCGCAGGAAGCAGCGGCTGCGGCGCAGGAGGCAGCCAGCGCCGCGCGCCAGCAGGCTCAGGGGGCGGAGGACCTTGCCGCGGCGATCGAGGAGATCGCATCGCTGTCCACCGCGCTGGTGCCGGCCGGGGCCTGATCGTGGCTGAAAACCCGTCGCGCTTCCTGACTTTCCGTGCCGCAGGCCGCCTGCAGGCGCTCCCGGCGGACAGCGTCCGGGAGGTGATGAAGCTGCCCGCGACGACCCGCGTTCCCCATGCGCCCGCCGGCATGATCGGTCTCGGCAATGTCCGAGGCACCGCGGTCCCGATCCTTTCGGTCTCCGTCCTTCAGGGCGGGACGGCGAGCGGGGACCGGATCATGGTCCTCGATCGTGCCGACCCGATCGCGCTGCTGGTCGACGAGGTTCGGGAGGTCGTTGACCGGAAGGGCCGCACCAAGGCGCTCGATATTGAGGCTTTGGTCGGACTCGCGCTGCGGCAGGCGCCAGCGCGCACGGCCGCGACTCGGGCCCGCATGATTGCCACGAAGGAGCAAGCGAGCGAAGCCGCAACGCTCGATCTGATCTCGTTTGTCGCGGGCGGTCAGGAATTCGCGCTCCCGCTCGATCAGGTGTCGGAGGTGGTCGCCGTTCCGGCCGAAATTTCCCGGCTTCCGGATGTTGATCGTGCGGTCCTCGGCACGGTTGAACATCGGGGCGAATTGCTGCCGATCCTGGTCCTCGCCCCGCTTCTGGGACTGTCGGAGGACGTTGGCGGGCGCCCGACCCGAATCGTCGTAGCCACCATGCGCGGGCATCGTATCGGGCTCGCGGTGACGTCGATGCGATCGGTGTTGGCCGTCGACGAGGCTGATGTCGATCCCGTGCCCACCGTCATCGCCAGACGCGCGAGCGAGGCACGCATCCAGGCGATCGCCCGGCTCGAAGGCGGGCGCCGCCTGATCTCGATCCTCGCGGCGGACCAGCTTTTCACCGAAGCGCTCATGACTCACATGCCGGAGCGGCGCGACGAACGACCGGAGGATGTGGCCGAAATGGCGACAGAAGCAACCGAACCCTTTCTGATCGTTCGTCTGGGCACGCAGAATTTCGGCCTGCCCGCGATGGCGGTGGACGAGATCGTCCGGGTGCCGGACGTGCTGACGCGGCTCCCGAAGGCGCCCGGCTTCGTCGAAGGCGTGATGAACCTGCGGGGCCATGCCATCCCGGTGATCGATCAGCGCAGGCGCTTTGGCGAGACGGAGCAGGCCGATACGCGCCGCCGCGCGGTCGTCGTCCGCCTGAGAAGCCTGAAGGCCGCCTTCATCGTCGACGAGGTGACGGAGATCCGCCGCCTGGAGGCATCCAGCGTCTCCCCGGCGCCAAGCATCTCCGACGAGACGCGACTGTTCGACCGGACCGCCATGATGCCCGACGGCAGCATCGCCCTCCTGATCGAACCCGCCGAGCTTCTCGACGGCACGGAGCGCGACCTACTCACGGCGCTGCAGACAGACACGGCCACGTCCTGACCGTGACTCGGCTGCTCATCGTCGACGACTCGCCGCTGATGCGGCGACTGCTGTCCGACATCTTCGGCCAGCAGGAGGATTTCGTCGTCGCGACCGCCCGCAGCGGCGAAGAGGCGATCGCCGTGCTGACCGAATTCGCGCCCGACGTGGTGACGCTCGACATCCACATGCCCGGCATGGACGGCCTGCAATGTCTCGACCGGATCATGCTGGAGCGGCCGACGCCAGTGGTGATGGTCTCCGCACTGACCGCCGAGGGGGCTGAGGAAACGCTGGAGGCGATGTCACTCGGCGCGGTCGATTTCGTGCCGAAACCCGGCGGCGCAATCTCGCTCGAGATCGACGCGCTTGCGCCGCTGCTGGTCGAGAAAGTGCGCGCCGCCGCCCGCGCCCGCCTGTCCCGCACCGCCCGCCTCGCCGAGCGCGTGCGCCTTCAGAGTGCCGGAACGCGGCGCCGGCCGAAGCCTGCTCGTACCCGCGGACGCGTGATGCCGGTCGAATGGGCAGCGCCCGAGGACGGCGCGATCGTCCTGATCGGCACCTCCACGGGCGGGCCGCCGGCGCTCGACGCGGTCCTCACCGCGTTGCCCGCCACATTCCCATGGCCGATCCTGGTCGCCCAGCACATGCCGGCGAGCTTCACCGGGCAGCTCGCGCGGCGGCTCGACAGGGCCTGCGCCCTGGCCGTCGGTGAGGTTGCGAAGCCGACGCCGATCGAACCGGGGCATATCTATATTGGGCGCGGCGATGCCGATCTCATCGTCACCCGCCGCGGAGCCCGCCTGGTCGCCATGCCGGCGCCAGAGGATCCGGACCGGCTCTGGCATCCGAGCGCCGATCGTTTGGTCGAAAGCGCGCTAGGCGTCGTTGCGCCCGAACGGCTCGTCGGCGTGTTGATGACCGGGATGGGTGATGATGGAGCCGAGTTGATGACAGAGCTCCATGCGCGCGGCGGCCTGACGATCGCCGAAGCTGAAGAAAGCGCCGTCGTTTGGGGCATGCCCGGCGCGCTCGTCGAGCGTGGCGGGGCCGCAATGATCCTTCCGCGCGATCGGATCGCGGGCGCCCTCCTGGAACTGGCGCGCCCGAGGTGACGCTGGCGGCAGACCCGATCCCCCAGGCGCCCCCGTCGCTCTCCCCCGATCACCTGAACCGGCTGTGCGCGATCCTGTACGACCGCACCGGCATGATCTTCGGCGAAACCAAGCGCTACTATATCGAGCGGCGCGTCGCCGATCGGATGGCGAAGGCCGGCATTCCGGATATATCGCGCTATGTGGCGGCGCTGCCGTTCGATCGGAACGAGCTTCAGGCGCTGATCAACGCCTTCACGATCAACGAAACCTATTTCTATCGCGAAGAGAGCCAGCTTGCTGCCCTTTCGCGCGACATCCTGCCGCGGATCGTCGAAACGCGCCGCCCGGGCGATCTCGTGCGGATCTGGTCGCTCCCCTGCTCGACCGGCGATGAACCCTATTCCATCGCGATCTGGCTGCTCGAAAACTGGCCGATGGTGGACTCGTGGAACATCGAAATCGTCGGTTCGGACGTCGATACCGCCGCGCTGTCGCATGCGCGGCGAGGCCGATACGGCGAGCGGGCACTGGCGCGCCTGCCGGATGATGTCCGCAATCGCTATTTCGGCCCGGTGAAGGGACATGTTCGAGAGATCGTCGACGATCTCAAGGAATCGATCCATCTCACTGAAGCCAATCTCATCGACGCGCGCAGCGTGGCCGCGCAGGGCCGGTTCGACGTCATCTTCTGCCGAAACCTCCTGATCTATTTCGACGATGCGGCGCGCGACGTGGCGGCCCGGCGTCTGTTCGAAAGCCTAAACCCCGGCGGCTTCCTCTGCTTGGGGCACACAGAATCCATGTCGCGGATCAGCGATCGTTTCGAACTTGTTCGCCTGGACGATGCGATCGTCTATCGTCGGCCCTGATGGACGAGCTTCTGGCCCAATTCCTGATCGAGGCGCGCGAGCTCGTTCCCGAAGCCCTAGCCGCCCTCGAAGGCCTGCGCCAGGAGCCGGGCGACGCCGGGCGGATCGACGCGGCCTTTCGCGCAATTCACACGCTTAAGGGCTCGGTCGCGCTGTTCGACATGGCGCCCGCCGGCCGGATCCTGCACGCGGCCGAGGATCTGCTCGAAGGCGCACGGGCGAATCGAGTTCGCCTCGATCTCGCCCCAATCGCCACGCTCGTTGCCTGCCTCGATCGCGTCGATGCTTGGGTCGACGCTATGGAAACCGAAGGGCGCTTGCCGCACGACGCTGGCACCGTCGCCGCGCGCCTCCTCCTCCGCTTTGGTGGAAGCGAGGAGGATGCCGGACCTGAGCCGATCACCAGCCAAGCCGTCCCGGACTGGGTAACGGCCATCCTCGATAGGGAGGCTGCCTCCGTCAAAGGGGCTGCCGGAGATCTCGTCGCTTTTCGCTACACGCCCGATGCCGCCTGCTTCTTCCGAGGGGACGATCCCCTCGCGCTCGTCGCCGCCATCCCGGAGACGTTGGCGCTCGCGATCCGGCCCCGCGATCCCTGGCCCGAGGCGGACGTCCTCGATCCTTTCCACTGCAATCTGGTGCTGGAAGGGCTGAGCGCCGCGCCGATGACGGCCGTGCAGGCGGTGCTGCGCGTTGTGGGAGAACAGGCTGCGGTCTTCGCTATGCCCCGGCAGATGGACGAGGTGGGCGTCGCGTACGATGCGGTCCGCACTTTTCGCATCGACGAGCGGCGGATCGACAGCCTCGTGGACCATGTCGGCGAGCTCGTCGTCATCGGGAACAGCCTCGCCTCGATCGTCGCTAACGCGGCGCAGAGCGACACCGGGCTTGGGCCACGTCTCCGTGCCTTCCAGACCGAACTCGATCGCGGCATCCTGGCGATGCAACGATCCGTCATCGCCGTGCGCCTCGTCCCAGTTGGTCCGGCCGTCCGCCGCCTGCCGCGGCTCGTCCGGGACATCGCCGATACCTTGGGAAAGGATGTCGCCTTCGTGATCGAAGGCGAGGCGATCGAGGTCGACAAGGCGATCGCGGACATCCTGTTCGAGCCCCTGCTGCACCTTGTCCGCAACGCACTGGACCATGGCATCGAGGCGCCCGAGCGACGTATTGCCGCCGGAAAGCCGGCGCAGGGGCGGCTGCGCCTTCGTTTCGCGCGTTCCGGCGAACAGCTCCATGTCTCGCTCAAGGACGACGGCGCCGGCATCGACCCGGCACGCATCCGGGCCATTGCGGTCGAACGCGGGATCGTAACGGGCGAGGGGTCGGCGCTTCTCGACGATAGGAGTGCCACGCATCTGATCTTCTCGCCCGGCTTCTCGACTTGCGATCAGGTGAGCGACGTCTCGGGCCGCGGCGTGGGCATGGATGCGGTGAGGCGCGCAGTGGAGGCCGCCGGGGGACGGATCGAGGTCGAGAGCGCCATCGGTGCAGGCTCGACGATGCTACTCGTCCTGCCGCTCAGCGCGATCACGACCAGATTGCTCGTCGTTGCCGCGGGCGAGGATCGCTATGCCATTCCGTTTGATCGCATCGCAGAGACGGCGACCGTGTCGGCGGAGCAGATCGTACCGGTCGGCGGTGGCGAGGCCCTCGTATTGCGCGACGCGACCGTCCCGCTCCTACATCTGTCTGAACTGGTTGGGAGGGGTCGCGCACCGTCGGAGCGGGTCCGGCTTGTGGTCACGCACATGAATACGGAGCGGATCGCGCTGGCGATCGACGCATTCGGCGAACGGGTGGATTCGATGGTGCGCCCGGTCAGCGGATTGCTGGCGACGGTGCCCGGCATCGCCGGCACAACTCTGATGAGCAATGGCGAGGTCCTCCTCGTCCTCGATCCCGAAAGGCTGATCGGATGAGTGTGCGAGTCGCTGACGGTATCATCCTCCTGGAGGGACGGTGCAGGATCGAGGAGGCTGAGACGCTGCTCGGCTATCTTCTTGAGGTGCCCGGTCGCCGGGTCGACCTTTCCGCGTGCGAAACTCTGCATTCCGCGGTCGTCCAGATCATGATGGCGACGAGACCCGTCATGGCGAGCAAGCCCGTCGATCCGTTCCTTTGCGCCTATGTCGTACCCCTGCTGGAGACAGAGCGTTCACCTTCCGGTCCCGTCCCGCTATAGCGGGCTCAAGTTCCTCATAGGTCGAGGCAATTCCCGCCCCGGCCGTTCATAATTGGAGTTCGTATGCCGGTGACGGTTCTGGTCGTCGATGACAGCAAGCTCGCCCGCATCGTGGCCACGAAGGCGCTCGCGGAGCTCCAGCCCGATTGGACCCGCGTCGAAGCCGGCAGCGCGGCGCAGGCGATCGAGATCATGGCGAAGACCCCGATCGACGTCGCACTAATCGACTTCAACATGACCGAGAAAGACGGTCTCGTCCTGGCCGCCGAGCTTCGCGAAGCCCACCCTGATCTGCCGATCGCGATCATCACTGCGAACATCCAGGACGAGGTCGTCGCGCGCGCCAGAGCGCTCGATGCCGCCTTCGTTGCGAAGCCGGTGACGACCGAGGGGCTTCAGGGCTTCGTGTCGGGCACGGCGCTTCGCCTGCGGTCCAAGAAATAATGACCACCGACGACATCTTGCTGCGCGAGCTCGAGCGCGACGCACTGACCGAGATCGTCAATATCGGCGTGGGCCGGGCAGCCTCGAATCTTCGCAAGATGGTCGGCGGCCAGGTGTTGCTGTCCGTGCCAGCGATCGAGATCGTCTCGCAGCCCCGTGCGGCGCGGCTGATCAGTGAGCGGGAGGAGGCCGATCTCGTCGCGGTCCGCCAGGATTTCTCGGGCGCCTTCTCGGGCCGGGCCCTGCTCATCTTTCCGGAAACGAAGAGCCTCGAACTCGTCCGCGCAGTCACCCACGACGAGCTATCCGTCGAGGAAGTGCTCGAAATGGAGCATGAGGCGCTGGCCGAAACCGGCAACGTCATCCTCAACTCCTGTCTCGCCACCATGGCGAACATGCTCAAGCGCTCGCTGTCGATGACCATCCCCGAGGTGGTGCGCGGCAACGGCGCGAGCCTGTTCGAGGTTATCGAAGATGAGCCCGATGCCGGCTTGGTCCTGTTCCTCTATATCGACTTCTCGGTCCGTGACCGCGACATCCGGGGCTATATCGCGATGCTGATGAGCCTGCCGTCACTCGCCGTGCTGAAAGAGCTTGTCGGCGAGTTCATCGAGCGGGTCGTAGGCGAGGATGGCTGAGGATGGCGGCCTGAGCCACGCGGCCCTCGTGACCGCCGGCGCCAGCGGAAGTTGGGACTGGGACATTGCCGCGGACGAGCTCAGGATCGACGCGGCCTTTGCGGAACTCTATGGGCTCGAACGTGGAAAGGTCGGGGCCGCCCTTTCTACAGCTACTTTCTTCTCCCGCATTCACCGCGATGATCGCGCCCGGATGAAAATCGCGGTTGCCGGCATGCTGGGTGGCGCCGAGCGGTTCTCCAAGGAGTTTCGGATTCAAGCTGCGGACGGTTCGTTCCGGTGGATGCACGGCCGTGGGCAGAGTCATTTCAGCGCGCAGGACGAGCCCGTCCGCTTCACCGGCCTGTTGGTCGATGTAACTGAGCGTAAGCGCGCCGAGGAGCGCCTGCGGGTCGCGCAAAGTGCGGGCGGCGTGGGCACCTTCGAATATGTCGACGGGTTTGCCACTGCTTCGGTATCCGATGAATTCTGTCGTCTACTGGGGCTGCATCCGGCAAGCGTTTTGCCCATCCGCACCGTCAACGGCCTTGTCCGTCCGGGCTCGGCCCCCATCATTCCCGATTCCATCGATCCGGCCACAACCCAGCTTCTCGGCGAGTTCGAGGTCGTTCGCAGCAGCGACGGCGCACTGCGCTGGGTCGCAAGGCGTGGCGAGGTCGTGCGCAACGACGGGCCGGGTTACCGTTTCATCGGCGTGATCTACGACGTGACCGCCTCCAAGCAGGCCGAGGCGCGGCTTCGCGACCTGAACGACAGCCTCGAACGGCGCGTGAAGGAGGAAATCGCCGTCCGCCTCCGCGCTGAGGAAGCGCTTCTCCAGTCCCAGAAGATGGAGGCGATCGGCCAACTCGCCAGCGGCATCGCGCACGACTTCAACAATCTGCTGACGATCATCACCGGCAATGTCGAAACTGTCGGCCGGCGACTGGATGAGCAGGCAGATCCGCGGATCCGGCGCGCGATCGACAACGCTATGAAGGGCGCGGAACGGGCCGCGGCGCTGACGCATCGCCTGCTTGCCTTCTCGCGACGCCAAGCGTTGATCGCCAAGCCGACGGACATGGCTGTCCTGCTGACCGGTATGTCTGATCTGGTCACGAGATCGATCAGCGAAACGATCGCGATCCACATTCATGTCCAGCCGGGTCTATGGTGGTGCGAAATCGATCAGCACCAGCTCGAGAATGCAGTGCTCAATCTGGCCGTGAATGCGCGCGATGCCATGCCCGATGGCGGCAGCCTCTCGATCGAGGCGCGCAATCTCAGCCTCGACGCTCAAGAGCCAAACGGAAGGAGCGGCGATTTTGTTGTCATCACTGTCGTCGATACCGGCACTGGCATGTCGCCGGAGACGATCAGCAAGGTCTTCGATCCCTTCTTCACGACGAAGGAGGTCGGCAAGGGGACGGGCCTCGGATTGTCGATGGTCTATGGCTTCGTCACGCAGTCCGGCGGCCATGTCGATATCCAATCGACGCTTGGCAAAGGCACGCGCATCGCGCTCCACTTCCCGCGCCTTTTGTCCAACGAGGAGCCTGTTTTGGCGGCACCCGCAACAAACAGCGACATGGGGCATGGCGCGGAGACAATCTTGGTTGTCGAGGACGACGACGATGTCCGCGCGCACACCGTCGATCTTCTGCGCGAGCTCGGCTATCGTGTTCTGGAGGCCCATGATGGGGACACTGCGCTGCGGTTGCTCGCCCGTCCCGATCAGGACGTGCAGCTCCTGCTGACCGATGTCGTGATGCCCGCGATGTCGGGCTGGGAGCTCGCTAAGGCGGCTCGGAGCGAGCAGCCTCAGCTGAAGGTGCTGTTCACGTCCGGCTATCCCCGAGATGCGATCCTAAAGAATGGGCAACTCGAACCGGGTATCGATTTGCTGCCGAAACCTTTCAGCTTCGCTGCACTCTCGGAACGGATCCGCTCTCAATTGGATCGTTAGCATCGTCGTTCTGCTGGGATAGGTCCTCTCCTTGCTACCCACCCGGCAACGGCCGACTCTGATCGACTGCTGCCCGAAGGTCATGGGACAAAGCGGTCAGACCGTTTAGAAGGGCACGGGTCGCCAAAGCTCGTTAAATGTATCGGTATAATCCGATGCGTCTTGCGGCGCCATCAATGATCGGGTAATTCCGATATATGGAACAGGATTCGGCGATCACCGCTCTGGCGGCTCTGGCGCACCCAACCCGCCTCAATGCCTTCCGCCTGCTTGTCCGGCATGAGCCTGACGGCCTGCCGACCGGAGCGCTGGTCGAGGCGAGCGGTCTCACGCAAAGCACCTTCTCAACCCACCTCGCTGTACTCGCCAAGGCCGAGTTGGTGATCGCCGAACGGCGCGGACGCCAACAGATCCAGCGCGCCAACATCGACACGCTGCGCACCCTGATGACCTTTCTCGCCAAGGATTGTTGTCAGGGCCGCGCTGAACTCTGCGAGCCACTACTCGCCGACCTCACCTGCTGCTGAAGGATCTGGTTCTCGTGACCACCGTCGTCATCTACCACAATCCCGAGTGCGGCACGTCGCGCAACACGCTTGCGCTGATCCGGAACTGCGGTGTCGAACCGCACGTCGTCGAGTACCTAAAGACCCCGCCATCGCGCGCGCTGCTCGTCGAGATGATCGACGCGGCCGGCATGACGCCCCGTGCGCTGCTGCGAGAGAAGGGCACGCCCTATGCCGAGCTAGGTCTCGGCTACGAGACGCTCTCCGACGAGGCGCTGATCGACGCGATGATGGCGCACCCAACTCTCATCAACCGGCCGTTGGTAGTGACGCCGCTCGGCGTGAGGCTCTGCCGGCCTTCGGAAGCGGTTCTCGACATTTTGCCCGACGCGCAGCGTGGCGCTTTCGCCAAGGAGGACGGCGAACAGGTCGTCGATGCTGCCGGCGGGCGGGTGCGCTGACATGGCGAAGATCGCGGACGCCGTGCCGGCCAAGCCGGTGATGGGCCTGTTCGAGCGCTGGCTGACCCTGTGGGTCGCGCTCTGCATAATCGTGGGCATTGCGCTCGGCCATGCTGCGCCCGGCGCCTTCGCCGCGATCGCGGCGGCCGAGGTGGCGCGCGTCAATCTCGTCGTCGCCGTGCTGATCTGGCTGATGATCGTGCCGATGCTGCTCAAGATCGACTTCGGTGCGCTCGGATCGGTGCGCCAGCACTGGCGCGGCGTCGGCGTGACGCTGCTGGTGAATTGGGGCGTCAAACCCTTCTCGATGGCGCTGCTCGGCACCTTCTTCCTCGGCTATCTGTTCGCGCCGATGTTGCCCGGCGGCAACGCGTCTTCCTATATCGCCGGTGTCATCCTCCTCGCCGCCGCGCCCTGCACCGCGATGGTCTTCGTCTGGTCGAACCTGTGCGACGGCGATCCGAGCTACACGCTCAGCCAGGTCGCGTTGAACGACGTGCTGATGGTCTTCCTGTTCGCGCCGCTGGTCGGCCTCCTGCTCGGCGTCGCTTCCGTCGCGGTGCCTTGGGCGACGCTGCTGATCTCGGTCGGCCTCTATATCGTCGTGCCCGTCATCGTGGCGCAGCTCGTCCGCACGTCGATCATCGCATCGGGCGGGCAGGCGGCGCTCGATCGCCTGCTCGCCCGGCTCGGGCCGGTCTCGCTTCTGGCGCTGCTCGCGACCCTGATCCTCCTCTTCGGTTTCCAGGGCGAACAGATCGTCCGCCAGCCGCTCGTCATCGTGCTCATCGCCGTCCCGATCCTGATCCAGGTCTATCTTAATGCCGGCGTGGCCTATCTGCTCTCGCGCCAACTCGGCGTCGCTTGGTGCGTCGCCGCACCCGCCGCGTTGATCGGCGCCTCCAACTTCTTCGAGCTGGCGGTCGCCGCGGCAATCTCGCTGTTTGGCCTCAATTCGGGCGCGGCGCTCGCGACCGTCGTCGGCGTTCTGGTCGAGGTGCCGGTGATGGTGTCCGTGGTCGGCATCGTGAAGCGGACGCGCGGCTGGTATGAGCGGGGCGCGGCATGAGCCGTGTAATGTTCGCCCCGCTCACTTTCGCCGACGATGTGCTGACGCTCGCGCTCGGCGCGGCCGGGTTGCCGACCGACGATTTGCGCGAGCCTGGCCGGGCCTTTTTCGGCCTATCCGACGACGACGGCCCGATCGGCTTCATCGGCATCGAAGGCAGCGGCGCCGACCGGCTTCTCCGTTCGCTGGTCGTGCTGCCGAGCCGCAAACGCCGAGGTTTCGGGGGGCTGCTCGTCGCCCATGCCGAGGCGTTCGCCCGCCAAGATGGCGTCGAGCGGCTTCATCTACTCACCCAGACGATGCCCGACTTCTTTCGGGCGCGCGGCTATCGTCCGGCCGAGCGCGCCACAGCGCCCGCATCGATCGCGTTGACCGCGCAATTCGCCTCGCTCTGCCCGGCGAGCGCCGCCTATCTCGTCAAGGACATCGCATGACCCGTGTTCGGTTGCTTTCCGACCCCGACAATCTCCCCGCGCTCGATCCCGCCTTCGTTGTCGCCCGGCCCGCGCTGGGTCTCGGGGACGGCGCGCCGGCTCCGCGCATCCTGTTGCTCTACGGGTCGCTGCGCGAGCGGTCCTTCTCGCGGCTCGCCGTCGAGGAGGCCGCGCGCCTGCTCCAGCTCTTCGGTGCCGAGACGCGGATCTTCGATCCGTCCGACCTGCCGCTTCCCGACCAGATAAAAGGCGACGATCACGCCGCGGTCCACGAGCTGCGCGAGCTGTCGATGTGGTCGGAGGGCCAGG
Source organism: Sphingomonas chungangi (assembly GCF_013778325.1). GTDB lineage: Bacteria > Pseudomonadota > Alphaproteobacteria > Sphingomonadales > Sphingomonadaceae > Solisphingomonas > Solisphingomonas chungangi. The sequence goes on along the minus strand of NZ_JACEIB010000024.1, from coordinate 629 downwards.
TCTGGTGCAGCCCGGAGCGCCACGGGGCGATTTCGGGAATCATGAAGGCGCAGATCGACCATCTGCCGCTCGAAATGAAGGGGATGCGGCCGACCCAGGGCCGTACGCTCGCCGTGATGCAGGTGTCGGGCGGGTCGCAGTCGTTCAACGCGGTCAACACGCTGCGGCTGCTCGGCCGATGGATGCGGATGTTCACCATCCCAAACCAGTCGTCCGTCGCGATGGCCTACAATGAAATTGACGAGGCCGGGCGGATGAAGCCGTCGGCTTATTATGACCGAATCGTCGATGTGATGGAGGAGCTGGCGCGCATGACCGTGCTGTTGCGGCCCCATGCCGATCAGCTCGTCGATCGCTATTCCGAGCGCAAAGCGGTGGGTGTTCCCGTCCAGCCGGAAGACCATTCGGCGATCGCCGTTGGCCGTCATTGATCGAGCCAGAGCGACAGCTTTCGGAAAGCCCAAACGGCGCTGCCAATGGCGACAAATGGTCGCGAACCGCCTGGCAGGTCCGGCGACCGTTTCGCTCCAGCGTCTCGATGGGAGGTGGGACACCGCGTAATTGATGTAGCCACCCTCCTGGATGTTACGAAGTCGGAATGCCGCTTCAATGCAGGAGGGTGACCGATG
>NZ_JACEIB010000023.1 GCF_013778325.1 Sphingomonas chungangi | reverse complement strand
CTGAACCTGCTGCGCTTCATTCCGTCCGACTCCTTCGCGTCGGACTCTACCCAAAATCGGTCACATTCCAGGGGCGCACGTCACCACCTCTGGCGGAAAGTTCTCGGTCCGGTTTAGTCGATCGCAGCAATCGAAGCGGCCTTCCGATTTAGCCGCGCGTCCTGACCATAGGTTGATGACGCGACATCAGAGATTGAAAGGTTACGTCGCGAGTCGCCAACGCAGAATTTGAATGAACGGCTCCGGATCATCCAGCCGAAACGCCACGGCGGTGAACGATCGCTTACCCTTCAGAACCGATTTACGGCCGACCGGCGAAGCGAGGCGGAGGAGCACGTTCGGCCATGCAAGCAATGCTGCGTTAAGGGTCGCTTTGTCCCGAATCTCGTCCCCTCCGAAGTTGGTTCCTATCTCCTTAATGGCCTCGTAAGGTATCAACTCATCGATAAGAAAACCTGCACGGACACGGATTCCATTGGGGGTCAATAGGATCGGCTTAAAGCGGAACGATTTTATTAGCCCGACTAAATAAATAAAACCAACATCGCTGAGGATAAACATAATTATGGTACCAATCCTGCTCCAATGTCCGAGCAGGAGATGGTAAACCGCGATCTCTATTGTAGACAGAATCAGTAATGTGACGCTCATAGGTATAAGGTGTTTATGGTAGGCGAAGCCACGGCTTCCCTTCGGCACATCGGCCGGCCCACGCCATCGGAATAAAGCCATATGAATTACGGAAAGTTCGGCTGCCGCCAAGCGTACTAGCTGTGGAGGCAGAAGTTCAGATATGGCGGAAATCCAACGTTCCCGGAGATTTTCTTCAGACCCAGCAAGGATTCGCCTTGCACGAAGCGCCGCCCAACCGACGTGACAAGCTACGACCGCTGATAATCCGATGGCGACGAACGGCATAGCCTTTAAGGCGTTCGCTGCGGCAGGAGGCGCGCAGAGCCAGACTGTGAAAATGGCTCCGGCAAAAGCGCCTATGACAGCATCTGGCCCCGGCCGCTTCGTCGAACGAAACATCAACGCCATCAACATGGCCTCCGACATCACCCAGAGGAACAAAAGGATCGCCACTAGGGAATGTGCCGATGCCAAGGGAGTGCGGATGGCAAAACGTCCCAGCACCACAACGACATAAGGTGCTATCAAAATTGCCGGATTCCACCTTGAACTCCTCTCGCCACGAAGAACCGAAACGCTTCCGTTCATAGTTCACCTGCTCCATGCCTGCTGCCGCGGAAGTCGCCGGCCTCGATCTGTCGCGGCACGCCATTATTGGGCTCTGGGCCTGCGTGCTTCACCGCCAAAGCGCCACGTCTTCGAAGCGCCACATACCTACCATGGTTTACATGAACGCGCATCGAGAATCGCTAAACCGTGTTTCCACGCAATAATCCCGGCTCGTTATTTTCTCCCATATTAGACCATTCTAATGTTGACTCGATTTCACCCCCAACACATGATCTAAAGTGCGCCGTCGTTGTGGCGTGATCACCCAGCTTGGAGAACTACCATGCTGAACAGTAAGACGAACGCGATCGAAAGTGTCGATCCGTTTGCGGACTTCGATACTTTGGAAGTGAAGGAGGTCCGCCTCCGCCCGACTGCCGAGGAGAAGAAGCTCCGCACGAACGATGAAAAGGCGAGTTTCATATCTATTATCATCATCGTGACCGCCTGATCATACTGAATGTAATCTACGATATGAATATTGCTCAATGCTGCTTGAGGCAATCAAGCTAACGCGCAAGCAGGTTCGATCGCCTCAAGCAGGTTTGATTAGGTCCGCCGCACGGATGCTCGCGATGGCCGCTCCGAATGATGGGCGCCTCCTTTTGACCAGCGCTATTCTGGCATCAAGATCAAAGGCGTCTCGAGGTTGGTGATCGTAGTGTGTTTGGAGAATTCCTATGATCCTCTCGCCACTATTCGCTTCCGATCCGGCCGATGGACCTAAGGTGCTGATGGTCACTATGCCTTGGGCTCCACCCGATTTTCCAGGCCTCGGCCCCGCGCTGATCAGAAGCATACTTCTGCGTGACGGAATCCCCTGCGATATCCTGTACGCAAATCTCATATTCTCCCGGCTTTTGCGATCGGATCCATTCATTGATCGCGAGCTTCCGAAGCTCCCAATGTGCGAGTTGGCATTCTCGCCGTACTACTTCGAAAAATCGAAGAATGAGGCGGTCGATGAGTTGCACAGCGCCATCTTGGAACTTGCTGCAGATCCCTCGGCGATGACGCGGGAGTCGGTTGTTGATATAGTGGATCGTGCCGGCGAATGTCTGGACATCGTTTTCGACGGAGTCCGATGGGAGGATTATGATATCGTCGCTTTTGCGACGATGATGCAACAGTCGGTCGCATCCCTCGCACTCGCGAAGCGACTAAAAGATCGTTATCCGAAAATCCGAACTCTTTTCGGGGGTGCTAACACCACTCGGCCGATGGGCCTCGAGATGATGGAGCGTTTTCCCGAGATCGATTTCATGCTGGAAGGCGAGGTCGACGGTACCATCACTCAGTTCGTCGAACAGTATCGCGAACAAGGCTGCGGCAGCTTCGACCTCCCTGGTCTGCATTATAGGGATGAGCGCGGCCGGGTGAAGGACGGCGGACCGGGTGGGCAGTTCTACAATCTCGACTCTCTTCCCTACCCGGATTTCCTCCCATTTCTAGAGCAACTGGAGCGGCAGGAGTTGTATGAGATAGAGCCGACAATACCGTTCGAAACGTCACGGGGATGCTGGTGGGGTGCCAAGCATCACTGTACATTTTGCGGCTTGCATGACGACCAACTCAAATATCGCACGAAAAGCGTTGAGCGAGTCATCGATGAGATATTGACGCTCGCCCGACGCTATCAGCGCACGGAGTTTTTTGCGGTCGATAGCATTATCAACCACAAGGCATTCCAGGATTTGCTACCGGTTCTGAACCGTTTGCGCGAAACCGAGGGTTACGATTTTACCTTTTTCTTCGAGACGAAGTCTAACCTAAAACGTGAGAACGCGCAGATATTCAGGAACGGGGGAGTCACCTATGTCCAACCCGGTGTTGAGAGCTTTGGCGATCACGTACTGAAACTGATGGATAAGGGCACGACAGGTGCGAGATCCATACAGTGCCTCAAAGTGCTCGGTGAAAGTGACATCTTCGTAGCCTGGAACTTGCTCTACGGCTTTCCGGGAGAAACCGAGGATGACTATGTAGAACTCTTAGAGGCAATACCATTCCTCCATCATTTCTTGCCGCTGCATGAGGGAGGACTTACTCCGGTTCAATTGAACCGATACGCACCGTACCACAATGTGCCGGACAAATATGGAATCACAGATATTCACCCCAAGGATCACTATGGGAAGGTCTTCGCAAGCCCCGACATTGATCATGACAGGCTCGCATTTGCGTTCGATTACGCGCATCAGGGTTCGTCGAACGAGCGGTTGAAAGAGCTTCAGCTCGAACTTTGGAAGGCCATCGCTAACTGGCGGGATGTGTACGTGCCCGACTCCCTTCTGCAGCGGCGCGGGCCAGGTTTTGTCGAGATCACCGATAAACGGACGCTAACAGTGTCGGCCCTGGGTGGGGCGCCAGATGCTGTGGTGACGATCTTGGAGGCCCCATGGGCAGATGTATTTAGCTATCTCGACGAGGTTCACACCGAGGCGCAGGTGCTCCGGGAATTTGAAAGATCAATACCACTTGCAGATTTGAGCGCCTTCCTGGACCGGATGGTTTGCGCTCGGCTGATCTACCGCTCGCCCTCGCGTGAGCTCTTGACACTCCCACTTCTGCTTGAAAGCCGCTGCCACCAGCCTCGAGAGGTGCGGATTCCTGACAAGATCGAAGTGAACGGGGTTCGAGCGAGGGCTCGATCCTCGTTCGCGGCCTGATAGCTTCGCTCAGATCGAAAGAGAGGCTGGCTTCATGGTACATCTTACGATTGTCGATCAAGCGCTCGATGCCGGCGCGCTGATTCAGCGTGCCCAGACGGAAAGAAAACTCGATTTCGAGCTGGGAGTGATCGATCCGTTTGCACCAGCAACTGAAGCATTTTTCCTGGATATGGCGGAGGTTCGTAGCCAGTCGTATTTCGGCTTCCGCTTCCAATGCACGGTTCCAACGGGCATCACAGAAGAGTTGGCAACACTTCTTGGCCGTGGCGGTGTCATCAATGCTAACTTGCTGGACAGTTCTGGTGAGCACGCTGAACATGAGCCTCCAGAGTACCTTTGCCAGCTCGAGACGGTTCGCGTGCTCTACGAGGCTGGGATCGACGTACGTTGGCAAGTTTCTTGGCCACGCGTGATGCGCGACCCGTTCTTCGGGCGCGAACTTTTGCGGACGTGCGCTGCGGCAAGCAATCTTCCTCCTCCCGACATATCAGAGCAGTTTCGTCACGACGTTCCGCGTGACACGCTTACCAGGATGCAAGCCATCACGACTGCATGGGGCACCCAATTTCGCAAATCGACATTGACGTTCGCGCGCGGACCTGGCTTCGTCCGTATACGTGACCGCCGGCCTTCGAAGGGAGGGTGCCGCTTCTATACCTTAAAGGCTCAACAGGCAGACATTCTTCGGTTCTGCTCAAGACTCCGTACGCGGTCTGACATCGGCCACTTCGCTGAGGGCGTTCCAGATAACAAGGTTACCGCCTTCCTCGAGAGAATGGTCACGGACGAGCTGATCGCGCGCCACGGCAACTACTATCTATCGCTTCCGACACGCCGGACATTAGGCGAGCGCTGGTCGTCGGAGGTCGTCTGATCGTGCCGCTCGAGGCGAGGGCCCGAGCAGCCGAGCCGATCGCATTCAGCTTTGCTCCGTTTGCCATGGTTCGCACGGCCGGGCTACCTTTTGATGATCTGCAGGGTTTCCAGACCGCACGCACTCTAGCGGCGGCGCGAAATTGCGATACGCTCCTTGCCCAATTGTTGCACGAGCGTCGCTCTCTCTGTGACCGCATACATGGCCTGATCGCCGGCGAAGGAGATGCGGCGTACCGGCGCGCACTGCTGACAGCAAAGAGGCGCATTTACAACCTAAAGACAGTGACCGAGGGCACAATCGGACTTATCGACGCGACCGCGGCGAATTTCCGGCTTCCCGCAGATTTGCGCCATTGGAATCGGAGCGTGGGCGTTTACGCCTCTAACCGAATAGAGGGCCAGCAGGCGATCAAGCATGATCTCGAGGATATTCGAGCGCATCTAAGTCGTTTGTGGGATACGACCGATATAAGTAGGGGCGTTCTTTTCGCTCAGCCCAAATTGTACCATAGCGCTGAGCAGGCGATCGCGAAGTCACTCGATTTGGATAGAAAGGTTGAAGCCGCGATCATCGCATATTTCTTTAGAGCAGCCACGAAAACTAGTCCATTCAGCACGTTTACTAGTGTCACTATTGGTCGTTTGATTGATCATGCACAGCGAGGGGGCAGCCCGATCGCACCCGAGAGCGCTCCTGCCTCGCTGCGATCACGCGTGTTCTTTAACGCGGCGTTCGTTCGCAAAGTAGCAAATCTCCTGACCGTCACCCCAAACTGCCGGGAGCACCTCCCGCTCATGGTAGGTGAGGCGAGTTATAGCGACGGTGGATTTATTCATTTCCTAGCCCACTCGATGGGTGTCGCTGGGTCGAATGGGGCGGACGAAGGCGAGATTTTGCGTACCCTCAAGGAGACGCCCCCCGTTCGTCTCGCGATCGATCTGCTCCACGTCCCACGGGTTCCGCGAATGACAGCTCGCGACTTGTGCCTTGAACTGGCCCGGCAAACGGGTGCGGCGCCGGCGCGGGCACGAGTATTGGTCGATGGCCTGCTCGACTGTGGACTTCTAGTGCCTCGGCTCGACTTCTCGGCTAACGATTTTCGCGCGGTCGATCGGCTTGCCACACACTTGGGATCTCTTCCCAGTGTTGCGCATCGAGAAGCCGGAGACAATCTCGCTCAGATACAACCGCTGGTAGATCAAGCGGGTGAGAGTTCCGTAGATCGGTCGGCTCAGCTCATCGGAGCGGTGGGTGCAGCAGCATCGGCGACGCTAGCCGCGCTCAATGCCGCGGCTCCTGAGGGCCTTGACCCCATACTGATGCGCCACAATGTGGTTCGAAAGGCTACTGTCGATCTGGACCTCGCGACATTTGATTCCTTCAAGCCAGCGCTCTCCCGGCTTGCATCCATACTGCCCCTGTTTGACGCGGAGGCCCCTATCAGGACGAGAGTTTACCACGCGTTCGCTCGCCGTTTTGGCGTACAGGGAGAGTGCACCAACATCCTGGAGCTATTCGAAGCGTTTTGCGGTGAGGCTCCGCCACATAACGGCTTGTCGGGTGAAGAACTTTTCGCGGGCCGACGTAAGGATGGGGACGAGGAACAGAGCGTCGCTAAACTTCGGACCACATTGATGCGAGCGATGCGGGCTCAATGCTACGGACAGAGCCTCGCCGAACTGCCATCCTCCTTCTGGGCTGAATTCCAGCGCCCGTCGCTCCTGCCGCTCGGATTGCCGCTTTGCGTCACGTTCGCCGGCCAACTTGGTCCAAACGACCGGGATAACGGCCAGCAACAGTTCGTACTAAATAAGGTGCTGCCAGGGAGCGGGATGCCTGTAGCGCACTATGCCGCTGAGGGCGAGGCGCCAGCACAGCAATGGTTATACCAAACACTCGGAACCTGGCTGCCAAGCCTGGTCGGCGATGCTGAACCCGTCGATCTGATCGGAACCTTCGCTTTCGATGGCCTAATCAGACCCAGGTTATTTCCATCGGCCCTCGCTTACCCGGGAGAGCCCATCGAACCTCACGCAAGAGGTTTAATCGATTGGAGTGACCTTTCAGCTAAAATAGACGCTCAGGGTGGCTCCAAGGTCGTTTTGACCCGGAAGTCAACGGGTAGGAGGATTTCCCCCATCCATCTCGGCACTCTTGGTACACTGCATCTTCCGCCATTCTATAGATTCCTGAAATGTTTTGGGCCTGCATTCGCACCCGACTGGTCTGTCATCGACTACTTCGAGGCTCTTGCGGACTCTGATGCGAAAGAAGTTCGTCACTACGGCCGAGTCGTCGACGAAGGGGTCGTGATCTCACGGGAGACATGGTGCGTTCCATCGGAGATGGTCCCGCGTTACGGCGCTGGCGAAAATGAGTTCGAATTCTATCTGCGTTTGCGACGATGGGCTGGCGATATGGGGTTTCCACGCCATGTGTATGTAACGCCGATGCGCACGCACGATTACCTCAAGAGCGATCTTCCCGCTCAGTCCTTTCGCCGCGCCCATAAGCCCTTTTTCGTCGATTGGGACGGACTTATCTCGCACCGATTATTCCGGCGATTCGCCTCTCACGATCAGGGCGCGCTTACCATAACCGAGGCACATCCGACCTACCTGCAAACACCGCGCACTGCTGGCGAAAGTTCGTATGCCGTTGAACATATGATCGAACTCAATGCGCGCTGATGAGACCAGCCCCGTGGAAAGCTCGTGGCTCGCCTTCCACGTATTTTATCATGGCGACCAGGATGTGCTTCTCTGGCGATGCGTGAAGCCGCTAATCCAGGAACTGCGCACAGGCGGCCGCATCAGCGAATACTTTTTTGTGAGGTATTGGAATGGCGGCCCTCACGTGCGGCTTCGGGTGAAGGCTGAATTAGACTCATCCGCAACGAGCGAGACTATCCGACGGGCGGTCAAGGCTTTCCTTGCCGACACGCCGGGGGGCGCGGCGATCACTGCGGAGCAATATGAACGCATAGCCAAACGTCGTCGTTCGGCGGGTGGAAGCCCCATTGAGGATGAGGAGGTCGAACCCCTGCGCCCTCCCGACACATTCGAAGAACGGCGATACGTGTACGAGGCGATCCGCTACGGCTCATGGCAGGCGGCGAGAGTTGCGACCGAACATCACTTCCGATTTTCGTCTGACCTAGCGATGTTCATCCTCGGGCAAACGCTCGATGACATGGATGCCAAGCTAACAATCGCTCTCTCTCTGAGTGCTGCTACCGCGCGAGGCTTGCAATCCGACACCGAGACGACAGTCAAAACATTTAGGAAAGCGAGCGCACTCCTCGAACGGGCATTCCCAGATATGAATTCTGGGCATACAGACACCTTCGCAGCGCGTGGATTCCCAAATCCAGCAGAACTGCGTCCCCAAGTCGCCCTAATCGTCCGCCAAGCCTATGGAGGGGACGCAAGTCCTGCCGGCGGGGCCGGAATGGAACGAGTCCTGGAAGCTTGGCATGAGAATCTGCGCCAAACATTAAAGGCGATAGTCGATTCTGCGCCTCGTGACGCCGACTTGACCCGCTGCCGATTGGTCGCGATCGACTATATGCACATGCTCAACAACCGTCTGGGAATTCCGGTGGACCAAGAGTGTTTTGCCTATAAACTCGTAGCCGATGCTCTCGAAAATCAAGCCTCTGAAATGCCATGATTCCCAGCCTGCAACACGCCAGTTACGAAATATCCGGCCCCGCCGCGAAATTGATGGACTCCAATACCGAATTTTTTAAGTTGTGTCATGAGGTTCGGAAGAACCTCTGGCGCGCTGCTGGAAGCGGCGAGCGGCTCGAACCCTCGGCTGCAAAGAGCATCTACGGAACCCTTTTGTTTTTAAATGTGCTAGAACGGCGATTTAACGATGCCGAGGCAAATATCGCGCATCTGCGGAGCCTCTCTGAAAAGCCGTCGGTCAGGCTGACAACTCACATCGCTACAAATAGCATCGTTCAAGCCATGCGGTGCGGGGGCCTGCCCTCGGTCCTGTGTGAGCATCTCGGGAGTGTAATCGCCGATCTTCCATGGGAGGTGGTCGGCAGCGAGATCCGACGCCTGAGCGCCGATCTCGAGATTCTTAGTCCAGCTTTCATCGACGGACTCGTGGAGACTAATTGCAAAGAACTTCATTCGTCCGGTGGACTTCTTGGCCACGAAACTGCTGCTTTCCTTATTCGAATGCGGTTTTATAGGGAGGTAATGCTGCATTTCCGGAACGACCTCAGAGAGGTCTTGGAAGATGAAATCAGAAGCAAAAACGTTTCAACAGATGCTAATCGGCGTTCGAGTTCCGGGAGTCTTGATGGGGCGCGTGATCTTTCCTCTGTGGTGATCGGGATTTGGGATAGCGGTATCGACTTGGAGCACTTCGATACTAAGATGGCCGCGTCGGGTGGGCGCAGTAGCATCGCCTGGGACCATGATGGTCGACCAACCGACGGTGCGTTGCCATTTCTCAACCCGGAACAATTATCCAAGCTCCCGGAGTTGATCGATCTTGTACGTGGCTTCGGCGAGACACGTGTAGGCACCCGGAGTGAATATTCGGAGAGATTTGGGCGAGAGATCGCGTCATTAAAGTCTGAGGAAGTAACGCCGTTCCTCGAGGAGCTTGAACTGATCGCCGACTATATTCATGGCACGCACCTCGCCGGGGTGGCCATCGAGGGAAATCCGTTCGCTAAACTTCTCTCGGTGCGAGTAACGTGGGAACATCGTTTCACAACGGAAGCCTCCTTCGACCTTAACCGCCTTCGCGTACAAGCGAACCTTTATCGCGGGCGTTTATCCCCTACACACACGTTGCAGTAGGATGACCTTTCGATCAAGCTAACCTTAAAGGCTCTTAGATCGCCGCCCAGCGAGCACCCATCGCACCGTGTAATAGATGGCCGCATAGATCAGCCACGCGAGCGCAAGCGATCCGCCAACGAGCAGCGCTGAGAGCTTGAACATCTGCCCTCGCGGTTCTTCTGCAACCGCCTCGTTATAGTCCTTCCAGCAATCCTGCCTTGCGCGCGGATATTCGCGATTAAGCGTTTCGCATAGCTCGCGGTGCTGCTCGGCCAAATGCATGTCGCCGCCCACCGTCCACAGGTATAGGCCCGCGCTACCACCAGCTAGCCAAATAGCGGACAGCACAATCGCGAGACGCGACCAAACGCCAAGCTTGCTCATGCCGCCATCGCCAGTAGCCCAATCATTATGCCCTCCCGGAAGTCACGCCATCATGCTCATCGGGCATCTGTGCGCAAGTGAAGGTTATCCACAACCGAACGGGCATGACACTGGCGTAACAGCGTTCGCCGTGATATGGCATACGCCCATGACAGATGTCCTTGCGAGTCTGCGCGAACGCCTCGGCAAATCTGAGGGTAAGGTGGCGCGCTATGAAAAGCTGCTTGAGGCGGCGCGTAAAGATGTTGCCGACGTTCAAACCGCTCTTAGGCTCGTTAGCGAAATCAGTGGGGCGGCGATCCCTGAGACGCCAGCGGCGCCGGCAGACGCGAGCAAGCGGCAGATCGAAATCCTCGGCTTTGTGCCGGCTGGTCGCAGTAACGCGACTGCGCCTGCATCGCTGTTTGAAGCGTACAATCTCGTCCACGCCGAGCCGGATAACCTTGATGCATTTCGGACGGCCGTTTGGCGGATGAAGGGCAAGGAATACCAATTCCAGGGTCAACCGTGGATTGTCCACGCCGACGACGGAAAATACTGGCGCGAGCGTACGGCAGGCTATGATGATCGTTTTGATAACGATCCGTTCGCAACGTATGGGGAACAGGCCAGCAAAGCAGTGCCGCCGAGCGACGCCAACGGAGCGGCATCATGGGACGACTCAGATGTCCCCTTCTAGGAGCTATCGATATCGGGGCGAAGCCCGCAAACAGAATGGGCTCCCTAACGGGAGCCCAGACGTGGCGACCGAGGCGCACCACCGCCAAGGAAGCCGATTCGGTCAACCCTATCCCACTCCGCCGGGAGCACGAGCTAGGAGTATCCCTATGTGGCAAGCCGCTTTGTTAGAGTAGCGAGCCGGGGCGGGGATATTCCCCGCCTTGGCCCTCTACTAGCAAATCATCTGGTTTCCGTCTATAGGATCGTGCGAAATCCGCGCTTTTCCGAGGGGAAACCTATGTCCGTAACGCCGATCTATCCTCGACGTGGAACGGGTAATCGGCCTTTGCGAAAGACAGGGCGCGTGTACGCAATTGCATATGATCTGAACAAAGAGGCCGCCGAGCGTCATGGCGCTTGGCACAAAATCGCTCGGGTGCTGGAAAGCCACGGCTTTCATCGCCAACAGGGTACTGTGTTCTATGGCAATGAGAACACGACGGCCATGACGTGCGCGGCGGCGGTTCTGGAGGTCAACGATCGCTATCCGTGGTTTTGGGAGGTCGTTCGCGACATGCGGATGTTGCGGATAGACGAGGAGGATGATCTCCTGCAAATCGTCCCGAACCGCCTTCGCTTCGACAAAGCCGGGGCTGCATAGTGGATCGATTATCGCTGTCAGCGGCACTCGCCTCCGACCGGCTCGAAGAGTTTATTCTGCAGGCCGAGCGAGACGGCATTGGCCCAGCTGATCCAGCCGAGTTCGACCGATTAGTCGCGAAGGCTACAGCGCCGCGACCATCAGATCGAACATCGCGTTCATCCGCTCGCGGTGGTTCGCGCGAAAAGTGAATTCGTCCAGATAGCGCGCCATGTGCTTGCTGCTGATCTGGACATGGGTAGAGCGCACCGACGCCTTGAACAGCCGCCAGAAGCCTTCCACGGCGTTGGTGGAGTGCGTCACGCCCTGCCGGTAGTCGTAGCGGCTCCATTCTTTCGCGGCGTGCTTCACAGAGCCGTGAACGTAGCCGTCGCCTTCCAGTAAGCCGTAGGACATCAGTTCATCCGTCGAGACGACAGAGCCTTTCTCGACATTCTCGTTCACGACTGCGCGCAGGGTAGGCTTCTTCACGTCAGGAATGATGCGCGTGACGAGCGGGCCGCCCTCTTCCTGCATACCCATCACGATCGTCTTGCCGGGGGCGCCACGACCGCGCTTGCCGCCAGAGCGGCGACCACCGACATAAGCCTCGTCCGCCTGCACGTGGCCCGAGAGCAGACCGTCGAAATCGGCCTTGCCCATCAGCGTGCGGATTTGCATCCCGATCCGGTAAGCCGTCTTGTAGGTCACGCCGAGCTGGCGCTGCAGTTCCTTGCCGCTGACACCGTGGCGCGTGGTGGCGAACAGATACATCGCATAGAACCACGAAACGAGCGGCGTGCGGGTGTCGTGCAGGATGGTGTTCGCGGTCGGCGCGATCTGATGCAGGCAATGCGGGCAGGCATAGACGCGACGATCGCGCAGCTTGTGGAACTCGCCTTCAACGCCACACGCGGGGCAATCCATCGTCGTGCCGCCAAAGCGCACGTTCATGATGTGAACGAGGCAGGCGTCGTCGTTAGGGAAGCGAGCGAAGAACTCGCGAACCGACATGGCGACAACGGCGGAAGGCTTCTTGCTCATGCATCAGCATATGCCCGAACGCCGAACGTGGGTCAAGGGGATAAACGCCTTATCGCGAGTCATTACGCTTCCTTCGCGATGGTGGTGCTCGGATTATCAACGTAAGTTGGAACCGCTCTCCGTCACTTTATGCCTGCGCGACTACATCGGCTGTCCCGGAGATGGCTCCTCGTCATCTTTTCGAGTGTGATAGAGATCAACTCTACCAGTTGATGGCGGACAGCAGCGAAGTTTTGTTCGTCGTTGCAGCCGGTAATTCGGACCTGAATATTGCGCAAAGCGAATTTTTCCCAGCCGCGTTCGATCTTCCGAATGTGATTGTAGCTGGAGCGGTGGACCAAATGGGCAACATGGCTACCTTTACTAATTACGGTGCCGCGAGGATGGTATACGCTGAGGGTTGCGATATCATGAGTTGTGCCCCTGGCGGCGTTCCCCTCACGCTTTCGGGGACTTCAGTGGCAGCAGCAAAGGTCACGAGCCTTGCGGCAAAACTGCTAGCCCTGCGGCCTGAACTCACACCCAGCGAGATAGTTGAGCATGTTATGCGAACCGGGCTGGTCGGACCGGACGGAACGCGCTCGATAGACGTCGATAGAGCTCTCGCATTGATTTAGGAGACTCTCCGAAATTCGATCCTTAACTACAAGAGGAGGTGGAGGAAAGACGCGCCCGGAACAAGATTGAAGGAAATCGACTCCGCTGCAACGAAAATTGAAGGCAACGTAGAGTCTCCGCGCGGAGATAGATTTATTTTGCACGTCGAGCCTCATCTCGCGATAACCTGCAACTCGGGCTTCCTCAATCAGCCGTTCGACGGGTTTGTGCTCGATCTGCCAGCCGCGTGCATTGAGGCGGATATAGAGCCGCTTCATTTCGCATATATCGCCGGCGCCGACTTCGCGCAGCGCAATGCATCTCTCAATTTCGCCCTCGCGATCGGCAAGCAATACACACCGACCGATGTCTGCTTCGAACATTAACCGCCTTCCGTCAGCAGAATTCTAGATGCGGCTATGTCCTAGCCCACGGGTCGCGTTCGTGCTCATTTTTGCCGAGGGGAATGCCGGCTTTTGGAACCGGGGAAATTCGATCGCAAGGGCAAGAAGTGGTCGATAGGCGACCAGCAGGGGGACAGGATGCGGCAATTCTAAAGCGGTTTGAGACCTTGCCTGGCCGCTGTAGCGGGCTCCTATGGACGAAATCCTCTCAAAGGAGGATTTCCCGATGCCTGATTCTACCAAACCCACGATCAACGATCCAGAACTTTCGGAACGCACCCATTTGCTCGCCACCGCCCGCCTGATCGTCGCCCACCCTAGCCAGTGCAGCATCCACCCCGGCAACCGCCGCGACCTGCAGCGTGCTGCCCCGCACATCGCCGATCTCGCGAAGTCGATCGGCGAGAGCGGCCAGCTCGAAGCCGCCGTGGGCCGTCCGTCGTCGAACCCCGATCAGCCCATCGAGCTTCTCAAAGGCGCCTGCCGGCACGGCGCCGTCGCGGTCCTCAACGCGGACGGGACGCCCACCGACCTCTGGGTGCTGATGCTCGACGACTGCTCCGACGAGCAGGCCTGGGAGCTGATCACCAGCGAGCAGGTCCGCATCAGGGCTTGGTCGGCGTGGGAGACGGCCGAGCATTTCGATGCGCTGTTCGAGGCCTTCGGCTCGAACAAGGCCATCCACCGCCGGCTAGGCCTCGATCCCGCCAATATCGGGCGTACCCGCAAGGTCACCGCCCTGCCCCCGGCCCTGCTCGACATCATCACCGACAGGCATGAGATCAGCGCACGGTCGGCGGTGACCTTCATGGCGAGTTGGAGCGTCGCCAAGGCGCGCCGCCGCCTCGAGATCGCCATCGCGGAGCTTGGCCGGGCGTATCCGGAAAAGCTCGACGCGGATGCGGTGTTCGCGGCGATGACGGAAGCTCTCCGCGAGGACGAAGCTATCGAGCTGGCAGCGGCATCCGAGAAGATGGCTCCCGTTGCGTCGATGCAGCAGGACTCGCCTACGGCGGTAACCGTCGACACTGCGACGGCGATCGAGCAGGCGGATCTGCGCGCTGCTCCCGCAGAGGCCGAAGCAGCGCCTGTCATCACCTCTCATGACGCGACCGAGGATGTCGAAGCCACCCTCGCCCGCGACGCGGCGGCGGACGACCGTCGGACCGACATCGTCGGCGAGGACGACACCATCATTGGTCATGCCATCATCCACAACCATGGCGGCCTGACGCTCCGGATCACCCGTCCGCTTACCGATCACGTCGCCATCGGTGCCGCGACCGCCGGCATGTACCAGGCCATGCTCAAGCTCCACCACATCGAGCCGCACGCGACTGCGTGACTGGGGTTGCGCGCGCAACCCCTCGTCGCAGCAGCAAAGCAGACCCGACCGGACAGACCAGAAGTCCGTCCGGTCGGGAAGAAATCAGACACGGAAGAGAGGTTCAAATAGGGGCCGCGCGATAACGTATTCGTCCCCGATCCCTTGGGATCGACGAATGGTTTGGCCCCTATTGGAACCCGGACAGGCAGGCATCATGGCGGGCGAGAGATGGTTCTGCCGAGGTCGGCGTTGCCGGAGCAGCGACCTTGCGCATATCCTCGACGAAAAGCGCGCGGAGAAGCGCAAGCGCTCGGTCGCGCTCCATCGGGCGGTCGCCGCCAGGCGCCAGGACGAGAAAGACTTGCGCGCACTCAAGGCGGCTCTACGTCGTCTCGTCCGCATGCAGGAGCGCGAGAACAGGGTGTCGATCCGTGCGATCGTCAAGCCGCGCAGAGGCAGTGGTGGCGGGCGCGGTCGCAACCGCGCGTTCGAGAGCATGCTGTCGCTCAACGTGCCGAAGCGAAGAGGATCGTCCGGAGGGGGGCTTTCGAGCTTCCACCTGCGCTTCCGCAGCAGGGGCCTGGGCGCGCGTCGCCGTAATCGGTCGCATATCTTCCGGCAGGGCGAGACGGTGAAGAGCCTTCTCTATATTCTGCGCGACGATGCCCGCGAGATCCCCGGCGGCGGCATCGTCAGCAATCTCGGCACCGATGTCGTTGAATTGGCCGGCTGCTTCGATGCGCTGGAGACGCTCGAGCGACAGGACCGCGCGAATGCGCACGTCTATTCGATGCTCGTCGTCAGCCTGCCGCATGAGCTCGAACCTGCCGAGCGACTCGATGTGCTGCGCTCGATCTGCGCACTGCTCGGCGAACATGACCTCGGCCATGTCGGCGTGCTGCATGCGCCCGACCCCGAGGGCGACGACAGGAACTTCCATGCCCACATACTGCTGTCCTGGCGGCCCATCGAGCGGGTCGGATCCAATGTCTTCTCCTTCTCGGCGGAGAAGCATAGCGACCTCAACGATGCGAGCTTCATCCTGCCCTTCCGGCATCGCGTCGAGTCGATCCTGAACGCGGCGATGGAGGAGGCCGGGCATGAGCGCCGCTTCACCGCGCTCTCCGATGCCGCGCGCGGGCTGCCACCCCGGACCAAGGCATCGGGCAAATCGACGCCGGGGCAGAAAGCGGTCGAGCGCAAGCAGCGCAAGGTCGATGAGATGTCCGCCCGGCGCGACGTGCTCCACCGGATCCGCGACGCAGTGACGACCATACGCACGGCAACCGACAGGATGATGGCGCTCGGGTCGCGCGACTGGCTGGCGGAAGCAGCGGTGGCAAGATCAGCGTCTGCGCTTGCGTCAGCCCCGGAGCCCGTGCAGCCGACGCCCGCATCCGCGATCAAGATCATCCCACAATCCTCGCCCGTCGTGGACATCGTGAGTGACCCGAAGCCAGCCGATCGTATCGAGGATTCGGCCCGACGGGCGTTCGTCGATCGCCTCGTGGAGGGCCTGAAGGACTATGCCTGGTTGCCGTTGCGAGAGGCGCAGGGCGTCCGAACACCGTCCGGCGCGCCGACGCCGGCGCTGGAACTGCACATCCGCAACCGGGATCGCTCCGACAGCGCGTTCCTCGCCGATATCGATCGGATGAGCGGGGAGCCGCAAATCCAGGCGGCGTTATCGTCCTTCTACCAAAACATGCTCCAGCTTGCGCGTGGCGAACTCACGCAGGGCCGGATGAGGCGGCCGGATATCGATATGCAGGATATCGGCACCGAGATGGAGTCGCGCGACTTTGCCTTTCGCGACGCCATCGCCGTGGCGAGGAAGGACGCCGCGTTCGACACGATGCTCGCCGAGGTCCGTCGCTGGTGGGATCAGCGCGACAGGGAGGCCGCAGATTTCAAACGTGAGCAGGCGCAAGCTCGCCGTCGAAGCGCAGCCGCTTCGCTCGATGTCGCCGCCCTCCGCCACGAGCCGAAAGCCTGGCATGCTTTCCAACGCCTCGCCACCGATCTCGTGGCTGGACGGGTCATCCTGTTCCGTGACGATGAAGGGCTCGGCATGCGAAGGAAGAAAGGCGCGACGCTCGACGATGCCAAGGTCGTGGCGCACCATCCCGAGGGGAAAGCGCTCCTGACCCGGCTTGCCGATCTGCTCGCACCGCAGCCCGTCGCGGCGCTGCCGACAGGGCCTTCGCAGCGTCAGCAATCGCCGACATCGACCATCGGTGACGATGGCGCAACACCCCAGATTGGCGATGGGCCATCGCGTTGAGCCATATGCCGACCGTTTCGATCTATCGCCTGTCGATCTGCGACAGCCCGTAATTCTTCATGCGCGATTCTTCGTCGGCGCTGTCGCGGCGGGAGACCTCCCTTTGGACGTGAGCGGCCGGGTCCGTAGGCGGAAGGGCAAAGCCCCTCCCCTCCCTCTTGCGGACCGGCTTGCGGCGCTTCGGCGTGCGTGGTGGCTGACGGGGCTTCTTCATCAAACGCTCCGGAACATCGGCGGGCTCATGATAGCCGATGAGGGCTTCGCTCGTCTGCATAGGATGCGCGGCGCCAGCCGCGCGTTGACGGTGGGGTCGATGGACCTGTTCGGACGGCGTCATCTCCCGGAAGATGGATAGGGACAGGGTGTGCCGGCGAAGCCGTCGGCACGAAGGAAAGTGCGGGCGGCCTGACCTCCAGCCCGAAGGAATTCCATGCCCATCTCCGACCATGAGCGCGTCTCGACGACGTCGCTCGCCCTGCTGCGTCCACTGCTGATCGCGCTCGACGCATCCGACAGCGCGGTGACGGGGCCGTTCGCAGGACTGCCGTCGCCCTGCATACGCTGCCCCGCCATCTCGACCGTGATCTGCGCCACGCCGGTCACGTCGGTGCGGCTGTTCCGCCCGCGCATGGTGGCAGCCGCCTGCGAAAACGATGTCGACATCCTGCTGATCCGGCACGGCCTCGCACCCGAGATCCTCGACGAGGTGACGGTCGATGCCGTCATGCATCGGCGATCGCCGCTCGACGTCTTCTCCGGGATGGTGACCTATCGTGGAATCGACAGCGATCTCTAGCTGGTTCCTCCGCTCGGCTCTCCAGGCGACATCATCCGCATCGATGCGTCCGGACTCACCATTACGACACGACCGCCCTGGCAAACGCTCGACGAGCGTAACGACGGTGTCGCCCGCGCCGCCGCCGAGACGGTGCGCGCGCTGCGGACGCGCCGGTCGTGAGCCGGTCGCTGCTCTGCGATGCGGCATCCGAGATCGATGTCGCGCTGCGCATCCTGGCTGCCAACCGCCTGCCGCACCGGCTGCTGGCCGATGTCCTCGCCATCCCCGTCGAGCGGATCGACGCGATGGCGGACGGTGGCCCCGCCCTGCTGTGGCCGGCGGAGCAGGAGATGTTGCGTATGTTCATCGCCGTGATGGTCAGGCTCGAGATCCGCTTCGGCCACGAGCCGCGATATGTGCGCCGGGCGCTCGCCACCCCGCTCGACCTGCTCGGTGGGCGCACCCCCGAACAGGCGATGAAGGAAGGGGTTGACGGCCTGCGCGCCGTCCACCGGGCAGCGGGCGAGATGGCGCTGCCCGCGACACGGTGGTGGCGGGTGCCACCGCACCGCTGAAGCGGTGCCGGGGGAAGAATGGGGAGCCGGTCGGCTCCGCCGGAAGAGAGGAAAACTCGGAACGCGTGAGTTGACACTCCATACGAGGACAGCCTCATGACCAAGACCGACACCACCGACCGCACGCACCGCGTGCTCACCAATTTCCTGCGCCGCGCCAACGGCGGGTGCGAGCCCTCAATGATCCGGCTCACCATCGGCGACACCGTCCTGCCGGCGGACGCCGACGAGATCGGCGATCGCCGCCAGCGCCTGCACGTGACGACCGACACGGAGGGTCGCCTCGTCGGGGCGCTCGGTATCGCCACGCACTGGAAGATGCTCTGGTCGGAAGGTCTGCGCTTCGCCATCGCGCCGTCCGAACAATTCTTCCTCCAGTCGTTCGATACGCCGCCTGTTTATGCCTGGGTGGAAGACGACCGCTTCATGCTCGATCGCGGATCGTTGTTGCCGACGGCGTCCCAGCGGCACGTGGCGATGGCGGCGTTCGACGCCGACTTCGCCGTCCTCATGATGGGGGCGCTGTGATGGGCAAGGGCAAGGCGAAGCTCGTCACCGGCACCGCCATCGTGCCGACGCCGCCGCCGGTGTCCGGGGCGAGCATCATCAACGGAGACAAGAGGCCCGATCCGCGCGATCCGCACAGCTGGCTGCCCTTGACCGGCACGAAGCCCGGCGTGCCGGGTCTGCGCGTCATGCATGGCACGCTGCGCCTCGACTACCGCGGCTGGCGGAACTCCGCCGAGGCGATGGCGAGGGCCAAGCTGGTGCCGGTGCCGAGCAGCGACCCGCTGGCCATCACCGCGATCCGTCATGAGGTGCTGGTGCCGACAGGTGCCGACGACACCCATGCCGATCCGTGGCTGCTGCCGCGCCTGATCGACCATGGCCTCGCCCGTGAGAGCGAGGGCAAGACGCCGATCTGGTGCTATGTCACGGTGACCGATCCGTATGCCACGCACATGCACGCGAGCTGGCGCACGGGGCGGCGCGTCGCGGAGCATCTCTGCGACCGCCACGGGGTGCCGGTCATGCTTGTCCAGCACGCGCCGCAGCAGGCGTCCAACGCCGCCACGCCGCATCTCCACTTCCTCATCGGAGTGCGGCGGCTCGATGCGCGCGGCTTCTCGACGGTGGTGAAGGCGCTGGCCTGCGACAAGGCGCGTGACCTGTTCATCGGCCTCTGGGCAGAAGTCGAGGCCGGCGGCTGACCCGGCGAACTCCGGAAGGGGCAGACACGAGGCGGGGCGATCGCCCCGCCTCGTGTCGAATAAGCGAGCCAGGCGGAAGACTCAAAAGGCGTTGAGGGGACCGGTTGGAAGACGGGAGTTGGAGGAAAAGGCCTCCGGCAGGATCTTCGGAGAACCGGAACATGACCGACAGGATCGGAACGATGAGCGCCAGCGTGACGGCGTTGATGCGGCTGCTGGAAGGCGCCGACGGCTGGGAGGGGCGGACCGCCAGGATCCTCTACAATGCCTTTACCGGCCATGATGGCCCGCTGATCGAGTCCTGCTGCCAGGCCGTCACAGCGAACGGCTATGACGGCATCCTCGCTTTCTTCGACCCGGCACGGCCGCAGGCAGGGCCTGTGCGGATCGGTGTCATCATCATGGAGAGCGCGATGATCAAGGTGCAGATGGGGCGGCTGTGGCTGGCGCCGCATGGCGACCGGGCCGTGTTGGTGCCCTGGGGCGTCGGCAAGCGCCATGGCCACTATGCCGTCGAGGACGGGCGCATCGTCCAGCGCGTCGGCTGGCCGGCCGAAACACTCGAACGCGGCATACACCGTGCCGAGGCGCGGCTGGCCGAAGTCGCCGTCGGCTATCTCGACGTCGAACCGGCGCTGTGAGGAAGGATGCGATGATAAGCTATATCGACTTCGCCGCCGTCCGGCGCACGCCGCTCGACCATGCCGTGCGCGAGGCGGCACGTGCCTATGCCGATCAGGTCATCCACCCCGGACGCGCGGCCCAACCGCTCGCCGTCCGGCATGATCCGGCGGATGCGGTCTATCCTCGTCGTCCCACCATCCTGCTCGAACAGGTCGAGGCCTTCCATCCCGCTTCGCTAGACCCGCCGGTCCGCGACGAGATCGCGGCCCGCATCGAGTATGAGCTCGGCGTGGCGTTGTCGGCGGACCTCGCCTTCCATCGTCGGCTATCGCTGTCGATCTACACGCTGGCTGAGGCGATCGCGAGCGGCGGGCAATCCACCGCACATGTCGAGGAGGCGATCCGAATCTATCACTGGCTCGCCTGGCGGGCGAGCGCGGTCGAGCGCGGCACCGTCCTCGCCATGCGGATCGCACGGGCCGAGCGCTTCCTCGACGCCAACTGGGCGAGCATCATGGCGCTGGCGTCCACGGCAGCGAAGATCGCGCCCGGAAGCGATGGGTGGGCGACAATGCAGGCCGACGCGGTTGAGCACATCCTGATCCGCCGGCCCGCCAGGCTCAGCGACACGCAGCGCAAGGATCGGGAGCGGCGTCTATCCCGCAATGCCTTCAGCGTCGGGCAGCGGATCGTCGAGAGCATTGGGATTGCGCCGGTCGATTGACCGGCGCGATCGTTAGTGGCGAAGGGTATTTTTGGTGGATTCGAGACCGACCGCTTTCGGGCTACCAAGTGGCGTGATTTGCCGTTAGCTTCTCGCAAAAGGTGGGATGCAAATGACCGTCAAAGAGCATATTGCCCGCGACCTGTGCTGGCTGCCACTGCTGGCGGCGTTCGTCTATGTTAGCGAACTCGCTCGCGAAAGGTGGCTTCCCGCATTCCCCATTCTCGTTGCGGCAGTTTTGAGCGTTCTGATCGCCAATGCACTTCGGATACGGGCTTCTCGATATCGCTAGCGAGCTCTCTTCAAGATAAGCGAAGACCGACGGCACGGGCTGGTGGGAAACGGACTGCCTGCTCTTGGCAGCTTGGCCCGCCTAAGCTGTCGTTCCCGCGCGCTGCCTCAAGCCTTGGAAGTCAGGCAAGATTTATTGATAGTCAATAAATGTATTGCCGCTAATCGATAAATATGTGATGCCGATCCCGGAACTCGGAGCGAGCGATGATGCGGCAGGGTAAGCTGGTTCACATTGCGAAGATCGTTGTGCAGCTCGGTCGGGGCCTGAACGGGGTGTTCGCCGCCATCTTTGTCTTCGGCCTTGTTTTCTCCGTGCTAAAGGCGCCCGCGATCGACGCGCAGTTAACGCTAAAATATGGGCCTAGACTCGATGTCGAGACCGCGAGGCATTTCTTTCAGGGCGTGCTGCTGCTCGGGCTACCGGCCGTATATGCGACCGAGCGCCTGTTCGCTTCGCTGCGGGCGATCTTGGCTACGGTCGGCATGGGCGATACGTTCTCGGCCGCCAATGCTGCCAGAATACGGCTGATCGGATGGATGCTCCTTACACTGCAACTTGTCGATGTGGCGCTTGGCGTCGCGGCGGGCATCGCCCGTTCGCTTCGGCTCGATTTCATCACTTGGACACCAAGCTTCACCGGATGGCTCGCCGTGCTTGTCGCCTTCGTGCTGGCGCAAGTCTTCTCGGCAGGCACGCGCATGCGGGATGAATTGGAAGGTGTGATCTGATGGCTGTCCGGGTGCATCTGGACGAGATGCTCCACCGCCGTCGGATGACCCTCACTGATCTCAGCGATCGAGTGGACATCACGTTGGCCAATCTGTCGGTGCTGAAAACCGGCAAGGCAAAAGCCATCCGTTTCTCCACGCTGGAGGCAATCTGCCACGCGCTCGATTGCCAACCCGGCGACCTGCTCACTTTCGATAGCGGAGAACAACCATGACATTCTGGCGGTCTCTCAAGGCGACCTATAAGGATAGCGTGGCCTTCCTCATCGCCTGTCCCCTGCTGGCGCTCGTGCCAACATTTTTTGAGATCCTGCAGCATATCGTCGAAGTTCATATCGGCATGTACGGCGGCATTGCTGCCGCCCGCGCCACCGAACATGATCCGCTGCGCATGGCCTTCGGCTTCGTGAAGGTAATCGCATTGATGGTGCCGGGCTACTGGATCACTCGTTTCCTCGTCCGTCACGACGCTGCATTTGCCCGCCGGGTTGATCCGCGCGCTATCCAATTATTCGCCGGTTGGCTGTTCTTCTCGGCGCTGCTTGCAGGGGTTCAACTCTTCGCCTTGCCCCAAGGAGGTGCGGGCCAGCTCGTTGCTATTTTGCTTGGCGAGATCGTCACGTGCTTACTCCTTGGATGGGCGGTCGCAGCACCTCTCGGCAGCGCCTCGATAGGACCGTTTCGCTCAATCGCGATCATGGGGCGCCGGTTGCCGTGGACTTTCTTCTTTATGTTGGCAGCCATTCTTCCTCTGATGGTGCCACACTATATTTTTGCTGCGCTGGCGATCCTCGGACCGAAATCCTTGCTTTGGCCAATCATGCTACTGGATTCCCTGCTGGTCGCCTGGCTGACCGCCGTGATGATCGCAGCCGGCTATCATGCAGCAATTCGCGCGACAGACCTTGCCGGGTTTTCGGTTATTCTGGGCGCTGGAACGACGAACGAGATTGAGATGCCAGCGAAGATATCTAACCAAATATCGTAGCTTGATCGGGCGGGCGCGTCCTCTCACCTATCCGTGGCGATCATGACCGCCGATGTCGCCGCGAATACCTACGCCCTGGTAGGTTTGAACATTCCGGCGTTTGGCTCGGCAGTGCCACTTCAGGCGACATTTCTAGGCTTCGTACTCGGTTCAATCGCCTTCGTGTGGCCGCGCCGAATGTCCGCTTCCAATCATCGCCCATAGCCATTTGAATGCCCGGAAGTGGTCGACACCGGCCACGCAAAACCTGGTGTATCATGAGACTGCCCCCCCCCGTGATGCGAAGTCCTAGCCCTCACGTTGGTCGCGGCGCGGCTACATGGAGCTCCGCCTAAATCGATTTGAGACCTAGCCTGGGCCTATGACGATAATGGGATGGCGTCGCAATGACGATGCCATCTTCGCCCATCCTGCCAACGGATCCATTCCGCCGTCGCTTCGAGCAGCTACGCACCTCGATCGATGCCGTGGAGATCGAGATCACACCCCGGATCGCATCACTCGACGCCATGATCCGCGAGGGTGAAACGTGGATCCATCGCCGTGCGGCCTATAATGAGCGCGACAAATGCTGCTACCGGACGGGCGGCGCGCTGGAGCCCTATGGCGGCCATCGGCTGAACGACATCCAGTTGAGCGGCTTCGATGCGCTGGGCGCCGTCGGCGTGCTGCTGCTCGCCGAGGTCGCGATCGGCCATCCCGGTTTGGCGGTGAGCGAACTGCTCGGGGAACTGTTCGAGTCCGCTCACGGTCCAACCCTCCATGCCTGGGGCGTCTGGTCGCGATGGCACTGGTGCCAGACGCTCTATGTCGAGGAGACCGAGACCTTCCTCGCCAGCCCGGCTGCCTCAGATCCGTCATGGCGCCCGAAGACCGTGACGCCGCGGCAGGTTTACCTCATCGACGAGATCGCGCGGATGCTGGGAGAGCCGGTCCCGACCTTCACGACGCGCGGCGAGGCGTTCGATCATATCCTCGCCGCTGGCGGCAATCCCCGCTTCACCGAGAAGCCGCCTCGCCCGTCGTTGCCGGGAGCGTTCTGAGATGACGCCCGCCGACCATGCCGACGATCCGGCAGTCATCGCGACGACCGCCGAGGCCATCGCCACGACGATGATGGAACTGATCCATCGCCGCGAGGCCCTCGCGAGCAACTTCGATGCTGCGATCAGTTTGCCACCGGGCAGTCAGGATAACGCGCGCATCGAGGGCCTGGCCCGCGACCTGCACGATTGTGATCGCCAGATATTCGAACTTCTCGACCGGGCGGCCACGATCTTCGCTAGCCCGTTCCTTCAGGCGAATTTCGCAGAATCTTGAACTGCGGAACCGCGTTGCGCAGATTTATCCGACGCTCGCTGATTGAGCAATCATGACCAGGTCACAACTTTGGAGTTTCGCGATGAGCAACCCCTCCCTGAAAAAGCCCCGCGAGCTTTCCGGCGACTTGCTCTCGAAACTGCCTTCCAGACTGTCGCACAATGTCGCTGCCGTCATCGATGAAATCACACGCGGCACCGTCAATCCGTGGCGGATGTGGGAGTTGCTGACCGACATCCGCAACCGCTTGGGTATGCTCACGGAAGATGATGAGACGCTGCTCCACCGGTTCGGCGTCCTTCGTCGCATCGACCTCGACATGCGCTTCGACCCCGATCAGCCGCAGGAGGTCGAGTTGTTCCTCACCGACCTGGCCGCTCCGCATGTCGAGGTGCAAGAGGCCGTGCTCGACGCGTTTTCCCTGACGCCCGACCTGCTGGCCGAGAGCCTGTGTCAATTGGGCAGCCTATCGTCAGATACGGCCCATGCCTTGCTGGCTGGCCGGATCGCCACGGCGAAGCGTATATGGTCAGGCGTTTCTCCTGACGAACAGGCGGCGCTGGAAACTCCCTTCACCGAGATCGTGGCGGACTTGCTGAACTACTATCTGCTCGACTCGCTGTGGCAGGCGGGACACGATGCGGCGCGCCGGCATTTCTGCCCGACCGGCTCTCCGATTATCGATGGCGATGGCAAGAAGGAGGCCAAGCTGGGCGCCATCGACGACGGGATCCGCGAGATCGAGGTCGCAATTGGCGTCCTCGACCGGATTGCCGCCGAAAAGGATGAGATCAAGCAGAAGGAAGCTATTGAAACCGTGTTCGCGCCGATCCTCGGGTTCGCGCGAAGATACAAATCCGAACTGGAACGCGAACACGGCAAGGCACTCGGGTCGCTCCTGAAAACGTGGGACACCGCTGGCAGGGCGATCGCTCTGTCGGAGGCGGCGCGGATCCGGACCGCGATCGAGAAGGAGCGCCAGGCGGCCGGGCCGAAGGGACGAGGCGCGGTCGGGCGACGCGATTACAAGACCTATGTCGGCGGCGTGGGCGAAACGCTGTATCTGGCCTTTCAGTGCGGTGCCTGGTGGAGCGAGGAGCGCCGTGCCCCTGCGGTCAGCAAAACCGGGACCGTGATCACGGAACCGCAGCCGACAACATTGCCACCTTCGTTCAGGACGCTCTATGTCGCCGTGCAGGCGTTCGCCGTGAACAACTCGCGCGGGGCGCGGAAACATATCGCGGAGAGGCTCCGCGAAGAGAAAAAGAAATCTGGCCCCAGCGAAACGCTGCAGGCACTCTTCGCCGCGATCGACAAAGACCCCAAAACCTATGTGACCGAACTCACCAAACCTGCCCATCATCTGTGGGAAAGGAGAAAATCTCTCAACGACTGGGAGCGCCGCTGCTTCGAGACCGAGTGCTTTGGCCGCTTCTGGTTGAGACTGCATCTCTGATCGATGTCATAGGTCTCGACGCGGACGCTACGACGGGGGGCGATTGGTATCGATGTGAACGGTTCCCGGGGCTTCTGGAGGGCCGCCTAAACCGGTTTGAGACCGCGAACGAGTCCGAATCGCTTCTGGTCTAAGGGCGCCATGGACGCGCCTCCTTCCTCCGACAGCCCAGCGCACCGCGATGCGCGGCGGGCGGAGCGTGCTCCGGCCGATGACGAGCCGCATGCCCTGCATGCCCTCGCCATCGACCTCGCCCGGCTGTTGGCGCGAGACATGGCGCGCCTGGCACATCGCCGTCGGATCGACGGCCACTCCGATAAAGGAGATCGCACATGACGGATAAGAAGATTGCCATTTACGCGCGAGCAGAAGGGGCGCGGGCCTACGCCTCGATCACCGCTCAGGTCGACAGCTGCCGCAGGTTCGCTGCGACGTTGGGTTGCACGGAACCCGACCTGTTCATCGATCGTGATCGATCCAGCCCTGCACGTCGCGATTTCGATCGTCTCTGGAACGTCCATGTAGAAGAGCATTACGATATGGTTCTTGTCACGACGCGGGATCGTTTCAGCCGCGATCCCGCCGAATTCCGAAGCATGATGGACTGGCTGACCGGATTTGGTCTCGTCGTCCGCTTTGTCCTGAAGGATAGCGGCTTCGTCCCTGATCCGATCTGACGATTGCGCCGAAGGCAGCGGGCCGCATGATGGCCTGCTGTCTTTTTGGTAAGAGGTGACGGAAGGAAAACAACGTGCGCGTGATTCTCTACGCCCGCTATTCGACGGACAAGCAGGATCCGCTGTCGATCGACACGCAGCTGATGGCATGCAGGCGCGAAATCGTGCGGCGAGGCTGGACGGAAATCGGCGTATTCAGCGACGATGCGGAATCCGCCGCGACCGCACACCGCCCCGGCTATCAGTCGCTGCTGCGCGCGATCGAAAATGGCGGTGTCGACATCGTCTGTGCGGATGCGATGGACCGTGTCTCGAGAAGCCAGGCGGACATCGCCGTGCTCTACGAGAGGCTCAAATTCCGCGGGATCCAGCTCTGGACGCTCAAGGAGGGCGTGGTCACGCCCTTGCACGTCGGCATGATGGGCACGATCAATGCCCAGCAGCTCAGCGCCACGGCGGACAAGACCCGCGATGCGCTGCGCAGACGGCATGAAATGGGCAAGAACACCGGCGGCTGCGCCTACGGGTATGAGAAGGATATCCAGCATGATGGTAACGGCGAGCGCATCAAGGGCCTGCTCAAGGTCGTGCCGTCGCAGGCTGCCATTGTAACGCGCATCTGCGAGGAATATGCCAGCGGCGTCTCCCCGTATCAGATTGCGTTGCGGCTCAACGCCCAAGGCGTGCCGCCACCCCGGAGCGGCAAACGTGACAAGCGGATCAATGGCAAGCCCCCCGCCTGGACGCCCAACACCATCACCGGCAGCGTGGAGCGCGGCACCGGCATCCTCAACAACGAGCTCTACGTCGGGCGCCGACCCTACCAGAAGCAGACCTATCGCAAGAATCCGGACACGGGCCGGCGACACGCCTTCCTCCGCACCGACGACGACCGTCCCGAGACCGTTGAGGTGCCAAAACTCCGTATCATCAGCGATGAGTTGTGGAAGCGAGTGAAGGAGCGACAGGCTCAGCTTGCTCACGGTCCCAGGCCCAAAAACGAAGGTGCGGGCCGCGTTCCCTTCTTCGCGCAGCAGCGTCCGAAATACCTGCTGACCGGTAAGATGAACTGTGGGGAATGCGGGGCCAGCTTCGCCAAGAGCGGCACCCACCGCTTCGGTTGCCAAGGCTCAGCCAAGAAAGGGCCGACCTATTGCGGCAATCGCCTCACCATTCGCCAGGATGAGCTCGACGCGCGCATCCTCGCCGGGCTGACCAGCGAGATGATGAAGGACGATGTCCTTGCCGCCTTCCTCGACGAATATGAGGCCGAAATGCGCCGTCTCGACGCGACGACGGCAAGCACACGCCCGGAGCGCGAAGTCGAACTCGCCGAGGTGGAGGGCGCCATCGCGACCATCAAGACCGCGATCCTCAAGGGTATCGACGCGAGCCTCTTCGTGGCCGAGCTGAAGCAGCTGGAAACGCGCCGCCAGGCGCTTGCCACAGAACTGGCCGAGCAGCACGCCGATGCGAATGTTGGTGCCCTGCTCCATCCCGATCTCAGCCAGACCTATCGCAAGAAGGTCGCGCGGCTCACCGACGCCTATGAGGAAGAGGCGCTCAAGGCGCAGGCGTTCGAGCGGATCCGGGCGCTCATCGAGCAGGTGACGCTGACACCGGAGGACGGTGTGCTGGCGGTGCATCTGCGCGGCGATCTGGTGTCGATGCTGGAGTTATGCGCGTGCGGCGATATGCAAAACGCCCCCGAGGAGGTTTCCTCGGGGGCGCTGCAAATCAAGATGGTTGCGGGGACAGGATTTGAACCTGTGACCTTCAGGTTATGAGCCTGACGAGCTACCGGGCTGCTCCACCCCGCGCCAATATGGTCCTGCCAGAGCAGGTAATGGAATGGGTTCTATTTATCACAGTTTAGGCAGCACGTATCGTAAAGCCTGGCGGCGCCCTACTCTTCCATCGCTTAGGCGATAG
>NZ_JACEIB010000022.1 GCF_013778325.1 Sphingomonas chungangi | reverse complement strand
GCCAGTACAGGTCGCTCACATTCAGTCTCCTTGCGGAGCCTGAATCAGATCGCGACTCTCACATCAATGGGTCCTGACCCTAGCGACCGGTCGAACTCGATATTGCTTCGCACGGACGCCTCGCAGCCAAATCGTCGGTCACGGAACGCGCGGGTGCTACCGGAGGATCATGACGATTTGCCCTTCACGATATCCGCGATGGAAGCGTCGATCGACCACCATGCCTTAAGGTCGGCGAGGAGTTCGCGGAGCGACTTGCCCGACTTAAGATCGACTACGTAATTCAGGTCATACTCGTCGGAATCGTCCGGATCGGGCGCAAGCGTCACTTCGCGATGCGATGCCAGCCAATTCAAAACCTTCCCCTTGTCGCCCCGATCGATCTGTTCTTGGAATTCCAGAAGGGTGCCGCACCGCGTGGGATCGCCGCATGGGTGAAGCTGGATGGTCACTTTCTGAAGCCCCACGGCGGTGTGAAAACTGGGAACGACGAGGACCCAGCCGCTGTCGCTGAATTGCGCCGTCTCGCCATAGCCCAACGCGGTGAGTGCCTTCGTCATGGATTCGACGTCTGCTGTAACGCGTGTGGCGAGAACAGCCGGCGTAAGATTGGCGCGCGCGGAATGGTCGTTGTTGATAAGGCTGGCAACCTTGGGATTCAGATAGATCGCCGACAGCTTGTCCTGCGCAGCCTTGAAATCGGCGGCCGGTATGCCGGCGTCGCCGACGTTGAGCATCGTCGACGCGCGCAGGCCGAAGCCGTCGATGGAAAAGCGGACGTCCGGATAGTTCTTTCGCAATGTAGCCATCGTGGTATCAGAGAGCTGGTTGGACAAGAAATCCCACAGCCTCAGTTCGATCTGATCGCCACAATAATGTCCCGGGCTGCATTCGGTCTGCGCGACGACCAGCGACAGGGAGCCCCAATTCTGGCCACGCTTCGGCAGCGCCAGCATGACTGTCGATGAGGCTGCGTCCAAATGCAGGTTTTGCGCGCCGGCGGAGCGCTCGTAAGCGATGATCGACGCCAGATTGGGCCGGACGTGGTCCGTGCGCTCGGCCAGCGGATCCTGCACGCGCTCGCAATGGCCGGTGCGCTGCACCAGATAGCGGTACTCTTCCGTGTCTATCGCATCTTCCATGGGCAACGGCGCGACCTGGTCGTTCGCGGTCGATGCCAGTGGGACTCCCGATTTCAGGGGTATTCCGGAGGCCTCGTACGTGTAGGACCCGGTCGTTTTGTCGATGCTTTGCTTGCGGCTGTACCAATATTTCTGCGTCAGCGGGCTCCCGTCGGCATTGGCGACCGGGGCGGTGTCGATATAGGCATTCTCGGTATCGATGCGCCCGGCGGTGAAGGACGCGCGGCTGTACACCATGCCAGCTGCCCAGCGCCACGAGCTCCAGTCGTCGAAGCCCGAAACTTTGGTTCTGCCGAAAGCATAGATGCGAGTCATCTTCGCGACGCTTTTCTGGGCATCGGGATTCGCCGGTATCGAAACTGTTTGCTCTAGATCGCACCGATAGATTTGCGGCGCAGGATCGCCGACGACGGTGGACGCGATCGGCACGGCATTCGGGTCGAACGACGCAATGGTGGTATAGACTGCGGCAAGCCAGGCGATGTCCACGGTGTCTCCCCCTCGTGACAATCATTTGTCTCAATCAACACAAAGCTATGATGCCCCTTTTCGTCTCGTCATCTTGCGTTACCCGCGCTGGAGCCATCAGGCCGCCGCCGGGCGGATCACCCCGTTCCAGTGCTGATGGAGAAGCCGCTGCAATTCGGCTGGCCGCGGAACACGGTCAAGATGATGATCCCCCGCCCGTTGTCGCCCGGAATGTTCCATTGATAGCTATCACGTGGAACATAGGAAGGTGAATCGCTATCGTTGGATGTGCCTGGAAGGTACAATTCGTAGCCCTTGAACGGCTCTCCGGGGCCGAGCAATTCGTCCAGATAATCGCTGATTTCCGTGCAGGGCACCTTGTCAACTGTCGAAGTCGCAACGTCCAGATCGTGCAGTCTTCCCTCGTAGAAACTGAAACTCGCATGCAGCCGGTGCGATCCGATGATGACGGGAAGCGTTATCGTCGGCAGTTGACCGGGTCTCGTGACCAGAGGCGCCGTGACATGCGTGTCGGCGCGAAACTGCGCAATGCTTTCCTGATTGTGGGCGTGCATCCACCCGGGAATACCCGAACCGGGTGCTGCGCGGCTCGGAACGGAAATCAGCCCGATCGCGGCCGCTGTCGCCCAAGTCGTTCGCCGCCAGGTCTTAAGGCTATGCTTGTTCATCCGCATTTTTCCCGATTTTTCTTAGGTTAACGCAATGGATTGGTCGTTGGAAGCCCAAGATGCCTGTGGCGAACTGAGGAAGCGGTACCACGTGCAACGGTGACCCAGAGCAAGACCGGAAGGCCGGTGCAGTTCGAGTTGCTTTCAGACGCTCGCGCTAGTCTGTTGGCTTGGCTACAGCGCCGCGGCGGCACATTGGGGGATTACGTGTTTCCAAGCCGGGTCGATCATTGCGACCATCTCAGCACCCGTCAGCATGCTCGCCTAGTGGATGAATGGGTGACCGGCGTCGGATTGCGGAGAGAAGATTACGGTACCCAATCTCTCCGCCGTACCAAGGCCTCGATCATCTACAAAGCGACCGGAAATTTGCGGGAGGTCCAGATCCGGCTAGGCCACAGCAAGGTCGAGAATACAATTCGATATCTGGGCGTCGATGTCGAAGATACCTTGACCCTTGCAGAGGGTACGGAAATTTGAAGGCGTCGGCTTCCCGCTCAAAGTGGGGAGCCGATCCGTTGGGCACCCAATTCCCGCCATTCTCGACTGCCGGCTTCTGGGAAACGCGGACGGTCATTCTTGCTACGAGAATCGACCGCAACCGGGTCCTTAGACGTATAGATGATCACACCTTTTCGCTGACTGATTTGCTTCCGATCGTTTTTTAACCTGTTGTTTCTCAATGCGTCGCATGACGTCTGCCTTGGAAAGGACGTTCATGCGGCGAGCGCGCGGCGGATTGATGGCGGACGGTATGCGTCGCGGCAGCGGGACGCTGATTGCGCGGTGCGTGCTGGCGATCGGACTGACGCACGCACTCGTTTTCTTCCTCACGATACCGCCACGCCTCGGCCCGGCGGCGAGCTTTGCGCTTGCCTGTCTATGCGCGGCGCTGGTCCTCCTCGTGCTTCTCTCGCTCATCGATCATGAAGTTCGGCTTGGGTCCGTCGCAGCCCGGATGCGCGAGCTGGCGGCATCGGCGATGCCGACTATGGGCGCTCGATCGGGGAGCATCTCAGCGGTCGAGGCATCGGCCGAAGAAATGGCTGATCGCGTCACGGTGATCGAGCGGCGACTGCTTCATCGCCATCCGGTGAGCGGCCTGCCGACCCGCGAGCCGCTGTTCGCGGCGATCGCCGCAAGCCCGAGCGGGCTGCTCGGCGTCATCCATCTATCGGATCTCGAGCGTCTGCAGGCCTTCGACGAGTCGCTGGCGGAACATGTGCTGGCCGCGCTCGCCGAGCGGGTGGTGCGGATGCTCGGTACCGGCGCGCTCGTAGCGCAGGTCGATCGCGCCAGACTGGCAGTCTGGTTCGGCGCGGAGACGCCGGCCGATGTGGCGAGCACCAAGTTGCAGGCGCTTGGTTATGCCCTGGGCGAGGCGGTGTCGTTCGGCCAGCGTGAGGTCCTCCCCGAAATCCGCGTCAGCCACGCGAACATGGCGGAGCATGGCACCACACCTGCCATGCTGCTGGCGCGTGCGAGTGTTTCCCGGAGTCGCGCGGCCGATGTTTCTGCCTCCGTGACCGATGATCCGTTGATCGCGGCACAGCAACTCTATGCCCTGGAGCAGGATCTCCGTCGTGCCGTCGCGCGGGGCGAACTGGAACTCGCCTATCAACCGCTCGTCGATGCGCGGGCGGGCGCAGTGTGCGGCGCCGAGGCCCTGCTGCGCTGGCGGCATCCCGAGCAAGGCCTCATTCCGCCGACGCGTTTCGTGCCGATTATGGAAGCGGCCGGGCTGGCTGACGAGATCGGGCTGTGGGCGATCAACGCGGCCTGCCGTGAAGCTGGAACATGGCGGCGGCTCGGCCTGGGTCCTCTACGCGTCGCCGTCAATATTTCGGGCCACCAACTCGATCGCCGAGACCTTATCATTCTGATCGAACGCACGCTGGCGCGCCATTCGCTCTCATCCGATCTGCTCGAGATCGAACTGACCGAGACGGTCGCAGCCGGTGACGTCGATCGTATCACCGCCTTGTTCGGGCAGCTTCGCCAGCTGGGCGTCGCGATCGCGATCGACGATTTCGGTACCGGCTATTCGAGTTTCAGCACGCTCCGAAACCTGCGTTTCGACAAGCTCAAAATTGACCGCGAATTCGTCACCGCGGTCGATCGGCGACGTGACAGCCAGGCAATCTGCCGCGCGATTCTCGAACTCGGCCGGGGGCTTGGCATTCGCGTGCTGGCCGAGGGCGTCGAGACGGCGGCCGAATATAGCTGGCTGAACGCGCAGGGCTGCCGCCACTTCCAGGGCTATTATTTCGCGCGGCCGCTCGACCCGGCTGCTTTTCGGGCGTTCGTGCGTGACGAGCATCATCTCTCGGGCCTGCTGGCGCCCATATCAGATCCCGTGTCCGAAAGGTTGCGTGCATGATTTCCGTTTCGGTCCGTCGGCTCGTCATCCTGGGTGCTCTCGCGCCTCTGCTCGCGCTGTCCGCCTGCGGACGGGATGCTGCTCCTCGCGGTCCCGCGTCGGTCGTGCCGCCGGCGTCGCCACTCGATGCCGCCATCGAACTGCTCAACCAGGGCGACGAGAAGGGGGCGCAAAAGCAGCTCAAGCCGCTGCTCAAGGCCAATCCTAACGATCCGCAGGCCAATGTGCTGCTCGAATCGATCAAGCGCGATCCCGTCGAACTGCTCGGCGACAGGAGCTTCGCTTATACGGTGCAGCCGGGCGACACGATGATCGGCCTGTCCCAACGCTTTCTCGGCAACCGGCTGAAATTCTACCAGCTAGCCCGATACAATCATGTCGGGCGGCCGGCGGCGCTGAGCGCGGGCACTGTCTTGCGCATCCCGGGCGAGGCACCCCGACCGGTCCCGCCACCGAAGCCCGTGCCGACGGGGGAGGACAAGGTGCCGTCCCATAGCAAGCCCAAGCCCCAGGCCGGCAGGCCGGCTGGTGCGCCCGCCAAAGCCCCTGCAGCGGATCCGGCGGCCGCGCTCAAGCTGCGCAGCCTCGGCTTGGTCGCGCTCAACCAGGGGCGGGTGACCGATGCGGTCGTGCTGCTCGGACGCGCCTCCACGCTCGATCCGTCCAATCCGCTGATCGCGCGCGATCTCGCGCGGGCGAGGCGGATCGCGCAGACCGTCGCGAAGCGGCGCTGAGCCGACGGCAGATGCAAACGAACGCTTAACCGACCTTCGTCTAAAGCATCGGATTGTCGGCTTTTTTCAGCTGGATATGACGATGCGAATGTTTGGGCGGTACAGGATCGAGGAGCGGATCGGCGAAGGCGCGATGGCCGAGGTGTTCCGCGCGCGTGACACCGGCATCGACCGCATCGTGGCGATCAAGGCGCTGAAGCCCGAATATCATCGCCATCCCGAGCTCGCCCAGCGCTTCCTGCGCGAAGCGACGGCGGCGGGAACGCTCAGCCACGCGCACATCGCCACCATCCACGACGTCGGCGAGGTCGACGGTGCCCCCTATATCGCAATGGAACTGGTCTCCGGTCGTCCGCTCGACGAGACGATGCAGGTACAGGGACGGATGCCCTACGAGCGTGTGCTGGCGATCGGCATCCAGCTCGCCGACGCGCTTGCCTATGCCCATGCGCAGGGCGTGGTGCATCGCGACGTGAAGCCCTCCAACATCATGCTTTCGGCAGATGGCCGCGCCGCCAAGCTGCTCGATTTCGGGGTGGCGCGTATCGGCGACATCGATCACGCCGGCGCGGACCTCGCCCGCACGCAGGCCGGCCAGCTGATCGGCACGCCCCGCTACATGAGCCCCGAACAGGCGCTCGGCGTGCCCGTGGATCACCGCTCCGATCTCTTCTCGCTCGGAGCCGTTCTCTACGAAATGGTCACCGGCAAGGTGGCGTTCGACGGCAATGGCCTCGCGACGCTGGCGCTGCAGATCACGCAGCAGCAGCCCGAACCGGTCGAGCGTTCGGCGCGCGACTGCCCGAAGGGACTGCGTTTCATTATCGACAAGCTGCTCGCCAAGAAGCCCGACCAGCGTTTCGCCGACGGCGCGCAATTGCGGCAGGCGCTGCAGCGCGAGCTCGATGCGGTGTCGGTCGAGGAGTCGGTGCGGCGCCGCGGCTTAGCGCTGCGCGTGAAGCTGCCGCTTGTCCTGATCGGCGCGACGGCGCTCGCGCTCGGCAGCAGCGTATGGATCGTGCTCGACCGGCAGCAGGCGGCGCTCGAGCATATGGCGGTGGTGTCGGGCGGCTCGATCGCCGCATTCGTGACCAGCAACGCGGCCTTGCAGGTCGCCGACAATGCCAGCCTGCCGCCCGCGCAGCAGGATTGGGCGCCGCTTCAGGCATTCGTCGACACGGCGGCGCACGATGTCGGCGTGCGGCGTCTGGTGGTGGCGGATGCCGGCGGCATCGTCCGCGCCGCAAGCGACCCCGGCCTGATCGGCCGCCGCTATATCCCCGTGTCGGGCGAGGCGCCCGTTGCTTCCGATATGGGCGTCACTGCGGCGACCGATGCGACCGGTGGTCGTGGCTTTCGTTTCGTCCGTGCGATCCGCTATGCGGGCACAGACGTCGGCAAGGTCGATTTGCTGCTTCGCCGCACTGCGCTGGATGGCGCTGTCGGCCTCACGCGTGGGTTGCTGATCGCACTCTCTATCTTCATCATGACGGTGGTTGCGACGATCGGTTGGCTGAGCGGCACCTTCATCGCCCGGCCTCTGCGCCGCCTCCGCCGCGCGCTGAACGATGTCGCGGCCGGGGATACCGCCTTCCGCCTCTCGCATCGCAGGAGCGACGAGTTCGGCGCGGCCTTTGATGCTTTCAACCACGCCGCCGCCGCGATCGAGTCCCGGTTGGCGGAGGTGCCCGGGGCCGCTTCCTCCTCGATGGCGGCGACGCTTGTTGCGCATCGCCGGGCAGCCTGAGGAGTTCCGCGATGTTCATGCTGCGTCTGTTCGACGAGGGGGATTTGGTCCACCCGATCGACGCACGCTTGCTGCGCGAGGGCGTGCTGCGCATCGGTCGTGATCCATCTTCGGACTGGACTATCCCCGATCCTGATCGCGAAATCTCGCGCGCGCATTGCGAATTATCGGCGGATCGCGGCAGCGTCATGCTGCGCAGCACGGGCACGAACGGTGTGTTCGACGACAAAAGCGGGGCGCGCCATCCCGACGCGGTGGATATCCCGCTTCCGATGCCGAGCACCTTGCGGATCGGCCGCTACCGGCTCGTCGTCGCGCCGGCTCCGCACGAGGCGCTCGTCGTCGGCGGCGAGAACCGAACCCTGGTGATGACGCCGCCGCTCGGCGATTCTACGATCGTCCCCAGCGAATGGAGCGACGCCCTCCCGGTGGCCCGCAATTTCTCGGAAGGGTCGCTGCTGGAGGCCTTCTGCGAAGGCGCCGGCCTCGACGTCTCGCTGCTCTCGCAAGAGGAACCGACCGAGATCATGCGGCGCGCCGGCGCCGTCTATCGCCAGATGGTGCTGGGTATCGGCGATCTGATGAGCGAGCGGGATCATGCCAAGGCGCGCTACCATCTCACGCGCACCACGATCAGCGGTGCCGGCAACAACCCGTTCAAATGGGCGCCGACCCAGAGGCTGGCGATCGACCTGCTGCTGAGCGGAAGCAATGGCTTCCTCTCCGGCCCGGCCGCGCTCCGCGCATCTTTCCAAGACATCAAGCGCCACCTCGTCGCAACCTTTTCGGGTCTGCAGGCCTCGCTCCGCGCGGCTATCGACAGCTTCGATCCGGTCAGCATCGATGGCGTGATCGCCGACCGCGCTTCGCTGCTGAAGAGCCGCGTCAGCCTGCAGTGGCAGGAAGTCGGCATCCGCCACGACGAACTTCGCCGCCAGCTCGACGAAGGGGCAGGAGGCTCGCTCGATCGCGCCTTCGTCGAAGGCTATGACGAAGCGGAGCGCAGGGCTGCGGCGGCCGAGGCATGAACCTCGGGGCACTGGCAGGCTGGCTGCGCCAGATTGCGGCGCCAGCGGCCGATCCTGCAGCCTGTCATGTCCGCTCGGTGAGCCGTACCCATGTCGGTCGGGTGCGCGCGATCAACGAGGATCGGGTGCTCGACATGTCCGAACATCGGCTGTGGGCGATCGCCGATGGCATGGGCGGCCACGCCGCTGGCGACGCCGCGGCCGAGGCCGCAATCGCTGCGCTGCAGAACGCCGCGCTCGATGGCCAAGTGAGTGCGGATTCGATCGGGGCGGCGTTGAGCGAGGTCAATCGGCGTCTTCGCGAGCGCACCCGCCAAGGCTCGCCGATGAGCGGCGCGACGATCGTGGCGATGTTCGAGAAGAACCGCGCCGTGACGATCCTTTGGGCTGGAGACTGCCGCGCATATCGCCTGCGTGATGGCCGACTCGCTCAGCTGACGCATGACCACACGATAGTACAGGAATTGGTGGACTCCGGCGCACTTGATGCCGTGCAGGCTGCGACGCACCCACAAGCCAATGTCGTAACCCGCGCATTGGGGGCCGCGGAGGACCTGAGGCTTGATCGTGCGACCAGCGACGCGCTGGCCGGAGACCTTTTTCTTCTTTGTTCGGACGGCCTGATAACCGCGCCGATAGCCCTCGACAAATTGATGCAGGCTACTCCGCGCTCCTTGACTTGGAACGCTGAATCGCTGATCGCGGAAGCGCTCTCGGCTGGCGGCAAAGACAACATTAGTTTGTTATTAATAGAAATTGTTTGAGCACTGCTCAACATCCACAGCGTTGCGGCAACGATGCGCCCGTTGCCGGACATTCCCGGCAAAACGATCGTTCGCCAACTGCCGACAGTCCGGTCTTGAAGCGTCGGCGGCCAACAGGCCGTGGATGCCGTTATCGGTCGGAACTGGATCGTCGATTTATGAAACCGATCTTTCAACCATGTGCCCGCGCGAGCGCGAAGCCGACGAGATCGGTCAGGGCATGCGCGATCATGCAGGCCGGCAAGTCGCGCTTCCACAGGTACAGCATCGTCAGCAGCACGCCCCCGAACGCCACCACCACGAACTGGGAGAGGCCCCAGCCGATGTGCGCGGCGACGAAGGCGGCAAGAGACAGTAGCGCCCCCACCCAGCGTCGGCCAGCGAGCCAGCCGATCCGCTCGATCGGGTAACCGCGATAGAGGATCTCCTCGCATACGCCGGCGCGCACCATCGTGGCGCATTGCAGCCAAAGCGGCACCGCGATCAGCGAGCGGGTGGTCGCCATGTCCTGATGCAGGCGGAGCGCCGGGATGATCACCGCGAAGCTCAGCATCACGCTCGCCATCATGCCCACGAAGAAGGCGAAGGCCCAGCCGAAGGTGCCGGCTGTAGGACGCTTCAGCCCGATCGAGCCGAGCGGCAGGCGCTCGACGCGGGTCACCCACAGCAGGATGATCGCGGCGAACGCCCACCATGCCGCCTCGCGCCCGATGCGGGGGCTGATCGTGTCGCCCGGGAACAGCCGGTCGCCGATCCCGATCGCGGGTAGGCCCCAGGCGATGGCGAGGCCGGCGATCGCCAGCCAGACCATCGACCGTCGGTCGCAAGGCGGCGCACCGGTCACGCGACGCTGCCCGTCATCCAAGGCGGCCCTTCGATCGTCCCGCCCGCCGCGCGCCGCGCCTGGGTGGCGGACTGGATGAAAAGCCAGACCTCGGCCGAGAAACCGGGGTCGGCCTTGGCGGGCCATTTGTCCATGTTCTGGTACATGCGCACCGTGCCGTTCCACATCGCCGGCGTGGCGATACGGCTGAACGGCTTCAGCAGCGCGAACCATTCGTCGACGAAGCCCTGCGCCTCCACGCTTGCGGGGTCCATCGGCATCGCCGCCTCGATGCGCGCTGAAAGCGCCTTCCACTGCGCGCCATAGGCCTCCTGGTCGAAATCCTCCGTCACGTCGGCGAACTTCTCCCGCCATTCGGCTTTTTCCTGCGGGGTGAAGTAGCGGTCGGTCACCGCCTTCCAGTTTTCGGGTTCCACATGTCTTTCTCCTGTACGGATGAGCGAGCAGAGCGTCGCGACGTCGATCGGCTCGCCACGATCGATGCGGGACTGGACCGTGACGAGCAGGCCGCGCGAGGCGGTCAGCTCGTCGAGCTTGCGATTGAGGTCGGCGATCTGCGCGGCGACCAGGCCCGAAAGGTCGGCATGGCGCCCCGCCAGCGTCCGCCCGATCTCGGCGAGGCTGAAGCCCGCGCGCTTGAGCGCTACCACCGCGTTCAGCCGCGCCAGCTCGGCGGGCCCATAGACCCGGCGCTCGCCGGCGACCCGCAGCGGCTTCACCAGCCCGCGCGCCTCGTAGAAGCGCAGTGCGCGATGGCTGAGGCCGGTGCGCTCGGCCACCTCGCCGATCTCCAGTGTCTCCATCATGGGCGAGTCGTACCACCTGACGTAACGTCGGGAGCAAGTGCTTATTGTCGTGAGAGTAACTTTACCGGCGGCCATTAGGCCGTCGCACGGCGTGGCTTGCGCTGAGGGCGGAAGAGACAGTTGAACGGCCCCCACGGGGTGGACCGGCTTGATTGTTAGTGCATCATCGCCTTGAAGCGCTTGGGTTTGGTGGTCCAGGTCCAGCGTTAGCTTCCGGCTTCGCGGCCCCCGATCGGGGACCGCGAAATCCTTGCCTCAGCAAGATATTCTGACGGGCTCAGGTTGCCAAGAGCCGAGTGAGGACGACTGTCGTTGTAATCCCGTCTCCAGGCCTCGATCAGGCGCCTGGCCTCGGCGATCGATGCGAACCAGTGAACGTTCAGGCATTCATCCCGAAGCGACCCGTTGAACGTCTCGATATAGGCGTTGTCGGTGGGCTTGCCCGGACGGCTGAAGTCGATCCGCACGTTATGGTGATATGCCCAGAGATCGACGACGCGGCCGGTGAATTCCCCGCCAGTGTCGGCAAAAAGGTATCGCGATGCGCCGCGCTGGCGCACCAGACGGTTAAGCACATCGGCGACATGCTCGCCGCGAAGCCGTTGCCCAACCTCGATTGCGAGCGCTTCGCGGCTGAAGATGTCGACCACCGTCAACATCCGGAATTTCTCGCCACCGCTGAGCTGGTCATGGACGAAGTCCAGGCTCCATGCCTCGTTGGGGCGCTGCGGCCGGCACCGTGCTTCGCGATGCACCGCCATCTTGCGCCGGCGCGGTCGTTTCGTCCGTAAAGCCAGGCCTTCTTCGCGGTAGAGCCGGTAGACGACGTTGCGCCCGACCGGCCAGCCTTCGCGCTTCAGCATCACATGGACACGGCGATAGCCATAACGGATCCGCGTCGCGACGATCTCGTGCATCCGCTGCCGCACCTCGGTGCGCGGATCGCGTGTGCTCGGCTTGCGCTGCGTCGAACGATGCTGCTGCGTCACCCGACAGGCACGGCGCTGGCTGTAGCCGTGGGACGCCACGACATAGTCTACAACCTGCTTCATGAGCGCTGGCCTGGAAACTTTTTTGACAGAACGTCTTGCAGCACCGCCTTGTCCAAACTGAGCTCCGCCACCAGCCGCTTCAGCCGCGTATTCTCCTCAACGACCTGTTTGAGTTCGCGGACCTGATCAGACTCCAATCCGCCAAATTGCCGCTTCCATCGATAGAATGTCTGTTCCGAGATACCAACCTGGCGGATCAGATCCGCCACCGGCATCCCCATCTCCGCCTGCTTCAAAACCGCCGCGATCTGCTCGGTTGAAAAACGCTTCCGCTTCATCTGCGAACCCTCCCTCCAAAAGGAAAATCCGCCGGAAAAACTAACTTACCGTGTGGACCACTTTCGCCGTGTCACCTCACTCGCCACCGTCGTCTGGGGTGACGGCGGACCGGCCTTCGGCGACACCTTCCGCGCGTTCGTGGAGTTGGTCGCCGAGATGCCGGTCTAGCCGTGCCGGCCTGTTCGACGCGCCCGTCCTGACTGGTCTGGCCTCGCGCTCGGGGATAGTCGACGAGGCCGAGGAGCGCGCGCTGGTCGCGGCGATCGATGCGACGGATCTGACGCCTTTCCGCTTCCAGGGGTGGATGGGCAGGCGCCTCACCAGTTCGTTCGGGTTCAGCTACGACTTCGAGACACAGCGGGCGGCGCGGGCCGATCCGATCCCCGATTGGCTGCTGCCGATCCGCGATCGGATGGCCGCCTTCGCCGGCATCGACGCCGGATCGCTGATCCAGGCGCTGCTCATCCGCTACGACCCCGGAGCCGGGATTGGCTGGCACCGCGACCGGCCAATCTACGAGCGTGTCGTCGGGTTCTCGCTCGGCGCGCCGGCGGATATGCGATTCCGCCGGCGGCGACCGAAAGGAGGCTTCGATCGCGTCTCGCTACCTCTCGAGCCGCGCGGGGCATATCACCTCTCCGGCGAGGCCCGGCACGACTGGGAGCATAGCATCGTCGAGACCGATAGGACCCGCTGGTCCGTTACCGTCCGCAGCGCGTCGGCGCGAGGGCGGGCGATTCTGGTCTAGGCGATCGAGATGTCGTCGACGTCGACGAGCGCCTCGGCGACGAGCGTGCCGACGATGCGGACGCGCTTCTCGACCTCATCGACGGGCACGCGATGGAGATCGAGCTGGTAGCGGCCTCCGGCGTCGCGGCGAAGCGCGAAGCCGCCGCCATCTCGCACCAACGTCCCTGTCTCGTCGATTCTCGTGCCAATCCTGCTCATCGTGACAACCTAGCCGCGCGACATGAATCGGGTCTTACAATCGGGATCTCCATTCCAATATTCCTGTTCGAGTTCAACAGCATGGAAGGAGGTGATCGCATGTCTCATCGTCTCACGCTGCTTGGGCAGGACCTGGGCTCGATCTACTCCTCAGGAGTGATCGGCGCCTGAGACGTCGCCGTGGTCGCCGGCTCGTTGTAGCGAGTTGCAGGACCGCGGAGATCGAAATGCCGCCGCGGCGGCTGAACGTTGGAAGGGGCGTCCCTCCCGGGACGGCCCTTCGTCTTTTGCGCGACGATCGCGCCCCGGCCAGGGGCGCCTGAAACATCGGCGCCGCTGGCATGTTACAGCCGCATGAAGAAGCACGAATACGAAAAGCAGCTGCGGGATCTCCAACTCGCGCTGCTCAGGATGCA
>NZ_JACEIB010000021.1:2500-5370 GCF_013778325.1 Sphingomonas chungangi | reverse complement strand
GAATGGGTTCTATTTATCACAGTTTAGGCAGCACGTATCGTAAAGCCTGGCGGCGCCCTACTCTTCCATCGCTTAGGCGATAGTACCATTGGCGCAGTCTGGTTTCACGGCCGAGTTCGGGATGGGATCGGGTGGGTCACGGACGCTATGGCCACCAAGCTATAGGATACGTGCTGTTAGACTGTGTTTTTAGAAATCGATGTGTTGAGGATTACCGTGCTGTGTATGTTTCCTGCCCGCCAGCCTTGTGGTTGGGGGTGTGGACTCTGCAAGCGCGAATAGGACAATTAGGACCGGTTAGCTCCACGCGTTACCGCGCTTCCACATCCGGCCTATCGAGGTCGTGGTCTCCGACCGTCCTAAAGA
This sequence comes from Sphingomonas chungangi, assembly GCF_013778325.1. Taxonomy (GTDB): domain Bacteria; phylum Pseudomonadota; class Alphaproteobacteria; order Sphingomonadales; family Sphingomonadaceae; genus Solisphingomonas; species Solisphingomonas chungangi. The sequence goes on along the minus strand of NZ_JACEIB010000021.1, from coordinate 5,004 downwards.
AATCTTATCTTGAGGGAGGCTTCCCGCTTAGATGCTTTCAGCGGTTATCCCGTCCATGCATAGCTACCCTGCTGCGCCGTTGGCACGACGACAGGTCCACCAGAGGCATGTTCAACCCGGTCCTCTCGTACTAGGGTCAACTCCTCTCAAATTTCGACGCCCACGGCAGATAGGGACCAAACTGTCTCGCGACGTTCTGAACCCAGCTCACGTACCACTTTAATTGGCGAACAGCCAAACCCTTGGGACCTGCTCCAGCCCCAGGATGTGATGAGCCGACATCGAGGTGCCAAACAACCCCGTCGATATGAGCTCTTGGGGGTTATCAGCCTGTTATCCCCGGCGTACCTTTTATCCGTTGAGCGATGGCCCTTCCACGAGGGACCACCGGATCACTATGACCGACTTTCGTCTCTGCTCGACTTGTCAGTCTCGCAGTCAGGCTGGCTTATGCCATTGCACTCTAACAGCCGGTTTCCAACCGGCCTGAGCCAACCATCGCGCGCCTCCGTTACTCTTTAGGAGGCGACCGCCCCAGTCAAACTACCCGCCACAGAGGGTCCCTCTCCCGGTTTCACGGGAGCAGGTTAGACATCAGAAAACAACAGGGTGGTATTTCACCTATGGCTCCACACCGGCTGGCGCCGATGCTTCAAAGCCTCCCACCTATGCTACACAGTTCTTTCCTAATGCCACTCTGAAGCTGCAGTAAAGGTGCACGGGGTCTTTCCGTCTAACCGCGGGTACTCCGCATCTTCACGGAGAATTCAATTTCGCTGAGCATGTGCTGGAGACAGTGGGGAAGTCGTTACGCCATTCGTGCAGGTCGGAACTTACCCGACAAGGAATTTCGCTACCTTAGGACCGTTATAGTTACGGCCGCCGTTTACCTGGGCTTCATTTCAGTGCTTGCACACCTCCACTTAACCTTCAGGCACCGGGCAGGCGTCAGACCCTATACGTCGTCTTGAAGCCGACTTAGCAGAGCCCTGTGTTTTTGCTAAACAGTCGCTACCCCCTGGCCTGTGCCCCCCATGAGAGCTTGCGCTTACATGGGGCCTCCTTCTTCCGAAGGTACGGAGGCAATTTGCCGAGTTCCTTCAGCACACTTCTCTCAAGCGCCTTGGTATACTCTACCTGACCACCTGTGTCGGTTTCGGGTACGGACTGTACGGGGAGGCTATTTCCTGGAACCGCTTCGAAGCCCACTCAATCCGTTAAGAGTGAACAACACACGCGATCCGTCACACATCCCCAGGCGCAGGAATATTAACCTGCTTCCCATCGACTACGCCCTTCGGCCTCGTCTTAGGGTCCGGCTCACCCTGCTCAGATTAGCTTTAAGCAGGAACCCTTGGTCTTTCGGCGACAGGGCATCTCACCCTGTTTATCGCTACTCATGTCTGCATTCGCACTTCCGATACCTCCACGGTCCATTACCAGACCGCTTCGCAGGCTTACGGAACGCTCCGCTACCGCGTGACTAATGTCACACCCTAAGCTTCGGTGCGTGTCTTGAGCCCCGGTACATCTTCGCCGCAGGAACCCTTGTTTAGACCAGTGAGCTGTTACGCTTTCTTTAAAGGATGGCTGCTTCTAAGCCAACCTCCTGGTTGTTTTGGGATTCCCACATGCTTTCCCACTTAGACACGACTTGGGGACCTTAGCTGTAGGTCAGGGCTGTTTCCCTCTTGACGACGGACCTTAGCACCCGCCGTCTGTCTCCCGGATAGTACTCCTAGGTATTCGGAGTTTGGTTAGAGTTGGTAGATCTCGCGACCCCCGCATCCATCCAGTGCTCTACCCCCTAGGGTATTCGTCCGAGGCACTACCTCAATAGTTTTCGCGGAGAACCAGCTATTTCCCGGCTTGATTGGCCTTTCACCCCTAAACACAACTCATCCGGTAACTTTTCAACGTTAATCGGTTCGGACCTCCAGTGGGTGTTACCCCACCTTCATCCTGGTCATGCCTAGATCGCCGGGTTTCGGGTCTAATGCATCGAACTCAATCGCCCTATTCAGACTCGCTTTCGCTGCGCCTACACCTATCGGCTTAAGCTTGCTCGATACATTAAGTCACAGACCCATTATGCAAGAGGTACGCTGTCAGGCCTTAAGGCCCTCCAACTGCTTGTAGGCAATCCGTTTCAGGTACTGTTTCACTCCCCTCATCGGGGTGCTTTTCACCTTTCCCTCACGGTACTAGTTCGCTATCGGTCGCATACGAGTATTTAGGCTTGGAGGGTGGTCCCCCCATGTTCAGACAGGATTACACGTGTCCCGCCCTACTCGAGTCCTCTGATCTCACTTTCGCATACGGGGCTGTCACCCGCTATGGCCGAACTTTCCAGATCGTTCTGCTAGTTGAATCAGAGGCACTGGCCTGGTCCGCGTTCGCTCGCCACTACTAACGGAATCTCGGTTGATGTCTTTTCCTCCGGGTACTGAGATGTTTCAGTTCTCCGGGTTCGCTTCACCAAAACTATGTATTCATTCTGGTGA
>NZ_JACEIB010000020.1 GCF_013778325.1 Sphingomonas chungangi | reverse complement strand
TTGACGGCATTCAGCTACGCGGCGGTGCGTTGAGGGACTAGAGGGGACGGCAGATGAACAAGCAGATCGCGCTTCATCCCGACGAGGACATATTCGACCTTGGCGAGGAGCATCTTGCCGGCCCGTCGACGTCGGAGGAGCTTGCGCGCGCGCTGCGTGCCTTGTGGTCGACCTTTTACCGCAACCGTTTGCTGATCGCGGCGATCGTGGCGGGTGCGATGCTGGCGGGTCTTGGTCTGACGATGCTGATGACGCCGAAGTACAAGGCGGTGTCGAGCATCCAGATCGACCAGCAGTCGGCGAACGTGCTGGGGGACAGCAGCCAGCAGTCGCTGCAGCAGGCGGATGCGTGGCAGGACACGGACCGTTTCCTGCAGACGCAGGTGGACGTTTTGCAGAGCCGTGCGCTGGCGCTGGCGGTGGCGCAGGATCTGAACCTGGGCGCCAATGACGATTTCGTGCGGCGGATGGGGGCGAAGCCGGCGGACAAGCCGCAGGGCGCGCTGAGCCTGGCGGACACCAAGCAGGAGCAGATCCTGACGATCCTGGCGAACGGTCTGAAGGTGGACCTGCCGCGCAATTCGCGGGTGGTGGCGATCGCCTTCACGAGCCCCGATCCGCGTCTGGCGGCGCGGGTGGCGAACACCTTCGCGGCCGACTTCATGATGTTCAACATGAAGCGCAAGTTCGGCTCGTCGGTCTATGCGCGCAACTTCCTGGAAGGCCAGCTGTCGGACACGCGCACCAAGCTGGAGGCGTCGGAGCGGGCGCTGCTCGATTATGCGCGCGGCGCCAACCTGCTCGACGTGTCGGGCGGCATCGCGTCGGGGACGGACAGCACGACGGGCTCGTCGACGCCGCGCTCGCTGACGACGTCGAACCTGGTCGAGCTGAACGACGCCTATGCGCAGGCGCAGGCGTCGCGCGTGCAGGCGCAGCAGCACTGGCAGCAGGCGCAGGCGAGCTCGCCCCTGCAGCTGCAGGAGGTGCTGACCAACCCGGCGATCATGCAGCTGACCCAGCTCAAGGCGCAGGCCCAGGCGGCGTACCAGCAGGATCTCCAGCGGCACAAGCCGGACTATCCGCAGATGCAGCAGGCGGCGGCGCACATCGCCGAGCTCGATCGCCAGATCAACGCGATGGCGGATTCGATCCGCTCCTCGATCAAGGAGCAGTATCTGACCGCGAGCAAGCAGGAGCAGGCGCTGGCGGGCCAGGTCAACGGGCTGAAGAGCTCGACCCAGAACGAGCAGAGCCGCTCGGTGGAGTACAACATCCTCAAGCGGACGGTCGACACCAACCGGACGATGTACGACAGCCTGTTGCAGCGTTATTCGGAAGTGTCGGCGCAGGCCGGCGTCGCCGCCAACAACATCAGCCAGGTCGACGTGGCGGAGGCCCCGGCCAAGCCGGTCAGCCCGCGGCCGCTGATCAACCTGGCGCTGGCGACCCTGCTCGGCCTGGTCGCGGCCTCGGGCTTCGTGCTGCTGCGCGACAAGTTCGACGACTCGATCCGCACGCCGGAGGACGTGCCCGCCAAGCTCGGGCTGACCTTCCTCAACTCGACCCCGCTGCTGGAGGAGAGCATCACCCCGCAGGAGGCGCTCGACGATCCGCGCTCGGCGCTGTCGGAAGCCTATGCGGCGCTCCGGGCCTCGATCGAGCTCGGCCACAAGGGCGGCGCGCCGCGCACCCTGTCGGTCACCTCGACCCGCCAGTCGGAAGGCAAGTCGACCACCGCTTATGCGATCGCGCGCAACTTCGCCAAGATCGGCAAGTCGGTGGTGCTGATCGATGGCGACTTGCGCAAGCCCTCGCTGCACCGGCTGGCCAACGCCCACAACAACAAGGGCTTCTCCAACCTGCTCGCCGGTATCGCCGGCTTCGAGGAGACGCTGCAGCCGACCGACATCCCCACCCTCTCGCTGGTCTCCGCCGGCCCGCTGCCGCCCAACCCGGCCGAGCTGCTCTCCGGCCCCAGGCTCGGCAACCTCGTCGCCGACCTCGCCAAGCGCTTCGACGTCGTCGTGATCGACGCGCCGCCCGTGCTCGGCCTCGCCGACACCATCCTGATCGGCTCCGCCACCGAGGCCACCCTCTTCGTCGTCGAGGCCAACGGCTCCCACCACGGACACGCCAAGGCCGCCGTCCGCCGCCTCGCCTCCAGCGGCATCACCATGATCGGCGCGCTGCTCTCCAAATACGACGCCCGCAAAATCGGTTACGGTTACGGATACGGGTACAACTACACCTACTCCTACTCCTACGGCGACAAACAGGATAACCAAAACCACCGTAAATGGCCGTGG
>NZ_JACEIB010000019.1 GCF_013778325.1 Sphingomonas chungangi | reverse complement strand
GTCGGGATGAAGCGCGATCTGCTTGTTCATCTGCCGTCCCCTCTAGTCCCTCAACGCACCGCCGCGTAGCTGAATGCCGTCAATACACCCCCACTCCGCTTTCCGTCCACCGCCACCCGCTCAGGCTCCTTCCGCTGCGAAGCCCGGGGGAGGGCTTGCCGGGTAGGATCCGCGCCGCCGGACGCGGATGCGCTCGCGCGGGAGGAAGAGCATGGCATTGGCCAGCGCGAAGATCGACGCGAGCGCGAAGGTGCGCAACGGATAGTCCGTCAGCGAGTGCGCCAGGATGATAAAGATCATCGAAACCGCCGTGTAACGCTGGCTGCGCAGGGGCTTCGGAGCCTCGGCCAGCAGGGTCGCGCCCGCGAGGATCGCATAGGCTGCAATCAGGACGGCGCCGACGATGCCGGTCTCCAGCAGAATTTCCATATAATCGTTGTGGGCGTGGTTGACCCACGTGTCCTGCACCGAGTTCAGATCCTCGAACATCTGGTAGACGGGAACGAACGATCCGATCCCGCTGCCGGTCGGCCAGAAGGCGACCACCGCGGCCCAGGAATTCTTCCAGATTTCGGGACGCTGATCGTCGCCCACCGTGCTGAACCGGGCGAGGAGGCGATGGCCGATCGGAGTCAGCTTCACCAGCGCGAAGGCGACGAGCACGGCGACGGCCAGGCCGGCGAAGGCGATCCAGATGCGCCTGTCCCGGATATCGCCGATCCAGACGACCAGCGTGCCGCCCAGCGCAATGGGCAGCAGCGAGGCGGCCGTGCGCGATTGCGTCGATATCACCGCCAGCGAGAGGAACAGCACGGCGCCCACCATCAACCACATCCGCGTCGGCTCCTTGAGCGGCGAGGAGCGGATCACCTGCGCCGAGGCGGGCAGCGCGATGAGCAGGAGATCACCTTCGTGATTGCGATTGGCGAAGAAGCCGATCGGATAGCCTTCATGCACCTGCGGATAGATATCGAGATGGATCCCGCCGCCTGCGGCGGTCTGGAAGACGCCGAGTATCGCGCTGACCAAGGCGAACCCGACGATGACGAGGAGCAGCTGGTCCCGCCCCGCCGCGCCGACCTGCAGGGTCGCGATGAAGATCGCGGCGGGCACGATCAGCGACAGCGCGGCGAGCTGCGTCTGCTCGGGTGTCAGACTGAAAGGCCGGGCCTGGTCCGAGAGGCCGACCAGGCGCGATATCTCGGCGGGCAGGTCATGCCCAGGCAGGCCGGTCCAGGTGCCGGCCGGCAGCGGTATCAGCTGGACCAGTGGAATGAGGCAGATCAGGACGAGCAGGATCAGGGCGATGCGCGCCTCGCGTGGATACCGGCCATCGACGATGCCGGCCAGCCCGATGGCGCCGAGAAACGCAGCCGGCAGCTCGACGAACATGGAGATATTGGGCGATGTCGGGCCGCCCCCGAGGATACCCCCGAGGACGAAGACGAGAGCGATCAGCCAGACCAAGGATCGTTCCCGCGCGATAATCGCCTCTCTCCCGCCGATCTTTTGAACGCCTCGTCGCGAACAGGCCTACGCGATGCGGCGCCCTGCGTCCATCCGTGCATCTGTTGCGTCGCAGCAATTCGGTCGCATAACTCGCCCGTTTGGTCGACGCGTGCGATCATCGCGGCCGCGTCGGGCGGACCGGTAAGGCGTCACCGGGGGATTGTGACCGAGCCCGCCGTGATCGCCATCGGAGCCAAAGGGTGCTATGGTCGATCGACGACGGGGCGAGAGACATGGCGACGATGATACGATATCCACTGATGGCGATGGCGATCACCGCGCTGGCGAGCCAGGCCGCGCAGGCGCAGATCGACAAATATGATCCCACGACGGGGAAATATGTGACGTCGGATCCGTTCGCGCCTCCGGCGACCGATCCGAGCCCCAACCGGATCAATCGTCGCATCTCGCCTGCCGCTCAGTCGATGGGCGCGCCGGGCGGCCCGCAAACCGCCGGTGCTGCCGCCGGCGGAACGTCCGTCGCGGGCAGCGGTTCGACCGCCGGTTCGACCGGTTCGGCCACGCCGGATCAGCAGTTCGTCACCATGGGCGACATGGCGATGTACGGGGCCCAGTCGAGCTCGGACGATCCCTTCGCCAAGCCGGACTGGTGGCCGCAGTAAGAGGTCGACCGGGCAGCCGTTCCTAGAACGGTTTGTCCAGGGTGATATGTCCGTCGCGCTTGAGCGCCTCGACCGCGCGTTTGACCTGCTGGCTGTCGCCGCG
>NZ_JACEIB010000002.1 GCF_013778325.1 Sphingomonas chungangi | reverse complement strand
GCGAAGCGATCGCCCGCCGTGCGCCGCGCCGTCATCTGCAGCATCGTCTCCGCGTGCGTGAGCGACAGCAGCTGCTTGGGCCGCCCGGTGCGGGACAGCGGCCACAGCCGCGTCCCCGATCCGCCAGATAAAATGACCGGCGTGATCCGGCGGCGTTCCGTCATATCGCGACCCTTCGATTCGGCCCGCGCACGATTGCACATTCGCATGCGCACAAGTGAACATTTTTCACTGCGGAATATCAGCGACGACGTTGTCGGAGATGCGCCATGCCGGTTTTGCTGCAACGCGGCATTCTGAATGCGCCGAGGAGCCTGCAACGCCCGCCGGGGTGACGGCATCGTCGACGTCGCGCTGGCGGTGAAGGACGTTGCGAACGAAGGCCTGCCGGCCCGAGAATCAGCCACTTTGCGAAGGCCGCCACGAGATTGGCGATCCAAAAAAAAGCCGCCCGCGATCGCTCACGGGCGGCTCTTTCAGCCTAGCTTATGAAAAACGCGATCAGGCCTCGGCCTGCTCGCCCTCCTGCTCGGCGGCTGGAACCTCGGCGGTGGCGCCCGGCTCGGCGTTGGGATCGTAATCCTCGGTGAAGCCGGCCTCGTCACGCTCGAACATCTCGGCCATGACATCGACGCCCTGCGCCTGCAGGTCCGCCTCTTCCGGCGAGCGGGCGACGTTGACCTTCACGGTCACGCTGACCTCGGGGTGAAGGGTCACCTTCACCTCGTGCAGGCCGATCGCCTTGATCGGCTTGTTCAGCACGATCTGCGACTTGTTCACGTGCGCGCCGTCGGCGTGCAGCAGCTCGGCGAGATCGCGGGCCGAAACCGAACCATAAAGCTGGCCGGTGTTCGAGGCCTGGCGGATCAGGGTCACCGACTTGCCGTCGATGTCCTTCGATTCCGTCATGGCCTGCTCGCGCTTCTTGGCGTTCTCGGCCTCGAGATGGGCGCGGTTCGCTTCGAAGACCTTGCGGTTCGCGGCGTTCGAACGGAGCGCCTTCTTGTTCGGCAGCAGGAAGTTACGGGCATAGCCGTTCTTCACGGTGACGATGTCGCCGATGGCGCCGAGCTTCTCGACGCGCTCCAGCAGAATCACTTCCATGGGGCGACTCCTTACTTGACGACGTAGGGGAGCAGGCCGAGGTGGCGCGCGCGCTTGATCTCGCGGGCCAGCTCACGCTGCTTCTTGGCGGACACCGCGGTGATGCGGCTGGGGACGATCTTGCCGCGCTCGGACACGAAGCCCTGCAGCAGACGGACGTCCTTGTAATCGATCCGGGGAGCGTCCTTCGCGGAGAAGGGGCAGCTCTTGCGGCGGCGGAAGAATGGGCGAGCCATTTCTATATGTTCCTATCTCTCTGGAGGGCTCAGGCGGCGTCGCGCGGCGCTTCGTCGCGGTCGCGACGAGGGCCACGGTCACCACGGTCACCACGATCGCCGCCACGGCCGCCGCGATCACCACCACGGTCGCCGCGGTCGCGCTCGTTGCGGCGCATCATCGCCGACGGGCCGGCCTCATGCTCGTCCACGCGGACGGTCATGTAGCGGATGATGTCCTCGTTGATCGCCAGCTGGCGCTCGAGTTCCTGGATCGTCGCGGCCGGGCCGTCGATCTCGAGCATCACGTAGTGCGCCTTGCGGTTCTTCGCGATGCGATAGGCGAGGCTGCGCAGGCCCCAGGTCTCGGTCTTGACGATCTTGCCGCCGAGTCCCTCGACGATCTGGGTGGCGTTCTCCGCCAGCGCGTCGACCTGCGCCTGGGCGAGATCCTGACGTGCGAGAAACACATGCTCGTACAGAGCCATGTGGCCGTCCTTCCAATGTTGGCCGATCGCTGGCGGCCACCCCGTGTGGACGCCCCTCCGGCTTTCGTTCAATGGTGAACGGGGCACGCGAGCGGTGCTCGGCGCCTCGAACCGGCGGGCCTATGGGCGAAATGCGCGCGGAAAGCAAGCCCGCGAAGGGCTCAGCGGTAGAAGATGTGCCTTCCGATCGTGGCGACGCGCATAACCCGGCCCGACCAGTCGGGCGAGACCGCGACGGTGTGGTAGAACGTCGCCGAGCCGACCGAAGACTTGAAAAGCCCGGCGAGCGCGTCATGCGCGACGCGGGCGGCGGTTTCCCAGGCATGCTCGTCCTTGCGGGCGCGGGTCGAACCGTCGCAGACGAAGCTGAACTGGCAGGTGCCGCGCACCCGCTGGTTGACCACGCCGCACACGCTCGGCGCGAAGGTCGCCCGGTTGACGCGGTTCATGACGACGGCGGCGACGGCGCGCTGGCCCTCGACCGGTTCCGACCGCGCCTCGTAATAGACGGCGGCGGTGAGGCAATCGAGATCGCTGCCGGGCTGCGCGGCGGCGGCCCTGGGTGTCGCGGGCTTGGGTGCCGCCTGGCTGGAAAGGCGAGGCATGGGCGCGCCGGGCGTCCATGAAACGGTGATGTCGTTGGGAAGACCAACCGGTGAATAGGCGAGCATCAGCCGGGGTGGGCCAACGTCTGCAATCGCAGGGCGGCCGATCAGCGCGCAAAAAGCGATCGCGATCAGGCCGGACAGGATCCGCCCGCTCATGATGGTTTTCCCGGTAGCCTTTGAAGAACGCCTACCTACCCGACGGCCGTCACCCCTCGGTTAACGGCCGATATACCACTTTGGTCGAACTATCAGAGGACGCGCTGGGCGATCAACGCCCCTTCCTTCGCGCAGCCGTCCGGTTTCGGGACAGTTGGATCGGCGAGCAAGCCGCGCAGCTCGGCGCGGGCCGCCGCTGCATCGGCCTGATAGGCGGGCGTGGTCCGCACCACCGCCATGGTCGCGCCGGCGGAGAGCTTGCCCGCCTCCACCGCGCTCATATTGTGCGCACCGCAGATGAAGCGGCTGTCGCCATAGGCCCGGCCGCGCGCCTGGATCATGGTGGCGCGTTCGGGCAGCAGGTCGGTCAACACTTCGGCCCACGTCCAGCCGAGCGTGGTGTGACCCGACGGATAATCGTAGCTGTCGCCGAGATCGGACTTGGGCTGGCAAATCTCGCCCTGGTCGATCTTGTAGGGGCGCAGGCGCTTGTAGAAGTTTTTCGCCGTATTGGTCTGGCTCTCGGTGTCGATCAGCGCACGATCGACAAGCGCCTTGGTCTTGGGAGCGTCCTGCGGCGTCAGCGCGACGCCGACGGCGCAGGAAAAGTCCTTCATCAGTGCGGGCTGCTCGTAAACGGCGTCGCTCGTCGCCAGCTGGTAGCGCGGAGAACCGATCATCCTGCGGGTCTGCTTGAAGATGGTGCGGTCCGCCTTGTAGCGCGGGTCGCCCTTCACCGGGGCAGGAGGCAGCACCTGCAGCAGATCGAACGCGCCGGGCGCCAGATAGCCCTGCGGCTTCTCGGCGCCGAGGATGGTGGCGAAGCTCGCGGCGGCAAGGACGATGGTCGCGAGGAGACGGGTGCGCATGAGCGTAAGCCCTGCCACGGCTTGCGCTTCATCGTCCAGCTTTCTATCGCGCCCCCTTCATCCAAGGAGAGGAATATGCGCGCCTTCATCTTTCCCGGCCAGGGCAGCCAGGCCGTCGGCATGGGGCAGGCGCTTGGCCTCGCCAGCGGATCGGCGCGCGAGGTGTTCCAGGAGGTCGACGAGGCGCTCGGCCAGCATCTCTTCCAGCTGATGACGGACGGACCCGCCGACGAGTTGATGCTGACCGAGAATGCCCAGCCCGCGATCATGGCCAACGCCATCGCGACGCTGCGCGTTCTGGAGAAGGAGGGCGGCGTCCGCCTCGCCGACAAGGCCGAGTTCGTCGCGGGCCACTCGCTTGGCGAATATACGGCGCTGTGCGCGGCCGAGGCGCTGGGCCTCGCCGAGACCGCCAAGCTGCTGCGCATCCGTGGGCAGGCGATGCAGGCGGCGGTGCCGGTGGGCGAGGGCGCGATGGCGGCCCTGCTCGGCCTCGATTTCGCCGCGGCCAAGCAGATCGCTGCCGACGCCGCCGAGAACGACGTGTGCGAGGCCGCCAACGACAATGCGCCGGGGCAGGTGGTGATCTCCGGTTCCAAGGCGGCCGTCGAGCGCGCGGTGGAGCTCGCCAAGGTGCGCGGCGGCAAGCGCGCGATGCTGCTACCGGTTTCCGCGCCGTTCCACTGCTCGCTGATGGAGCCGGCGGCCCGCGCCATGGAAAAGGCGCTGGCCGGTGCCGACCTGCGCGCGCCGCTGGTGCCGGTCTATGCCAACGTCACCGCCGCGCCGGTCGCCGATCCGGCGAGCATCCGCACGCTTCTGGTCGAGCAGGTGACGGGCACGGTGCGCTGGCGCGAGAGCGTCGAGGCGATGTTCGCCGCCGGCGTGACGGAATTCGTCGAGTTCGGCGGCAAGGTACTCGGCCCGATGATCAAGCGCATCGCGCCCGACGCCACCGCGACCTCGGTGATCTCGATGGACGATATCGAAGCGCTGGCGAAGACGCTCTGAGAGAGGACGGGACTATGTTCGATCTGACGGGAATGACCGCGCTGGTGACCGGCGCATCCGGCGGCCTCGGTTCGGCGACCGCCAAGGCGCTGGCGGCACAGGGCGCCAAGGTGGCGCTGTCCGGCACGCGCGAGGCGGTGCTGGTAGAGGTGGCCTCGGGCCTGCCCAACGATCCGGTGACGCTCACCTGCAATCTGTCGGACAGCGCCGAGGTCGACGGGTTGATCCCGCGCGCCGTCGAGGCGCTGGGCGGCAAGCTCGATATCCTCGTCAACAATGCCGGCATCACCCGCGACAATCTCGTCATGCGGATGAAGGACGAGGAGTGGGATCAGGTGATCTCGGTCAACCTCGAGGCCGCCTTCCGCCTGATCCGGGCGGCCGCCAAACCGATGATGAAGGCGCGCTTCGGGCGGATCATCTCGATCACGTCGGTGGTGGGCGTGACGGGCAATCCGGGGCAGGCCAATTACGCCGCCTCCAAGGCCGGGCTGATCGGCATGTCGAAAAGCCTCGCGCAGGAACTGGCGAGCCGCAACATCACGGTGAACTGCGTGGCGCCCGGCTTCATCCGCTCGGCGATGACCGATGCGCTGAACGACGCACAGAAGGCTGCGATCCTGACGAAGATCCCGGCCGGCGATCTCGGTGAGGGCGGCGATATCGGCGCAGCCGTGGCCTATCTGGCGAGCCGAGAGGCGGGGTACGTCACGGGGCAGACGCTGCACGTCAACGGCGGCATGGCGATGATCTAGATGTGTACTGGGCGGTTTCGTGGGAGCCGCTCGCGCAGGTCGAATGCCCACGCCCGCCGCAGCGTGATCGTGAACACCGCGACCAGCGCGATCCAGTCCACCGGCACCAGCGTCAGCGACGCAATCTGGCGGCCGAAGAGCGGCGTGAGGTAGGCGATGGCGAGGATGCCCTTCTCGTGCTCCAGCCAGCCGCGCTCGCGCGCATCGGCGACGAGGAAACAGAGCGCGCCGCCGAGTATCACCAGATCATAATCCATCGCGTAGGGCGTCGAGAGCAAAGCCGCGCAGCAGACCGCAGCGCCCCGCAACGCCGGTTTCGCCCAGCGGGCGGCGATCGCCGCGCCGATGATGGCAAACGCCGTCGAGACGGCCTGGAAGCCGTAGGCGAGCGGGATCGGTGCGCCCAGCGCCCGCGCCGTCGCGAAGCTGGTGACGATCTTCTCCCAGCCGGTCTCGCCCGTCTCGATCACCCGGGCGCGGGTGAGGTCCAGCGAATCGTGGAAGGCCTGCCACACGGGCCAGCCCCAGACGGCGAGGGTCAACGCCACCAGTCCGAGCGAGGAGATCGCGGCGCCCGGGAAGGCGCGCCGGTTGCCCGCCGCGATCAGCACGACCGGTAGCAACGCCGCGAATTGCGGCTTGTAGACGAGGCAGCCGAGCAGCAGCCCCGCTGCCCAAGGTCGGCGATCGAGCAATGCCAACCCGCCCGCCAGCAGGCTCGCGGTCAGGAAGGCGTTCTGGCCGTGGCCGATGCAGACGAAGCTCGCCGGCGCCGCCAGCACCGCCAGCGTCGTGCCAGGGCCAGGCACGATCCTGCGCGCCACCATCACGGCGCCCGCCAGCGTCGTGCCGAGCCAGATCGTCAGGGCGACGAGATAGGGCAGCGTCGCCAGCACGCTCGCGAGCAGCAGGAAGGGCGGCGGATAATGCCAGCCGTAGAAGGGCACCGCCTGCGAATGATGCAGCGCCTGCTGGACCTTGTAATGCTCCGGCCACACCCAGGCGGCGGCGGCGCGACCATGATCGGCCATCCAGCCGGCGGCATAGACGTCCGAGAAATCGGTGCCGATCGGGCGGCCCCAGGCGTCTATTGTGCCATGAGCGGTGAGCAACAGGAAGCCATAGGGCAGAATTGTCGCGAGCAGGAGTAGCAGGATGCAGACCAGCCGCACGCGCCGCGCGTCCACCCAGTCGCCGCTTTTCCACGCTTCGCCCATCGGGCACGCCCTAGCATCGCTCCGGCTGCGAAAGTCCTAACGCTGTCGGCACGCCCCTCTTGCCAGCCCCCGCCGCCCCGTCTAGGGCGTTTTTCCAACCGACAATCCCTTAGACCAACATGGGAAGAGAGACATGAGCGAGACCGCCGAGCGCGTGAAGAAGATCGTCGTCGAGCATCTCGGCGTCGAGGCCGAGAAGGTCACCGAGGACGCGTCCTTCATCGACGATCTCGGTGCCGACAGCCTCGACATCGTCGAGCTGGTGATGGCGTTCGAGGAAGAATTCGGTGTCGAGATTCCGGACGATGCGGCCGAGAAGATCACCACCGTGAAGGACGCGATCAGCTACATCGACAGCCACAAGGGCTGACGAGAGGCTTCGCGTCAGGCCTCCTTCGGGGGCTGACGAGATTGACGGCCCTCCGACCCGGATCATCGGGGCCGGGGGGCCGTTTCGTTATGAGGCGCGTTGAACGAAGCGCCGAGATGAGAGGAAGGAGGCGCCGATGCGCCGTGTAGTCGTCACCGGTCTGGGTCTCGTCACCCCCCTCGGAGGGGACGTCGAGACGAGCTGGGCCAACCTGATCGCCGGCAAGTCCGGCGCCGGGCAGATCACCCGCTTCGACACTAAAGATCAGAAGTGCACGATCGCCTGCGAGGTGAAGCCCGCCGATCACGAATATGGCTTCGATCCGAACAAGCGCGTCGATCACAAGGTGCAGCGCCAGGTCGATCCCTTCATCATCTACGGCATCGACGCCGCCGGCCAGGCGCTGGAAGACGCCGGCATCGGCGAGCTGACCTACGAGCAGTCGACCCGCATCGGTTGCTCGATCGGATCGGGCATCGGCGGCCTGCCGGGTATCGCCAGCGAATCGCTGGTGTGTGAGAACAAGGGCCCCGGCCGCGTCTCGCCGCACTTCGTCCACGGGCGCCTGATCAACCTGATCTCGGGCCAGGTCTCGATCAAATACGGGCTGCGCGGTCCGAACCACGCGGTCGTCACCGCCTGCTCGACCGGCGCGCACGCGATCGGCGACGCCGCGCGGATGATCGCGGCGGACGATGCCGACATCATGCTGGCGGGCGGCGCCGAGGGCGCGATCTGCCCGCTCGGCATCGCCGGCTTCGCGCAGGCGCGCGCGCTCGCGACCGAGTTCAATGACCGGCCCGAGCAGGCCTCGCGCCCCTATGACAAGGATCGAGACGGCTTCGTGATGGGCGAGGGCGCGGGTGTCCTCGTGCTCGAGGAATATGAGCACGCCAAGGCGCGCGGCGCGAAGATCTATGCCGAGGTGATCGGTTATGGCCTGTCGGGCGACGCCTATCACGTCACCGCCCCGCACCCGGACGGCGACGGCGCCTATCGCTCGATGGAGATGGCGATCCGCAAGTCCGGCCTGAAGCCGGAGGATATCGACTACATCAACGCCCACGGCACTTCGACCATGGCGGACATGATCGAGCTGGGCGCGACCCAGCGGCTGTTCGGCAAAGATCTGGGCGGCGCCTCGATGAGCTCCACCAAGTCGGCGATCGGGCATCTGCTCGGCGGCGCGGGCGCGGTGGAGAGCATCTTCTGCATCCTCGCCATGCGCGACCAGATCGTGCCGCCGACGCTCAACCTCGAGAATCCGGACGAGGGTGCCGAGGGCGTCGATCTCGTGCCGCTCAAGGCGAAGAAGCGCGAGGTGCGCGCGGTGCTGAACAATTCGTTCGGCTTCGGCGGCACCAACGCCAGCCTCGTGATGCGCAAGATCTGAGGCCGACGGCGTGCGCCGGCTCCTCCTATTGGTGCTGGCGCTCGCCGCGCTGGCGATCGGCGTGCCGATGTGGATGTGGCGCGGCCCAGGCCCGCTGCCCAAGGCGACGGTCGTCCGCATCCCCGAGGGCGCGACCATCGCCAGCGCCGCCAAGGTGCTGGCCGACGCCGATGCGATCCGCAGCGCGACGTGGTTCCGTGGCCTCGCTGGGAAGCTCGGCTCGCGCGATCCGATACGGGCGGGTGAGTTCCGCATTCCGGCGCGCGCCAGCGCGGCGACGATCCTCGATACGCTCCAGCACGGTCGGCCCGCGCTGAAGCTGGTGACGATCGCGGAGGGGCTGCCCTCGGTGATCGTCCACGACAAATTGATGGCGACCACCGCGCTAACCGGTCAGGTGCCGGTGCCGCCGGAAGGCAGCGTGCTTCCGGACAGCTATGCCTATCAGGCGGGCGAGAGCCGGCTCACCGTAGTCCGGCGCATGCAGAAGGCGATGGACAAGGCGCTGGCCGACGAATGGGCGGCGCGTGGGCCCAGCCTCGCCGTCACCACGCCGCAGCAGGCGCTGATCCTCGCCGCGATCGTCGAGAAGGAAACGGGCGTCGCGTCCGAACGCGCGATGGTGGCGGGGGTCTATTCCAACCGGCTGAAGCTCGGCATGCCGCTGCAGGCCGATCCGACGGTGATCTACCCGATCACGCAGGGGCGTCCGCTCGGCCGCCGCATCCTCGAATCGGAGCTGCACGCGAAGAACGGCTACAACACTTACGCCGAGGCCGGGCTTCCCAAGGGGCCGATCTGCAATCCCGGCCGCGCCTCGATCAATGCGGTGCTGCACCCGGCAGTGACGCGCGCGCTCTATTTCGTGGCGAACGGGCAGGGCGGGCACATCTTCGCCGACACGCTCGCCGAGCACGATGCCAACGTGAAGAAGTGGTACGCGATCCGGCATGCTCGGGGCGAAATGTAGCGAGGCCGACCGGCTCGGGAAGGGTTAACCACTCTGAACGGCGGCTGCATGGGCCATTCGCCGGCCATTAAGGACGAATCGCCGATACCCTCCACACACACCCGGTTGGGGCCGGGAATGCAGAGGAGGGACGTCATGCGCAAACCCATATTGGCGGTCGTTACCGCTGCGACGCTCGTTGCCGGCACGATCGGCATGGCCGCTCCGGCCGAAGCGCGGGTCAGCACCGGCACTGCGGTCGTGGCCGGTATTCTCGGGTTGGGCGTCGGCGCTGCGATCACGTCGGACCATCCGCACCGCTATTACAACGACGGCTATTACGCGCCGCCGCCTCCGCCGCCCGCGCCGGTCTATTATGCGCCGCCGCCCCCGCCGCCGGCTTACTCCTACGAATATGTGCAGCGCTGCCGGGTGGTCGACCGGTGGGATCCCTATTACGACCACTACGTGCGCGATCGCCGCTGCTATTGAGGCCTGACGAAGGACGCAGCTCCTCTTCCGTTCGGGCTGAGCTTGTCGAAGCCCTGTCCTTCTTCTTCAACCGTTCAAGAGGAAGGACAGCCCTTCGACAAGCTCAGGGCGAACGAAAAGGGCTAGAGGCGCAGGCCTTCCGTCTCCGGCAGGCCGGCCATGAGGTTGAGGTTCTGTACCGCAGCTCCGCTCGCGCCCTTGCCGAGATTGTCGAGCGTGGCGGCGAGGCGGAGGTGGCCGGTCGTCGCGTTGGCGAAGACGTAGAGCTTGAGGCGATCGGTGCCGGCGACGTCCTCGATGGTCAGCGCCTTGAGGCCGGCGCTCTCGGCGAGCGAAGCCACCTCGACCAGCGGCGAGCCGGCATAGGCGTCGGCCAGCGCGGCTTGGACATGCTCGACGGCGCGACCGGGCAGCTGCGAGAGGTGCAGCGGCACCTCCACCAGCATCCCGCGATAGGTGTTCGCCACCGCCGGCGCGAAGATCGGCGGCACCGCAAGGCCGGCATGCGCCATCATCTCGGGCACGTGCTTGTGCTCGAGTGTCAGGCCGTAGCCGCGGAAGGCGGTGGGCGCCTCACCATCCTCGAACTCGGCGACCATCGCCTTGCCGCCGCCCGAATAGCCCGATGTGGCGTTGGTGACGAGCGGCGTGGTGGCCGGCAGCAGCCCCTCGCGCACCAGCGGGCGGACGAGGGCGAGAAAGCCGGTCGGGTAGCAGCCAGGATTGGACACATAGCGCGCCGATGCCAGCTCGGCGCGGCGGTCGGGTTCGATCTCGGCGAAGCCGTAGGCCCAGCCCTGGGCCGTGCGATGCGCAGTGGAGGCGTCGATGAAGCGGGTGGGCAGGTTCCCGGCAAGCGCCACTGCCTCCTTCGCGGCGGCGTCGGGCAGGCATAGGATGGCAATGTCCGCCGCCGCCAGCGCATCGGCGCGCGCGGCCGTATCCTTGCGGCGCTCGTCGGGCAGCAGGGCAAGCGCCACGTCAGCGCGATCGGACAAGCGATCGACGATCTCGATGCCAGTGGTTCCGGCGCCGCCGTCGACGAAGACTTTGACGGTCATGACAATCTCCGCAGCGCGGTGATGCCCTGCTCCTCAGGCTGGCGCGCGACCACGTCCGCGAGCGGCTCGGTCACGACCTGCATCCAGAAGGCGTTGGCATGCAGCAAATGGGTCTCGTCGGCCATCATTCCCACATGGCCGGGCAGGAAGACGAGGTCGCCGCGTCGGAGCGGCTCGCCCTCGGCAACGGCGCGGCCGAGCGCCTGCTGCTGGTCGCTGTCGCGTGGGGAGGGGATGCCCGCGAAAGCAAGGGCGATCTGGACAAGGCCGGAACAATCGATCCCGTCGCCTGAACGGCCGCCCCAGCGATAGGGTACGCCGGTCAGCCGCGCGGCGACGGCGACATAATCGGTCGTGGTTCGATCGATCGGTGAGAGATGGCGATCGTGGACGAAGCCGCCCTCGACCCGGTGGAAAGCGTTTTCGCTTGCTGTCACCGCCAACCGCGCGCCCATCGGCAGGCGCTCGATCACGGGCGCCTTGATGCTCGCGCTCGCGAATATGAGCGCTGCGGGCGTGCTGACGATATGCGTCGGCTGGACATAGGCGCCGATGTTGTCGACCGGCACGTAACCGACATAGCCGTCATGGATGGAATAGCCCCATGCCCATTCGCCGCTCGAATCGACCACCGCGAAGCCTTCGCCGCGCAGCAGTTCCGACACGGCAGTCGCCGCATGCGACGGCGCCGCGCGCATCGCCACTGCCACGCCGAGGCAGCCGTGCAGCAATGGCTTCGCATAATGCGGGGCGAAAACGCGATCCGCGAGCGCGATGTCGGCTACGTCCTTCCGGACGGCATGTGTACGGGGATCAAGGTTCGCCGAAGCTCCGGCGAGCCGGAAGCGATCAGGCGTGCGCGGCCTGCTGGGGGACGACCTGGGGTCGACGCCGCTCCTTGCCGGCGATGAGGCTTCGGAAGCCTTCAAGGAATTCTGCTCCCCGGCTGGTGCGCGTCACGAAGATGTTGCGGCGATCCCGCTCGTCCCGTTCGCGGCGCAGATAGCCGAGGCGACCCAGCGTATTCAAGGCGCGTGTGACCACCGGCTTCGACACCCCGAGAATGCCGGCGAGTCCGCGCACGGTATGCGGGCCGTTGGTTCGATAGACCAGCAACAGCAGCGCCATCTGCCGGTTGGTGAGATCCGGTTGGCCCGAGCGGACGTATGCCACGAGAGCTTCCATCCAGGTGCTGAGCGTATCGTTCTTCACGCGAGACATCCTACGAATAGCGCCGCGACTATTGTCACTGGACCTGTAGGAAAACACGCGAGGAGGCCGATCGTTTCCTTGCCGTTCAAATGAGCGGCGTCAGCTTGTCCCGTAACGCTTGCGGAGCATCGCCCAGACGGCGCGCAGGCCCAGCGCCTCGCCACCTTTCGGGCGGCCGGGCTTGGCTGCGGGATTCCAGGCGAAAGTATCGAGATGCGCCCAGCGCTGATCCTCGGCGATGAATTTCTCGAGGAAGAGGCCGGCGGTGATCGTGCCGGCGAAGCCACCGTCCGGCGCATTGTTGAGATCGGCGACATCGGATTTCAGCATGTCGCGATAGCCGGGCCAGAGCGGCAGGCGCCAGAGTGGATCGCCCGCTTCTTCGCCGGAAGCGAGCAGATCGGAGGCGAGAGCCTCGTCGTTGGCCATCAGCGCGGGCAGGTCCGGCCCCAGCGCAACGCGCGCGGCGCCGGTGAGGGTGGCGAAGTCGATGATGATCTCGGGCTTGCCCTCGGATGCCAGGGTGAGAGCGTCGCCGAGGATCAGTCGCCCTTCCGCATCGGTATTGGCGATCTCGACGGTGAGGCCCTTGCGCGACGGCAGGATGTCGCCAGGGCGCATCGCGTCGCCCGCGATCGCATTCTCCACCGCCGGGATCAGCATGTGCAGGCGCACCGGCAGCTTCGAGGCCATGATCAGGTCGGCCAGCGCCAGCGCGTGTGCGGCGCCGCCCATATCTTTCTTCATCAGCCGCATGCCGGAGCCGGGCTTGATGTCGAGTCCCCCCGAATCGAAGCAGACGCCCTTGCCGACGATGGCGATGCGGGGGTGCGAGGCATCGCCCCATTCGAGTTCCACGAGGCGCGGCGCACGGGCCGGCACGGCGGCGCGGCCGACCGCCGCCACCATCGGGAACCCCTGCTCCAGCCCGTCCCCGCGCGTCGTTTTGGTGGAGGCACCGTGGCGGTTTGCGACATCCTCGATCGCGCCCTGCAATTCCGCCGGCCCCATGTCGTTGGCGGGCGTGTCGACCAGATCGCGCACCAGGGCGACGGCGCGGGCGAGCGCGATCGTCTCGTCGATGCGGGCGGGATCGTTGGTGAGCAGCACGCGCTGGCCTAGGGGATCGCCCTTTTTATAGCGATCGAAGCGATGCTGGGCGAGCAGCCAGCCGAGCGCGCCGGGGCCGGGCTGTCCGTCGGTGAGGCGGAAATAGCCTTCCGGAAGCTTCGCCGCGGCGGCGGCGAGGTCCCATGGGCCTTGCGCGTCGCCGACACCGAGGACCGAGGACCATTCGTCGGCCTTGTTGCCGGGGATCAGCGCGAACTCGCCGGGCTTGGCCTTGAACTGCGCGGCCGCGACGCCGGCGCGCACCCGCTCGGGCTGGGCGGAGAGCCAATCGTCGAAACCATCAGCGCGGACGACGTGGATGACGTGGCCCGGCTGGCCGCGATCGGGGACGAGCAAGGAAGCGAAATCGGTCATGACGAGAGGGTTAACGCATCGCTCCGCGGTTCGTCACCCGTTAGTTGGCGAAACTCCGCCGTCAGTCGTCCTTGATCAGGGCATCGATGGCGTCGAGCCTGTCCCGCATTCGGGAAAGCCCGGCATGGCTCATCACCGCCTTGATATGGATATCCTGACCGCGCCAGATCAGCCCGAGCCGGCCGCCGCGCTGCGTGGCTCGGCGGCCAGCCGATGGATAAGCGTGCGTGTCCGCCGGAATGGGATGCTCCACATGCGGTATGGTGACGGCGCCCCTCGGCGCGGCCTGGCGCGAAAGGCCCATCTTCTCGCGGAACTCCCGCTCCTCGACGGTCATGCGACGCCAGACGATCCTGTACCCCCTTGGCACGGGTTGCCAGCGTCCATGCTTCCGGCGGCGGATCAGATGATCGCCGCAGCGCGGGCAATGACCGAAATAATAGCCGTGATTCCATACCGCCCCGCGAGGCTCGGCATGCTTCATCAACCGGCACAACCATAAATCGACTGCCGCCATTTCCCGAACCTCCAACAAGGCGCAGAATAGCGTTAAAGAACATGGTTAATGTGCAGGTGCGAAATAAAAAGTGTCAAATGTTCAATTGGTAATGATTGCGACTGTTGATTACTTCGCAATCGCACAAGCGATTGACCGTCGCGCAATCGGCCGCCGGAATGCGATCAGGCGTCGTTCGATGAAGACAGGGCCACGCCGAACAAGTCGTGGTCATCGGCATCTTCGATCGCCACTTGCACGATATCGCCCGGCTGCAGATGCCCGGCATCGCGCAGATGCACCTCGCCGTCGATCTCCGGCGCGTCGGCCTTGGAACGGCCGGTCGCGCCGTCGCCATCGACCAGATCGATGATCACGTCGAGCGTCTTGCCTACCTTCGCCTGGAGTTTGGCCGCCGAGATCGCGGCGGTCTTCTCCATGATACGCTGGTAGCGCTCTTCCTTCACCTCTTCGTGCACCGGATTAGACAGCGCATTGGCCGCCGCGCCCTCTACCGGCTCGAACCGGAAGGCGCCGACGCGATCGAGCTGTGCCTCGTCCAGCCAGTCGAGCAGATACTGGAAATCCTCTTCCGTCTCGCCGGGGAAGCCGACCACGAAGGTCGAACGGATCGCGATGTCGGGCGCGATCGCGCGCCAACCCTTGATCCGTTCCAGCACCTTCGCCTCGTTGGCGGGACGCTTCATCCGCTTCAGCACGGCCGGCGATGCGTGCTGGAAGGGGATGTCGAGATAGGGGAGTACCAGCCCCTCCGCCATCAGCGGGATCACCTGGTCCACATGCGGATAGGGATAGACGTAATGCAGCCGCACCCACGCGCCGAGCTTGCCGAGCTCGCGCGACAGGTCGGTCATGTGGGCGCGAACCTCCCCGCCGCCCTTCAGCGGATAGGAAGCGTGGCGCAGATCCACGCCGTAGGCCGAGGTGTCCTGGCTGATGACCAGCAATTCCTTCGTCCCCGCCGCAACCAGCTTCTCGGCCTCGCGCAGGATCGCATCCGGCCGACGGCTGACGAGATCGCCGCGCAGGCTCGGGATGATGCAGAAGGAGCAGCGGTGGTTGCAGCCCTCCGAAATCTTCAGATAGCTGTAGTGGCGCGGCGTGAGCTTGAGGTCACGCTCGGGAACGAGATCGAGATAGGCGGACGGCGTGACCGGTGCCGCATCGTGCACCGCGCCCACCACCTGCTCGTACTGGTGCGCGCCGGTGACGGCGAGCACGTCCGGGAAGCGCTCGCGGATCAACTCGGCTTCCTTGCCCATGCAGCCGGTGACGATGACGCGGCCATTCTCCGCGATCGCCTCGCCGATCGCCTCCAGGCTCTCTTCCTTGGCGGAATCGAGGAAGCCGCAGGTGTTGACCAGCACGATGTCGGCGCCGGCATAATCGGCGGACATGGCATAACCGTCCGAGCGGAGCTTGGTGAGGATGCGTTCGGAGTCGACGAGGTTCTTCGGACAGCCGAGCGAAACCATGCCGACCTTGGGCGGAGAGGGGAGCTGTGTTGCCATGGAGACGCGCGCACATAGGGGAAGACGCGGCGTTTTTCCAGTGGGTGTTCAGTCGGCCAGCGTGGTGCGGTTCCGGCCTTCGATCTTGGAGCGATAGAGCGCCTTGTCCGCGCGATCCATTGCCTCCGCCAGCATCTGCTCCGGGGACGAACCGCCCAACAGCACCGACGCGACGCCGAAGCTGGACGTGACGGGCGCCGGCGCGCCGTCCTCCGAATAGCCGACGGCGATGTCGGCGCGGATGCGCTCCATCGCCTCGGCCGCCTGCTCGGCCGAGCTGTTGATGAGGAGCAGCGCGAATTCCTCGCCGCCGATCCGGCCGACGAGATCGCCGCCGCGTACGCCTTTGGTCAGGCGCCCGCACACGAAGCCCAGCGTCCGATCGCCGACGGTGTGGCCGTGGCGATCGTTGATGCTCTTGAAATGATCGATGTCGGCGATGGCGACCGAGATGGACTGGCGCTGGCGGCGGCCGTTGGCGACGGCCCGCAGCGCCGCCTCGTGGAAGCCGCGCCGGTTGAGCACGCCGGTCAGCGGATCGTTGGCCGCGAGTGTGCGCAGCTGCGCGGCGAGATCCGAGGCGAGCAGCGTGATCGCCGCCACGCCCGTGGCGATGAAGACCGGCATGATGCCGATCAGATAGAGGCCGTTCCACACCACCTTCATCTCCGGATCGCGGAGCGAGGCGAGCTGGGTAGCCACGAGCAGCATCTCGAACAGGGTGAAGACGGCGAGCACGCCGAGCATCGCCCATTCGGCGGGGTCCGCCGCCCGGCCGCGCGGCCGGATCGCGCCGATCGTCAGGATCAGCATGCAGGCGGTGAACAGGCTGCCGGCCGAGGCCAGGATGCGGGTATCGCCGGGCAGCAGATCGATCGCCTCGACGACCACGAAGACGAGACCGGCGATGATCCCGAGCGGCCGCAACAGGCTCGGCAGGCCGGCGCGTTGCCGGGCGCCGGCCGCGACCAGCACTGCGGGCACGACGATGAACAGCAGTTCCAGCCGCCAGACCACCGGCTGCGTCGCCGGCAGCAGGATGCCGATCGACGAGCACAGCACCTGCCCCGAATAGAGGATGTAGGCGATCGACCAGCTGAGCGCATGGCGCGGGCGCCCGAAGCTCGCCCAGGCGACCGCCATCGCGCCGGCCATGATTAGGCTGACCGCGAGCAGGGTGAAGGAGATGATCGTCAGCGACGTCATGACGTCACCCGAATCCGCGAAAGGTCCATCGCTGCCGCCCCCATACCCGCCGGCTAATTCTGCGATGGCGGCAGGTAGCGCAGCGGATCGACCGGCGTGCGCTTGTTGCGGATCTCGAAATGGAGCTGCGGCTTGTTGACCGATCCGGTGGCGCCCGCGCGCGCGATCACGTCGCCGCGATGGACGGTCTGGCCGCGGGTGACGAGGATCTGCTCGGCATGGCCGTAGGCGGTGATCCAGCCGTCGCCGTGCTTGATCAGGATCAGGCCGCCATAGACCGCGATCGCTGATCCCGCATAGGCGACGACGCCGTCCGCCGCTGCGTGGATCTCCTCGCCGCGCTCTGCGGCGATATTGATGCCGTCGTTGCGGCGGCCGTCGCCCGCCGGGCCGAACTTGCCGATGATCGCGCCCGAAAGCGGCCACTGGAAGCGGCCGGCGAAATTACTCGGCTCGGCGACCGGCTCGTCCTTGGGCAGCGGCTTCTTCGGCGTCGCGGTCGGCGGCTTTGGCGCGGCGTTGGAGGCCAGCGCCGGCTCGGAGCCGGTGGCGAGATCGTCGATATCGAGGCTGAAGGCTTGCGCGCGTTCCTCGGGGCTCATCTGCGCGGCCGCCTGCGCGCTCGGCAGCAGCAGGCGCTGGCCGTTCCGCAGCACGTAGGGCGGCTGGATGTCGTTGAGATCGGCGATGGTCGACCACGACACGCCATAAGCGCGCGCAATGGCGATGCCGCTCTGGCCCGAGCGGACGAGGTGGTAGCGACCGCCGGGAATCTTCAGCCGCTGGCCGGTGCGCACCATGAAGGGCGCGGGAATATTGTTCGCCCTGGCGATCGCCTCGGAACCGGCGCCGGTCTTGTTGCCGATCGAGCGGATCGTCTCGCCGTCCTTCACCACGTAGGTGGAATCGGCGATGGTGACGGCATCGGCCTCGACCGGTCTGGCGACCCAAGACGGGGTCGGCTGCTTGACCGAGCTCGGGATGTCGGTGGTGCGGATCACATTGTCGGCCGGGTAGGGCGTCCCGGTCGTGCCGTAGGACGGCGCGGGCGAGGGAGGCTGGCCGTAGCCGCTCGGCGGCGAGCCATGTGGAATGCAGCCGGCGAGGCCGACGCATGCCGCAACAGCCATCCCACGCCCGATACGCGACGTCATGCCCGTCCCCGCTCAATCCCCAAAGTGTGCATTAACCATGACGAAACGGCCTGCCAAGCGCCAAAGCGGCCCGCGATCAATAGCTTGCGGCCAGTTGCGCCAGTGCATCACGATAGGTGAGGTCGAGATGAAGCGGAGTCACCGAAATGTAGCCGGCCCGTACCGCGTCGAAGTCCGTATCCTGCCCCTTGATGTCGGCGACGCCATTGAAGGAGAGCCAGTAATAAGGAAAACCGCGAGGATCGATCTGTTTGATCATCTTGGCTCGACCATAGTCGCGCATCCCCTGTTCGGCGACGCGAATACCCTGCACGTCTGAGCCGGGTATCGGCGGGAAGTTGATGCTGATTAGCATGCCCGGCGCGAACGCGGCGTTGAGCAGCGGGCGCACGGCGCGTTCGCCCCAGCTCTCGGCGGCATCGAAGGTCACGTCGTCGCCGGCGCCCTCGCGGCGATAGGCCTGACTGAGAGCGATCGACCGGACGCCGGCCAGCGCGCCTTCCATCGCGGCGGAGATGGTGCCCGAATAGGTGGCGTCCTCGCCGAGATTGGCGCCGCGATTGACGCCCGAGAGGATCAGGTCCGGCTTGCCGTCCATCACTTCCAGCAGCGCCATCATCACCGTGTCGGTGGGCGTGCCGGAGACCGAGAAGCGGCGATCGTCGTGGCGGCGCAGGCGCAGCGGGCGGGTGAGGGTGAGCGAATGGCCTGCGCCGGACTGCTCGTCCATCGGCGCCACCACCCAGACGTCGTCGCTCAGCGTCCGAGCGATCGCCTCGGCCACCTTGAGTCCGCGCGCGTGGATGCCGTCGTCGTTGGTAACCAGAATGCGCATGCCAATCTGACTTTCTGTCGTTGGGTTATGTTCGCCCTGAGAAGGGACTGGCATAGTCGAATTCCCGTCTCGAAGGGTATGCGCTGCGACTGTGCTTCGAGACGCCACTTCGACTTCGCTCAGTGGCTCCTCAGCACGAACGGGGTTGAGATATCCAATGTCAAAGCGGCTCGATCGCCTCCACACCGCCCATGTACGGCCGCAATGCGTCGGGCACGCGGACCGCGCCGCTGGCGGTCTGGTAATTTTCCATCACCGCGACAAGCGTGCGGCCGACCGCAAGGCCCGAACCGTTGAGCGTGTGGACGAAGCGCGTGCCCTTGGTTTCTCCGGCCGGCCGGTAGCGCGCATTCATCCGCCGCGCCTGGAAATCGCCGCAGGTCGAGCAGCTGCTGATCTCGCGATAACGCTGCTGGCCGGGCAACCACACCTCCAGATCGAAGGTGCGCTTCGCCGTGAAGCCCATATCTCCGGTGCAGAGCAGCATGCGGCGATAGGGCAGGCCGAGCGCCTCCAGCACGCTCTCGGCGGCGAGCGTCATGCGCTCATGCTCTTCTTCGGATTGCTCGGGCGTGACGATCGAGACGAGCTCGACCTTCTCGAACTGGTGCTGGCGGATGATGCCGCGCGTGTCGCGCCCCGCCGCACCCGCCTCGGCGCGGAAGCAGTTGGTGAGTGCGGTGAAGCGGATCGGCAGCTCCACCTCGGAGACGATCTGGCCCTGCACGTAGTTGGTCAGGCTCACCTCGGCGGTGGGGATCAGCCAGCGGCCGTCGGTGGTCTGGAATAGATCATCGGCGAACTTGGGCAACTGGCCGGTGCCGAACATCGCGGCATCGCGCACCAGCACTGGTGGCACGACCTCGGTATAGCCGTGGGTGCCGGTTTGTGTGTCGAGCATGAACTGGCCGAGCGCCCGGTTGAGCCGGGCGAGGTTGCCCTTCAGATAGACGAAGCGCGCGCCCGAGACGGTTCCCGCCGCGTCGAAATCCATGCCGAGCGCCTTGCCGAGCTCGTCATGCTCCTTGGGTGTGAAATCGAACTTTGCCGGCTCGCCCCAATGTTTGACGATGACGTTGCCGTCCTCGTCCGCGCCCTCGGGGACGTCGGGGTAGGGAAGGTTGGGGATCTCGGCGAGCCGGCCGTCCAGCTCGGCCTCCACCTCCGCTGCCTCGGTCTCGATCTTCGGCATCGATGCCTTGATGGCCGCGACCTCGGCCTTCTTCGCCTCGGCCTCGTCTTTCTTGCCCTGGCCGATCAGCGCGCCGATCGCCTTGGCGGCTGCGTTGGCGCTTGCCTGCGCCACCTGCAGGTCGGTCAGCAGCTTGCGTCGCCGCTCGTCGAGCGCGAGCAGTTCCGCCGAGACCGGCGCGACGCCGCGCCTGGCGAGACCGGTGTCGAAGGCGGCGGGATCGTCCCGGATGAGGCGGATATCGTGCATGGCGGGCAGGCTATGGCGGGCGGGCGAGGCTTTCGCAACCGTCTCGCCGCCCTCGCGTTGGTCGATCGAACAACCGAAGGAGAAGCGTATGCGTGTCCCCCGCAATTCGATGGTTCTGGTGACGGACGGGCGCAAGCGGCTCTTCTTCCGCAACGAGGGCGATGCGATGGCGCCGAACCTCGTCGTCGTCTCGGCGGTGGAGCAGAACAATCCCAAGACCGGCGAGCAGGTCACCGATTCGCAGGGACGTGCTTCCGGCGGCGGCGCGATTCCGTCCGCCGATGCGCATGAGGTGGAGGAGCAGCGCTTCGCCGCCGAAACCGCGCACGAGCTGAGCCGCGCGGCGCTTGCCGGAGAGTTCGAGGCCCTGATCCTCGTCGCGCCGCCCAAGACGCTGGGCCAGCTGCGCAAGACGCTGCACCAGGAGGTGCAGAAGAAGACTCTGCGAGAGGTCGCCAAGGATGTCACCGGGCACCCAGTTGGTGAAATCGAGAAGCTGCTGGCGAACCTCGATTGAGCGGTCGGATCGTTTCACCGCCCTAACGGTTCGGTTCGTCTATCCGGGCTTCGCTCTTTTCGGTTTCCCGTGCGTTGCTCGGTCGTGTTCAAGCGTACCATTGTATTTGGAGGGTTCCACATGAAGTTGATCAAGACGGGGCTGTTCGTGGGGGCGAGCGCGATGATTCCGGCGATGGCGCTGGCACAGGCGACACCTGCGGCGACCCCGCCTGCGGGGCCTGCCTCCTCCGCCACTCCCGCCGCCGGCCCGGCCGGCGCCGCGACGCCCACACCGGCGGCCTCCGGTACGCTCGCCGCAGGCGCCAAGGTGCTCGACACGTCGGGCGGCTCGGTCGGCACGATCGACAGCATCGACGGCGACTATGCCGTGCTGGCGACGAGCAAGAGCAAGGTCCGCCTGCCCAAGACCAGCTTCGCGATGGGCCCGAACGGCCCGGTGATCGCGATGACGGCAGCGCAGATCGACGCGGCGGCGGCGCAGGCCGCTGCTCCGGCGCAGACGGCGGCTGCGACCACCGCGGCAACCCCGGCGAAGCCGACCGTCGCGCAGGGCGCGGCGGTGGCTGACATGCAGGGTGGCTCGGTCGGCACCGTGGCGGCTGTCGATGGCCAGTTCGCGACCGTGCAGCTCGCCAGCGGTACCAAGGTGCGTCTTCCCGTCACCGCCTTCGCGGCGGGTGACAATGGCGGCCTGAAGATCGCCATGACCGCGCAGCAGCTCGGTGCGGCGGCCGGTGCCAGCAAGCCGGCCAGCGGCGCGGGCGGCGCGGGCAAGTAACGCCGGCCCGGCCTGAACAGATTGGCCTAAAAACGGAAAGGCCCGCGACGCACATCGCGTCGCGGGCCTTTTTCTCCTGCCTGACCGATCCGCTCAGCTTGCGGTTGCGGGCTTCGCGAGCTTGCGCCGCGCGATCAGCGCCGCCGCCGCGCCGCCGAACAGCAGCAGCATCGGCGGAGCCGGGACGTCGTGACCGCCCGTGGTCGTATGGCCGCCGGTGGTCGTGATGCCGCCAGTGGTGGTGACGCTACCCGTCGTCGTGACGCTGCCGGTGGTGGTCACACTGCCGGTGGTTGTGACGCTGCCCGTGGTCGTCACGCTTCCGGTCGAGGTGACGCTGCCGGTGGTCGTCACGCTGCCCGTGGTGGTGACGCTGCCCGTCGATGTAACACTGCCCGTCGATGTCACGCTGCCGGTGGAGGTGACACTACCGGTCGTGGTGACCTGACCGCCCGTGGTGGATGTCACGCTGCCGCTCGTCGAGCTCGACGACGACGATGTCGAGGAAATGAACCAGCCGCCCGAGCCGCCGCCGCCGCCGCCCCAGAAGCCGCCGCCGAAGAAGCCGCCCCCGCCGAAGCCGCCGCCGCCGAGGACCGCCGGAGCCACCGCGCCGCCGCCATAGGACGGTGCCTCGAACGGAGCCGCGGGCGCCGCCTGGGCCAAGGTAACCGTGCCGGGGGTGCAAGTGGTCGTGGTGGTGACGGTGCGCTTGGCCTGACGGACCGCGACCTGTCGGTAGACCGGCTTGCGGACCGCTACCGCCTTCTTCTTCATCAGCACCCGGTTGACTGGGGGACGCTCGGCGTAATGCACCGCGCCGCCGCCGATGACGGCGCCGCCGCAAGCGCAGGCGCACAATTTGGCGATGGCCATCCGTACCGACATCGCTCTGTCTCTGCCCCTCATCAACGGACGCGTTGGCCGCACCCTGCCTGTTGCCACACCCGAATATGCAACACGTTTCGACTAACCGCTAAGCAATGCGAAACCGTTAATCGCAAACCCAGGCAGTCTCTCTCGCCTGTCCGGACGCCGTTGAAAAGAGAAGGTTTCGCGGCTTTGGCCCGTATATGTCCCGTTTTGTGCCAGAGATGCGCTCCGGGCGGCGTGGCGCCGCTGCCGCACCGGCCGACATTCCCGTTCTGCAAAGGCACATAGCGGCATCGGGGCCGCTTGTGCACGGGGAATCCGCCGAGTATAGGCCCGCTCCGGGGACAGGAGCATCGTGGTGCAGGCGTCCGGCGGCCTGATCGCGGCTCCTTTACGGAGCGGAGAGTTGCATGGCGACGGCGGTGGACACGCTGGGTGGGGAGCGGGCGACGGGTTTGCCTTCGCTTCCCGACGATTATCGACCTACGGCCGACGAGCCCTTCATGGGGCCGCGTCAGCAGGCTTATTTCCGTCGCAAGCTGCTGCAGTGGAAGGATTCGATCCTGGAAGAGGCCAAGGGGACCCTCGCCCAGCTCCAGACGGATTCGCTGCGCGAGCCCGACATCACCGATCGCGCATCGAGCGAGACCGATTGGTCGATCGAGCTGCGCACCCGCGATCGCCAGCGCAAGCTGATCTCCAAGATCGATGCCGCGCTGCGTCGCATCGACGAGGGCGAGTACGGCTATTGTGAGGTGACCGGCGAGCCGATCTCGCTCGCCCGGCTCGAGGCGCGACCGATCGCGACGATGACGGTAGAAGCGCAGGAACGGCACGAGCGCAACGAGAAGATCTCGCGCGACGATTAAGGCTTTGGCGACTGTTGGCCGGTTAGAATGAGCTTTCTGGAAAGGCGTCGGGCTTGAGCCCTCGACATCGTGGGACTGGACTAAGGTGGAAGAGACTCCGATCGGTAGCCATACGCCGGAAGGCAACGCGGAATCGCAGCGTCGCGACCAGCGCGACAGTCTGTTCGTGCTTGCCCGGATCAAGCTGGAAGGCCAGCCGGGCGAAGGTGTCTCCGTCCGGGTGCGCAACGTGTCCTCGGGCGGCCTGATGGCCGATGCGCCGGACGATTATCGCCCCGGCATGCGGATCGAGGTCGCGATCGAGAATGTCGGCGAGGTTGCCGGCTCGGTCGCCTGGGCCGAGGCGGGACGCATCGGCGTCGCCTTCGATCATCCGATCGACAAGGCGCGCGCGCGCAAGACCAAGTCCGGCAAGCCCGACGAGCTGTTCCGCCCGGTCACCCAGAAATATCGTCGCCCAGGCCTGAAGCCCGAAACGCGCGGCTGATCTCGCTTTAGGGTAATGGCGGCCCGCCGCACCGTTGGCGCGAGCGGACCGCGATAGGGTTTAAAGCCTCGCCAGGGCTTCCTTGATCTTCAGCTTCTGTTTCTTGAGGCTGGCGATGACGATGGCATCCGGCGAGGGCCGGCGCGATTCGTCCGCGATGCGGGCATCGAGGCCCGCGTGACGAGTAACCAAAGCGCTGGAATGATTGTCCATAGGATAGGTCCTCCTTGGTTTGGTCAGCACATTCCAGTAGATCACGATTCGCCAGTCGTGTCGCGTGAACAAAGCGCGAAATCGATGTGCCGCCCCATGAAATGCGACAGTCCGTTGACAGTCCGAAGGCAGGCCCGAATCCGGGCTTGCGCGGGGACGGCGCAACAGGCATCGCTTTACCGAACCTGCGGGCTGTCCGGCCCGCGACGGACAGGGAACAGGCTGGCATGGACGCCGATGATATCGGCCGCAGGCTCGCGCATCTGCGCACCGAGCACCGCGATCTCGACGCGGCGATCGTCGCGCTCGCCTCCATGCCCCAGCGCGACGAGTTCCAGATCGCCCGGCTCAAGCGCCGCAAGCTTGCGATCAAGGACGAGATCATGCAGCTCGGGGACCAGCTTATTCCGGACATCATCGCGTAACGCGCTCCCCCTCCCTTTCAGGGAGAAAGGAAAAGGCCGGCCCGGCGAACCGGACCGGCCTCCCGACTGCCTTGCAGTCGTGCCTTGTTACGCCGCGGCGAGCACCTGCGCCTCGCCTTCGACGGCAACATCGTCGATCGCGATGCGGCGCGGCTTCTTGTGCTCGGGCACCTCGCGCTTCAGCTCGATGTTGAGCAGGCCGTCAGCATAGCCGGCGCCCGTAACCTTGATCGTGTCGGCCAGCTGGAAGCGGCGCTCGAAGGCGCGCTTGGCGATGCCACGATGGAGGAACTGACGCTCGGCATCCTCGGCCTTCGGCTCGGCCTTGCCGATCACGATCAGGACATTGTCCTGCACGGTGAGCTCGAGTTCGTCACGGCCGAAGCCGGCGACGGCCATGGAGATGCGATAGGCGTCCTCGGCGAGCTTCTCGATATTGTAGGGCGGATAGGCGTCGCCCTCGCCACGGGTGGCGAAATCGACGAGCCGGTTGAGATTCTCGAAGCCGATGGAAGAGCGCAGCAGAGGCGCGAAATCGAGGGTACGCATGGGTCTTTCCTTTCAAAGCGAACGACCGTTGATGTGAAGCCCGCGAGCAACCCGCCGGGCCTGTCTCCCGCGCCCCCGTCCGGGCGACGCTTCGACGCGCATGAGATGGTGGACGCCGATCGGCTTTCAAGGGCTGTGCAGGGATGGGACGGTGGCGCGCACGAGGCCGTTCAGCCCGGCAGCCGGGCGTGGCAGCGTCCTCCGCATGATGACCGCACCCCTCGCCCTGAACCGCAAGCTGGTCGACGCGCTCTATATCGAGGCGATGATCCTCGCCGACGAGGCGCGCAGCTATTTCGACGTCAACGGGCGCGAGGAGCGCGATGCGCTGCCGGCGCTCCACCGCATCGGCTTCTCCTGCGAGTCTCTGCGTGTGACGACGCGGCTGATGCACATCATCGCCTGGCTGCTCACCCGCCGCGCGGTCGATGCCGGCGAGATCAGCGAGAAGCAGGCCGCCGCGCCCGAGCGCCGGCTGGGCCGTTCGCAGGGCCACGATCCGGAGATCGTCGCGGCGCTTCCCGAGACAGCGCGCCAGATCGTCGCCGCAGCCAGCGATCTCTACAGCCGCGTCGAGCGGCTCGATCGCGAGATGGCGCGGCCGATGCGCCCGTTCAGCCCCGCGCAGGGGCTGATGGAGCGGCTGCAGGCGGCGTTCTAGGCGCCGCCCGCCTCCTGCGAGCCCACCTCCTGCTCGATGGCGCCGAAGATCGAGTGGCCGTGCGCGTCCTTCATCTCGATCCGCACCACGTCGCCCCCCTTCATGAACGGCGTCGAGGGCTGGCCGTCGCGGATCGTCTCGATCATCCGCACCTCGGCGATGCAGCTGTAGCCGAGCCCGCCGTCCTTTACCGGCTTGCCGGGCCCGCCGTCCGCGTCGCGGTTCGAGACGGTGCCCGATCCGATGATAGTACCGGCGGATAGTGCGCGGGTCTTCGCGGCATGCGCCACCAGCGTGCCGAAATCGAAGGTCATGTCGACGCCCGCATCGGCCTTGCCGAAATCCGCGCCGTTGAGGCTGACCAGGAGCGGCAAATGGAGCTTGCCGTCCTTCCAAGCCTCGCCCAGCGCATCAGGCGTCACCGCTACCGGCGACAGCGCGGAAGCAGGCTTGGACTGGAAGAAGCCGAATCCCTTTGCGAGTTCGCCCGGGATCAGGTTGCGCAGCGATACGTCGTTGACGAGGCAGACCAGCCGGATCGCCGCCAGCGCCTCGTCGCGGCTCGCGCCTTGCGGTACGTCGCCGACGATCACCGCGACCTCGCCCTCCATGTCGCAGCCCCAGGCTTCGTCGGCCAGCGGGATCGGATCGCGAGGGCTGAGGAAGCCGTCGGAGCCGCCTTGGTACATTAGCGGATCGGTCCAGAAGCTTTCCGGCAGCTCGGCACCGCGCGCGCGGCGGACCAGCTCGACATGGTTCACATAGGCCGATCCGTCCGCCCACTGGAAGGCACGGGGCAGGGGAGACGCAGCATTGTGCTCGCGGAAACGCAGCATCGGGATGACCTCGTGCTGCAGATCGGTCGCGAGGTTGCGCAGCTCGGGCTCGGCATGCTCCCAGTCGTCGAGCGCGGCCTGCAGCGTCGGCGCGATGTGAGTCGCGTCCGCGCAGAAGTGGAGATCGTCCGACACGACGACGAGGCGGCCGTCGCGGCCACCCTTCAGCGATGCGAGTTTCATGGACTCTCCCAACCGATATCAATTGTTACTTGCCTAGCCCCGGGCGGGACTGGGCCGCAACCCTTGTATCAGGCGGAGGCGAGTCGGCGAGCCTCGCTCCAGTGCGTGCCGACCAGCTCGGTGGCACGCTCGAACGGAACCGGGCGACCGAACAGATAGCCCTGCATCTGATGGCAGCCGAGCTCGGCCATGCGGCGCCAGTCGTCCTGCGTCTCGACGCCCTCGGCGGTGATCGTCATGCCGAAGCAGTTGGCGAGCGTCACGATCGCCTGGATGATCGACACCGTCTCGGATCGCGTCGCCGCGCCGCGCACGAAGCTGCCGTCGATCTTCAGCTTGTTGAAGATGGTGCGGTTGAGATAGCCGAGCGATGAATAGCCGGTGCCGAAATCGTCCAGTGCGATCCGCACGCCGAGCGCGCGCAGGCGGCGCAGCACGTCGAGCGAGCCTTCGGTATCCTGCAGGAACACGCTTTCGGTGACCTCCAGCTCCAGCCGGTTGGCGGGCAGCTTGGCGCGAGTCAGCGCGTCGGAGATCATCGCGGGCAGGCCCGGCGAACCGAGCTGGATCGGCGAGAGGTTGACCGCGACGCTGATGGGCGAGGGCCATTGGGCGCAGTCGCGGATCGCGGTGCGCGCCACCCATTCGCCCATTTCGTGGATCAGGCCGATCTCCTCGGCCAGCGGCACGAACTCGGCCGGGCTGACGAAGCCGCGCACCGGGTGCTGCCAGCGGATCAGCGCCTCGAAGCCCTTCACCTCCTGGGTCTGGGCGTCGATCAGCGGCTGGTAATAGAGGCGGAACTGGTTGAGCTGCAGCGCGAGGCGCAGGTCATGCTCCAGCCGCAGCCGGTTCTCGGCTTCGGTCTGCATGCTGCGCTCGAACTGGCGATAAGTGCCGCGACCCGCCGCCTTCGCCTCGTAGAGCGCGAGATCGGCCTTCTTGACCAGATCGTCGACCGTATCGCCGTCCACCGGCCCGAAGGCACCGCCGATCGAGACGCCGATGCGTACCGACACGCCGTCCAGTACATAGGGCTCGGAGATCTGCGCGATCAGCGTGTCGGCCAGCTCGTTCACCGCCTTGCGGTTCTGCGCATCGTGCAGAACGATCCCGAACTCGTCGCCGCCGAGGCGTCCGACGATGCCGTGATTGCCGATCTGTGCGCTCAGCCGCTGCGCGACCGTCTTGAGCACGGCATCGCCCTTGGGATGGCCGAACGTGTCGTTGACCGGCTTGAAGCCGTCGAGATCGAGCAGCAGCATCCCGCAGGGCCGGCCCGAGGCGCGGGCCGACAGCAGCGCCTCGCCCAGCAGCTCGCGCATACGCATGCGATTGGGCAGCTCGGTCAGCACGTCGAGGCTGGCAAGCTGGCGCAGACGTCGCTCCGAGCTGCGCGTCTCGGTGACGTCCGAGCAGCTGCCGCGGAAGCCGAGGAAGCCGCCGGCCGAATCGACGATCGGCGTGCCGGAGAAGGCGACCGAGCGGCGGTTGCGGCCCTCGCCGAACTCCACCTCGATGCCGCCGAACGCGGCGCGTCCGAGCATCGCCTGCCCGAGCGCGCCGCTGCCGCCGATCAGCGCGGGCAGGGCGGAGCCGACCAGCCGGTTGAGCGGGCGGCCGAGCAAGGCGGCGATGCTGGGGGTGGCGTAGGTGAGGATGTGCGAGGCGTCGGTCTGCCACAGACAGCTGGTGCCGCGCTCCTCATATTCCCGCATCAGCCGCGCCGCTGCCTCGACATCGACCTGCTGTCGCGCCTCGCGCTCGGCGCGGTCGAGCAGCAAAGTCGCGTTGCGGCGGATCACCGCGAAGATGAATCCGAAATGGAACAGAACCAGCAGGCTCAGCGGCAGCGAGAATTTGTCGCCGTCCAGGTGCAGCGCGATGCCGAGCCCGCCCGCCAAGATGCCGGCCCAGATGATCGCCGCCTCCGGCACCGCCGCGATCGCGAGCGCGCCGCACATCATCGCGCAGATCGCGCCGACCAGCACGGTCTGGATATCCTCGGGCTGGCCGCGATAGACGGCGACGGGGATCGCAGCCCAGGCGCCGGCGACGAGGCCGATCAGCACGGCCGCCTCGATCACGGTGCGTTTCGGAGGCTCGCGCCGGACGTAGAGCAGCGCGTTGTTCTCGAGCCGGCGCACCATGATCCAGCTGCTCGCGATCACCAGCAGCGACCAGGCGACGACGTGGGAGGTCTCGATCCGGCCGAAAAGGATCGCGGCCAGCACGAAACAGCTTAATACCACGGCACCGGCAAGCAGCGACGCGAACTGCGCCAGCGCCTCGATCCGGATGGCACGCAGCTGCGCGTGCGGCGCCATCGTCTCCTCGACGAGCGGCGCCCCCTCATTCCCCTGGACGAGGCTGCGTTTCTTGGACTTCCTGGCCGGGGCGTAGAGCATCCTGGGTCACCGCGCTATTTGGGTCCATTCTGGTATGTGTGGAAGCTTTCCATACCGTTAAGCCGCTATCGATTGACCGGCGCCCGGGGAATTGGTCGCATTCGACCAGATGGGGCCTTTTCTTCGCCGGTTCGTGATGGTTATGTGAAGCGTCCAGGTGTGTTGCGTACGGATAAAGGGAAGATGTTCAGGCCCAGGGGAGTCGATATCCACGTGGAGAGCCGTGCGCGCGATCAGGCGCGCTGGATGATCCGCGATCATGGCGACGAGGCTGAAGAGGTGATGCGCGCCAAGCTCAACCGGGAGTTGGTGACGGACGCCGATCGCTATCGCTACAGGTTGACGCTGAGGGAGATCACCCGGCTGCGCCGCTGCGATCCGGAGAAATACGGCACTGGCAAGCCGCTGGGGCTGCTCGATTCGCTGAAGAGCCTGTTCGACTGACATCGGGCTGATGGACAAGCCCCTGTAAATCGCGAATAGTCCCCGCGCGAGCAGGCGAGGGGCGATGCCGGGGGGCAGCACGACGGAACGCGGATCGATAGGCGCATGGTTGTCGCGGCCATGGGGCGCCGCCTGCCTGATCGGGTCCGTCGCGCAGCTGCTCTTTTCGATCGGCCTGACCACGCCGCACAAGCCGGTGTTCGACGAGACGCATTATGTGCCGGCGGCGCGTGCGCTGCTGGCGCTGTCGCATCCGGTCAACATCGAGCATCCGCTGGTCGGCAAGGAGCTGATCGCGCTGGGGATGCTGATCTTCGGCGACAACTCCCTGGGCTGGCGCCTCTTCGCCAGCGTTGCGGGGACGGCCACGGTACTCGGGCTGTTCGCGATCCTGATGCTGCTGACCGGCCGGATGCGCGTCGCGGTGATCGGCGCAGTGCTGGCGCTGCTCAATTTCTCGCTGTTCATCCAGGCGCGGATCGCGATGCTCGACGTGTTCGAGGCGGCATTCCTGACGTCGGCGATCGCGGCCTTCCTCTGGTCGATGACGGCGCCGCCCGAGAAGGTGCTGCGCCGTTGGGTTCTCGCGGCGGCGTTGCTCGGGCTGGCGATGGGCGCGAAATGGGCGGCGGTGCCGTTCCTCGCTTATGCGATCGCCGCGATCCTGTTCGTGCGCTGGCGCGAAGCGAGGCGGGCGGGCCGGCCTCCGGTCGCGCTGTTCGACATGGCGGAGGGGCCGTATTGGCCCGGATTGCCGGCCGCATCCGCGCTGCCCTGGCTGCTGGCGGTGAGCGTCGGCGTCTATCTCGCCACTTTCCTGCCGGCTTTCTTCTATGCCGATCAGCCGCTCACCTTCGCCTCGTTGCTGTCCTTTCAGGGGCGGATGTATGCCGAGCAGACGCAGGTGCTGGCGCCGCATCCCTACCAATCCTCCTGGTGGAGCTGGCCGCTCGACATCCGGCCGATCTGGTATCTCTACGAGGCCTCGGACGGCGGCGCATGGCGCGGCGTGCTGATGATCGGCAATCCGGCGATCTGGTGGGGTGGGCTCGTCTGCGTGGGCGTCGCGCTGTGGCGCTGGGGGATGGGCGGGCCGGCGAAGGCCTTGCTGCCGGTCGCCTTGTGGGCGGGCGCGTTCCTGCCCTTCGCGCTCATTCCCAAGTCCCTGGGGTTCATCCATTATTACTTCCCGGCCTCGGTCTTTCTGTGTGGCGTGATCGCGACCGAACTGTCCGGCCGGCGGAGCCGCAGGAAAGGCTTCTGGCGCGCCGACACGCTGTTCGTCACGGTGTCGGCGCTGCTGTTCCTCTATTTCTACCCGATCATCTCGGCCTCCGCTCTGCCCGATTCCCAGGCCTTCCATCAATGGATGTGGCTGCCGACCTGGCCCTGAGCGTCTCAAATCGCGCCCCGGTCTTTGGCATATGCTCATGCGATCCTGAGGCAAAGGCCGCACAACCATGCTTTGCGCGGGCGTACGGTGGCCCTATGCATGGGCAAGGGGAGTGCCAGGCCAGATGCTCATCGCGCAGATCAGCGATCTCCACATCCAGGCGGATGCGGCGGGGGACGAGAATAGCGGTCGGTTGCAGCATGTCGTGCGCTACCTGCGCAAGGTGCCGTTCCGGCCGGACATGCTGATCATCAGTGGCGACATGACCGAGGACGGCCTGCCCGAATCCTACGAGCGGTTGCGCGAGATCATCGCGCCGATCGATTGCCCGATTTTGCTGGCCGTCGGCAATCACGATCGGCGCGCGACTTTCCTGTCGGTGTTCCCCGAGACGCAGATCAACGGCGGCTTCGTCCAATATGCCCTCGATCTGGGCGAGCGCCGCATCGTCGTGCTCGACACGCTGGAGGAGGGGAGCGACGGCGGCGCCTTCTGCGAGGGCCGCGCGGCATGGCTGCGCGCGACGCTGGCCGAGCGGCCCGAGGCGGAGACGCTGATCGTGCTGCACCAT
The DNA here is from genome assembly GCF_013778325.1 of Sphingomonas chungangi. Classification (GTDB taxonomy): domain Bacteria; phylum Pseudomonadota; class Alphaproteobacteria; order Sphingomonadales; family Sphingomonadaceae; genus Solisphingomonas; species Solisphingomonas chungangi. The sequence goes on along the minus strand of NZ_JACEIB010000002.1, from coordinate 145,911 downwards.
CCGCCCGCACTGACCGGCATCGGCTGGATGGACATCCATCCGGACGACGCCTGGACGGGCCGCCTCGCGGCGGTGATCCGGGAGGCGCCGCAGGTGGTCCATCTGATCGCCGGGCATGTCCATCGGCCGATCGCGATGGCCTGGGCGGGACGCGTGCTGACCGTCACCAGCTCGACCGCGCCGCAGGTGGCGCTTGATCTGCGCGCGATCGATCCCGAGGCGCCGGACGAGCGCGCGCTGATCGTCGACGAGCTGCCCGGCCTCGCCTGGCATCGCTGGACCGCGACCGGCATCGCCACCCATTTCGATCTGGTCGACGAGCCGATGACGATCGTCCGCTTCGACAGACGCCACCAGCGCATGATCCGCGATCTGACGCGGCTGACGCCTTCGGATTGACCGCAACCCCGTTCGCCCTGAGCTTGTCGAAGGGCTGTCCTTCTTTGTGCGCTGTGGAAAGAAAGGGCAGGGCTTCGACAGGCTCAGCCCGAACGGTTTTCAAATTCAGTGCTGCGATACGCGGCTCAGCACGCCGCCGGACGCTTCCTTGGCCTGTGCCGTCACCACGAAGGCCTTGGGATCGATGCGGTGGATCATGTGCTTGAGGCGCGGCACCTCCAGGCGCGTCACCACCGTGTGGATGATGTCGCAGGGGTGGCTCACCTCGAAGCTGTCGCGCAGGAAGCCACGCTCGCCTTTATAGACGGTGATACCGCGGCCGAAATCCTTGACCAGCCGCGCCTTGATCTCGTCTGCCTCGGCCGAGACGATGGTGACGCTGGTATATTCCTCCACGCCCTCCACCACGAAGTTGGTGGTGCGCGACGCGGCGTAATAGGTCAGCATCGAATAGAGCGCGGTCTCGAAGCCAAGATGGATCGCGGCGACCAGGAAGATCAGGATGTTGATGGCCAGCACGATCTCGCTGACCGTGAAGCTGACATGGCGGCGGGTATAGACGGCGAGCACTTCGATACCATCGAGCGCTGCGCCGCCGCGCATTGCGAGGCCGACGCCCAATCCCATGAACACGCCGCCGAACACTGCAACCAGCAGCCGGTCGTGCGTCACCTGCGGATAGGGGATGACCAGCAGGCACAGGCCGAATCCGGCGATGGCGGCGAAGCTGCGGAGCGCGAAATTGCGGCTGACCAGCCGCGCGCCGAGCGCCACGAACGGCAGGTTAAAGCCCACGATGATGTAGGCGATCGGAATCTCGTAGAATTCGTGGGTCAGCAGCGAGACGCCGGTGACGCCGCCGTCGAAGAAATGATTGGGGATCAGGAAGCCCTTCAACGCGAAGCCCGAGAAGAGCATGCCGATCACGACATGCAGGACGGCAGATATTCTGGCCCGGACCGATGCTTTGGCCGTCGTCATGGCGCCCCCTTACGCTGCGATGCGACATAGCATCAGCGGGCGCGATTCCCCAACAGGCTCATGACCTTGGCGGTTGCCGGTTTTATTTCGGCGGGATGGTGACGGGCGAGGTGCCGGCATTGATGTCGTTCCCGAAGCCGACGACCGGCTCGTCGATCGTGCCGTCGGTGCTGACCTGCACCTTCAGGCGCACCGGCGGATCGTAGATCCGTGTCGGGAAGATGGCGAGCCGGTTGCGGCGGCGATCGAGATCGTCGCGCACAGTGTCCTGCACGCCGCCCTGCGTATCCTGCACCTGACCCTGATGCTGTTCGACCGGTGGTGTGGTCGGAGTGGGCGTCGGCGTCGGAGTGGGCGTCGGGGTCGGAGTGGGCGTCGGCGTCGGAGTGGGCGTCGGCGTCGGAGTGGGCGTCGGCGTCGGAGTGGGCGTCGGGGTCGGAGTGGGCGTCGGCGTCGGGGTGGGCGTCGGGGTCGGGGTGGGCGTCGGCGTCGGGGTGGGCGTCGGGGTCGGAGTGGGCGTCGGGGGCGGAGTGGGCGTCGGCGTCGGGGTGGGCGTCGGGGTCGGAGTGGGCGTCGGGGTCGGGGTGGGCGTCGGCGTCGGAGTCGGAGTGGGCGTCGGCGTCGGGGTGGGCGTCGGGGTCGGAGTGGGCGTCGGCGTCGGGGTCGGAGTGGGCGTCGGGGGCGGGGTGGGCGTCGGCGTCGGAGTGGGCGTCGGCGTCGGGGTGGGCGTCGGCGTCGGAGTCGGAGTGGGCGTCGGCGTCGGGGTGGGCGTCGGGGTCGGAGTGGGCGTCGGCGTCGGGGTGGGCGTCGGCGTCGGGGTGGGCGTCGGGGTCGGAGTGGGCGTCGGGGTCGGGGTGGGCGTCGGCGTCGGAGTGGGCGTCGGCGTCGGGGTGGGCGTCGGGGTCGGAGTAGGCGTCGTCACCTCCTGGCACGGCGCTGTCGCGCCGATCACGCAGCCGTTGGCGGTCGAATTGGGCTTGAGCGTCGCCGCGCCCTGGCCGTTGCTGCCGACCAGCAGCAGACGCGGGCCGACCGCACCGCCGGTGTCGAAGCCGCCCGTGGGCCGCGCGATGCGGCCGTTGATCACCACTTCGATGGGATTGTCGTTGGTCGAGACGATGGTGACGCCGCCAGTACCGGCGGTGAAGCCGGCGCGGTCGTCATGCGCCGCCCCGCCGCTATTCTGCACGTAGACGCCGGTGTTGATCGCGAACTGGATGGTGCCGGCCTGGATATAGCCTGCCGGGTCCATCGCGCCGTCATTCTGATCGAGGATGGCGTTGCGCGCCTCGATCGTGGTGGCGTTGTCGAGCGCGGTCTGGGTCGCGCTGCTCGCCGCGATCACGCGGTCGCCGAGCATCGTCAGCAGGCCGGTGGGGTTGGCGTTGGCGTCCAGCACCTGCACCGATCCGGTCGGCGTCGACAGCACGAGGTCCTTGCCCGCGCCGAGCGTCAGCGTGTTGCTTGCCAGCGCGTTGTGGACGATCAGGTTGCCGACCACGTTCAGCGCGCCGTCGGTGGCGATGGTGAGCTGCCCGGCGGTGCCGGAGAGGTTGCCGATCGGATCGCCGTTCGGACCGGTCCCGGCGCCCGAGCCGACGACGTCGAGATCGCGGACGGTGATGTCGGTCGAGGCGTTGGTGTCGGCGCCGCCCAGCGCGATCACGCCGCCATGGATGCGCGCAAATTCGGCATTGGAGAGGACGAAGCCGCCGCCGCTGTCGTCCCCGCCAATGAACATCCCGTTGTCGTTGGTGCTGCCGATCGTGACCGTCTGTCCGTAGATAGCGGCGGCGGGATCGATCGCGATGTCGCCCGCGACGATGCCGACACTGCCGCCGCGCAGCGTGCCGAGCAGGTGCGCGGTGCCCGCAGCACCGATCGCGAGGCTCTGCGGCACGCTGATCGACGAAAGCGTGACGTCGCCGCCGGAACTGGTGAAGCCGGCAGACGTGCCCGCCAGCGCGTTGTCGACCACCAGATCGCCGACCGAGCTGATGCCGAGCGACCCGGTCGCAGTGACCGAGGCGATGTTCAGGGTGCCCGAGCTGCCGAGCTCGACATTCACGCCCGACGCCGTCACCGGCGAGGGGGATTCGATGCCCAGCGCGGTGACGTCACCGGTCTGTGAGGTGAGATTGAGCGCGGTCGGCGCGCTGATCCCGTCGATCGAGAGATCGCCCACGGTGGTGAGGCGGATGTTCGATCCGTCGCTCTCGTTATCGATGCCGCCGCTGTTGGTGACGGTGAGCGAGCCGAGGTTGGCGGTCTGGCTGCCGATCACGATGTCGTCGCCGGCGGTCGCGACCTGCACCGAGGCGTTGCCCTGGTTCGCGCCCAGCGTGATGTCGTGCACGGCCGAAAGCGTCTGGGCGGTGAGATTGCCCGTCGACGTCATGACGATGCTCGATCCGGCATTGCCATTGACGATGTCGATGTTGCCGCCCGTCACCGTGATCGATCCGCCGCGCGAGCGGATGTCGTTGCCGCTGATCGCGGCATTCTGGGTCGATTCCAGCGTCACGTCGCCAACCGCATCGACGGTGTCGAGCGTCAGCGTGCCGTCGCCCGTGGCGATCGCGCTGACCACGCCGGACTGGGTGGACAGCGTGTCCGCCTTCAGGACGCCCGCCGAGGTCAGGTAGATGCCGGAAACCGCCGAGCCGCTGCTCAGCAGCAGGTCGCCTGTGGTGGCGACGCGGATGTTGGAACCGTCGCTCTCACTGTCGATGCCGCCGCTGTTGGTGGTCTTGAGGGTCGTAAGGTTGGCGCTGTCGGCGGTGATCTCGATATCGTCGCCGGCCGTCGCTGTGTCGAGCGTGACGAGGCCCTGCTTGGCGGAGATGCCGATATCGTGGACCGCCGTCAGGTTGGTCGCGTCGATCGCCCCGGTGGACGCGAGGGTGATGCCGAGGCCGGAAACGTTCTTCACCGTGAAGTCGCCGCCGTTGACGCTGACATTGCCGCCCCGCGAGGCGATACCTGTGCCGGAGATTGCCCCGCCGCTGGTCGCGGTGAGCTGTACGTCGCCGCCGGCATCGATCTGGTCGAGCGCGATCGCCTGGCCGCCCGATGTGCCGGCGACGATGCTGCCGCTGTCGGTGTGCAGCGTGTCGCCGGTGATCGTGCCGGTGGTGGAGGTGAGGCTGATCCCCTGCACCGCGCTGGCGCTGGACAGAGCGATGTTGCCGGTCGTCTGGATGACGATGTTGGAACCGTCGCTTTCGCTGTCGATGCCGCCGGTATTGGTGGTCTTGAGCGTCTTGAGGTCGGTGCTCGCCGCCGAGATGCGGATGTCGTCGCCCGCCGTCGCGGTGTCGAGCGTCACCAGCCCATTGCTCGATCCGATGCCGATATCGTGCACGGCGGTGAGGTTGGAGGCGGTGATGTCGCCGGCGGCGCCGAGCGAGATGCTCGATCCGGCGTTCACGTCGCCGAGCGTCAGCGTCTGGCCGTTGATCGTGATGTTGCCGCCGTTGGAGGTCACGCCCGTCGCATTCACCGTCCCCCCGGTGGCCGTGAGCAGCACGTCGCTGCCGGCGGTGATCGTCGTGATGCCGAGCGTCGCGCCGCTGGCCGACGTGGTCGCCTGGATGGTCCGGCCGGCGGTCAGCGTGTCGGCGGTGATGTTGCCCTGACCCGATGCGAGCGTGATATTGGTGGCGGCGTTGGCGGTGCTGAACGTCAGGTCGTTGGTGGTCGAGACGCTGATGTTCGATCCGTCGCTCTCGCTGTCGATGCCGCCGGTGCTGGTGGTGGTGAGCGAGGTGAGCTTGGCGCTGTTCGCGCTCAGCACGATATCGTCGCCGGCAGTCGCGTTGGCGAGCGTCAGCACGCCCGAATTGGCGGTGATCGAGATGTCGTGAACGGCGGTCACCGTGTCCGCGTCGATATTGTCGAGCGTCGCGGCCAGCGTGATGCTGGAACCGGCGGAGAGATCGCCGAGCTTGAGCGTGCCGCCGTCGATGAAGATGTTGCCGGACGCCGATTTCAGACCATCGACGGTGACGAGCGCATTCTTCTCGCCGTCGATCGTCACGTCGCCGTTGGAAGTGATCGCGGACAGCGAGATCGCGCCGCCCGACGTGCCGATCTGCACGCCGCCGGAGCTGGTGGAGAGCGTGTCGGCCGTGATGCTTCCGCTGACGCTGGTGAGCGAGATTCCGGTGACGGCGCTGCCGCCCGAGAAATTCATGTCGCCCTGCGTGATCACGAAGATGTTGGATCCGTCGCTCTCGGTGTCGATGCCGCCGGTGTTGGTGGTGGTCAGCGTCTTGGCGGTAAGCGTGTCGGAATGGATGACGATGTCGTCGCCTGCGGTCGCGGTGGTCAGGCTGGCGAGGCCGTTGCTGGCTTGGATCGTGATGTCGTGGACAGCCGTCAGATTGTCGGCGGTCAGGTTGCCCGAGGAGGCGAGATCGAGGCTCAGGCCCGAGACGGCGCCGAGGTTCACGGTCGCGGCTTTCACGGTGACGTTGCCGTTGTGCGCGGTCACGCCCGAGGAATCGACGATGCCGCCGCTTTCGGCATCGAGCGCCACGTCGCCCGCCGCCTCGATGCTGGTGAGCTTGATCAGCTGCGGCCCGGACGTGGTGGCGCTGATCCCGCCGGCATGGGTGAGCAGGCTGTCCGCGGTGATCGCGCCGCTATCGCTGTTGAGCGCGATATTGCTGACGGCCTCGGCGGACGTGAGGCTGATGTCGCCGGTGGAGGCGTTGAGGCGGATGTTCGATCCGTCGCTCTCGCTGTCGATGCCGCCGGTGTTGGTGGCCGCGAGCTTCTGGGTGGCGATGCTGGTGGCGCTGATCTCGATGTCGTCGCCGGCCGTGAGGTTGGCGAGTGTCACCGCGCCGGGCGTGTCCTCCACGGTGATGTCGTGAACGGCGGTGAGGTCGCTGCCAATCACGGTGCCGGCGGCGGTGAAGCTGATGGTACCCGCGTTGATGTTCCCCACCGACAGGTTGGTGCCGGCCAGGGTCACACCGCCACCGTTCGAGGTGATGTTGCCCGCGCTGATCGATCCGCCGCCGTCGGCGGTCAGGCTGATGTCGCCCGCCGCCTGCACGGTGGTGGCGGTCAGCAGGTTGGAATTCTGGGTGAGGGCGGAAATGCCGCCCGAATCGGACGTCAGCGATTGTGCGGTGATCGTGCCGTTCGATGCCGAGAGCGTGATGCCGGATACGGCATGCGCATCGGTGATCGTCATCGTGCCCGTCGACGTGGCGGTGATGACCGATCCGTCGCTTTCGCTGTCGATGCCGCCGCTGTTGGTGGTTTTCAGCGTCTGCAGGTCGAGCGTGGCCCCGCTGACGCGGATGTCGTCGCCTGCGGTGGCGCTGGTGAGGGTCACGCCGGCATCCGAATGGATCGTGACGTCGTGCGAGGCGGTGAAACCGTCGCCGCTGACCGGCCCGGAGCCTTCCAGATCGATGTTGCCGGCGCTGATGTCGCCCATGTCGATCTGGCCGGCATTGACGGTGACCGATCCGCCCGCCGTGATGCTGTTCGCCTGCACCGGGCCGCCATTGTCGCCGGTGATGCCGACGTCGCTGCCCGCCTTTATCGTCTGGAGCTTGATCAACCCCGGTGCCTCGGCCGTGATGTGGCCGCTGTCGGCGATGAGCGAGGTCGCCGTGAGCGTGCCCTGGCTCGTCATGTCGATGCTGGTGACCGCGTGCACGTTGGTGAGATCGAGGCTGTCGGTCGCGCTGAGCGCGATGTTCGATCCGTCGCTCTCGGAATCGATGCCGCCGCTGTTGGTGGTGGTGAGCGACTGGAGCGCGAGGATGCGCCCGGTGATGCGGATGTCGTCGCCGGCGGTCGCGCTGGTGAGATCGACGTCGCCGCCGGTGATGGTGATGTCGTGGTTGGCCTGGAAGGTGTCGCCGGTCAGCGTGCCGTTGGCGGTGATGCTGCCGTCCGACGTGATGTCGCCCATGGTCAGCTGGGCGCCGTCGACCTCGACGTCGCCGCCGGCCGTGATCCCGGTCGCGCCGACATTGCCGCCCGTCGACTGGACCAGCAGCGAGCGCGCGGAGTTGATCGTCTTGAGCGCGATCGATCCGGGCGCGGTGACGCTGATCCCCCCGCCGTCGGTCTGGAGTGCATCGGCGGTGATGCCGCCCTGGCCGGTGAGCGCGAGATTGGCGACGGCGTGCGCGCTGCCCAGCGAAAGGTCGCCACCGGCGCTCACCACGATGTTGGAGCCGTCGCTCTCGCTGTCGATGCCGCCGCTGTTGGTGGTGAGCAGGGTGCCCAGCGTCACGCCCCGGCCCGAGATGCGGATGTCGTCGCCTGCCGTCGCGCTGGTCAGGTTGACTTCCTGGCCCGCGGTGATGGTGACGTCGTGATTGGCCGACAGCGTATCCGCCGAGATGAAGGTGGCCGGGGCCAGGCTGATGTTGCCGGCGGTGATGTCGCCGAGCGTCAACCCGCTGCCCGAGACGCTGACCGTTCCGCCCGCCGTGAAAGCGGTGCCGCCGACCTCCGAACTGCCGGCGTTGATCGTGGCATCCCCGGCGACGTTGATGTTCTGGATGGTGAAACCACCGGTGCCGGTCGCGCTGAGGTTTCCCGAGTCGGCGATGAGCGTGCCGGCGTCGATGCCGCCCTGGCTCGACAACGTGATGTTCCTGACGGCGTGCGCGTTCGCCAGCCCCAGCAGGCCGGTGGTGGTGACGCTGATGTTGGATCCGTCGCTCTCGTTGTCGATGCCGCCACTGTTGGTGGTCGTGAGCTGCTGGATGTCGGTGCTGCCGGCGGTGATGTCGACGTCGTCGCCCGCCGTCGCGCTGGTCAGCGTCACCGCGCCGCCCGCGTCGATCGTCACGTCGTGGCTCGCGCTGAGATTGCCCAGCGAGAAGTCGGTGCCGCCGCCGATCGAGATCGAATCGTCGCTGCGGATGTCGCCGGTGCCGGTGGTGCCGTCGGTCTTGATCGTGACCGCGCCCGGCGCGTCGATCTGCTTGAGCGGCACCACGCCCGAGCCGGAGATCGTGACGGTGGACGAGGAGAAGATGTTGAGCGGCGAGGTGATCGTCGCGCCCTGCACCTCGATCTGGCCGGTAGAGCCGAGATTGCCTGGCGTGGGCGACGGATCGCCGCCGGAGATGTCGCGGCCGGCGGAAAGGATCACCTCGCCATTCTCGACGCTGGCCGAGGTCGCGGTATCGAAGCCGAGCTGGCCCTGCACCAGCATGTCGATCGCCCCGGCGCGCGAGACGGCGTCCAGATAGATGCGGTGCGGGCTGGCCGCGCTGGTCGCGGCGGGGCCGATGGTGGCGCCGGTGTGCTGGAGGATCGGGCCATTGGCGTTCGATCCGCTCGTCACCTGGATGTCGAACAGGCCGGCATTGTATCTGATCGTCGCGGCCTCGGCGGCGACGAGCGCGGCCGATCCGTTGACGTAGATCGAACCGCCCTGGTTGATCGTCGGGCCGACCAGGGCGACGTAGCTGCCCGGCTGCAGCGCGTTGATCTCTGCATCCGGCATGATCGTGATGCCGGCATTGGCGTTCGGCGCGGAGGTGAGCGTGAACCTGCCGCTCGAATCGATGAAGCTGCCGCTGTTGGCGTCGACCGAGACGGGGCTCGCGGTCAGGAGCAGGCTGCCGACGTTGAACACCGCGCTGCCCGTCGCGATGATGCCGCCGGGGCTGTAGAACCACACCGCACCGCCCGCCGTCGTGCCCTGCCCGGCGAAGCTCTCGACCAGGCCGCTGAACGAGATCGGGCGGGTGGTGTCGTTCGGGATGACCCGGTTGAGCACGACGTAATTGCCGCCGATCGAATCGAGGCTGTTGAACGTGCCCGTCTTGCCGGAGGGCAGGAAATCGATCGCGCCGGTGCCGTCGACATCATAGGGTGTCCAGTTGATGACCGCGCTGCCGGTGCGCACGGTGATCATGTCCTGATCGGGGGTGCGGTTGATGTCCGCCTGTCCGGCGACCACCACGGGCCGGCCCTGAAAGGCGCCGAAATTGGCGGACGTCTGTGCGCTGACCGGCGCCCCCATCACGGCCAGCGCCACGGTCGCGGCGCAGCCCGCTTTGAGACGGTGCCGCAGCGGCCCGCGCTGTATCCTTCGTCCGGTCATGCCGCCCCGCGCATGCGCGTCCCCCCGTCGATGCGGACAACCGCATCGATGATCGAATGAAAGCCGGCGCTACCAGACTCGACGCTCCGCCCCGCGGATCGTCGCCAATCGATTGAATAGCGGGCGCAATCCGAAAAGAACAGGGCTGTCCGCTCGCGGCTCATGGCACGAACCGCGTCGTGAAGTTGACGAGGACGCGCACGTCGCCGCGCTGGCTTTCGAAGGCGGTGCGGGTCAGCGGGGCGGCCAGCATCAGGTCGAGCCGCGCCTTGTCGCCGAACGCGGTGCGCACGCCGCCGCCGACCGAATAGAGATGCTGCGGATCGTCGGTCGCCGCCAGCCGCCCGCGCGTCCATGTCCAGGCCGCGTCGAAGAACACGAAGGGCTGCACCGCCAGCTTCTTCGGGCCGGACGGCGTCAGCTTGCCGAAGCGCAGTTCGGTCTGCACGCCGTAGCCGCTGTCGCCTATCAGCGCGCCCGGATCGTAGCCACGCCCGACCGTGTAGTTGCCCGCCGAGAATTGCTCGTAGCTGAGCAGCGGATCGAACGCATATTGCGCGCGAGGGCTCATCGCGATGGTGAATTTCGGGTCCGGTCGTAGCTCGATCGTGCCGCCGATGCGGATCAGCCCGCCCTGCGGATCGGCATCGAGCCGGCTCAGCGACGGCAGCGAGAAGCAGCGCAGATAGGGATAGGGGCCGCAATCGTGGCTCGCGCCCAGCGCGTCCAGCCCCTTGCGCACCTCCAGCGATCCGATCAGCCGCCAGCGCGGCTCGTTGGCGGTGTAGCCGTTGGTGGCGCCGAGGCTCGAAGGATCGAGCGTCACATAATCCAGCCGCCCGTAGAGCACGCGCAATTTGTCTTCGGTGAAGGGCAGGCCGCCGAAGCTGAGCTTCTGGTTGACGATGTCGAGCCCGCCCGCGACGCGCAGCGTCTCGGCCTGGCGGCGGATCAGGGGGTAACTCGCCTCGACCGATCCGATCAGAGTGCGCGCCTTGATGGGATCGACCTTGCCGAGATCCGGCCGCGTCCAGGCGTAGGTGAAGCGGCCCGAGAGCGTTAGCCCGCTGCTGCCCGGCCTTATCTCGTATGAACCCTGGGCGACGCTCTGCTCGTGGACGTCGGCGGTGTTGAAGAAGCCGACCACCGCGCGATCGCCCATGCCGATGATGTCGTTGATCTCGGCCGTCACCAGCCCCGACCAGCGACCGACCTGATGCGATCCGTAATTCTGCACGTTCACCGTCACGGCGAAGGGAATGCGCGATACGATGACGTCGCCCACCACCTCGCCCGGCGCGGTGCCCGCGGGGCGCAGCGTCAGGCGGATGTCGTAGCCAGGCAGATCGTCGGCGAGCAGAAGCCGGCGCTCGGCGATCTTCTGGTTGAAGGGCTCGCCGTCCTTCAAGGTGTTGAGATAGGCGGCGATCAGGCTCTCGGCATGGCCGGTGTCGCCCCGCACGTGCACCGCGACCAGCCTGGCGAGCACCACCTGCAGATGGACGACACCGTCGGCGATGCGCTGCGGGGGCACCTGCACGGCGGCGAGCCAGCCCTGCCGGCGCAGGATCGCGGCGGCCTCGTCGCGGACCTCGCAGACGGTGGCGATCGGGACCGTCTGGCCGAGATGGGCGGCGAAGGCCGGGCGCAAAGTCGCCGGATCGATCCCGTCCAGCCCGTCGAACTGAACGTCCTTCAAGGGCACGGTGATCGAGGCGAAGCGCGGATCGGCGAGCGGGCAGGGGCCATGCTCGATATCGCCGGAGACGGTGAGGCGGGATTTCGGGGTCGCCTGCGTCGCGGTGGGGACGCGGTTCAGCTCCTCGCGGGTCGGCGGGGCGACGCCGGTGCCGGGCTGCGGCGCGACCTGCGCCGTCGCCGGCCACGCCGCCGCCAGCGCGATCGCCCCCGCCCAAGTCCAGCCCGCTCTTCGCCCCCTCATACTCTTCCCCCGGACGCGCCCCCGCGCCTTACTGTTGCGACGTCGCCGCGATGAACACGTCGACCTGCGCCTTGCAGCCGTGCGCCGCCATGGTGTTGGCGAGCGCCTGCATGTCGCCGTCCGCCACCGGTGGCACGATCGCGAAGCTGATGTTCGATCCGCCCGCCGGCACGCCCGCGCCGGTGAGGCGATAGGCGCCGCCTGCCGCGACCGGCACCGATTGCGGCCATGCCTTCGTCGTCTGCCCCTTGATCCAGTGGAGCGTAGCGGGCTTGGCCGAAGGGCCGGCGACGGTCATGTCGCCTTCGGTTTCCGAATCCGCGCGCCACAGCGTCACGCCCGTCGCGCTGGTGACGCAGGCGGTGCCGCTCTTCCCCGCATCGACGAACCAGATGTTGGGCTGGAAAGCCGGCCCCGATCCCGGCTCGCCGCGCACCGCCCCGATGCGCGCGCGCCGCTCGGTCCGCGCGCCGGCGAGCGAGGCGAGGCTGGTCGTGCCGCCGCTGGTCACCGCGCCCGCGACGAAGCCACCGGGGCCGGTCAGCGTGCGCGTACCGTGCGCATCGAGCAGCACCAGCTGATCGTTGGCAACGAGCGCGATCTTGGCATTGTCGGGCAGCATCCTGCCCGCCGTGAAGCGCGGCGAGGAGGGGCCGGTCGCGCGCAGGATCATCACGTCCGCGGCGGCGCTCCCCGCCGCGAGGGGCAGTACGAGGCCCAGCATCAGGGTTGGGCGAAGGGCGTCAGTCCAGCGCATAGGTGCCTCCGGGGCCGATTTTCCGTAGTCGATCGAGCAGCTTGGCCAGCGCGATGTCGCTCGGCTGTGTGGCCGCATAGCGCGCGAGATCGTCGAGCGCGGTCAAATCCGCTCCGTCGAAACGCGCAAGAATGTCGACGAGCGTGTCGGATTGTGCATATTCCGCCTCTGTCGCAGGCTCGAACACCGTGATCGGGGTCGATCGCCCGCGCACCGTGATGCGGCCCATCGGTCGGAGGCGCGGTTCGGTCATCCCCGCCGCCGCCTCGGCGCTGACCAGCGCGCGCGTGCCGAGCGTCTTGTTGGCACCCTCCATCCGCGAGGCGGCATTCATCGCGTCGCCGAGCGCGGTATATTGGATGCGCCCCTCGCCGCCGAAATTGCCGACCACCGCCTCGCCCCGGTGCAGTCCGACGCGGGTGCGACCGATCGGCGGCAGGCCGGCGGGGGCGGACGTGCGGAATGCCTCGCCGGCCTCCGCCATCGCGATCGCCGCGGCGAGTGCGCGATCGCCGTCGTCTGGCCGTGCGATCGGCGCGCCCCAGAATGCCACCACCGCGTCGCCGACGAACTTGTCGATCGTCCCGCCATGCGCGAGCACGACGTTGCTCAGCACGTCGAGATAGCGGTTGAGCAGATCGGAGAGCTGCTCCGGATCGATCGCGTGGGTGAGCTTGGTGAAGCCCTCCATGTCGCTGAACAGCGCGTAGATGGTGGTGCGCTCGCCGTGCAGCTTGAGCTGGTCGGGATTCTTCAGGATCGTCGCGGCGACGTCGCGCGGCAGGTAGCGGCCGAGAGCGCCTTGCGCGAACCGCCTCTGCTCGGACCCGACGCCCCGCGCGGCCGATGCGGCGGCGATGTACGCGAGCGTCCAGCCGACCAGCCAGCCGAAGGCGGGCAGGCCCTGGGTGTCGAAGCTCCAATTCTGGAGGCCGACCGGCAGCAGCACGATGACGAGAACGCTGAGGCCAAGCAATGCGGCGATCCGCCATCCGCCGATATCGAGCGAACCCAGTGCCGCACCAGCCAGTACCACCACAAAAGCCAACGCCCATAGCAAGGCGGGGGAAAGCGGCGTGAAGCGGATGCCGTCGAGCCGCTGCGCAAGCATCATGGCGTGGATATCGAGGCCGCTGATGCGCGGATCGGGATCGTTAGCCCTTTTGCCCAGGAGTCGGGTGAGCGGCGTGTCGAACTGATCGATGTCGCTGATCCGGCCGCCGATCAGGACATATCGCCCGGCGATCTGCGGCGCGAGAAACGGCGTTGTCGCTGCATTATCGAGAAATTCGATGGGGATGTAGGTGAATAGCGGATCGTCACCCTGAGGGCGATGAAAGGCGATGCTGCCATAATAGTCCGCGTAGGTGCCGGCGCCGCCCAGCAGGCTGCTCACCAACGTGGGCGGTAGTGTCGGGTCGGCCTTAGGCCAGCTGCGGACGAACTGGTCTTCCGGATCGGCCTCGAGCTTGATGCTGGCGGGATGGACGTTGCTGCCGTCGAGCCGGGCGAACAGGCGGCGCTCGAATGTCTCCTGCCAGCCCTTCATCTCGTCGCCCACGGCGGCGTTGGTGGTGAAACCGAGATAAGTGGGGGTGTGCATCGCCTTGAGGGCGGCAAGCAGTTGCGCATCCTCGGGCTGCGGCTCGTCGATCAGCATGTCGATGCCGATCGCCCTCGCGCCCATCGTGTCGATATGCGCGAGCGCACGGGCAAGCAGTCCCCGATCGAGCGGGGAACGGCGGCCCGTATGCTCGAGCGTGTCGTCATCGTAGACGATCTGGACCAGCCGGGGATCCTGAGGCGCGACGGGCGCGGTGATGACGGCCCGGGCGTCGTACATCCAGCGCTCGGCCTGTTGCGAAAGCGCGACGTGCCAGGAAAGGCGTGCGATCAGGATCGCCGCAACGAGCAGCGCCAGCGTGACCGCGAATCGTCCCCAGCCGATGCGGCCGATCGCCTTGACGGTGTCGGCCCACATCCTCAGTTCGCGCGCAGCACGGGCTTGGCGCCGTCGCCGATCAGCGCGAAGCCCGCCCAGTAGAAGGGGTGGGAGGTCGCCGGCGTCATCATCAGGCGGCGCTGGCCGACGCGCAGCGCCTCGGCGATCGACGTGCCGGGTGGGGCGGTGAACAGGCTCGCGATCAGCCGCTGGGTCGCTTGATAATCGTCCGGCGCCGGCCAGTGACTGGCCAGCACAGCCCGCCCGCCCGCGCCGATGAAGGCGCGCACCAGCCCGTCGAGCGCATTGCCGCCGCCGCTGGTGATGCCCGCCGCCCGCGTCGCGGCGACGTCGGCGGTGCCGGCGGTGTCGCAAGCCGAGAGCAGCACGAGATCGGCGTCGAGATGCAGGCCGTATATCTCGTCGAAGCTCAGCAGTCCGTCCGACTTGCCCGGCCCGAAGCTGGTCAGCAGCGCGGGCGTCGCCGGACATTCGGGGCGCGGTGCGGTGACGAGGCCGTGGGTGGCGAAATGGACGATGCGGTAGGCCGAGAGATCGGCGTCGGCGTCAATCGCGGTGTCGCTGAACGGCGCGTCGGTCACGACATCGGCCCGTCCCGCGCCGATCAGCCTTTGCGCCGTCCGGAGTTCGGCGGGCGAGATCGGATGGTTCCAGGTCGTCATCGGCCAGCGGCAGTCGATCGCGGTAGCCGGCGGCTGATAGGCGGTGAGCCGCAGGAAGGGCGAGATCGGCGCATTGTGGCCGAAGCCGAGATAGGTCTTCGCGGCGGTCGATGCCGGCGTCGCGCGCACGTCGCGGAAGGCGCGGGCGGAAAGCGCGGTGGAGATGTCCACCCGCCCGCCGAGCCAGTCGATCCCGGTCATGTCGAAGGGATCGGCCCTGGCATCCTTGATCCGCGCCTCATAGCGATCGAGGCCGGGCTGGCTCGCGATCAGCAGCGAGATCGGCAGGCGCTGCATCGCGCCGTCCGGCTCGAAGATCAGGTGGCGCGCCTGCAGCAGCGAGGCCGCCGCCGGACCGGCGAGATCGACATAGAGCTGGCGCGCCGCCGCCGCATCGAAGGGGTAGGTGACCGGCCGGCCATTCTCCACGAAGGAGACGGTGGAGCGGATCGCATCCACCCGCTTGCCGAGCTCGGCCGGGCCGTAGGGCAGCGCCCAGGCCTGCGCGTCGGCCGGCGTCACCAGCAGCGCGAAGACCGAGTCGCCGGCGACGGTGAGCTTCCAATAGGCCTCGCCCGGATGGAGCGTCGCGCGCAGATCGGCCAGCGTCAGCGCCTGCGTCGCGATCGCTCGATAGGCGGGATATCGGGCGAGCTTGGCCTGGGTGGCGCTTTGCTCGCTTTCGATCTGGCTGATTTGCAGGCGATCGGCGGCGATGGTGGCGCGATCCTCGGTGGAAGGGTTGTCGAGGGCCGCGAGCCGCGCCAGCTCGACGCGCAGCGCGCTCGCTTGCCGCGCCTCGTTCAGCGACTGGCGGAAGATGCGTCCCGCCTCGCCGGTGCCGGCCGACAGCTCGCGTGCCAACGTCGCCTGCGTATCGGCCACCCCAGGCCGCAGCAGTACCTGCGAGGCGAGGAACAGGTCGTCGTACAGCGCGGGCTGAGCGGGTGCCTTCGCGACCAGCAGCGTGAAATAGGGCTCCAGCAGATTGGACATCGCGCCCGTCGTGCCGCCCGATGCGCCCAGCGAGGCGACGACCGCGCGATAGAGCTTCAAGGCGTCGTCGGTTCGCCCGTGGCGAGCGTAGAAGCCGGCGAGCCGGGCCTGCGCCGCGTTCAGCACCACCGAATCGGGATATTCGATCGCGACCGTCTGGCCTGCCTTCCGGAGCAGCGTCTCGGCCTGGATCATGTCGCCTTTCGCCTCGGCGAGCATCGACTGGTCGGTCATCACCTGCGCGCGCAGCCGGGCGACCGAGGTGACGCGGCCGCCGCGCACCTGATCGAGTGCTGCCAGCGCCTGCACGAAGGCGGCAGCCGCCTTGTCCGGATTCCCCTCCAGCCGGAGGATGGTGCCGCGTACCGCCACCGCCTGCGCGTCGAGGATCGCCATCTTCTCGGCCGGGGTCAGCAGTGCCATCGAGGTGACGCCGAGCTGGCGGGTGAGCGGGCCGCCGTCGTTCATCGCCACGGCAAGGTCGACGTCGATCTCGCTGGCGGCGGGCGCTGTGGGAGATGCCGCCTCGATGGGCGCATCGAGTACCGCCACCGCCTCGTCGAAGCGCTGCTGGTTGAGCAGGTGGAGCGCCCGATAGTTGCGGCGCAGGCGCAGCTCGACCGGGTCGGCGGTCGGGATCAGCGCGACCTGCGCGAACAGCGCATCGGCCTGATCTATGTCGCCGAGATCGGATTGCTGGAGCGCGCGGTTGACGAGATATTCGCCGACTTCCTTGGCCGACGCCGGGTCGTTCGCGCCCGCTTCGGCGGTGCGGCGTAGCAGGGTGTCGAAGAATTCGGCGGCCTCGGCGTAATTGCCGCCATTGTTGCGGCGATAGCCCTCGTCGCGGGCGAGCGCCGGATCAAGGCTGCCGGCCTGCGCGCGGGCGAAGCTGGTCGGGTCGCCGAGCTCGGTGATCGAGATGTCGATATCGCCGGGCACCACCCGATCGGCGGCGAGCGTGCGCAGCCCCAGCTCCAAGGCGGAGCGATAGCCGGCTAGGCCTTCGGCGGCATAGAGCGTGCGGCCGCGGACGGTGCGGAGAAAATCGTAGCCGAGCCCGTCCGGCGCCGAGCAGCGGCGCACGGAGACGCTGCCGGCATCGGCGAGTGTGATCTGCCCCTTGTCCTCGCACTTCAGCGCGGGATCGCGGCGCGAGTCGAGCCGCGCGGCGGGATCGGGCGATCCTTCGCGCAGCGCGTAGAGATGCCCGATCGGCGCGGCGGCGTCGCGGCAGACGATCGCATAGGCGCGATCGAACAGGCCGGGCGCCGCCGGATCGGCGAGTGCGGCCTGGACCTGACAGAGCGTACCTCCGCCGACGCCCAGCCGGAAGCTGTCGGCCATGCTCGGCCGCACGGGCGGCGGCGCGGCCAGCACCGGGCCGGCCACGCAAACCGCCATCGCCATCACTGCGATCCGTAACCCCCGCATATCCGCCGAAACCCCGTTTGCGCGGCCAGATGGTGTTGGATGGATACGCCAAACGACGGGAGGCTCGCGAACGGGAGCCGGGTTAAGCGACGGAATATGCTGGCTTGTACCTGTTCGAGGCGGCGTCGGCTAGTGGCGGATCACCTGGATCAGAAAGGTCAGCAGGCTGGCGGTCAGGCCCACCAGGAACACGCGGTAGGCATAGCCAAGCCAGTAATATTTGCGCTTAAACAGCACCGTGCCGTTTTGATAGATGTCGCGTGCCATCGTCCGGTAGATGCTCTCGTCATGCTGGAGCACCTCGATGATGCGATCGATATACTGTTCTTCGGTGAAGCGCTTGAACGAGCCGAAGAAGAGCAGGTTGACCGGCCCCGTGCTCTTCGAGCTGATCGCCGGCAGGATCGCGATCGCCGCGAGCAGCGCGGCGGCGAAGGAGAAACCGCCCAGCACCAGCAGCGGATAGAAAGACGGACTTTCGTAGTTGGACTGGCCGACCGCGAAGGTGAAGATCGCGAACGTCGCCGCCATCAGGATCGAGGCCTTCTGGTCCGCCATCTGGCTGAGCTGGACGTGCACCTGCTGCGTCGCGACCATCATCTCGATCGCGTTTTCGGGAATCGAATGCGGTTCCCGCTCGGCGTTCTCGATGTTTTCGTCCGTCCCCATGAGGTCAAGCTGACACGCGGCCGGGCGATTGCCAAGATGGATGATTTCTTGGGTGTCGCAGCGCAACACAAGGCGGGAGCGCGCGTTGAGCGCATTAAGACGCCGTTGGGGTATCTCGGGGGATAGAACGGCCATGCTCGGCCTGCTGGCAGCCTTCATCGCGATCTATCTCGGAGCCGCCGGCCCCCGCTTCCGCTGGAAGGGTGCCTCGTGGCTGGCCGCCGCTGCGGTGGTGATCGGCCTGGCGGCCACCGTCGTGGCGGACCGCGATGTCAGCGCCAGCGGCGGCGAGCTCGTCGTGACGCCGGCAAGCATCGTGCTCGGCCTGTTTCTCCAGGCGATCTTCATGCTGACCTTCTACGGCATGGCCACACTGGCCTGGTGGAGCTGGCGGGGCCTGACTCGCGACCCCGCCGAAATTCCGCCGCCGTCGGAGGATTAACCGCCCGCCGTGGTCGATACGCGCGCGTGGTTACCTTCCTCGCTGGGGTCGATCTTCGCGCCGAACAGCATCTTCACCTTGCCGCTGATCGACATATCGGCTTCCCACAGCTCGGCGCTGTCGATGTCGAAGCGCAGCAGCGCGAGGTTGGGATCGTCCTTGCCGCCCGGAGACCAGCTTTCCACCTGGCGGGACCAGAGCTTGTCGATCATCGCGAAATCGTTGTGGATGCGCGCCGTGCCGGAGAGGCAAGCGAAATAATCGTGCCCCTTGGAGACGAACTGCGCCATCGCCTTGCCGCCCTTGGCCAGCCGGTTGTCCTTGCCGACGAAGAACCAGAGCGTGTCGACCTGATCCTTGTCGAGCTGGGCGGTGAGCGGTTCGCTATGCTCGCCCGTCTCGGTCAGCCCGACCATCAGGAAAGGGCTGCTTTCCATGCGCTTCCACAGGTCGCGCTTCAGTTGGGTTTCGTCGGCCATCGTCTTTCTCCCGTCAGTGCAGGAGGTGAACGAACGCGGCGCGGAAGATTTCCCCGCATTTCTAGACTCATGTCCAGTTGGTGAAGCGCGGTTTCACCATTTCGGGTGATGAGTCCTTAGGCCGCAATGGCGTTGATGCGGTCCATGGACACCGGCGTGATCAGGCAGGCAATCGACAGCGCCACGGCGCGCGGCCTCACCGTGGAGGAGGCTTTGTCCCACTGGCAGCTGGCGGGCGGCGCCGCTGCTGGATCGCGCGCTTCGCACTGGGTCTCGATCGGCTTCGGCATCGCCCGCGCCGAGCGCGCGGCGGAGCGCGTGGCGCGCTGAGGTCAGCCTCCGGGCTGCAATTCCGGCACGGCCGCGCTTCGCGATAGGCGCATGAACAGGTAGATCGGCAGCCCGGCGGCCGTCATCGCGAGGCTCCAGACGCTCGCCTCGATCCCGGCGCCATAGAAGGTCCAGGCCGAATAGACGAAGCCGACCACGGCGATCGCCTCGAATCCGCGCGAGGGCGCGATCCGGCCCACGCGCAGCAGCCGGAAGCTCGCCAGCATCCCAGCCAGATAGAAGATGATCGACACCGATGTGGTGACGAGCACCATGAACTCGAACAAGTCGGCCAAGCCCCGCGTATAATTGGCGAGCACCACCGCGCTGGCGAGTGTGCTGGAGACGATATGCGCGCGCTGCGGCGTGCCGAAGCGGTTCTCGCGATCGAACCAGGCGGGCAGCATGCGCTCGCGGGCGAGGCTCAGCAGCAGCTCGCCCTGCAGCAGCACATAGCCGTTGAGCGCGCCGAGCGCCGCGATCACCACGAACAGCGCGATCACCGGCGCCAGCGCGGGGTGGACGAAGGTGCCGAAGAACAGCGCGAACGGCGCATTGGACTGCGTCACCGCCTTCTCAGGGAGCAGCAATGTCACCGCCGAGCAGGCGAACAGGTAGATCAGTCCGGTGATCGCCGTGCCGTAGAGGGTGGCGCGCGGGATCGTGCGCTTGGGGTTTTCGATCCGGTCGCCCGCTACCAGCGCGCTCTCGAAGCCGAGCAGCGGAAAGAGGGTGAGCGTCGCGGCCATGCCGATCGCGCCCGTCGTTACCGGTTGCACGCTCGCCGCCGGCAGGGTCGCCCTGCCGCTCAGCAGCAGCCAGGCGCCGACGAGGATCGCGCCGGCCAGCGGCACCAGCTTCAGGATCGTCGTGATCGACTGGACGCCGCCGGCGCGCCGCACGCCCAGGCAGTTGATCAGCGTGAGCACCCAGATCGGCACCACCGCCGCGACCGCCGGGAGTCCGGGCGCCGAAGCCAGGCGCGGGAAGAGGATCGAGAGGTTGCTGACGGCGCCCACCGCCAGCGTGGCGTTGGCGACCCACACCGAGATCCAGTAGCTCCAGCCGATCGTGAAGCCCGCCGCTGGCCCGAAGGCGGCGTGCGCGTAGGTGACCGGTCCGCAGCCCCCCGCCATGTCGCGCGCCAGCCGCGCCAGCACATAGGCGACGCAGAGGCTCCCGCCGATGGTCAGCAGCCAGCCATAGACCGAGTTCCAGCCCAGCGGGGCGAGCGGGCCGGGCAGCAGGAACACACCCGATCCGACCATGTTGCCGATTACGAGCGCGATGCACATGCCGACGCCGAGCCGCCCGTGGTTCACGGCATCCGAAGGCTCGTCTCCACCGGCTTCTGCGCCCATCCGATTGTCCCTTGGCTCGCGGGCGAGCATAGCCGGAACCGGTCCGGGGGCAACTCGGCGTGTGTGGCGGAAGGACATCATGGCGACGAACGGCGGCGGCTGGCATTTCTGGATTGATCGCGGCGGCACTTTCACCGACATCGTCGCATTGACGCCCGGGGGCCGGGTGGTGACGCGCAAGCTGCTCTCCGCGCATCCGGAGCGTTATGACGACGCCGCGATCCAGGGTATCCGCGACCTGCTGGGCCTCGCGCCGGGCGACGCGATTCCCGGCGATCGTATCGCGAGCGTGAAGATGGGCACCACCGTCGCCACCAACGCCCTGCTCGAACGGCGGGGTGAGGCGGTGGCGCTGGTGGTGACCGAGGGTTTCCGCGATCTGCTGCGCATCGGCTACCAGAACCGCCCGCGCCTGTTCGATCGCCACATCGTGCTGCCCGACCGGCTGGAGCGCTGCGTGATCGAGGCGCATGAGCGTGTGGACGCGCTGGGCACGGTGCTGACGCCGCTCGATACGGAGCGGGTGCGCGCCGATCTGGAAGCCGCCTTCGCCGATGGCTGTCGCGCCGTCGCGATCGTGCTGATGCACGGCTACCGCTTCCCCGATCACGAGGAGGCGATCGCCGCCATCGCCGGAGAGATCGGCTTCACCCAGATCTCCGTGAGCGGCCGTGTGAGCCCGCTGATGAAGGTCGTGAGCCGGGGCGATACGACGCTGGTCGACGCCTATCTCTCGCCGATCCTCGGCCGCTACGTGGCGCGGGTGGCGGACGCGCTGGGGGAGAGCGTGCCGCTCGCCTTCATGCAATCCAATGGCGGGCTGATCGGCGCCGGCAATTTCCGCGGGCGCGACGCGATCCTCTCCGGCCCGGCCGGCGGCATCGTCGGCATGGTCGAGACCGCCAGGGCGGCGGGGTTCGGCAAGGTCGTCGGCTTCGACATGGGCGGCACCTCCACCGACGTCTCGCATTATGCCGGCACGCTCGAACGGACGCTGGAAACGGTGGTGGCGGGCGTGCGGTTGCGCGTGCCAATGATGGCCATCGATACGATCGCCGCAGGGGGAGGATCGATCTGCCGTTTCGACGGCACACGGTTGCGCGTCGGCCCGGAATCGGCGGGCGCGGACCCGGGGCCGGCCTGCTACCGGCGCGGCGGGCCACTGACGATCACAGACTGCAACGTGATGCTCGGCAAGCTGCAGCCCGATTGCTTTCCGGCGCTGTTCGGGCCGGACGGCGACCAGCCGATCGACGCAGGGGTGGTACAACGGAAATTCGCCGAGCTGGCGGCCGAGGTGGAGGCCGTCGGTCTGCCCGCGACGACACCCGAAGTATTGGCCGAGGGCTTCCTCGCCATCGCCATCGACAACATGGCCAATGCGATCAAGAAGATATCCGTCGCGCAGGGCCATGACGTCACCGATTACGTGCTGGCCTGCTTCGGCGGCGCGGCGGGGCAGCATGCCTGCCTGGTGGCGGACGCGCTGGGCATCGGACACGTCATGGCCCACCCGCTCGCCGGGGTGCTCTCGGCCTATGGCATCGGTCTCGCCGACCAGCGCATCCTGCGTCATCGCGCGATCGAGGCGGCGCTGGATGCCGACGCCCTCGCCGCGGCGGCGGCCGAGATGGATCGGCTTCAGGAGGAATGCCGTGCCGATGTCGAGGTGGACGGCTTCGACGTCGAACGGGTGCATTTCGAACGGCGCCTGTCCGTGCGCTATCGCGGCAGCGACACCGCGATCGAGGTCGCGGAGGCCGATGCGCGTGCCGTGCGCGCCCAATTCGAGGCGCTCTATCGCCAGCGCTTCACCTTCGTCACGCCCGACGTGCCGCTGGTGGTCGAATCCGTTTCGGTCGAGCTGGTGATTCCGGCGATCCGCTCGTCCGCCAGCTTCGGGACGGAGGTTTCAGGCGCCGCACCGCGCGCGGTGAGCACCTTCATGGGCGGTGAACCGCGTGAAACTCATATCCTCGAACGGCGCGCACTCGCCGTCGATGCGCCGCTCGCCGGCCCAGCCATCATCCACGACAGCACCGCCACAACCGTGATCGAGCCGGGCTGGCAGGGCACGCGACGCGCCAATGGCGACATCGTGCTGACGCGCGTCGAAAAACGGCAGGGCGAGGCGGACGGACGCACCGCGCTCGATCCGGTGCGGCTGGAGATATTCAACAACCTGTTCATGGCGATCGCCGAACAGATGGGGCAGGCGCTCCAGAACACCGCTTTTTCGGTCAATATCAAGGAACGGCTCGATTTCTCCTGCGCGCTGTTCGACGGCGGCGGCGCGCTCGTCGCCAATGCGCCGCACATGCCGGTGCATCTGGGATCGATGGGCGACAGCGTGCGGGCGGCGCGAGATGCCGCCTTGGCCTCCGGGCGGGGGCTGCGGCCGGGTGACGCCTACGTCATCAACAACCCCTATAATGGCGGCACGCACCTGCCCGACCTGACGCTGGTGATGCCGGTGTTCGACGAAGGCGGAGCCTGCAGCTTCTTCGTCGCGGCGCGTGGGCACCATGCCGATATCGGCGGACGCACACCGGGATCGATGCCGCCGGACAGCCGCTCGCTCGACGAAGAGGGGGTGCTGTTCGACGGCTTCCTGATCGTCGAGGAGGGCCGCTTCCGCGAGGCTGAGTTCCGCGCCGCGCTGGCCGCCGGCCCATATCCGGCGCGCAACCCGGATCGCAACGTCGGAGATATCCGCGCCCAGATCGCCGCCTGCGCGCGCGGCGCCGGCGAGATCGGCAGGATGGTCGCGTATTTCGGGCTCGATGTGGTGAAGGCCTATATGCGTCATGTGCAGGACAATGCGGCCGAGGCGGTGCGCCGGGTGCTCGACAGGCTGGACGACGGCCGTTTCCGCTACGAGCTGGACGACGGATCGCATGTCGAGGTGGCGATCGCGATCGACCGTGCCGCGCGGCGTGCCCGCATCGACTTCACCGGCAGCAGCGCGGCGCAGCCGACGAACTTCAACGCGCCGCCCTCGATCTGCCGCGCCGCTGCGCTCTACGTGATGCGCACCCTGGTCGACGAGGCGATCCCGATGAACGACGGCTGCCTGGAGCCGATCGACCTCGTCATTCCGGAAGGATCGATGCTGCGGCCCGCTTATCCCTCGGCGGTGGTCGCCGGCAATGTCGAGACGAGTCAGGTGATTACGGACGCTCTCTACGGCGCGACCGGAATGCTCGCCGCCGCGCAGGGGACAATGAACAACTTCACCTTCGGCAACGATCGCCACCAATATTACGAGACGATCTGCGGCGGCGCGGGCGCCGGGCCGGGCTTCGACGGCACCTCGGCGGTGCACACCCACATGACCAACAGCCGCATCACCGATCCGGAGGTGCTGGAATGGCGCTATCCGGTGCTGCTGGAGGCGTTCGAGGTGCGGCGCGGATCGGGCGGGGCGGGGCGGCATCGTGGCGGAGACGGCGTCCACCGCCGCATCCGCTTCCGAGAGCCGATGACCGCGACGATCCTCTCCAACCGCCGCCGCGTGCCGCCATTCGGGTTGCAGGGGGGAGAGGCCGGACGATTGGGTCGCAACAGCGTCCGGCGTGCCGACGGATCGATCGAGGAGATCGGATCGACGCAGAGCGTGGAGATGGGCGTGGGCGACGTCTTCGTGATCGACACGCCCGGCGGCGGCGGTTTCGGGAAGGCCTGAAACGAAACGGGCCTCCGACGCACATCGCGCCGGAGGCCCGCATCGGACGTCGATCAGAAGACTATCAGAACCGATCCGCTTCCATCACCTTGCCCCACGCCTTGGCGAAGGCGCTGGCGAAGGCTTGGCCCGCATCCTCGGTCGCATAGGCCTCGGACAGCGCGCGCAGCTGCGAGTTCGATCCGAAGATCAGGTCGACGCGGGTGCCGGTCAGCCCCGCCGCGCCGGTCTTGCGGTTCTTCGCCACGAAGACGCCGTCCTCGTCCGAAGGCTCCCATTTGCCCTCGAAACCCGACTTCAGAAGATTCTTGAAGAAGTCGTTGGAAAGCGTGCCCTTCCTGTCGGTGAAGACACCGAGCTGGCTGTCGCCGTGGTTGGCACCCAGCACGCGCAGGCCGCCGAGCAGCACCGTCATCTCCGGAGCCGAGAGGCCGAGCAGATGCGCGCGATCGACCAGCAGTTCCTCCGGAGAGTAAGGAGATGCCTCGCCGGCATAGTTGCGGAAACCGTCGATCTTGGGCTCCAGCGGCTCGAACGAGTCCGCGTCGGTCTGCTCGGCGGTGGCGTCGACGCGGCCCGGCGTGAAGGGCACCGTCACGTCATGGCCGGCCTTCTTCGCTGCCGCCTCGACCGCGGCGTTGCCGCCCAGCACGATCGCGTCGGCAAGGCTGACCGAACCGCGCAGTTCGTTCAGCTTCGCCAGCACGGTGGCGAGCTCGGCAGGCTCGTTGACCGCCCAGTCCTTCTGCGGGGCGAGCGCGATGCGCGCGCCGTTGGCGCCGCCGCGCTTGTCGGTCTGGCGCCATGTCGAGGCCGAGGCCCACGCCGTCTTCACCAGTTGCGGGACGGTGAGGCCGGACTCGAGGATCTTCGTCTTGAGCGCCTGTGCGTCCGCATCGGAGAGCGGCGCGCCGGCGGCCGGCAGCGGGTCTTGCCAGATGCGCGGCTCGGCCGGCACTTCCGGGCCGAGCAGGCGGGCATGGTTGCCGCTGTCGCGGTGCGTCAGCTTGTACCAGGCTTCCGCGAAGGCGTGGGCAAAAGCGTCGTTATCTTCATGGAAACGGCGCGAAATCTTCTCATATTCCGGATCGAAGCGCAGCGCGAGATCGGTGGTGAGCATCGTAGGACGATGCTTCTTGGAGGCATCGTGCGCGTCTGGGATGTCCGCCTGGCTATCTTTCGCCACCCACTGGTTTGCGCCGGCCGGGCTCTTGGTCAATTCCCACTCATGCTCGAACAGGTTCTTGAAGAAGAGGTTGCCCCACTTGGTCGGCTCCTGCGTCCAGGTGACTTCGAGGCCCGAGGTGATCGTGTCGCCGGCATTGCCGCTGCCGTAGCTGTTGCGCCAGCCGAGGCCCTGCTCCTCGATGCCCGCACCCTCCGGCTCCGGGCCGACATGCTCGTTCGGGTCGGCGGCGCCATGGGTCTTGCCGAAGGTGTGGCCGCCGGCGATCAGCGCGACCGTCTCCTCGTCGTTCATCGCCATGCGCGCGAAGGTCTCGCGGATGTCGTGCGCTGCCTTGAGCGGATCGGGATTGCCGTTCGGCCCTTCCGGATTAACGTAGATCAGGCCCATCTGGACGGCGGCCAGCGGGTGGGCGAGGTCGCGCTCGCCGGTGTAGCGCTCGTCGCCCAGCCATTCGCGCTCGCGGCCCCAGTCGGTGTCGCGCTCGGGCTCCCACACGTCGACGCGGCCGCCGCCGAAGCCGGCCGTCTTGAAGCCCATCGATTCCAGCGCGACGTTGCCGGCAAGCACCAGCAGGTCCGCCCAGCTCAGCTTGCGTCCGTATTTCTGCTTGATCGGCCACAGCAGGTGGCGGGCCTTGTCGAGATTGGCGTTGTCCGGCCAGGAATTGAGCGGGGCGAAGCGCTGCTGACCCGAACCCGCGCCGCCGCGCCCGTCGCCGATGCGGTAGGTGCCCGCTGCGTGCCACGCCATGCGGATGAAGAGCGGGCCGTAGTGGCCGAAATCGGCGGGCCACCATTCCTGCGAGTCGGTCATCAGCGCGGTGAGGTCCGCCTTCACCGCCGCGAGGTCGAGCGTCTTGAACTCAGCGGCGTAATCGTAATTCGGCTCCATCGGGTCGCCGGCCGGCGGATTGAGGTGCAGCACGGAGATATCGAGCTGGTTCGGCCACCAGATCCGGTTGGTCATCTCGAACAGGACGGCATTGCCGCCCATGTGGTTGCCGACCGGGCATTTGGCTTCGACGTTCATCACATCTCTCCTGCTGCTTTGGTTTGGAGTATTGTCGCCTTGGTTGATTGCGCGCCCGTGACGGCCATGTCTAATCGCTATCCTTGCTGACACTGATCGACGGGGCGAGGCGAGGCGCTTTCCGGATCGGCCGCTTCACGCTATCGGCGCGGTTCCGGGGAGGCGAATTTGACCGACAGCCATATTCTGACGCTTTCGTGCGAGGATCATCCGGGCATCGTCGCCGGGGTGGCGAGCGCGCTCGCCAGCCACGGCGCCAACATCCTGGAAGCCCAGCAGTTCGACGACGTGCTGACCGGCCGCTTCTTCATGCGCGTGGAATTCGCGCTGGTCGGCGGGCAGGGGATCGACGCGCTGCGCGCCGGCTTCGAGGCGACCGCGCGCGCGCATGGGCTGGATTGGGCGCTGCGGCCGACGAACGAGCGGAAGCGCGTGCTGCTGCTCGTTTCCAAATTCGATCACTGCCTTGCCGACCTGCTCTATCGCTGGCGGACGGACGAACTGGCGATCGATCCGGTCGGTATCGTCTCCAACCACCCCCGCGCAACCTATGCGCATCTCGATTTCGGCGAAATCCCGTTCCACCATCTGCCGACCGACCCAGGCGAGAAGGAGCGGCAGGAAGCGCGGATCCGCGCGATCGTGGAGGCAACGGGCGCCGATCTCGTCGTCCTCGCGCGCTATATGCAGATCCTGTCGGATGGGTTCGCGGGCTGGCTCGCTGGCCGATGCATCAACATCCACCACAGCTTCCTGCCAGGCTTCAAGGGCGCCAAGCCCTATCACCAGGCGCATGCGCGTGGGGTGAAGGTGATCGGTGCGACCGCGCACTACGTCACCGCCGATCTCGACGAAGGGCCGATCATCGAGCAGGACGTCGAGCGCGTCAGCCATCGCGACACGCCCGACGACCTCGTCCGCAAGGGCCGCGACATCGAGCGGCGGGTGCTGGCCCGCGCGGTGCGCGCCTTCTGCGAGGATCGCGTGCTGCTGAACGGCGCGACCACGGTCGTCTTCCCCGCCTGAGGCTGTTGCTGCTAAGCTTTCCTGCGGAGGGCAGATGACGCAGCGATCCGACGACACGGTGATGGACGAGGCGGCCGAGAAGATCGGCAGCGCGGTGGAGCGGCACACCGAATCGCAATGGGCGGCCGTCGTCACCGGCGGCTACCATCGCGACCGGCTGCTGGCCGCGACCGCGCTGATCCTCGGCATCGGGCTGGTGCTGGCCCTGCCGTTCGCGCTGAGAGCCGGCGCCGAGTTCTTCCTGCCGCTCACCGCCGCGCTGGTCGTCGCGATCGCGCTGGTGCCGCTGCTGGAGTGGCTGGAGCGGCGCGGCCTGCCCTCGGCGGCGGCCGCCTTCCTGTGCGTATTGTTCTTCATCGGCGTCGCCAACATGGCGATCGCCTCGGTGGTAGTGCCGGCGTCCAACTGGGCGGCGATCCTGCCCAAGCGGATCGGCATGATCCGCACCACCGTGCGCCCGCTGGTCGATGTCTATGCGCAGCTCAACAAGTCGGTCGGCGAGCTCGCCAACACGATCATGATCTCGAAGTCGCATACGCGCACGGTGACGCTGGACACGCCCAATTCGCTGCTGTCGCTGCTCACCACCTCGGCGCCGTTCGTGATCGTGCAGTTCTTCTTCGCGATGCTGGTGATCTTCTTCTTCCTCTCGGGCTGGACGCGGGCACGGCGCCACACGATCACCAGCCGCTCCACCTTCGACAGCGCGATGACGCTGGCGCGCGTGATCCAGGAGGTGGTGGATCGCACCTCCAGCTACATCGCCACGATCACCACCATCAACGTGATCCTCGGCTGCATCGTCGCGGCGGCGGTCTATTATGTCGGCCTGCCGACGCCGCTGATGTGGGGCGGGCTCGTCGCCCTGCTCAACTACGTCCCCTATGTCGGGCCGGTCGGCTGCGTCCTGCTGCTGGCGCTGGGCGGCCTCATGACCTTCGCCGATCCCTGGTATGCCGCGGCACCGCCGCTGATCTTCCTCGGGCTGCATCTGGTGGAGGCGAACGTCGTCACGCCGATGATCGTGGGGCGCAAGCTGACGCTCTCCCCGCTGCTGATCCTCGTCTCGCTCAGCTTCTGGGCATGGGTGTGGGGTACGGTGGGCGCGGTGCTGGCGACGCCGCTGCTGATCATCGTCCACACCGTGCTGGATACCGCCGGGCGGCCGGATATCGCCGGTTTCCTGTTCGAGCGCGGCACGCTGGGCGGGGACGCGCGAAAAGATTCGGGCGAGCCGCCTCCGCTCGCTTGACAGGGTTGTGACAGCCCCTTAGAGGCCCCTCCACCGCGGCGGCCGAGGCCGCGCGGGGCACCAAATACGCGGGTGTAGCTCAGTTGGTTAGAGCGCCGGCCTGTCACGCCGGAGGTCGCGGGTTCAAGTCCCGTCACTCGCGCCATGGTCCCGATGGGGGCCATTCCGATCCGCAAGGGACACTTCCTTCGCCTGGCCCGTTGGGCCGCCAGCGAAGGAGTGTGTTTCCATGCGTAGAGCGTTGCTTGCTTTTGTGCTGATCGCCACCGGCGTCGGCGTGTCCGGCTGCTGGGATCATCGCGGCGGCCACGATCATCCGGGCTATCCGAGCGATCACCACCATCATCATGACGGTGGTGGCTACCGCGGTTGAAGCTCAGCGGCGCCAGCGGCCGGTCTCGCTCCACAGCAGGATGCGGCGCATCGGCAGGATCCAGATCCAGCCGATGCCGGCGACGATGTAGAAGACCGCCTGCACCAGCGCCGGAAGCCGCCCGACCGGCCCCGCCAGCTGAACGACGAGGCTCGCCCAGACGAGGATCAGGGCGAGGATCAGGAAGGCGCCAGCGGTGCGGCGCCAGTTCGGCTGGAAGTGCTCGGGCGGGGGCGTCACGGGGCGATCCACTCCTTCTCGGTCACGATGGCGTGGAGCGGCATGTCCCAGGCTTCGGGCGCGAGCGCCGCGACCTCCTGAACGCTCCAGGCGATGCCGATCCGCATAGCGTCCGGGTGGCCGGCGAACCAGCGGTCATAATAGCCGCCCCCCTGGCCGAGCCGGCGGCCGGCGCGATCGAAGCCGACCAGCGGCGCCAGCACGATCCTCGGCACGATCGGCTCGCCGCCGACCGGCTCGGAAATCCCCGCGAGGCCGGGTCGCATCACGATGTCGGGATGCCAGCGGATGAAGTCCAACGTCTCGCTGCCCGGGCGGGGTAGCGCGACGGTGTGCCGGAGATGGAAGGCGCGCAACAGGAAGGGCAGCACGTCCGGCTCGCCGCGATGCGCCATATAGCCGGCGATCGGCCCCTCACGCGCCAGCAGCGGCGCCAGCAGCCGGTCGATCGCTTGCGGCTCGCCTGCGAACGCCAACCGTTTCGCGCGCAGCTCGCGCCGTAGCACCGCTTTGTCAGGGAGGGGTGGTGGGACCGCCATGACCGTTTGCTGGAATATCCTCTGACGCCTTTTACGTCAGGTGGGAGCCATGTAGCACAGGCCGGAGCCAGACCAGGGACGACCCCCTTAGGATGTGAATCGCCTCAGGGATGTTCGCAAAAGCTCGTATCGGGCAGTGCCCACCATCAGCCAATCTAGGCGCTCGCGCCCGGCTTCTCAAGACGCGCGGCGAGGCTTTCGAGCTTTTCGGCGCAGCGGTCCATCGCGGCGACGCGCTGGGCGTCGTCGATGCGGGCGCGGGCGGCGGCGCCACGCGCTTCGTCCAGCTCGTCGGCGAGCAGCAAAGCGGTGAGCAACAGTTCGCGTGCCTCGCTCGCCTTGCCGATCGCTCGCGCGACGTCCGCCGCCTTGGCATCGACCAGCCGGCCGAGCAGGCGCAGCCGCTCCTCCTCGCCGTCGCGGCAGGCCAGTTCGTACTTTCGACCGCTGATCTCGATCTCGACCTGCGCCATCAGTTCTGCCCCCCGATCAGCCTATCGAGCCGGGCCAGCGCCTCGGTCGCTCCGTCTCGCAGCTTGCGGTGCCGGCTTTCCAACGCTGCCAGTCTGGCGTCGTCCGATCCGGTGGAGACATTGCCGGTAGCGCGCTCCACGCGCTCGACGGCGGCTTCAAGACGGCCCAAGGCCCGTTGGAAATGCTCGCTTTCCATGCTCATGCCCCGGCATAGCACGGTCCCGCAACGACGCAACGGCGGCCGGGCGCGGTTGACGTTCGCCCGGCCGCACGCCAGATGGGCCGCGACCGGGCGGACTCGCGCCGCCCGACCCGTTCCTTAAGGGGCCGCCGGCGGTCGATCCTGCGTATCCGGCGTGTCCGATGATTTGCCCGAGGGAGATACGAGAATGGCGGTGAAAGTTGCGATCAACGGCTTCGGCCGGATCGGCCGGTTGGTCGCGCGCGCGATCCTGGAGCGCCCCGATTGCGGGCTGGAGCTCGTCTCGATCAACGATCTCGGCAAGCCCGCCGACAATGCCCGCCTGTTCAAGCGCGATTCGGTCCACGGCACCTGGAAGGGCACAGTGGAAGTCGACGGCAACGATCTGATCATCGACGGCAAGCGCATCCACGTCTCGGCCGAGCGCGATCCGGCGAACCTGCCGCACGCCGCCAACGGCGTCGACATCGCGCTGGAGTGCACCGGTTTCTTCACCGATCGCGAGAGCGCGCAGAAGCATATCGCCGCCGGCGCCAAGAAGGTGCTGATCTCGGCGCCCGCCAAGGGCGTGGACCTGACCGTCGTGTTCGGCGTGAACCACGACAAGATCACCGGCGACATGACGATCATCTCGAACGCGTCGTGCACCACCAACTGCCTGGCGCCGGTCGCCAAGGTGCTGAACGATGCGGTCGGCATCGAGCGCGGCCTGATGACCACCGTCCACGCCTACACCAACGACCAGAAGATCCTCGACCAGGTCCATTCGGATCCGCGCCGTGCGCGTGCCGCCGGCATGTCGATGATCCCGACCACCACCGGCGCCGCCCGCGCGGTAGGCGAGGTGCTGCCCGAGCTGAAGGGCAAGCTGGACGGTTCGGCGATCCGCGTGCCGACCCCCAACGTCTCGATGATCGACCTGACCTTCACGCCGAAGCGCGACACCACGAAGGAGGAGGTGAACGCCATCCTGAAGGCGGCCGCCGAAGGCGCGCTGAAGGGCGTGCTCGATTACACCGACGAGCCTCTGGTTTCGATCGATCTCAACGGCGCGGCCGCGTCGTCGACCGTCGACAGCCTCGAGACGGCAGTGCTTGAAGGCAAGCTGGTCCGCGTGCTGAGCTGGTACGACAACGAATGGGGCTTCTCGAACCGCATGGTCGACACGGCCGGCGCGATCGGCAAGACGCTCTGAACTGACAAGCGGCGGGGCCTCGAACCCCGCCGCAAATGTATTTGGCCTCCCCCCGTTCGCCCTGAGGAGGGCCTGAGCGAAGGCGAAGGCCCGTCTCGAAGGGCATGCGCAGGTGCTTCGAGACGCCGCTTCGACTGCGCTCAGCGGCTCCTCAGCACGAACGGTTGGGTGGGAGCCGGACTGATAAGGAACCGCTCATGACGGCTTTCAAGACGCTCGACGATATCGGTGACATCCGGGGCAAGCGCGTCCTCGTCCGCGAGGATCTGAACGTGCCGATGGACGGCGACACCGTCACCGACGACACCCGCCTGCGCGCCGCCGCGCCGACCGTCGCCGAGCTGTCCGACAAGGGCGCGATCGTGCTGGTCCTAGCCCATTTCGGGCGCCCCAAGGGCCAGCCGTCCGAGGAATTCTCCCTGAAGAAGGTTGTGAAGTCCTTCGCCGACGTGCTCGGCCGCGACGTGAAGTTCGTCGATTGGGAGGACGACAAGGAGGCCGTCGCCGCCCTCCAGCCGGGCGACATCGCGGTGCTGGAGAATACCCGCTTCTTCGGCGGCGAGGAGAAGAACGAGTCCGACGTGGTCGATCGCTTCGCCGGCCTCGGCGACCTCTACGTCAACGACGCCTTTTCCGCCGCCCACCGCGCCCATGCCTCGACCGAGGGCCTCGCCCACAAGCTGCCGGCCTATGCCGGCCGCTCGATGGAAGCGGAGCTCAAGGCGCTGGAGAAGGCGCTGGGCAATCCCGAGCATCCCGTCGCGGCGGTGGTCGGCGGTGCGAAGGTCTCGACCAAGCTCGACGTGCTCAAGCACCTCGTCACCAAGGTCGATCACCTGATCATCGGCGGCGGCATGGCCAACACCTTCTTGGCGACACGCGGCGTGGACGTGGGCAAGTCGCTCTGCGAGCATGATCTCACCGGCACCGCCAACGCAATCATGGACGCGGCCGACAAGGCCAACTGCACCGTCCACCTGCCCTACGACGTCGTGGTGGCCAAGGAATTCCGCGCCAACCCGCCGACGCGCACCGTGAACGTGCACGAGGTGGAAGCCGACGAGATGATCCTCGATGTCGGCCCCGCCGCCGTCGAGGCGCTGGGCGATGCGCTCAAGACCTGCAAGACGCTCGTCTGGAACGGCCCGCTCGGCGCCTTCGAGACGCCGCCCTTCGACACCGCGACGGTGAGCCTCGCCCGAACGGCGGCGGCGCTGACGCAGGATGGCAGCCTCGTCTCTGTGGCGGGCGGCGGCGACACCGTCGCGGCACTCAACCAGGCGGGCGTGAGCGGCGACTTCACCTTCGTTTCGACCGCAGGCGGCGCGTTCCTGGAGTGGATGAAGGGGAAGGAGTTGCCAGGCGTGGCCGCACTGTCTCGCTAAGGGAGCCCGTGACGGCGTTGTCAGCCTTGCCGTGGTCGGGCAACCCTATATCGCAGCGCACAAATCTCTAGAAAGCGGGGCGACGATGACCGATCCGATCATGATGGCGCAGATGGTGAGCGGGGCGGGCTTCATCGCCGCGCTGGACCAGAGCGGCGGGTCCACGCCGGGCGCGCTCAAGGCCTATGGCGTGCCGGAGGACCAGTTCGCCGGCGACGACGCCAGGATGTTCGAGCTTATCCACGAGATGCGCGTCCGCATCATCACCGCGCCGTCGTTCAACGGCAAGAAGGTGCTCGGCGCCATCCTGTTCGAGAAGACGATGGACGGGCAGGCGGACGGCCTCCCCGTGCCGACCGCTCTGTGGAAGCGCGGCGTCGTCCCCTTCCTCAAGATGGACAAGGGGCTGGAGGACGAGGCGAATGGCGTCCAGCTGATGAAGCCGATGCCCGGCCTCGACGATCTGCTCGCCCGCGCGGTGAAGCTCGGCGTGTTCGGCACCAAGATGCGCTCGGTGATCAAGTCGGCCAACCGCGAGGGCATCGCCGCGATCGTCAAGCAGCAGTTCGAGATCGGTGAGCAGATCATCGCTCATGGCCTGATCCCCATCCTGGAGCCGGAAGTCTCGATCAAGGCGCCGGATCGCGAGGCGATCGAGGCGATCCTGCTGGAAGAGCTCACCAAGGGCCTAGATGCGCTGACCGGCGACAAGCAGGTGATGCTCAAGCTCTCGATCCCGGCCAAGGCGGATACCTACACACCGCTGGTCGGGCACTATCGCGTGGCGCGCGTGGTGGCACTGTCGGGCGGATTTTCGTGCGACGAGGCGTGCGAGCATCTCAGCCACAATCACGGCATGATCGCGAGCTTCTCGCGCGCGCTGCTGGAGGATCTCCGCCACGGCCAGAGCGACGAGGAATTCGACGCGGTGCTCGGCAAGGCGATCGACCAGATCTACACCGCCTCGGTGGTGAAGGGCTGAGCGCAGCCCTTCCGGCGACCGCCATCGTCGGCTAGGCGGTGGCGATGCAGGTGGATTTCTATCAACTGGGCCGCGATCCGCTGCCCGCCGTCCTCGCCAGCATCGCGACGCGCGTGCTGGCGGGCGGCGGGCGGCTGTTGGTCGTCACGGGCGACGACGCGCAGGCCAGGGCGATCGACGAGGGGCTGTGGACCGCCTCGGTCGAAAGCTTCCTGCCGCACGGCCTTGTCGGGGCAGACCAGCCGATCCTGATCTCCGCCTCGCCCGAGCCCGCCAATGCCGCGCGCAACGTGGCGATCGTCGACGGGCTGTGGCGCGAGGAGGCGCTGGGTTTCGATCGTGCCTTCCATTTCTTCGACGACGGCTCGATCGATGCGGCGCGCACCGCCTGGCGCGGCCTGAAAGGGCGCGAGGGCGTCGAGCCGCGCTACTGGCGGCAGGAAGAGGGCCGCTGGCGGCAGGTGGCCTAGAAGGGCACCGTCACCGTCACCACCGCGGCGGGCGCCGCGCCGCCGCCACCCGGTACGCCCCGCTCGACGCCGTGCGCATTCGCCGTCGCGTCGCCGAACAGCCGCCATTCCGCCTTGGTCGGCACGGTCGGCTCGATGCCGGGACCGGCCCCGTGCAGGCGGTAGGCATCCCGATCCTTCGCGCAGACGAGGATATCGCTGCCGTCGGCCCGGCATTGTCGCGCCGGCACGGGCTGGAGCAGCAGCGCATGGGGATCGGCGGTCGCGGCCAAGGAGGCCTGGAGCAGCAGCAACGCGAAACCGGGCATGCGGACCCCCGAGGCGATGACGCATCCTAGCTGGCCATGGATTGTGGCGGGAGCGCGGCGCGGCGCCGGGCTTGCCTCCCGGCGCGCAGCCGCCTAGAGGGGCGCCCAACTTCCAACCCCTCATAATATGGAGCCCGCTCGGCCATGACGACCGAACGCACCTTCTCGATCATCAAGCCCGACGCGACCCGCCGCAACCTGACCGGCGCCGTCACGAAAATGCTGGAGGCGGCCGGCCTCCGCGTCGTCGCTTCCAAGCGCATCCACATGACCCAGGAGCAGGCCGAGGGCTTCTACGCCGTCCACAAGGAGCGGCCCTTTTTCGGCGAGCTCGTCTCGTTCATGATCTCCGGCCCGGTCGTGGTGCAGGTGCTTGAGGGCGAGAACGCCATGGCCCGCAACCGCGAAGTGATGGGCGCGACCAATCCTGCCAACGCCGAGCCGGGCACGATCCGCAAGGAACTGGCCGAATCGATCGAGGCGAACACCGTCCACGGTTCGGACAGCCTGGAGAATGCCGCGACCGAGATCGCGTATTTCTTCAAGCCCGAAGAGATCGTCGGGTAATTTCTCCCCTCCCCGAAAGGGAGGGAACGGCGGTGGGTTCGCCTGAGGCGGGCTCATTCCTATCCAGTGACGAACCCACACCAACCCCTCCCTTTCAGGGAGGGGATTTTCTATTTCTTTTCCTTGACCTTGCCCGCGCGCAACGCCCACAGGCCCGCGAGCCGCTGGTCCGCCGGCGTGTCCTGCGTCGCCGCCACGCCGATCAGCGACAGGCCGCGCAGCTTCACGCTCGCGCCGCCGAGGAAGTGGCCTTCCAGCGCGTAGCCAATGTCGTAATAGGATCGCGCCTTGGCGGTCTCGCCATTGGCCAGATAGTCCGTCTCGATCATCACCGGCACGCGCTCGTCGCCGGCCGTCTCGTCGGGCAGCTCGCGCTTCTTGCGGTCCGCCTTGAGCGCGCTGGCGAACCAGTCCGCGTCGATCCGCGCGTCGCTGGTCGTCGTCACCGGCGAGAGGCCGAACGAAGGCGGGAAGCGGATCGTCTGGCCCTGGATCACGTCGTCCGCACTGATCGGCGCCAGCGTCAGCGAGGAGCCTGAGCTGTTCGCCTCCGCCTTCAGATGGAACGGCGCGTGCGTCGCACTCTTGGCGACTTCGGCCTGCTTGTCGGCGCGGGCGTCGCGGCGATCCTGATAGTTCATCCAGAGGCCGAGACCGGAGATGAGTACCGCCGCCACCGCCACCGCCTCGCCCAGCGTGATCCAGCGCAGGCGGGATTTGCGGCGGGCGCGCTCCATGGGCGTCTCGGGAATCTCACTCATCGGCCGAATTGCTCTCTCAGGCGGGGTGTGGCGGCATAGGCCCAGCTCTGCTCGATCCGAGCCTCGATCTGGCTCCAGTCGGTGTCGCCGGTGTCGACGCGGATGCCGATCCAGCCCGATGGCGCGAGATAGGCGGGCTTGTAGAACAGCTCTGGATCCATCTCGACCAGCGCATCCTGCTCGTCGGGGCCGGAGGTCTTCACCAGCACGGCGGTGATGCCGTTGCCGTGGTGGTTTTCGCTGTACCAGGCGAAGGTCTTGCCCTTCTCGATGAAGAAGACGGGCATGCCGTGCGAGATCTTCTCGGTCGCGCGGGGTTGTTCCATGCAGATCGCGCGGAGTTGATCGAGCGGAGTCACAGCATCCTCACATACTCCGCGAGAGCGCGCGGATAGAGGCGATGTTCCTCGATCAGCACGCGCGCCGCAAGGGTGTCCGGGGTGTCCCACGGCATGATCGGCACGCGCGCCTGCGCGATCACCGGTCCGTCGTCGAGGCCCGTCGTGACGATGTGGACCGAGCAGCCGGCGAAATGGTCGCCCGCCTCGATCGCGCGGGCGTGGGTGTCGAGGCCCTTGTAGAGCGGCAGCAGCGAGGGATGGATGTTGAGCATCCGCCCGGCCCAGCCCTCCACGAAGCCTTCGGAGAGGATGCGCATGTAGCCGGCGAGAGCGACAGCCTCGACATCTTGGGCACGCAGTTGCGCGTCGATCAGCGCATCGAATTCGGCGCGCTTGAGGCCCTGGTGGGCGTGCGCGAAAGTGGCGATACCGGCGGCGTGGGCGATGGCGAGGCCCGGCGCGTCCTCGACGTTGGAGGCGACGAGGACGATCTCGTAGGCATCCTGCCCAGCCTCGATCAGCGCCTCGAGATTGGAGCCGCGCCCGGAGAGCAGGACGGCGACCCTCGTCTTCACCCCGCCACTCATATCCCGTTCGTCCTGAGCGAAGTCGAAGGACGTGCAGCGAGCGCGGCGCTTCGTGTCACGCACTTCGACAGGCTCAGTGCGAACGGGGAAGAGTTACGCATGTCTAGCGAGGTTAGGCATTATGGGTCGCGGACCATGCCTCGCGCTTGGCCCAGGTCTCGTCGCTGCCGGAGACGGTGCAGCCTTTCTCACCCTTCTCGATCCGCCCGATGCGGTGGACCGTCTCGCCCGCGCGCTCAAGCTCGGTGGTGACGTAGTCCACGTCCACCGGGTTCACCACTACCGCCATGCCGATGCCGCAGTTGAAGGTGCGCGCCATTTCCTCCGGCTCGATCCGGCCCTGCGCCTGCAGGAAGCCCATGATCGGCGCCTGCGGCCAGGTGTCGGCATCGATGAAGGCATGCAAACCCTCCGACAGCACGCGCGGGATGTTCTCCAGCAGGCCGCCGCCGGTGATGTGCGCCATGGCGTGGATGTGGCCGGTCCGCACGATCGGCAGCAGGCTCTTCACGTAGATGCGCGTCGGCGCGAGCAGCGCGTCGATCAGCAGGGTTTCGATGTCGAACGGAGCGGGGCGGTCGAGCTTCCAGCCCTTGTCGGCGGCGAGCCTGCGCACGAGCGAATAGCCGTTCGAATGCACGCCGGTGGAAGCGAGGCCGAGGATGACGTCGCCGTCGGCCACCTTGTCGCCGGTCAGCTGCTCGCCGCGCTCCACCGCGCCGACGCAGAAACCGGCGAGATCATAGTCGCCGTCGGCGTACATGCCGGGCATCTCGGCGGTCTCGCCGCCGATCAGCGCGCAGCCGGCCTGGATGCAGCCCTCCGCAATCGAGGCGACGACGCGCTCGGCGACGCCGCCCTCCAGCTTGCCGGTGGCGAAATAGTCGAGGAAGAAGAGCGGCTCGGCGCCCTGCACGACCAGATCGTTGGCGCACATCGCGACGAGATCGATGCCGACGCCGTCATGCCGCCCGCTATCGATCGCGAGCTTGAGCTTGGTGCCGACGCCGTCGTTCGCCGCCACCAGCAACGGATCCTTGTATCCCGCCGCCTTGGGATCGAAAAAGCCGCCGAAGCCGCCCAGCTCGGCATCCGCGCCCGGCCGGCGGGTCGATCTGGCCAACGGGCCGATCGCCTTCACGAGGGCGTTTCCGGCCGCGATGGAGACGCCCGCCTGCGCGTAGGTATAGCTCTTGTCGTCGCTCATGCGCGGCCCGTAGCGACATCCTACTTGGATTTCCATGCCCAACCCGCCAGAAGGGCGATCGTGAAGCCTGTCGACCCTACCCAATTCGTCATCGCCAAGCCCCGCTGGCGCGCTCCGCTGATCGCGCTGGGCGTGGTGCTGGCGGGCGCGGGCGGCTGGTACGCCATCGCGCAGCTGGCGCCGGGCGATCGCGGCGTCGCGCCGATCGACAGCTCGTCCAACTACGAGGTGACGGGCGTGCAGGTTGACGTCGCCGGCAAGAGCGCGGACGAGGCGCGCACCGCCGCGTGGCGGCTCGCCCAGCGCAAGGGCTGGAAGGTGCTGTGGGGCCGGATGCATGGCCTCGGCCCCGATGCGGCGCCCGGCGTCCCCGATTCGACGCTCGATTCGATCGTCGCGGGGATCGAGGTGGAGCAGGAGCAGGTCGGC
Organism: Sphingomonas chungangi; assembly: GCF_013778325.1. Lineage (GTDB taxonomy): Bacteria > Pseudomonadota > Alphaproteobacteria > Sphingomonadales > Sphingomonadaceae > Solisphingomonas > Solisphingomonas chungangi. The sequence goes on along the minus strand of NZ_JACEIB010000002.1, from coordinate 107,160 downwards.
CCGCACCGCTATATCGCGACGCTCGGTATCCTGTTCGACCGCGCGCGCACCGGCGAGATGATCGGATCGACGAGCGGCACGCCGCATTCGGCGCCGATGCTGGTGATCCCGGTCGAATATGACGGCGCCGGCCCGGTGACGTTCGAGCAGCGGACGAGCTGGCAGAAGGCCTGGGCGCGCTACCGCACGGGCCAGAGCCCGATCGATTATGTCCGCCCCTACGGCAACGGGCCGGACCCGCTGCTGCTCAACATCGGCCAGAGTCGGCGCCCCGGCCGCCTGTGGTGGCGCTCGCTGCTCGATCAATATGGCGCGTCGGACATCGTGACGCCGGAAGTGTATCTTCAGCGCCGCTTCCCCGGCGGGCCGATCGCGGCGCGCTTCGTGGCGCGGCACGGGCCGGACGGGGAGGTTCTCGGCACCTTCTCCTTGGTGGCGCCGAACAGCGCGGGCCTCGACAAGATGCTCGATCAGGGCGTGAAGCAGGTCGATGATCTCTATATCCAGGCGCTGAATGCGGGCAGCCTGAAGCCGGATCCCTCGCTCACGATCGAGGAGCCGGACACGCCGACCGACGACCTGCTGCCGACGACGGCCGACGATCCGCTCGCCTCGGTGATCAGCGGCATCGACCAGAACAATGCGACGATCCAGCTCGACACCGCCGACGTGGCGGCGCTCGATGCGGCGCAGTCGGCGCTGAAGAGCGTTCCCGGCGTGCAGTCGGCCAGCGTGCAGAGCCTCGCGCTCGGCGGAACATCCTTGCTGTCGCTCAGCTACAATGGCGATCTCGCGGCGCTGAAGGTCGGCCTGCAGGCGCGCGGCTGGCGACTGGAAGGCGACGGGGCGACGCTCACCATGAAGCGGGGCGGCCAGGCCTCCCCACCGGCGGCGACGCCCGCCGCGCCTCCATCGGCCCAGCCCAAGCCGTGAGCCAGATCGCCCTCCCGCTGGACTGGCCGGAGGACGAGCGCGACGACCAGTTCATCCTGTCCGCCGCCAACGCCGCCGTGGCGAAGCATCTGGAGCATTGGGCGCTCTGGCCGGTGCCGATCACCATCCTGACCGGCCCCCGCAAGTCCGGTCGCAGCCTGCTCGGCCGCCTGTTCGCGCAGAAGACCGGCGGCAGGCTGATCGACGATGCGTGGAAGCAGGAGGAGGAGACGGTCTTCCACGCCTGGAACTCGGCGATGACGTCAAGGCGTCCACTGCTGATCGTGGCGGACGCCGCGCCGCCGGAATGGGCGGTCGCGCTGCCCGATCTCGCCTCGCGCCTCACCGCCACGCCACGCGTCGCGATCCTGCCGCCCGACGACGAACTGCTGGCGGCATTGCTGGAACGCGGCCTCGCGCACCGCGGCCTGCCAGCGCCGCCGACGCTGATCGCGTGGCTAAGCGCGCGGATCGAGCGGAGCTACGTGGGCATCATCGCGGCGGTGGACGCGCTCGATCGGGCCTCGCTCACGCGCCACCATCGGCTCACCATCCCGCTGGCGCGGGAGACGCTAATACAAGGCGGCGTCATCGACGATTCATGAAAACCGCGCTATTCCGTCACGGATGAGCGAACGGATCGAAACCCACGAAGAATCGCCGGTCATCACGCCGGCCACGACCGAAACGATCGAACAGGCTGTTGCGGATGTCCAAAGCCAGCACGACGAAGCGGTCGCGGTCGAGCCCGTCGCCCCGCGCGAGCGCTATTTCAACCGCGAGCTTTCCTGGCTGGCTTTCAACGAGCGCGTGCTGGACGAGGCCTGCAATCCGGCGCATCCGCTGCTGGAGCGGCTGCGCTTCCTGTCCATCTCCGGCGCGAACCTCGACGAATTCTTCATGGTGCGGGTGGCGGGCCTGCGCGGGCAGCAGATCAATCTGGTGGAGCAGCTTTCCGCCGATGGCCTGACGCCGACGCAGCAGCTCGACGCGCTGGGAGAAAGCGCCGAGAAGCTCATGCATCGCCAGCAGGTCGTCTGGCGCGAGCTGCGCCGCGAACTGGCCGCGCAGGATTTCCGCGTGCTCAGCAACAAGGATGTCGACGCCGAATCCTCGCGCTGGCTGGAGGAATATTTCCGCGACCAGGTGCTGCAGGTGCTCACCCCGCAGGCGCTCGATCCTGCGCATCCCTTCCCGTTCATCCCGAACAAGGGCTTCAGCCTGATCTTCGACCTCAAGCGCATCTCGGACGGCGAGCCGATCCGCGAGCTGCTGATGATTCCGCCGACGCTGCCGCGCTTCGTGCGCCTGCCCGGCGAGGCGGCGCGCTACGTATCGATCGAGAACATCATCCGCCGCTTCACCGCCATCCTCTTCCCCGGCTACGAACTGCTCGGCGACGGCGCCTTCCGCATCATCCGCGACAGCGACATCGAGATCGAGGAGGAGGCGGAGGATCTCGTCCGCTTCTTCCACACCGCGATCAAGCGGCGGCGGCGTGGCCGGGTGATCCGCCTGCGCATGGAGGCGGGTATGCCCCAGGATCTCGAAACCCATGTCTGCGACGCGGTGGGGCAGGGCGCGATCGTCTCCGAGGCATCGGGCTTCCTCGGCATCGCCGATCTCGATGCGCTGACCGAGGAGAACCGGCCAGACCTCAAATGGCCGCCCTACACGCCGCGTTTTCCCGAGCGAATCCGGGAACATGACGGCGATTGCTTCGCCGCGATCAGAGACAAGGACATCGTCGTCCACCACCCCTACGAATCGTTCGAGGTGGTCATCGCCTTCCTCAAGCAGGCGGCGCAGGATCCGGACGTGGTGGCGATCAAGCAGACGCTGTATCGCGCCGGCAAGCAGTCCGCGATCATCCGCGCGCTGATCGACGCAGCCGAGGCGGGCAAGTCCGTGACCGCCGTCGTCGAGCTCAAGGCGCGCTTCGACGAAGAGCAGAACATCATGTGGGCCAGCCAGCTGGAGCGCGCCGGCGTGCAGGTGGTCTATGGCTTCACCAACTGGAAGACCCACGCCAAGATCAGCATGGTGGTGCGCCGCGAGAACGGATCGTTCCGCACCTACTGCCATTTCGGCACCGGCAATTATCATCCGGTGACGGCAAAAATCTATACGGATATCAGCTTCTTCACGGCCGATCCTAAGATCGGGCGCGATGCGGGGCAGGTGTTCAACTACATCACCGGCTATGTCGAGCCGCACGATCTGGAGCGGATCACCATCTCGCCCCACGGCCTGCGCGAGAAGCTGTCCGACCTAATCGACGCCGAGATCGACCATGTCCGCGCCGGGCGGCCGGGGACGATCTGGGCGAAGATGAACTCGCTGGTCGATCCCTCTATCATCGAGAAGCTGTATCGCGCCAGCGCGGCGGGCGTGCAGGTGGACCTGATCGTGCGCGGCATCTGCTGCCTGCGGCCTGGCGTGCCGGGGCTGTCGGAGAACATCCGGGTGAAATCGGTGGTGGGCCGCTTCCTCGAGCATAGCCGCATCTTCTGCTTCGGCGACGGCAAGGCGATGCCGAGCCCCGAAGCCAAGGTATTCATCTCGTCCGCCGACTGGATGCCGCGCAACCTCGATCGTCGCGTCGAGTACATGCTGCCGATCGAGAACCCCACGGTGCACGAGCAGGTGCTGGGGCAGGTGATGGTCGCCAACCTGATCGACACCGAGCAGAGCTGGGTGCTGAAGCCCGATGGAAGCTATGATCGTGTCGTCAATGCGGGCGGCAAACCGTTTAACCTGCACCGCTATTTTATGACGAATCCGTCGCTGTCGGGCCGCGGGGCGGCGCTCAAGAAGAGCGAGGGCGTGCCGCGGCTGAAGCTGCGGCGGGGCGGGGCTTAAGGTCGCGTTCCCTTCCCTTCCAGGAAGGGGGCTTCCACCTCACCCGATCATCATCAGGCTGGCATTGCCGCCCGCCGCCGTCGTGTTGATCGAGGTCGAGACCTCCTCCAGCAGCCAGTCGAGCTGGTAGGCTAGCGGTTGTTCGGGCTGCGCGGCGTGGACCGAGACGATCGGCCCGTCCAGCGCCGCGGCCACGGCCACCGTACGGAGCACCGCCTCGCCGTCGCCTTCCACCAGTGCCGCCGCATAGGGCTCCGCGGAGTGGGCCGGGAACGCCGCCGCCACGTTCGCCGGGAGACCGGCCGGCAGCGCCATTCCTTCCACCGCACCGCGATTGCCGGTGGCGAGCACCGCCGCCATCTGCTCGAACAGGCCGGCGCGGGTGGCGGGTTGCATCAGGATGCGCCCGCGCGGGTGCAGCGCGTAGAGATTGCGCTCGCCGACCGGCCCCGGCAGCGTGAGATCGACGCCGAGCGCCGAGGCCTCGCCATAGCGGCGCGCCACCGCAGCGCTCTCCGTCCCGCCCTCGGCTTCCAGCCAGTCGGCGAAGTCGTGGATCGGCGAATCGAGATGCCCGGCGCGCGCCGCGAACACCGGCGCCTGGCCGACCAGCCGCCCGAGATAGAGCGGCCCGCCCGCCTTCGGGCCGGTGCCCGAAAGCCCGCGCCCGCCGAACGGCTGCACGCCGACGATCGCGCCGATCACGTTGCGGTTGACGTAGAGATTGCCCGCCTTCACCCGCGACGTGACATGCGCGATCGTCGCATCAAGCCTAGTATGGAGTCCGAAGGTTAGCCCGTAACCAGTTGCATTGATGGCATCGATCAGCGCACCCAGCCGCTCCCGCCTGTAGCGGATGACGTGGAGCACGGGGCCGAACACCTCGCGCTTCAGCTCGGATATGTCGCGGATCTCGATGATCGTCGGCGCGACGAAGGTGCCGTTGATCGCCTCGCCGGGGAGCGCCTGCTGCTCGATATGCGCGCCGGCCTTGCGCATCGCGGCGATGTGCTTCTCGATCCCCTCCTTGGCCTCGGCGGTGATGACCGGGCCGATATCGACCTTGAGCGCGTCGGTGCGGCCGATCCGCAGCTCCTTGAGCGCGCCCTTGAGCATGGTCAGCGTGCGATCGGCGACATCCTCCTGCAGGCACAGGATGCGCAGCGCCGAGCAGCGCTGGCCCGCGCTGTCGAAGGCCGAGGCGATGACGTCGGCGACCACCTGCTCGGCGAGCGCGGAGGAATCGACGATCATGGCATTCTGCCCGCCGGTCTCGGCGATCAGCGGGATCGGCCTGCCGGCGGGGGAGAGCCGCGTCGCAAGCTGGCGCTGGATCAGGCGCGCCACCTCGGTGGAGCCGGTGAACATCACACCCGCCGTCTCCGGCGCGCCCACCAGCGCCGCGCCGATCGCGCCATCGCCGGGCAGCAGCTGGAGGGCATCGGCGGGGATGCCGGCCTCGTGCAGCAGGCGCACCGATTCGGCGGCGATCAGCGGCGTCTCCTGGGCGGGCTTGGCGAGCACCGGATTGCCCGCGACCAGCGCGGCCGCGATCTGGCCGGTGAAGATGGCGAGCGGGAAATTCCACGGGCTGATGCAGACGATCGGGCCGAGCGGCTCCTGGCTGATCCCGAACGTCTCGCGCGCCTGCGCGGCATAGTACCGCAGGAAATCGATCGCCTCGCGTACCTCGGAGATGGCGTTGGGCAGCGACTTGCCAGCCTCGCGCACGATCAGCCCGAGCAGGATCGGCATGCGCGCCTGCAGGGCGTCGGCGGCGCGATCGAGCATCGCGGCGCGCTCGGCAACCGGAGTCTCGCCCCACGAGGAGCGCGCGGCGGTCGCGACGGCCGCGCTCGCCTGATCGGCCGAAGCCTCGAACACGCGCCCGACGACATCGCGATGATCGGCCGGATTGAGCACCGGCCGCTCGGTGCCTTCGGCGCCTGACGTCCAGTAGATAGTCGCGCTCTCGCGCAGCTTCGCGGTGAGCGCCGCCAGCGTCGTCTCGTCGCTGAGGTCGATCCCGTCCGAATTGCGGCGATCGGGATAGAGGCCCGACGGCAAGGCGATCAGATCGTGCCGCGCGCCGGGATGCGGCATGGCGCGCACCTGATCGACCGGATCGGCCACCAGGTCGTCGATCGCCACCGCCGGATCGGCGATGCGGTTGACGAAGGAGGAATTGGCGCCGTTCTCCAGCAGGCGGCGCACCAGATAGGCCAGCAACGTTTCGTGCGTGCCGACCGGCGCGTAGATCCGGCACGGCCGGTCGAGCTTCCCGGCGCCGACCACCTGCTCGTAGAGCGGCTCGCCCATGCCGTGGAGGCACTGGAACTCATACTGGCCGACCGCGAAATCCGGCCCGGCGAGGCGGTAGATCGTTGCCAGCGTCTGGGCGTTGTGGGTGGCGAATTGCGGGAACACCGCGTCGGGTGCCGCCAGCAGCTTCCGCGCGCAGGCGATATAGGCGACGTCGGTGTGGACCTTGCGGGTATAGACCGGGAAATCCGCCAGCCCGTCGACCTGCGCGCGCTTGATCTCGGCGTCCCAATAGGCGCCCTTGACCAGCCGCACCATCATCCGCCGCTTCGATCGCCGGGCGAGATCGACGATCCAGTCGATCACCGCCGGGCAGCGCTTGCCATAGCCCTGCACGACGAAGCCGAGGCCGTTCCATTCGGCGAGCTCGGTATCGAGCGCGAGGCTTTCCAGCAGGTCGAGCGACAGCTCCAGCCGATCCGCCTCCTCGGCATCGATGTTGAGGCCGATGTCGTAGCCCTTCGCCAGCAGCGCCAGCTTGCGGACCCGGGGCAGCAACTCGCCCATCACGCGATCCGCCTGCGCGCGGACATAGCGCGGATGGAGCGCCGAGAGCTTGATCGAGATTCCGGGGCCTTCGTACACGCCGCGCCCCTTCGCGGCCTTGCCGATCGCGTGGATGGCGCGCTCGTAATCGACATAATAACGCTCGGCATCGGCCATCGTCGTCGCGGCCTCGCCCAGCATGTCGTAGCTGTAGCGAAAGCCCTCGGCCTCCAGCTCGCGGGCGCGCTTCAGCGCCTCGGCGATCGTCTCGCCAGTGACGAACTGCTCGCCCATCATCCGCATCGCCAGATCGACGCCGCGCCGGATCACCGGCTCGCCCGCGCGCGCCACCAGCCGCGCCAGCGCCGCGCCGAGCCCGCGATCGTCGACGCTGCCGACCAGCTTGCCGGTAACGACGAGGCCCCAGGTCGCGGCGTTGACGAACAGCGACTTGCCGCCGCCGAGATGAGAGCCCCAGTCGCCCTCCGCGATCTTGTCGCGGATCAGGTCGTCGCGGGTGGCGGCGTCGGGGATGCGGAGCAGCGCCTCGGCGAGGCACATGAGCGCCACGCCCTCCTCGCTGGAGAGCGAGTATTCCTGCACCAGCCCCTCGACGCCGCTGCCCTTGTGGTTGGCGCGCAGCGTCGTGACGAGCTGGCGGGCGGTTTCGGCGACGGCGGCCTTGGTCGCCGCGTCGAGCGTCGCCGCATCGAGCAGCGGGGCGAGACATTCCGCCTCGTCACGGCGATAGGCGGCGGTGATCGCAGCGCGCAGCGGCGAGGGTCGGCGGATGGCGGGCGCGAAGGCGGCGAAGGGGGGCTGTTCGGTCATGCGCGGAATATAGCAGAGGTGGCGATGTCGATCTGACCTATCTTCTGCTAGATCGCAGGCGATCGTACTTCATTTCGGCTTAGGATCGGGCTTCATATATGGAAAATGGCGCTTCGGCGGTCGAACTGGATTCGTTCGATCGCAAGATCCTCGCCGTGCTGGCGCATGACGGGCGGATCACCGTGACCGATCTCGCCCGGCAGGTCGGCCTCTCCAAGACGCCCTGCCAGGTGCGGCTGAAGCGACTGGTCGAGACGGGCGTGATCACCGGCTTCCGCGCCGTCACCGATCCGGCCAAGCTCGGCCTCGATCATGTCGCCTTCACCGAGATCAAGCTGTCCGACACGCGCGAAAAGGCGCTGGAGGAGTTCAACGCCGCCGTCCGCCGCATTCCCGAGGTGGAGGAATGCCACATGATGGCGAGCAGCTTCGATTATCTGCTCAAGGTCCGCACCGCCGACATCCGCCGCTACCGAATCGCGCTCGGCGAGAAGATCTCGAACCTGCCGCACGTGGCGAGCACCTCCACCTTCGTGGCGATGGAGACCGTGAAGGATCGGTGAAGGCCCACCCGAAGGTCCGAAGCGCCCAACCGAACACGTCCCCTTTGCGGCCCGCGCAAATCCCGCTAACTCTCCGCCGACATGAAGCCCGGTTTCCTCTTCCGCCCGGCCCTGCCCAAGGAAGCCGATTCCAAGACCGTGGATCGGGCCGACGGGCGCGTCGGCATCATCGACATCGGGTCCAACTCGATTCGCCTCGTCGTCTATGACGGGCCGCAGCGCATCCCCTCGATCCTGTTCAACGAGAAGGTGATGGCGGGGCTGGGCAAGGGCCTCGCCGCCACCGGCACGCTCGATCCGCAGGCGGTGGAGCGCGCCTTCGTGGCGCTGGAGCGCTTCCGCCTCGTCGCCGAAAAGATCGGCGTGGCGACCCTCCACGTCGTCGCGACCGCCGCTGTGCGCGATGCCACCAACGGCACCGATTTTCTCGCCCGCGCGGCCGGGATCGGGCTCGACGTCTCGGTGCTCTCGGGTGAAGAAGAGGCCGAGATGGCGGGCGAGGGCGTGCTCGCCGCCTTCCCGGAGGCCGATGGCATCGTCGGCGATCTCGGCGGCGGATCGCTCGAGCTGGCGCGGGTGAAGGACGGCAAGGTCCACGATCGCGCCTCCTTCCCATTGGGCGTGCTGCGCGTGGCCGAGATCCGCAAGAAAGGGCCGCGCGCGCTGCGCCAGCGGGTCGAGCATATGCTCGTCGAGGCGGGCTGGCACGGCAAGGGCGCGGGCCTGCCTTTCTACCTCGTCGGTGGATCGTGGCGCGCGCTCGCCCGGCTGGTCATGCACATGACCGATTATCCGCTGCCGATCGTCCACGGCTACGCCATGCCGGTGGAGACCGCGCAGCGCGTCGTGCGCGCGCTCGCCCATCTCGACAGGGCGCGGTTGAAGGAGGTGCATTCGCTCTCCACATCGCGGGCCAATGCGCTGCCGGACGCTGCCGCGTTATTGGCGATCGTGGTGCGCGAGCTCGGCTCGGCGAGCCTGATCACCTCCGCCTATGGCCTGCGTGAGGGTGTCCTGCACCGCAACCTGCCTGCCGACATCCGCGACGTCGATCCGCTGATCCACGCCACCCGCGAGGAGGGCCGCCGCCTCGGCCGCTTCCCCGAACATGGCGACCTGCTCGACAAATGGATGGCGCCGCTCTTCAAGAAGGAGGGCGCCTACGAGGCTCGCCTGCGCCACGCCTGCTGCCTGCTTGCAGACGTGGGCTGGCGCGCGCATCCGGAGTTCCGGGGCGAGCGCGGGCTGGAGACGGCGCTGCACGGCAACTGGGTCGGCATCGACGCGCGAGGGCGCGCGATGATGGCGCAGGCGCTCTACACCAGCTTCGGCGCGGACGGGGAGCCGGAGATCGTCGCGAAGCTCTGCGCGCCGGAGGACCGAGTGCGGGCGCTCCGCTGGGGTCTCGCGATGCGGCTGGGACAGCGGTTGTCGGGTGGTGTGGCGGCGCCGCTCAAGTCGAGCGGCATCGGGATCGCCGACGGCGCGGTGGCGCTGCGCCTGGCCGAGGGCGACGGCGCCCTCTACGGCGAGGCGGTGGAGCGGCGGCATAAGAACCTCGCCGCCAGCTTCGGCCTGAAGGCCACGGTGAGCGAGGGGTAATCGCAGGAACTCAGCATCCGTTTGCCCTGAGGAAGGACTGAGCGGAGCGAAGCGAACTCGAAGGCCTGTCTCGAAGGGCTTAGCGCGCAACGTGCTTCGAGACGCCGCTTCGACAAGCTCAGCGGCTCCTCAGCACGAACAGAGGTTTTGATCTGGCAGATCCCAACTCGATCATCTATGTTCCCGCTTCGTTCAACTGCCCGGACACCCTATGCCCAAAGCCACCAAGCGCTTCGTCTGCCAGGCCTGTGGCGGGGTCTCGCCCCGCTGGCAGGGGCAATGCACCGATTGCGCCGAGTGGAACACGCTGGTGGAGGAAGCGCCCGTCGCCAACACCGCCTTCGCCGCCAAGCATGACCTGCGTCGCGGCGGCCGCCAGATCGAGCTGGTCGCGCTCGATGCCGACGTGGCCCTTCCGCCTCGCACCCAGACCGGCATCGCCGAGTTCGACCGCACGCTCGGCTGCGGCCTCGTTCCCGGATCGGCGACCCTCATCGGCGGCGATCCCGGCATCGGCAAGTCTACGCTGCTGATCCAGGCGGCGGCGAAGCTCGCGACGCGCGGCCTGCCCGTCGCCTATATCTCGGGCGAGGAGGCGGCCGATCAGGTGCGGCTGCGCGCACGCCGGCTCGGCCTCGGCAATGCGCCGGTGAAGCTCGCCTCGGCCACCTCGGTGCGCGACATCCTCGCCACGCTGGACGGCGGCAGGCCGCCCGCCTTGCTGGTGATCGATTCGATCCAGACCATGCATAGCGACATGATCGAGGGCGCCCCCGGCACGGTCAGCCAGGTCCGCGCCTCCGCGCAGGAACTGATCCGCTACGCCAAGGAGACGGGGTGCGCGGTGATCCTCGTCGGCCACGTCACCAAGGACGGATCGATCGCCGGCCCGCGCGTGCTCGAGCATATGGTCGACACGGTGCTGAGCTTCGAGGGTGAGCGCAGCCACCAATATCGCATCCTGCGCGCGATCAAGAACCGCTTCGGCGGCACCGACGAGATCGGCGTCTTCGCCATGGCCGAGGCCGGGCTGGGCGAGGTGCCGAACCCCTCGGCTTTGTTCCTGACGCAACGCGACGAGGGCGTGGCCGGCGCGGTGGTGTTCCCGGCGCTGGAGGGGACGCGGCCGCTGCTGGTCGAGATCCAGGCGCTGACCGTGCGGCTGGCGAGCGGCGCGACGCCACGCCGCGCGGTGGTCGGCTGGGATTCGGGGCGCCTCGCGATGATCCTCGCGGTGCTGGAGGCGCGCTGCGGCCTCAGCTTCTCCACCGCCGAGGTCTATCTGAACGTCGCGGGCGGCTATCGCATCACCGATCCGGCGGCCGACCTCGCGGTGGCGGCGGCGCTGGTCTCGGCGCTGGCCGAGCGGCCGGTGCCAGCCGACGCGGTGACGTTCGGCGAGGTTTCGCTGTCGGGCGAGTTGCGCCCCGTCGCCCACGCCGCGATCCGGCTCAAGGAAAGCGCCAAGCTCGGCTTCGAACGCGCGCTGGTGCCGAGCGCGGGGAGCATCGAGGCGGGCAGCATCACGCCGAGCCGCTTCCCGACGCTGGGGCGGCTGGTGGATCATCTGCTGGGGCGGGGATGAGGGTTATTGGAGGGCGGCTATCGCCCCAGTAGCCGTCGTTCGGCAGATCGCTTATCCTCGCCATAGCGAGGGGATTTTAGCTATGCAGCAACCGCCAAAGCATCAACCAGCAACCCTCGCGGCCTTGGTCGTCGCCGCTTGGTTTTGCCAGAGCGCTTCCGCCACACACATCCATGCAGGGCCAGTGCAATTAAATTTTGCCGCAATCGATATGTATATGGGACGATTCCACTACAAGCATGGCCGATATGCTCGCAGTTTCAAAGAACTTGGAATGCGAATATCTTGCGGCGATTATAACGATGCCCACTATATTTCGAGCAACGCCCCGGGACCCGGAATCGACTGGGGTGGTAAAGATTGCGATTTCTCGTATCGCCTGAATGTTGTTGGCCGAAACGATTATACGATTGATGCGCTAAATAGAGATGGTTCGATAGCTGCCTCGCATCATGGCATATGGCAGCCAAGTCCTATCGACGCGCGAAACTAGCGAACGGCAGCTTTCCACCATTTGCGGACGTGCGCCGTGCCGCTACGCCCGCCGCCCCGCTTTGGCGAGCGCGTAGCCGGTGACGCAGCAGACGGCGGCGGCGATGACGAAGCCGGCCACCGCCAGCCCGATCGCTATCGATATCCCCGACACGAACAGGCCGAGCATGAAGCCGGCGATGGGCAGGATGACGAGCAGCAGGCAGCCTATGGCGATCATCGATACGCACCTTTCGGCGCCGCCTAGCATCGATCGACGCAAGGGCGATAGCGCGCTCGATCCGGTCTTGACATCGAGAACCATTTAGGTTATAAGTCGCGGCATCCTTCAAACCCGAAGCGCACGGGGGCGAAGGATGGGAACCGGGTCCGCGATGCTCGCATCGTGTCTCCGGGCGGCCGGCGCGGAGTCATCCGGTATCAAGCCGAAGCTTCGCTGAGAACGTAACCGTGGACCGTCGTGACACCCTGCCATGCCAACCGTGGGCAGGGGCTTCAGGTCCCCAATCAAAAGTCTGGACGCGGCTGTTTTGGTTACCAACCGCACTCGCTTACCCCGAGCCGTCCAGCACCGGGTGCCATTGGCGCAGGACGCGCCGGCCGTGAATCTCCCTCTGTCCTGATTTTACGGGCGAAGTGTGTCTGCCCTTCATCCTCCCCATCGCAGATGGGGAGGGGGACCATCCGAAGGATGGTGGAGGGCCGTCGCGCAAGCGACTGTGGATGCCTCGAACGCTTCGCATTGCCCCTCCACCACTCGCTTCGCGAGCGGTCCCCCTCCCCAACGCTTCGCGTAGGGAGGATGAAGGATCACCGCCCGTTCGGGTCGAACGGATGCTCGGGCGGCTTGCATTCCGCCACCGGCGTGATCGCCGTCGTGCGCAGGTCGCTCGTCCAGCATTGGTCGAGCGTCGAGCAATAGCAGGCCTTGAAGCTGATCTTGAGCAGCGAGGCGCGCAGCCTGTCCACCACCGCCGAGCTTCCCTCCGCCTCGTGGAACTTGAGCATCGGATTGTCCTGCCCGGCGCGCAGCACCGTCTCGTCGACGATCGAGCTTTCGAAGCCGCCGGGCAGTTGCGGCGGGATCGGCTTGCCCGTGTCCAGCCCGCAGCACTGGCGCAGCAGGTCGATGCCGGAGGCGACCGGCCTGCCGTCGAAGAACATCGCGACGCTCTTGATCTTGGCCGGGCCGACGCCGTCGTTGGAGACGCCGATCGCGATCGTGCGATGCCCGTCATATTCGTTGTTGAGGATGCGCTGGAGATAGGGCCAGGTGTCCGCGGCGACGAGGCTGCGCTCGGTGCGGCTCTGCTGGATCGCGACCACCAGCGACACCGCCGAGATGAAGATCGCGCAGAGCGCGAGGATCAGGTCGAGCCGGTTGCGGGGCGAAGTGGGGGTGGCGGGTTCGTCGGTGGTCGGCTCGGTCACGGGAATACCTCCCTTCACAACTTCCGTTCGTGCTGAGGAGTCGCTGAGCTTGTCGGAGCGGCGTCTCGAAGCACATGCGCCACGCAACACCCTTCGAGACGGGCCTTCGACTTCGCTCAGTCCCTCCTCAGGGCGAACGGAGGGGTAGCATCGGGAATGCAAGGGCCGCCACCCGCTCCGTTGACCCTCGCCGCCGCACCTCCTACCTCCGCGCCACCATGCATTCGCTGACCCTCCTCGACATCCTCGTGCTGATCTTCGTCGGCGGCGGCGCCATCCTCGGCGCGCTGCGCGGCTTCGTGACCGAGGTGCTGTCGCTGTTCGCCTGGGTGGCGGTGGTGATCGCGCTCAAGCTCTTCTACACGCCCGCCGCGCTGATCGTGGGGACGTGGCTGCACACCAAGTCCGGCGCGTCGCTGCTGGCCTTCGTGCTGGTGTTCGCGATCGTCTTCTTCGGCGGGCGGATGGTGGCGGAGCGGATCGGGCGGCGGACGCGCGATTCGGTGCTGGGGCCGATCGACCGCACGCTCGGTTTGGGTTTCGGTGCGCTGAAGGGTCTGATCGGGGTGACCCTGCTCTTCATGTTTGGCAATCTGATCTACGACATCGGCTATGGCGGCACGACGCCGCGCCCTGACTGGGTGCGCGAGGCGCGCTCGATCTCGCTGCTGCAGGCCAGCCGCCACGCGATCGACGATCTGGTCGCGAAACGGCGCGGCGAGCCTGCCGGTGTGGAGAATGTCGAAGGGCCGACCAACTAAGGGCAGGGGTGACGCGGCCGAAACGGTCGCCTATCTCTCGGGCCATGTCGGCCGCGCTGTATAATTCCACCATCCTGCGGCTCGCCGCTTCCATTCCGCATCACGCACGCCTGGCCCACGCGCAGGGCTCTTCCGAGAAGCGGTCGCCGGTCTGCGGCAGCCGGGTGACGGTCGATGTCGTGCTGGACGGGAAGGGACGCATCGCCGCGCTGGGCCAGGAGATCAGAGCCTGTGCGCTCGGGCAGGCGTCGGCATCGCTGATGGGGGCGCATGCGATCGGTCGCTCGGCCGAGGAGTTGGCCGAGGCGCGCGATGCCATCACCGCATTTCTCGCTGGAACACGCGATGATCCGGGGAACTGGCCCGGCCTCGAAATCTTCGGGCCTGCGCGCGACTATCCCGCGCGCCACCCCTCGATCCGCCTCGCCTTCGAGGCGGTGGCCGAGGCCGCATCCCACGCCCGCCGGGTGCAGGCGGCATGACGCCCACCGACAACCTGCTGCGCGACGGCGTGATCATGCTCGGCGCGGCCTTGCCCTCCGTGCTGCTGTTCCGCCGCTTCGGCCTCGGCGCGGTGCTGGGTTATCTGGTCGCGGGCGTGCTGGTCGGCCCGCAGGTGCTGGACATCGTCGGCGACGCGCAGGGCAAGCTCGGTATCGCCGAGATCGGCATCACCCTGCTGCTGTTCCTCGTCGGGCTGGAGCTCAATCCGCGCCGGCTGTGGGACCTGCGTCGCGAGATTTTCGGCTTCGGCACCGCGCAGGTGGTGGTGGCGGGCCTCGCCATCACCGGCGTGATCTGGGGCTTCGCGGGGTTCAGCCCCAAGGCGGCGCTGGCGCTGGGCCTGCCGCTGGCGCTCTCCTCCACCGCGCAGGTACTGCCGCTGCTGCGCTCGCAGGGGCGCCTCCACACCCAGTTCGGCGAGCGCGCCTTCTCGATCCTGCTGTTCCAGGATCTGTCGATCATCCCGCTGATCACGATCATCACCGCGCTCAGCCGTGCGCCGATCGATCACAATGCGCCGCCGGGCTGGCTGCTCGGCCTCTACACGGTGGGCGCGATCATCGCGCTGGTGCTGGCGGGGCGCTACGTGCTGACGCCCGCGCTCCGCCTGATCGGTAATCTCGGTGAGCGCGAGATGTTCGTGGCGGCCGGGCTGTTCACCGTGCTGGCGGCCTCGGCGCTGATGGAGTGGCTGCATCTCTCCACCGCGCTCGGCGCCTTCGTGGCGGGCGTGATGCTGGCGGATTCGCCCTACCGGCACGAGATCGAGGCGGATGTGGAGCCGTTCCGCTCGATCCTGCTCGGCTTGTTCTTCCTGACCATCGGCATGCTGCTGGACCTGTCTGCGATCGCGACGCGCCCTTTGTTCGTGCTGGGCATCGCCGTCGCGCTGATCGTGGTGAAGACGCTCGTCCTGTTCGGCATCGCCAAGATCGCGAAGATGGAGACCCGATCCGCCTTCGCGCTCGGCCTGCTGCTCAGCCAGGGCGGCGAGTTCGGCTTCGTCCTCTTCGGCCAGGCGCAGGCCGCCTACCTGATCGCGCCGCAGGCGGCGAGCCTGTTCTCCGCCGTGGTGACGCTGTCGATGGCGACCACGCCGTTCCTGATGTCGCTTGCCCGGCGCTTCGGCGGCGACGAGGCGGGCGCCAAGCTGCGCGGCATCGCCGGGCCGGAGGAGGCCGAGCAGGGGCAGGCGATCGTCGTCGGCTACGGCCGCTTCGGCCAGACCGTGACGCAGATGCTGTTCGCGCACGGCATGTCGCTCACCATCGTCGACCTCGACACCGAGATCATCGACATCGGCGACCGGATGGAGATCAAGGTCTATTATGGCGACGGCACCCGGCTCGATCTGCTGCGGCAGGCGGGGGCGGACGAGGCCGAGCTCATCTGCTTCTGCATCGACGGCGAGCAGCAACCCTCGACCGACGTGCTGGAGGCGGTGCAGGAGGCTTTTCCGCACGCGCGCCTGCTGGTGCGCGTTTTCGATCGGCGCGACGTGCTGGCGCTCAAGAAGATCGGTATCGCCCCGCAGGCCGTGCGCGAAGTAATGGAGAGCGCCGTGAAGATGGGGCGGATGGCGCTCGAAACCGTGGGGGTCGAGGGGGACGAGATCGATCGGATCGAGGCGGATTATCGCGAACGCGACCTGCGGCGGTTGCGCGCCCAGCATGAGGCGGGCGAGCTGCGGGCATCCACGGCTTCGGCACTGTTGTATCGTCCGGGGCGGGCGCCCGACGCGCTCGACGAGCAGGCGGAAGCATGAGGGGGAATATATGAAGGGACAGGCTGTTCTGGCCGGGCTATCCGGTGCGCTGTCGATCGTTGCGGGCGCATACGGCGTGCATGGCGTGACCGGGCATCCGGCCGAGCTGTTCGGCACCGGATCGCATTACCAGCTGGTCCATGCGGTGGCGGCGGTGGCGGTTCTGCAGCGACCGCTCGGCGGGTTCGCGAGCTGGTGCTTCGTGGTCGGCAGCCTGCTGTTCGCGCTTCCGATCTATGCGCTGGCTCTGGGCGGGCCGCACTGGCTGGGCGCGTTGCCTCCACTGGGCGCGGCGGGGATGATCACGGGCTGGCTCAGCGTCGCGATCGGGGCATCACGCACGAAGGTCTAAAAGTCCGTTCGCCCTGAGCTTGTCGAAGGGCTGCCCTTCTTCTTTCCGTGGCGGATGAAGAAAGGGCAGGGCTTCGACAGGCTCAGCCCGAACGGATTTTAGAGACTGCGTTCTTCGTCCAGAAATCGCGCCACGTCGGCCAGATCGACGTCCTTCGCGAGGAAAGTCTTGCCGATCCCGCGTGCGAGCAGGAAGGGCAGCTTGCCGCCCGCCATCTTCTTGTCGTGGAGCATGTGCGAGACCAGCGTTTCGCCGGATGCATCGGCGCCGGCCTCCGCCAATGTGACGGGCAGGCCCGCCGCCTTCAGATGCGCTGAAACGCGCTCGGCATCGCCCGCCGGGCACAGCCTCAGTCGCGCCGAATAGCGGAACGCCAGCGCCATCCCGCACGCCACGCCCTCGCCATGGAGCAGCCGCGAACCGAAGCCGGTCTCCGCCTCCAGCGCGTGGCCGAAGGTGTGGCCGAGGTTGAGCAGCGCGCGCACGCCCGTCGTCTCGCGCTCGTCGGCGGCGACGATGCGGGCCTTGGCGGCGATGCTGGTGGCGATGGCGCGGGTGCGCGCTTGCGGATCGCCGGCCAGCAGTTTTTCGCCGTTCGCCTCGCACCAATCGAAGAAATCCGGATCGTCGATCAGCCCGTATTTCACCACCTCGGCATAGCCGGCGCCCACTTCGCGGCGGGGCAGCGTGTCGAGCGTGTCGGGGTCGATCAGCACATGGCTCGGCTGGTGGAAGGCGCCGATCAGGTTCTTGCCGGCGGCCGTGTTGATCGCCGTCTTGCCGCCGACCGAGGAATCGACCTGCGCCAGCAACGTCGTCGGCACCTGCACGAAGCCGCAGCCGCGCTTGAGGATCGAGCAGGCGAAACCGACGAGATCGCCGATCACCCCGCCGCCGAGCGCGATCACGCTGTCCGATCGCTCGATGCCGAGTCTGAGCAGCCGATCGCACAATGCTGAAAGCTGATCCCAGCTCTTAGTCGATTCGCCGGCGGGCAGGACGATCGGCTCGATCGTCATCCCCGCCGCCTCAAGCGAGGCCGCCAGCTTCGGCAGCTGTGTCCCGGCGACATTCTCGTCCGTGACAACGACGAAGCGACTGCCCCGCGCATATCCTTTCAGTCGCTCGCCGGCCTGCGCCAGTGCACCGGCCTCGATCGCCACCTCGTAGCTGCGATCGCCCAGGGAAACCGCAACGACAGTCATGCGGCGAGCGCCTTCAAGATCGCGTCCACCGTCGCATCGTGCGGCAGCGGCTCGGAGCGGACATGGATGGGGGCGAGCGCATAGACCGGGTTGCGCCTGGCCGAGAGCTCGACCAGCACCTCGCGCGCATCGCGTCCGTGGAGCAGCGGCCGGTCGTCGCGGCGGCCGACGCGATCGACCAGCACCTCGATATCGGCATCCAGCCACACGGCGGTCGCGCGCGCCAGAATGAGCGCGCGTGTCTCGTCGTTCATGAAGGCGCCGCCGCCCGTCGCGATCACCTTTGGCCGGCCGTCGATCAGGCGGGCGATCACGCGGCGCTCGCCGTCGCGGAAGCCGTCCTCGCCGAAACGCGCGAAGATGTCGGGGATGGAGAGGCCCGCTGCCTGCTCGATCTCGCGATCGGCATCGACGAAAGGCAGGTGCAGCCGCCCCGCCAGCCTGCGCCCGATGGTCGATTTGCCGACACCCATCAGCCCGACGAGCACGATCGGCCGGTGCGGACGGGGCAGCACCGGGGCAGGTCGTTGCGGAGGCGGGCTTTGCGGCATGGCGCCGGGGCTATACACAGGGGCACCGGTTGGGGCAAAAGCCCGCTTCCTTCGTCTGTGTCATCTTTTTCTACTCGAGGCAGAAAGCCCCATGTCGCGCGGCAGCATCACCCTGATCGTCATCGTCGTCCTGATCGTCGCCGGCCTCGTCTGGCTGTCGCGGGGCAACCACAATGTGACGCCGCACCATGTCGAGAAGGTGGTGACGCTGAACGGCGCCGATGCGTCCGCGCACTAAGCTGATCGCCGGGATCGCCGCCGGCACTTTGGTGCTGGCGATCGGCATTCCCGTCGCGATCGGCCAGTCTCCGCAATCGATTCTGCCGCCCGGTTTCGGTTCGCCCGCGCCCAGGTCGCAGCCGGCCGAGCCGACGCAGCCGTCGGCGCCGCCCGTCGACAGCGATCAGGTGCAGGAGCTGCCGACCCTGTCGCTCGCTCCGCCGACGCAGGACGAGGCCGATGCCGCCGCCAACGCGCAGGACGAAGCGGACAATACCGCCAACGCCGCCGAAGCCGCCGCCGAGGCGTTGCAGAAGCAGGACATTCCGGAATTCGCCCGTCGTTCCACCGAGCATATCGGCATCCTGAGCACGTCGGTCACCGGCATCGCGCAGGATGGCTTCGGCGCCACCTCGGGCGGTTATCTCAAGACGCTGCTGGCGAGGCTCGACGCGCCGATCGCCTCGCGCTGGCTGTCGATGCTGCTGCGCCGCGTGCTGACCACCGATATCGACACGCCGGGCGGCGTGAATCCGTCCGACTGGGTGGCCGAGCGCGCGCTGCTGCTCACCCGCATGGGCGAGGCGGATTCGGCGCACCTGCTCGTCCAGAAGGTCGATCCCGACAAGGGGACGCCGCGTTATTATGACGCGGTGATGGAATCGGCGCTGGCGGCGGCCGATCCCGGCGCGCTCTGCCCGGTGGCTGACGCCGCCGACGGCGCGAAGCCGACGCCGACCTGGCCGCTGGCGCGCGCGATGTGCGCGGGGCTGCAGAATGACGGCGGCACCGCCTCGGCTTTGGTCGATCGCGCCCGCTCGCTGCCGGGCGCTGCGGACGGCATCGATCTCGCGCTGGCCGAGCGCGTCGTCGGAGCCGGCACCAGCGCCAAGCGCGCCCCCGATATCCAGTGGACCAGTGTCAACGAGCTGACCAGCTGGCGCTTCGGCCTTGGCAGCGCGCTGGGACTGACCATCCCCGATTACCTGCTCGATCAGGGCGGCCTCGCCATGCAGGGCTGGCGCGCGCGGGCGCCGATGCTGCCGGTCGCGACCCGGCTCAAGGCCGAGCAGGTGGCGGCGACGCTCGGCGTGGTCTCGTCGGCCGATCTCGTCGATTTCCTCAGCCAGGCGGCGGAGAGCGGCGACCCCTATGCGATGGACGACAGCCCCGCCGGGCGCCTGCGCAAGGCCTATGCGGGGGAGAGCGAATCGGATCGCATCACTGCGCTCCGCGCACTGTGGGCGAATCCGGAGGACGAGCGCGCCCAATATGCTTCGCGCATCCTGACCGCGCGGGCGGCGGCGCGGATCAAGCCGTCGAGCGATTATGCCTCCGATACCGCGGCGCTGGTCGCCTCGATGCTGTCGGCGGGGCTCGATATCCAGGCGGCGCGCTGGGCCGATGTCGTGCGCGGCGGCAAGGATGACGAGGCCTGGGCGCTGATGGCGGTGGGCAGCCCGCGCCCGGTGGTCGATATCGACGCCGATCGCATCGCCGATTTCGGCGAGGGTGGGCGCGGATCTGCCAAGCTGCGCGCGCAGTTCCTCTACGTCAGCCTCGCGGCGCTGGGGCGCCTGAAGGCCAGCGATGCGCAGGATCTGGCGCAGAAGCTCGACGTGCCGATGGGCGTCCGCAACGTCTGGACGCAGGCGATCGACCAAGCGGCGGCGCGGCGCGAGCCGGCGACGGTGGCGGTGCTCGCGGCGGTCGGCATGCAGACCAGCGACTGGAGCCAGGTGCAGCCGGTCTTCCTCTACCACATCATTGCCGACCTCCGATCGGTGGGGCTGGAGCCCGAGGCCCGGATGATCGCCGCCGAAGCCCTGATGCGGTCGTGAGCCGGCCCGGCGCCGCGTTCGCCCAGGGGGAGGACGCGCGCGCCATCGAGCGCTTCCTTGAGGCGCTGGCGGCCGAGGCGGGGGCCTCGCGTAATACGCTGCTGGCCTATGGGACGGATTTGCGGGCCTCCTCCGCACTGCTGGAGGGCAAGCTTGCAATCGCCGATGCCGATGGTCTGGCCAAGCTCGGCGAGGAATGGGCGACGCTTGCCCGCGCCACGATCGCGCGGAAATCGGCGGCTCTGCGGCGCTTCTACCGCTTCCTGATCGATGAGGGCGACCGCGCCGACGATCCCTCCGCCGCGCTGCCGAGGGGGCAGGTACGCCGCTCGCTCCCCAAGGTATTGAGCCACGGCGATGTCGATCGCATTTTCGAGGTGCTGGATCGCCGCTGCGCCGATCCCGCCCGGCCCGAGGATATCCGTGCCGCCGCGCTGGTGGAATTGCTCTACGGCTCCGGCCTGCGCGCGACCGAGCTGGTCTCGCTGCCGCGCGCCGCGATCCGGCCGAACCAGCCGTTCCTGATCCTCAAGGGCAAAGGCGGGCGCGAGCGGTTGGTGCCGATCTCGGACCGCGCCCTGCAGGCGGTGGAACGCTGGCGCGCGCTGGTGCCCACCGGCCAGCCGTGGCTCTTCCCATCCGGCAAGAGCCATCTCAGCCGCGTCCGCCTCTATCAGCTGATCCGCGCATTGGGTGCCGAGGCAGGCATCCCGGCGGACCGGATCAGCCCCCACGTCCTGCGCCACGCTTTCGCCACCCACCTCTTGGAAGGCGGCGCCGATCTGCGAGCGTTGCAGACGATGCTGGGCCATGCCGACATCGGCACGACCCAGATCTACACTCATGTCGACAGCCGTCGCCTGATCGAATTGGTCAATGCGCGGCACCCGCTCGCCGATTCGCCGTCCGTTGACCTCGCCAAGCCGGAGCCTTAATCGCCTTGCCGATGATGTTCCTCGATTTCGAAAAGCCCATCGCCGAGCTGCGAACCCGCGTGGCGGAGCTGCGCGACACCGCCGATTCGGGCTCGCTCGATATCGAGGCGGAGGTCGGCAAGCTCGAGGCCAAGGCCGACAAGATGCTGCGCGACACCTATGCGAAGCTCACGCCGTGGCAGAAGACGCAGGTCGCGCGCCATCCGCAGCGCCCGCACCTCAAAGATTATATCGCCGGCTTCGTCGACGATTTCATGCCGCTGGCCGGCGATCGCGCCTTCGCCGACGACCAGGCGATCATCGGCGGGCTCGGCCGGATCGGCGGACGCAAGGTGATGGTGATCGGCCACGAGAAGGGCGACGACACCGCGACCCGCCTCAGGCACAATTTCGGCATGGCCAAGCCCGAAGGCTATCGCAAGGCGATCCGCCTGATGGCGCTGGCCGACCGCTTCGGCATCCCGGTGGTGACTTTGGTCGACACCTCAGGCGCCTTCCCCGGCGTGCAGGCCGAGGAGCGCGGGCAAGCGGAGGCGATCGCGCGCTCCACTGAGGCGTGCCTCGCGCTTGGCGTGCCGATGGTGTCGGCGATCGTGGGTGAGGGGGGATCGGGCGGCGCGATCGCGCTGGCGGCGGCGAATCGCGTGCTGATGTTCGAGCATGCCGTTTATTCGGTGATCTCGCCCGAAGGCTGCGCCTCGATCCTGTGGCGCACTGCCGAGAAGGCGGCCGACGCGGCCGACGCGATGAAAATCACCGCGCAGGATCTGGAAAAGCTCGGCATCGTCGATCGCATCGTCCCGGAGCCGATGGGTGGCGCGCATCGCGACGCGCAGGCGGCGGTCACTGCGCTCGGCAAGGCGCTCGGCGAGGAGCTGGACGCGCTGACGTCGCTGGCGGCGGAGGAAGTCCGCCGCCGCCGCCGCGACAAGTTCCTCGCGATCGGCTGAGCTTCACCTTCCAAGGTCCGTTCGCACTAAGCGAAGTCGAAGTGCAGCTGGGCCTCGCATGGCCTTCGACTTCGCTCAGGCCGAACGGAGGTGGATTGAATACCCCAAACGCGAAACGGGCGGCGTATCCGAGGATACGCCGCCCGCCGCATTCGATCTGAGTTAGATCGTCTCTTACGAGACGGTCGAGCTCATCGCGGTCGACACGTTGGTGAAGGTGTTCTTCAGCTTCGTGCCGAGGGCCGACATCGCGGAAATCGCGGCAACGGCGATGAGGGCGGCGATCAGGCCGTACTCGATCGCGGTGGCGCCCTTGTTGTTCTTCAGAAACTTGCGCATGAAATTCTCCTACGTCTTCGTCCGTAACACTACCCGGCTTTGCCCCCTTGGGCTCGGCAAGACTGGGTTTAAGCGGAACGGGGTTGCTAAATGTTTAAGTGGAGAAGCGGAAAACGAAGAATCTATCGTAAACGCGACATTAAACAGCACTGGCGTTGACGACCTCGTTCTTGACGTGATTGATCGTGCCGACGACCTGGATCGCCAGCGCGTGGACCGCCACCATCATCACGACGAATATCAGGGCGAGGATCAGCCCATATTCGATGAGCGTCCCGCCTTTCTGATCGCGCGCGAGCTCCCGAATCTTGCGCACACACGTCCCCTGTCAAATTCCACGTTCCCGATTCGGGACTATTCGTTTTGGCTTAACGAAGGTTTAGTGGCCTTTCGAGAATGCGCGAAAAGAGCGCATTCTTATCGTCACCGGCCCGCCCCCACCCGGCCTCCCATTTAGGATACGCTGTTTGGGAGGCCGGGTGGGGGAGCGGGCCGGTGCGGCCTGACCGAATGGGACTTTAGCCGATGGATGCCTTTTCGCCTTTGCTGCTGGTTTCAGCCGTCGCGCTGATCGACGCGGATGGGCGTGTGCTGGTCCAGCAGCGATCGAGCGGTGCGCTCAAGGGGCTTTGGGAGTTTCCCGGCGGTAAGATCGAAGCCGGTGAAACGCCGGCCGCCGCGCTGATCCGCGAATTGCGCGAGGAACTGGGCATCGATGTCGAGGCGGCCTGCCTCGCCCCCGCCGCCTTCGCCAGCGAGCCGCTGGGAGAGCGACACCTTCTCCTGCTGCTCCACGTCTGCCGCAAGTGGAAGGGCCTGCCGCAACCGCTGGAAGCGGCGGCGCTCAAATGGGTGCGGCCGGTGGAACTGCACCGCCTCGACATGCCGGCGCCCGATCGACCGCTGATCGGGCTGCTGGAAGCGCTGGTCTAGCTTTTCGCCTTCAGCGCGCTCGCCAGCGACGCGACCGCGCTTCCGCGCCGCGCGGGCTTCGGCTGCGATTCGTCGGGCGCCCATCCGATCAGATAGACGATCTCGAACGTCTCGGTGACTCGGCCATCCTCGTCGGCTTCCGCCAGGAAGGCGCCATGTGCCGCTGCCGCCTGGATGCGACTGAGCGGAGGGCGAGTGCCCGCCAGCACGCCCCCCTGCGCCCCGAAGCGAAGGTCCGCCAGCAGCCCGCCGAGATCGCGGTAACGCGCCTCCAAAGCCTCGCCGTCCGAAACCGGCAGCGCGAAGCCGGCGCGCGCCAGCAGGTCTCCGGCCGATCGCACGTCGATCTGCGGATGGATGCGCGCCGCGACCCCGCCGCCGCCGGCGAAATCCGCTTGCAGCATTGCCGCGCGCAGCCTGGGCAGGCTGCCGGCGCCCAAAAAGCCGGCCATGAACAACCCGTCGGGCTGGAGCACGCGACGCGCCAGCACCAGCGCGCCGGGGAGGTCGTTGACGCTGTCGAGCACGCCCGTCGACATCACCAGATCGAACGCCCCATCGGCAAAGGGCAGGCGATCCTCGTCGCATTGCACCCCACCGGCGGCCCGGGCGGCGGCGAAGCCGGCTTCGGCGACGATCACCGTCATGCCCTTGGCCTCCAGCGCCGCCGCCAGTCGATCGTCACCCGCACCAATGACGAGGGCGCGCCCGAAGCGTCGATCGACCGCCTCGAGCCGAGCCAGTAGTTCGTCCGCCATGTGATGGGTGAGAAAGCCGTGATGGGCGAAGCGGGAAAGCGCCCGGTCCCGGCGCGCGCGGCGGCGGCGTCGATCGAACGGTTCGGGAAGCGGGGAATTCATGCCGGGCTTGTGCAACGTGCGCCTGCGGCGGACAAGGGGTGCATGGCCGCCACCGCGACGCGTCTGCTTCGGTCCGCCTGGGGGGCGAGCCTCGATTTCGTGCTGCCGCCGCGCTGCCCGGGCTGCGGGCTGATCGTCGATGGCGATCACCGCTTTTGCGTCGACTGCTGGCAGGCGCTGGAGTTTCTCGGACCACCCGCCTGCGCGCGCTGCGCCGTGCCGCTGCCACATGACCTCGGAGATGAAGCGCTGTGCGGGGCCTGCCACGCCCATCCGCCGGCCTTCGATCGCGCTGCCGCCGCCGTTGCCTATGGCGACGTCGCGCGGACGGTGGCGCTGCGTCTCAAATATGGCGGCCGGCCGGGCGTCGCGCGCACGATGGCCTATCACATGGCGCGGCTGGTGGGCGATGCGCCGCCGGGCTCCTTGCTGGTGCCTGTGCCGCTGCATCGCTGGCGACTGTGGTCGCGCGGCTACAACCAGGCGCTGCTGATCGCGCGCGGCGTGGCCGAGCGATCGGGCCTGGCCTGCAGCCCCGACCTGCTGGTGCGCACCAAGGCGACGCCGGTGCTCCGCGGCCTCGGCCGCAAGGCCCGCGCCAAGGCGGTGGCGGGCGTCTTCGCGGTCGCGGACAAGGCGATGGTGAGGGGCCGCACCATCCTGCTGGTCGACGACGTCTATACCAGCGGTGCCACCGCTGATGCCTGCGCCAGGGCGCTCAAGCGCGCGGGCGCAGCGGAGGTTCGGCTTCTTTGCTGGGCGCGCGTGCTCCGCGAGGACGAGGCGCAACGTTGACAATCGCGTGACGCATCCACAGTTCGGTGGAAACGAAGGAGCTTCCCCGTGCCCAAGGTCGAGATGTACACCAAGATGTTCTGCCCCTATTGCGCGCGCGCCAAGGCGCTGCTCGGCGAGAAGGGCATCGACTTCAAGGAGATCGACATCACCATGGGTGGCCCCGACCGCAAGGAAATGCTGGAGCGGGCGCCGAATCACACGACCGTCCCCTCGATCTTCATCGACGGCAGGCACATCGGCGGATCGGACGATCTCGCCGCGCTGAACGCCTCGGGCGATCTGGACAGGCTGCTGGCTGCCTGAGCCGATGCGCGTCGCAATCCTTCAGATGACCAGCGGGATCGATCCCGCCGCCAACGGCGCCGCGCTCGTAGCGGGCATGGAGGCGGCGAGGGCGGGCGGGGCGGCGATGCTGTTCACCCCCGAGATGACCGGCCTGCTCGATCGCGACCGCAAGCGTGCGGCCGGCTCGATCGTGGGCGAGGACGAGGACCGGGTGCTTATAGCCGCGCGCGAGGCGGCTGCCCGGCTCGGCTTGTGGGTGCATCTCGGATCGCTTGCGCTGCGGCCGGGAGGGGAGGAGATCCGTTACGTCAATCGCGGCTTCCTGATCGACGATGCGGGCGCGGTCCGGGCGCGCTACGACAAGCTCCATCTGTTCGATGTCGATCTGCCGACCGGCGAGAGCTGGCGGGAATCGGCGGCTTATGCGCCGGGCGAGGGAGCGGTGGTGGCGGCGACGCCAGCCGGTCGCCTCGGTCTCTCGATCTGCTACGACATGCGTTTCCCCGATCTCTACCGCGCGCTGAGCGATGCCGGGGCCGAAATTCTCGCCGCGCCCGCCGCCTTTACCTTACCGACCGGGCAGGCGCACTGGCACGTCCTGCTTCGCGCCCGCGCCATCGAGGCAGGCTGCTTCGTCATTGCCGCGGCGCAAACCGGCACGCACGAGGACGGCCGCTCCACCTACGGCCACTCGCTGGTGATCGATCCGTGGGGCGAGGTGCTGCTCGACATGGGCGAGACGCCCGGTGTGGGCTTCGCGGAGATCGATCTGGCGAAGCTCCACGACATCCGCACGCGTATCCCCGCGCTGAAGCATCGCCGTCCGATCCCCGAGGTCGCGCGGGCATGATCGTCTTCGACCTCGCCTGCGCGGGCGGCCACGTGTTCGAAGCGTGGTTCGGCAGCCAGGCCGACTATGACGACCAGCGTGCGCGCAAGCTCGTCTCCTGCCCGATCTGCGGAGACGGCGCAGTGGACAAGGCGCCGATGGCTCCGCGCATTTCCGGCACCCGCAGCAACGCCGCGCCCGATCCCAAGCAGGTGATGCAGGCGATGATGATGGCGCAGCGCCGGATGCTGGCGAAATCCGAGGATGTCGGCGACCGCTTCGCGTCGGAAGCGCGCGCGATCCACGCCGGCGATTCCGAGGAGCGGCTGATCCACGGTCAGGCCACGCCTACCGAGGCGAAGAAGCTCATAGAGGAAGGCGTTCCGGTCGCGCCCTTGCCCTTCCCGGTGCGGGACCCGGCGCGCGACAATTGACCGTTCGGAGCGGCTCGCCTAACGCTCCGCGCCGGAGTGGCTCCATAGCTCAGCAGGATAGAGCGACGGTTTCCTAAACCGCAGGTCGGGGGTTCGAATCCCTCTGGGGCCACCAACTTTTCCAGAATCTCGAACGTTCGATCCTGTTTTATCCGGGTCCCAGCCCATGACCGGGATCGCTAGATCGCCTCCGTGTTCAGCGCCTTCGGGCGAGCAAATTCGGGAGACACGATCATGGCGAAGGTTCTGGTCCTCTATTATTCCTCCTACGGCCACATCGAGCAGATGGCCGAGGCGATGGCCGAGGGCGCGCGCGCCGGTGGCGCCGAGGTGGCGATCCGCCGCGTGCCCGAGACGGTGCCCGAGGAGATCGCCAGGGGCGCGCACTTCAAACTGGACCAGAAGGCCCCGGTCGCCACCATCGCCGAGTTGGCGGATTACGACGCGATCATCGTCGGCACGGGCACGCGCTTCGGCCGCATGTCCTCGCAGATGGCGGCGTTCCTCGATCAGGCGGGTGGCCTGTGGGCAGCAGGCAAGCTCAACGGCAAGGTCGGCGCGGCCTTCACCTCCACCGGCAGCCAGCATGGCGGGCAGGAGACGACGCTCTTCTCGATCATCACCAACCTGC
This sequence comes from Sphingomonas chungangi, assembly GCF_013778325.1. Classification (GTDB taxonomy): domain Bacteria; phylum Pseudomonadota; class Alphaproteobacteria; order Sphingomonadales; family Sphingomonadaceae; genus Solisphingomonas; species Solisphingomonas chungangi. Next base: position 79,861 of record NZ_JACEIB010000002.1, on the reverse strand, counting down.
TGCATTTCGGGCTGGTCATCGTCGGCCTGCCCTACAGCTTCCAGGGCCAGATGGGCACCGACGAGGTGAAGGGCGGCGCGCCCTACGGCGCGACGACGATTGCGGGGGCCGACGGCTCGCGCCAGCCGCACGCCGAAGAGCTCGACGCCGCCCGCTTCCAGGGCAAGCTGGTCGCCGAGACCGCGGCAAAGCTGCACGGCTGAGTTTTCGGTAGCGTTGCGTGTCCGGGTGGCGATCCTTCCGGGTCGCCACCCTTTTCTTTATTGTGCCAGGCGGCCCGAGCCTCCACATCGCGCAGCATGACGCACGATCCCGAGGACGGCGACCTGTTCGCCGACGAAGCCAAGATCCCGGTGCCGGACGAAGTGGCGGACGCGATCCGCACGCTGATCCGCTGGTCGGGCGACGATCCCACCCGCGAGGGCCTGCTCGACACACCCAAGCGCGTCGCACGGGCCTGGAAGGAATATTGCGCGGGCTATGCGGACGATCCCGGCCATCACCTCGCCCGCACCTTCGAGGAAGTGGGCGGTTACGACGACGTGGTGCTGCTGAAGGACATCCCCTTCCAGTCGCATTGCGAGCATCACATGGCGCCGATCATCGGCAAGGCGTCGATCGCCTATCTGCCGAAGGACCGGGTGGTCGGCATCTCCAAGCTGGCGCGCGTGCTACAGGGCTTCGCGCGGCGGCTGCAGGTGCAGGAGCGCCTTACCGCCGAGGTGGCGGACTGCATCTGGGAGAAGCTCCAGCCGGCCGGCGTCGCCGTGGTGATCGAGGCGAGCCACGCCTGCATGACAGCACGCGGCGTGCGCACGCCCGGCGTCGGCATGGTGACAAGCCGGATGCTCGGCGTGTTCCGCGACGACGAGCGCAGCCGACAGGAAGTGCTCAGCCTGATGGGCTATTAGGCGACCAGGGTCGGTTTGCCGCAGCGGACGCCGTCGACGCGAAGATCCGCCTGGCCGACATGGACGCCGAGCAGCCCGGTCAGCTGATCGACAAGCCCGTCCAGCGCGGGCGAAAGCGGAGTGAGAACCGCACCGACGAGTTGCGTGGCGGCGGACGCGTTCACGCCGATGCCGAGCACATTCACCTGCAGATCCATCTTCTTCATGAGCGAGGTGGCGACGCCCTGCAGGATGTCGCCGGTTGAGATGGTACGAACACGGCCGGCGCTGATGTCGGAGGCCGAGAAGGCGACCTGCTGCCACGTCACGCCGCCCAGATCGACATGAGCCTTGGCGGTGACGTCGAGCAGCAGCGCGTGGGCGAGGAGCGCGCGATTCTCCACTGGCGTCTTCGTGAAGTCGCCAAGCGTGGATGTGTCGATATCGGCGATCGCGATCGAACCGACCGAGGGTAGCGCATCGAGCGTCACCGATGCGTTGGATTGGCCGCCCCGACAGGAGATCGTGTCGAGCTTCGCCTGCGCCTCGGCCAGCTCGATCAGGATCGGCACGCGCAGCGAGGCGATGCCCAGCGTCGCGACGCCGCCCACCCGCGAATCGAGATAGAGCCGTGCCTGCGCGGTCCGCACGATGGTGCCACCGGCCTGCGTGATCGCCAGCCACGGCGAATGGGATGGCCGCTGGCCGATCGCCAGCGTGAGCGTGGTGCTCGTCACGCCGGGCAATGACAGGCCGAGATTCACGGCCACCTGCCGCTGGCCGTTGGAAAGCTGAAGCAACTCGCGCAGGACGGAATAGCCGTCCACCCGGATGGCGGTATCCGGATCGGCATGATCCTGGCCCGCATAGGGGCCGAGATCGATGAGGTCGGAGAGGCGGACGGTGACGGGCGAGACCTGCAGCGCGATCCGGCGGAGCGCGGCGGCGGCATTGCCGTCCGGAGTGACACTTGCCAGCGCGGTCAGCGCTTGCGGCAGCGTGATACTGGTGTTCAGGGTCTGGCCGAAGGTGGCACCACTCAGGCGGAGCTGTGTGCGCAGCGCGTCCGAAAACTGCAGAATGTCGATATCGGCGCCGACCAGCGCATTGTAGTCCATCACCGAGAGGTTGAGGCTGGTGCCGGCCAGCGCGGAAAGCAGCGCATTGGGTAGCCCGCCCTGTACCGATGCGAGGCGCGAACCGATCGAGAAAGCCGCATAGTCGATCCGCACGGCGGTGGCTTTGGCCGCGATCCGGGTCGTCGCATGCCCGGTGATCGCGCGCGCGAAGAACAGCGGCACGTCCTGCCCCAGCGTCACCTGCGCGGCATTGGCCGGGTTCGCGCCCGCTACATAGCGTTGCACGGGGGTGAGCGCGGCATCGGGCGTATAGCTGCCCCGCGTCAGCGCGGAGACCTGCGCATCGGCGACGCCGTTGGAGGAGAGCGCCAGCCGCGCCGCGCCGTTGGCGTCGGACGAGCCTGCTGCCGCGAGCGCGGCCGCGTCGGCGGCGCCCTGCAGGCGGCGGCCGTTGAGATAGACCGAGCCCATGTCCACCGCCAGCGCGGTGGCGGCGAGCAAGGCGATCAGCGACCCAGCTGCGATGATGGTGACGGCGCCGCGCCGATCGCGGCGGAATCGTTTGAGCCAGCGGACCATGGGTGGGCCTCAGAGGCTGTCGAGCCGGATCGCCGCGTTGCGCTGAATCTGCGCGCTGGGCATCGGCACGAAGGTGAGGTGGAGCAGCGGATCGGCGTTCGCATCGTAGCGCAGCCGCACCACGAGGGTGGTGCCGTCGTCATCCACCGAGAGCGTGGCGCGGGACGGATCGAGCGTGCCCGCCCGCCGCAGGGTGGTCTGCATCGTGGTCTGCGCGATGCTCGCCCGCTCGGCGCTGGTGAGTCCGGCGATCGAGGCGCGCGCCGCGTCGTTTGCCGCCTGCTGGACGCCGTGCGCGATCAGCATCCAGTCGCCATAGGAGACGATCCCCATCAGCAGCATCAGCAGCATGGGCAGCGTGATCGCCATCTCGACCAACGCCGTGCCGCGCGCATCGCGCCAACCGGTGCATGCGGTAGAGAAGAGGGGCAGTCGAACCATGCCGCCAACATGGACCGGGGCCGGTGAGAGCCGGGTATCTCCGCTTCCGCGCAGTTTCACGCAGATTACGCGCAAATCGGAGACGCCTTCGATTGCGGCGTTCACGTCCGTTCACCAAACTGTCGTCAGCGTTTGGGGGAGGAGGACGGGCGTCATGCTGGAACGGCAGGCTCCGCGGTTCGTGTCGGCCGCGGAAATCACGCGAAACTTCGGAATGTGGCAGGATCGCACTGCTCAGGGGCCTTTGATTGTTACGCATCATGGCCGGCCGCGATGCGTGCTCGTCTCCGCTACGGCGTGGCAGCAGATGGCGAGCATCGAGCCGGTGTCCGACGACGAGCGGGCGCTGATCGAACACGATCTGTTGGCCGAGCGGATCGATTCGGGCTTCGTCGCGCTCGATGGCGATCTGATGATCCGCGGCGCCAACGCATTGGGCGCGATGATGCTCGGCCATGCGCGCGACACGCTTGTGGGGCTGTCCTTCGCGGAGGCGATGCCGGTGCTGGCGGACGGCCCGGTCGGCGGCCAGCTCCGCCGCACGCTGCGTTCCGGCGAGGACGGCCGGCTGATCGCGCCACACGGCGGTGGCAAGCTGCGTGTTCATGTGTTCCCCTGGCCGGACGGCGTGGCACTGACGCTGCGGCCGGCGGGCGAGGAGGATGAGGCGGACCATGCGGAGCGCACTGCCGTCGCGCTGCGCGAGGCGATCGAGGCGCACGGCGCGATCGGCACCGCGCAGATCAGCATGCGCGGCACGATCAAGACGGCGGATGCGGGTTTCGCGAGGATGGCGGGATTCACAGCCGGCCGCCTCGTGGGCGTGCGCGCCACCGATCTGCTGGCGCTCTCCGCGCGGACGAAGGTGTCCGAAGCGATGGAGGACGTGCTTTCCGGCAAGGGCGCGCGATCGGTGGACAGCCGGTTGCTCGTCAATGGCGCGGAGGAAAGGCCCGTCCACATCGCGATCGCGCCGATCGTCGAAGGCTATGGCACCAGCGGCGCGGTGATCGTGCTCAGTTGAGCGCGCGATAGGCGCTTGCCCCGGCCGCCCCCTTTCCCCATCGTGGCGGAAGGGGGCCATAAACCGGGGGCGTCATGCGTCTTGCTCTTCTTTCCGCCGTTGCCGTTCTCGCCCTCGCGCCCGTGGCCCATGCCGTCGCACCGGCCGCGCCGTCGCCCTTTGCCGGGACGGTCGCAATGGACGGGCTGCTGCCCGTCCATGTCAATCGCAACGGCGGGTGCATCCTGTTGACCTTGCCGCCCGCCGCCGCCGATGGTGTGTCGGCGCGCTATCTCTATTCGACGGCGCTGCGCACCGGGCTCGGCTCGGCGCCGACCTTCCTCGATCGAGGGCGCGTGGGGGACACGCAGATCCTCGCCTTCCGCCGGATCGGCAAGAAGGTGATCGCGCAGTTCGAGAATCCCCGTTTCCGCTCTCCGGGCGGCGTCGCCGTGCCGAGCAGCGACTTCGCGACATCGATCGTCTGGACCGGCGACGTGGCCGCGACGCTGCCCGACGGATCGGTCGTGATCGACATATCCAGCTTCCTCACCGCCGACCGTCTCGGTATCGCGAAATCGCTGGGGCAGGAAGGCGACACTGCCGGCACCGGCGACGCGCCACAGGGCGCCGGCAAGGGCTTCAAGCTCGACGATAAATTGAGCGCAGCCGATCCCGCCTCGGTCAAGCTCTTCCCCGACAATCTCGAGATCGACGCGATCCAGACCTATGCGTCCGACACGCCGGGCGATGAGGTGACCAACGTCGCGCCCGATCCGCGCCAGGTGAGCTTCACCGTCCACCACAGCTTCGTGCGCTTGCCGGGGCCGGGCTTCACGCCCCGTGCCTTCGATCCGCGCATCGGCGGCTTCTCGACGCAGGTGGTCGATTACCGGGCTCCGCTGGGGCAGGACGTGGTGCACGATCTCGCCAACCGCTTCCGGCTGGAAAAGACCGATCCCGGCGCCGCGCGTTCGCGGGTGAAGAAGCCGATCATCTTCTATCTCGATCGCGCCGCGCCCGAGCCGATCCGATCGGCGCTGCTGGAAGGCATCAACTGGTGGGGCCAGGCGTTTGACGCCGCCGGCTATATTGATGCCTTCAAGGCTGAGTTGCTGCCCGAGGGCGCCGATCCGATGGACGTGCGCTACAATATCGTGAACTGGGACGATCGCGCGACGCGCGGCTGGTCCTACGGGCAGGAGATCGTCGATCCGCGCACCGGCGAGATCGTCAAGGGCATGGTGGTGCTGGGTTCCGAGCGGGTGCGGCAGGATATCCTGATCTTCCAGGGTCTTCTCGGCGCGGCGAAGACCGGGCAGGGCGGGCCGAATGATCCGGTGCAGGTGGCGCTGGCCCGCATCCGGCAACTGGGCGCGCACGAGGTCGGCCATTCGCTCGGCTTCGCGCATAATTTCGCGGCGAGCACGCAGGATCGCGCCTCGGTGATGGACTATCCGGGGCCGCGCATCGGGCTGGTTGACGGCAGGCCGGACCTGACCGATGCCTATGCGCGCGGCATCGGCACGTGGGACAAGGCGACGGTCGACTGGCTCTATGGCGCCGGGACCGATGCCGAGGCGAGCGCCAAGGCGGCGGCCGATGTCGCGGCGGGCATGCGCTACGTGCAGGACGACAATGCCCGCAAGCCGGACACCGCTCAACCATGGGCCGGGCTGTGGGATGACGGCGCGGACCCGATCGCCGAGCTCGACCGCCTGATGACAGTGCGGCGTGCGGCGATCGACAACTTTGGTCTGGGCGCCTTATCGTCCGGCGAGCCGGTGGCAGATCTTCAGCGCCGTTTCGTGCCGATCTACCTGCTGCATCGCTACGAGGTGGTGGCGGCGGCCAAATCGATCGGCGGGGTGGATTTCGCTTATTCGGTCAACGGCGACGGGCGTGAGCAATCGCCGCCGGTGTCGCCGGATCGCCAGCGCGCGGCGCTGTCGGCGGTGCTGGCGACACTCTCGCCGGAACAACTGCGCGTGCCGGCCGGGCTGCTCCCGCTATTGTCCTCGCCGCGCAACGGGAGCGACAACCGCCAGTTCGAGATCGAGCTGTTCCAGAGCGCCGGCGGCCCGGTGTTCGATCCGCTGGTCGCGGCCGATGTCGGCGCGGAAATCCCGCTCAACGCGCTGCTCGCCCCGACGCGGCTCGCCCGGCTTGAGGTGCAGCACGCCGCCGATCCGAACGCACTGGGCGTCAGCGAGCTGCTCGATAGGCTGCTGGAGGCGACGCTCCCGGATCGCACTGACGCGCTGAGCCGCCGCATCGCGTACCGCACCATCGTCACGATGGCGCAGACCGCCCGCAAGCCCGGCACCTCGCCGGAGGTCGCGGCGATCCTCGATGCCCATGTCCACGATGTCGCCGGGGCGCTGGCGAAGCGTCACGGCGATGCGGGGGATACCGCCTGGGCGTCGAGCCTCTCGCGCCAGCTGCTCGATCCGCAGGAGCGCGAGCGGCTGCTGGCGGATCGTCCCCGCAATGTCGACGTCCCGCCCGGCGATCCGATCGGTGGGGAGAGCGACTGGATGGATCTGCCCTGATCAATCAAATTCCCCGTTCGTCCTGAGCGAAGTTGAAGGACGGGCCACAGGCGGTATCGCTTGCAGCCCGCACTTCGACTTCGCTCAGTGCGAACGGGATAGAATGTGTCGCTCAGGCGAAGTGAAGGCTATCGGCCACCACCTTGTTGACGATATGGCCGCCCTGCACGTTCAGGCCTTCCTTCAGGCCCGGATTGGTGTCGAACGCCTTCACGCCGTCCTGCGCCAGCGCGAGGCCATAAGGCAGCGTCGCGTTGTTGAGCGCGTGGCTGGAGGTCAGCGGCACGGCGCCCGGCATGTTGGCGACGCAATAGTGGATGATGCCGTCCACCTCGTAGGTCGGGTCGGCATGCGTGGTCGCGTGGCTCGTCTCGAAGCAGCCGCCCTGGTCGATCGCGACGTCGACCAGCACCGCGCGCGGCTTCATCAGGCCGAGCATCGGGCGGGTCACCAGCTTCGGGGCCGAGGCGCCCGGCACCAGCACCGCGCCGATCACGACATCGGCCTCGGCGATCTCGTCCTCGATCGACTGGATGGTCGACACGCGGGTGCGGACCCGGCCGTGGAACAGCTCGTCGAGCTGGCGCAGGCGCGGAATCGAGCGATCGATGATCGTGACTTCGGCGCCGAGGCCCGCCGCCATGCGCGCCGCATGCGTGCCGACCACGCCGCCGCCCAGCACCACGACTCGCGCCGCCTGCACGCCCGGCACGCCACCGAGCAGCAGGCCGCGCCCGCCGGAGACCGCCTTGAGAGCGGTGCCCGCCGCTTCGATCGAGAGGCGCCCGGCGACTTCGCTCATCGGCGCGAGCAGGGGCAGGCCGCCGGTCGCGTCGGTAACGGTCTCGTAGGCGACGGCGGTGACGCCGGACGCCATCAGGCCCTTGGCCTGCTCGGGATCGGGAGCGAGATGGAGGTAGGTGAAGAGGATCTGGCCCTCGCGCAGCTGCACCCATTCGGAGGGCTGCGGCTCCTTCACCTTCACAACCATTTCGGCGCGCGCGAAGACTTCCTCGGCGGTGTCGACGATGTCCGCACCGGCGGCGCGATAGACGTCGTCGGACGCACCGATGCCGGCGCCGGCATTGGTCTCGACGATCGCCGTGTGGCCGGCGGCGACATATTCGCGGATCGCGCCCGGGGTCAGGCCAACGCGATATTCGTGATTCTTGATTTCCTTGGGAACGCCGACGAGCATGGTGGTGTCTCCTAATGGGTTGGGCACAGGATATATCGAAACGCACGCTGTTTCCCGGCGAAGTCGGCGACAGATGCTGCTATGTGCGCCGATATTCTTCGTGAAGGCGATCATCCATGCAGGAATCCCTAGCTTCCCTCGACGCGCTCGACTGGCAGCTTCTCGCCGAACTCTCGCGCAACGGACGTATAACGCAGAACGCGCTGTCGGAGGCCGTCGGCCGGTCGCCCACCGCCATCGCCCGGCGGCAGGCGGCGATGGAGGAGGCGGGCGTCATCGCCGGCTACGAGGCGAAGCTGGACCTCAGGCGGCTGGGGCATGGCACTATCGTCCACATCAAGATCGCGCTCGGCAGCCAGAGCGCGGAGGCGCTGGAAGCGTTCGAACGGGCGGTGATCGAGAGCCCTTCGGTGGTACGGTGCGATCTGATGTCCGGCACCGACGACTATCTGGTGACGGTGCTGGCGCGCTCGCTCGATCATTTCGCGGAGATCCATCGGTCGGAATTGTCGCACCTGCCGGGCGTGGTGCGGATGGAATCTGGTTTCGTGCTGCGCGAGGTGGTGAAGCCAAGGCTCCCGCCGTCGCTGATGCCGGCGAGACGCTGACTCATCCACCGTTCGCCCTGAGCTTGTCGAAGGGTTGCCCTTTTTCTTTTCGGCGCTCGGGGAAGAAAGGGCAGGGCTTCGGTATTGCGGGGATCATGTGCAAGCGCGCCCCTCGTCTCTGCTTCGGCTTCCTCCGGTCGCCCGGCTTCGAGCAGCAGGCGCGCGAGGTCCATCCGTGCCCAGCCCGCGTCCGGCGCGATCGAGAGGATCTGGCGGACGCGGCGTTCCCATCTGCGAGATTGCCCGCTTGCATCGCCGCGAGCGCGAGGATTTCGAGCGCGTCGATCGACTGTGCGTGCCGCTCCAGAGCATTGTTCGCGATGTCCGTCGCATCACGGAGCTGGCCGGCGTTCAGGGCATTACGCGCGGCGAGGATCAGGCTGTCGGGCATGCCACCAGCATAACCGCACAGCGGCGCCCTCGGCAATTTTTCGGCGTCAGCGGATGCCGGAATCCAATTCGTCCTCGGTCATCCGCGCGATGGCATCCGTCATCGCATCCGGGTGGACGAACGGCTCCGCAAACCAGGGCTGGTCCGCAGGCTGGAAGATTTCGCGCAGCCAGCGCACCGTCTCCACGATCGGCCGCGTGTTGCGCAGATCGGCGGCGTAGGTGAGGAAGATGTCGAAGCGCAGCTGGACAGGCAGATCGAGCGGCACCAGCCCCCGGCTCAGGGCCATCACGTAGGTCGGCATCAGCGCGATGCCCTCGCCCCGCTCGATCGCGGTGAGCAGCGCCATTCCGGAGTTCATGCGGAGCGGCGTGACTTTCATCTCATGCCCGGTGCCCACCAGGAAATCGAGGATCTGCGAATTCACGCCCGGAGCGATCTGCGCCACGAGTCGATGGCTGGTAAGTTCGCCGAGCGTCCGAGGCGTGCCCATCCTCGCCAGATAGGCGCGCGAGGCGAACAGCATGAAATGGGTCGTCGCCAGCCGCGCGCAGATCCGGTCCGGATTTTCCGAACGGCGGAACCCCACCTCGATATCCACCTCGAAGCTGCGATCGCGTTCGAGATCGTAGGAGCAGTTGAGGTGCACGGCGCGCGATTGCAGCCGATCCTGCAGTGCGCCGAGCCTGGGTGCGAGCCACAACACGCCGAGCGCCTCGCTCGCGCCGATCCGGATCTCTCCGGGTACGATGAGCGGCGGCGTATCGTCGATATCGAGCGAGTCCAGCCCCTTGCTGATCTGTTTCGCGGCAGACAGCAGATCGATGCAGGCGGCGGTCGCCGTCACGCCCTTGGGCGAGCGCCGGAACAGGCGGAGCCCGACCGCCGCCTCGAGCCGGTCGAGCCGGGCGCGCACGGTATTGATGGTGACGCCGATCTTCTCTGCCGCCTGGCGGAAACTCTTCGCCTCTTCGAGCACCAGCGCGACACGCAGATCGTCCCACCGGATGCCGTCCGGCAATCGGCCGGGGCTTCGGGTGTTCAGCGGTTGAACACCGCTTTCAGCAATCTCCATATCCTGCGCCGTCACGGCCATGATTATGCTCCGCGTTAACTTTTAGCACGGATCGAGAGCGGAATCATGAGCAACGTGGCGCGCGCGACCGGATTGGAGATGTCGGCGGGGTACAGGTTCGAGCCTGTCTTCTATCGCTGGGCCGATCACGCCGAAAACCGTCCGATCCGCCCGGCGACGCGGCAGGAGGTTGCGGATATCCTCGCCATTGCGCGCGAGACGATGACGCTGGCCGACGATCGTGCCGTCGATGCGGTGTGGTCGGTCGATCCTGCGCAGTTCCGCATCACCGAGCCGAGTGAGGGTGGCGCGCGGCAGCTGATCGCGTTCATGCGGCTCAACGATGCGGGGGCGGCCGCCATCGTCGATGGCCGCCTCTCCGGGCGCCAGCCGGAGGTGGCATGGCTGGCACGTCCCGGTCAGCAGGCGGCGGCGCTCTATATCTGGCTGGTGTGGGCGCCCCGGCAGATCGGCCAGTGCATGCGGCTGATCGGCCACATGGACGAGATGGCGGGCGAGGATATCCCGATCTTCTCGCGCGGCGTGACGCAGGTCTCCTCGCGCATGCAGGCGGCGATCGGTTTCCAGCATGCCAGCGAACTCTATCCGTCCGCCCCTGACTGGTTGCTGGTGGCGCTGCCGGCGGTGAAGCTGCGCCGGCCCGAGATCAAGGTTCAGGTCGCGCGCAGCATGGAGGATATCGCCCGCGTCTTCGCGGTGCGCTCCACCGTCTACATGGCCGAGCAATTCCCGCTTTACGAAGAAGAGTTCGACGGCAACGATTTCTGCGCGACCCATCTGCTCGCCACGGTCGACGGCGATGCGGCGGGATGCCTGCGCATCCGCTGGTTCGGCGATTTCGCCAAGATCGAGCGGGTTGCGGTGCGCAAGGAATATCGCCGCCACCGCTTGACCCGCCAGCTTGTGCGCACCGGCGTCGAGCATTGTCGGCGCAAGGGCTATCGGAAGCTCTATGCCCATTCGCGTGCCGATCTCGTGCCGCTGTGGGGCAGCCTTGGCTGGCGCGACATGGGCGGAAAGGATTTCAGTTTCGCCGATATCCCCTACCGTGAGATCGTGCTCGATCTGGAACCCTCGAACGATGCGATCCGTTTCGGCGCGGACCCCATGCTGCTGCTGCGACCCGAGGGAAACTGGGACGAGCTTGGCCCGTTCGACCGCACGCAGCTGGGTGGCGATCGCGGTCGCCGCGACTGGATCGATCGGCATGCCGGCATGCGCGTCGGCAGCCGCACCGCGAAGGTGGGATAGGATCATGCCCGAAACCGAAATCCTGCTGATCGAGGATGATTGGGACATCGCCCAGATCACCCTGCTGGCGCTGGCGCTCGATCCGCGCATCGCGGCGCGCCACATCGAGGAGGGCGACGAGGCGATCCGTCAGATCAAGGCCGGGTCGCTGCGGCCCGACCTGATCGTGAGCGATCTGATGATGCCCGGTCTGAACGGCCTGCAGATCCTGGACATCCTGCAGCGGGAGGGGTTGAAGCGGATGCCCTTCGTGCTGATGACGGCGAAGGTCGGCCAGCGCGAGATCGCGACCTATCGCAAGCGCGGCGTCGACGGGGTGGTGATCAAGCCGTTCGATCCGCTGACCCTCGGCGGCGAACTGATGGCCTATGTCGAGAAACCGCGCGCTTACGGCTGAGCGGGAGACTTTTGCTGCGGAAGGCGTTGAGCGGGAATCAAAGCCTTCAGGGAGCAAGAAATGCGGTCGATCCTCCTTTATGTGATCGGGATTCCCATTCCCATCATCCTGCTGATCGCGCTCTGCACGCATCATTTCTGATCGTACGCACGGTCATTTGCTGCGGGTGACGCTCAGTACGGCCAGCGTCAGGATCTCCACGCCGGTGCGGATGGTCGGTTCGGGGTCCGGCGCGAAATATGGCGAGTGGTTGACCGGCAGCGGCTTTCCTTCCGCCTTGTATCGCGCGATCGTCTCGGGCGCGTAGCCGCCGATGCTGAAATAGACCGAGTGCGGCATGCCGGCGTCGACGAATTCCGAATAATCCTCGCTCGCTGTCCAGCCGGGCTTCTCCGCGGGCACCAGCGCGACGTTCGCGTCGCCGAGCGCGGGCTTGAGCACGGCCGACATGTCGGCGGCCAGCGCGCTGTCATTGTGCACCGGATTCGCAGCGAACGGATGCCTGATGTCGGGTGCCGGGGCATGTGCCATTTCGGCCACGGCGTTGGCCGTGGTCACCACGCCGTCGTTGAGCACCTTGCGCACGTCCGGTTCGTAGGAGCGGAGCGTCAGCTGCAGATCGGCATGGTCCGGGATGATGTTGGCGACGGTGCCGGCGTTGAACGAGCCGACCGTCACCACGCCGAACTTCTGCGGGTCCTTCTGGCGGCTGATCACAGTCTGGACGTCGTCGACGAAATGCGCTCCCTCGACGATCGGATCGATGCTTTTGTCCGGCATCGATCCGTGCGCGCCAACGCCCTTGAAGGTGATCAAGATTGTGTCCGACGCCGATGTGACGATGCCCTGCTTCACGTCGACATGCCCGATCTCGGTCGGCCCGACATGCGCGGCGAAGCCGTAATCCGGTTTGGGAAACTTCGTGAACAGCCCGTCGGCGAGCATCGCCTTGGCGCCCGCGACGATCTCCTCGGCGGGCTGGCCGACGAACATCAAGGTGCCGTGCCATTGGCCCTTCATCGCGAGCAGCGCCTCGGCGGTGCCGATCCACCAGGCCATGTGGCTGTCATGGCCGCAGGCATGCGCGACGAAGGTGGTCTTGCCGTCCGCGCCGGTCGTCTGCATCGTGCTCGCATAGGGCAGGCCCGTCTTCTCCTCGACCGGGAGCGCATCGAGTTCGGTGCGGACCAGCACCACCGGGCCGGGGCCGTTCTTGTAGATCGCGACGATGCCGGTCTTGCCGACATGCTCGGTGACGGTGAAGCCGAGCTTGCGCATCCGCGCGGCGAGGAGCGCCGAGGTCCGGGTCTCCTGAAACGCCAGTTCGGGATGGCTATGGAGATCCTTGTAGAGCGTTTCGAGGTCCGGATAGGTCTTCGCCAGACTGGCATCGATCTGTGCCTTCGCGGCCGGTACATCCAGCGGCGCGGCAATCGCTGCCGGAGCGGTGAGCGCGGACGCGAAAAGCAGCCATCCCTTGATCATCACAAACCCCTGTCCCGAACCGGTCGCACGGCAATCAAGACGAAAAGGCTGGGTGGTGCAACGATCAGGTGAACGGACTCGCGAGATCCCGCTTGAGGCCGAGCAACCGGACGACGCGCCCGTCCTCGATCACCGGGGCCGCGACCAGCCGCATCCAGCGACGCCCGCCGTCGGCCGGCCGCAATTCGGCGTCGAGTGTGAAGCCGCGACGGTGGCGGATTGCGTAGGCGCGAAGCCGTTCCATCAGCGCGCGCGAGCCTTCCTCGTAGAAGGGCAGCACCGCCTCGCGGACAGGGGCGGTGCCGATCGGGAGGCCGAACAGCGCATAGACCGCCGGCGACCAGGCGAGGCGGTTGTCGCTCAGATCGCATTCCCAGCGCCCGACATCGGCGATCGGGCGGAGCTGGTCCATGATCGGAGGCACATCGCCGCCGTTGAAGGTCATCCCCAGATCGAAGCGCTGCTCGCTTTCGAAGAGTGGCCAGCTGTGGGTGAGCGGCAACGCGGCGTCCGGCTTCACATTCCATCCCCGAAACGATCGGTCGCACGACTGTATGGCAATCAAGGTTAAAAGGGAATGAGCCACACTCGTCTTCAAGACATCTTGCCTGCCTTTGGAAATCCGCCATGATCCCGACCAAGACAGGGAGAGGCGTATGCGTAGAGCAGTTATGGCCAGCCTGATTCTGGCTCCGTCGATGGCGATCGCCCAGCCCACGCCGCAGGATCCGCCCGGTAGTGGCGGCACCGCGCAGGGCGATCTCTCCGTCACCATCTATTCGAACGATCTGGCGCTGGTGCAGGACGTGCGGCGGCTCGATCTGCCGTCAGGGCGCACGCGGCAGGCGTTCGCCGACGTCTCCGCCGCGATCCGGCCCGAGACGGTGAGCCTCGCGGCGCCCGATGCGACGGTGATCGAGCAGAATTTCGACTACGATCTGCTCAGCCCCTCCAGCCTGATGCAGAAGGCGGTGGGCGAGACCATCACGCTGGTGCGCACCAACCCCGGCACCGGCGCCGAGACAACCGAGCGCGCCAAGGTGCTGGCGGTCAACGGCGGCGTGGTGCTGCAGGTCGGCGACAAGATCGAGGTGCTGCGCGACGACGGCCTCCCCGTCCGGGCCATTTTCGACAAGGTGCCGGACAGCCTGCGCGCGCGTCCAACGCTTTCCGTCAGCCTCGCCAGCAGCCGCGCCGGGGCGCGGCCGGTGACGCTTTCCTACCTCTCCGGTGGGCTTGGCTGGAGCGCCGATTATGTCGCGCTGTTCGACGAGAAGGCCGGTACTATCGACGTGCAGGGCTGGGTGACGCTGCGCAACATCAGCGGTACCTCCTTCTACAATGCGAAGACCCTGTTGGTTGCGGGCGAGGTCGGGCAAAGCGGGGACGATACTAACCCGAACATCTACCGCCCGCGCCCCGTCGTCGCGCCGCTGCGCCGTGCTGGCACGGAAACGGCGGCGCGCGAGCAGCTCGGCGATTTCTATCTCTATCCGCTGCCCGAGCGCACCACGATCGCCGACAAGCAGACCAAACAGGTCAGCTTCCTCGACGTGAAGGGCGCGCCCGCGACCAGTGGCTATATCTATCACGCGCAGTGGAACGACAGTGCGGATCAGCCGCAGAGCGCGTCGAGCGTGCTCAAATTCTCGAATGCCTCGAAGGGCGGCCTCGGCGATGCTCTGCCTGCCGGCACGGTGCGCGTCTATATGCGCGACGCGCGCGGCCAACCCCAGTTCATCGGGGAGAACCATATCGACCACACACCGCAGGGCTCCGATCTCGTGATCCGCACCGGCGATGCCTTCGACGTAAAGGTACAGCCCACCGTAATCGACCGGACGCGGCTCTCTGCCGACCGCTGGCGCACGACCATGCGCTACACCGTCACCAACGCGAAGGACAAGCCGGTCACCGTCGAGCTGGTGCAGGACGGCGTGCCCTGGTGGTGGACCGACACCCGTATCACCGCCGAAAGCCTCAAGAGCGAGCATCACGACGCCGATACCGAGGTCTGGCAGGTCCCGGCGCCCGCCAACGGCACGACGATCGTCACCGCGACCTACGAAACCCGCATCTGATGCTCGCCCTGGCGGTGCTGCTCGCCGCCGCGATGCCGGCGGCCGCGACGGTGGAATCGCCGGCACCGGATCATGTTTCGCTCACCGTCTATCGCGATCCGACGCGGGGACGGCAGCAGGCGATGAACCTGCAATGGCTCGGCGGCTTCGCGCTGATCACCGAGACGCGGACGATCCATTTGCCGGCCGGCGATGCCTTGCTGCGGTTCGAGGGTGTCTCGGACGGCATCATCCCGGCGAGCGCGATCGTCACCGGGCTTCCCGGCGGCACGATCGAGAAGAACCGCGATGCGAAGCTGCTGTCTCCGGCGGCGCTGATCGACGGCACGCTCGGCCGCGAGGTGACGATCCGCCGCACCAACCGCAAGACCGGCAAGGTCCGTGAGGAGCAGGCGACGATCGTCGCCGGGCCCGCCAACGGCGTCGTGCTGAAGACCGAGAGCGGGATCGAGACGCTGGGCTGTGCCGGCCTCGCCGAACGCCCGCGCTACGATGGCGTGCCGGCAGGGCTGTCAGCCAAACCGGTGCTGAGCGTGCTCACCCGCAGTCCGCACGCGGCCGACGTGACGGTGAGCCTGTCCTACCTGGCCGGCGGCTTCGACTGGAGTGCGAGCTATGTCGCCAACCTCGCGCCCGATGGCCGCTCGCTCGATCTGTTCGCCTGGCTGACGCTCGCCGACGGTAACGCGCAGGCTTATTCCTCGGCGGATCTGCAGGCCGTGGCGGGCCGGGTCTCGCGGCGGAATATCCGCGAGATAGCGGGGCAAGCGGGCCGGCTCCAGCTGCGCTGCTACCCGCTCGGCACCACCACGTCGGACCTGCCGACGATCGAGCCCTATCATCGGGACGAGGAAGCCGCAGACGACATCGTGGTGACGGGCGCCCGCCGGTTCGCACCGATGGCGCTGATGGCGCCTGCACCGCCCCCGCCGCCGCCGCCCCCGCCCGAGGATTTGGGCGATCTGAAGCTCTACCGCGTGCCCGAGACGGTCGATGTCGCGCCTAACGGGCAGAGGCAGGTGGCGCTGCTCGTCCAGCACCGCGTGGCGTTCGAGAAACTTTACCGGATACGGCTGTTCAGCTGGATGGCGATGCAGGGCGTTCCCGCCACGATCGTGCTGCGGATGCGCAACGAGGAGAAGCAGGGGCTGGGCATTCCGCTTCCGGCGGGGACGACCGCGCTTTACGCGCCGCGTCAGGATGCGCGCCTGCTGCTCGGGCTCGGCACGATCGGCGATACCGCCAAGGGTGAGAGGACGCTGCTGACGGCGGGCGTCAGCCGCCAGATACTCGCCGAGCAGAGCGCGCGCGGTGCCGATCGCCACATCACGGTGACCAACGCCAGTCCCTTCCCCGTGCCGGTCGAGGTGGCGATCGGCATCGCGCAGGAAACCAACTACGGGAACGCCAGCGCGCCGCTGGAGCGGATCGACGGCCTCCAGACCTGGCGGGTCACGGTGCCGGCGAACGGCTCGGCCGGCCTCGACTATCGGATCGGGGACTAGCCTCAGTTCTTCGGCACGGGGCACAGGCCCCGGGTCACGTCGAGGCAGCGGCCGTCCACCGGCGGCGTCTGTATGCCGGCGAAGGCCGCCAGCGTCGGCGCGATGTCCACCGTTTCGGCCGGATCGTTGCGCGTGTCGCGCTGAGCGCCGGACCACCAGAACAGGATCGGCACCTGCCGGTCGTGATCCCAGGGCGAGCCGTGTCCGGCGACCACATCGCCCGGCCCGCGCGGGATGCCGAAGCTGGTGCGAGGCGCATAAGCGACCGCGATGTCGCCCGAACGATCGGCGTCGTAGCTCTCGTGGAAGCGCTGAACCATGCTGAGCGACGGCGCTTGCGTGTGCGGGGGCACGTCGGCTGCCTCCACCTCGGCGCGGGTGAAGGCGGCGCGCACCTGCGGCTGCTGCTTCAACCACGCCATGGTAGCCTCGCGCACCTTGGCGCGCAGCGCCTCATCCGGGCCGACATTGATGTATAGCTGCTGCGGATCGTCGCCGACGATCGGTTCGTAGGTGAGGCCGGTCGCGGCCATCACCGCCTTGTTGAGCTTCGAAACGAAGGCCGCGCTGTCGAGGCGGCTGGCTTCCGGATCGGCATCATGCTCGCGCTCGGCGGCGTCGGTCGCGCCGTGATCGGCGGTCACAACCACGACCACCGGCACGTCGAGATTCTGCAAATCGTCGAGGAAGCGGCCCAGCGTCTGGTCGAGCGCGGCCTGCTGCACGCACATCTCCGGCCCGCCATTGCCGTAGCGGTGGCCGATATAGTCGTTGGCGGAGAGGCTGACGGCGAGGACGTCGGTCGCCGGGCCGTGGCCGAGTTTCTGGTCGGCGATCAGCTTCTCGGCGAAGTCAACGACGGTCGCGTCGAACTGTGGCGAGGCGCGCAGGTTGTCCTGGAAGTCGGTCGTCTTGAGGAACTCCGGATTCTGCTCGGAGCGCGCGGCACGTGACCGGAAAGATCGATCTGGCCGAACCGGACCGGCTTCTCCATCGCCTGGCAGGTCGCCGAGGCGGCCGGGTAAAGCGGCGGCGGCGAGGCCTTCCAGTGGGAGAACAGCGCCTTGTTGAAGGCGTCGGCCGGCGCCGTCACCGCCGGGCCGGCAGGTCCGGCGAACGAGGATGTCGTGAAGCCGACACCGTCGTACCACCAATAGACGCCGTCGGCATGCTTGCCGGCCATGGTGATCGCCGCGCGGTCCTTGCCCGACACGGCGTAGCTGCGCGCGCCCGGCTCGACGGCCTTGATCCAGTCGCCGAGCGTGCCGACCTTCATGTTCTGCGGCCCCCGCGCATTGAGATCGGAGGAGCCCGGCGCCTGCACGCAATAGATGTTGGAGCCGGTCTTCACGTCGAACCAGCTGTTGGCGACGATGCCCGTATGCTCGGGGTGCATGCCGGTGAGGATGGTCGAATGGCCAGGGCAGGTCTCGGTCGCGGCGTGGCTCTGATAGCCGATGGGGAAGGCCGTGCCGGAGGACAGTGTCCTGAGGCCGCCCGTATAGCTGTCGAGGTAGCGCCTGTAGAGTTCGGACGAGAATTGATCGACCGAGATGGCGACGATCAGCTTCGGTTTTCCCGGCGGCGGAACGGCCTGTGTCGCACTGCTCCCCAGAAGGGCCGCGAAGCCCGCTGCAATCATCGCTGAACGCATCTATATGCCCCCGAAACGGTAACGATTTTCCGCGCGGCATCGAAACCGCAAGCAGATGAAGGATCAAGGGCGGCGATGGCTGTGATGCGTTTCGTATTGATGACAGTGGCGATGCTGCTCGGCCTCGCGACACCGGCCGCTGCGGAATTGGCCGGCAGCGGGGGGCCGCACATCACGGCCTCGCTGGTGCCGGAGAGCAGCGCGCCCGCGGCGGGCCAACGCACCACGCTCGCCATCTATATGGTGCCGCAGCCGGGCTGGCACGGTTACTGGCGGACGCCGGGCGACACCGGCTATCCGATGAAGATCGACTGGACGCTGCCCAAGGGGACGACGGCGGGCGATCCCGCCTATCCGGTGCCGACGACGCTGGTCATCGCAGGCCTGATGAACCACGTGTTCGAAAAGCCCTATGCGCTGCTGGTGCCGTTCGACGTACCGGCGGGGCTGGCGAAGGGCACGAAGCTGCCGGTTTCGGCCAAGCTCGATTACCTCGTCTGCTCCCCGAGCATCTGCGTACCTGAGAGTGCGAGCATATCGACCACGCTGACGGCCGGCGACGGAACGCCCGACGCGACATCCGCCGCGAAATTCGATGCTTGGCGCAAGGCGCTGCCCCGACCGCTCGGATCGCCCGCGGAGTTCGAGGTGAAGAACGGCAAGTTCCGCATCGCCGTGCCGTTGCCGGCCTCGGTGACTCCCAACCAGCCGCACCTGTTTGCCGTGACGGATGGCGCGGTGAACTACGCCGCCCCGCAGACCGTCAGCCGCGACGGCGACACGCTGGTGATCGAAACGGCGGCGGGCACGACGCCGCCGAAGAGTTTCGAGGGCGTGCTGTCGCTCGGCGACGGAACGGGTCTTTCGCTGACCGCCACGCCGGGCGCGGTTCCGGCGGCAGGGGCGTCGGGTACGGCCTCGCACGGCACGCTGATGCTGGCGCTGATCGCCTTCGCGGGAGCGCTGCTCGGCGGGCTGATCCTCAACATCATGCCCTGCGTCTTCCCGATCCTGAGTCTCAAGGCGCTGAGCCTCGCCAAGGCCGGCGGCGACGAGCGCACCGTGCGGCGCGAGGCGCTGGCCTATACGGCAGGTGTGATCCTCGTCTGCGTCGGGCTGGGCGGCGTGATCCTCGGCTTGAAGGCGGCTGGCACACAAGTCGGCTGGGCCTTCCAGCTGCAGGATCCGCGCGTGATCCTCGTCCTGATCCTCCTCACCAGCGCGATCGGCTTCAACCTGGCGGGGCTGTTCGAGTTCGGCGCCGTCTCGGCCGGTTCCGATCTGGCCGCCAAGGGCGGGACGGCCGGCGCCTTCTGGACGGGCGCGCTCGCCGCCTTCGTCGCCATGCCATGCACGGGCCCGTTCATGGCGAGCGCGCTCGGTGTGGCGGTAGAGCTGCCGGCCGCGGCGGCCCTGCTGGTCTTCGTTGGCCTCGGTATCGGTTTCGCGCTGCCGTTCTTGCTGATCGGCTACGTGCCCGCTTTCCGGCGTCTGCTGCCCAAGCCGGGTGGCTGGATGGAGACGTTCAAGCGCATCCTCGCCGTGCCGATGTTCCTAACGGCACTCGGCCTCGCCTGGGTGCTGGGGCATCAGACGCAGGCGAACGGCGTGGTGGTCGGTCTCGGCGCGGCGATGCTGCTCGCCTTCGGCTTGTGGCTCACCGGCCTGCGCCAGCGCGGCTTCAAAGCGGCGTCATGGGTGCCGGCCGCTGCGGGACTGCTGCTCGCGGTCGGGAGCATGGCCTTGCTGCCTCCGAAGGAGACGAAGGCGACGGAGGCGAGCACGACCTCGCAACCCTTCGACGAAGCTAAGCTCGCTGCGCTGCGTGCGCAAGGCAAGCCGGTGTTTCTCTACTTCACCGCCGACTGGTGCCTCTCCTGCAAGGTCAACGAAAAGGTGGCGATCGAGCGCACCGAGACGCAGGAGGCGTTCCGCAAGGCGGGCGTGGTCACGATGGTCGGCGACTGGACCGACGGCGATGCCGCGATCGGCAGGTTCCTGGAGGCGCATGGTCGCTCCGGCGTTCCGCTCTACCTCTGGTACGCGCCGGGCAGCAGTCAGCCGAAGGAGTTGCCGCAGGTCCTGACTCCGGGGCTTCTGGCAGGGCTGGCCAAATCCTAGAGGTCGAGCCCCAGCTGTCCGGATCGGGGTTCGCCCGGCTGCTCCAATCCTGAAAGGGTCAGGCCGAGGAGCCGAATCGGCCTGTCCACCGGGCAGAGCGCCAGCAGCAGCGCATGTCCGGCCTCGGTGAATTGCGCGCGATCCAGCACCGGCTCGGCGAAGCTTCTGGCCCGCGTGATGGTGTGGAAGTCGTTGTAGCGCAGTTTGAGCGTGATCGTGCGACCGCGCGATTCCGAGTTCTCGATGCGGGGCCAGACAGTGTCGATGATCTCGTCCAACGCTTCGATCAACTCCGAGGGCGAGACGAGATCGCGGAAGAAGGTGTTCTCCGCGCCGACCGATTTACGGGGGCGATCGTTGCGCACCTCGCGATGATCGATCCCGCGCGCGGCGCCGTAGAGATATTCGCCCCAGCTGCCGAAATTCCGGTTGAGCCACTCGAGCGGTTGCGCGCGCAGGTCCGCCCCCGTCTCGATGCCGAGCTGCGCCATCTTCTCGGCGGTGCGCGGACCGACCCCGTAAAAGCGCTTGACCGGTAACGACGCGACGAAGTCCGGCCCCTTGTGCGGCGGGATCACGCACAGGCCGTCGGGCTTGTTCTGGTCGGATGCCATCTTGGCGATGAACTTGTTGTAGGAGACGCCGGCCGAGGCCGTGAGACTGGTTTCTGCCCGAATCTCGGCGCGGATACGCTCTGCGGTAGCGGTGGCGGAGCCTAGGCCCGCCATGTCCTCGGTCACGTCCAGATAGGCCTCGTCGAGCGAGAGCGGTTCCCACAGCGGCGTGTAGCGGGCGAAAATCGCGCGGATCTGGCGCGAGACGTCGCGATACACTTCGAAGCGCGGCTTGACGAAGATCAGGTCCGGACAGAGTCTTCGCGCGCGGGAGGATGGCATGGCGGATCGCACGCCGAACTTGCGTGCCTCGTAGCTGGCGGCCGCCACCACGCCGCGTTCCCGCGATCCGCCCACCGCGACCGGCTTACCCCGCAGATCAGGATTATCCCGCTGTTCTACCGACGCATAGAAGGCGTCCATGTCGACATGGATGATCCGCCTTACCGGCGGTTCGGTTTCGTCCATCAGAGATGCAGGTCGGACGGCCCCTCCAGATGGAGATAGGTCGCATCGAAATCGCCGATCGCGACCAGCGCGCGCCAATCGTGGATCGTCACCGACTTGCCGGTGGCGGTGATCAGCCCCTGCTTGCGGAACTGGGCGAGCACGCGGTTGGTGTGGATCGGCGTGACGCCGAGCGCATCGGCTATGTCGGTCTGGGTCAGCGGCAGCTCGAAGCTGCCGTTGGTGACGAGGCCGACCCGCTTCAGACGCACCGCAAGCTCGCAAAACAGGTGCGCGGTGCGGCTGCGCGCATCGCGGCGGCCGATGTTGAGCAAGGCCTCGCGCTGGATCGAGGCATCCAGCAGCGTATCGTACCAGAAGGCGCGGGCGAGCGCGGGGACTTCCTCTGCGGTCTCCAGGATCGCCTTGTGCGGCACCAGCACGACGGCAGCGTTGCGCACCGTCTCGATCGTATGATCGGCGACCTTGAAGAGGACGGTGTGAAGATCGACCATGTCGCCCGGCACGTGGAAGGAGATGATCTGCCGCCGCCCGGTCGATGCGATCTTGGACCGGTAGACGATGCCTTCCAGCACCATGCAGGCGTGGGTGGGCTTCTCGCCCTCCTCGACGATGCGACTGCGCGCGGCGGTGCGCACCAGTTTCTGCGGCAGCGCGCGCAGCGCAGCCTTCTCGTCATCGGTCAACCTATCCCGAATCTCGATCTTCTCGAGAAAGGGATCGAGATAGTGACGAACGGCTTCATGCATACGCTTGCTTCCCCGCGCGTTTCTATTGCGCAGAACAGGATCGTCGCGCAAGCGTTGGAGCGAGGTCAACCGGGGAGTTACGGTCATGATCAGGGGGTTGGCCATGTCGGCCGTTATCGGTTTCGCACGGAAGAAGGCGGGGGTTTCCACGATCGGCACGATCCCGGCGGCGCTGCTGACCAGCGGCGCATCGCTGATGCTCACCGGGGGGAAACGGCCTGTCGGGCTCGCGGTGGCGGCGCTGGGCGGTTTCCTGCTGTGGCGCGAAATCGAGCGCGAGCGGGAGCATCTCAGCTCTGAGCCCGCGCTTCCGCCGCCATCGCCCGGCGATGCTTCTGCGGCCACAGCACCGCGTTGATCGTCGCGCCGAGCAGGATGGCGTAGGCCGAGACGTAGAACCACATCAGCAGCACCACCACCGCGCTCAGCGATCCGTAGGTGGCGTTGTAGTTGCCGAAGCTCGACACGTAGAGGCCAAGGCCCACCGTCGCTGCCAGCCACAACAAGGTGGCGATGCCGGAGCCCATGCTGATCCATTGCCATCCGGTCGGTGCGCGGTTGGGGCCGAAGCGGTAGGCGCCGCCGATCGCCGCGCTTGCGAGCAATGCCGCCAGAATCCATGTCGCGATCTTGATCACGATCAGGGCGACAGGTCCGAGATCCGTCAGCACTGTCTGCAGCCATCCGAGGATGGTGGCCGCGAGCAGCCCGGTAACCGCCACGCCCACCGCGCCGACGATGATCCCCATCGACACGAAGGTGCCCATGATGAAGCCGCGGCCCTCATCCTGCTGCCCGTAGATAACGTTGAGAGCCGCCATGATCGCGGTGGAGGCGCGGGTGGCGCCGTAGATGGCGATCACCAGCGCCACGATCAGCCCGAAGCCGGTCTTGCCGGAGGAGGCCGTCACCACCGCCACCAATTGGTCGAGGATCAGCTTGGCGGCATCGTGCGGCACGACGGTGATGATCGTGCGGATATGGTCTGCGACGGTCGCGGGATCGGCGATCAACCCGTAGGTGAGGATCACGGCCGCCAGCAGCGGCACCAGCGACAGGAAGCAGTAGAAGGCTACGCCCGCCGCCATCAGTGCGACATTGTCGCGACTGATCTTGGCGATCAGCTTCCCGAAGAAACCCTTGCCGGCTTCCTCCGCACGGTGCGCGAATTCGCGAGTCCGCTCGAAGCGCTGGTGTTGCGGGGCGTTATCCGTTTCGTCCTGCATGGGGCAACAATGATCGAAGGCTCGTATATTTCCGGTGCGACGAACCGTTAACTTTCGCCGGAACCCATGTTGCGATGCGGCGTTGGCCGAACGGGAGCGATACATCGCGTCGGGTAGGAAGGGGTGTGGGGTGCGATCAGGGGGTGATTTCCGTGTCGGTACCGGCAGCCCTTTGATTTCCGCTCTGGCCCTGGCGCTGGCAATCGCCGCGCCTGCTCATGCTCGCAAGGATCCGTCGCAAATATCGGATCAGCCCGATCGGGCGGTCGATCCGGCCACTGATCCGTCCTTTAACGCCGCCTTGCCGTCGCTCGACAGCATGCAGGCGCCTCCTGCGACCGTCGTGCCGACGCAGCCTGCGACGGCTCCGGTCGCCAACGATCCCGCGCTTGGGCAGCCGCTGCCGCCGCTGGCCGGCTTCGATCCGACGCCGGACACCAGCAAGGCAAGCGTGCCAGGCACCGAGGAAACCCGCATTCGCTACACGGTGAAGATCGAGGGCCTTTCCAAGATCGGTCTCGAAGACGAGTTCCGCAGTCTGTCCGAACTGGAGGCCGGCCGGAAGAAGGCCGCCAACGCCGCGCAGGTGACGGCACGCGCCAAGGATGACGAGCAACTCGCCGCCAAGATCCTGCGGTCCGAAGGCTATTATGACGGCGTAGCTTCCTCGACTGTCTTGGCGGTGCCCAATCAACCGGGGCAGGTGACGGCAACGATCAGCGCCACACCGGGGCCGCGCTACACGCTCTCCAGCATCCTGATCACCGGTGCCGATCCCGAGCCGACCGGCATCGCGACGAGTGCGCTGACGTCGGCGATCAAGGTTGGCGATCCGATCCGCTCGCTCAACATCACGGGCGGCGAGGCGCAGGTGGCGCTGGCGCTGCCGCAGCAGGGCTATCCCTTCGCCAAGGTCGGCGACCGTGACGTGCTGCTCGATGGCGACAAGCATACGGGCGATTATACATTGCCGCTTACCGCCGGGCCGAAATCGAGCTTTGGGCGCGTCCGGCCTTCGGAGAAAAGCCCGAAAATCTTCTCCGAGAAACATCTCGCGGTGTTCCCGCGATTCAAGCCCGGCGATCTCTACGACAGCCGCAAGGCCGACGATCTGCGGCAGGCGCTGGTCGCCACCGGCATTTTTTCGACCGTCGCGATCCAGCCTGTCGACACCGGCGTGAAGGCGGCGGACGGCACCGAGATCACCGATCTGGAGGTCACGCAGGAAAAGGGACCTTGGCACAGCTGGGCGGCGGATGCCGGCTACGGTACAGGGCAGGGCATCAAGGGTGAGGTGACCTGGACGGCGCGCAACATGTTCCCGCCGGAGGGGGCGCTGATCCTCGGCGTGATCGGCGGCACGCAGGAGCAGGGGGCGAACGCCACCTTCCGCCGCTCCAACGCCGGTCGGCGCGACAAGACCTTCCAGATCACCGGCGGCTTCGATCGCTCAAACTACGACGCTTACGACGCCAAATCGATCAACCTCGGCATCAACTGGTCCCGCCAGTCGACGCCGATCTGGCAGAAGCGCTGGACCTACAGCTATGGCGCTGAACTGGTCGGCACCAACGAGCAGGGTGCCGCGCTCGATGCGACCGGAGACCGGCCGCGCAAGAACTACCTGATCGCCGCGTTGCCGATGCAGGTGCAGTACGACCGTTCCAACGATCTGCTGAACCCCACCACCGGTTATCGCATATTGGCGCGGGTCAGCCCCGAAGGCTCGATCCACAAGGGCGTGAAGGGCTATGGCCGGCTGACGGGCCAGGTGACCGGCTATTATCCCATCGGCAAGTCGATCGTGCTGGCGGGCCGCGTACTGGTCAGCTCGATCGTTGGGGTGAACGATATCGGCGAGATCGCCCCGTCGCGGCGCATCTACGTCGGCGGCGGCGGATCGGTGCGCGGCTTCGGCTATCAGCAGCTCGGCCCCAAGGACGCGCAGAACAACCCGATCGGCGGCCTCTCCTCCACCGAGTTCGCCGCCGAGGTCCGCTACCGCTTCGGCAACTTCGGCGTGGTGCCCTTCTTCGACGGCGGCCGGCTCGGCGAAAGTTCCACTCCAGGCATTGGAGGCATGCGCTACGGCGCGGGCATCGGCGGACGCTATTATACCAATTTCGGCCCGCTGCGCGTCGATGTCGCGACCCCGATCGCGCGCAAGCCGGGCGAATCCAAGATCGCGCTCTATATCTCGATCGGGCAGGCTTTCTGATGGCGGTCGAGGGCGGAGAGACCGAAACCGTGGTGATCGTTCGCAAGCCGCTCTGGCAACGGATCGCGGCGGGCATCGCCGTGGTGCTGGCGATTCTGCTCGGCCTGATCGTGGCGCTGATCCTCGGGCTCAACACCGGGCCGGGCAAGCGCTTCCTCGCACACCAGCTCGGTGCCTACACCACGGTATCCGGCATAAACATCCGCGTTGGCCAGATCGAGGGATCGATCTACAGCCATATGATCCTCCACGATCTGGAAATACGCGACCAGAACGGCGCGTTCATCACCTCGCCGCTGGTCGACATCCAGTGGCATCCCTTCGCCTACATCCACTCCAAGATCGATCTCGACAGCGTGACGGCGGGCGAGATCCGGATGCTGCGCAATCCGGCGCTCAAGCCCGTGCCGAGCGACCCCAACGCGCCGACCATTCCCGATATCGACCTGACCCTGAAGCATCTTCACATCGATCGCTTCATCCTCGAGCCGCCGGTGACGGGCAAGCGATCGATCGTGAAGATCGACGGCAATGCGGCAATCTCCGATGGGCGCGCGCAATTGCTGGTCGATGCCGACACGATCGCCGCGCCGGGCGTAGCCGGCGGCGACAGGCTGCACGCGCTGATCGATGCGGTGCCGGCGGAGAACCGCCTCAAGATCGACGTGAAGCTCGATGCGTCTGCGGGCGGGCTGGTGGACAGCTACGGCAAGCTCGGGCGGCCGCTCACGCTCTCTGTCGGCGGGCAGGGTGACTGGCATCTGTGGCAGGGCAAGGCGGCGGCGACGCTGGGCGGCCAGCCGCTGATGGAGGTCGACCTCACCGGCAAGGATGGCACCTTCCGCGCGTTCGGCAATGTCATGCCTTCGATCATGTTGACCGGCCCCGCTGCCCGCATGACGTCACCGGCGATCCGCATCGACGGCACGGTGTCGCTTGACAAGCGCGTTGCGAACACGAATGTCAGCCTCGCCTCGGCGGCGTTCGCGGCGCACGCGCAGGGCATCCTCGATTTCGACAAGAGCCGCTTCGGCAATTTCGAGGTCGCCGCGCGCCTGCTGACGCCGGGCGCCATCGCGCCGAACCTCGCCGGCAGGAACGTGCAGGTACAGGCGACGCTCGACGGCGGCTTCCTCGCGCCGACCATCGCCTACAAGGCCTCGGCCGACAGCATCGCCTTCGGCGCAACCGGCATCGAGGGCCTGCAGGCGAGCGGCATGGCGCACACGCAGGCCGACAAGTGGATCGTCCCCATCCATGCTACCGCGCGGCGGGTGAGCGGCCTGAATGCGGCGGCGGGCGGCCTCGTCACCAACATCCGGGTGGACGGCGACATCGCCTATGCCAAGCAGCAGGTGTTCTCGGACAACCTCCACCTGCGCTCCGACAGGATCGACGCAACGGCACTTGTCCTCGCCGATCTTTCTACCGGCACATACACCGGCGCGCTCAAGGGGCGGGTGAACGACTACAATGTGGACGGCCTCGGCCGGATCAATCTCGTCACCGACGCCAAGCTGGTGCCGACCGACAATGGCGGCTTCGGCATCAAGGGCCATGTCCGGATCAACACGAAGAAGATCACCAATGCCGGCCTCGCCCAGCAGCTCGGCGGCAATGCGGTGATCACGGCGGATGTCGGTTACGATCCACGCGCGGGCGCGACGATCGGCAATTTGCGGATGACCGCGCCCGATCTGCGGATCGATCACGGCAGCGGCTCCTACAACCTCACCACCGGCCAGATCCGCGCGCAGGCGAGCGCTTGGTCGCGGACCTACGGCCCCGCCACGATCGTCGCCTCCGGCACGCTCGCCAATCCGCGCGCCGAGCTGAAGGCGGTGCATCCCGGTGTCGGCATCGGCCTCGCCAATCTCGATGCGGTGCTGACCGGATCGGCGGCGGGCTATCGCGTGCAGGCGAAGGGCGGATCGGACTATGGGCCGTTTACCGCCGACGTCCTGATAAAGGCCGGCAAGGGACCGCTGGCGATCGGTGTTAACTCGCTGCTGGTCGCGGGCATCAACGTCCACGGCAATATCGTGCAGACTGCCGCCGGGCCGTTCGCCGGGACGCTTTTCGTCAGCGGATCGGGCCTGAGCGGACAGGTCGCGCTGGCGGCGGCGGGGAAGAACCAGAAGGCCGACGTCAACCTCACCGCAACCCAGGCGAAGCTGCCGGGCAAGGTGCCGGTGACAATCGGCTCCGGACTGATCCGCGCGACCGTGCTGGTCCTGCCGTCCGGCCCCTCGATCAACGGCTCGGCGGCGTTCGTGGATGTGCGCAGTGGTTCGTTGCTGGTCCGCTCGGCGCGTGCCAAGATCAACTATGCCGGCGGACGCGGCACGGCAGCGGTGACAGCGGCGGGCACCAGCGGCGTGCCGTTCGACGTGGCGGCGCAGGCGCAGTTCACGCCAGAGCGCATCCTCGCCAACATCAAGGGATCGGCCAATTCGATCCCGTTCAGCCTCGCCCGGCCTGCGACGATCGTGAAGCAGGGCAAGGATTATGTCCTCCAACCCGCCACCATCCAGTTCAGCCAGGGCAGCATCGATCTCTCCGGCCGCTACGGCGCCGTCACCGAGGCGCACGCCAAGCTCAACGACATGGACATCGGCATCGCGCAGGCCTTCGCGCCCTCGCTCGGCCTCTCGGGCAAGGCGAACGGCACGGTGGACCTCACCATGCACGGTTCGGCCATCCCCGATGCCCGTGCCCGCGTCGACATCAGCAACTTCACCCGCACAGGCGCGCTGGTCATCTCCGATCCGGTCGACATCGCGATCCTCGGCACGCTGGGGCGCGAGGGCAATGCGGTGAACGCGCTGATCCGGCGCGGCGGCACCAATATCGGCCGCGTGCAGGTGCGGATGGCGGCGGCCTCTTCGGTCTCCGGCCTGATGGAGGGGCCGATCTCGGGCGGCATCCGCTATAACGGCCCGGCCGAGGTGCTGTGGACGCTGACCGGCATCGGCGGCCAGACGCTCGCCGGCCCGATCGCGATCGGCGCGGACTTCTCGGGCAAGGTCTCGGCGCCGCAGGTAACGGGCGTGATCCGCGCCAACCAGCTGCGCTACGAGAACACCACCACCGGCACGACGATCACCAGTCTGGCGCTGGACGGGCGCTTCACCCAATCGCAGTTCCAGCTCAACAGCCTGAGCGGCAATGCCGGCAAGGGCACGATCCAGGCGTCGGGTTCGGTGGGCTTCGCGGCGGACAGCGGCTTCCCGATCGACATCACCGCCAAGCTCGACAACGCCCAGCTCGCCCATTCGGACGGGATGAGCGGCACCGCGTCCGGCACGATCCACGTCACCAACTCGAAAGCGGCGGGCGGGCTGATCCAGGGCGACATCCACATCCAGGAGGCGCGCTACAACTACGTCCGCAACGACGCCGCGCAGGTTACCGAGCTGACCGGCGTCCGCCGCAAGGGGGCGCCGTCGCCCGATCCGAACGCGGCCGCCGCCATGCAAGGCCCGGCGCCGAGCAACTGGAAGCTCGACATCAAGATCCGCGGCGACAACCAGATCTTCGTTTCCGGCATGGGCCTCGAATCCGAGTGGAGCACGCGGATGCAGGTCGGCGGCACCGTCACGGCACCGACGGTGGTGGGCAAGCTGCAGGTCGTGCGCGGCACCTACACCTTCGCCAGCCGCCGCCTCGACGTGGCGGACACGAGCACGGTGCAGTTCAACGGCCCGCTGCTCGATCCCGATCTCAACATCACCGCCACCACATCGGTGGAGAGCGTCGATATCGGCATCAACATCGACGGCGACGCGCTGCACCCGCAGATCACCTTCACCTCGACGCCCTCGCTGCCGCAGGACGAGGTGATGTCGCGGCTGTTGTTCGGTTCCTCGGTCACCTCGCTGTCGCCGATGGAGGCGTTGCAACTCGCCGCCGCGCTCAATTCGCTGAGGACCGGTGGTGGTGGCGCGGGCGCGCTCGGCAAGCTGCGTGGTGCGACCGGCCTCGATCGACTGCGCGTGTTGGGGTCGGACCAGACCAGCGGGCGCGGCACCAGCCTTGCTGCAGGCAAATACATCTCCAAGAACATCTATGTGGAGGTGATCAGCGACGCCAAGGGCTTCACCCAGACCCAGCTGACCATCGCCCTCTCCCGCGCGCTCAGCATCCTGAGCCAGGCGGGCGGCGTGACTGGGCCGTCCATCACGCTGAAATACTCCAAGCAATATCACTGAGCCGATGGCGCGCACCCACCGCCTGATCGCGCGCGCCGCAAGGCTCTGGTGGGCGATCCGCAGGCCGAGAACGCTGGGCGTCCGCGCGCTCGTGCTCGATGGAGAGGAGCGGGTGGCGCTGGTGAAGCACACCTATCTGCCGAACTGGTACTTGCCGGGCGGCGGCGTGAAGCGGCGCGAGCGCTTCGCCGACGCTCTGGCGCGGGAGCTGCGCGAGGAGATCGGGCTCACTGAATTCCGGCTGGATCGGATGCTCGGCATCTATCGCAACGGCAGTGAGGGCAAGGACGACCACGTGGTGATCTACGTCGTGCGCATCAGAACAGCCACGGCGGACATCCGCCCGGCCGATGCGCTGGAGATCGAGGCGGCCGGCTGGTTCGCGCTCGATCGGCTTCCGGAGGATATCTCGCCGGCATCGCTGCGCCGGATCGAGGAATATCGACGTGGAGAAACCGGGGCGGGGGACTGGTAGCTACCGTAACCCCACCGCAGCCCAGATGGGTAGATGGTCGCTGGCGCGCTTCGCCAGCGGGGAATGGTGAGTGCCGGCGTCCAGCACTGCGAGATCGTGAGTGGTCATGATCCGGTCGAGACGGGCGATCGGGCGACTGGCGTGATAGCTGGGGCCAGTCGGCGCGAAGTGGAAATGGCTCATGAAATCCCTGAGGCAGCCGCCCGAGCTCCATTCGTTGAGATCGCCCATCAGCACAGTCGGGATATGATCGCCGCACGCCTTGACATGCTCGATCACCGCGCGTGCCTGCCGTCGCCGGTACAATCCGGACAGATCGAGGTGCATGCCGATCACGCGCAGCCTCTGCCCGTGCAGGGCGATCTCGGCCATCACTGCTCCACGCGGTTCCAGCACCGGCAGCGTCAGCGGGCGATGATCGAGGATGTCTGCATCCCGACGCACGAGGACGGCATTGCCGTGCCAGCCCATGCCGCCGGGACGGATCTCGTAAGGCACGGCCTTGTAGGGTGTCTCGCGCGCGATCGCCTCGAAGGGGAGCGCGCTCTGGCGGGCGCCCAGCCGCCGGTCCGCCTCCTGCAGGCAGACGATATCGGCGCCGAGTTCGTTCAGCACGGACAGAATGCGCTCGGGGCGGCGCTGCCTGTCCGTGCCGATGGCCTTGCGGATGTTGTAGCTGGCGACCTTGATCGATGTCTTGGGCGCCGCGCTCATTCGCCGGTCTTTTTGCTCCCGCGACGGCTCCACGCGAACCAGCCCACGGCCAAGCCGGCGATACCGGCGGTGACGGCTGCGATCAGCACGGTATTATCGCCTGTAGCACGCGCCACCGCCGCTGAGCCACGACGGGCATAATCGCGCCCGGTGTCGATCGCGGTCTTGGCGGCTGAGGGGGCGTCGTCGACGATGTCCTTCACTTTGTCGCGCACCTTGCCGGTGACATCCTGCACGGTGCCGAGCGCCTGGTTGAGATAGCCCTTGCCCTCGAGCTGCTCGTCATTGGCGACCTTGCCGGCCACCTCCTGCGCGGTACCGATGACCTTCTTGGCGGTGCCCTTGATCTCGTCCTCGTTCATGGTCTGTGTCTCCTGACGGGTTTAGCTTATCGGCATAGTGAACGCCCGAATCGCGCGACGGGTTCGCACGAACGGTTCGGATGCGAAAGGAGATGACGATGCGTGCGTTGATCGGTGGCCTGATCGGGTTGGTTCTCACGGCTCCGGCGCTGGCCGCGACCCCGCAATGGGCCAATCCGTTCAACCAGAAGATCATGGCGCTCAGCCTCGCCGACCGCAACGGCGCGTTGCGCCGCGCGATCACCAACAGCGACGAGAAATGCGGGCGGCTGAGCAAGAGCACCTATCGCGGGCCCTACGGAAATCTCGGCCTGTGGGTGGCGCACTGCCAGCCGGGCGGCGATTACGCCATCTTCACCGGGCCGGACGAGAGCGTGCAGGTGCGTGCGTGCGGCGACATGAAGAGCCTGAAGCTGCCGGAGTGCGGGAAGCTGGATTGAGCCTCAGGATTCGGCCGAAACCTTGTCCGACACCGCCGTGGTCCAGCCCAGCGCTGGGAGCGCGATGGCGCGGCCGCCGCGCAGATCGATGCGGATGACGATCGCGCCCTGCTGTTCGAGGAAACCGAGCAGGCGCTTCGCCCGGCCGGTCGAGTGCGTGCCGTAGACGCGCGCGATCTCGGTGTCGGACGGGCAGGGCACGCGCTCCAGCGCGGCACGCGCGAGAAGCAGGAAGACGCCGCGCGCATCCTCGGGCAGCGCTTCGGCCTCGCACGCGGCGTCGGCCATGGGATCGTCCTCGCCGATCGCCTCGTAGAGCCCGGCGCGAGCCAGCGAGAGACGGGTGCGGAAGTCGGCGAGGTCGAGACCTGAATCGGCCAGCCCGCGCATTCGGCAGCGCACGCCAAAATCCTGGAACAGCACGGCCGCCGGGCGGAAGCTCTCGCCTTCGTCGGCGACAATCTCGGCAAGGCAGGCGGCGACGATCGCTTCGCGCTCTTCGGGTGATTTTTCGAGACGCGTCTCGTCGGCCGGGCCGGATGACGGCGCCTCGATCGAACGGAGCAGTTGCTCCATGCTCGGGCGCGGCTGTGGCGGCGGAGGAGCAGGCAGCGGCAGATCCAGCTCGGCCGGGCGCTCGAAAAGCTGCGCGCGCGCCTCGTCATCCGGGACGTTGGGTAGCGGCATCAGCTTGGGGGAGGAGGAGCGCGCCTGCGTCTCGACATCACCGATCTTGATCGGCAGAGGCCGCCGCGACAGGGCCGGACCGAGCGCGATGAAATGGCCGCGCGCGAGATCGCGGAACTGCTCGGCCTGGCGCCGCTCCAGCCCCAGCAGGTCGGCGGCGCGTGCCATGTCGATGTCGAGGAAGGTGCGGCCCATCAGGAAGTTGGACGCCTCGGCGGCGACGTTCTTGGCGAGCTTGGCGAGGCGCTGGGTGGCGATCACACCGGCGAGGCCGCGCTTGCGGCCTCGACACATCAGGTTGGTCATCGCGCCGAGGGAGAGACGGCGCACTTCGTCCGATACCTCGCCGGCGACGGCCGGGGCGAAGAGCTGCGCTTCGTCCACCACCACCAGTGCCGGATACCAATGCTCGCGCGGAGCATCGAACAGGGTGGACAGGAAGGTGGCGGCTGCGCGCATCTGCCCCTCCACCTCCAGCCCCTCCAGCGTCAGCACCACGGGGACACGCTGCTCGCGTATGCGGAGCGCCAGACGGCGCAATTCGGCCTCGCTGTGCGCGCCGCCGTCCACCACGACATGGCCGAAGCGATCGGAGAGGGTGACGAAATCGCCCTCGGGGTCGATGATCACCTGCTGCACCCACCTCGCCGATCCTTCGAGCAGGCGGCGCAGGAGGTGCGACTTGCCGGACCCGCTATTGCCCTGGACGAGCAAGCGGGTGGCGAGCAGTTCTTCGAGGTCCATGGGGGCGACGGCACCGTCCGGCGCGGTGCCCATGTCGACGGC
The DNA here is from genome assembly GCF_013778325.1 of Sphingomonas chungangi. Classification (GTDB taxonomy): domain Bacteria; phylum Pseudomonadota; class Alphaproteobacteria; order Sphingomonadales; family Sphingomonadaceae; genus Solisphingomonas; species Solisphingomonas chungangi. The sequence goes on along the minus strand of NZ_JACEIB010000002.1, from coordinate 46,580 downwards.
AACGGTCATGGGGCCGTTCTAGGGGCCGAGCGGCGAGCCGCAAGCGAGTCGGCCCGAAACATCCCCAGAAAAGCGAAAGGCCGGCCTTCCGTGGGGAAGACCGGCCTCTGCTCCATCCGGAGAGGATTAGAAGTGGAAGGTCACCGAGCCGCGATAGACCTGATAGCTCAGGTCCTTGCGGCCGAAGACGGTGTCCGCCGAGACGCCGATGTCGGTCGTCCCGCTGACGATGCTGAGGCCGCCGCCGACCTCGCCCCAGTTGCGGTCGCGGCCGAAGGAGCCGAAGTCCGCGCTCGGCAGGCCGGTGCCCGATGCCTCGGTGAAGTGGGCCAGGATATCCTCGCCATTCTTCAGGAAGTCGTGGACGAAAGCCGCATCAACATGCGGGTGGACGCCGCCCACGTCGATCGCAACCTGCCCGCCGACCCGCGCCTGGATGCTGTTGAAGTTGCGGTGGTTGAAGGTCAGCGAACCGATGCCGCCGCTTTCCTGCCCGCCCTCGAACTCCAGATGGCTGCTGCGGATCGAAGCCATCGGCGTGATCGTGAAGTTGGTGGTCTTCATGTCGTAGCCGAGCGCGAATTCGCCCGATACGATCGGCGCATTCTCTTCGTTGTGGAGCTTCGCCGTCACGTCGGCGATCTGATACTGGCGGCGCGTCTTCGTGCTGATCAGGCCACCCGTCACCGAGGTGTTGATGAAGCCGCCGTTGCCGAAGCTGTAGGTGCCGTAAGCGGTCAGCTCGAACAGGTTGCTGCGCGCCCGCTCGGACAGGATGGTGTCGCCCTTGCCGTGCGAGTAGCTGGCGGAAAGGCCCATGATCGTCTTGTCGTCGATCTGCTTTTCGAGGCCACCCGCGACGTACCAGCCGGAAAGATCGTCCTTCTTGCCGGAGATCAGGTTGGGCAGGGGCCGCGACGAGCCGTCCAGATAGCCGCCCGCAATATAGGCGCTGACGCCCTCGGGCAGCTTGACCGCCGTCTGCTGCGGGTTGGTCGGCGCCTGCATCAGACCCGAGGCCACGTCCCGCGCGGTCTGGTAGCCGGTGCGGATCACCCCGAGCGGGTTGCCGAGCACCGCCAGCGTGTCGCCGCCGCCGCCGTGGCGGAGCAGGCTCAAGCGATCGCGGTAGAATTTGGCGAGCGCCTCGTCCTGCATCCGCACCAGGCTCAGCTCGGTCTGCTGGGCGAACGGTCCGGCCTGCTCCAGCGTGCTCTTGATCGTGCCGAGGTCCATCACGTCGGTGCGATCGTAGAAGCCCTGGATATAGGAGCCGCCGGCCCGGCTGCGATCGAGCAGCTGGGCATAGGCATCCTGGATCGGCGAGCCGCTGACGACGCTGGTATAGGGCCGCGCGCGGATCTTCACGGACAGCGTGTCCGCCGTCTGGGTGACGACCGGGTAGAGGATCGCCGAAAGCTCGGTCACCGCCGAGAAGTGGTCGAGCAGCCCGCCGTCGGCGGTGATCAGCGTGTAGGTGCGGTTGGGATCGTAGTGATAGCCCTTGGCCGGCGCGAGCGCGAGGATGCCGCCGAGATCGCCGACGCCGGTCTGGCCGCCGGCGGCCGGATCGACGAACGGGTTGGCGACGATGGCGAGCTTGTCGGCGGTCGTCGCGCCGATATCCATGTAGGTGCGCGTACCGGACGACAGGATCACGTTGCCGCCCACGGTCAGCGTGCCGATCGTGCCCAACCTGCCCGGCGCGATCGCACCCAGCATCGAGATGATGTCGGGTGCCACCACCGAGCCATTGCCCTGCAGCAGGCCGCCGGCGAGGTAATATTCGCCGATCGAGACGTACTGGCCGTCGACCGTCATCACGCCGTTGGCCTGCGTGGTGTCGATCAGCGTGCCGAGATTGGCGTCGGCGGCGATCGTGAGGTTGGACTTCGCGCCGGATATGGTCAGGCGGTCGATGATGATGTCGGCGCCCGACAGCGTGGTGGTCCCGTCCGCCGAGAGGGTGACGTCGTAATAGCGCGCCGGGGCGCCGGTGGTGACGTCGCCGTCGGTGTCGTCGGGTACGAAGTTGGAGGAGCCCGGCGCGCCCTGTACCAGCTCGCCGCCGACCATCGCCGATCCTTCCGCCGGCGTTCCGGCGTCCTGCGGCGAGGCGAGGCTGGCGACCGATCCGCCCGAGCTTCCGAAGCCGCTCGTCGGGCTGGAGATCTTGGCGGTGGTGCCGCCCTTGTCGTTGGCTACGGTCGCGCCGTTCAGCGAAAGCTGCATGCCACCCTTGTCGTTCGAGGCGACGGCGCCCTTGGCGTTGTTCGACGTCGAGCCTGTCTCCGGCGTGCCGTCGGTCGGGCTCTGCGGTACCACCTCACCGGTGGCGATGTTGGTGCAGTTCAGACCGTCGCAGACATAGCCGAACTTGGGGCTGTCGCCGGTGAGGCCGCCGGCCGGCGTGGTCGGCAGCGCATTGACCAGCTGGCCGTCTGCGCCGATCGTCTGATAGACCGGATCGAGGTTGATCACCCAATGGTTCGGATCGGTCCAGCTACCGTCGCCGGCCTTGGCGCCGACATATTTGTACGGGTTGTTGGCGACGATCCAGTCCCAGTACAGATAGAGCGGCTGGTAGAAGCTGGACGTGCCGTAGCCGGCCTGGACCTGCCCGCCGAAGGTCAGGCCGCCGGAGAGCACGCCGGCGATCACCGGCCTGGCGAATTCCTGGTCGATCAGCAGCGGGCCGCCCGAATCGCCGGGCGCGGTGATGCCCTCCTTGGGCAGCGGCGTGTCGCCGAACAGGCCGAAATCGGACAGGCTCTCATAGCCCGGGCTGTTGAAATCGGCCTGGTAGAGATTCTGCGGCAGACCTTCCGGGTTGTAACCGAACGCCTTGTCCAGATCGTCCAGCGAACCGAGGACGCTGACGACGTTTTCCGCGATGCGGCGCTTGTAGTCGATGTTGGAGCCGTCGCTGCCGGTGGTGCCGGTGCCGTTGCCGCCATAGCCGGTGATGATTGCGTGGGTCGGCCCGGTCAGCGGGCTGAACAGCATGTCGTGGGTCGGCACGCCGGTGACGGGCGTGTTGAAGGCGATCATCGCGACGTCGCCCTGCAGATAATTGTTGTCGGGGCCGAGATCGAGCGAATGCTGGTTATAGACAACGTAGCTGCCGTTGTAGAAATGGTCCGTCGCGCTGCTCTGCAGGCCGCCGAAGGCCCAGTTGATAAGCGACCGGAGGTTGTCGGCCTGGAAGCCGACGCCGATCGGGGTGCCTCCGTGCGCAGAGCCGTAGCTGCTGGCCGGCTGCTCGTTCACGCAGTGCGCGGCGAGGATCACGGTGCGCGGGTTGATCAGCGTCGCGGTGCAGAGGCCGAGGTTGATGCTGCCGTCGTCATTTTCGGCGGTGATCGACACCATCTGGCCGACGCCGGTGATGTTGGTGGGATCGACCGCCTGGGCGGGCGTGTAGCCATCGTTGATCGTGATCGCGCTGGCCGGCGCCGAAGCCAGAGCCGCGCCGAGCGCCGCAATCGCCGTCGCGCCGAGAGCTGCCCGGCGAGCCTTGTTGATAGCCATCTAACTGTGTCCCCTGCCTTTTTAAGCCATCCCTCAATGGCAGGCGGCAAGGTGACGATGGGCCGGGCAATGGTCAACCGAACCCGTCCGGCGGGCTGAACGTGCGATGTACGATGTGGCAGAAATGCCGCAGAATCTTAACGGTGCACCGTGCGTTCAGCTCCGGTCGTGCTTGTCGGCCCGGCGCTTGCCGAACAGCAGCTTCTGTTCGAGCCGGCCGCGCAGCGCGGCGTAATAGGCCTGCAGGAAAGCAAGGTCACGTGCCCCCCCGTCGTCGCTCCAGTGCTGGCGGCCGATGCGCTGGCAGATCGTGTAGGTGACGGTGGCGACGGCCGGCGCATGGGCCTGGCGGATCACCTGCTCCAGCGTCTCCAGCTCGAACACGCCATAGGCATCGAGCTCGGCTTCGGTGAAGACGGTTTCCTCGGCATCGGCGGAGAGTTCGGGTAGCAGCGGTCGCTTAGGCACCCGGATGACCCAGGTGCCGGCGAGCAGGTCCCCGGCGCGCAGCCGGTCGCGGTTCATCAGCGGCATGAACAGGAAGATCGCCGTCCAGCCGAGCGCGAAGACGAGAATCAGCGTGTCGTAGCCGTGGGTCGCGAAGCTGGCGAACATCAGCATGATCGGCAGGAACGCCTCGACCTCCCGCAATGCGTTGCGCGCGATCACGGCGTCGAGCGTCAGCCGCCCGCCGTGGCGCGCGATCACCCGGATGCCGAGCGCACGCTTTCCCGGCGTCTGCCCGCGCGGCCGCGCCTCGAACCAGGTGAAGTAGAAGTTGCGCAGCAGGAACAGCCCGATCGTCCAGATCAGGCCGACGCCGCGATCGACGGCGCGGCCGGGGAGCGACTTGGCGACGAAGGCGAGGAAGACGGTGATCGCGATGATCGATCCCAGCAGGATCAGCATGTCGAGCACGAAGGCGCCCGCGCGCTGGCCGGCATCGGCGATCTCCAGCGGCAGCGGCACGCCTTCGGGCGTCACCAGCATGCGGACGCGCCTGGCGTCCTTCGGCATCCGCGCGCTCATCGGCGGCGCCCCGCCGGGCCGTAGAAATAGGCCAGCCACAGGGTCAGCATCGATCCGCCGATCAGGAAGCGCAGCCAGTCGGTCGTGACAAGCTGGCGGATGAAGCCCTCCAGCAGCGCGGCCACGAACAGCATCACCACCACGCCCGCCATCACCGTGCCGGACTGGCGCCCCGCCGCCGCCATGCCGTCCAACCGGGAGAGGCGGCCGGGAAAGGCGACCGCCCAGCCGATGCGGATGCCGGCCGCGCCCGCCAGCGTGATCGCGAACATCTCGGTCGTGCCGTGGACGCACAGCCAGCCGACCAGTTCGCCTGCAATATGGTGATCGGCGTAGAGCGCGAGGAAGGCGCCCAGCGTCAGCCCGTTCATCAGGATCAGGATCGCGCTCGGCACCGCGAACAGGAAGCCGAGCGCGAAGCACATCAGCGAGATCTGCGCATTATGGGTGAACAGGAAGCTTGCGAGCGCCTCCAGCCCGCTGGTGTCGCTGTCGTAGAGGACGTCGCGCAGCTGCTGGGTGGTGGAATCGGGCGTGCGGCCTTCGGACATCCCGCCGACCAGCGACATGAACCAGCCCGAATCCGCGCGTACCAGCATGTAGCCGGCGAGCGCGCCGGCGACGAGCAGCAGCAGCGAGCCGAGCGTTTCCTTCCACAGCGCCAGAACGGCGGCGGGCCAGTCGTGGCGGAAGAATTGCTTCAGGCGCGGCCCGATCCGCCCGCGCACGCCGTAGAGGAAGAAATAGGCGCGGGTGGACAGCCCCTCCAGATAATCGATCAGCGCGCGATCGAGCAAGGTTTCGCGCGCCACTGCGAGCGCCGACACGGTCGCGCGATACAAAGTCGGGAGGGCGAGCAGCTCGTCGTCGGTCAGTACGGCGGCGGAGCGGCGCTCGGCCCGGTTCAGCAATTCCTCCAGCCGCCGCCAGTCGCCCTCTCGCTCGGCGCGGAATTTTGCCGAGGGGAGCGGATCGAGGCGGCGCTGCTGGTGTGCCAGTTCGTCGTCGGGCAGATGGGCATCGCGCTTGCGGCGGAAGGGCAAAGCGAACGCCATCAGACCACTCCCTGCCGCTTAAGACCGAGATAGGCTTCGACCAGCGCCGTACCGGCCGTGTCGTGCCTCGCTTCGACGATATGCACGCCCATCCGCCTGAGCCGCGCTGCCACGATGGCGCGCTCGCGCAGAAGCGCCTGCGCGGCGACGGCGCGGGTGACGTCCTCCGGCTCGGTCGGTTCGGCGGCGGCGAGGGCTTCCAGTTCCTCGTCGCGGTAGATCAGGAACATCAGGATGTGGCGCTGGAGCAGAGGCGCACAGGCGCGGACCATCAGCTCGGCGCTGGTCGGATCGGTGAACTCGGTGAAGAGGATGATCAGGGTCCGCCGATCGAGCTTCTGCGCGATCCGAGTGAGGCCGAGCGTGTGGTTCGCCTCTCGCGTGCCGTAATCGATGCTCGCCGCGAGCCGCTGCAGGGTTGGAAAACTGTGCACGCCAGGCGAAATCGCCGACGAGACGATCGGCTGCTCGGCATAAGCGAACAGGCCGATGCGATCTTCGAGCTTGAGCGCCACATAGGCGGCGAGCAGTGCAGCGGTGACGGCGCGATCCACGCGCGGCGTGCCGCCCAGCGGCTCCGCCATGGCGCGGCCCGCGTCGATCGCCAGCAGGATCTGGTTGTTGCGCTCGATCTGCCAGTCCTTGGCGAGCAGGGTGGCGTGGCGGGCGGACTGCTTCCAGTCGATCGCGCGCCGGTCCATGCCCGGTTGCCATTGGACGAGCGACTGGAATTCGGAGCCGGTGCCGATCTCGCGCCGCGCCGTTTCACCGCTGATCGCCTGCTGGATCAGCAACTGGCTGTCCTCGCGCACCGGGCGCAGATCCGGCGTGATGAGGATGGCGTGATCGCGATCGTCGCGCCGCTGCTTCCAGATCAGACCGAGCGGCCCTTTCCAGCGCAGCCAGAGCGCGGAGACGTGGGCCGTGCCGCGCCTCGTGGCCCGTATCGGGATCGATTGCGTTTCGTCGCCGCGAAGCGTGCGGCGGACATCGTCGACCGGCGCCAGGCGCTCGTCCAGATCGATCGCCGACTGCACGCGACTGCGCGCGGAAACCTGGAGACTCGCGTCGATCCGGCTGCCGACCGGAGCGGTGCCGGCCACGGTCAGTTCGGCCGCGACCTGATTCCGTCCCGGCGCCAGCAGCGCATCGGCGCCGATTAGCAGGATCACCAGCAGCATCCAGGCGAAGCCGATCGTCCACAGCGCGGGCGCGGCGACGCCGATGACGAGCGCCACCGGCGCGCCGGCCGCCATCAGCAGCACGGCGCGCGCCGTGGGATAGAGGCCGCCGCCCGATCGCTGCCTGTGCCACTTCATCGCGGCGCTTCGACCTCGGCGATCAGCGTGGCGACCACTTCCTCGGGCTTGCGCCCGTCGATCTCGGCGGTGGGGGAGAGCGCGATGCGATGGCGCAGCACAGCGGGGGCGAGCGCGCGCACATCGTCCGGCACCACATAGTCGCGGCCTGCCAGCGCGGCTGCCGCGCGCGCGGCACCGGCCAGCTTCGCGGCGGCGCGCGGGGAGGCGCCAGCGGTCAGCTCCACGCTGGTCCGGGTGGCGCGGATCAGCCGGACGATATAGGCGACCACCTCATCCACCAGCGTGACGGTGGACACCGCCTCCAGCGCTGCCGCGACCTGCGCGCCATCGGCTAGCTGTCCGACGCCCCAGCGCCCGGGCGAAGCCATGCCGCTGTCCTTGCCGTGGCTGGCGACGATGCGGATTTCCTCGGCCTCGTCGGGATAATCGACCAGAAGCTTGAACAGGAAGCGATCGAGCTGCGCTTCGGGCAGCGGATAGACGCCTTGATTCTCGATCGGGTTCTGCGTCGCAACCACCATGAAGCGATCGCCCAGCGGGTAGGAAACGCCGTCTAGCGTCACTGATCGCTCCTGCATCGCCTCCAGCAAAGCCGCCTGCGTTTTGGGCGGAGCGCGGTTGATCTCGTCGGAGAGCAGGAGGTCGCAGAAGACCGGCCCGCGGATGTGGCTGAAGCTGCTGGTCTGGAAATTGAAGACGTTGGAGCCGGTGATATCGCCCGGCATCAGGTCCGGCGTGAACTGGATGCGCTTGAAATCGAGGCCGAGCGTGGCCGCGAAGCATTGCGCGAGGAAGGTCTTGGCGGTGCCGGGCGGCCCTTCCAGCAGCACGTGGCCGCCCGAGAAGAGCGCGATCAGCAGATGGCGCACGGTCTGCTCCTGGCCGACCACCGCCTTGCCGATCTCGCCTGCGATACGCTCGCCCAGGCCTTTGACTTCGTCGAGCGTCATCGTGTGCGGTTCCTTCTCCAGCGGTACAGCGCGCGGGCGGCGCTCAGCAGTTGATCGCGATCCTCGGCGGTCTCGGCCTGCCATGCGAGGGTTGCATAAGGGGGATCGCCCTCGGCTTTGCCCGAGCGATTGAGATAGTCGTCCAGCGCCTCGCCCGAGAGGCGGGCCGGGGCGTGGGTCGCCTGCGCCGTCAGGTCGCGGGTGAGCGCGGCGTAGGCAGCGCCGACGCGATGCTCCTTGCGCGCGGCGCGGAACAGCATCGCAGCGTTATCGACCAGCGTGCGCTTGCCCATTGCGATGGCGCGCGCGGTGACAGCCGGCGCGCCGAAGCGAACCGCGCCGTGCAGTCCGGCGAGGAGACCCGCCGCGACGATGATGAGCGTCATCGGCAGGAAGGGCGGCTTGAACACCGACTGGAGCGGGCTCTTTTCCTGCTTCGAGGTGCCGAAGCCGTTGAGCGTCAAGTCGAAGGCGATCTCGTTTGTAGGGGCGAGGTCGTCAATCACCTGCCAGCCCTGCCGCGCGGTCCATGGATCGGCGATGCCCTGGTTGTTGAGCAGATCGGGATCGGCGAGCACGAACACGGGGCGGCCCACCAGCTTTCCGATCAGCACGCGTCCGTCCTTGTCGAGCAGCACCGGGGTGAAGCCGCCCCCCGTCAACCGTTGCTGTTCATTCAATGGGCCGACCTTGACGCGGGCGAGGCGTGGCGTGTCGCCGGTGCGCGGGGGCCGGGCCTTGAAAGGTGTCTGGTCGATCGTCATCTTCGGCGCATATTTGGACAGCGCGAAGACCGGGCCACCCGACCACATCATGTCGACCCGCTGCGCCCAGTCGGGCCGTTCAGGCATCGGCCGGGTCCACCATTTGGGTAGGATCACCAGCGTCGGCGCATCGCCGCGCGAGGCGAGCAGCTTGGTGAAATCCTTCTGCTCGGTGTCGATCTCAGGCGTGACGACCAGCAGGTCGCGCGTGCCGAGCTGCGCATCGTCGCGCACGATCAGCGAATGGCTGCCGAGATCGTCGGTCAGCTCGACCAGCCCGGCATAGCCGTTGCCCGACGTGGAGAGCGCGTGGCCGCGCCCGTCATGCCCGCTCTGAAATTGCGGGGCGAAGGCGATCAGCAACAGGAAGCCGGCGAAGGCGATCGCCGCCACCACGATGATGATGATCACCGTGCGCGATCGGAAGGGCGCGGCCTGGGCCTCCCCGCTCATCGCCAGTTTCCCGCCAGCGCGAAATCGGCATAAGCGTTGCGGGCCCGTGTCCACGCCTCGGCGGTGGCGCCGCGATCGGCGAACAGGCTGATCTCCACGACATTGGCGATCGAGGCGAAGGCGGGGCGCGCGGCAAGCGGAATCTCCGGCGTCGCGGCAAGATCGCGGCTGGTGGTGGCGGGTCGGACGAGGCCGGGCCGCCGCTTCATGATGTCCTCCACCGATCGCAGCAGGATCAGCCGCGCGGCCTCGGCATAGCGGCCGGCGGCGGCGAGCGCGTCCGCCTCCTCCAGCAGCGCACGCACCGGCGCCACGTCGGGACGCCATTCGGGCTCCTCGAGCGTTTTGTCACCCCGGCGCTGCCACGGCCAGCGTATGTCCACGAACTGGCTGACGATCATATAGAGGATGAAGAGGGCGATCCCGCCGAGCGTGATCCACGTCAGCACCTTGAACACGGGCCAGGCATGGTGCAGCCAGCGGGCGATCGCCGCGAGCCAGGCCGGTGTGTGTGGCCGGGGCGCCTGCGGCAGCGCGAACTGGATGCGCGAATCGGCGAGCAGATGGACATGCGCCCGCGCAAACGCGTCCGCGCCCGCCTTCGCTGCCGGAGCTGCCCCTGTCCCCACGCTTACTCCCGTGCCCACCCCAGGGCATTCAAGAGACTATCCGTTACGATTTCGTTCGCAAGTCCCGACGCACAATGGACAAGTCGATCCGCATAGAACAACAATCGAGCGGGGATCGTGGCATGGGCGGGGGGCTTTCTTGACGTCTTTTCTTTTAGGCTATCTGTTGGTCGGGGCGATAGCGTTGGTCGTATGGCTATCGCTAAGGGCACAGCGTGAGCCGGTGTCGCTGATCGAGCCGCTGGATATCGGACGGGTCATCGGTGGTTCGTTCGAGGCTTTCGTCGCGCTCGGCTGGCCGATGCTGCTGCTTGCGGCGCTCATCGTTGGCCTGTCGCATACGGCTTGGGTCCATCTGTACGAGGCGGTGCTGCGCCCGCGAGTCGGGATCGGCGCGATCTCCCCACTCCAGACCGCCGGATACACTTATGCGGCGACCTTCCTGCTTCGCGTGGTGGAGGTGATCTTCAAGATTCCCGCGATCGCGCTGCTCGTTGCCCGTTATCAGGGCCAGCCGGTATCGCTGCGATCGGCGATGGCCGGCCTTCCGTCCCTGTTTCTCCCCGTCGTCACGCTCTCCCTTCTGCAATTTATCGGCGCGGTGCTTGGCGTTATCCTGTTCATCGTTCCGGGCATCCTGATCTATTTGAGCTGGGCGGCCGCCGGTCCTGTGCTGATCGTCGAGCGCGTCGGCATTCTGGCAGCGATCCGCCGCAGCCGGGATCTCACGACCGGCTCACGGGGGCGGATATTGCTGGCCGTCCTGCTCTACACGGCGATCGTCCTCGGCGTCTGGACGCCGGAGCTTATGGTGAGACATTTCATTCCGGGCGCCTATTGGCCGATTACCATCTACGCGGTAGCCTTTCAGATCTTCGCCGCGCTGCTGGCCACGGGTTTTGCGGCGGCTCTCTACGTCGAGCTCCGGCGCATCCGCGAAGGCCAGTCCGCGCCCGGCCTCGCGGAGGTGTTCGCCTGAACATTTCAGGGGCGAAGCGATGTGTTAACCTTGCACAAGGCGGGAAACATCCGCCGGGCAGTCCCCTGCACGGCTCATTTCGAGCAACCAGAGGGAGTTCGCCCATGAAGACTCTTCGCATCGCCACCGCCTGCGCGCTGATCGCGTCCTTCGGCCTCGCCACGGCGAGCCAGGCGCGGCCGCATCATCGCACCTGCAAGGTGACCTGGGTCCACCACCACAAGGTTCGCAAGTGCTGGTAAGCCGCGCGTAACCGGATCGCCGCCGCCGCCGAACCTTGAGGCATGGCGGCGGCGCATCCTTTTCGATATCCAGAGCGGGCGACCGACGCGATCGGCTGCGCGGGAGCCCGGATGCAGAATGACGAGGCCGATCAATGGGGCGCCTGGATGGCTGCCGCGCAGGGCGGCCATGGCGGCACCTATCGCCGTCTGCTCGGCGAGATCCGGACGTGGCTACTCCGCTATTTCGCCCGCCGTCTGCCACCTGCCCAGGTCGAGGATGCGGTGCAGGAGACGCTGATCGCGATCCACGAGAAGCGGCACACCTATGATCCCGCGCGCCCGTTCCGCCCCTGGCTGGCGGCGGTGGCGCGTTACAAGTGGATCGACCGGCTGCGCGCCATGGGCCGCGATCGCACCGAGGAGCTGCCCGATGCGATCGGCGTCGAAGGCCATGAGAGCGAGGTCACCAGCGCGGTGCTGCTGCGCGATCTGATCGCGCGGCTGAAGCCCGCCCAGCAGCAGGCGATCAGGCTGGTCAAGCTGGACGGCTACAGCGTCGAGGAGGCCTCCGCGCGGACCGGCCAGTCGCCCTCGCTGGTCAAGGTCAACATCCATCGCGGGCTGAAGCAGCTTGCCGTCATCGTGCAGGAGGTGCCCGATGACGAGTGAGCGCTTGCTTGACGAGCTCGCCTCCGGCCTCACGCCCGTCCGCTGCCGCAGCGCGGGGCGGGACGGGTTGATCGTGGGCGGGCTGGCGGTAAGCGAGCTGACCCTGTTCCTGATGATGGGGCTGGCCCGGCCCGACATGCATCACGCCATGGGGGAAATGTCCTTCTGGTGGAAGCTGGCGACGCTCGGCCTGCTGACCGTCCTCGCGGTGACGACGGCGGTGCGCTCCTTCGATCCCGCCGTCTCGCCGTCCCGTGGGCTGCGCTGGGCGGCGGCGCTCGCCGTGATCGCTTTGCTGATCGGCTGGGGCATCGATGCCTCGCATCATGCCAGCCGACCGCTGCTGGCCCGGCTCGAATGGCGGGAGGGCGTGAACTGCCTCGCCTGGATGGTGCTGCTGTCGCTGCCGATGCTGGCGGCACTAGCCGTACTGATGCGGCGCGGCGCCCCCACCCACCGACGCGGAAGCGCGATGGCGGCGGGGCTGGGCGCGGCCGCGTGGGGGGCGTTCGTCTTCTTCTTCGCCTGCGGGCATGATGACCCGCTCTATATCGTCTTCTGGTACGGGCTCGGCTGCGTGCTGGTCGGGCTGGCGGGGAGGACGCTGCTTCCATTCGTCGCGCGCTGGTAGCTTGCGATCGCCGCCTTGCGGTCTAGTCTCGACCCCGAAACAACAGGGGCGATGGCATGACGGCTCGGGCGATGCGGTTTTTCGGGGCGGTGCTGCTGGCCGGAGTGGCGATGCCCGCATTGGCCAAGCCCACTCTGCCGGATTTCCTCGGCTACAGCTTCGTGAGCGAGCTAACCTCTGCCGAGCATGCCGATCGCATCACCTGGGTGGAAAACGTCAAGGGCGTCCGCAATGTCTGGGCTGCGTCCGGACCCGATTTCGCCGCGCACCCGGTGACGCACTACACGGCCGACGACGGTCAGGAGATCACCCAGCTCCGCTTCGACCGGGCGGCCGACACGATCGTCTTCGTGCGCGGCGGCGATCATGACGCCAACTGGCCGGCGGAAGGCGATCTCGCCCCCGATCCCGCGAACGGTGCCACCGAAGACAAGGTGGAGGTTTATGCTGTCCCCTTCGCTGGCGGCACGCCGCGCCTGCTGAGCGAGGGCGACGAGCCGGCGGTGTCGGCGAAGGGCATGGTCGCCTTCGTGAAGGAGCACCAGATCTGGTCCGTGCCGCTCGACGGATCGGTGAAGCCCGCCAAATTGCTGTTCGATCGCGGCAAGGATCGGCAGCCGCTCTGGTCGCCGGATGGCAGCAGGCTGGCTTTCGTCTCGGGGCGGGGCGATCACAGCTTCGTCACCCTCTTCACGGACGCGGCGACGCCGCTCATCTATCTCGCGCCGTCGACGGGGCGTGACGGCGATCCGGTCTGGTCGCCGGACGGCACGCGCATCGCCTTCAGCCGCCAGCCCGGAGACGGCGGGGCGCCGGTGCCGTTCCTGGTCAACACGCCGCAGCCCTTCGCGATCTGGACGGCGGACGTCGCCACCGGTGAGGGCAGGTGCGTCTGGGCCAGTCCCGTGACGCTCAACGGCTCCTATCCGCAGGATGGTGACGGGCTCGGCCTGCGCTGGATGGCGGGCGATACGCTCGCCTTCCTGACGACCCTCGACGGATGGGAGCATCTCTACGCATTGCCGGCTGCAGGCGGAACGCCGAAGCTGCTGACGCCGGGCAACTATATGGTCGAGCACGTCTCGCTCGGCCGTGACAAGCGGACTCTCCTTTACGCGGCGAACACCGGCTCGACGAAGGACGATGACGATCGGCGCCACGTCTTTGCGGTCACACCGGAGAACAAGCCGGTCGCCCTCATTGGTGGCACCGGCCTGCAATGGTCGCCGGTTGCGGCGGGGCGGGGCGTGGCCTTGATCTCGGCGGATGCCACGCATCCGGCGGCTGTCGCGTTCGCTCAAGGCAAGATGCTCAAGCCGCTCCACGTGGCGGTGCCGGACTATCCCGTCGCGTCGTTGGTCACGCCGAAACTGGTCAGCTGGACGGCGCCCGACGGCCTGACCATCCAGGGCCAGCTGTTCGGGGCAGCCGGCACCGCAAAGAAGCGCCCGGCCGTGATCTTCGTCCATGGCGGCCCATCGCGGCAGATGCTGCTCGGCTGGCATTATATGGGCTATTATTCCAACGGCTATGCCGTGAACCAGTATCTGGCGAGCCGGGGCTTCGTCGTGCTCTCGGTCAACTACCGGCTCGGCATCGGCTATGGCCGCGCCTTCGAGCAGCCGGATCATGGCGGCGCTGCCGGTGGCGCCGAATATCAGGACGTACTGTCCGGGGCACGCTGGCTCCAGCAGCAGCCGGGTGTCGATCCGGCGCGGATCGGCATCTGGGGCGGCTCCTATGGCGGCTACCTCACCGGCATGGCGCTCTCTCGCAATTCGGATGTGTTCAAGGCGGGGGCGGACCTGCACGGCGTCCACGACTGGTCCCGCCTGGTTTCGGAGGAGAACCCGCCGGCCAAGCGCTACGAGCAGGGCGATTGGGACCGGTTTTTGAAGACCGCGTTCGAATCCTCGCCCGACGCGCAGATCGCCGACTGGCGCTCGCCGGTGCTGCTCATCCAGGGAGACGACGATCGCAACGTCCGCTTCAACCAGACGGTCGATCTCGCCGGGCGGCTGACCAAGGCGGGCGTGCCGTTCGAGGAGCTGGTGATCCCCAACGAGATCCACGGCTTCCTCCGCTACGAAAGCTGGCTGAAGGCGGACGCCGCGACGGCGCGTTTCCTGGAAGAGAAGCTCGGCCCGGTGGGCTAGTTCGTCGCGATCTTGTCGATCAGCGTGTCGATCTGGTCGCGCGCCTGCGGCGTGTAGCCCTTGGCGCCGCCGACGCGCGGTAGCTTGTCCGCGACGCGCTGGTTGCTGGCGGCGGCGAGGGCATCGATGTCGCGGACATTCTGGCCGTACTGGCGCCCGTCCGCCGGCTGCAGGCCGAGCGGATCGCTCCACCGTTCCAGCTCGGGGAAGCGGGTGCGGAATTCCAGCTCGTTGCGCAACTGCTGGACCTGATGCTGCTTGGCTGAAATCTGCGCATCGAGCGCGCGATTCTCGCTGCTCCACGCGGCGATGTGCAGCGAGACGAGATAGCCCAGCACGCCGCCGATCGAGAGCACCGCGATGCCCGCGACCGCGACGACCACGGCCAGGCCCTGCCCCATCGGCGGGATGCGCACAGACGCAGCGGAAGATGGAGTCCAAGCCATAAGTGACGTCATGATGCCCCCGAAATCCTGAACCCTGCATGAGCCGGAACGCCGACGCGCGCGATCTGTTTCCGAACGGAGACAGAATATGTCTTCGGCCGTTCGCACGATGCGGCTAAACCAGCGCAGCGATTGAGAAGGAGCGGATGACGGGAATGGCGATCGAGCCCCTCGAAGTCGAACTCAAGCTGGAGATCGACGCGGACGATGCAGACCGTCTCGCGGACGCGCCGTTGCTGGCGGAGCTGGCGCGCGAGAAGCAGGAATTGCTCTCTACCTATTTCGACACGCCCGAAAGGGACCTGCGCCGCAGGGGTTATGGCTTGCGCATCCGCCGCAAGGGCAGCAAACGCGTCCAGACCTTGAAGGCGGAAGGCGAGGGCGCCGCCGGCCTTTTCGTGCGCCCGGAATGGGAATGCGCGGTAAAGGGCGACCGGCCGGTGCTCGATGCGAATGCCGGGCCGCTGCCCGAGCTGTTCGCGCCGGAGGTGCTAGCCACGCTGGAGCCGCTGTTCGAGACACGGGTGACGCGCACCGTGTTCGAGCCGACGATCGAGGGCGCAGCGATCGAGCTGGCGCTGGATGTCGGGGAGGCGGTTGCCGGGCCACGCAGCGTGCCGCTGTCCGAGGTCGAGCTGGAGCTGAAATCCGGCAATCCCCGCGCGCTGTTCGATCTTGCCCGACAGCTGGACGAGCATGTGCCCCTGCGGCTCGGCGTGCGCTCCAAGTCTGAAGCGGGTTACGGACTTTCGGACGACGCCAAGCCGCGCGCCATCAAGGCGGAACCTGTCGTGCTCGATCGCGCGAGCGACGCGCGTGACGCCTTCGCAACGATCGCGCGCGGCTGCATCCGGCAGTTCCGGCTGAACGAAAGCGGCGTGATGGGCGCCGGGAAGGCCGGGTCGGTCCACCAGGCGCGGGTCGGGCTGCGGCGATTGCGATCGGCCTTCTCGCTGTTCAAGCCGCTGATCGCGGACGATGCGCGCGCCGAACTGCTCAGACTGGAGCTCAAGTGGCTGGCCGCCGAGTTGGGCGAAGTCCGCAATCTCGATGTGCTGATCCCGCGAATGTCGGATCGCGTGCGCGGCCAGCTGGAGGTGGCGCGCGAACGGGCGCTGGAGCACGTTCGTATCGCGTTGGCGTCGGCGCGCACGCGGCTGCTGATGATCGATCTCGTCGAATGGCTGGCGATCGGCGACTGGCGGGTCGATCCCGCCGACCCGGCGCTGGCGGCGCGGCTGGCGCCGGATTTCGCGGCGGACATCCTCGATCGCCACCGCCGCAAGCTCCGCAAGCGCGGCAAGCATCTCGCCAAGCTCGACGACGAGCATCGCCACGAAGTGCGGATCGAGGGCAAGAAGCTGCGTTATGCGGCGGATTTTTTCGGCTCGCTCTATCCGGGCAAGAAGGCGCGGCGGCGGCACGAGGCGTTCCTCGCCGCGATCGAGGACCTGCAGGATGCGCTCGGCGAGCTCAACGATTTCGTCACGGGGCCGGAGGTGCTGGCCAGGCTCGGCATCGAGGAGAGCCTGCCGTCGCTCGGCAAGCGCGAGCAGCGCGAGATGTTGGAGGGGGCCGAGGATTCGCTCGAGACATTGCTTGACGTGAAGCGCTTCTGGCGGGCCTAGATCCTCTCATGAAAGACACGATCACCTATCGACGCTATCTTCGGCTGCCCGAACTGCTCGCCTGCCAGCAGCCGCTGTCCGATGCGCATGACGAGCTGCTGTTCATCTCCATCCATCAGGCTTCCGAAATCTGGCTGAAGCTGGCGCTGCACGAATTGCATGCGGCGCGCGGGCTGGTCGCGGCGGACGATCTGCGCCCGGCCTTCAAGATGATGACGCGGGTGGCGCGCATCCAGGAGCAGATGATCCGCAGTTGGGAGGTGCTGGCGACGATGACGCCCGCCGACTACACCAGGATGCGGGGCAAGCTCGGCACTAGCTCGGGCTTCCAGTCCGATCAGTATCGCGAGATGGAATTCATCCTCGGCAACAAGGATGCGGCGATGGTCGACATCCATGCCGACGATCCCGAAACCCATGCCCGGCTGAAGATGCGGCTGGCGCAGCCGAGCCTCTACGACGAGGCGCTGCGGCTGCTGGCGCGGCGTGGCTTCGCCATTCCGGCGGGGGTGATCGAGCGCGACTTTTCCCGGCCCTATGCAGCTTCGCCCGAAGTCGAGCGGGCTTGGGCGACGATCTATGCTGACACCGAGACATATTGGGATGTGTACGAGCTGGCCGAAAAGCTGGTGGACATCGAATATCACGTCCAGCTCTGGCGCTTCGGACATCTGAAAACAGTGGAACGGGTGATCGGCTTCAAGACCGGAACTGGTGGCACGGCGGGCGTGCAATATCTCGCCAAGGTACTGGAAAAGCCCTTCTTTCCCGAACTGCTGAGCGTGAGAACGGCGCTGTGAGGACGCTGGAGGAAGCCCGGGCGCTTGACGCCGCCGATCCGCTGCGGGGCCTGCGGGATGCGTTCGATCTGCCGGACGGCGAAATCTATCTCGACGGCAATTCGCTCGGCGCCCTGCCGCGCGCGACGATCGCGCGGATGACGGAGACGATCCGCGGCGAATGGGGGCGCGATCTCATCCGCAGCTGGAACAAGGCCGGCTGGATCGAGGCGCCGGCCCGCGTCGGCGGCAAGATCGCGCAGCTGATCGGCGCGAAACCGCATGAGGTGCTGGTCGCGGATTCCACCTCCGTCAATCTCTACAAGCTATTGGCGGCGGCGGTGAAAGCGCGGCCGGGTCGGCGCGTGATCCTGTCGGAGCCGGGCAATTTTCCGACCGATCTCTATGTCGCGCAGGGTGTGGCGGAGGCGCTCGATGTCGAACTGCGGCTGGCTCCGCGCGAGGCGATCGTGGACGCCCTTGATGAAGACGTGGCCGTCCTCCTGCTCACCCACGTCCACTACCGGAGCGCGGTGACGTTCGACATGGCGGCGGTCACCCGCGCCGCACAGGAAAAGGGCGCGCTGGTGCTCTGGGATCTGAGCCACAGTGCCGGCGCCGTGGCGGTCGATCTCAATGCCGCGAACGCCGATCTGGCTGCCGGCTGCGGCTACAAATATCTGAATGGCGGACCCGGCGCGCCGGCCTTCCTCTTCGTCGCCGAGCGGCACCAGGCGATGCTGCGTTCGCCGCTGTCGGGCTGGATGGGCCATGCCGCGCCGTTTGATTTTGACGACGATTACGCACCGGGAGAGGGCATTGCCCGCTTTCTGTGCGGCACGCCTCCGATTCTCGGCATCGCCGCGCTGGAGGAAGGGGTGGATATGCTGCTCGGCACTGACCGGGAGGCGCTCTACGCCAAGGGGCAGGCGCTGTGCTCGGCCTTCATCGATCTGGTCGAGCATCGCTGCGCCGGCCTGGGTGTGACGCTCGCGACTCCGCGCGACCCGAGTTTACGGGGCAGCCACGTCTCCTTCCGACACGATCATGGTTGGCCGATCATGCAGGCGCTGATCGCGCGCGGCGTGATCGGGGACTTCCGCGCGCCGGACATCCTGCGCTTCGGCTTCACGCCGCTCTATGTCGGGTTCGAGGATTTGTGGCGCGCGGTCGATATCCTGCGAGATATCCTGGCGACGGAGGCATGGGACGAACCCGCCTTTCGCGCCCGCGCGGCGGTCACCTGATCCGGCGCGGTGGCGGGTAACCCGCCGCCTCGAGCACGTCCGAGCCTAGGCGGAACTTGGCCCAGGCCCACCATAAGCGATACCGCAGATCGGACATCAGTCCTGCGCCTGTTCCGCAACAAGCGGCTCGATATCGTCGGGGTTGAGGATCCAGGTGCGCGTCGGCCGATCCTTGCGCGGCACTGGCTGGGTCAGCAGGATGCGGTGATCCGCCTTCGCCGACGCCTTGAGCGCCGCGAAGTGCCGTACGCATTCGGCCAAAGGGGCGATCAGCGGGGTCGTCCCGTCGAGATCGATGAGGGTCGCTTGCTGGTCGAGGGCGATGGGCACCGGCACGTCTCCGAATGGCATTTTCATTCCTTGCCCCTACACGCGGGCGCCTCGTCGGTCACGATCATGATCCCTTGGTTGCAACCCAATGGGCCGAAAGGGCGATGATCTTGCCGCTTGACTTGCGGTTGCAATCATAGAAACCTGTCATGCATAATAATTATCTGGAGGGGTTTCATGTTTGCACTCGTGCTGGCGACACTGCCGGTTTCCGGTCTCGCGGTGACCGGGATCTTGATGAAGCTTACGCGGAATTGATCTTCAGCCCCATTGGGGCTTGTGGCTAAGCCTGCACAGGCACACATCCGCATCGGGATCAATCCTTTAAGGCCTGCCGTGGCGGTGGGCCGTTTCGTTGCGCGCGGTGGCTAAGGCCCGCTTCCTTTGCGGCGCTCTGTTTGCGCGAGAACTCTGCCGACGGAGCACATCTCGACGATAGTGCTTTGCGTGCCGATTTGGGACAACTCGGCGCGGCGTCGGGGCGCAAGCATTGCGTCGCAACATTCTCGTCGCACGCTTCGCTCGATTGGTCGACGGGGCGCTTGTCCGGCCTCGAAACGCTCGCATGATTGGGCCAAAGTTCCTCTGGTGCGCATATGGCGTGCGATAACAGGGGTTTGCGTCGTCGAACGGATCGAAGAAGGATGCGCGCTCTTTTCGGAAGACGGGCGTCGGCAACCGGGGCCGAGCCGTTGATCGAAATGTTCCGATTTGAAACCGGCCTTTCGAGAGATTGCTGTGATGCGGGAAAAGCGCTAATAATGGTGCCGCGATCAGCGTTCATCGTCGTGTGGCCTGAGTCTAGCGTCCGAGAGAGGGAGAGGTGCTCGTGACGGTCAGCTCACCGTTGGAACGCGCGGCCGAGGTCGTGATCAGCCCGGTGCATCAGGTGCTTTCGCTGCCACCGCATCGTTCCCGCCTCCGCCTGCTTCTCCAAGTCAGCCTCTTCGCCCTCGATCTGCTGGCGGTGATCGCCGGCTTCGTGCTGGCGAGCCGGCTTTGGTCGGGCGACTTCCTGGGCGCGTCGAGCGTGCCCGTCGTCGCGGCCTGCGCCGTGTTCTATGCGCTCGCCGGCGCCAATGCCGGTGTCTTTGCATCCGAGATGCTGGCCAACCGTCGCCGCAGCGTGATGATCGCTGTGCGCACGGTGCTTCTCGCATCCGCCAGCGTCGGCCTGCTGGCCTTCTTCCTGAAGGCGGGCGCACAGACCTCGCGCATGGAGCTCGCTTTCGGCGGCGGGCTGGCGGCACTCCTCGTCGCGGGCGAGCGGGCGCTGTTCCACACGCTGGCGCGGATACGCTACGGCAAGGATCTGCACAGCGAGGTGCTGATCCTCGACGAATGCCGCATGGATGTGCCGGAGGGTGTGCACGCGCTCGACGCTGCCGCCTTCAACCTGCGCTGCGATCTGGCGGATCCGTTGATGCTCGATCGCATCGGCCGGCTGCTTGCGCCTGCCGACCGGGTCGTCATCGCCTGCCCGGCCGCGCGGCGCAGGAACTGGGCGATGGTGCTGAAGGGCGCCAACATCCAGGGCGAGATCGTCAGTCCCGAGCTCGCCGAGATTGGTCCACTCGGAACCGGCTGGTTCGGCCGGAATGCGACGATCGTCGTCGCCGCGGGCTCGCTCGATCTCCGGCAGCGTTTCTTCAAGCGCTGTCTCGACACCGCGATCGCGGTCGTGGCGGTGACTTTGCTGGCGCCGCTCTTCCTGCTGGTCGCCATCGCGATCCGGCTGGACAGCTCGGGGCCGATACTCTTCGTTCAGGATCGCGTCGGCCGCGGTAACCGGCTGTTCGGTATCTACAAGTTCCGCAGCATGCGGGTCGATCGCTCGGATCACGCCGGCAACCGCTCGGCGAGCCGGGATGACGACCGGATCACGCGGGTCGGTCGCTTCATCCGCGCCACCAGCATCGACGAATTGCCGCAGATCTTCAACATCCTGAAGGGCGAGATGAGCTTCGTCGGGCCGCGGCCGCACGCGCTCGGCTCGCTGGCGGGCGACCTGCTGTTCTGGGAAGTCGACGAGCGCTACTGGCATCGTCATGTCTGCAAGCCGGGACTCACCGGCCTCGCGCAGGTGCGCGGCTATCGCGGCGCCACGCACCAGCGATCGGACCTGACCAATCGGCTGCAGGCCGATCTGGAATATGTCTCGGGCTGGACGATCTTTCGCGACGTGTCGATCATCCTCGCCACGCTGCGCGTCGTGGTGCACCGCAACGCTTATTGAGGTCGTTGACCGATCGGCCGAGGATCAGGCCGTGACGGGCACCGTGGACAGGAACCAGCGATCGCGGCCTTCCAGCCCCACGGCGGTGAGTTTCCCCGTGGCATAGGCGCCGGTGTCCAGCCCGATGCGGTTGGGCAGGTTCTCGACATCGCTGTTCACCGAATGGCCGTGCACGATCATCGCGCCGTGCTTCTTCCGGCTTTCCAGGAAATCCTCTCGGATCCAGAGGCGATCCTCGTCGTCCTGCTTGTCCAGGGGCACGTCCGGCCGGACACCGGCATGGACGAAATAATAATCGCCCATGCGCAGGTTGGTCCGCAGGCGGCCGAACCACGCGCGTTCCTGAGTCGTCACTGTCGCGCGGAGGGTTTCGAGAAGCTGGTCGCGCGTGCAGGTCTCGATGGCGTCGCGATCGATGCCCCAGCTTTCCAGCGTCTCGATGCCCCCGAAGCGCAGCCACTGGGCCAGCATTTCGCTGCGCCCGTCGAGCACGTCGAGCATGATCGATTCGTGATTGCCCATCAGCGTGATCGTCCGTGCCCAGTCGACGCCGGCACGCACCCGCGACACCACGCCGCGCGAATCCGGCCCGCGATCGATCAGGTCGCCAAGGAAGACGATGCTGGTCTGGGCCGCGCAGCGATCGGCATTGTCGCGCTGCAGGGTATCGAGCAGACGATCCAGCAGATCGGCGCGACCATGCACATCGCCGATGGCATAGACCCGGTGCCCCGGGGGAACGGTCGGCTGGGAGGATCGCAGGAATCGGCTCAGCATGAGGTCGCTTATGGGCCTTCGGATATGAATGCGCGGTTGATCGGGCAAAAAGCGCCCGGAGCGATGGAGAAAGAGTGTCGATTCGGCAATCGCGATTTGAACAGGGAATTTTTGCACGCCCGATCAGGCGGCATTCTTCGGATGGACCGCGAGTCGCGGTGAAACCACAGAATCGGGCAAAGCGCTTGGTCGCGAACGATCCCAAGGGGTTGTAACTTGATCGACGGTTGCAGTTATGGCAATGCAGCAGGGCAAAGGTTCAGTGGAGGAATTGATATGGAGATTCGCAAGATCTCGCTCGGCCTCGCCGCCGTGGCTCTTCTCGGCGTTTCGCCGGCGATGGCCGCGGCTCCGGTGATGCCTTCGGTGGCGAGCATCTCGTTGGCCCCGGTGGCAGGCACCAACCTCGGCTCGACTGTGCGCCGCGGCGCGGTGAAGCAGGCGAACGGCAGCAATATCGCGGCTGGCGTTGCGGTGGTTGTTGCCGTTCTTGCAGCGGGCGCCGTGGCCGGTGGCGTTGCTGCCGGCACCAGCGGTGGCCACTCGTCGACCAGCCCGTAAGCTGACCGACCGCGAGACAACAAGGAAGGCGTGGCATCCGCCGCGCCTTTTTTGTTGTGGAAGCGCCCTGCCGGCGGCGAGCAGCGTCGTGCGGCGATTCGGCTTCTACGGTGACGGTTGCGACAAACGTCAGGCGAGATCGAACAACTCGTCCATCTTCAGATCGAGCCGCTCGATCTGCGCGCGCACGCGTGGCCACTCGTCGTCGAGAAAACGCTGGCGGGCCTGGCGGCGGAGGCGGGCCGAGGCCCCGTCCGCCACGAACATGCCAACGCCGCGCCGCACGATCACCAGGCCATCGTCCTGAAAGCTCTGATAGGCCTTGGCGACGGTCAGAGGATTGGCGCCATGTTCGGCGGCAAGCGCGCGCACCGAGGGAAGCGGATCGCCATCCCGGTAACGGCCTTCGAGGATCGCCTCGGCGATCACGTCGCGCAGGCGGATATAGACGGGGCGATCATCGGCAGCCATGGTGCCATGCTGTAGTAACACGGCAGGTCGGGTCAAGCGCTTTCGGCTTTACCAGCGTGAAACGATACTTTCGTCGGACGGCCGGGGGCGCTCTTCTGGTTCCTTGCCCGGTGTGCCGACGAAGATGAAGCCGGCGATCTTCGCGCCCGGATGGCCCAGCGCCTCGGCGACGGCGGAGGAATAGGCCGCCCATCCGGTCAGCCAGCCGCCGACGAATCCTTCAGCGTGCGCGGCGGCGAGCATCGTCATGCAGGCGGCTCCTGCGGACAGCTCCTGCTCCCAGACCGGGATCTTGGCGTCGGCGACAGGTGTGGAGAGCACCGCCACCAAGGTCGGTGCCTGATGGGCGAACTGGTCGATCGCGGCGATGTCGGGGCGATCCTCGACGCCGTGCTCGCTGCGCCAAGCTTGCTGCAGCATCGACGCGAAGTCGTCGCGCCGACCCTTGCCGATCACCACAAATCGCCATGGCTCCAGCTTGCCGTGATCGGGCACGCGCATCGCGGCGGTGAGGATACGCGCGAGCTGCACCTCGTCCGGCCCCGGCGTCACCATCTCACGCGGCTTGCCAGAGCGGCGGGTGGCGACGAAGGCGGCGGGCGAGGAGAGGTCGTTGAGCATGCCCGGCGCCTAGCAGCCGCGAGACGGCGCGCCAAGGATCGCCGGCTTCATCCTATCGATGGTGGGGAGGATTGGATGTCACAGCGGCAATATCCTTTCACGCCTCTTGCCGCCGCCGCTGCCGTCGCTAGTCTGCGCGCCATGATCGGCAGGGCGATCACGCCCGCCAGCCAGTATTTTCCGGAGCCTCAATGGTCCTTCCCGACGCGGACGCCACCTTCGAACCCCAATCCCCCCATGTCAGCCGATCCGACGGCGGAACGTGGCTCGGCCATCCCAAGCAGCTCAGGCGCCTGTTCTCGATCGAGATGTGGGAGCGTTTCGGCTTCTACGGAATGCGCGCGCTGCTCATCCTGTATCTCACCAAGCATTTCCTGCTGCCCGATCACGAGGCGAACGGCCTGCTCGGCGGCTTCCTCAGTCTCTGCTACCTGACGCCGCTGGTCGGCGGGTGGCTGGCCGACCGCTATCTCGGATCGAAACGATCGGTGAAGTTCGGTGCGCTCGTCATGGCGCTGGGCTATTTCCTGCTCTGCTTCGGCGGGCAGCAGGGCCAGCCCTACGCCACGATCGGCGGCGCCCGCTACGACGTGGCACAAGCGCCGCCCGCGACGCCGCTGGCGGTCAACGAGGCACCGCAGACGATCGTGATGAACGGGCGCAAGCTCACCATCCACGGCCTGCCGGATGGATCGGTGCAGCTGCTCGGCGATGGCGGACAGGTCGCCAAGACGGTTTCGGCGGACGCATTCAGCTCTGGCGCGGACCGCTCAGCTTTCTATTCGGCGTTGATGCTGCTCGCGCTCAGCCTGATCGTGGTCGGCAACGGCTTCTTCAAGCCGAACATCTCGACCATCGTCGGCGCGCTCTATGCGCCTGGAGACCGGCGGCGAGACGCCGGCTTCACGATCTTCTACGCGGGCATCAACGTCGGCTCGATCCTCGGGCAGGCGGCCTGCCCGTGGCTGGTCAACCACGTCGGCTGGTGGGCCGGCTTCCTGATTGTCTCGGTGGTTCTGTTCCTCGCCTACATCCTGATGCAGTTCGAGGGCGGTCGCCTCGCCGGCTATGGCGAGCCGCCCGTGCAGCAGGGGCGCGATCGTGCGCCACTCATCTACGTCCTGACGCTCGTCGCGGCCGCCGTGGTGTGGCTGATCTTCCAGAATGTGATGGACGCGCCCGAGCCTTCGGGCAGCACCATCTGGGAATATGTCGCCGCGACGCCGCTGCTCGGCAAGGCGCTGCTCGCCATCTTCCTGGCGGCGGTGATCGGGATCCCGATCTGGTCGTGGCGGGTCGGTACGCGCACCGAAGCGCAGATGATGCTCGCGGCGATCGTCCTCGTCGTCTTCAACGTCACCTTCTGGGCATTGTTCGAGCAGGCGGCTTCCTCGCTGACCCTGTTCGCCGATCGCAACACGACGCTGGAGCTGTTCGGCTTCCACATGTCGGCGGCGGCGACGCAGCAGTTCAATCCGATCGTGGTGGTGACCTTCGCGCCGGTGGTGAGCTTGCTCTGGCTGGGACTCGCGAAGCGCGGGCTGGAGCCGTCCATCCAGGTCAAGTTCGCGATTGCGCTGATGCTGGTGGGGCTGGGCTTCGTCGTGCTGGCTTGGAGCGGTCAGTTCCACAACGCAGAATTCCGCGTCTCCTTGTGGTGGCTGGTGCTGACCTATTTCCTCCACTCCATCGCCGAATTATGCATCTCGCCGGTGGGACTCAGCATGATCACCAAATTGTCGATCGCACGGATTGTCGGCATGATGATGGGCGTCTGGTTCCTGTCGATCTCGGTGGGCGAATATCTCGCCGGCGCGGCGGCACAGTCGGCCTCGGTGCAGACGGTCGGCGGGCAGGTGACCAATCCCGAACTGGCGCTCAACACCTATCTCCACACGTTCATGACGGGTGGCGAGCTGACGATCGGCGCCGGTATCCTGCTGCTGGCGCTGACGCCGGTGCTCAAGCGGCTGATGCATGGGGTTTCGTAAGGCCCTGCTTGCCGGGCTGGCGCTGGCGGCGACCGCTGCCGGCCCGGCGCCTGGCGATCCCAAATACGTGCGGGACGCGCAGCAATTGCTGAAGGCGGACCTGACGGTCGCCAAGGTCGCCTATCTGCTCCAGACCAACGCGCTCGGCCATTGCCCGCGCAGGACGGCGCTGCCGGGCATGCTGGTGATCGATCCCTCGCAATATCCGGGCGACTGGCGCCGCTTCGTCGCCGCGCAATGGGGCGCCGACAAACATCCGACTGTCGAGGCGGTGATCCCCGGCGGCCCCGCCGACGAGGCCGGAGTGAAGGCGCGCGACGCGATCGTCAGCCTCGACGGGCAGGATCTCGGCGCGCAATTGCCCGCGCTGACCGACAAGCAGGACGGCGGTACGCGCATCACGATGATCCGGGACAGGATCGATGCGGCCTTCGCGGCCGGTCCCGTGACGCTCGGCCTGCTGCGCGACGGCAACCCCCTCGGCATCACGGTGACGGGCACGCCGGCCTGCTGGTCCTTCGTCGAGATCGGGCAGGGGACGGGGCATCAGGCG
This sequence comes from Sphingomonas chungangi, assembly GCF_013778325.1. GTDB lineage: Bacteria > Pseudomonadota > Alphaproteobacteria > Sphingomonadales > Sphingomonadaceae > Solisphingomonas > Solisphingomonas chungangi. Next base: position 20,548 of record NZ_JACEIB010000002.1, on the reverse strand, counting down.
TCCGCCGAGGGTACCGTCGTCACCATCGACCAGGGCATGCTCGCCGAGATCCAGAGCGAGGCGGACCTGGCCTTCATCCTCGGCCACGAGCTTTCGCACAATTTCCTAAAGACGCGCGAGACGCTGGACGCACAGGGGACCAGCTTCGGCCTGTTCAGCGTGTTCGGCGAGAATGGCGCGCGGCTGCGCGACAGCGAGCGCGAGGCGGATTACTGGGGCGTCTATATGATGACCTGGGCGGGCTACGATCCGCACGATGCCGCTATCTTCTGGCGCCGCCATAGCCGGATGGACATCAATGGCCTGTTCGCGATGAGCCATCCCAGCAACGCTACGCGGGTCCACGATCTCGAAGCGGTGGCGGCCGAGATCGACGCCAAGAAAGCGGCGGGCAAGCCGCTCGATCCCGATTACGGCCATTTCCGCGAAATGGTGGGCCATTGAGATGAAGATATTCGCGCTGATCGCTTGCCTTTCTCTCACGGCCACGCCGGTTTTCGCTGTCTCGCCCGATTCCGTGGCGCGGGTGGCACGTATCCTGAAGACCACGCCGCTGATCGACGGCCACAACGACTGGGCCGAGGTGCTGCGCGAGCGCGAAGGCGAGGCGCGCTGGACGATGGACCTGCGCCAGGGGCTCGGCGCCCGGCCGATCCCCTACAATACCGACATCGCGCGGCTGCGGCAGGGCATGGTCGGTGGGCAATTCTGGTCCGTGTGGGTCGATGCCTCGCTGCCGCCGCTCGAGCAGGTGAAGGAGACGCTCGAGCAGATCGATCTCGTGAAGGATATCGCCGCGCGCTACCCGGACACGTTCGAGATGGCACGCACCGCCGACGACGTGCGCCGCATCCACAAGGCCGGGAAGATCGCCTGCCTGATTGGGGTCGAGGGCGGCAACCAGATCGCTGACAGCCTCTCGGTGCTGCGTGCCTATCGCGATCTCGGCGCGGGCTATCTGACGCTCACCCATTCCAAGACCATAGAGTGGGCGGATTCGGCGACCGACAACCCGAAGCATGGCGGCCTCACACCCTATGGCGAAGCGGTGGTGCATGAGCTCAACCGGCTCGGCATGCTGGTCGATCTCAGCCATGTCAGCGAGGCGACGATGCGCGCCGCACTGCGCGTCTCCAAAGCGCCGGTGATCTTCTCGCATTCCGGCGCCCGCGCGCTCGACGATCATCCGCGCGACGTGCCCGACGATGTGCTGAGGCTGGTCGCGGCGAATGGCGGCGTGGTGATGGTCAATTACGCGCTGGCCTACGTGTCAGACGATTATCGCCGCTGGTCGTCGGACAAGCATGCCGAGGAAGCGCGCTACAATTCACCGCCTTTCGGCGGCCTCTACATCGGCCAGCCCGATCGCGCGGCCGAGGCGATGAAGCAGTGGCTGGCCGCGCATCCGGCGCCCAGGGTGACGCTGTCGCAAGTCGCCGACCATATCGAGCATATCGCCAAGGTGGCGGGCGTCGATCATGTCGGCATCGGATCGGATTTCGACGGGGTGGACAACGATCTGCCGGAGGGCCTGCGCGATGTCTCCACCTATCCGGCGCTGCTCGCCGAGCTGATCCGGCGAGGCTGGAGCGATGCCGAGGTGGCCAAGCTGGCGGGCGGCAACGTGCTGCGCGTGATGGAGCGGGCCGAGGCGGTGGCGGCCTCGATGAAAGGCGAGCTGCCGGTAACCGTCACCGAGCCGGCTCTGGACGGACAAGCCGCCGCCCGCCCCCGATCTCAGCGGCCGAACAGCGTCCGGTCGATCACGTCCGCCGCGCCCGTCATACCCGCCAGATTGGGGTGATAGGGCGGGGTCTTGAACCCCGGCCAGTCGTTGCGCGGCTGATAGCCCTGGATCCAGGGATCGCGCGCACAGACATTGTGCGTCGCGGACGCGGTCGACAGTTTCACCAGCCAGACGCGGCGCTGCTCGGCGACGCGCGCGGTGATGTCTGCCAGCCGCCTCGCGATCATCGCGGCGCTGCGCAACTGGACGTCGCTGAGCGGCATCAGGTTCGGGCAGCCGCCGCTTTCCGGCACGATCGTGAAATAGTCGACCAGCACGATGGTAGCGTTGGGCGCCCGTCCGCGCGTGGCATCGACCACCGCGGTCATCCGCGCCTCCAGCTCGGTGAAGACGCGCTCGACATCGGCGTCGGCGGTCGGGCGACAGCGCGCCGGTGCGAAACCCCGGCTCAGGCAGGTCTGGGCGATGACGTTGGCCATGTAGCTCACGTCGTTGCCGCCGATCGTGATCGTCACCAGCCGGGTGGCGGCGTCCACCGCGTCGATCTGCGGCGGCTGGTTGAATTCGCGGCGATAGAGGATGTCGAGCGTGGTGGCGCCCGAGCAGCTGGCATCGACCAGGTTCAGCCGATGCCGCTCGGCGAGGATGTGCGCGTAGTTGTTTTGCGATCGTCCGCAGTTGAGAGGACTCCCTTCCGCCTGCCGGACAAGGCCGGGGCCGGCGGCGAAGGAACTGCCCATCGCGACATATTTCTCGCCCGGCACCAGCTGGACGGGGGCCGCATGGACGGCGGCGGGCAGGAACAGCATGCCGAAAAGCGAAAGAATCCAACGCCGCACGCTTGGCCACTCCCTGTTACGCAGACCCTGAGCGGCGTCTAGTCGGAAGCGGCGCGAACGATAAGCCCTAAGTTCAAGCGGCCACCTTGGGTCGAGCCTGGGGGGTAAGGCGCCGGCCGCGGGCTGATGCAGCCAGCCGGGCGGAGCGCTTTTTCAGCCAGATCAACACGCCGGTGACGCTGAGCGTCGTCACCGCGAGGCCCAGCGTCGACACGAATATGCGATAGGGCAGGCCGAACACGTCGGCCATGTGCAGCATCTCGAACCAGGTTTCGAGGCGGTCGGCGCCGGTGCGCCCGATCGGATCGTCCCAGTGGAGCGGGTGGCCGCTTGCCGCGTCCAGCCATAAAATCGTCCGCCCGCCGGCGTGCACGGCATCGAGGCTGGTGCGCGTGTAGAGCGCATAGGCCCCGCTGCCCGCGTCATATCCCAGCATGGCGGGCTGGCTGACGGTGAAGCTGCGTCGCATCCCGATCGTCCGCAGCTCGCGCAGGCCGATCGCGATCGCCTCGCGCCTGTCTATCGGCGGATCGGCGAGCGGTTGCGGACGTTGCGGCGGTACGTAGCGGTCGCTCGCGCCAAAGATCTGCATCACCGGCCGTTCGACCTGCGGCAGGGTCAGCGCCACACCCGACCAGGCGAAGACCAGCAGCAGCGGCCACAGCCACAGGCCGGTGGCGCGGTGCAGATCGAAATTGAGCTTGTGCCCGCGCACATGGCGCCGGACCGTCCAGGCCAGTTTCCAGCGCCGCCACCAGCCGGCGAGAGGAGATCGCAGCGCCGTCCTCTGCGGGACAGGCAGTGTCAGGCCGAAGCCGACGAAGCAATCCAGCGTCCAGATCAGCGCGGCGATTCCGAATGTGATCATGCCCCACGGCCCCGCCACGTAGCCGTAGTGGAGCTGGTAGAGGAACGGCATGATGTTTTCCGGCCCGTCGCGCACGCCGCCCCAGGTGTAGGTCAGCCGCGCGACGCCGCTATAGGGATCGGCCCATACGACGTCGTAGGGCAACGCCGGGCCGTGCGGCGCGGCCGCGATGAACATGCGCATGGCATGGTTGCGCGGCACTTCCAGCGGCAGATAGGCGATCCGGCCGCCGGTTGCGCGCTCCACCCGTTCGGCGATCGTCACGGCATCAAGCGGTTGTGCGCCCGGATGCGGGGGCACGGCGCGCGAAAGGCTCGGTCGCGTCGCGTAGTTCAGGCTTTCCTCGAAGGGCAGGAGCGCGCCGGTGATCCCCGCGATCGTGAGAAAGATGGCGAGGGTCAGCCCCGCCCAGCGATGGGCAACGACCCAGAAACGGCGGGTGAGCGACATGCGGAGGCCGGCAGCGATATATCCACTCTTCCGTTCCGGCACAGGTTTTCCCGCCTACCAAATCTCGGCGCGCGGCGGTGTGCCGACACCTGTTCTGACTTGCCACGGCTAGCTTTTTTGCGAATGGCTCGCAATATTTTATTGCGCTCAAGTCGCAATATCGATCACCGTTCAGCTGCCCCTTTGGTAGCGGTGCGTCAAAATCTGCTGGAGCGGATTGGGTTTGCCCGGCGCGACCCGCTTCAGAGTGTTGGTGTCGTGGTGCTCGAACGCATCGGGCCGGCCGTGGACCAGCAGCATCGTCTTGATGTCGTAGCTCCAAGCATCGTTGCCATCGAAGGTGATCGCGATGCTGTAGCTGTTGGTCCGGAAGCCATATTCGAGGAAAGCGGTGGAGCAGATGCCATATTCGGTCTGTCCGCGCGTCGCGGTGACCGTCAGTGTGTCATCGCCCGGCTTGGCCTGCCCCGAGGCGAGCGCCACTTGTCCGCGCGGGATAGCCAGCGTCTGCAGGATCAGCCCGGTGGCCGGCTCCGACCATGGCGAAGGAGGCGATCATGCACTAACAATCAACCCGTCCACCCCGTGGGGGCCGCTCAAGTGAAGTCGGATATTCTGGTCATGGTATCATCCTGATGTTGGCTGGGATCGGGCGCCTCGCGCTCGTTTCGAATCAATCCGGCTTGGCGACGACCTGCATCGCGTCGCGGTAGAGTATCGTGCCCGGATGCCGCGCAGCGATCCTTTCCACTGTCACGCCACACTCACCGAGCAAGGCGCTCAGAACATGCGCGTGCGCGATCGCCTCGCGAGCCTCGTCTTGCGGACGAAACCAGCAAACACCGTCCTTGTGCCAGACCCGCTGGGCACGGACGGCGAACGGATGCGCGCCACGCGGCACCGGTAGGTGCCTGCCGAACCACGAAAGTTCGTGGTCGATCGCCTGTGCGAGCGGACTTGGCCACAGGGCGCGACGCGTATCGTATGCGGCACGGAACAAGCCCGGCCGGAGGCCAGCACGTGTGACCGTGCCGGGTGTTACGAACCGAAGATACATGATGTCCACGCAGAGCAGGCCGGCGCATGGCTTGCGTGACAGATGTCAGCCGCTAGAGATCAGCGCAGGCAAATCAATGGGGTGGGCAAAGGGAAGCGCGCGCGAGCCAGGTCAGGCCTACGCGCGCGGAAACGCAAACAGCGTTTTTCTCGCCGGAGGCAGCAGTGCAATATTCACGATGTGCCTCCCAGGATGTTGCGAATGGCCCATCCAAACGCGGAGGGCGCCTTTATTCGCGAACGACTTCGACGTCAAGGCGAACTGGTTCAGCGGGCAGCTGGGCGCCCGATTGTCGCCATTTCCGTAGCTTTGGGCCGTTCCTGAACCTTGCCGGTCAGCTTCGTTGCCGATCAATCATATCGGTAGCGACCGCAAAGGCCTTCGTGGGGACATTGCCGACCGACAGCTTACGGGCCTGAAGCTCAGCTAAGCTCCCCTCACAGCGATGGGAAGAGTGGGCCATGGGGGACCAGACGGTCGGGGACATGACAATAATCTGGCAATATTGAAGAAGACGGAAGCGGGACCGTTCCTCATCTTCGTCAGATGACGAAAAACCCGTGTGTTCCGTCTCGCTCGAGCTGTTCGACCAGACCATATTCCCAATCGAGATAGGCCTGCATCGCCACAGAGGCGTTGTCAGTCCCTTCGTAGGGGCGTTTATAGCGCGCTCCGAGAGGAATGGGCGACGGCGCCTCCTGCGGTCCGCGCTCAAGTTCGACCATGCCATCGTCGAAACCTCCGTCGAGCACGTACACCTCCCACCCCATCTGCGCGAGCCAGGACGCCGTCATGTCGGCACGCGAGCCGAGGTCGTCGGCGAGGAGGATCCGGGCGCCGCGTACCGGAGCAGCCATGTCGGTCTCCTGGACTAGCTGGCCGCCGGGATAATGCCGGAAGCCGGGAATATGGCCTGCGGCATATTCCTCGTCTGAGCGGACGTCGAAGCAGTAGAGGGTGCGGCTGAGATCGCTCCGTAGCGATGGAATGATATCCGGTCCGACGCGGCGAACTCCAGCGCGATAGGCGACGGCCCGCGAGCGCGAGCGCGCTTCGGCTGCATCGCCCGGCGCGGCATGGCGTTCCGATCCATGTTCGAGCGCCTGTTCGGCTAGTGTCCAGCCGATCGTTCCGTTGCGGAGAGCCAAGACGCGGTTGGGTATTCCGGCGTTGATCAGAGACTGGGTGCCGATGATCGATCGCGTCCGCCCGGCGCAGTTCACGATGATCGTGGTGTCCGGATCGGGTGCCACCGCGCCTGCCCGGAGCACCAGTTCCGCCCCGGGTACGCTTGCCGATCCCGGGATGTTCATCGTCGCGTACTCGGACGGCCTTCGCGCATCTACGATTGCGATGTCCGCCTTCTCTTCGATCAGCGCCGCGACGTCCTCGGCCGAGAGCGATGGCGTGTGACGCCGCGCCTCGACGAGTTCGCCGAACGCCTTCGCGTAGCTGTTGACATCCTGGAACAGTTCGAAGCCTGCCGCGCGCCATCCCGATAGTCCGTCCTCTAACGCGGTGATGTCGGTAAATCCGAGCTCCGCGAAGGCCTCCGCTGCTGTGCCGACCCATCCATCGCCGTCATCGTAGAGAACAATCGGCACGTCGCGGCGCGGCAGGCGGAAAGGCGCTTCGAGAGCGATGCGGTTCGCGGCCAGATTGGCTGCGAACAGGGGATGACCGGTAGCGAAAGACGCCTCCGTGCGAAGATCGATAAGCGCGATTTCGCGGCGGAGGACGAGGGCGCGACGCACCTCGCTTGCATTGGTGGTGCGGATCACGATGATGCTTTCAGAGTTGAAGGTTCGGGGCTGGCGAATAACCGGAGATGAAAGGTTTCGGACGACCCGAGACATCGTACACCGATCGCTCGACCGTTCCGATGTCGGCGCCGTAAACGTGGATGCTGATCGAGACGGCATCGTCGAGAGCGTTGCTGACGCGATGAAGATCGCCGACGCTGGGGCTGACGATGTCGATCGCGCCGGGTCCTAACCGCTGCTCGCCGAGGGACCGCAGCCGTTCGTCGATCAGCTCGAACGACTCTGAGACCTCTGCACCCCTCAGCACGCCGACGAGCCCCCATACCGTGTGATCGTGGATCGGCGTCCGCTGACCCGGACCCCAGACGAAGCTGACGACCGAGAATCGTCCGGCGGGGTCGGCGTGGAGCAGATACTGTCGATAGCGGTCTGGAGCCGGCGCGGCGTGGCTGTCCGGCAGCCAGCGGTCGTCGTCGATCAGCGAGCCGAGGAGGCGGCTGCCTCGGCCGAGGACGAAGCTCTCCTCGGAGGTGCCGTCAAGCAACTCGGCGAAATCCCGCACGAACCGGCGGAGCGGCACCAGCCGGTCGGTCGGCGGGGCGGTGGCGAGATCGGTCAAGGCTTGCGCCCGATCAGGTCGGCGTAGACCCCGCTCTCAGTCTGGAGCCCGAGATGGCCGAGTAGGGATGCGCGCAGCGACCGGATGACGCTGCCGCGACTGCCCCGGGGCGCGCCGATGCGCTCCTCCGCAGCGATCCTGCCACGATCGAGAACCAGGATACGATCGGCAAGCGCCATTGCCTCCTCGACGTCATGCGTGACGAGCAGCACAGCCGGACGATGCTGCTGCCAGAGCGATAGCACAAGCGCGTGCATGCGGATCCGCGTGAGTGCGTCGAGCGCCGCGAAGGGCTCGTCGAGGAGCAGGAGTTCGGGCTTCCGAATGAGCGCACGGGCCAGCGAGGCGCGTTGCGCCTCACCGCCCGAAAGCGTCAGCGGCCACGCGTCCCAACGGTGCCCAAGTCCGACCTCCTCGAGCGCGGAGGCGGCTAGGTCGCGGCGGGTGCGCTTGCCCAGGCCCAGCACGACATTCTGCCAGACCCTCTTCCAAGGCAGGAGGCGCGCGTCCTGGAAGACCGTCGCGCGGGTTCCGGGAAGGCGCAGGTCCTGTCCGACCGACGGGTCGAGGCCGGCGAGCGTGCGGAGCAGCGTGGTCTTTCCCGATCCGGACCGGCCGAGCAGGGCGACGAACTCCCCGGGTGCGATCTCGAGATCGAGATCGTCGAGCACGCGGGTGTCGCCGAAGACGCGCGAAAAGCCGCGGAGCCGCACGACCGGCGAGGGATCGGGAACGGCGGCGAGCGGGATGCGGGTGAGCTCGTTCATGTCAGGCCTCCACGAGGGTCGGGCGCCAGGCGAGGGCCTTTGACTCGATGGCGCGGATCAGACTGTCGCCGGCGAGACCCAGCAGCGCGTAGACCATCAGGCAGACCACGATGATGTCGGTCCGCATGGCGTCGCGTGCGTTCTGGATCATGAAGCCGAGCCCCGCGCTCGCGTTCACCTGCTCGGCGATGACCAGCATGAGCACCGAGATTGAGAGGCTGTAGCGCAGCCCGGTGAGAAGCGACGGCAACGCGCCCGGCAGGATCACATTGCCGATCAGCGCGGCGCGCCCGAGGCCGAAGCTCCGCGCGGCGTCGACGAGCCGGATGTCGATCCCGCGTATTCCCTGGTGCAGGTTGATGTAGACCGGCAGCATGCTGGCGAAGGCGATCAGCGCGATCTTTGTCGTCTCGCCGATCCCGAACCAGATGATGAAGAGCGGCGTGAGCGCGACGACGGGCAGGGTGCGCTTGATCTGGATGATCGGGTCGATGAGGGCGTCCCCGCGGCGGAGCAGTCCGGCCGCGAGCGCGAGCACCACGCCGAGGCTGCTGCCGATCGCGAATCCGAGTGCCGCGCGCCGCAGCGAGACGGCGAGATTGAGCGGCAGCTCGCCGGACGCCGTCATGCCGAACAGGCTGCGCACCACCGAGGACGGCGCTGCGAGGATGTGGTCGGGGATCACGCCGGTTCGGGACGCTAGCTCCCAGAGCAGCAGCAGGGCCACGGGCGAGAGCCAGCGTGCCTGCAGGACGTCGCGCTTGGTCGTCACGTTCCGGTCCTTCCGGATAGAGGGAGGCCGGGCGGATCGACTCCGCCCGGCGACGGGATCAGGCTGCAACCGCCTCGCGGGTGGACGCAGACGCGGCGTCGGTCCGCTGGGCCGGCTCGCGCCGGTTTGTCGGGACGTCGATCCCGAGATTGCCGCGCAGCGTGTCGGCCTCGTAGTCGGTGCGGAAGAGGCCACGCTCCTGGAGCAGGGGGACCACCTCGCCGGTGAAGCGGCGGAACTGGCTCGGATGGCCGGCGTAGACGTTAAGGCCATCGAACGCCCGCGCCTCGAACCACCGCGCGATTTCGTTCGCGACGGTCTCCGCCGAGCCGACGAAGGGGCTTGAGCGCAGCGTCCGGCTGTTCTCGACTACCTGACGTAGCGTCAGACACTGCGCGATGGCCTGGTCCGTCACCTTCTTGGCATTGGTGAAGAAGCTGCGGCGGGCGAATTCAAGCGCCTCCCTGGGGAAGGGGGCATCGAGATCATACTGGCTGAAGTCGTGCCAGCCAAAGGAGCGGCCGAGCTCGCCCAGCGCCTGTCCGAAGCTGTGGTCCTGATCGTGCCAATGGCACTCAATCTCGCGGGCGTGCTCGTCGGTGTCGCCGATCGTGACGTTCGTGCCAGGCAGGATCACGATCTGGGCGGGGTCGCGTCCGAGCTTGGCCGCGCGGCCCTTGATGTCATTGTAGAAGGCCTGGCCCTGCTCGACGGTCTTCGCGTGTGTGAAGATGCCGTCGGCGATCGCCGCGCCGAGATCGCGGCCCTGCTCGCTGTCGCCGGCCTGGAAGATCACGGGTTCGCCCTGCGGCGAGCGCTGGATGTTGAGCGGACCGGCCACCGAGAAGAATTCGCCCTTGTGGTTGAGCGCATGGAGCTTGGAGGGATCGAGGAAGACGCCGGTCTCGCGATCGCGCACCAGCGCTCCGTCCTCGTAGGAGCGCCACAGACCCCGCGCGACCTCGAGATACTCGTGGGCGCGGCCGTAGCGGGTGTCGTAGTCGTAATGCTCCTCCTTGCCGTAGTTCCCGGCGGTACCAGCGTCGCCGCTGGTTACGACGTTCCATCCGGCACGCCCGCGGCTGATCAGGTCGAGCGACGCGAGCCGGCGCGTGAGATTGTAGGGATCGTTATAGGACGTCGTCGCAGTCCCGACGAGGCCGATGCGGCTGGTCGCGACCGCAAGGGCGGAGAGTAGGGTCAGCGGCTCGAGCCGGTTGAGGTAGTGCGGCGGCGAGTGCGGCGTAATGAACTGGCTGTCGACGATGAAGACGAGGTCGAACTTCGCCGCCTCGGCCTGGCGAGCGACGTCGATGTACCAGTCGATGTTCACGCTGGCATCGACGGGGATGTCGGGATCGAGCCAGCGATTGTGCTCGCCGGGGCCGCCGACGCCGGTGGGGACGACGCCGAACTTGAGCTGCCGCTTCGGATGAGGATTGGACATGGGGATACTCCTCTTCAGATAGCCTAGAGTTTGCCGCGGAGGGTGATGCCGAAGGTGCGCGGTTCGCCGAGCGCCGCGAGCACGGTGCCGTAGGCGGTGCTGATCGACCTGGTGTTGAAGTAGTTCTTGTCGGTGAGGTTACGGACCCAGAGCGACGCGTCCCAGCGTCCGTCCGGGCGGCGCAGGCCGACGTGCGCGCCGAACAGCGCATAGCCCGGCACGTAGGAGAAGGGATCGAGGTTTACCGCGGCGTAGAAACCGGACCGGTAGCTGGCGTCGCCGCCTGCATAGGCTTCGAGCCCGCCGGCCTCGTGGGTGTATTCCGCCGTGCCGGTAAGCGCCCACTTCGGCGCGCCGGATGCGCGGCGGCCGGACAGGTCGATCGAGCTCAGATAGCTCTGGAGATAGGGCGCGGGGGCGTTCGTGTATTTGACGTACCGCGCGTCGTCGTAGGTGCCGGCGGCGGTGAGGGTGAGGCCTTTGAGAGGATTGGCGCGGGCATCCACCTCGACGCCGCGGGTGCTGAGCTTGCCCACGTTGGTGATGTAGCCGACGACCGGCGTGACCGCGTAGTTGATGTAATTGGCCTGGTAGCCGTTGTCCTCGGTCCAGAAGAGCGCGAGATTGAGTTCGATCTTCCCCCCGGCGAACCGGCTCTTCAGGCCGAGTTCGTAGTCGTCGACCTTCTCTGGCTTCACGAATATGTCGATGCCGTTCGACGGCGCGACGAGGTTGATGCCGGGTGACTTGTAGCCGCGCGAGTAGGACGCGTAGCTGTGGATGTCCGCGCTCAGGTCGTAGGCGGCTATCAGCGTGCCGGAGACGTTCTTGGTGTCCTTGGAAGCCGTGTAGGAGCCGACCGGAGCAAGGGCGGCGCGGCGTGCCGCCACCGTGGCCTGCAGGCTGGGGTCGAAGCTCGATATCGGTGCGACGTCCCCGCCGGCATAGGCGTCGTAGAGGCCAGTCTTGTGCTCGTAGGTGAAGCGCAGGCCGCCGGTTATCCTGAACACGGGCGCGATGTTCCAAGTAGCCTGGCCGTAGGCGGCGTAGCTGTAGGTGACGGGGACCTGGCGTGCATAGGCGTAGAGCCCGTTGAGAGCGGCGCTCGGCAGCGTCGACACGGCGGCGGTCGGCGTGTTGGGGGTGGTCAGCCAAACCGATGCGTCGCGGCCGTAGCCGGTGACCTGCGTGTCGTTGGCCTTCTGCCAGAAGTAGTAGAGGCCGGCGGTGTAGTCGATCGTCTGGCTGCCAGGCGAGGTGAGGCGCACCTCCTGGCTGAACTGCTGCTGGTGGGTGACGACGTTGGAGGCCGTCGAGATGTTTGCACCGAACTGGTCTCCGTCGAAGTTGGGTATCCACTTCCAGTTCCGATAGGCGCTGATCGAAGTCAGCGTGGCGCTGTTGGCGAGCGTGAGGTCCGCCTTCGCCTGCACGCCCCAGCTTGGCATCTTGTCGTATTGGGAGCTGTCGATGTCCGTGGTTCGCGCGAACGGGTCGATCGGCGGCGGCGTGTAGCCGATGTCGGCCGCGCGCCTGTAGAAGCCGCGGACCTGCGTGCCGTTGGCGAGCGTGGTCGGCAGGACCGCCGCGACGCTTTGGAAGCCCATGTTGCCCTTCTGGATGCTGTAGTCGGCGATCAGTCTCAGCTTGAAGTTCGTCGTGGGCTTGTAGAGCAGGTCGAACCGGCCCGAGTGGTTGTCGAGATTGTCCCAGTCCTGATGGTATCGGGTGTTGTAGATCAGGCCGTCTCGCTGCGTGCGCAGGTAGGAGACGCGGAAGGCGATGTCGTCGCCGATCGTCGAATCCAACGAGAGGTAGCCGCGGAGATAGTTCTTGTTGCCGTAGGTGATCTCCCCGCTCGCCTCCGGCGTGAAGCTCGGTTCGCGGGTGTGGATGTCGATCGCGCCCGCCACGGTGTTCTTGCCGAACAGTGTGCCCTGCGGACCGCGTAGCAGCTGGATGCTGTCGATATCGATCAGATCGGTGATGACCGAGCCGGTGCGCGGGCGATAGACGCCGTCGACGTAGAGTCCGACGCCCTGTTCGAGACCGTCGTTGGTGCCGCCGGCGTTGGTGCCGATGCCGCGAATGGTGATGGTCTGGTTGCGGCCGCTGTAGCCCTGGATGTTGAGGCTCGGCAGCTGCTGGACGACCTGCTTGATGTTGAACGCGCCCTGCCTGGCGAGGGTGTCCGCCGGCAGAGCGGTGATGCCGATGGGCACGTTCTGCGCGCTCTCCTTGCGGTAACGCGCCGTGACGGTGATCTCGCCGACGTTCTGGCTTGGGGTGCCGTCGGCGGCGCCCGCCGCCGATGCAGGCGCCGCCGCTGCGTCCTCCGCACGTGCGGGTGAAGACAGGGCCAGCATTGCTACTCCGCTCACAAGAGTCAGTCTCAATCGAGTTCTCGCCGAGTTCATGTTGGCCCTTTCGATGATGGGCCTGTAATATTCTAGTTAGAGAACCCTAGTAACAAATCGATTCGACGCTGTTCGATAGATTTAATGCTTATTTATATTGCCAATATTATTCCATTTACGCTCATAGTTTTTATCGCGATCTTATGAGAAGCTTCGATCGAATCCCGTACGAATGTCCAACTTGTTCTGGAGTAGGCCGGCTCTAAAGTAGCGATCGGCTGTTCTCTGCTGATCTGCGATCAGCGCGTCGTTGATCGGGGCCGGGAGCCGCTTCGTCCGTCGGGCGACCTCCCTCCAGACATCGGCCGCAACGCCGGTCTCCTTCGCCAGCAGGTCGGCGTAGGCGTCGACGTTGTCGGCGCCCCATTGCCATCCTGCGTCGATGCGGCGGCGGTAGTCCAGGAGATCGGCGCGCTTGGTCTTGAGGGCGCCATCGCGCGCGAAGAGGAGAGCGTAGGACGGCACCAGGCCGGCGCTGCCGCCGACGATGCGCGCGCCCTGCCGGACGGCGAGCGTGGCGTTCGGATCCCAGATCGCCCAGCCGTCGACCGAACCGCCCTGGAGCGCCGCCTGCCCATCCTGGGGCGACATGAAGGCGAAGGTCACGGCGTCGAGCGGCTTGCCCTGGTGCTCGAGCGCGGCAAGGATCAGGTTGTGCGAGACCGAGCCGCGGGGCGTCGCGATCCGCGTGCCCGCGATCTGATCGATGGTGCGAATCCGTGAATCTCCCCGGACGACGAGCACCGGGCCGGGGCCTTCATAGCGCTGCCCGCCGATCGCCTTGACCTTGGCGCCCGAGCCGACGGCGAACACGAAGGCGGAATCTCCGCCGAACCCGACGTCGATGGCACCGGCGTTCAGGGCCTCGAGGACCGGGGCGGCATTGGGGAACGAGGACCATTGGATCCTGTACGGGAGATCGCGGAGCGCTCCCGTCGCGTCGAGCACCACCTTCTGCCCGCCGCGCTGGTCGCCGACGAGCAGCGTTCCGGTGTCATCGGTCGCGGAGCGGCTGCAAGCGGCGACGAACCCAGCGAGGCCGTTCGCGAGCAACTGGCGGCGGTCGAGGAGGCTCATGCTGCCGCCTGCTTCGAGGTAGGATGGTCCTGAACGGCGCGGAGCGCGTCGAACACGTCCTTAGGCTCGACCCGGTCGAGCCAGTCCGGGCTGACGGCCACGAACCGGACGATCCGACCGCGGTCCACGATCAGGACGCTGGTCTGGGGGAGCTCCCAGCTTCCCGTTCCGGTCACCTCGCCGATCCAGCCGGAGGGCGGCGGCGACGGTTGATCCATCGGTGCGAACAGCACGCCGAGTTCACGCGCGAAGCGGTTGTCGGGGTCGCTCAGGACGGTCAGCTTCAGGCCGTGCCGTTCCCGTATGGCGGACAGCCTCTCGGGGACCTGGGGGCTGACGGCGACGAGAGGCACGCCCTCGGCGGCGAGAGGCTCGCGCAGGTCGCGATCATAGATGGGCAGCGCCAGGTTGTCGGCGGCGCAGGTCGCGTGGCGGAACAGGATCAGCACCGCGGGGCCGTCGGCGACGAGCGAATCCAGGCGGATCTCGTTGCCCTCGAGGTCGAGAAACGAGGCCTCCGGGAGCACGTCGCCAGCGCGAACAGCCTTCGCCGGGTCGAAGTTCTTCACCAATGCCCGCCGCTGCGAGTGGTTGGCGGCAAGGGCCTCCGCAGCCCAGTTCGATTCGCGCTCCTGCTGGAGCGCCGCGAACGCGGATGCCAGGGGTGACTGTTCGGGCATGATTTCTCTCCGGATGTTCCGGATGACGACAGCTAGGCCCGCTCCGCCGCTGCGACCAACGAGAAGCAGTCGCGATCGATGATCGCCGCTCATAAGGCCGCCTCGGTTCCCGCCACGACCTCATGGGCGAGGGCAAGAAGCCCCTGCACCGCGCGATCGCGACCGTCGCCGCTCCTCAGGATCGAGGTGACCGCCGGAAGACCGGGCAGCGATGGTGTCCTGAGAGGGGGATCGCTGGAGAAGAGCGAGGTTCTGCAGGTGATGCCGAGGCCGCCGTCGACGGCGGCGCGTAGCGACGACAGGTTCGGCGTCTCGATCGCGATCCGCCAAGGGCGTCCCGCCGCATCGAGAGCGCTGATCGCCGCCTCACGGAAACGGCATGGCGGTTCGAGCACGGCGATGGGTAGGACATCGCGGTGGACTAGCGCCTCGTCCCCATACCAGGCCATGGGAGCCAACGACACGGCGTCGGCCGCGTCCGCCGCAGCGTAGCCGACCACGATGTCGAGCTGGTCGCGCTCGAGCATGCCGAGAAGCTCGGCGGTGCCGGCCACGCGCGCATAGATTTGGGCATCGGCATGCAGTTCGGAGAAGCGCGCCAGCACGCCGCTCAGCAGCGCCTCGGCGAAATCTTGGACCATGCCGATGCGTACTGGCCCGACGAATTGCCGCGAACCAATCGCTGTCACTGCCTCGTCGTGGAGCGCGAGCACCCGGCGCGCGTAATCGAGCAGAAGCTCGCCGGAGGATGTCAACGAGAGCCGCCGCCCGTCCCGATGGAACAGCGACTGTTGGAGCAGATCCTCGAGCTTGCGAATCTGGAGGCTGAGTGCCGACTGCGTCACAAAGACGTGGTCGGCCGCTTGGAGCATCGACCCGGCATCGGCGATCGCAACGAAGCTCCGAAGGATATTGGTTGGGAGATTGACGGCCATAGCAATAGCCTACCAAATAGGTAGGGATATGCGAGCAGTGAAAAACTTAAGTCGCGACAATCTGAGATAATGACGGTCGCCTTCGCTCCCATGGTTCTGTGGGCTGGGGCTCCGAATTCGGGGGGACCTCGGGAGGGGAAAGGCGGACTCGCGATCAATGTCACCGCGTGAAATCGCGTGCTCGGGCAGGTCCGCTTTTGGGATCGATGATAGATGGCCCGGGGGTCTTGGTCTGATCACGTGCCGACCGGCAGCACGTACCTGACGCTGATCGCAGTCGACCAGCCTCTGGCGTTCGGCGACTGGTGCGCGATCACCTACTCACGCCTGGTCAATAGCCACTTTCTGCGCAGCAACGTAGCGGGTGTTAGCGGCTCGAAAGGAAGAACGAGTTCCCATCCGGGTCCTTGAAGTAGACGTGCGGGAATGGCTTCTTCTCGGGCGGACCAAGAAATTCCACGCCTCGCGCACACAGCTTTTCGTATGCGTATTCAACGTCGTCGCATCCGAAGGATCCGTTGAAGAAGGTCCCCACCCGGTCCTCCTGCCCTTCAGGGGTCAGCAACAGCAGGCCGGTCTGCGCGCCGGGTATGGCGAGCTCGATCCAGCGCTTCTCGCCGACGAGGCGGTCGGTGGTGATGATGCAGCCCATTATTTCGGTCCAGAAGGTCAGCGCCCGGTCCTGATTGCGGGTCGGAATGCCCACATAGTTGAGCCTTCGGAGCAACGTGACCTCCCACGCTTGCGTCAGCCCGCTTTGCCGAGCCACGCTTGTCACCTATGCTATAGCAATGAGCGACAGGCGGTACACAGTCGATGCGTATGTCGTGGACGCGCTGATGAGAGACCTTGTCGGCCACGACCACCGCGCATCGGCGTTTCTGGTCTATCTGACGCTGACCACGGAGGCTGGCGACGGCGCGGCGCGCCTCAGTCACGCCCAGCTTGCGGAACGAACCGGGCTGTCGAAGCGCAGCGTTCAGGACGCAGTCCTCCATCTCGTCGACAGAAGCCTGTTGCGCGTGACGCGACAGGGCGCGACCGACATTCCCAAATACGAACCCCTGACACCTTGGCGCCGGCTGCGCTCCGCCTAGTCTCGTTTCGGCTGCCAAAGCTCGATCTTTGTGCCATCGGGATCCTGGATCCAGGCGAACCGGCCGAAGCTATCATCGTCGTCGCGCTTGATTATCGGCACGCCATGTGCGGTCAGGCGCGCAACTATTGCGTCCATGTCATCGACTGCGAAGTTGATCATGAACTCGCGCGCCGATGGACTCATGTGATCGCTGGAGTCAGGAAAGGCCGTCCAGGCAATCTTCGGCGGATGGCCGGGTGCGTCGAACGGCATCGCCGCTCCACCCCATGGCTTTACATCAAGGCCAAGGACCTCGCGATACCATTCCGCAAGAGCCCTGGGATTCTTGCTCTTGACGAACACACCCCCGATGCCGGTGACGTGACCAGGTTGCTCAGCCAAGGCGGCCCCCTGCCAGATGAGGGCGACGGCGGCCAAAATGCCAAAGGGCCTGAGTGACATCCATCATCCCTTTCCGATGTTGCGCTGACACTGCGGCCGAATGCCGTGGGCGGAGTTAAATGCGCGGCTAGCATCGCGACAAGCCGGGCGTTGATTGCTATAGCAACAATTGCTCAAATTCCGCCGTCGGTGCACGACTTAAACGGCCATGCGACCGAGGCACGCAACGGCAACTTTCTGGCGCCTTCATGCGTGCCCGGAATGGCCTGAGTTGGTCGACTGTGGAAAATCCCTGTTGTTGTCAATTCAGCAATTGAAGGAATCGTTCAGCCACAGATAACCAGGACGATTGACCTCCTTCATGTAGTCCACGAAAGCGCGAACTGTGGGCGAAAGCTCACGGCGGCTGGGAAATACGAGACTGACTTCGACGGCAGGCGGCGACCAATCCGGGAATAGGTGAATCAGCCGTTGGGCTTCGATTAGCGGTCCGCAGATATAACCCGATAGCAGGCCCAGTCCCGCCGCGTTGGACACCAGACGATGGATCGTCAGTGCCTCGTTGACGGAGATACGCGGCTTTGTCTCCAGACGGATCGTCTCCGTCCCACGAGAGAAGGACCAGGCCCTCGCGCGCCCGTCCTGCGCGGGCATGTCGATGGTGTCGTGGCGCGCGACGTCCTCGATCGATGCAGGCCATCCGGACCGCTCGAGATAGGCCGGCGCCGCACATAGATAGCGGCGCATTTCGCCAAGCTTCACCGCGACCAGCCCGGAATCGGGCAACGGGCCAAGGCGGACCGCGACGTCGACCGAGTCCGCGATGAGGTCGGCAGCGCGGCTTTCGAGATCGAGCGAGATATCGATTTCAGGATAGCGCAGCAGGAAATCCGGAAGCTGCTCGGCCAACACGTTGACGCCGAACCCCATGCCGGCGCTGATCTTCAGCGTGCCTCGAGGCTGACCACTGAGGCTGCCGACATAGTTCAGTGCTTCGCTGAGGCTGGCGATGATGTCGGCGCTCCTTTCAAGCAATGCCTGCCCGGTCAGGGTCAGCACGACGTCGCGCGTGGTCCGCTGGAAAAGACGGGTACCGAGAGCGTCCTCGAGACGGGCGATCGCGCGGCTGACATTGGATTTCGGCAAGCCCAGCGCCCGTGCTGCAGCAGTGAAGCTCTTCAGCGAGGCGACTTTGTCGAAGATCTGCAAGGAGTTGAGGTCGAGCATAAGGCATTGTTGCACTTACCGGCACAGTCTGTCCAACAGATGCGACGAACTATCCCAGCGGTGGGAGATTATGTGGTCTAGAAACTGGTGAACCTAGCTCTGGCTTGAGGACTGATCCGATGGACGAGACAATATTGGTGGTAGGCGCGAGCGGCAAGTTTGCCGGCCTGGTCGTTCCCGAGCTCGCTGCACGCGGAGCGAACATCCGCGGCATGGTTCATAAGGCGGCCGACATTTCGGCTGTTCGCGAAGCGGGGGCGCAGGAGGTCGTGGTCGGCGATCTCGGCGACCCAGACAGCGTGGCGGCCGCGCTGAAGGGCGTCGGCCGCGTGTTCTACGTTGCCCCTGTGGCGCTTCCGAAAGAAGCCGAGGTTGGCAGGGCGTTCGTCACTGCTGCGATAGACGCCGGGGTGCGTCGCTTCGTCTTTTCGTCTGTGATCCATCCGGTGCTGAGCGGCTTGCCCAACCATGCGTTCAAAGCGCCGGTCGAGGACGCTGTGCTGAATTCGCACCTCGAATATGTCTTCCTGCATCCGACCGTCCTGTTCCAGAATTTCGCCGGCGCTTGGGACGGCATCGTCCAATCCGGCGTAATCGCCGAGCCCTGGTCGAACGAGACGCGCTTCTCGCGCGTTGATTATCGCGACGTCGCGGAGGTAGCGGCGATCGCGCTGACCGAAGATCGGTTGCTCTACGGCACATTCGAGCTGTGCGCCGACGGCTGGTTCGATCGCAACGACATCGCCGCTTTGATCGGCGACGTGCTGGATCACGAGATCACGCCCCGGCGGATTGATCCCGACATGCTTCCCGCGGACGCACAGGCGATGCGGCCGATGTTCGATCATTACGACACGATCGGCCTGCGCGGGAACGCCGTGACTCTCACTGCAATCCTGGGCCGCGAGCCGCGCACACTCCGTGCCTATTTCGAGCAACTCGCTGACCGCAGCCGGCAATCCAAGGATGCCGAACAGCGAGAAAGGATCCCCGCATGACCGATCTCTTTTCCCCCCTGCAGATCGGCGCGCTCGACTTGCCGAACCGCGTCTGGATGTCGGCGATGACGCGCACGCGCGCCACCGAGGACAATGTGCCGACCGAGGCGATGGCCGAGTATTTCGCGCAGCGTGCGGACGCCGGCCTCATCGTCACCGACTGCACCGCGGTTTCCGCTCAGGGCAAAGGCGTGATCCGCGGTCCCGGCCTCTGGCGCGACGATCAGATCGCTGGCTGGCGGATGGTGACGGATCGCGTGCATCGTGCAGGCGGCCGCATCTTCTGCCAGATCTGGCATTGCGGCCGCGTCGCGCATCCCGGCATGCGCGACGGCGAGATGCCGGTCGCCCCATCGCCGATTCCGGCCACAGGCGATTTCTTCCTGCCGTCGGGCCGGGTCGATTTTCCTATACCTCGCGAATTGAGGATCGAGGAAATTTCCGGCATCGTCGCTGACTTCGCGCAGGCGACACGCAACGCGCTGGCCGCCGGGTTCGATGGTGTCGAACTGCATGGCGCCAATGGCTATCTCCACGATCAATTCCTGCAGGACGGATCGAACAAGCGCAGTGACGCCTATGGCGGCTCGGCCGAGAACCGAGCGCGGCTGATGATCGAGACAACGCAGGCGATGATAGAGGCCTGGGACGCTGCGCACGTCGGCGTCCGCCTGTCGCCGTCGAGTTTTCTCTACGGTATGGAAGACAGCAATAAGCAAGAAACTTTCGGGACCGTGATCGACGGCTTAAACGGTCTCGGCATCGCTTATCTGACCTTGCTCGAACCTAACGCCAAGGACGCGGAGAAGGGTGTCCAGATCGAGCATGTCGCCGAAACATTCCGTGCGCAGGTCGCGGTGCCGCTGATCGTCAATACCGGATTCGACAGGGCGAAGGGCAATGCCGTGATCGCCGATGGCAAGGCCGACGCGGTGGCGTTCGGCGTGCCGTATATCGCGAACCCCGATCTGGTCGAGCGGCTGCGCGCCGACGCGCCGTTTAATAAGCCAGATCCATCAACCTTCTATGGTGTCGGCGCCAAGGGCTATACCGATTATCCGACGGTGGCTGACGTCGAACCCGCTTGAAATGAATGCGCCCGCCTAGATCGACCACTGTCGCAGCGCCTTCGCGACCGTCGGCGGGGTTCGCCTCCATTACGGGATCGGCGGCGATCCCGATGGGCAACCTGTGATCCTGTGGCATGACTTCCTGCCGACCAGCCATGTTGTCCAGACGTCGCGCGGGCACCGATACCGGCTGAGGCGGGGTTTTCGGTGCTGAATCCCGACAGCCGGCGCTATGGCGACAGCGACAAGCCGGCGCCTAGGGTCAGGACTCCCTGATCAGAGCCAGAAGATGACGGTGGCAGCGAGTACAATCGTCGAGAAGAAGGCGGTCGGGC
>NZ_JACEIB010000018.1 GCF_013778325.1 Sphingomonas chungangi | reverse complement strand
GTTACGGATACGGGTACAACTACACCTACTCCTACTCCTACGGCGACAAACAGGATAACCAAAACCACCGTAAATGGCCGTGGCAACGCAGCGCATGAGATCGGGCGCACGTGCCCGCGATCAGCACCCTCTCTCACGAAAGGCCAAGATCATCGGCCTCGTCGTGGGGCTCCTGCTGGTCTGGCGGATCTGCGCGATCTCACTGGCGGCAGGGCACAGCGACTCCAGCAACGATCTCGCCGCGGCCGACTTTGCCGGCGCATCGCAGGCCGCCGCGATCGCAGCGACGGAGCAACGCCTGAACGACGGCGACTTCGACGGGGCCAAGGTCTTCGCGAAGCATGCCCTGTCGATTTCGACGATCTCGGCCGCCTCGCTTCGCGATCTGGGCCTGGCGGAGCAAGGGCTCGGCAACTGGCAGAAATCCGGCGCCCTGTTTTCGCAGACGGCCGCCCTCGGCTGGCGCGACGCGCCGACCCAGCTCTGGCTCGCCCAGGCCTTTCTGCAGCAGAAGGATTATGACGCGGCCGCGCAACGAATGGACGCCGCGCTCCGGCTCGCCACGCCGAACTACAATCTCTACGGGACGCTCGACCAGTACATCGCCGATCCCGTTTTCGCGCGCGCCATGGCCCGCCGGCTGGCGCTCAATCCGAACTGGCGGATTTATTATCTCCCCTTCGCGACCGGCATCACCGAGCCGGCGCTTCTGGCACGCACACGTCTGTTGCTGATGCTGTCGGGCTCATCCGCCCCGCCCTCACGCGATGAGATGATCCCGGTGCTGGCCGCCCTGATCCGCGACGATCGGGGCCCGGCGGCGCGGACGCTGTGGACCCGGTCCCTGCGCATTCCCGCCGCAGGCATCTTCGACCCCGGCTTCGCGAATGTCGGGACGAGCGGGATGGCGCCGTTCGAATGGTCGATGCTTCCCGTGCCAGGTGCGACGGTCACGGTCGAGCAGCAGGGTACGCGCCATATTCTGCATGCGACCACGGACGGCTCGGCGTCGGGAACGATGCTGCGCCAGGCGACGGCTTTGTCTCCCGGCGCGCACACGCTGTCTTTCGTCGGAACGATCGCGGGAAAGGCGCATGACGCGTTCGGCTGGAGCGTCCGATGCCGCAGCGGCCGGGCGCTGCTGAGCACGATGCGCTCGCCGGCACCCCCACCTTACCGCTTCGAGGTGCCGGAAGATTGCCGGAGTCAGCAGGTGGAATTGCTCGTATCGAGCGATGCCACTGCCGCGGGCAGCGCGGTGAGCTTCAAGAATATCGATATCAATTGACCCATATTAAGCCATTGCGCGAGGCCGGCGATGCACGAATGTCAAAATTGTGCTACGCAGCATGCGAAGGCGACTATCGTGGTGTCCGATTCGTGACATGCTAGATTGGTGGCAAGGAACGAATCGTGCCGGAGAGCCTGCCCAGCGAGCCTTCCGGCGAAGTGGTGCATCGGCATGACGAGGGAAGAGTCGGCGATGGGAAATGGATTGCGGCTTGGTTTGATACTGGGGTTTGCGGGGCTTTTGTCCGCCTGCTCGCACGGGTCGTCGTTGCCCAGCGGTGACCTGGCTTATGCGAGCATTCCCGCCCCGAGCACGGATCGCCCGGTGGACGACTACAAGATCGGGCCGCTCGACACGCTGTCGGTGACGGTGTTCCAGGAGCCGGATCTGAGCCAGGCGGCGGTGCAGGTGGATGCCTCGGGCAACGTGCTGTTGCCGCTGATCGGCCAGGTGAAGGCCGAGGACAAGACATCGACGCAGCTGGCCGGCGAGATCGGCTCGAAGCTGGGGGCGAAATATCTGACCGATCCTCAGGTGTCGGTGATCGTCACGCAGTCCGTGTCCCAGCATGTGACGGTGAACGGCTCGGTCACGGAACCCGGGGTCTATGCGATCCAGGGGCGCACGACGCTGCTGGACGCGCTGGCCATGGCCAAGGGCACGTCACGGGTGGCCGCGCTCGATCAGGTCGCGGTGTTCCGGATGGTGGACGGCAAGCGGATCGGCGGTGTATTCAACGTCGACAAGATCAACCGTGGCCTGGCCCCGGATCCGGAACTCAAGGGTGACGACACGATCGTGGTCGGGCTTTCGAACGTGAAGGCGGCGTGGCGGGACATTCTTACGGCGGCGCCGTTGTTGACGGCATTCAGCTACGCGGCGGTGCGTTGAGGGACTAGAGGGGACGGCAGATGAACAAGCAGATCGCGCTTCATCCCGAC
>NZ_JACEIB010000017.1 GCF_013778325.1 Sphingomonas chungangi | reverse complement strand
GTGCCCGTGAAGCGGGTGATCGACTACAACGTGAAGCCGCGGGTGAAGATGGACGGCACCGGCGTCGATCTCGCCAACGTCAAGATGTCGATGAACCCGTTCGACGAGATTTCGGTCGAGGAGGCGATCCGCCTGAAGGAGAAGGGCGTGGCGACCGAGATCGTGGCAGTCTCGATCGGCGTGGCCAAGGCGCAGGAGACGCTGCGCACCGCCCTCGCCATGGGTGCCGACCGGGCGATCCTCGTCCAGACGGACGACGAGGTCGAGCCGCTGGCGGTCGCCAAGATCCTCAAGGCGATCGTCGACGAAGAGCAGCCGGGCCTCGTGATCCTCGGCAAGCAGGCGATCGACGACGACAGCAACCAGACCGGCCAGATGCTGGCGGCGCTGACCGGCCGTCCGCAGGGCACCTTCGCCAACAAGCTGGAGGTCGCGGGTGACGCGGCCACCGTCACCCGCGAAGTCGATGGCGGTCTCGAGACGGTGAAGCTGGCGTTGCCGGCGATCATCACCACCGACCTTCGCCTCAACGAGCCGCGCTACGCCTCGCTGCCCAACATCATGAAGGCGAAGAGCAAGCCGCTCGCGAACAAGACGCCCGCCGATTACGGCGTCGACACCGCCACCCGCCTGCAGACCCTCAAGGTCTCCGAGCCGCCCAAGCGCTCGGCGGGCATCAAGGTGGCCGATGTCGATGAGCTGGTCGCGAAGCTGAAGAATATGGGAGTGGCGGCATGAAGACGCTGGTTTGGGTCGAGCATGACAGCGGCGCCATCAAGGACGCCACCCTTTCGGCCGTGACCGCCGCCGCGAAGCTGGGCGAGGTGCATATGCTCGTTGCGGGTTCGGGCGTGGGCGCGGTCGGTGAAGCCGCCGCGAAGATCGCGGGCGTCGGCAAGGTACATGTCGCCGACGACGCCGCTTTCGATCATGTCCTGCCCGAGGCGATCGCGCCGCTGGTCGTCGACCTGATGGGCCACCACGACGCCTTCGTCGCGCCCGCCACCGCCAACGGCAAGAACATCGCGCCGCGCGTCGCAGCCCTGCTCGACGTCATGCAGATCAGCGACATCCTCTCGGTGGAGGGCGACAACACCTTCACCCGGCCGATCTACGCCGGCAACGCGATCGCGACGGTGAAGTCGAGCGATAGCAAGCTGGTGATCACCGTGCGCGGCACCGCCTTCGAGAAGGCGGCGCGCGAGGGAGGCTCGGGCGCGGTCGAGGCCGTGTCGGGCTCGGGCGAGAATGCCGGTTCGTCGTTCGT
This sequence comes from Sphingomonas chungangi, assembly GCF_013778325.1. Lineage (GTDB taxonomy): Bacteria > Pseudomonadota > Alphaproteobacteria > Sphingomonadales > Sphingomonadaceae > Solisphingomonas > Solisphingomonas chungangi. Next base: position 397 of record NZ_JACEIB010000017.1, on the reverse strand, counting down.
CGGCGCCGAAATCTCCAAGTCGGAGCGTCCGGAGCTGACTTCGGCGAAGATCATCGTCTCGGGCGGCCGTGCGCTGCAGAACAGCGAGAACTTCCACTCCATCATCGAGCCGCTCGCCGACAAGCTCGGCGCGGGCGTCGGCGCCAGCCGCGCGGCGGTGGATGCGGGCTATGTGCCCAACGACTATCAGGTCGGCCAGACCGGCAAGATCGTGGCGCCGGAAGTCTATATCGCGGTCGGCATTTCGGGCGCGATCCAGCACCTCGCCGGCATGAAGGACAGCAAGACCATCATCGCCATCAACAAGGACGAGGACGCGCCGATCTTCCAGGTGGCGGACATCGGCCTCGTCGGTGACCTGTTCAAGATCGTGCCCGAGCTGACCGAGAAACTGTGA
>NZ_JACEIB010000016.1 GCF_013778325.1 Sphingomonas chungangi | reverse complement strand
GTTGTCTAATTGATTTGCGCATGTCGCTGTCTTTCTTGTGCCCGGTTGCCAATGGTTGTCTTCGAGGTCATCGAACGGCTTCAGAAGCCTGGTGTCCGAGCCTTCATGATCGCGGCCGAGCGGTGGTGGGTGGACGTCTCTGGGTCCCAAACGAGGTTGAACCTCCACTTTGCAGACGAGATCGTCCGGGCATGGCTGATCGGGATAAGGACCGCTGGAGTTATACCCAGCGGAACTCGGTCTCGTTCAGCCAAACGGTGTGCAACAGGGCAGCGAGTTTTCGCGCCACTGCAACTTTGGCGCGCCGAGAGCCTTTCGCCTCGGCCAGCTTTCTACCCCATTGCTGAAGCGGGAATGATCGTTTGACGCGCGTCAGGATGATATTAGCCGCTTCGTAGAGCGATTTCCGCAGCATGGGATCGCCTGCTTTCGAGATATGCCCCTGTGTATCGCGTTCGCCAGACTGACTTCGACGCGGTACCAGGCCGGCATAAGCGCCCACATCTTCGCTCCTGGCGAAGCGTCGGGGATCCTCGATGCTCATCGTGTAGGTCAGCGCGGTGATCGGCCCGACACCAGGAACGGTCATCAGGCGTGTACAAACTGGATCCGAGGCAGCTCGCTTTGCCAACATCCGGTCGGATGCACGCAGTTGACCTTCGATCGCCTCCATTGATGTAATCAGCGGGGCGAACAACGCCTGAAGGTCTGGGCGCTGAGCATAGAACGCGGCAAGCCTCTCGTTCCGCTTGGTTGGCGTCCTCGCGGTCCCCAGCCTCAGGCCGAACAGCTTCAGCAATCCGCGCAACTGGTTGGCCATCGAAGTCCGCGCCGCCACCAGCTGAGCGCGAATGCGGATCGCCGCACGATCGAAATGCGTCGCCGACGCCTTCATGTGAACCCGCTTGTACCAGCCCGTGCGAGCGAGCTGAGCCAGTCCCTCCGCGTCGTGAACATCGCTCTTGTTGACCCGCGCAGAAAGCACGCCCTTCGCATGACGAGCACAGATGCACTCGACCGGCACGTCGCGAGCCGCCAGGCCGTGATAGAGGAACGCCGAGAGTGGGCCGGTTTCCAGAACCACACGGGCCAGGGTTGGGCAATAACGAGCAAGCCATTTCGCCAAAAGATCGGGATCACTGGCGAGAACCTCCCGCCGCAATATCGCACCTTCCGCGTCCACCACACAAACATGCGTGGTCTTGTCACTCACATCGAGCCCTGCATAGATCGACATCGGTCACCCTCCTGCATTGAAGCGGCATTCCGACTTCGTAACATCCAGGAGGGTGGCTACATCAATTACGCGGTGTCCCA
>NZ_JACEIB010000015.1 GCF_013778325.1 Sphingomonas chungangi | reverse complement strand
GCCCGACCGCCTTCTTCTCGACGATTGTACTCGCTGCCACCGTCATCTTCTGGCTCTGATCAGGGAGTCCTGACCCTAGGCGCAGCGCGCCCATTTGTCGTCATTCCCGACCCTCGGAGCCGTCCCTGATTCCGGTCGGTCTGATTGCGAGCGCGCCGACCACATCACTCGTAGCCGGCAACAGTTCGCTCTGGGACAAAGCCGTCATTTCCGGCGAGTTGCGGCGACGGCTGCTTCGGTTGGAAGCGGTCGTTGGCGCCCCGATCGATCAACGCCGCGGTAAGCGCAGCTATGTTAGATAGTGCTCGGGCGACTTTCGGAGACACGTCACCGGGGCGGTACATGGCGGAGCTCCACAGCGGCGGTTGATCGCCTGACTCAGCGATCGAGCCGAAGCCTCAGGCCGTCGATCATCGTCTCCAGACCAAATTCGAAGGCGGTCTCGGCATCATATGCCAGCGCACCCGACCCCGCCGGAGCTGCCTCGTGCGCCTGCTGCTCAAGCGCGCTCGCCAAGGCGAACTGGCCCGTCGTGAGCAACGCGAGCCGGGCATCGGTTTCCGCGAAACCGGCGCGTTGCAGATAGGCGATCTTGAGCAGGATATTCACTTCCGCATTGCTTTCGGGCGTGGACCCGGCGTGCAATCTCGCACCGTCCCTGCACGCGAGTAGGGCGGCGCGGAAGCTTCGCGCATTGTCTCCAAGCCATTCCGCCCAGCGATCGGTGTTAGCCGCCACCGGCAGCACATGATGCCTGACGACCATCGCCAGCACCATCGCAGACATCAACGCCGCTGCGACGCTGACGCTTCCGGTCGTCCCGCCATCGGCGCTCCGCTACCTCTAGCCCGCGGCGCGTCGGCATGAGCCGGATCGAAGAGAGCGTCGATGATGCGTCGGCTGCCACGATGACGACCGCCGCGCTCCCGGCGCTCTCGTTGAATCTGCACGCATCGGAGGCTGCGTCGGCATGGCTGGTGAGCGGCTATCTTCTCGCTTTGGCCACAGGCGTTCCGATGAGTGCGTGGGATTGACGTGCGCCCCTGGAATGTGACCGATTTTGGGTAGAGTCCGACGCGAAGGAGTCGGACGGAATGAAGCGCAGCAGGTTCA
>NZ_JACEIB010000014.1 GCF_013778325.1 Sphingomonas chungangi | reverse complement strand
TCCTAGAACGGTTTGTCCAGGGTGATATGTCCGTCGCGCTTGAGCGCCTCGACCGCGCGTTTGACCTGCTGGCTGTCGCCGCGCGGCAGCACCAGCACGGCATCGCGGGTGGCGATGACGATCAGGTCCTTCACGCCCACCGCCGCGACCAGCGGGCCTTCCGACCGGATCAGGCAGTTGGCGGTGTCGATCGCGATCACCTCGCCGTGATGCGCGTTGTCGTCCTCGTCCTTGGGCGCGAGCGCGTGCAGCGCGTCCCAGCTGCCGACGTCGGACCAGCCCATGTCGACCGGCACCACGGCGACGCGTTCGGCTTTCTCCATCACCGCATAGTCGATCGAATCGGACGGAGAACGGCCGAACACCTGGGGATCGGGATGGACATGCCGGCCGTCGCGCCGCGCGGCGGCCATCGCGTCCCTCGCGGCATCCGCCATGCCCGGCGCGAACTGCTCCAGCGCCGCCATGTAGGCGCCGGCGGTGAACAGGAAGATGCCGCCGTTCCAGCTGTGATCGCCGCTCGCCAGATAGCGCTCGGCGGTGGCGCGATCGGGCTTCTCGACGAAGCTGTCGACCCGCTGGACGCCGTCGCCGATCGTCTCGCCCCGGCGGATATAGCCGTAGCCGGTCTCGGGCGCGACCGGCGTGATGCCGAAGGTGATCAGCCAGCCCGCCTCGACCAGCGGCACGGCGCGCCCGATCGCCTCGTGAAAAGCGGCGACGTCGGCGATCACATGGTCGCTCGGCATCACCAGCAGGATGGCGTCCGGCTCGGCCTCCACGGCGGCGAGCGCGATGGCCGGCGCGGTGTTGCGCGCCGCCGGCTCCAGGATCAGCTGCGCGTCGGGGATGCCGACGTCGGCGAGCTGCGCGTCGATCTCGTCGGCATGCGCGGCGTTCGCCACCACGATCGGCGCCGCGAAGCGATCGCCCGCCGTGCGCCGCGCCGTCATCTGCAGCATCGTCTCCGCGTGCGTGAGCGACAGCAGCTGCTTGGGCCG
>NZ_JACEIB010000013.1 GCF_013778325.1 Sphingomonas chungangi | reverse complement strand
TGACGTGCGCCCCTGGAATGTGACCGATTTTGGGTAGAGTCCGACGCGAAGGAGTCGGACGGAATGAAGCGCAGCAGGTTCAGCGAAGAGCAGATCATCGCGATCTTGAAGGAGCAGGAAGCGGGCATGGCGACGGCGGAGGTGTGCCGGCGCCACGGGATCAGCTCACCGACGTTCTACAAGTGGAAGTCGAAATATGGCGGGCTGGAGGTGTCCGAGGCTCGCCGATTGCGAGCGCTGGAGGACGAGAACGCCCGGCTGAAGAAGCTTCTGGCCGAGGCGATGCTCGACAATGTCGTGCTGAAGGATCTGGCGTCAAAAAAATGGTGACGCCCGGCGCTAAGCGGGAAGCCGTCGCCCATGCTCGTGCGTGTCACGGCTTGAGCGAGCGTCGGGCGTGCAGTCTGGTCGGCGTGAGCCGCCGGGTGGTCCGGTATCAGCCGACGAGGGTTGATGATGCGCCCTTGCGGGCGCGTTTGCGTGAGCTGGCGGCTGAGCGCCGCCGGTTCGGTTATCGGCGGCTGGGCTACCAGCTGGCGAGGGAGGGCATGACGCCCAACCACAAGAAGCTGCGGCGGATTTACCGCGAGGAGAACCTGCGGGTCCGCCGTCGTGGTGGCCGCAAGCGCGCGTTGGGCGGAGCCTGCCAAGGTTCCGGCGATGCGTAGCATCGTTGGAAAGCAGGCGGAGGGACGCGTGCACCGATGCTGTTGCCGGATGGCCCGAACCAGCGCTGGTCGTTGGACTTTGTCTCCGATACGCTGACGTGCAGCCGGCGCTTCCGCATCCTGTGCGTGGTGGACGATTACAGCCGGGAGTGCCTGGCACTGGTGGCCGACACGTCCTTGTCCGGCGTGCGGGTCGCCCGAGAGCTCACGCGGCTTATCGG
>NZ_JACEIB010000012.1 GCF_013778325.1 Sphingomonas chungangi | reverse complement strand
GCGCCTAGGGTCAGGACTCCCTGATCAGAGCCAGAAGATGACGGTGGCAGCGAGTACAATCGTCGAGAAGAAGGCGGTCGGGCAGCGGTCGTGGGGGTGGCGACGCGGCGCCAGTCCTTCAGACGGCCGAACATGATCTCGATCCGGTTGCGGCGCCTGTAGCGGCGCTTGTCGTATTTGATGGGCTCATTGCGCGATTTACGGCCCGGAATGCAGGGCTTGATGCCCTTTTCCTCCAGCGCGTCCCTGAACCAGTCGGCATCATAGCCTCGGTCGGCGAGCAGCCATTGCGCCCTGGGCAGTTCGTCGGTCAGGGCCGCCGCACCGATGTAATCGCTGATCTGGCCGGCGGTCATGAAGAAGCTCGAGGGGCGGCCGTTGGCATCGGTAACGGCATGGAGCCCTTCGACAAGCTCAGGAGAGCCTTGGTGTTCATGCCGCCCTTCGTGCGGCCGATCAGGCGTCCGAGGTCCCCCTTTATACCAGGCTCGAAGCCGTGCGGTGCGCCTTCAAATAGGTCGCGTCGATCATCACCGTCTTGCGCTCAGCGCCCGCCGAGAGCCCTTCCATCATGCGCGTGAAGACGCCCATCTGACGCCAGCGCTTCCACCGATTGTAGAGCGTCTTGTGCGGGCCGTGATCCTTCGGCGCGTCCCGCCAGCGCAGCCCGTTGCGATTGCCGAAGATGATCCCGCTCAGCACGCGTCGACCGTCCACCCTCGGCCTGCCATGGCTCTTCGGAAAATACGGCTCGAGCCGCGCCATTTGCTCGTCCGTCAGCCAGTACAGGTCGCTCACATTCAGTCTCCTTGCGGAGCCTGAATCAGATCGCGACTCTCACATCAATGGGTCCTGACCCTAG
>NZ_JACEIB010000011.1 GCF_013778325.1 Sphingomonas chungangi | reverse complement strand
TTTGTGTTCACGCTCACCGTGCCCAGTGAGCGAGGACTGCAGCGTAGACGGTTTGTCCAAAACGCCCTAAATGGGAATGGGGACCCAAACAACATGGACAAGGCAGTTAAATTATACAAGAAACTGAAGAGGGAAATGACATTTCATGGAGCAAAGGAAGTTGCACTCAGTTACTCAACTGGTGCGCTTGCCAGCTGCATGGGTCTCATATACAACAGAATGGGGACAGTAACTGCAGAAGGGGCTCTTGGATTAGTATGTGCCACTTGTGAGCAGATTGCCGACGCACAACATCGGTCCCACAGGCAGATGGCAACTACTACCAACCCACTAATTAGGCATGAGAATAGAATGGTACTAGCCAGTACTACGGCTAAGGCTATGGAGCAGATGGCTGGATCAAGTGAACAGGCAGCGGAAGCCATGGAAGTCGCAAGCCAGGCTAGGCAAATGGTGCAGGCTATGAGGACAGTCGGGACTCACCCTAACTCCAGTACAGGTCTTAAGGATGATCTTATTGAAAATTTGCAGGCCTACCAGAATCGGATGGGAGTGCAACTGCAGCGGTTCAAGTGACCCACTCGTTGTTGCAGCTAACATTATTGGGATATTGCACCTGATATTGTGGATTCTTGATCGTCTTTTCTTCAAATGCATTTATCGTCGCTTTAAATACGGTTTGAAAAGAGGGCCTTCTACG
>NZ_JACEIB010000010.1 GCF_013778325.1 Sphingomonas chungangi | reverse complement strand
CCGCTGGCATGTTACAGCCGCATGAAGAAGCACGAATACGAAAAGCAGCTGCGGGATCTCCAACTCGCGCTGCTCAGGATGCAGCAGTCGATGATGAAGACCGGGGAGCGCGCGGTCGTCGTGCTCGAGGGCCGGGACGCCGCTGGCAAGGACGGCACGATCAAGCGCATCACCGAACATCTCACGGCGCGTGCCACGCGCGTAGTGGCGCTCCCGAAGCCGTCCGACGTACAGCTCGGGCAGTGGTATTTCCAGCGTTACGTCGACCATCTCCCGACAAGCGGCCAGCTCGTGATCTTCAACCGCAGCTGGTACAATCGCGCCGGCGTCGAGGTGGTGATGGGTTTTTCCACCGAAGCCCAGCAGGCCGAGTTCCTGCGCGATGCGCCCGACTTCGAGCGGATGCTCGTCGAGAGCGGCATCCGGATCGTGAAGATCTGGCTCGACATCGACAAGTCCGAGCAGAAGGAGCGGCTGGAGGCGCGCAAGGATGATCCGCTGAAGGCGCTCAAGATCAGCGACATGGACCAAGTCGCGCAGGTCAGGTGGAAGGCCTATTCGAAGGCGCGCGACACGATGCTCGAGCGCACCCACACGCCGCTGGCACCCTG
>NZ_JACEIB010000009.1 GCF_013778325.1 Sphingomonas chungangi | reverse complement strand
GCATCGGAGATGCGCGACTTGGCATCGGTCAGGTTGGTGACGTTGTTGGTCAGGTTGTTGACCACCGAGTTCAGCTGGCTCTCGGACGCACCGAGGCCGGCGCGGACGGTGTTGACCGTCTTCAGGAAGGCGTCGGCGCTGTCGATCGTGGTGTTGGCGTTCGCCACCGTTGTCACGTCCATATTGCCGGCGGCGGCGGCGCCCGTCACCACGGCGGTCGCCTTGGTGGTGTCGAGGTTGCCGATGTCGACGTCCACGGTCTCGCCGTTGTTCGATCCGGTCTGGATCGTGAACTTGGTGCCGTAGCCTGCGGTGCCGGGGGTGACCGTGCCGGTGCCCTTGGCGGTCGTGTCGAACAGCGCGGTGCCGTTGAACTTGGTGTCGCTCAGCGTCGTGCTGATCTGCGACTTCAGCTGGGTGACTTCCGCCTGCATGTTGGTACGGTCGTCGGCCGAATAGGTGCCCGAGGCGGACTGCACGGCCAGCTCACGGATGCGCTGGACCATGTTGGTCACCTCGTCCAGCGCGCCGTCGGCGGTCTGGGCCAGGCTGATGCCGTCATTGGCGTTGGA
>NZ_JACEIB010000001.1 GCF_013778325.1 Sphingomonas chungangi | reverse complement strand
GCGAAGCGATCGCCCGCCGTGCGCCGCGCCGTCATCTGCAGCATCGTCTCCGCGTGCGTGAGCGACAGCAGCTGCTTGGGCCGGCCGGTCCGCGACAGCGGCCACAGCCGCGTCCCCGATCCGCCAGATAAAATGACCGGCGTGATCCGGCGGCGTTCCGTCATAGGTTTCCCGATTCGCGTGGCCGCCCTGCCGGACGGCGTGGCGAGAATGGCTTAATCGTCCGAAGCGGCGCAAGGTTTCAGGATTTATTTGTCAATTTCGGCGACACCCCCTGTCGGACGGGCTACGCATGCCCGCAGGTTCTAGGGAAACAGGCCCGCGTGATCAGGCTGTTCAAGCATTACGTACCCCACGCCGTGCTGCTGCTCGGCCTGGTGGACATCGTGCTGCTCGGCTGCGCAGCCGAGGTCAGCTGGGTGCTACGCGCCTGGCAGATCGGCATGGAGATCACACCGGTCACCACCCGGATCGGGCCGATCATCACCTTCGTCGCCTCCGTCGAGCTCGCGATGATCGCGGTCGGCGTCTATGGGCTCGATGCGCTGCAATCGGTGCGCTTCGCTTGCGTGCGGATCATGGTGGCGACGGCGCTGGGGCTGATCTTCGTATCGGTGGCGGCGTTCCTGTCGCCGGGCCTGACGCTGTGGCGCTCCAACGCGCTCTACGCCGCGCTGATCGCGCCGACGATGCTGACGATCGCGCGCCTGCTGCTGGGATCGGTGCTGGGATCGGAGGCTTTCAAGCGCCGCGTGCTGGTGCTGGGCGCGGGCGAGCGCGCCGCGCGGATCAAAGCACTGGCGGACAAGCCCGGTGCCGGCTTCGTGACCTGCGGCTTCGTGCGCATGACCAACGTCGAGTCGGTGGTACGCGGCGCGATCCACCGCGACGCGATCGAGAGCCTTGCCGAGCATGTCGTCAACCTCAAGGCGTCCGAGGTGGTGCTGGCGCTGCAGGAACGGCGCAACGCGCTGCCCTTGGCCGACCTGCTGCGGATCAAGACCACCGGCGTCCACGTCAACGAGCTGTCGACCTTCCTCGAGCGCGAGACGGGCCGCGTCGACCTCGCCACCGCGAGCCACAGCTGGCTGATCTTCTCGGACGGCTTCACCTCCGGCCGGATGATCTCGACGGCCGCCAAACGGCTGTTCGACATCCTCGCCTCGGGCCTGCTGCTGGTGCTGGCATCGCCGGTGATGCTGCTCTTCGCGGCACTCATCAAACTGGAGAGCAAGGGGCCGGCCTTCTACCGCCAGAAGCGCGTCGGCCTCTTCGGCGAGGAGTTCGACGTCATCAAGCTGCGCTCGATGCGGCAGGATGCGGAAGTCGCCGGCGTCGCCGTCTGGGCGCAGGAGAACGATCCGCGCGTCACGCGCATCGGCCGCTTCATCCGTATGGTCCGCATCGACGAGATCCCGCAGGTGTGGGTGGTGCTGAAAGGCAAGATGAGCTTCGTCGGCCCGCGCCCGGAACGCATGCAGTTCGTCACCGACCTCGCGCAGCAGCTGCCTTTCTATGCCGAGCGCCACATGGTGAAGCCCGGCATCACCGGCTGGGCGCAGATCAACTATCCCTATGGCGCGTCTCTGGAAGATGCCCGCAACAAGCTCGAATACGATCTTTATTACGCCAAGAACTACACGCCCTTCCTGGACCTGCTGATCCTGCTGCAGACGGTCCGCGTGCTGCTCTGGCCGTCAGGAGCGCGCTGAGCCATGGCCGCCGGGGTGGTAAGTCCCTCGCGCAAGGTGGTGGTGCGGGCGCTGGCGATCACCGCCTCGCTGATCTACCTCGCCGCCGCCGCGATGCTGCTGTCGGCGGTCGAGCCGCTGGGCCTCGCCTACGAATGGGCGGCGCGGCTGGTCGGCGTGTTCGGGGCGACTTTCGCGGCGATGCTGCTGATGCCGCCGGGCCGCGCGCGCAGCTGGCTGAAGCTGCAGGTCGCCAAGCATCTCTTCCGCCACCGCTACGATTATCGCGAGGAATGGCTGCGCTTCACCCACCGGCTGGGCGACGTGCGGCCGGGCGAGGAATTGCCGGTGCGCATCGAGCGCGCGCTCGCCGACATCGTCGAAACGGGTGATGCGCGGCTGCTGATCGCGGGTGCCTCCGGACGGCTGGAGCCGGCGGGCGTCGGCGAATGGCCAGCGGGCGCCTCGCAGGGCACCGTGGCGGATTTCGCGCGGCTGCTGGAGCGCAACCAGCGCATCCTCGACGGCGACGCGCTGCGCGGCGCTGCCGCCACGCCCGCCGCCACCGAGGAGGAGCGCGAGCTCGCGCCGCGCTGGCTGGCGGAGGACGACAGCATCTGGGCGGGTGTGCCGCTGGTCCATGGCGAACGGCTGGCGGGCCTTGTGCTGCTCGGCCACCCGCCGGTCCGCCGCCGGCTCGACTGGGAGGATTACGATCTGCTCTCGGTCGCCGGCCGTCAGGTGGCGAGCCACCTCGCCGAGGCGCAGGGACAGGAAGCGCTGAGCGAGGCGCGCCGCTTCCACGAATTCAACCGCCGGTTCGCCTTCATCGTCCACGACGTGAAGAACCTTGCAAGCCAGCTCGGCCTCGTCGCGCGCAATGCCGAGCGCCATGCCGACAACCCTGCCTTCCGCGCCGACATGGTGGCGACTCTCAAGGATTCGGTGGCGCGGCTCGACGGCCTGCTCCAGCGCCTCTCCCCGCAGGCGGTGCGCGCCGATGCGCCGCGCGTCGCCTCACCGATGGCGCTGCTGGAGGCGATCGCCCAGCGCCGCCGCGCGCAGCATCCGATCCGCCTGACCGGCCGCCCCGACATCCACGCATTGTTCGATCCCACCCGGCTGGAAACCGCGCTCGATCATCTCGTCCAGAATGCCATAGAAGCGAGTCCGTTCGCCGAGCCGGTGTGGCTGTCGGTCGAGCGGCGTGGGCTGGAGGTGGAGATCGCGGTACTCGATCGCGGCCGGGGCATGGCTCCGGATTTCCTGCGCCACGGCCTGTTCGTGCCGTTCGAATCGACCAAGACCGGCGGCTTCGGCATCGGCGCGTTCGAGGCGCGCGCGCTGATCGCGGCGATGGGCGGCCGGCTGGAGGTGCAGAGCCGCGAGGGCGAAGGCACGCGCTTCGCAGTCGTGCTGCCGCTGGCGGACGCGCCGGAGGAAAGGCTCAGCGCATGAGCGGGAAGCCGATCCTGCTTGTCGTCGAGGACGACGCCGGCCTCGCCCGCCAGCTGCGCTGGGCCTATGAGGATTACGAGGTGCTCGTCGCGGGCGATCGCGCGTCCGCGATCGAGGCGCTGCGCCTGCACGAGCCGGCGGTGGTGACGCTCGATCTCGGCCTGCCGCCCGATCCCGACGGTACCACCGAGGGCTTCGCGACCCTTGCCGAGATCCGCGCGCTCAAGCCCGACACCAAGGTGATCGTCGCCTCCGGCCACGAGGCGCCCGAGAGCGCGCGGGACGCGATCGCACGCGGCGCCTGGGATTTCTACGCCAAGCCGGTCGACATCGACACGCTCGGTCTGATCGTCGCGCGCGCCTTCCATGTGCACGCGCTGGAGGCGGAGAATGCGCGCCTCGCCGCGCTCACCGGCGGCGACACGGTGCTGGGCGGGCTGGTGACGGCGGCGCCCGAGATGCTCAAGGTCGCGCGCACCGTCGAGCGGGTGGCGCAGACCGACGTCTCGCTGCTGGTGCTGGGCGCGTCGGGCACCGGCAAGGAACTCGTCGCGCGCGGGCTGCACGAGGCGAGCAGGCGCGGCAAGGGGCCGTTCGTCGCGATCAACTGCGCGGCGATCCCCGAAACACTGCTGGAATCCGAGCTGTTCGGCCACGAGAAGGGTGCCTTCACCGGCGCCGTTCGCACCGTCGAGGGCAAGATCGAGCTGGCCTCGGGGGGCACGCTCTTCCTCGACGAGATCGGCGACGTGCCGCTGCCCTTGCAGGTCAAGCTGCTGCGCTTCCTGCAGGAGCGCGTGATCGAGAGGATCGGCGGGCGCAGGGCGTTGCCCGTGGACGTCCGCATCGTCTGCGCCACCCACCGCGACCTCGAGGCGATGGTGGCCGAGGGCAGCTTCCGCGAGGATCTCTGGTACCGCCTCGCCGAGATGGTGGTGCGCCTGCCGACGCTCGCCGACCGGGCGGGCGACGCGGTGCTGCTCGCCCGCCATTTCCTCCGCCGCCACGCGCCCGCGATCAATCCGCAGGTGAAGGGCCTCGCCCCCGACGCCGCCGACGCCATCGCCGCCGCGCGCTGGCCGGGCAACGTCCGCGAGCTGGAAAACCGCGTGAAGCGCGCGATCATCATGGCCGAGGGCAAGGCGCTCACCGCCGAGGATCTCGATCTGGCGGGCGGCGCATTCGAGGCACTCAACCTGCGCAGCGTGCGCGAGGCGGCCGACCGCAAGGCGATCGGCGAGGCGCTGGCGCGTGCCGACGGCAACATCTCACAGACCGCGCGCCTGCTCGGCATCAGCCGGCCGACGCTCTACGATCTGCTGAAAGCGTACGGACTGTCCGCCGTCGGCTGACCGGCCTTGCGCGGCCACGCGAAGCCCGCTTATCTCGCTCCGGGGCGAGGGGCATTCGACATGGCGTTGAGCAAGGCGTGGCTGTGCGGTCTGGGCCTGTTGCTGCTCGGCGCGGACCTGCCCCCTTCGTCCCCGACCACCATCACCGAGGCCGTCACCGGCGGCGCCGTCCTAAAGGACGGCTCGTTGTGGTTCACCACCTGGAACGAGAGCGCGCGCTTCACGCTGTCGCCGAGGGCCGGCGACGTGGATGCCGTATTCACCGCACTGCGCCTCGCCTCCGAAGCCGGCGTATCCATCGCGGTGCGCTTCGATCCGGACAGCGGCCGGTTCGATCCGGACAATGGCAGGATCGACTACCGGCTCTGCGCCATCACCTACGGCGCGCAGAAGATCGGCGGCGATCGGGATTTCTGCTCAGGCCCCTCCGCTGTCGGCGGCACGTCGGGCGAGAAGGCGATCGCGGTGGGAATGGCGCGCGAGATGAGCTTCGACACGGCCGGTGCCGGGCCGCTGCTCGACGCGGGCCTTGCTCATCCCGATCTCCCGGCCGCGTTGCGGACGATCGGGCTGCGGGCGCGATCGGACGTCCACGCCACGCTGGCGAGCCGCCTGCCCCATGGGTCGCCCGCCGCCGATGCGGAGCTCGTGCTGGCGCTCGCCGATACGCGGGCCTGGGAGCATGCCGCGCCCGACGATCGCGAGGCGCCGTTCACGGAGGGCGCTCTTCTGGAAGAGCTCGGCGCCTATCCGGACGCGCTCGCCGTCTATCAGCGCTTCGAGGCGAAGTGGCCGGACGAATATTTCCGGGCGCAGGTCCGCCGGGCGGCGATCAAGCGGATCGCGGGGGATTATCCGGGGGCACTCGCCACGCTGAACGAGATCGCCGTCCGGGATCCGGTCGCCATGGGCATGAAATATCATTATCACCGGGGATGGCTGCTCAGCCTGATGGGCCGATACGAGGAGGCGGTCGCGGATTTCAGCGCCGGGCTCGAGACCCAACCGGACTATCCCTACGTGTTCCTGCGTCGTGCCTGCGCCTATGGCCGGCTCGGCTACATCGCCGAGGCGCGGTCCGACGAGGAGGCCGGGCTCGGCCTGCTCGCGAAGCTGCCGGTCACCGGCGAGCCGCTGGTGCAATATGACGTCGATCATGCCCGCGCGGGGCTCGACGCCTTGTCCAAGATGCAGGCTGAGGGGCAGAGCAAGCCGACGGCCGTGGCCTGCGATCTGAGCGATCCGGAAAAGCTGCGATCGCGCAGCAAGGCCTTGCCGGCCACGCCCGGCTGATCGACCGGTACCGCCAACGCCTTCGTTTCACTCCCGATTCGACTTGTCGCCGACACGGAACAGGCATAGCCTCCCTCCCGCATAACGGAGGATGGCCGATGAAGACGCATCTCCTGCTCGGCACCGCGTTGCTGCTGCTGGTGTCTCCCGACATTGCCCAGGCGCAGGATCATGGTCGGCCCGGTCATGGCGGAGGGGGAGACCGTGGGCGGCCGCCTGTCACCAAGCCCGCGCCTTCGCGACCCGGCGGCTCCGGAGGCGGACGCCCGCCCGGTGGGGGGCATCCCGGTGTGAAGCCGCCGCGCCCTGGCCGCCCCGAGATCCAGCCACCCCGCCCGGTGCGCCCGAAGCCGCCCGTGAGGCCCAATCCGCCGGGTCGCCCCGGCAACGGCCACCACAAGCCGCGCCCGCCGCACAATCCCGGCTTCCGGCCGCCGAATTTCAGGCCGATCCACCGCCCCGGCTGGCGCTATCCGCCGGGCTATCATTATCGCCGCTGGACGGTCGGCCTGCTGCTGCCGCACCTGTTCCTGTCGTCGACCTATTATTTCGACGATTACGCGACCTACGGCTTCGGCCCGCCGCCCTACGGCTGCCGCTGGGTGCGCTACGGCCCGGACCTGCTGCTGGTCGACGTCCGCACCGGCCGCATCCGCGACGTAATCTACGGGGCGTTTTATTGAGCGCCTTTCCGATCCTCCCCTTCCCTCGGGGGAGGATCGGGAATGACGGACCACACGCATGAACACGCCTTCGACCGACATGGGCGAGATCATGCGGGCCGTGGCGATGGTCCACGGCGGCGATCGCGATGCCGCAAGGCGCGATCTCCTCCGACTGTGGAACGAAAAGGGCGAGTACGGCACGCCCCTGCAGCGCTGCACGATCGCCCATTTCCTCGCCGACACCGAGGACGATGCGAAGGACGAGCTTGCTTGGGACCTGCTCGCGCTCGAAGCCGCGACCGGATCTCAAGGCGACGAGGATCTGGATCCGGTCGATCCGTCGCTCGCGGGCTTTCTGCCGTCGCTGCACCTGAACGTCGGCGACGCCTATCGGCGGCTGGGCGATCCGGCCCGCGCGTCGCGCCACGCCGCCGTCGGGCTGGCGCGCATCGCCCATCTCAACCATGACGGTTATGGCGATATGGTGCGGACCGGCCTGAACAGATTGCGAGACCGGCTGGGGGCCGCCGGCATCGATTGACCGGCACTCTCACCCGTCGATCAGGTTCACGAACTCCTCGAACTTGCCGTTGGGCGCCATCGGCAGGCGATGCTCGTAATATTCGAAGTCGAGCGCGAAGGGATGACCCAGCGCCTGCTGCATGATTGCGCGCAGCGCTGCTTCCTCTCCATCGGTCAGCGGGCGCTCGATCACCAGCCGCACCTCGATCCGGTCGCGCTCGCGCTGGAGCATCTGGTGCTGGAGCACCGGCGCCACGTCGCGGTAGCGCGAGCGGCCGGTCAGCGGCCAGTGGCGGCTGCCGTCGGGCATCGTCACGAGGTTGCGCTCGCGCCCGAGGATGCGGCGCAGCGTCGGCAATCCCCGGCCGCACGGGCAGGGCGGCCCGACCTCGGCATGATCGCCGATCGCGTAGCGGATCAGCGGGGTCGCGTGATTGTTGAGATCGGTCACCACGATCCGGCCGACTTCGCCCTCCCGGCACGGCCGCCCGGCGTCGTCGATCACCTCGACGATCAGCGTCTCCGCCATGACGTGATAGAGGCCGCTCTGCGGGCATTGCATGGCGATGTAGCCGACCTCGGTGGACGAATAGACGTCCACCGGCGCGCAGCCCCACATCCGCTCGACCAGCGCGCGATCGGGGTCGGGCAGTGTCTCGGACGTCGTGCGGATCTGCCGGACCGTGAACGGCGCCTTGCCGTTCGCCTCGTAATGCCGCGCCAGCGCGACGATGTTGCTGGGATAGATCAGCAGGATGTCCGGCTGGAACCCCTCGATCAGCCGCGCCTGCTCGGTGATCGCCAATTGGTTGGGCATGGCGAGCATCGGCCCGGTCGGCCAGAACATCCCGGCCGTGCCGCCCCATTTGCGCGCGCTGACCACCTCGTCCACGCCGGCGCGCGACTGGCAGAAGCTGAGGCCCGTGCCGATCCCGTGCCAGAGATGGAAGCGGATCGTCATCGCGCGGAACAGCAATTGGTCGAGCGCGGTCCGCCGTAGCCGCACCGGCTCGCCGGTCGATCCGGAGGAGGATGCGTGGACGATCTCGCCGCAGGCATCGGGCACGGTCGCGCAGAAGACGTCCTTGGGCGGCCCCTGCAGGTCGCGGCGACGGATCGGCGGGAAGGCGTGCAGCCCCTCCTGCGTGCCGAGATCGTGCGGCGCGAGCCCGGCTGCGTCGAGTTGGCGGCGGAACAGCGGACTTTCGCGCCCCATATGCCCGGCGAGCTTGGCCAGTGCCTCGAACTGCCGCGCCGCGATCTCCTCGGGTGAGCGCCATTGCGCCGCCTCCAGCCGGTGGACCAGCGCGCCGATATCGGCCTGCTCGCGGCCGACGCCCGGCCTTGGCCCGTTCGGCACGAAGGCGAGCAGCGGCGACGGCCTCATGTCGGGAAATCCACGACCAGCAGCGGGCAGCGATCGGCGAGCGGATAGCCTTCCGTCTCGACGAAGCGGTGCGTCGCTCCTTCCGGCAGGGTGGAGGCGATCTCGGCGCGGGTGGCGTAGCTCAGATGCGATCCGGCGTCGCGATAGGCATCGATCGCGGCGAACTCCGCCGCGCCCCAGCCGGTCGCCGTCTCGATCGCCGCGCGGTCGGGGAGATGGGCCTCAAACTGTGCATGGATATCCGCGACGGGCACGTAGACGCGGCCATCGATCGCCGCCGTCGCCATGTTCAGGCGCAGCTTGAAGGCGCCGAAATGATCGACCTTCCCCGCCAGCACCTCGGCCGCCAGATCCCCGATCGCCTCGCAGGCATCGGGCCGGACGAAGCAGCGTAGGACGAGCCGCCCGCCCGGCCGCAGCACGCGGCCCAGACTGCGCATCAGCAGCCGGTAATCGGCGGGCCAGTCCAGCATGGTCAGCGATCCGTCGCCGAAGGCGGTGGCGAAGCTCGCGTTGGAAAAGCGCAGGTCCAGCCAGTTGCCCACCTCGGCGCGGTGCGTCGCGCTGTCGCCGGGCCAGGCGAGGCGGAGCATGTCTGGGTTCCAGTCGATCGCCACGCCCCCGGCCGAAGCGTCGGCGATGGCGGGCGTCACGCCCAGTTGCAGCGCGGGGCCGGGCCTTTCGGCGAGCAGCGCGCGGATCGTGTCGCGAACATACGGCGTCGGGCACTGCGGCGGGCGGAGCGTCGCCCAGCGCAGGTGAAAATCGCGTGGTTCCTGATCCCCGATAGCCGTCGCCACAAATCCCCCGGAGCGAGGCTAGCGGGCATGCCCAACCCGCGCAATGCGCCGCGGGATGACGCGGCGCCCTCCCCCGGCTATGCGCCGGACATGACCGACGCCGAACCCCTCGCCCGCATCGCCGCCGCGCTGGAGCGGATCTCGCCGCCGCCGCCGCCGGCCGCCGATCCGATGGCGCATCCGGCCTATGTGTGGCGCGAGGGTGTGCTGGTGGCGACCCGCGCCTTCCGTCCACTGGCGCTGGACCTGCTCACGGGAATCGAGGCGCAGAAGGCGCAGGTGCTGGCGAACAGCCGCCGCCTCGCCGACAGGCTGCCCGCGCACGACGTGCTGCTGTGGGGCGCGCGCGGCACCGGCAAGTCCTCGCTGGTGAAGTCGGCGGTCGGCGCGTTGCAGGCCGAGGGCAAACCAATCGCGCTGATCGAGGTCGCGCCCGACGCGCTTTCCACTTTGCCGCACCTGTTCGACCTGATCGCGCCCCTGGAGCGCGCCTTCGCTTTGTTCGTCGACGATCTCGGCTTCGAGGAGGGCTCGGCCGGCCCGCGTACGCTGCGCTCGCTGCTGGAAGGAGGCGCCGAGGCGCGGCCGGACAATGCCCGCCTCCACGTCACCGCCAACCGCCGCCACATCGTCAGCCGCGAGCATGGCGAGGCGGAGCGGGCGGTCAACGCGCGCGACGTGATGGACGACAAGCTGGCGCTGGCCGATCGCTTCGGGCTTTCGGTGGGTTTCCACAATGTCGACCAGCCGACCTACGTCGCGATGGTGGAGGCCTATGCGGCGCAGCTCGGCCTGCCCTTCGACGCCGCCGACGCCATCGCCTGGGCGACTGGACGCGGCGCGCGATCGGGGCGCGTAGCGTGGCACTATGTCGTCGAACTGGCGGGTCGCGAGGGCAAGCAGGTCTAGGCCGCGCGAATTTCGAGTTGGCGATAGCTTCATCGATCTATATAACAGGTAATATACCCAGTTATGGAGTTGATTGTGGCTCGCGATATCCTCGTCGATCTGGGAGAGTTGTTCCTCGGCAGCCGGCTCAAGCGCTTGGCCGAGCGGTTGCAGGCCGATGCCGCGCGCGTGGCGCAGGCGGCGGGGCTGGCGATCCAGCCGGCGCAATTCCCGCTGCTCGCCGCGATCGATCGCTACGGGCCGCTCACCGTCGGCGAGGCGGTCGATGCGCTGGGGCTCAGCCAGCCCGCCGTCACCCGCTGCGCCAACGGGCTCGTCGAGGCCGGGCTGATCGAAGTCGAGCGCTCCGACGCCGACCTGCGCCAGCGGCAGCTGCATCTGAGCGGAGCCGGCCGCGCGGCGATGGCGCAGGCGAAGCAGGCGATGTGGCCACAACTGGGCGGCGCGGTGAAACAGCTCTGCGCCCCGCTCACCGGCGGCCTGCTCGATCAGGTCGCGCAGATCGAGGCGGCGCTGGAGACCATGTCGCTGGAGGAGCGTGCCCGGCGCTGGTCCCCGGCGCTGAAGGTCCGCGAATATGAGGATGCACTGGCCAACGATTTTCATCGGATCAACGCCGAGTGGATTTCCTCGATGTTCCGGCTGGAGGAGAACGACATCCAGATCCTCACCCGCCCGCGCGAGCTGATCGTGGATCGCGGCGGCACCATCCTGTTCGTCGAGGCGGACGGGCTTGGCGTCGTCGGCACCTGCGCGCTGATCCGCATCGAGGACGGCGTGTTCGAGCTCACCAAGATGGGCGTGCTGGAGCGCGCGCGCGGGCGGAAGGCCGGCGAGTTCCTGCTGGCGGCGACGCTGGAGCGCGCGCGGGCGATGGGGATCGAAATGCTCTATCTGCTCACCAACAGCCGCTGCGCGTCGGCGATCCACCTCTACGAGAAGCTGGGCTTCGTGCACGATGCGGAGATCATGCAGCGCTACGCCACGCGCTACGAACGCTGCGACGTCGCGATGCGCTGGAAAGGATAATCCGTTACAGGTCCGCCGCCTTGTCGTGGCGGTGCAGCTTGCGACCGGGCGATCCGTCCTTCTCGTGATCGAACAGCCGCCACGCCTTCTTCTCGTCGCGCATCATCGGTGCGCCGCAACGGGCGCACGGCGCACGGAAATCGACATTGTCGTTCCACACGCGGGTCTTGTCGGGCTTGTGGCCCAACGTCACACACAGAAGCCGCATCGTTTTCCCCCCGGTGCGGTAGCGAACATGGTTAACGCAGGCCATATCCCTTAGGCGACCCCTTTCGCCCTGAACAGCCGCAACCCGAGAAAATCCTTGCCCTTCAGTCATCCGGAGACATCAGATGGACATCATCAAGCTCGGCAACACCGGCCTCGACATCTCGCCGCTGTGCCTCGGCTGCATGACCTTCGGCGTGCCGGATCGCGGCAATCACGAATGGACGCTGGACGAGGAGCAGAGCCGCCCGATCATCCGCCGGGCGGTGGAGGCCGGGATCAACTTCTTCGACACCGCCAACGTCTATTCGGACGGAACGTCGGAGGAGATTGTCGGCCGCGCGCTCAAGGAATTCATGCCGCGCGACGAGGTGGTGATCGCCACCAAGGTCCACGGGCGCATGCGCAAGGGACCGAACGGCGCCGGCCTCTCCCGCAAGGCGATCATGACCGAGATCGACGCCTCGCTGAAACGCCTCGGCACCGATTATGTCGATCTCTACCAGATCCACCGCTTCGATTACGACGTACCGATCGAGGAGACGCTGGAGGCGCTTCACGACGTCGTGAAGGCGGGCAAGGCGCGCTATATCGGCGCCTCCTCGATGTACGCCTGGCAGTTCGCCACGATGCTCCATGTCGCCGAGCAGAACGGCTGGACGCGCTTCGTGACGATGCAGAATTACGTCAACCTGCTCTACCGCGAAGAGGAACGCGAGATGCTGCCGCTGTGCGCGAGCGAGGGGATCGGCGTGATCCCGTGGAGCCCGCTCGCCCGCGGTCGCCTCACCCGCGATTGGGACGAGACCACCGAGCGATCCGAAACCGACACGTTCGGCAAGAGCATCTTCGCCAAGACGGCGGAGGCCGATCGCACGGTCGTCGAGGTCGTCGCCGAGATCGCGAAGGCGCGCGGCGTGCCCCGAGCGCAGATCGCACTGGCCTGGGTGCTGGACAAGCCGGAGGTCTTTGCGCCGATCGTCGGCGCCTCAAAGATCGGCCACCTTGAGGACGCGATCGCCGCGCTCGATATCACCCTCACCGACGAAGAAGTCGAGCGGCTGGAATCCCCGTATATTCCGCATTCCGTCGTTGGTTTCAAATAGTGCAACTCGACCAAAGTCGATTGGGAATTTGTGTCAGACCTGTTACGATTCCGGCACAACAATGTTGCGTCGGAGGGGACATCGATGGACGGATTGAGTGCGTCGCGCCGCAAGCTGGCGGGATGGACGATGGGTGCGGTGATCAGCACGATGTTGTGGGGGATGCTGATCGCTGGAGTCATGGCGCTGCGTTCCTGACCCCGTAGCGCTCGCTTCGGCGCGGGACATGGACCCTCTCGGGGTCGGTTTGCGTTGCAGACCGAAACGAGAGGAGCCCTCATGGCCGTTTCCACGCTGCGCCGCGATATCGTGACCCGCCCCGTCTTCCAGGCGGTGGAAGGCGTCATGCCCTCCCTTTCGAAAACCGAGGCCGAGGCGATCGACGCCGGCGACACGTGGCTGGATGCCGCGCTGTTCACCGGCAATCCGGACTGGAACGTCCTGCTCGCCGTGCCGCCCGCGACGCTTTCGGCGGAGGAGCAGGCCTTTCTCGACGGACCGGTGGAAGAGCTCTGCGCGCTGGTCGACGACTGGAAGGCGACCTTCGAGGATCATGACCTTCCCCCCGCCGCCTGGGATCTGCTGAAGCGGGAGAAATTCTTCGGGATGATCATTCCGAAGGAGCATGGCGGCCTCGGCTTCTCGGCGCTCGGCCACAGCGAGGTGGTGCGCAAGCTCTCGACCCGCTCGTCGGCCGCCGCCGTCACCGCGATGGTGCCCAACTCGCTCGGGCCGGGTGAGCTGATCATGAAGTTCGGCACCGACGCGCAGAAGGCGCACTGGCTCCCCCGGCTCGCCGACGGGCGGGAAATCCCCTGCTTCGGCCTCACCTCGCCCGAGGCCGGCTCCGACGCCGCATCGATGACCGACACCGGCATCGTCACCTTCGGCGAATGGCAGGGCGAGCGGGTGCTCGGCATCCGGCTCAACTGGCACAAGCGCTACATCACGCTGGGGCCGGTCGCGACGATCCTCGGCCTCGCTTTCAAGCTCTCCGATCCCGACAAGCTGCTGGGTGGGGAGGAGGAGATCGGCATCACCGTGGCGCTAGTGCCGACCGATCTACCCGGCGTCGAGATCGGGCGCCGCCATCTGCCCGCGATGCAGGCGTTCATGAACGGCCCCAACGAAGGCCACGACGTGTTCGTGCCCCTCGAAAACATCATCGGCGGGCGCGAGCGCGTCGGCCAGGGCTGGCGGATGCTGATGAGCGCGCTTGCCGCCGGGCGCGGCATCTCGCTGCCCTCGCAATCCGCCGCCGCTGCCGCCTTCGCCGCCTACACGACCGGCGCCTACGCCCGCGTGCGCGAACAATTCCACGTGCCGATCGCCGAGTTCGAGGGCATCCAGGAGAAGCTCGCCCGCATCGCCGGCAATGCCTACCTGCTCGATGCCGCGCGCAAGCTGACCTGCGCCGGGCTCGACATGGGCCACCACCCCGCCGTCATCTCGTCCGTCATGAAGCTGCACGCAACCGAGCGGATGCGCGTCGTGATCAACGACGCGATGGACGTGCACGGCGGCAAGGCGATCATCGACGGGCCGAGCAACTATCTCGGCAATTCCTATCGCTCCGTGCCGGTCGCGATCACCGTCGAGGGGGCGAACATCCTCACCCGCTCGCTGATGGTGTTCGGGCAGGGCGCGATCCGATCGCACCCCTATCTGCTCGACGAGGTGCGCGCGATCGGCGAGAGCGACAGGGCGCTGGCCCTCACCGAATTCGACGCGGTGCTGTGGAAGCATGTCGCCCATGCGCTCAAGACCTCGATCCGCGCCTTCGTGCGCAGCTGGACGGGCGGCGCCTTCGCGCCCGCACCGGAGGCGGGCCGCGCCAAGCGCTTCTATCGCCAGCTCTCGCGCTATTCGGCCGCCTTCGCCTTCTGCTCGGACATCGCCTTCCTCTCGCTCGGCGGCGAGCTCAAGCGGCGCGAGTTGCTCTCGGCGCGGCTCGGCGACATCCTGTCCGAGCTCTACCTGCTCTCCGCCGCGCTGAAGCGCTGGGAGGACGAGGGGCGGCAGGATGCCGACTGGGTGCTGCTGCGCTACGTCATGGAAAGCGGCTTCCGCACCATCGAGGAGCGGTTCGACCAGCTCATCGCCAACATGCCGAGCCGCGCGGTGCGCTGGATGCTACGGCTGTTCGTCATGCCCTTCGGCCGCCGCGCGCGCGGGCCGTCCGATTGGCTCATCCGCAAGACGGCGGCGATCCTCACCACCCCCTCCGAGTCGCGGGACCGGCTCACCGCCAACATCTATCGCGGCAAAAACGGGGATGCGGTTTTGAAGCTGGAGGCGGCGTTCGACCTCGTCACGGAGACCCAGCCGATCCGCGAGCGCCTGCGCAAGGCGCGCGTCAAGGACTGGCGGGATTCCGACGAATCCCTCCTGTCGCAAGACGATCGCGCCCGCTTGGAAGAAACGGAGCGGGCGATCGCGGCCGTGATCGCGGTGGATGACTTCGCGGCCGAAGACCTGGCGCCGAGTGCGGATTGATTAACTATGTTGTTGACATTGTGCGCCGCAACGTAAAAGATATGCAACTTGGGTGTGGAGTCGCGAGACTCGCCACGCCCTTGATGAAGGGGAGCATTATGGCACGACTTATGTTTGCCGCGCTGGCCGGAGCGACGCTTCTCGCCTCGCCCGTCCTCGCCACCGACACCGTGCGTCCGTCGGTTGCGTCCGTACAGCTTCAGCCCGCTTCCATGCTGGCCGGTGCGCGCATGAGCGCCCAGATCAGCGGCAAGAAGCGTTCCGATATGGCCCCGGCCGCTGTCGGTGCGGTCCTCGCCGGCCTCGTCGCGGTTGGTGCCGGCGTCGGCATCGCCACGAGCAGCGGCGGCGGGAACGGCAGCACCAGCCCGTAATGACAGCGTACACGGTCGAGCCTTCCGCCCGACCAGCGAACCGCTTGTCGGGCTCGATCTTCGGATCGGGCCCGATTTCGTTTGTGCCTGAGGCCATCATGCCGGGATTGCCCGCGAAAACCCCGCAGCCGCATTGACGCCGGCGCCATCCCGCGCCTTGATGCGAGCGGAAGGGGGCGGGGCGATGCGCCATACATTGACGCAGGAGGGTGTGCTCGGATCGCCGGTGCGCAACCTCGTTTCGATCCTCGTCTTCGTCGGCACGGTGATCGTCGTCGCGACGATAGCCTATATGGCGGCCGGCTGGAGCTTCGCCGACGCCATCTACATGGTACTGCTCACCGTCTATACGGTCGGCTACGGCGAGGTGCGCCCGATCGATACGCCGTATCTGCATGCCGTCACCGTCGGCACGATGGTGCTGGGCTGCACCGGCATGATACTCCTCACCTCCGCCCTCGTGCAGTTCATGACCGTCATGCAGCTGCGCCAATTGCTGAGCCCCAACCGCATGCAGGCCAAGGTCGACAAGCTTTCCGATCACGTCATCGTCTGCGGCTACGGCCGGATCGGCGTGATGCTCGCCCGCGATCTCGCGCAGGGCGGTCTGCCGCTCGTGGTGCTGGAGCGCAGTACCGACCGGCTGGCCGAGGCGGAGGCCGCCGGCCATCTCGCGCTGCCGGGCGACGCCACCGACGAGCAGGCGCTGGTTGTAGCCGGCATCCACCGCGCCCGCGCGCTGGCGACGGTGCTGCCGGACGATGCCGCCAACGTCTTCATCACGCTCTCGGCGCGCAACCTGGCGCCCGGCATCGAGATCATCGCGCGCGGCGAGGCACCGACCACCGAGAGCAAGCTGCGCCATGCCGGGGCGGATCAGGTGGTGCTGCCCACCCATATCGGGGCCGAGCGGATCGCGCGGATGCTGCTCTACCCTGAAAGCCGCGCCGCGCGCGACGAAGCCGGTCTGCACCGCGCCGAGCAGGCGCTGGATGGCGTCGGCCTCAGCCTCGAATCGGTGACGATCGCCCCGCAGAGCGCGGCCGCCGACGCGACGGTCGCGGATATCGAGCGGCGCGGTGCCGGCGCATTCCTGATCGCGCGCATCCAGCGCGAGGGCGCGGACATGGCCGGCCGCCCCGGCTCCGACGAGATCGTCCACGCGGGTGATCGCGTGACGGTGGTCGCGCGCAACCCGGTGGCGGCGGCACGCGTCCTGCTGGCCCCGCGCGGCGAGATCCGGGTCGGCCGCAACACCTACTGAGTGCCGCCGGGCAATTCCCTATCCGTCGGGCGGGAAATTAACTCCTTCCGGCGCACGATCGTTACGCCCCCGATTGACCTCGGCCCGCCCGCATCTGAGCTTGCGCTCGTGAAGCCTGAACGATCGAGGAGTCGCGCGATGATCGAGAATGTCGTTCTCGTCGGTGGTCCGCTGGACGGGCAGAAGCGCCCCGTTTCAGGCGGCAACATCCTATCGCTGCCGCCGATCGGCAGCGGCGCGGGACAACTCGTCTATCGCCGCGCCCATGCCGAATCGAAATTCTTCCATTTCGCCGATCAGATGGGCTGATCGGAGGCGTGAACCGGCTCCAAAACCGGCTCGCGAAGTGAATCTCAGTTCTTGCCGGTCCCGCCGCCGCTGGTGCCGCAGCCTTCGGTGCACATGACGCGATCCTGGTTCTGCTCGATCTCGCGGCGCAGCGCCTCGCGGTAATCCGTTCATTGCGCCGCCGTCACGCACGTCCGGCGGTGGGAGACGCGATCCGGTGACCTCGTCGTCATCGCAAATCGGCTTGGGCTTCTGCGCCGGCGCGACGGCCGGAGAAATCGGCGTGGCAGGCGCAATATCGGGGGTCGATGCGGCGCCCGCAGCGCCAGCGGTCAAGCCGATACCAGGAAGAATGAACGCATACCCCCGTACTCGCTGAATTGACGCCGCACCCCATCGGCAGCTGGCCCCAGCCCCGCCGGACAATGAAATGGGAGCGCCCCGGCGCAAGTGGTGGAAGGGGCTGGATTCGAACCAGCGTACGCTTGCACGGGCAGATTTACAGTCTGCTGCCTTTAACCACTCGGCCACCCTTCCGCGCTTGTCGCGCCGGGGCGAGGCGCGGCTAATGGCGAATGAGTCCTTGCCTGTCAACGCGCCTGCGTGGAAAAGCGCGCGCACTATGCGCAAAGGCCACCGTCCCTCCGTCGCCCATTCGGGCCGCACCCGCCTGTGGGGCCGCCATGCGGTCACCGCTGCCCTCGCCAACCCCGAACGCACCATCCGCAAGCTGTGGGGAAGCCACGAGGCTATCGCCGCGCTCGGGCTGCCACAGACCAGCTTCGCGGTTCAATATGCCGAAGTCGCGGATCTCGGTCGCATGGTGCCGCCCGACGCGCCGCACCAGGGGCTGGTGCTGGAATGCGACCCGCTGCCCGACAAATGGCTCGACGAGCTGTTCGAGATGGCGGTGGACCCGCAGGACCGGCGCCCGATCGTGGTGCTCGATCAGGTGACCGATCCGCACAATGTCGGGGCGGTGCTGCGCTCGGCGGTGGCGTTCGATGCGCTCGGCATCGTCACGCAGGATCGCCACGCGCCGCCCGAATCGGGCGCGCTGGCCCGCGCCGCCTCCGGCGCGCTGGAGGTGATGCCGTGGATTCGCGTGGTGAACCTTTCCCGCGCGCTCGACGAGATGGCGGAGGCCGGCTACTGGCGCGTCGGCCTCACCGGCCACACCAAGGTGCTGCTGGGCGAGGCACTGGTGCCGGGCAAGCTGGCGCTGGTGCTGGGCGCCGAAGGCGAAGGCATGCGCCAGAATACCGAGGCGCATTGCGACGTGCTGGCCAAGCTGCCGATCAGCCCGAGGATCGAGAGTCTCAACATTTCGAACGCCGCCGCGATCGCGCTCTACGCGGCCGCGACGCGGGCGTAACGCTCCCCTCCCTGGGAGGGCCGGAGTGGTGTTGGGCCGCGATACGGAAGGTTCGGGACGCGCGACTCTAGGCACATGCGCCAAGACCAACCCAAATCCCTCCCTGAAAGGGAGGGATTTAATGCTTCAATCCTCCGCCGCGATCGTCACCTTCAGGCCGTCCAGCGCATCGCTGAACGGGATCTGGCAGGAGAGGCGCGAGTTGGCGTCGCGATGATCCGAGCTGTCGAGCAGGTCGTTCTCGTCGTCGCTCATCGGCGGCAGCTTGTCGGCGAAGGCGGGATCGACATGGATGTGACAGGTCGCGCAGGAGCAGCAACCGCCGCACAGCGCCAGCAGCTCGTCGAAGCCGGCATCGCGGATGACCTCCATCACGCTGAGGCCGGCATCGCCCTCGACGGTGGATTCCTGGCCCTCACGGGTGACGACGATCAGCTTCGGCATTGATTCCCCTCCGGATGACGCGGGCGCTTGGCGCGGCTATGGGCAATGACGGACGACAAGACAAGAGGATAGGCCTTGGGCATACCGATAGAAGAGCTTCGCGCTTCGATGGCTGCGCTGGCCGGGATCGAGCCCGCCTTCGCGCGCGGGATCGAGCGGGTCGGCCTGCCCGACGCCCGCATTTCGGAACGCGGCTATGCGACCCTGCTGCGCACCATCGTCGGCCAGCAGGTGAGCGTGCATGCCGCGCGCGCCGTGTGGGCCCGGCTCGAGGCGGCGCTGAGCGACATGAACGATCCGGCGCAGATCCTCACCGCGACCGACGAGGAATTACGCGCCTGCGGGCTCTCGCGCCAGAAGGCAGGCTATGCGCGCAGCCTTGCCGGGCTGGTGGACTCGGGCGAGCTCGATCTCGCCAACCTCGACGCCGACGACGAGCAGGCGATCGCCGACCTCGTCCGCATCAAGGGGATCGGCCGCTGGTCGGCGGAAATCTATCTGTTGTTCGCGGAAGGGCGGCCGGACATCTGGCCTGCGGGCGATCTTGCCGTGCAGGTGGAGATCGGGCGCCTGCTGGGGCTGGAGGAGCGCCCGAGCGAAAAGCTCACCCGCGACCTTGCTGAAGCCTGGCGCCCGCACCGCGGCGCGGCGGCGATCTTCGCCTGGCACCACTATGGCGTGAACGGGAAATCGGCCGCGCCGGTGTGAACGGCGCTAGCCGCCCTCGCCCCACCGCCACCGCCAGCCGCCCTCGGTCTTGAAGGCGCAGAGGACGGCAAAGACCAGCACCGCCACGATCGGCACGACGAAGCGCGCTGGCCCGGTGAACCCCGCCGACGCTACCACCACCAAGAGGATTAACGTCGCCATCGCCACCCAGCCCTGCCATGCTATCGGCAGGGACGAGCCGTAGCCGTAGCGCTTCGCGGCGAACCAGGGTTTGGACGGAGAGCCAGCCATGATCGTGATCCTCGCTGATTGCGAGCGAATATAGCCTTTCGCTGTCGGGCGGGCAATCGAGACAGGGAGGTGACGCGGGCGGCCGCTTCGCGCTAGAGGCGGCGCAACAATGGCCGCGCTCGACACCCATCTCGCCACCGCGCTGGAGCGGATCGACGCGCGCCACGAGCGGCGGGGGCTGAAGCCGGCGGCGCTGGCGGCCGACGGCCGGTTGGAGCGGGACGGCGCGACGCTCGTCGATTTCTCCAGCAACGACTATCTCGGCCTCGCCCGGCACCCGCTGCTCATCGAGCGCGCGGCGGAATGGGCGGCACGGTACGGCGCGGGCGCCGGCGCCTCGCGGCTGGTCACCGGCACGCACGAGGCGCATCTTGCGGTCGAGGCCAGGATCGCCGCCTTCAAGGGCGCGGAGGCCGCCCTGCTCTTCCCTTCGGGCTGGCATTGCAACGCGGCGGTGCTGGCCGCCCTGCTCAAGGCTGCGCCCGGCACCTTGCTGTTCACCGACCGCCTGATCCATGCCAGCCTCCACGCCGGCGCGGCGGGGCACCGGCAGATCCGCTTCCGCCACAACGATCTCGATCATCTGGAGGAATTGCTGGCGGCGAATGACGGCGGCCCGAAGCTGATCGTCACCGAGAGCGTGTTCAGCATGGACGGCGATCGCGCCGACATCGCCCGGCTGGTAGAGATCGCCCGCGCCCACGATGCCTTCCTCTATATCGACGAGGCGCATGCGACGGGCGTCCTGGGGCCGCAGGGGCGCGGGCTTTCCGCCGAGCATCCGGGCGCCGATCTCGTCATGGGCACGTTCAGCAAGGCGATGGGCTGTTTCGGCGCCTATGTCGCGGGTTCGCGCCTGCTGATCGATTATCTGGTCAACGCCTGCGGGGGCTTCATCTTCTCGACCGCCCCGCCGCCCGCCATGCTCGGCGCGATCGACGCGGCGCTGGAACTGGTGCCCGGCATGGAGGCCGAGCGCGCGCGTCTCGCACAGCACGGCGAGCACCTGCGCGCGCGGCTGAACGCGGCCGGCATCGGCACGGCGGAGAGCTCCACGCAGATCGTCCCCGCCATCGTCGGCGAGGCGGAGGCCGCGCTGGCGCTCGCCGCCGCGCTGCAGGGGGACGGCCTGCTCGCCGCCGCGATCCGCCCGCCGACCGTGCCGCCCGGCACCAGCCGCCTGCGCCTCGCGCTGCGCGCCACCCATGCCGCGAGCGACATCGACGCTCTGGCCGACGCGATCGTCGCAAGGATGGTGTGATGAAGCTGCTCTTCCTCCACGGCTGGGGCCTCGACGCGAGCTTGTGGGACGGCGTACGCGCCGCGCTGCCGGAGTTCGAGACAGTCGTTTGGGATCGCGGCTATTTCGCCCACCCCATCGCCGATCCGGTCGAAGGACCGGTGCTGGCGATCGGCCATTCGCTCGGCGCGATGCTGCTGGCGGGCCGGTTCGACCGGCTCGTCGCGGTCAACGGTTTCGATCGCTTTGCCGGCAACGATGCGGTGCCGCCCCGCGTCGTGGAGCGGATGCGCACGCGTTTCGCCGAGAATCCCGTTGCGGTGCTGGCCGATTTCCGCGCGCGGATCGGTGCGCCACCGGCGGCGAACGATCTCGAACCGGAGGCCTTGGCCGCCGACCTCGCAATTCTTGCCGAGGGGTATGCACGCGACGCACGACCACCCCACACGCTCGTCCTGCATGGCGGCGCGGACCCCCTCCTCCCCGCCTCGATGCGCGAAATCGTCTTCGCCGGCGCGCCGCGCGAGACATTGGCGGAGGGCGGGCACCTCCTCCCCCTCACCCGCCCGGATTGGGTGGCCGATCATATCCGGGCGTTCGCGGCATGAGCGTCGCGGACGCCTTCGGCCGTGCCGCGCATTATGATGCGCATGCCGCCGTGCAGCGCATCGTCGCCGAGAAGCTGGCCGATCGCATCCTCGCCCTCCCGCTGCCGCCGGACCCCCGCGTGCTGGAAATCGGCTGCGGCACCGGCTTCCTCGGCCTCGAGCTGGTGGACAATCTGGAGCCCTCGCACTGGCGGATGACCGACATCGCGCCCGCCATGGTGGATCGCGCGCGGCAGCGCCTGGATGACCGCGCGAACGTCTCCTTCGCGGTGATGGACGGCGAGCACCCCGATGTCGCCGGGCGCTTCGACCTGATCTGCTCCAGCCTGACCTTCCAGTGGTTCGGCGATCTGCCCGCCGCCGTCGCACGGCTCAGGCGGCGGCTGTCGCCGCGCGGCAGTCTAGTCTTCACGACGCTGGCGGAGGGCAGCTTCTTCGAATGGCGCCGCGCGCATGGCGACCTCGCCCCCGGCACGCGCGATTATCCCTCGACAGAGGCGCTGGCGGCGATGGGGCTGGAAGTAGAGATCGAGACGATCCCGATGGCGCACAAGAGCGCGCGGGAGTTCCTGCGATCGGTGAAGGGCATCGGCGCCGGCACGCCGCGCGACGGGCACCGGCCGCTCACCCCGTCCGAACTGCGCGGCGTGATGGGCCGCTTCGAGGCCAAGGGCTGCGTCGCCAGCTACGTGGTCGCGACCTGCGTCGCGGGGCCGCTATGAGAGTCGTCGTCACCGGCACCGATACCGGCATCGGCAAGACGGTGTTCGCCGCCGCATTGGCCCGAGCGATGGGCGCGAGCTACTGGAAGCCGATCCAGTCCGGCCTGCTCGACGGCGCCGACGGCGAGACGGTCGCGACGCTCGGCGTCGAGCGGGTGCTGCCCGAGGCCTATCGGCTGACCGAGCCGCTTTCCCCCCACCGCGCCGCCGAGCTGGACGATGTCGTGATCGATCCGGCGAAGCTCGTGCCGCCCGCCGATGATCCGCTCGTCATCGAGGGCGCGGGCGGCGTGCTGGTACCGGTGACGCGCGACCTGCTCTACGCCGACGTCTTCGCGCGTTGGGGCCTGCCGGTGGTGCTGGTGGCGCGGACCGGGCTCGGCACGATCAACCATTCGCTGCTCTCGGTGGAGGCGCTGCGGGCGCGCGCGGTGACGATCCACGGCATCGCCCTCGTCGGCGACGCCAACGAGGACAATGAGGCGACGATCTGCGCGATGGCGCAAGTGAAGCGGCTGGGGCGGCTGCCGAAGCTCGATCCGCTGGATGCGGAGAGCCTTGCCGCGGCGTTCACCGAGCATTTCGATCTCAGGGACTTTCAATGACCCCAAAACCCGTTCGGGCTGAGCCTGTCGAAGCCCTGCCCTTCTTCTTCATCCACGCAAAAGAAAAGGACAACCCTTCGACAAGCTCAGGGCGAGCGGGGGTTTGCGGGATATGACCTCTCCCGTCTGGCATCCCTTCACCCAGCACGGCCTCGCCGAACCCATTCCGCTGGTCGAGCGCTCCGAGGGCGCGGCGCTCTATACCGCCGACGAGCGGCGCATCGTAGATGCCATCTCCTCCTGGTGGGTGACGACGCACGGCCACCGCTACCCGCCGATCGTCGAGGCGATCCGCGCGCAAGCCGGAAAGCTCGACCAGATCATCTTCGCGGGCTGGACCCACGAGCCCGCCGAGGCGCTGGCGCGGGGCCTGACGGAGATCATGCCGCCCGCGCTGAAGCACGTCTTCTATTCGGATTCCGGCTCCACCTCAGTGGAGGTCGCGCTCAAGATGGCGCTGGGCTACTGGCTCAACCGTGGCGAGCCGCGCCACCGCATCCTGACGCTGGAGCATGGCTATCACGGCGACACGATCGGCGGCATGTCGGTCGGCGCGCGCGGCATCTACAACCAGGCCTACACACCCCTGCTGTTCGATGTCGGCACCCTGCCTTTTCCGGCGGGCGACGGGCGGAACACGCTCGATGCGCTGGAGGCGGCCTGCCGGGAGAAGCCCGCCGCGCTGATCGTCGAGCCGCTGGTGCTGGGCGCGGGCGGGATGCTCCTTTACGAGGCCTCGGTGCTGGCTGAGATGCGGGCTATGTGCGCGGCGCATGATGTCCTGTTCATCGCCGACGAGGTGATGAGCGGCTGGGGTCGCACCGGCACGCTGCTGGCCTGCGAGCAGGCGGGCGTGGTGCCGGATATTCTCTGCCTCTCCAAGGGGCTGACTGGCGGGGTCATCCCGCTCGCGGTGACGATGGCGACGGCGCCGATATTCGAGGCGCACCTTTCCGACGACAAGGGCCGGATGTTCTTCCATTCGTCCAGCTACACCGCGAATCCGATCGCCTGCGCCGCCGCGCTCGCCAATCTGGGCGTATGGCGAGAGGAGCCGGTGCGCGAGCGCATCGCCACCCTCGCCGTGCGGCAGGCAGAGCGCATCTTCGCGTTGGAGGACGTCCGCAATGCGCGGGCGCTCGGCACCATCGCGGCCTGCGAGATCGGTGGCGGAGAGGGCTATCTGGCCGAAATCGGCCCGGCGCTCGCCGCGCATTTCCGGGATCGCGACCTGCTCGTCCGGCCGATGGGCAACACGGTCTATGTGATGCCGCCCTATTGCATCGGCGAGGACGATCTCGATCGCATCTACGCCGCGATCCAGGAGGCGGCGCACCTCTTCGCCTGAGAAAGCGCGAAAGAGCGCTTTCTCAGTGCGGCTCCAGCCCGCTCCCCCGCCCAACCTCCCGATCCAGTGTGATGCTGTCGGGAGGTTGGGCGGGGGAGCGGGCTGGAACGGCTTTCGCAAACAAAACTGAAGCTCGGCACCGGCCCGCCCCTGGGGAGGGGATGGGGCAGGCCGGTGCCGCATCCGTCAGCGCGCGAGGGGGATGCGCGCCCGGATGATTGCGTGTCAGTCGGCGGCGACGACGTGTTCGCTCGGCGCGGGCTTGCGGCACAGCCAGATCGCCGGGATCATCACCACGCACAGCCAGCCCGAGATCCAGAACAGCTCGAGCGAGGACAGCAGATAGGCCTGGTTGATGATCTGCCGATAGATCGATCCCGCCGCCTGCAACTGGTCCATGCCAAGATGCTGCAGCTGATCGACCGCCTGCCGGTAGATCGGCGAGAACAGGGTGCCGCCCTCGGTCAGCCGCGTCTGGTGCAGCGCCTCGCGGCGATCCCAGTAGGTGGTGATGATAGACGCGGCGAAGCTGCCGCCGGTGATCCGCGCGAAGTTCGATATGCCGCTCGCCGACGGCACCTCGGCCGGCGACAGCCCGTCGAAGCTGATCGTGATCAGCTGGACGAAGAACATGCTCATCGCGAAGCCCTGCAGGAACAGGGGCGCGGACAGCACCCAGAAGCTGGCGTCGGGCGTATAGTGCGATCGCATGAAGAAGGAGCAGGCGAACGCGACGAAAGCGATCGAGGCGAGGATGCGCGGATCGATCTTCAGCCGGCTGACGAACGGCGTCGCCATCACCGCCACCGCCCCGCTGGGTGCGGCGACGATGCCGGCCCAGGTGGCGTTGTAGCCCATATATTGCTGAAGCCAGAGCGGCAGCAGCAGGTTGTTGGCGAAGAACACCGCATAGCCCAGGCACAGGGCCAGCACGCCAAAACCGAAGTTACGACGACGGAACAGCGTGAGATCGACGGCCGGCGTGCGATCGGTGAGCTCCCAGATCATCCACGCGATGAAGCCGATGACCGCGCAGATCGCCAGCACCACAATCAGCGGGTTGTGGAACCAGTCGCGATCCTTGCCGAGATCGAGCATCGTCTGCAGGCTGAACACCCAGAAGGCGAGCAGGAACAGCCCCACCGTGTCGATCGGCAGCTTGCGCGTCGGCGTCTCGCGGCTGGCGAGGCTACGCCAGGTGACGAGGCCGGCGATGATGCCGACGGGGACGTTGATCAGGAAGATCCAGCCCCAATGGTAATTGTCCGAGATATAGCCGCCCATCACCGGCCCCAGCACCGGCGCGACCAGCGTGGTCATCGACCACATGGCGAGCGCGGTGGAGCGCTTGTCGTGCGGGAAGATCGCGATCAGCAATGCCTGGCTGCCCGGGATCATCGGCCCCGAGACGGCGCCCTGCAGGATACGGAAGGCGATCAGCGACGGCAGGCTCCAGGCGATACCACACAGGAGGGAGGCGACGGTGAACGCCAGCACCGAGACGGTGAAGGTGCGTACCACACCGAGGCGGCCCATCAGCCAGCCGGTCAGCGGGACCGTCACGCCGTTGGCGCAGGCGAAACTGGTGATGACCCAGGTGCCGCTGTCGGTCGACACGCCGAGATTGCCCGAGATGGTGGGCAGCGCGACGTTGGCGATGGTGCCGTCCAGCACCTGCATGAAGGTGCCGAGCGCCAGCGCCGTCGCCGTGATCCAGAGCCCAGCCCCGGTCAGCGGCGGCGGCGCTGCCGGCGCGGCGGCAGCGCCGCTCACCGGGCCTTCCCGATATTCTCGGCGATGATCCGGCGGATCGTCTGATCGACCTGCGGGCCGCCGGTCAGGCTCTCCTGCGTGCCGCCGGCCGGAGGCGTCGCCCCTGCCACGAACGGGCCGGAGCGCACCGACGTGTCCACCGTCACGTCGACCGAAAGGCCGACGCGCAGCGGGTTCTTCTCCAGCTCCCTGGGATCGAGCGCGACGCGCACCGGCACGCGCTGGACGATCTTGATCCAGTTGCCCGAGGCGTTCTGCGGCGGCAGCAGCGAGAAGGCGTTGCCCGATCCCGCACCGAGGCCCAGCACCTTGCCGTGGAAGACGATCTTGCCGCCGTAGACGTCGGCCTTGATCGTCGCCGGCTGGCCCACGCGCAGGTTCTGCAGCTGGGTCTCACGGAAATTGGCGTCGATCCACAGGCTGTCGAGCGGCACGACGGCCATCAGCGGCGTGCCCGGCGCGACCTTCTGGCCGAGCTGGACTGTGCGCTGCGCGACGACGCCCGTCACCGGCGCGACGATGCGCATGTGGCTGGAGTTGATCGCCGCCTGGCGCACGTCGGCGATCGCGGCGAGCACCTGCGGGTTGTTGTAGACGTCGGTGCCGGCGACGGCGCTGGCCGCCTGCGCCTCCTGCGCATGGGCGAGCTGCAGCGCGGCGCGCGCGGTGGTCACCGCATCCTGGGCATGACTGACCTCCTCGCCCGAAACCGCGCCGTCCTTCGCCGCGGCCTTGCGGCGCGTATAATCGTTGGTGGCGCGCGAAAGATCGGCTTCGGCCTGCGCGATCTGCGCACGCGCCTGGATGACCTGCGCATCGCTCGAGCGGATCGAGCGGACCGCGCGGCCCAGCGCCGCCTCCGCGGCGGAAAGCTGGACGTCGGTGGTCGCCGGATCGAGATCGATCAGCGGCTGGCCGCGCGTCACCCGCTGGGTGTTGTCGGCATGAAGCGCCAGCACCGTGCCGCCGTCACGCGCGGTCACCGAGACGATGTTGCCGCCGACATAGGCATCGTCGGTATTCTCGCTCGGCGGCGCCAGCAGCTTCATGACGATATAGCCGATCAGCGCCACGACGACGACGATGCCGAGGATCAGGAAGCCGCGCCGGCGCGTCCTGCTCTTGCCGGGCTGCGGAGGAGGCGGCGCGTCGGGACGGGCCAGCGCATCGGTCTGAGCCGCGGCCGGAGGGGTGGGATCGTCTGCGGCCATGCTGTCCTCCCTGTCGAGGGGCGTGCTGTTGTCGGTCATGAATGGGGTTCCGAAGCGGACGCCGCAGCCAGCGGCCTGGAAGGATCGAAGCCGCCGCCGAGCGCGGCGACGAGCTGGACGCGGCGGGTCAGCGCATCCGCCTGCATGTCGACGAGCTGCTGTTCGGCCTGGAGCAGGCGGAAGCCGCTGTCGATCGCATCGAGCTGCGAGCCCAGGCCGGTGCGCACGCGCACCTCGTCCAGCCGCACGGTGTCGCGTAGGCCCTGGACGACACGCAGCTGCTCGGCGAGGTCCTGATCGGACGAGCGGACGTTGGTGATCGCATCCGAGGCTTCGCGCACTGCGCCGACGACGGCGTTGTCATAGTCGGCTACCGCGCCGTCGAGATCGGCGGTCGCGCCCTTATATTGCGCGCGCAGCTTGCCGCCCTGGAAGATCGGCACGCTGACCGCCGGGCCGACGGTGTAGCTGAAGGCGCCGCCGGTGAAGAAATTGCCGAGCCCCACCGCGGTCAGCCCGGCGAGCGCCGAGATGCTGAGATCGGGCAGGAAGGCATCCTTGGCCACCTGACGGCCCTGCACCGCCGCCTCGATCCGCGCCTGGCCCGCCAGCAGGTCTGGCCTGCGACCGAGCAGGTCGGCGGGCAGCATGTCGGGCACGGCCGGCGCCTGATCGAGGCGGAGCGTCGGCGCGATGATCTGCGGGTAGAAATCCGCGCCCCGCCCGACCAGCGCTGCGAGCGCATGCACCAGCACGTCGCGCTGCTGCTCGGCCTGGGTGCGGGCCTGCTCGGCCTGTGCAAGCAAGGTCTCGGCCTGCTTGGTGTCGAACTGGCTGCCGAGCTGGTTCTTCACCCGGGACTGCGCGAAGCCGAGCGCCTTCTGGCGTGTCTGGACGAAGCCGTCCGCCACGCGGATCAGCTGATCGGCCTGGGCGAGGCCGATATAGGTCTGGGTGATCGAAACGGAGAGGGTCAGCCGCGCCGCCGCGGCATCCAGCGCCGCCGCCCGGGCGGCGGCCTGCGCCTGCCGCACCATCGCATGCTGGCGACCGAAGATGTCGAGATCCCAGCTGAGGCTGCCGCCAGCGATGCCGATGTTCGCATCGCTGCCGCCGACCGGGGGCGGGAACAGCTTGTCGCCGATCCGCGCGCGGTCGAGCTGGCCGGAGGCGCTGATGTGCGGCAGCAGCCCGGCATGCTCGGTCTCGATCTGCGCCTGCGCCAGCCGAACCCGGGCGAGTGCGCCGGCCAGCGAGGGATTGCCCGCAAGCCCCGTCTCGATCAGCCGGTCGAGCTGGGGATCGTCATACGCGCTCCACCAGGCCGCATCGATCGCCGGGGTCTCGCTGCCGAGGCCGAGCGACTGTTCTTGCACCTGCGCGACCTGCGGCTGAACCTTGGGCACCGAGGCGCATCCGGCGAGCAGCATCGCCGCGATCGCCGGGAATGCGATGGCACGCTTCATTCCGCAATCTCCCTGATAGCGGCGGCGCCGACCACGCGCTCGGCCGCCTCGAGGAGGCGCACCAGGTGTTCCACGGTGCTGTCCACCTCGTCCTGATCGAATTCGGCGAGAACCTCGTTCCATGCTTCAATGACATGCTGCTGGAGGGTGAAAACCTCCTCGATTCCTTTGGCCGTGATCGCGAGGTGCACCACGCGCCGGTCCGCCTTGCCGCGATCGCGCTCGACGAGGCCGCGCGTCTCCAGCACGTCAATCAGGCGCGTGGTGGCGCCCGTGGTGATCGAAAGCTCGCGCGCCAGTTCGCCCGCCGTGGTGGCGACACCGTCGCGGATCACCTTGAGCGCGATCCACTGCATGAAACTGATATCGAGCGACTCGAAACGTGATTCGACGAACGCCGCCATCAGCCGGTCGATGCGGCGGAGCAGTCGCCCCGGTGCCCTGTTGGTCGCGCAATCCTCGATCTTGAGAACGGCCATCAGCTTCCTTCAAAAGTATCTGCACGTGCAGATAGTTTCATGGCAGATGCAGTCAAGTTGTTTTTCGCAACGCAATATCGGCGAGCGGGATGTGACAGGCCCGTTCCGATCGACTATACATCCGGGCACCCGGAAAGCGCCATCTGCGCAACGCGATCGGGGTCGATCGCGCCGGATCAGGGGGAAGCCGTCATGCTCTACCTTCTCGCTTTCGTGATCGGGATCGTCGCCGGCCTGCGCGCCATGCTGGCACCCGCCGCCATCGCCTGGGCCGCAAGACTCGGCGGGTTGCATCTGGAAGGAAGCTGGCTCGCCTTCATGGGCTATCGCTGGACGGCGCCGATCTGGAGCCTCGTCGCGCTCGGCGAGATCGTTAACGACAAGCTGCCCACCACGCCGAGCCGCACCGTACCGCCGCAATTCGGCGCGCGTGTCGCGATGGGCGCGCTCAGCGGCGCGGCGATCGGGATCAGCGCGGGCTTGTGGTGGCTGGGGTTGCTGCTCGGCGCGACAGGCGCGGTAGCCGGAACGCTCGGCGGCGCGGCGGCGCGCGGCGCGCTCGCCCGCGCCTTCGGACGGGATCTGCCGGCGGCTCTGACCGAGGACGCCATCGCGATCGTCATCGCCGCTTTGGTGGTGCACTGCCTGTGAGCGCCCGCCGTTTCGATGCGATCGTCGTCGGCGCGGGACAGGCCGGCCCCTCGCTCGCCGGGCGGCTCCACGATGCCGGCATGTCGGTCGCGATCGTCGAGCGGCATCTCGTCGGCGGCACCTGCGTCAACACCGGCTGCAAACCGACCAAGACCCTGGTCGCCTCCGCCTACGCCGCCCACCTCGCCCGCCGCGCCGCCGACTACGGCGTGACCATTGGGGGCACCATCGGCATCGACATGCCCGCCGTCACGCGGCGCGTGCAGAAGGTCGCGATCGACAGCCGCCAGGGCAACGAGAAATGGCTGGCGGACATGAAGAACGTCTCGCTGATCCGCGAGCATGCCCGCTTCGTGAGCCCCGGCACGCTCAGCGTGGGCGACGAGGAGATTACCGCGCCGCGTATCTTCCTCAACGTCGGCGGCCGGGCGAGCATTCCCGATTTCCCGGGCGTCGACCAGATCGACTACCTGACCAACAGCTCGATCCTCCATTTGCAGGAGGTGCCCGAGCATCTGGTTGTGATCGGCGGCTCCTATATCGGGCTCGAGTTCGCGCAATGCTACGTGCGGCTCGGCGCAAAGGTGACGGTGATCGAGAAGGGCCCGCGCATCGTCGCGCGCGAAGACGAGGACGTCTCGGCCGCCATCCTCGATATCCTGAGCAGGGAAGGGATCGACTTCCGCCTCAACGCCGAATGCATCCGCTTCGCGAAGCATCCGGACGGCATCGCGGCGGGAGTGAATTGCGCGAACGGCGATCCGGAAGTGATCGGCAGCCATGTGCTGATCGCGGTCGGCCGCCGCCCCAATACCGACGATCTCGGCCTCGACGTCGCCGGCATCGACACCGACGAGCGCGGCTATATCCGGGTCGACGACACACTCGCCACCAACGTCCCCGGCATCTGGGCGATGGGCGACTGCAACGGGCGCGGCGCCTTCACCCACACCGCCTACAACGATTTCGAGATCGTCGCCGAGAACCTGCTCGACGGCGCCGACCGCAAGGCGACCGATCGCGTGCCCTGCTACGGCCTGTTCGTCGATCCCCCGCTCGGCCGCTGCGGGATGGGAGAGGCGGAGGCGAGGGCGAAGGGCCACCGCATCAAGATCGGCAAGCGCGCCATGACCCGCGTCGGCCGCGCGGTGGAGAAAGGCGAGGCGCTGGGCTTCATGAAGATCGTCGTCGATGCCGACACCGACAGGATCCTGGGCGGCGCGATCCTCGGGCCGGGCGGCGACGAGGCGATCCACTCGATCCTCGACATGATGGCGCTCGGCCAGACGGCGGATGCCTTGCGCCGCACGGTGCATATCCACCCGACGGTGGCGGAGCTGATCCCCACGATCGCGGGGGAGTTGAGGGAGCGTACCTGACGCTCATACTCCGTTCGCTCAGTGCGAACGGGTCCTTATACGAGACGGAACACCCCCGCCCCTCGCGCGCTTCCTCCACCATTCCCTACCCCGAGAGGTTCTCCCATGTCCGACGACGCCCCCGTCTGGTTCATTTCCGGCTGCTCGACGGGCTTCGGCCGCGAGCTCGCCCGCCTAGTGCTCGAACAGGGCGGCCGCGCCGTCGTCACCGCGCGAGGCCGAGACCGTGTGGCGGACCTCGCCGCCATCGCGCCCGACCGCGCGCTGGCGCTCGATCTCGACGTGACCGACCAGAGCCAGATCAATGCCGCCGTCGAGGCCGCCAAGACCCATTTCGGCCGCATCGACGTGCTGGTGAACAATGCCGGCTACGGCTACCAGACCAGCATCGAGGAAGGCGAGGAGCCGCACATCCGCGCCCAGTTCGACGCCAACGTCTTCGGGCTGTTTGCGCTGACCCGCGCGGTGCTGCCGATCCTGCGCGAGCAAGGCAGCGGCCACATCATCAACCTCACCTCGGTCGCCGGGCTGATCGGCTTCCCGGCGTCGGGCTATTATTCCGCCACCAAGCACGCGATCGAGGGTTGGTCAGACTCACTCAAGGCCGAAGTCAATCCGCTCGGCATCCAGGTCACGTGCGTCGAGCCGGGTCCGTTCCGCACCGACTGGGCGGGCCGCTCGCTCGAACAGACCCAGAGCCATATCGAGGCCTATGCCGATACCGCCGCAAAGCGCATGGCCGACACCAGCGGCTATAGCGGCACGCAGGCGGGCGATCCGGTCCGCGCCGGGCAAATCATGATCGACATCGCGCTCAAGCCCGATGCGCCGCGCCATCTCGTCCTCGGAAAGTTCGGCCATGACACGGTGACGGCGAAGATGAAGGAACGCCTCGCCGAGATCGAAAGCCTGCGCGACATCGCACTGGCGGCGGACTTTCCGGACGAGTGAAGCCCTCGTGCTCCGGCGCAGGCCGGAGCGTTGCGGGGCGGGCGCCACGCTGCCTTCCCAGCGCTTCGGCCTGTGCCGGAGTGCATATGCTTGATTAGACCTTTCGTGACTCCCGCGCGCGCAGCCGATTCAACTCGGCGCACATGGTAAACGCTTCGTCGCCGGCAATGGTTAACGCCATTTCATCCACAGATTCGTGAGAGTCCGATATCCGCCATTTTTAGGGCTGCGACTCTGCGTCAAGGGGCTTGAGTCGCGTTTCCACCAAATTTCGACTCTTGCGGCCTGAGTCCCGGTTCGGCACTATCCCTAGTGTTGAGGCCAGGGGGCCGACACAAGATCGAGACAACTCACCGGGTTCAAGACCTTGAATCCCGGAGCGGACGGCCCATTTCCACGATGGGACGAACGGGGAACAGACTCGTCTTTACGCCCCCGCCTGCTAGGCTTGGAGCTTCGGCTCCGAGTCGAACGGAATGAGAACGGGGACGGACGAGCAATGGACCTTTCGGGTAGCGAGACGAGCATGACCGACGCCACCATCCTGGACGCCCCCGCCACCGAGGCGACGGCCGAGACCGGCACGCAGGGCGCGCAGCGCAAGCCCTATCCGCTCGAGGTCGATCACAGCCGCGACGCGCTCCTCACCGATTTCGGCAAGGACACGCTGAACGACCGCTATCTGCTGCCCGGCGAATCGTATCAGGATCTGTTCGTGCGCGTCGCGTCCGCTTATGCCGACGATGCCGAGCATGCCCAGCGGCTCTACGATTACATCTCCAAGCTGTGGTTCATGCCGGCGACCCCGGTGCTGTCCAACGGCGGCACCGGGCGCGGCCTGCCGATCTCCTGCTTCCTCAATTCGGTGCCGGACAGCCTGGAGGGCATCGTCGACACCTGGAACGAGAATGTCTGGCTCGCCTCGCGCGGCGGCGGCATCGGCACCTATTGGGGCAATGTCCGCGGCATCGGCGAGCCGGTCGGCCTCAACGGCAAGACCAGCGGCATCATTCCCTTCGTGCGCGTGATGGATTCGCTGACGCTCGCGATCTCGCAAGGCTCGCTGCGCCGTGGTTCGGCCGCCTGCTATCTCGACATCTCGCACCCCGAGATCGAGGAGTTCCTCGAGATCCGCAAGACGAGCGGAGACTTCAACCGCAAGGCGCTCAACCTCCACCACGGCGTGCTGATCACCGACGAATTCATGGAGGCTGTGCGCGACGGCCGCGAGTTCGAGCTGAAGTCGCCCAAGGACGGTTCCAAGCGCGGCGAGGTCAACGCCCGCGCGCTGTTCCAGAAGCTGGTCGAGGTGCGCCTCGCCACCGGCGAGCCCTACATCGTGTTCGCCGACACGGTGAACCGCACCATGCCCAAGTTCCAGCGCGACGTGGGCCTCAAGGTGTCGACCTCCAACCTCTGCTCGGAAATCACGCTGCCGACCGGCAAGGATCAGTTTGGCGAGTTCCGCACGGCGGTCTGCTGCCTGTCCTCGCTCAATCTCGAGACGTGGGACGAGTGGAACGGCGACGCGCGCTTCATCGAGGACGTGATGCGCTTCCTCGACAACGTGCTGCAGGATTTCATCGACCGCGCCGAGCCGAGCATGGCGCGCGCCGTCTACAGCGCCAGCCGCGAGCGCTCCGTCGGCCTCGGCGTGATGGGCTATCACAGCTTCCTGCAGGCGCGCGGCCTCGGCTTCGAGAGCGCGATGGCGAAGAGCTGGAACATGAAGATGTTCCGCCACATCCGCGCCAAGGCGGACGAGGCCTCGATGCTGCTCGCCCACGAGCGCGGGCCGTGCCCCGATGCCGCCGATCAGGGCGTGATGGAGCGGTTCAGCTGCAAGATGGCGATCGCGCCGACCGCGTCGATCAGCATCATCTGTGGCGGCACCTCGGCCTGCATCGAGCCGATCCCGGCCAACATCTACACGCACAAGACGCTGTCCGGCAGCTTCTCGATCAAGAACCCCTATCTGCAGAAGCTGCTCCAGGCGAAGAGCAAGGACAGCGACGCGATCTGGAACACGATCCTCGAGAAGGGCGGATCGGTCCAGCATCTCGATTTCCTGACGCAGGACGAGAAGGATGCCTACAAGACCAGCTTCGAGATCGACCAGCGCTGGCTGATCGAGCTTGCCGCCGATCGCGCGCCCTATATCGATCAGGCGCAGTCGCTGAACCTGTTCATCCCCGCCGATGTCGAGAAGTGGGATCTGCTGATGCTCCACTTCCGCGCGTGGGAGATGGGCATCAAGTCGCTCTATTATCTCCGCTCCAAGTCGGTGCAGCGCGCCGGCTTCGCGGGCGGCGTCGAGGCCGACAACACGATCGACTTGAAGCAGGTCGATGCGTCGGAAACCGATTACGACGAATGCCTCGCCTGCCAGTGAGGTGGTGAGCGACTCCACATCCCGTTCGCCCTGAGGAAGGACTGAGCTTGGCGATGGCCCGTCTCGAAGGGCGATGCGCGGTGCATGTGCTTCGAGACGCCGCTTCGACTTCGCTCAGCGGCTCCTCAGCACGAACGGGATGGTGGGGCTG
This sequence comes from Sphingomonas chungangi, assembly GCF_013778325.1. Lineage (GTDB taxonomy): Bacteria > Pseudomonadota > Alphaproteobacteria > Sphingomonadales > Sphingomonadaceae > Solisphingomonas > Solisphingomonas chungangi. The sequence continues at coordinate 652,992 of NZ_JACEIB010000001.1, read as the reverse complement.
GTTTTGCGTTGTGGCAGGGCCGCCGGGGGACGGCCGGGTAAGGGAGTGAACAGGGGCGTGACCGTTTTCACCAAGCTTCTCGCCGGCGCGGCCCTCGCCTCGCTGGCGTTCGGCCAGACGATGGCCGCGACGCTCGACGCCCACGCCGCCGAAGCGAAGCTCGATGCCTCGGTGTCGAGCGCGGACCAGCTCGCCTGGCTCAAGGATTTCTCCTCCGCACCCAACCATGTCGGCTCACCCCACGACAAGCAGAATGCCGAGACCACGCTGGCGCTGTTCAAGAGCTGGGGCTGGGACGCGCATATCGAGACCTTCCAGGTCCTCTACCCGACGCCGATCTCCACCACGCTGGAGCTGATCACGCCCGAGAAGGTGACGCTCGGCGGGCAGGAGCCGCCCGTCGCCGGCGATCCCACCTCCTCCAACACGGCGGGCGCGCTGCCCCCCTATGTCGCCTATCAGGGCGATGGCGACGTCACCGCACCCGTCGTCTACGTCAATTACGGCATGCCCGACGATTACGAGGCGCTGGCGCGGCGCGGCATCGACGTGAAGGGCAAGATCGTGCTGGCCCGCTACGGCGCGGGCTGGCGCGGCCTCAAGCCCAAGCTCGCGCAGGAGCATGGCGCGGTCGGCTGCCTGATCTACTCCGATCCGGCGAACGACGGCTACGCGCATTGGGACAGCTATCCGGCGGGCGGCGGGCGGCCCGATCACGCTGTCCAGCGTGGCTCCGTGCAGGACATGACGATGTATCCGGGCGATCCGCTGACGCCCGGCATCGGAGCGACGGCGGACGCCAAGCGCCTCACCCGCGAGACCGCGCCGACCATCCTCAAGATCCCGGCGCTGCCGATCTCCTGGGCGGATGCCTCGAAGATCCTCGCCGGGCTGCAGGGGCCGGTCGTCACGGACAAGGATCGCGGCGCGCTGGGCATGGCCTATCATTGGGGCGGCACCGATGCGGTGCAGGTCCACCTCGCGGTCAAGTCAGACTGGTCGCTCAAGACGCTCTACGACGTCATCGCGACGATGAAGGGCGCCAAGCGGCCCGACGAATGGGTGATCCGCGCCAACCATCGCGACGGCTGGGTGTTCGGCGCCTCCGATCCGCTGACCGGCCACGGCGCAATGCTGTCCGAGGCGAAGGCGCTCGGCCAGCTCGCCAAGGCCGGCTGGCGGCCCGATCGCACCATCGTCTACGCCAGCTGGGACGGCGAGGAGCCGGGTCTGCTCGGCTCGACCGAATGGGCCGAGACCCATGCCGACGAGCTGCAGAAGAAGGCGGTGATCTACATCAACACCGACAACAGCGTGCGCGGCGTGCTGGAGGCGGAGGCGAGCCACGACCTCCAGCATTTCGTCAACAGCGCCGCGCGCGACGTGACCGATCCGGAGACCCACGCCTCGGTGCTGGAGCGCGAGCGCGCCGATATCCTCGCCTCGGCCTATGACGGCTCGGCGGACGACGCGGCGGCGGTAAAGGCGGCAAAGGGCGGCGGCGATCTGCTGGTCGGCGCGCTGGGATCGGGTTCGGATTACTCCGCCTTCCTCCAGCATCTCGGCATTCCGGCGATCAATCTCGGCTTCTTCGGCGAAGATGCGTCGTCGGGCTCCTATCATTCGGTCTATGACAGCTTCACCCATGTGACCAAGTTCGACGATCCGGGCCTCGTCTATGGCGCGGCGCTGTCCAAGCTGGTCGGCCGGCTGGTGCTGCGCGCGGCGGACGCGGATGTCGGCCGGGCGCGCTATTCCGATCTGGCGACCACGGTGGCGCGCTATGTCGGCGAGGTGAAGAAGCTCGCCGACGACCAGCGCGAGAAGGACAAGACGCGAGAGGAATTGACGGCGGAGGGGGACTTCAAGCTGGGTTCCAACGTGCTCGATCCTACGCTAGCCCCGACCGCGAAGCCGGCCACCCCGCTGATCGACTTCGCCGCGCTGGACAAGGCGTCGGACCGCCTCGCCCGCTCGGCCGGCGCCGCCGATGGCGTGCTGGCGAAGGCCGACACGCTGCCGCCGGCGGTGCGCGCGAAGCTGGATGCCGATCTGCGCGGGATCGACCAGGCGATGCTGTCTCCGGACGGGCTTCCCGGCCGCCCGTGGTACCGCAACCTGATCTACGCACCGGGCACGCTCACCGGCTACGGCGCCAAGACGCTGCCCGGCGTGCGCGAGGCGATCGAGCAGCGGCGGTTCGCCGACGCGGTGGCCTATGTCGCCAAGACGGCGGCGGCGCTGAACGCCTATTCCGACCGCCTCGACGCGGCCGTGCGGGACGCGAAGCCGTGATGGTCTCGGCTGCCTCCCAAAAGGACGCGAAAGCGCCTATATATGCCAGGATGGCGGCCACCCGTTGCCCCCCTCAAACGGTTTCGCAATGCGCTCAGCATTGGGGGGTGGAGGCATGACGAACACGTCCGATCATGCCCCGTTATTCGTATCGCTTTATGATCACGGCGATCGGCGCGGTCGTGCTGCTGACCGCCCGCCCGATCTGGACACTCCAGATGCGTACTTTGGAACGTCAGCTCGATTGGTATCGCCGTCACCCGACGCTCGGCGTCAATTTCTTCCGTTTCTTCGGTGGGATGTTTCTTCTCATCGGCATCGCCACCTTCTTCAAGCATTAAGCACCGGAGCCTGCCATGCCTCTCCTCCAAGCCTCCCGCCAGTACAAGCCCTTCGAATATCCCTGGGCCTACGACTTCTGGAAGCGTCAGCAGCAGCTCCACTGGCTGCCCGAAGAGGTGCCGCTGGGCGAGGATTGCCGGGACTGGGCGCAGAAGCTCTCCGATCACGAGCGCAACCTGCTCACCCAGATCTTCCGCTTCTTCACGCAGGCGGACGTCGAGGTGCAGGATTGCTACCACGAGAAATACGGGCGCGTGTTCAAGCCCACCGAGATCAAGATGATGCTCACCGCCTTCTCCAACATGGAGACGGTGCACATCGCCGCCTACTCGCACCTGCTCGACACGATCGGCATGCCGGAAAGCGAATATTCGGCCTTCCTCCAGTATAAGGAGATGAAGGACAAGCACGACTATCTCGGCCAGTTCGGCGTCGACAACGATCAGGACATCGCGCGCACCCTCGCCATGTTCGGCGGCTTCACCGAGGGGCTGCAGCTGTTCGCCAGCTTCGCGATGCTGATGAACTTCCCGCGCTTCAACAAGATGAAGGGCATGGGCCAGATCGTCACCTGGTCGGTGCGCGACGAGAGCCTGCATTGCGAGGGCATCATCAAGCTGTTCCACGCCTTCGTGAAGGAGCGGGACTGCATGACCCCCGCCGTGCGCGACGACATCATGGACATGTGCCAGAAGACCGTCCGCATGGAGGACGCCTTCATCGATCTGGTGTTCGAGATGGGCCCGGTGAACGGCATGACGCCCAAGGACATCAAGAAGTATATCCGCTTCGTCGCCGACTGGCGGCTGGGCCAGCTCGGCCTGAAGCCGATCTACATGATCGACGAGCACCCGCTGCCGTGGCTGGCGCCGCTGCTCAACGGCGTGGAGCACGCCAACTTCTTCGAGACCCGCGCGACCGAATATTCGAAGGCGGCGACGCGCGGCAACTGGAACGAGGTGTGGGACAGCTTCGACCGCCGCAAGGCCGCCAAGATCGCCCCGGTGGCGAACGAGGATGCGGGGGAAGAGGGGGATATGTTCTCGCGCGCCGGGGTGGCGGCGGAGTAAGCCCGGGCGTCATCTTCTGGTGGTAGGCGCAGATCGCCCGACCGGCAAACGCGCCGCTGCCCTCCCCCTCCGTCGCCTTCGGCGCCCCCCCTAGAGGGGACGATCATGAGACGGCTGTTATCCCCAATCCCCAAAATTCGATGATTCAGCGATGAGTTGGTGGGCACTCTATCAGGAACTCAAGGGCTGGCAGTCCGGCATCGGCTCCATATTGGGCTTTGGCGGTTTGATCGCGGGCGCACTTTTTAATGCACGTCTCAATCGGAAGAGGGATAATCGCCTTCGAGATATAGAAGCGATCACAATCGCGTTGTCGCTTTATGGCGAGATCAAATTGCTGCGAGAGAACGTGGCAGCGATTGCAAGTGGCCTCGGCGCGTGGTTCATCATTCGCGGGGCGTATGGCAACGATCTGCCCGATCACTACCGAGAAATTTATCCAGTCAGGGAGCCTACTCTCTACAACGCGCTCGCTTCAAAGTTGGGCATGCTAAACCCTGACCTCCTGCTGCCCATCACCAAATTCTATTCGGACTATGAGGCGGCGGTCGGCCATTTTCCGAAGCTCTTTAACAATGAGGGCCGCACAATCAGCTACGGACCGGAATGGGTTATCGAGCCTGCTGTTCGCGCAGTTGAGGATATCGAAGCTGGGCTTCGTCGGATTGAGCGACTGGGGGCGATCCAGACGCCCGCCAGTATCCCATCCACCGGCCGAGCTAAGGAAGCTCTTCGACTGGTGGAAGACCTGCGGCCTGACCCCGAATGATCTTCCCCCTGGCGGGGGAGGATCATGATCGGTTCCGTTGCCGTTCGCCAACCCACCCTTCCGCTCTACCCGCCCGCTGGCTATGATCCGCGCCGAGGTTCAGGCACGAGGGTGATGATGAAGCTGGTTTCGGGTCTGGCGCTGGCATCGGCGTCGCTGCTCTCACTCCCCGCTCACGCCGCGCCCGATCCCGCGCCGACGGTCGCCACCGATGCGCAGGGGACCATGCTCACCGGCGCGCATCATCTCGACGGGGCGGCGTTCAGCCTCGTCGTCACCGACTGGTGGCTCACCGGCACGCTCGCCCCCGGCCAGCCTCGCGAGGTACGGCTGATGGTGGAGGTACACCTTCCGAAATATCCGCTCCTCGATCGCGCGACCGATGCCTCCGGGCGCAAGCTCGACGTCGTCATCCTCAATCGCGGCCCGTCCGCCCGCTGGCCGAAGAAGGCGAGCGAGCGCGTCGCCGTCGTGCTGCCGCTCGATTATGCACAGCAGGCGCGCGCGGCGGGCCTGAGCATCACCGTCTCCGGCAAGGACCGCAGCTTCCCGGTCGCCGTGCCGGCCGACGCACTGGCACGCTTCCTCGACAGCTATGCGCAAGCGGGGAGCGCTGCCGGTACAACCTCCGCTTCCCCGTCGGTACGGGCGCCAACACCGGTTCCGACGCCCATCGCCCCTGTGACAACTGCACCACCTCCTCCCGCCGCGCCCTCTCCTGCGCCGAAGCCCGCGCCGCGCGCGCCTGCAAGCGCTCCTGCGGCGCCCGCACCGAAGCCGGCAGCGCCGCCCGCGGCTGCTCCGCAGGCCGCTCCCGCGCCGGACGACAACGATCCCGCGATCACGCCGGTACCCGATAGGCGGGTCCGCCTGCCCGACGGCAGCTTCGCGCCGACCCCGCCCCCTGCCGCTCCCGCGACGGCCCCCACTCCCACGCCGCAGGCGGCGCCCGACGTGCCGCCCGCGCCGACACCACCGCTCGTCCCGCTGCCCGGAACGGCCGCGTTCAAGGCGCAGCCGGCCACGCCCGATCAGAGCGACGGCGCCGGCAGCTCGGGCGGGCACGGCATCTGGGTTGCTTCGATCGGCCTGCAGTTCGTGCCGACATCCTCGGGCGCGATGGTGCTGACGACGAAGCCGGGCTCGATCGCCGCCGCCAAGGGCATCGAGGGCGGTGATTTCGTGGAAGCGGTGGACGGCTCACCGATCAAGGCGCTCGACGGCCCGCACATGGCCGCGAAGATCGGCGCGCCGGGCGTGAAGGTGCTGCACATGATCGCCGCCGGCGACATCCGGATACGCTGATTTGGCCTAACGGCGCCAGCCCGCTCCCCCCGCCCAACCTCCCGACAGCATGATACTGGATCGGGAGGTTGGGCGAAGGAGCGGGCTGGTGCGATACCGAAATACGCGAAGCGACACGGCACAGGGCCGGTCTGCCGGATGCCCCGGGGGAGCGTCGGGAAGACCAGGCCGGATCCGATGCGATCCGACTCAAAAGGGCGCACCGTATAAGCGGCACGCCCTCCTGCGTGACCGACGGCGCTCCCGGGGGGAAAGATGAAAGCGCCGTCGGCTTGGCCAGTCTTGTCCTGCATTCATCTTGCGCCAGCGTTTCGGGCATGAAATATTCGCTCGCTCTATCTGAAACATCAAACGTTCCGTGGCGTTTCAAGGCTGGATGGCTGCCGGTGCGTCAAGGAGGATAAGGCGGTCGACCAGGCACTTTCCTCCGCGTCCACCTTTGTGTATTATATAAACAATACAGCTACGGAGACGATGCAGCCATGGTTCGCCCGGACAAAGCCGCTCTCGCCCTGTTCGCCGGTGCCGCGCTGGCGCTCTCCGGCTGCAACATCAAGGCCCATGGCGACAATGGCGAGGACGCCAGCATCACGATCGGCGGTGGCAACGCCACCGACGACGGCAAGACTGCCAACGGCCAGCAGAGCGTCGCGATCGACGTGCCGGGCTTCTCGGCCAAGGTGAACGTGCCCGATCTCGATATCGGCGACGACACCAAGATCGAGGATATGCCGCTCTTTCCCGGCACCAAGGTCAACGGCGTCAACATCTCGGCGCATGACGGTGACGGTGACGGGGACAGCCGGGGCGACGTCACCATGGCCTTCACCGCGCCCGCCGACACCGGCAAGGTGATCGCCTGGTACAAGGATCAGGCCGGCAAACACGGCTGGGACGTGGTGCCCGCCACCGGCGAGAACCAGTTCGAGGCGACCAAGCAGGAAGACGGCAAGGGCCCGACCCACTTCGCGCTGCAGGTCGCATCGGCTACAGGGGGCAGCAGCGGCCGGTTCATCGTGACCGGTCGTTAAGGGACCGCACCGGCCCGCTCCCCGGCCCAACCTCCCGACAGGATGATACTGGATCGGGAGGTTGGGCCGGGGAGCGGGCCGGTGCCGCCATCCGCGTGAGCGGATCAAAAAGGGAGGGGTATATGGACCATCATCCGATGCCGGACGGGCTGCCGATCGAGATCGTGCTGCTCGCCGCCACATTGATCCTGGCGATCGTCAACCTGTTCTGGGCGGCGAACGCGCGGACGAAGCAATATGGCGTCGAGTGGAACATGGGCGCGCGCGACGAGGCGCTGCCGCCGATCCTGCCGCTGCCGGGCCGCCTGCTGCGCGCGCAGGCGAACCTGATGGAGACGCTGCCGCTCTTCGCCGCCGCGGTGCTGGCGGCGACCGCTGTCGGGCGATTGGGCGCGTTGACCTTGTGGGGAGCGCATTTCTATTTCTTCGGACGGCTGATCTATCTGCCGCTCTATGCGGCGGGCATCCCGAAGATACGGACGCTCGTGTGGATGGTCTCGCTGGTCGGCCTGTTGCTGGTCATCGCCGGCATCTTCTGGGGCTAGATTCCGAAACCGTTCGGGCTGAGCCTGTCGAGCCCTGTCCTTCTTCCTGCAGCATCGGAAAAGGAAGTACAGCCCTTCGACAAGCTCAGGGCGAACGGGAGAGGCGTAGGCGCCCGCCCCATTTCGGGGCAGCGCCCGCCACATCGCCGAGGCTCCCGCCCGCATGATCGGCTAGACACGGCCGATCATGACGGGACGTTCGACCATGCGCCTTCCTCTCGCCGCGCTCTCCGCGCTGTTGCTGCTGTCCGCCTGCGGCAAGCCCAAGCCGGCCGCGAACAACCTCGACGCGATGGACGACCAGCTGGTCAACGGCGCGGTGGTGGCGGACACGGCCGCGAACAAGGCGCTCGCCGCCGATATCAAGGTCGATCCCGCCAAGGCCGGCAAAGCACAGCCCGGCGACCGCGCCGCCACCGTCAGCCTGGCCGACGCCGCCCAGCGCCAGCGCGACGGCAAGCCCGCCATGCCCGCCGTCACCGAGGATGGCGGCGCGAGCGCGGCCGGGGGCGGTTGCCTCGGCGGCCTGGATTATGCGAACGGCTGGGCGGCGAAGCTGCCCGCCGACCTGCCGATGCACCCGTCGGCGAAACTGCAGGAGGCCGCCGGCCACGATGGCGGTTGTCAGGCGCGCGTGGTGAGCTTCGCCGTGCCGGGTGATCGCGGCCAGGTGATCGGCTGGTACGAGGCGAAGGCGAAGGCGGCGGGTTATTCCGCCGGCCGCGACGACAAGGACGGCGACTGGAACCTCGCCGGCGACAAGGGCGACCAAGCCTACTACATCATGGTCGGTCCGACCCAGGGTGGCGAGACGCCCGTCGACTATATCTGGACCAACGGCGGCTGAGCGCCACTAGCCGCATCGGCGCGCCTGCTCTAAGGCGCATCCCATGCCGCTTCTCTTCGTCATGATCGGCGGCGCGTTGGGCGCCGGCATCCGCTATCAGATCGGCCGGGTCAGCCTCGTGCTGCTCGGCCCGGGCTTCCCGTGGGGAACCTGGTTCATCAACCTGTCGGGCGGCCTGTTCATGGGCCTGCTCGTCGGAACGCTCGCGCGCCACACCCCGGCCAGCGGCGAGAGCTGGCGCCTGCTGCTCGGCGTCGGCGTGCTGGGCGGCTACACCACCTTCTCCACCTTCAGCCTGGAAGCCGCCAACATGATCCAGCGCAGCGACTGGGGAACGGCCGCCCTCTACATGACCAGTTCGGCGATCGGCGCGGTGCTGCTGCTGTTCGCGGGCCTGTGGCTCGCCCGGATCGGGGCGCACGCGTGACCGACGACGTCCGCCAGTTCACCGTCGCGCCCGACGACGACGGCATCCGCCTCGATCGCTGGTTCAAGCGGCACATGCCGGACGCGAGCTTCAACATCGTCTCGCGCTGGGCGCGCACCGGGCAGTTGCGCGTCGACGGCAAGCGCGCCACGCCGGGCGACCGGATCGAGGCCGGGCAGATCATCCGCGTCCCCCCGCTCGAAGCCCCCGCCCCCGAAAAGGCCAAGCCCAAGCGGGAGCGCACGCCGCTCAGCGACGATGAGATCGACTTCGCGCAGAGCCTCGTCATCCACAAGGACAATGCCGCTCTGGTGCTCAACAAGCCGCCCGGCCTTGCCACGCAGGGCGGCACCAAGACCGATCGCCATGTCGACGGCCTGCTCGACGCTTTGGAATATGAGAGCGAGGGGCGGCCCAAGCTGGTCCACCGGCTCGACAAGGACACGTCGGGCGCGCTGCTGGTGGCGCGCAACGCGCGCGCCGCCGCCTTCTTCTCGAAGAGCTTCTCCAGCCGCACCGCGCGCAAGGTCTATTGGGCGATCATCGCCGGCGTCCCCTCGATCGAGGAGGGGCTGATCGACCTGCCGCTCGCCAAGCAGCCCGGCACTGGCGGCGAGAAGATGTATGTCGACGAGAAGGAGGGCCAGCCCTCGCGCAGCCGCTACCGCGTGATCGAGCGCGCCGGCAACCGCGCCGCCTTCGTCGAGCTGCAGCCGCTGACCGGCCGCACCCACCAGTTGCGCGTCCACATGGCGGCGATCGGCCATCCGATCGTCGGCGACGGCAAATATGGCGGGCCGGAGGCGTTCCTGACCGGCGGAATCAGCCGCAAGATGCACCTCCATGCGCGCCGCATCCGTATCGACCACCCGGACGGCGAGCGCATCGACGTGCGCGCCGAGCTGCCGACCCACTTCGCCGAGAGCCTCGCGCATCTCGGCTTCGATCCGGTCGACGGCGACGCGCTGCCGATCGAGGACGTGAAGTTCAGCGAGACCCCCGAAGGCAAACGCCGCGCCGCCGCCCACGCCGCCAAGGATCGCCGCAAGGAGCGCAAGGGCGAACGGCGGGGCCGGGGGCGGAATTGAGCAAGAGCGGCCTTCTGTGGTCGGGACTAGCTGGTTTCGTAATCGTGGCTGGTCTTTGGATCGCTTACGTGCAGACCCACCCCTTTCGTCCCCAAGGCATTCTAGACGGTGATCCACAATCGGTCTCGCCAGATGGAAGCCTTGTGGCATCTATGGTTTATGACGACCATGTCTCCGGACTTGGCACGCCGCCCTTGTTCGGGGTGTCGATTGCTCGGGCGGGCGACGATCCCGTGAGCGGACAGATCGCGGCATTCGGCGGCGAGTTTACGATGCACTGGAACGGTAACAACCAGTTAGATATCTCTCCCGAGTGTAATGGCTGGATCGGCGAAAGCAAAAAATCGGTAGATATCGCCGGCCGCAATATCACGATCCGGCTTGGTCCCATTCTTCCATGTCCGACTGCCCGAACCTCATGAACCGCCTCGCCATCTTCGATTGCGACGGGACTTTGGTCGACAGCCAGGCCAACATCTGCGTCGCCATGGAGGAATGTTTCGGCGAGGCGGGCCTTCCCGCGCCCGATCGTGCCGCTGTCCGCCGGATCGTGGGCCTGAGCCTGCCGCAAGCGATGCAGGTGCTCGCGCCCGGCCACGATCATGATCTGCTCGCCGAGGCTTACAAGCGCGCATTCCACCGGATGCGGGCCGAGGGGCGCGTGGAGGAGCAGCTCTACGAGGGCATCCCCGAGGTGCTGGCCGCGCTGGAGGCAGAGGGTTGGCTGCTCGGCGTCGCCACCGGCAAGTCCGATCGGGGGCTGCGGCTGGTGCTGGAACATCACGGCCTCGCCCACCATTTCGTCACGCTGCAGACCGCCGACCGTCACCCCTCCAAGCCGCACCCCTCGATGATCGAACAGTGCATGGCCGATGCCGGCGCCCAGCCCGCCACCACGGTGATGATCGGCGACACCAGCTTCGACATCCTCATGGCCCACAATGCCGGCGTCCGCGCCATCGGGGTGGCGTGGGGCTATCACGAGGCGGACGAGCTGCTGCGCGAGGGTGCCGACGCGGTGGCTTCGCATCCGTCCGATCTGCCGGCGCTGTGCACATTGGAGACCGCATGAGCCTTCCCGATCCCGACAAGCAGGCACGCGACCGCCACGCCATCCTGCTCGGCCTGCGCGTCGCCGGTGCGATCCTGTGTGGTTTCGGCCTGTGGCTGGCATTGGGCGGCAATATCGCCGGCCATTACGGCTTCGGCGGGGTGCTGATCGTGATGGGGCTGATCGACCTGATCGTCGTGCCGAAGATCCTCGCCCACAAATGGCGAACGCCCCGGTGATCGCCGCCAGGCGTTTCTGGAAGGATGTGACGGTCGAGGATCGCGGCATCCGGCTCGACGGACGCGCGCTCAAGACTCCGGCGCGCGCCGATCTGATCGTGCCGACCGACAGCCTCGCCGCCGCCATCGCCGAGGAATGGCGGGTCGTGGACGGCACGATCGATCCGCGCGCGATGCCGCTGACCGGCCTCGCCAACGCCGCGATCGACCGGATCGCACCCGACACCGCAACCTTCGCCGCCAATCTCGCGCGCTATGCCGAGGGCGACCTGCTCTGCTACCGCGCCGATCACCCGACCGAGCTGACTGCCTTGCAGGGCGAGGCGTGGGATCCGCCGCTCGACTGGGCGCGGGATCGCTATGGCGTGGATTTCACGGTGACGGCGGGCATCACCCACGTCGACCAGCCCGCCGCGACGGTTAAGCGCCTCGCCGGCGCCGTGGCTTCGCGCGATGCCTTCCATCTCGCGGGGCTCTCGCCGCTCGTCACGCTGTCCGGCTCGCTGGTCCTCGCGCTGGCGCTGGCCGAAGGCGCGATGACCGAGGAGGATGCGTGGCAAGCCGCCGAGCTCGATGATCTCTGGCAGGCCGAGCAATGGGGCGAGGACACGCTCGCCACCACCGCGCGCGAGGACAAGCGCCGCGATTTCAGGGCGGCGGCACGGTTCCTGGCTTTGCTCGACTAGATCAGTGCACCGTCTCGCCGGTCACCCGCGGCGCGGCATACGGCACGAACCATTTCGCCAGCACGAAGCCGCCCGCGACGAAGCCGACGATCAGCGAGATCGCCAGATACACCCAATAGCCCCACGGCATGTAGAAGTTGAACACCGGCTGGCCGAGGACGGAATAGAGCACCACGCCCAGGCTCGCGAACACCACGATCTTCATCCGGCTGGCGAAATCGTCGACCCGCGCCGCGACCGTGTGTAGCGCGAGGCCCAGCAGCAGGATCGAGACGATCGACAGAACCAGGCCGCCGATCAGCGAGCTTGTCTGCATCGCCGGGAAACCCTGCGTGTTGAAGAAGATCAGCGCCACGGGGCCGCGTCCGTGCAAGACCGTCCCGGCCGCGGTATCCGGCCAGGGCACATGGTACGTACCCGTCCCGGTCGCGGTGAGGTTCTGCGCCAGGGCGGTCTGCACGGCGGCTTCCTGCGCGTCGGGCGCGACCGTGAAGACCAGACGGGAGAGCGGTGTCCCCCAGAAGATGAAACCCACGAAGAACTGGACGAGGCCGCCCAGCACGCTGCCGATCAGGATACGGATCATGGCGCCCTCCCTTTGCCTGTTGCCGGCATCAACGCCGGAAACGGCAAATGTGCCGCAAAGCCGTGCGCTTGACGAGGGACCCGTAACCCGACGGGCCGATCGAGCGAACAGGAAGGCATGGATACCAAGCCGATCGATCGCCGCTCCGCCCTGGGTCTCGCCGGCACCGCCGCCGCCGGCGCGCTGGCATGGCGGCTCTTCTCGCACGGCGGAGCAGCCGCGGTCGCCGCGACGCCCGCCCCCTTTAAGCTCAGCGACGCGGAGTGGAGGAAGCGCCTCAGTCCGCAGGCCTATAACGTGCTGCGCCAGGCGGCGACGGAGTTCCCCTTCACCAGCCCGCTCAACAACGAGCATCGCAAGGGCATCTTCGTCTGCGCCGGCTGCGCGCTGCCGCTCTTCGCCTCGCGCACCAAGTTCGACAGCGGCACCGGCTGGCCGAGCTTCTGGGATCACCTCCCTCACGCGATCGGCGAGCGTACCGATCCGTCGCTGGGCGAAGACCGCACCGAGGTGCATTGCGCGCGCTGCGCCGGCCATCTCGGTCACGTCTTCAACGACGGACCGCAGCCGACCGGCCTGCGCTATTGCATGAACGGCGTGGCGATGGGATTCCGGGTGGCATGAATCCCCGCCGGGGGTAGGATTTGCCCTAAGCAGCCATCCGCATCGCGGCGAGCATCTCCAGCCAGTTGCCGGAGCTCATCGTGCGGCGATATTCGGCCTGCATCTCGGCGGTCAGCACTTCGATCATCACCGCACCTTCGACCCACAATTCGATCACGCCGAACATGCCCCCGCGCTTGCGGTATTTGGCGGGCCAGCCCTCGCGCACCGCGATGCGCATCACATCGGCATGATCGAGCACCGTCGCCATCGCGATGTGCGTGGAGGTGAGGCCGATGCTGGGCAGCCGGATGCCGACCGCATCCGCATCGCCATCCACCTCGCGTAGCACGACGCCTTCCGGATAGACCTCGATCGCCGATCCGCGATCGTCATCGGCGAAGACGATCCAGCCGTCTTCGGAAACGGGCGGAAACGGCGCGGCGGTGCCGCCCCACAGCTCGGCCAGCACACCGGCGACATGGCGCGGCGCGGCCGCGGCGATGGACACGTGAAAGATCATCGTCGACTCCCTGCTCCCGCCCGGTCGGGCGGCCTTGGGAGAGACAGGATCACCCCGCGCGATATTCCCGAAGCGCGAAGGGACAGGCACCGCGACTGCTGCGATCAATCCGCCGCCCGTGCGACGAAAATGCCGTATTATGCGAGCAACGCACCGTCGGGCCGCATAGCCCATCCGCTCCGCCCAGGGCCGCGGGATCGACAGCACCGGCTCCAGATGCGCGCGATACCGCTCCCACCGGCCTCGCGCGCGGGTGCAGAGCCGCTCGGCCACCTGCGCGTAGCTGGGCGTCGCGATGTAGGAGCGCGCCTTCATTGATGGCGGCCGAAATCTCACCGCGACGGGCAAATTCCATCGCCACGACTGTTCCTGGCGGCGCCTTATTAGAGCAACACACCGCCGGGAACAGGCGTTTTAGGAGGAGCCAAAAGACGAGAAATTACCCAGGATTGAAACCCGGCCGAAACCGGACCCGCGCCCGATCAGTGCACGAAGCGCGCCACCACGTCCTTGTAGCTGCGGCTCACCTTCACCTGCGCGCCGCTCTCCAGCACCAGGAAGCATTCCCCGTTGGTGTGCGGCTTGACCTGCCGCACCAGATCGAGATTCACGATGGTCGAACGGTGCACGCGCTGGAAGCGGCGCGGATCGAGGCGCTTTTCCAGGAATTTCATCGTCTCGCGCAGGATCAGCGTGTTGTCGCCGGTATAGATGCACATGTAATCGCCCGCCGCGTCGATGCGCTCGATCGAATCGACGTCGACGCGGAAGATCTGGCCGCGATCCTTGATGTTGATCAGCTTCTCGTAGCGGCTGGCGGACGGGCCGTCGTCCACGACGCCCTCCTCCATCGCCTCGGCGGCTTCCGGCGCATGCTCGGCCAGCGCTTCCTTGAGGCGGCCAGCCTCCTCCACGCCCTTGCGCTCGGTCAGGCGCTGGCGGACGCGATCGAGCGTGTCGGCGAGGCGGTCCTCCTCCACCGGCTTCATCAGATAATCCATCGCCTGCGCCTCGAAGGCGCGGATCGCGTGATCGGAATAGGCCGTCACGAACACGAACAGGGGAGGCTCCACCTCCATCAGCCCCTGGATCACCGAGAATCCGTCGAAGCCCGGCATCTGGATGTCGAGGAAGACGAGGTCCGGCTTGTGGGTCTTGATCGAACGGATCGCCTCGCGCCCGTTCAGGCAGGTATCGATGATCTCCACATCATCGTGGCGCTGCAGCCTCAGTTGCAGGCCCTGGATCGCCAGCGGCTCGTCGTCCACCAGGATCGTTCGTATCGTCATGCCAACTCCTTGGGTTCCGTCTCGAATGGAACCTCTATCGTCACAGCAAAGCCACCATTCACACCGGGCTGGGCCTGGAAACTCTGGCGCGGGCCGTAAGCCTGCACCAACCTGTCACGGATGTTCGCGAGGCCCACACCCGTGGACGATGTGTCCCTCGGCTGCACCTCGTTCAAGCCCGGCCCGGTATCCGTCACGCCGATCTGCACGCGATCCCCGATCAATCGAGCGGTAACCGCGATATCGGCGCCTTGTTCCTGGGGCGTAACGGCATATTTGATCGCATTCTCGACCAAAGGCTGCAGCAGCAGCGACGGCAGGCGGACGCCGGCCACCGCCGGCTCGATATCGAAATGCGGCCGCAGGCGGTCCTCGAACCGCATCTTCTCGATCTCGAGATAGAGCTTCAGCGTCTCCACCTCCTGCTCCAGCGTCACCTGCGCGGTCGGCTCGTTGATCAGAGTATAGCGCAGAAAGCCCGAGAGGCGAGAGAGCATGAAATTGGCGCGCTCGGTCTGCTTGAGCAGAACCAGCGTCGAAATCGAGTTCAGCGTATTGAACAGGAAATGCGGGTTGAGCTGGTAGCGCAGCATCGCCAGCTGCGCGGCCGACGCCTGCCCCTCCAGCCGCTGGAGCTGATCCGTCTGCTGCTCCAGCTTCAGGAAGAAGTTGATCGCATAATAGAGCGCCGACCACGCCCCGAGCACCGCGAAATCGAGCAGGATGGCACCGAGGAACTGCGCGCCCTCGGGCCGGGTGCCGGGGCGATAGAAGGTCGCGTGCGCCCACACCTCGATGGTGGAGAAGGCGGCCGATGCCATTACCAGCAGCGCGATCGAGACGGTCCACGTCCAGAACGGCTTGGCTGTCATCAGCTTGCGGAAGAAGGCGCCCATCAGCAGCGTGAGCGAATAGCCGGTCGCCGTCGCCAGCGCGGTCGGCACGATGAACAGCAGGCCCATGTTGTTGGCCACGCCGCCCAGCGACCGGAGCAGGAAATAGCCGAGCCAGCCGGCCGACTGGAGCAACCAGAAGGCCCTGTTCTTGTCGTCGAAGAAGGGCCGCGGTGGACGGCTCGGTCTCGCCATGGGCACGTTCCTAGCGGGATTGGGCGCCGGGGTGAAGCCGGCAGAGCCCTCTCCCGCTTTTCGAGGGAGAGTGTTGGGTAAGGGCTGCGCGGCGGGTCCTCTCCCTCTCCCACAGGCGGGAGAGGGCCTCCACTCGCCGCACTTCGCATCTGCGACGGCGCCATGCTTAACGCTTTCTTTACCGCCTAAAGTCTCAGTCTTTTCACCGGGCTGTCCATAAAGTGCAGGCTGTGAAAGGATTGCATGCCGCAGATCATGTCGACCCTGATGGCGTTCACGGCGCTCCCCCTCGCCATCGCGGCGACGGGGGTGTTGGCGGTCGCCGCGATCCTGCTCTACGTCTATAACAGCCGCACGCTGATCGGCCTGAAGCGCGACGCGCGCACCGTGCTGAGCGGGTTGACCGACGGTGTCGTGCTGCTCTCCGAAAAGCCGGACCGGGCCTATTGCAACCCGGCCGCCGCGACGATGCTCGGCCTCGATCCCGAACCGGATATGCCGGCCGGCTATCACCGCGTCAGCCGATCCCGCCTGCTCGGCGAAGTCTGCGCCGCCGCCGCAGCGACCCGGCGCGGCGACACCCTGCCGGCGATGGAGCTGGTCGACGCAACCGGCCGGTTCCGATCGTGGCGCCAGTCGCTGATCCACGCGCAGGTCGCCGGCATGAGCGTGACCGGCGTGGTGCTGCAGGATCGCACCGAGGTCCACACCCTCTCGCACCTGCTGGAGGAGAGCCGTCGCCGCGATCCGCTCACCGGCCTCGCCACGCCCGAGCTGCTGCACGATCGCACCGGTCAGGCGCTGGAGACCGCCGCGCGCACGATGATGGCGGTGGCGATGGTCGTCGTCGAGGTCGACCAGTTCGAGGAAATCTTCGAAGAGCGCGGCTGGGCGCCCGCTTCCGAGCTGCTGATCGAGGCGGCGATGCACGTCTCCGCCTCCGTCCGCGCGATGGACCTGATCGCCCGCGTCGGCCAGAACCGCTTCGCCGTCGTCGTCACGCTGGGCGACGCCGCCAGCCTGCCGGGCGCGGCCGAGCGCTTCCTCAATTCGATGCGCTTCGCCTTCCAGAGCCCGTCGGGCCTGCCCGTCACCATCACCGGATCGATCGGCATCGCGCGCGCCGGTATGGACGGATCGACCTCGCTCCGTCTGCTGGAGCGCGCCACTCAGGCCTGCGCCCGCGCCCGCGCCGACGGCGGTGACCGCTGCCGCTTCTACGATCCGGCATCGGACCTCGATCCCACCCCCTCCGATCAGGGCCTCATCGCCGAGATCCGGGGCGGGCTGGAGCAGGGCCGCTTCAACATGCGCTACCAGCCGATCGTGGCGCTCTCCTCGCGGCAGGTGGTCGGCTACGAGGCGCTGATGCGCTGGCGCCATCCGGTGCGCGGCGAGGTGCCACCGACCGAATTCATCGCGGCGGCCGAGAAATCCGGCCTGATCCATGCGCTCGGCGATTTCGCGCTGATCCAGTCCTGCCTCGATGCCGCGACGTGGCCGCCGGCGCTGCAGGTGTCGGTCAACATGTCGGTGGTGGAGCTGCTGGAAAGCGACGCGCCGCGCAGGATCATGGCCGCGCTCGCCGGTGCCGAGATGGCGCCGCACCGGCTGCGCATCGAGATCACCGAGACCGCGCGCATCCCCGATCTCGGGCGGCTGCGCACCGCGATCGACGAGATCCGCACGCTGGGCGTCACGGTGGCGCTCGACGATTTCGGGACGGGCCATTCCAGCCTCACCCACCTCCAGTCGCTGAGCTTCGACTGCCTGAAGATCGATCACCGCTTCGTGCAGGATCTCGCGACGCCGCGCACCGCCTCGATGATCCGCATGCTCGTCGCCTATGCGCGCCAGATCGGCGTGATGGTGGTGGCCGAAGGCGTCGAGACCGAGGCGCAGGCCACCCAGCTCGCCCAGATGGGTTGCACCCACGCGCAGGGTTGGCTGTTCGGCCGCCCGATGCTGGCGACCGAGCTGCCCGGCTGGCAGCTCGCGAGCTGATACAAGCGACCGGTTGAAGCGATGAGATTGTCGGCTATCGTCGGGCTGCGGCCATGAGCGACGACGAACCTTTCCGGAAAAGAGCGCTGCGATCGGCACTGTGGTGCGCGTCCCTCGCCTGCTGGTTCGCGCCCCTCCTCGTCTATGCCGGATCGTTCCGCGACCAGCCGAACATCCTCTACGGCTTCCTCGCGCTGACCGTCGGCGGCTTGGTCAGCACGCTCGTCCACGAGATCGGCCATGCCGCGACGGCGCTGGCCTGTGGCTGGCGGATCGTCACCTTCGCGGTGCGCCCGTTCGGCTGGCAGGTTCCCAGCCGCAGCTTCGCCTTCGTGCCGCGCCGCTATCGCAAGGGGCTGAGCGGCTGGGTGGCGGCGGTTCCGCGCGCCAGCGACGATCGCGCCAAGATGCACTGGTCCCGGATCATCGCCGCCGGCCCGATGGCCAGCCTGATCCTCGCGGCGGCGTCCTTCGCCGCCATGCTGCTGTTGCCCGGCCCGTCGGATTCCGCCTTCATCGATCCCAAGGGCCTCGCTTTGGGATTCATGCTGCAATCGCTCTATACGTGCGTGTTCACGATCCTGCCCGCGGTGCGGCCCGGCGGGATGTCGGACGGCACGCAATGGCGGGCGCTGCGCAAGGCGGACGAGCGCTACAGCCGCGACAAGGCGATCGTCTGGATGAACACGCTGCTGGTCAACAAGGTGCGCATCCGCGCCTTGCCGGGCTGGATGGTCGATGAAGCGGAGCAGGCGGCGGAGGCACGGGAGGACATTTCCCCCTATGTCGCGACCGTCCGGGTCGCGCAGGTGCTCGATGCCGAAACCGTCGATGTCGCGCGGGCGCGGCATCTGATCGAGCGGTTCCGCGTGACGCATGCCACGCCCGCGCTCGACGAATGGCTCGCCTCCTGCGACGCCTACGTGGCGGCGGTGTGGGAGAATGACGCCGTACGCGCGAAGGCCAGGCTCGTCGAACGCGGCGGATCCGCCAGCTCGGCGCTCTTCAGGGCGGCGGAGGCGGCCGTCGCGGCGCGGACGGGCGACAAGGCGCTCATGCGATCGAAGCTGAAGGCGATGTGGGCGGCGCTGCGGCTGGAATCGCCGTTCCGGGACGACACCTACCGCACCATCGATCGCCGCATCCGCGCCCTGCTCGCCTAGCAGCGACCCCGCGCGCACCGCGCTTTTTCGCGCATCTTCCACGAAAGTCTAATCGCGGGCGCTAACCATTCCGCCGCGCCAGCGGCGCGTCATGCGCCCGCCAAGCGGAAGGCCCGAACCTCGCCCGACGTCCCAACGTCCTGATTCTGCTTACTTTCGGTTATGCGCCCCACCCCGCCGGACACAGGGTAACGACCGCAACCGCCGAACCTTTAGGCCCGCCCGGCAGCGTTAACCACGTAATAACCATCTCCCTTTAGACCTGAACGGGATCGGAGATTTCGATCGGTACTGGAGACACACGATGACCGTAATCAACACCAACTCGGCGGCCATGCGCGCCCAGAACGGGACGCGGCTCGCCAACATGGAGCTGCAGACCGCGATGGCGCGTCTGTCCTCCGGCAAGCGCATCAACAACGCCTCGGACGACGCCGCCGGCCTCGCCATCTCGAACTCGATGACGTCGCAGATCAACGGCATGAACCAGGCGATCAGCAACGCCAATGACGGCATCTCGATGGCCCAGACCGCCGACGGCGCGCTGGACGAGGTGACGAGCATGCTCCAGCGCATCCGCGAGCTGGCCGTGCAGTCCGCCTCGGGCACCTACAGCGATGACGACCGCACCAACATGCAGGCGGAAGTCGGCCTGCTGACCCAGCAGATCACCAGCTCGCTCACCGGCACCACCTTCAACGGCGTGAACCTGTTCGACGGTTCGGCCGGCGGCGGCACCGGCACCGTCTCGATCCAGGTCGGTTCGGATGCCGGCAACACGATCGGACTCGATTTCTCGCAGATCGCCGACACCACGGCCGCCACCTCGGTCGCCACGGTCGCCGATGCCAACGACGCGATGACCTCGGTCGACGCGCAGCTCAAGGTGGTCGATACCGCCCGCGCCAAGCTCGGCGCCGCGGAAAGCCGCATGAACTCGGTGGTGAACTCGCTCACCGCCAACGTCACCAACCTGACGGACGCCAAGTCGCGCATCTCGGATGCCGACTTCTCGGTCGAGACCACCAACCTCGCCAAGGCGCAGATCCTGAGCCAGGCGGCCACCGCCATGCTGGCCCAGGCCAACCAGACGCCGCAGGGCGTCATGAAACTGCTGGGCAACTAAGAGCTTAGCTCCCAGCAGATCGTAGCAGTACCGATCGGCCGGCGCGGACCCTTCGTGGCGTCCCGCCGGCTATCCGGCTTTTGAAGGCAACTCCAACCCTCCCCGCTCGTTGGCGCAGACGTGACGAACCGGGAGAGACGAATGAAGACCCTGCCCGTGCTGGCCGCCGCCGCGATGCTGAGCCTCGCCGCCTGCAGCCCGAAGACCAACGACGCCGCCGCCGATACCGCGAACTCCGCGATGAACGACGCCGCCGCCGACACCAACGCCACGATGAGCGCGACCGACAACGCCGCCGATGCCGCCCAGCCGGGCCTGAGCCAGGCCGGCAACGCGATCGACAACGCCGCCGACGCCACCGGCAACGCGATGACCGCCGCCGCCAACAGTGTCGACAACGCCACACACTGAGGCACAATTATCCTATTCGGTTAATTTCGCTGTCCTACAGCCGCGCCCGTGCGATAAATGGGCGGGATGGCCCACACTCCCCATGATCCGGCCGTCACCCTGAACGGCCAGCCCCGCAAGCGTGCGCCCCGCGCGTGCCGTCCCGTCGCCGTCACGCCCGCCATGCTGGAGGGCGCGCCGGATTTCGCGCCCGCCCCGCGCGGCGCCACCCGTTACGATGGCTGGACGCCCGAGCGGCAGCGCGCCTTCGTCAAGGCGCTGGCCGAGACCGGCTGCGTCACCCGCGCCTGCGCATGGGTCGGCATGAGCACGGTGGGCGCCTACCTGCTGCGCAAGGGCGCGGGCGCCGAGGCCTTCGCCGCCGCGTGGGACGATGCGCTGGCGATCGGCACCGAACGCCTCGCCGACATCGCCTACGAGCGCGCGGTCTACGGCGTGCCCGTGCCCGTCTTCCACAAGGGCGAGCAGGTCGGCGAGAAGCGCTGGTACAATGACCGCCTGCTGATGTGGGTGATGCGCCACGCCGATCGCGCGCGCTACGACGACGCCCCCAAGGGCAACCGCGTGCCCCCGCATGTCCGCAAGGCGCTGCGCGAGGAATGGGAGCGGGAAGCGCGCGAAAAGGACGCCGGGACGCGCGAAACGCTCTCCGACATGCTGGAGCAGATGCACCAGCGCCTGCGGGCCGCCGGCGACCTCAGGCATCTGTACCCGGACGACGTGCTGCGCGCGAACGGGACGTGGGGGCCGGCGGAGGAGTGAGCGTGCGATGACGGCCATGCTTGCCGGCAATCCGCACCGATGTTAGAACCATCGTATGAACGCCAGCCTCAAGGTCACGAAGATCGGCAACAGCGCGGGCGTGGTGCTGCCGAAGGAGCTGCTCGCCCATCTCGACGTCGCGATCGGGCAGACCGTGTCGGTGACGCGGACGCCGCACGGCATCGAGCTGCGCGGGCCGTCGGCGGATTTCGACGCGCAGATGGCCGCCGCGCGCGAAGTGATGGCGCGCCGCAAGCGCGCGCTGCGCGAACTCGCCAAGTAGGGCGGCGAGCGGCCATGGCCCGCGACTGGGTGTGGATCGACGCCGAGACCGCGCGCGCCATCCATGCCGAGCAGATCGCGGAGCATGGCGGCCCCGCCGGCGTGCGCGACGCCGCCGGCCTCGACGGCGCCATGGCCCGCGCCCGCAACCTTGCCGCTTATGGGGAACCGGACGCCGCCGCGCTGGCCGCCGCTTATGCCTATGGGATCGCCCGCGACCATCCCTTCGTCGACGGCAACAAGCGCACGGCGGCTGTGGTCTCCGAAACCTTCCTAATGTTGAACGGGTGCGCGCTGGGTGCCAGCGACGCGGAACTGGTGGTGGCGTTCCAGGCGCTCGCGGCGGGGGAGATGAGCGAGGCGGAGTTGGGGGATTGGTTTAGGGCGGTGGCAATTCTCGGTTAATCTGCCCAATCTCGGTAGCTGTCTGCCATGGATCAACCGAATGGCCGCCGATTTCTGTCGACACGTATTTGGGCGAGCAGGATCATAACGGGATCACAACGGCAAAAATGATAATCAATGCCGCGCAGGGCCTAGCCTCTGCAAAGATCGATGCTATCAATCGCCTATGCTTCGATCTCTCACACTTTCAAATTTTCGCGGATTTGTAGATCACCGGGTTGATTTCGAAAAGGAAACTATCCTTATAGGCCGGAACAATGCGGGTAAAACAACCGTCGTTGAAGCCTTGCGAGTTTTGTCCGTGTGCCAAGCTCGAGTTCAAAGTACGAGCTTCATCCCGCGCCCATCATGGCTAGAGGGACACTGCGAAGGCGCTGGATTCCGCCTCTCATTCGAGACAATCGATTTCGATTTTAACAATGTTCAACACGGTTATGACAAGACCACGCCCGCCTACATAAAAGCAAAGCTTAGCAACAATAACGAGATCCATATTTATATAGGCAAGGATAGTTCTGAAACATTTTGCCAAGTCAGAAAAGGCCAGCGGCACGTTGTGCATGATAGGTCTGAAATTAGCACAAAAACATTTGGTATCACCAAAGTTATGCCCCCAGTTGGGTCCCTTTTGCCACATGAAAAAATTATAGCCAAACAACGTGTCAATCGATATTTAGATGGATATCTAGCATACAGACACCTTAGAAATCAACTTTGGGAGAGACCTGCAGAATATCGAAAATTCAAGGATCTTTTAGCGGAAACTTGGCCGGGCCTGATCATTCAACACTTTGAAAATGATCATGGCGACGAGAGAAATGAATATTCTCTATTAATTAGAGAAGGTCGCTTTACATCGGAAATCTCATGGCATGGGCATGGATTACAAGCCTGGATTCAGACTATCTGGTTTTTGTCGAGGGTAGATAAGGCATCAACCATCGTTTTGGACGAACCAGATGTTTATCTGCATGCCGATCTTCAACGAAAGCTGATAAAGGTCATTGAAGGATTTGATTTTAATCAATCAATAATTGCCACTCACTCTCCAGAAATCATCTCTGATGTACCTTTCCAGAATGTAATAGTTGTCCAAAAGAGAGAAAAAATATCTCGACCCGCCTCAAAAGCATCAGAGATACAGCAATCCCTAAGGCAAATGGGGAGCATACATTCGATACAACTTTCAAAGCTTGCAGATAAAGGTCTCGTTCTATTTGTTGAGGGAGATGACAAATCTTATCTAACTGACGTCGCCTTCAAAATGGGTGCGCAGATGTTTGATCGATTTTCTGACATTGCGATTCAAGAGACTAAGGGTAAAGGCAACTGGCAGCAGGCACTAGGCGCCGCTGATGCGCTACGGAAAATATCCAATGGGGATATCCAAGCAGCTCTTTTGCTCGATGGTGACTATATGCTGGCGGAAGAGCGCGCCGCATTTTATGAAAAGGCCGCAGCTGCTTCCCTTGATTTGACAATATGGGAACGCAAGGAGATCGAAAATTATTTCATAAATCCGACTGTTATAGCGCGATTAATATCGCAAAATGCAAGCGACGATTTGGAAGTCGATCGTTTGGATATTGCTTCGTTAATAGAGGAAACTGAGAAGGAGCTTCAACAGGATCTTACTCTTTCATATTCCGATGTTATGCAGAAGTTTTACGGCAAAAGATATGAGCCGAAGACTTGCTTCAAAATGGCAAAAGACCACATTGATGCAAAAATTTCATCCGGGCAAAATCTGAGCGATATGATAGATGGAAAGGAAATAATTTCATCGCTTTCTCGAAAATCAAAGTCGCTATATGGCGTCAGCTTTAATGCCTTGTCTGTATGTAAAGAAACTCGACTTTCCGAATTTCCGAACGAATTAACAAATTTTATTGGGAAGATATGCGCAAAAAAATTTCGATGAAACCGAGAGACACTACTCCTCGCCCATTCTGAGAGCAGCGATGAAAGCCTCCTGCGGGATCTGCACGGAACCATATTCCCGCATCCGCTTCTTGCCCTCCTTCTGCTTGTCGAGCAGCTTCCTCTTGCGCGTCGCGTCGCCGCCATAGCATTTCGCAGTCACGTCCTTGCGCATCGCCGCGATCGTCTCGCGGGCGATCACCTTGCCGCCGATCGCCGCCTGGATCGGGATCTTGAACAGGTGGCGCGGGATCAGGTCCTTCAGCCGCTCGCACATGCCGCGCCCGCGCGCCTCCGCCGTGCCGCGGTGGACGATCATGCTGAGCGCATCTACGGCCTCGTTGTTCACCAGGATCGACATCTTCACGAGATCGCCCTCGCGCGTCTCGATCTGGTGATAGTCGAAGCTCGCATAGCCGCGCGAGATCGATTTCAGCCGGTCGTAGAAGTCGAACACCACCTCGTTCAGCGGCAGCTCGTAGCGCAGCTGCGCGCGGCCGCCGACATAGGTCAGGTCCTTCTGGATGCCGCGCCGATCCTGGCAGAGCTTCAGGATCGAGCCGAGATATTCGTCGGGCACGTAGATGGTCGCGTCGATCCACGGCTCCTCGATGCTCTCGATCCGGTTGGGATCGGGCATGTCGGCCGGGTTGTGCAGCTCGATTGTGGTGGCGGGCTCGGTCTTCGAATGCGTCAGGTGGATCCTGTAGACCACGCTCGGCGCGGTGGTGATCAGGTCGAGGTCATATTCGCGGCTGAGCCGCTCCTGGATGATCTCGAGGTGGAGCAGCCCCAGGAAGCCGCAGCGGAAGCCGAAGCCGAGCGCCGCCGACGTCTCCATCTCGAAGCTGAACGAGGCGTCGTTGAGGCGCAGCTTGGAGATTGACTCGCGCAGTTTCTCGAAATCGTTGGCGTCCACCGGGAACAGGCCGCAGAACACGACGGGCTGCACTTCCTTGAAGCCGGGCAACGCCTCGGCCGCCGGGCGCTTGGCGTCGGTGATGGTGTCGCCGACGCGGGTCTGCGCCACCTCCTTGATCTGCGCGGTGATGAAGCCGATCTCGCCGGGGCCGAGGTCCGCCAGCTGCTCGATCTTGGGGCGGAAGCAGCCGACGCGATCGACCAGGTGGACCGATCCCTCCTGCATGAACTTGATCTGCTGGCCCTTCTTGATCGAGCCGTCGATCACGCGGATCAGGATGACGACGCCGAGATAGGGGTCGTACCAGCTGTCGACCAGCATGGCCTTGAGGGGGGCGTTCACGTCGCCCTTGGGGGCCGGGATGCGCGCGACGATCGCGTCGAGGATCTCGTCGATGCCGATGCCGGATTTGGCCGACGCGAGCACGGCGTCGTCGGCGGGCAGGCCGATGATATCCTCGATCTCGGCCTTCACCTTGTCGGGCTCGGCGGCGGGCAGGTCGATCTTGTTGATGACGGGGACGATCTCGTGGTCGTGCTCGATCGACTGGTAGACGTTGGCGAGCGTCTGCGCCTCGACGCCCTGCGCGGCATCGACGACGAGCAGCGCGCCCTCGCAGGCGGCGAGGCTGCGGCTGACCTCGTAGGCGAAGTCGACATGGCCGGGCGTGTCCATCAGATTGAGGACGTGGCCCTTGTAATCGAGGCGCACGGTCTGCGCCTTGATGGTGATCCCGCGCTCCTTCTCGATGTCCATGTTATCAAGGACTTGGGCGGTCATCTCGCGCTCGGAGAGCCCGCCCGTGCGCTGGATGAGCCTGTCGGCCAGGGTCGACTTGCCATGGTCGATGTGCGCGATGATCGAGAAGTTGCGGATGCGGTCGAGCGGAGTCATGCCGCCCCCTAGCATTGCCGGAGCGCCTTGCCAAAGCCGCTCGATACGCCCAGCATCATGGGCAAAACATGTCGAGGAGAGAGCGGGATGCGCCACATCGCGGTGATCGGTTCCGGCCCGGCGGGCTTCTACACGGCGGAGGCCGCGCTCAAGACCTTCGGAAGCGAGGTGCGCGTCGACCTGATCGATCGCCTCCCCGTCCCCTACGGCCTGATCCGCTCCGGCGTGGCGCCCGACCACCAGTCGATCAAGGCGGTGACGCGGCGATACGAGAATACCGCCAGTGACGAGCAGGTGCGCTTCTTCGGCAACGTCACCGTCGGTCAGGACGTGACGGTGGAGGAACTGCGCGGCCTCTACGACGCCGTTGTCACCTGCACCGGCGCGCCCGCCGACAAGCGGCTCGGAGTGCCGGGGGACGATCTGCCCGGCGTGATCGGATCGGCGGCGTTCGTCGGCTGGTACAACGGCCACCCCGATTTCGCCGGCCTCTACCCGCCGCTCGACGGCGAGACCGTGGCGGTGATCGGCAACGGCAATGTCGCGCTGGACGTCGCGCGCATCCTCGCCAAGACTCCGGAGGAGTTCGCAGGATCGGACATTGTCGGCCACGCGCTGGAGGCGCTGCGGCTCTCGAAAGTTCGCCGCATCATCGTCTGCGGGCGGCGCGGCCCGCACCAGATCGCGATGACACCCAAGGAGCTGGGCGAACTCGGCCACCTCGCCCGCGCCGCGCCGCTGGTCGATCCCGCCGCTTTCCCGCCGATCGAGGGTGACGACATGCTCGATCCCGGCCAGCGAAAGTCCGTGACGCTGCTGCGCGGCTTCGCGGCGGCCGGCGGGAGCGACAAGCCCGTCATCATCGACTTCCGCTTCTTCTCGTCGCCCGTCGCGATCCTCGGCACCGACCGCGTCGAAGGCATCCGCCTCGAACATACTGCCCTCGATGCGGACGGCCACGCGCACGGCGACGGCCACACCGTCGATATTTCCTGCTCGATGGTGGTGAGTTGCATCGGCTATCGCAGCATCACGATCGAAGGCCTGCCCTATGACGAGAAGGCCGGACGTTTCGCCAACGAGGAGGGGCGGATCGGCGGCATCGGATCGGGCCTCTACTGCGCCGGCTGGGCGCGGCGCGGGCCGACCGGCACGATCGGGACCAATCGTCCGGACGGCTTCCAGATCGTCGAGGAGATGGCGAAGGACCTGCCGGATGCGCAGGGCAAGCAAGGCGGCGACGGACTCGCCCGCCTGCTGGGCGAGCGTGCGGTGAACGCTGTCAGCTTCGACGACTGGCGCCGAATCGAGGAGGCCGAAAACCTCCAGGCTCGCGACGGCTCCCCGCGCGAGAAATTCGTCGATCTGGCCGAGATGATCGCCGCCGCACAGCCCGCCTGAAAGGATTTCGCATCGCGCAAAAGAGTCGCTTGCGGACCCGGAAACACCCCCCTATAGGGGCGCCTCGCTTGGCTCCGCCGGTCGGCTCCCGAGCTTGTAAAACGACCGGTGCTCCGTCGGGGAGTAGCTCAGCCTGGTAGAGCACTGTCTTCGGGAGGCAGGGGCCGGAGGTTCGAATCCTCTCTCCCCGACCATCACCACGCCATTGGTCTAGAAACGTCGGAAAATCGGCCTTTCTGACCAAGGCGGGTAAATGGTTGCGGACAAGAATCGCACAATTGTGCTCTTGAATGTGCTGCCCGCTGTGCTCGCGGGAGCCAGACCATGTCCATCTACCGGCGCGGTGCCATCTACTGGTGGCGGCGAAATTCGCCCCTGCGGCGGCCGACTTTTCCTCCTATAACCATCCGCCTGTCTCTGCAGACCGCGTCGGTCGCCGAGGCGAAGGCTCGCGCAGCAGCGCTGGAGCTGAGTTGGGATATGGTGGAAGCGACTGTCGGCACGACCCTGCGTCCGGACCTCACGCTCGAGGATCTGCGCCGCATCTATCACCTCGCCTTCAATACCGAGCTTGGCCGTATCATCGTGCGCCAGGCCGCGACCCCAATGCTCGAGCAAGAGCATGCCGAGGCCAACCGCACCTATGCCCATCTCTTTACCAAGCTCGCTTGGTGCGCCGAACCGCCGCATCCCGATGCCGATACGGTACAGGCGCTGATGGATGAAGGATTTTCGGCCGAGGATGCTCAGAAGCTTCACGACGTCATCGGCCGCCATCGCGTTTTCCTGCCGATCACGCCTAATCAGATCAGTGCCTACCTCGTCGAAGCGGGCGTCTACGCCAATGACATGAACAGAAAGGCCGTCGGCCGCATCGTCGCGAGCGCCTATCGCAATGCATGCCTGGAAAGCTCCGAGCGTCTAGGCCGACCATTGCCGGCGGGAACGGTGCGACCGCTCCCCGGCAACCTGATGGGTCTGCTCGGAATCGATCCACCTCATCACGATGCGGTAGTCGGACCTGCTTCGGGATCCCCGACGCTGCCGCCAATCGTATCTGAGAGCATTGGAAGCGGCCAACCTCATGCGATGGCCGACGGCGAGAGCACAACGATGATGGCGGAAATGGCCATCGCTGCCCGGATCAAGGCCCGCATCTGGGATAAGGAGCGCGTCCGAGATGTCGATGCTGCGGTGAAGCTTTTCGTTGCCGCCAATGGTGACATCGCCTTCGCTTCCTGGGAGCAGCGTCATCTTGCCGCAACCGTCGCGCTCTTTTCCCGCCTGCCGGTACGATACGGCTTTGCGCGGAAGGATCCGGGAACCGGTGAAAAGGGGCAGGAGAGCGTGCAGGAGGCGTTGATGCGCGGCGACACGCTCCTCGAGCAGTGGGATGAGGATCCGATCGCTGCTGAGGAAGCGGGCCTGCCACGCGTCGGCTTGGGGCATATTACCCGCAAAAAGCACCTGACTTGGCTGGGAGCGCTCGTGACCTTTGCTACGGAGGTAGGACTGGCGTGTCCGGCTCCCTTGAACTTCGCCATCCTTCGCCGAGGCAAAGAGAGCAAGCGTGGCGATGGCGGCATGGTCAAGAAGAACGCTGCGCTCGTCGCCTGGGACGCAAGCGATCTTCGCCACCTTTTGACGGCGCCGATCTGGACGGGGTGCGCCGGACTTTGGCGGAGGTTCGAGCCTGGGGAAATAGTCTTCCACGATGCGTGGTACTGGGCGCCGCTTATCATTGTTCTGCACGGATGTCGGTCGGACGAGGGGTGCGGGCTGAAACTTGACGATGTCTTCGATCAAGCCCCTGTTCCCTATTTCCATTTCCGTCCGAATGCATTCCGGCGGCTCAAGACGGCGGCTTCCGTTCGGCGCGTGCCGATCAATGCGCGCCTGATCGAGCTAGGCTTTCTCGATTACGTGCGAGCGATGCGGCTGCTCGGGCATCGAGCACTTTTTCCCGAGCTCCACAGCGAGAAAATGGGATTTGATCATAACTTCTACGACAAGATATTCGAGCCGCTCCGCGCGTGCATGTTCCCGAGTGGGACCAGCCGCAAAAAGGACCGGAAGGACGTAGACGTGCGGTCGATCCGGTCGCGGTGCATCTCGCACCTACGTGACATCAAAGCACCAAAGGAACTTCGTCAGGCGATCGTGGGACACGAAGTGGGTGACGTCCACTCAGACACTTATGAAGAAGACCCTGATCCGGCCCTGCTCAAGCCATGGGTCGATCGGCTGAGCGAGCTTCTGCCGGAAATGCAGGTATTTCCTCTGAATTTGCGGCCGAGGGAATGGCAGAGGTTCGGCGCCCCGCGGGGGCGGCCACGTGAGGATGAGTCTGACTGACGGTCCCGTCGCCGCACCAATCGGCTTGGCGAGACAGGTCAGTGCCCGGCTGTCCGGGCGTCACGGTCGTGCCGCTCATCCTAGAGCATGGCCTCGGGCGGCGGTGCTCATCACCGCCGCCCTGTTATTCACGCTCCGAACGTAGACGTTCGCGCTGAGATCAGCCCAGCATCCTCGGATCGGAAAACGTGCATGTGTCCGTTAGCCCGGATATCCTGCACAGCTTTCGAGTTCGCGATCCTCGGCAGCCGGATCGATGCGCGACGAAATCCGGCCTGGCGATCGCCAGGCAGCGGCGATCGAACATGCAGCAAGGGGCCTTCAGGCTGGAACGCCAAATATCCCTCGAAGGATTCGTCGTGCGGTACGATCAATGCCCGTCCGTCGTTCGTCGGCGCCCAGAGTCCGCAATTGTAGCAAGCGACCGCCTCACCCTCCTTCCGGATAAAACCGAGGCCGGTCGGCACACCCGCCGCGTCGTCGATGTCGAACGTCAGATAGAGCTGTTCCTCGCCGGTTCGCAGGGTGAGCGCCATCATCATTTGCTGCTCGCCGGCCGTGAGCTGAAAGCCCGCGGCGATATGCGGCTCACCTCCACGGCGGCCGCGTTCGAGCCGTCCGGTTACCATCATCTTTAACGCCGCGGCGTAGCGCAGCATGTTGCGCAACGCCGCTGGATCAGACGCCGAAAGCAGCTGCAGCTCGCGGCGTGCCTGCTTCATTTCCTCGGTCTCGTTCATCATTATTTAACTCCTGGCTGGTTACGGCGAAGCCGCGGGGCCGGGCTCGGCCCAGCTTTTCCCTTCATTCGACTTCCCACTGCCTGTTCAGGGACAAGGAAACCCTGGCGACCGCGTCGCCTCATCTGCGCGGAGCGCGCGGTAGTGCGATGGCGGTCGCTGAGCGGCGGCCCCCTGACGGGCGCACCTATCCATGATCAATCGGTGTCGGAAAGAAGCGGTCCGACCATCGTTTCCCAGGCCCGGCGAAGAGCGTCTTGCTGGCGACGAGACCCCGCCCAGTTGACCATCCGGTCTCCAACCTGGCCCGCTTGTGTCGTCCGGTAGCGTCTCGCCGGGACGATCATGTGCGCATGCGGTTGGACGATCCACTTTCCTTCGTCACCGAGCAGGGCATGGACAGCCCAGGCCACAGGCGCGCCCCGCCGAACGAATTGCTTTTCGACGAAAGTCTCCACGAGGAGCTTCCACGCCCAATCGCTGAGCGACGACGGCAAAGTCGATACGATGTGCCATCCGCGCACGCTCATGTTGTCGTTCATGGTGTCGACCGCGGAATCAACGGCATCCCAAACGGCATAGGGAGACGTCGTCCACACAGGAGCGCTGGCCGGCAGGGAGAGGCCATATGTCCGGAGCTCGGCACGCCGTTCGGCAAATGAAGGCGGCATACGGCCGAAGCGGCGGTCAGTTACCAACCCATCTCGCCATATATAGGCAGTATTCGCGACCAACGTCTTGAACGCCGGCGAGCGCCCCGCACCCTGCCATGCGACCGAAATCGGACGGACGTTGAACAGCCGTAGGCGCTTCATCTTACGAGGCTGAGGGAGGTGAGGCCTGACGAGTCGTGCGCGGCGCTGATGAACCTGTTCGGTAGCCGGCGGAAAGGTAAATGGCGGCGCGGGGACGTGCTTCCTGATCATGGGATATCCTGTGTTAGTCTCGGCGCGCATGGCGGCGCCTTCGGTGATCAACGGAGACCGAGACCGGCGTCGGTCAGCACCACGGCTTCGACGGCTTCGGCGACGTCGGCGAGGCACTGATCGCGCGGCTCGCGTGTCGCTGCCGCTCGCATCTCGGCAAGCACCGGTGTGAGCCGGTCGAGCGCCAAGCCATCCCTGCTTTCGGCGAGCGCGTACCGCGCGAGCATGCTGCCGGCTGCGATGAGCGCGTCTTCGCGCCGGGTCTCGCCCACGGGCAGATCCCAGAACGCCGGCATCGAGCCGATCGGCTTTTCGCCGGGCATCGACATCAACTTATGCTGGCCATGCGGCTCGTCGTGTAACGTAGCGAGCAGGCGATACCGGATCAGGCGCACGTCGCCCTCCGGGTCGGATCCCAGCGTTATCGCCGGCGCGCCGGCCCATGGTAGGTAGCGGAGCAGATCACGCTCCTCGTCAAGCGTTTCGGCCCGGCAATAACCGGTAGTGATGTCGCTCTCGCCATTGGGCCAGACGTTCCGGCTGACCCAAGCGATTTCGGTGATCGCGGCGCCGACAAAGGGCGGAAGTCGGCCGATCAAGGCACCGGGAGAAATGATGGAGCGCGTGCGGAGACGCAGCGCGATTGTTTGTGCATCGTACATGGATTCTCCTGATTTTGGGGATCAACAGGTGCGACCGAGCACACGACCAGCATCTGCCAGAAGGCGACGGAGCGGATGCGACGACATCCATTTTCCATCCTCCATCGACCTTCGCTTCACCCAGCTCGAAGACTCAATCGACCAGAACGGCCGCCATCAGGTTGACGGAGAACTGGGCTCGACCCATGTTGGGCCGCAATGCTCATGAAGGCTGCATGCGCCAAAGATCGGCTCAATCAATCAAGGACGGTCTACTGATCGTTTTTTTCGTCCTACCGATAGCGAAGCGCTGTTCATAAAAGGCAGGTCGTCTCCGGAATATCCGGAGGCGGCACGACCATTAAATCGTCGTGCCTTATCGAGCTGAACAAGGTGAACATTCACTTTGTTCAGCATGTTCAGGACATGCGCGATGACGACGAAGGATCGGTGGCTTAAGCAAGACAAATTTGACGAGGCATTCGACCGTGTGAGAGCGCGAGTTGGTCTCGAAAACATGAACGGCAACATGGTGATTGTCGAACTTGGGACGACGTCCCGCAAGACCGCCTATGACATGTTCAATCGCCGTATGGCCGCCGAGATGGATACCAAATCTCCGACTTCGTTCGTGCTGCCGGAATCCGAACGCCAGCAAGGCGCAGATATGCTGGCTGAATTCGTCACCGGCATCGTCGACAGCGCGCTGGCGACGAAGCAAATCCAGCTCAACACGCTGGAGAACATGATCAGCCGGAACGATCAAGAAAATGGCGACCTGATGACCGTCCTGGCCGAAACCGAGGCGGAGCGAGATACTGCGCTCGCCGACGTTGAGGACCTTCGCGCGACGATCAACGCACAGGCTGGCCGCATCACCCACCTCGAGGCGCAGATTGCGGTCCTTGAGGGGAGCGTCGTGGAGCGAATGGTCGGCAGGCTCACGGAACAAGCGGCTCTTCAGACGACTGTTAATGTGCCGCAAAGCGACGGGCCGTTGTTCGATCAGGAGCGCGCAAATTCGGCCGATAGGTCCGAAGCATGACGCTCACTGACTTGATAGAACGCTTTGCAAGCGAACTCTCGATGGCCGACGACGTGACGCTCGGGATGATCGAAGCGTTGCGAGTGGCTCGTCGCACGGGCGGAGATTTCTGTCCTCCCGATTTCGACAAGGAGACGGCGACGCCGGAAGCGAACGCAAGAGAGCAGATTCGTCGCGGCGAGGGAGATCGAGCGAGCGAAGACGCGCGCATTCGTCTTCTCAACCCACTTCTGAAAACGACTAGCGTCGAGGCACGACTCTTGAGCCTGCGGCGTGGCTATCAGGCGCGCCGTGAGGCGGTCGCCGATGCAGCCAAGCAGCTTGTCGACGCAGCGTTGAAGGCGGACATCGACGAGTTTCTGATCGGGATCTTCGAGGCGCGTGAGCAGGAAATCAGCCAATACCGGGAGCATCGGATGGAGCGCCAGGTTGCGGACGGCAAATACGACCCGATCCTGGATCTCGCGGACCGAATGGCCCGCCATCATGGCGTCCACCATGAGCATCTGAAGCTGCTCACCGACGACGACGAATCCGCGATCGCCGGCATCGTCCTCGATCGCGTGGTGGAGTGCTCGAGGAGAGCGCGTGGATGACAAAGGCTGCGCCGCCCCGCCGCAGGCGCCGCCGCCGCTGTCAGCAGCGGCGACCCTCGGCCGAAGGTCGACCCATCTGCCCAACGGGCAGCGCCCGCAGAATTTGGGGTGGCGCCCCAATTCTGCGGTATTGCGCCTGAACACAGAAAACGAATTATATTCGTTTTATATGATCATAGGCTGCAGAGCCATAGATTTTACTAGAGCCAGGATGCGATAGACGCATGCGTTCGCATGTTTTCCTTCTTTTCCTGCAAAAAAGGGGCGATTTCCTCGAAATTATTCAATCTTCATCCTACAAGCCAGAAATAGTCCAACATCGATGCATGCGAGGAGATTATGGGTCGGAAATCGAAGGATGAGGTCACAATCGGCAAGATGGCGGGCATCACCGATGACGAGGCGTTGAGCCGGTTCAAGCCTGGTCGCGGTGCGGAACTGATCCCCGCTGCCGAGATCGAGGCAAAGCTCGCCGAGTTGAACGCGCGTGTCACCAAAGCGCAAGAAGATGGGGCGAAGGGTGCTCTCTCGAGCAGCCAGATTCTTAACGCAGGTGACGAAAAAATCTTGCAAGGTCAGCTCAGGGAGAACAAGCGCATAGTCGAGGCACTCGTTGGCCATCTGGTTCAGCACGTCGTCATGAGTACCATGATCGAGGGCGCTTTGGCGGCGGCGCAAAAGGACATCAAACAGCGTGCAGCTCACGTAGGTGCGGAGCACCTCAAGCTGATCCAGCGTATGATCAAGATGGGATTGAAGGCTGAGGATTGTCGCGTGAGCGATGGCGATCTGAAGGTCTTTGTCGAACTGCTCAAGACGCGCGGCACCAGCATAGTCCGTAACCTGTTGCCGTTTCCAGATCAGCGCCAGCGCCATACAGACGAAACATTGGCGGCATCCGAGGAAGAAGCCGCAGCAATTCGAGCGGAGTCCGGCGCGCGGACCAAGCACGAGCCGCCACCCTACGTCGAACCTCCGTATGAACGGGAGGCGCCGACGGATTACGCGGAACCATGGAATCGGGAGCTGGGGCCGACCCCTCGAGATTTCTGGTCGATCGACTTCAAGATTCCCACAGGATATTTTTGGGAGGCTAGCGAAAATGAAGATCCGGCAATGGAAGTGGTCCGTGACATGCCGCTTCCGGCCCACGACGAGTGGGACGGCCTGCGCGAGATCGATGCCAGTTTTGGGTTAGTGACGAAGCCAGGCATGATGTCGCGAGGGTCTGGCGAAGTCCGACTGCGGACCTTTTTCGGCGCGCTTCGCTTCATAAAGGAGGAAAACGTGCCAGACGTCTGGATCCGTGCCTGGATATTCCTCCTGTGGGCCCGGCACGCTCCTACAGAGGAGATCGAGCGGAAGTTCGGCAAGGACTATTTCGGCGGCCTTAGCATACCGGATCCGTCGAATGGCTCATTTGCGATCCGCACGCTTTTTGCGGGCGGTGGATAAAGTGTCTGCGCCGGGCTTGATCGCCGTGGAGAAGAAATGCAGGTTGCTTAAAGCCTCGCAGCGGGCCAGGCGGTCAATGAAAGTCGTTGAGAGTGCGTAGCGATCAACGTGATCTGCGATCAGCCTGCTTCGGTCGGCGCCTAGGCCAATGGCGCAGTGAATTTTACGAGTTCCGGAAACGTGTAAAAGAAATGGGGTTTTCTTTGCATGTCGCCGATGACGTGTAAAATATCTGACAATCTCTTTCATAAGGCCGCCATAGCGGCGGTGTTCCAGCAAGTAGAGATGCTAACCGAGCGATAGCGCGTGCAAGATTTTTTGAACTTCCCCAATGATCTAATTTTAGCCGTTTGCGGACTGTCGGGTTTCGGGATCGCGACGCGACGAAGCTGACGTTCGCTGCCGGCTCAAGGTGATCCAGAGTTTGTGAGCACGTTTGCCAAGATGTCGGGCCGGATTTGGGGCTGCACTTTTGCGCGACCGTGCCTCACTTAGGTCTCGGTTGACGGCTATCGCAGGGCAAGCTTGGGAGATTGCATGCGTCGAATTTTATACACTATCGGCTATGAGGGCGCGGATATCGGTGCGTTTCTGAGCACGCTCGACGCTTGCGGAATAGAGCAGTTGCTCGACATTCGCGACGTACCGGTCTCGCGCAAGCCGGGCTTTTCCAAGTCGGTGCTCGAGACGAAACTGCGCGATCGCGGCATCGACTATGCGCATCTGAAGGCGCTGGGTGACCCAAAACCGGGGCGCGAAGCGATGCGGCGCGGCGACTATCCAGCATTTCTCGAGATTTACACCAAGCATTTGGCGAGCGACGCAGCGCAGGAGGCGCTTGGCGCGGCGGTTGCCATCGCCGGCGCGCGCGTTTCTGTCCTGCTTTGCTTCGAGCGTAGTCCGAAAGAATGTCATCGGACGATCGTTGCGGCAGAGATGTCGGAGCTCGGCGACTTTGAAATTCGCAATATTGGCGTCAACGCAGCGCCAACACCAGCGCGTTTGTTAGGATTTCATACAGGATTAGCAGCGCTCAACCTATAGTGCTAAGCTCGCCTTGGCATCGAACAGACCGCATGGGAGGCGGTGGCCATGGTATCGCGGCGCGAGCGCATCTTAATCTTGTGCAAGACCTATCCGTCACCGAGCGGCAAGCATTCGGAGACTTCGTGTGTCGCCGGAATGAGCGAGACCGGCGCACTCATTCGGCTGTTCCCGGTTCCATTCCGGCTGATCCGTGACGACCAGCAATTCAAGAAGTGGCAATGGATCTCGGCGCAGATCTATCCGGCCAACGGCGATCGCCGCCCGGAGAGCCACAAGATCTATGTTGATACGATCTCGCTCGACGGCGCGCCGATGCCGACCAAGGGGCATTGGGCGGCGCGTCGGCAAGCGCTGTCAGCACTCACCGTCTATGATGATTTCGACGCGCTCGACGCTGCTCGCGTGGCCGATGGCGTGACGCTCGGTCTGCTTCGCCCGAAGCGCGTCACTGGGCTCCAGATTACTCCCTTAGACAATCCGCAATGGACGCCCGACGAGCTCGAAAAGCTCGTCCAGCACGAAAAGCAGGCCGGCCTGTTCGAGCAAGACGGCGAGCGCGAGATCAAGACGCTGCGCAAGCTGCCTCACGCCTTCCATTACACCTATGAATGCGAGGTGGGCGGCGAGACGCGACGCTATCGTCACAAGATCGCCGATTGGGAGGCGGGCGCGCTCTACTGGAATTGTCAGCGCAGTCATGGCGCCGGCTGGGAAACTCCCTTCCGAGCGCGGATCGGTAAGGTATTGCCAGCAGCCGACCTGCATTTCCTGATGGGCACGATCCATCGCTTCCCTGATCAGTGGATGATCGTCAGCTTGATTTATCCGCCGAAAATGGTCGCGTCTGTTATCGCGCAGACAGAACTCGTCTTCTGACGGACCCACACACGCTAGCCAGCATAGATATCTGTGCCGACTGTCGCGGCGAAGGCACGCTCAGCTTCGAAGTTCTGCCGTGAGGACATCAGAAAGCGCGTCGCCATGAAGGTCTGACCGCTATTGTCGCTCTCGACCATCGATTGAGTGAACGTGACCGGCGACACTGAATCGGCGAAGCGCCGTAATGCGCGAAAGTGGCCATGCGGCGGATGGCAGTAGAGGATAGCCGTCGGCGAAAGGGGGTAGACGAGGTAGGTGCCCCGCTCGAGAATGGCAGCGCGCCGCCACTGGCGATTGTCCGCGGTCCGGAAGGCGACGGGATTGTCGGAGGTGACGAAGGGCGTACCGCTGTCGTTGAGACCGATGATCCAGATCGATCGGCTGAAGCGGCGTGCAAGCGTCTCGACCAGCTTTTCATCCCAGATCAATTCGGTGTGAAGCTCCCGTTCCTCCTGCTGGCTCGGACGCGTCCCACGGTCAAGCTCGACCAAAGCAGACAGGATATCGCGCGTGTCGCGTGTTCGCAGCACCTGGACCGCGAGAAAGAGTGCGACCGCGCGACGATTGGCGCGTGGGATAGGCAGGCGATCGAGCGGCGCCATGTCGGGTAGCCAGTCGAGCCATTGCCCTGTGACTGCAGCCATAGCGGCCTCGAGCGAGGAGAGCTGGTGCTCCATCATCGCTGGATCATAGCCGAGTCCTTCATATTGGGTGAGCCGGTAGAAATGAGTTTCGGCGGCCATGCCGGCCGGCGGGGCGCTGAAGATGCGGTCGTTCTGCTTGTCCCAGACCCAGAGGCACCCCTTGGAATCGGCAAAGCGCCGCAAATGAAATTGCGGGACGTAGTGATGAAGCTTGGGTGCATTCATGGAACCACCGCCTAGTGGGGCGCTTCGCCTGGCGGGCGCTATCGGCCGATCAGCACCCCTGAGGTATTTTCAGAGCGAAATATCTCCATGAAATATCTCGGCTCCGTCATCGGCCATTGTCTGAACAAGTAGGTTGCGGTCCAAGAATAGGTTCCGGCGCTCGCAGCTGGTCTCGGAGATCAGAAGACAACTGTGGCAAGCGGCCCCATGCGTGGCGCGATCGCCACTGCGATCATCCGGCTCATGGTCGGCGCAAACCGGATCGCTGGAGCAGATCGTCAACCCGGCCAGCGCGCTCTTGAGAAGTGCCGCAAACCGCGGAGCCGTGGCCACAAGGCCTCCTAAAGTTCCCTGCGCACCAGGTGTCGCGGTGTAGATCAGGATCCCGCACCGGTCGTAGGCGCCGGGGTTCTGGCGGCTCGGAAGAGCGTAAATCCGTTCCTTTAAGGAGCTGGCAGGGTAGCCGCAATCCAATGCGATCTCGCTCATAAGGGCGTGAGAAAGGCTATGAAGCAGGACGTAGGGCGTTCCCGGATAAGACGGTGGCGTGCTGGTGAAACGCTTCCGCCAGTGATCGTAACCGGCCAGGAGCTTGTCTTGCCGCGCCAGAACCTTCGCGCGCCCAAGCCATTCGGCGATCTTGGTCTCGTCGAAATGGATGAAGAGCCCCTCACCGAACTGTTCGATCGCTGGCAGCCAATCGGCACTCTGACTGATGGGAGCGCCACGCACTGCCAATTGGATGTCCTCGAAGTCGCCGTCCACGCTCGCAGGCGCGGCCTCGAACCGGGTGAATCCATACAGGCACGAGACCTCGCGTAGCCGATGCACGGAGACGAGGTTGGTGATCGGGGACAGGTCGACGCCGACATCCTCATCGCGCCACTGCTCTGGCGGCACGGTTTGCGCATAGAGCTTCGCGTCTGGCGCGTTGTGGCCGATTTCGCCCCGGCCGCTGGCGAAGACATCGAATTCGGCGACCTGTGGGGGGCGTCCAAGATCGGACTGTGCATTCTCCCGCAAGCGCACCAGGCGCTCCAGGATGTCGCCGTTTGAATAGGGGCCCAGCGTCGCCTCGACCTTTGAATTGAACATCTTCG
Organism: Sphingomonas chungangi; assembly: GCF_013778325.1. Classification (GTDB taxonomy): domain Bacteria; phylum Pseudomonadota; class Alphaproteobacteria; order Sphingomonadales; family Sphingomonadaceae; genus Solisphingomonas; species Solisphingomonas chungangi. The sequence continues at coordinate 614,265 of NZ_JACEIB010000001.1, read as the reverse complement.
CCGCGGCGATGTGCTCGACCGTCGCAGCCTTGGAGAGCTCGCCGGCGAGGTTCTCCACGAGACGCGAGAGTTCGTCCTCCTCTGTCGGCAACGAGATGACGGTGTAAACTTGCGGGAAGTAGGTGTTGGTCGCAGTGCGGGTGAGCAGTTTCAGGTTCTGATCGCAGCCGTCCGGATCCCGATCAACCAACCATGGACGCTGACCCTGGCACTTCCCTAGTCTTCCAGGCTGGAAGAGATCTTGCAACGAAAGCCGGCGACCGCACCCACACACGACGCTGGTGTCCGCAGGGTCCGCGCTCGTGCCCTTTTCCTCAATGTACATTGCCTCGGCGCAGGCGTCGGGACCATGCACCGCATAGCGCCAATTGATATCGTCCAGATGGCCGTTGTCACAGGCGCATACGAAGCGAATGGGCGTGACATGACTTTTCCGCCCATCGTCGAACTCGAACTTTCGCCGCCCCTTGCTGTCGAGATCGTTCCAGCGGACGAGCCGGCGACGGCGTGAGGCCTTGGCTCCCTCGCCACTTCCCACGTCCTCCACCGTTTCGCAGATGAACCACTTGGGGAACACCGGTGCATCGACACCGGCAGAGCCACCCCTTTGGACGTCAAGCTCCTTTGGAGGCGTGCGCAGAGTGAGGCTGATGCCTGCCCCGAGCCGCCCCTGATCCTGCAATAATTTCTCAAGGCGACTCGAAAGCCGAGGCTCTGAGATCACCGAGAAACTGCCCCCGCTCATGTCCCATCGCTCTAGGCCGCCAACCACGACGGAACGCGTGGGAAGGTCGATCATGGCTCCGGGACCGAAGGTAGAAACGAGCTGGCTGAGACGTTGAGCGTTCTTGGCCATTAGACGTCATCCGCGTTGGCTATGGGAGTACCGTAGGGATCTTTGACCTTCATGCGCACCGAGGGCTCGACATCGCGCATGGACCGGCCAGCGACGAAGCGAGCGTGTGCGGGCGTCAGGTTATCGATCTCCGGCTCGAGCGGCTGGTGTAGCAGCCGATGCGGGCTCTTCTTCCGGGCAAAAGCGAAAGTGCTCCCGCCCGCCGCCTGAACATGCGCCGTCGAGGTCCAATCGGCGAAGACTTGGTCGATCATCGCGCCCAAGGCGGCGCTGCCGCCGGCCACCGCCGATTGTGGCGCACGGCTCACGATGAAGTTACGAACAGCGGCCATGACATCCGGGTTCGCGGCCAAGTCGGCGACGGACGTCTCATAGGTGAGGCCGGCGTCGAGGTGCCGGGCCGCAGAGACGACCACGGCTGGCAGCGCCCGATCCAGCGCCCTGGCGGCCCAGGGCGTGACACTGGTCGCCTCGACCGCCCGGTAGAACGTACGGTGATACTGGCCGAAATGCTCGAAATGCATTCGGTCCCGTGGCTTATGGAGATTGAGCACCGCGACGACCAGCCCCGGCCGGTTGTGATCGCGTCCGACGCGGCTTGTCGCCTGGATGTACTCCGCAGCGGTCTTCGGCTGGCCTTGCACCACCATCAGGCCGAGGCGCGTGATGTCGAGGCCGACCGAGATCATGTTGGTGGCGAGAGCGACGTCAACCGTCTCGCCCTGACCCAAGAACTCGGCCTCCAGACGCTGCTTGGCGAGGGCGACCTGGTCGGTTGACACCCGCGACGTGAGTTCCAACGGCTCACGGACGGGCCGATCGCCAAACGGCTGATCGTGCGGCACGACCCGTCGGCGCTCGTCGCCATAGCGTCGCGCCCGGTCGCGGACCTCGTCCTCGACAATCCGGCGCGCACCGCCCAGCTCCCGCAGCGCGTTGAAGTAACAGAGCGCGGTCATGTACGGGTCGGCGGGGCTGGCCTTGCCGTCCTTCGGAGGATTCGCCTCATAGGCCGCTTGAGCCGCGGCGAGCAGGGTCGTCAGCGCCCGCAGGAAGACGAGCTTCGGACCCCGGCCCTGCGCGGCGATGCCCATGTAGAGACGTGCCGAATCCTTCGAGGACGGCACGGTAACGGCGAAGAAGCTGTCCGAGCGGTTGGGTCCAGGAGGCGGAAAGATACTGGTCGTCTGCCGGTCGAAGAGGGCGGCGATCTGGTCGGACGCGCGCCGCACCGTGGCGGTGGAAGCCACGATCTTCATCCGGATGCGCTTGCCGTCGCGGGCCCGCTCCGCGAGCTGATCGATAGCACACTCGTAGAGGCCCGCGACCGTTCCCAGAGGTCCGGCGATCAGGTGCAGTTCGTCCTGGATGATCAGATCGGGCGGATCGAGCTTCCAGCCGTTGTCGAGCGGTCGCCCGTGGTTGGGTTCGGCCGCGCCATAGAACCCCACATTCGGATCGAAGCGATCGACGTGGCCAAAAAAGGCGCCAGTTTCGCCAACCCAAGGCAAGGCCGCGAACTTATCGATGGTCGCGATCAGGAAGGCCGGCAGACGCCGGTAGATCGGCTCGTCGACTGTGAGGATCGGCAGAGGGCGGTTGCGGGTGAAGTCGCACCGGTCGTTGACGCAACGGATTTCCAGGTTGGTGGGCGCCGCATTGCTGGGCGTGCAGGAGAACGACTCCGGCGTGAACGCCGTACCGCACCAGGGACAGGCCTTGATCGGCGCCGGCGCCCGCTTGTCCTGACCGAGCCGATAGCGCCGCACGCGACCCACTGCCGTGGTCTGGTCGGCCTCGCCTGTGCGTCCAAGCTTGTTCGGAGAGGCGTCCGACCCGACCCACAGGCCAATCTCGATCGGCCAGTCGCCGAGGACCTTCTGTCCGCGTGCGTTCACATTCGCGGGGTCCGTGCGCATCAATTCGAGCGCGCAGACGACGCCGGCGGCGCGCGCCAGCTGGTCCAGCGTCAAGAGGCGCAGCGTATAGCGCATGATCACTGCGACGCCCGCGCCCAGGACGCCGGGCGCTTTGAGCCGCCGCATGGCGATGGTAAAGGCTGCGAGGCCCAGATAGGCTTCGGTCTTGCCACCCCCCGTCGGGAAGAAGAGCAGGTCCGCCGTCTCCCGGTCGGGGTGGCGACTGTCCGCCAATCCCGAAAGATTCAGCAGGATGAAGGCCAGCTGGAACGGCCGCCATGCGGGGGAGCGTTGCGCTGCCGGATCGCCCTGCGGCCCTGCATTGCGGCGACGGGCCGCGCGCGCCACGGCGAGGTTCATGAAGCCGAAGGCCTGGCGCGCAAGGGATTCGGTTGCCAGGACTTCCAGACCGGCGGCGATCCGAGCCTTCGCCGTCTCCATGTCCCGAATAAGATCGTCCGCGGTCTGGCGACGGCGGAGCGACGTCAACGAGGTGGCCCGTTGGGCAGTAATCCAGTCGCCATATAGCCTGGGCAGCGCCTCGAGCGCTGACCTAAGCGCTGACCCATCGCCGTTGGCCAACTCAGCCAGCGCCTCCATGCCGAACGTCACGGCGGACTTTAGCGGCTCACCTTCGTTCGGCGCCACGCGCTCCACTTCGGCCAGGGGCAAGGGGTCGGTCCAGACCCGCTTCACATCGCCTGCCGTTTCCTGGTCGCGCGGCCAAGCAGCGGCGGCGTTGCGCCCAACGGCCCATTCACAGACGTCGCGATAGTGTAGATCGGCGATCTGCAGGTCCGCGTCGTTCGACGTCATACCCGAGAGGTCGCGGCGCGGACGGAAACCCGCCTTGCTCTGCAGCTCCAGTCGAGCCTGGAAGGCGTAGCCGACGTCCGCATAGAAGCGGTGAGCACGCGAGCGGCGATTGACCAGGAATACGGTCAGCGCCCGCACCTGCTCGACCTGCCCATCGGGCGTCGGGTAGGTGAAGACTCGCGAGTGTGTTTCCAGGCACAGGCCGCCGCCGGGCAGCTGTTCCGCGGCGCTCTCCGGCACGACGAACGGTCCGGCGCGCCCGTCCTGCACGGCCAGCGTGAACCTGCGCTCCTTGGGCGCGCGGACCCACTCGACCTGAGGGCGACGGGGCTTCTTTTCGGCGTCCTGCTCACCCTCCGGATCGGGCAGCAGCAGCGCCTCGTCCATCGGCGGCTCGGTGCGGTAGTCCCCCCACGACACGACGGCTTCGATCTCGCGGATATCGGGATCGAGCAGGACCGTCAGACCGACCGAAGATGGCAGGAAACGCCGCCTGGCGTTGGGCGCCTCGGGCTCCTCGTTGTCGCCCGCCGAGCCGCCGGCGCCGTCCGTTTGGGCTTCGCCGCCCTCGATCTCCAGCTCTTCGGCCTCGGCGGTGGCATCGCCGTTTTCGGCACCGCCGAGCGCCAGTTCGTCGTCGGCTGGGGCAAGGAAGCCGGTGAGATACCAGCGCGAAGGATTTTCGTTCAGCCGCTCGCTGGCGAGGTCGAGATCTTCGAGCTCCGGACCGGGGCCGACCAGGTCACGGCGGAAGGCGCCGGCGATGCGGGTACGGACGTCAAGCGAGCTGGTCATGAGCGTCCGAGGCCTTCTGAAAAGAGGAGTTGTCCCACGGCGTTCTCGAGCCACTTGGCCGTATAGGCCTGTTTCAAGGCTTCCTTGGGCCGATGCCCGGCATCGACGAACAGCGATTCCAGGGCGATGAGGCGGTCCCGAAGGCCCAGCCGAACGCCGAAGCGCATGCTGGCCTTGTCCGGTCCGCAGAGAAGCCATGCGTCGTCTCGCGTCAGGGCGTTAGCCCAAAGGGAACGCTCACCAACGTCCAGGGCGATGTCCGGCGCGCGGATCGCCACGACCGCACGCTGCGCGTCGGTCACGGGATGCACCGCGTGCAAACCGCCCACGAGTTCAACGGGATCGATCAGCGCTTCCGGGCGCCGACGCTGAAATCCGGTCTGGGTCTCGGTCACGCAATCCTCAACCGTCTCGACCTGATAGCCGCCGGACAGCGCGCGCCATGACCCTACCCGGAAACACTCCAGGATGATGTTGGTATCGATCAGGAGGGGACCCTTGTGGCGCGGCATCGATCATCAAAGCTCAATCGGGGATGGAGCCCCGTAGACTTCGAAGAGGTCGCCCAGATCATCGACCGTCAGGTCCAGCAACCCACTGGCCCGCCGGGCAGACACGTGGCCGGCCTCGATCGCCAGGCCAATCACCTCGACGAACGGCTTGGAAAACGGCGGCGGCGGGACAGCCGCCGCCTCGCCGCGTCCATTGTTGCGCAAGGCCGCGTCGGGGATCGCCCGCGCCGCGGCCAGCTTCAGCCTGTTCAGGGCGACAAGCCGCCACTTGAGGGCAGACGCCGTCACCTTTAGCTGATCGGCGACGCCATTGAGATGCTTGATCAGCGCCCCGTCGTCCAGTGCCGCCCAATCCACTAGACCATCGAGAACCTTCGCAGGCATCAGCACGGCCGAGGCGAAGTTGTTGGCGAGTTGCTCGACCCGATTGCCGCCCGTTTCTATCGCCGCTTCGGAGTGTTCCGGCGGCATGGTGTCCCAAGTGAGGATGTGGAACAGCTCATGCGACAGGTCGAAGTTGCGGCGGCCCTCCACCTCATTGCGGTTGATGAGCACTACGTCGAGTTCAGGCAGACGGCAGGCCGCGCCGGAAATCCCGTCGAAGGCGTCCACGCGCAGCACCAGGATCCCGAGCGCCCGCTCCATCACCTCGGCCAGGCGGCCCGCCGGAACATCACCGAGCTCAAACTCCACGACGAAGCGCTCGCCCGCCTCCATGGCGTCCTCGAAGCTGTGGCGCGGCGTCAGACCCAGGGACCTGCGCAGAAGGGGCGCCGCGCGCCCGACCTGGGGCGACAGGGCGCGATAGGCAGCGATCCATCGGCCCGCGCTGCGCTCATAGCCATTGAGAGCCTGCGCGCCGACATTGGTCTGGCGCCACGAGAACCGTCCCTCGCCGACCAGCAAGAAGGGGTTGGTGAAATAGTCAAGGGAAGCGCCGAGTTTCTCGACGGCGATGACCAGCTCCTCGGCACTGACCTTCCGCTCACCGGTCTCGATCGCCGAGACGGTCTGACGATCCTTGAAGCCGAACACGCGCGCAAGGTCGTCCTGCGAGAGTTTTCGCTCCTCGCGCAACGCCTTGATTCTCGCTCCGATGAAGTTCGCCATAACCGCCTCCCGGGATCATGTAATCTTGCATATCGAAGAATGCAAGATTTTCTTGCGTCATGACGTGGGCTTCAATTCGGTGATCGGCGCAGCTCCGGCTTGCTCTTCGAAGTATAGGTCGCCGCCACTGAGGGACTGGCAGAACTGGTCCGCCAGAATGGCGCCCAGACGCTTCATGTCCCGGTGATGGAGTTCGAGCCTGAGCTCTCGGTCAGCTCCACGGTGTTCGGCGAAGTTGATTGCAAAGCCGGCTAGCAGTGTCCGGTTGCCCTGCGCCGACGGCTTGTGAACGGGCCGGATCGTGCGGCCATCTCCGTGGGCAAGCGCATCGCGGAGCCACTTGAAGAAGTCTTCCGCGCTCATCTCCGCAAAGTCGAAGTTGATCGGATGCGGTCCCGCACCTAGCTCATCAACCGCAACGATCCGCGGGGAAACCCGCGATAGGCTCCAAGGCGCATCACAGATGCGCGCGTGCCTCAACGCCTCCCGCGCGTCTCGCGCCGCATGATCCGCCGCGCTGAACCACGCCGGGCGATCCTCACCGTTGCCGCCCACCCACGTGCGGTTCTTGGTCCACAGGAGAATGGCGGTGAAGAGCGCGAAGGACTGGGTGACGTTGAAGGTCGTCTTGGGCGGCTCTTCGAGCATTGCCTTTAAGCGGCTGACGACGGCCCACTCCACATGCTCATCATGAATGCCGCCCATCGGCCCCTCCCTCAGTCGGCGTCGTCACCCTCGTCTACGTCCTCGTCGTCGTCCTCCGCGACTGCCGTCAGTCCTGCGGCACGCTCGTCGGCAGCGCGGGCGGCGTTGAGGGCGAGGAGGCGGGCCAGGACTTCGTCCTTGAACTCGGCCGGCCAGTCGAAGCGGGTTTTCGGCGTCTTACCTTCGTCTGCATTCTGCTCGATGAACTCGGGCGCGGCGCGCTCGGCCAAGTCGTTCCAGCCGTAAGCGCGCAACACTGCGACATCCATTTCGTGATGGAGCGCGCGCAGGCGAGCGACATCGGCGCCCTTCTCGCCACGCGCATGGAAGCGGTTGTAGGTCTTGGTCAGGCCCGCCGTGCGATCAACCATCACCTGCGCACGATATGAGTGATAGCGCTCGCCAGCGGCTTCAATGGATTGGAGGGTTTCAAACCCATGAGGGAACGGAAACGTTCGAAAGCAATCTGAGGGAGAATATCGAAGGTCATCCTTCATCGATGACGAAAAGAAGCGTGCCCAAAGTTCATGGACACGAGACTGCAGAATCGAGAAGCCATGAAAGGTCGAGAACGCGAATACGACCAGGCTGTCCGCCGGCACTATGCCTGTCGGAACTCGCGCGACCGAAAGCATTGGAGACACCCGAGAGACCGCGAGCATGTGTGGCAGCGGGCGAACTGCCGCATAGAGGGAGTTCTTCCTGTACGCGAATTGCCACCAGCGATCGCGAAGATCCTCACGCTTTTGAGACGCTCTCTCGTCCTTGGCCAACGTCTCAAGAATGAAGATTAAGTCAGGCCAGCGGGTCCTTGCCTCAGCTTCTGCCTTGTCTTCAAAATCTATAACGAACCTATGATGAAGCTGCCCAGGATCATTGTTAAGTTCCTCTCCGCCCAAGTAAGGAAATATTATTTCAGCATTCGTCCTGTCGGATTCAATAAGCTCTTCCATCCGCTGTAGGGACGAGGCGATGCCTTTGGCAGCCGCCTGATCGTCAAACGTGAACCCCATCCCCAGTACGTAGGAACCTACGAAAGCCTTCCTTGAATTTTCCGAAAGGGGAGAAGGCGAGAGATCGAAATCGCCTTCAACCAAGTAGGCCGAGATACGAGCTACTGGTCTGTCATCTAGGCACGGTTTTGCTACGAGCCCTTTCACCACATTGACGACTGACACTACGACAGCGGCTTCGCCTGGCCACCGTATGCGCTTCTGGGCCCGAGCGATAACTCCGCCGTCGGCAAGCACGAGGGCCAAAGAGCCTTCTCGCGTGTCACCTTGCGCGACGGTATTTGTACAGATCAGGCCGAACGCACCATCCTTTCTTAAGAGGCCAAACGCCCTCAGGAAGAAGTGCCCTACCAGATCGACGTTCTGGTTGCTCCGCTCATGCAGCGCCGCGAGCCAGTCGCGGTACCTTCTTCCATATTGCTCCGAAATTCGCTTTCCACCGAGAAATGGCGGGTTGCCAACGATCGCGTCGAACCCGCCATTCTCACGCGCGAATACCTCCGGAAACTCCAGCTGCCAGTGGAACGGGGGAATCCCGTGCTCGCCCGACCGAAGCCGGTTCGCCGCCGCCTCCAGCTGATCCCATCGCGGCGGCAATCCGGATATCTGGCTCTCGACCTCCGCCAGCGCCTTTTCCCGCGCCTTCGCCTTGTCTGCGGCGAAGAAGGCTGAGAGCACCGCATCGCCCATCGCGCGGATCGGCGACAACCGGGTTTCCAGATGACGATGCCGCTGTTCCTGGATTAAGCGGGCGGTATCGTCAGGCGCGGACTGAATTTCCGCCCGCGCCGTTTCCGCCTCGGTGACTCGCTCGCGAACCAACTGACGGAAGAGCGGCAGGCCGGGCCTGGCCTCGTCCCAGGTGGCGGCGGCGATTTGGGCCGGCGTGAGGCCTACAAGGCTGTCGCCGCTCTTCAACGCATGGTCCAGGAAGCTGAATTCGTGGTCCCGCGCCAGTGTCGCAAGCCAGAGTGACAACCGCGCCAGGTCGACCGCTCGTGGGTTCTTGTCGACGCCGTAGAGGCAACGCTGGGCGACGAGCCGCCGGGCATGCAGCTCCTCGTCCTCATCGGCCGGGATTGTCGGCCGGCTCTCCGGCCAGCGGGCCCACGCCTGAATCAAGCGCTCGCCAAGCGCCCGGCAGGCCTCGACCAAGAAGGCTCCCGACCCCATGGCTGGATCGCAGATCTTGAGGTCCAGAACCTGATCCGCCGTGGCGTCCGGCCCCAGGCGGGCAAAGGCCGGTTCCAGTGCATGCATGACAATGGGTGCGGTGAGCGACCGGGGAGTGTAGTGACTGCCCGTCTTGCGCCGTTCGTCGGTCGGTTGCAGGATCGGCGTGCTCGGCGCCGCCATCGTCTTCTTTGGCGAGCCCCGCTCATCGACCAGGCTATCTAGAGCGATGACCAGATTTTCAACGCTATTGGCGTCCTCAATCGGCTTGGCTTGCGCAGTCGTGAGCGCTCGGCCGGCGTCTTGCTTCAGCGATTTGATTCGCGCCTTGCCCTTGAGTGCCGCCAGCGCGTCGAGGTCCACGAAGACCGGCGTCTTATTGTTCTTGCCCGCTTTGATGGCCAGCGAGCGGCCGGACGTCAGGCCAGCCTCAAAGCCCATCACCGTCTCGTAGACCGAGCCGATCTGTTCGACGTCCAACGCGCGATAGGAAAGCCGTTCGCGCGTTCCGCCCCGGAGCTTCAGCGTCATCAGGCCTTCGAGGATGCGAAGCAGGCAACCGTCCGAGACGCCCGGCACGCGCGGCGCGTCCGCTGGAAGTGCACGTCCCTCCAGAAAAGGGAATGCCTCCGGGTCGAACAGCTTCCCGCCGCGCGCTTGTACGAAATGAGTGCGATGACCCCCGTAGATCAGCCGAAACAGCGCCAGTAGCTGGCCCCAGCCGCCCTGGCGCTCGTCCATCGTGTCCGGGTGGAGGGCTGCGTCCTCGCTCAGCCGTGCATAGAGGCCGCGCACGGCGTAGCTGGTTTCATAGACACGCCTGGCGTCGGCGTCGGTCCGCGACGGCAGAAGGTCCCGATCCTCTGCATAGAGCACGAAGACCAGCCGCATCAGCACCGTCAACAGCCCCTCATAGAGGTGGCCGGGCTGGGTATTTGCGAGATGGCGGATGAGGTCGGGTTCGGCCGCGTCGAAGCCGCGCAGGAGTTCGTGCAAGGCGCCGAGAACCTGACCCGCGAGGGCGGTGGAGACGGCGGCCTGGGCGTCCCGGCTTTTGGCCAGCAGGGCAGGTAAGCGACGGTCGTTGCCCTCGATGAATAGGCGGACGGAGCCCAGCAGCAGCTTTAAGCCGCCGAGCATCGGCCGGCCGGCGACGGTCGCCAGCGGACGGATCGGGAAGGTCAGATGCCCGGAGGTCTCGCCGCGCGGGGCGTAGGTCAGTCGCAGGACGTTATCAGTGATCATCAGGCCGGCAAAGATGCCCGTCTCGCGCAGTAGGCGCTCGAACCGCTGCTGCGGCGTCGCCTCCCACCCGTCGAGGCTCGCCCGCTGATCCGGGTCGATGCCGGCGTCCTCGACGCGAACGAGCAGTTGCCACTCGCCGGCGCCATCGCTCAGCTCGCGCACTGCCCAGGTCGGCTGCAGCGACGTGTTATGCTCGGGAAGCGGCACGACGAGTGACGCTGGGATTTCCGATCCCTCCGGCGCGCCTGCGACGTGCCGCGCTTCCCAACCGAGGATGGCCTGCGCGAAGGCCCACGGATCGCGCAACGCAGGGCCTGAACCCTCGACATCGATCTGCTCGGCGGCCTCTCCAGTGTCCACGGCCGTCTGGCGGGTGGGGGCGAGGCCGAGTTCCTTGATCAGGCTGGCGGCGATGACGAGGCCGACGGGCCGCACATGGTCGAGCCATTCGATGTCGGGATCGCGATTGATGTCTTCGCTCATGGCCTCACCCCGACGTTGGCCAGAGATAGACAATCCCGACCGGCTCCAAGCGGTGGGCACGAACCTCGTAGGCGTCCCTCAGCCGCTGCGGCTCGGTTTGAAGCTCGCTTTCCAAGCGGTCGAGCCGGGTCTGCCAATGGCGCCTGTCTGCTTCACGCTCGCGGCGCTCCTCGGGCACTAGGTCGAGGCTCAGCTGGTTCGGGTTGAAGTCCTTGGACGCGGCGAGGATGCGATTGCGTTGTTGCTCCAACAGGGTCGTCAGTGACCGCGCCTCTTCCTCACCCCGCTTCGCCAACTGGACCTTTACGGCTGCCAAGCGCTCGTTGGCGATGGCGGCCAAGCCGGGTGTCAGGTCGGTGATGTCCTTCGTCAACAGCGGCTGGATGCGCGCGGTGACTGACGCGGATGCCTGGTGGCCGTCGCGCAGGGCCTCCTCGAGCTGGTTCAAGGTCTTCTCTTCGCCGCTTTCGCCGAGTGGCCGCAGCGACTTTGTGGCGCGTTCCGCTTCCGTCCAGATCGCCGTGATGGGGATGATTTCTTCATGCAGCCTGGCCGCGTTAGGACCGTACACTGCTAGGCGCCCCATCATGACGATGCGCGGCTGCGCGCCGGGCCCCAGGATCACGGACAGTCGCGAGAGGCGCGACTGGAACCCTTGGCTGAGGAACCGTGAGAGGAGCCGGCGGACCAGCCTGTGCTCGAGATGGACCTGCACGACGTCATCGGCGTTGCGCCCATCCGCCAGCACGGGCGGCTCGAAGGAAATCTTGCGGACAGGCGCGTCACGCCGCCAGTCTCCGATCCGTTCACCGCGCTTCCGCGGGCGGGTGCGTAGGTCGTCGAAGGCGTCGTCCCAACCCGCGTCCTTCGCGAAGCCGGGGCTGGCCGGATCGAGCTGGAAGGTCGCGACCCTACCGACGTGCTCGGCTTCGGCCTCGTTCAGCGACACGCCGGCTCGGGCCATGGCCGTCGCCGCGACACGTTGAAGGTCATTTGCATCGACGCCCACCCGCTCGCGGGAGCGCTCCAGCGCCCGGCGAAGGTCGTCCTGTTCCTTGAGCAGAACCTCGTGCCGGGCGGCCTCCTCGCCGTCCATCTCGGCCTGGGCGCGAGCGCGGGCCTCCTTGTCATCCTCTTCGGCCACTTGACGGGCGATGGCCGAAGCCTGACCCTTGCCGATCCCGGCCTCGGCCAGCTTGGCGGTGACCCGATCTTCAATGACGCGGCCGGCGGAGCCGAGCTCCTCGCGGATGGTCTCGGTCTTACGAACCAGGGCTTCGAGGACGATGTCCGCCTCGCGCTGCTCATAGCGGAAGTAGCGGCAGTGGATGCGCTTGGCCGGCTGCAGCTTGCGATCGATGCGGCCGTTGCGCTGTTCGAGCCGCGCCGGGTTCCAGGGCAGGTCGAAGTGGATGAGATCGGCGCAGCGGGTCTGCAGATTGATCCCTTCGCGTGCCGCGTCGGTGCAGATGAGGATGCGCAGGGGCTCGACCGCGGGATCGGCGTTGAAGGCCCGCTTCACCGCCTCCCGGCGATCCGAATTGGTCGCGCCGGAGAAGACGCCGATCCGCTCGTCCTCGCGATCCGTGTCTGAGAACGCCTCCCGCAACCGGCGCTCCAGCCAGCGGCGGGTGTCCTCGTACTCGGTGAAGAGGATCAGGCGGCGCTTGTTCCAGACGCCCTCGGTGAAGAGGTTGGCCTTGATCCAATCGACCAGGTGACGGACGCGGGCGTCGGGGCGGGTGGCGGCGTGCTCGGCGATGGCCAGCATCTCGTCGACCGCGGCGAGCTCAGCCAAGAGGTCGCCCTTTTCAGCGCCGACCGAGCCGATGACCGTCGCCGCATCGGCGAGGCTGTCTTCCTCGGCGTCGGCCGTCGCCTCAGCCTCGGCGTCTTCCAGATCGAGTTCCGCGATGTCGTCTCCGGCGCGCGCCGCGACAAACCCCTGCGCGGCTCCCGCCGATTGCAATGGGGTCTCCCCGTCGATGATCCGCTGCAGCCCCTTGCGATGCACATTCAGGGTGCGCGCGAACGCGGCGATAGAGGAGAGCAGCCGTTGCTGAAGCCCCACGAACGCCAGCTTGGCTAGGGCGGCCTTCTGGGCCGGCAACGTCGCGATGCGCAGCATGCGCAGGTCGCCATAGGCGGCGAGCCGGCGTGCGAGGTCCAACTCCGGGGCGTTGTCAGCTAGGCCGTCGATGACGATGGGCTCGATGATCCGTTCGGGGAAATCTTCGCCCAAACGGCGCAAGTCGGACTTCAGCCGTCGAACCATGACTGGCTCGAGGTCCTTCGGCCGCACGATGACGCCGCGGGTGAACCGCTGCGGGTCCAACATCTCCAGCAGCGCCGAGAAGCTATTCGAGTGTCCGTTGTGCGGGGTGGCCGACAGGAACAGCCGGTGCTCGAAGCGATCCGCGAGTTCCCGCACAGCCCGGGTGAGCTGGCTGGACACTGCGTAACGCATGCCCGCCGAGGGGGCGGCATGGTGGGCCTCGTCGAGGATGAAAAGGGCGCGGGCGCGGAACTCGCCAAGCACGTCCCGCAGCCCACCGGCGTAGGTCTCGTCTGTCAGGAGCCGGTGGGAAATGATGAAGCGCGAGCCGGTATTCCAGGGGTTCACGGCGAACCCGCGCTGGCGCCGCAGGTCGGAAACCCGCTCCCGGTCGATGATGTCGAACGACAGGCCGAACTTGGCTTCGAGTTCGTCCTTCCACTGGATCGTCATCGAAGGCGGGGCCGCGATGACGATAAAGTCGACCCGCTTGCGCAGCAGCAGCTCTCGCGTGACGAGGCCGGCCTCGATGGTCTTGCCCAGGCCCACGTCGTCAGCGATGAGAAGGTTCACGCGCGGAAGGCGGAGCGCCTTTCGAAGTGGCAGCAACTGATAGGCATCCAGACGGATGCCGGCGCGAAACGGGGCTTGCAGCAATTCACGGTCAGCAGCCGTGGCGGACTTCCAACGTAAGGCCCTAACATGCGCGGCCAGAACCTCGGGGCTGTCTGGTCCGCCTAGTCCGACTGATTGCCAGCCCGTGTCATCGATCACCGACGCCCCGACTTCGGCATCCCATATCACTTCCAGCGCTTCCCCGCTGGCGTCGTCGGCGATGCATGAGAGCGAGAGGGTGTGGAGGCCTTCGCCAGCCTCTATTACACCGTCAACGAGCCATGAACGCCCCCGGACATTAACAAATTCGCCTTCGCTCGGTGGCGTCAAGCCGCCTCTACCGAGCATGCCGCCATCCCTTCCTGGTCTCGATATCGACGCGGTTGAGCAAATTCAGCATCGGCAAATATAAGATCCACAAATATAAGATCCATATGCGGTTGACAGGAGCGCTTATCGCTCGCGGTCATAACCAGCGCTCGCTGACGACGCTAGCCGAATGAACGAGCGTTTTGGAGCTGAGAAGCGGTGGAAGGCGCGCCGAATGTCGCTTTGTCGATCACCAGCCAGCTAATGAATGGCGCTTTTGACCCTAGTCCTTGAAAGCCGCCACACCGCTATCGGCCCAGTTTCTGTATGTTTGGAATACCGACGGGCGAACGTTTCAATGTCGGCTTCTGGCATGAGCTACCGTTCGACACATCGCAAGCGAACGTCCAGACTATCTCAAAAGCAGTCAATCGCTCTCGCCTGATGGACAAGTTGAACGAACGACGGCTTTTGGGCAAGACAATTTCGACCTTGAACGGCTTGGGATAGCGCGTGTTGGCCGAAATCTTTGCGGCCCGGCGCGGCTGCGGGGGCGTAACAAGCACGCCCGTCAGGCTTACATCTCTCTGTCCGCTTCACATTCGACATGTTGAATATCGTGGCGATCCGTCCGCAATTTTACATCGGTACGAGTTCCGCGAACCACGTTCGCTGCAGCGATCACGGCAGTTCCTCGCAGTGCGGGATGATCGATCAGCTTTGTCGCAGGCTCTCCGATCAGCGCGGAGACGACCGTTTCCGGGATCGCCTGATCCAGCACCAATTCGGTTCCATAAAGGCGGCCGACACTTGGCATACTGACCGAGGCGAGAATCCGGCCATCTCGCAGGCACACTGCCGCACCGTCGGCCTGCCCGCTTCCGAGAGTGACGAAGCCACCCTGACCCGTATCCTCGTCGCAGTTTGCGACCAACGCCACGGCCACCTCGTTCACATCGCGCTGGGCCGTCACGATGGCTCCTTTCGCGATACCATCGATTTCGAGCACGGCACCACGTTCCCGAAGGCGTTCCAGTGCCCGAAGCCGGCGCTTCTGCTCCGGTACGTAGCCGTTGATCTGGCCCTGGAATTTGCGGCCGCTCCATGCGTGGAGACGTCGTGTGTATGGACGCAGCGCGTCGTCCAGCATGATGATGTCGGCTTCCATTTCCGCGTCGGCATCGATCAGGGAATCGTTCACGCGCTTCGACATCGGCCACAGCCCGCGAACCTCCATGCCCAGACCGTCGCGGGCGACCTTGGCCTCCAATACTTCCCTGGTCGCCGCGAACCTGCGCGCCCAGCGATCCTTCATCCGGGCCAGTTCGGCCGCACGCTGCACGATTTCGTCGGCCGCGGCGTCCAACTCGGCATCTTGGCAGTTCCTGAACCGCGATCCGCCAACGGCAAGGGGGAGCACGAAATCGCCCACGTCGATGGAAACGATGAGGCCGGGCGCGCGGTTGAAGCGATCTCGTTCAACACAGAAGGAGGATGTGTTCGGCACCTTGATATCCGGGTGCCCGATGGCCCGAATCCCGTCGGCAACACGGTCTATCATTCGCTGCATCTGGGCAGCCGTGAGCAACTCGCTCGTATTCGTCATCCGCTGATCCCTTTGGACTCAAGGCTTTTTCCGCCCACTGCGTCAGCCTGCTTCCCCTTCCTCAAGACGAGGTTGCTTGCTGCATGGATGTGGCGAAGTCGGGATGAGCCGCCGACGGCGACGACCAGGATCGTGGCCCAGTCTGTCAGGTTCAGCGGCGGCGATATCGTTGCCGCTTTGTACAGACAGAAATGGAAATCATGTCTGTATAGCCCCCCATGCGGGCACCGAGCCTGCATAGCCTTCGAGGGCGTAAGCGTTCAGGAACTGGCGTCCGCGCATCAGATCGCGGTCAACGACCGACTGGCTGCCTTCCGCACATACGGCGTCGTAGCGTGCCGTGATCACCTGAATCTGGTGATCGACGATCGCATTCGCGCTCTGCGCATCGAGCAGGAATATCGGCGCCGCCGCGATGCAAACGGCAATGCGGCTGTCCCGACTCTCCCCGCGGATCAGCATCGCCTGGCTCGCCTCGCCGCCGGCGCGCGCCTGGGGGCAGATGTCATAGGCCGGCGTGAGCGTAAGCGACCGGCCATCCCAGAAGGCGGCGTGGTTGCGCGCATGATCGTCCGTGTTGCCGCACAGGATGTTGAACACCAGCCGGCCGAACAGCTCCCGCAACATCGCCTTCGGCTCGGCGAAGCGATGGCGGATGATCTCGGCCAGCGTCTCATAGCTGGCATAGCGCGCCATCATCTCGTCGAGTTCGAGCATGGTCAGCGCGGAGATCATCGCCCGGCGCGCCCAGCCTCCCGGAATCGCCTCCCGATCGAAGCGCTCGACGAGCAGTACGTCTTTGCCGTGCGCCCGCACGAGGGTCACGGGAGCGACGTCGAGCCCGACTTCCGCCGCAAGTCGCATGGCGACGAACTCCGCCTTCACGACATTCTGGACGTCGCCGGAGGCCGGGAATTTGGCGACATATTTCCTGGCGCCATCGGTGATCAGCGCCTTGGGACGCGCGCCGCCCAGCGAGCTCCCGTGATGGAGCGCGCGGTCGAGCTCAGGTGTCAGCGGCACACCCGCCTCGACCCGCTCGGCGGACTGGATCAGCTCATCCAGCGTGGCTCCGTCGGCGGCGCGGGCCACATAGTCGGTGGCGGACGCCTGGAAATCGAGGGCGCCGGTGCGATCCGAACCCGATTCCAGCAGATAGGTGATCTCGTCGATGCGATCGACGTCGCCATCGCGCGCCTGCCGTCCGAGGAGACGGTTGAGAATGACCCGCCGCCCCCACGCATCGGGAGCAGCGTCGCGCAGCGCACTGGGGATCGAAAGACCCGGCAGTGGCGCGATCGCTCCCGCTTCCAGCGGCAATTCCGGCAGATAGAGCGCGATCGCGTCGGGGCGCTCCAGATAGCTGCGGCCATAGTTGAAGGACAGGCGGGGACCGTCCCGAAAGACGCGGCCCGCCACCACCGGCCCAGCCTGACCCGGCAGCCAGACCCAGACGTAGGCCTGATCCGCCATCAGAAATCGTCGTCCACGGGCGTCCGGCGCTGGCGCACCGCCGACGGCAACAGCGCAAGCCGATCCGCGACCCGATCAGCCTCGCGCGCGAGATCGCGCTCCTCAAGACCGAACAGCGGAATCCGAAGGATCGCCGCTACCTCGAATACGGATCCTATCGCACAGCCCGGATCGCCGCGCTCGATCCTGGCGAGTAGCGAGCGGGATATGCCGGCTCGCTCGGCAAGGTCGATCTGCGCGATACGCTGCTCGGTACGAGCACTACGGATCGTGTCGGCCATGAGGCGGAGCGCATCGGCAGCGTATCGTGACGGTTGTGCCATAGGTAGCCGTATAGCATCAAATATCGATCATTAAAATCTATATGCCTTATATTTGATGCACAAAACGCAATTACCGGCGCCGGAGGTTTGGTGCGAGCAGCCGTCCTAGATAGAGCTGGAGGTGGACCGCGACGTCGGGCAATTCCATCAGTACGGCCACGGTGCCCGAGATGGCGCTCGTGAACACGCTCTGTCTTCTTCGCGAGCATGAGAGTGACAGGTTCTAACGTCCACGCGTGCGGATGTCCTTTCACCGAAGAAAGGGAGTTCGGACTTGAGCTACTGGGACATCGGAATGCGCCACATCGTCGACATCGACGGACAGCCTCTCGCGATCGACGTGGAGGTGATTGAAACGACGGCACTGCTGGCCAGGGAAAATCGGCCGCTAGATCGTCGGCTGTGGCAAATTCGTGCCGGAGAATACCATCCGGTGTTGCCGAACCAGCTTATCCGCCTGGAGGAGGATCAGGTCACGTTTTTCGAGACCACGCCTTTGCCGATCGTCAATGCTGACCAAAGATTGGCCGCGTAGCCGATGCGGTCGATACGTTCGCGACCGACCGATCCGTGAGGGGCGGCGGCGCGGGGTGGTGAACGCGGACGGCGGCCTGGCTGTTCGTCGATCCGTATGATCCCGCACGAACTCGGATCGGACTTCGACGCTACGTCCGCGACAGCACAATTGTGCTTGCGATTGTGCTGTCCGCTGTGTCATCGCCCCTAATGCAGCCGTGGCAAGCGCGGCGCAGGCTCAGATTTCTGCCGTTTTTGGCGGATGGTGTTGGTGGTCTCGGGAATTGGTTGCGAATCCTCTCTCCCCGACCATACGCTGCTAAGTGTCTGATTTCACGTCACCACCGACGCGGTCGGGAACGGTTGTACCCACGACTGTTCCCATCGCTGTGCAACGGGGCGGCGAATGGGGTCACGGAACCTTAAGCTTAGAGGCGGCACTTACTACTGGCGCAGGAAGATCACGGTCGCACGGACAGTCGTGCCCATGTCCTTCCCGCTGGCGACTGGAAGCTACAGCCGGGCTCGCAGCATCGCCGATCGCTTGGGTGCGGCTGCCGAGACGTTACGCATGAGCTACGGTGAACGGACCGGTATGTCGCCGGACAAGCTCAAACAGGTCTTCAGCGACGCGATGCGGTGGCAGCTGGGCCGTATCCTTGAGGATCAAGTGGGCAGCGCCGCGCCATCATCCGATCACGCGACCACCAACTCCCTCCATGCCGTAGCCTGGGAATTCCTGGCGAGTAACGGCCCCGACGCGCGCTGGACACCCGATGACCATGAACGACTCGTCGAGCTGGGATGGTCACCCGACAAGGCGATGTCCGTCGCGCAATTCCTCTTCGACAACCAGAACGGCAGCCATGTGTCGCGCAAGCAGATCGACACCTACCTGCAGGCGTTCGGGATCGCCGATACGCATGACAACGTGGCACGCATCAAGCGCACCGTCTTCGAGGCGCGGGCTGCCGCCTGTCGCGAGGCGACAAAACGCCTCCCGCTCGACAACAGGGAAGAAATCGCTCGATGGGTCGAAGAGGCCACGATCGACAATACGCCCTTCGCCTTCGAACAAATCGAGCCACAGCGTGCGAGCACGAAGTCAGAGCCGATGGTCGAGGCTGCATCGGCACCCATGCCAACACCGACTGCGCCGCCCGAGCACGAGCTACCACAACAGGCCGTGCCGGCTGCGACCAAGAAGCTGCTTCTCGATGCCTGCGAGGAATGCGTTGTCGCCTACGAACAGGCAGGCGCCTGGTCGGCCGAATCGATCAAGCAGACCAGGACGGCGCTCATGCTCTTCGATTATGCATGCGGTGAAAAAGCCTTCATCGAAGACCTCGTGCAGGATCACGTGACGAGCTTCGTCACGCTTTGCCGGAAACTACCCAATCGCTGGGGACGCACGACGGAGGAGCAAGCGGGCGGCATCGCCGCCAGCCTGAGGCGGGCAGAAACCATGCCTGTCGGCGATGTCGGGATTTCGCAGCAGACGATCAACAAGCACCTCACTTGGATCAGCGCCGTGCTCAAGCACGCTGCCGGGGAGGAAGGAGCTACGAACGGACATCGACCAGCGAGGCAACTCTTGTTCGATCGGGCTCGCGCGGGCCTTGGGAAGAAGGCCGCACGCGAGCGCAAGCGAGATCGCGACAAACGAGCCAACTGGAACAAGCAGGAGGTCGCGCACCTTCTCTCCGCCCCGATCTGGTCGGGGGCAGCGGGCATCGACGAACGCCTGTCAGCTGGAAACTTCCTCGTCCACGATGCCTGGTATTGGATGACGCTGATGCTACCGCTCTATGGCGGTCGCAGCGCGGAACTGGCCGGGCTGCCCCTGTCTGATGTGCATGAAGAACATGACATACCGTATTTCCTGATCGACTATACCGAGGATCGGGCGCTCAAAAACGTCCAATCGATCAGGAAACTGCCGTTCCATCCGGAACTCGTGCGGCTCGGCTTCCTCGATTACGTCGCACAGCTTCGCGCGGCGGGTTGCACGATGCTGTTCCCCGAATTGGATTCGCCGAAGGCGGGGAGCTTCGCCAGCACGTTCTACAAAACGGTCTTCAGGAAATGGAGAGACTGGGCCTTTCCGCAGGGCACTTCGTGGCGACATCGCGTCGGTGGCGCCTGGAAGGACAAGGACACGCACAGCTTCCGTGGCTTCGCCACCTCGATGCTGAAAGGAAAGGTGACCGACAGCGTCCGCTGCGACCTGTTCGGGCATGAAGGCGAAACCGAAACCGAGCGCACCTATGACGAGGAAGCCGATCTGTCGGTCAAGCTCGACGCGCTGCGGCTACTTTCCCCGGTGACCGAGCACATCCTTCCCACGTTCCCCGTTACCATCCGCCCGCCCGAACGGCTGCGGCATGGAACTCCCCGTGGCCGACGCAGGTGAAACCCACCTCCACCGATCGATCTCATCCCGAATGCTCGCTCTCGCCAAACGGCCATTCATAGATTGCCTGTCCCGCGACCGGCCACAAATCCAGAGCCTGCCAAGCGGCGGCGGTCCCGTCTCGCCCGAGAGACGTACACACCGACCACATCAATAGGATACTGAGAGTCCGGAAGGCGGCCTCTCAGGCGCAACAGCGCTAATGTGCAAGCCCATTAGCCGGTGCGGCCCTTCTCCCCTCTTCGGGGAACGCGGGCGGTCCTTCGGCTGACGCCTGCGGAAGCGATATTTTTCCCCCTCCTTGCCTGCTCATGGTTCGTGCCGGACAATCGTCGCATGGCCGAGAGCGAAACCCACCGGCAGCCGGAATACGCGCACCAGTGGCGCGCCCTGCTCGCTCGGGTGGCGCAGGAGGATCGCGACTTCCTCGGCCGAGTCGTCCGCATCAGGGCCCTCGAACACCAAGGCAGCGCGCCTCCGCAGGCAGGTCGTCGGGGTCGTCGTGGAAGCGGTGGTCCTCGGCAGATCGGTTACGACCGATCGCTGCTACCTCGAGGCTTCGACCTATCGCGCCCCAGTCCGCTGTCGGCAAGGCCCAGACAGACCGGCGACGTGCGCTTGCCGCACTTCGACATGGTGCGGGTAACCCGCGCCGTCGTCCCGCGATCACGGGACGGCGCCACCCACCCCCGCTATCCGGATCGCCGTCGTGCCGGCGCGCATTCGGTTTATGCCATGGACGGTGCCGCAGTTTCGATGGCGGCGCACGTCGACTATCTCGTCCGCTCAGACGCATTGGGCACGTGCGACCTCATCGACGCTGAGGCCGAGCGGCAGGAGGAGAACGCAACCGCCATCTACACGAACATCGAGGGCGGCCGCGACCGCATCCGCTCGCTGTTCGAGGCTGCCGAAGATCATGAGCGCGTGCCGCGCGAGAATTGGCTAATCACCTCGTCGAGAGATGCGGACGAATGGGCGACGCTCGCAGCACAGCCCGATGCGCTCGCCTGGGTCGTCGAAGCGAACCTCCGCCTCCAGACCGAGATCGCGCGCGTCGCGGACGAAGCGAAAAGGAGGGGAAAGGCCGAGGTCCGCCCCTTCGATGTCCGCGTCGCGACAGTCGATTGCGAACAGGCGTTCGATCGGCTTGCCGAGTGGGATGCCAAGGGCCTGCCGCCCAATCAGCTTCGGTTCGAGCTGGGCCGAACGGGCCGCGTCCAGACCCGATTCGTTGCCGAGTTGCCTGCGGATATTACGCCACACCAGCGACGCCAGGTTCTTGAACGCTTCTGCAAGCATTACGAAGAGCTTGGCTGCATGGTCCTTGGCGCGATCCACCGTCCCGATCCGCACAACCAGAACCGCAACTGGCATATGCATGCCGACGTCTATGACCGCCCCGCCAGATGGCTGGAAGAGCATGGATGCTGGGACTTCGCCTATGCCACCAAGGACCGTTGGGGTCGAACGCACTTCCCGTTGCGGCAGAACAAGGTCGCGTTGTTGACCCGCAGCGCAGATGGCCAGCACCATCGCGGCTATGGCAAGGCGCTGATGAAGGCCGAACGTGCTCGGCTCGTCGCCATCCTCAATGAAGTAAGCGCTCCGGAATCTCCGCGCTACGTAGTCGGCACCTATAAGGAAAATGGCATCGCGCTGACACCGACGAAAAAACTCGGCACCCGAGCGTCTGCGCTCGAGGAGAAGGGCATCGTCACCGCAGCTGGCATCGCCAATGCCCATACTGTCTTCTACGACCTGTTCAGGGCAGTCGAGAAGCGGCGGCGCGACGACGACAGGGCGCTCGATCGTCGGTTAAAGAAGCTCGCCCTCGAATCCTTATCGGATCGACCGCTCGACCTCGACGCCATCAGGGTTGCAATCGACGGCCTAAAGATCCTTCACCGCCGCCGCCAGGAACTGGAGGAGTTCGAAATCGGCGTCCTCATGGCTCGGTCTCGCGCAGATACCGTGCTGCGTTCGCTGGATGCGAAAGGGTATCAGGCCCGGATTACGAAGAGGGCTTCGGCTGAGCGCATCGCCATGCGCCAAGCCGCCGAAGATCGCCTCGCCGACATCGCAAGAGCGATCCCCTCGCCCGTTGAGCGCAAGCGCCGCACTGTGGCGCTCGAACGAGCGATCCGCGTTTGTGAGACCGAGATCGAACGGCTGATCGATCGCCCTTCAGTGCGTGCCGCTCATCGCTATCGCATGAGCGACCCCACCCGCTCGGCAGGAATGTCGCATTCAGCGGTCGATGCGAGCAAATGGACACCTGTGCGCGAAGCGCGCCTACGCGCCTGGCTCGACTTACACGGCGCCGACCCCAACATGTTCGTCTTTGGGCACGACGGTATTGTGCTCGGCAACGCCGTGCCACGAGCCGTGCGAACGCTGTTTCAGGATCTGATTCATCGACCTCTTGTTCAGGAACGTCTAGCCGAATGTCACCGGGCCCAGACCCGCCCGACGGGCGCGGTCGATCGATCGGTCGCCAACATAATCACGCCCCCACCCTCCCATGGCGCACAATCGTTCGATCGCAAGATAGAGGAAACATTCAGGCCGAATCCCAAGCGTTCCGGCACGAACGCCGAAGCAGCAGCGCGCAAAGGATTGGCCTCGCATCCCGACTTGGCCGAAGTGGACGCCCAACCCAACCTTACCGGCACGCAGGCGGCTGACGCCAGCGGCGAAGCCAGCCCGACCACTCGAAAAGAAAATCTACGGGATCGCAGCGTGTCGAATGACGCAACCATGCCATCGCCGCCTCGCAAAGCGGATCGTCACCGTGGACCCGGAATCCGTGGGCAAGCGCAAAACCTGCCACCAACTGCCGACAGGCAGATGCCGAAGGGATCCAAGGCAACATCGGAGCCCAGCCACCGTCCGACAGGACGAGGGCGGTAGCCATAGCTACCCTTCGGAACACCGTTGCACACGGCGACGATCGCATACCTACGCCTACCTTAGGCCCATTCGGTCTAGCTTCTTAAGCAGACCCACGCGCGACAGACCCAATTCGCGCGCGGCATGAGTGTGATTGTGGCCGGTTCTCGCAAGAGCCTGTTCGATCCTCAAGCGTTCAAGTGCGGACAATTCCTGTTCGAGGGTCATCAGGCCCGGTGCGTCCTTATCCGCCATCGCCGGGATCTCGCTCGGGTCCCCGATCGCGAAGGCGAGATCCGGCTGGTCAACGACCAAGCCGGTTGCGCCTCGCGTGGCGAGCGCCGCAGCGGATTCCACGACCGAGCGCAGTTCGCGGACATTGCCCGGCCAATCCCTGGCGACAAGCCAGCGAAGCCCTTCGGGCGAGAAGCGCGCGTTCGCATCGGCCGCCCGGCGCAGGAATAGGGCGGCGAGTGGGGCGACATCGCTCGGCCGCTCGTCGAGTGACGGCGTCCGCAGGACGATACCCTTAAGGCGATAATAGAGGTCCTCGCGGAAACTGCCGTCAGCCACTTTCGCCGCAAGATCGCGATGGGTCGCGGCAACGATGCGAACATCGGCTTGCTTCGGCGCGCGGGCACCGATTGGCTGGTAGCTACCGTCGTTCAGGAAGCGCAGCAGCTTCACCTGCATCGCGGCCGGCATCTCTCCGATCTCGTCAAGGAACAAGGTTCCGCCCGATGCGACCTCGACCAAGCCAGGCCGATCCACGCCAGCGCCGGTGAAGCTGCCCTTCAGATGGCCGAACAGCTCGCTTTCCAGAAGATCGGCCGGGATCGCGCCGCAATGCACTGGCACCATGGCCTTGCCGGCGCGCGGCGACAAATCGTGTAGAGCGCGGGCGACAAGCTCCTTGCCGGTGCCGCTCGGCCCCAGCACCAGCACCGTCAGGCGGGTGGGCGCAACCTTGCGGATCAGGTCTCGCAGCGCCGCCATTGGGACTGAGGCGCCAGCTAGCCCCATGTCCTCCGACGCACCGCCCTGTGCCCGTGCCGCGGCCAGTTCGCGAGCCAGCCGCGCCCGCTCCATCGCGCGCGCCACCACGACCCGCAGTAGGTCCGGATCGACCGGCTTGGCGAGGAAATCCCAGGCGCCCGCTTCGATCGCCTTGAGGGCGAGGGCGTGGTCGGCATGACCCGTCATTACCACGACCGGCGCCGGGGCAAATGCAGGGATCAGCGCAAGCCCGGCCTCGGGATCGTGATGCGGCGGCATGGCGAGATCAAGCAGCACACAGTCCGCCGGTGCTTCGGCGAAGGCTGCGCGCGCGGCATTGCCGTCGCCGACGAGGCGCACTTCATGGCCCAACCCGCGCAGCCACGCACCCGTCAGCCGCTGGAAGGCCGGCTCATCGTCGGCCAGCAGGATGCCGCTCATGACGCGTCTCCAAAGGTGAGGCGGAAACAGGTGGGCCAGCCTTCACGTCTCGCCAGAGCGACCGATCCGCCGTGCGCCTCCATGATCCGCTGGACGATAGCGAGACCGAGGCCGGTGCCGCCAGGCCGGCGCGACACGAAGGGGCGGAACAGGCTGTCGGCGATCTCGGCCGGCACGCCGGGACCGTCGTCGCAGATGTCGAGCGTCGGGCGCGCGCCCGGCGTGCCGATGACGGCGACACGCGAGCCCATGGCGCGAGCATTTTCGATCAGGTTGGCCAGCACGCGCGCGATTGCGCGGCGATCGGCAATGATGATCATGTCCTCCGGCACTTCCACTTCGACCCCCGCTTGCGCGGCAAGTTCGACCGGGCGCATGGGCTCCGGTTTCACCGCCCAGGCGCGCGAATAATCGAGGATGTCGGTGACGAGATGGTCCATCCGCGCGACCTGTTCGCCGATCTCGGCGCGGACCTCGGGCGGCGCGCCGGTTGCGGCCATCTTCACGATGCCGAGCGGGTTGCGTAGATCATGCGCTACTGTGGCGGCGAGTTGGCCGAGCTCGGCGAGGCGGGCCTGTTGCTGGCGTTCGCGCTCGGCTTCGACCAGCCGGGCGGCGGCGGCGAGGCGGCGCGCGGCCTCCACTACCAGCGCCGCGAAGCGATCGGCGAGGTGGCGCGTCGCTGGCGGGGCATCTTCCCAACCGACCAGCAGGGCGGTGTCGCCCGAGACGGCGATCGACGGCCGCTCGTCACCGTCGGGTATAGCGAGGCGGCTTGCGAGGAGGTCGTTGGCGATCTTCTCCAGCATCGGCAGGTCGGTGGCCTCGGCGAGCCTGTCTCGCCAGGTGGCAACGTCCTCGTCGCTTATCCGGCTGCCCGGGAAGACGGCGCGATCGGCAAGTCGCTTGAGCGGCGCCAGCACAAGAATGCCGATCGCCAGCGCCGCAGCCATCGCAATCCAAGTGCCGAGCAATCCGGCGGGGCGCCCAGCCAGTGCCAGCGGCAATGCAGCGATTGCTGCGCTCGCGCCTCCGGCCAGCGCCACTAGCATAAGCCATACCAGCCCGCGCCGCGCCCAGAGGTTCACCGCCATGAAGCGATGCCTCAGAATGCCATAGACTAAGGCCACCGAATAGAAGGGCAACAGCAGGACCGGCCAAGGATAGGCATCGATACCGATCGCCGGGAAGGCGAAGCCGGTCAGCGCGACGAGGCCGATGAAGCTGGAGACGAACACCGCACCCGCCTGCCGCTGGTGCTGGCCCTGCTGCTCGCGCCATGTCTGGGCAAGGCGCAGGTGACCGACCACCGAAAGCAGGCCCGCGGTCCCCAGCACGCCCCAGCCGACCGCCGATGGCACGAAGAAGCCGGGAAAGCCGTGCCACGGCACCACCGCGCCGACGCCGAAGATCAGCCCGGTCAGCGTCGCGAAGGCCGCCACCGCATAGCTCGCCGCTGCCACCTGCCGCAGCGTGCCGCACAGCGCGAAGGCGAAGACGAGATGGACGAACGCCGCCGCCGGCAGCGGCGAGAGCGCGATCAGGGTAGCGCTAAACGATGTCGCCGCCGGCCCGATAAGCGCGGGGACGGCCTGCGACACGCTCCACGCCGCGACGCCGACGAGGAATACGGCCAGCAGCGTGCCGCCCGGCAGGCCCCGTGCCCGCGTCGCTACGAACAGGCCGAGCAGCAGGCTCGCAAGCGCCGTGATCCCGAGCGCGCCGATATAGGCTTCCACGCCGATCGCTATATCCATCGTTGACATTATCTCCGGCGTTCCTGTTCACGACGTTAACAGCAAGCCCTTGCGAAATCCTAGCGAAAGCCCGCGTTTTCCAGGTTTCCCGCAATTGGCATGCCATTCGCAATGCTCCCGGCAGACCGCCACGACCCGGCGGCCACCGAAGGAGATTTGCCATGCTGACCCCGATAGCAGCCCTGCTGCTAACCTATGCGCTGACCGCGTTGCTCGCGACGCTGGCGGCAGTTTCGCTCTGGCGGCCCTTGTCCCTGCTGCTCGGCGAGATCTGCGGAACCGAGCAGCGCTCTCGCTTCTGGACGGTCTGGTCGACGGTCATGATGGTCGTCGCGCCGATGCTGATCGTGTCGATGGGCAACATCGCCACCGATCCGACCTGGCTGGTCAAGAGCACCGTCGCGGGCGCGCTCACCGGCATCCTATTCGCGTTGATCGGCATGGGTTTCGCGGTGTGGAGCCGCAGCCCCCGCCGCGCCGACGCTTGAGGTGGCAGGTGATGCACGTCCTCATCGTGGGCGCGAGCGGGTTCGTCGGCCGGCACCTCGCCGGCCGGCTGGCGACAGACGGAACCCGCGTCACCGTTGCCGGGCGCGATACCGGCAAGCTCGCTCGGCTCCTCCCGGGCCTTGCTGCGATCGGCTGCGACTTGGCGCGGGACACTATGGCGGACTGGCTCCCTCGGCTGACGGGCGTGGACGTCGTGGTCAATTGCGCCGGGCTGATCCGCGACGCCGGCGGGCGCTATGCGCTGGTCCACGATGCCGGCGCGCGCATCCTGTTCGACGCCTGCCTCGCCGCGGGCGTGACGCGCGTCGTTCAGGTTTCGGCGCTAGGTGCCGATGATCAGGCGACGACGCGCTACCATCTCTCCAAGCGCGCCGCCGACGATCATCTCGCCGCACTCGATCCAACGGGAGAGCGGATGGACTGGGTGGTGCTGCGCCCCTCGCTGATCGTCGGCCGGGGCGGCCAGAGCACCGCGCTGTTCACCTGCCTCGCCGCCGCGCCTCTTCCGATTCGGCTCGGCCCGGGCAACTGGCTGCTCCAGCCGATCCATGTCGACGATCTGGTAAAGGCGATCGTGCGGTTGCTGCATTGTGCCGGCCCGATCGCCGCGCGGATCGACGCGGCCGGGCCGGAGGCGATGACGACCGATGAGATCACGCTCGGTTTCCGCCGCTGGTTGGGGCTCGCACCGGCTCGGTTCCTGATCGTTCCCCGGGGGCTAGTCGCCGCTTCGGCGTGGATCGGTCAGCGCCTCGGCCTCGGCGCCGCGACGCCGGAGAGCCTCGCGATGCTCGAAGCCGGCAACACGGGAGACCCCGTGCCGTTCGAGGCGGCGTGCGGTTTCCGCGCTGCCCCGCTGGACGCGGCGCTGGCCCGCACCCCGGCCACGCCGATGGATTTGGCCGAAGCCCGGATCGCGCCACTTAGGTCGGTGCTGAGGATCGCGCTTGCTTTGATCTGGCTGGCGGGCGGGATCGTCCCACTTACCCTGACCCCGCGCGCCGCCAGCATGGCGCTGCTCGCCCGCACCGGAATCACCGGCGGTTTTGCCCCGATTGCGTTGTTTGGGGCATCCGCGATCGACTTCGCGATTGGCATGGCGCTGCTGTTCGGCTTCCGGGTGCGCTCCGTCTCCGCGGCCTCGATCGGGATGATGGCAGCCTACAGCGCGATCCTCGCCGCCTGCTTCCCTGCGCTCTGGGCCGATCCATTCGGCCCGCTCGTCAAGAATATCGCCGTGCTGGGCCTCGCCCTCGCGGTGCGCGCTCTGGAGACCGATCGTGGCTGACTATCTGCTGCTCAAGACCGTGCATGTGCTGAGCTCTACCCTGCTGTTCGGCACCGGACTCGGCACCGCCTTCCACGGATGGATGGCCAATCGATCGGGCGATCTCGCCGCGCGTCGGGTGGTCAACCGCAACGTCGTCCTAGCGGACTGGCTTTTCACCACACCCGCCGTGATCGTCCAGCCGGTGACGGGCGTGTGGCTCGCGCGGATCGCCGGCATCCCGTTCGAAACGAGCTGGCTACTCGCCGCAATCCTGCTCTACTTCTTCGTCGGCGCCTGCTGGCTGCCAGTGGTCTGGATCCAAATCCGGATGCGCCGGATGGTGGAGGCCGCGCAGAACGAGGCAGCGCTGCCAGCCGCCTACTTCCGCCTATCGCGAATCTGGTTCTGGCTCGGCTGGCCGGCCTTCATTGGCGTGATCGTCATTTATTGGCTGATGATCACCAAGCCGGAGCTGTGGTGATGGCGCCGCTGTTCCGCCGCCTGCTCGAATCGGAGATGGACGCGTTGCCGCCCGTCGTTCGCGCCGTGCACGACACCGACAGCGACGTGCTGCTCGCCGGCACGGCGGATATCGTGGGGAGCCGCAATCCGCTCGCCCGCCTGCTTTGCCGATCGATGGGTTTGCCGGCGCCGGGGACGGATGTGCCCGCGACGGTGCATTTCGTCCGGCAGGGCGCGCGGGAGACATGGCGACGCAGCTTCGGCCGCCGCCGCTATGCCAGCCGGCTATATGCGAGGGACGGTCTGCTGATCGAGCGTATGGGGCTCGTCACCAACATCTTCAGCATCGTCGCTACGCAGGACGCGCTGCACCTCGACCTCGTCGGCTTTCGCATCCTCGGCCTGCCCATGCCGCGCGCGCTCCGGCCGCAATGCGCAGCGCAGGAGAGCGAGGCCGATGGCGCCTTCACCTTCGACATTCCGATCAGCCTGCCCTGGCTCGGCCCGGTCCTGCGTTATTCCGGCCGACTGGTGCCCGTCGAAAGGCCTCTCTCATGAGTTACGACCGCACCGATCTCGTCGCAGCGCTACGGGCGGAGGCGACCCGCCTGGCCGGTCGTCCGAGCGACCTCGTCCAGCGCGCTAGCGTCTATCATCATCTCTTCCAGCATTCGGGCGGCAACCACGCCTTCCCGCTGCTGGCTGCACATGGCGCTCTGTGGGCGAGCGGATATTTCCGTTCTGGCATTCGCCTCGGCATCTGGCTGGCGCGAGCGGAAGGGTTGGTCCGAGATGGAATGGACGATCGCATCGCGATGCTGCACCGGCTCGCCGAGGCCTTTCGCGAGATCAACCGGCAGGTCTGCGTGGAAACATCGGTCATCTATCATTTGACCGGGCGAAATACCTTTGCCCAGAAGGCGGAGCAGATAGTGCCCCCCGCCTTGCTCGATGCGATGGCGCGTTGTCACCACGCGCGCCGCGCCGGGCGCAGTCTGGACGATCGCGACCGAAAGCGATTGTTCCATGCCTTCTTCTTGTGGGAGCAGGCGCAGATCGTCGGCCCGGCCGTGGATCGGGCCTTCGCGGCCTTCGGCTGGCGCATCGTCAAGGCCGCGGCGCTGCGGCCGCGGATCGACTTCGCCTATTTTGGACTTTCCGGGCCGCTACGCTTCCGCGATTTCTCCGACACTAACGAGCGTATCGACAAGGGGCTGGCGGCGTTCGACCGGGGAGCCTCCACCGGCTGGGGCGAGGTCGCCCGCTCGCTGGGCGATTATGGTATCATGCCCGCCGGCATCCTCGCCGATCCGGCGCGCCACGTTCGCTCGATCGCGCGCGGGGCCAGCGCCGTGGCGATGATGGCGTAACGCGATGTCAGCCTTTCAGAGCGAAGGAAGTGGCATGGAACATCCCGTCATCCTGTTCGACGCCCAGTGCGTGCTGTGCTCGGCCAATGCGCAGTTCGTGCTGCGTCACGACAAGGCGCGGCGGTTCCGATTGGCCGCGATGCAGGGCGAGGTGGGCGCGGCACTGTTTCGCCGGCACGGGATCGATCCGGACAATCCGGACACGATCATAGTAGTCGAGGGCGTAACCGCGCTACGAGACAGCGATGCGGTGCTCGCCATCTATACCGGTCTCGGCTGGCCTTGGCGGATTGCCGGCGCACTGCGCCTGATCCCGCGCTGGCTCCGCGACCCGCCCTATCGTTGGATTGCGCGCAATCGCTACCGACTGTTTGGCCGGCGCGATATCTGCTGGATGCCGACGGCCGATTTCGCCGATCGCCTACTCTAAGGGGTCTATCAATCCGCGCGTTAGAAATGGCCGATAGCGCAACTTTTATCGGTCGAAGGGGAGTTTCTATTGGGTTCCGCTCCACGGGCTTCCCTTGATGACGAAGAGACACACTGTGATCGAGACGCCACCGAGAGCAAGCAGATAAGGTCCGGCCCACTTGTGCGTCAGCGTTAGCGCCCAGGTCAATCTTCCAACTCTCCGAACTGCGTCGCGGGAGCGATCCAATCGAGACGGAGATACATCGTTCTTCTCCGTTTGATTCACGCTTTGAAATAGTCGCGGCTCTCGAGCTCTCAGTAACAGATAGTCAACATGATCATGATTGATGGGGCAGTCATCAAGCGCTTTGAGATACTGGCGGCGCAGATCGTCGACCCGCGATATCAAGTTAGATTCAGCGCCTAGGTCGATCTGTCGTGCCTCAAGATAGACTTTCTCAACCACGCGTGCGCATTCCCGAAGAAGTTCGGCCTGATGGATGAAATTCTGCGCCCCATCAATAATACTAGTAAAAATAATAAATACGGATAGGACAATAGAGCATGAGAGGAGGATTTGATTCTGATATCCATGAAGAGAAAGTATGTTTGGCAAAAGTGATAATGCTATCACAAATAAAGACAGGCAAGAAATGCCGTAGGTTGACCCCTGTTGGCGAGTGGTGAGACGGAGAGCCGCCTGAAATCTAATGTCCGAGGTTATCTTAGTTCGCCGTATCAAGTCATGCAATGACGAGTCAACCGGTCCGTTATGACTATTTTCCATCGACACCCCCATTTATGAAAGATACTATCTTCGATTATCTAAGAGAGATAGCGGTGTTGTGAGTGTCTAATGACACGCGCACATCAAGCTAAATCTCAATCCGTTATTCTGCTTTCCGCTAGGCCTTGACGCTCCGCACCATAAGACGGCCTCGGCAGTTCCATGAACTATATTAGCAGGTTCTGGATGAGCCGGTAGTCGGACAGCTCGGAAGCAGGATCACAGGTCGATATATATCTATGACTTAGCAGCAGCTTTTATGGCTTTAACCGTTGCCCTCTGCTCTTTCACCGTTCTTCTCCGATCCTTCTTTGCGATAGAGATTGCCGCTTTTTCGCGTAAATTATCGATTTCTTTTTCGAATTTATCGACGGCACCATCCAATAACTCATGACAATACATCCATCTTTCTTTTGGCTTCCTCTTCGCCATAATTTTATACTCTATTGTGAAATCAGGAAATCTTTTGTGAATATATTCTAAAGAATACCGAGCATTCTTCGTATAGTAATTGAATGTCCATTCGCGTGAACTTTTGTCTTGAGAATATGCAATTGCGTTGTCTTCAACTATACGCTCTAAAAAACTGACGCCGTGCGCGAAAACTTGCTCGCGTTTCCCAGTCTTATCCGCGAGGAAGGCGGCCCTCCAAAGGGAGAAAGCGACCGAAATTAGTTCCTGCGCCGCAGCCGATCGATCCTGCGTGCGCCAGAATACAGGGTTGTCCTGCAATAAGCGCAAAAGTCTAAGGCAGCATTGTAGGTTTTTGAACCGCGCTTGGATTGCCCATTCCAAATGCCGGTGTTTTTCCGCATTATTTTTCGGTTCCATCTTCCACCCTTCGGTAAACGTGATTTTGGCGCTGCTCCGTCGCGACTGGGCGGTTCCATACACCATGCGTCAGGCAGTAGGACTGCAAAAGCCGTCCGCCCGAGCGAGTCTGAGTTGTCAACAAGCCGAAGTTTAAGGTCGTTCTCACGAATGGCAGCCAAGACAGGCAGTTTGTGGACCAGCATCTAACAATCTACGAGGCGACGGTAGGAGCATTGTAAAAGGGTGAATGCGCGGCCGGTGAAGCCGGCAGCGAGATGAAAGTCACGCACGGCCTGACCCGGGCAATCGCCCGGCGATCCTCATGGCCGAAGGCTCCCTCCATGCCCGAATACGCAATCGAGCTCGTCTCGCCGACGTCGCTCGTCCTGCTCCGACCGCTGCTCGCGGCGCTCGGCGCGACCGACACCGCCCTCCTCAAACCGACTTGGTCGCTGCCCGCTCCTTGCTTCGCCATGCCCGGCATTCGGACGCTAGTCTGCGCGACGCCGATCAATACGCTGCCCGTGTTCAGGGCCGCCATGATCTCGGTCGCGACGATCGAGAAGATGGATGTCGTCATCATCCGACATGGTTTCGCCCCGGAACTGCTCGACGAGGTGACAATCGACGTCGTGGCTGGGCGCACGCGCTCGGTGCGGATGCTCTGGTCGCTGTGCGGCTACCGCCATGGGGACGGCAGCCTCTGGCTGGTGCCGCCTGCGGATGGCGCAGGGCCGTCCGTGTTGCTAGACGCCTGCGGGCTGACGATCACGCCAGAATCGCCTTACCTTGATGAGGACGATCGCAGCGACGGCGTCACGCGTGCCGCCCGTGAAACGATCCGGGCGATGCGCCGCCTGCGGGGCGGACGATGACCGTGCCGCACGCTCCACTCGGCGAGCCGCCATGCGGCTGCTCGCGAGGAACGGCCTCTCCTTCGACATGTTGGAGCAGATCGTTGGCCTCTCGCCGGAGACCGTCGCTGGCTTGGAAGCCGGGCAGGCCGCGTCGCTGGATGCCTTACCGCTCGACGATGCCAAGCGGGAGCGGCTCGCCCTATTCTGCGCAACCCTCCTCCGGTTCGAGATTCGGCTCGGGCACGAGCCCGCGCCGTCCGCGAGATGATCGAGACGCCTCAGGTCGCGCTTAATGGCCGGAAGCCGGGCACGGTCATGGTCGACGGGCTTGATGGCGCATCGTCCACCGCCTCGCACGTGGGATGGTGCTGCCGGAAACACGCTGATGCCGCGTCGGCCACAACCGCTGACGGCCGCAGAACAGAAGGAACAGAGGGGAAGGGCGGAAACGGGGTCGGCTTCGCCGGGACGATGAAAATCGAAGGGGAGCCTGACTCCAGCAAGGACCAACCACTTATGACCACCAACACCAGGATCAATTCCGATACCGCGCGCGTCGTGCTCGCGCGCATGATCACGGCCGCCAACGGCGGCACTATGCCCGACGGATTCGACATCGCCGTCACGGACATTGGCGAAGCGCCGCCGTCATCCGGTGACTATGCCGATATCGAACGGCGCAGCACGCTCTTCATCGAAATCGAGGCGGACGGCCGCCTGACGGTCGACGTCGGCATCGCCACCTCGTGGATGATGCTGCCGCACCCCGGCTTCCGCTTCGCGCGCACGCCCGGCGGTGAGCTCGTGCTGTTCGGCCGCTATCGTGGCAAGCCCATGTGGTTCTGGATCGAGGATGGCATGCTGTGGTGCGACCTCGGCTCGCCCCTGCTCTCCGCGTATCAGGAGAATGAGGCGCTCGCGGCCTTCGATGCCGAGTTCGCCATGCTCGTGGCGGAGGCGCTGTGATGGCCAAGCGCAAGACCGTGCCGGCAGCCACTGCCGCATTGCCCGCGCTCCCGGATAGGGCCGTGCTGCTGAACGCGACGCTGAAGCCCGATCCGACCAATCCGCACAGCCAGCTCCCGCTGATCGGCGATCCGCCCGGCGCCGTCGGCCTCCGTGTGATGTGGGGCGTGTTGCGCTCCCGCTATCGCGAATACGACAACAGCGCCTCGGCCTTCGTCGCCGCCAAGCTGCGGCCGTCCTGGAGCCCCGACCTCCAGGCCGTCACGGCAGCCTGGGCCGAGACGCTGGCACCCGTCGGTGTGGACGACAGCTTCGCCGATGCGGTGCTGCTCGCCGCGCGCATCGATCGCGAGATCGCGCGGGACGCGGCGGGTGCCACGCCGCTGCTGGGCTATGCGACGATCACCGATCCGGATGCCAGCCGCCTCCATGTCTTCCGCGAGGAATTGCGCGGCGTCGCGCGCGAACTGGTCGAGGCGCATGGCGGCGCGGTGGTCGCGGTCGTCCATGCGCCGGCACGGGCCGGGAGTGGCAATCCTCTGCACGGCCATCTCTGCCTCAGCACGCTTGCGATCGACGGGCGGCTCGGCTTCTCGACGCGGATCACACCCTTCTGCAGCGATCGTGGCCGCGAGGTGATCCGCACGGCGTGGCAGCGGCGCAGGCGCCTCGTCTGATCGAAACAGGCTCAAGGGCGGGACGGTGCGGCTGTCCCGCTCATCGCTGCGGCAGAGCCGGACACAGGAAGGAGGATGGTGGTGAAGGGCTCGGTCGAGGACCGGGAGCCGGAGGAAAAGGCCTTTGGCGGTCTGAACGGAGACGACGAGATGGACTTCGACATCAACCCCACCCAGGCGAGCATGCGCGCATTGATCATATTGTTGGAAGGCCGCAAAGAGGCGATGACCAACCCCGCTATCTACCATAGCTTCATCGGCTTCGATCCAGCGCCGGTGCAGGCATGCTGTCAGGCGACCGCCGCACTCGGCCGCGACGCGGTGGTAGCGGTGTTCGATCCTGCTGATGTCGAGAGCGGCCCCAAGCGGATCGGAATCTCGATGGACCTCGGTCACCTGATCCGGCTCCAGTTCGGGCAACTCTGGATGGCCAAGGGCGACGAGCGCGCTGTGATCGTGCCGCGGGGCGTCGGCCGACGCCACGGTCACTATGCCTGCGAAAGCGGGCGCTTCGTCCGGCGTGCCGGCTGGCCCAGCGACAACCTCGCCCGCGGCACCGAGCGCGCCGAGGCGAGGCTCGCCGAACTCACCATCGAGTTTGCGTTGTCGGATGCGTGATCTCGTGCGCGGCAACCTTGTATTGTGATGTCGATTTCACCATCAACAGTCCGTCACGTAACGACCTTGCGTCGTTACGTGACGCCCCAATAGAGCGAGGCAGCGATATGGTCAGTTCGGGAGCTGAGCGGCAAGCGCGCTTCCGCGAAAAGGCCAGTAAGGCACGCGCCGATATGGAGCGGCGATTGGCCATCGCCGACCGTTCGGCAATGCAGAGCGAGCCGATCCTGCTGCTCGAAGGTATTCTCGATGGACTTCTCGAGATCGCATGGCGGGCGAACCAGCGCCTAAATGCGTCAGATGATTGTGCCGATAGGACCGCCTTCCGCTCAAAATTGTTGGCAGCGCGCAACCTTCCGGATGTCATCGAGGCGTTCCGGCCGCATATCGAGCCTGACAAGCAGGCTGATTTCGATCGAGCAGTCGTATGTATTCGGCTGGTCTATAATACCTCCAGAGCCTGCACTTCCTTCGAGAGCGAGTAGCTCCATGTGGGTGGCGCCGTCAGCAGGGATCCTCGACCAAGAGAAGGGCCTATGACCAGAGCTGCATGATCGCGTCGATCGTGCTGGCCTTCCATCGCCCGGACGCATCAGGCGCCGGAGCGAGAGGTTTCCTGGGTGTTCGGCGGAAGTCCCAGATCAGATAGAAGGGTTTCGAGGCGATCACCTCGCGCCTCGCATTCCCAGATCGTGATGACCTTCCAGCCAGCCTTCTCCAGCAAGGCTTCGTTGCGCGCGTCGCGTTCCTTGTTGGTGGCGAATTTCGTTCGCCAGAACTCCGATCGAGACGCGGGAACCTTCGCAACGCGGCATCCCTCGTGATGATGCCAGAAACAGCCGTGCACGAAGATCGCGATCCGATGCCGGGGCAGGATGATATCTGGCGTCCCGGGAAGATCTCGGCGATGCAACCTGAAACGATAGCCTGATCGATTAAGGAGCTGGCGGACGAGGATTTCCGGTCGAGTGTTCTTGCCCTTGAACCGAGCCATCAGGCTCCGCTTCGCTTCCGGCTCCATGCTCGACTCGCGCATCGCGACTGCTACTATCGGGCCATGGAGAACAAGGCGGGACCGCAACACTTTCGAATCAGCTCGTCACTGAAGGATATCATCGGACGCGACCTCATCACCAACGACTTCGTTGCGGTCTTTGAGCTCGTCAAGAACTCCTTCGACGCGCATGCGAAACGGGTAGATATCGTATTCGACGACGGAGGGCTTTGGATCGTTGACGACGGAAAGGGAATGTCCAGGAACGACATCCTTTCCAAGTGGCTGTTCGTAGCCTTTTCCGCAAAGCGCACTGGTGAAGAGGACGACGATCTTCCGGAGGGGTTTAGGGACCGGATCTCGCTGAGGCGTGGCTATGCCGGCAACAAGGGGATCGGCCGCTTCTCCTGCGATCGGCTAGGCAGCGCACTCGACCTCTTCTCGCGCCAGTCGGGCACCAAGGTGGTCCACAAGCTCGAAATTGACTGGAGCGACTTCGAGATCGATCCGAAGCAGGAGTTCGCGGAGATCGGCATCCGGATGACCGCTCCTCGATCGCTCCCGGACGTCCCTCACATCCGCGCGTTGTCGGATGGAGGCACGATACTGGCGATAGGCGACCTACGCGAACATTGGTCGCGCAAGAAGCTGCTCCAGCTTCGCGACTATCTGGCCAAGCTGGTCGATCCGTTTGCGCCACCGGAGGACATGGAGATCCATCTCCATGCGCGAAGCGAGGAGGCGGCCGACGAGGTCGATCGCGCCAAGGGCAATCCAACCGTCAATGGTATCATCTCGAATTCAATCATGGAGGTGTTGGAAGGGAAGACGACACGCCTGACCGTGGACTTGGTCAACGGCAAGATCGCTACGACCCTGCACGATCGAGACAGGCTCATCTACAAGATCGAGGAGGATAATCCCTACGAACTGCTCGATGACGCCCATATCTCGGCGGACCTCTTCTATCTCAATCGCAGCGCGAAGAGCACCTTCACCAGACGGATGGGAATCGAGCCGGTGAAGTTCGGATCGGTATTCCTTTTCCTCAACGGTTTCCGGGTTTTTCCGATTGGCGAGGAGGAGAACGACGAGTTCGGAATCGATCGGCGGAAGCAGCAGGGCTACGCCCGCTATCTCGGGACGCGCGATTTACTTGGTAGGATAGACATCGTGGCGCCTGTCGCGGTCTTCAGGGAGGCGTCGAGCCGGGACACGGGACTGGTCGAGAGTCCACGAACCAAGGAGCTCGACGAGTTCGTCCTTCGCCACCTCCTTACACGGCTCGAGAAATACGTGGTGGACGTGACCTGGGCGGACACCTTGGATGCCGATCGCTCAGACACCAGCGGCCTTTCGTCCGAACAAGCGCGTTCACGGATCATCGAGGTCGTTCGGCTCCTGGCAGGCAGGAAGGGCGTGCGCCTCCTCGATTACGATCGAGAGTTGATCGATACCATTAGCGACAGAGCCTCGGAGTTCGAGAGGGCGATGGAAGGGCTTGCCGTCGTCGCGGAACAGACCGGGGATCAGGGTCTATTAGAAAGAATCGAGCGGTCGCGCCGACGCTTCGAACAATTGCGAGAGGCGGCCGCCGAAGCGGAGAAGAAGGCTGAGGCCGAGAGCCGGAAACGGACTGCCGCCGAGGCAGCCGCTCGCGCGGCCGTCCAGCGCGCGGAGGTCTTCGAACGGAAATACGAGCAGGAACGGGAACGTGCCCTCCTACTGACGAGCCTTGAAGCACGGGACAGCGAGACGCTCACGCTCCTCCATCATCAAGTAATCATCTACGCCACTGCAATACAGGATGCCGTCGCGAATAATTTGCGCGCAATTGCCGATGGCGATCCTATCGATCCCGTCGATTTGGCTGCGGATCTGGAGCAGATCAGTTTCCAGAACAGCCGGATCCTCGCCGTGACGAGGTTCGCGACCCAAGCCAACTTCAAGATGGATGCCGACTGGATCGAGGCGGACCTGATCCAGTTCATGG
Organism: Sphingomonas chungangi; assembly: GCF_013778325.1. Lineage (GTDB taxonomy): Bacteria > Pseudomonadota > Alphaproteobacteria > Sphingomonadales > Sphingomonadaceae > Solisphingomonas > Solisphingomonas chungangi. The sequence continues at coordinate 576,294 of NZ_JACEIB010000001.1, read as the reverse complement.
ACGAATACGTATCGAACGTGGCATCGTTGTTCGAGGGTGGCCAGTTTGCGACGTTCGACCGGGGCGAGAGCAAGCTCGTCACGCGATTCAAGCCAATCGACGTCTCGATCGTGCTCGACAATCTCTTGAGCAACGCGCGCAAGGCGCAGGCCACGCATATCTCGTTCACGGTGCGACGCGTCAAGCAAGCCCTCGGCCTGGAGATGCTAGTCGAGGACAATGGCAGAGGCGTCGATGCCGCAAAGGTCGACCGTGCACGGATATTCGAGAAGGGTTACAGTGGAACTGCTTCGGGATCCGGGCTCGGGCTATACCATGCCACTCAGGTCATAACCGCGATGGGGGGATCGATTGGACTCGATCCCACCTACGAGGCTGGAGGGGCGCGTTTCCTAATCCGCCTGCCTCGTCCGTCGAAGGCGAAGGGGGCAGAGGTTGAGGCTTGAATTCAGGGTCCTCTGGTTCGAGAACCAGATGGCAGACGTGCGTGCGGGCATCACCGCAATGGAGCGCGAGCTCGCGAAACACGGCTTAGGGCTCGTTGTAGACGAGGAGGCGGACGCCTCGCGTCTCGATCATCTGGCAGATCAACAGGAGAAATTCCACGAGTATGACCTTGTGGTCGTGGACTACGACCTCGGCGAGGGCCAACCGAAGGGAGACGAAGTCGCCCGGCGAGTGCGGAACAGCTTCGGCTTCACGGATATCATATTCTACAGCGGCACGCCGACCGATGTCCTTCGGGAAAGGGTCAAGCAGCAGGCTATCGACGGCGTATACTGCGCCGGCCGGCGGGAGTTACGCGGCAAGCTGATCGAACATGTAGGATTTGTGGTGGAGCGTCTTTCGAGGCTCGAAGCCATGCGCGGTCTTGCGGTCGTTTCGGCTGGGCGCGGCGACGATCACATGCGTGACGTCATCCGACATGCCTATGCACTTATGAGTCAAGAGGAGCAGGTCGCACTACTCAAGGCGATCGACGATCAGGTGTATGGCTTCGCCAGTTCGTCGCGGAAGCGATATGAGAAGCTGACCGATCTCGAGGGAAGGCTGTCGAGCCGGTCCGTGACGAGCATGGTTCTATATGGCGCCGCCAGCGACGCCGTCAGCAATCTACTCGCCACCCATCCCCATTGCGAACCGGAGCTATTGATCCTCCGCAACTATTTGAAGGAGGTCATCGAGCCTCGCAACAGCCTCGGCCACAACGTCGAGCAGCGCGAAGATGCAGGCTGGGTTATCCGCTCGAAGGGGGGTGTGGAAATCAACAAGGCGGCGCTCGTGAAGATCAGAAAGGATTTAGCAAACCACCTTGGGAATTTCGTCGCGCTGATCGAAAAGCTCAGACCGACGATCGATCAGGCCCCGTAGCATTTCACCGATCGCCTCGCCGAGCAGCGGCGGCACCGCATTTCCGACCTGCGTGTATCTAGGGCATGCGGAAGCCCGGCCAAGGCCACCCGTCGTGTAGGGTCCACGAAACTCAAAGGTGTCAGGAAAGGATTGCAACCGCGCGCACTCGCGAACGGTGAGGATGCGGGGTTCCGAATAGTGCAGCATGTCGTCGGGTAGGGTTGTAACCGTGCACGACGGCTGATCGGCCGCGAGCGGGGTAAACGAGCGTTTCAGCATGCCGAGACGCTCGCGGTCACCAACATCGAGTGGTCGTCCAGGCTTGCATGTCGCGAGGACCGTCTGGAAACGCGCTTGCGTAGATTCGGAATGCCGAGGAAGTCGAAGACCATTCGGAGGTCCGTCGGCAGTGGCACGCATGAGCGCCTGATAGGCCGTCGGCCTTGCCGAAGGCTCGTAGGCAATCTGCTGGAATCCGCCCACGCCTCCGTCATCGCAAGCAACCAGTCGTTTTCCCGCGGTTACTAGATCTCCAATGGCCTCCTCGGTCGTCACTTCCCTGTCTACGGGCAGCCCCCGGGTCTCAAGAAACGTTCGGCGGGCCACTCTTAGTCGAAGGAAGGGGTCAATGCCACGTAGCCTCGGGCCCCGGGCTGCAATGACGAAATAGCGGGGACGACGTTGGGGCACGCCCCATTCGGAGGCCATAAGCAGTTCGGACCACACGCGGTAGCCGAGGCTTTCCAACTCGGCCCTAACGAACTGCGCGTAGCTTCCGCCCGTCTCATGCGTCATAGTCGTGAAGCCGCGGACGTTCTCGAGAAGGACGAGTTCCGGTTCAACTAGTTTCAAGAAGTCTAGGTAATGCCGGACCATCGCGTTGCGCGGATCGTTGGCGCGGCGCCTCCCTGCCGTAGAGAAGCCTTGGCATGGCGGGCCGCCTGTCACGAGGGAAACCGAGCCGGCGAGTCCTCGCAGTTCTCGGCGATGATCCGAGATCAGGTTCTCGATCCTACTTGGCGCGATCGGGAGCCAAGCAGGCCATTCTTCAGGCGATCGGAGATGATTTTCCTTGTAGGTCTCGAATGCGTGGGCATGCGCCTCGACAGCGAAGAGTGAAGTCCAGCCTGCCTTGCGCAGGCCTAGGGACAATCCTCCACAGCCGCTGAAGAGATCGATGTAGTATCGCTTTTCCACTCCGCCCTCCGCTAGGGTCGGGAAATTGCGATTCTGCTCGTTCGCGTCCAGGACAAATTGATCCTGAGAGATTATGTCGAGCGCATGTGTCCGTTTTGCCACATTTTCGACGTCACGGTTTTGAGCGCGCGAACTTTTTCGTGCTCAGGGATCTCCTCCTTAATTTGAACTTGGAGTCGCCTGACACATCGGAGGGCGGCTGTCAGTTTGACTGGAGCCACGAGGAAATCGAGATCGTCGACAAGCTGATGCGGGTGTCAGCGCCCTGTCGAGGCGCATGTCTCAAACAGGCGCAAGATCACTTGCGTCGTGAGTCCCACGCTTGTACCCATTGTTGGTCCCATGCCTATGCAGTATTGGGATTTCTGATGTAAAATCAGATACTTAATGAGTGCGCGAGTAAGGTCGGGTATCCTCTCTCCCCGACCACACTCACCAAGCCGGTGAAAACACGTCCATTCCCCTAAGGGGTGCACTTTGCACCCATGAGTGAACGCCTCGTTGTACGCGGTCGTGCGAGCGATGAAGTATCCCAATCTTTCCCAGACGGGCACCTGTTCTGATGGCACCGAAAGATCACTCTCCGGGACATTGCGATCCCCTCGACCTCCCTCTTCGCAAAGCAGATTTTACGAGGGCCCTGCCATGGCCGGTCACCTGAGCGCAGCTTTGGGAAGCTCGAAAACGACCTGCAGCGCGAGGGACAGTGCAATCGGCGGCGCCGCCCTGATTGGCGCGATGCGCGCGCGGTCAGCATCCTGCTCATGCGCCGTTCTCCGACCACCCTGCCCGGCACCATGAGCATCGAGCATCGCGCCGGTCGTCCTGCGGTGGCCAAAACAGCGCGGCGTCGTAACCATCCCGAAGTCGTTCGCAAGGAGCGCCGATCTTCGATTTCGAACTTGATCACAACGATCTCGCCTCGATCGCGAAGCGATCAGAAGATCAGCAATTCCTTCACCACCGCGACCTCGAGAAGGTTAGGTGGCTGGGGACGAGAAAGCTACAATGGGCTTCTGTCTGTTGACGGCTCGGCGGCTTGCGACGACCTTCGTTCGCTCGAATCAAGTCCGGCCACCGTCCGCTCATGCCAAAAGCGACCTATCGGCGCGTCGAAGCGAATGATCGACGAGGCGCCAAGGCCGGTTTGGGATCACGTTCCGAACCCTTCCCATTTGCCAACCGTAAGCTTCCGCGCTCCCCGGCGTCGCAAAACAGCCTCAGTTCCCACTGAATGCCGGAGGGCGCCTCTGGATGAATGCAGATACTGCCTCCTCATGATCTGCGGTTGCATGGGCGAGCGCCTGCATCGCGGCGGATAGCTCGAGCAAGCCGTTGAGGGACGCGGTTTGCCCTTCCCGCAGCAGCCGCTTCGTCATCTGAACGGCGTGCGGCGGATTGACTGCGATGCGTCGGGCGAGCGCGTCTGCGGCCGCCAACAATTCGCCATCCCGCACGACCTTCGAGACGAGCCCGCAATTCAACGCCTCACGGGCGTCGATGACATCGCCCGTCAGCGCCATTTCGGTCGCCTTGGAGATGCCGACGATGCGCGGCAGCAGCCAGGCACCGCCGTCACCGGCGATCAATCCCACCTTGACGAAGCTTTCGGCGAACGTCGCGCTTTCGCCGGCGATCCGCAAATCACACATGCAGGCGAGATCGCAGCCCGCTCCTATCGCCGGGCCGTTGACCGCCGCGATCACCGGTACGTCCAGCGATTGGAAGAGGATCGGCAGCCGCTGAATGCCTTCGCGATAGTTGGCTCGAGTTCGCACCGGAAGCGCGTCGCGCAAGCCACCGCCCGGTGCCATCTTCGTGATGTCGCCGCCGGACGAGAAGGCGCTGCCCGCCCCGGTGATCACCACCGCGCGGACCGAGGGATCGACGTCGGCCGCCGTCACCGCCGCCACCAGCGCATCGATCATCGGCCGATCCGAGATCGGGTTGCGGCGCTCGGGCGCGTTGAGCGTCAACGTGCGAACCGCATCTTGCTGCTCGACGAGAATGAGATCGGACATGACTTGCCTTTCCGTAGTGATCAGGCCGTGGGCGGAATGGCGCGAGCGAACGCGGCGCTGGAGGAAGCGTCGTGCGCCAGCCGAATGTCTCCCAACTGGCGCTGCCAATAACCTTCGGACCCGTTCGCGACCCGCCATTCCTGGAGCCTGCGGGTGTAAAGTTGCAGATCATGCTCCTCGCTGATGCCGATCGCCCCATGGACGGCATGGGCGATCGCGGCGACATCCACGGCCGCGGCGCTCGTCACGCTCTTGGCCGTCGCCGCAGCGGCGAGACTCGGCCATTCGGCGCAACCGGTTCCGATCCGGGCAGCCATGCGCATCATCACCGTCTTTTCGGCCATGATGGCAAGTTGTTGCTGGATCGCCTGCTGCTTGCCGATCGGCTTGCCGAACTGGACGCGTTCGTTGGCATAAGCCACCGTCATCTCGAGCAGCCGGGCGGCGACGCCGGCCATCTTGGCTGCATCCAGCACGGCCTGCATCGCGCGCAGTCCCTGCAACGGTCTCGGCAACGTGAGGATTGGATCAGCCAAGCGAATATCGGCGGCAAGACCGCCGTGAACGCTCGGACGAGGGAGGGCATCGCGATCGATCTCCTGAAGAACGATGGCGGATCCCGTATCGATCAGGGCGTGACGGGCGACCAGCGCGAGCGGAACGTTCCGGGCGACATCGCCGGACATCGCGGCAAGCAGGATTGCGCCGTCCGGCATGGCCATCCCTTCCTGTGCGAGGAGTGCGCGCGCGACCATCGTTTCCGCGACAGGAAAAGGCGTGAGATACCGGCCCAGCGCTTCGACGAGCAAGCCGACATCGCGCAGCGCGAGCCCCGCACCGCCGCTCGCTTCGGGCATCAGCGCGTCGAGAAATCCACTTTCGGCAATGCCGGACCACAGCGCATGGCCATCTTCGCCAGCCTCGATCGCGCGCACCTGCCGCGGCGATGACAGATCTTTCAGCAGGCGTTCGAACGGTTCGAGAAAGGTGATATCGTCCATGTCAGCGAAGCCCCAGGCCACGGGCGATGATGCCCCTCAAAATCTCGCGCGTGCCACCCCGCAGCGAATAGCTCGGTGCGATTTGCGTCACGAATGCGAGCGTGCGGGCCAGTTCAGGCGAAACCGTCTCGTCGGGGTGGCTCCCCAGATCGTCGGCGATCAGGGCCGGGATCGACTGTTCGAAGCCAGTGCCGAGATCCTTTACCAGCGACGCCTCGATCACCGGGGATTCGCCTTCGACCAATTGTGCGGTGACCGCCAGTGACATGGCACGCAGCGTCGCGAGCTCCGCGCAGAGCCGGCCGATCAGGGCGGTGGCCGCCACATCCTTCGCACGGACTTCGCGGACATGGGCGATCCACGTGTCCAGCAGCACGATGCTGGAGAAGATGCGCTCCGGGCCGCTGCGCTCGAACGCCAACTCGGCGGTCACCTGCGCCCAGCCAGCGCCTTCCTGGCCGATCAGCGCTTCGGCCGGAAGCGCCACGTCCTCGAAGAAGACTTCGGCGAAATGCGCATCGCCGGTCAGATCGACGATCGGCCGGACAGTGACGCCGGGCGCCTTGAGGTCGATGATGAACTGGGACAAGCCCTGCTGCCGGTCGGCGGCGCCGCCCGAGGTGCGGACCAGCGCGATCATGTAATCGTCGTGCTGTGCGAAGGTGGTCCAGATCTTCTGCCCGTTCAGCCGCCAGCCGTCGCCCGAGCGTTCTGCACGTGTGCGCACGCTCGCCAGGTCCGATCCCGAGCCCGGCTCGCTCATCCCGATGCAGAAATATATCTCGCCGCGGCAGATGCCCGGAAGATAGGCCTCCCGTTGCGCCTCGGTGCCGAAATGGAGGATGAGCTGAGCGGATTGGCGGTCGGCAATCCAGTGGGCGGCTACGGGTGCACCGACGCTCAGCAGCTCCTCTGCGACGACGAAGCGAGCATAAGCGCTTTTTTCCTGGCCGCCATAGCGGCGCGGCAGCGTCAGCCCGAGATAGCCGGCGCGGCCCAGCGCCAGGCTGAGGTCCCGATCGAAGCCGAGCCACGATCGGGCTCGCCGATCCGCCGGTAAATTCGCGATGCGCGCCGCGATCAGCGCCCGCAGCGGCCCGCGCATGGCTTCATCCTCGTCGGGCAAAGCCCGCAGCGTGAACTTGTCAAACATTCCCGGCTCCCTGTGCCGCCCGTCTTTCTCCGTCCCACGCTTCCGCGAGCATCTCGCGATGGGCGGGTGCGGCGATCGCGATCAGCGCACGGGCACGCTCGTCCATCGAAGCGAGACGCAGATCGGCGACGCCGAATTCGGTGATCACCACATCGACATCGAGGCGTCCGAGCGAGACCGGGGTCGTCAGCCGTGGGCGGATGCGCGAATAGGCACCCCCGCGGGCCGTTGCCTGAAGCACCAGGATGGATCGCCCTCCCTCGCTCGCCATGGCGGCGCGCGCGAAATCGGGGGAGCCGCCCACGCCGCTGACCTGGCGGCCGTTCAGCCATTCGAGGTTCGCCTGGCCGAAGAGATCGATCTCCAGCGCCGAATTGATCGCGACGAAGCGGTCGAGTGCGGCCAGCCTCGCCGTGTCGTGCGTGATGCGGACATCGGCGAACGCGACGAGATCCGACTCCGCCAGCGTTGCGGCGAAATCGCCGTCTCCAACCAAGATGCCGGCGACATGCCCGGTCTCCGCCATGGCTCCCCGACGATGGAGATCGAGAAAGTCCGGAGTCACCATGCCGGACCGGAGCGTGAGGCCGCGATGTCCCCCGAGCGCCTGCCAGACCGCCGCCGGGGCCGAGCCGATCCCGGTCTGAATATGAGCGCGATCGGGGATGAGCTCCGCGGCCAGTTTCCCGATCTTCGCGAGTTCGGACGCGACGGTGCCGGCTTCCGGGGGGGCGAGCGGTTCGTGAATCTCCACGACGGCATCGAACATGTCGGCGGAAAGTCGATGGCTGCGCGGCGGGCAGGGGATTGCGGTATTGACGACACCGATCACCTGCTTCGCACCCGAGACGGCCAACGCCCCGAAATCGGCGCAGGCGCCCAATGAGAAGCCGCCTCCGGGGGCGCGCGCCACCGATACGATCGCCAGATCGAACGGAGTCGAGCCGATGTGCCGGCCAACCTGGCTGTAGGAAAGCGGCAGGAGATCGGTGCGGCCCTCGGCGATCGAGCGTTGCAGATGCGGAGCCGACATGAAGCACTCGACGCGCGTTTCGGGGTGGATCGCGCTATAATCGAAATTGTTCATTCCCGGGACGAGGCCGCTGACCAGGCGAACCCCGGCCAACCGGTCAGGGGACATCGAAAAGGCGGCCTGCAGACCTCGGATTTCGCCGGTGGCTCCCTGAAGATAGACGCGGTGCCCGCGCTGCATCCGGCGCGATACGTCATCCAGCGCCATGAGGGTCGGTCGCATCTCAATCTGTCGCGGCCATGATCACAAGCGGCGGCGCGAGGCGGTGCGGAGAGCCTCCCCCCGGCTGGAAGATCCTTCCGGCGGTGCCGACGCGTGGCGATCGGCACGCCGGAAGGAGACGGTCATTCGTTTGATCCTCATGCTCGGGGTCAGAATTTGTAACCCAGTTCCATACCGAAGGTCCGGGGCTCGCCGGGAAGCGCGACGTTCAGGCCAAGCGCCGCGCCGAGCGGCGTGCCGCCGATGTAATAGGGCTTGTTGAACGCGTTCTTGACGAAGCCGGCCAGGCTCAGGCCCGTTCCACCGATGTTGTGGATGTCGGCCCGGAAATCGACGAGCTTGTAGTGCGGCAACTTGGCATCGGGGTTGGTAGTGTCGGCGAAGTTGGAGAAATACTGCCCATCTTGCGCATAGACGCTGCCCCGCAGGGTGAAGTCGCCGAGATTGTTGGGCAACGGCGCACTGAACTGCCCATAGAGGCTTCCCGAAACCTTCGGCGTATCGGCGTAGGTTCCGGCGGTAAACGTCTGGCCGAACAGGGCGACGCTGGGCGAAGTATATCTCGCATCCGTCACGGCGAGCGTGACGCCCACCTGGAACCACCGGGCGAGATTCGTCTCGGCATCCATTTCGATGCCGCGCACCTCCGCCTCGGGAATGTTCGTGGTGATGGCCGAGAGGCCGCTCGGCAGGACCAGATAGATCGAGCGCTGAACATTGCTGATCCACTGGTTGTAGAGCGCGAGCGTCACGCGGCTCTGGAGGCCGAGGAGACGGCCGTTGAACTTCGCGCCGACCTCGACGTCGTGGGTCTTTTCCGAAAGGAAAAGATTGCCGCCGCTGGCAGCGGTGACCGGCACCGGCGGGGAGGATCCATTGAACCCGCCGGCGCGCCAGCTTCCCCGGCTCTCGACGTAGAGCAGCAGATTGGGATTGGCCTGATATTCGAGGCCGACCTGCCAGCTCGGCGCGGCGAAATGCGCTCCCTCCGGTGCACCCGACGCATAGCGGGACAGCGGGAAGGGTCTGATATGCTCCTGATCCCAGCTGTAGCGGAAGCCGCCGGTGAAGCTCAGCCCCTGCACCCCGGTCAGCGAAGCGAGATTGTAGGTGCCCTGCGCGTAGATCGCCTGGGTCCAGGAACCGGTCCGGTAGTCGGTATCGCCTACCGCCGGCGCGGGCCGTACCGGGACCAGATCGAACGATTCCGAGTCCTGATAATTGTCGTCCCTTTCGTAGCCGTAATAGGCTCCGATCACGAAATCCAATTTGCGATCGAACGCCTTGCCCAGCAACTGCAACTCGTCCGAAAGCTGATCGGTGAAGATCTTGTTGCCGATCGATCCGCGGCCGTTGCTCTGCTCCTGGATTCCGTAGGGAGATCCGTCCTTATCCTGCGCGTCGTGGCTATGGGACTTTGCCGCACCAAAAATGTTCTTGATCTGCAGGTCACCGGTCAGATCGTAGCTCGTCGTATTCGTGACGAAATAGGAGCTGCCGATGTGGAAGTTCGGCGCGTCGATGCTGATGTGCCAGGGATCGTGCGAGCGCTGCTGCTCGATGAAGGCGATGAGACCGCCCGCCGGCGCATTGGGATGGGTCGCCAGATAGCGATCCCAGGCGCCGGGCTGCTTGATGGTGGCATCGAGGCTCGGGCCGAAGAAGCATGCCGCCGACGTCTTGAGCACTACGCCGTTGCGGGGCGGCGAACCGCACGCATAAGCCGACCAGGCGATCGGGTTGACGTTGGTGCCCCGACTGCGGTCATATTCAAAGACAGTCAGGTTCTTGAGGCCGTCGACCGGCTGGAGCGTCAGACTCACCCGTCCGGACTGGCGACGTTGCGACCCATAGTCGAGGCCATCCACGCTGTTGTGCTGGAAGCCGTCACGAGAAACGATATCGCCGGCCACGCGCAGCAGGACCTTGTCCTGCACGATTGGGACATTGACCGACCCCAGAAACTCGCGAAGGCTGTAATCTCCCAGCTTGAAGGTCAGCGATCCACCGAAATCGTTGGTTGGCTTCGCCGTATTGTAGAGCACGGCGCCGCCGGTGACGTTGCGGCCGAACAGCGTGCCCTGCGGTCCCTTCAGCACCTGCACGGATTCCAAGTCGTACAACGAGCTGGCGGTCTGGTCCGTGATCTGGACGTCGTTCGTATAGGTCAGCACCGCGGCATGCGAGCCGGAAAAGGCATCGATGCTTTGCGCGCGCAACGAATAGCTCAGCTGGTTGGCGTTCTGGGTACCGCGCAGAACCAGGCCGGGAACGGCCTTCTGAAGGTCCTGTTGCTGCGTCACGCCGCGCACCGCCAGCTCCGACGAGCCGAAGGCCGATACCGATACCGGCACGCGTTCGAGGCGCTCGCTCTTGCGGCGGGCCGTCACGACGATGCTGTCACCATTGCCTGCGGTTCCGGCCGATGGCGCCGCTTGATCGGCAGCAGGCGGAGCCGCCGCGGCATCGACGCTCTGGGCATGCGCAGGCTGGCCTAGGGCCAACAATGCGAGGCCTGCAGCCCCGCTCTCCAGCGTGATCCGCCTCTGCCGCCGAACGACATCAAGCATCCGAACCGTCTTCATTCGCGCCTCCCCATCAACATCGTTATATTTATTATTATAGATATACTGATTCTGTCGGCTCTGTCCATATGATTTGAAGCCCTCGCTTCGGAAACCTTCACCGATCGAGAAATGTGCGCGGTTATGGCGCGTTCGCGGAAACCGAATGGCGAACTACGATGGCCAGGGGCAGTGCATCATTGTCCGAGCGGAACGATCCGGCGCCTCGCTATGCGCCAGCGATCCTGCTCGAATACGAACACGTCGTCATATCGCCCGTATTTAGTGACAGCCATCGACTGCCCGGGGCGATGAACGCCGAATGAGAAATAGGACGTCGCCAGCAGTTCGCCCGACTGCTGCTCCCTCCGCACGAAAATGTTGGTGATGATATGCCAGGGTGTCTCCTCGCGGGGACGATAGCCCGATCGGCGTCGGCACAGTTCCGCCAGCACCGCGTCCCGGCCGGTTAGCTGTCCCGTCGAGAACCAGACCTCGGCATTCTCGGCAAAGCAGGCTTCGAGCAAATGAAGCTGGTCCATGTCGTAGGCGAAAGCATAGCGCGCGAGGGCGTCGTGGACCGCGATCTGGATCTCCGCGCCGACCGGGGCCGGATCAGCTGGCTCGCTCATCGATCGAACTCGATGTGCAATTCCTTGGGCACGCGCTTCTGGAAATTGTCGATATTTTCCCGGTCGGCTTCATGTCCGGATGCGAAACGCGGATTCTTCAACCGGTCCAGCAGCACCGAAAGCGCGATCCGCCCTTCGGCGAGCGCGATCGGGAAGCCGAGACAGCGATGGATACCGCCGCCGAAGGCCATGAGATCCGGCCCGCGCTTCCGATCGACCCTGAACACGTCCGGATCACCCCAGCTCTCGTCGCGATTCGCCGAACCGAAGAGCATGAGCACATAGGATCCCTTGGGGATCGGCATGCCATCGATCTCGGTATCCTCCAAAGCCAACCGCGAGGTCCATTGCGTCGGGGATTCGAAACGAAGCGCCTCGTCCACGGCCCCCGGAATCAGCGCGCGGTCCGCCAGCAGCAGAGCAAGCTGATCCGGATGCTCGATGAGAAGCCGCATGACATTCGCGATCAGGCGCGACGTCGTCTCGTTGCCGGCGGTGAGGATGAGCCCGATCTCGGCGGTCAGATAGGGCAGATTGAGCGCGCCGTCGCGCGCCACCTGCGCATGGACGACTTCGGTGAGGAAGTCGTCCCTCGGATTGTCCAGCCGATCCTTGATGATCGCCTCGCAATAGGCGTCGCGGGCGGGAATATCCTTGTCCTGAGCCTGCAATTGCTCCTCGGTGAGGAAGCGTCGGCCGTGACCGGTGCCGATCCGATTCCAACTCAGGAACGTCGCCCGATCCTCGGGCGGGAAGCCCGCCAGTTCGCAGATCGTCAGCAGGGCCAGGGGATCGGCAAACTCCTTGCGCAGTTCGACCTCTCCGCGATCGATGAACACATCGATCAGTTCGTTGGCGATGCGCTCCAGCGTTTCCTCGCAGTTCCGAACATAGCGGGGATTCACCAGGCTCCGCAGCGCCCGGCGCTTGATGCCATGTTCCGGGGGGTCGGACATGGTAAGGCTGAACACGGTCTGGATCGCATCGCCGGGAATGGGCGGCGGCGTATCGAGATAGCGCCGGCTCTCGCCGGCCATCCGCGGATCGGCCAGGTAGTTCCGGTTCGAGAATATCTCGGGATTCTTCAGGACGAAATCGATGTCCTTGCGGCGGGAGACCAGAAAGTCTCCCGTTTCCGGGTTGCGGAAGACCGGACTTTGGGATCGCAACGCCTTGTAGAAGGGGAAGGGATCCTTCGTCACCTCGGGAGACGGGAAGGAAAAATCTTCGACCCTAAACGGGCATTCGCCGGACTGGGATTCCATCTGGGAGACCTTTCTTTCAGTGCGCTTGGGCCGTTTTAGCGCTGCATTGCGGGAATATGGACGCGCAAACCGCCCCGCGTGTCCGCGATGCGGATCTGGCAGCACGGCCTGCCGCTGGGCGTTGATTCTTCCGACATGTCGTCTTCGTCCGGCGTCTCGGCAGGCAGGAGCTCGATCCACGCGTCATCAGCATGAGCATGGCAAGCCACGCACGAGAGGTCCCGGAACGTTCGCGATGATATCGGGAACCAGATTCCCGAACGCGGCCGGGAGGACGGTCTCCGAGAAGCATATCCTGACCATTACCTCACTCACATATTTGATATTTCAGATCATTCATCGCCAGCAGGCCGATGGGCGGCGCCGCGTCGATGATCGACCGACCTCGGTTGACAACCTCATATTCAGTATTATGGTTATAACGAAATAGGGGGGTGCGCAAGGGTCGATCGGGAGCCCCGCACTGCTCGAGAAAACGATGGTATGAGGAGTGAGCAGGGTGATAGCGCCGCTGGATGGAGTAAGGATTCTCGATTTCACCCGCCACATGTCCGGGCCCTACGCGACGGTCTTCATGGCGGATTACGGCGCCGACGTGATCAAGATCGAAGGGCTTCCGGATGGCGATGCGAGCAGGACGACCGGGGAATTGGTCCAGGGCAAGGTCAGCGCGCCGTATCTGATGTGGAATCGCGGCAAGCGCAGCCTGGCGATCGACATGCGCAGCCCGCGCGGTATCGAGATCATCCGCAAGCTGGTCGAAACCGCCGATGTGCTCGTCGAGAACTACAAGCCCGGCGTCGCCGACAAGATCGGCATCGGCTACGAAGCCATGAGACAGATCAACCCCGGCTTGATCTACGTATCGATCTCCGCGTTCGGGCGCGGGCCGCTGGAGCCATTCCCCGGTACCGATCCGGTGGTGCAGGCGATGTCCGGCATCATGTCGGTGACGGGCGAAGAGGATGGCGGACCCGTGCTCGTCGGCGTTCCGATGGCGGATTTCACGGCCGCCATGATCGGGGTGCAGGCGGTCACGCTCGGCCTGCTCGCGCGCGCCAAGACGGGAGAGGGCCAGCTCATCGAGATATCGATGCTGCACGCGATGCTCACCTCGCTGACCACCCGCCTCGCGACCCATTGGGCGACGGGACAGGAGCCCCGGCGCAACGGCGGCGCGCACTCGGTGGTGATGCCCTACCAGGTGTGGCGGACATCGGACGGCTTCGTCGTCGCCGGCGTGTGGAACGGCGGCAACGTCATGTGGCCGCGCTTCTGCGAGGCGGTCGAGATGCCGGAGCTCGGCGAACGGCCGGAATTCGCCACCAATTCCGATCGGCTTGAGGCGCATCGCGAACTGTCGGAAATCCTGCAGGCCCGTTTCATCCAGCATCCCACCGCTTATTGGGAGCGGCGTTTCCGCGAGAGGCAGGTGCTGTTCAGCCCCGTCTATACGTTCAGCGAGATCCTCGATCACCCGCATATCCAGCAGGCCGGCGTGATCCAGCAGCTCGACCATCCCTTGCTGGGTGCGACCCCCCAGATCACCCCCCCCGCCGTACTGCACGGGACGCCGGGTCGGCTCGATCGGCATGCGCCCCTGCTCGGCGAGCATAGCAGGGAAATCCTGACGGAGGCGGCGTTCGGCAACGACGAGATCGATCGGCTGCTGTCCGATTCCGTCATACTCCAGGCGGAGGTCGCCCGATGAACGCGGGCGCCCTCGCCGGGCTGAAGGTTGTCGATATCTCGACAATCGTGGCGGGCGGTATGGCCAGTTCGATGCTGGCCGATCACGGGGCCGATGTGCTCAAGATCGAGGATCCTCGCGCCGGAGATCCTGCGCGCACGCTCAATCCCCTGAAGGACGGGATCTCGCTCTGGCATCGGGTGTCTGGGCGCAACAAGACGGCCCTCTCGCTCAACCTCGGCAAACCGGAAGGAGCGGAGATCCTGCTGCGTCTGGTGAAAGACGCCGATATCCTGATCGAGAATTTCCGGCCCGGCACTTTGGAGAAATGGGGACTGGGCTGGGACAAGCTGAAAGCCGCCAACCCCAAGCTGGTTCTCCTGCGGATCAGCGGCTTCGGCCAGGACGGCCCGTATTCCAACAGGCCCGGCTTCGGCACGGTCGCGGAGGGCTTGTCGGGCCTGGCGATGCGCACCGGCCCCGCCAATGGTGCGCCGGCGCTCGCCTCGTTGCCGCTGGCGGACAACATCACCGGCCTGTTCGGAGCCTTCGCGGTGATGTTCGCGATCTACAATCGCGATCACGGGAACGGCCGGGGGCAGATGATCGACATCAGCCTGTACGAGCCGCTGTTCCGCATTCTGGAGGATCAGGTTCTCAGCTTCGATCAGTTGGGCCGCATTCCCCAACGCATGGGCAACCGCCTGCCGGGCGCCGCGCCGCGCGGAGCGTTCGAGACCAGCGACGGACGATGGATCGCCATCGCCGTCTCCTCGGAAAAAACGGCGCAGCGGCTTCTCATCGCGGTCGGGGGCGAGGGGCTTGCCAACGATCCTCGCTTCAACACGAATGCGGAGCGTTTCCGCAATGCCGACGCGCTGGAAGCGATCATCGCGGATTGGATCGGCGCGCGCGAGGCGGACGACGTACTGGGCATCTTCGAGCGGGGCGACGTCGTTGCCATCGAGCTGTTCGATATCGCCCAGATCTTCCAGGATCCGCACGTCCTCGCGCGCGGCAACATCATCGATGTGGAGGATCCGACGCTGGGCAACGCTCGCGTGCCGGGCGTGGTACCCAAATTCTCCGAGACGCCGGGTGAAGTGCGTCATCTGAGCCGTCCGCTCGGATCGGACAATGACGAAGTCTATCGTGCGACACTCGGCTTCACCGCCGAACAGATTTCCGCGCTCAGGGCCAATGGCGTCATCTAATCCATCGGCCGGTTCAAACATCCGTCTTTGAGGAACGTCCATGGATTTCGAATTCAATGAATCGCAACTCGCCGTGCGCGACGCGGTGCAGCGCATCTGCGATCGGTTTCCTGACGAATATTGGCTCGAGAAGGATAACAAGCACGAATTCCCACACGATTTCGCGCGCGCCTTCGCCGATGCGGGATTCCTGGGCATCGTGGTGCCCGAGGAATATGGCGGCTCCGGCCTTGGCATGACCGAAGCGGCGATCATGATGCAGACCATCGCGGAATCGGGCGCCTGCCTCGCCGGCTGCACCTCCATCCACGTCAACGTCTTCGTGCCCGGCTCGATCCTCAAATACGGTACGCCCGAACAGCGGCAGCGCTGGATTCCCCGGCTGATGACGCTCGAGGACCGGTCGGCCTTCGGCGTGACCGAGCCCGATGCGGGGGTGGACACCACGCACAACAAGGTGCGCGCGGAATGGGACCCGCAGCGCGGCAAATATATCGTTTCCGGCCAGAAGATCTGGATGTCGACGGCGCAGATCGCGAACAAGGTGATGCTGCTCGTCCGCACCACCCCGATCGAGCAGTGCAAGCGCCCCATCGACGGGCTGAGCCTGTTCTACACCGACCTGAACCGTGACTTCGCGGAGATCCGGCCCATCGCGAAGATGGGCCGCCATGCGGTCGATTCAAACTCGGTCTTTTTTGACGGCATGCCCGTTCCCAAGGAAGACCTGATCGGCGAGGAGGGCAAGGGTCTCTATCATCTCTTCGACAGCCTCAATCCAGAGCGGCTGCTGGTCGCGGTCGAATGCGTGGGAATGGGTCGCGCCGCCCTGCGCCGGGCTTCCGCCTATGCCCAGGAGCGAATCGTCTTCAATCGGCCGATCGGCATGAACCAGGCGGTGCAACACCCGCTCGCCGCCAACTGGTGCAAGCTCGAGGCGGCCAATCTGATGGCCTACAAGGCCGCATCGCTCTACGATTCGGGCAAGCCCGCGGGCATCGAGGCCAACGCTGCCAAATGGCTGGCTGCGGAAGCCGGTTTCGAGGCGTGCGAGCAGGCGATCCTCACCCATGGCGGCATGGGTTACGCCCAGGAATATCACGTCGAGCGCTATTTGCGCGAGGTCCAGGTCCTGCGGATCACGCCGATCACGGGCCCACTTATCCTTTCGCACATTGCAGAGCGGGTGCTGGGGCTCCCCAAGTCCTATTAGGCCACGGGCAACGGAGATTGCGATATGGCAGGGCTGTATTTCGAGGATTTCGAGGAGGGCGCGGTCTATCCGCACGAGGCCGAGCGGACGGTGACGCTCGCGGATTCGATCCAATATGCCTGCATGTGCATGGATACCGAACCGCGCTATCTGAGCGAGGCCTGGGCGGCGAAGAATTCCCCTCACGGCCGTGTGCAGATACACCCGCTCTACGTATTGTCGCTGATCATGGGAGTGCAGGTCACCGAATTGACGCTCGGCACGACGCTGGGCAATCTCAGCATGGGAGGCGTGTCCTTTCCCCATCCCGTGTTCCCCGGCGACACGCTGCGCGGCGTCACGACGATCCTCGGCAAGCGGGCCAGCTCGACCAAACCGGATCGCGGCATCGTCGATTTCCTGCACGATGGCCTCAACCAGCGCGACGAGATCGTGGCGCGATGCACCCGGCGGGGCATGATGGTGACCCGCGCCTACAAGTCGGTGAAGGCCTGAACGATGCCGCGAACCGCTAGAGCATATCGGGAGGACAGACGATGCCGGGCTTGATGTTCGAGGATTTCGAGGTCGGCAGGCGTTACGACCATGACGGCGGGCGCTCCGTCACCCAATTCGACAATATCTGGTATTCGTGCATGACGCTGAACACGCAGCCGTTGCACAGCAATATCGATTTCGCGGAGCGCAATGGCCTCTATGGAAAGCCGCTGTTCAACAGCATGTACACGCTGAGCATCGTGATCGGCCAGTCCAGCGCCGCCCTGACCCACGGCACGCTGCTCGACGTGCTGGGATTGGACGAGATCGACTTTCCGAAGCCGACCTTCGCCCAGGACACGCTCTATTCGAGAACGACGGTGAACGCCGCCCGCCCCCGCCCTCAAGACGAGAGCGTGGGCGAGATTGAATTCTTTCACGAAGGCATCAATCAGCGCGGAGAAACGATCGCGTCGGCCCGCCGTACGGTGCTGGTCCGCAGGCGGTCATCCTTGGGGCGATCGGAATGAAAAGCGTAGCGATCATCGGTCTGGGCGAAATCGGTTCCGGCGTTGCGGGCGCGCTTGGACGCCATGGGGGCTTCGCCCTGGCGGGGTTCGACGTGAACGGGGAAGCGCTGCGAGCGGTGGAAGGCGTGGTGCAGGGCCGGCCGTCACCCGCGCAGGCTGCGGACGGCGTGGACGTCGCCCTGATCGCGGTGATGAACGATGGCCAGACGCGTGACGTGCTGACCGGGCCGGGAGGCGTGCTGACCAGTGCGAACCCGCCCAAGGCGATCGCGATCCTGAGCACGGTTTCGGTGGAAACGATCCTCTGGGCGGCCGACGCGGCGGCGGCGAAGGGGACCGCCCTGGTCGATTGCGGTGTCAGCGGGGGACGGCAGGCACTTCGCGAAGCGTCGATCACATCCATGGTCGGCGGCTCGGACGAGGCTTTCGAGCGCGTGCGCGACGTGATCGCGGGCTTTTCGGACCCCGTGGTCCATTGCGGCGGCCTCGGCAACGGGATGCGGGCGAAGCTCGCACGCAATCTGATCATCTACACCGACTGGATGGTCGCCTGGGAAGGCACCCGGCTCGCGCTCGCCGCCGGAGTGCCGCTCGACAAGTTCGTCCAGGTGGTGACGGCCAGTGATCGATGGGTGCGCCCTCATATGGCTCTGGTTGAAAAGGGCACGGGGTTGACCGACGGAGACGCCGGGCGCGATGCGCGCACCGCCGCCTATGCCGACAAGGATCTTCAGGCGGCGCTCGCCCTGGGCGCCGAACTCGGGATGGCGTTGCCGGCGGCCGAATTGGCGCGAAAACGCTTCGGAAGCGTGGCGGGATGCGAATGATGCCGAAGGAAAACGCGTTGGAGCACGAGCCCGTTACATCTCCGGCCGCAGCAATGCCGGAATCCAGCCCGTGGCGGGTCCGCTACACCGTGCTGATGCTGATGCTGGTCGCGTTCATCAGCTACGTCGACCGGCAGGTCCTCGCCATCCTCGTCGTGCCGATCGAGAAGGATCTGCGGATCAGCGACACCCAGATGGGCATCCTGACCGGAATCTTCTTTTCCGGTTTCTACGCCTTGGCGGGCATCCCTCTTGCCCGGCTTTCCGACAACGGCAACCGGCGCAACATGATCGGCGCCTGCATCGCCTTTTGGAGCCTGGCGACCGCGCTCTGCGGCTTCGTGCAGTCGTTCGCCCAATTGGCTGTCGCGCGCGCGCTCGTGTCGGTCGGCGAGTCCGGGAGCGCGCCGGCATCCTCCTCTATCGTGGCGGATATCATCTCGCCTCGCCGCCGCACGCGAGTCTACGGACTGATCAGCGCCGGCAACGCGGCCGGGCTCGCCTTCGGCGTCTTCCTCGGCGGCATCCTGACGCGAGCGCTTGGCTGGCGCCAGGTGTTTCTGGTCGTGAGCCTGCCCGGCCTGCTCATCTCGCTGCTGATCCTCCTGACCATCCGCGAGCCTCTGCGCACCGGCGGCGTGGCCCGTGAGGCGGGTCACGGGCTGCTGCGGACGTTCAAGGCCTTGTGGGCGTTGCCGAGCTATCGTGCCCTGCTCGCGTTGACGGTACTCGCCTCCATCGGCGTATTCTCGGTGCTCGGCTGGATGCCGACCTTCCTGATCCGCGTCCACCAGATGTCCCATGCCGAGGTGGGGCTGAAAATGGGCGTGGCGATCATGGCCGGGCTGCTGTGCGGCAACATCAGTTCGGGCTTCGTGACCGACTGGCTCAGCGCGCGCGATGTCCGGTGGCTGAGCTGGGTCTCCGCGCTGGGCCTCCTCGCGGCCTTTCCGTTCGGCATGGCGAGCCTCTTCTGGGGCACCGCTTCCGGTTCCGTCCTGTTCTTGGGCTTCTTCATGTTCTTCCAGGGCTTTTGGGCACCGCCGACGGTGACGCTGGTGGTGGGACTCGTCGACAGCCGCGCGCGCGCGCTCGCAGCCTCGACGCTGACCCTCGTCCAAGCCGTTGGCGGGGCGGTCGGACCGTTCCTCGTGGGCGTCCTCAATGACCGCCTGAGCGCAGGCTACGGTTCACAGGCGATCCGCTATTCGCTAGCCGTGGCGCTGCTCGGCTGCCTGCTCGGCTCGGCGTCCGCCTTTGTCGGCGCGACCTTCGTCCGGCGCGATTACCGGGCCGGCTAGGAATGGATCCGGCGTCAGGTCGGATCGGGTTGCCTGGCCCAGAAGCGCATCGCCTGGTTGCAGAATTCCTCGGGCCATTCCCGCGGAATGTAATGGCCGCACTCCAACGGCACGTCTTCGAGCGACGGCATATATGCCCGATATTTGGCGATCAGCTCGTCGTTGAGGAAGCCCGCCGGTTTCGACCATAGCAGCTTCACGGGCGCCTTGATCTGCCCGCTCAGCGCCCAGAGCATCGCATT
The DNA here is from genome assembly GCF_013778325.1 of Sphingomonas chungangi. Lineage (GTDB taxonomy): Bacteria > Pseudomonadota > Alphaproteobacteria > Sphingomonadales > Sphingomonadaceae > Solisphingomonas > Solisphingomonas chungangi. Next base: position 556,359 of record NZ_JACEIB010000001.1, on the reverse strand, counting down.
GTCGCGACGGCCCGCCGACCGTGTGATCCAGGCGAGCTCCGGGTCCGCACGCTCGACCAGCTTGCCCACCCAATTTGGCCGGAGCTGATGGCGGACATGCAGGGCCCGGAATATCGGCCGCCATTCGGGGTGCATGTCCTCGTAGAGCGCAAGGGCCTCGCCGGGGTCATTGAAGCCCGTCCGCTCGGCACGTTCCCTTGCCAGCCTGACGCTCTGCGCGACCCCGCCGTTCGCGAGCTCCGGGCCGCCGTCCGAGAGCAGTAAGCTGCGCGCCAGATCAGGCCGGAGCCCGGCCAGCGCGATCGCGACCCGGACGCCCAGCGAGTGACCCACGATATGGCACTCCCGAATGCCCTCCGCCTGGAGAATGCCGGCGCAATCGGTGGCGAACTGCGCGCTCCAATAGCCATCGCGACTCCAGCCGCTCCGCCCGTGACCTCTGAGATCGGGGCAGATGACCCGCATCGTGCGCGACAACGCGGATGCGACCGGATCCCACGTGTGCGATTGGACGTTGAAGCCGTGGAGCAGGATCGCAACGTTGGCGGCGCCCGGATTCCAGTCCGTATAATAGAGATCGATCCCGCTCACCGAACAACGCTTCGCGGTGTAGGCACCGTCGAAACAGGCGTCGTCGGCCCACGCCGGATCGTCCTTCGCAAACTCGGCCATCTCGTTCTGCGCTCCTGATGTTTCGCCCGTCGCTTGTTCAGCCCGGCAATCCAATTTCGCGAAGAAACTCGGCAGTGTGCTCTCCCAGCCGTGGAGCTGCCCCGATCTCGTCCCGGCCCCGTGGATCCTGCCCGGCCAGATCGCCGATATGGATCGGAACGTTGGGCACGCTGATCGTGCGATCGCCCAGACGCATCCGTGCCATCACCGACAGCATCCCGGCCTGCGGCGTTCGCGCCGCCTCCTCCACCGCGTAGAGCGGCGAGAAGGGAATACCGGCGCCGTCGAACGCGGCGATCCATTCCGACATCGGCTTGCTGCGCATGCGTTCGGCGATGAGCCGCCGTTCGTCGATGCGGCCCTTGCCCCAGTCCATGCCGCTCGCGCTCCAGTCGCCCGCCACCTTCCAGTCCGTCGGCAGGTCCAGCAGATCGCAGAAGGGCTCCCAGAATTTCCGTTCGATCGGACAGACGAGGATGACCCGATCGTCCGCCGTCTGGTACATCGCATAGCGCGAGCCGAGATCGGCATAAGCGGGCGCCGAGACGCCGTCGTTCAGGCGCGTCGTCACGTCCCGCCACTGCCAGAACATCGAGGATTCCCAAACGGAAGCGGATACGCGCTGCGCACCGCCGCCCTGGTCCCTCCGGCGCACCGCCTCGAGAATGCCCAGTGCGGCATGGAGGCCGGCAAGGCTGGTGCCGACGGATCGGTAGGTCTCGGCAGCCTGGGGCAAGCCATCGGCGATCGCGACATCGACCAGGCCGGCGGCGGCGTCGCCGTTCAATCCGTGGAGAGGATAATCCGCCCACGGCCCAAGCTCGCCATATCCCGATATGTTGCAGTAAACGATACGGGGATTCAGTGCAGCGATCGCCTCGAAGTCGAGCGACCGTCTCTTCGCGATGCCGGGCTGCGACCCCACGATGAAGATATCGGCCCATTCCACCGCGCGCCGCAGCACATCATCCCATTGATCGGATCGGCGATCGATCGCGACGCTGCGCTTCCCCGCATTGAGAACGAGGTGCGACATGCCTTCGTTCGCGATCAACGGCGCCAGCGCGCGGTTGCCGTCGCCTATCTTCGGATTTTCCAGTTTCACCACATCCGCACCCAGATGCGCGAGATGCCGGCTTGCCATCGACCCCGACCAGTGGGTGGAAACGTCCAGCACCTTCAACTGGGTGGGCGCACCTTTTGCAGACTGCGGTCGATCGGACATGAACCCCTCAAGCAAGACGGCACGCGGATGTTCGTGCCGCCCGTCCGACTATATATATATGATGATGATTGCAAGGAATTGCCGGCGGTGGGTTCGCGTCTACGGATCAGTTCCAGTTGATCTGCATGTCCAGGGTGTCGACGTTCACATCGCCGGTCCGTTTGCCAAAATAGGACATGTGCTCGCTCATGAGCCGGCCCGCCTCCGCTCCGTCGCCCCGGAATATTGCGTCCGCAATCTCGCGATGCACTTTCAGAACGTTCGCCCGCATTTTCCGCGGCGTGATCGTCCTCGTCGCCCAGTCGCGATAGAGGAGCTTCAAAGAGGCGCCGAGCAGATTGAGCAGCGTGTTGCCGGACATGCTGGCGACTGCATGGTGAAACTGATCCGATGTCGTGAACCACTCCTGTTCGTTGTCCAAATCGGAATCTTCACACGCCTTGATCACCGCGCGCAAATTCTCGATCCCGACCGGATCCTGGGCCTCCGCGGCCAGCCGCGCCATCATCGGTTCGATTGCCAATCGGGCTTCAAGGATTTCGCGATAGGTCGTGTTGCGGACGCACAGGTGAAACTTAAGCATATTCGCAAAATCGGCCGGCTCCATTTCGGCTATCATCGGCCCCCCTTTCGGGCCGGGCTTCACTTCGATCAGTCCCTGGGCTTCCAGAAGGCGCAACGCTTCGCGCAGAGTGCCACGGCTCACGTCATATTGTGCAAGCATCTCCGATTCCGCCGGAAGCATCGCACCGGGGGGCAGGCTACGCGACATGATGTCATTCACAATATGACGGGCAAGGCGCTCCGCCATCTTGTCATTTCGTCGTCTGGGAGACCAGGTCGCGGTCGTTGCCGTGGAGTCGTTCGTCACGCTGCTGGTCCCCTATACGATGTTCGATTACTGATAGCAGTGGCAGTCGGCCAATCGCTACGAAAAAGCCATCCGGTCAATCCCCGCAGCGTTGGCCCGAACGCCCTATGCGCAGGCAGCCTCTTGATCTCACAAGGTTCAGCACGGCATGCGCCGTTCTCGCTGATGCTGCCGGCCCTAGGCGCGACCGCCGAGCAGAAATTCCGATCGGCTTCGGTCGATCCGCATACCCTCTCGTGAGTTCCGGTCCAGCCGGCCAGATCAGATTTTCCGGAGCGGAGCGCGTAGCAATCAGCCCGCAATATGGCGTCGCGACCCAGATGGAAGGACGCGATCAACGCCGATCAAGCTGTTGGCACACGAAGCGATCTTGAGGGTCAACCTTTCCCGGTCAATTTAACAGCCGGTTGCCGCGCAGGCGCGCGACGGCGAGATCGAAGGCCCGGACATTGGCAGGCGCGCGGCTTCCTTCCGGATGGAGCATGGGGATCGGCAGCGCCTCCTCCTCATAATCGCCCAGCGCGATCTGGGGAGCGCCTGACGGCAGCGCCAGACCGATCTGATAATGCAGCACCCTCGTCAGGCCCCGGCCAGCGATCGCGGCTTCGATCACGGCCTCGTTGGTGTTGGCCTGGAGCGCGGGATGGATCGTCACGCGCTGATCCTGCCCAAAGCGCCAATCGGACGACGCCCAGGCTCCGGTCGAGCCGGCGATACGGTGGTCCTTGAGCTCCGCCGGCGTAGTCGGCACGTCATGCTTCGCGAAATGGAACGGCGCGCCGCACATCACCCGCCGCACCGAACCGATCTTGATCGCGGTGAGACCGGAATCGGGCTGATGGCCGATGCGCACGGCGACGTCGATGCCCTCGTCGATCATGTTTACCGGCCGATCGATGAAGAACGTCCGCGCCGACATCGCAGGATAGGCATCGAGAGATCACCTGATCCTCCTCGATACGAATCCGGAGATTCAGAAGCCGAAATGACTCAGCCCCGGATGATCGTCCGGACGCCGACCGAGCGGCCAGTGGAACCGGCGATCCTCCTGCCGGATCGGATGCTCGTTGATGCTGCTGTGGCGCACGCGCATCAGCCCGCCGTCGTCAAACTCCCAATTCTCGTTGCCGTAGGCGCGGAACCACTGGCCGCTGTCGTCGTGATATTCGTAGGCGTAGCGCACCGCGATGCGATTGCCGGCGAACGCCCACAGTTCCTTGATCAGCCGGTAGTCGATTTCCCGGTTCCACTTGCGGGTCAGGAAGGCTTCGATCTGATCGCGGCCGGTGAAGAACTCCACCCGATTCCGCCAGCGGCTGTCGGGGCTGTAAGCCATAGCGACCCCGGCGGGATCGCGGCTGTTCCAGCCGTCTTCGGCAAGGCGCACCTTCTCCATGGCCGATTCATGCGTGAAGGGCGGCAGGGCGGGCGGGTCATCGTCATTCTCCTTTTCGCGCGTGCCGATCAATGCCGCCCCTGTTTCCGGTCGAGGAAGTCGTGGATCTAGGGCTCCATTACGTCGAACTGTTCTTCCAGAGCGAAATGGCCGGTGATCCAGCGCGTCCGCCGGCCCGGCCTCGCGATAGGACATATTCACGCCGTCGATCGTCGTCATGCGATAGTGGACGGTCGGCGGGACGGGTACGCCGATGACGCGCTGCGCGGGAGCGACGTTCAACTGCGCAGGACGGACAATGCCCGCGGTGGCCGGCAGGAGCGGGAGGATCAGTCGCTTCATATCGTGTCTCGATCCGATCGAGGAACGGAGGAGTGCCTCGGGGATGAATGCAGTGATCACGTAAAGCTGACCAATCGCCGCATGTGGACGGCATATTTCTCCATGCGAAATAATCGAGCAGGCGTGACGAGGCTCAGTTGCCCCTCACCCGCGCCAGCAGCCGATCGATCGCGCCAACCGCTTCCGGTTCCTCAAGTGACGGCGCGTGGCCGACCTCCGGCACGATGGTCAGTTCCAGGCTGGTCAGGCGGTGCGCCATTTCATCGGCCGCCGCCTGACTGAGCAGGTCGCTGCGGCTCCCTCGGAGCAGCGCGATCGGGCGGCCGCGCAGCGCCGAGAAGGCCGGCCAGAGATCGGGCGCGGGCGCATCCTCGGGCGCCTCGCGGATCGGCTCGCCGATGCGCATGTCGTAGTCGAACACGACACGCCCCGCCGAGGTCAGCCGGCAACGGCGCTTCGCGACCCGCAGCCAGTCCTCGATCTGGTAGCGGGGGAAGACGTCCCGCTCCGCCTCGGCGATCCCGCGCGCGGCGTGGAGCCAGGTCGGCCAGCTCGCGCTCTTGCCGACATAGCCCTTGATGCGCGCCAGCCCATCTGCCGCAATCACCGGGCCGATATCGTTGAGCAGCACGCCGGCCAGCCGCTCGGGCGTTGTCAGCGCCATCGCCATCGCGATCAGCCCACCGAGCGAGGTGCCGAGCAGCACCGTCCTGGAAAGGCCCAGCGCGACATAGAGTGCACCGATGTCCAACACATAAGCGGGCGGCGAATAGCTCGCCGAGTCGGGCGATTGCGGGCTCTCGCCACGCCCGCGCAGATCGACGCAGATCACCCGCCATTCGGGTGACAGCCGCTCGGCCACGCCCTCGAAATCGCGCGCGTTGCGGGTGAGGCCGGGGATACAGAGGATCGGCGGGCGGCCATCGGCACCGCCCGTATAGTCGCGATAATGCAGCTTCAGGCCGTCGGTGGTCAGCCACCAGCCGTCTTCGTAGCGCTGTATCGACACCTTAGCTTGTCTCCCGGCGGTAGCGCGCCCCATATCGCGGCATGGACTTCTCCCCGCAAGCGCGCATCCTCACTCTCGGCGACGGCTTCTACGATCGCGTGACGCCCGCCGACTTCCCGCAGACGGTCATCCGCTTCCGCAACGATCGCGCTGCGACCGAGGTAGGGCTGGAGGGGTTGACCGACGCGGAATGGAGCGAGCGCTTCGGCCGTTTCCGTCCCTTCGACAGATCGCTCCCCGAGCCGCTGGCGCTACGCTATCACGGCCATCAGTTCCGCGTGTACAATCCGGATATCGGCGACGGGCGCGGCTTCACCTACGCGCAGCTGCGAGATACGCGCGGCCGGCTGATGGACCTCGGCACCAAGGGATCGGGCCAGACACCGTGGAGCCGCTTCGGCGACGGCCGCCTGACGCTCAAGGGCGGCGTGCGCGAGGTGCTGGCGACCGAGATGCTGGAAGCGCTGGGCGCCGACACCTCGCGCAGCTTCTCGCTGATCGAGACGGGCGAGAGCCTTCATCGCGGCGACGAGCCCTCTCCAACCCGCTCCTCGGTGCTGGTGCGCCTCTCGCACGGCCACATCCGCATCGGCAGCTTCCAGCGCCTCGCCACGCTGCAGGACGATGCCGGGCTTGAGGCGCTGGCTCGCTATGCGTTGACCGAATTGTACGGCGAGGAACCCGCCGCGAACCCGGCGCTCCAGCTCTTCGGCCGCGTCGTCGAACGCACGGCGAAGCTGGCCGCCTCCTATATGGTCGCGGGCTTCGTCCACGGCGTGCTCAACAGCGACAACATCAACGTCACGGGCGAGAGCTTCGATTACGGGCCATGGCGCTTCACGCCGATGTGGGACAACGCTTTCACCGCTGCCTATTTCGACCAACAGGGCCTCTACGCCTTCGGCCGGCAGGCACAGGCGATCCACTGGGACGTGGCGCAGCTCGCCATCGCCCTGTCCCGGATCACCGGGGTCGATCCGCTGGCCGTGGCGCTCGATCGCTTCCCCGCCATTTACGAGGAAGCGCTGGTATCCGGGCTGCTGAAACGTCTCGGCGTGAAGCCGCGCGGAGAGGGCGAGGATATCGCGCTGGCCGACGCGCTGGTCCGTGTGCTCCAACAGGGCACCGTCACGATCGACCGCGTCTTCTTCGACTGGCGCGGAGGTCGGTTGCGCGCGTCGCAGGCCGCGTATGACAATGCTGCCTTCCAGGCATTTGCCGAGGCGGTCCGATCCTACGAGCAGGCGACCGCACTCGATCATCCCTATTGGTCCGACGCCGAGCCCTGCTCGATGCATATCGAGGAGGTCGAGGCGATCTGGGCGCCGATCGCGGAGGCCGACGACTGGTCTTTGTTTACCACGAAAGTGGCCTCGATCAGGCGGATGGGCGCAGCCTTGGCTTGACCGCGCCCCGCAAACCTTGTTGGTGACACCAGCGGCAAGCCATGTACGGGCGATCATGTTGATTTCGACGGAACCGGCCACCGGCGCGGTGATCTGGGAGGGACCCGAAGGCGACGTCGACGAGGAGGTCGCGGCTGCGCGCACCTCTTGGGCGGAATGGGCGGCGCGTCCGCTCACCGTCCGTATCGAGACGCTGCGCCGCGTCGTCAACACCATCCGTACCCGCGCCGACGCCTTCGCCGACCTGATCGCGCGCGAGACGGGCAAGCCGCTCTGGGAGGCCCGCGCCGAGATCGAGGCGGTGAACGCCCGCGTCGATATCGCGGTGAACGGCTATTCGGAGCGCACCGCCTCGCGCAAGCTCGAAGGCCAGATGAGCAGCCGCACCGCGCTGCGCCACAAGCCGCACGGCGTACTGGGCGTGATCACGCCGCACGATTTTCCGGCACAGATCGCCAACGACCTGATCGTGCCCGCGCTGATCGCCGGCAATGCGGTGGTGCTCAAGCCCTCCGAGAAGACGCCCGCGACCGCGCGGATGCTCGCCGAATGCTTCCACGGCGGCGGGGTGCCGCAGGGCGTGCTGCGCGTGATCGTGGGCGGCGCGGAGACGGGCAAGGCGCTGGCGAAGCATCCCGGCATCGACGGGCTGCTGTTCACCGGCTCGTCTCGCGTCGGGCTGGCGCTACACCGACAATTTGCCGAGACGCCGACAAAGCTGCTGTCGCTCGCCATGGGCGGCAACAACCCGATCGTGGTGTGGGACTCGCCGACGATCCATGCCGCCGCGATCATCGTGATCCAGTCCGCCTTCATGTCGGCCGGCCAGCGCTGCACGGCGGCGCGCCGCCTGATCGTGCGGGACGGCGAGCATGAGGCGCTGCTCGACGAGATCGCCCGGTTGATCGGGCGGCTGGTCATCGCCGAGCCGCATTCGAGCCCCGCCCCTTTCATGGGTCCCGTCATCGACAACGAGGCGGCCGAACAGTTGCAGGAGCAGTGGCTGGACCTGATCCTGAAGGGTGGGCGCGCCATCACCCACCTGCAGCGCCCGATCCCCGGCCGCCCGTTCCTCACCCCCGGCGTGATCGATGTCACGACGGTCGACAAACGCGCCGACGAAGAGCTGTTCGGCCCGATCTTGCAGGTGATCCGCGTGCCCGATTTCGATGCGGCGATCGCGGAGGCCAACGCCACCCGCTATGGCCTGTCGGCGGCGCTGATCTCCGACAAGCCGGCGCTGTACGAGCGTTTCTGGGCGAACATCCGCGCCGGCATGGTCAACTGGAACCGCCCGACCAACGGCGTGCCCGCCAACGCCCCGCTGACCGGGCTGGGCCTGAGCGGCAACCATCGGCCGGGCGCCTATTATGCCGCCGATCTCTGCGCCTATCCGGTCGTCTCGGGCGAGGCGGAGCAGGCACGCGCCTCGATCGGGATCGGCCTACGCGACGCCTGATCCATCTTTCCGCGGTCGCGCTCCTGCTGCTCGCGACCTGCGCGAAGCCGAGCTTCTATCACGGCCCCAGGAGCGACCATTTCGACGGCCGCCGCTTCTTCAATCCGGACGGCGAGCAGGGCACCGGCGGCGACGAGAACAAGTCGCTGACCCAATTGCTCGAAGGCAAGGTGATCGAGCGGCACCGGGCCTGGCCGGCGTCCGTGCCGATCACGCCGAGCATCCCGCCGCGCACGGTGGGGGGCGAAACGATGCTCGTCACCTGGATCGGCCATTCGACCGTGCTGATCCAGACGCAGAGCCTCAACGTCCTGACAGATCCGGTATGGGCGGATCGGGATTCACCCGTGAAGGGAATCGGCCCGCTTCGCGTCCGCGCACCGGGCGTGCGCTATGCCGATCTGCCGCATATCGATCTCGTGCTGCTCAGCCACGATCATTACGATCATATGGACGAGCATCTGCTCCGCCATCTGTGGGCGCGCGATCATCCGCTGATCGTGACGGGTCTCGGCAACGACATCCGCCTGGCGAGCTGGGGCATCGCGTCGCAGGCACGCGACTGGGGCGGCGTGGTGCATGTCCGCCCCGGCATCGACGTACTGTTCGATCGCGCCCATCACTGGAGCGCGCGTTCCACCGACGACAAGAACAAGACGCTGTGGACCGGCTTCACTATCACCCTGCCCGGCGGCAACCTCTATTATGCCGGGGATACCGGGCCGGGGGACATGCGCTGGGGAACGGAGGCGGCACGGCACGGACCGGTGCGCTTCGCGATCCTGCCGATCGGCGCGATCCATGCGGACGGCAAGGTCACCGGCAATCACATCGGTCCGACCGAGGCGGTCACGGCGTTCGATCAGCTCCACGCCGGCACCGCGCTCGGCGTTCATTGGGGGACGTTCGAGCTGACCGACGAGCCGATCGACCTGCCGCCCACCCTGCTCGCGCAATCGCTGGCCAGGGCGCAGATCGCGCCCGACCGCTTTCGCGTGCTGGAAGCCGGCGGCCAATGGAGCATTCCGCCGCTCGCCCCAAGCTCTTCTAGCCCCGCCCCAAGATAGGTTCGGTTGCGATGCGGGACGGGTGCGCCCATCTCCGCTGCCATCATGGCAAGCTTGCTCGATCCCTCCGCGCGCGGGCGCGTCATCCTGGTCGGCGCCGGCCCCGGCGATCCCGGCCTGCTGACGCTCAAGGCGGTCGAGGCGCTGCGCTCCGCCGACGTGGTAGTGCACGACGGGCTGATCGATCCGGCCGTGCTGGATCATGCCCCACCCCATGCCCATCGCATCTCGGTCGCCAAGCAGCGCGCGCGGCACACGCTGCCGCAGGAGGCGATCAACGCGCTGATCATCGCGCATGTCCGCGCCGGATCTATCGTCGTGCGTCTCAAGGGCGGCGATCCGTTCGTGTTCGGGCGCGGCGGCGAGGAGGTCGAGGCGGTGCGCGCGGCCGGCCTGCCCGTCGAGGTGATTCCCGGCGTGTCGGCGGCGCTGGGCGGCGCGGCCGAGGCGATGCTGCCGCTCACCCATCGCGACTGGTCGAGCGCGGTCAGCTTCGTCGCAGGCCAGTGCAAGGGCCTCTCCGAGCAGGATTGGTCCGGCCTCGCCGGCAAGAGCCGCACGCTCGTCATCTACATGGGCGTCGCCAATGCCGGCGCGATCGCCGACAAGCTGATGGCCGATGGCGTCGATCCGGGCCTGCCTGTCGCGGTGATCGAGAAGGCGACGCTGCCGGGCCATCGCGCGATCCGCACGCTGCTGGCGGACCTCGGCGACATGGTGGCGCGCGAGAATGTCGAGAGCCCGGCGATCATCGTCGCGGGCGAGGTGGTGCTGTTGTCCGATGCCGAGAACCGGCTGCGGACGCTCGCGAAACAGGCGGAGAGTTTGGCGTGAAGATCGCTACGGGGAACGACCTCGCGACCGGCGATGTGGTCTGGTGGGACGGCGAAGGCTGGAGCCGCCATGTCGAGGAAGCCGTCGACGTCGGCGACCATGGCGCCGCGCTGATCGCGCGCGAGGATGCCGCCCGCCGCGTCAACGCCGCCTATGTGATCGACGCGGAGGCGACCCCGCAAGGCCCCCGCCCCGCCCACATCAAGGACCGCATCCGCGCACGCGGCCCGACGGTCCGCGCCGACCTCAACATCGCGCCGGCCGACACTGCCGCCGGAAGCTGGGTGATCTGACATGTACAAGTACGACACCTACGACCAGTCGATCGTCGATGCCCGCGTCGAGGAGTTCCGCGATCAGGTCGCGCGCCGCATGGCCGGCGAGCTGACCGAGGACCAGTTCAAGCCGCTCCGGCTGATGAACGGCCTCTACCTCCAGCTCCACGCCTACATGCTGCGCGTCGCGGTGCCCTACGGCACGCTGGACTCACGCCAGATGCACATGCTCGCCCATATCGCGCGCAAGTATGACAAGGGCTACGGCCACTTCACCACGCGCCAGAACATCCAGTACAACTGGATCGAGCTGAAGGATGCGGGCGACATCCTCGCCGATCTCGCGACGGTCGAGATGCATGCCATCCAGACCAGTGGCAACTGCATCCGCAACACCACGTCGGACCAGTACGCCGGCGCCGCGGCGGACGAGGTGGCGGACCCGCGCCCCTGGGCCGAGCTGCTGCGCCAGTGGAGCACCTTCCACCCGGAGTTCACCTACCTGCCGCGCAAGTTCAAGGTGGCGATCATCGCGTCCGACGAGGATCGCGCGGCGATGCGGCTGCACGATATCGGCCTGCAGCTGACGCAGAACGAGGCAGGCGAGACCGGATTCAAGGTGTATGTCGGCGGCGGCATGGGCCGCACCCCGATGGTCGCCCCGCTGATCCGCGACTTCCTGCCGGCGGCGGATTACCTCAGCTATCTCGAGGCCTGCCTGCGCGTCTACAATCGCTACGGCCGGCGCGACAACATCTACAAGGCGCGGATCAAGATCCTCGTCCATGAAATCGGCGCCGACGAATATCGCCGCCAGGTCGAGGAGGAGTTCCTCCACGTCAAGACACTGGGCATCGATCCGCCGGCCGAGGAGTTCGAACGGATCAACGCCTTCTTCGCCCAGCCCGCGTGGGAACAGGGCCTGTCGGACGAGCTCGACCTCTCCGATCCCGATTTCAAGCTGTGGGTCGACCAGAACGTGTTCGCGCACAAGGCGCCGGGCTACGCGATCGCGACGATCAGCCTGAAGCCGATCGGCGGCATCCCCGGCGATGCCTCGGCCGACCAGATCGACCTGATGGCCGATCTCGCCGAGACCTACAGCTTCGACGAGCTGCGCGTCACGCACTCGCAGAACATCGTCCTGCCGCATGTCCGCAAGGCCGATCTCTACACGCTCTGGCAGAAGCTGGATGCGGCGGGTCTCGCGACCGCCAACCTCGACCTGATCAGCGACATGATCGCCTGCCCCGGCCTCGATTACTGCAGCCTCGCCAACGCCCGTTCGATCCCGGTCGCGCAGAAGATCTCGCAGCGCTTCGCCGACCGCGAGGCCGATCTGGGCGAGCTCAAACTCAAGATCAGCGGCTGCATCAATGCCTGCGGCCACCATCACGCCGGCCACATCGGCATCCTCGGCGTCGACCGGAAGGGCACCGAGAACTACCAGCTGCTGCTCGGCGGATCGGGCGCGGAAGATGCCAGCCTCGGCCGCATCACCGGCCCCGGTTTCGACGAGGACGGTATCGTCGACGCGATCGAGCGTACGCTGGACCGCTACGTCGCCACGCGCGAGCCGGGCGAGCGCTTCCTCGACACCTATCGCCGCGTCGGCTTCGAGACCTTCAAGGAGGCGATCTATGGTTGAGGGCCTCCGTTACCGCGACGATGCCGCGCACGAGGAGCCGGCGGTCACGCTCGACGCTTTCCTCGATCAGTCCAACGCCACCGCCGTGCGGCTGGAGTCGGACGAGGATGCGCGCAAGCTGCTGCCCTTCCTCGACCGCCTCGCGCTGATCGAGGTGGCGTTCCCCGCCTTCCGCGACGGGCGGGGCTACAGCGCCGGCCGCATCCTGCGCGAGGCCGGCTATACGGGCGAATTGCGCGCGGCGGGCGACGTGCTGGTCGATCAGATCCTGCCTATGCGCCGCTGCGGCTTCGATGCCTTCGCGCCCGACAAGCCGCTCGACCCGGCCGCGGTGGAGCGCGCGCTGGGCCGTTATTCCAACGTCTATCAGAAAGCCGCCGACGGGAGGGCGCCGGCATGGAAACTTCGCCATGGCTAGTGCACCCGTTCGTAAAGTCGACATGATCGACACCACCCCGCTCTTTACGCAGGCCGATGTGGACGCGCTCAACGCGCGCTTCGCGGGCGTGCCGACGCAGGACATGCTGCGCGAGCTGCTGACCGGCGAGCTCGCCGGTCGCATCGCCGCTGTCTCCTCCTTCGGCGCCGAATCCGCCGTGCTGCTGCACATGATCGCCGAGATCGATCGCGAAGTGCCGGTGATCTTTACCAATACGCAGAAGATGTTCGGCGAGACTTTGGCCTATCGGGACGAGCTTTCCGAGCGGCTGGGCTTCACCGATCTGCGCGTCTATCGCCCCGATCCGCGAATCCTCGCCGCCAAGGACGCGACCGGCCTGCGCTGGTCCTACGACCCGGACGGTTGCTGCGAGATCCGCAAGATCGAGCCGCTGCAGCGCGCGCTGGCGCCCTTCGATGCGTGGATTTCGGGCCGCAAGGGCTTCCAGGCCTCGACCCGCGTGGCGATCCCGCTGTTCGAGCTCGACACCAAGCACCCGGGCGGCGCGAAGCTGAAGCTCAACCCGTTGGCCGGCTGGTCGAAGGACGATCTCAACGCCTATTTCGACGCTCACAAGCTGCCGCACCACCCGCTGGAGGCGCAGGGCTACCTGTCGATCGGCTGCTCGCCCTGCACCAGCGTCGTGCAGCCGGGAGAGGATCCTCGCGCCGGCCGCTGGCGCGGCTGGGACAAGGTGGAATGCGGCATCCACACTCCGGCCGACGACGCGGATCAGCCGAGTTTCTGAACGCCGGCGAAGGGTAACGGCAACATCAACGGAATCTTTAGGGCTCTGGCGTAGAAAAACCGCCATGAGCATCGGAAGCATTCTCTCGAGCCTGACCGGCACCAGCAGCCATGCTGCTTTCTCGACGCAGTCCGTGACGAGCAGCGCATCGGAAGAGCTGCAGAAGCTCTTCGCCAAATTGCACATGGACGCGATCGCCTCCACGGCGACGTCTTCCACGTCGACCAGCAGCGCCACCTCGGGCACCAGCTCTACCAGCACATCCTCCTCGGGCGGCGCGGTGACGGACATCGTCCACGGCCTGCGGCACCTTCTCGACGGCGGCATCAGCGTCGCCAAGGAAGCGCGCACCGCCGCCAAGACCGCCGCCAGCATCTACGCGCATGGCGGCATCGGCGGCATCGCCGCCCAGGTGGTCGACAAGGTCGCCTGACCCATCCGGTTTATTCGTAATCCGGCACCGCATAGCTCGAATCCGCGAGATCCGAGAAGCGCGTAATCTTGGCGTCGAACTTCAAAGGCACCGTACCCGTCGAGCCATGACGGGACTTGGCGACCACCACCTCGGCGATGCCGAACGCCTTGGCCATCAGGCGCTGCCATTCCTGGTAGGCGATGTTCACTGGGTCCATTTCGCTGGTGTCGGGCCCCGGCTCCGTCGGCTTCTGGAAATTGATGTAATATTCCTCGCGAAACACGAACAGCACGAGATCGGCGTCCTGCTCGATCGATCCCGATTCGCGAAGATCGGACAGGATCGGCCGCTTGTTCTCGCGGGCTTCCACCTGACGCGATAGCTGCGAGAGCGCGATCACCGGCACGCTCAACTCCTTCGCGAGCTGCTTGAGACCTCGCGAAATCTCCGAGATTTCCTGCACGCGGTTGGCCTCGCCGCCCCTGCCACCGCCGGAAAGCAGCTGGAGATAGTCGACGATGATCAGGTCGATGCCGCGCTGGCGCTTGAGCCGGCGGGCACGCGTTCGCAAAGCCGCGATCGTCAGGCCCGGCGTGTCGTCGATATAGAGCGGCAATTGCTCAAGCTCGGCGGCGGCGCGGGCGAGATTGCGGAAATCGTTCTGGCTGATCTTGCCCATGCGCAGCGATTCGCCGCTGATCCCCGAGCTTTCCGCAAGGATACGCGTCGCCAGCTGGTCCGCCGACATTTCGAGGCTGAAGAAGGCGCAGCCGGCGCCGAGCCGCTTGTTCTCGGGGATGCCGTCCTCCTTCTCGCGCATCATCCGCTGCGCGGCGTTGAAGGCGATGTTGGTGGCGAGCGAGGTCTTGCCCATGCCGGGGCGCCCGGCGAGAATGATGAGGTCGGAACGATGCAAGCCGCCCATCTTGGCGTTGAGGCTGTCGAGGCCGGTGGTGATGCCGGAGACATGACCGCCGGAGTTCAGCGCGCGCTCGGCGTTCTTCACGGCCTCCGTGGCCGCCTGCAGGAAGGACTTGGTCGATCCCTGCTCGCCGCCCTCCTCCGCCACCTTGTAGAGCGCGACCTCGGCCTGCTCGATCTGCGTCTTGGGATCGACCTCGTCGGAGGTGTCCATCGCACTCTCGACCATGCCGCGCCCGACGCCGACGAGCGCCCGCAGCAGCGCGAGATCGTAGATCTGCGTCGCGAAGTCCCGCGCGCCAATCAGCGCCGCGCCGGAGCCGGTCAACTGCGCCAGATAGGCCGGGCCGCCCAGCTCCCTCATCGCCTCATCGCCCTCGAACAGCGGGCGGAGCGTGACGGGGTTGGCAATCATGTTGCGATCGACCAGCCGCAGGATCTGCGCGTAGATCCGGCCGTGTAGCGGCTCGAAGAAATGTTCCTCGCGCAGCTTGATCTGAACGTCCTCGCACAAGCGATTGTCGATCATCATCGCGCCCAGCAGCGCGGCCTCCGCCTCGATATTCTGGGGGAGCGCGGGGGCGTCCGCCGTCGGGACGGCGGGCATGATGCGGATCGGTTCGGCCATGGGTGCCATTGTCCACCTTTGTGGACTCCGGCTCAAGACGGGTACGCATAAACTTTGGTGGAGCGACCTGTGGAAAAGACGAGGCTCGCCAAGCGGCTTTCGACCCGATAGGTGCGGGTCTCTATGTCCGATCCGCGCATCATCGACGTCTCGCTCGACGAGCGCACCGTGCTCAAGCGCAACGCCGATATCGAGCAGGAGCGCAAGGTCGCGCTGTTCGACCTGCTGCACGAAAACCACTTCAGGCCGCTGCGCCCGGCGTCGGATGGTTATGAAGGCCCCTACAAGGTCGGCCTGCGCGTGGAAGAAGGGCGGCTGGCGATCGATATCAACCGCGCCGACGACAGCCATATCGAGACGATCGGCCTCGGCATGATGCGCTTCCGCCGGTCGATCAAAGACTATTTCGCGATCTGCGACAGTTATTACCAGGCGGTCCGCCAGCACTCGCCGCAGCAGATCGAGACGATCGACATGGCCCGGCGCGGCCTCCACAACGAGGCGGCCGAGCTGCTGCGGGAGCGGCTGGACGGCAAGATCGAGCTCGATTTCGACACCGCCCGGCGGTTGTTCACGCTGATCTGCGTCCTTCACATCCGTGGCTGAGGTGTCGTTCGAAGATGCCGGCGCGAGCGTGCTGGTCGAGGCGGCGCGCGAGGCGGCTCGGCACGCCCACGCGCCCTATTCGAAGTTCGCGGTGGGCGCGGCGCTGCTGTTGAACGATGGCACGATCGTCACCGGCACCAATTTCGAGAATGCCAGCTACGGCCTGTCGCTCTGCGCCGAGACGGTGGCACTGGCGATCGCCAATGCGCAGGGGCGGTTGGCGGACATCGTCGCGGTCGCGGTGATCGGCGGGGCGATGGGGCCGGACGGTCTGCCGACCGGCGCCGATGTGGTCGGCCCGTGCGGGCGCTGCCGGCAGGTGATGAACGAGGCGGCCGAGATGGGGGGGCGGGACCTGCCGGTGTTCTGCGCGTCGGCGGACGGACGCAAGATCGAGCGGCATATGTTGTCGGCGCTGCTGCCGCATGCCTTCGGCCCGAAGGATCTGGGGCTGGCGTAATCGCCACGCAAAGCAGAACTCCGTTCGTCCTGAGCGAAGTCGAAGGACGTGGGGCAAGCGTTGCGCTTGCAGCACGCACTTAGACAGGCTCAGTGCGAACGGTTTCTATTCGGTAGTACGGTTATCCCCGCTCGACCTGGCTCACGTCCCTCACCGCGCCCCTGGCCGCGTTGGTCGTCATCGCCGCATAGGCCCTCAGCGCCGGCGATACCTCACGCTTGCGGCCGAGCGGCTTCCACGCCTTGACGCCCTTCGCCTCCATCTTTGCATGGCGCTCGGCGATCGTCGCATCGTCCAGATCGAGGCGGATCAACCGGTTCGGAATGTCGATCAGGATCGGATCGCCCGTCTCGACCAAAGCGATCAGCCCGCCCTCGGCCGCTTCCGGCGAGACGTGGCCGATCGACAGGCCCGACGTGCCACCCGAGAAGCGTCCGTCGGTGATCAGCGCGCACGCCTTCCCCAACCCTTTCGATTTCAGATAGCTGGTCGGGTAGAGCATCTCCTGCATACCCGGCCCGCCCTTCGGCCCTTCGTAGCGGATAACCACCACGTCGCCATCCTTCACCTCGCCCCCGAGGATGCCGGCCACCGAGGCGTCCTGGCTCTCGTAAACGCGCGCGGTGCCCCGGAAGGTGAGAATCGAATCGTCCACCCCCGCCGTCTTCACGATGCATCCCTCGGGCGCGAGATTGCCGAATAGGACCGCGAGACCGCCGTCCTTCGAGAAGGCATGCTCGACATCGCGGATCACGCCGCCGGCACGATCGATATCCAGTTCCTCCCACCGCGCCGACTGGCTGAACGCCACCTGCGTCGGCACGCCGCCGGGCGCGGCACGATAGAAGTTGCGGACATCCTCGCTGTCGGTCCGGCCGATATCCCAGCGATCGAGCGCGTGGCCGAGCGTCTCGGCGTGAACGGTCGGCTGCGAGGCGTCGATCAGGCCACCCTTCTCCAGCTCGCCGAGGATCGCCATGATGCCGCCGGCCCGGTGGACGTCCTCCATGTGCACGTCGCTCTTGGCCGGCGCGACCTTGCTCAGGCACGGCACGCGACGCGAAAGCCGATCGATATCGCCCATGGTGAAATCCACCCCCGCCTCCTGCGCCGCGGCAAGCAAGTGGAGCACGGTGTTGGTCGATCCGCCCATCGCGATGTCGAGGCTCATCGCATTCTCGAACGCCGCGAAGGTGGCGATGCCGCGCGGCGTGGCGGTGGCGTCGTCCTGCTCATACCAGCGCTTGGCGAGATCGACGATCAGGTGCCCCGCCTCGCGGAACAGCTTCTCGCGATCGGCGTGGGTAGCGAGCGTCGATCCGTTGCCCGGCAGCGAGAGGCCCAGCGCCTCGGTGAGGCAGTTCATCGAGTTGGCCGTGAACATGCCCGAGCACGATCCGCAGGTCGGGCAGGCCGAACGCTCGATCGTCTTCACTTCCTCATCGGTGTAAGCCTCGTCTGCGGCGGCGACCATCGCGTCGACCAGATCGAGCGCGACCGTCTTGCCCTTCAGCACGACCTTGCCAGCCTCCATCGGTCCGCCCGAGACGAACACGGCCGGCACGTTGAGCCGCAGCGCCGCCATCAGCATGCCGGGCGTGATCTTGTCGCAGTTGGAGATGCACACCATCGCGTCGGCGCAATGTGCGTTGACCATATATTCAACGCTGTCGGCGATCAGCTCGCGGCTGGGCAGCGAATAGAGCATGCCGCCATGGCCCATGGCGATGCCGTCATCCACCGCGATGGTGTTGAATTCCTTGGCGACCCCGCCCGCCGCCTCGATCTCGCGCGCCACCAGCTGGCCGAGATCCTTGAGGTGGACGTGACCCGGCACGAACTGGGTGAAGCTGTTCACCACCGCGATGATCGGCTTTCCGAAATCGCCGTCCTTCATCCCCGTCGCGCGCCACAGGCCTCGCGCGCCGGCCATGTTGCGGCCGTGGGTGGTGGTGCGGGAACGATAGACAGGCATGGCGGAACCTCTTGAATGAGGCGCCGCCATAGCCTCCGCGTTGCGCAATTAAAAGCGAGATTATCGCCGCAATCGTGAAATGAAATTACGCTTTCCGGAACACCGGCGCCCGCTTCTCGAAGAAGGCGGTGAACGCCTCGCGCGCTTCAGCCGACTGCATGCTTTCCTGGAACAGCCGCGCCTCCTCCTCGATCCGTGCCTCGAGCGCGGTGAGGTCACCCTTCATCAGCTTGCGTGTATAGGCGAGCGCCTGCGGGGGCTTGGCGGCCAGCGCCGCAGCCTTGGCGCGGGCGTGATCGAGCAGCCTGTCGGCCGGGACGATCGCGCTGACGAGGCCCGCCTTGTCGGCGCCCTCGGCGTCGAGCGGATCGCCGAGCAGCAGCATCTGCGCCGCCTTGGCATAGCCCATGATCGCCGGTGCCAGCAGGCTGGACCCCGCCTCCGGCACGATGCCCAGATTGACGAACGGCATCACGAAGCGCGCGTCCGGCGCTGCATAGACCAGGTCGCAGTGAAACAGCATCGTTGTGCCGACGCCCACCGCCAGCCCCTGCACCGCCGCCACGATCGGCTTGTCGAACCGGGCGATCGCACGGATGAAATCGAACGCCGCCTGCCCGCCCTCCGGGCCGGAGAGGAAATCCTTGAGGTCGTTGCCGGCACAGAACGCATCGCCCTTGCCGGCGATGAGCACGGCATCGACATCGGCACGGGTCGACGCTTCGGCCAGCGCGGCGGTCATCGCGCGGTACATGGCGGCGGTGAGGGCGTTCTTCTTGTCCGGGCGATCGATGTGGATCTCGATCACGCCCTTGGTTTCGATCAGCTCCACACCTTCGGTCATGCCCATCTCCTTTACGTATACGTCAGCCCATAGCGCCGTCGGACCCCCAAGGAAACCGACGCACGAATATTCCCGCTTTCGGTGCCCAAAGGACATAAAAGGCGACAAGCCATGCGGCGCGCGCTAGAGGCTCGGCCATTATGGCAACCACGACCTCCCCCCGCACCCTGTACGAGAAGATCTGGGACGCGCACGTCGTCCAGCAGCGCGACGACGGTACCGCGCTCCTCTATATCGACCGTCACCTCGTTCACGAGGTGACGTCGCCGCAGGCCTTCGACGGCCTCCGCGCGAACGGCCGCAAGGTGCGCCGGGCAGATCTCACGCTCGCGGTGGCGGATCACAATATCCAGACGACCGCGCGCGTCGATGCGGCGGGCAATCGCCTTCCCGTGGAAGATCCGGAGTCCGCGCAGCAGCTCGCCGCACTGGTGAAGAACACGGCGGAGTTCGGCGTCGAATATATCGAGGATCTGGCGCCCGAGCAGGGCATCGTCCACGTCGTCGGGCCGGAGCAGGGCTTCACGCTGCCGGGCACCACGGTGGTGTGCGGCGACAGCCACACCGCCAGCCATGGCGCGCTGGGTGCGCTGGCCTTCGGCATCGGCACGTCCGAGGTCGAGCATGTGCTCGCCACCCAGACCCTGCTGCTCAAGCGTTCCAAGTCGCTGGAGGTGCGCGTCGATGGCCCGCTCGGCCCGGGCGTGACCCCTAAGGACGTGGCGCTCGCCATCGTCGCCGCGCTCGGCGCGGGCGGCGGCGCGGGCTACGTCGCCGAATATACCGGCTCGGTCTTCCGTGAGATGTCGATCGAGGGGCGGCTGACCGTGTGCAACATGTCGATCGAGGCGGGCGCACGCGCCGGTCTGGTTGCGCCGGACGAGGCGACTTTCTCCTATCTGAGGGATAGGCCCCGCGCGCCGAAGGGTGCCGACTGGGACAAGGCCGTCTCCTACTGGCGCAGCCTCGCCACCGATGCGGGCGCGCTCTACGACAAGGTCGTCACCATCGATGCGTCCACGATCGTGCCGCTCGTCACCTGGGGCACCAGTCCGGACGACAGCGTGCCGATCACCGGCACCGTCCCCGATCCGTCGAGCTTCGCCGATCCGTCGCGCCGCGCGGCGGCCGAGAAGAGCCTCGCGTACATGGGCCTCACCCCGGGCCAGCGGATGCAGGACGTGAGCGTCGACCGCATCTTCATCGGCAGCTGCACCAACAGCCGCATCGAGGACCTGCGCGCCGCCGCCGCCGTCGCCAAGGGCCGCCACGTCGCCGGTAACGTGAAGCAGGCGCTGGTCGTCCCCGGCTCGGGCCTCGTCAAGAAGCAGGCGGAGGCGGAAGGCCTCGATCGCATCTTCATCGAGGCGGGCTTCGAGTGGCGCGAGCCCGGCTGCTCGATGTGTCTTGCGATGAACCCTGACAAGGTGCCGGCCGGCGAGCGCTGCGCCTCCACGTCCAACCGCAACTTCGTCGGCCGCCAGGGGCCGGGCGCGCGCACCCATCTGCTCTCGCCCGCGATGGCGGCCGCTGCCGCCGTCACCGGCAGGCTCACCGACGTAAGAGATATCGCCGCGAGGGAGATCGCCTGATGCGCGCCATCGGCACCATCGAGGGCAAGGCCTATCCGCTCGGCCGCGCCAACATCGACACCGACATCATCATCCCCGCCCACTGGCTCAAGACGGTCACGCGCGAAGGACTCGGCAGGGGCGCCTTCGAGACGATACGCGCCGAGCCCGGCAACGTGTTCGACGACGAGCGCTGGCAAGGCGCCCCAATCCTGATCGCGGGCGAGAATTACGGCTGCGGTTCCTCGCGCGAGCATGCGGCATGGGCGATGGCCGATCTCGGCATCCGCGCGGTGATCGCGCCGAGTTTCTCGGACATCCATTCTGGCAATGCCTTCAAGAACGGCATCCTGACGGTGGTGCTGCCGCAGGAGCAGGTCGATCGCCTGCTCGAGGTGGCGCAGGAGCATCCGATCACCATCGACCTCGAATCGCAGACGGTGACGACGCCCTATCAGGATCGCTTCCGCTTCGAGATCGATGCGTTCCGTAAAGATTGCCTGCTGAAGGGCCTCGACGAGATCGGCATCACCATGGAGCTCGACGACGCCATCGCCGCGCACGAGGTGAAGGCGCATGCCGACACGCCCTGGGTGGAAGGCGCCGCGAAAGCGGCCTGAGGATCAGGCGGCGAGCGCCCCCAGCCCGAGCGCGATAGACCCAAGCGGGCCGGCCTGATCGCCAAGAGCGGGCGATGCCACATAGGCCTCGATCTCGCCTGCGATCCGCCCGCCCTGCGCGTAGCCGGCGAGGCTTTCGACCAGCCGTTTGCGGATCATGCCCATCACCTGAGGCTGGTGGTTCGCGACGCTGCCGCCGATCAGGATGCGCTGCGGCAGAGCGGTCAGCACGAGGTTGTGGCACAGGCCAGCCAGCGCATGCGCCACCAGCGACCAGACCGGATCGTCCGCGCCGATCATCTCGCCCCGGCGGCCGGTGCGCTTCTCCACCGCGAAGCCCGAGGCCAGGCCCTCGACGCAGTCACCGTGATAGACGCAGGCACCCGGCCAGTCGTCCCCGGCCACGCGGCCGACACGCAGATGCCCGGCCTCGACATGGCCGAGACCACGCGAAGGCTGGCCCGACGAGATCACCCCGACGCCAACCCCGGTGCCCACAGTGATGTAGCAGAAGCTGTCCAGCCCCTGCGCCCCGCCCCAGCGTCCCTCGGCCAGCGCCGCGCCGGCGACGTCCGTGTCGAAGGCGGTCGGCACGCCGAAGCGCCGTTCCAGCCGCTGCGCGACGTCGACGTTGCTCCAGCCCGGCTTGGGCGTGGTAATGATCGCGCCATAGCTCGGCGATGCGCGATCGACGTCGATCGGCCCGAAGCTGCCGATGCCGAGCGCGGCGAAGCCGTGATCGCGCGCCCAACCGTCCAGCACCGCTTCGATCGCCGGCAGCGTCTCGTCGGGCCTGGTCGTGGGTATGCGCGCCTCGTCGACCACCCCGTCCGGTCCGCTCGCCAGCACGCAGACGCATTTGGTGCCGCCCAGCTCGATCCCGGCAACCAGCGGCGTTTGGCTCACGCGGCCGGCCCGGTCGATCCGCGCACGACCAGCTGGAAGGGCAGCACCTGATGCGGCACCGTTTCCTCGTGCTCGATCAGCGCCAGCAGCGCGCCGGTGGCTTCGCGCGCCATGTCGCGGATCGGCTGGTGGATCGTGGTGAGGCGCGGCCATACCACCGAGGCGATGTTGCTGTCGTCGAACCCCGCGACGGAGATGTCGCCGGGGACCTTGAGACCGGCCTCGTGGATCGCGTTCATCACGCCGGCCGCCATGTCGTCGTTGCTCGCGAAGATTGCCGTCGGGCGTTGGCCCAGCGCCAGCAGTGTCTTGCCCGCCTCGTAGCCGGACGCGAAAGTATAGGCGCCCGGCACTTCCAGCTCCGGCGCGATGGCGAGACCGTGGGCCTCGAGCCCCGCGCAATAGCCGTCGTAGCGCGCCGCCGCCGAGGCGTGGGTCGGGTCCCCGCGCACGATCGCGATGCGCTTATGACCCAGGCCCACAAGATGATCGATCAGCGCGCGGGTCGCGGCGCGGTCGTCCATCGCGACGTCGGGCGCGTGGCTGCCGCCGCTGGTCGGCGCGATGCGCGCATAGGGCAGGCCGCAAGCCTCCATCTCCGCGACGGTCGCGGCATCGTCGCACAGCGGCGGTGCGAGGACGACGCCGTCGAGGCCGGAAGCGCGGGCGATCGCCTGCATCTTGCCGGACGCCGCCGCCGCGTCATCGAACGGCAGCACCAGCAGACGGTAGCGCTCGCCCTGCAGGCGCTCCAGCGCGCCGGTCTGGAGATCGACGACGTAGTTGGGGCTGGGATTTTCGTAGGCGAGCCCGATCAGGAAGGATCGCCGCCCGGCGAGGCTGCGCGCGGCGACGTTGGGATGATAATCGAGGTCGGTAGCCGCCTTGAGCACGCGCTCGCGCGTCAGCGGGCGGACGTTGGGCTCGTCGTTGAACACGCGCGAGACGGTCTTGATCGAGACGCCCGCCGCATCCGCGACGTCGGTGATGGTCGAATGGCGTGTCGTCTGTCGTCTGGCCAATGCGGGTCCCCGCTCCTGCTCTCCCCGTCGATCCTTAGCCATGTCCAGCGTTATCAGGCAAGCGCGGAGGCGGAAGCGGCGCTCCTCGATGTGCGGCATCGATCAGCGCCACGACGTTGCGCGCATCAATCGGATCGACCGGAGGAGGCCCCTCGCCCCGGATCGCGGCGGAGAGCAGGCGATAGAAGGCGAAGGGATCGCCTCCGAGCACGGGCGCTGCGATGCGCTCGCCGTCCGTATGCGCGCGGAACGCCGGTATCGCGGGCAGATCACGCACGAAGCCCGGATCGGCCGGCGACTGCCCCGCCCGCAACGCCGCCTCGACCGGATCGAGACCTTCCGTCCACCAGCTTCCCTTCGTGCCGTGCAGCGCCATGCGCGGCCGTGTCGCGGCGACCAGCGTGGAGGCGGATATCGTGGTGCGCATGGCACCGTGCCGGAGCGTCAACGCGAAATAATCGTCGGCCCCGGCTCCCGCGCGCTGGGTGGCGATGTCGGTGGTCATTGCGTCCGGCCAGCCGAACAGCTGGATCGCCTGATCGATCATGTGCGGGCCGAGATCCCAGAGCAGCCCCGCGCCGGGCCGCGGCTCGTTGCGCCATACGGCGGCCGTTTCCGGGCGGAATCGATCCCAGCATGCCGCGAACAAGGCGGGCGCGCCAATCGCTTCCACTTCGCGGCGCAGCGCCAGGAAATCGCCGTCCCAGCGACGATTGTGATAGACGCTCAGCACGCGGCCCCGCCGGCTCGCCAGATCGATCAGCCGGTCGCATGCCGCGACATCCGGCGCCATCGGCTTGTCGATCACGACATGCTTGCCCGCCCGCAAGGCCACCTCCGCATGGGCGGCGTGCAGTTCGTTCGGCGTCACCACCACGACAAGATCGATACCCTCGACCGCAAGCAGGGCATCGATGTCCGGCACGACCGCCGGCCCATCGCGCCGATCGCCCGCCTCGGCGCGTGAGGTCATCACGGCGGCGATGCGATAGTCGGGCAGCGCCTCGATGATCGGGGCATGGAGGATCGCGCCCGCCAAGCCGTAGCCGACCAGACCGACGCGGATGGGAGGAGGTCCATTCATGCCGCGCTGCTGGGCGTCGGCCGGCGGATCGTCAAGGGCACGCGGACGTCACCGCTTCGAACCAGCCGAGGCGGCGGCGGGGCGAATCGCGGGCTTCACGGCCTTGAAACGCGCGGCTGCGCCGCAGCAGCCCATCAGCCCATCCGGTCGGCATGCGCGTCGGTGGCGCGCAGCAGCCGATCGAGAATGCCCGGCTCGCTATAGGCGTGGCCCGCGTCGGGGATGAGATGGAATTCCGCCTCCGGCCAGGCGCGGTGCAGGTCCCAGGCACTGCGTACCGGCGTCGCGGCGTCATAGCGCCCCTGGACGATGGTGCCCGGAATCCCACGGAGCCTGTCGACATCGCGCAGGAGCTGGCCTTCGTCCAGCCAGCCCTTGTGGGTGAAATAATGGTTCTCGATCCGCGCGAAGGCCAGCGCGAAGCGGTCCTCGGTGAAGCCGCCGGTCATCGCCGGATCGGAAAGCAGCGTGATCGTGCCGCCCTCCCATTCGCTCCACGCCCGCGCGCAGGCGATGCGCGCCGCCTCGTCGCCACCGGTGAGGCGCTTGCGGTAGGCGGCGACCAGATCGCCGCGCTCCGCCTCCGGTATCGGCGCCAGGAACCTCTCCCATTTGTCCGGAAACAGCCAGGCGGCGCCACCCTGATAATACCAGTCCACCTCCGCCTGCCGCAGCAGGAAGACGCCGCGCAGAATCAGTTCGGAAACGTGCTCGGGATGGGTCTCGGCATAAGCGAGCGCCAGCGTCGATCCCCAGCTGCCGCCGAACACCAGCCATCGTTCGTGCCCGCACATCGCGCGCAGCCGATCGATGTCGGCGACGAGGTGCCAGGTGGTGTTGGCCTCCAGCCCGGCGTGGGGCTTCGATCGCCCGCAGCCGCGCTGATCGAACAGCAGCACGTCGTAGCGTGCCGGATCGAACAAACGTCGGTGCGCCGGTCCGCAGCCTCCACCGGGGCCGCCATGGAGAAATACGGCGGGGATGCCGCCACGCGTCCCGCAACGCTCCCAATAGATCTGGTGCCCGTCGCCGACGTGGAGCAAACCTGAGTCGAACGGTTCGATGGGCGGATAGGGCTGGCGCGGCGTCTCGGTCATGCGCGGGACACTCGCAGAGCCCGCCCCGCTCGCCAAGCCTCGGCTTGCGGCGACCGTTGCGACGGGCCTAGCATGCGCCGCAGATCGAGGGAGGAATCGCCATGTCCGACGAGCTGGTCTTCTACACCAACCCGATGTCGCGCGCCCGGCTGGTGCGCTGGATGCTGGAGGAGGTGGGCCAGCCCTACCGCACCGAGACACTCGATTACGGCACGACCATGAAGGCGCCGGACTATCTCGCCATCAACCCGATGGGGAAGGTCCCGGCGATCACCCACAAGGGCAAGGTCGTGACGGAATGCGCGGCGATCTGTGCCTATCTCGCCGATGCCTTCCCCGACGCCGGGCTGGCCCCGCCAACCGCCGGGCGCGCCGATTATTATCGCTGGCTGTTCTTCGCCGCCGGGCCGCTCGACGCGGCGATCGTCGACAAGGCACTGGGCCGATCGATCCCGCCCGACCGCGCGGCGATGGTGGGCTATTCAGGGCTCGACGCCGTGGTCGGCGCGATCGCGGATGCGCTGGCGGGCAAGGCCTTCATCGCCGCCGGTCACTTCACGGCGGCGGACTGCTTCGTTGGTGCCTCCCTGTCCTTCCACATGCGCTTCGGCACGATCGAGCGCAGGCCTGCGTTCCTCGATTATGTCGAGCGGCTGGAGGCGCGGCCCGCCTTCCTCCGCTCGATCGAGATCGACGGCGCGATGCCGCCGCCCAAGGTCGCGGCCTGATCCCATGAAAAGGCCCGGCGGATCGCTCCATCGGGCCTTCCCAACCAGACTCTCTTGCCCCGATCAGTTGCGCTGGTTGCCCATGATGCGCAGCAGGAACAGGAACATGTTCACGAAATCGAGGTACAACTGCAACGCGCCCATCACGGCCGACTTGCCGTAGAAAGCGGTCCCGCGCACCGCGAAATAGGTGCTCTTGATCCGCTGTGTGTCGAAGGCCGTCAGACCGGCGAAAAGCAGCACCCCGGCATATGGAATGATCATCGCGATGCCCTGGCTATGCACGAACGCGTTGATCAGCATCGTCGCGAGCAGACCGAACAGCGCCATGATCAGGAAGATGCCGAACGGCGCCAAATCCCGCTTGGTGGTGTAGCCGTAGAGGCTGAGACCGCCGAAGCCGATGGCGGTCGCGAAGAACGTCTGCGCGATCGAGGCGCCGGTGTAGCGCAGGAACACGGTCGACAGCGACAGGCCCATCGCCACCGTCAGCACCCAATAAAGCGCTTTCACGGTGCTTTCCTGCATGCGCTGGATGCCGAAGCTCATGGCCAGCACGATGCCGAGCGGCGCGAACATCACCACCAGGCCGAGCAGATTGGGTCGGCCGAGCGGATCGAACAGCACGCCCATATAGGGGCTGTTGGCGAACGCCATCGCGACGATGCCGGTGAGCAGCACGCCGGATGCCATATAATTATAGACGGACAGCATATAGGACCGCAGCCCCGCGTCGAAGGCCGCCTCGCGCGCACCTGTCGCGGCGCGGGGGACCGCGGTCGTCCGGGGATCAGACCAGTTCGCCATCGAAAGAACTCTCCTTGCCGTCGACGAAGCCCGCCGACACGCGCAATATCGGACCTTCGCAACCGGGATTCAAGCGAAACCGGGATGAGCGAAATGTAACGGAAGACGCCCGATGCCACTTCACCGCCTGTTCGTAGCCCTGCGCCCGCCGGCCGTGACACGCGCGCTCCTGGCCGGCTTGATGGGCGGCGTGACTGGCGCGCGCTGGCAGGACGACGCGCAGCTCCATTGCACGCTGCGATTTGTGGGTGAGGTCGATCGCCATCAGGCGGAGGATATCGCGGCGGCGCTTGGTGCCGTCAGGAGCGAAGCGCTCGCTTTATCGCTCGGCCCGGCCGGCACGTTCGATCGCAAGGGACGCGTCGACACGCTGTGGATCGGCGTACAGCCCCGCGCGGCCGTCGCTGCGCTCCACGATCGCGTGGATCTGGCTCTGCGCCGCGTCGGCGTGGCGCCCGATGATCGCGCCTTCGTGCCGCATATCACCATCGCACGCTTTTCGCGCAGCGATGCGCCCGGCCCGGAGGTGGCGAGCGCCATCGCGCCGCCCGTTGCCCATCATTTCGAGGTGCGGCACTTCGAGCTGTTCGAGAGCCATCTCGGCGCCGAAGGGGCGATCTACGAAACCGTCGCACGCTATCCTCTCGGCTGAGGCCGGCACTTCAAAGCTCTGAATTCCGACAAAGAAAAAGGGAGCCGGCCGAAGCCGACTCCCCTCGTCTCCAAAGCCTCCGAAGAGGCCCCGGTGGAGTGCCTTACTGGCCCGAACCCGGACCGAAGGTGATCTCCACGCGGCGGTTCTGCGGCTCGCGCACACCGTCGGCGGTCTGCACCAGGAGGTGCGTTTCGCCGAAGGCCTGGGTCTGCATGGCCGTGTCCGGCACGCCCTTGCCCGCGAGGTAGGACTTCACGGCGTCGGCACGACGCTGCGAGAGGCCCATGTTGTACTTCGCCGTACCCGAGGTGTCGGTGTAGCCCGCGAGCATCACCGAAGCCGAACCGGTCTGCGTGTAGGCCGCGGCGGCGTTGTCGAGGATCGACGCGGCTTCCGGGGTGATGTCCGACTTGTTCCAGTCGAAGAACACGATGAACGGACCCGGGTTGACCGGCGCCGGCGGCGGCGGCGGCGGCGGGGGAGGCGGCGGCGGCGGCGGCGGCGGCGGGGGCGGGGGCGGCGGGGCCGCCGGCTCGCCGAAGTTGAAGATCAGGCTGCCCAGGATGCTGTGCGACCGGAACTTGCCCTTGTAGTTGACCGCCGTGGTCGCATCGTCGGGATCGACGCCGACCATCTTGATGTTGCGGACGTTGAAGAAGCGATACTTCAGGCCCACGTCGATGTTGTCGGTGATCGGGGCGCGAACGCCGGCGATCGCCTGCCACGCGAAGCGGGTGTCGCTGTCGTCGAGGACCGTGAACGTGTCCTTGAAGTCGCGCCAGTTGTCGGCCTTCACGCGGGCGACACCGGCACCACCGCCGACATAGCCGCTGATGCCCGACTCGTCACCGAAGTCGAGCAGGGCGTTGACCATGAAGCTGAGCGCGCTGGTCGAGCCGGCAGCACCGTTATAGGTGTTGTTGGCCGTGCTGAGATCGTCGATCTTCGAGCGCTTGTAACCAGCCTCGCCCTCGATCCGGACCGGACCGAAGTCATAGCCCACGATGCCGTCGACATCGTAGCCGTAATGCTGATTGACCTTGAGGGCGTCCTTCACGCCGTCGATGCTGTAGTGCGAATCCTCGACGAGCATCGCGCCGCCTTCAACGCCTACGTACCACGCATTGTCCTTCGCATGGGCGGCGGCACCGGCCAATGCGGTGGAGGCAAGCGCCATAACTACGGCGAGCTTCCGCATAATAATCCCCTTTCAATCAATTCCCGTCTGGGAACGGATAAAAGCCTAACCAAAGAGGAATATCCGCGCAAGCGCGCATATTCCCGCACTGTTGCCAGATTGCCACAACCCCGCAATTGCTTGTTGTGTTTACCTCCCCGGCAAGCGGCTGCACAACACACGATAAGCGTTACGGTTTCGCCGTGCTGCAAAAAAATTTAGACGGCGATCAACCCGTGTGCCCGAAGCGCCGCCAGAATGGCCGATATTGCGGCGCGCGCCTGCGGATCCGGGGCGGTTCCGCCGCTCGGATCGACGATCGCGGACTGTTGCGCGCCGACCACGGGAACCCCGCCGACGATCAGGTTCCGCGCGTGGAGAGCGCCGAGCGTCCAGGCGGCACCATCGAAAGTCGCCCCGAGACTATCGGAGAGTGACCAGACGCGCATTCCCGCACGAGGCGCGACGAACCGCCAGCCATCTTCCGTCCAAGCCGCTAGCGATAGGCCCTGCCCTGCCCACCCTCCTGATGGTGCGTCCCCGATAACCCAGCACTGGCCCGGCGACGGAGCGGCAGGCGGCGTGTCCAGCAACACCGATTCGACCACGGGCAGCAGCAGCGCGTCGATCCGCGCCAGCGCCTCGTTGTGGAAAAGCTCTTTCTGCGCCTGCCCCGTGGCGATGAGGGGCAAAGCGAAGCGGGCGGTGGCGTCGGTCATGTCAGACTCCCGGGGAGAAAGTGAAGGTGGCAGGCGGCAGCGAGGCCGCGGTCGTGCCGATCTGCGCGATCTGGATCGTCAGCGCGCCGGAGCCGCCAATGCCGGCGAACTGCGCCGGCGAGATCGTCGCGGAAGGGCCGGTGGTCGCGATCGCAAGCGTTGTGCCGCCCGATCGCAAGACGGTGACCTGATAGCGTTCCGCCTCCTCGGCCAGCGGCACGTCGGTGTCGTCGAGCCAGTCCCAGCCCGCGCGGCTGCGGCGTGTCCATGCGATCGCGATCGAGCCGTCCGGCATGGCGGTGGCGTTCGCGGCGACCGGCGCCGGCGGCCGGAGCGCGCGCGCCTGGAAAGTGATCGCGATCTCGGCCGGTTCGGTATCCCCGACCCCGCTCGCCGAGACGCGCACATCGTGCCCGATCACCGAGAGTGGCAGCGACCAGGGGAGCAGGGTATCGGCATCGACCAGCACGAAGCGCTCGCCGATCGCATGTCCCGCCATCGCCCACTCGCTGCCCCGCCGGCCACGCAGCAGCCCACCGAGCCGGAACAGGCGCGGACCGATCTGCTCCGCGGTGGCGAACTGGATCAGCTCGTCGCCCAGCAAGGCGAGGTTGGCGGTCGCGGAGGTTCCGATGGCGTCGCTGCCCGCCAGCATCATCTCGTCGTTGAGCAGGGCGATGTCGACGCTGTTCGCCTCGTCGCGCAGGGCACTCCCCGAAGACGCCAGCAGCGTCGCCGCCTGCCCGATGACGGCCGGCGGCGCGGTGCCGCCGAGCGCCTGCCAGCTCGCGCCATCGTCCAGACTGAGCGTGAGCGCGGCCTTGCGCCATCCGGCCGAGGAGCCGGCCGCCGCGATCAGCAGGGTCGGGCTGGTCGGCGGATCGTCGCCGAGCGACGGCAGGTCGAGCAGCGCCAGTGTCGTCGGCCCCTGCACGAGATCGGGCTGGGACAGACCGGACCCGCCACTCGCCGGCAGCACATCCGTGCTCGATGCGGGCAGGCGCTGGGCTGTCACGGTGAGCGCCATGGATTCGAAGGCACGCTCGGTCACCCGCCAGCGCCCGCTCTGCCCGGGCACGGAGACGATCGCGCCGGTCTCGATATCGAGGTGCCGCCACGGCAGCGCCATCTGCGCGCTCGTCCGGCCAGCCCATTCTCGCGCCAGCCGCGCCTCGACGATGCTGCGCGCCGAGGATGCGCTGACGACGGCAGGGAGGTCGATCGAGCCCGCACGACGAGCCGACACCTCGCGCCGCGCGGACTGCGAGCCGACCTGATAGTCGAGCGCGGGATCATAATAGCCGATGGTCAGCGCCTCGTTGAGCGTGCCGGACGCCTGGCGATCGATCGCCAGTTTCGCACCGGCCTTGGCGTCGGCGGCGAAGGCGCCCAGTTCCGCCGCATCGATCGTCGCCGGATCGCCGGTCTCGTTGGCGAGGTGCAAGCCGTCCGGTCCGTCCGCGAAGGACACCGGAAGCGCGGTCGCCAATCCCTCGATCGCGCCGCGCAGGCTGTCGCCGGATGCCGCATAGCCGCCCAGCGTGGGTCCGCCCTCCCCGCCCACGTCGCCGTCCGAGAGGATCGCCGCGATCGTGGCGAGCGAAACAGAGCCGTCGTCCGCCTCCACCTCGAAGCTGAGCGACGGGATGCGATTGCCGTAATCGGCGAGTTGCATGTCCTCGAACACCGCATAAGCGAGGCCGCGATGGGCGGGTGTCGCGTCGATGCCCTCGGCGGCGGCGATCAGCGGGTCGACGGCCTGCGCCTCGTCGCCGAGATGAAGGCGGAAGGCGCCGAGATCGGTCTTCCAGTCGCCGGCGGCCCCCCGCAACAGAGCGCCGTCCGCCCAGATGCGATGGACCGCGCGCACCGGCCGCGCCGACAGCGCCACCGCGAAGGAGGCCGAATAGCTGTAGGTGGTGGTTTTCGGCTTACCCTTGCCGCCGAATTTGTGGGTCGATTCCTTGAGATCGGTCGCCCAGATCACCGATCCGGAGACCCGCATCGTGCCGAACAGCCTGGGCAGATCGGCGCCGTAGGACGATCCTTGCACCGCCAGGCTGTCGAGGCGCGGTCCCTTCGCCCCTTTCGGCGTGAAAACGGCGCGATCGATCTGGTTGCCGATCACCGCGCCGATGGCAGCGCCGATCGGCCCGCCGATGACGGTGCCGACGGCGGTGAGGACGAGAGTGGCCATGATCGTTCCTTCAGGCGGCCCGCCAGCGGCCGATCACCGGCCAGGGCGGCGGCCCCGGCACTTCGGTCACGCGGCGCAGGCGGGCATCGGCGTGGATGAAGCCGCGACCGGTCAGGATCGCGAGATGAAGCTGGTGCGGCCCGGCGTTGAACAGCAGCAGATCGGCGGGGCGGGCGTCGGTTGTGGGCCGAAAGCCAAAGCTTTCGATCGCCGACGCGACCCGATCCGGATCGCCGCCGCGCAACGCGTAGCCGGCGGGGATGCAATTCCTCCCGAAGGCCAGCGCGGCGAGGCCGATGCAATCGAGCCCCGTCTCGCGCGATCGCCCGTGCAGGCGAAACCGCACGCCGATGCAGGCGCGCGCGGCGGCGATCACCGCCACGTCGTCAGGAGTCATCAGTCGGTGCCGTATCGGGTCAGCAGATCGATGCCCGGAAGATACGGCTCGCCCCGGAAATTGGCTGCATTGGCGAAACGGGTGCGGCAGGTGGCGAGCAGCCGGTCGCAACCCTCCAGCAGCTCGACAAGGGTGCCCGGCGCGATCGCGAAGGGCGCGGGATCGCGCAGCGTCACCGTCGAACCGGCCGAGGAGAGCAACGCCGCCGACAGCCCGGCATTGTCCCTATCCAGCCAGCGCAGCCGGCCATAGGCGTAGGCGTTGGCGGAAGGCTCGACCGTATCGAGCGTCAGCACCTCCTCCGCCACCGATACGATGCGCGCGAACCGGGTGCGGGCCGCGAGATCGACCCGGCAGCGCCGGTCGCCAAGTTGCGCGCGGCAATCGGGCGAGGTCTGCTCCACCACCGGCCGTTCGAGCAGAGCAGTCGGCCCGCGCAGCTCGGCGGTGAAGGCGGCATCGCGGATCGAGACGTCACCGATCTCGCCGCGCGCGATGATCAAAGTCTCGGCAGGATCGGTCCAGTCGGTCGCGAACAGGGTGAGCGCGGCACCGTCCCAGCGACCGGTGGTCAGATCGTCCGCGGTGATCGCATCGTGGGTCAGCGCACCCTCGACGTCGAGCGTGTCGACATCGAAGCCGTCCGACTGACGAATGGCGGACGGCACCATGCCGGGGCTGGCGCGATAGACCACGCCGCCGATCGTCAGGTCGCGATCGTGCGCGGTGAAGCCGATGCTTACCCCATCCGCGCGATCGAGCCGCCAGCACAGCGCCATGGTGGTGAGCGCTCCGTCGAGCCAGGCGACGCTCATGCCTCGCGCACCTCGATCAGCGGCACGGTCGGCGCCTCGCCTGCCAGGAAGGTCGAGCGGCCGACCTCCAGGCTGTCTTCGGCGAAGCGCACCGGGACGTCGAAGAGATAGCCGGCCGATATCTCCGCGCCGGGGGCCGGGGCGGTGACGAACGACACGATGCCGCCGTCGAGCAGGGACCAGCCCGTGACCGCCTCCGCGCCGCCGACCGCCACGCGCAGGCTGCCGGCGACCGGGCGAGTGATGCGGCGGACCTGCGCGTCGTTCCCCTCACCGTAGCGCTTGACCAGCGGGAAACTCGCCGTCGTGCCGTCGCCGATACCGAGCGGCTGGTCGAGCGGTGTCGGCACCGCGCCACCAGAGCTCGCGTCGAACGGATCGCGGAAGCGAAAGGCGCGCGCCGCCCCGCGCCGGGCGCGGAAGAAGGCGATCAGCGTCGCGATATCCTCTTCCGATCGTACGCCCGGCCCGGCATCGAAGCGCAACCGCGCATCGGCCCAGTCGGCGTTGCGCTGCTCGACCCCAGCCGCTGTCGTCACGATCGCGGTCGAGAAGGCCGGCGCCACGCTGGCTTCCGCGCCGAGGCTCAAGGGAAAATCCACATCGTCGAAGGCCTGCACCGCACTCTCCTCGCCGGAATCGAACACCGTGAAGCCGTCCCGCGCCACCTGCGGCAGTGCCCAGATGAAGGCGCGTGAGGTACCTCTCGCCTGCGCCGCCCGCGCCGCCGCTTCGATGCGCGGCCAGAAGGTCGCGGCGTCGGAGGCGTTCAGCACGAAGCCCGAGAAATAATCCTGCTGGCCCGGCGGGTAGCCCAGCCGCTCGGTCGCGAAGGCGGCGCCGCGCGCGCTGACGCCGGTGTCGCCGGCCTGCACCCAGTCGTAATCCTCGAGCTGGAGGCGATCGAAGGCCGGACTTGCCCAGCCTACCGGCATGTTGGCGCGCACCGCCTCGGGCATGCGCGGATCGAGCACGGTCGGCAGGTAGGCGAGCAGCGCCAGATCGGCATCGGGCGCCACCGCTCTCACCGCGGCGCCGATCGTCGCCGTTGAGGCGGAGAGCAAGGCGCCCGCCGCGTCCAGCACCGCCTTCTGCGCGTCGGTCTGCGGGCCGATCAGGCTGGCCACACCATCGGCATCGGTGCCGAGCGCGGCACGCGCAGCATCGTCGTGCAGACAGATCGTGCCGTCCGCGCGTGTCCACCACCAGGGCTCGCCGATCTGAAAATGGACTGACCCGACACCGGCGGCCAGCGTCGCGAAAGCGGTGGCGACCGTGCACAGATAGTTCATCGCCGGATCGCTTGCGGGGGAGAGAAGCGTGGACGGCGGGTCCCAGCCGGTCAGCGCGGGCGATCCATCCGCCGCACGCTGCTTCCAGTCGTTCCAGCAATGTTGGTCGAGCAGCTCGTAGGACATCGAGAGGATCACCTCGAAGCCGAGTGCTGCCGCGCGCGCCAGGAAATCCTTGTGCCACGCCTCGGCCGCGACGTTGAGCGTGCCGCCGGTCAGGCTGACGAGATGCAGCCCCGCCCCCGCATTCCATTCGAGCCGGAAATAATGGCTCATGCCGACATAGTGATCGATCGCGCCCCGATAGCCGAGCGCGAGTATCTGGCGCAGCACGCGCGCCGGCGTCTGGTTGTAGGCATCGTCGTATCCGGTGGCGATCATCAGGCCGTGGGGCGGCACCAGCCCGTCGCCGATCGCCAGCGTCGATCCGGCGCCGTCGCTGACCATACCGGTCAGCTCGACCCAGGCTTCCGCCGGTGCCGCAAGCTCGGCCGAGATTCCGGTATAGCCAGGCGGTACCAGCGAGACGAACATCCGGTCGATGTCCCCCGCCCACACCGGATCGGCATCGGCGGGCAGTGTGAAGCCGCCGTCCATCGCCCCGAAATCGAGGCGGATCATGGCATCCTCCGGCGTTCCCTCGGCATAGTTCCACAAGCGGACGTACCAGCTCTTCGCCCCCCCCGAGGCGTCGCGCCCCTCGATCGTCAGCGTCGGTCCGTTGATCGCGTCGAGCGGCATCAACCCGGACGAGCGCCAGCGGAACGCCAGCGTACACTGGCGGAAATCCCGCGCCGTCTCGTAGCGCAGCAGCGGATGATCGATCGTGTCGGCCGCCTCCCAGATCAGGCCGGCGAGATCGTCCGTCCGGTAGAAGACCGCGTCGACGCGCAACGCATCGGGCGCGGTGGTCGTCACGCCGGCCATCATCGGGCGCGGGAAGTTGACCGTCCAGAAACGCGGATCGAAGCGCTTGATCCAGCCGCCCGCCTGCCTGCGCGCGCGATCGGCATCGGCGTCGGTCGCCAGCCACCAGCCCATGGTCAGCGATCCGCCATGGCGAGCGCGCGCGAGACGGCGCGTGCCACCTGCCGGCTCGATTGCGCGAGCGCGCGCGGCTCGGTGCCGGTCGGCGCGTTGATGCTGATCGCGACGCGCACGTCGCGCGCCGGGGCGGAACCGGCGGTGGCGATACTACCGGCGGAGGTGGGCACGAACAGCTCCGGCCCCTGCTCGCCGACGACATAGGGGCGACCGGGCGAGACCGGCCCGCCCGTCGCGCGGCCCGGCAGACCGAGCACCGATGTCAGCAGGCCGGTGCCGAGTGACAGCAGTCCGCCGTCGCCGGAGCCACCCGAGCCGCCACCCAGCAGCGCCGCGATCCCGCTCTTCACCGCCTGCGCGGCGATCTCGGACAGAACCGACAGCGCGGTCTGCTCCAGATCCGCGAAGCTGAGCTTGCCCGATCGCACGGCCCGCGCCAGGCCATTCTCGATCAAGGTCGCCGCCCGGTCCGCGCCGGTGCCGAGCGAGGTCTGCAGCGACGCCTGCATCGCCGCCGTGTCCTGCGCGAAGGTCTGCGTGTCGGCGCGCACGCCGATCAGCAGCGTCTCTACCGTCTCATCCATCGGGGAATTGCTCCTTCAGGGCCGCGATCGTCAGGGCATCGGGCGGGGCCTCGCCCGCCGCTTGCGGCCCGGCGAGCGCGCTCAGTACCGTTTCCAGCTCCGCCGGGGTGGCGCGCCAGAACTCGTCCGGCCGCCACCCGGCGAGCGCGCCCGCGATGCCGGCGAGGCGCGCAGCCTGTTCGGCGAAGAGGCTCACAGCCCCTTCACGATCTGCCCGAGCAGCGTGCGCAGCACCGGGGTCAGCACCGCGATGCCGGCCTCGACCACCTGATCCCCGAAGCTCTCGCTGGTCAGATCGTCGGGCCTGCCGACGAGGCAGTGGAAGATCAAAGTCACCGTATCGGCGAGCGTGAGCTTGCCGGCGGCGGCCTGCTCGACCAGCGCGAAGAGCGGCCCCACCTGCTGCTCGGCGGCGACCAGGGCCGCGAAGCTGGGGCGGACGGTGAGTGTCTGGTCGCCGACGGTGAGCGCGGTTTCGCCCCGCGCGGGGTTTGCGGCATCGCTCATGCCGACACCACGGGACCAGAAGATTCGAGCGCCAGCGTATAGGCGCGCTCGCCGTTGAAATCGCCCGAATAATCGAGCTTGGTCAGCAGGAAGCGACCGGTGATCGTGTCGCCGCTCTCGAAGCTCAGTCGATAATCGTCGATCGTGCCGGCGAGCGCATTGGCCTTCAGCCGCGCCTCCGCCGCCGATCCGGTGAACACGCCGCTGCCCGCCACCGAGACGCTGCGCGTACCGGCGCCGGAGAGCAGTTCGCGCCACCCGCCGCTGTCCTTGTTGGTGATCGCCACCAGCTCGCCGGCGATCGAAAGCTGCGTCGTACGCAGCCCGGCGACGGTGGAGTAAACGGGCGTGGCGGTGCCGTCGCCGACCTTGAGCAGGAAGGCGCTGCCGCTTTCTGCGGGCATATCGATGTCTCCTCAGTTTTCGAGAGTGCGGACGCGGTAATCGAGCCGGCCTGCCCACGGCCCATCGGGATCGCGGACGATGCGGGCGCGCAGGAAGACGAGACTGGCGATGCGGTGCCCGTCGAGATCGTGCGACATCGCCTCGATCATGTCCTGCGTCTGGCCGAGCAGGGCGTGGAGCCGGGCAGGCGTCGCGCCGTCATCCCAGATCGCGATCGACAGGCGATGTTCGCGGCCGCGCCCCGTCTTGTGGCTCCAGTCGGTCGTCGAGCCGTCCGAGACGGCGATGTACGGGCAAACCGCATCGGCGGGCGGGCCATCGTAGATGCCGGTGACGTCGAACGACGCCGCACGGAGCGTCGCGACCAGTGCGCATTGCAACGCCTCGGCGGCCGTGCTCATCGCACCAGCCCGGCGAAGTCGCGCAACCGCGCGTCGGTGAGCGAGCGGGTCGCCAGATCGCGGCCGGTCAGTGCGATACCGCCCCCAACGAGCGAGACACGCACATCGGCGGGGACTTCGGCCGCGACGACGGCGGCGACGCGCGCCTCGGCGCCGGCAAGCGCGGCGGCGACGGCGGGGGACAGACGGATATCGGTCATCGATCCTCCTCCAGGGTCAGGGCGATGCGATCGGGCCAGGCGGGATCGGTCCCGACCGTGCGGACGGTGAGCAGCAGCAGGCGCCATTGCAGCCGGTCCCCCGGCGCGACGTCGGCCCCGACCCGCAGCACGGCCCGCCAGCGCGGCGTCGCGGTCGGCAGGTCGCCTTCGCCCCAGGCAGCGGCCGTGATCGGCTCGAGCGCCGCCCAGGCGCCCGCGACGACCGACCAGTCGCCAGCAGCACCG
The DNA here is from genome assembly GCF_013778325.1 of Sphingomonas chungangi. Classification (GTDB taxonomy): domain Bacteria; phylum Pseudomonadota; class Alphaproteobacteria; order Sphingomonadales; family Sphingomonadaceae; genus Solisphingomonas; species Solisphingomonas chungangi. Next base: position 518,645 of record NZ_JACEIB010000001.1, on the reverse strand, counting down.
CCCAGATCGTCGCGATCGGCGGAGCGGCGCAGGATGGCGACGCGCTGGGTCAGCGCACCGGCGAATTCGGCGCTCATGCCAGCCGCATCCGGCGATAGGGGCGCCACAGCGCCGCGACGGCGGCGGGCGGCCCGGCATCGTCCGCCGCGTCGCGATGTGCATAGAGGTGGGCGACGAGGCGAAGCACACCCTGCCGCAGCGGCTCGGCCAGCGAGGGCCAGTCCGCGGCGAGGCCGGCGGTGTAGCCGACCAGCAGACGGCTCGCGACGGACGGCGCGGTCAGCCGCACCCAGCCGTCTCCGGAGGCATCGATGTCGATCGCATATGCTTCGACCGGCAGCGCCGTCGCCACGCCTGCCGGATCGAGCGTCGCCACCGAGGCGATCACGCTCACCGGGGTCGCGGGAAGCCGCTGCCATTCGGGGCTGCACGCCGGAATAGTGTCGGACCGTTCGCCGGAGATCAGGGCGAGGCCGGTGAAGCGCTCGCACAGACCGATCGCAACACCGGCGAGCGTCGCCAGCAGCGCGTCCTCGTCGCTGCCGTCGATGCGCAGATAGGCCTTGGCATCGGCCACAGCCTGCTCGGGCGCGGCCATCACGCCGCCTCCAGATCGAGCGAGCGCGTCAGCGTGCGATCGTCGGCCAGCGTCACGCGGTTGACGAGGCAATAGACGACGCCCCGCTCCCCGCCGCCGATCCGCACGGCGGTGATGCCCGGCGCGGACTCGACCGGATCGATCGTCAGGCCTTCGGGGCGGCAGGTCCAGGCGCTCTCCTCGATCGCGACGCCGAGCAGCCGCGCACGCGGCCACTCCACGCGATAATCGAGTGTCGCGTGCGGCGACTTCATCAGCATAAGGCGCACTCCGGCAGGACAGGAAAGAAAAGGCCCGCGCGATACGGATCGCGCGGGCCAGGCAGTCTCGGCGGAAAGGGGAGATCAGCTCGCCGAGAACCTGATCAGCTTGATCGCCTCCGAATTGGCCACGGCGCCGCCGATCCGGCGGGTCGCGTAGAAGTGGACGAAGGGCTTGTGGCTGAACGGATCGCGCAGGATCGCCGTCTCGCCCCGCTCGGCGATGAGGTAGCCGGCGTTGAAGTTGCCGAAGGCGATCGGCGTGGTGCCCGGTCCGATGTCCGGCATGTCGCCCGCCTCCACCACGGGATAGCCGAGCAGCGTATCGGGCTGGCCGGTGACGAGGCCGGGCGACCAGAGGAACTGGCCCTCCGTGGTCTTCATCTTGCGGATGACGGCGAGCGTCGCGGCGTTCATCACGAACACCGCCCCTTGGCGGTAGGGCGCGCGCAGCGACTGGACGAGATCGATCAGCAGGTCCTCGGGCTCGTCCGCCGGGAAGGCGCCGTCGACGCCGGTATAGAGATACTGGATCGTGCCGAACGGACGCACTCCGTCCACCTGCGATGTGTGCGGCACCTGCAGGAAGCCCTTGGGCTTGTTGACGCCGTCACCGTTGACGAAGGCGGCGCCCTCGGCGCGGGCGAACTCCTGCGCGATCTCGCCGGCCAGCCAGCCCTCGAGATCGAAGGCCGCATCGTCGAGCATCGCCTGCGTCGCCGCCGGATTGGCGAAGAGATCGCCCATCGGTGGCGCGATTTCGTTGAACACCGGCGTCGCGGTCTCGGCCCGCGCGGCGTCCTCGGCCGCCCAACCCGAGGTGATGCCGCCCGACGTCACCAGCTTGCGATAGCCCGCCGAGCCCACCGTCACGACATTGGCGATGCCGCGGATCGGCGAGATGTTGGACAGCGTGGAGGCGATCGCCGCGTCGATCTCCTGCGGCACGGCATAGCCGCCCGTGGAATCGGCGGTGCCGTCGATCGCCTTCACCTCGATGCCGGCGGCATTGCCGTGGCGAAGGTAGCGGTCGACGAACTGCTTGGCCTCGGGCGCGGCCGCCCCGGAAAGCGGCGCGCGGGCGGCGACGATGGTGCCGGCGTCGAGCTTGGCCTTCAGCGCCGCCATGCCGGCACGCAGCTCGGCGATGTCGTCGGCGCCGGCGAAGCTCGCCTCGAGCGGATCGTTCTTGGTCTCGTACATGAAGTTCTCCTCAGACATTCGTGTCCTCCTCGTGGACGGCATGGACCCGCGCACCGGGCTGCATCGGGAAAGTCACCAGCGAGACCTCGACCAGATCGAGATCGGTGAGCGTGCGACCGCGCGGGTGCGGCTCCTTGGCGCGCACGCGGTAGCCGAAGCTCAGGCCGCCGACGGCACCGTCGCGGAGCAAGGCGGCTGCCTCTGCGGCGTGGCCGGCATCGGGGGTTAAGCGCCCGATCACGCGCAGGCCGCGCGCATCTTCGGACAGGCTCTCGATCCGGCCGATCGGGCGCTCGGGGCGGTGCTGCCAGAGCAAGGGCACGCTCCTCCCGCCCTCCAGAGCGCGGGCGAAGGCACCCCGACGGATAACGTCGCCGCCGCGATCGACCTTGTCGAACAAGGCGGCATAGCCGGCGAAGCGCAGCGTCATCCGCGCACCAGCGGCACGAGGCCGAGCTTCACCGCCATGCCAAGCATGACGAGCGCGCAAAGGATCCGCACCACCCAGGCCGCCACGGCATTGCGCGCCGTGCGCTTGGCATCGCGCCAGGCGGAGAGCAGCTCGCGCAATTCGTCGAGATCGGCGCGGGCGGAAGGGTCGGCGAGGCCGAGCCGCTCCAGCGCCCGCGCCGCGCCGAGCTCGCTCGCTTCCTCGGCGACGGCGCGCAGCGTCAGCAGGTCGGCGCCTTCGCTGCGTCCCTGCTCGACGAGACGGGCGAGCAGCGCGCTTTCGGTTTCCGGGATCATGGCTGCGCCTCCTTCGGAGCGAAGCCGAGCATCTGGCGCTTCTCGTCGTCGCTCAGGAAATCGGCGTCGGCGAGCTGCGCCCAGAGCGCCGCCCGGTCGCTCGCCAGCGCCGGGATCGCGTCGAGATCGATCGCCAGCTTCAGATCCGGCCACCAGGCCGCGAGGCCGACGGCGAGCGCCGCAACGATCTTGTTCGCCAGCGGCAAGATGGTGAGCCGCCAGAGCGCCCGGTTCGCCTCGCTGTAATTGGCATAGGTGTTGTCGCCCGGCAGGCCGAGCATCATCGGCGGCACCCCGAAGGCCAGCGCGATCTCGCGCGCGGCCGCGGCCTTGAGGTTGATGAAATCCATGTCGGCGGGCGTGAGGCTCAGCGCTTGCCACTTGAGCCCGCCTTCCAGCAGCATCGGGCGCCCTGCGTTGCCGGCACCGGCGAAGCTCGCCTCCATCTCGGCGCGCAGGCGTTCGAGCTGGTCGGCGGTGAGCGTCGCGCCCGGTTCTCCGGGTTCGTAGACCAGGGCACCGGAAGGCCGCGCGGCGTTGTCGAGCAGCGCCTTGTTCCAGCGGGTCGCGGCGTTGTGGATCGCCACCGGGCCGGACGCGGCACCGAGACTGCCGAGGCCATAATGATCGTCGAGCGGATGCGTGGCGCGGATATGGATCAGCCCCGGCCTGCCGTCCGGCGCGGTGGCCGGGATGCGGATCGCATTGCCCGCCGCGCGGTAGCAATAGGCCACCGGCCAGCCGATCGCATCGGGCTCCACCGTCACCCGCTCCGGACGGAGCGGGAAGAGCATCGCCGGCATTCCATCGGCATCGCCGACGATCTGGATATAGGCGTTGCCGTGGAGCAGCAGGTGGGTAGCGACCGTCTCGATCAGCCCGCCGGAAATCAGCGCGGCGGCCGGATTCTCCTCCGGCGTGACATCGACAGTGACGCTACCCGCCCCCTCCGCGACGATCCGCACAGCACGCTGCGCGACGGCATTGCCGAGATAGGCGGCCCGTGCCTGCGCCTCGTAGCCCGACGGCCAGTCGCCATGCGGCGCCGGTATCGATCCGAAGGCACGCGTCAGCGCCGGCCGCGCGGTCGCCCGCGTGGTCTTCCAGTTGAACAAGCGCATGAAAGTCTCCCGAAAGAAATCCGGATGTCAGAGCAGTTTCAGGCCCGGCGTGCCGCGCCGCTCGAGCAGCAGCGCGGTCAGCGCCCAGACCAGCGCATCGGCGCGATCGGGCGAGCGGCCGGGACCTTGATAGCCGCCGTCCAGCGTGAAGCCGGCGAGTTCGTCCTCCATTGCCGGGAAGGCGCCGACATGCCGCACCTGCCCTCGCTCGTAGAGCACCGACACCGGCTCGGCCCGCGCCGCCTTGCCCCGCGAGGCGTGGACCAGCCGCACGGGCAGCGCGGCATCCCCGGCGCGCAACACGCTTTCCACCATCGCGCCGCCGTTATTGGCTTCTGCGATCACGCGATCCGCATGATGCCGCCGCGCCGCCGAGACGACCGCTGCCGCCCACCCCTCCGGCGCGCGGCCCTGCACGCTGGCATCCTCGATCACATAGCCGATGCCGTCGCGCCCCAGCGCCGCGACGACGATCCCACACGCATCCGATCCCGCCCCGGCGCCGGCCGGCGGATCGACCCCGATCACGATACGCACCGGATCGGGCATCTCCCGCACCCGGCACCGCTCGATCAGCGCGCGGGGCCAGAGCGCCCCCTCGATCTCCTCGACCAGCTCGCCGTCCAGCTCCTGCCGGCCGAGCCGGGTGCCGGCATAATCGGTCGTTACAGCGGCAATGAAGTCGGCAGAGAGATGATCCTTGTTGTCGCTCGTCCGCCCGCCGGTCCTCACCACGTCGCCGCGCTCCATCAGAGCGCGGAGCAGGGGCACCGGCCGTGGCGTGGTGGTCGCGACGATCCGCGGACGCTCGCCGATGCGCAGACCGAGCGCGAGATTGTCCCACGCCAATTGGGCGAACGGCCATTTGGCGATCTCATCGCACCATGCATGGCTATGCTGCGGCCCTCGCAATGCCTCCGGTTCGCTCGCTCCGTACAGACGCGCGACCGCCCCGTTCGGCCAGCGCAACCGGCGCAGCGACGGCTCCCAGACCGGGCGGCGCATCGGGCTGGCGACCGCCAGCAGCCCGCTGGCACCCTCCACCATCACCTGTCGCGCCTCGGACAGCGTGGCGGCCACCAGCGCGATCCGGGCGGTGCCGTCCGCCTCGGCGATGCCCCGCACCCACTCCGCACCCGCGCGCGTCTTGCCGAAACCGCGTCCCGCCATCAACAGCCACACCCGCCAATCGCCCGACGGGGGCAGCTGGCCGGGCATCGCCCAGAACGGCCAATGCCGCCTGAGCAACTCGCGTTCGGAATCCGTCGTCCCTTCGAAAGCGGCATGGCGGCGCACTTCGCCCATGCGTGCCAGCTGACCCGCCGTGAGCGTGCGCAGCGACCGCTTACCCGTCATGGCCGATGCGCCGGGCCATGCCGTCGATCACCGCCAGCACGTCGGCGTCGATCGCATCGGCGGCCTGCCCTGCGGCGATCGCCGTAACCGAGGATCGATGCGCCTTGAGCAGCGTCATCGCCATGCCTTCGGAATATTCGATCTTCTTCGTGGTGACGCCGCTCCTGGTGACCTCGACAGTGACGCCGTTGATCGCGCGTTCGAGCATCGCGAGTTCGAGCCGCGCATAGCCCTCGGTCAGAGCGACCTCCCAGTTGCGGCGAAAATCGGCCGACCGGATCCGGTGCTTGTAGGCCGCGCCCGGCGGCACCAGCGCCACCCGCTCCGACGCCGCGACATTCGAGCTGAGCGCGAGATGCTCGAGAAAGGTGCGCTCGCGCGTCTTGGTCCACTTGACCGGCCCCGCGGGGACCACCGTCCGCTTCGTCGCCATCGCCCCCTCCAGACATGCCGAGGGCCGGTCACGGTGTCACCACCGCCCGGCCCTCGACGCAATTCCTCAGCGTGCTCACCTTGTGCCAGATGAGCGTGACGATGTCAAGATAAAAGTGCGTATATGGTTATTAAGCGGATGCCTCCAGCGCCTCGCTGGCTTCCATCCATTCAGCCTCGACCGCTTCCTGCAGCCGCTCGACATCGCCGCGCCGCTTCATCAGCTGGCCCATCGTCATCAGCTTGAGCGATGGCGGCGGCGAACCCGCGAGCGCCGCGTCGATATCCGCCAGCGCCTTGGCGAGCCGCTGGATTTCGGCCTCGGCCTCCTTCACCTTCTTGCGCAGGCCGGCGGTCGCCTCGCGCCGCTCGGCCGCCGCCTTGCGATCTTCCTTCTTCGATCCCGCAGGCGAATCGGCTTTGGATGCCTCGCCGCCGCCCGAGACGATCAGCTTCGCATAATCCTCGATCGTTCCGTCGAACTCGGTGGCGGTGCCGTTGTCGACCAGGAACAACCGGTCGGCCACCATTTCCAGCATGTGCCGGTCGTGACTCACCACCACCACCGCGCCGCGATACTCGGCCAGCGCCTGCACCAGCGCCTCGCGGGTATCGACGTCGAGGTGGTTGGTCGGCTCGTCGAGGATCAGCAGGTGCGGCGCCGCATGCGTCACCAGCGCGAGCGCCAGGCGCGCGCGCTCGCCGCCCGAAAGCTTGCCGGTCTTGGTGACCGCCTTGTCCCCCGAAAAACCGAAGCGGCCGAGATGGTTGCGCACCGCGCCCGGCGTCGCCCCCTTCATCATCCGGCCCATATGATCGACCGGCGTGTCGTCGGGATCGAGCTCCTCGACCTGATACTGGGTGAAATAGCCGACCGACATCTTGGAGGCGGTGTTCATCGCGCCCTCCATCGTGGGCAACTGCCCGGCGATCAGCTTGGCGAGCGTGGTCTTGCCGTTGCCGTTGCGACCGAGCAGCGCCACCCGGTCATCGGGATCGAGCCGCAGCCCGAGATTGCGCAGGATCGGCTTGCCCGGCTCGTAGCCGACCGCCGCCTTGTCCAGCGTCAGCAGCGGCGGCCGCAGCCCCTCCGGATTGGGGAAGCCGAAGCTGAGCGACGGATCCTCCGCCACCGCCGCGATCGGCTGCATCCTCGCCAGCGCCTTGACGCGGCTCTGCGCCTGCTTGGCCTTGGAGGCCTTGGCCTTCCAGCGATCGACGAAGGCCTGCAGCTTCTCGCGCTCGGCGAGCTGCTTCTCACGCGCCGAGGCCTGCTGCGCCAGCCGCTCGGCGCGCTGCCGCTCGAAGCTGTCATAGCCGCCGACGTAGAGCGTGGTCTGCCCGCGATCGAGGTGGAGGATGTGATCCGCCACATTGTTGAGCAGGTCGCGCTCGTGGCTGATCAGCAGGATGGTGCCGCGATAGGCGCGCAGGAATCCCTCCAGCCACATCACCGCCTCGAGATCGAGGTGGTTGCTCGGCTCGTCGAGCAGCAGGAGGTCCGGATTGGTGAAGAGCAGGCTCGCCAGCGCCACGCGCATCCGCCAGCCGCCCGAGAAGCTCTCCATCGGTCGCGCCTGGGCCGCGTCGTCGAAGCCGAGGCCCTTGAGGATCACGCCCGCCCGCGCCGGCGCGGTATAGGCGTCGATCTGATCGAGCCGCTCGTAGATATGACCGAGCCGATCGGGATCGGTTTCGGTCTCCGCTTCCGTAAGGAGCGCCGCCCGCTCGGTATCCGCCTCCAGCACCGTGTCGAACGCCGAGACCGGCCCCCCCGGCGCATCCTGCCGGAGATAGCCGAACCTTGCCCCCTTCGGCATGTCGATCGCGCCGGTGTCGCTCTCGATCATGCCCGCGATCGCCTTCATCAGCGTCGACTTGCCGGCGCCGTTGCGGCCGATGAAGCCGACGCGCGCCCGGGGCGGGATCGCGGCCGAGGCATTCTCGATGATGGCGCGGCCGCCGAGGCGGATGGTGATGTCGCGATAGGAGAGCATGGCCGGGCCGGTACGCACGAATGCCCATCGGCACAAGCGCCGCCTCAGGCGGGAGAGGCGGCTCCCACCGGCTTCAACAGCCGCACCAGCCGCGCGACCTCGCCCTCCAGCACGCCGATGCGCCCGGTCAGCCGTATCTCGCGCGCGTCGCGCTGGCGGACGATGTGAATGGCGCGCGCCACCGGATCGGCGACGCCGGCCAGCGCCTCGCGCTCGTCCTTGCCGAAGAAGCTGCCGTCGGGGCGCGGGCCGAGCAGCACCCAGCCAATCGTCGCCGCCCCCGTCGCATGGAGCCTCAGGCGCAGCGGGAACATCGCATCCTCGCGCTCGCACTGGAGATTGTCGTTGTGCGAAGGCGCCCAGCCCTGCAACCACGTCTCCATCTCGCCGGTCTGCATATGGCGGGTGAGCGCGATACGCAGCGGCTCGTCCCCCTCGCCCAGCAGGATCGCCGCCCGCGACGCGCGCACCCCCTGCTCGAGCTGCGAGGCGACCGTCGCAAGCAACTGATCGAGCGAGGCGAACTCGCGCATGTCGTTCACCGTCTCGGGCAGGTCGCGCCGGAACTTGGCGAGCGCGCGCTGGAAGCGTTGCTCGGTCCAGCGGTGGACGCGGTTGTGCGCCGGCGCGATCAGCACCGCGGCCGCCGCCGCCGCGAGGCCGGCGGCGGTCGCCTGGCCGCCATCGCCGAAATATCGCTCGCCGAACACCTCGATCACCTGCTCGCACGCGGCGAAGGCGGCGCCCAGCATCAGCGTCAGCGCCGCATAGGCGGCCGATCGGCTGATCAGGGCGTCGGCGTCGTAGAGCCGGTAGCGCAGCAGCGAGACGAGGAGGCCACCGGCGAAGCAGCATCCGGCGAAGTTGCCGAAGATATCGGATGACAACGAGAGCCAAGGTCGCAACGGCGCATCCATGTAGAACGAGGCCAGGTCGTCCAGCAGCGCGCCCAGCAGGGTGAACAGGCACGCCCCGATGAAGCCGAGCAGCGCGAACTTCATCTGCTGGCGCTGCAGCCCTGCCGCGAGCGCGCGGAAGTTCAGGATGACGGCAATTCCGAGCAGCAGGATCGTGGACGCCGTCGTCACCTCGAACAGCACCGAGACGATCGCGCCGCCCGGCCAGTATTTCAACATCTCGCAACCGCCCGACAGCAAGGCGGCGGCGATCACCATGCGAGTCAGGCGAGAGCGGATATTGCCCGCCGGGAAGGCCGCCATCGCCGCAGTCAGCGCGATGTTGATGACCGCCTGAGGCAGATAGAAGAGGATCAGCGGAGGATCGGCCGAGAGCGTTCCCGGATCGACGCAGATCAGCAGGCCGCTGATCGCGACCAGAGCCGCGACGGGATCGCGCGGGCGCCGCAGGAACAGTAGCAGACTGGTCGCCAGCGTCAGTAAGTTGGCAGCTGTCGATGTTCCCCAGGCTAGCCAGACCCGGGCCGAATAGCTCATGCCACTGCGCGCATAGACGCGATCGATCAGATGGCTGTCACGTCGCAGCGTGATCGCCGAGCGCGATCCGTCGACATGCCGGATCAAAAGATCGAGCGGAGCCCCGTCAAGGCCGGCGAGCATGTCGGCCCATTGCATCTCGTTGCTCGGCACGGGTTTGCCGGCGACGGCGATCAGGACATCGCCCTTGCGCACCTTGGCATGCGCTTCGTCGCTGATCGGCGTGATCGGCGCACCGCCGGCGGTGCTTCGGTCCAGCCAGATACCTGCAGCATAATCGGCGCGGGACGCGGCCTCGTATCGGACCTGCGCCCGATAGCTCAGCATCACCGACGCGATCGCCGGGATCAGCAGCACGACCCACAGCACCCGATAGACCTGGAACGACCAGCCGCTGAGCGGCGGCAGATGATCCGGCAGCTTCATCCCCATGCGCCCCCAAGCCGCTGTTCGGCCAGCGAAACTCTAGATCGCGCGACCGCGCCGTCAAGCGGAAGGCCCAAGCGCAGGTTAATCGCCTGATACGACAATGCACTGGCATTTTGCAGCGCAACACGGCATGAGCCGACCTATGCTCGCGCCTTGTTGCGAACAATCCGCAATAACGATACAGGCGCCTTGGAATCGTTTACGGAGAAGTATCAGTGAGTGATCGCCACGCCTTCGAACCGACCGGAGCGCTCAGCGTCGAGACGGTCACGCGGGTCCATCACTGGAACGAGCATCTGTTCAGCTTCTCGATCACGCGCCCGGCGAGCTTCCGCTTCCGCTCGGGCGAGTTCGTGATGCTGGGCCTGCCCGACGGCCAGCGCCCGCTGCTGCGCGCCTTCTCCATCGCCAGCCCCTCTTATGACGAGACGCTGGAGTTCCTTTCGATCAAGGTGCCGAACGGCCCGCTGACCTCGCGCCTGCAAGGGATCAACGAGGGCGACGCGGTGTTCCTCGGCCGCAAGCCGACCGGCACGCTCGTCACCGACGCGCTGCTGCCCGGCCGCCGGCTGTTCCTGCTCGCGACCGGCACCGGCCTCGCGCCCTTCATGTCGCTGATCCGCGATCCGGACCTGTACGAGCAGTTCGCGCAGATCGTCGTGGTTCATTCGGTGCGCCGGGTCAGCGACCTCGCCTATCGCGACGTGCTGGAGGGCCAGCTCGCGGGCGATCCGCTGGTGCAGGACCAGGCGCTGCTCCAACTTCACTATGTCCCGACCGTGACGCGTGAGTCGTTCCACACGAACGTGCGCATCGGCACGCTGTTCGAGAACGGCACCTTGTTCGCCCCGCCGGTGACCGGCCCGCTTGAGCTCGATCCCTCGCAGGACCGCATCATGCTGTGCGGATCGATGGCGATGATCAAGGAGCAGGCGGCGATGCTCGACGCGCTCGGCTTCAAGGAAGGCTCCAACGCCGCGCCCGGCGACTACGTGATCGAACGCGCGTTCGTGGGGTGACCTGAAATTCCTCCTCAAGCTTGTCTTGGGGAGGGGGACCGCCGGCCGCAGGCCGGTGGTGGAGGGGCAGGCGCCGCGCATTTCCCCTCCACCACGCTTCGCGTGGTCCCCCTCCCGGAGCGAGCTCGGAGGAATTCACCTCACCTGAACGGCGGCTCGTCGAAGCTGCGAAGCTTGCGCGAGTGGAGCTTGCCGCCCTCCGCCCTCAACAATTCGATCGTCTCCAGCCCGATCCTGAGATGCTGCGAGATCGCGCGCTCGTAGAAGCGGTTGGCCTGGCCCGGCAGCTTGATCTCGCCGTGGATCGGCTTGTCCGACACGCACAGCAACGTTCCGTAGGGCACGCGGAAGCGATAGCCCTGCGCCGCGATCGTCGCGGATTCCATGTCGATCGCCACCGCGCGGCTCTGGTTGAAGCGCAGCGCCGACAAAGTGTAGCGCAGTTCCCAGTTGCGATCGTCGGTGGTCACCACCGTGCCGGTGCGCAGCCGGGTCTTGAGCTCCTCGCCGCTCTCGCCCGAGACGCGCTCGGCGGCGTGGAACAGCGCCTGCTGCACCTCGGCGATCGGCGGGATCGGAATCTCGACCGGCAGCACGTCGTCCAGCACGTGATCGTCGCGCAGATACGCATGGGCCAGCACGTAGTCGCCGATCGTCTGGCTGGGGCGCAGCCCGCCGCAATGGCCGATCATCAGCCACGCCTCGGGCCGCAGCACCGCGAGATGGTCGCAGATCGTCTTGGCGTTGGACGGGCCGACGCCGATGTTGACCAAGGTCACTCCGGCGCCTTCCGGCCCGATCAGGTGATAGGCCGGCATCTGCACCTTGCGCCAATTGCCCTCGACGATGGCGCGCTCGGCATCGGGCGTCTCGCGCGTGATCAGCACACCGCCCGCCACCGACAGCGCCTCATACGGGCTGTCCGGCTTGCGCAGCTCGGCGAGCGCCCAGGCCACGAACTCGTCCACGTAGCGGATATAGTTGGTGAACAGGATGTAGGGCCGGAAATCCTCGGCGGGCGTGCCGCTGTAATGCTTGAGCCGCGCCAGGCTGAAATCGACGCGCGGCCCCTCGAACAGCGCGAGCGGGCGGGTCGGATCATGCTCGAAGGCGAACAGGCCGTCGGCGATCTCGTCGCCGATGTCGTGCAGGCGCACCGACGGGAAGAAGCGCGCCAGCTCGCTCGCCTGCACGCCATCGAGGCTGAGTTCCTCGCTGCCGTCCAGCACATAGGGATAAGGGATTTCCTGGTCGGAGACGCCGACCGAGATCTGCACCTTGTAGTCGCGCACGAGCAGGCCGAGCTGATCCTCCAGATAGCGGCGGAACATCCGCGGGCGGGTGATGGAGGTGGCGTAGCTGCCCGACTGGTTGAGCCGCGCATAGGCGCGGGTGAAGCGCGGGATCGGGCCGGCCGCCTCATAATCGACGCGCAACTCCGGATAGGCGAACTGTCCGGTGCCCCGGGCGACGCCCTCGGGCAGCTTGCCGTCGGCCATGAAGGCCGCGATCGCACGACGCAGGTTGGCTGCCGATGCTTCGTGGCGCTCGGTGAGCTCATCGAGGATCGCGGGGATATCTTCGATATGGGTGGTCAAACGGAAGGTCTCCTTCTCTTTTGTTGTTGGCGGGGGCGCATCGACGCGGCGCCCGCTCGCAGGCCCGGGACGACCGGGCCGTCGCCTTACGTAGCGCGGAATTGTGGCAATGGGGAGACGGCTGTCACACGTTGACCTTTCCCCCGCGTGCGCACACCATCGCCCGGCATCAGCGAAGGCGGCGGATGACCATCAAGGATTTCATCGAGCTTGCGAAAGCACTCGTCCCACTCGCATGGCCGCTCATTCTGGCGATCATGCTGTGGAAGCTCTTTCCAGCCATCAAGACCATCGTTGGATCGCCGACTTTCTCCATCAAGGTCGCGGGCATGGAGATCGGCGTCCAGGATGCGACCAGCCAGCTCAGCAAGCAGATCGAGGATCTGCAGACTCAGGTGATCGAGCTTCGGCGTGTCTCCATGCCGGGCGCCGTTATCTCTGCTGCTGCCCTGCCCATCCAGGCCCCGCTATCGCCGGCGAACGAGCCCGAGGGGTCGGAGGTTTCGCCGTCCGTGACCGGCGCCGGCGGGGCGGATCGGCCAGCGCGTTCGCTTGAATCTGGCGCACGGCGAAGCAAGACGATATTGTGGGTCGACGACAGGCCTACAAACAATGCTTTCGAAATCTCGCAGCTGGAAAATCAGGGTATCAGCGTTCGTCAGGCCCGATCAACCGAAGAAGCGATGTCTGTCCTGCGGCAACTCGCCGAAGTCGGCGCAGTCATTTCCGATATGGGCCGCCACGAAAATGGCATTTATGACAGGCATGCTGGCCTCACCTTGCTGACCGCGCTTCGTCAGGCGGGGCTGCATATGCCGTTTCTGGTCTATTCGTCCGCGTCGCATATCCGGCAGAACGATAAGCTTGTGCAAGCTGCAGGTGGAGACGGTGCAACGGCATCCGCCGTCGAATTGCTGGAGTGGATCGGATCGAGCTTCCACAAACCTCACCCCGAGCCCTAGCGAAAAGTCCCAGGATTACGCCTTTCCGGCCAACGGCCACCGGTCTTGGCGATTCCATGTGACGGGCTCACCCCAGCCCATAGAAATCCGCCAGCCGGTCGAGCGCCAGCGTCAGCACCACGCGGCCCGCGCGCGCCGGCCAGCCGAGCGCGCGTTCGGCCGTCTCCATGCTCTCGCCCGCGCAGACGATGCGCCAGAGCACGTCCTTCAGCCCTGGCCCGACCGCATCCAGCGCGGCCTCCATCCGCCGCTTCGCCGCGATCTGGGCGAGCGTGGGGTCGAGGCCGTCTCCGGTCGAGCGGGCACCCGCATCCCAGCGCATCGTGACGCGGGGACCGAGGCCCGCCACCGTCCAGTCGCCGCGCAGCCGCTCGCCCGCCTCATATTGCCGCGCGTCGACCAGCCCGCGCGCCTTCAGCCAGCCGAGCGGCGATTCGGCCAGGTTCACCGTCACGCTGCGGGCCGGGCGCCGCGCCTTGTCGCGGGGCCGGCCATCCTGCGGCAACGGGCGCTCGGCGAGCAGGCGGTTGCCGACTTCCGCCCGCCGCCGCGCCCAGGCCTGCCCCGCCGGAGCGAGTGCCAGCGCGTCGCCCACCGTCAGCAGGTCGCGCCGCTCCAGCTCGGCGACCAGCGCGTGCGGCGCGATCAGCGGCCCGGCCGCCCAGCCGCCCTCCCTTCGGCCAAAGCATCGCCCCTCGGCCAGCGCTGCCAGTACCCGATTCGCCTGCTCGCTCAGAGTCATGGCCATGAGAATGTTCCTGTTATGTTCCACGCTGGCCTCCACTTGCCACAAAGGATATGCTGTAGGAAAGGGAGTAACCGTTCGGGTTAGGAGATTCGGCATGATCACGCGTATCCGTGACGTGCGCAAAGCCAAGGGGCTGACGCTGGCGGAAGTGGCCGAGCGCTGCGATCCACCGACTACGGCGCAGACGATCGGCCGGCTGGAGACGGGCACGCGCACCGTCTCGGTCGGCTGGCTGAACCGCATCGCGAGGGCGCTCGGCGTCGAGGCGGCGGACCTCGTGCAACTGCCCGACACGGTGGACCTGCCCGTCGCCGCGATCCTCGGCGCGAACGGCGCGGTGGCGCCGCGCCAGAGCTCGGTCGCGACCCCGCCCCGGCCGGAAGCGGGCGCGCTGGCGCTGCTCGTCGAGGCCGGCGCCGGCGACTATCGCGCGGGCGACACGGTGTGGCTGGAACGGCTGGCGCCCGACGCCTTCGGCCAGGCGCTCAACCGCGACGTGCTGCTGCCGCGCCCGGCCGGCCGCTTCCTCTTCGGCCGGCTGATCGGCCGCGAGCCGGGCAAGCTGCAGGTGCTGCCGCTTACCAACGGCGGCCGCCAGCAGGTGATCGCCGATCCGCCCTGGCTCGGCCTCGCGACCCGGCTGGTGCGCCCGCTGGGCTGAGCGCTTGCGCACGGACGGAGGAGCGGGCATAGGCGCCCGCTCAGTGGGCGGTTAGCTCAGCGGTAGAGCGGCTCGTTTACACCGAGCGGGTCGGGAGTTCGATCCTCTCACCGCCCACCACATCTTGAATCTTCCGATCGCGACAGCCCTGCGGCAATCTCGTCTTCCGCCCGGATCATTTCTTCTGCCAAAGCGATGCTTCTGCAGCGCGCCGCTGAACGAGGCCCGACATCTCCTTCCCGCCGGCCTTGGTCCAGCGTTTCAATTCATCGGGCACTTTGTCGAACTGTCCCGAGTTGATCAGTGTCGGGATGTGGCTACGGGTGAAATTCGCTGCCCCGACATTCAGTACGAACGACGCGAGAGCATCGCGTTGGTCGGTCGTCAGATGCACTCTGATTGTCTTATCGACCACCTGATAATAGGGGGCCATATCCTGGATCAGCAATGCTTTGGATTGGTCGGGAGAAATACCATCCCGATAGTGAACGGGCTTCCCCGCAATCATGATGATACCGGAATTCAATTCCTTGTCGGTCAATTTGTGCTCGGCCCCTATCATTGTCCATCCAGCGGGATCCTTGTAGGGCGTCGCTTGAAAGCCTTCGAATTCGGATATCAGCTTCAGCCCGGCGGCGCCCGGAACGCTATTCGAGGAAGGCGCATTGGATGGTGTTTCGACGATTGGCGCAGACGGTATCTCGCCCGTCTTCAAGCCCGAATCTCGCTCCAGCTGCCGCGAAAAATCGTCAGGCAAATCAATGTAGCCAGCCTTGGAGAACCACAGCAGATTCTTCGCGCGTTGCGCCGCCTGTAGCTGCAGGCTGAGGCCCGCCGGTACGTCGCTCGCCTTCAAAATTACCGAGGTTTCCTGCTCGCGCTTCTTGATCACATAGTCGCCGTACTTGCCGGCGGCCGTGCCGAGAAGCCCGATGGCCGCGCCGATCAACACGACACCAGTCGACGAAAACAGCATGTGAAACCCGGACGCGTTTTGCTTTTCGGAAGCGACCTTGGCTTGGGCAAGGTCCAACTCTTCCCGTCTAATCGCCAGCTCCAATCGCTTGAGCCGGATATCGGCGGCAAGTTTGGCGCGTTCGAGACGCTCCGAAGTCGATGCCTTGAGATTGGCTGGCGCCGTCATGCCGAATCCGCCCCCGAGCAGGACATTTGCTCGAAAGAGCGTCTCACGCAAACCGGTATCGTTGCAAGTGGGACGGCACGCCCCTACCCCACCGGCACCACCACCCCCTTCGCCGCCGCCAGATACGCGTCCATCCCAGCGACCGCGCCGTCGCTCAGGCCGATGAACACGCGGCGGCCGTCGGTCGGGTCGGGCTTGCGCACCAGGATCGCCTGCTCGGTCATCTGGGTGATCCAGCGCAGCGCGGTGGTCGCCGGCACGGCGGCGGCGATGCAGAGGCTGGAAACGGCGACCATCCGCCCCTCCAGCCGCGCGGCGGTGAGATCGAGCAGGATGTCCCAGGCAGGATCGGCGAACAGCTCGGGAATGAAATGCTGGCCGCGCATCCGGCGCAGGCGGATGAAGGCACGGACGAGTGCGCTGTCGCCCGATGCCAACGCGCGCGGCTCCGGGATCACGCGTTCGGCCTCGTCGGCGGACATGCTCGCCAGCATTCGAGCGATGCGGCCGACCTCCTCGCTCAGCTCGGCAAGGCGGCGCTTGCCGGCGGCCCCGCCTTCCTCCACCCACGGCGAGGGCAGCTCGGCGAGCTCCGCGAACGCCGCGTCCAGTTCCTCATCGCGCGGCGCGATCAGAATGCGCACCGTGGTACCGGATATGCGCGCGGTGACGATGTCGATCAGCTCCGGAGGTACGACCAGCAACGCGAAGAGGCGCCCCGCCGCAACGCCCATCGCCTCGATCCGCGCAAGTAGCTGGTCGAGCGCGGCGCCCTCGTCGGCCATGATATCGAGAACGACGCCCGCCGCCGCCACCTGACGCTCGATCCGGGGCAGCGCATCGGCGACCGGTGCCGAGGCCACGACGCGCGCGCCGCTTCCCGCGATGCGATCGGCCAGCATCGCGCGTCGGGCCTGATCGTTGCCGAACAGCAGCACGGCCGGCGACAGCAGGCGATGATAGGGGATGTCGGCGGGAAGCGCGTTCATCGAGACCTCCGTTCCATTTCTGTTCCAGTATTGCACCGGAACGGATGGAGGTCATCCGCAAAATGAATCCTAAACGGAGGTAATTTCTCTCGGGTTTGGTCCTGGCCTCTTACCCGATCTGCGACCAAGCGCCGGAAATCTCGGCGATCATGGCGCGCGCCTGCTGGATCGGCTCGACGTCGTTGGAGTCGCTGCCGGTCACAATCAGGCGGCGCGCCTCCCGGTAGATGGAGGAAAGCCCGGCCGCGATCTCGCCGCCCTGCTTGCGATCGAGACTGCCTTCGAGACCGAGCAGGATGGCATTCGCGCGCGCGCGCCGCAGAATCACGCCCGAGCGGTTGAGCGTGCCGTTCGCGCCGAGGCCGACGATCAGCGTGTCGAGATTCTTGAGCAGCTCCTCGAACAGCACCACCACCAGCTGGTGCGGCGAAGAGGCTTCGACGCGCGCGCCGATGTCGACGTTCGCATAGCTCTTTTTGGCGCTGCTGGCATAACCGGTCGCATACATTGCGGTGAAATCCTGTGTTCAAAGCTGGAAGAGGGATCAGCTGGCGTTCGGGTTCGTCCAGAGCGCGACCTGCTGGGTGAGATAGGCCTGGGTCGACTTGTAGCCGCTCACCAGCGTGTTCATCTGGGTGAACTGGGTGACCAGGCGATCGTGATAGACCGTCACTTGCGCGTCCGCCTTGGTCAGCTGGTCGGCGAGTGTTGTCTTCTGCGTGTTGAGGCTGTCCGACAGCGTGGCGATCGCACCGACCGGCTTGCCGCCCGACGTCGCCGTCAGGCTGCCGATCAGCGACGAGAGGACGCCGCCCAGCCCCTGGTTGACGGTGATCGTCGCGGTGCTCGGCGTGCCCGAGAGGATCTGCAAGGTCAGCCCGTCGGCGCCCTGGCCGGTGGCCGCGGTCAGGTTCCAGCTGGAGGCGGACATGGGGATGCCGTTGATCGAACCGGTCGCGTTGCCGCCGCCGGTGGCGGGGGTGAGGCCGGTAACCTGGAACACGCCCGACGCCGACGAGCCCGCCGCACTGGTGATCACCACCTTGCCGCTGCTGCTCGACTGCGAGGTGACGAACATCGCCTCGACGTCGTCGGGATATTTGGTCAGCATCGAAGACAGGGTCGAGCTGTCCACCGAGAGCGTACCGTCCTGCGCCGTCTTGACCCCGAGTTCGGCCAGCGTGCGGATCGAGCCCGATGCGTTGAGCGGCGTCGTGCTCAGCTGCGAAAGCTGGGTCTTGAGCTGGCGCAGCGCTGCGTTGCCGCGCAGCGGGCCGGCGGAGGCGGTGCCGCTGGATGCCGCCGTGTCCGTATTGATCTCGGAAAGCAGCTGGTTGTAGGCGGTGACGAAATCGTTGACCGCCTCGGTGATCGCGTCGTTCGGGCGCGTCGAACTCAGGTTGACGGTGCCGACCTTGCTCAGCGTCATCGAAACGCCGGGGATCACGTCGTTGAAGGTGTTGGAGCTGCGTGTGACGGTCACGCCGTCGACGGTGACGCTGGCATCCTGCGCGGCCTGCGTCCGGGTGAGGCCGCTGGACGCGGTGCCGTCGTAGGACAGAGCGGAGAGCGACTGGCCGCCGGTCGGCTGGGTTGCGGTCGAATCGTCGGCGGCAGCCAGCGTGAAGCTGTTGGCAGCGCCGCTCGTGCCCTTGAGCACCATCGTGGCGGTGCCGTCCGATCCGGTGATGATGCTGGCGGTGACGCCGGCGCCCGCCGAATTGATCGCCTGCGCAACACCGGAAAGCGTGTTGTTCGTGCTGTCGATATTGATCGCGACCGGCGAGCCCGTGCCCACGGTCAGCGTGAGGGTGCCGGTGTTGAACGCCTGCGTGGTGCTGTAGGTCGCCGACTTCACGGTCTGCGCCTGTGCCAGCGCGTTCACCGTCACCGATTGGTTGAGCGCGCCGACCGGCGTGCCCGCCACCGCCGACACCGTCATCACGCTGGTGTCGGACGAGACCGGCTGCGTCTGCAGCGTGCCGCCCTGGATCAGCGTGTTGAGCGACGACGAGAAGGTGTTGAGATCACTGGTGAGCGTTGCCACCGCGCTGATCTGCGCGGTGTTGGTCGCCTGCTTCGCGGTGATCGGATCTTCCAGCGAGGATTTCTGTGCCGCCGTCAGCTGGGTGACCAGCGAGCCCGTGTCGATGCTGGCACCGTTCGCGTTCAGGCTCGACAGGATCGTCGAGCCGATCGACGAATTGCTGCTGGACGACGAGGAGCTGCTGCTCGTCGTCGATGTCGTGGCGGCGGTGCTGGTGCTGCCCGTGGTCGAGCTCGTCGTCGTCATGGTCGTGTCCTCGGCTTCAAGGACGACCGTACCGGCCAAATCTTTATAGGCCGTTCACACCCGTTTACCATTTTTGTCGGATTGCGGTACCGGCCCGCTCCCCCACCCGGCCTCCCGATCTAGTATCATCCTGTCGGGAGGCTGGGTGGGGGAGCGGGCCGGTACCGCGAGAATGCGCTCTTCCACACACTCTCAAAAGATTCAGCCCAAAATCTGCCGGATGGCAGCCGCGTGAAGGTGCGCTTGCGCCGCCAGCGCAGCGCCACCGCCGGCACGGATCAGATCGGCGATGGCGACGGCGGAGACGGGCGCTTCGGGCGCTTCGACCAATGTCTCGTCGGCCTCGCCCTCGAAGCCGTGAAGCTCCTCGATCGTTTCCAGCGCAGCGCGGATGCGGACGCGGCCTTCTTCGAGAATTTCGTCATCGCGCGCCTCGTCGTCGAGCGGCAGCGGCTCGCCATTGGCGGCGCGGAGCGCATCGAGCCAGCGCAGGCGCCGGGTGCGGCCTTCGATCGTGCGACGGGCGTTGGCGCCGGCCGCGACGGCAACCGCCACCGCATCCGCCCTCGCCACCGCCGTCACCGCCTCGATCATGCGCTGCTCCCGGAGACGGAAAGCCTCCAAGCGCTAGAACGGCAGGATTTCGCTAACCTTAAATCGGCTCAGGCTTCGGGCCGGCCATTCTCGTCGAAGCGCGCCTCGCCCGGCACGTCGATATCGGGCTGGGTGCGCCCTTCCGCCATGGCGCGATCGATATTGAACACGAAGGCCAGCACCGTCGCCACCGCGACGTAGAGATCCTCGCGGATCAGCTGGCCGGATCGCGTGGTGAAGTAGATGGCGCGCGCCAGCTGCGGATAGCGCAGCATCGGCACGTCGAACTCCTCGGCCAGCGCGCGGATCGCGTCCGCCGTGGCGCCGCGCCCGCGTGCGACGACGATCGGTGCCGGATCCTGCCCCGGCCGGTAGCGCAAGGCGACGGCGAAATGGGTCGGATTGGTGAGCACCACGCTCGCCTCGGCCACCTGCGCGCGGGCCGAGCGGCGCGCCGTCTCCATCTGGCGGCGGCGGACGGCACCCTTCAATTCGGGCGAGCCCTCGGTCTGCTTGTGCTCTTCCTTCACCTCCTGCTTGGTCATGCGCAGGCGGGCGGTCCGGCGGATGATCTGCACCGGCACATCGACGCCGGCGATCAGCACCAGCCCCATCGCCATCACGATTACCGCATAGACGAAGGTGTGGCCGACATCGGCCATGTTGGAGACGATGTCGTTGCGCCCCATCGTGGTGATCATCGGCAGGCGCGATCGCAGCAGCCACCAGCCGATCGCCCCCATCACCGCGATCTTGGCGAGCGCCTTGACCAGCTCGACCAGCCCCTGCATCCCGAAGATGCGGGTGATGCCGGAGAACGGGTTGATGCGATCCGCCCGGAAGCCGATCGCGCCCCAGCGGAAGCCGAAGCTGCCGAGCATCGCCGGCGCACCGATCGCCGCCGCGATGGTGGCGAGGAACAGCAGCCCGATGGGCAGCGCAAGATGGGTCAGCTGCCCGAAGATCGACGGCGCAGGATCGAAATTCTCGACCTGATCGCGCCCGAAGCTCAGTGATCCGCGCAGCAGTTCGGCCAGCGCCTGCACCAGCAGCGGCCCGCCCAGCGCCAGCCAGCCGGCGCCGACGATCATCACCAGCGCACCGCCCAGTTCCTTGGACTGGAGGACATCGCCCTTCTCCGCGGATTCGCGCAGGCGCTTGGCCGATGGGGCTTCTGTCTTCTCGCCGCTGTCGCCTTCGGCCATCCTAGCCTCCTTTCGCGGAGGCGAGAGAACGCGCGAGGTCCAGCCCGCGTTCGATCGAGGTGGCGATGCCGTCGCCGATCGCAGGCGCCGCGATCGCCAACAGCACCACACCGGCGAGGATCGTGGCCGGCATGCCGACCGAGAACAGGTTCATGGCCGGCGCCGACCGCGCCAGCATCGCCATCACCACCTGCACGAGGATCAGCGCGAAGCCGACCGGCAGCGCGATGGCCATGCCCGCCGCGATCATGTCGCCGCCGAACATCACGACGTCGCGCATCTGCCCCTGCCCCAGCCACGCCTGCCCGGGCGGCAGCGAATGGTAGCTGTCGACGATGATCGTCGCGAGCATCAGGTGCCCGTTCATCGCCAGGAACAGGAAGGTGCCGAGGATCGAGAGGAACTGGCCGAGCGCGGTGGAGGAGGCGCCGGATTGCGGATCGACCATGTTGGCGAAGCCGATGCCCATGGCGTTGCCGATCACCTCGCCCGCCATCATCGCTGAGGCATAACCGAGCTGCACCGCGAAGCCGATCGCGAGCCCCGCGATGATCTCCCCCGCCACCAGCATGAAGCCCATCACGGTGACGAGGCCGGCGGCCGGAAGATCGAACGGCACCTGCTGGATCGCCGGGATGCCGACGGCGAGGCTGATGATCAGCCGCACCTGCACCGGAATATTTTGCGCCCCGAACACCGGCGCCGCGAGGAAGGCCGCGCCCGGCCGAATCATCGCGACGAGGAAGACCCAGAGCTGCGCTTCCAATCCGGCAAGTCCGGTCGGCAGCATCGCGCTATCTCAGTAGGTCTGGGATGCGGTGGAACATGTCCCGCGTGAAATCGGCGAGCAGGGTCAGGATCGCGCCGCCGAACAGAGCGAGGCAGATCGCGACGATGATCAGCTTGGGCACGAAGGCCAAAGTCTGTTCGTTGATCGATGTCGCCGCCTGGATCATGCCGAGCACGAGGCCCGCAACCAGCGCCGGGATCAGGATCGGCGCGCAGGCGAGCGCCAGCACCCACAGCGTCTGCTGCGCGA
Source organism: Sphingomonas chungangi (assembly GCF_013778325.1). GTDB lineage: Bacteria > Pseudomonadota > Alphaproteobacteria > Sphingomonadales > Sphingomonadaceae > Solisphingomonas > Solisphingomonas chungangi. The sequence goes on along the minus strand of NZ_JACEIB010000001.1, from coordinate 496,796 downwards.
CGCCGATGAAATAGTCGGTGCCGACGAGGGGTTCCATCCGCCGCTACCCGAAACTCTGGGCGAGGCTGCCCATCGTCAGCGCCCAGCCGTCGACCAGCACGAACAGCAGCAGCTTGAAAGGCATCGATATGATCGTCGGTGACAGCATCATCATGCCGAGCGACATCAGGGTGGTCGCCACAACCAGATCGATGATGAGAAACGGCAGGAAGATCAGGAAGCCGATCTGGAACGCCGTCTTGAGCTCCGAGGTCACATAGGCCGGCAGCAGGATGGTGAAGGGGATATCCTCCGCCTTGTCGAACTTGGGCGCGTGCGCGATGTCCGAGAAGAGCTGGAGGTCGGTCTTGCGGACCTGCCGGACCATGAAGACGTGGAGCGCGTCGCCCGATCGCTTGATCCCCTCCTCCAGCGGAATCTGGCCCTGCCCGTAGGGCGTGATCGCGGTCTGGTTCACCTGGTCGATCACCGGGCGCATGATGAAGAGCGTCAGGAACAGCGACAGGCCGACGAGCACCTGGTTGGGCGGCGTCTGCTGGAGGCCGAGCGCCTGGCGCAGGATCGACAGCACTATGATGATGCGGGTGAAGCTCGTCATCATGAGCAGCAGCGACGGCAGCACCGTCAGCAGGCTCATCAGCACGAGGATCTGGAGCGAGAGCGACAGCGGCTTGCCGTCGCCCGACACCTGGCCGAGCGCCTTGTTCAGCGCGGAGGCCTGCACCGCGCCGGGGCCGGGCGGGTTGACCGGGCCGGTGCCGGGCGCGGCGGCCTGCGCGAAGGCCGGGTGCGCCATCAGCAGGGCGATCAGCAATCCAGCGACCAGCAGCAGCGCCGGCATCACCCAGCCGCGCCGGATCGTCACGCCCGCCACCTAGGCATCCCCGTCATCGAGATATTGGGCGAAGCCATCGATCGGCGCCTCGCCCAGCACGTCCATCCGCCCGCGCGAGACGCCGACGAGGATGCGCTTGCCCTCGAATTCCACCACCGCGATGCGCCCGCCCGTCATGCCGACCGGCACGGCGTCGACAATGCGGACGAGGCGATCCTTCTGCCCGAGCGTCGACATGCCCGGCTGCAGCTTCCGCAGCAGCCAGAGCGTCCCTACCGCCATGCCGGCGACCAGCGCCAGCATCACGACGACGTTGAGCAGGTAGGTCCAGGTCATGCCCGACGTTCAAGGCCCGCGAGACGCGCCTCGGTGGCGATCACGTCGACCACGCGGATGCCGAAGCGGCCGTTGACCGTCACCACCTCGCCCTTCGCCACCAGCGTGCCGTTGACGAGGATGTCGAGCAGCTCGTTGGCCTGCCGGTCCAGCTCCACCACCGATCCCTCGTTGAGATCGAGCAGTTCGGACAACTTCAGCGAGGTGGAGCCCACCTCCACCGACAGACGCAGCGGGATATCCGCCAGCAGCCGGAAATTGCGGCCGGCGGCGCTGTTGGGATCGTCGATGCCCGGGAAGGGCGCATCACTCATGTCGCTCAATTCCTTTGCCCCCGGCCCTTTCGGCGGTTCCGATCGTTTCGATCTGGAACGCCGCGCGCCCTTCCTGCTCGCCGATCGTCCCTTCCGCAAGTCGTCTGTTGCCGACGATGAGCGGAACGCGCGGTGAAAGGGTGATCGGGATGACATCGCCGACCTTGAGCGCCATCAGTTCCTGCACCGAAAGCGTCGGCCGCGCGATCACCGAGCGGACTGGCAGCGAGACATTCTCCAGCGCGCGCGCCATGCGATAGCGGAACTCGCTGTCGACCGGCCCGGCCTCGGCATGGATCTTGGCGTGGAGCTGCGCCTCGTGCGCGCGCATCGCGGAAAGCGGGAAGACGAGATCGATCGTCGTCGCCCCCGGCCCGCCGCCGGCGATCGAGAAGCGCTGCACCACCACGGATTCGTCGCCGCGCACCAGGCTCGCATAGCCGCTGTTGGTCTCGCGCGAGGCGAGGCTGGGCTCCAGCGGCACGATCTCGTGCCACGTCTCCACCACCGCGCCGGTGATCGCATCAGTGAGACGGGAGAGCAGGCGTTCCTCGGCCGGCGTGAACTCGCGCTTACGCGATTGCGCGAAGGACGCGCCCGCGCCGGTGCCACCGTAGAAGGCATCGACCAGCCGCGTGACATATTCGGGCGCGATCGCGATCAGCATGCCGCCCTTCATCGGGCGCAGGCGATAGAGGCTGAGCGAGGTGAACTCCGGCAGTGCATCACGCCACGTCTCGAAGCGCGAGGTGAGTGAGGCTTCCGCCTCGACCTTGGGCTTCACCCGGACGAATGGCTCCATCACGTCGCGCAGGCGCCGCGCCAGCCTCTCGCCGATGCGATCGAGCCCCGCCAGCCGCGCGCCGGGGCGCAACGCCTCGCTGCCCAGCGCGAAGGGCTGGACCTCATGGCCCAGACCACTTCTCGCCTGTCCGTTACCGCCGGTTTCCGGCTCCTTCGCCACGCTCGCCCCTCATGCCAACCGCCACCACCTTACTGGATGATGAAGTTGGTGAAATAGACATCATCGATGCCGCCGTAACCCGTCTTTTGCACGAGCACCTTGTTCATCGCGTCCTTGAGCTTCGCCTGGAGCTGGGTCTTGCCCTCCGGGGTACCGAGCGCGAAGGCATCCTGATCGGCCAGCGTCTCCAGCACGGCCGATCGGATCGGCATCTCGTTGTCCTTGAAATTGTCGAGCACCTTGGCGTCGTAGAAGGTCGAAACGCCGAGCGAGATCTGCGCGATACCGTCGGTATCGCGCAGGTTCGACGTGAAGGGCTGGTCCATCGTGTAGTATGACGCCTTGTAGAGGCGCGGATCGGGCTGAAAGCTGCCGACCGCCTTGAACTCCACCGTCGGGTCCTCGCTCTGGCCGGGACGCAGCACCAGCTTGGGCGCGTTCGGATCGACCTTCGGACCCGCATGGGCGCCGCCGAGCCCCATTCCCGCCGCGACCATGCCGCCCGCGACGCCGCCGCCGACCAGCACGAGACCGCCGACCACCATGATGATCAGCTTCATCTTGCCCTTTTTCTTGGGCTTGGGCGCTGCGTCGTCACTCATCGTTCAAATCCCGTGTCATGCGTACATGCCGCCGGCGGGCGCGCTGCTGGAGGCAGGTTCCTCCGTGTCGGCAGACGCGGCCGGCTGGCTTTCGGAAGACTGGTTAATGGCAAATGGTTGAGAACGCGTTTGCGATTGCCGATTGGGGCTGCCCTCGCTGCCCGCTTGCGACGAAAAGCTAGTCTGGCCGCGCGGGTCATGGCGCGGATCGGGCTGGCTGCCGGTGTTCGACTGGCGCGAATCGGTGGAGACATCGACCTGCGCGCTGGCGATGTGGATGCCCTGCGCGCGCGCCTCGGCGATCAGCTGGGGCTTGGCATCGGCAAGCGCGGTGCGCGCGCCCTCGCTGCTGGCGGTGAGGGTGACGGCGGCGCCTTCGAGGCTGCGCGCGATCTCGACCTGCACCGCACCGAGATGTGTCGGCGCGGCCTCGAACCTGAGTGTCGAGGAGGGCGAGCCGGTCGCGGCGATGTCGCGGGAGAGACCGTCAAGCCAGGCGCCCTGCTTCGCCATGTCCAGCGCGCGATCGGCGCCACCGGCGGCAAGCTGCTGACCAGCGCTGGGCTGCGCGATCGCGGTCGGATCGGGCGCGGCGGAGGCCCGCTGGTGATCGGCGGCCGGCGTGACGGTGGTCGCGGTGGAGGAGTCGACCGCCGCAGTCTTGTCGGCGGCGGCTTCGGCCTTGCCCGATTTCTTCGCGGGCGCGGCCGGCTTCGCCTCCGGCTGCTGCGCGCTCGCGGGCACGACGCGCGCGGCGAGCAGCGAGGCAGTGGCGGGCAGCGGTCCGGCGGCAGTGGCCTCGGCCTGCGCGATAGGCGCTTCGGGGAGCGGCGCCGGCCTCGACTCGACGGTCGCGGCCTGCTGGGAGACCGACGCGAGTTGCTTCAGCGCATCCATCACCGGCGTGAGCTGCGCGGCGTCCACCGGCGTCTCTCGGGTGTCGACGGCGGTCGGATCGGTGTCGTCGGATTGCGCTACGGTCTTCGCGGTCGAGGCTGCAACAGTCCGAGGGGACGTCCCCTTATCGTCACTCTTCTTCCCGTCCGACGCCTTTCCATCCCGCACATTCGCAGCCGTCGCGGCAGGCTGGGCCGCTGGACCTGCAGTCGAGGCCGTGGCCTTGTCGTCCCGCGAATCGTCGCGATCCTCCTTGCGATCCTTGTCCTTGAGATCGGAGCGCTGGGTCTTCGCCGCGACCGGCTTGGCCGCCTTCTGCGCGACATCGGACATCGCCGAGACGAACGCCTTCCCCTTGTCAGACGTAGCGGCCTTGGGCGTCGCCGTATCGGTCGCCGGCGCGGGCGTGGCGGCGAAGGAAATGCCGGACATCATCATGCCTCCCCCACGAATCGCGGGGTCTTCATGCGTGCGTTGGCGCCGGCGCGTTTCTCGGCGAGCGCATCCTCGTCATGCTGGGCGCGATCGACGAGGCGCTCGGCGCTCTCCTGGCGGATGCGCGCGGCAATCCGCTCAGCCGCCTTGCTGTCCACCACCGAGCGCGCGCTGGCGATGGCATCGGCGAGGCCGAAACGCGCCAGATCGAGCCGGTGCGCGAGTTCGCCCCGCGCCGCCAAAGTCTCGGCGGAGGTGGAGCCCACGCCGCTGGTGAGCTGCAAGCGCAGGTCCAGCACCCGCGCGGCGCTCTGCTCCAGCGAGCCCAGCTGCATCTCGGCGGCGGCGGCGGCGGCGGCGGCCTGCATATGCTCGACACGGCGGACCCGCGCGATGCGCTCGCGGCGCTTGACGACGCTCATGCCCCGAACCTCTCGATCAGCTCAGCCGAGGCGAGCGGCAGTTCGAAGCGCTCCTTGGGCTTCTGCTTGAGGAAGCTCAGGATTTCCTGGCGGCGGGCGATCGCCTCGTCGATCGTGGGATCGGAGCCGGCCTTGTAGGCGCCCATCAGGATGAGGTCGCGATTCTCCTCGTAGACCGACCACAGCCGCCGGAAGGACGAGGCCGCCGCGCCATGCTCGTCGTCGACGATGTCGGCCATCACGCGGCTGAGCGAGCGGCCTACGTCGATCGCCGGGAACACGCCCTGCTCGGAGAGCGAGCGCGACAGGATGATGTGCCCGTCGACGATCGCGCGCGCGGTGTCGACGATCGGATCGTCGCCGTCGTCGCCGTCGGCCAGCACGGTGTAGAGCGCGGTGATCGAGCCTCCGCTGTGCGCGTCGGCGCCGGCGCGCTCGATCAGGCGGGGGATCATGCCGAGCGCGGAGGGCGGATAGCCCTTCATCGTCGGCGGCTCGCCGAGCGACAGGCCGAGTTCGCGCTGGGCGTGGGCGCAGCGGGTCAGCGAATCGATCAGCAGCAGCACGCGCTTGCCCTGCGCGCGGAAATATTCGGCGATGGCGGTGGCCCGCATCGCGGCGCGGATGCGCAGTACCGGCGGGTGATCGGCCGGGACCGCCACCACCACCGACTTCTCGCGCACGCCCGGCACCAGCTTGGTGGCGAGGAAGTCCGCGACCTCACGCGAGCGTTCGCCGATCAGGCCGACGACGATCACGTCGGCGTCGGCGCCCTGGATCATCTGGCCCATCAGCACCGACTTGCCGACGCCCGAACCCGCGCAGATCGCGATGCGCTGGCCGACGCCGGCGGTGAGCAGCGCGTTGATCGCGCGCACGCCCATGTCGAAACATTCGGTGACGCGCGCACGGTCGAGCGGGTTGGCGGGCTTGCCGGCGAGCGGCCAGGTGGCCGATGCGCCGACCGGGCCAAGCCCGTCGAGCGGATGGCCGGTGGCATCGACGATGCGGCCGAGCAGTTCGTAGCCGACCTCGGCGACACCGCCCTTGGCGTCGGGCTCGACGCGGCCGCCGTTGGAATGGGGGGCCTCGCCGTCGAGTGCCATCATCAGCGAGCGCTCGCCCTTGAAGCCGACGATCTCGGCGCGGGTGGCATGGCCGTCCGCGTCGATCACGCGCACCGAGGCGCCGACCGGGAGCGACAGGCCGGTCGCCTCCAGCATCTGCCCGTCATAGGCGACCAGCTTGCCGATGCGGCGCGGACCGGCATCGGGGATGTTGAGGCTGTTGAGCAGGTCCGCGGCGCGGTCTTCGAGCAGACTCATCGTGCGGCGGCGATCCGGTCGAGGGCGCTACGCAGGCGCTCGAGACGCAGGCCGGGGCCATCCTCGATCGCGCCGCCGGCGGTTTCGAGGCGCAGCTCGCCGGGCTGGAGCATCGCATCGGCCTCGGCATGGACGGGCAGCTCGGCGCCGTCGAGGCGGGCGAGATCGTCCGGGTTGAGCTTGAGCACGGCCGGCTTGGTCTCGTCGCCGATCAGGGCGGCGGCGGCCTGGGCGCGATCCATCAGCGTCTCGCGGCAGACGTCCACCTCGCCGACGACCTGATGCAGCAGCCGCTCGACAGTGGCGGCGATCATCACGCCGAGGCCCAAAGTCGGCTCGGCCTTGAGCGATTCGAGGTTGGAGGCGAGCACGCGCAACGCGACGCGCTCGTCATTGGCCTCGCGGCGGCCCGCCTCGATGCCGGCGGCGAAGCCCTGCGCCATCGCCTCGGCGCGGATCGCCTCGATGTCGATCGCGGGTTCCGGCTCGAACAACTCCTCGGGAACCTCGACGTCATTCTCGGCCGGGGTCTCGAACGCCTCGCGCAGCGCCGCACCCCACGCCACGAACGGTGCCGGACCCGACGCATTGGGCTTGGTCCAGACCGAGCAGCGCTCGGCATTGTCGAACGCCGACGGCATCTTCGCGAACGCCTTAGACATAATCCTCGCCCTTGCCCCCCAGGCTGATCGTGCCGGCCTGCGCGAGATTGCGCGCGATCGCCAGCACCTGCTTCTGCGCTTCCTGCACCTCGGCGAGGCGCATCGGCCCGCGCTCGGCCATCTCGTCCTGGATGGACTGGGCGGCGCGGCTCGACATGCAGCCGAACATCTTGTTGCGCAGGTTCGGGTCGCAACCCTTGAGCGCGACGATGAGGATATCGTTCTCGACACCGCGCAGCAGCGCGCCAAGATCCTTCTCGGTGAGCGCGTTCAGGTTGTCGAACACGAACATCTCGTCCTCGATCACGCGGGCCAGCGACTTGTCGAGCTTGGCGAGCTGGCGGATGACGCGTTGCTCGGTGGCGGTGCGGGTCGAATTGATGATCTGCGCCGCCTCGTTGGCGCCGCCGCGCTTGGGCGCCGAGCCCGACGAACCGGCCTTGTTGACCTGACGGAGCAGCAGGCGCTCGAGATCGTCCAGCGCCTCGGAGGAAACGGTGCCCATCGTCGCGACACGGTAGATCACGTCGGCCTGCACATCCTCGTCGAGCAGCTGGAGCACGTCGGCGGCCACGCCCGGCTCCAGATGGGCGAGGACGATCGCGGCGATCTGCGGATGCTCGCTCTCGATCAGCAGCGCGATCGTCTTGGCGTCCATCCACTTCAGCGAATCGAGCGAGGAGGAGCGCGTCGGCGGCGTGATGCGGGCGAGCATGTTCTCGGCTCGCTCGGCGCCCAGCGCGCGCTCCATCATGGTGCGGATCTGGCCGTCGGCGGCGAAGCCGATCGTGGTGCGCTCGCGGGCGCGGCCCACGAACGTGTCGAGTACTCCGTCCACCTCATCCTCGGAGACGTCGGCGACTTCGAACATCGCGGTGCCGAGCTGCTGCACCTCGTCCGGATCGAGCCGGCTCAGCACCTGCGCGGCCTCGTCCTCGGCGAGCAGCATGAGGAGGATGGCGGCCGCGCTGGAACCGGCGGGGCCGGCGTTCACGGCGGGGTTGGCGGGGGCGATCTCAGGCATTGGCGGGTTCGGCCTTGGGCATGTCGGCACGGATCAGGTCGCGGACGACGAGGGCGGCGCGGTCGGGATCCTGGCGAACGAAGCTGCGGATCAGCTCGGCGCGAGCGGCGTAGCCGGGGGCGGCCTCGATCATGTCGAGCGTGATCGGGGTGTTGCCGGAAACGGCGGCCTCGGCCTGCTGGTGGCTGATCTGCGCGGCAATCTCCTTGCCGACGGCAGCCCGCTCCTTGGACTTGTTGGCGATCTTCTGGTCGGCGACCACGGCGCGGCGCTTGAGCAGCGGGCGGCCGATGCCGAAGACGATGATCGCGGCGACGGCGAGCGCGGTCAGATTGCGGGCCATCGTCATCACCCAGCTCGCCTCGTACCATTTGGGCTGAGCGGCGGCGGCCATGTCGGCGGAGGTGAAGGTCTGCTGCGCGACCGAGACGATATCGCCACGGCCCTGATCGAAACCGACTGCGCCCTTCACCAGATCCTGGATCTGCTGCTGCTGCTGCTTGGTCAGCGGCTTGCCGCCGTCCGGTTGACGGATCGCGACGGCCACGGTCAGCCGGCGCACGGTGCCGACCTGGTTCTTGGTGACCGAGACCTGATGGCCGAGCTGATAGCTGCGGTTGTAGCTCTCGTTGGTCTTGCTCTGCGCGGCGGCGGACGCCTGGCCGGGCTGGGTGCCCGGAGCTTGCGGGCCGCCCGGTGTCTGGCCGCTGGCCGGCGTCGGCTGGCCGTTCGGGGTCGCTGCCGGCTTGGTCGGCGCGGGCGCGGTGTTTGAGATAGCGCCGGGGATGCCCTGCGCGTTATCCGGGTTGCCCTGCGGATCGTTGGTCCAGCTGCCCTGCTCGGTGGCGACCATTGCGCCGTCCTTGGGGTAGGTCTCGGTGGTGGACGCGGTATCGGTGAAGTCGAGGTCGGCATGGACCTCGGCCGTGAAGTTGCCGTCGCCGACGATCGGCGTCAGCAGCGCGGCGAGCGACTGGCGATAGCGATCCTCGACCTTCTGCTGGATCTGCACCTGGCGGTCGGTCGCGTCCTGATTGTCGCTGTTCTGCGCGGACAGGAGGCGGCCGGCCTGATCAACCACCGAGACGTCGTCCGGCGTCAGGCCGGCGACCGAGGAGGCGACGAGGTGGACGATCGCCTGCACCTGGCTGGCCGAGAGCGACTGGCCGTTGCGCAGCGTCAGCATCACCGAGGCCTGCGCCTTGTCGTCGTCGCGCAGGAAGACGCTCGGCGTGCCGTTGGCGATGTGGACCTTGGCGGCGGCGACGGCATCGATCGCCTCGATCGTGCGGGCGAGATCGAGCTCCTGCGCCTGCTGGAGGCGCGCACCCTCGACGGCGCGGCTGGCGCCCATCGGCAGATTGGAGATCAGCGTGTCGCCGTCGGGCGCCGACTTGGGCAGGCCCTGCTGGGCGAGCAGCATCTTCGCCTTGTAGTAGCTCTCCTCCGGCACGGTCAGGGCGCCGGTCGCGCTGTCGAGATTGTACTTGATGCCGGCGGTGTCGAGCGCCTGCACCACGGAGGCCTTGTCGGCATCGCCGAGGCCGTTGAACAGATCGCGCTGCGCGCCGGTGTGGAGCGTGGCCCAGGCGAGCGCGGCGGCGATCAGCACGCCGAGCAGGCCGAGCATCGGCATCGCCTTGGCGACCGCCGGCTGCCTGGCAAGGCCCGAGAGCTTGCCGAACGCATCGGAGTTGGCGAGGCCCGCCAGCGCCCCCGGCAGGCTGGTGCCGGTGGACGGGACGAGGGCGTTGGGGGTGGCTGCGATCTCGCTCATATTACACCGACATGCTCATGATGTCCTTGTAGGCGGACAGGAGTTTGTTGCGGACTTGCAGGGTGGCCTGGAAGCCGACGGAAGCCTTTTCGCGGGCCAGCATCACAGACGCGATGTCGGTGGTCTCGCCGCGCTCGTAGGCGACGGAGAGATCCTCGGCCTTCGACTGCGCGCCGTTGACCTGATCGAGGACGCCCTTCAGCGTCGCGCCGAAATCGGTGCCCGTCGTCGCCTGCGTGCCGGTGGTCGGTGCCGTGGCAGCGATATCGGTGATCGACTGCGGGCCGGAGGCCGCCGCCTTCTGCAGCGCCTGGTTCTGCTGGAGGATCTGGTTCCTCAGCGCCATCAGGCTGGAAGCGTTGATCGTGGTCATCGTCTATCCCTCAGGCGGCCTTGAGCCCGCGCATCTCGGCGAGCCGGTAGCGCAGGGTCCGTTCGGAAATGCCGAGCTTGGCGGCGGCGAGCAGGCGCCTGCCACCGGTCTCTTCCAGCGCGACGCGGATCGCTTCGATCTCGGACGCGCGGGCGACCTCGGCGAGGTTGCCGGCGACCGGAACGATCGACGGGACGATGGAAAGCTGGGGAGCAGCCTGCGCCATCACCTCGATGGCGAGATCGTCGGCCTCGATGCGGTCCCCCATGCGCAGCAGCAGCGCGCGCTGGATGACGTTGTCGAGCTCGCGGACGTTGCCGGGCCACTCGTGCGCCATCAGCCGGTCGAGCGCGTTGGCGGTCGGCCAGGCGACGCTCTCGCCCTCGCGGGTGTGGCGGAGGATCAGCGCCGCGGTAATCGCGCGGATGTCGAGGCGGCGGGCTTTCAGCGGCTTCAGCGCCAGCGGCATGACGTTGAGGCGCCAGTAGAGATCGGCGCGGAAGCGGCCTTCCTGCACCTCGATCGCCAGCTCGCGGTTGGCCGCCGCGATGATGCGGACGTCGACTTTCACCGGCTGGGTGGCGCCGACGGGGAGCACCTCACGCTCCTGCACGGCGCGCAGCAGCTTCGCCTGCAGCGCGAGCGGCATCTCGGCGATCTCGTCGAGGAAAAGAGTACCGCCGTCGGCGGCGCGAAACAGGCCTTCGGAGGCGCCGGCGGCACCGGTGAAGGCGCCCTTGGCGTGGCCGAACAGGATCGCTTCCAGCATCGTGTCGGGCAGCGCGGCGCAGTTGACGGCCACGAAGGGCTTGTCGATGCGCGGGCTGGACGCGTGAATGAAGCGGGCGATGCCCTCCTTGCCGGTGCCGGTCTCGCCGAGGACGAGCACGGTGGCGTCGGAGCCGGCGACCTTCTCGGCGAGCTTCAGGTAAATCGCGCTCTCCGGCTCGCCCACCGCCGGCCGCGCCTCGGGGCGGACCAGCTCGGCGAGCAGCGCCAGGCCGAACGCCATGTCCTCGAAGCCGAAGCGGATGCGCGCCGGCATGCCCTTCGACGAAAGGATAAGGGCCGGAGCGACATTTTCGCCGGTCTCGATCAGGATATCGCGGACGGTGGCGCGCGAAATCTCGTCGGCCGCCAGAATCCTTACCTCGTCGCGGGCCGGCTGGGCCGCCACGTCGACCGGGCGCACGGCGATGCCGACACCCGCCAACCAGGCGGAAATTGCCGGGTTTTGCTGGGCTGCACGGGCACTGATCCCAATCACGTTCATACTGGCTCCCCGCCGGTATCCACCGACCAGGGCAATTTCGCCGATCGTGGCAAACAAATGGTTAACGCGCGCAGGCACGCTCGTACGTGAGGCACGCGCGCGCCCGGCGGAATCCCGCCCGTACGACCCGCGAAGGCGCGCGTGGGGCGGTTTGGCGAGCGGGCATGGTTAACGCGACGTTGGTAAAAAACATCGGCGGCGCTCGCTAAATCTCGCCTGTCCCACGTCGTTACCCGGTTCGTAGCCGAGACGGTCATGCAGACCACCCCGGCTCATTGAGCGGGAAAAGGAATTCGACATGACCGTTATCGCATCCAACAGCGCCGCGCTGCGTGCCCAGAACGGCTCGCGCATGGCGAACAACGAGCTCCAGACGGCGATGGCCCGCCTGTCCTCGGGCAAGCGCATCAACTCGGCTTCGGACGACGCCGCGGGTCTCGCGATCAGCAACTCCATGCAGTCGCAGATCACCGGCATGAACCAGGCGATCAGCAACTCCAACGACGGCATCTCGCTGGCGCAGACCGCCGACGGCGCGCTGGACGAGGTGACCAACAACCTGCAGCGCATCCGCGAGCTGGCCGTGCAGTCGGCTTCGGGCACCTACAGCGACGACGACCGCACCAACATGCAGGCGGAAGTCACCCAGCTGCAGAACCAGATCACCAACATCATCGGTGACACCAAGTTCAACGGCACCGCGCTGTTCAGCAAGACCGCCGACGTGACCACCACGATCCAGACCGGTTCCGACAAGGGCCAGACCGTCGACATCGTGGTCGGCAAGCTGGACAAGGTCACCACCGCGCTGTCGCTGAAGGTCGACACGGCGGCCGACGCCAACCTGACGCTGGCGACGACCGGCGGCATCGACGATGCACTGAAGCAGGTCGACACGATCCGCGCCGGCCTCGGCGCTTCGGAGAGCCAGCTGAACTCGGTGGTCAACAACCTGACCAACAACGTCACCAACCTGACCGATGCCAAGTCGCGCATCTCCGATGCCGACTTCTCCGCCGAGACGACCAACCTCGCCAAGGCGCAGATCCTCAACCAGGCCGCCACCGCGATGCTCGCCCAGGCGAACCAGTCGCAGCAGGGCGTCCTCAAGCTTCTCCAGTAAGGACCTCGGTTCCTACTTGAGGCGATGGCCTCCGGCGCATTTGCTTCCCCGCGCCGGAGGCCATTTCTCTTTTTGGCGCAAGCACCTGGTTCGGAGAGAAAAATTCCGGCCAAAAACCTAAAGGTTTCGGGCTTTGCGCCGTTAATCATCATGTAGCCGAGGCGGTCATCGAAGGCCCTTCCGGCTCCAGAGCGGGAAAAGGAATTCGACATGACCGTTATCGCATCCAACAGCGCCGCGCTGCGTGCCCAGAACGGCTCGCGCATGGCGAACAACGAGCTCCAGACGGCGATGGCCCGCCTGTCCTCGGGCAAGCGCATCAACTCGGCCTCGGACGACGCCGCGGGTCTCGCGATCAGCAACTCCATGCAGTCGCAGATCACCGGCATGAACCAGGCGATCTCCAACGCCAATGACGGCATCAGCCTGGCCCAGACCGCCGACGGCGCGCTGGACGAGGTGACCAACATGGTCCAGCGCATCCGCGAGCTGGCCGTGCAGTCCGCCTCGGGCACTTACTCGGCCGACGACCGCACCAACATGCAGGCGGAAGTCACCCAGCTGAAGTCGCAGATCAGCTCGACGCTGACCGACACAAAGTTCAACGGCACCGCGCTGTTCGACACGACCAACGGCGGCGCCGGCACGAAGTTCACGATCCAGACCGGATCGAACAACGGCGAGACCGTCGACGTCAAGATCGGCAACCTCGACACCAGCAAGGCGACCGCCGTGCTGGCGGCCAACGCCACGGCGACCGCCGGCCAGATGGACGTGACCTCGGTGGCGAACGCCAACACCACGATCGACAGCGCCGATGCCTTCCTGAAGACGGTCAACACCGTCCGCGCCGGCCTCGGCGCTTCGGAGAGCCAGCTGAACTCTGTGGTCAACAACCTGACCAACAACGTCACCAACCTGACGGACGCCAAGTCCCGCATCGCCGATGCCGATTTCTCGGCCGAGACCACCAACCTCGCCAAGGCGCAGATCCTCAACCAGGCCGCCACCGCGATGCTCGCCCAGGCGAACCAGTCGCAGCAGGGCGTGCTCAAGCTCCTCCAGTAAGGACCTCACGGTTCTGACTTGAGGCTTTGGCCTCCGGCGCAACAGCTCCCCCGCGCCGGAGGCCATTTCTTCTTTCGACGCGCACGCTCCGACAGACAGGCAAGCCCATGAGCGACGGCAACCCCTCCCTCCCCGACTTCCCCGGCGACGAAGCCGACGAGGAACTGGTGTTCGACGATTTCGAGATGGTGGCTGCCGCCGAGGCCGCCCCGATCGAAGCGCCCGCGCCCGTTCTGGAGGTCGCGGAGCCGCAGCCCGAGCCGCGGCGTGTACCGCGCCGCGGCCGCAAGGCTGCGGGGGAGACACCGTCGACCGAGCACGTCGCCGAGATCGAAGCGCCTGCGCCATCCGAATCTGCCGAAGCCCCGGAACCGGCGGCCGAGGCGGAGGAGCCGGCCGGCGGGACATCCGCGCCTTTCCCGCCGCGGGAAACGGTGCCGGCCGGCTCCAACCCCCACAGGCTGCTGCTGGCGATCGTCTGCCTGGCGTTGTTCACCAGCCTGATCTCGCTGGGCGGCCTGATCGCGGTCAGCCGCACGCTGGCCCGTGCCGGGGTAGCGCGCGAGGAGGCCGTGGCAGAGCGCGATGCGCTGCGCCGGGTGCCGCAGCTCGTCCAGCATCTCGACGATGCGTCCGCCCGGCTGGATGCCGCGGCGAGCCGGCTTGCCGTCGCCTCACCCAACGGTGCACCGGCGTCGGTCGCCGACGTGCAGCACCAGCTCGACATGCTGCGCCTGGCGCTCGACCAGCGTCAGCCGGCCGGCGTGTCATCGCTCAACGACATGACGCGCAGCGGATTTTCGGAGATCGGCACGCGGCTCGATCGCATCCAGGCGAAGCTCGGCGTGCTGCCGAGCCACCCGCCGAAGCAGGATCAGGACGACGACGGCAACTGAGTGCGGGCGATCGCGTCGCGAACCTCGAGGCGCGCGCCCAGCACGAAGCCGATTTCCGCCACGACGAATAGCGGGCCTACGATCAGGCCACGAATGTCGTCGAGGAAAGCGGGCTTCCGGCCTTCATAATGATGGCCGAGGAACTGGATCGCCCAGCCGACCACGAACGCGCCGACACCCACCGTCAGCCATGTCGCGGTCGAGATGCCGGCGACGACCAGCCCGGCCCAGGCGCCAAGCGCAAGCAGCGCCGTCATCGCCAGCCCGAAGCGCAGGTCCAGCCGCAGGTAGAAGATCGCCGACAGAACGGAGAGCAGCATCGTCGGTGTCACCACCATGTGATCGCCGATCGCGACGATCGGCCGCGAGGCCAGCACATCCACCGCGAACACGATCAGCGGGATGCCGACCATGTGGGTCAGAACGTTGCGGTGATCGCGGTGATATTCGGCATAGTTGAAGAGATGCCGTTCGAGCGACGTCATATCCTTCCTCCGGCAGCGGATCGCCACCGATGGAATGATACGCCCGCTCGGGCCGGCCGACAAATGTCGGCCATGCCGCAACGTCAGCGGAAGTCGGCGAGCCGCCCGCGCAGCTTGTCGAGCGCGGACTTCTTGATCTGGCAGACGCGCGCGGCGCCGATATCCAGCACCTGCCCGATCTCCTCGAGGTTCAATTCCTCGACGAAATAGAGCTGGAGGACCATCGCCTCGCGCTCGGGCAGCTGGGCGATATGCTCGGCCAGCGCCTCGCCGAGCCGGCCGCGATCGAGCTGCTCGTCGGCGCCCTCCTCGACATCGGCGAACCACATCGACTGGTCCGAATAGACCTCGTCCAGTGATTCGTGGCGCACGCTCTCGGCGGCGTCGGCCATCTCGCGGAAGCTGGTGGCGTCGAGGCCCATCGCCTGCGCCATCTCGGCTTCAGAAGCCGCGCGGCCCAGCTTGCCTTCGATCTCGGCGCGGACCTTGGCGATCTCCTTGCGCTTGGCCATGCCGGAACGGCACTGGCTGGCGTGGCGGCGCAGGTGATCGATCATCGCGCCGCGCACGCGCATCCCCGCATAAGTGGAGAAAGCGTGGCCGCGATCCTCGTAGCCGTTCGCCGCCTCGACCAAAGCGACCATGCCGATCTGTACGAGGTCCTCGATGTCGATCGCGTTCGAGACGCGGCCATGGACGTGCCAGGCGATCTTGCGGACCAGCGGCATGTGCGCGCTGACCAGCGACGCCTGAGTCTGGCGCTGCGGTTTGCGGGCGTAGGTCATCATGTTCATCGCGCCATCTCCGGCTCACGATGGGTCACCTGCGGGGCCTGTCCGCCGACCACGGCGACCACCTCGACGGGCTTGCCGTCGGGGATTTCGAGGAAGGACAGCACCGGCGCGTCCGACAGATGCGGCTTGAGCAGGCGGGCGAGCGCACGGCGCGCGATCGGCGAGGTGACGATCGCGAAGCGACGCGCCTCGCCGACCATCGGCGCCACCGCCTCGGTGACCGCCTGGACGATGCGGCCGGCCAGCGCGGGCTCGATCGGATGCGCCGAGTTCGGGCCCGAGCGGACCGCCTGGGTGAGCAGGCTCTCCAGCCCGGCGTCGAGCGTCACGACCGGGAGCGGCATGCGCACCGGCACCATGGTCTGGACGATCAGCGCGCCGATGCGGCGGCGGACCTGCTCGACCAGCTGGACGGGATCGCTCTCGTCGCGCGCCGCGTCGGCCATGGCCTCGGCGATGCGGCGGAAGTCCTTGAGCGGCACGCCTTCCAGGAGCAGCGAGCGGCAGAGGTTGGCGATCTGCGAGAGACTGAGCGGCGCGGGCGTGATGCCCGCGACCAGCTGCGGCGCCTTCTCCTTGAGCTCGTCGAGCAGCTTCTGCGCCTCGTCCATGCCGAACAGATCGGCGGCGTGCGTCATGATCAGGTGGTTGAGGTGGGTCGCCAGCACGGTCGACGGATCGACCACGGTATAGCCCGCGATCACGGCCTCGCCGCGCTTGTCCGGGCTGATCCACACCGCGTCGAGCCCGAAGGTCGGGTCCTTGGCGGGGCGACCCTGCACGGTGGCGGCGAGATCGCCCGAATCGAGTGCGAGCAGATCGTTGGGGTGGCACTCGTCCTCACCCACCACGACACCGCCGACGGTGATGCGATAGGCGTTGGGGGCGAGGTTCATGTCGTCGCGGACGCGCACCAGCGGAATCACGAAGCCGAGCTCCTTGGAGAGCTGGCGGCGGATGCCGGTGATCCGCGCCATAAGCGGCGCGCCCTTGCGCTCGTCGACGAGGCTGACGAGGCCGTAACCGACCTCGAGGCCGAGCGGCGCGTCGTTGGAGACCTCGTTCCAGCCGATCGAGGCAGGGTTGGCGGGCGTGGCGGCGGGCGCCTTGGCGGCGACTTCCGCCTCGGCCTTCTTCAGCTGATCGGCGTTGCGCAGCTTCCAGGCGGCAAAACCGGCGAGCGCGGCGGCGGGCAGGAAGATGACGTGCGGCATGCCCGGCAGCACGCCGAGGATGGTGAGGATGCCGGCCACCGGCGTCCACGCCTTGGCCGAACCGAACTGCTGGGTGATCTGCCCGCCGAGATCGAGCGGCGAGTTGACGCGGGTGACGATCGAGGCCGCCGCGATCGACAGCAGCAGCGCCGGGATCTGCGCGACCAGCGCGTCGCCGATGGCGAGCTGGACGTAATTCTTGGCGGCATCGCCGATCGCCATCTTGTGGCTGACGACGCCCAGGATCAGGCCGCCGAGGATGTTGACGACGAGCACCAGCACACCGGCGACGGCATCACCCTTCACGAACTTCGACGAACCGTCCATAGAACCGTAGAAATCGGCCTCGGTGGCGACTTCCTGGCGGCGCAGCTTGGCCTGGTCCGGGGTCAGCAGGCCAGCGTTGAGATCGGCGTCGATCGCCATCTGCTTGCCGGGCATCGCATCGAGGGTGAAACGCGCCGAGACTTCCGACACGCGGCCTGCGCCCTTGGTGATCACCACCAGGTTGATGATCATGATAATCGCGAAGACGAAGATGCCGACGGCGTAGTTGCCGCCGATCAGGAAGCTGCCGAACGCCTCGATGACGTGGCCGGCGGCCGCATCGCCCTCATGCCCGTGCACCAGCACCACGCGGGTGGAGGCGACGTTGAGCGCGAGGCGCAGCAGGGTCGCGAACAGCAAAACGGTCGGGAAGGCGGAGAAATCGAGCGGCTTGGCGGCGTTCAGCGCCACCATCAGCACCGCGAGGCTGATGACGATGTTGGTGATGAAGCCGATATCCAGCATGAAGGCTGGCATCGGCACGACCATCAGCGCGACGAGCGTCAAAGCGGCGATCGGCAGGATCGCACCCTTCGTGGCATCCATCCAAACGCGCTTGTTCAAAGCAACGGTCGCCATCTGTCGTCAGACTCCGAGGGAAGCGAGCATGAGGTAGGCCAGCCGCGCGGTCTGCGGGCTGGGGGCCATCGCAGTGGCCGAATTGAGCTGGGTCGCGTCGGCGGTGGACACCGTCGTGCCCTCCGTCGTGCCGTTGAGCGCCGCGAGCTGCATGCGCGCGATGTCGGCGGCGGTGTCGGTCGGCTGGGTGGTCGTGGCCGATGCCATCTGCGTCGAGGTCGATCCGGCATCCGGCGTCGATTGCTCGAAGCGCGCGGCGAAGCGCTGATAGACCTGCTCCAGCGAACGGGCGTTGCCGGATTTGTCCCAGAACACCCACTTGTTGGCATGCGCCGCCGCCGGCATCACCGAGGCGGCCGAGGCGTCGGGGTTCGAATCCAGCGCTTTCAGGAAGCGTGCAGCGCCCGCCGGGCCGAGGAAGTGGGCCATGTAGAGATCGGTCGGCGTGGTCGCGCGGCCGAGCTTGGCCTGCAGGTAATCCTGATTGTCGGAAGCATATTCGCCCGCCATCGCCGCCGAAGTCTCGGGCGACTGGCGCAGCGCCATGATCTCCTGCTTGGTCGCCGCGTCGGACACGTAAAAATGGCCGTTCGATCCGCGCGTGATCGCGTTGGCGGCCCAGTTCAGGCCGTGCTCGGCGCCATGCTGCTTCATCGTGGCGAGCCAGGTCTGCTCGGTGAACTGGTAGAGGCCCGACGCGCTGGAGGTGGAGGCCTTGGCGTTCGGGTTCAGCCCACTCTCGATGCGCGCCTGGTGGTAGAGATAGTGGAAGTCCACGCCGGTCGAGGCCGAGGCGGAGGCGATCGCGTTCTGCACGCGGCCGCCGGTGGCCGACGCGGCGGTCGCGCTATCCAGCTCGCCCGCGAACGCGTTGTTGCCCCGGATGATGGTCAGCGTCATCGCGTGAGCCCTCAGTAGGCCATCCGGCCGGTGCGGCCGTAGGTCTGGGTCGCCTTGCCCTTGCCGGTCGCCGAAGCGAGGCGGCCGAGGCGGCGCGAGGTCATGTCGGCGAGCACGTTGACGCGGACGCGCGCGGCGTCGGTCAGCGCCATCGCCTCTTCGGCGAGCGCCTTGGCATCGTTGGAAACGAAGCGCGGCTTGAGCGCATGGATGCGAGTCAGCGCGTCCTGCACCGAGGCGGTGGCGCGGGCGATGCCCTCCACATCGTCGCCGTCGAGCGCGGCGATCAGCGCCTTCTGCTCGGCGATCAGGGCTTCCAGGGGAGCGGTGCTCACTGGTTTCCTCCCATGTCGGCCTTGATCATGGCCTTGGCGATCGCCTGCGGATCGGCCTTGTAGGTGCCGGCCTTGATCGCGGCCTTGAGCGCGGAGACGCGGTCTGTCTCGATCGGCGCACCCTCGGCGGCCATCTGCGCGACGGTGTTGGAGATCGATGCGCGATCCTCGGCGGCAGCGCCGGTGCGGGCGAGCTTTTGCGCGCCCTCGCCGCGCTGAGCGGAGGACGTGCCGATCGAGGAGATCGCGCTGCTGGTGCCGGTGACGGAATTGATCATGCTGCCAATCCCTCAGAAGGCCGACGCGCGAACGCGGCCGCTGTCTTCGACCATGCCGATGACGATCTGGCCCTTGTCGGCGGGCTTCACGCGGATACGGCCGCCGAGGCGCCCGTCTTCCTGCGCGACCGCCGCCGTGCTGACGGTGAAGCCGCCGTCGCCGGCGATGAGCTGGACGGGATCGCCGCGCTTGATCAGCGCCGGCGTCTGCGGCTGAACGGGCTGGTAGATCGCGGCGGGCGAAGTGTTACCGACGGCGGTGGCGTTGGCGACCGCCTGCGCGTTGGGCGACTTCACCAGCGGCACGCGGATGCGCCAGCCGAGCGATTCGCAGCGCAGCGCCACGGCGCCGAGTGCGGGGGGATCGATGGTGACGGTCTGTGGGCAGGGCTGCAGCTTCAGCCGGCGGTCGAGGTGCGTGACCGGTCCGCCGGGCTGGCCGACATCCGCATCCAAGGCGCCGATTACGCGGCCTTCCAGCTTGCCAAGATCTTCGAATCCCGCCGCGTCGGTCGCGGCCATGGCCGGCGTCCCCGCCATCAGCAGGATCAGGGCGAACCCCGTGCGTGTCATGAGCGATGCTCCCGTCATGGGCGCTCATAAGCAACGGATGTGCCAAAGATTTGGTTAACGCGTATTCACTCTAAAATTAAAGCTCACCCGCCTTTGGTCGTAACCGTGACCTTCACATGCTGGCCGGCCTGCCTCGAGGCGGGGCCGGTGCCGTCGATCGAAAGGTCGATCTTGCTCGTGTTCAGCCCGCCCTCGGCGATCGCGCGGGAGATGGCGGCGGTGCGGGCTGCGGCCAGCTCCCATCCATCGAAGCGGCGCGCGGCGGCGTCGCTGCCGAGGCTCTCGACGTGGACGATCGCGCCCTGCCCCGCCGCATCGTGGCCGATCGAGCGGAAGTGCGCGCGGGCACCCGGCAGCAGGATCGCTTCGCCCGGCTCGAACAGGGTAGCCGCCGTCTCGTCGTAGGTCTTGGGCGCGTCCGCTCCGAAAGCGGCGCGCAGGCCGGCGTTGAGCGCCGCCGGATCGCCGCGATGCGCCTGGACCAGCAGCAGGAAGCCGAGCAGTACCAGGCACAGGTCCGCGAAGCTCATCGCCCAGCGCGAGCCTCCGGTCGATCCTGTGGTGAGCGCCGGCAGGCGCATCAGGCGGCGGCGCGCAGCCGCGCCTCGATCCGCGCGACGCGGGTTTCGAGCGGGCCGCCCTGCTCCTCGCGCGCGATCTGGCCGAGGCGCTCCAGCGCTTCCTTCTGCCAAAGCAACTCGGACCGGGAGAGGCGCTCCAGCCGCGCCGCGATCGGGCCGGCGATGCAGTTGGCGACGATCACGCCGTAGAGGGTGGTGAGCAGCGCCAGCGCCATCCCCGGACCGATCTTCGCCGGATCGTCCATCGCGGAGAACATGCGGATCAAGCCCATGACGGTGCCGATCATGCCCATGGCGGGCGCGGCATCGGCGGCCGAGCGCCAGACAGCGTGGACGGCGGCGTGGCGCTCGGCGCGCGCCGAAAGCTCGGCCTCGCCCCAAGCCATGAAGGCTTGCGGATCGGGCGCGTCGGCGAGGCGGGCGGCGGCGCGCGACAGGAAGCGCTCGACGACCGGCGCGCGCTCGGCGGCGCCGATGCCGGATCGGGCGGCGCGTTCGGCGATGCGGTTGACGGCGACGCGGGCGGCCTGCGCCTCGGCGTCCGCGCGCGTGCGGAACAGCGGCCCCAGCGCTCCGGCCGCGCGGCCGAGATCGGAGCCGGTCGAGCGGACGGCGGCCACCACCGCCGAGCCGCCGAAGACCAGCGCGATCGCCACGGGATCGAGAAAGATCGCGCCGTCCACCTGCCGAAAACCCCCGCCACAGGCCGGCCGGCAAAGCGACCGGCAAAAATTTGCCGCCCACCGGCAAGGGCTTGCCGCCCCCGCGCGATAGTCCCCGAAACCCTGACCTTTTGCTCCCTCGGCCCGACTTGGCACGGCTGTTGCTAGAACGGCTGCGCACCCATCGGGGCCGACCCCTTCGAAACCAAGGACGGCAGCGGCGGGCAAAACTTTAGAGGCCAGAGGCACGATTTTTATGGGCAGCGACGACGCTCTCTTCGGCATCCACGGCACGGCGTTGCAGATCCGCTCGCAGCGCATGTCGATGCTGGCCTCCAACATCGCCAATGCGGCGACGCCGGGCTTCAAGGCCCGCGACATCGACTTCAACAAGGCGCTCGACGCCGCCACGGGGCAGCAGGCCGGCAGCGTCGACGACGCCGTGGAGGGCAACGTCGGCTACCGCGTGCCGGTCGAGAGCTCGCTGAACGGCAACACCGTCGAGCTGCCGGTCGAGCAGACCCAGTTCGCCGAGAATGCGGTCCAGTACAAGACCACGCTCCAGTTCCTGCAGGGCCGTGTCGACACGGTGATGCAGGCCCTGAAAGGAGATCAGTGATGAGCGCTCCCATGTCGGTGTTCGACATCGCCGGGCGGGCGATGTCCGCGCAGATCGTGCGCCTCAACACCGTCGCCTCGAACATGGCCAACGCCGGCACCGTCTCGGGCTCGGAAGCGACCGCCTACCGCGCGCTGAAGCCGGTTTTCCAGCAGGTTTCGGACGCTCCGGGCGTGTCGACCGTCAAGGTCTCCTCGGTCGTCCAGTCCAACACCCAGCCGACCAAGCGCCACGACCCCGACAATCCGCTGGCCGACAAGGACGGCAACGTCTGGGATGCCGGCGTCGATAGCGCCGCCGAGCTGGTCGATATGATCGAAACCCAGCGCCAGTACCAGAACAACGTCCAGGTCATGCAGACCGCCAAGCAGCTCACCCTCGACACCCTGAGGATCGAAAAATGACCGCCACCACCGACACTTCGAACTCCTATCTCAGCAGCCTGTACGGCACGTCGTCCTCCTCCTCGTCGTCCACCGCGGCGACGACGGGCAACTCGACGATCGACCAGGCCGGCTTCCTCAAGCTGCTCACCGCGCAGATGACGATGCAGGACCCGACCGCGCCGATGGATTCCAACACCATGGTGCAGCAGATGAGCCAGATGTCGGAGGTGCAGGGCATCACCGAGATGAACAGCTCGATGAAGTCGATGCTCGCCGAAATGCAGGGCAACCGCATCGGCGATGCCGCCAGCTGGATCGGCAAGGCGGCGCTCGTCTCCTCCTCCACCGCGCAGCCGCTCACCAACGGCGGCTATGCCGGCGAGATCACGCTGCCGTCCGACGCCACCAGCATGAACGTCAGCCTCGTCGATGGCTCGGGCAAGACCGTCTACACCCAGACGCTCTCCAACCAGAAGGCCGGCACGATCGACTTCGCCTGGGACGGCAAGCTTTCGGACGGCACGCAGGCAACCGGCCCCCTCTCCGTCGTCACCTCCGCCGCCAATGCGTCGGGCGCGGTCAATCCCACAGTCTCCACCTGGGCGACCATCACCGGCGTCAACTCGCCGGCCGGCGGCAGCTCGGCGCAGCTCACCACCACGCTGGGCACGATCAACCCCTCCGACGTCCTCAGCCTCTCCTGACCCCTTCCTCCTAGGAGCCCTTCACCATGACCAGCTTCTACACCTCGCTCTCCGGCCTCAACGCGGCTCAGACCGACCTCAACGTCACCGCGAACAACATCGCGAACGTCGGCACCAACGGCTTCAAGTCGTCGAGCGCGCAGTTCGCCGACGTGATCTCCTCGTCGCTCTACCAGTCGGGTGACTCGGTGGTCGGCCAGGGCGCACGCACCAAGAGCATCTCCCAGTCCTTCACCCAAGGCTCCGAGCAGACCACCGGCCAGAGCCTCGACCTGATGATCTCGGGCCAGGGCTTCTTCGTTACCCAGGCGCAAAGCACCGGCGGGCAGCTCAACTACACCCGTACCGGCAGCTTCCAGCTCGACCCCAAGACCGACAACGTGGTGGACGCCAGCGGCAACGCGCTGCAGGTCCTCCCGGTCGACCAACTCGGCAACGTCACCGCGACCGGCACCGGCGCGATGAAGACGCTGCACGTGCCGACCACCAACGGCAACCCGAAGGCGACCACCGATGTCGACCTGTCGATGACCTTCCCGACCGACGCGGCGACCCATGCCGACACCAGTTTCAACAAGAACGATCCGAGCACCTACAACGGCACGTCCTCGACGACCGTGTATGACTCGGCGGGCAACGCCATTCCGGCGACCGTCTATTACGAGCACACCCAGGCGCTGACGACCAACGCCGACGGCACCAAGACCGGCACGTCGCAGTGGGTGGCGCACACCTATGTCGGCGATCAGGAGGTCTTCCCCTCGGGCAGCACCACCGCGCCGACGCTGACCTTCGACACCACCGGCGCGCTCACCTCGCCGACCGGCGCCGTCACCTACGGTGCGGTGACGCCGACCGGCGCCTCGGCCCCGATGGCGGTCAGCTTCAATTACGGCACTGCCACGCAGGAGGGCAGCTTCGCGCTCCAGACGGTGACCTCCAGCCAGAACGGCAACACGATCGGCCAGCTCTCCGACCTCACCGTCGGCGACAACGGCCTCGTCACCGCCACCTATTCGGACGGTTCGCAGGTGAAGCTGGGCGCCGTCGCGCTCGCCAACTTCACCAACCCGAGCGGCCTGAAGCAGATGGGCAGCACCAACTGGCAGGCGACCGGCAACAGCGGCACCGCGCAGGTCGGCGCGGCCGGCGGCGACACCACCATCGCCCAGGGCGAACTGGAAATGTCGAACGTCGACCTCTCGGCCCAGTTGGTCAACCTGATCTCGGCGCAGCGCAACTTCCAGGCGAACGCCAAGGCGATCGATACCGACAAGCAGATGGTCGACTCCATCTTCCAGGTCATCAACTGATAGCGGCGCATTGTAAGGAAGTCCGACGATGGATCAGCTGATCTACACCTCGCTGTCCGCCATGCGGGCGCTGATGCAGAAGCAGGCGATCACGGCGAACAACCTCGCCAACGTCAATACGACCGGCTTCCGCAGCGACATGACCAATGCGCAGGCGGTGTACATGCCCTCCAACGGGGGCATCTCCGCCCGCGCGCAGGCCGCCGACAGCAAGGATTCGGCGGACATGGACGCCGGCGCCAATGTCGCCACCGGCCGCGATCTCGACGTCGCGATGGACGGCGACGCGCTGCTCGGCGTCCAGGCCACCGATGGCACCGAGGCCTATACCCGCCGTGGCGACCTGCAGGTGGCCGACAGCGGCCTGCTCACCACCGGCGACGGACTGCCGGTGATGGGGGACAGCGGCCCGATCACGTTGCCGCCCGCCGACAGCGTCCGCGTCGACAAAACCGGCGCGATCTGGATCGTGCCGCAGGGCGGCGATGCCAACCAGCCGCAGAAGATGGGGCAGCTCAAGCTCGTCTCCGCCAAGGGATCGAAGATCGAGAAGGGCGACGACGGCCTGTTCCACGTCGCCAACGGCGGCACGTTGCCCTCCGATCCCGACGCCCGCGTCACCTCGGGCACGCTCGAGGGATCGAACGTCTCAGTCACCAAGACGCTGACCGACATGATCGACGCCAGCCGCGCCTGGGAAACCCAGGTGAAGATGCTGGCCGGCGCCAAGGAGATGGACACCTCCACCGCGCAGCTGATGGACATGAACGGCCAATAAAACTGGCACGCTTGTTGCTTTGATATCCCCGATACCGCTTTACACAGGGATCTGATCCGATGACCACCGCCGCCCTCCATGTCGCCCGCACCGGCCTCGACGCTCAGCAGGAGCGTATGCAGGTCATCGCGAACAACATCGCGAACGTGAACACCACGGGCTTCAAGCGCGACCGCGCGAACTTCGAGACGCTGTCCTACCAGTATATCACCGCGCCGGGCGCCACCTCGTCGGGCGACGACAAATATACCCAGGGCACCGCGCTCGGCGGCGGCGTGAAGCTGGCCGGCACCTCGCGCTCGGACACGCAGGGTTCGATCAACCAGACCGGCAACGCGCTCGACGTCGCGATCCAGGGCTCGGGCTTCTTCCAGATCCAGCAGCCGGACGGCACCACCGCCTACACCCGCGACGGCAACTTCTCGGTCTCGGCCGAGGGCCAGATCGTGACGCAGGACGGCCGCCCGCTGGTTCCCAACATCCAGATCCCCGACGGCGCGACCAACATCACGATCGGCGCGGACGGCACCGTCTCGGCGACCACCGCCGGCAGCACCGCCTCCACCCAGCTCGGCAAGATCCAGCTGGCGAGCTTCGTCAATCCGTCGGGCCTGCAGGCGGTCGGCAACAACATGCTGATCGAAACGGATGCCTCGGGCAATCCGCAGCAGGGCGACGCCGGCACGGACGGTCGCGGCACGATCGAGCAGGGCTCGCTCGAAGCCTCGAACGTCAACGTCGTCGAGGAGCTGGTCGACATGATCGAGACGCAGCGCGCCTACGAGGTGAACTCGAAGATGATCAAGGCGACGGACGAGATGCTTCAGTTCGCCAACCAGAACATGTGATCGGACGGATAGCCCCCACGATGCTCCGCACCCTCGCTTTCTCTGCCAGCCTGTTCGGTCTCGCTGCGACGCTCGTCGCCGTCCCGGCCGACGCGCGCAAACAGAAGACGCAGCCGCAGGTCACCGATTTCGCGGCGACCATGCCGATCGCCCCGCCCGCCCCGCCGGCGGACGGCGCGATCTTCCACGCCTCCTACGGCTATGCGCCGCTGACTTCCGGCTCCCGCGCCGCGATGGTCGGCGATCTCGTCACCATCCAGCTGGTCGAGGCGACGCAGGCGCAGAAGAGCAATTCCGCCGACACCACCCGGACAAGCAGCATCGGCCTCACCCCGCCGACTACCGGCCCGCTCTCCTTCTTCTCGTCGACCGACGCGTCGATGGGCGGCAACGGGGCGTTCAAGGGCAAGGGCGACGCGGCGCAATCCAACGCGCTGACCGGCAACATCACCGTCACCATCGCACAGGTGCTGCCCAACAACGTCTACATGATCCGCGGCGAGAAGCACCTGACGCTCAACCGCGGCGACGAGGTCATCCAGATCTCCGGTCTGATCCGCGCTGCGGACATCGACTCGCAGAACACCGTGCTCTCCACCCGCGTGGCGAACGCGCAGATCAATTACACCGGCAAGGGCGAGATCGCGCGCGCCAGCACCCAGGGCTGGCTCGGTCGCTTCTTCTCGCGCGTCAGCCCCTTTTAGAGGACCCGAGACGTGAAGCGCCTTCTCCTCCTCGCCCTCGCCGCCATCGGACTGGTGTCTGCGCCCGCCCACGCCGACCGGATCAAGGATCTCGGCCAGTGGCAGGGCCTGCGCACCAACCAGCTGACCGGCTACGGCGTCGTCGTCGGCCTGTCCGGCACGGGCGACGATAGCCTCGAATACACCACCTACGCGATGAAGGGCGTCGCCTCGCGCTTCGGCCTGCAGATCCCGCCGGGTATCATCCCCGCCAACAAGAATGCGGCGGCCGTGATGATCACCGCCGATCTGCCCGCCTTCGCCAAGCCGGGCCAGGTGCTCGACATCACCGTCTCGGCGCTGGGCAAGGCCAAGAGCCTTCGGGGCGGTACGCTGATCATGGCGCCGATGTACGGCGCCGACGGCCAGGTCTATGCGATGGCGCAGGGCAATCTCGCGGTCGGCGGTCTCGGCGCGACGGCGGCGGACGGCTCGAACGTCATCGTCAACGTGCCCACCGCCGGCCGCATACCGAACGGGGCCACGGTCGAAAAGTCGGTCGATGCCGGTTTCGCCACTTCGCCCACGATCAACTTTAACCTCGGCGAAGCGGACCTGACGACGGTCCAGCGCGTCGCCGCCGCGATCAACGCCGTGATGGGGCCCGGCCATGCCGAGGCGATCGACGCCACCACCGTGGCGATCCAGGCGCCCCCGGGTGCCGAGAGCCGCACCGCGCTGATGGCGCGGCTGGAGGATATCGAGGTCGATCCGGCCGACGCCGCCGCCCGCGTGGTCGTCAATGCCCGGACGGGAACGGTCGTCATCAACGGTGCGGTCCGCATCGCGCCGGCGGCCGTCAGTCACGGAAAGCTCACGGTGAAGGTGGACGAAAAGCCCCAGGTCTCGCAGCCCGCGCCCTTCTCGCAGGGCCAGACGGCGGTCGTCCCCAACAGTGCGATCTCGGTCGACGAGAAGTCGTCGCCGATGTTCCTGACCGGCGGCTCCAGCCTGTCGGACATCGTCAAGGCGGTGAATGCCATCGGTGCCTCGCCAGCCGACCTCGTCGCCATCCTCGAGGCGCTGAAGCAGGCCGGCGCCATGAAAGCGGACTTGATCATCCTATGATCCAGGCACTCCCCAAACTCGCCACCGCCGCCACGACCGACAAGGTCAGCACGGACAAGGCCAAGCTGAAGACGGCTGCGCAGCAGTTCGAGGCGGTCTTCCTGCGCCAGATGATCGGCACGATGCGGCAGGCCAGCCTCGGCGACGGCATGTTCGACAGCGAGGCGACCCAGCAGTTCCAGGACATGGCGGACAGCAAGACCGCAGATGCCATGTCGCAGAAGGGCGTGCTGCACCTCGCCGACCTGCTGGAGAAGCAGCTCGGCGCCACCGTCGCCAAGCAGGCCGGTGCGCCAGCGGCTGCGGCAACGGCTATCGCCAAGCCCGACATCACCAGCCTCGCCACCGCGAAGGTGGCTACCGGAGCGCCGTCATGAGCGACCTTCTCGGCATCGGCGCATCGGGCGTCCGCTCGTATCAGACCGCTTTGTCGGCGATCGGCCAGAACGTGTCGAACGCCGATACCGCAGGCTATACGCGGCGCACCGTCACGCTGACCGAGAATGTCGCAGGCGGCACCGGCCTCGGTTCGTCGAACTCGATCCAGTTCAACGGCGTGCAGAGCGCTTCGGTGCAGCGCGCCTGGAACGACTATCAGGCGCAAGCCGCCCGCTCCGCCGCCGGCGATGCGGGCAGCGCGGATGCCGTCTATACCTGGCTCTCCAATGCGGAAACCGCGCTCAACGACACCGCCAACGGCGTCGGCCAGAGCGCGACCGCCTTCTTCTCGGCGGGCACCGCGCTCGCCGGCGATCCGAACAGCACCGCCAACCGGCAAAGCTTCCTCTCGACGCTCGGCCAGACGGCGACCGCGTTCAACACCACCGCCACCTCGCTCGCCAGCGTGTCGAGCGGGATCGCGACCGATGCGACCACGACGGTCCAGTCCATCAATTCGACGCTGGACCAGATCGACAAGCTCAACCTCCAGCTGAAGTCGACCCAGGCCGGTTCCTCGCAGGCGGCCGACCTCGCCGACCAGCGCGACGGCCTGCTCGACACGCTGTCGAGCAATGTCGGCATCAACGTCTCGATCGGCGACAACGGCGTTGCGACGGTGACGCTTGCGAACAGCGGCCAGCCGCTCACCGCCTCGACCGGCACCAGCGGAACGCGCTTCGCGATCACGTCGAGCGCCAACGGCGCGCTGGCGCTGCAGGCGATCCAGAACGGCGCATCGACCTCGGTCACTAATCCGGGCGGCAAGCTGGGCGGCCTGATCCAGAGCGCGTCCACCGTCGCCGATCGCCGTACCCAGCTCGACAAGATGGCGTCCGACTTCACGGCGGCCGTCAACGCCTGGCAGGCGCAGGGGCAGACCTCGTCCGGTACGGCCGGCGGCGCGCTCCTCTCCGGCACCACCGCCGCGACGATCAAGGTGACGACCAGCGACACCAGCACGATCGCCAGCGCGACGTCGAGCGCGTCGAACGGCAACCTGCTGACCCTCTCCAGCCTGCAAGGCTCGACCGGCCTTGAGCAGACCTGGAGCAGCATGGTGACGGTGCAGGGCCAGACGGTCGCGTCGGCCAAGTCGGCCGACACCGCCGCCTCCTCGGTCGCCTCCTCGACGATGGACGCGCGCAACGCCACCAGCGGCGTCGATCTCAACACCGAGGCGGCAGAACTCATCCGCTACCAGCAGGCCTATAGCGGCGCGGCCAAGGTCATCCAGACCGCGCAGCAGACCATGCAATCCATCCTCGATCTGTTCTGAGGCTAGGGACCGATGCTCAACACCAGCTATTCGCTCACCTCATCGATCAAGAACCAGCAGGCGCTGGAGAACCAGATCTCGGACCTGAACTACGACATCTCGTCGGAGGTGAAGGTTCACGTCGCATCGGATGATCCGGCGGCGCAGGCGCAGATCGCGCAGATCGGCCGCCAGCAGTCCGCCAACGCGGTCTATACGAGCAACGTCACCAACGCGCAGGCGACCACCTCGCTGGTCGATACCAGCCTGTCGAGCATCCAGACCTCGGTGCAGCGCGCCAAGGAACTGATGCTGAGCGCGTCGAACGGCACCCTGTCCGCCGACCAGCGCACCGCCGCCATCACCGAGCTGCAGGGCATCCAGCAGAGCCTGCAGACCGCATCGCAGGCGACCGATTCGTCGGGCAACGCACTCTATGCGAAGGGTTCGCCGACGCAGATCCCGATCGGCAACGGCGTGACCATCGCAGCGGGCGAAAGCTATGACGACGTGTTCGGCTCGGTCTCGCTCAGCAGCGGCGGCACCCAGAGCCTCGACACGATCCTGGGCAACGCCATCTCGTCATTGCAGGGCGACAGCAGCGGCACGCTCAACCAGACCGCTGTCAACAACGCGATGAACGCGCTGGACGACGCCTCCACCCACATCTCCAACGCGCAGTCCGATCTCGGCGTGCGCGAAACGCGACTGAACAACGCCGCGGACGATCTCGCGAACGACAAGACCAACCTCACCACCTCGCGCTCCGCGTTGGAGAGCACGGACGTCACCGAAGCCTACACCCAGATGCAGCAGAAGATGACGATCCTGAACGCGGCGCAATCGATGCTGGCGCAGATCAGCAAGACCTCGTTGTTCGACAAGCTGAGCTGAAACGGGCGACCGAAGTCGTGAGGCCGGGTCCGCGCAGGTGGCCCCGGCCTCGTCGTTTTCGGCCCAATTAGACCAACCGCCACATGAAAAATCACGGTTACGACGCCGCTAACTTCACCTTTCGTTTGCACCTTGGAGGGTAGGACGAAGGGGAACCGCCACGTGCATTAACAGGGGTCCGTCAGAAAATGTTCGCAGCGATCGGCCTCGTCGTCCTTCTCGGCATGGTGTTCGGCGGCTTCGCCTTCACCGGCGGCGACCTGAAGCCCGTGATGGAATCGATCCCGCACGAGATGATCATCATCGGCGGCGCCGCGATCGGCGCGATCGTCGCGGGCAACTCGATGAAGGAGCTCAAGCAGTTCGGCGGCGGCTTCGCCAAGATCTTCAAGGGCCCGAAGTACAAGAAGCAGGACTTCCTCGACACCATCTTCCTCACTTCGACGCTGATGAAGATGCTGCGCACCGATGGCCCGGTGGCGGTCGAACCCCATATCGAGGATCCAAAGTCCTCGACGGTGTTCGCCAACTATCCGAAGCTTCTCAAGGATTCGACGCTCGTCCACCTGATCTGCGACACGCTGCGCCTGGTCGTGGTGTCGTCCGGCACGCTCGACCCGCACGCGGTCGAGGAGGTGATGGACAACAGCCTCAAGACCCACCACCACGACGACATCCGCCCCGCCGACATGCTCCAGTCGCTGGCCGACGCGCTCCCGGCACTCGGCATCGTCGCGGCCGTCCTCGGCGTGGTGAAGACGATGGGCTCGATCGACAAGCCGCCGGCGATCCTCGGCGCGATGATCGGCTCGGCCCTCGTCGGTACGTTCATGGGCGTGCTGCTCGCCTACGGCATCGTCGCGCCCTTCGGCAATCGCTGCCGCCAGGTGATCGAGAGCGACGCGTCGATCTATCATGTGGTGAAGCAGATCATCATCGCCTCGCTCCACGGCCATCCGCTGCCGCTGGTGATCGAGGCGGCGCGCTCCAGCATCAGCCATTCCAACCAGCCCGCCTTCGCGGACGTGTTCGACGGCATGAGGGGCCGCTAAGCCATGGCCAGCGCCGCCAAGCGCGGCCGGAACGAGCCGGTCGAGCCGCCAAAGATCGTCATCGTCAAGAAGATCGTCGGCGAAGGCCATGGCGGCCATCACGGCGGCGCGTGGAAGGTCGCCTATGCCGACTTCGTGACGGCGATGATGGCCTTCTTCCTGCTTCTGTGGATTCTCGGCGCCACGACCGAGAAGCAGCGCAAGGGCATCGCCGACTATTTCTCGCCCACTCTCGTCGAGATGCGCGAGAAGTCGGCCGGCTCGAACGGGCCGTTCGGCGGCGATTCGATCATCTCCAAGGATCACTACGCGCACCGCGCCTCGCAGACCGGCTCCAAGTCGATCACCGTGCCCAAGGATGCGTCCGGCGGCGCCAAGGAAGGCGCGGCCGCGATCCGATCGCGCGATCGCGTGCGCTTCCAGATGCTCAAGCAGAAGCTCCAGCAGCAGATGAAGGCCAACAAGGCCACCAACAATCTCGACCAGCATGTCCGCTTCACGGAGACACCCGAGGGCCTGCGCATCGACATCGTCGACGGCGCCGACTTCTCGATGTTCGCGCTCGGCTCCGATCAGCTGGTATCGCGGGCGCAGCAGCTGATCGCCGAGGTCTCGCAGACCATCGCGACCGTGCCCAACGGCGTGATCGTGCGCGGCCATACCGACGGCCTGCCCTATGCGGCGGGTCGGCAGGTGAACAACTGGACGCTCTCCTCCGCGCGCGCCGAGGCGACCCGCAAGGCGCTGTCGCTGGGCGGCGTCGGCAACGACCGTTTCCTGCGCATCGAGGGCGTGGCCGATCGCGAGCCCTATCAGGGCGCCGCCGACGCCTACGACCCGCGCAACCGCCGCATGTCGATCACGCTCGCCTGGACCGACGGCGGTGCGGACGAAGGCGAGGTGAAGGCGATGCAGGCGCAGATCGGCGGCGGCGCGAGCAGCGGTGGCGCGAACGATCCCGGCCCCGAGGACCAGCCGCGCGGCTTCATCGCGCATTGATCGCCTGCGGCTCCAGGCCGTAACGATAGGAACGTCGCCGCCGGCGCTCCGTTTGACTCCCGAACCGAGGGAGACTCAACATGGGCAAGTATGCCAAGCGCAATGACGAGGGCGATCATCGCATCCTGAAGGACGATCCGGAGGCGATCGCGCTCCTGAAGGACGAGCATCACAAATTCCGCGAGCTGTTCGACAAGGCCGAGGATGCCGAGGGCGAGGCATTGGTTCCGATCGCCCGAGAGCTCTGCCTGCGCCTCGCCGTCCACATGACGATAGAGGAGGAACTGCTCTACCCCGCCGTGAAGGACCTCGGCGACGAGGAAAAGGACGAGGTCGACGAGGGCATCGTCGAGCATGCGTCGGGCAAGGCGCTCTGCGCGGAGATCGAGCAGCTCGACGGCACCGAGGAGCTGTTCAAATCCAAGGTCCATGTATTGGGCGAGGAGACCGTCCACCATATCGACGAGGAGGACGAGGAGCTGTTCGAGACCGCCAAGCAGGCGGCCAAGGATGGCAAGGTCGATCTCGACGCGCTGGGGCGCAAGATGCGCGACAGGCAGGCGGAATTGTACCAGCAGGTGGAAGAAACCGGGGAGACGGGCGTCACGCACGAAGCCGAGGTGGAAGAGGTGCCCAGCGTCTAGCCTCTCGCCAAGTCGCCGCTGCTTCGGCATAGGCGGCGGCCATGGCACGCATCGCTTACGTCAACGGCAGCTTCCTTCCCCTCCACGAGGCGAATGTCTCGATTCTCGATCGCGGCTTCCTGTTCGCTGACGGCATCTACGAGGTGACTGCCGTTCTCGACGGCAGGCTGGTCGATACGCCGCGCCATATGGCGCGCCTGGATCGCTCGGCACGCGAGATCGGCATGCGGCTGGCCGAAACACCCGAGCGGATCGAGGCGATCGAAAAGGAGCTGGTCGAGCGCAATCGGCTGACCGAAGGCGTGGTCTATCTGCAGGCGACGCGCGGTGCCGAGGATCGCGACTTCCTTCCCTCCCCCGATCTCGCGCCGACGCTGGTGATGTTCACCCAGGAAAAGGTGCTGGTCGACAGTCCGGCCGCGCGCACCGGCATCGGCGTCGCGACCGTGCCGGACATTCGCTGGGGCCGCCGCGACATCAAGAGCGTGATGCTGCTCGCGCAGGTGCTCGCCAAGCAGGAAGCGGCACGCAAGGGCGCGCAGGATGCGTGGCTGGTCACCGACGAGGGCATGGTGACGGAAGGCGCCTCCTCCACCGCGTGGATCCTGACGTATGACGGCAAGCTCGTCACCCGCGACAAGTCCCATGTCACGCTACCCGGCTGCACAGGCGACGCGCTGGCCGATCTCGTCGGCGAACTGGGGCTGACGATCGATTTCCGTCCTTTCTCGGTCGAGGAAGCGCTGGACGCGAAGGAAGCGTTCAACAGCGCCGCCGGATCGCTGATCCTGCCGATCGTCTCGATCGACGGTCGTCCGATCGGCGACGGCAGGCCCGGCCCCGTCACCACCCGCCTGCGCGAACTCTATATCGAGCACGCCCGCCGCTGACGTCGGAACGGGAGCGCGCCCGGAGGGTTTCGGTTCCGAAACTTTCGCCAAGGAGCCTCCCATGTCCCAGACCGTCGCCGAAGTCATCGTCGAGACTCTGGAGCAGGCGGGGGTCAAGCGCTGCTACGGCGTGCCGGGCGACACGCTGAACCACGTCACGGATGCGATCCGTGACAGTTCGATCCGCTGGGTCCATGTCCGGCATGAAGAAGCGGGCGGCTTTGCGGCCGGTGCCGACGCCATGCTCACCGGCGAGCTGGCGGCATGCGCCGGATCGTGCGGGCCGGGCAGCCTGCACTTCATCAACGGCCTGACCGAAAGCCATCGCAACCGCGCGCCGGTGGTGCTGATTGCCAGCCAGATCGTGCGCGACGAACTCGGTTTCGATTTCCCGCAGGAGATCGACTTCAACGCGATCTATTCCTCGGTCAGCGTCTTCTGCGAGGAGATCCGCACGCCAGCGCAGGCCCGTCGCAAGACGGCGATGGCTGCGCAGGCAGCGTTGGCGAAGCGCGGTGTCGCGGTGCTGATCGTGCCGGCCGACGTTTCTGCAGCGTCTGCGCCCGAAGAGCCAGCCTTCGCCGTCCACCGCGCACAACCCATCACGGTGCCGTCCGACAAGGAGCTGGATCGCATCGCCACCGCGCTCAACCAGGGCGGCAAGATCGCGATCTACGGCGGATCGGGCTGCCATGCGGCCCACGATCAGGTGATCGCGCTGGCCGAGCGGCTAGGCGCCCCGGTCGCCCACACATCGCGCGCCAAGGATTTCCTCGAGCCGGTCAACCCGTTCGACGTCGGCATGACCGGCATTTTCGGGATCGAGAGCGGCTATCACGCGCTCAGGGAGTGCGACACGCTGCTGCTGCTCGGCTGCGATTTCGCGTGGCGGCAATTCTATCCCGAGAAGGCGACGATCATCCAGATCGACATAGACGGCACCCATCTCGGCCGCCGCCACCCGATCGACATCGGCGCCGTGGGAGACGTGGCGCCGACCCTCGACGCGCTACTGCCGCGCATCCGGATGAAGGACGGGCGCGCCTTCCTCGACGAATGCCTGGAGCATCGCAAGAAGGCGCTGGCGCGGCAGGAAAAGCGCGCCGTCTCGGGCAAGGGTGGCGCGATCCATCCGCAATATCTGACCGAGACGATATCCCGCCTCGCCGCCCCCGATGCGGTCTATACGGCGGACGGCGGATCACCCATGGTTTGGTGCCTGCGCCACATCGCCGCGACAGGAACGAACCGGACCGTGATCTCGCTCACCCACGGCACGATGGCGAACGCCATGCCGCAGGCGCTGGGCGCCAAGGCCGCCTTCCCAGACCGGCAGGTGATCGCGCTCTCCGGTGACGGCGGGCTGGCGATGATGCTCGGCGACCTGCTGACAGCGGTGCAGGAGAAACTGCCGATCAAGGTCTGCGTGTTCGACAATTCGTCGCTGGGCTTCGTCGAGCTGGAGCAGAAGGTGGAAGGCCTGATCGAGACCTATACCGACCTCCACAACCCCGATTTCGCGCGGGTGGCGGAGGCAATGGGCTTCTGGGGCCGTCGCGTCGTGCAGGGCGACGATGTCGAGGCGGCGGTGCGCGACTGGCTCGCCACGCCGGGGCCGGCGCTGCTCGACGTCGTCGTGGACAAGAACGAGCTCGTAATGCCGCCGAAGATCGAGGCGAGCCAGGTGTTCGGCATGTCGCTCTACGGTGCGAAGGCGGTGCTCGGCGGCAAGGCCAAGGACGTGTTCGGCCTGATCAAGGAGAATCTGCTGAACTGACCGCATCGGTTCCTCCCCCCCTTGAAGGGGGGGGAGGATCGGAACTAGCCCAAGGTCCGCTCGAACAGATCGAGCATTTCCTTCCAGCCGCGCTCAGCCGCCGCCTCGTCGTAGACCGGGAAATCGGGCTTCATCCAGCCGTGCAGCGCGCCTTCGTAGATTTCGGCGCGGTAGGTGACGCCGGCCTCGTCGAGCGCCTGCTTCAGCCGCTCGTGCTGCTCGACCGGATAATGATCATCCTTGTCAGCGCCCGCAATATAGAGTTCGGCCTTGATCTTGGGCACAGACAGATGCGGGCTGTCCGGCTCGTCGGTGGCGAGGCGGCCGCCATGGAAGCTCGCCACCGCGACGATCCGATCGGGGTAGGTCGCCGCCGAGACGACCGCCATCCCGCCGCCCATGCAAAAGCCCACGGTGCCCGTATGCGCCTTCGCGTCGCCGCGGGCCGCGAGATATTCGAGGAGGTAGCCGGTGTCCTTCGCCGCCTTTTCGGGGTTGGTCGTGGCTAACAGCGGGGCGATATATTTCATGAAATCGCCGCTCGCGATCATCTCCTTCGGGGTCGGCAGGCTGTAGGGCCCGGCGCGATAGAAGAGGTCCGGTACCACCGCGAGATAGCCGTTCTCGGCGAGCCGGCGCCCGATATCGATCAGCGTCGGGCGGATGCCGCCAGCATCCATGTAGATGATCACCACCGGCCAGGGGCCCTCGCCCTCCGGCGTCAGGATATGGGTCGGGCAATCGCCGTCGGCGGTGCGGATCGAGACCTCTTCATACGCCATCGTCTTACTCCTGCGCTCAACCCCTCGCGCCCTCCGGTGGCGGGCCGACGGGCTATCGTCAAGCCGGCTCGCGGCGGCGGAAGCTGTCCGGGTCGGCGGAATCCCACCAGCGGCGCAGCGTATCGTGACGGGTGCCGGCCACCAGTTCGCCATCCTCCACGAAGGGGTAGATCTCGCTCATCTGCTTCATCTCGGCGACGTTGACGCGCTGGCGCAGATGATTGGGGCGGAAGTCGCTCGGCGAATCGAGGCCCGCCGCGACGACGATCTCGTGCAGCGCGTTGATCGTCGACTTGTGGAAGCGCGCCACCCGCTCGGCCTTTTCGGGCACGACGAGGCCGCGCTGGCGGGCAGGTGATTGCGTCGCGACGCCCGTCGGGCAGAGATCGGTGTGGCACTTCATCGACTGCACGCAGCCCAGCGAGAACATGAAGGCGCGCGCCGCGTTGCACCAGTCGGCGCCCAGCGCCGCGTTCATCGCGATCGCCGCACCCGACGTCACCTTGCCCGAGGCGGCAAGCCGAACCTGCCCCTTGAGCCCTGCGCCGACCAGCGCATTGCGCGCGATGATCAGGCCCTCGCGCAATGGCATGCCGACGCGATCGGAGAGCTCTTCGGGCGCGGCGCCGGTGCCCCCCTCGGCACCGTCGATGACGATGAAGTCGAGACGGATGCCGGTCGCCAGCATCGCCTTCATCACCGCCATCAGCTCGTGCGGGAAGCCGACGCACAGCTTGATGCCGACCGGCTTGCCGCCGGACAGATCGCGCATCTTCGCGGCGAACTCCAGCAGCTCCTTGGGCGTCGAGAAGGCCGAGTGCCCAGCGGGCGAGAGGCAATCCTTGCCCTCCTCGATATCGCGCGTATCGGCGATTTCCCTGGTCACCTTGGGGCCGGGCAACAGACCGCCATGGCCGGGCTTGGCGCCTTGGCTCAGCTTGATCTCGGTCATCTTCACCTGATCGAGCTGCGCCTTGTCGCGGAAATGCTCGGCATCGAAATGGCCGTCCTTGGTGCGACAGCCGAAATAGCCGGAGCCCAGCTCCCACACGATGTCGCCGCCATGCTTGCGGTGATAGGGGGAAAGGCTGCCTTCGCCGGTATCGTGGTAGAAGCCCCCGATCTTGGCGCCCAGGTTCAGGGCCTCGATCGCATTGGCGCCGAGCGATCCGAAGCTCATCGCCGAGATGTTGAGGCGGGACGCGGAATAGGGCTTGGAACATTGGTCAGAGCCCACCGTCACGCGCATATCCTTGGGCGCGGCGGCATTCGGCATCATCGAGTGGGCCAGCCACTCATATTCGCCCGAATAGACGTCCAGCTCGGTGCCAAAAGGATGCGCGTCCACATCGCCCTTGGCACGAGCATAGACCAGCGAGCGGTCGTCGATGCTGAACGGGCGGCCCTCCAGATTGCTCTCGACCACGTAGGCACGCAGAAACGGACGCAGCCATTCGAAGAACCAGCGGATGTGCGCGGAGGCCGGGTAGTTGCGGCGCAGGCTGTGCTCGGTCTGGCCGAGATCGATCAGCGCCACGACCAGCAGCGGCAGGGTCACTACCAGACCCCAGATCACATGCGGATGATGGCGGGAGATCAGCACCACCGCGATCGTCGCGGCGATGCTGCCCCAGAGGACGAGATTGCGCTCGAACCCGCTATCGGTGAACAGCGCCGCGCCGATATTCGCCCGAGCCATCCTCTTGCCTCCCTGTTTCGGCGCAGCCTAGCGCGCCGCGGCCCCCCACACCATATGGGCCGCAGATCGTTGCGTTATGGAGACGAAATGCGCCAGCCCAGCCTTTATATCCCGCACGGCGGCGGCCCCTGCTTCTTCATGGACGATCCGCGCGGGACATGGACGGGCATGGAGGCCTTCCTGCGCGACCTGCCGAAGTTGCTGCCGGAGCGGCCGAAAGCGATCCTGATCTGCTCCGGCCACTGGGAGACGGAAGGCTTCGCCTTCACCGGCGGCGCGCAGCCGGAGCTGATCTTCGATTATTACGGCTTCCCGCCGCATACCTACGAGCTGACCTACCCCGCGCCCGGTGATCCGGTGCTGGCGGCCAAGGCGACCGG
The DNA here is from genome assembly GCF_013778325.1 of Sphingomonas chungangi. Lineage (GTDB taxonomy): Bacteria > Pseudomonadota > Alphaproteobacteria > Sphingomonadales > Sphingomonadaceae > Solisphingomonas > Solisphingomonas chungangi. The sequence continues at coordinate 458,470 of NZ_JACEIB010000001.1, read as the reverse complement.
CCTGCTGAACGCGGCGGGGGCACCCGCCAGCCTCGATGTCACGCGGGGCATAGATCACGGCGTGTTCGTGCCGCTCAAGGTAGCGTTTCCGGATGCCGATATCCCGGTGGTCGAGATGTCGACCGACCTGCGCCTCGACCCAGCCGAGCATCTCGCCGCCGGGCGTGCGCTCGCGCCGCTGCGCGACGACGGCGTGCTGATCGTCGGCGCTGGCATGAGCTTCCATAATATGCGCGGCTATGGGCGGACGTCCTCGACGGAACCGTCGCGCCAGTTCGATGCGTGGCTGGGCGAGGCCGCGACCGCCGAGCCGGCTGCGCGCGCCGGGGCGCTGGCGCGCTGGGCCGACGCCCCCTCGGGCCGTTTCTCGCATCCGCGCGAGGAGCATCTGCTGCCGCTGATGGTCGCGGCCGGGGCGAGCGAGGCGCCCGGCGAGCGTATCTTCAACGAGCTGGTGATGGAGACGGCGATCTCGGGCTTCCGCTTCGCCTGACGCGGTGCTGTAAGGGCGGGCATGTCGCTTGTCCGCCCCCTCGCCTCCGCCCTCGCTTTGATCCTTGCCGCGCCGGCGCTCGCCTCGCCGGGCTATGACGCGGTCGATCCGATGATCGGCACCAGCGGCGGAGGCCACACCTATCCGGGCGCATCTGCCCCCTTCGGCATGGTGCAGCTTTCGCCGGACACGGACACGAGCTGCGTGATCCGCGCCTGCTACGCGCACGCGGCAGGCTACCAATATAATGACCCCACGATTCAGGGGTTCAGCTTCACGCATTTCTCCGGTGCGGGGCATTCGGATCTCGGCGATTTCCTGATCGCGCCCGTCTCGGGCGACGCGGCGCCGCTGGAACCCGGCGATCCCGGGAAACCCGGCAGCGGCTACCGCTCGACCTTCTCGCATGCCAGCGAGAAGGCCCACCCCGGATATTATGCCGTCAATCTCGACAGCCAGAAGGTGATGGCCGAATTGACCGCCGGCACCCGCATCGGCGTCGCGCGCTTCACATTCGCGAATTGGCAGGCGCGGCAGGGTCTGGTGCTCGATCTGCGCAGCTCGCTCTACAATTATCCGGGCAAGACGATCTGGTCCTCCATACGCCTGCGGCCAGATGGAACCGTCACCGGCTGCCGTCAGACACGCGGCTGGGCGCCCGACCGCATCCTGTGCTTCGCGATGCGTTTCAACCTGACCATCGACAGCCATAGCTTCGTGAACACCGAAACCGATATTCCCTATAAGGGCTTTCAGGGACCTGGGCGCGACACCGATGATGTCGCGCAGCGTGAAGGCCGCGCGATCGTGGCCCGCTTCGAATTCGGCCTGGCCAACGATTTCTCCCACACCACGCACCCGCTGGAAGTGAAGGTGGGTATCTCATCGGTCGACGAAGCCGGCGCGATCGCCAATCTGGACAGCGAGCCGGGCAGTTTCGACGACATCTACAGCAAGACCAAAGCGTCATGGGAAGACGCGCTCAACGCTGTCGATCTCGATGCCCCGGCGGCGATGAAGACCAGCCTCTACACCGCGCTCTACCACAGCCTCCTCGCCCCCTCGGTCGCGAGCGATGTGGACGGGCGCTACCGCGGCACCGACAATCAGGTGCACGAGGCGAAAGACTTCACCTTCCGATCGACCTTCTCGCTGTGGGATACGTTCCGCGCCGAGCATCCCCTGCTCACCATCATCCAGCCGGAGCGGACCAACGCCGACTTCATCCGCTCGCTGGTGGAAAGTCAGAAGCAGAGTCCGTTCGGCATTCTCCCGGTCTGGCAATTTCAGGGGCGTGAGACGTGGTGCATGATCGGCTACCACGCCGTCCCCATCATCGCCGACGCCTACCTTAAGGGCATCAAGGGCTTCGATGCGGACGAGGCGCTGCACGCCATGGTCGCGAGCGCCACCTACGGCCCCTATGGCGACCTCGCCGATTATATGAAGCTCGGCTACGTGCCTATCGATAAGGAGCCTGAAGCCGCCTCCAAGACGGTCGAATACGCCTATGACGACTGGACCATCGCGCAGATGGCAAAGGCCATGGGCAACGCCAACATAGCCGCTACCTTCGCCAAGCGCGCCGCCAACTGGCGCAACGGCTTCGATCCGAAGACCGGCTGGGTCCGCGCCCGCCTTTCGACCGGCCAATTTCGCGAGCCGTTCGATCCCGTCTCGATCAAATACGGCTCCGATTACACCGAGGGCAATGCGTGGCAGTATAGCTGGTTCATGCCGCAGGACGAAGGCGGCCTGATCCGTGCGCTCGGCGGCGACGCGAAGACCGTCGCCAAGCTCGACGCGATGTTCGGCTACGACAACAGCAAGCTCGATTATTCAAACTCCGAGGACATTGCCGGCTTGATCGGCCAATACATCCACGGCAACGAGCCAAGCCATTCGGTCTCCTATCTCTATTCTTATGCCGGCCAGCCGTGGCGCACGCAGGAGCGGCTGAAGCAGATCGTCGACAGCCAGTACAAACCGACGCCCGACGGCCTCGTCGGCAACGACGATCTCGGCCAGATGTCGGCCTGGCTGCTGTTCACCGGGCTCGGCTTCTACCCGGTGACGCCGGGCAGCCTGCAATATGTGATCGGGCGGCCGTTCGTGGACCATGCCACGCTCAACCTGCCGGACGGCAAGCGCTTCGCTATCTTGACCGAAGGGCTTGGCGACGACCATCCCTATGTCGCAAAGGTGCTGCTGAACGGAAAGCCGCTGGACAAGGGCTACATCACCCACGCCCAGATCGAAGCGGGCGGCGAGCTGCGCTTCGTGATGTCGGCAACACCGAACAAGACGTGGGCGACCGCGAAGGCAGCCCGGCCCTATTCGATGACGGCCTATTAATCCCGTCAGCCGATCGCCTGCGCCGTGTAATCCCACAACGCGATCGCCATCAACGCCATGATCAGCAGCTTGTGCAGCCACTCGCGCCGCGACACGATCATGACGATATCGAAGGCCAGCGGGAGCATGTTCCCCCACCATTGCTCGATGAAGGTCGTCACCGTCGCGCCTGGGGAGGTGGTGCGCGGCGCCATGAATATGAAGATGGTGATGAAGATCGCGCTGCTCAGCAGCCAGAAGTAGCGGGCCACCTTCCAGTAATAGTCGCGAAGATCGATGCCGCCTTCGGGCACCTCGTCCGGAAACACGGCCGCCGCCATCAGGAACTGGAGGGTCAGGAGCGCGACATCGGGCAGGAAGGCACCGATCGAGACTTCCGTGGCTTGCGTGTAAAGACTGTAGGCGTTCCACCAGATCTCGATCAGGTTGAGCAGCTGGAGCACGGCCAGAACCGGCACCGGCCAGAACCATCGCACCCTGGGGCCAGCGATCATCAGCCGGTGGAAGCTGCTCAGCAAATCGGTGATGGCCATGCCGATGATGATGCTGACCAGTACGAGAATATGCCCGGACGGCCCCATCCCAATGCCCCTTTTCGATGCCCCGTGATGTTTCTAGCGGCGCATCTTCGCCAGTCCAGCCGATCGGCCCAGCTCCGCTTTGGGTGCCCCAAGCAAAATCAGCCATCGCGTCGCTTGCTCCGGCGCGGATGCACCCTACCTCCCGCCCGTAACGATCCCCGCACATGCAGGAGCCCCGAATGGATCTGAAACTCGCCGGCAAGACCGCCATCGTCACCGGATCGACGGCCGGCATCGGCCTCGCCATCGCCGAGCGGCTCGCCGCCGAGGGTGTGGAGGTCACCATCACTGGTCGCAGCCAAGCCAAGCTGGACGCCGCTGCCGAGCAGGTCGGCAAGTCGGGCAAGGTCAATCCGGTGCTGGCTGATCCCGCGACAACCGAGGGCGCGGCCGCGCTGATCGCCGCCGTTCCGGAGACCGACATCCTCGTCAACAATCTCGGCATCTACGAAGCAAAGGCCTTTACCGACATCAGCGATGCCGACTGGCATCACCTGTTCGAGGTGAACGTGGTTTCCGGCGCGCGCCTCGCCCGCCACTATTTCCCGAAGATGCTGGCGAAGGATTGGGGTCGGATCATCTTCATCTCGTCCGAAAGCAGCCTCGTCATCCCCGAGGAGATGATCCACTACGGCATGACCAAGACGGCGCAGCTCGCCATCGCGCGCGGCCTCGCGGCGCAGACCAAGGGCACCGGCGTGACGGTCAATTCGGTGATGCCGGGGCCGACCCGGTCCGAGGGCATTATCGATTTCGTGAAGAGCGTGCTGCCGGATGCGAAATCCGACGCGGAGGCCGAGGAGCAGTTCTTCGAGAAGATCCGCCCGCTCTCGCTGATCCGCCGCTTCATCGAGGCGGACGAGATCGGCGCGATGACCGCCTTCCTTGCCAGCCCGCTGGCCGCCGCCACCAACGGCGCCGCGATCCGCGCCGAGGGCGGAATCGTTCCGACGATCGCCTGATCCGCGCCGTCATCCTCCCCCGACGAGCTGCGCGACATGACGCAGCTTGTCGGGGTTGCGGGTGATGTAGATGCCAGCGATGCGGCCGTTGCGTATGTCGAGCGCGGTGGTCTGGAGCAATTCGCCGCGATCGATGCTGACATAGCCGGGCAAGCCGTCGATCGTAGCCAGGCGCAGCATTTGCGGCCGGAACGCGTGCTTGCGCGCGAGACCGGCGAACAGGCGGAGCATCTTGGCGAGGCCCCGGATCGGATTGTGGAAGGCGAGCACCTTTCCGCCGCCATCCGAATAGAGGACGACATCCTCTGCCAGCATCGATCGCAAGCCCGCCACGTCGCCATCGCGCGCGGCGGCGAAGAAGGCCCGCGTGATCCGCTCCGCTTCGGCCTGCTCGACCGTGTAGCGGGGCTTCGCGTCCTGCACGTGCCTGCGCGCGCGGGACGCCAGCTGGCGCACCGCCGCCGCATCGCGCTCGAGCGTGCCGGCGACATCGTTCAGCGCGACGCCGAACACGTCGTGGAGCAGGAAGGCCGCGCGCTCCAGCGGCGACAGACGCTCCAGCGCCAGCATCAGGGTGAGCGTGATGTCGTCGGCCTGATCCTCGTCATCCTCGGTCGATCCGACCAGCGGATCGGGCAACCATGCACCGACATAGGTCTCGCGCCGCACGCGGGCCGATCGCATCCGATCGAGGCACAATCGCGTCACGATGCGGGTGAGATAGGCCGATGGCTGGTCCACCGATTCCTCGACCCGCGACCAGCGCAGCCAGGCATCCTGCACCACGTCCTCGGCCTCGGCGAACGATCCCGTCATGCGATAGGCGAGGCGCAGCAACCGCTGCCGCTGCGTCTCGAACACCGTGGACGTCGCGTCAGGCGACTTCACGGGCGCGCTCGACCGGATGATCGGCGCGCAGGCCGATCGCCAGCCGGTTCCAGGCGTTGATCGCCCCGATCATCAGGGTCAGCTGCACCTGCTCCGCATCGCTGAACTCCGCCTTCAGCACTTCGTAATCGGCATCCGGCGCGTGCGTGTCGGCGATGCGGGTGAGCGCCTCGGTCCACGCCAGCGCGGCGCGCTCGCGAGAGGTGTAGAGCGACGACTCGTGCCACGCGTTCAGCATGTAGAGCCGCATCTCGCTCTCGCCCATCTTGCGCATATCGGTCGTGTGCATGTGGATGCAGAACGCACAGCCATTGATCTGCGAGGCGCGCAGCTTGACCAGTTCCTGGATGGTCTTCTCGATGCCGCTGTCGGCGAAGCTCTTCTCCAGGTCCATCATCGCCTTGATGCCGGCCGGAGCGAGACTGTAATAGTTGCGAACGCGCTGGGTCATCGCAAATCTCCCGAGGCGTGCACCATGCACGCATACCGACAGGACGAGACAGGCGAAGCCGGTGTGACATGGCTCGCGAAAAAATTCGAGAGAGGGTCAAACGCCGCCTCGCGCGCAGGCCCGCCGGCCGCTAACGCGCGGCGATGGCGCGAGGCGGGACGAGGCGGAGGAGGACGATCACCCGGCGGCGCTGGTCGCCCAGCCCGCTGGCGATGCTGGCGTTCGCCAGCGTCGCGATCCTGATCGGGTCGATTGCCTTCTGGCTCGCACATCCGCCGAAACCAGCGCCCCGACCGAAGTTCACGATGGACGAAGCTCGCGCCTACAACGCCCGCATCCCCTTCGTCTCCGGACCGCTGACGCCCGCCGCCCCCTTCCACTTCCACGGCACGCCGGCCGCGCGCGAGCAGGCGGTCCTGTGCCTCGCCACCGCCGCGCTCTACGAGGCGGGCGACGATCCTCGCGGGCAGGCCGCCGTGATCCAGGTGGTGCTCAACCGCGTGCGGGTGCCGGGCTTCCCCAAGACGGTGTGCGGCGTGGTCTATCAGGGATCGGGTCTGACGACCGGCTGCCAATTCTCCTTCACCTGCGACGGATCGGTGGCGCGGCGACCCGAGCATGCCGGCTGGGAGGCCGCCCGTCTGGAGGCGCGGCGCGCGCTCAGTGGCCACGTCTTTCGTGCGGTCGGCACCGCGACTCACTACCATGCCGACTGGATGGTGCCTTACTGGATCGGCTCGCTCGACAAGATCGCCAAGGTGAAGAGCCACATCTTCTATCGCCCCAAGGCGCCGGCATCCTGATCGCGGAGCAAGCCTGCGCAGGCCCATCATTCAATCAATGGCGATCGGGTTGGCCCTCCTGAGCAACGGCAACACATGGCCGAAATCCTCGCCCGATCAGCTCGGTTGCGGGATTTCGCATCCTGAAAAGAATGTCTGCGGCGTTTGAGGGATTTTCGCGTATCGAGGCGCGGGAGCGATCCCCCGTCGCCTCGGGCATGCCGGCGGCCGTCACCTCAGTCGGCCGACATGCGATTCTCCGCTGACGGCACCATTTCCAGTTCGATGGCGCGAGCCAGCTCGTCCATGTGGAAAGGCTTCGCCAGCCTCGCGACATCGCGCCCTCGATCATCGGCCAGGTCCGCGAAACCGGTGATCATGAGGACGGGCAGGTCGCGGCGCAGTCTGCGCGCCTCCCGCGCGAGATCGAGTCCGCTCATGGACGGCATGAGGTAGTCGGTCACGAGAATATCGAATGCCTGCGAACGGAGCGCGCCGAGCGCGGCCGCGCCGGAACCAGCCTGAACGATCTCGTGCCCCATGTCGGCCAGCATCTCCGCCGTCCCGCTACGGACAAGCTCCTCGTCATCGACGAGCAGTATTTTCAGCGTCCGGCCGTCGCGCTGCCAATTGTCGGGCGGAATCGTCGGCGCCACTGCCTCGGCGGTCGCCGCAGGAAGCCAAAGCCTTGCCGTGGTTCCGGCCCCGAGCACGCTTTCCAGAACGAGAGCCCCGCCGGACTGGGCGGCCAATCCGTGCACCATCGAAAGCCCGAGGCCGGTTCCCTTGCCGATCCCCTTCGTCGAGTAAAAGGGCTCGACCGCTCGGGCGAGCGTCGCCGCGTCCATGCCCGCGCCGGTGTCGGTAACGCGGATGAGCGCGTATGGGCCGGGAATCAGGCCGGGCTGTTCCGAGCCGATATCGATCCGCGAGGTTTCGATCGTCAACTTTCCGCCTTCGGGCATGGCATCGCGGGCGTTGACGGCAAGGTTGAGGAGGGCCAGCTCCAGCTGGTTGGGATCGACCAAGGCGGCCGCCGGCGCTTCTTCGATCCGAACCTCAAGGCGGATGGTTGGCCCGATCGATCGCTGGATGAGATCGACCATGCCATCCACCAACGCGGTGACATCGACCGGCCGCGCTTCGAGATTCTGCCTGCGCGCGAAGGCCAGCAGGCGCGCGACCAGCGTCCGGGCGCGCTCCGATGCCTGCAGCGCGCCATCCAGAAGCCTCTGGGTCCGAAGGTCGTCGGTCTTGCGGCGAACCAGGTCGAGGGTGCCGACAATCGGGGTCAGCAGGTTGTTGAAATCGTGGGCAACCCCGCCCGTCAGCTGGCCCAGCGTCTCCAGCTTCTGCGCCTCGTGGAGTTGCGCCGTCATCGCCTCATGCTCGCGGGTGCGCCGTTCCACGCGATCCTCAAGCTCGGCGGCGAAGTTGCGCAGTGTCTCTTCGGACGCCTTGCGATCGGTAATGTCCTGGCTGACGCCGACCAGGCGATGCCGCCGCCCCGCCTTATCCTCCTCGGTCCGGCCGCGGACCTGGACCCAGTGCTGGCTTCCGTCGGGCCAGATGCAGCGATATTCGACGTCGTAGTCGACGCCGGTCGCGAGCGTGCGGCCGACCGCATCCTGCATGGCTCCGAGATCGTCCGGGTGGACGGTGGAGATGAGATCCTCATAGCGGAACGGCTCATCCGGCCGGCGTCCGAAATTTTCCTTGCAATGGTCGGACGCATCCAGCGTCATGGTCGTCACGTCGAGCGCCCAGGCTCCGAGCCGCCCGGCCGCCAGCGCGATCCTAAGCTGTTGCTCGCGGTCGCGGATCGTCTGGAGCCGCGTGCGCGCCTCATATTGACGACGACGGCCGCGCAGCGCGGCGGTGGCGATGCTGATGAGCGTCGTCGGATGAAATGGCCGCTCGAGAAACGTGACGTTGCCAAGAAGCTCCAGATGGCGGCCAGCCGCCGGATTGCGCTCGATGCTGCCGCCCCGCTCCGTCAGAAGGATGAAAGGGAAATCCGACCATTCCTCCTGTTCGCCGATGAAGGCGTCCAGCCCCCGCAGGTCGACACGATGGAAGGCCTCGTCAGTAACCAGCGCGAAACCGGCCCCGCCGCGCGCGGTCTGCACCAGTTCGCCGATGCCGGTGACGATGAGGCTATCCATACCGCCGTCGCGCAGCATCGCCGCCGCGAGCGCGGCATCCCGCCCTCGCGGCGCGAGGATGATCGCGCGCTCGGACCAATTCGTGTTCATTCGCCGCCGGGTGCGGATGAAGAAAGATTGAAGAGATCGGGCGGCCCGATCAGCGTGGGCACGCCACGCAGCACGCCCTGGAACTTCACCAGCGGCTCGCCCAGCGTGATGCCCCGGCTGTCGATCCGGAACTCGCGGATCGTGTCCTCATGCGCGCCGGTCCGCTTCTTGACGATGGAGATGGCCCGTCGCACCCGGCCGGCCGCCTCGAAATAGCGCAGCAGCACCACGGTATCGGCCAGATAGGTGACGTCGACCGGCGCCTTCATGTCCCCGACGAGGCCATGCTGGGCGACCGTCAGGAAGGTCGTGGCGCCCTGCCGGTTCAGATACTGGAGCAGCTCGTGCATGTGCAGGATGAGCGCCGTCTCCTCCGGCATCGCCGCCTGATATCCATTCAGGCTGTCGATCACGACGGTGCGCGCGCCGTATTTCTCGACGCAGCGGCGGACCCGCTCGGAGAATTCGCCAGGTGAAAGCTCGGCCGCGTCCACCTGCTCGATCGCCAGCTTGCCGCCGTCGACCATCGCCTGCAGATCGACGCCCAGCCCCTTGGCCCGGCGAAACAGAAGGCCCAGCTCCTCGTCGAAGACGAACATCGCGGCTTTGTCGCCGCGGTCGATCGCTCCCTTGATGAAGGTCAGCGCGAACAGCGATTTGCCGGTGCCGGCGGGGCCGAGGATCAGGGCGCTCGATCCCCGGTCGAAGCCGCCGCCGAGCAGCGCGTTCAGCTCGGAGCTCTCCGTCGCCACGATGCTGCGATCGAAATCGGTCTTGTGCTCCAACGAGACGAGGCGCGGGAAGGCCCGCACGCCGCCGGTGTCGATCACGAAATCGTGATAGCCGCCCCGGTAGCGCTGCCCGCGATACTTGATGACGCGCAGCCGGCGACGCTCCGCGCCATAATCGGGCGAGAGCTCCTCCAGCCGGATGACGCCGTGCGCGACGCTGTGCACCGTCTTGTCCAGCGCCTCCGCCGTCAGATCGTCGAGCATCAGCACGGTCGCGCCCTGCCGGGCGAAATACTGTTTGAGCGCGAGGATCTGGCGCCGGTAGCGCAACGAGCTCTGGGCCAGCAGACGGATTTCCGAGAGGCTGTCGAGAACGACCCGGTCCGGCCTGATCCGTTCGTAGGCCTCGAAGATGCGCTTGGTGGTCTCGCCCAGTTCGAGATCCGAGGAGTAGAGCAGGCTCTGCTGCTGCTGCTCGTCGAGCAGGCTTTCGGGCGGGATCAGCTCGAAGATGGCGAAATTGCCGGGCAACTCCCAGCCGTGCGAGGTGATGCTTTCGCGGAGCTCCTCCTCGGTTTCGGACAGGGTGATGTAGAGGCATTGCTCACCCCGGCTCGCGCCTTCCAGCAGGAACTGCGTCGCGATCGTGGTTTTGCCGGTGCCGGGACTGCCTTCGAGCAGATAGACCCGGCTGCGGGTCAGGCCGCCGGCGAGAACGGCGTCGAGGCCTTCGATGCCGGTGGCGGCCTTGGGCATTCGTTCGGCCATTCAAGCTCCTTTATGAGTACCGCCGGACGCTGATGGCGTACACAGAAGCGGCACGCCGGGATCTTCCCAGCCGACGCCCCGTCCTACCCCTCATGTGTCGATAAATAAACCGAAACGGCTGGAGCGGCAGTGGCTCCGCACCATCGCCTATCGGCCTCGAGACTGTCGGGCATCACGAAGGACACGCGACAGTTCGTCGACCGAATACGGCTTGTGCAGCAGCGCGAATCCGTGACGCGCATCGTCGGCCAGCACATGGCTGTAGCCGCTGGTGAGCACGACGGTCAGCTCCGGCCAGCGCCTGCGGACCTGCCGGCCGAGTTCGACGCCGTCCATTCCCGGCATGATGACGTCGGAGAACACGATGTCGATCAGATCGTGCTCGCGCTCAAGGATGACGATGGCCTCGCGGGCGTTCGCGGCGCGGCGGGTCATGAAACCCATATCGCCCAGCAGGTGGGAGGCGAACTCGCCGACCTGATCATTGTCCTCGACGATGAGGATGCTGGCCTCGGCGGCGGCGAACTTCTCGATCGGCAAGAGCGCGTCGACGGCGTTCGGCGCCTTGGTGCGGGGAAGATAGAGGCTGAATGTCGTCCCCTCGCCGAGCCGGCTGTCGACATCGATCTCGCCACCGGATTGCTTGGTGAAGCCATAGACCTGGCTGAGCCCCAGCCCCGTGCCCTTGCCGACTTCCTTCGTGGTGAAGAACGGCTCGAAGATGCGTTCGAGCTGATCGGAGGCCATTCCCGATCCGGTATCGGTCACGGACACCTTGACGAAGTCGCCCTTCGCCGCAGCATGGCCGCGTCGCGCGGGAACCGAGCCGGCCGCCTCGATCGCGATCGTGATGCGCCCCTCGCCGTTCATGGCATCGCGGGCATTCACTGCCATGTTGACGAGCGCGGTCTCGAACTGGCTCGCATCGACCTCGACGAAGCAGGACGCGCAGATCGGATCGACGACGAGGTCGACGCGCGAACCGACGACGGTGCGCAGCATGTCCGCGACGGAGCCGACCTTCGTCGCCGCGTTGAACACCTCCGGCTTGAGCGCCTGGCGGCGCGCGAAGGCGAGCAGCTGGCTGGTCAGCTTGGCGGCCCGATCAGCGGTCTCGGCGATCGCATCGATATATTTCTTCTGCTTGTCGCGCGGCAGTTCGCGGCGCGAGAGAAGCTCGGCGGAAGACCGGATGATCGTCAGCAGATTGTTGAAATCGTGGGCGACGCCGCCGGTCAGCTGACCGATCGCCTCCATCTTCTGCAGCTGGCGGACCTGATCCTCCGACGCCATCAGTTCCCGCGATCGCTCCTCGACGCGGACCTCCAGCGTCTCGTTGAGCTGCCGCAGCGTCTCTTCGGCGATGGTGCGATCCAGAATGTCAGCCGCCTGCCGCGCCACGATGTCGAGCATCCTGAGGTCGCGGTCGGACGGTTCGTGCGGCTCGCTCCAATGGTTCGAGATCATGCCGAGCAGCTTGCCGCTTCGGGAGAGCAAGGGCGTGGTCTGGGCCGAGCGGATGCCGGCGCTGCGGAAGGCGGCGAGGTCCGGCGTGCCCGCGATCTCGTCCCATTCCTCGAAATCGGGGACGATCGCCCGCTGGCCGAACTTCAGCGCCAACGTGCAGCTGCTGAAGGCCCGGGGGCTGACCCATTGCCAGAAGCCGACGGCCTCGGGCGGCAGGCCGCGATGCGCCAGCAGCTGAAGCTCCCCGCCATGGCCCGACGGATCGTCGGCGGGGCAGAGCAGCTGCATCGTCCCGAACTGCGATCCCGTGATCGCGACGGCCGCTTCGACGATCTTGCCGTAGAGCTCGAAGCGATCCTGCTCGTTGATGAGCGCGACGCTGATCCGGTGCAGCAGATCGATGTCGGAGAGCTCGCCGGCCGACGCATCGTCAAGGTTGCCGAACGGCAGCACCTGAGGACGGTGTGGCGAACTGGTCATGTCGGAATTCCCCTGGCGATGCGAGGCCGGATGGACGCGCCCTGCGCGCACAATCTCTCAAAAGCGCCGAAGTTCCGGACGGGACGCTTTTGGGCCCGAAACACCGGGATCCGCGTTGAGCCGTCATGACCGACATCGAAACAGTCGACGATCATGTGCTGCTCCGGACGAGATGGGATGATCGCGATCGCCTTCTGTTCACGAGTCATCGCGTCCTGAACAAGATGGCGGGCAGAAAGATGGATCGCCTGACCGCCCGCCAGTTCGTCGATCAGCATCGCGAGGAAATCATCGCGATGGGGAAGCGGCGACTCGCCAGCGGCCCGGCCGACGCGAACCGGATCATTTTCGTGGAAGAACTTACCGAGTGACCGAGTTGCGGGGCTCGCCTCCTGCCAACGCCCTGCCACATCATGGCAGGCGGAAGGCCACGTTGCCCGAATAGGGATCCATCCCGGGTCGTGCTATCGCGCATGCCGAGCATCCCGCTCCCAGGCTACCGGCATCGCTCGCACCGCATCCATCGGCATTGACCAAGCCCATCGCACCCTGCGCAACGCGGCAGCATTCCTGGCCGCCGAGCCAATAGCCCCCTCCCATGCGCGCCGCACCCGCTACCCTTCGAAGGTGCTTGGGAACGGATTGCGCGAACTCGACCGCTTTCTCAACATATTGCTGGACGAGATAGCCGCTGCAGATGGCTGGACCGTGGAGGATCTCGTATCGCTTGGGCGGATCAGGAACACACCGAACAAGCTCGAAGCCATTTGCCACCACATGAACATCGAGGCAAAGCACGGCGCCCGGTTGCGGGCGCTGGGCCGGTGCCGGGACGCTCTGTTCCACTGCAGCGGAGTCGTCCGGCGGGGCGATCGAAGGCACACGACGACGCTCACGCTTGGCTGGCCGAGCGATACCGCCGAAGGAGTCCCCCCGGTGCTCGACCTTGGTGAGCGGCTTTCGGTCAGTCAGGCCGACCTCGCCTGGATCTGCGCCTTCTACCTCAGTATTGGTGAAAACCTTCTACGCCCGGTCTGAAATCCGGGCATTAAAAGAGCGAGATTGCAATTCCGCTCAATCCGGTCCATATGAGTAGACGCTAACGTCGCCTGCGACGGAATTTGGCGCTTCGGCGCCGCTTTCCCTTACATGCTTCCGGCTGCGCGAGTTACCGCTCGCAGCAAGACTTGTTCGTGGAAAGTATATCTTCCGATGAAATCAGCCGTATTGGGCCTTTTTCCTGGTTCGTGGCTTTGTCGTGCGGGTGCGCGGTGGAACTTCGCGACGCCCGTTTCGGATCGGACAGCCTGATCGATGGCCAAGGAGGAGCTTCTCTCCATCGAAGGCCTCATCGACGAAATCCTGCCCGATGGCCGTTTCCGGGTCCGCCTGGAAAATGGGTTCAGCATCATCGCCTATACGGCCGGCCGGATGCGGCGCGGTCGGATTCGCTCGGTGGTCGGGGATCAGGTGCGGGTCGAGATGACGCCCTACGACCTCGAAAAGGGACGGATCGTCTATCGCGAACGCGGCTCGGGTCCGACCCCGGCGTTCCAGCGCAAGAGACGATAGCATCGTACAATCACTATCGCGCGACGAGATCGCGCCGAAGGACATATGAACACCTTGAAATCCATTGCCGGCGCTCTGTCGGCGACCACTTTTAATCGCCGCGGGAGCAGGATTGCTCCGCGACGGTCCATGACTCTGTCTAAAACCGAGCTGCGGCAGATCGTCGCCGAAGCCTTGGGCTGATCTTCTCACCGGGAGCCTGCCATGTCCGTCACCAGCGAATTCTACCTGGCACGCGCAGCGGAATGCGCTCGCGAAGCCGAGGCCACCGTCTTGACGAACGTGCGCGAACGTTGCCTGCGATCGCAGGAAGCCTGGCTCGCCATGGCGAACCGGCTGCGCAAGGGAGAGCGGCTGCGCGACGAGGCGGCTGCCGAAAAGGCTCTCAAGGTCGAAGCGAACTGAATTTTTCCATCATGAAGACGCGCCATCCGGCGCACCCAAAAAGGAGTTACCCATGATCACCGGAACCGTGAAATTCTTCAATGCCGACAAGGGCTATGGCTTCATCGCTCCCGAGGACGGCAGCGGCGATGCCTTCGTCCACATCTCGGCCGTCGAACGCGCCGGAATGCGCACTCTCGATAAGGAACAGCGCATCTCCTACGAACTGGAAACCGATCGCCGGGGAAAGACCTCGGCGGTGAACCTCCAGCCGGCATGACGGAAAGGGCGCCTCAGGGCGCCCTTTTTTTGGATGGTGCGTTCGCGCCGCCTTTTCTCTGTTTTGGAAATAGCCATGTCACGCGCATTCTGCGTAACGCTCCACATCGACGACGTGATGGCCGCCTGCGCCAAGAACAAGGCGACGATCAGCACTGTCGAACCCCTTCACACCGGCGGCACGCGTGTCGTCCTGATCAACTCCCACGATGCCGCCATCATGAGCCGCGTCTTCGCCGGCAAGCTGATCACCGGAGACGTGATCCGCACGCCCTTGCGGGTGCGTTGACGGCGACAGCGCCAACCATTCGGGAGGAAGGTCATATGCAGATTCAGGAATGGTTCGATCGCAGGCGACGGATGCGCGCCGAAGCCCAGGATGAGGCGATCTACATGCTGCGCGATCACGGCGAAGCCGCCGAGCTGGCGATCGAGCATGAGCTGTCCAAGGTCCCGAAACCGTGCCGGCGCCGCACGATGCTCAAGATGGCTAAGGCCAGAGTCACCCGGCTGCGCCGCCAGCGCCAGCTGAAGACGCGCCGAGCCGTCTGACCGCTTCATGGCGGACGAATGCATCCCCTGGGATTTCGAAGCGAAGCTCTCGTGGCCGGGGCGCGTCGCCACGGAGGTCGGCACGCTCCGGGGCTGCGTTCGCGCATGGTCTGCCCTCAGCGAAATCGATCAATCTGCATGCGCCATCCATTGCATCGCCAAGATCTGGATCGCAGACTGGCACGAAGAGCGCACGGTGATATCGTCGATCGGTATCCAGCAGCTTGTCAGCCGGCTGGAAACCGGATGGCGCCAAAGAGGCCATTGAACGCCTCGGTCTAGAGCAATTCCAAGCGTTGCCGCGAAAGTCGGCACATACGGGATTTCTTTGTGAATGCCCGGAACGCTGCGGTGCACCCGCCGGTTGTCAAGCCTTGGTATCCGAGGCTGAGTTCGCAGCTCCCCTCGCAGGCGCAGGCCAATGAGGATGCACGCGATGCTGGTCTCGGACGAACACGTTGAGTAAGCCGACCATATTGGTCGTCGAGGACGAAAGCCTCATCCGCCTCGATACCGTGGACAGGCTGGAAGAGGAGGGCTTCGAGGTCATCGAGGCCGGCGACGCCGACGAGGCGATCCGCATCCTCGAAACCGGCACCCAGATCCGTATTCTGTTCACGGACGTCGAGATGCCGGGCAGCATGGACGGCTTCGCTCTGGCGCGGATCGCGCGTGACCGCTGGCCGCCGGTGGAGATCGTCGTCGCATCGGGCCGGCGACAGCCGGATGAGGCGTCGCTTCCGGATCGGGGGCAATTTTTCGGAAAGCCCTACGATTGGCCGGCGTTGATGAGTACCCTGCACAAGATTGCGAAATGATCGGGATTGAGAGACCACGCCGATGCGCCTGTCGATAGACGCCTTCCTCGATTACACGCTGGCCGGCCCGGCTGATCTGCTGTTCGCGCTGGAGGTCGCGCAGATGCATGATCAGATCCTGATCACGGACAGGCTGATCGTGGGCGGCGTCGAGCCGCTTCGCCCCATCATCGGCGACGAGAGCCTCGGTCGCCGGACCTGGGCCTATGGCGAGGGCCGCATTACCGCGCATTACACGGCGACGGTCGACATCGAGCGTGCGCCGACCGTCTTGCACGGTCTCCATGCCGACAAGCTCAAGGACCTGCCGCCGCTCGTCGTGCCTTATCTCTT
Organism: Sphingomonas chungangi; assembly: GCF_013778325.1. Taxonomy (GTDB): domain Bacteria; phylum Pseudomonadota; class Alphaproteobacteria; order Sphingomonadales; family Sphingomonadaceae; genus Solisphingomonas; species Solisphingomonas chungangi. The sequence continues at coordinate 442,319 of NZ_JACEIB010000001.1, read as the reverse complement.
CCCGAGCCGCTATTGCGAGGCCGATCGTTTCGAGACCGCCGTCCGCCGCGAGTTCGGCGATGAGGAAGGCGGCGACAAGGTCCAGGCCATGGCCGACTGGATCCGGGGGCATCTCGATTACGTCCCCGGCTCCAGCGACGTGAACACCACGGCGGCGGACACCTATGTGTCGCATAGCGGCGTGTGCCGCGACTTCGCGCACCTGCTAATCGCGATGGCACGCGCGGCCGGCATTCCGGCCAGGATGGTGGGCGCCTATGCCTGGCAGCTCGATCCGCCCGATTTCCATGCCGTCGTCGAGGTCTGGCTCGAGGGCGGATGGCATCTGGTCGATCCGACGGGGCTCGCCCCCACCGAGGGCATCGCGCGGATCGGCGTGGGGCGCGATGCCACCGACATCAGCTTCCTGACGGTGTTCGGCCAGGCCCAGTTCAACCATCAGCAGGTCAGGGTCGAGCTCGTCGACACGGATCGGTCGCTCGGAGTTCCGCGCTGACCATGCGCCTCCCATGGCGCGACGGGCAGAGGGTGCGCCCTGCCGATATCGCGCGGCTGACGATCGCCCCCGTGTTCGTCGCCGCAGGGCTGGTTCACCTGCTGCGCCCGGCCGCCTTCGAGCCTGTGATGCCGGCCGGCGTGCCCCATCCCCACCTCGTGATCATGCTGACGGGCGCGGCAGAGCTGGCAGGAGCCGCGGCTTTGTTCATACCGAAGCTCCGCTGGCTGGCGGGCACGATGCTCGCTCTCTATGCGGTCTGCGTCTATCCAGCGAACATCCTCCACGCTGTCCGCGATCTTTCGACCGGAACAGGGCTGGGCTGGGCCTATCACTATCCCCGCCTGTTCGCGCAGCCCTTCATTTGCTGGTGGGCCCTGGCCGCGGGCGGCGTAACCAGCGGACGCCGGCTCTAGCGACGTCCCGTTCCGCCCTTCTTGCGCGGATATCGATAGGTCATTCAAGCAAGGCGTGATATTCCGACGCCGTCGGCTCTGGGTTGCCTTACCGACGGGAGCCGATGATGAAAATCCCTGTCCCATGGAACGAGCAGGCCGTGCTCGTTCATCACGTCGCGGCCGCGAGCCGCCGCATTTCCGGCGAAGGAACACTGCGCCAGATGGTGGAGCGGGCCGCCGGCATTCCCATCACGGAATGGACGCAATATACGATCTTCCTCCCCGATCGCCGCGTGGCGCCGTTCGACTACGGCGCCGAGGAGTTTACCGGCCTCATAACCGCCCGGAGCGCATGAGCCCGATCCCATCCTTCCCTGCGGGCGCGGCCCCGATCTTGGCCGCAGGGATCCAAGAAACGATATACAGCGAAAGCGAGTGACCATTGGCGTCAGTGCCTGTTGAAGTGCGCGTCGAGCGAATTGCCGGCGAGAATCCCTATCCAGAGGCGGGCATGCCGGGAGATAGCGCGTCCGCCGGGTGCCGGGCCGATGCCGCCTCCCCAGCCACGGACGCGATCGGGCGGATGCTGTCCCGGCGCTTCAAGGCCTATGGCGCCGATTGGAAGCGCAGCGCGTTCCAGCTGGCGACGACCGCGATACCGTTCGTCGGCCTGCTCGTTGCCATCGCCGCGGTCTGGCGGTCGAGCTATGCGCTGGTGCTCTTGCTCGCGATCCCGGCCGCAGGGCTGCTCGTCCGGCTTTTCATCATCCAGCACGATTGCGGGCACGGCTCGTTCTTCCGATCGCGCGCCGCCAACGATGCCCTCGGTCGCATTCTCTCCGTACTGACGCTCACCCCCTACGGCCATTGGCGAAAGGGCCACGCCATCCACCACGCGTCCAGCGGCAACCTCGATCGCCGGGGACGCGGCGATGTCGAGATACTGACGGTGGCGGAATATGAGGCGCTCTCGCCACTGCGTCAGCTCGGTTACCGTCTTTACCGTAACCCGTTCGTCATGGTCCTGCTCGGCGCACCGATCAATTTCATCGTTCTCCAGAGGATACCGAGGGGAATGTCGTTCCGCGATCGCGATGCCCGCGCCAGCATGCTCTCGCTCGACCTCGCCCTGATCGCCGTGTTCGGCCTGGCTATGGCGACGGTCGGCGTCGCCACGGTCCTTGCCACCTATCTGCCCGTGATGATCATCGCGTCGTGGGTCGGAAACTGGCTGTTCTATGTGCAGCACCAGTTCGACGACACCTATTGGCAACGGGACGGCGATTGGGATTTCCACACCGCCGCGCTCCACGGCAGTTCCTATTTCGAGCTGCCGCCGGTCCTGCAATGGTTCAGCGGGAATATCGGCCTGCATCACGTGCATCACCTCTGCAGCCGCGTGCCGAACTATCGCCTGCAGGCGTGCGTCGACAGCGCCCCCGAATTGCGACGCATCGCCAAGCGCATCTCGCTCCGCGACAGCCTGGCCTGCTGGAAATTGTCGCTATGGGACGAGGAGCGGCGGACGATGGTGCGCTTCGGCGATCTGAGGCCCCGAGCAGCCTAGATCGGGCGGATCCGCACCGAAACCTCCATCGACAGGAAGGCATCGGGGCCGCCGAGATAGTCGCCGGTCACCGGCATGATCTGCCGGTTGAACCGGGCGAACGCGACGGGCACCAGATGCCCGCTGCCGACGCGCCGGTGGGTTGGATCGAAGGTGATCCAGCCTGCTCCCGGAAGATAGACCTGCGCCCACGCATGGGTGGAGCCGGCATCGTCGACAGGCAAATCGGGGTCGACCAGATATCCGGAAACCGCGCGCGCACCCATGCCGAGATGGCGCACCACCTCGATAAAGAGGGCAGCAATGTCCCGGCAGGAACCGCTGCCCAGCTTCAGCGTCTCCGCCGGCGACTGCGTCCCCTCCTCGTCACGCACCCGGTAAGCGACGCTATCCAGCATGCCGCCATTCATATCCTTGAGCAGCGACAGCGTATCGGTCCGCGGGCCGAGGACGAAGCCCCGAGCCCATGCGCCGACCGCATCCGCGCCGGATGTCAGCCAGTCTGGCTGCGCCAGCGCACCCAGATCGACGATGTCGTCGAGCGTATAGGCGAACGGATAGCCATGCGCGCCGGGGTCGATCGCGAAGACCGGCCACTCGGGCGCCCGGTGCTCGATCTCGACCTCGTTGACGATCGTCAGCGTATCGGTCTCATCGGCGAAGGTGGCGGTCGCGATCGGGTTACCGAAGACATCGGCGGTCCAGCGGATATCCGCGTCCGGCTCGCATCGCAGGGATCGGGACAGGGTGGCAAGCTCGGCATCGTCGCGCGGTGTGAGCACCAGGCGATGCGCCTGAAGCGTCACCGGGCTGGCATAGCGATAGGTCGTCCTGTGCTCGATCTTCAACCGCATGGGCGGCCGATGCGCCGGCCGTCGCGATGCACGGCCGAAATCGACAGCAGCCTGACGGAGATGCCTGCCGGATAGGGACGATGCGGGAAACCCGCTGCATTCAATCTTGCGCCATACCCCCGGGCCAGCCCTTCATGGGCACGGCGTGACGGCGCGCACGTGGCGCTGGCGGCATTCGCGAGCGAAATCTGCTCACGATGGAGCAGTTCATTGATATCCATGTCGGACCTCGTCGTTGAGCGCGGGCACCTTGTCCCGTTGTCACGAGGATGCTGGAGAGGGCTCCGTGATGGCCTCGGTATAGCACGGATCGCGTGAAACGCCTTCCTGAATCGCAATGTTCGATCGCGGCCGAAGAGCTGACTCGCTTGACGCCTATTTGATGGAAGAGGCACTTAAGGCCCCCGATTCATCTGGTTCGTATCCTTGCTGTTCGAAACGGATGTCCCGGCTACGGAACAAACCCTTGGGGGACGAGCCTGCATTCGCGACTGCCGAATGCCGTTGACGACAGCGCTTGGAGTAGAAGCTTTCCGAGCTGCTGGAAATGCGGATTTTCGTCAAAAATGCTGTAAATGGCTCGAAAAACGCTCAAGCGTCTTCAATGGGTTAGTTAAGGCACTGTAAACCAAATCGCGACTTATCGGGTGACCCGCGCAGCGAATGCGGTCATATCTGCCAGCACCGTAGCGCGGCCACGCAATGGCCTGGCGATCGCCGTGATCAGCCCGGCATGGCCAACGTCGGAATAGCGATGTCGCTCGACCTGCACACCAGCGGCGCGGAGCTTCGACGCCAGCGAATCGCTGTTCGCTGGCCGCACCGTTTGGTCCTTATCTCCGGTCGCCAGGAAAGCGGGCGGGTCGTTGGGATTGACATAGTGAACGGGCTGCGTCCCGATCGGGTCGCCGATGCCGCCGAAGGTTTGTTGGACGACCGGACCATCGAAGGGCAGGAAATCATAGGGCCCAGCGAGGCCGACAAGGCCACGCACCGCCTTTCGGTCCGGTCCGAGAAATTGGGGATCGAGCGCCAGCATCGCCGCATTGTAGGCGCCTGCCGAGTGGCCAGCGAGCACCAGCCGGTCGGCATCGCCTCCGAACTCCCGCGCATGACCGCGCACCCAGCGCACGGCGGCCGCATTGTCTTCAAGGAAGGTCGGGTAGCGGACCTGCGGGACGAGCCGGTAATCGGGAATGGCGACGACGAAGCCTCGCGAGGCCAGCGCGCGGCCGACGAAGGAATAGCCACTTTTCGTCCCCGAATTCCAGGATCCACCGTAAAAGAAGATGATGATCGGGCGCGGGCTGTCCGACGCGGCCTTCGGCGCATAGATGTCGAGGCGTTGGCGCGGATCGGAGCCAAAGGCGGCGTCGCGCACGGCCAGCCGCACGCCGCCATCCTTCGGCACGGCGGCGTTGAAGACCTTGAGCGGCGAACAGGCCGACGCCAGCAGCCCCAGCAACGCGCCGACGACGCGCCCCCTACCGAGCTTCACGAAACATCCTGTTGGGTTTGTTCGTCAAAGTCCTGCATTCCCTTGCCAGCCGCTGAGGCTGCTCTAGTCTGCCTCTTGTCGAGCTACGAAGCTCGTCTCGCTATGGATGCGCATGAGCTCGACAAGTTCCGACAGCGACGCCGCGAATCTTGCCGCAACGCTCCGCCGGGTCGCTGCCGGGGACCGGGCGGCTTTCGAGGATGTCTATCGCCGCACCTCGGTGAAGCTATTCGGCGTCTGCCTGCGTATCTTGCCCGTGAGACAGGAAGCGGAAGAGGCGTTGCAGGAAGCCTATCTCTCGGTGTGGCGACGGGCCGGCACGTTCGACGTGGCGAAGGGAAGCGCGATGACCTGGCTTATCACGCTGACGCGCAATCGTGCGGTCGATCGTCTGCGAAGCGGTGGCAAGGTAGCTACGGCACCGATCGAACTGGCCGATGATGTCCCAGATCCCACGCCGCCCGCCTCGACCCTGCTGGAGATCGGAGAGGACCAGCAGCGGCTCGCCTATTGCCTGGGCACGCTGGACGGTGGTGACGCGGGCCTGATCCGCACCGCCTTCTTCGAAGGCTCGACCTATGCCGAACTCGCCAGCCGCGCAGCGACGCCGCTCGGCACGATCAAGAGTCGGATCCGGCGCGCGTTGCTCAAGCTCAAGGACTGTCTGTCATGAGCGTAGCGCTACCCGAGGACGATGAACTGCTCGCCGCGGAGCTGGCTTTCGGATTGCTCGATCCGCCGGAGCGCCAAGCAGTCGAGGCTCGGCTGGGGTCGGATGACGCGTTCGCAGACGCCCATAAACGCTGGCAAGGCTATGCAGCGGCGCTATTCGATCATCCCGGCGAAGCGCCCAGTGCGTCGGTGTGGCGCGCGATCGAAGCGCGCCTGCCGGCGAATGATATCGCGCCAACCACTCCCGCGTCGCTGCGATGGTGGAAGGCCGGGACGCTGGTTGCCAGCGCCGCCGCCGTCGTGCTGGGTGTAGTAGCGGTCCAGAAGCCGCAGACGGTCATCGAGCGCGTTCCCGTCGCGCAGCAGGCCTCCGCGCCGATGGTAGCGGTGCTGACCGGCAAGAAGGGCTTCGTGACGGTCAGCTTTGATCCCGCCAGCAACCGCATGACATCTGCAGTCACCGGGCTCGATCTGGGCGCGCATTCGCCCGAGTTGTGGGTCATCCCGGCCGACGGCAAGCCGCGTTCGATGGGCGTGATGAACGCCTCCGCGCCAGGCTGGGCCAAGGTGCCGGCCCTGGCCTCCTCCGTGATGGCGGCAGGCGTCACGATCGCCGTCTCGGTCGAGCCCGTAGGCGGCTCGCCGACTGGCCAGCCGACCGGCCCCGTAATCCTGACCGGCAAGCTGACGACGGCCTGACCGGCGATGCATCCCGTTCGGGCGCCTGAGCGTATCTCGATGAAGAACGGCAGGAGATACGATATGATCAGGATCATCGCGGCGGCCATCGGCACCCTCGCATTATCGGCCTGCTCACCAGGAAAAGCGGCGCTTCCCGTCGGTGCCACCGCGCCGGACTTCACTACGCAGGCCAGCCTCGCCGGCAAGCCCTTCCCCTTTCACCTTGCCGATGCGCTGAGGAAGGGACCGGTCGTCCTCTATTTCTACCCGGCCGCCTTCACCAGCGGCTGCACCGTCGAGGCGCACGATTTCGCCGAGGCGACCGATGCTTTCAAGGCGCTGGGCGCGACCGTGATCGGCGTGTCAGGCGACGATATCGACAAGCTCAACCGTTTCTCGGTCAGCGAATGCCGCAACAAGTTCGCCGTCGCCTCCGCGGACGGCAAGCTCATATCGGAATACAAGGTGAAGCTGCCGGTGCTCGCCCGCTCCAACCGTACCAGCTATGTGATCGCGCCGGACGGCAAGGTAATCTTCGCCTATTCCGCGATGGACCCGGCCGGCCATGTCGAGAAGACGATGGCAGTGGTGAAGGCATGGCGAGCTGCGCACCCCGCGGGGTGATCAGGTCGGTTCGAGAACGTAGAGGCCGACATCGATCGTGCCGGTGCGGAAGCCCGCCTCGCAATAGCTGAGATAATAGTCCCAGAGACGCCGGAAATCGGCATCGAAGCCAAGGGCCGCGACCTTCGGCCAAGCCGCATCGAAGCGGCCGCGCCATTCGGCAAGTGTATCGGCATAACCTTCACCGAACGTCTCGGACGTCGCGACGGCGAAGCCGGCACGTTCTGCTTGATCCGCCAGGATAGCCTGCGTCGGCAGCATCCCGCCGGGGAAGATGTAGCGCTGGATGAAATCGGGGCTGCGTTTGTAGGAGTTGAAGCGATCCTCGCGAATGGTGATGGCCTGCAGCACAACCCTGCCGCCGGGCCTGAGACAATCGCGGAGTTTCCCGAAATAGGCCGGCCAATAGGACTCGCCGACAGCTTCCAGCATCTCGATCGAGACGATGCGATCGTAGCGTGCCTGCTCCTCGCGATAGTCCTGAAGCCGCAGATCGACGCGGTCGGAGAGACTTGTGGAGGCGAACTGCTCTCGCGCATAGGCAAGCTGCTCGACCGACAGCGTGAGTCCCGTGACGCTGCGGGATTGCTCCGCCAGCCTCGCCGCCAGTGCTCCCCATCCACAGCCGATCTCCAGAACGTCTTCATCGCCGCCAAGCGACAGCAATTCGGCGATGCGATCGAGCTTTTCGCCTTGCGCTGCTTCCAGTGACTGGCCGGGCGCGATCCGGCACGCCGAGGAATAGGTCATACTCTCGTCGAGCCAGAGCCGGTAGAAATCGTTGCCGAGATCATAGTGGAAGGCGATGTTGCGGCGGCTGCCGTTCGCGGAATTGCGCTTGAGCGCGTGACCGAGCTGGCGCCAAAGCCGGACCGGCCAGAAACCGTCCGTCGTCCGGTCGAGGCGTGAGACATTCTCCGCCGCCATCGCGATCAGCGCGGTCAGGTCAGGGCTGGACCAGTCGCCGGCGATAAACCCCTCCGCAAAACCGACATCGCCGCGCGTAAGGAGGCGCCGAAGGGCGCGAAGGTTGCGTAGCTCCATCACCCCGTGCGGTCCCGCCCAGCGGCCGACATGCGCGATTCGCTCGCCCGAGGGCAGGATTACCGTCAGTCGCCCGCATTCGAGATGACGCAGCAACCGCCGGACCAGCCAGGGGCCGGCCTCGGGCGTCGCTTGCGGAAAGGAGACGGCATCGGCCTGCGTCTCGTGACTCAGATGCATGCGGCCTCCTGCGGCGTTTTCACGATGGTGACGGGTTGAATGGGCAGCGCCGGCCGATCTTGCACCGGCACTCCCTTGATCCAGAGCCTGAGCGCTTCCCACAGGATGCCGCCGACAACCTTGAAGGTCAGCAGCGGGTGGGTGGCGAAGGCCCTGAGCAACTGGGCATTAGTCAACGGTCTGCGCGCGGCGCTGTGGACCGCCGTGATGATCGGCCCCTCCCCGTCGGAACCGGTGATGGCAAGGGACAGGCGCTGATCCGGCGGCGTCAGTCGGAAAGCGTAGCGCATGTCCATGCCCATGAAGGGCGAGACGTGGAAATCCTTGGCGCAGCCCTGCCGGACGGTGCCGGCTACCTGCTCGACCGGCAGGAGATAGCTGTGCCGCTGCCCGAAGGTGTTGTTCACCTCATAGAGCACGGCCCGAAGCGCCCCGCCGCTGTCATGGCAGAAATAGACGTTCAGCGGGTTGAACGCGAAGCCGAGGATACGGGGCATGGTGAGAAGCCGGATGGCCCCTCCGCCAAGATCCATGCCCGCGGAGGCGAGATGTCGCTCGACCTGCGCCCGCAGCGGCTCTCGCGTACCGGCAGCATAATCACGATCGTGGAATGAGAAGAGGTTGAACCGACTGCGCGAGAAGACCATCAGCCTCGCCGCCAGCATGTCGATCTCGTCGAGATCGAGCAGCAGCGAGAAGATGCGGTAGCGCAGCCGATGAGATCTTGGCCGCGTCCGGCGGTGCATGACGTGGCCGACGTAGAGGGCGGAGTTGCCCGTCATGCGGCGACCGCCAAGTCGGCCGGTCGCGTGATCTGGATGCGATCGGATTCTCCGTCGACGCTCCACGGCCGCCGCACGCCGCCAAGCTGCTCGGCCACCGCCAGCCCCGCCTGCAACCCGTCCTCGTGGAAGCCCGCACCGAAATAGGCGCCGCAGAACCATGTATTGCGAACGCCCTGTAGCGACCAGAGCTTGGCCTGTGCAGCGCCGGCCGCCGTATCGAAGACCGGATGATCGTAGATATCGCGGCGGTGGACAAGCGACGGATCGGGGGGACGGATCGGATTGAGCGTCACGAACAGGGGATGCGCGTCGGGCAGGCGTTGAAGACGGTTCATCCAGTAGGTGACCGAAAGCGCCGGTGCGCCCGCACCAGCTTCCGACGCATAGTTCCAGCTCGACCAGACACGGCGGCGCCTGGGCATCAGCGACGGGTCGGAGTGCAGCACCGCCTCGTTGCGGCGATAGCCGAAAGCGCCGAGAATGCGATGCTCGCGGGCATCGGCATCGCCCAGCATCGCCAGCGCCTGATCGGCATGGGTGGCGATCACGACATGATCGAAACGCTCCGCGCCACCGCCGACGTCGATCTCCACGCCACCCGGCAGACGCCGGATACGCCGAACGCGCTTCGCCATTGAAATCCGATCCGCGAAGGACCGGGTAAGCCGCGCAACATACTCCCGGCTGCCGCCATCGACCGTCCTCCAGACGGGACGGCGGCCGAGCTTGAGGAGCCCGTGATTTTCGCAGAAGCGGACGAAGGCGGCGGCCGGGTAATCCGGAATGTCGCCGACCGGCGTCGACCAGATCGCCGCCGCCATCGGATAGAGGTGATCGTCGCGGAACGCCGCGCCGCACCCCAGGCCATCCAGGTAATCGCCGAGCCCGACCGACCCCATGCTCGACAGATCGCGCGGTGCGCGCCGGTAGAAGCGCTCGAGATCGCGCAGCATCGACCAGAAGCGAGGGCTCGCGAGGTTGCGGCGCTGGGCGAACAGGCCACCGAGATCCGTGCCGGAGTATTCGAGGCGCCCACGATCGAGCGAAACCGCGAAGGTCATCTCGGTCGGCTTGGTCGGCACGTCGAGGTGGCGAAACAGCGCCGTCAGGTTCGGGTAGGTCTGCTCGTTATAGACGATGAAGCCGGTGTCGACAGGTGTGCCCCCCGCCATCACCGTATGGCTATGGCCGCCGATCCGATCGTCCGCCTCGAACAGCGTGACGCGATGGCGCTGCGACAGCAGCCACGCCGCCGACAGGCCGGCAATGCCGCTGCCGACCACCGCAATATCGAGCGTCCCGTCGGCCTGCATGATGTTCCGCACCCTCTCTCGATCGGTTCCTGAAAGAGCTACGGAGCGACGCCGGATTTGGATGAGCGTAAAATCGGCGGCATCCTAAATTCATGACCGCCCGTATCTCTGGCATGGGCCCCGTCATCCTGTCCGCGCTGATCGCCGTCGCGCTCTCGATCGCGATGGCCGGCGCATGGGCGATCGCCCGCAAACCCGGCCGATCGGGCTGGACCGACGTGATCTGGTCCTACGCGATAGGGGTGGCCGGCGTCGTCGTAGCTCTGGCGCCGATCGACGGGCCGCCGGGCAAGCGGCAATGGCTGGTGGCGGTGCTGGTAGGCGGTTGGTCGTTGCGGCTGGGTACGCACATCGCGCTCAGGACGAAGGGCGCCCACGACGACCCACGCTACGCCGAGTTGCGCCATGAATGGGGGGATCGGTTCGACCGGCGCCTCTTCGGCTTCCTCCAGATCCAGGCGATCGCGGCGTGGCTGCTTTCGGCATCGATCCTCGTTGCGGCCCGCAATCCGGCGCCCGCATTCGGTTTGAGCGACGGCGCTGGTGCCGCCATCCTGCTTGCGGCGGTCATCGGCGAGGCCGTAGCAGACGCGCAACTCAGCAGCTTCCGCACCAATCCCGCCAACCGGCGCCGTGTCTGCGATCAAGGGCTATGGGGTCTGTCGCGCCATCCCAACTATTTCTTCGAATGGCTCGGCTGGGTGGCCTACGCGGTGATCGCCGTCGGGCCCGACGGGCGCTTCGGCTGGGGCTGGCTCGCGCTGAGCGGCCCGGCCTTCATGTACTGGCTGCTCGTGCATGTATCCGGCATCCCGCCGCTCGAAGCGCACATGCTGCGCTCGCGGGGGGAAGCCTTCCGCGCGACGCAGCGGCGCATCCGCGCTTTCTGGCCCATCCCCAAATCCCGCACCGAAGAGGATCGCCCATGAACCCGATCGCAGCCGCCATCCGTGCCGTCGAGGCGACACCGTTGCCCGATGCCGTGACGCGCGCCGGTGTCGAATTCCTGGTCGGCACGCGCCGGCGCAGCCTCGCTTCGGCCCAAGACAACGACGCCGCCTTCGCGCGCGCCATGGCCGATCATCCGATCGCCGAGCACGCCGACACCGCCAACGAGCAGCATTACGAGCTGCCGCCGCGCTTCTTCGAGCTGACGCTTGGGCCACGTCGCAAATATAGCTGCTGCCTCTATCCGACCGGCCACGAGACGCTGGCCGAGGCCGAGATCCTCGCGCTCGAGGAGACGATCGCCCATGCCGGGCTCGCCGATGGCCAGACGATCCTCGAACTCGGCTGCGGCTGGGGCTCGCTGACCCTGTTCATGGCGGCGCGCTTCCCGCGCTCACGGATCGTCGCTGTGTCGAACTCCGCCCCACAGCGGCGCCATATCGAGGCGCTAGCGGAGGCGGCCGGCCTCACCAATCTCCTCGTCGTCACCGCCGACATGAACGACTTCCAGTCGACCGGCACCTTCGACCGGATCGTCTCGGTCGAGATGTTCGAGCATATGTCCAACTGGAAGGCGCTGCTCGACCGTGCGCGGGGCTGGCTCAATCCGGTGGGCCGGATGTTCCTCCATGTGTTCAGCCACCGGAGCCAGCCCTATCGCTTCGACAAGGCGGACCAGACCGACTGGATCGCGCAGCATTTCTTCACCGGCGGCATCATGCCCAGCCACGGCCTGATCGGGCATTTCCCGGAATGCTTCGAGATCGAGGAGCAATGGCGCTGGAACGGCGGGCACTACCAGCGCACCGCCGAGCAATGGCTCGCCCGCTTCGATGCCAATCGCACGGAGGTCGATGCCGTCCTGCGCGAGGTCTATGGTGATCAGGCGAAGCTGTGGCGCCGTCGCTGGCGCCTCTTCTATCTCGCGACCGCCGGCCTGTTCGGCCATGCGGGCGGCGAGGAATGGGGCGTGAGCCATTATCGCCTGCGACCGGTCGCCGATCCCGCGTGAACCCGCTCCGTTACCTCGGCGACTATGCCGCGCATCCCGATCCCCTGACGGCGGCGTGCAACCGAATCGCGCTGTTGGTGGCATCGAACCAGCCTTTCTACCCGCTCTATCTGTGGTGGATCGTCGGCGGAGACTGGCGGGTGGCCTGCTGGACCTTCCTCTCGACGCCCTTCTTCGCCGCCGTGCCCGCTATGGCCCGCCGAAACGCGCTCGCCGGCCGGGCGATGCTGCCGCTCACCGGCATCGCCAACGGTATCCTGAGCGCCAAGGCGTTCGGCGAGGCGTCGGATGTGGAGCTGTTTCTGATCCCGTGCGGCCTTATCGCGTGCCTTGCGTTTCGACGCCACGAATGGCGGATTGGCGCCGTGTTGTTGGCCGTGACCGTCCTTGTCGGCCTGCTGCACGGCCATTACGGCACACCGCTCGGGCGCTTCGACGCATCCGAATACGCTCACTTCCTGCGGCTGAACGCGACGAGCGTGGTCGCGTTGTCCGCGGTGATCCTCTGGACCCTCAGCCGCGCGCGAGCACCCAGCGCGCCACGGTGAAGCCGATCATCGCGGCCGTTGCGGTCACGAAACTCCCCCAGCAGAGATCCGCGATCGTAACGGTGGCCGACCAGCCGCGCAGCGTGGCCTGATTGGTGAGGTCGTAGGTCGAATAAGCTACCAACCCGAGCATCGCGCCACGCAGGAGCGCGGTCGTCCATCGTCCTGTCACAAGCGCCGGTGCGACTGCAAAGGTGAGGATACCCGCGAGGTAGATCAGGTAGAAGGCAGCCGCCGGCGCCACGTTGAACCGTTCGAGCAGCAGCGATCCGAGCCTCGGACGATAGAGCCGGCTCGCTGCGAAGCTCAGCCAGATCGAGTCCAGCGCGAGGAAGCTGATCGCGGTCGCAAGGGCCGCCGATATCCATGTCCCGATCATGGGCCGCTCAGGACTTGGCGCAGGCATCGGCGACATGCTTGCCGGTGCCCGTCGTCAGGATACGGACGGGCTTGCCGTTCCGCATGCCGGTGCTGGTCGTCGATATGGTGTAGGATGTCGGCGTGTAGGATCCGCGCGACGCGACGAGCAGCCCGTCAGGAAAGCGCTTGTTGGTGCAGAAGGTATCGAACACCAGCTTTCCGTTCGCCGCCGAGAACGTTCGTAGCTTGCACACGGCCTCATCGTCCGCCGTCAGCAGCGTTTCGGGATGGCTGTTGAGCTGCACGGCGCTGTTGCAGCTCTTTCGGCTGCCGTGGCCCGCGAACATCCGGATCACCCATTCGGGAATACCCGGGACATCCGCCTGGACGAGCCGGGTTTCATGGTTCCATTGCCCGGGCGCGAAGGTCGCTGCGGCAAGGGCCGGGGATGCCGCCAGAATGAGGAAAAAGGGCAGAAGATACCGTTTCCGGATGGGCATCGCTCTCGTCTCCTCGTAACCACGCGCCCTTCACGCGCAGGGAAGATACGGAGAGAGAATCGCGCCGGATGCACACGGACGGTGTCAGCCCGGGTTCGAAGTCCGACGACGCGGCAGGCCACCCGCTGCCAGTGCCCACCAACAGATCAGCGGCTGGACGAACAATCTGGGATAATGATACGCCCAGCCGAGACCCGTGCCGGTTGACAGATCATGGACCGCATGGAGGATGTTCACCGGATAGACGCAGAGCGCGTAGAGCGCGAGCATGACACCGGCCAGCGCGCGAACGCGCGGCACGAACAGGCCGATCACCCCGACGATCTCGGCGATCCCCGTCAGCATGATGACCGCATGAGGATAAGGCACCGGCGATGGCATCATCGGCGCGAAGAAGCCCGGCCGCGAGAGATGGATCAGTCCTGCCAACACGAAAAGCGGCGCGATCGTCAGCCGCGCGATATCGGCACCGGAATAGGCCATTCGCAACCGCTTCATTCCGGCATGCCCTGCTGCAACCGCATGGTAGCGTTGTTGCCTGAAACCTTGGCAGCCACGACCGTTAAGCCCAGCCTGCGCAGCGCACCGGCAACTGCGGCCGCACGGCGCTGCCCAAGATTTGGCCTCTCCGGATGCGGCTCGGTCAGGCCCGGCACCGCGAGCGCCGGCCAATTCCAGCGTTGTGCGGCCCAAGTATCGATCCTTAGCGCCGCTTGTGCTCCATCATCGAGGGCATCGACATTCTGGGCGAAGCCGATATCGGAGAGAGCAAGCCCCGACGGAGGGACGACGAATATCGTCCAACCCGGCGCCTGCGCGCCGACCCGCGCCTCCAGCGCCTGATAGGCTGCAAGAGAGGCTCCAGGCAGCGGATGCGCCGCCGCGATCGCCCGCCGGGCGTCCCGATCGATCGTGATCGTCCCCGGATCGACGCCGGCGGCGACGGCAAGCAGGTGCGAGATCTCGGTCCCTTCCTCGCGGATCCGTTGCTGCTCCTGCGCTTGCGCGAATGCGGCCTTCTCCTGATCGAGCGCGGCCGAGGCCGGATCGACGAGCACCTGGTCGGCGCGCAGCGTAACCGGTTGCTTCAGCTTCGCCTGCAATCTCTCGGCTAGCACCACCGTCCGCAGAGCCTTCGATTTGGGCACGATGATGACCGCCCGCACCGCGATCGGATCGGCCTCGTAATCGATATCGAGCTGCGTCACGCGCGCTTCGCGGGCGAAGCTGGAGGCGAGCACGCCGCGCACCTGCGTCGCGATCACCGCCTCGCGCGCGATGCGGTCGAGTGAGATGGCGAGCGGGATCGCCATCAGCACGAAGACGGTTAGCAGCAACGCAGTCTGGAGCCAGCTCTGCTGGCTGGAGAGCCGGTGTCCGAAGCCATAGAGCCGTGCCATGATCGTTGCCGAGAGCGCGATCGTCACGAAGTTAGTGCCGAACAAGGCGAAGGCGCCTCCCGCAATCGACAGGTTGGCCGTGGCGAGGCCATAGCCGACCGTCGCGAGCGGCGGCATCAGTGCGGTTGCGATGGCCACGCCGACGATCGTCTCGCCGCGCCCACGGATCAGCGCGAAAGCACCCGCAAGTGCGGAGAAGAGCGCGACCAGCAGGTCGAACAGGTTCGGCCGCGTGCGGGCCAGAATCTCGGCCGTCGCGGCCTTGAGCGGCGAGCAGAGCACAACGAGCCCAGTGAACATCACCGCCAACGCTGCTGAAACGACTAGCGCCGTCACCGATCGGCGCATCTCTTTGAAGTCGAACAAGGCGAGGCTGAAGCCCAGCCCCATGATCGGTCCCATCAGCGGCGAGATCAGCATCGCTCCGATCACCACCGCCGGGGAAGACAGCAGCAGGCCCAGCACGGCGATGCCGGCCGACATGATCGTCATGAAGGCGAAGCGCGGCGACCAGCCGCTCTCTTCGCAAACCCGTTCGATGACTGCCGCGTGATCGACCGAACCCGAGCCATTGATCCGCCACCAGCGCGCTGTGACGCGAAGCGGCGCCGGAAGGCGGTCGGTCAGTCGGAGGTCGCCATCCTGGGCGGGCGTAGCATCAGTCTCGCGCATGATCTTTTCGTGATGGTCCAGGATTTGGCTTGCAACCCGTTATCGTGCAACGATGAGGAAGACCGTGAGAAACCACCTTCAAGGTCTCTCGGACGCGGAAATCGCGGGCATGATGGGGTGGGGCCCCGAGTGCGTACGAACAATCCGACGAGTCTGCGTTGACGAGGCCAAGGTTGCTGTGGCACTCGGCGAGCGGATTGCGGGCGCGTTTGTAAAGCACGCTGTAAAACGTCTTGGCGATCCGAGCTGGAAATGTATATTTTTCAGTCTCTTGCGGGTGTAGCTCAATGGTAGAGCAGAAGCTTCCCAAGCTTACGACGAGGGTTCGATTCCCTTCACCCGCTCCAGCGGCAATTCACTGAACCTGATGCGTTTCATCGAAGATGGTCGGCCCGATCCGCGCTAGAAGGCGAGTATGACCCGCCCCGGAGAGCCCCCGATCGCGATACCTGCAACCGCCCGGCCCGATCCCGCCCGTGCCGCGCGATTCGTGGCGGCGACGATCTTCATCGATGCGATCGGCTTCGGCATCGTGCTGCCGGTAATGCCCGCACTGGTGATGAAGCTCGATCACGGCACGCTGTCCGATGCGACACGGATCGGCGGGTGGCTGTGGCAGGTGTATGCCGCGATGCAGTTTCTGTGCGGGCCGCTGGTGGGCGGACTGGGCGATCGCTTCGGGCGGCGACCGGTGCTGCTCGGCGCGCTCGGCGGACTGGCGATCGACTATGCCATCGTCGGCTTTTCGCCCACCATCGGCTGGCTGTTCCTCGGCCGCTTCCTGGCCGGCATCTTCGGCGCTTCTTACGGCCCGGCGATGGCGGCGCTCGCCGACATATCGGGCGAGGAAGACCGCGCGAAGGTGTTCGGGTGGATCGGCGCCGCCTTCGGCATCGGCTTCGTCGTCGGCCCGGCAATCGGCGGCCTGCTCGGCGCGCTGGGGCCGCGCGCGCCCTTCTACGCTGCGGCCGCGCTCGCCGCCTGCAATTTCGTCTATGGCCTCACCGTCTTCCCCGAGACGCTGTCGCCCGATCAGCGGCGCTCGCTCGACATCGGGCGGCTGAACCCGCTCGGCGCGCTGCGTGCGCTCGGCCGTGCCGGGGCCGTGCTGCCCTTGCTCGTCGCCTATTTCTTCTGGCAGCTGGCCGGGATGGTCTACCCGGTCACATGGTCCTATTACGCGATCGCCAGCTTCGGCTGGTCGAGCACGCTGGTCGGCGTGTCGCTGGCGATCGCCGGCATAGGGATGGCGATGGGCCAATTGCTGCTGGTCGGACGGATCGTGAAGCGGCTGGGCGAACGGCGAGCGGTGATGTTCGGCGTCACCTGCGCCACCCTGCTCTTCGCGGGCTATGCGGTGATCCGCAACGAATGGGTGGCGTTCTGCCTGCTGCTCTGCACCGCGCTGCAGAGCGTGGTTCAGCCGTCGCTGATGGCGATGATGTCTAAACGCGTCGCGGGGAACCAGCAGGGCGAGCTGCAGGGCATGAACGCCAGCGTAGCGGCGATGGCGGCGATCCTCGGGCCTTTCCTGCTGGCCCAGCCGTTGGCCTATTTTACCGGGCCGCACACGCCCTTCTATTTTCCCGGCGCGGCCTTCGCGGTGTCGACGGTGATGGGTTTCGTGACGATGGCGATCATCGCGATGACGCCGAAGGCGGAGCCGCAGCCAGCCTAGATCCCTCCCGGCACCGTCTCGAAGCCGACATCCGCAAGTTCGGCGGCGAGATCGGCCGCGCATCGTTCCAGCCCGTCCGCCTCGGTGGAGCGGATCACGAAGTTCGCGCCGACCTTGCCCTCGCGGAAGAAGGGGTAGCTGCCGATCTGACAGCCCTCGTGGGTCCTCTCGGCGTGGCGCAGGATGTCGGCCACCTCGCTCTCGGGAACCCAGCAGCCGAGCGTCGTGGAGAGCAATGGCTTGCCGCCCGGAAGCGTGCCGGTCAGCGCGTCGATCATCTGGCCGGCGATATGCGGTACACCGGCGAGGATGAAGATATTGTCGAGCCGGATGCCGGGCGCGCCTGAGATGCGGTTCTCGATCAGGCTGGCGCCCGCCGGCACGCGGGCCATGCGCAGCCGCGCCTCGGTGAGACCGCCGCGCGATCCGTAATAATTCTCCAGCACCTGCCGCGCGCGGGGATGCACCTCGACGCCGAGGCCGTAGGCGGCGGCGATCGCGTCCACCGTGATGTCGTCGTGAGTGGGACCGATGCCGCCGGTGGTGAAGCAGTAGTCGTTGCGACCCGCCAGCGTCGTCACGGCCTCGGCGATCGCGGCCATGTCGTCGGCGACGACGCGCACCTCCCTCAGGCGGATGCCCTGGAGGTTCAGCCACAGGCCGATCTGGGCGACGTTCCTGTCCTGCGTCCGGCCCGAGAGGATTTCGTCGCCGATCACCACGATGCCGGCGGTCCAGATGCGCGTGTCGTCCATCGCGGGCCGCCATAGCGCGGACGCCCGACAAGCGCTATATGGCGCGGATGACCCAGTATATCACCGTGACCGCCGACGACCCGATCGAGCGCGATGGCGCGATCAAGCTCTATGACGAGACCGCCTTCGAGGGCATGCACGCCGCCGGCCAGCTCGCCGCTTCGATCCTCGATGCGCTGGTGCCGCATGTCGTGCCCGGCGTCACCACCGAGGCGCTCGACGACATCGTGCGGCGCATGACGCTGGATGCGGGCGCGGTGCCCGGCACGCTCGGCTATCGTGGCTTCACCAAGAGCTGCTGCACCTCGATCAACCACGTCGTGTGCCACGGCATCCCCGGCGACAAGACGCTGAAGGACGGCGACATCGTCAATATCGACGTGACTCCGGTGCTGGACGGCTGGCACGGCGACACCAGTCGCATGTTCCTGGTCGGCAACGTGCCGATCAAGGCGAAGCGGCTGGTCGACGTGACCTACGAATGCCTGATGCTCGGCATCGAGCAGGCGAGGCCCGGCAATCGCCTCGGCGACATCAGCCACGCAATCCAGGCCCATGCCGAGAAGCATCGCTACGGCGTGGTACGCGATTTCTGCGGGCACGGCGTCGGTCGCGTGTTCCACGATGCGCCCGAGGTGGTGCATGTCGGCCGCCCCGGCAGCGGGCCGGAGCTGAAGCCCGGCATGATCTTCACGATCGAGCCGATGATCAACATCGGCCGACCCGACGTGAAGATGCTGGACGACGGCTGGACGGCGGTGACGCGCGACCGCTCGCTCTCGGCACAATTTGAACATTCGATCGGCATCACTGAAACCGGATGCCGCATCTTCACGAAGAGTCCTGCGGGGCTGGATCATCCGCCCTACGCCTGATCTCTCTCGGAGTGCCCAGAATGAAGTTCAGCCTGTACCCGGCCGCCGCCGCCCTCGCCTTCTGCGCCGCGCCGGCTTTCGCCGCGCTGTCGGTGGGCGCCGATGCGCCGGAATTCTCGACGCAGGCGAGTCTCGCCGGCAAGGCGATGCCGTTCGATCTCAAGGCCGCGCTCAAGAAGGGGCCGGTGGTGCTCTATTTCTACCCTGCCGCCTTCACGCCGGGCTGCACCGTGGAAGCGCACGACTTCGCTGCCGCCAGCGACGACTTCAAGAAGCTCGGCGCGACGGTGATCGGCATGTCGGCCGATTCGATCGACGTGCTGAACAAATTCTCGACCACCGAATGCCGCAACAAGTTCGCGGTCGGCGCGGCGAGCCCGCAGGTGATCTCCGATTACGACGTAAAGCTCGCCACCACGGCGCGCGCCAACCGCACCAGCTACGTGATCGCGCCCGACGGCAAGGTGATCTTCGCTTACTCGGCGATGGACCCAAGCGGCCACGTCACCGGCACGATGGACGCGGTGAAGCAGTGGAAGGCCGCGCATAAGGGCTAAATGCTGGCATACTCCCGTCGCGCCGCGTTCGCCGCATCGTGGGCGAGGCGCGTCGGGAGCGGCAGGCGGCGGCCTTCGCTCAAGGCCAGCACCCATTCCACCGCCGTCTCCAGCGAGACGCGATGGCCAATCCCGACATAGACAGGCAGCGCCCTCGCCCGCGTCCTGATCGCCATGGCCACCACCTCGCCACGGTCGACAAGCGGCGCGGCCGATCCCGGTTCCTCGCCCAGATCGCCCTCGACACGACCGCACAGGATCGACTTGGCGACCCCGATCGCGGGCACGTCGAGCAACACGCCGAGGTGCGTCGCGATCCCGCAACGGCGCGGGTGCGCGCGGCCATGGCCATCGACGAAGAGAAGGTCTGGTTTTTCCGGAAGAGATTCCCACGCCGCCAGCAAGGCAGGCGCCTCGCGAAAGCCGAGATAGCCCGGCACATAGGCGAAGGGCGGAATGCGGGTGGCGGTCGCGGCGGGCAGCGGCGCCCGTTCGGGCCAGCGCTGCAAAGCGACGGCAGCGTGGATCGGGCCCCTGGAATCGCGCCACTTCATCGAGGTATCGGCACCGGCGATCAGGCGGACGGGGCCGATCCGGTCTCGCGTTTCGCAGGCTTCGGCAATCTCGCGCTGCGCGACAGTGGCTTCGCGCAGCGTCGGCGGATTGAGCCAATCTTCCCTCATTTCAACGCCGCGATCACCGCTCTCGCCGCACGGTGCGCCGCTTCCGGGCTGGCATCCCCCAGCGCATCGGTGGCGAAGCCGCGTTGCTCGGCCTGGTAGCGCGGATGCTCGGCCCGTGCGCGCGCCAGCGCCTCGGGCAGCGCGTCGAGCCGGTCCACGACTTCTCCGCAGGCCCAGAAATCGTGATCATCGGTCGCCCGCCAATCGACGCGCTCCGGGTTCAGGAACACGCACGGGCGCGGGCGCATCAGGAATTCCACCACCTGGCTGGAGGTATCGCCCAGATAGAGGTCGGCCGCGCCCATATAGCTGCCGTCGACCATCGCGAAGCTGTCGAGATCGGTGTGGAGGTGCGGCAGGTGCGCCACCGCCGCCAGCACCTCGCGCACCTCGGGCGCCTTCTCGACGAGCCGCTGGTGCGGCGCAAGGATGACGTTGAGGCGGCCCTGCTGCGCCAGCATGTCTACAATCTGCCGCCCCCACGCCCACCAGGACGAGCGATGGCGCTGCCAGTGCGGAGCGTAAACGATCACCGGCCGATCGTCCGCGAACAGCCTAGGTGGGTGAGCGAGGCCGCGAAATCCGGCCTTCACATACCCGACGACGACGATCCGTTCCGACGGCACGCCGACATCGACCAGCCGCCCCTTTTCGCGCGCGGCTGGCACCAACAGATGATGTGCGGCGCGACGGCGGGGATCGCTGCGCGCCATCATCGAGCCGGCACCGTGCGCCGCCTTGATGAAACGCCGCCGCAGGAACGGCAGCAGGCGGGGCAGCCACAGGCTGGTCTGCTCCGCGCATATCACCGCATCGACGCGGAGCAGGTAGCCTGCGAGGCGAGCCAACATCGGCAGCTTGGCCGGCAGCGGCGGGTTCTCGCCGTGGGTCAGCGCCGGCAGATCCAGAAAGCCGGGCACCCGACGCAGCCGGACGCGGGCCGCGAGTCCCGCATCGCTCAGCCAGCCGGACAGCAGCCCTTCATGCACCGAGGTCGCCACCCAGCATTCGATGTCGAGATCGGGCGCCTCGGCGGCCAGCGCCTCGACGATCGGATAGAGATGCGGGATCAGCAACGTCTCGCCGAGGAACAGGAAGGCGACGCGAGGGGGCTTCATGCGATCCCCCCTACTCCGTTCGGGCTGAGCATGTCGAAGCCCTGCCCTTCCTTTTTCCGTCATCTAGAGAAAGGCAGCGCTTCGACAAGCTCAGTGCGAACGGCCCTAGAGAGCCGCGGCGCTCCCCTCTGGCGGATCGCGCTCGATGTCCCCCGCCCATTTCACGATATCCTCAGGCCGATCGATCTCTGTCCACAGGCCGCCTTCGAACGCGACCGCATGGACCTCGCCTTCGTGCGCCAGCCGATCGACGATCGCGTGATGGAAGCTCTGCGCGCCATCCACCTCGCGGATCACCTTGTCGAGCGCCGCCGCATAACCCTCCTGCCCGTCGCCTGTCACGAAGCCGAGCGAGCGGTGCTTGCCGAGGCTCGGCGGCAGCGCCTTGGAAACGGCCACCACCCTGTCGCCGTCCATCCGCACCAGCATGTCGTCCGGCTCGGGCGCATCGATCGATTCGACGAACAGGTTGAGGCCGGTCTTCACCCGCGCCAGCCCATCCGCCACCAGCGCGGGATCGTACACCGTATCCCCGTTGAGCAGGCAGAAGCGCGCCCCCAGCCGATGCCGCGCCGCCCACACCGATCCGATCGAGCTGGAGATGGCGTAGAAGGGATTGAGCACCAGCTCGGGCCGCTCGTCCTCGACCCAGCGCTCTTCGACGAACGCCTCCAGCCGGTCGAAGCGATAGCCGCCGACCACCGTCACACCGCTCACACCCGCCGCGCGCAGCGCCTCGACCTGATGCTCGAGGATCGTCCGGCCGCCGACCTCGATCAGGCATTTCGGGCGGTCGGCGGTCAGCGGCAACAGCCGCGAGCCGAGTCCCGCGCAGAGCAGAATCGCATGGGGAGCCTGGTCCGTCATGACCGTTGGATTGCACTGCGATTGCGGCCCCATTACGGCTGCGTGACGGCAGAGATTTGCCCAAAAAGCATGCAGGGGAGTCGATTTTTGCTCAGCCTTCGGGCAGACTCGCGAAATGCTGCACATGCGAGCCGCCGCCCGCTTGCGACTCCGCGCATGGCACGCTTATTGAAACCCGTGAGCCGCTCGCGGGGAGGGAGCGCATCCGAATGAAGAAGATCGAAGCGATCATCAAACCGTTCAAGCTGGACGAGGTGAAGGAAGCCCTGCACGAGGTGGGCGTGTCGGGCATCACCGTCACCGAGGCCAAGGGCTTCGGCCGCCAGAAGGGCCATACCGAGCTCTATCGCGGCGCCGAATATGTCGTGGATTTCCTCCCCAAGGTGAAGCTGGAGGTCGTCGTCGACGACGCGCTGGCCGACAAGGTCGTGGAGGCGATCCAGAACGCGGCGCAGACCGGCCGCATCGGCGACGGCAAGATCTTCGTTCTCCCTGTCGACACCGCGATCCGCATCCGCACCGGCGAGCGCGACGCGGACGCCGTCTGAGTTCAACCTTCAAACCAAAGCGGGAAAGGGCACCCCATCATGGCGAACAACGCCTCCGACGTTCTGAAGCTCATCAAGGACAAGGAGATCGAATGGGTCGATCTCCGCTTCACCGATCCCAAGGGCAAGTGGCAGCACCTGACCATGGTCGCCGGCGTGATCGGCGAGGACGAGCTGACCGATGGCCTGATGTTCGACGGCTCCTCGATCGAGGGCTGGAAGGCGATCAACGAGTCCGACATGATCCTGAAGCCGGATCTGGACGCGGTGTGGGTTGATCCCTTCTCGGCCACCCCGATGCTGATCCTGGTGTGCGATATCGTCGAGCCTTCGACCGGCGAGCTCTACGCCCGCGATCCGCGCTCGACCGCCAAGCGCGCCGAGGCGTTCCTGCAGTCGACCGGCATCGGCGACACGATCTATGTCGGCCCCGAGGCCGAGTTCTTCATGTTCGACGACGTGCAGTTCGCCAACACCTATTCGGCGAGCTACTACAAGATCGACGATATCGAGCTGCCGGGCAATTCCGGCCGCGAATATGAGGGCGGCAACCTCGGCCACCGTCCGCGCGCCAAGGGCGGCTATTTCCCGGTCGCGCCGGTCGACTCGGCGGTCGACATCCGCGGCGAGATGGTCTCGACCATGCTCGAAATGGGCTTGCCCTGCGACAAGCACCACCATGAGGTGGCCGCCGCGCAGCACGAGCTCGGCCTGACCTTCGGCACGCTGGTGACCACCGCCGATCGCATGCAGATCTACAAGTATGTCGTGCACCAGGTCGCCCACGCCTACGGCAAGACCGCGACCTTCATGCCGAAGCCGATCAAGGAGGATAACGGCTCGGGCATGCACACCCACATGTCGATCTGGGACGGCGGCAAGCCGCTGTTCGCGGGCGACGGCTATGCCGGCCTCAGCGACATGTGCCTCTACTTCATCGGCGGCGTGATCAAGCACGCCAAGGCGCTCAATGCCTTCACCAACCCGACCACCAACAGCTACAAGCGTCTGGTGCCGGGCTATGAGGCGCCGGTGCTGCTCGCCTATTCGTCGCGCAACCGCTCGGCCTCCTGCCGCATCCCCTACGGCGCGGGCGCCAAGGCAAAGCGCGTCGAGTTCCGCTTCCCGGACGCGCTGGCCAATCCGTATCTCTGCTATGCGGCGCTGCTGATGGCCGGCCTCGACGGGATCGAGAACAAGATCCATCCGGGCGAGTCGATGGACAAGAACCTGTACGACCTGCCGCCGGAAGAGCTGGCCCAGGTCCCGACCGTGTGCGGCTCGCTGCGCGAGGCGCTGAACTCGCTGGAAGCCGATCACGACTTCCTGCTCAAGGGCGGCGTGTTCACCAAGGACCAGATCGAGGCCTATGCCGAGCTGAAGTGGGCCGACGTCGCGCGCTGGGAGATGACCCCGTCGCCGGTCGAGTACGACATGTACTATTCGAGCTGATCTCTTAAGGATCGGAACGACGCTGGGCGCCCCGGGGGAAACCTCGGGGCGCCTTGCTTTTGGGGATCAGTGCTCGGGGCAGGCTTTCTTCGCGCAAACCGAATCGATCATGCGCGCGAACGAGGCCTGTCCCTGCGCCCGGCCCCACGCCATCTTCTCCTGAACGATGGCCGGCGTCTTCGCGACCAGCGCCCTGCCGCCCGGCGAGGCATAGAATGCCAGCATTTCGTTCAGCTCGGCCGCGGTGAAGTCGGTCGCGTAAATCTTCACGTTTTCGGAGAAGAGTTGGTCCGCCTGCGTCTTCAATTCGGCCTGCACGGCGTCGGCAATGGCCGGCTGCCATGATTCGTCGACATCGGGAAAATGGGCCTTGAGGGCCTGGGTCAGCACATTCTGCATCTCCAACCCGCGATCGATCGCGGCGACGCGCGCGTCGTTGCCGGAAGCGATCAGGACCTTGCGGGCAAGGTCGATCTGCTCCGCGCCGGGTTCCGCCGCGTAGCCGGCGCCCGGAACCATGATCGCCAGCGCGACCATCGCGCAGGATGTCCAGATCTTCATTGTGACGCCTCCATTGGCCGATGCCGACCGAGCCTAAGAATTCGGCCGTGCGAGAATGATCGTGCCGTTCGCCGAGCCCGCCTGCCGATAGCCGGCGAGCGCACGCGCCACCGCGGGGTGGGTCGCGATCCAGCCCATCCAGTCCCGCCCCTGCACCAGCACAGCGTCCGGGCGGCCGTGCGCGATGTCCTCGACGAGCATGCGCTCGTCCATCGCAACGGCGGCGGCAAGCGCCGCGCGATCCCGCGAATCCGGTCGGCCGGAACGCAGGATGCCGGGCGCGTTGGCGCTGATCCAGAGGTTGTGCTGGCGCTGCACCCACACGCCATGCACCCAGCGCGTCACCGGATGGCCGACGGACAGGTCCCCGCCGATCATCGCGAGGCGAGGATGCGCAGGCACCTTCGCCTCGATGAGCGCTGCGAGTGGCGTGACATCCGGCACCGGCCGGAAGGCCAGCCAGGACAGGCTGGCAAGACCGATCCCCAGCAACGCCGCAATCCGCACGCCGGGCTTCGGCGCCATCCCCGCAAGTGCGATTCCCAATGTGAACAGCCCAAGCGCAAGGCCGGGATAGAAGTGATTGGCATAGCCCTTGGCCTGCACCAAAGCGGCGAGGGTGAAGCCCGCCGACGCGAGCAGCGGCAGCGCGAGCGGCGTGGTGGTCGCACGGCGGGGGGCGACAGCAAGCGTCATCACCCAGCACGCCACGGTGAGCAGGAAGCAGGGGTGCAGGAGCAACGTGCCCCATCCGATGCGCGAGGGCAGATAGGCGACACGCAGGATCGGCACCATCTCGGTGAAGAAGCGCGGATAGGCGAGCGCGGCGGCGGCTCCGTAGGCAATCACCACGCCCGCCGCGATCCAGGCCTCGACCCCGAACAGCGCCCGGATCGAGCGCCGGCGCCATGCGGCGAAGATCAGGGGTGGCGCCACGGCGAGGACGAAATGCGGCTTGACCGCCATCGCGATCCCGGCGCCGATACCCGCGAGGGTCGGAGCCAGGCGCCCGGTGTCGCGGTCCTCCATCCGGGCGGCGAACATCGCCAGCCACGGGAGCAGCAGCAGCGCCGCGACATGCTCGCGCTGTGCGAAGCTATAGCCCGGGAGCAGCAGGAAGCAGAAGGCCGCGAGGGCCACCGCAAACGGCATCGTGCGCAAGTCAGAGGCCCTGCTCGCTTCTCGGCGCCGGAACATGGACGCTCCGAACGCGATCACCCCCGCCCCAAGCGCGAACACCCAGATCGCCGTCACCAACTCCGGCGTCGCGCCGATCGCGCGAGCAAGCGCGGCGCCCGGAAGGTACAACCACACCGATGCCGGCGGGTTGGTCTCGATGATATCCACGTAGAGGCGCTGGCCGTCGAGCAGGTGGTCGCAGACCGTCAGCAGCCACGAGACGTCGCAATCGAGGAAGGTCGTTGCCTGCCGCCACACGGCCGCGAACGCGATCAGCAGCGCCGGCGCCCAGCGCAACACGGCGCGGGCGGGAGTGGCATCGGAAGCTGCTGGGATGGCGGCTGCGATCATGCCTGCGGCATGGCATGCGGGGCGTTAATTTATCGCCTTGCCGCTGCTAAGGGCAACTCATGATCCCCTCCCCCTGCACCAAGGTCTGCACGCTCGACGAGAGCACCGGCTGGTGCGGAGGCTGCGGCCGCTCTGCTCAGGAGATCGGTGACTGGCTCTATGCTTCCGATGCCGAGAAACGTGCGATCCTCGCCCGCCTGCCAGCGCGGCTGCGCCGTCTCGCTCAATAATCTTTCGAGATGCGGATGCTGGCGCTCTGCCGGTTGATCGTCGATATCGTCGAAAGCAGCGACAGCCAGCGCGTCACCTGGAATTCCAGGCGCGTCGCCGAATAGCCCTGCCCGTCGGTGACGAGCTCCACGTAGGTGCGCTTGCCGATATATTTGCCCGCCGCGATCGAGGTCTTCTGGCCCGTCGTGATGTCGGCCGGCTCGATCCGCAGCCGGTCCAGCCCCGCCACCTTGCGGATCGCGTTGATCGGATCGAGGCTGCCCTTGCCGCCGGTCCGCAGCCCGTTCACTGCCGCTGCTAACTGCAATGCTTCCGGCGCCGAGAGATTGGCGATCGAGGTGCCGAACAGCAAGCGGGAGAGCAACTCGTCCTCGGGCAGCGCCGGCGTCGAGGTGAAGCTGATTTCCGGCTTCAGGCCGGTGCCCGAAACCTGGATCGTGGCGCTGACGCTCTGCACGTCGGCGTGCGCGACGATGTCGAGTGCCGGGTCGATCGGAAGCCCTCCGCCGAAGCGGATGATGCCACGATCGAGATCGAAGCGGCGCCCGGCGAATTCGTAATTGCCGCGCAACAGATCGACGCGGCCCGCGATCACCGGATTGTCGACGAAGCCGCTGATCGCGAGCTTGCCGCGCCATTCGCTGTCCAGCCCCAACCCGCGCACGAACAGCTGGTTACGGGCGTCCGCCTTGATGTCGAGCGCCCACGGCACCGGGGGCGCCATCTCGTCCTCGTCAAAATCCTCGCGGTTCAGCTCCTTCACCGCGAGGTGCGGCACGCCCTGCTGTTGCGCCTTGCCGAAGCGGTAGGAAGAGCGATCGAGCTTCACGTCGCCCGCGATCGTGCCCCCCTGGCCGTTCGACCTGATGGTGAGCGGGCCGGTGACGGTCGCGCCGATATCGTCGCGCGCCAGCAGCACGGCGTGGTTGGCGTTGAGCGCGATATCCATGCCGAGGCCCTTTGCGCCGGCGAAATCGAAGCTGGCGCGGCCGGTGAGCGTGCCGTTGTCGCGGGTGGCGCCGGCGAACTGGTCGATGATCAGCTTGGAGCCGTCGAAGCGGCCGGTGGCGCGGATCTTTTCGATCACGGTGCCGATCGTGGCGCTCTCCAGCCGCGCCCCCTGCGTCACCAGAGATCCGCGGATCGAGGGATTGTGGAGCGTGCCGCCGATATCCGCGCCGATCGCGACCGGGCCGGAAAGGTCGATCGTCTCGACGCCGGAGAGCCGCCAGAGCGTGTCGGCCGGGCCATTGTAGCGCAACTGGGCGAAGAGTGGCGCGTTGAGCAGCCGATCGCCCAGCGTTGCACCCGTGCCGATCGGGGCGATGCGCGCCTGCGCGCGGCCGATCACCTGGCCGCCGCTGGTCGCGACGGCGCGGGCGGCGACCTTGCCGCCGTCCATCACCGCCGCCAGCCCCATGTCGACCGGCTTGGAGGAGAGGACGAGGCCAGCGCGGCTGAGGCCCCGCACGCGGAGGTCGGCGCGGCCGGTGGGCATCGCGCCGGGCGCGGCGACGGCGTAGTTCACGTGGCCCGTCGCCTGCCCCGAGAGGCCGAGGCCGGGCTTCAGCATGTCGAGTACCGAGAGCGGCAGCGCGTTGAGGCTCGCTTCGAAGCTGGTGCTGCCGGCGCCGAAGCGCCCGGCGACGGTGGCGTTGCCACCCTCGAACGAGAGGCTGGTCGGCGCCAGCACCCAGGCATCGCCGGCATGGCGCAGCACCGCCGCCGTGGCGAGCGCGACCGGGCGGCCGTCCACCTGCCCCTGCCCGCGCACGGTGTAGCTGTCCGGCGCGATCGTCGTGTCGGTCTGGAAGGCGAAGGCGCGGCCGCGCGAGCCGGAGAAGGCCGCGCGCAGATCGCCGATCCCGCCGACGAGCTTGGCATGCGCTGCGACGCGGGCGAGGAAGATAGCGTCGTGCCGCAGCCCCTGCGCGTTCACCGTCGCATCGACATGCGTGCCCGCCGGATCGAGCAGCAGATCGAGATCGAGCGTGCCCTTGCGGACGCCGGTGTCGAAATCGCCGGCGAGTTGCGCGCGATCGGCAGAGAGGTGGCCGACGATCCGCTGCTGCGTGCCGACCGGCGAGAAATCGAGCGTGCCGCCCAGCCCGCCGCCGCCCAGTGCGAGCTGACCGGTGAAGGCGCCGGTGTCGGCGCGCAGCTGACCCTTGGCGGTCGTCCCGCTGACGTTCAATGCATCGACGTGGATCACCGTCGTCCCGCCCGGCGGCGCATCGATCGTGCCGGCCAGCGTGAACGGCCCAAGCGTCGATCCGCCCGCCGCCTTCATCGCGAAGCCCTGCGGCACCGGATCGAGATCGAGCTTCACCTGATCGAGCCCCAGCGCCTCGAGCGGCCGGTCGAGCAGCAGCGCCACCTTGGGATGGTCGATCTGCCCGCCGAGACCGAGGCGGAACGTGCCGTAGGTCGCCTGCCGCCCCTGTCCCGTGAACTGGATCGTGCCGTCCTTCTGGCGGGTGCCGCTGCCGGTGATGGTGATGGCGGGCGCGGTCAGCTTGAGGCCCGAGAAATGGAGGATGCCGTCGGGCGTCCGCGTCAACTGCGTGTCGAGCTGGGGCAGGCCGCCGGCCAGTGTCCGCAAAAAGGCATTGTCGAACCGTCGCACCCACGCCCGCCCGCGCCCCGACACGATCGACTGCTTGAGATCGGCGGTGGGGGTGACCTTGAGCTCGGTCAGCACGTCGACGATGCCGAGGCCGGGAATCAGATAGCGCTGCAGGCCGCCCGACAGGTCCACCCAGAACTTGCCGCCGACCAGATCGACGAACAGGGCGACCTTGCCGTTGAGCTTGTCCGACCGGAGCGTCAGGCCATCGCCGGTCAGCACCTTGGGCGTGACGTGCAGCACGCCCTCGATCGACATGTTGGCGAGGATACCGCCCGCCACGTCGCCCACGCCGGTGACGCGCCTGGCGGTCAGCCTGATCGGCAGCGCGAGATCCTTGCCACCGACATGCCCGGCGCCCTCGGCGCGAACCTGCTCGAACCCGGTCTGGTCGAAGGCGAAGCGCGGCGACGTCGCCTCGTAGCGGAATCGTGCCGTCTTGAATGGGCCGTCCAGCTCGGCATGGATGCGGATGTCGTGCCCCGTCATGTTGGGGAACAAGGCCTGCGGCTGGAGCAGCAGCGCGTCCACCTTGAGCGGATCGTAGGCGCCGTGGGCGAGATCGATCGCCCCGCGCGCGATCACCGCCACCTGCGGCGAGGCGAGTTTGAGCGATCCGTCGAGGCGGCGATCCTCATAGCGCGCCTCGCCGGAGACCCGCACGGACGGCGCCGTCAGCCGCTGCGCCTTGCCGCCGGTGATCGAGCCGAGCGTCAGCCGCCCCGCGAGCCGGTAGCGGCCCTTGTCCTGCCGGAGCGCCAGATCGGCGATGCGATGGCCTTCCGCGACCCACAAGCCCCGGCCCTGCCAGCCGCTCCAATTGCCGTCGCCGTCGATCACCACGGCCATCGGCTTCTTCGATCCGAACAGGCCGGGCACCACCCCGCCCGCAGGCGAGGTCAGCCGCGCATCGACGTCGAACAGGTTCCTGTCCGGCTCGGTATCGAGCGCGAAGGTGACGCGGTCGCCCGCCGAGGAGGCCGCGCGCAGGCCGATCACGGCGCGACCGTTGCCGGTGTCCGCCTTGCCGACGATGCGGACGAGGCGGCGATCCTTTCCGGCGATGCCGGGCTCCAGCCGCAGCCGGATGTCGAGCGCGCCGATATGGATGCGGTAGCCGGGAATGATCGGCGCGCCGGGCCGGTTCGGGCGCAGCTTGGGCAGGCGTTTGAGGATAACGAGATCGGAGGACAGGCTGTCGACGTGCAGCCTGTTGGCGAGCCAGCGCGTCGGCCGCCAGTCAAGATCGACGATCGGCGCTTCCAGGAAGATGCCTTGCGGATCGGACAGGCGCAGGTCACGGATCTTCGCGTGGCGCCAGATCGATCCGTCGACGCGGCCGATATGGATGCGCAGGCCGCTCGACGGCTTCATCTCGCCGATCCGGTCGACGATGAAGCGGTGGCCGGCATCGGTGTCCACCCCGAAGCCGATCGCGGCGATCACGAACAGCAGCAGCCCCACGAACGCGCCCAGCATGCGCAGCGACCAGTGCATCCGCCTGCGCTTCGGCGGCGGCGGGGCCTCGAAGGTCTCCGGCGGGGTAGCCTCCTCCGCCATCAGAAAGCCTGCCCCAGCGAGACGTAGACGGCGACGCGGCTGTCCCCCGGCTCGCGGTTGATCGGGGTGCCGACGTCGACGCGGATCGGCCCGAAGCTGGTGTAATAGCGCACGCCGAGCCCGGTACCGTAGTGGAAGCCAGTGAATTTCGGCAGCGAGCGCGAATAGAGATTGCCGCCATCGAAGAAGGGCACCACGCCGAAATTGCCGAAGCGGATGCGCGCCTCCAGGCCGAATTCGGCGACGCTGGCGCCGCCGACCGGCTCGTTGTTGGGATCGCGCGGGCCGATCTTCTGGTAACCGAAGCCGCGCACCGATCCGCCGCCGCCCGAATAGAAGCGCCGCGTCGGCGCGATCGCGTCGGCGCTGGCCCCCTGGATCGATCCGAGCCGGATGCGCTCGGCGAACACGACGCGGCCGAGCGGCTGATAGGCCGATCCGTTGAGTTCCAGCCGGACATATTCGAACGAT
This sequence comes from Sphingomonas chungangi, assembly GCF_013778325.1. Taxonomy (GTDB): domain Bacteria; phylum Pseudomonadota; class Alphaproteobacteria; order Sphingomonadales; family Sphingomonadaceae; genus Solisphingomonas; species Solisphingomonas chungangi. Next base: position 411,255 of record NZ_JACEIB010000001.1, on the reverse strand, counting down.
CGGCCCCGGAAGGAGATTTCCGGCGAGACGCGGGCGCCGAGGCGGAAGCCCTTCGTCGGGTTCAGCAGGTCGTCGGAGCCGTCATAGGAGAGGCTGAGCGGGATCGCGCCGACATAATAGGTCGCGCGGCGCGGCTCGCCGGTCGCCAGGATATCGTCGCGCTCGTCGGAAGCGACCAGCTCGACGCCGTAGCTGTAGGTCCATTTCTTCTGCCAGATGATGTTGGTCTGGCGCTCGATATTGGCGGCGAGATCCACCGTCTTCGCGGCGAAGGCGGACGTGTTCAGGTGATCGAGCGTCAGCTGCGCGACCAGCGCCTGATCGCGCGTGCGGAAATTGTTGCGGCGGAAGATCGCCGAGGCGAGCTGCTCCTGGGTGCCGAGCACCCCGCGCAAGGTCAGGCTGCCTTCGGGCGGGAACAGGTTGCGGTGCGTCCAGTCGACCTCCGCCGTGACGCCCTGCCCCGTGCCGTAGCCGACCGAGCTCACCGTTTCGGTGTTGAGATAACCGAGCTGCCCGGCCGTGATCCGCGATCCGGTAACGTAGCCGAGCGTCGCGCCGATCGTGCGCGGCGGCGCGCGTTCCAGATGCACGTCGAGATCGACCACCTGCGGATCGGCCGTCTTCACCGGCGTGATCTGCGCGACAGAGACCAGCCCGGTCTGGATCAGCGCACGGCGCAGATCCTCGATCCGCTCCGCATCGTAGGTGTCGCCCGGATGCAGGCGGGAGAGAAGCTGCACATGCTTCGGCCCGAAGACATATTTGGTGCCCGAGATGTGGAAGGCGCCGAAGCGCATGCGCTGGCCGGGATCGACGGTAACGGTCATCCCCGCCTCGTGCGTGGCATGATCGACCGTGATGTCGGGATCGGCGACGGTGGCGAAGGGATAGCCCTTGTCGCCGAGCGCCGTCTTCAGCGCGGCGATGCCGGCATTCACCTTGTCGGCGCTGACGGCATCGCCCTTGCGCACCCCGAAGGCGCGGACCAGCGCGACGCTGTCCTCGCCCGTGCCGGCGAGGCCGTTCAGCGACAGGCTGGTGAAGCGATAGGGTGGCCCCGCATCCACCGCCAGCGTGACGGCGAGCTTGGTGTCGCCGCTGGTGGTGAGCTCCGGCCCGGCGAGGTTGCCGACGCGCGCATCGACCTCGGCATCGTAATAGCCGTAGGCGCGCAGCAGGTCGGCGAGCAGCCCGGCATCCTCGCGCGCCCGGCGATCGATCTGGGCGACGTTGGCGGGCTTGCTCGCCGCCTGCTGGAGCGAGGAGAGCGCGTCGAAGCGGGCGCGGATCTCGCCCGCATCGGACAGGCTCTGCAGCCCGTCGATGGTGAGCGCGTAGCGGCGCTCGCCGGTCGCCTCGGTGGTCTGGGCGACCTTGGCCTGCTTCTTGTCCTTCGACTGCGCGAGATCGGGCGGCGGCGGAGCGAGCAGCGGCAGCTCGCCCGGTGCGGTAGGGAGCTGGCCGAGCGGCGCGTCGGGCTGGGCGAGATCCGGCCAGTCGACGCCCAGATCGGGCATCGCCGCCATCGGCGAATTGGGATCGAGGGCCTGAGACGGGGCTGCGGCATCCTGCCCGCGGGCCGCGACGGGACAGGCGAGGAGGACGATCGCGGCACAGGCGCTGGAGGCGCGGGTCCGCGAGGCGGCAGGCAACATGGCCGGACCCTAGCGTGGGCGAGACTCGGACGCTAGCGCGGATGATCTTTTGGAAGTGCCGCACCGGCCCGCTCCCCCACCCGGCCTCCCATTCAGGATACGCTGTGGGAGGCCGGGTGGGCGCGGTCGAGCCACGCGCCTCGCCCGCGCGGGCCGGTCCCGCGAGAATGCGCTCTGCCGCGCATTCTCAAAAGATCAGTGCAACGTCCCTCTTGCCTCCGGGTCGCCGAGCAGCAGGATGACGCGGCCGACCCTGCACCAGCGGGTGTAGTGGATGTGATTGCCGAGATCGCGGCTGCGCTCGGCGCGCGCGGCGGCTTCGGCAAGGGCGGCCTCACCCCAGCCTTCGATCAGTTCCTCGGCGCCATCATAGGCATCGCGATCGATCACGAACTGCATTGTCTCGAGCACGCCACCTCCACGCCTGGACCGGCATTGCTCCTAGCCCCGCCACGTTAAGGGCGGCGGGAGGGAAAGGGTAAACATGGCGGGTACCATGACGGGCTGGCGCGGGCGCGCGGGGCGTGGCAGAGGCTGGCACCATGGCCAACCGTTCCGGACCGCAGGCAGGCGGCTTCATCATCGCCGTCGCCATCCTGGCCGGCACCATCATCGGCGGACTGAAGGGCCAGCCGAGCATCGGGCTGCTCGCCGGCCTGGGGCTGGGTGTCGTGGTGTCCGTGGCGATCTGGCTGCGGGATCGGGCGCGCTAGGGCGAACAGCTACAGCCGCCGTCCCGCCCACAGCACGCGGCCGATCACCGCCCAGCCGTTCGACAGATCGACCGGCCCGGCATCCGGATTGTCGCTCCTCACCGCGAAGCCGCCATCCTCGCGCACCAGTCGCTTGACCATCAGCACGCCATCGACCTGCAGCACGTAGATGCCCTCGCGCAACGGCTCGCGGTCCACCTCGTCGACAAGGATCTCGTCGCCGTCGGCAAGGGTCGGCACCATCGAATCGCCGCGTACGCCGATGACCGACAGGCCCTCGTGCCCGCCCCGCGCGCGCAAGCGTCTGAGCCATGCTTCCGAGAAGCCCAGCCCCGCCGCCGATCGCCGATCGTCGCCCACCGCGCCCGGCCCCGCCGACGCCGCCGTATCGAGCACCGGTACATTCATCAGTTTGGGCGCAGCCGACGCGCGCACCGCATCGGCGCCCAGCCAGGTTTCCGGCACGCCGAAATAACGCGCCAGCCGCTCGCGATCGCGCTCGGCGAGGCGACGCGGCGATCCGCGCCTGATGAACTGCTGCACATAGGCCGGATTGCGCCCGATGAGCCGCGAGAGCGAGGCGCAATCCTCCCCCCGCTCGCGGATCAACCGATCGAGCACCGCGCGCGGATCGCCGTGGGAGCCGCCTTCGACCATGATCCATCCATATCGATAGGAAATTTCCTAGACAAGTAGGATTTCAAGAACAAGATAAGAACAAATGAAGCGCAGCCGAGTCCCGGAGGAGGCCGGATTTTCCATGCAGCCCATGCACTTGCTCTCGCGAATCCAGCGCCATCTGCGGCGCACGGGCACCAGCCCGACGGCGTTCGGGCGCCGGGTGCTCGGCGATCCGCGCTTCGTCCACGATCTGCGCAATGGCCGCGAGCCGCGCATCGCCACCGAGCGGCGCATCCACGCCTGGCTCGACGCCTATGAGGAGACTGCCCGATGAGCCGCCTGCCCGCCAACCGCACCCGCGACGCGCTGATCGCCGCGCTGGAGCCCCATGCCGGCCCCTTTACGGTCGTCGCGGCGACGAGCCGGGACTGGGCGAGCGGCCTGTTCGATGGCGCGCGCCACCGCATCGCGCTCCGGCTGGAAGGGGACGATCGCACCGCACGTGCCTGGCACCTCGCGGAGCGGCTTTCCGATGCGGACCTGCCCGTCCCACACGGCTTCGTCGCCGACGTTCAGGTGACGGGGCGGCTCGACGGGGAGACGGTGATCGTCGGGCTGGAAGCGCTGACGATCGACGATGCGGACGAGCCGGTCAGTCGCGCCGCTCGGCGAGCCGGTTGAGCTCGGCCAGCGCATCGCGCAGCGCGGGCGTCGGATCGCGCGGCGGCATTGAGGCACGGCGCTCCAGCCCGGAAGACAGGCGTTCCATCATCGCGCTGATGCTGGCCTTGCCCGAGGGCTGCTCGGCCGGTGCCGCCTCGACGGGCCAGGCGAGCTTGGGTTCTTCGGCGTGAACCTCGACCGTTTCCGGCCCGGCGGCGACAGGCTCGGCCGCCTCTACCGCCTTCGCGGCGGCCTCCTCCGGCACCTCGACATAATCGGCATCGGGGATCGAGGTTTCGGGCCACCATTGATCGTCGGCCGGCACCTCCGCCTCGACCGCCGGCGTGCCGACTTCCATGAACGGCTCGCCGAGATCGCGGCTGGCGATGATCGGCGGGCGCGGCGGCGCATCGGGGTGCGCGTCGGCGCGGCGGAAGCGGGCGAAGCGCTCGGCCGGCATGCCGGAGGGGCGATCCTCCTCGGGAATGTCGGCGAGGGGATCGGTCGGCGCGGGCGCCGCCTTCACCGGCTTGCGCATCGCGACATAGCCCGCACCGCCCGCCACCGCCGCCAGCACCGCCGCGACGATCGCACGGCCGGCCGTGCCCATGTCGCCGGCCACCGGCACCTGGCTGAACAGCTGCGCCGGCGCGCTCAGAGCCACGAAACCCGCCGAGGCGCCCAGCGCCACGGAAAGCGGCGTCTCGAAGCGCCAACGGTCGATCGTGCGGAGGATCTGCGTCGTCATGGCAATGCGTCCACTCGTGTCCCTCGGGGTTCCGCCGGTGCTTTTATAGCGGAAACCACGCTTTTTCGTGCCACTCTTTGGTAAACAGGAAGATAACGCTTGGCGTTGGACGCCCAGTCGCGCTCCTCCTCGACGAAGCGGCGGCCGGCTTCGCGGCGCGCGTCCCAGCTATCGGAGGCGGCGAACAGCCCGGCCAGCGACGCGGCGATCGCGGCCGGATCGTCGGGCGCGAAGAGCGTGCCGGTCTCGCCGTCGCGGATCAGCTCGCGGTGGCCGCCGATGTCGGATGCGGCGACGAGGCGGCGTTGCGCCATCGCCTCCAAAGGCTTCAGCGGCGTGACGAGATCGGTCAGCCGCATCTTCTTGCGCGGATAGCAGAGGATATCGATCAGGCTGTAATAAAGCTCCACCTCGCTATGCGGCACGCGGCCGACGAAGTGGATGCGATCGGCCATCGGCGAGGCCTCGGCCTGCGCTTTCAGCGCGTCGGCGCGCGGGCCGCCGCCGACCAGAAGCAAATGGGCTTCCGGCCGCGCCGCGACCAGAGCCGGCATCGCCGCGATGAGATCGTCGATGCCCTCATAATCGTAGAAGGAGCCGATGAAGCCGACCACCTCGGCGCCATCCAGCCCCAGCTTGGCCCGCAGCGCCTCGTCGGGCGGCGGCGGATCGCCGAACAGGCCGAGATCGACGCCGTTGGGCGACACCATGATCTTGTCCGCCGGAACGCCGCGCACGATCAGGTCGCCGCGCAGCCCTTCGCAGATCACCGCCACCGCGTCGGCGCGGTTGACCGCCCAGGTCTCCAGCGCCTTGGTCGCGCGATACCGCAGCGATCCCTCGGTGCCGGTGCCGTTGCCGACCGCGGCATCCTCCCAGAAGGCACGGATCTCATAGACCAGCGGCAGGCCGAGCGTCTTCGCCGCCGATCGCGCGGCGAGCGCGGTCAGCACCGGCGAATGGGCATGAAGCACGTCGGGCCGGAATTCCTCCGCCGCCTGCAGGATCGCGCGGGTAAAGGCGCGCACCTCACGGATTTCGGAGAACACCGGCTTGCCGACCGGCGCGTCGCCGCCCCGGAAGAATCGCAACCCGTCATGCGTTTCCCACGCGCCCGCGCTCGCCTCGGCCTGCCGGACGTGCCGCGCGCCGGTGACGCCCGCCACTTCCAGCCCCAGCGCCGCCTGCGCCTTCAGGATCGCGCGCGTGCGGAAGGCATAGCCGCTGTGCAGAGGCAGCGAATGATCGAGGATGTGGAGAATCCGCATCGTGAGTCCCAGCTGTCCCGATGTGGGACTTCAGGATTTTCCATGCCACGGCAACGCTTAACGCCGCGTTATGCGCGACACCGCTCAGCGCCGGACGGGCACCTCGCCAACCTTCTGGCCGAGCCGGTTATACTGCATCTTCGTGCCCGCCGGCACCGTCCCCGTCAGCGGCGGCGGCTTCCAGCCGATGATCGGCACGTAGGTTTCGGTGATCGGGTCATAGGCCATGCCGGGGCGCTCCTTGCCCGGCATCGCGACGGGCGGCGCCTGCGGGATGAGTGAGGGCGCCTGGATGCTCAGCAGCAGGGCGATGATCGGTCCGGCCATGGGTCCATGATATCGCGATTGCGCGCAAAGGGCCATGCGCGTCAAAAGGTTTAACGTCACATCAACCGGAGCGCGCTAGTCCCGCTCCGGTACAGGTTGCGGGATCGGGCAGGGACGGCAGGGCGATGATCGACACATTCGCGCTCGCGCTCGCCCATGGCCTGCTGGCACTGACCGCCTGGCGGCTCTTCAAGCGCAAGGATCTCGATCAGGACGGCGGCGAGACGAAGGCCGCGTGGGGGCAGCGGCCCGATGCATGATCTCGCCCTCCTGGGATTCATCGGCGCGCTGATCATGCTCGGCCTGCGCAAGCCCTTCATCTTCGTGCTGGGCTACACCTACATCGACATCGTGTCGCCGCAGCGGCTGTCTTACTATCTGCTCAATTCCATCCCGGTCTCGCTGATCTTCTTCGCGCTGGCGCTCGGCGGCTTCCTGGCGGTGGACGACAAGAAGGGCACGCGCCTCGCCGGGCGGCAGGTGATCATGATCCTGCTGCTGCTGTGGTGCGCCTTCACCACCTTCACCGCCGACTTCCCACTTCCCGCCGCCGAAAAGTGGGCGTGGGTGTGGAAGGCGCTGGTCTTCGCGATCTTCCTGCCCTTCACGCTGCGCACCCGGCTGCGCATCGAGGGTCTGCTGCTGTTCATGGTGCTTTCGGCCTCGTCGATCATCGTGACGGGCGGCATGAAGACGATGATCGGCGGCGGCGGCTATGGCACGCTCAACCTCGGCCTGTCCGACAATAGCGGTCTCTACGAGGGATCGACCATCTCGACGGTGGCAATCGCGATCATCCCGACCATCCTGTTCCTGGCGAGATACGGCACCGTCTTCCCGCGCGACTGGAAGGTCCGGCTCTATTCGATCGCCCTGGTGTTCGCCTGCCTGCTGATCCCGATCGGCACGGTGACGCGCACCGGCCTGATCTGCATCGGCCTCGTCGCGCTGATGGGCCTGCGCGATTCGAAGCGGCGGCTGCTCTATATCGCGGGCATGGGCGTGGCGCTGATGGTGGCGATCCCCTTCCTGCCGGCGAGCTACACCCAGCGGATGCACACCATCCAGGGCTATCAGGCCGACGAATCCGCCTCGACCCGCGTCGCGGTGTGGGGCTGGACGTGGAACTACGTGCAGAGCCACCCGGCGGGTGGCGGCTTCAACGCCTATCTCGGCAACCACATCAAGATCGAACTGAAGGACGCGCGCGGCCAGCCGATCAACAACCAGGTCGAATATGACAAGGCGCGCGCCTTCCACTCCGCCTATTTCGAGATGCTGGGCGAGCAGGGCTTTCCGGGCTTCCTGCTGTGGGCGGCACTCCACCTGAGCAGCCTATTCCGGCTGGAGATGCTGCGGCGGCGCTTCCGCAGATCGACCGACCCAGACGAGGAGTGGATCGCCCCGCTGGCGACGGCGCTCCAGCACGGCCACATCATCTATCTGGTCGGATCGCTGTTCATCGGCATCGCCTTCCAGCCCTTCGTTTACATGATGATCGCGAGCGAGATCGGGCTGGACAGCTACGTGAAGCGCACCCGCCCGCTGAAGGCGAAGCCGCCGATGGGGCAGACCGTCGCGCAGATGCAGGCGGTCCCGGCGTGAACCGGCCGGAACTGCGACCGCTCACCTCGATCCGGGGTTTCTTCGCCTGGGCGGTGGTGCTGTACCATGTGCGGCTCGCCTGCCTCGGCTGGATGCCGCTGCCGGTCGTCCATGTCCTCGCCAAGGGCTATCTGGCGGTGGACGTGTTCTTCCTGCTCTCGGGCTTCGTGATCTGGCTGAACTATGGCGAGCGGCTGCGCGGACGGCGGGCGGCGGCGGACTTCCTCGTCCGCCGGATCGCGCGGATCTGGCCGCTGCACGCGGCAATGCTGCTGTTCGCGCTGGCGCTGGCCGGGCTACTGCTGGCGACGGGGCGGCTGGCGTGGAACTTCCCCTTCGCCGAGCTGCCGCTGCACGTGCTGATGATCCAGAACTGGGGCTTCACGCCACGGCTCAGCTGGAACAACCCGGCCTGGTCGATCAGCTGCGAATGGGCCGCCTATCTGCTGTTGCCGCTGGCGGTGTGGCTGGTGCCTGCCAAGCGTCTGCCGACATGGATGCTGACGATTGCCGCGCTGGTGCCGCTGCTGCTGCTGTTCGCGCTGCTCCGCACCACCGGCGATCCGAGCCTCGGGCAGGACATCGTCCGCTTCGGCCTCCCTCGCTGCCTCGCCGAATTCGCCTGCGGCGCGATGCTGTGCGCGCTGTGGAAGCGCTGGCGCGGCGACCCGCGCGCCGAGATCGGCTGCGCGATCGCCGGCGTGACCGCGCTTGCCGCATGGGCGATGGGCGCACCCGAGATACTGGTCTTCCCCTTGGCCTCCGCCACCCTGTTGCTCGCCCTGGCGTTGGGCGCCGAGCGCGCGCGGCATCCGCTGTCGGGCCGCGCGATCCACTGGCTGGGCGAGATCAGCTACGCGACCTACCTCTCGCACTTCCTGCTGTTCTTCGCGGTGAAGCTCGTGCTGGTGAAGGACGAGCATGATGCAGAGCCGTGGGTGATTGCGCTGTATCTGGCGCTGGTGCTGGCGGCCTCGGCTGCGCTCTATCACGGAATCGAGCGGCCCGCGCAACGCCGGATGCTGAGACGGTGGACGCAAAAACCCGTTCGGGCTGAGCCTGCCGAAGCCCTGCCCTTCTCCCCTCATCGAGGGAAGAAGGAAGGGCAGCCCTTCGACAAGCTCAGGGCGAACGGAGGGTAGATATCAGACGCCCTCGATCGATCGGATCAGCGCCTCGGTGAACGCCGGAATGTCGTCCGGCTTGCGGCTGGTGATGAGCCGGCCGTCGACCTGCACCTCCTTGTCCACCACCTCGGCGCCGGCATTGCGCAGATCGGTGCGGATCGAAGGCCAGCTCGTCACGGTGCGGCCGTCGATCACGTCCGCCTCGGCCAGCAGCCACGGCCCGTGGCAGATCGCCGCCACCGGCTTGTCGGCGGCGAAGAAGGCGCGGACGATCGCCAGCGCCTCCTCCTCCATCCGCATCGTGTCGGGATTGGCGACCCCACCCGGGATGAGCAGTGCGTCATAATCGTCGGCGTTGACCGCGCCGAGCGTCAGGTCGGGCGTGATCGTCTCGCCATCCTTGTCATGAACCTTGCCCTGGATCGGATCGGTGCCGATCGAGGCGAGCGTCACCTCGGCACCGGCATCGATCAGGCTGGCGCGCGGCTTGAACAATTCGCTATTCTCGAAGCCGTCGGTCGCGAGGATGAGCACCTTCGATTTGTCGATCATCGGCATAAGTCTCTCCGCTGGCTGGATTTCCCTGCCTCAACGGACGGGGCTCGTCTCCCGTTCCGGAACGGAAGCGCGCCCGATCGCGTTGGCCGGGCATCATGGCGAACCCGAAACTCACCTATGTCGACGACGATCTTCCCGGCATCACCCGCCGCAAGTCCGGCCACGGCTGGGCCTATTGCGACGCGCACGGCACGCGGATCACCGATCGCGACGAGATCGACCGCCTCAATGCGGTCGGCATGCCGCCGGCCTATCGCGACTGCTGGTTCTGCCCCTCGCCGGACGGCCACATCCAGGCGATCGGATATGACGACAAGGGGCGGAAGCAATATCGCTACCACCCCGATTTCCGCGCCCGGCAGGAGGCGGAAAAATATGCCGGATGCGCCGATTTCGGCCGGATGCTGCCGCTGATCCGGCGGCAGGTGGAAAGCGATCTCGCATTGCGCAAGCTCGACAAGCGCACCGCCGTCGCCGCCGTGGTGCGGCTGCTCGATCTCGGCCATGTCCGCGTCGGCAACGAGAATTACGCCAAGGAAAACGGCTCGTTCGGCGCGACGACGCTGCGCACCCGCCACGCCGCGATCCGGGGCGCCAAGCTGAAGCTCTGCTACAAGGGCAAGTCCGGCAAGATGCAGCAGCTGACGGTGGAGGACCGCCGCCTCTCGACCATCGTCAAGCGCTGTCAGGATCTGCCCGGCCAGCAGCTGTTCCAGTATCTTGACGACGAGGGCGGTCGCCACGCCGTCACGTCGTCCGACGTCAACGACTATATCCGCGAGGCGACCGGCGGCGAGTTCACCGCCAAGCATTTCCGCACCTGGGCGGCGAGCGTGATCGCCTACCGCGCGATCGTGGAGGCGGGTGCCGACGGCATCGGCATCAAGGCGATGCTGGAGCCGGTGGCGGCCGCGCTCGGCAACACGCCCGCGATCAGCCGAAAGAGCTACGTCCACCCGGCACTGTGCGATCTCGCCAAGGCCGGCGGCCTCAAGGGCGAGGCGCCGGTCAAGCTGCCGCGCGCGACCCGTTGGCTCGATCCGGCCGAGCGCGGGCTGATCGCCTTCCTCGACGCATTGAACGCGAAACCAAAGCGAAAGGCAGCGTAATGGCCAACGCCAAGGTCACCGTCCCCGATCACGTCTTCACGCCCCCGCAGGATCTGGCCGGGCAAGGCCACATGCTCGTCAGCGAGACGGTGTCGTGGCTGCAGGCCAATTCGCTGCGCATCGTCATCGCGCTGGCGGTCGGCGCGGTGGTCGTCGCGGCGCTGATGGCGCTCAAGCAGGTCGCGCAGCGGTTGTGTCGTGAGGATGACGCGCTGGTCAGTTGGCGGACCATCCTCGGCCGGATGGCCGCCAAGACGAGCTTCTGGTTCCTCGTCATCATCGCCGCGCGGCTTGTCGACGGCTATGCCGACACGCCGCCGTTGCTCGACAAGACGATCGGCTTCCTCTTCACCATCGGCCTCACCTTCCAGGCGGCGGTGTGGGTGCGCGAGCTGGCGCTGGGCTTCATCGAGCATCGCGCCGGCGTCACCGATCAGGATCATTCCACGCTCGGTTCGGCGATGGGAATCATCCGCTTCCTCGTCACCTTCACGCTCTTCGCGATCGCGCTGGTGCTGGTGCTGGGCAATCTCGGCGTCAACGTGACCGGCCTGGTGGCGGGCCTCGGCGTCGGCGGCATCGCCATCGGCCTGGCGGCGCAGGGCATCTTCAAGGATCTTTTCGCGGCGCTGGCGATCATCTTCGATCATCCCTTCCGCAAGGGCGACAGCATCAAGTGGAACAACATTTCCGGCACGGTCGAGCGGATCGGCCTGAAGACCACGCGAATCCGCGCCGTCACCGGCGAGCAGGTGATCGTCGGCAATGCCGATCTGCTGGAGAAGGAAGTCTACAACCTCCAGCGGCTCAACCGCCGCCGCATGATCCTCGTCGTCGGCGTGACCTATTACACCAGCGAAGATGTGTGCGACCACATCCCGGATATCCTGCGCAAGATCGTGGCGAGCGTCGACAAATGCACCACGGTGCGCGTCGGGATGACCGGCTTTGGCGATTCGAGCCTCGATTTCGAGCTGCAGTTCGACGTCGCCTCGCAGGTCTATAACGAGGTGTTCGACGCGCGATCGAAGGTCTGCCTCGGCATCCTGCGGACGTTCAACAAAATGGGCATCGAGTTCGCCTTCCCGACACAGGTGAACATCACCGCGGATCAGGCCGGGCGCGGCATCATGCCCTTCCCCGAGCTCGACCATGCCGACGCACCGCCGAGCGACGACCAGCGCGCCGCCGACGAGATGGCGCCCTGAGCGACGCGGCGGAGGCCTGCGCGCTGTGCGGCCGTCCGCTCGGCCGGCGGGCGGAACGTCACCACGTCGTCCCGAAGAGCCAGGGCGGGCGCGAAACCGTGCCGCTCCACCCGATCTGCCATCGCGCCATCCACGCGGCGGCCGGCAACAAGGAGTTGGCGCGGATATACCCGACGCTCGACGCGTTGCGCGCGCATCCCGAGATCGCCGCCTTCCTGCGCTGGATCGCGGGAAAGCCGCCGGATTTCCACGCGCCGACTCGTCGCCCGCGGCGCTGACGAGCGATCAGCTGCTCATCGACAGCAAGGCCGCGAGCGCGCAAGCCCCGAACACGGCGCCGACGAGCACGAAGGACAGGATCGTGATACGCCGCTCGCGGACCTTCGAGCGGTAAGCCTGCGGATAATGGTTCCGCGATGTACTGGCCATGGACATCCCCCCGGATGTGCCGCCCTAACGGCGTCGGAGCTGGTCGTACCGGAAATTCGTTACGGGTAAAGGTCCGTCGAAAACTTATCCCCAGAGCGTCGCCGGGGCATTGATCATCCGTCCGCGCTCGTAGCGGAAACCATCCGGCCGATCGCGCGCCAGCAGCAGCGGACCATCGAGATCGACCCATTCCGCCCCCTGCGCGGCAAGGAAGGCGGGCGCCACGCCCAGCGAGGTGGAAAGCATGCAGCCGACCATCTGCTTCATTCCCGCCGCCCGCGCGTCCCGGCACAGCGCGAGCGCCTCGGTCAGCCCACCCGCCTTGTCGAGCTTCACGTTGACCGCCTGGTAACGTCCGATGCAGCGTTCCAGATCGGCGCGGTCCTGGCAGCTTTCGTCGGCGCAGAGCGGGATCGGCGAGACCAGCCCGTCGAGCAGGTGATCCTCGCCCGCCTTGACCGGCTGCTCGATCAGCTCGACTCCGTAGGGCATCAGCGCCTCCGCCTCGGCGACGATGTCGCGGCCGGTCCACGCCTCGTTGGCGTCGACCACCAGCCGCGCCTCGGGCGCGCCGCGCCGCACCGCGGCCACGCGATCGACGTCGCCCTCGCCCGCCAGCTTGAGCTTGAGCAGAGAGTATTTGCCCGCTGTGGCCTTCGCGTCCGCCTCCATCCTGTCCGGATCGCCGAGCGAGATGGTGAAAGCGGTGACGACCGGCTTGGGCTCCTCCAGCTGCGCCAGCCGCCAGACGGGAATACCGCAACGCTTGGCGTCGAGCTCCCACAAGGCGCAGTCGATCGCGTTGCGCGCAGCGCCGCGCGGCATCAGCGTCAGCAGGTCGGTGCGGCTGACCCCGTCGGCGATCGCGCCGGTCATGTCTAGGATCTGGTCGCGCACGCTCTCGGCGGTCTCACCGTGATAATAGATGGCGGTCGCCTCGCCGCGCCCCCGCCATTCCCCTTCCGCTACGGTGGCAACGACGACGTCGACCTCGGTCTTGGCGCCGCGCGAGATGACGAAGGCGCCCGCGGTCGGCCAGCGCTCGATTCGCGCGGCGAGGCGCACGGGTACGGACATCAGGAGTCTCTCAGGTCGTGGTCAGCCCGTCGCCCGTGCCATCGGACGGCGGCGCGGGCAATGGCCGGGGCGTGGTCTGCGGCCAATAGGTCTTGGGCAGGATACGCGCGGTGCGATCGAACGCGGCCTTCACGTCGGGCCGCGCGAGCAGCCGCGCCCACAGGGCGCGCAGCCGCGAGGCCGGGTGCGGCAGCAGCGCGCCGTCGGGCTGGAACTGGTCGGCGAGCGCATCGGCACCTTCGGAGGTGGCGAGCGCGGCGATGGCGATCGCCGCCGCCTCGTCGTCGCGTCCGGCGCAGAGCAGCCCCTCGATCGCGGCGGCGCGATTGTCCTTGGCCGAGGCCTTGAGCGCGTCGCCCGCCGCCTTCGCCTCGGCGGCGCGGCCGAGTCCGGACAGCGCGCAGACCTTGTTGCGCTGGAGCCAGGCGAGACCGAAGGGCGAGAGGTAGTCGGACTGGGCGGCACCCGCCGTGGCCACCGCCAGCTCCTCATCGTAGCGACCCGCCTGATCGAGCATCTCGGCCAGCGGGATCAGCGCGCCGGCCGCCGAAGGGCTGGCCTTGAAATCGGCATGCGCGAAGGGACGCAGCCGATCGAGCGCCTTGCCCGTTTCACCGGCCGCCGCGAGCGCATCGGCATCGACCAGCACAAGATCGATCTGATGCTCGCCCATACGTGGCGCGATAGCGGCCGACCCCGCGATGCTCGTCACATCGTCGAATCGGCCGAGCGCGAGGAAGGCCTGCGCCGCATCCACCTGCTTCTGCGGGTCCTGCGGGGCGGCGGCATAGTCGTCGAGCGCGGCGCGCGCATAACGATCGATCGCGATGCCGCCGGACGGGCCGAGCCGAGCCTCGATCTCGGGCCATAGCGCGGCATAGCGATGCTCGATCGCCATTTCCCAGAGCAGGGCCGGACGGTGGATGCGATCGAGAAGCTGGCGAGCATCGTCGTCCGCCTTTCTGTCGAGCAGCGCGCCGACCCCGTCCGAGGCGATCGATTCGGAAAGCTGGGGCTGGTCCGCCGGATCCCAGTCGGCGAGCGCAAGGCTGAGCGCCACCCGATCGCGCCGCGCGAAATCGCCCGAGATGGTCAGCCGCTGCGCCAGCGCCTGCCAGAGATTGCCGGGCATCAGCGCGAGCGCCCGGGAACGGCTGTCGGCGATCTCGCCGAGGCTGTCGGCCGCCTGCGCGTACTGCCCGGCATCGACGTCGGCGAAGACTTCGTAGCCCTGTACCACAGGGTTGGTGGGCGAAACCTGCTTCAATTCGGCAAGCACCGCTGGCACCTCACGCCCCCGGCCAGCAGCGGCGAGGCAGGGCAGGCGCAACAGCTGGGCGGAGAAGCGGGTGGGCGTACCGGCACCCGCGTTGCCCGCCACCGTCGGGTCGAGCAGGCCCAGCACCGCCTTGCAGTCGCCCGCCTGCGCCAGCGTCGCGGCACGGGCGATCGTCGCGTCCTCGGATATCCGGCTCCGCGCCGGCGCGATCGGTGTGCGAAGCTGCGCCGCGCCCGCCGGAACGGCAAGGATCGCGGCCAGCGCCGCCCCGATCAGCAGCCGGAGCCGGGGCTCAGGCCCCATGCTCCACGATCCACTGCTCCATCACCGGCGCGATCACCTCGCGCCAGCGCCGGCCGTTGAAAATGCCGTAATGGCCAACCTTCTCGGCCAGCAGATACTTCTTCTTCGCGTCCGGCAGGTTCTTGGCGATGGTCAGCGCCGCCTTGGTCTGGCCGACGCCGGAAATGTCGTCCCGTTCGCCTTCCACCGCCAGGATCGCGGTGTCGGTGATCGCGCCCGGATCGACCTTGCGGCCTCGGTGAAGCAATTGCCCTTTGGGCAGCTTGTGCTGCTGGAACACGTCGACGATGGTCTGCAGGTAGAATTCCTCGGTCATGTCGCAGACCGAGCGATATTCCTCGTAGAACGCCTTGGTCGAATCGGCCGATTCCTCGTCGCCCTGCACCAGATGGTTGAACATCTTGTAGTGGCTCATCAGGTGGTTGCCGAGATTCATCGCCATGAAGCCGGTGAGCTGCAGGAAACCCGGATACACCTTCCGGCCCGCGCCCGGATAGAAGAAGGGCACGGTGGCGATCACGTTCTGCTCGAACCAGGCGAGCGGCCGCTGGGTCGCGACGGTGTTGACCGCCGTCGGCGCCTTGCGGGTGTCGATCGGGCCGCCCATCATGGTGAGCGTCGCCGGACGGCACGGATTCTTGTCCGCGTTCATCACGCAGGTCGCGGCATAGACCGGCACCGACGGCTGGCAGACCGCCAGCACATGCGTATCGGGGCCGATGAATTCGAGGAACTCGATGACATAGTCGATATAATCGTCGAGATCGAAGCGGCCTTCCTCCAGCGGCACCATGCGCGCATCGCGCCAATCGGTGATATAGACCTCGTGGCCTGGCAGCATCCGCTCGACCGTGCCGCGCAGCAGCGTGGCATAGTGGCCGGACATCGGCGCGACGATCAGCAACCTGGGCTGGCCGGTGACGCCTTCCTTGGTGAAGCGCTTGAGCTGGCCGAACGGCTTGCGCAGCACGATCTCCTCGAAGACCGTGACCTCCTTGCCCTCGACGATCGCCTTCTCGAACCCGAAAGCGGGCTTGCCGCGCGGCTGCGAGGCGTGGGCGAAGACGTCGAGGCCCGACGCGATCATCGGCCCGAAGCCGGTCTGGCCGAGAGGGTTGGCCGGGTTCTGCAGCCATTCCGCCCCCATGTTGGCCATCAGGCTGGCGCCCGACAACCAGGAACGCTGCATCTCATAGGCGTCGTACAGCAACTCGATCTCCTATCGCGCCAGCCCCCGCTAGCAGCCAAACATGGTGATCCCTTTAACGCATGAACACACCTTCGCGGTTGCAAAATAGGTATTCGAACCGTCACAATCCACAGTTCTTTCGGATAGTGCGATCATTCACGCAATTTTCGGTCCTCGATTGAGCGCGGTGCAGCGGGATGCTAACCGCCGCGCATGGCCCAAGCTCCCGTCAAAGCCGCCCTCCCCACCGATCCGAAACAGCGCCGGATCGGCAATCTCTGGATCGTCTGGCAGCGGGCGTTGCGCTATCCGGGCCATATCGCCGCCGCTTTCGCCGCGCTGTGCGTGTCTTCGGTCGCCACTCTCGGCATCCCGTGGGGCATCCGCCGCATCATCGAGCGTGGGTTCTCGGCCGGGGTGGACCCGCACGCGGTCAGTTCGTCCTTCCGGCTGATGCTGGTCGTCGTCGCAGTGCTCGCGGTGGCGACGGCGATCCGCTTCTGGTTCGTCTCCTGGCTGGGTGAGCGCGTCGTCGCCGACCTGCGCATGGAGGTGCTGGACAATCTGCTGACCCTCTCCCCGCGCTTCTTCGAGGAGAACCGCCCGTCAGAGATCGCTTCGCGCCTGACCTCCGACACCAGTCTGATCGAGCAGGTCGTCGGCACCACCGTGTCGGTGGCGCTGCGCTCCACCTTCACGATGATCGGCGGTATCGCCTTCCTTTTCACCTTGTCGGTGAAGCTCGCGGCAATGATGGTGGTGGGCTTGCCGGTCGTGCTGTTGCCGATCATCTTCATGGGGCGCCAGGTGCGCGGCCTGTCGCGCGGATCGCAGGATCGCATCGCCGAGGTCGGCGCATTGGCCACCGAGACCCTGGGCGCGATGAAGATCGTCCAGGCCTTCAATCAGGAGAGCCGCGAGGCGGGCCGCTTCCGCACCGCCGCAGAATCGGTATTCGCCGCCGCCAAGCGGCGTATCGGCGTTCGCGCGATCATGACCGCGATGGTGATCGGCCTGTTCTTCGGTGCGATCGTACTGATCCTGTGGGAGGGCGCGCTGGATGTCGTGGCCGGACAGATGAGTGGCGGCGCAATCGCCGCCTTCGTCGTCACGTGCGGCGTGGTGGCCGGCGCGTTCGGGTCGCTCGCCGAAGTCTATGGCGATCTCCTGCGCGGCGCCGGCGCGGCGAGCCGGCTGGGTGAGCTGCTCGACGAGCGCGCCGAGATCCGGCCTCCCGCCCACCCCCGCGCCTTGCCCGAGCCGGCGCGCGGCCATCTCCGCTTCGACGGCGTGACCTTCCAGTACCCGACCCGGCCCGAAGTCTCGGCACTCGAAAGCTTCTCGCTCGACGTGCCGCCGGGGCAGACGGTGGCGGTGGTCGGCCCGTCCGGCGCCGGCAAGTCGACGCTGCTCCAGCTCGCCCAGCGCTTCTACGATCCGCAAGGGGGCGCCGTGCTGCTCGACGGCGTGCCGCTCGTCGACGCCGACCCGGCCGACATCCGCCGCCGTATCGCTATGGTGCCGCAGGACACGGTGATCTTCGGCGCGTCGGCGCGTGACAACCTGCGCTACGGCCGCTGGGACGCGGACGATGAGGAATTGTGGACAGCCGCAGAGGCCGCAAACGCCGCGAGCTTCCTCAAGGCGCTGCCGCAGGGGCTCGACACCTTCCTCGGCGAAGGCGGCGCCCGGCTCTCCGGTGGCCAGCGCCAGCGTGTCGCCATCGCCCGCGCGCTGCTGCGCGATGCGCCCCTGCTGCTGCTCGACGAGGCGACTTCCGCGCTCGATGCCGAAAGCGAGCGGCTGGTGCAGGATGCGCTCGAGCGGCTGATGAAGGGCCGCACCACGATGGTGATCGCCCACCGCCTCGCCACCGTCCGCTCGGCCGATCGCATCGTGGTGATGGACGCGGGCCGCATCGTCGAGCAGGGCACGCACGAGGAGCTGTTCGCCGGGTCCGGTCTCTATGCGCGGCTGGCGAAGCTGCAGTTCGACGCGGTGGCTTGATACGGCTGCGGCCAGCGGTTCGTCGCATCGGATCAAGAGTCGTTAACCATCCTCCGCGAGAAGGCCTTCGAGATTTGGAGGCCCGCCATGCGCAACGATTACGCGATGACCTTGATCGACCGGATGCTGAGCCGTGGCAGCAGGACGTCCAGCGAACCGATCGACCCGGCGCTGCGCGCGACCGTCGACCGACTGGTCGGCGAACTGCGCGCGATCGATTTCCGCCGCTCAGCGCGCTGACGGCGTTCAGCGCAGATCGGTGACCTGCGCGACGATCAGCGGCGACGGGCTGGTGATGGTGGCGATGCCTTCCACCAGCACGGCGTCGAAGGGCGCAAGATCAATGCTCTGCTGATCGAACGAGACAGTCGTCGCGTCCGTCGCGAACACGATCGCCGAATAGCCGTTCGTCGTGACGAGCGCGCCCGCCTCGACACGCCGCAACTGGCCGACAAAGCGATCACGGCGGACCATCAGGTTGAGATCGAGCGCCGGACCACCGATCGGCTCGCCATGAACCGGAACGTCACCCGGAAAGGCGACGGCATCTTCCTGCGGCGAAAGCGGCTCCGCACGGATATCGAGCCGCATCGTGCCCCTCAACATCATCAGATAGCGATCGACGCCGGCAAAGTGCGAGAACGCCCCCGGCGCCTCGACATCGGCCATGCTGAGCCGCCAGCCGAAATCCTCGACGCCGCTGCCCGGCGGATACGTCACGATCTCGCGGGTCACTCCGCCGCCGTTCTTCCACGGCTGCGGGCGACGATCCGCCGCCCGCAGGATCGTGACCGTCGTCACCCGAGGATGCCGGGCAGATCGAGCCCCTTCTCTCGCGCGCAATCGATCGCGATGTCGTAGCCGGCGTCGGCGTGGCGCATCACGCCGGTGGCCGGATCGTTCCACAGCACCCGCTCGAGCCGCTTCGCCGCTTCCGGCGTGCCGTCCGCGACGATCACCATGCCGGCATGCTGCGAATAGCCCATGCCGACGCCACCGCCATGATGGAGCGAGACCCATGTCGCGCCCGACGCGGTGTTGAGCAAAGCGTTGAGCAACGGCCAGTCGGATACGGCATCGGTGCCGTCCCGCATCGCCTCGGTTTCGCGGTTGGGCGAGGCGACCGATCCCGAATCGAGATGATCGCGCCCGATCACCACCGGGGCCTTGAGCTCGCCGTTCGCCACCATCTCGTTGAAGGCGAGCCCGAGCCTGTGCCGGTCCCCCAGCCCCACCCAGCAGATGCGCGCGGGCAGGCCCTGGAAGTGGATCTTCTCGCGCGCCATGTCGAGCCAGCGGTGGAGATGCGCGTTGTCGGGCAGCAGCTCCTTCACCTTGGCGTCGGTCCTGTAGATGTCCTCCGGATCGCCCGACAGCGCCGCCCAGCGGAACGGCCCGATGCCCCGGCAGAAGAGCGGGCGGATATAGGCCGGCACGAAGCCGGGGAAATCGAAGGCGTTCGCCACGCCCTCGTCCTTGGCGACCTGGCGGATGTTGTTGCCGTAATCGACGGTCGGCACGCCGGCCTTCTGGAAATCGAGCATCGCCTGGACATGGACGGCCATCGAGGCCTTGGCGGCCTTCGCCACCGCTTCCGGTTCGCGCTCGCGCCGCTCGATCCAGTCGGCGACGGTCCAGCCGGCGGGGAGATAGCCGTTGACCGGATCGTGGGCGGAGGTCTGGTCGGTGAGCAGATCGGGGCGGATGCCGCGCCGGAACATCTCCGGCAGCAGCTCGGCGGCATTGCCGAGCAGGCCGACCGAGATCGGCTTGCCCTCGGCCTTGGCCGCCTCGATCATCGCCAGCGCCTCGTCGATCGTGGTCGCCTGCTTGTCGAGATAGCCGGTGCGCAGGCGCATCTCGATGCGGCTCGGCTGGCATTCGATCGCGAGGCACGACGCGCCCGCCATCACCGCCGCCAGCGGCTGTGCGCCACCCATGCCGCCGAGACCCGCCGTCAGCAGCCAGCGGCCCGAGAGGTCGCCGTCGTAATGCTGGCGGCCCATCTCCACGAAGGTCTCGTAGGTGCCCTGCACGATGCCCTGCGTGCCGATGTAGATCCACGATCCGGCGGTCATCTGGCCGTACATGGCGAGGCCGCGCTTATCGAGCTCGTTGAAATGCTCCCAGTTCGCCCATTTGGGGACGAGGTTGCTGTTCGCGATCAGCACGCGCGGCGCGTCGGGATGCGTGCGGAACACGCCGACTGGCTTGCCCGACTGGACGAGCAGAGTCTGGTCGTCCTCCAGCCGCTTCAGCGTGGCGACGATCGCATCGAAGCTCTCCCAGTCGCGTGCGGCGCGGCCGATGCCGCCATAGACGACCAGCTCCTCGGGCCGCTCGGCGACATCCGGGTGCAGATTGTTCATCAGCATCCGCATCGGCGCCTCGGTCAGCCAGCTCTGCGCCGACAGCTCCGGGCCGGTGGGGGATTTGATGACGCGGCTGTTGTCGATGCGGCTCATGCGCGCTCCTTGGCGAAGGACAGGCAGGCTTCGAGCACCTGCTTGAGGATGGGGAGGATCACGGGTTCGGGATCGATCGGGCTGGGCCAATTGTCCGGCGAGGGCGCGTCCGGCTCGGCCATGTAGCCGCGCATCGATAGCTCCATCTGGATGGCGTGGATGCCGTCGGCCGGGCGACCGTAATGGCGCGTCGTCCAGCCGCCCCGGAAGCGGCCGTCGAGCACATGGCTGTGGCCGCTGGCGGCGCAGACCGCTTCCACCGCATCGGCCAGCGCCGGATCGCAGGTCTCGCGGTTGTTGGTCCCGATGTTGAACTGGGGGAGTTCGCCCTCGAACAGGCGCGGTACATGGCTGCGGATCGAATGCGCGTCGTAGAGGACGACGTTGCGATGCTCCGTGCGCAGCCGCAACAGCTCGGTGGAGAGCGCCTCGTGATAGGGATCGAAATAGGCCGCGCGGCGCCGATCGATCTCGGCCTGGTCCGGCCCGACACCGGCATAGAGCGGCTCGCCGTCGAACGTTTCGCTCGGGCACAGGCCGGTGGTGGTCTGCCCCGGATAGAGCGACGCGCCCGACGGATCACGGTTGCAGTCGATCACGCTGCGCGAGAGCCGGGTGCGCACCGTCGTGGCACCGAGATCGCGGGCGAAGGCATAGAGCCGGTCGATCCACCAATCCGCATCCTTGCGCGCCAGCCAGGGAGAGACGAAGGCGCCCTCCAGCTCGGGCGGCAGATCGGTGCCGGTGTGGGGAAAACCCACGACCAGCGGCGCGGTGCCGCGATGGATTTCGAGGAAGTCGCTCACCCCAGCCCCGGCAGGTCGAGCCCCGCCGCCTCGATCAGCGCGCCGGAGCGGACGATCGCGTTGGCCGCCTCCATGTCCGGGTGGAAATGGCGGTCGTCGTCGAGATGCGGCACCGCCTTGCGCAACCGTGCGCGCGCCGCCTCCAGCGCCTCGCTGGAGAGGAGCGGCGCATGGAAATCGCAGCCCTGCACCGCCGCCAGCAGCTCGATGCCGATCACGGCGCTGGCATTCTCCACCATGTCGAGCAACCGCCGCGCGCCGTGGGCGGCCATCGAGACATGGTCCTCCTGGTTGGCCGAGGTCGGGATCGAATCCACGCTCGCCGGGGTCGCGCGCTGCTTGTTCTCCGAAACCAAAGCGGCGGCCGTCACCTGCGGGATCATGAAGCCCGAATTGAGCCCCGGCTTGGGCGTCAGGAAGGCGGGCAGGCCGGACAGCGCCGGATCGACCAGCATCGCGATCCGCCGCTCGGCGATCGAGCCGATCTCGCAGACCACCAGCGCGATCATGTCGGCCGCGAAGGCGACCGGCTCGGCGTGGAAATTGCCGCCGGAGAGCGCCTCGTCGGCCTCGGCGAAGATCAGGGGATTGTCGGTGACGCCATTGGCCTCGGTCTCCAGCGTCGCCGCCGCCTGCCGCAGCACGTCGAGCGCGGCGCCCATCACCTGCGGCTGGCAGCGCAGGCAATAGGGATCCTGCACGCGGATATCGTCGACCAGGTGGCTGGCGCGGATCGCCGATCCCGCCATGAGGCTGCGCAGCGCGTCGGCCGTCTCGATCTGGCCGCGGTGGCGGCGCAGCCTGTGGATGCGGTGATCGAAAGGTGTGTCGGAGCCCTTGGCCGCCTCGGTGGACAGCGCGCCCGTCACCAGCGCGGACTGGAACAGCCGCTCCGCCCCGAACAGCCCGGCGAGAGCGTTTGCGGTGGAGAATTGGGTGCCGTTGAGCAGCGCGAGGCCCTCCTTCGGCCCCAGTTCCAGCGGCATCAGCCCCGCCTCGCGCAGCGCCTCCTCGGCGGGCCAGCGTTTGCCGCCGACCATGATCTCGCCGACGCCGATCATCGCGGCCGCCATGTGCGACAGGGGGGCGAGATCGCCCGACGCGCCCACCGATCCCTGCGACGGGATCACCGGGGTCAGGCCACGCACCAGCATCGCCTCGATCAGCGCGACCGTCTCCGGCTTCACCCCCGAGGCGCCCTGCGCGAGGCTGGCGAGCTTCAGCGCCATCATCAGCCGCACCACCGGCACCGGCGAGGGCGCGCCCGTGCCCGCCGCGTGGCTCAGCACGATATTGCGCTGGAGCGTCGCGAGGTCCTCGTCGCCAATCCGCACGCTGGCGAGCTTCCCGAAGCCGGTGTTGATGCCATAGACCGGCTCGCCCTTCGCCAGGATGCGCGCCACCGCCGCCGCGCTCTCGGCGATCGCGGCAGCGCAGGAACGATCGAGGCGCGGAGTCGCGCCCCGATAGATGCTGCGCCATTCGGCGAGGCTCACCGCGCCGGGCGTGAGCACGATATCCGTCACATTCCTCTCCATATGCGGGCATGGAGCGGGTTCAGCCCCATGCGATAGACCAGTTCGGCGGGCCGCTCGATATCCCAGATCGCGAGGTCGCAGGACTTGCCGGCTTCGAGCGTTCCGACGTCATGCTGCAGCCCGAGCGCGCGCGCAGCATTGCGGGTGACGCCGAGCAGGCATTCCTCCACCGTCAGCCGGAACAGAGTGGCGCCCATGTTGAGCACCAGCAGCAAGGAGGTGAGCGGCGAAGTGCCGGGATTGCAGTCGGTCGCGAGCGCGATCGGCACGCCGGCCGCGCGCAGCAGATCGATCGGCGGCAGCTTGGTCTCGCGCACGAAATAATAGGCGCCGGGCAGCAGGGTGGCCACCGTGCCGGCCTTCGCCATCGCGTTGACCCCGACCTCGTCGAGATACTCCAGATGATCGGCGGAGAGCGCCTTATGCTGCGCAGCAAGCGCGGCACCGTGGAGGTTCGAGAGCTGCTCCGCGTGAAGCTTGACCGGCAGATGCTGCGCAGCGGCCGCCTCGAACACGCGCGCCGTCTGGGTGGGCGTGAAGCCGATCCCTTCGCAGAAGGCATCGACCGCATCGGCCAGCCCCTCGGTCGCGACGGCCGGCAGCATGTCGTCGCAGACGGCCGCAACATAGCCGTCCTGGTCGTCGGCATATTCAGGCGGCAGCGCGTGAGCACCAAGGAAGGTGGTGGCGATCCGCACCGGCCGCTCTTTCCCCAGCCGCCGCGCCGCGCGCAGCATCTTGAGTTCGGCCTCGCGCTCCAGCCCATAGCCGGACTTCACCTCGACGGTGGTCGCGCCTTCCGCGATCAGCGCGTCGAGACGCGGCAGCGCGGATGCGACCAGATCGTCCTCGCTCGCCGCGCGGGTGGTGCGCATCGTCGAGACGATGCCGCCGCCGGTGCGCGCGATCTCCTCGTAGGACGCGCCCGCCAGCCGCAGCTCGAATTCGTGCGCGCGGTCGCCGCCGTGGACGAGATGGGTATGGCAGTCGATCAGTCCCGGCGTGATCCAGCGGCCGTCGCAGGCGATCGTCTCGTCCGCCTCGAAGGCGGGCGCGTCGGCGACTGGGCCGGCATAGGCGATCCGCCCATCCACCGCCGCGACCATGCCGCGATCGACGATGCCGAGGCCCCCAGCCGTTCCAACGCCCGTCATCGTCGCGAGGCGCGCGTCGCTCCACAGTCTGTCGCAGCGCATGTCCGACTCCGGTTGGCTCGCTCACAAGACTGGCATCGCCCGCCTATAATGTATAGACATAATCGATCGCATGAGGAGAGCGGCCGATGAACGCCAGCCTGCACTTCGCCACCGCCCTGCTGCCGGGCGGGTGGGCGAGCGACGTCCGCATCAGGATACAGGACGGCCTGATCGCGGAGATCGAGCCGGGCGTCGCGCCGGGCGACAGCGAGCGCCACGCCGTCGCGCTGCCTGGCCTCCCCAACCTCCACAGCCACGCCTTCCAGCGCGGCATGGCAGGCCTCGCCGAGGTGCGTGGGCATAACGACGACAGCTTCTGGACGTGGCGCGAGATCATGTACCGCTTCGTCGATCGGCTGACCCCCGGCGATCTCGCCGCGATCGCGAGCCAAGCCTATGCAGAGATGCTGGAGAGCGGCTTCACCCGCGTCGGCGAGTTCCACTATCTCCACCACGATCGCGACGGCCGCCCGTTCGCCGACCCGGCGGAGATGAGCAGCGCGATCATGGGTGCCGCTGAGGAGACGGGGATCGCGCTCACCCACCTGCCTGTCTTCTACGCCCATGCCGGTTTCGGCGGCAGCGCGCCGGGCGAGGGCCAACGGCGCTTCATCCACGACGTCGACGGGTTCGCGAAACTGCTCGATGCCGCGCGGGCCGAAGCAAAGGCGCTGCCGGACTCCGTGGTCGGCATCGCTCCCCACAGCCTGCGCGCGGTGACGCCCGAAGAACTGGCCGCACTCGCTCCGCTGGCGAACGGCGCGCCGATCCACATCCACATTGCCGAGCAGGCGCGCGAGGTGGAGGATTGCCTCGCCTGGAGCGGCGCGCGGCCGGTGGAATGGCTGCTCGATCATGCGCCGGTCGGCCCACAATGGTGCCTCGTCCACGCCACCCATATGACCGAGGCCGAGACGGTCGCGATGGCGAGGAGCGGCGCGGTCGCCGGCCTCTGCCCGATCACCGAGGCCAATCTCGGCGACGGGCTGTTCCCGGCGGAAGCGTACCTCGCCGAGGGTGGCGCCTATGGCGTGGGGTCGGACTCGAACGTCCGCATCGACGCGATCGAGGAACTCCGCCTGCTCGAATATGGCCAGCGCCTCGCCCGGCGCGGGCGCAACCTGCTGACCGCACCGGGCCAGTCGACCGGCGGCGCGCTCTACGGGGCGGCACTGGCCGGCGGCGCACAGGCGCTGGGCGCCGAAGCCGGGCTGCGCGTCGGTGCGCCCGCCGACATCGTCAGTCTCGACGCCGCGCACCCCTCGCTCGCTGCACGATCGGGCGATGCCTTGCTTGACGGCCTGATCTTCGCCGCCGGGCGCGAGGGCGCAGATCGCGTCTGGCGGCGCGGGCGCGAGGTCGTGACCGACGGACGGCACATCGCCCGCGATGCCATCGCTGCCCGCTACCGCGCGACGCTCGCGAAGCTGCTCGCATGAGCGCGCCCCTCCACGAGCGCATCCGCGCCGGGATCGAAGCGGAGATCCTCTCCGGCACGCTGGCGCCCGGTGCACGCCTGCCGGTCGAGCACGAACTGATGCGCCTCCACAGCTGCTCGCGCATGACGGTGAGCAAGGCGCTGTCCGCGCTCGCCTCGGCCGGGCTGATCGAGCGGCGCAAGCGGGCCGGCTCCTTCGTGGCGCGGCCGAAAGTGCACGCGATGGTGCTCGACGTGCCCGATCTCGGCGCCGAGGTGATCGGGCGGGGGCAGGCCTATGCCTATCGCCTGCTCGGCCGCAGGATGCGGGCGCCGCGCGATGAAGAGGAGAAATTGCTGGCAGGCAAGGGCCGCCTGCTCCAGCTCGACGGCCTGCACCTCGCCGACGGCATGCCGCTGGCGCTGGAGCACCGCCTCGTCGCCCTCGCCGCCGCGCCGGAGATGGCGGAGGCGGATTTCTCGGCCGAGGCGCCGGGCAGCTGGCTGCTCCACCACGTCCCCTGGACGGAAGCCGAGACCCGCATCTCTGCCGTCAACGCCGACGACGCATCGGCCGATCTGCTCGGCCTCGATCCCGGCGCCGCTTTGCTTTCGGTCGAGCGCCGCACCTGGCGCGGGGGCGAGCGCATCACCAGCGTCCGCCAGCTGTTCGTCGGATCGGCCTACGATCTGGTGGCGCGCTTCGGCCCCTCCTGAAAAAAGTCCACCTCCGTTCGCCCTGAGCCTGTCGAAGGGCTGTCCTTCTTCCTCACCCAAGCAAGAACGAAGGGCAGGGCTTCGACAAGCTCAGCCCGAACGGAGCGAGGTTGTCTCGGGGACGTCCCTCTTGAACATTCGTATCGATCGTCGCAGGCTCCGCACCATAACAGGGCAAGGGGCTTATCCGTGATCCATACCCTCGTGCGCGCCTCGAAGGCGGCCGTGACCGCGTCGACCTGCCTTGCACTGATGGCCTGCACCGCATCGGCGCCCCCGCCCGCCACCGCCTCGAAGGCGCCGGCACCGGGCGCCGGACACGGCTACGACCACGATCCCTACCCCTCGACCTATCATCCCTATCCCGGGGTGCCGACGCTGCTGACCAACGTCACCGTCTATGACGGCGAGGGCGGCCGGATCGATCACGGCGCGGTGCTGTTCGCGGACGGCAGGATCGTGCAGATCGGGCAGGACATCGCCCCACCCGCCGGCGCCACCGTGATCGACGGCACCGGCAAGTGGGTGACGCCCGGCGTCATCGACATCCACAGCCATCTCGGCGACTATCCCTCGCCCGGCGTCAAGGCGCTCTCCGACGGCAACGAGGCGACCGCGCCCGTCACCTCCGAGGTGTGGGCCGAGCACAGCGTCTGGCCGCAGGATCCCGGCTTCAGCCGCGCGCTGGCAAACGGCGGCGTCACCACGCTGGAGATCCTGCCCGGCTCCGCCAACCTGTTCGGCGGACGATCGGTGGTGCTCAAGAACGTCTATGCCCGCACCGTGCAGGGGATGAAATTCCCCGGCGCGCCCTACGGCCTCAAGATGGCATGCGGCGAGAATCCCAAGCGCGTCTATGGCTCCAAGGGCCGCGAGCCCTCCACCCGCATGGGCAATATCGCGGTCGACCGGCAGACCTGGGCGAAGGCGGTCGAATACAAGCGCAAATGGGACAAATACGAGAAAGACGGCGGCGATCCGCCGGCCCGCGATCTCGCCATGGATACGCTGGCCGGCGTGCTGGCGGGCGAGATTCTCGTCCAGAACCATTGCTACCGCGCCGACGAGATGGCCAACGTGATCGATATGTCGAAGGAGTTCGGCTATCACGTCACCGCCTTCCACCACGCGGTCGAGGCCTACAAGATCGCCGATCTGCTGAAGGCCAACGGCATCTGCGCCGCCGTCTGGGCCGACTGGTACGGCTTCAAGATGGAAAGCTACGACGGCATCCCGGAGAATCTCGCGCTGCTCCAGAAGGAGGGGACGTGCGCGATGATCCATTCGGACGACCAGAACGGCATCCAGCGGCTCAACCAGGAGGTCGCCAAGGCACAGGCGGCCGGGCGGCGCGCGGGGATCGACATTCCGGACGAGGTGGCGTGGGAATGGCTGTCGATCAATCCGGCGAAGGCGCTGGGCATCGCCGACAGGACGGGCAGCCTCAAGCCCGGCAAGATGGCCGACGTCGTGCTGTGGAACGGCAATCCCTTGAGCGTCTATTCGCGGCCCGAGAAGGTCTGGATCGACGGAGCGATGCTCTACGACGCCTATAATCCCAAGCTCCGCCCGGTGAGCGACTTCGAGCTGGGCCAGCCGGGTTCGGGAGACGTGAAATGAAGGCGCTCCTCCTCGCCGCCGCCGCGCTGGTCGCGGCACCCGCCTCTGCCGCCACCACCGCGATCGTCGGCGGCACCGTCGCGATCGGGGATGGTTCCGGGCCGATCCCCAACGGCACCGTCATCTTCACCGACGGTCGCATCGTCGCAGCGGGGGCGCGGGTGCCCGTGCCGGCCGGCGCCACCGTCATCGATGCGCACGGCAAGTGGGTCTCCGCCGGCATGGTGGCCGGCCTCTCGACGCTGGGGCTGGCGGACTCCGAGGGCGTGGAGGAGAGCAACGACGTCTCCGCCGGCAAATCCCCCTTCAACGCCGCGATCGACATATCGCCCGCCATCAACCCCAATTCGATCATCCTCAACAACGAGCGCTGGGGTGGCGTGACGAGCGCGCTGGTTTCCCCCGCCACGGCCGGTTCGATCTTCGCGGGGCAAGGCGCGGTGATCACGCTCGGCGTTGGGCCGGACCCGATACTGCGTCCGCGTGCCTTCCAGTATGTCGAGATGGGCGAGGACGGTGCGGCGGCGGCGGGCGGCAGCCGACCCGCCGCCTATGCGATGCTTCACGACGCGCTGGCCGAGGCGCAGGACTATCGCCGCAGCCCGGCCGCCTTCGGGGGCCGCGAAAAGGATTCGCTGATCAAGCGGCCCGACGCGCAGGCCCTGCTGGCGGTGCTGGACGGCAAGCAGCCGCTGCTCGTCCATGTCGAGCGGGCGAGCGACATCCGCTCGATCCTCGCGCTCAAGAAGGATTATCCGCAGCTGAAACTGGTGCTGGTGGGTGCCGAGGAAGGCTGGCTGGCCGCCCATGACATCGCGGCCGCGCACGTGCCGGTGATCGCGGCCGCATTGGTCGACCTGCCCGAATCCTTCGAGCGTGTCGCCGCGACCGAATCGAATGTCGGCCGGATGGAGCAGGCGGGCGTAACCGTCGCGCTCTCGACCGTCGACGCCAGCGCGCCGGGCAGCCAGCGCAACCTCAAGCAGTTCGCCGGCAACCTCGTGGCGATCACCAAGATCCCCGGATCGACCGGGCTGGACTGGGGCCACGCCTTCGCCTCGATCACGTCCGGCCCGGCGGTGGTGATGGGGATGGACGGCGAGATCGGCTCGCTCCGCCCCGGCCGCCGCGCCGATGTGGTGATCTGGGACGGCGATCCGCTGGAGCTCGCCTCGGCGCCGGTCGCGGTGTTCATCGACGGCCAGCCCCAGCCGCAAAGCTCGCGCCAGAGCGAGCTGCGCGACCGGTATATGAACCCGGAGGATGGGGCGCTGCCTAAGGCGTATCAGCGCTGACACCTTGCCCGTTCGCCCTGAGGAGGGACTGAGCGCAGTCGAAGGCCCGTCTCGAAGGGCATGCGCAACGGCTGTGCTTCGAGACGCCGCTTCGACTTCGCTCAGCGGCTCCTCAGCACGAACGGGACTAGATCAGAGATCAAGCGACCCCAGCGGATCGCCCACCAGCCCGCTCACCATCGCCGCCTGGATGCGCGTCGCGGGCCAGAGACGCGAGAGCGGGCCGACCAGCCGGTCGCGCACGAAGGGCAGCATCCGGCTGTCCGACTGGTAGACCGGCGTGAACAGGGCCGTCAGCCACTGGTACAGCCCGACATGCCGGCGGCGCAGCGCGATCGCCTTGCCGATCGCCGAGTCGACACCGCTCTCCATCCGCAAGGCGAGCGCCAGCGCATAGGCATCGATCAGCGCCATGTTGGCGCCCTGCCCGAGTTGCGGGCTGGCCGAGTGCCACGCATCGCCGATGTGGATCATTCCCGGCTCGGCGGGGGTCGGCAGGGTGCGGTGGGCGTAGCGGGCGAAGGTGAGCTGGTCGGACGCCTCGATCCGATCGAGCAAAGGCGCGAGCAAAGGCCAGAGGCGCAGCACCTCGTCCTTCCACGGCCCCAGCCCCGCCGCGCGCCAATCCTCCAGCCGGTCGGCACGCAGCGACCAGAAAAAGGCGGCCTGAGGCGCTCTCCGCCCCGGTGGCGTGCCGATCGGCAGCACGCCGACCATCACGCTCGCCCGTCGATAACGCTGCTCCAGCGCCGCCGCATCGAAGCCCGCGCTTTCGGGCCAGTCGAGGCTTGCCCAGAGCGCGCCATAGGCCAGCGCCCGGCCGGTCGGCGGCGCGAGCGGCGTGCGCGTGCCGAGCGCGTCCACCACCAGATCGAACGGGCCGGACTCGCTGCCATCCTCGAAGCACAGATGGCGGCGCCCGCCGCCGACCCGGCTCGCCGCGATCGGCCGCCCGGTCTCGATCGGGATACTCGCCGCCGTCACCGCGTCGTGCAGGATCGCGAACAGCGAGGCGCGGTGGATGCCGACCCCGAACCCCGCCTTCTTGCCCAACGCCGAATAGCGAACGTCGAGCACGATCGGCCCGTCCTCGCCCGCGCGGCCGAACAGGCGATCGACCCGCGCGCCGGCGGCCAGCAGCCGCTCCTCCAGCCCGAGCGCGCGGAGCACCGCCTGCCCGGTCGGCTGGATCATCAGCCCGGATCCCACCGGCTTCGGCGCGTCGAACCGCTCGAACAATGTCACCCGATGCCCGTCGCGGTGCAACAGCAGAGCCGCCGCCAGCCCCGCCGGCCCGCACCCGGCTACCGCGATGTCATACTGCCCCATACCCGCCGGTTACCCGTAAACCGGCCTCAGAGTCTGTTTGAAAAGCGCGAAAGAGCGCTTTTCGGTGCGGTGCCAGCCCGCTCCCCCGCCCAGCCTCCCGACAGGATGATACTGGATCGGGAGGCTGGGCGGGGGAGCGGGCCGGTGCGGGACTTTCAAAGACAGTCCCTCAACCCGGCCTTTTGCGCTTCGCGGAAAGGCTGTAATAGCGAACCACGACACGCGCCTGTTTGACGGAAAGACTCTCGCACGATGCCCAAGTCCCTGCTGCGTACCCTTGGCCTGCTCGCCGCCGGCGCCGCCATCCCGACCACGATGATGGCCGTCCAGAACGCCCGCGCCGCCGAATCCACCGCGCAGGACAACGACACCTACAAGCAGCTCGACCAGTTCATGAACGTGTTCCAGAAGGTGCGCGCGGACTATGTCGACAAGACCACCGACAAGGATCTGATCAAGGGCGCGATCGACGGCATGCTCGCCAGCCTCGATCCGCACAGTTCCTACATGGACGCGCACGACTTCCAGCAGATGAAGCTGACCACCGACGGCAATTACGGCGGCCTCGGCCTCACCGTGCAGGCCGAGGACGGCGTGGTGAAGGTGGTGACGCCCACCGAGGACACGCCGGCATGGAAGGCGGGCATCAAGTCCGGCGACTACATCACCCACATCAACGGCAAGCTGATCTACGGATCGACGCTGGACGAGGCGGTCGATCAGATGCGCGGCGATCCGGGCACCAAGATCACGCTCACCATCGTGCGCCCGGGCCGCGACAAGCCCTTCGACGTCACGCTCACCCGCGAGAATATCGTGATCAAGCCGGTCAAGTGGAAGGTGACCGACAATATCGGCATCATCAACATCAACAGCTTCTCCAAGCAGACCGGCGCCGACACCCGCGCCGCGATCGCCGGCATCGACAAGGCGCTCGGCCACAAGCCGACCGGCTACATCATCGATCTGCGCGACGATCCCGGGGGGCTGCTCGACCAGGCGATCGAGACCGCCGACGCTTTCCTCGATCATGGCGAGATCGTCTCGCAGCGCGGCCGCGAGAAGGACGATATCGAGCGTTACTACGCCAAGCCCGGCGACGACGCGCACGGCCTGCCGATCATTGTGCTGGTCAACGCCGGCTCCGCCTCGGCGGCCGAGATCGTGGCCGGCGCGTTGCAGGACCAGCGCCGCGCGGTCGTGATGGGCGAGCGCAGCTTCGGCAAGGGCTCCGTCCAGACGCTGCTGCCGCTGACCGACGACACGGCGCTGCGCCTGACGACGGCGCGCTACTACACGCCGTCGGGCCGTTCGGTGCAGGAGGGCGGCATCCAGCCGGATATCTCCGTGCCGCAGCTGTCCGACCCCGACTACAAGGACCGGCCCAAGTTCCGCGAGGACGATCTGCGCCGCCACCTGATCAACGAGGCCAAGGTGGACGACAGCGTGCTGGAGGCGGACAGCAAGACCGATCCGCGCTTCGCCGCCACCGCCGATCAGCTCAAGAAGCAGGGCGTCAACGATTACCAGCTGAGCTACGCGCTGCAGACACTCTCGCGCCTTGCGCCGGCCGGCAGCGGCACGCGCGTCGCACAGGCCCTGCCGCCGACCTCCGCCGATATCCCCGTCGCCAACTGAGGCGCGTCCGATGACAAACCTGTCGCGCGCGCGGCTGATCGCGATTCTCGTCCCCAACCTGCTCCTGTGGGGGGCGATCGGATCGCAATATATCGGCCACCTCGTGCCCTGCGAGATGTGCATGTGGCAGCGCTGGCCGCATGTCGCGGCGATCGTGTTGGCGCTGATCGCCATCGCGCTTCGCACCCAGCCTTCGGCGTCGCGTGCCTTCACGCTGCTGGCGGCGCTGGCGATCCTCGTCTCGGGCGGGATCGGCGTCTATCATGCCGGCGTCGAATATCATTGGTGGACCGGGCCGGAGCGCTGCACCGGCAGTCACTTCACCTCGCTCGCCGATCTGATGAAGGCGCCGGTGGTGATGTGCGACGTGCCGCAGTGGAAGCTCGCCGGGATCAGCCTCGCCGGGTTCAATGCGATCTTCTCGATCCTGGGCGGCCTCGCGACGCTGTTCTACGCGAGCCGCAAGGGCATCCGGTGAGCGCACCCGACATCAAGCCGATGATCCGCGTCGACCAGGCCGGCGAGTTCGGCGCGACGCGCATCTATGCGGGTCAGCTCGCCGTGCTCGGCACCCGCGCGGAGGCCGCCCGGCCGATCGCGCGGATGGCGGCGCAGGAGGAGCGGCACCGGCTGGCGTTCGACCGCATCGTGGCGGAACGCGGCGTGCGTCCCACGCTGCTTGCGCCGCTGTGGGACAAGGCCGGCTTCCTGCTCGGCGCTGCGACGGCGCTGATCTCGCCCGAGGCGGCGATGGCCTGCACCGCGGCGATCGAGACCGAGATCGATCGCCATTATGGCCAGCAACTGGAAGAGCTCGGCAGCGGCGATCCGGAGCTTTCCGACACCATCGCCGAATTTCGGGCCGAGGAAGTCGAGCATCGCGAAACCGCGATCGCCGAGGGCGCCGAGCGCGCGCCTGCCTATCCGATCCTCTCGGCAGCGATCCGGCTGGGCTGTCGCGCGGCGATCGGGC
Source organism: Sphingomonas chungangi (assembly GCF_013778325.1). Lineage (GTDB taxonomy): Bacteria > Pseudomonadota > Alphaproteobacteria > Sphingomonadales > Sphingomonadaceae > Solisphingomonas > Solisphingomonas chungangi. Next base: position 378,372 of record NZ_JACEIB010000001.1, on the reverse strand, counting down.
TTTCGAAGCGGATTTAGGATCTCCAGCCCGAAGACTCGGAACGCCGGCACGGCCGACCGGGTCATCGTCACTCCTTGAACGCTTGCCAGAACCCTCCCATCTGGTCATGCGTTGCATCGAAATACCCTCCGGTCCGGGGACACACCATGCGCAGGCTGTTGATTCTCTCGCTCGCTCTTTCCGGCACCGCCGGCATCCAGGTCGCCGCGCCGGCGCCGGTGCTCGCCCAGATCAGCCAGGACCGCGTCATCGACGTCTATGGCGACGAGAAATGCCCGAGCAGCAACGGCCAGCAGATCGTCGTCTGCCGTCACCACGACATCCAGGAAAAATACCGCATTCCCAAGGATCTGCGCGACAGCGAGATCGCGCCGCAAGCCGGCGGCGGCAACGTCAACGCGCTGAGCGCGGTGAACACCACCGGCGGCACCGGCGTGCAGATCCAGAGCTGCAATGCGATCGGATCGGGCGTCAATGCCGGCTGCACGAAGGCCGAGATCGACAATTGGAAGGCGCAGCAGCGCGCCCAGAAGAAGCAGGAGGACGGGGTCCCCTGATCCCATGCCGTTTGCGTATGACAGCATCGTTCAGCACCGCGAAAGCCTGGGACGGGCTTGAGTTTCCTCCAGTCCAGTCGCCCGAGGCCTGCATGACGACCGCGCTTGCCACCGTTCGCTCCCTTGCTGTCGCCGTCGCCGGCTTCCTGCTCGGGCTGCTGCTCGCCGCCTGGGCGCTGCCGATCGCGGCGCGCGCCGAGCCGCCCGCGCCGACGCAAACCGCCGCCGCGCAGCCGGTCGACAACGATGCCAAGACGGTCTCGATCGTCGTGTACGGCAACGACCCCTGCCCGACCGGCAAGAATGACGAGATCATCGTCTGCGCGCGCGAGCCGGAGAGCGAGCGCTACCGCATCCCCAAGCGCTTCCGCGGCAAGAAGGAAGAATCGGCTCCGGGCAACGCCTGGGCCAACAAGGTGCGCTCCACCGACGATGCGGGGCGCATGGCGGCCGGCCTGCCGAACACCTGCTCTGCGGTGGGCATGGGCGGGCAGACGGGCTGCTACCAGCAGTTCATCAACCAGGCCGCGCAGGAACGCCGCCAGCAGAAAGAGCAGCAGGCCGACACGTCGAGCGGCTCCCCGCAGGACTGATCTCCCCTCCTCGCCCAACCCGCGCTATGACTGGGCAGAGGGCACCGAAGGGGGGACTTATGGCATCGGCCGGCGGCGTCAGGACGGGCATCGCGCCAGAACCTCTCGATCGGGCGCTCGGATTCGCTTCCATCGCGATGCTGGCCCTCGTGCTCGCGGCGATCGCGCGCGGCCACGCGCATTGGGGCGAGCCCCCGGCCGCCGTCTGGGGTCATCTCGCGCTGGTGATCGCGGCGCTGGTGCTGACCCCGGTGATGATGCTGCGCACCAAGGGATCGGACAGACACCGCCTGCTCGGCACGATCTGGGTCGCCCTGCTGCTGGCGATCGCGATCGAAGGCTTCTTCATCCCGCTCCACGGCCGATCCTTCTCGCCGATCTGGCTGATCTCGCTGTTCGTGCTGTGGCGCGTCCCGACCGCCTTTCTCGCCGCGCGCCGCCACCAGGTCGCGCGCCACCGCGCGGCGATGCGCGGAACGGTGATCGGCGCGTTCGTCGTCGCCGGCCTATTCACGCTGCCGTTCGGCCGGATGCTGGGGATATGGCTGTTCCACGGCTGACTTGCGCATCAAGGCATTGGAACATATAATGAACGAATGGCGCAGCTCGATATCCAGGCCAAGCTGGCGATCCTCGCCGATGCGGCGAAATACGATGCCTCCTGCGCGTCGTCCGGCACCGCCAAGCGCGATTCGGCGGGCAAGAAGGGCGGCATCGGATCGACCGAGGGCATGGGTATCTGCCACGCCTATGCGCCGGACGGTCGCTGCATCTCACTGCTCAAGATCCTGCTGACCAACAGCTGCATCTTCGACTGCCATTATTGCATCAACCGCAAGAGCTCGAACGTGCGGCGCGCGCGCTTCACGGCGGAGGAGGTGGTGCAGCTCACCCTCTCCTTCTACCGGCGCAACTATATCGAGGGGCTGTTCCTCTCCTCCGGCATCATCCGCTCGTCCGATTATACGATGGAGCAGATCGTCGAGGTGGCGCGCTCGCTGCGTGAAGATCACGGCTTTCGCGGCTACATCCACCTGAAGACGATTCCGGATGCTGATCCGAAGCTGCTGGAACTGGCGGGGCGCCATGCCGATCGCCTTTCGATCAACGTCGAGCTGCCGACCGTCGCGGGCCTCCAGCGCCTCGCGCCCGAGAAGTCGGCGGCGCAGATCGAGGGCGCGATGGGGGCGCTCCGCCACGGCATCGAGGACGGGCGCGACGCCACCAGGCGCTACAAGGCGGCCCCCGGCTTCGCGCCGGCGGGGCAATCGACCCAGATGATCGTCGGCGCCGACGCCGCCACCGATCGCGACATCGTCGCGCGGGCGAGCACGCTCTACGATCGCTACCAGCTGCGCCGCGTCTATTATTCGGCGTTCAGCCCGATCCCGGATGCCAGCACCGTGCTACCGCTCCAGCGCCCGCCGCTGATGCGCGAGCACCGGCTCTACCAGTCGGACTGGATGATGCGCTTCTACGGCTTCGCGCCGGGCGAGGTCGCCGCCGCCGCCGATCCCGCGACGGGCATGCTGCCGCTCGACATCGATCCCAAGCTCGCCTGGGCTCTGAAATTCCGCGAGGCCTTCCCGGTCGACGTCAACCGCGCGCCGCGGGAGGCACTGCTGCGCGTGCCGGGGCTCGGTCCGAAGGCGGTGGACGGCATCATCACCGCGCGGCGCTGGCGGCGGCTGCGGCTGGAGGACGTCGCCCGCCTCACCCGCTCGATCGCGAAGCTGCGCCCGTTCCTGATCGCCGAGGACTGGCGGCCGACGACGATCGCCGAAGCCGCCGCGCCGGTCGCCCGACCGAGGCGGGAACAGTTGGAGCTGTTCGCCGCTTGATCGTGCGGGAGGTGGTGATGGACGAGATACGCGATCCGGGGCCGATCGGCCGCCAGGCGGTAATCTGGACGTGGATATGGCTGGCCGGCGAGATCGGCTCCGGGTCGGCGGGTCTTGCGCTCGCGCTCTTCTACCCGCCCGGCGCCGATCCCGGCGATGCCGATCCGTCCACGCTGGCCGGCAGGCTGCTGGCGGCGATGGGCATCCTGACGGTGGTGAGCTTCCTGCTGTTCGTCGTCGCGGCGGTCCTGTCCTGCATCTGGATCTTCCGGATGACGGCGGTGAAGCGCGCCCTCGCCAACGCGCCCTCGATGACGCCGGGCTGGGCGGTCGGCTGGTTCTTCATCCCCATCGCCAACCTGTTCAAGCCGTTCGACGGCATCCGCGAGGCGTGGCAGGTGGCGGCCGGCGCCGGGGACTGGCCGTCCGTGCCGACACCCATGCTGCTGCGCGTCTGGTGGGCGCTGTGGCTCGGCTGGACCATCCTCGACAATATCATCGCCCGGATCGAGAATGCGCTGATCGAGACAGGCTGGCTGCTGGCCCTTTCCGGCGCGATCGCGGTGCCGCTGGCGATCCTCTGGATGCGGATCGTCCGCCACATCACCGCCGCGCAGGCCATCCAGCGCGACGCCACCGCCTTCCTCTGATGGCGCTGGCAAGACTCGAGGCGGAGGACGATTTCGAGGACTGGCGCACCGCCGCTCGCACGGCCGCGCTGCTCGATATTCCGCCGGAGGGGCTGCACTGGCAGGTGGGCGATCAGCTTGCCGATCTCTTCGCCGGGTCGACGGAACCACCGCTGCCCCCCGCGCCGGCCGGTGCCGCTTTCTCGGTGCCGCGCCCGTTCGTGACGCTCGCCGAGACGGTGATTCTTCACCACGATTCCGAGCGCTTCAACCTGCTCTACACCATGCTGCTGCGCCTGCGTGACGAACCCCGCCGAATCGAGGACGAAACCGATCCGCTCCACCGGCGGCTGGAGGAGATGGCCAAGGCGGTGCGCCGCGACATCCACAAGATGCGGGCCTTCCTGCGCTTCCGCGAGGTGGCGGACGATGACGGCCAGCCCCGCTTCGTCGCGTGGTTCGAGCCCGAACATCATATCGTGCGCGCCAATGCGGGCTTCTTCCAGCGCCGCTTCGCCAGCATGCGCTGGTCCATCCTGACGCCGGAGATCTCGATCCACTGGGACGGCGATGCGCTCGCGCAAGGCCCCGGCGCCACCCGCGAGGATGCGCCCGACGGCGATCCCACCGAGGAGGTGTGGAAGACCTATTACGCATCGATCTTCAACCCGGCACGGCTGAAGACGCATGCCATGCTGAAGGAAATGCCGAAGAAATACTGGAAAAACATGCCCGAGACGGCGTTGGTCCCCGATCTGATCGCAGGCGCGCAGGCGCGGGAGGCGGCGATGGTGGCGACCCAGGCGAAGCGGACGGGACCGGGCGGCAATGCGGAGGGGGCGCTCGCCGCGCTACGCGAGGAAGCCGCGCATTGCCGGCGCTGCCCGCTGTGGAAACCCGCGACGCAGACGGTGTTCGGCGAAGGTCCGGCGGATGCCGCCCTGCTCTTCATCGGCGAGCAGCCAGGGGATCAAGAGGATCTGGCGGGCAAGCCTTTCGTCGGCCCCGCCGGGCAGCTGTTTGACCGCGCGCTGGCCGAGGCCGGCGTCGATCGCGCCCGCGCTTACGTTTCCAATGCGGTGAAGCATTTCAAGTTCGAGCCGCGCGGCAAGCGGCGCATCCATTCCAAGCCCAATGCCGGCGAGATCGAGGCCTGCCGCTGGTGGATCGATCAGGAGCGCGCGATCGTGCGGCCGAAGGTGACGGTCGCGCTCGGCGCGACGGCGGCGCATTCGCTGCTGGGCAAGTCGGTGACGATATCGAAGCTGCGCGGCGAGCCGATCGCGCTGGCGGACGGCTCGGAAGGCTGGGTGACGGTCCACCCGAGCTTCCTGCTGCGGCTCCCCGACGAGGAGCGCAAGGCGGAGGAATATGCGCGCTTCGTGGAGGATCTGAGGCGAGTCGGCGAGCGCGCGAAGGCGCTCGCCGGATAGGGTTTAGCGATAGCGCCAGCCGCCGTGCCAGCGATCGCGGTGCCACCAGTAGCGATTGCCGTCCCAATAGCCGCGATGCGGATAATAGGTGCCGACCACCAGCGCGCCATCGGGGGCGACGACGGCCGGCCCCGGACCCATGTTCGGGCGGCAATGGCCGTACGGTCCGCGATGTCCGCCCGGGCCACAGCCCTGACGAGCGTCGGCGGGGGTGACGGCGGCGATCATCGCGCCCGTGGCGAGCGCGGTCAGAAGGATCCGTTTCATAGTATCCTCGTTCCTGTACTGGACCGGCAAATACGCGCCGGACGCCCCCTCAACGGCGATGGAAACGATTGTTTCCGCCGTTCATTCGGCAGCAAGCAAACTCTCCGCCCCACCCAGATCGACCGACACCAGACGACTGACCCCACGCTCCACCATGGTGACGCCGAAGAGGCGATGCATGCGCGCCATGCTCACCGCATTGTGGGTGACGACAAGGTATCTCGTGTCGGTTTCCTGCACCATCTGGTCGAGCAGATCGCAGAAGCGCTCGATATTGGCATCGTCGAGCGGGGCGTCCACCTCGTCGAGCACGCAGATCGGCGCGGGATTGGTGAGGAACAAAGCGAAGATCAGCGCGACCGCCGTCAGCGCCTGCTCGCCGCCCGACAGGAGCGTGAGCGAAGCCAGCTTCTTGCCCGGCGGCTGCGCCATGATCTCGAGCCCCGCTTCCAGCGGATCGTCGCTGTCGACCAGCGCGAGATGCGCCTCGCCGCCCGCGAACAGGCGGGTGAAGAGGCGGCGGAAATGGCCGTCCACCGCCTCGAACGCGGCGAGCAGCCGGGCGCGGCCCTCGCGATTGAGGCTGCCGATGGAACCGCGCAGGCGGGAAACCGCCTCGGCCAGTTCGTCGCGCTGGGCGGCCTGGGTCGTGCGCTCGGCATCGAGCTCGGCGAGCTCCTGCTCGGCGATCAGGTTGACCGGGCCGATCCGCTCGCGATCGAGGTTGAGCCGGTCGAAACGCGCGGATTCGGCGCCGGCCTCGCCGACGTCCTTCGAATCGAAGCCGACCTTTTCGGGTAGCACCGGCGCCGGGCATTCGAACCGCTCGCCGGAGACGCGCCCCATCTCGACGCGGCGCAGCTCGTGATTTTCGTGGCGTGCGACAGCGGTGGCGCGCGCCTCGCGGGCGGAGGCCGCCGCCTCCCCGGCATCGGCGGCGACGCGCTCGGCCTCGCGGAGCAGCGCTTCCGCCTGACGCTCTTCCAGCGCGGTGGCCTCGCCGGTCTTGGCGGCATCCTCGCGCTCGGTCTCGGCGGCGGCGATCTTCGTCTCGACCTGCTTCGGTGCCGGGGCGAGCAATTCCGCCTCGTCGTTGGCGGCGGCGGCGCGGGCAGTCATTTCCTTGATGCGCTTGGCGGCGTCGCCGGCCCGTGCGTTCCAGCCTTTGGCCTCGGCGCGGGCAGAGACGGCGCGGTCGCGATCGGCGGCGAGCCCGCGATCGAGCGCGGCGAGATCGACGCGATACTGGCCGACCGCCGCCCGTGCAGCATCGGTGGCTGCGCGCTGGGTGGCGACACCGCGCGCCGTCTCGCCGCCGTCGGGCAAGGCGAGCACGGCCTGCTCGGCGCGCTGCACCTCGTCGGCCGCCTCGGCGCGCTCGGCTTCGGCCCCCTTCGCGCGCTCGGCCAGCTCGGCGCGACGCGACTCCACCCGTTCGATCGCGACGCGCGCGCGGCCTTCGATCATCGCCTCGTCTCGCGCGCGGCGCTCTGCTGCCTGTTGCGCGGTGCGGGCGGCTTGTCCCTCGCGTTGTGCGGTATCGAGCGTCACCGAGATGCCCGTCAGCGCCGCTTCCGCCGACGTGACCGCGTCGCGCGCCGGAGCCACCAGTCGCTCGATCTCGACGAGCCGATTGCGGCGGATCAGTCCCTCTGCCGCCGCCGCGCCGCGATCTTCGGCGATGAAACCATCCCAGCGCCGCAACCTGCCATCGCGGGTCACGAGCCGCTGGCCGACGTCGAGCAGGATCGACCCGTCATCGGCATCGACCACACCGACCTGCGCCAGCCGCCGCGCCAGCTCGGCCGGCGCCTCGACATGATCGGCGAGCGCCATGCAACCCGCGGGAAGTGCCGGATCACCCTTCGCATCCGCACCCGCCCAGCGCACCGCACCCGCGCCGATCGGCGCTTCCAGATCGTCACCCAGCGCCGCCGCCAATGCGCGCTCGTAGCCGGGCGCGGCGGTGATCCGGTCGATCGCCTTGGCCTTACCGTCTCTCTTCGCCAGCGAGCGCGAGAGTGCCGCCGCCTCCGATTCGAGCGAGGCGAGATCGGCCCGCGCCGCCGCCACTGCCGCCTGTGCCGCATCGCGATCGGCCAGCGCCGCCATACGGCGCACCTCCGCCGTGGCGATCGTTTCTCCCGCTGTAGCGGCCTCCGCTTCCGCCGCTTCGCGCACGAGGATCGAGCGCTTCAACTCCGCCTCATGCTGCGCAGCATCGCCGACCTGCGCCGCGTCGCGCGCGATACGGGCAACCTCGCCCTCCGCCCTCGACAGCCTCTGCTGCACGGAAGACAGCGCGGCACGCGCGATCCGTGCCTCCGCCTGCTCGGCCGCCTCCGCCGCGAGCGCCTGCGCCAGTGCCACTTCGGCATCGCGCAGCGTCACCTCCGCCTCGGCCAGCCGCGACGCCAGCGCCGGCCGCGACGCCTCCGCCTCGGTCGCGCGCGCCGCGAGCGTCTCCGCCTCCTCGGTCAATCGCGCGATGGCGTTGGCGGCATCCTCGGCCAGCGCGCCCTCACGCGCGCGATCATGCTCCAGAGTGTCACGCAGCCGCGCCACGTCGGCGATGCGCCGGTGGAGCGCCTCCAGCTCGGATCGCAGGGTTTGCAGCCGATGCCCGGCGCTCGCCACCACCTCGCGCGCCGCCTGCGCCGCCGATCGCGCGGCGGCAACCTTCATCGTCGCCTGCCCGACCGCCTCGGTGGCGCGGCGCTGCTGATCGGCAGTGGTGGCGACGGCCGCCTCGGCAACTTCCGCCTCGCGCTTGGCCTTCTCCGCCTGTGCCGCGGCATCGCGCCAGCGCGCGTAGATCAGCCGCCCCTCCGCGATCCGGATCTCGACAGAGAGCAGCCGGTACCGCTCCGCCGCGCGCGCCTGCCGGCGCAGTGCCGTCGCGCGCGCCTCCATGTCGCCGAGCAGGGTATCGAGCCGCTCCAGATTGGTCTCGGTCGCGCGCAGCTTCAGTTCGGCGTCGCGGCGGCGGACGTGGAGGCCGGCGATCCCGGCCGCCTCCTCCAGCATCGCGCGGCGATCGACCGGTTTGGCGGCGATGATCGCGCCGATCCGGCCCTGGCTGACCAGCGCCGGCGAATGCGCGCCCGTGGCGGCGTCGGCGAACAGCAGGGCGACGTCCTTCTGCCGCACGTCTCGCCCGTCGATGCGGTAGGCGGACCCCGCGCCGCGCTCGATCCGCCGCACCACCTCGGCGTCCCGCCCGTCCAATTGATCGAGCAGGATCGAGACCTCGGCAAAGTCGCGCGCCGGCCGCGCCGTGGTGCCAGCGAAGATCACGTCCTCCATGCCGCCGCCGCGCAGCGACTTGGCCGACGCCTCGCCCATCACCCAGCGGATCGCCTCCAGCAGGTTGGACTTGCCGCAGCCATTGGGGCCGACGATGCCCGTCAGCCCCTTCTCGATGACCAGCTCGGCCGGATCGACGAAGCTCTTGAAGCCCGTGAGCTTGAGCTTCCGGATGCGCATCGGTGCGGCCCGCCCCCTCAGGCCCGCATCAGGCGCCGGCGGCCTTCAGCGCCGGCTCCAGCGTCGCCCAGTCGTAAGCGTCGGACTTGGTACCGTTGATCAGGAAGGTCGGCGTCTGGTCGACGTTGAACTGCGACTGCGCGGTGTTCATCTGCTGGGTGATCGCGTCGGTCGCCTTGGGATCGGCGAGGCACGCCCGCGTCTTGGCTTCCGGCACGCCGCGCTGGCCGACGAACTGGATGTAGCCCAGCGCCTCGGCCCACTTGGTCGCCTGGTCGTTGGGCGATCCGGTGAGGCTGTTCTGGAAGGTCGGCGGCAGGGTCTGCAGCTTGGCGACCATCTGGTCCTGGCTCGCCATCATCTGGTCGAGGATCGGGAAGAAGGTCGACGGGCCGTTGCACTGGCCGACGAGAATCGCGGCGAGGTCCATCGGGTGGATCAGGAAGTCGCGGAACTCGTAGCTCACCTTGCCGGTCGCGACATATTGCGACTTCAGCAGCGGCTCGCCTTCCTTGGAGAAATGCGCACAGTGCGGGCAGGAGCGCGAGCCATATTCGATCAGCTTCACCGGTGCGTTCGGGTTGCCCATCACGAAGCCGCCATCGGGCGTCCTCGTCACCTGCTCGGTCCAGCCGCCCGGCGGTGCCGCGACGGGGGCGGCGGACGCGGTGTTGGTCGCGGCGGGCGCGGTGCCGTCATCGGCATGCTGCTTGCAGCCGGCGAGCGCCAGCGCGGCGAGGACGGGCACGAGGAAACGGGGGGTCTTCATGGCGAACATCTACTCCTGTCAGCCCTTGATCGCCGCCTGGACGGCGGGTTCGAGTTGCGCCCAGCCGTGGATGTCGGGCTGGGCGGCATCGTTGATGAAGAAGCCCGGCGTGCCGCTGATGTGGCGCACGTTCCAGGCATCGTTGGTGGTCTTCTGCAGCGCCGCCTCGGCGGTCTTGTCGGCGAGGCCCCTTTCGAGCGCGGCGGACGTCACGCCCTGCTTGGCCAGCATCGCCTCGATCCCGATGCTGGTGAGCATCGCGTGGATGGCGGGCGTGTTGTCGGTGCTGTTGAGCTTGTCGCGGTTGGCGCTGATGTAATCGTAGGCCTTGGGCAGCCAATCCTGCTGCGCGCCCATCACCGCGCCGACCGCATCGAAATAGCGCGGCGTCGCGACCGAGCGGGCGGCAAGCGCCATGGTGAGATCGATCGCGTCGCGCAGCGCCGGGCGGAGCTCGTAGCTCACTTGGCCCCCGCGAACGTAATTCTGGATCAGCGGCGTCGCTCCCTCGGTGGCGAAGGCGGCGCAATGCGGGCAGGTGAAGGAGAAGAATTCCAGCACCTTCACCTTGGCTGCCGGGTTGCCGATGCGCATGCCGCCATCGGGCGTGAGCGCGATAGTCTTCGTCCAATCCGCCACGTGCTGGGCGCCATGAACGGGCGGATGCCGGGTCGCGGCCTGCGCCGCGACGGGCGATGCGAGGGCAAGCAAAGCGAGAAGGGTACGGATCATTCGGAAGGCTCCGGCAGGCGCGGCGCGCCCGTGGTGAAGGACAGGCCCGTGGCCAGCGATTCGAGCACCGCGCGCAGCTCCGGATCGCCGACCGCGCGCAGCGAATCGCCGAGCGCGACGGGTTTGAGCGAGGGCGGTGCAGGCTTGGGCGCGGGTTTGGGGCGCGGCTGGGCGGCCCCCTGGCGGATCTGCACGCGGGCGACGGCAGGGTAGCCGAAGAAGAGGTTGACCCGATCGATCAGTGTCGGCGCGACATGCTGCATCATCGGGGCATGCGCGCCCTCGACCGTCAGCGTCAGCACGCCGTCCGATTTCCTGCCGGCGGGAAAGCGGATCGATTCGGGCGCCGACACGCCGGCGAAGCGCTGGCCGACGATCTCCGGCCAGCGGCTGATGATCGCCGACTGGACGAATCCGAAGCGGCGGAAGGCCGCGCCGCCGATCTCGGGCACGATCTCCGCGACCGAGCGGGCGCGGTTCTGACGCGGGGGTTCGACGGGCGTCTTGCCGCCCTTGCCGGTCTTTGCGCCCGACCCAGATTTTCGAGAAGTCCGTTCCGTCATTTCCTTCCCCATGCCATAGCCGCCTCATGCTCGTCGATACGCCAGTCTCGCGCCTGCTCGTCGATTGGTATGATGTCCACGCCCGCACGCTCCCCTGGCGCACGCCGCCGGGAGCGAAAGTGCGGCCCGATCCCTATCGGGTGTGGCTGTCCGAGATCATGCTCCAGCAGACCACGGTAGCGGCGGTCGGCCCGTATTTCGCGAAGTTCAAAGGCCGCTGGCCGACCGTGGAGGCGCTGGCGGCGGCCGACGAGGCTGAATTGATGGCCGCCTGGGCGGGGCTCGGCTACTACGCCCGCGCCCGCAATCTGATCGCCTGCGCCCGCGAAGTTGCGCGGCTGGGCGGTTTCCCGGCCACCGAGGACGGCTTGCGCGCGCTTCCCGGCATCGGCGCCTACACCGCCGCCGCCATAGCCGCGATCGCCTTCGGAGAGCGGGCGGTGGTGGTCGACGCCAATGTCGAGCGCGTCGTCTCGCGGCTGTTCGCGATATCCGAACCGCTGCCGGGCAGCCGCCCGCGCATCCGGGCGCTCGCCGACACGATCACGCCGGACGCGCGCGCCGGGGATTTCGCGCAGGCGATGATGGATCTCGGCTCCGCCGTCTGCACGCCCCGCAACCCGCGCTGCGATGCCTGCCCGCTCACCTCCGCCTGCACGGCCTATGCTCAGGGCAATCCGGAAGCCTATCCGGTCAAGCCCGCCAAGAAGGCCAAGCCCCGCCGCAGGGGCATCGCCTATTGGCTCGAATCGGAGGGCGCGGTGCTGCTCGTCCGCCGGCCGGACAAGGGGATGCTCGGCGGCATGCGCGCGCTGCCCGGCGGCGAGTGGGGCGATCCGCCGGAGGCCGCGCCGCCCGTCCCCGCGACCTGGCGCCACGTCGGCACGGTCGAGCATGTCTTCACCCATTTCGCCCTGTCGCTCGACGTGATGGCCGCCGACATTCCCGCTCGCCCGGTCGAAGGCGAATGGTGGCCGGTCGCCGCGATCGAGGAGGCCGGCCTTCCCACCCTCTATGCCCGCGCCGCCGCGCTCGGCCGCGCCTCATCGGAGATGCTCGCTTTATGACCCCTGGCTTCACCGGCTCCCTGCTCGATCGCGCCGACGAGGCGCGCCACGACGAGACGAAGGTCCGCGCGATGCGCTCCGACCCCGAAGCGCTGCTGCTGGAGATGAGCGGCCTGCATCCGACCGGCGCGGAACAGGGAACGCTCGGCTGGACGCCGCTGAAATATGCCGAGGTGCGGACCGAGCTCGCGCTGCTCGGCCGGCTCGACGGCACGCCCCGCTTCGTGGCGCTGGAGCGCGGCGTATCGGCCTTCCGCCGCTCGCCCGAACTGTTCGCCGCGATCACCGCGATGTCGGCCGAGGATGCCGGTACCTATGCGACTGCGCGCAGCCTGGTCGACTGGCACAGCCGCCACGGTTTCTGCGCCAATTGCGGGACGGAGACGATGGTGTTCCGCGCCGGCTGGGGCCGTGCCTGCCCGAACTGCAATGCCGAGCATTTCCCGCGCGTCGATCCCGTCGTGATCATGCTCGCGCAGCATGGCGAGGGCGAGAATGCCCGTGTGCTGGTGGGCCGCCAGCCGGCTTTCCCGCCGGGCCGCTATTCGGCGCTCGCCGGCTTCCTCGAACCCGGCGAATCGATCGAGGAGGCGGTCGCGCGCGAACTGAAGGAGGAGGCCGGCGTCTCCGTCCATTCGGTGCGCTACATGGCATCGCAGCCCTGGCCCTTCCCCTCGCAGTTGATGATCGCCTGCGTCGGGATGACGGACGACGATGCGCTGATCGTCGATCATACCGAGCTGGAGGAAGCGCTATGGGTGAGCCGCGACGGCGTTCGCGCCTCGCTGGCCGGCGATCCGGACGCGCCGTTCCTGCCACCCCCGCCCTACGCGATCGCGCATACCCTTTTCAGCATGTGGGTGGCTGAATGATCCTCCCTAGGCGAAGCGTGGGGCGGGCGACCATCCGAAGGATGGTGGAAGGGAGATGCGCCGCGCCTGCCCCTCCACCACCCGCTTCGCGGGCGGTCCCCTCCCAACCTGCGATGGGGAGGACCTAGAAGTTATCCCCGCGCCCTTGCCCGCGGGTAGGTGCCGAGCAACCGCACCCAGCGCGAGTGGAAAGCGAGTTCCTCCAGCGCCCGCGCCACCGGCGTGTCTTCGGGATGCCCCTCGATATCGGCGTAGAATTCGGTCGCCTGGAAGGCGCCGCCGCGCTGGTAGCTTTCCAGCTTGGTCATGTTGACACCGTTGGTGGCGAAGCCGCCCATCGCCTTGAACAGGGCGGCCGGCACGTTCTTCACCGCGAACATCAGGGTCGTCATGTACGGCCCGGGCGCCAGTTCGGCCGGCGCCGCCAGCGCCAGCGCGACGAAGCGCGTGGTGTTGTCGGCCTCGTCGGCGATCGCCTCCTCGATCAGCGGCAGACCGTAGATCTCCGACGCCAGCTTGGGCGCCAACGCGGCGACGTCCTTGGGTGCGCCCATCGCCACCACCTCGGCGGCGGCGGCGGCGGTGTCGGCATAGGGAATAGCGCGGATGCCCTTTCCGCGCAGCCAGTGCCGGCACTGGCCGAGCGCCTGCGGATGGCTCATCGCCTCCTTCACATCGCCCAGCTTACCCGATCCCAGCAGGCAGTGGCGGATCGGCAGGAAATGCTCACCGGTGATGACGAGGCCGCTTTCGGGCAGCAGGAAGTGCATATCCGCCACGCGGCCGTGCAGCGAATTCTCGATCGGGATCAGCGCGCAGTCGGCCTCGCCCTTGCGCACCGCGTCGATCGCATCCTCGAAGCCGAAGCAGGGCAGCGGCAGCGCATCGGGAAACGCCTCGCCCACCGCGATATGGCTGTTGGCGCCGGGCGCGCCCTGGAAGGCGACGGCGCGCTGCGGCTCGGCGGCGGCGGCGGCCACCATCTCGTCGACGAGCCTCGCGGCGGGGGCGGGATAGGTCTGCATGGGCCTGCGCGCTTACGCGCTCTGCGTGCACCGCCGCAAGCGCGCTTGCGCGTGACGTTTCCGGAATCTATGGGTTGCCCCCGAAAGTCGCCGCCACGTATCCAAGCGGACGACGAACAGGGAGTGCGGCGGCGCATGGTGGAGCGGAACGAGGATCCCCATTTCGAGGGTGGGCACCGGGTATCCGGTGGCGCGAAGGACCGCACCAACACGATCGCCGGCTGGGTATTGTTCGCCGGTATCTGTGCGCTCGGCTTCTCCGTGGTGACCGGCGAATATTTCCATTCCGAGCGGCCCGAGAAGATGGGCTATACGGTGGAGGGTGTCGAGGCCGAGGATACCGGTGGCGGCGAAGCGGCCGAGAAGCCGGCGGCTTTCTACCTCGCCTCGGCCGATCCGCAGAAGGGCGCCGAGGTCTTCAAGAAATGCGGTGCCTGCCATTCGGACCAGAAGGGCGGCCCCAACCAGATCGGCCCGCAGCTGTGGGGCGTCGTCGGTCGCCCGGTCGGTACCGAGGCGGGATTCTCCTATTCGGACGCGCTGAAGCAGCATAGCGGCCCGTGGACGTTCGACGAGCTCTTCCAGTGGCTGAAGAGCCCGAAGGCCTATGCGCCGGGCACCAAGATGACCTTCGCCGGGCTTTCCAAGCCTGAGGATCGCGCCAACGTCATCGCCTACCTCAACACCCAGAGCGACAGCCCGCAGAAGCTGCCGACCGCGCCGGCGGCGGCTCCCGCTGCTGCGGCGGGCACGGATGCGGCGGCCAAGCCCGGCGACAACACTGCCGGCGAGGGCGCCAAGAAGCAGCCGGTCGTCACCGAGGGCCAGGCCGCGGCGAATCCCAAGGGCACGGTGGGCGGCGACGCCGCGCCGAGCGTGACGGGCAACGCGGCCCAGACGAAGAAGTAAGGATCACATCCTCCCCAGCTCGGCTGGGGAGGGGGACCATGCGAAGCATGGCGGAGGGGCCGCCGGCGCAAGCCGACGGTCTTTTTGCTGGGACCTTAAAACCCGTTCGCCCTGAGCCTGTCGAAGGGCGGTCCTTCTTTTTCCAGCGCCGAAAGAAAGGACAGGGCTTCGACAGGCTCAGCCCGAACGGATTTCGGATTAGCCTTCGCCCATCCCATACCAGTCCTCGACGATCGCCCAGGCTTCCTCGGCGGTCTCGACGAAGCGGAACAGCTCCAGATCCTGCGGCGAGATCACGCCGTAGCTTGCCAGCGCGTGCCAATCGACCACCGTCTCCCAGAAGTCCCGCCCGAACAGCAGGATGGGCAGCGGCCGGGTCTTGCCGGTCTGCACGAGCGTCAGCAGCTCGAAGAATTCGTCGAACGTGCCGAAGCCCCCGGGAAACACCGCCACGGCACGCGCATGGAGCAGGAAGTGCATCTTCCTGAGCGCGAAATAGTGGAAGCGCAGCGACAGATGCGGGGTCACATATGCGTTGGGCGCCTGCTCGTGCGGCAGCACGATGTTGAGGCCGATCGTGTCCGCGCCGACGTCGCGGGCGCCGCGATTCGCCGCCTCCATGATCGATGGCCCGCCGCCCGAGCAGACGACGAACTGCTTCTTGCCGTCCTCGTCCAGCCCGACCTTGCTTGCGATCCGGGCCAGCTTGCGCGCCTCGTCATAATAATGGGCGAGGCCCGCCTGCTTCTCGGCGATCGCCTTCTGCTCGGGCGTCGTCGCCGCCTCCAGCACGATCGGCACGCGATCGGGTTCGGGGATGCGCGCCGATCCGTACATCACGAAGGTGGAGCCGATATTCGCCTCGTCGAGCGTCAGCTGGGTCTTGAGCAGTTCCAGCTGGAAACGGACGGGGCGCAGATCCTCGCGCAGCAGGAAATCCTCGTCCTGGAAGGCGAGGCGGTAGGAAGGGTCCTCGGTCTGCGGGGTGATCACCGCTTCGCGGGCGACCTTCGCCTCGGTGCGGGCGGGCGCGAAGATACGCTTGGGAACGCCGGCCTTGTCGCCGGCCGGGGTACGATTGTCGTTGCTCATCGGCGGGGACTTAGGCCCGCTTCGTGACGAAAGGAAGATCGCGCTGTTCGTTTGGCCTGCGGTGCCGGCCCGCTCCCCGCCCAGCCTCCCGACGACATCATGCTGGATCGGGAAGCTGGGCGGGGGAGCGGGCCGGCACCGTCACTTACAATACGGCCCAGGTCCCATATCGAAATGCAGGTGGTTGCGGTGGAGCGCGTTGGCGTCCGGCCCCAGCACCACGCTGAACCGCCGGCAGCCCGCATCGTGCACCGCGCGCAGGAAGTTGCGGGCATATTCGTCCGGCCCGTTCCAGTCGTTCAGCACCGTGATCCGCCGCCCATTGGACAGCACGAAACCCGATATGTCGACCGCGTTGGACAGGCCATGCTCGGAGAGCCGAGCGCCCGCCACGTTGTTCACTGGTCGACAGCTGTAGGTGCCGAAGCTCTCGATCTTCACGACCGGCGAGGAAAGCCAGGCCTGAGCGGCCTTCTGCGTCGCGTCGCGGGTCCAGCGGGTGAAGGCGTCGGCCAGCGGGCAGGTCATCGCGCCGAGATTGGAGACCGGCATGCCGATGTCGGAGAGCTGCACCGTCCCGATCGCCGAGCAACCGTTGCCGAAGGTGCGATCGGGCAGCACCGAATAATGCGCGCCGTCGGCGGTGAGCTGGGCGAGGCACTGCCGCCGCGCCGCTTCATCATAGACCGGGCGGGAGGGTGCAGGTCGATGGGAGGGGGTCGGTCGCTCGCCATGTCCGTGCGGCACGCAGGATGCGAGCACCACCCCGGCCATCACGACAAGAAAGCACGCCCTCCGCACCATCGTCTCCTAGCGTCGGAGCCACACCCCGGGCCAGCGGCGCGACGCTTCCGGACGCGCAACCGCCGCCAGCCGCCCGATCCCCGCGCCGAGCCGAGACGCGACCCGCTGCGCCGCGCGTTCTTCGCGCCATGGACCAGCAGCACAAGATATGGGCGATCCGGGCGGGCATCGGCGGTGCGGTGTGCGCGCTGCTGACCGCGTGGATGGTCCCCAACACCACCCCCACGGCGAAGCCTTCGGTGATCGCCGGCATGTCCGGCACGGCCGAAGCGCAGAAGCCGACCTATTCGGCGGTTCCCGATTCGGCGATTCCGTCCTGGGCGGCGAGCCTGCAGCAGAACCCCGCCGAACCCCAGGCCGCAATGGCGCAGCCGCCGCAGCAGGTGGCAGATGCGGGGCCGATGCCTGTTATGCCCAACATGGCGTCGCCCGACCCCGCCTCGGCCGACGAGGTCGCAGCCCAGGATGCTCCCGTACCGGCCCCCGCCCCGCCGCCTGCCGTGACGGTCGCCGACCCCCCGCCGGCACCGGTAGCGGCTCCGGCTCCGCGCGACGACTATCAGGCGCGCCGCGCCCAATGGCAGGCGCGGCTCGGCGCGGTCATGCAGGGTCAGGGCAATCCGGGTTGATCAGATAGCCGAGGCGGGGATGTCGAGCGCGGCCGCCAGCAGGCGGCGGCTCTGGCGGTTGCCCGCCCCCGCACCGGCCGACTCGATCCGCATCACGGTGAAACGCGATACGCCTGCCGCCCGCGCCAGCGCGCTCTGCGAGATCTGGCGGAAGCGGCGCCACGCAGCGAGCGGACTCTCTCCCGCCTCGATCGCCTCGCGGACCTCCGGGGGCGTCAGCTGCTCGGGGCTGGCATCGTTCGCCGTCGTATCGAGCATGAAACTGCCGGCAGCGGCGGACAGACGCTCGAAATGGGCCAGTGGCATCACCACCAGCACATCGCCCTGCGGCGAGACGATCTGTTGCACCCCCCGGCCCATGATGTGCGCTCCCTTACCGGATATGGACGATTCTGCAAGTGATTCGCGTCGCTTGCGAACGAAACATTCACGTAACAAGCCCGATATGGCACGATCTTGCCTGTATGATCCTGACAATACACTGAACGATTTTTGACATCGCGCAATGCTGCAAGACGGTTGACACGGGTCGGAGCGCCGCTAAGGCCGTCGGCGGGCCACGCCGTCCCAACGCGGCGCGTGCTCTCTGTGAGGAGAGTCAGACATGACTGATACGTTGCGTGCCGACGCCACCCCTGTGGCTGCTACCCGCCCGACCGAGCCCAAGCCGGCCCGCCCCTTCTTCAGCTCCGGCCCCTGCGCCAAGCCTCCGGGCTGGGATGCCGCGGCGCTGCCGCACGCCTCGCTCGGCCGCTCGCACCGCTCCAAGATCGGCAAGAGCCGCCTGGCCTATGCGATCGAGCTGACCCGCAAGATCCTCCAGGTGCCCGACACGCACCGCATCGGCATCGTCCCCGGTTCGGATACCGGCGCGGTCGAGATGGCGATGTGGACCCTGCTCGGCGCCCGCCCCGTCACCACCGTCGCGTGGGAGAGCTTCGGCGAAGGCTGGGTGACGGATGCCGCCAAGCAGCTCAAGCTCGACCCGACCGTGATCAAGGCGCCCTATGGCGGGTTGCCCGATCTGGAAGCGATCGATCAAAACAGCGACGTCGTTTTCACATGGAACGGCACCACCTCGGGCGTGCGCGTGCCGGACGGCGACTGGATCCGGGAGGACCGCGAGGGCCTGCTGATCTGCGACGCCACCTCGGCGGTGTTCGCGCAGGACGTGCCGATCGGGAAGCTCGATGTCGTCACCTTCTCCTGGCAGAAGGTGCTGGGCGGCGAGGGCGCGCACGGCGTCATCATCCTTTCGCCCCGCGCGGTCGAGCGGCTGGAGAGCCACACGCCGAGCTGGCCGATCCCCAAGGTCTTCCGCCTCACCGCCAAGGGCAAGCTGTCCGAAGGCGTGTTCAAGGGCGAGACGATCAACACCCCGTCGATGCTCTGCGTCGAGGATTACATCCATTCGCTCGAATGGGCACTCAGCCTCGGCGGCCTCTCCGGCCTGATCCAGCGCGCCGACGCCAATGCCGCCGCGCTCGACGCCATCGTGGCGGAGCGCGACTGGCTCGATCATCTCGCGACCGACCCGGCTTCGCGCTCGAACACCTCCGTCTGCCTGAAATTCAACGGGCTGGACGAAGAGCAGGCCGCCGCGATCGAGAAGAAGATGGTCTCGACCCTCGAGGCCGAGGACGCCGCCTACGATCTCGGCTCCTACCGCGATGCCCCGGCGGGCCTGCGCATCTGGTGCGGCGCCACCGTCGAGACCGCCGACATCCAGGCGCTCGGCCCCTGGCTCGACTTCGCCTTCGCCTCGGCCAAGGCCTGAATCCAATTCCCGTCGCTCCTGCGCAGGCAGGAGCCCATCTCCCAACCGTTCCGCGAGCATGACAGCTCAGGAGATGGGCCCCTGCCTCCGCAGGGGCGACGTTATCCCAAAAGGACTCCGACATGCCCAAGGTACTGATTTCCGACAAGATGGACCCGCAGGCCGCCAAGATCTTCCGCGAGCGCGGGGTCGAGGTGGACGAGATCACCGGCAAGACGCCCGACGAGCTGAAGGCGATCATCGGCGAGTATGACGGCCTCGCCATCCGCTCCTCCACCAAGGTGACCAAGGACATCCTCAGCGCGGCGACCAACCTCAAGGTCGTCGGCCGCGCCGGCATCGGCGTCGATAACGTGGACATCCCCGCCGCCTCGGCCGCCGGCGTGGTGGTGATGAACACCCCCTTCGGCAACTCGATCACCACCGCCGAGCACGCCATCGCCCTGATGTTCGCGCTCGCCCGCGATCTGCCCGAGGCCGACAAATCCACCCAGGCCGGCAAGTGGGAGAAGAACCGCTTCATGGGCGTGGAGGTCACCTCCAAGACGCTCGGCCTGATCGGCGCCGGCAATATCGGCTCGATCGTCGCCGACCGCGCGCTCGGCCTCAAGATGAAGGTCGTCGCCTACGATCCCTTCCTCACGCCCGAGCGCGCGCAGGACATGGGCGTCGAGAAGGTCGAGCTTGACCAGCTGCTCGCCCGCGCCGACTTCATCACGCTCCACACGCCCCTCACCGAGCAGACCCGAAACATCCTCTCGGCCGAAAACCTCGCCAAGACCAAGAAGGGCGTGCGCATCGTCAACTGCGCGCGCGGCGGGCTGATCGACGAGGCGGCGCTGAAGGCGGGGCTCGACAGCGGCCACATCGCCGGCGCCGCGCTCGACGTGTTCGTGACCGAACCCGCCAAGGAGAGCCCGCTGTTCGGCACGCCGAACTTCATCTCCACGCCGCACCTCGGCGCGTCCACCACCGAGGCGCAGGTCAACGTCGCCATCCAGGTCGCCGAGCAGATGGCCGATTTCCTCGTCTCGGGCGGCGTCACCAACGCGCTCAACATGCCGAGCCTCTCGGCCGAGGAGGCGCCCAAGCTGAAACCCTATATGGCGCTCGCCGAGAAGCTCGGCAGCCTCGTCGGCCAGCTCGCGCATGACGCGCTGACCGGCCTCGCCATCGAGGTGGAGGGCGCCGCCGCCGAGCTGAACCAGAAGCCGATCACCGGCGCGGTGCTGGCCGGGCTGATGCGCGTCTATTCGGACACGGTGAACATGGTCAACGCGCCGACGCTCGCCAAGGAGCGCGGGCTGGACGTGCGCGAGGTGCGCCACGATCGCGAGGGCGACTATCACACTTTGGTGCGCGTGACGGTGGACACCAAGGCCGGGCCGAAGTCGGTCGCGGGCACGCTGTTCGGCAATGCCTCGCCCCGCCTCACCGAAATCTTCGGGATCAAGGTGGAGGCCGATCTGGACGGCGCGATGCTCTACATCGTCAACGAGGACGCGCCGGGCTTCATCGGCCGCCTCGGCACGACCTTGGGCGAGGCGGGCGTCAACATCGGCACCTTCCACCTCGGCCGCCGCACGGCGGGCGGCGAGGCGGTGCTGCTGCTCTCGGTCGATACCCGCGTGGACGAGGCGCTGCTCGCCAAGGTACAGGGCCTGCCGGGCGTGAAGCAGGTCAAGGCGCTGGGGTTTTGAGGTAGAGGGCGGGCGGCTTCGTTTTGAGGTCGCCCGCCCCTACCGATGCTCTTTATACGATATCGATACGGCGCTCAGACTCTAAACCTTTGAAACGGGAATTAACGCCGCATCCCACTCCACGGGAGCAATTACGGCCGCGACCCAGTTGCCTTTAGATCAATGACCTTATCACGCTCGTAGGCGATCACGCCCGGTATGGGAGGAAGGCGGTCGATTAGCGCCCCGAAGTAGTTCGGTATCTTTCCCGCCGCGTGAAAATCCGCCGCAAAGACAGGCAATCCTTGCAAACGGCCCTTAGGCGGCGCGCCATCTGCAGGAATCACGGCAAAAGACTGATTTCCAGCGGGATTCGGTGGCAACACCGGGGCACCCCAATCATCGTTCAACTTTAACCGCCCCAAGTCCACGATCTTACCAGCAGGCGCATCGAATTTTACGGTGCCCATGCAGAAGCAGGTCGCTGCATCATCGTTTCCGCCTAGCCATAGATGTCAATAAATCAGGTACGTTCCCGGCTGCACGGCTATCAAATAAATATATAGTCCGCCCTGCTTGTCGAAAACCGGCCCCATATCCGTGTTGATAAAACTCTTCATCTCAATTGGGGGATAGTCGAAGTTCCCTGCGGTGATTTCCGGGTGCTTGACCTGCGCCTTTGCCAGCGCATTTGCTCGATCCGTGTTATACGCTGCCCGCTCTTCATCAGTTGGAATACGCAGAAAGCGGAATTCGCTTTTCTGCTGTAAACGGAAAGCGATATAGGCTTTAGAAGGATCTATTTGCAGGGTCTCGCCGTCGCCAATCTGCCTGATCCTTTCGAAAGCTTGGGCAGGAAAAGAAAGGGCGGCAACAAGAGGAAGCGCGAGCGCCAAGAGATTGAAGCGCATCAATTCAACTCCGGGTTGGCAGGCTTAGGACCAGACGCGATCTTGGCTTGCTGCATTAGCATCTTCTGCCGATCCGACTCCGTCGGTGAGGAATTCCCTTCGTCAAAATTTATTTGTTCCCATATCTGCTTAGGCAATCCGTAGCGGTGGTAGCCTTTGTATCCCATACAGACTCGCATGTTGGCGCGCCGCGCCCCTCGTCTCTTCGCAGAGCCGATGATCGCATCCATCGCTCCTCCGATCACGGCTCCGCCCAATCCACCGCCGTTAGCACTGTTATATGGATTTCCTGACACCTGGAACGAAGTTAATCCTCTGGCGTACGCATCGCATTCCGTCAGATCTGAAAGAGCCTCGGTGAACGACGTTTCTTCTCGATAGAAATAGAAATATTTATCATAGTCTTTTGTGATTTCTGCGTTTTCTGAAAACACAGTTGATGGGATTTTTATCGATGATTCATTTAAGATTGCCACATCCTGAGCTTTGGCCATCGTGGAGTGAACTTCCAAAAACAAAATAGATATTGCAGAAATATTCAACAGGTTGCGTTTTGATTTAGACATGCCACCCCCAATGCCGTTATCGGCAAGCTCCCGCTATCTGCAGAATTGATAGTCAAGCCGAACGTACCTGCAATATCAAACTTCCAATGTAGGATTTCGTCTGTCACGGTCGGCGCGACTCACCGCGTCGCCGCTCTTTCTCAGCCTGAAAATCCGAGACGGGACAACCGGCGTCACTCGTGCAGCCTTTGTCGCTTTTTCGCGAAATTCGTCGCCAACCAGTTCTTTTCGTTACCCCGCCCATCGATCCCGCCAGCGGCACCGAAGCCCTAGCATCCCCCCAGAATCCCGCTAAGAGCGTCCCCGCCATGACCAGCCCCTCGCTCCTCCCCGAAGGCCTGCGCGATCGCCTGCCCCCCGAGGCGGAGGCGCTGGGGCGGGTGCGCGGCGCGGTGCTCACCACCACCGAGCTGAACGGCTATGCCCGCGTCGAGCCGCCGCTCGCCGAGTTCGAGACGACCCTGCTCGGCCGGCTCAAATCCTCGCGCGGCACGGACTTGCTGCGCGTGATCGATCCGATCTCGCAGCGCACGCTGGCGCTCCGGCCGGACATCACCGCGCAGGTCGGCCGCATCGCCGCGACCCGCCTCGCCCACCGCGCCCGGCCGCTCAGGCTCTGCTATGCGGGCCAGGTGCTCAAGGTGCGCGGCACGCAGCTCCGCCCCGAGCGCGAGATGTGCCAGGCCGGCGCCGAGATCGTCGGCACCGATGCCGTGCCCGCCGTGATCGAGGCGGTGCGTGTCGCGCTGGATGCGCTGGCGGCGGCGGGAGCGACCGGCCTCTCGGTCGATCTCACGCTGCCCGATCTGGTGGCGACGCTCGCCGCCGGGCCGATGCCGGTCGCCGATGTCGACGCCGTGATCCACGAGCTGGACGGCAAGGATGCCGGCGCGCTCGCCGCACTCGGCGCCACCGCCTATCTGCCGCTGATCGAGGCGGCCGGGCCGGTCGATGCGGCGATCGAGCGGCTCTCGGCGATCGACAGCGGCGGCATCCTCGCCTCGCGGCTCGCCGGCGCCCGCGCCATTGCGGATGCGATCGGCGGCCGCGCCACCGTCACGCTCGATCCCACCGAGCGGCACGGCTTCGAATATCAGAGCTGGATCGGCTTCTCGCTGTTCGCCGACGGCGTGCGCGGCGAGGTCGGGCGTGGCGGGGCCTATTCGATCGTGCATCCCGACGGGCGCGAGGAGCCGGCGGTCGGCTTCTCCATCTATCTCGATCCGATCGTCGATGCGGGCGTCGCCCCGCATGGCCGGGATCGGGTGTTCCTGCCGCTCGGCACCGAGGGGCAGGTGGCCGGCACTCTCCACGCGCAGGGCCACGCCACCGTCGCGGCCCTGTCAGACGCCGACGATGCCGCCGCACTCGGCTGCACCCACATCTGGGCCGGCGGCGCCCTCCAACCCCTGTAGGAAAGTTCAGCCATGGCCAACGTCACCGTCGTCGGCGCCCAGTGGGGCGATGAGGGCAAGGGCAAGATCGTCGACTGGCTGACCGAGCGCGCCGAGGTGGTGGTGCGCTTCCAGGGCGGCCACAATGCCGGGCATACGCTCGTCGTCGGCGAGAATGTCTACAAGCTGAGCCTGCTGCCCTCGGGCATCGTGCGCGGCGCGCTCAGCGTGATCGGCAATGGCGTGGTGCTCGATCCGTGGCACCTGCGCGACGAGATCGCCAAGCTGCGCGGCCAGGGCGTGACGATCGACGAGAGCAACCTGCAGATCGCCGAGACCTGCCCGCTGATCCTCCCCTTCCACCGCGACCTCGACGGCCTGCGCGAGGACGCCAGCGGCGCCGGCAAGATCGGAACGACACGACGTGGGATTGGCCCGGCCTATGAGGACAAGGTCGGCCGTCGCGCGATCCGGGTGTGCGATCTCGCGCACCTCGACGACCTCGGCCCGCAGATCGATCGCCTCTGCGCGCACCACGACGCGCTGCGCGCCGGGTTCGGCGAGCCGCCGATCGATCGCGAGCGGCTGTTGAGCGACCTGCGCGAGATCGCCGACATCGTGCTACCCTACGCCAAGCCGGTATGGGTGACGCTCAACGAGGCCAAGCAGGCCGGCAAGCGCATCCTGTTCGAAGGCGCGCAGGGCATCCTGCTCGACGTCGATCACGGCACCTATCCGTTCGTCACCTCGTCCAACACCATCGCGGGCACGGCGGCGGGCGGCTCCGGCCTCGGGCCGAGTGCTGCGGGCTTCGTGCTGGGAATCGTCAAGGCGTACACGACCCGAGTCGGCTCCGGCCCCTTCCCGACCGAGCAGGAGAACGACATCGGCGAGCGGCTCGGCACGCGCGGGCATGAGTTCGGTACGGTGACGGGCCGCAAGCGCCGCTGCGGCTGGTTCGACGCGGTGCTGGTGCGGCAGGCGGCGGCGGTGTCCGGCATCACCGGCGTGGCGCTGACCAAGCTCGACGTGCTCGACGGTTTCGAGGAACTCAAGATCTGCGTCGGCTACCGGATCGGCGACAAGGCATATGATTACCTGCCGCCCCACGCCGCCGATCAGGCCAATGTCGAGCCGGTCTATGAGACGATTCCCGGCTGGAGCGAGAATACCGCCGGCGCACGCAGCTGGGCCGATCTGCCGGCCGCGGCGATCAAGTACATCCGTCGCGTGGAAGAACTGATCCGCTGCCCGGTGGCATTGGTTTCCACCAGCCCCGAGCGTGAAGACACCATTCTGGTCCGCGATCCGTTCGCGGACTGAACGAAGAGGCCGGGCGTTCCCACCCGGCCTCCCGATACGTTTACTGCGGGCCGCCGGACGAGGTGGCACCGCCGCTGGTGGTAGCCCCGCCGGAGGTCGACCCCATCGAGCCGCCGCTTGTCGTCGGCGAGCTGCTGCCGGACGTGCTCTTCGATCCTGATTTGCTCTTGCCGCCCGTTCCGCCGGTCGACGTCATCGAACCGCTGTTGCCGCCTTGGGTGTTCAGGCCCGAGCCGGTGCTGCCCATCGAGCCGCTACCCATCGTTCCTGCGCCCATCGTCGAGCCCATGGATCCGTTCTGGCTGGTCGAGCCGGTCGAACCGGGCTGTGTAGTCGCGCCGGTCGCGCCCGTGCCCATCGTCGAGCCCGAACTGCCCGTCGAGCCGGCAGTGCCCGATCCACCCGCGGCGGCACCACCGCCGCTCTGGGCGAGTGCGATCGCCGGAACGGCCGCCAGCACGGTGGCAGCGATCAAAAACTTGCGCATATGTCTCTCCTGCTCTTTCAAGGCATTAGCCCGCACCCTCGGCGCATTAACCAATGCCGGAGCGGTAAGTGCCGACCGAAACGCTTCCGATATAACGAAGGGCCGGAGGCCTCGCGGCCCCGGCCCTTCCTGCGCGGCGGGCCCTGTCGCCCGCTAACGCTGCACCATCTCAATAGGGATGATGCTTGGTCTTGGTCTTCGTCTTGGTGGTTCCGGTATCCGGATCGGTCGAGCTCTTCGTCGTGGTTGTCGTCGAGCCGTCCGGAGTCGCCGCCGGATCGGGTGCCATTGCGCCGGTAGGCGCCGTCGTGGTCGTCTGGGTCGTCGCCTGGCCGCCGTCGGGCGTACCGGTGGCGTCAGTGGTCGGCGCGGAGGTCGTGGTGGTCTGCTGGGTCATGCCGGGCGGCGGCGCGGACGCTGCCGGATCCGTCATCTGGGCGAAAGCGGCCGCAGGCAGCAGTACGGCCGCAGCCGTGGCGATCAAAATGCGCATGACAATCTCTCCTGTCGTTCTTTCTCTATAAGGTGAGAATGGGAACGCAGGGATCGTGCCATCGGACGCGCGCTTGATCCGGCCATTCGGGCGGATCGCCGCCGGCGAAACGATCAGCAGCCGGTCTGCGCGCGGTGGAGCAGCTTCTGGTCGGCCAGCACCAGCGCCATCATCGCCTCCACAACCGGCGCGGCGCGGATGCCGACGCAGGGATCGTGACGGCCCTTGGTGCGGATGTCGGAAGCCTCGCCCTCGCGGGTGATGGTTTCGACAGGCGTGAGGATCGAGCTGGTCGGCTTCAGCGCCACGCGCACCACCACCGGCTGCCCGGTCGCGATCCCGCCCGCGACGCCGCCGGCATGGTTGGCGAGGAAGACGGGCTTGCCGTCCCCCTGATTGTCAAAGCTGCCGGGGCGCATCGGATCGGCATTCTGCTCGCCGGTCAGCCGCGCCGCTGCGAAGCCGTCGCCGATCTCGACGCCCTTCACCGCGTTGATACTCATCATCGCGGCGGCCAGCTCGCTGTCGAGCTTGGCGTAGAGCGGCGACCCCCAGCCGGCGGGCACACCCTCGGCCATGCACTCCACCACCGCGCCGACCGAGGAGCCTGCCTTGCGGGTGCGGTCCATGATCTCTTCCCAGCGCGCGGCGGCGGCGGCATCGGGGCAGAAGAAGGGATTGGCGTCGATCTGCGCATCGTCGAACGCCGTGCGGTCGATCGCATCGCCGCCGAGCTCGACCAGATAGGCCCTGATCCGCACCTCCGCGATCACCGCCCGCGCCACCGCGCCCGCCGCCACCCGCGCCGCCGTCTCGCGCGCCGAGGATCGGCCGCCGCCGCGATAGTCGCGGAAACCGTATTTGGCGTCATAGGCGTAATCGGCATGGCCGGGGCGATAGGCCAGCGCGACCTCCGAATAATCCTTGGAGCGCTGGTCGACATTCTCGATCATCAGGCTGATCGGGGTGCCGGTGGTCCTGCCTTCGAACACCCCCGAGAGGATGCGGACCTGATCGGGCTCCTGCCGCTGCGTGGTGAAGCGCGAGGTGCCGGGGCGCCGCTTGTCGAGCCAGGGCTGGATGTCGGCCTCGGCAAGTGCCAGCCCCGGAGGACAGCCGTCCACCACGGCGCCGAGCGCCGGACCGTGGCTCTCGCCCCAAGTCGTGAAGCGGAACACGCGGCCGAAGCTGTTGTAGCTCATCAGGCGAGCGCGATATCCGGCGCGTCCTCGGCCTTCATGCCGATGACGTTGTAGCCGGCGTCGACATGGTGGATCTCGCCGGTCACCCCCGCCGACAGATCGGACAGGAAATACAGGCCCGCCCCGCCGACATCCTCGATCGTAACGGTGCGGCGCATCGGCGCGTTCAGCTCGTTCCACTTGAGGATGTAGTTGAAGTCGCCGATTCCCCGCGCGGCGAGCGTCTGGATCGGGCCGGCCGAGATCGCGTTCACCCGGATCGCCTCCGGCCCCATGTCGACCGCCAGATATTTCACGCTGGTCTCCAGCGCGGCCTTGGCGACGCCCATCACATTGTAGTGCGGGATCACCTTCTCGGCGCCGTAATAGGTCAGCGTCAGGATCGAGCCGCCGTTCGACATCATCTCCCGCGCGCGCTTCGCGACGGCGACGAGGCTGTAGGCCGAGATGTTCATGGTCATCAGGAAATTGTCGAGCGTGGTGTCGTAAAACTTGCCGCGCAGCTGGCTCTTGTCCGAGAAGCCGATGGCATGGACCACGAAGTCGATCGTCGGCCACGTCGCCTTCAGCGTATCGAACGCCGCGTCCAGCGCATCCATGTCCGCCACGTCGCAATCGATCAGCAGGTCCGAGCCGAGCTGCCCGGCGAGCGGTTTCACGCGCTTCAGGATCGCCTCCCCCTGATAGGAGAAAGCCAGTTCCGCGCCGTGCTCGCGGAGGATCTTCGCGATGCCCCAAGCGAGGCTCTTGTCGTTGGCCAGGCCCATGATGAGCCCGCGCTTACCCTGCATCAAACCGGCCATGCTGCTTCCTCAGTCTCTTCGGCGGGGTCCTTTAGCTCCTGTTCGGGGGATTCCGCCAGTGCCGCATTCAGGTGTGCGCCGATTACGAGGCCGAAACCGACCAGCCAGAAGAAGAAGAGCATGATCACGATGCCGGCCAGACTGCCATAGGTGCGGTTGTAATTGCCGAGCCGATTGAGGATCACCGGCAGCACCACCGTCACCGCCAGCCACCAGCCGGCGGTGAAGGCGGCGCCGGGCCATTTCGGATTCTTGGAGAAACGATAGAGACTCGGCGTCAGCGTGTAGAACAGCACGTAGAGCGCCACGAACACCACGAAGGTGGGCACGATGCGGGAGAGCGCGATCCAGCCGGTCAGCTCCTGCGCGACCGGGAGCAGGCGGTAGATGAACTGCTCGGCGCCGGTCAGCGCCACCTGGGCCGCGAAGGCGAGCATCATGAGCATCACGGCGACCACGATGATTGCCACCGCGCCGAGCCGGTAATGCCAGAAGGCACCGCTGGGCCGGGTGCCGTAGGCGCGACGCAATATGTCGCGGATCGTCTCGATGAAGCTGCCCACCGTCCAGAAGCCGACGATCGCACCCAGCCACAGCAGCGGCCCGGTCCGCGCCGCCAGCACCGAGTCGATCGCGGGCCGCAGCAATCCCGCGACACCGTGCGGCATCAGTCGCAGCACCTGCGCCACGGCCTCCGCCCCGTCTCCCGAGCGGCCGAACAGCTGGGCGAGCGCCGTCACGATGATGAAGAAGGGGAAGAGCGCCAGAAGCGTCAGGTAGGCGAGGTTGCCGGCGTGAATGAACCCGTCCGAATAGACGCCGATCACCACGCGCTTGGCGATGGTGAAGAGGCGCAAGGGAATGCCGAGCGCCGCCGTGGCCCGCTCCATCCGGCCAGGCCGGTGCGAACGCGCCTCCGGGCTCTCGGGCGAGATGTCCTTCAGACGCCGAGCCCGCTGCGCGGATTGCGGTCCCGGTCGCCGGTCCAGCTCTCCACCAGCTTCTCAAGCTCGGCATCGCCCGAGGGAAGATCGACGAGCAAAGTCACAAGCTGGTCGCCGCGCCCGCCGCCTTCCTTGTGGAAGCCCTTGCCGCCCAGGCGCAGCGTCTTGCCGGAGGTCGATCCCCTGGGGATCGTCACCATCACCGCGCCGTCCACGGTCGGCACCTTCACCTTGGCGCCGAGCACCGCCTCGTCGAGCCGGACCGGCAGATCGAGCCGCACATCGTCGCCCTCGCGGGTGAAGAAGCGGTGCGGTTGCACCTCGATCGTGATGATGGCATCGCCGGGGCCGGCGGGGCCGGGCTCGCCCTGGCTGGGCAGGCGGCGCTGGGTGCCGGTCTCGACGCCGGCGGGAAGCTTGAGTTCGATCGTCTTGCCGTTGGCGAGCGTCACGCGCTGCGGGCGGAGCGCCGCGGCATCCTCGAAGCTGACCGACAGGCGATAGGTGACGTCCGCGCCCTTGGGCTGCGGCCTGGCGCCGGCACGACGCGCCCCGCCGAACGGGCCGCTCCCCCCGCCATTGTTGAACAGATCGTCGAAGATGCTGGAGAAATCGCCGCCCTCAAAGCCGCCCGCGCCGCCGGGGCCGGCGCCGGGCCGGAAGCCGCCGCGCCCCGCGAACGGGTTGCCGCCGCCACCGCCGCCGAAGCCGAACGGCGCTTTGGGCTGGCCGTTCTCGTCGATCTCGCCGCGATCATATTGCGCGCGTTTGTCCTTGTCGGAGAGCAAGTCATAAGCCTGCGTCACCGCCGAGAAGCGATCGGCCGCTTGTGGATTGTCCTGGTTGCGATCCGGGTGCAGCTCCTTGGCGAGCTTGCGATAAGCGGACTTGATCGCCTTCTCGTCGGCGTTCCGCGCCACGCCCAGGGTCGAATAGGGGTCTGCCATCGTCTTCGTGTAGCCTAGCCGCGTATCGTGAAAACTGTTGCTGAAATATCACAGTGCAGATGTGGTGCCGTCACGCCTAACGCAAGTGCCACCGTATCGCTATGTGCTTGAGCATGACGACCGACCCCCATGCCCTGTTCCGAGACTGGATGGAGGACGCCAAGGCCTCCGAGCCCAACGATCCCAACGCAATGGCGCTCGCGACGGTAGATGCGGACGGCATGCCCTCGGTCAGGATGGTGCTGCTCAAGGGCCATTCGGAGGTGGGCTTCGTCTTCTACACCAACCGCGAGAGCCGCAAGGCGGGCGAGCTGGCGGGCGATCCGAAGGCGGCGCTGCTGTTCCACTGGAAGAGCCTGCGCCGGCAGGTGCGGATCGAGGGGCCGGTGAGCATGGTGTCCGACGAGGAATCGGACGCCTATTTCGCATCGCGCTCGCGGGATTCGCAGCTGGGCGCCTGGGCTTCGGAGCAATCGCGCCCGCTCGATGCCCGCGCGACCTTCGAGGCGCGGTTCGAGGAGATGGTGAAGCGCTTCGAAAGCGGCGACGTCCCGCGCCCACCGCACTGGGGCGGCTACCGCGTCGCGCCTACCCGCATCGAATTCTGGCAGGACCGCGCGCATCGCCTGCACGAGCGGCGGCTGTTCGTGCGGAACGGCGACGGATGGAGCGAGGGGTTGCTCTACCCATGAACTTCTCGCGCCTTCCCTCCGCCGTTCGTGTCGAGCGAAGTCGAGGCACGCGCTTCAGGCGCGCCGTTTACCTCACGTCCATCGACTTCGCTCGGGACCAACGGTGACTGAAAACGCCGGAGCCCTCAACCGCCGCGCCGCGCTGGCCTCGGTCAGCCTCGCGACCTTGCTGCTCGGCCTCAAGGGCTATGCGGCGGTGAAGACCGGCTCGGTCGCGATGCTGGCATCGCTCGCCGACACCGGGCTCGATCTCGTCGCCAGCCTCGTCACGCTCTACGGCGTGCATGTCGCCGCCCAGCGCGCGGACGAACATCACCGCTTCGGCCACGGCAAGGCGGAGGCGCTGGCTGCGCTGTTCCAGGTCGCGCTGATCGCCGCGTCGGCGGTGGCGATCGCGGCGCGTGCGGTGATGGCTTTGGCCGAAGGCGCGCCGACCGCCTCGCCGGAGGCCGGCATCGTCGTCTCGATCATCGCGGCGGCCGCCACCATGGTGCTGCTCGCTTATCAGAAAGCGGTGCTGGCGCGCACGAAGTCGATCGCCATCGGGGCGGACAACCTCCACTACAAGTCCGACCTCGCGCTCAACTTCGCGGTGGTCATCGCGCTGGCGCTCGATCGCTACGCCGGCTTCCACGGAGCGGACGCGCTATTCGGCCTCGGCATCGCGGCTTGGCTCGGCTGGGGCGCCTGGAGCTCCGCCGCCCACGCGCTCGACCAGCTGATGGACCGCGAATGGCCCGAGGAGAAGCGCCGCGCCTTCCTCGACGTCGCCGCCACCATCCCGGCGATGTCCGGCATGCACGACCTGCGCACCCGCACCAGCGGCGCGCACGATTTCGCGCAGTTCCACATGTCCTTCCCGCCCGAGACGACGATCGGCACCGCGCATGACGTGATGGAGGCGATCGAGACGAAGCTCATGACGGCCTTCCCCGGCCTTGAGGTCATCATCCATCCCGATCCCGTCGGCCATGTCGATGCCGAGGGAACATTGCCCGCCCACATCGCCGAGAGGAGCGAGATATGAAGCTGCCTATCCTCCAGATCGACGCGTTCGCCGATGCGCCCTTCACCGGAAACCCGGCCGCCGTGATGCCGCTCGACGCGTGGCTGGACGACGCCACGCTCCAGAAGATCGCGGAGGAGAACAACGTCTCCGAGACCGCCTTCTTCCTGCCCGATGCGAGCGGCGAGGCGGATTTCGAGCTGCGCTGGTTCACGCCCACGGTCGAGGTGGTGATGTGCGGCCACGCCACGCTGGCGAGCGGCCATGCGATCCTCGGCGGCGAGCCGGGGCGCGATCGCGTGACCTTCCGCACCCGCAAGGCCGGCGTGCTGGAGGTGATGCGCGACGGCGAGGGCTATGCGCTGGCGCTGCCGAGCTGGAAGCCGTCGCCCAAGCCGCTGCCGGAAATCGTCGCGGCGCTGGGCATCGACGGCGTGGTCGAGACGCTGTGGCACGAACATCGCTACGGCCTCGTCGTGGTCGAGGACGAGAGCATCGTCCGTGCTTGCGAACCCGACTTCCGCAAGCTCGGTTCTCATGGCGACATTCTGACGATCGTAACGGCGCGCGGGAGCGAGACGGACATCGTCAGCCGCGCCTTCGCGCCCGGCGGCGGGATCGACGAGGACCCGGTGACGGGCTCCGCGCATGCGGTGGCGGTGCCCTATTGGGCCGGGAAGCTCGGTCGGACGGCGTTCACCGCCTATCAGGCCTCCGCCCGCGGCGGGCGGCTGGACTGCCGCTACGAGGATGAACGGGTGGTGCTATCCGGCCGATGCCGCACGGTGATCGAGGGGAGCTTCCTGCTCTAAGCAGCCAGCGCCGCACCGGCGGGCTGGGTGATCTCGATCCAGCCCCCGCCCAGCACGCGCTCGCCATCGTACAGCACCGCAGCCTGTCCCGGCGCGACGCCATATTCCGGCGCATCGAACCGGACGACGCCGTTCTCGAAGCGCGCCGGCACCGGCTTCGCCATCGAGCGTACCTTGGCGGTCAGCGGCCCGGCGAAGTCGCCGCCCAGCCAGTTCACGTCGAACAGGGTGGCGGCACTCACCGCGAGCGCCCGCCTCGGGCCGACCACGACACGGTTCGCCTCCGCATCCAGCTTCACGACGTAAAGCGGTTCCGGCGACCCGCCGATCTCCAGCCCGCGCCGCTGGCCCACGGTGAAATGAACGAGACCGCGATGCGCGCCCAGCACCCGGCCGGACTGGTCGACGATCTCGCCGGCGCGCTCGGCCTCGGGGCGCACCTTCTTGACCACCGAGGCATAATCGCCGTCCGGCACGAAGCAGATGTCCTGGCTGTCGGGTTTGGCCGCGACGCCGAGGCCGATCTCTGCCGCCAGCTCGCGCACCAGCGGCTTGGGCATACCGCCCAGCGGGAAGCGCAGGTAGTCGAGCTGGTCCTGCGTCGTCGCGAAAAGGAAATAGCTCTGGTCGCGCGAAGGATCGGCGGCGCGGTGCAGCTCGGCGCCCGCCGCCGCCTCGACGCGCCGCACATAATGGCCGGTGGCGAGGCAATCCGCGCCGAGATCGCGCGCGAGCCGCAGCAGATCGGTGAACTTCACCCCCTGGTTGCATCGCACGCAGGGGATCGGGGTGCGGCCTGCCATATAATCGTCGGCGAAGCGATCGATCACACTTTCCCGGAACGCGCTCTCGTAGTCGAAGACGTAGTGCGCGATGCCGAGCCGGTCGCACACCGCGCGCGCATCGCGGATGTCGCGCCCCGCGCAGCAGCTGCCCGTCCGGCCCACCGCCGCGCCGTGATCGTAAAGCTGCAGCGTGATGCCGATCGTCTCGGCGCCGGTGCGCGCGGCGAGCGCGGCCACGACCGAGCTGTCGACCCCGCCCGACATGGCGACGACGATGCGGCGGCCCTTCAGATCGCTGCCCAGCTGGAAATCGGCCTGCATGATGGCGGCGCCCATAGCCGATCCCTCGTCCCACCGCAAAACCCGCCGGTCGAGAGACCTCGTTTACCGATTGTTAGCCATGCTTACCGCAGTGTTGTCCACATGAAGCACGACCATCTCTTCCCGGCGGAACCGGCTCTCGATCACGCGTTGCTGATCGCCGGCGCGGCGGTGAGCCAGGCCGCGACCTCGACCGCGCAGCTCGCCGGCCGCATGGCACGCCCGGAGCGCAAGCTCGCCACTGACAATCTCTCCGCGCTCGTTCAGGTTTTCGGCGGCGCGGATGCCGGCGCAGCGAACGCGCTCAACGGCAGCTTTCACCCGCGCGTCGCCCACGCATCCGCCGGCAAGGCGCGGTCAAGACTTATGAAGCCCGGATTTACCTTGGCATTTTAGCCTTCCTTCAACCGGTCCCCGTTAGATGGGGCGACGCGATGGGGGAGCATCGCCGGCCAAGGCCCAGTTCGAGGTGTGATGAAGTGATCGAGAATCAGAAGTTTCGCCCAGCCCAGGTGATCGGCCCGCTCGGCGAGCCGCTGACCCTGGACACGCTCCCGCCGCCGGAGACGCGGCGCTGGGTCGTGCGCCGCAAGGCCGAGGTGGTGGCCGCCGTCAACGGCGGACTGCTGACCGTGGACGAGGTGTGCCAGCGTTATTCGCTGACGCTCGAGGAATTCGCCGGCTGGCAGCGCGCGGTGGACCGTTCCGGCATGCCCGGCCTGCGCGTCACCCGCATCCAGCATTACAAATCGGTTTACGAGCGCCAGCAGAAGTTCTGAGCGACTGGCCAGACCAAAAGACGGGCCGTCCCGCCGACCAGCGGGGCGGCCTTTTTCTCGACCCCACCGTTCGCCCTGAGGAGGGACTGAGCGGAGCGAAGCGCAGTCGAAGGCCCGTCTCGAAGGGTATGCGCTGCGGCTGTACTTCGAGACGCCGCTTCGACTTCGCTCAGCGGCTCCTCAGCACGAACGGAGTGGCCTCAAGGTCACCCCAAAGTCCCCGCCCCACGGAACGCAATCATTCTCCATGCGTATCAACAACCGGAGCGCCATGCGGCAGGTCCAGGCCCGACATGGCGAAGCAGGAGGCAGGACATGGGTATCATTCTTTGGCTGATCATCGGCGGCATTGTCGGCTGGCTCGCCAGCATCGTCATGCGCACCGATGCCCAGCAGGGCATCATCCTCAACATCGTCGTCGGCATCGTCGGCGCGGTTATTGGCGGCCTGGTGACCGGCGGCGGCAACATCAACAATGCGGGCCTGACGCTCGGCACTTTCCTGGTGTCGCTGCTCGGCGCGATCATCCTTCTCGCGATCGTGAATTTGGTGCGCCGTGGCTCGGTGCGCTGACACGTCCCCGGTGCGAGTAGCGTTTACCGCGTAGCGCGGCTTACTTCCGCATGATGGGCCGCCCCGCCGGCGAGCGGGGCGGCCTTTGTTTTGTCTATTGCAGTTCGAACGTCACATTGACGGTCACCCCGATCTTCTCCTCGCCGGGCTGCAGGTCGGTCGCCTCCTTGGCGCGGGCCATCGCCATCATCATCGGGCGCGGCGGCTCAGGCGCATAGCCGCCGCCCTCGCCGATCGCGACGATCCGCTTGATCGAGAGGCCCGCCGCCTTGGCATAGACCTCCGCCTTGGCACGCGCCTTCTGCATCGCCTGCGCGCGCGCCTCATCCATGGCAGCGTCGGGATGCTCCAGCGCGAAGTCCGGCCCGCCGATCTGGTTGACCCCGGCGGCAACCAACGCGTCGAGGATCGACCCGGCGCGTGCGATGTCGCGGAAGGTGACAGTCAGCTGGTTGCTCGCCTGATAGCCGGTGATGGCCGGCGGCTGGCCGTCCGTATAGCGATATTGCGGCTGAAGGCTTAGCGAGGCGGTGCGGATATCCTTGTCCGTCACGCCCGCGCGCTTCAGCGCAGCCACCGTCGCGGCCATCTTGCGGGCATTCTCGGCCATCGCGCCGGCGGCGTTGGACGCCTGCGTGACGACGCCCGCCGTCACCGACGCGATATCGGGTGCGCGCGTCACCGCGCCATCGGCGCTGACATCGAGCCGAGTGCCCGCGATCGGCACAGTGGCGATATCGTCGGCGAGCGCGGCGCCGGGCATCGCCATGGCGAGCATGGCGGCGGACACAATGCGATAGTTCATGATCGTCTCCCTCGGCCGGGCGGACCCTGCCCGGCACGTACCGCAGCCTGTGCCGTGCGGCCGATCAACCGAAGCTGAACATGGTGCCCAGCCCGCGTTCATGATAGAATCCGCCCTCTCGCAAAAGCGAAGCAATGGCTTGATGCGAGTGCACTATTCAGATAACACACTCTCAGAGGGGCGCCCTGCGGGCGCGGCGTATGCGCATGGGTGAGGCATGAACTACGATCAGGGATGGAGCGGCGACGTGAACAGCGAAGACGCCGATCGCGCCACCAAGGCAAAGCGCCGCAAGCTGATCCTGATCTTCGCCGCCATCTTCGTGGCAGTGATCGTGGCCGGCATCTTCTTCGGCCGCAAGAGCACGCCGACGGCACCGAGCAACTCCGCGCCCACCGTGACGGTGATCGTGCCGGGCCGCACCGCCGTCGCCGCCAAGGTGACGGCCACCGGCTCGCTCTCGGCCAAGCGCGACATGCCGGTCGGCGTCGCGGGTGAAGGCGGCATGATCAGCCGCGTACTGGTGGATGCGGGCGACTGGGTGCGCGCCGGCGAGACGCTCGCCACGGTCGATCCGGCGGTGCAGGCGGCGCAGACCAGCCAGATGCAGGCGCAGATCGCCTCCGCCGTGGCCAACGCCAAGCTTGCCGAGAGCAATCTCGATCGCGCACAGGCGCTGGTTTCGCGCGGCTTCATCTCCAAGGCCGACATCGATTCGCGCACCGCCGCGCGCGATGCGGCCAATGCGTCGGTGCGGCTGGCACAGGCGCAATATCGCGAACAGTCGGCTCGGCTCGGCCGGCTCGACATCCGCGCGCCCGCCTCCGGCTTCGTGCTCGCCCGCAACGTCGAGGCGGGGCAGATCGTCAGCTCGGGATCGAACGCGCTGTTCAGTATCGCGATGGACGGCACGCTGGAGATGCAGGCCAAGCTCGCCGAGCAGGATATCGCCGGGCTCAAGGTCGGCATGCCGGTGACGGTCACGCCGGTCGGCGCCGGCCGCAGCTTCCAGGGCGCCATCTGGCAGATCGCGCCGATGATCGATCCGGTCAGCCGTCAGGGCACGGTGCGCGTGCAGCTTTCCTACGATCCATCGCTGCGGCCCGGCGGTTTCGCCACCGCCGCTTTCTCCTCGCAGAATACCGAGGCGCCCGTGCTCCCCGAATCCGCCGTGCTGAGCGACGATCAAGGCAATTACGTCTACGTCGTCGATCAGAACGACAAGGTACAGCGCCGCGCCGTGAAGATCGGCGACGTGTCCGACGCGGGGCTCGCCATCCTCTCGGGCCTGCAGGGCAACGAGCGCGTGGTCTATTCGGCCGGCGCCTTCCTCAACGTCGGCGAGAAGGTCGTCCCCGATCTGAAGAAGTAAGGTTTTGTCTGAGAATGCGTGGAAGAGCGCATTCTATCGCACCGGCCCGCTCCCCCGCCCAGCCTCCCGACAGAATGACCCTGGATCGGGAGGCTGGGCGGGGGAGCGGGCCGGTGCCGCCTTATCAAACCAAGAGGATGAACAATCCGCCGTCTTGTGCCTTAATGGGGGCATGAGCGATCCGCCTGCGCAACGAACCGGGTTCGCCCTCGGCGACAACGGCCTGAGGACGATGCGGCTGGTCGCGACCGGCCTGCTCGTCGTGATGGCGCTGGTCTATGTCGCGAGCCGTGCAGCCGAGGCGCATCATCCCGCCTTCGGTTATGTCCGCGCCTTCGCCGAGGCGGCGATGGTCGGCGGCCTCGCCGACTGGTTCGCGGTGACCGCTTTGTTCCGCCATCCGCTCGGCCTGCCCATCCCCCACACCGCGATCATCCCGAAGAACAAGGACCGGATCGGTGACGCGCTCGCCTCGTTCCTGCGTCAGAATTTCCTGATCCCCTCGGTGGTGGCGCGGCGCATGCGGCGGCTGGACCTCGCGGGCGCCACCGGCCGCTTTCTCGCCGCGCCCGGCCCGGCCGCCGACAAAGCGAGCCGGTTACGGCTCGGCGCCTCGCGCTTGATCGCCGACGTGGTGAGCGCGCTCGATGCCGAGCGGTTGGGAGGTATGGTGCGCTCCGCCGTGTCGCAGCGGCTTTCCGCCTTCAACGTCGCGCCGGTGCTGGGCCAGGCGCTCGCCGCCGCGATCGACAGGGACCGGCACGTACCGATCCTCGACAATGCGATCGACTGGGTCGGCCGCACGCTCGTCGCAAACGAGGAGACGATCCGGGCGATGATCTCCGCCAAGGCGGGATCGGTGATGCGCTGGACCGGCCTCGACGAGACGCTCGCCAACAAGATCCTAGACGGGCTCTACCGGCTGATCGAGGAGGTCGGCGAGGATCCCGAGCACCCCCTTCGCGACAAGGCCGAAGAGGGACTCGTCGATCTTGCCCGCCGCCTGCGCGAGGACGAGGGACTGCAGGCCCGGGTCAACGCCTTCAAGGACGAGATCATCGCCAGCCCGGCGGTGGCGGCCTGGCTCGACGGGCTGTGGGCGCAGGCACGCGCCGCCCTGCTCAAGGGCGCGCGCGATCCGGATGCGGCGATGGCGGGCCGGCTGGGCGAGACGCTACGCCAGCTCGGCCAGACCCTCCAGTCCGAGCCGCGGCTGGCGCGCACCATCAATCTCTTCGCGCGACGCGCGGCGGTGGGCATCGCGGCGGCCTATGGCGACGGCATCGTCCGGCTGGTCTCCGACACGGTGCGCAGCTGGGACGCCAAGACCGTTACCGGCAGGCTGGAGCAGGCGGTCGGCCGCGATCTCCAGTATATCCGCGTCAACGGCACATTGGTCGGCGGCATGGTGGGGCTGTTGATCCACGTCGTCGATGTCTGGCTGTGAACGGCTCCACCTGAAACCAATCGACACCCAGCGGCAAAGCGCCGGCCATCATTAATTGTCGGTCATCGCGTTGCGGCGCGGCAACGCGCGCTCTAGAGCGGCGGCCGATGCGTCCGGTGTACGCCCCATCTTCCTACGCGAACCGTCCCACGCTCGGCAGCCGGGCTGTGAGCTTCGCCATCTCGGCGGCGTTGGTCGGGCTGCTGATCTGGATGCTGATCCGGCTCGGTCTGCTGCCCGACACGGTGACGGGCAAGGCGGCCGGCGCGCTGACGACGATCAACGTGCAAGGCGATCATCCGTCGCAAGCCGCCGCCAAGGCGATCAAGGCGGCGTCCAAGCACCAGGCCGCGACGACGCGGGAGACCAAGGTCACCCCGCCGGTGACGCCCACGCCGCCGCCCAAGGTGCCACCGCCGCCGATTCCGTGGATCCAGATGAGTCACGACGATTTCGCCCAGTCCGACATTTCGACCAAGCCCAACCGCGCCGCCGAGCAGCCCGCCGCCGGCACGGACGCGAACGGCAGCGACAGTGGAGGCGGCAGCGACAACGGATCGGGCGGCGGGCAGCAGGGCGACCGGCTCTATCGGGCCGACTGGTATCCCCGCCCGCCGACACAGGCGGAGATGGCCTTCTACATCCAGCGCGCCGCGCACGTCGAAGGGTGGGGCGAGATAGCCTGCCGCACGGCGGAGCGCTGGACGGTGGTCGATTGCAAGCCGCTCGGCGAGACGCCCGGCTCCGGCTACGCGCGGGCGATGATCGATGCGTCTTGGCAGTTCCATGTCATGCCGCCGCGCATCAACGGCCGGCCGATGGTCGGAGCTTGGGTGCGCATCCATTATGATTTCTACATCACAAACTCACCGTCCCCTCAGTGAAAATCCCGTGATTTTGGGATGATGCGCACATCGCGCGGGTGCCGGCCGCGCGGGACCTGGGGGTGCGCCACCACGTCGGCGCGCGACAGAGTGACGGGAGGCAGCCCTTCCTCGCTCAGCCGGTCGAGCAACGCGGTGCGATCGACGATGCGGTCGGCCATCAGGTGGATCACCCCCTCCTTGCTCTTCTGGACGACGCCGTGCGCCTCCATCAGCCGGCTCGCCATCAGCGCGCGGCGGTAGCGATCGAGCATCCGCGCCCAGAGCAGGATGTTCACGATCCCCGCCTCGTCCTCCAGCGTCGCGAAGATCGCATTGCCCTTGCCCGGCCGCTGGCGGACCAGCACCACGCCCGCAACCCTCGCGCGCTGGCCATTGGGGACGTGGAGCAGCTCCTCGCTCGACAGGACGCCCTCGCGCCGCAGCGTCGCGCGCAGGAAGTGGATCGGGTGCTGCTTCAGCGACAGGCGGGTGGTCTGGTAGTCGGCCGTCACCTCCTCGGAGAGCGGCATGGCGGGGAGGCGCGCATCGGGCTCGGCGGCAAGCTCGCGGGCCCGGGCTGCGGCGAAAAGCGGCAGCTCGGCCGCGCCGGGCATGCGCCGCACCTCCCACGCCGCCTGACGCCGCCCGAGATCGAGCGATCCCAGCGCATCCGCATCCGCCAGCAGGCGAAGCGCACGCGCCGGCAGGGGCGTGGTCGCCTTGCTGCCCGTCACGGGAATGCGGACCCGCCGACCGATCTCCTCGACGCTGGCGAAGGCGCCTCCGGCCTCGTGCTCGGCCGCGACGGCGTGACCCCAGGCTTCCTGAAAGCCATCGATCTGGCGAAAGCCCAACCGCAGGCCGAATCCCTTGTCCT
This sequence comes from Sphingomonas chungangi, assembly GCF_013778325.1. Taxonomy (GTDB): domain Bacteria; phylum Pseudomonadota; class Alphaproteobacteria; order Sphingomonadales; family Sphingomonadaceae; genus Solisphingomonas; species Solisphingomonas chungangi. The sequence continues at coordinate 338,243 of NZ_JACEIB010000001.1, read as the reverse complement.
TGCGGTGCTCGGCCACGCCCCAATCCCAGCGCTTGTGCACGTCCCCGTCGGCGGCGCCGGCTTCGACGGCATTATCCCAGCCGCTGTGATTGACGTCGATCGGCAGGATCGCGACTCCATGCTCGGCCGCGTCCCGCACGATCTGGGCGGGCGCATAGAAGCCCATCGGCTGCGAATTGAGCAGGGCGGCGGCGAAGACGGCGGGATGCGTCGCCTTCAGCCATGACGAAACATAGACAAGCAACGCAAAGGAAATGGCGTGGCTTTCCGGAAAGCCATAGCTGCCGAAGCCCTTGATCTGATTGTAGCAGCGTTGTGCGAAATCGCGTTCGTAGCCGCGCGAGACCATGCCCTCGACCATCTTCTCCTCGAAATTGCCCATAGTGCCGACATTGCGAAAGGTCGCCATGGCATGGCGTAGCTGATTGGCCTCGCCGCCGCTGAAACCGGCCGCCGTGATGGCGAGGTTCATAGCCTGCTCCTGGAAGAGCGGCACGCCGAAGGTGTTGCCGAGCACCTCCTCGAGCTCGTCCTGCTTGTGCGGAGGGCTTGGCTTAGGAAAGTCCGGCAGCTTGCCGGTCAGGCGGAACTCCTCGCGCCGCCTCAGATAGGGATGTACCATGTCGCCCTCGATCGGGCCGGGGCGTACGATCGCCACCTGCACGGCGAGATCGTAGAATTTCCGTGGCCGCAGGCGCGGCAGCATGTTGATCTGCGCGCGGCTCTCGACCTGGAAGACGCCGACACTGTCGCCGGTGCAGAGCATGTCATAGACCTCGGCGGCATCCTGCGGGATGCTGGCGAGTTGGTGATCGCCGAGATCGTGCGCCCGCATCAGATCGAACGCCTTGCGGATACAGGTCAGCATGCCGAGCGCCAGCACGTCGACCTTCATCAGGCCGAGCGCGTCGATATCGTCCTTGTCCCATTCGATGAAGGTGCGGTCCTCCATCGCGGCATTGTGGATCGGCACGGTCTCGTCGAGCCGGTCCTGCGTCAGCACGAATCCGCCGACATGCTGGCCGAGATGGCGCGGGAAGGTGAGCAGTTGGTCGACGATCCAACGCAGTCGCTCCAGATCGGCCGCTTCGAGATCGAAGCCGGCATCGGTGAAGCGGCGCGTCTCCATCCGGTCGGCGAAGCTGCCCCACACCGTGCTGGTGAGGCGCGCGGTCACATCCTCGGAAATGCCCAGCACCTTGCCGACCTCGCGCACCGTGCTGCGCGGCCGGTAATGGACCACGGTGGCGGCGATGCCGGCACGATGGCGGCCGTAGCGGCGGTACAGCTCCTGGATGACCTCCTCCCTCCGCTCATGCTCGAAATCGACGTCGATGTCGGGCGGCTCCTTGCGGTCGGATGAGGCGAAGCGCGAGAAGAGCAGCTTGAACTCGCCCGGATCGACCGAGGTGATGCCGAGAAAGTAGCAGACCGCCGAGTTGGCGGCGGAACCGCGGCCCTGACAGAGGATCGGCGGATCGAGCGAACGCGCGAAGTTCACGGCCTCGTATACGGTCAAGAAATAATAAGCGTAGTTGCGCTTGCGGATCAGCCTGAACTCGGTGCGCAGCATGTTGCGGATCTTGCGGGGGATGTCGTGGCCATATTTGGCTTCCACCGCCTGCATGGTGACATGCTTGAGCCAGGGCAGCGGCTTCCAGCCCTCCGGCACCGGCTCGTGGGGATATTCGTAGCGTAGATCGTCGAGCGTGAAGCGGATCCGTTCAAACACGTCCGCCCAGGCCTCCAACGCCTTCGGCGCCTGCCGGAACAGCCGCCCCATCTCCCTCGGTTCCTTAAGATGCCGCTCAGCGTTCGCCAGCAGGCGAAGGCCCGCATCCGCGATCGCCATGCCCTCGCGGATACAGGTGATCACATCGTGGAGCGGGCGCTGCTCGGGAGTGGCGTAGAGCGCGTCGCAAGTGGCAAGCAGAGGCAAGCCGGTGCGACGCGACAGCGCGATCAGCCGGGCGAGACGGCGATGATCGTCGCCCTGCCGGTTCATCGTGGCCGCGATCCAGAGCGGAGCGTGGCGGGCGAGGCGGCGCAGCATGAATTCGTGAGTCTCGTCCGCCATTGCGATCAGCAGCAGGCCCTGCGCATGCTCGATCAGATCGGAGAGGCGGAGGATGCACTCGCCTTTCTCCGCGCGAAGATTGCCGAGGCTGAGCAACCGGGTCAGCCGCCCCCAGCCGGCACGATCGACCGGATAGGCGACGATGTCCGGCGTGCCGTCCGCGAAAGCCAGCCGCGCGCCGACGACCAGACGAAAATCGGGCCCGACCAGCCCCTGCGCCCGCGCTTCCTTCAGTGCGACATGCGCCTTCACCACACCCGCCACCGTGTTGCGGTCGGCGATGCCGATGCCGACGTGGCCGAGATCGATGGCGTGCATCATCATATCCGCCGCATGGTTCGCACCGCGCAGGAAGCTGTAGTTGGTCGCGGCCAGCAACTCGGCGAATCGCACCTCCCCGCTCATGCGAACAGCCCGTGGACGTACCAGTCGGGCGAGTCCGTCTCGCGTTCGTAGAGGCCGTGGCGGAACAGCCAGAAGCGACGGCCGCGCACATCCTCGACGCGGAAATAGTCGCGGGTGAGGAGCGGCTTGCCCTTGGCCGGCACAGCCACCCGGTCGGCCACCTCTACCTCGTCGCAATCCATCGCATCGCGACCGGGTTTGGGACGAAGCACGGAGGCCGGCGGATCGGGTAAATGGTTCACGGCAACACGCCACCATTCACCCGCGATCCGCTCCGGCCCCTCGAAGCGCACGACTTCGTGAACGATGCGGCGCCATCGGAAGCGGCGCGGCGGCCCGTCCGGCACTTCCGCCGTCACCTCGATGCGCTGTGGCGGATCGAACAAGTGGAGCGGGCGCAGCGGCGGCTCGCCGGCGGGTGGCTGCGGCCAAGGCACGGGATCGGTCAGTTCGACTGCCGGCAACCCAAGCGCCTGCTGCTCGGGGATATGCGTGCCCTGAGCAACGAAGCGGCGCACGCGGTTGCGTCCGAGCCGGGTGGAGAGGCGGTCGATCAGCGCGGCCAGCGCCTCCTCGGCGACACGGCCACCTTCCAGCCTGAGCTGGGTTGCCGCCAGTGGCTCGACCGCCGGCACCGCCAGCCGGATCATGTCGAAGCCGAAGCCGGGATCGATCGGATCGGCGAGCGCATCGATCCGCTCGCGGAACAGACGCGCGGGAACGGCGGGGTCGCGGGTGGGAAGCCCGGTCTCGATCGCGACTTCGCGCACCGCGCCATCGCTGCGATAGAGCCGGCCAACGAAGCGCCGGCCGCCGCCGTGGCGCTCCTCCAGCACCGTCGCAGCCTCGCGCGCGAGATCGTCCAGCACGGCAAGCGCATCGTCGGTGCGGGCCACCGGCTCGGCGAAGCGCCGCTCGAAGAGCAAGGCAGGCAGAGCGCGGCGGGGCGTGATCCGGCTGTCGGTGCGGCCGAGAAGGAGATCGAGCGCATCGACCAGCCCTTCGCCGAAGCGCGCAGCCAGCGGCGCGGTGGGGCGATCGGCAAGATCCCCGATGGTCTTGAGGCCGGCGCGGCGCAATGCGGTTTCCGGTTCTTCCTCCAGTCGCAGCGCGGCGATCGGAAGGCGCCGGATCGCCTGGGCCTCGTCGGTGGCGGGCAGCGCCTGGAAGCGGGCCAGCGCCTGCGCTGCCTCAGGCGTGTCGGCCAATGCAAAGCGGATCGTGAGGCCGGCGCTCGTGAGGCGCTGCTCGACATCGGCGGCTAGAGCGGATTCCCCACTCCACAACCGTTCGCTTCGCGCGGAGGATCGAACACCGTCGGGATCCGCAGTCGAGAAATCCTGCGACACAATGGCTTCCCGACCGACACGCCCCGACGTTGCTCGACGCTGCTCCAAGCGAGCGGAGATGGGTGGAGCGAGCAAAAGTCCCTCCACGCATCCGGTGATATCCAGCGTCACCCCGTCCGGGGGATCGAGCGACACCATCGGCGTCCAGCGGTCGCAGCCATCGGCGATGCGCTCCAGCCAAAGCCGGTCGGCATAGGAATCGTGATCGATTGCCGCCAACTCCGGCACGCGGGCTCGCGCATCGGCGAGCGTCAGGCCCGGGGCGAGGCCGAGACGGAGCGCACGCGCGTCGAGCGCCACCACGCGCATCGCGCCACGCTGCTTCTCGACGAAGGCGGTCGGCGGTTCGTCAGGCCCGAAGCTGCGGCGCCTCCGGTCCGCTGGCAGCAGCGGGAACCACAACCCCAGGAATCGGCGTTTCCCGAAAGGTGGAGCATTCACGATCCCACTCCAGCCGCCAGCGCCCGCCATCCGGACGTCCACGCTGGCGCAGCAGGGCGATATCGAAGGCGGGATGGCCGGGCGCATCCGCCTCCAGCGCGATCGACGGCGCGGACGAAACCTGCCAGCGAGTGTGGGCGGCACTGGGGATGGGATCGCCATCCACCCGCAGCATCAGCGCGGTGACCCCCGATTCCTCGGCCGCCATCTCCAGCCGGCGGCTCGCAGTGAGATCGAGTGCGCGCGGCTGCTTCCACAGTTCGATCACCGCCGCACCCACAGCCGGGCAGCGTACCACGTCCGCCGCCGCACGCAGCAGCATCACCGGATCGCGCAGCACCAACAATACCAGCCGCGCCGGATCGAGCCCGATCTGCGCCAGCCCCGACGCCGAGAGCCGGCCGCCCCCCTCGGCATCCTCCTGCCGGAGCCAGAGCAAGGGTGTAGATGACGGCAAGGCCCGCAACACCAGCATCGCGGCAAAGGCCGCCGCCACCGGCCCGTCCGCCGGCTCGGCCGCGAACAGTTCGTGCAGCCGCCCCCGAGCGATCCCGCCACCCAGCGCCCGATCGAGCGAATCGACACCGAGCGACGCATGGATGGGCGCATCCTGGGGGCGCATGCCCTCGATTCGGGCGATCCTCTTCCGCAAGGCACATAGCGTGGCCACCGACTCGACTAATCCATTGTTCCCTGTATGTTCCACTTTGCGCTTTGGGTGCAAAGAGTCAAGCTGGTCCGGTGGCAGATTTCCGCGATATCTGCCTGGTAAGACAATGCACATGTCAGATAGATCAGTTTCAAGTTGAAACGCCGCTTTGCAACATGAGGCGGCCATTTTACTTTGACGCCAATCATGATAATCTTGGCCGCGTGCCATCGGGAGAGTGGCACGAGGAGAAGGCACCGGTGGAACATATCGATCCGGCCATCTGCGAAGTCGAGTTTCGCTTGCTCTGTTTCATGAGCGCGATCTCGCTCGCCATTTCGGGCACGGTGATCTTCCTGCTCGTCTGAGCGGACTGATCATCCTGCGCACCGGCACAGCCTCGGGGCTGGCCTATCCCTCACTTCGCCGATAAGGGAGCCGCTGTCCTTTCCTTCAGGAGCAGCGTGATGACCTCCCTGTACCCGATCGCGATCGAGCCCAACCCGGCGGTGCTGGCGGCGGCCGAGCGCGCGGTATTGCTGGAGGATCCGGGCTTCGGCCGGGTGTTCACCGATCACATGATCACCGCCACCTGGACAGAAGGCAAGGGCTGGCATTCGGCGACATTGGGCGCGCGCCGCCCCTTCACGCTCGATCCGGCCTGCGCGGTGCTGCATTATGCGCAGGAGATATTCGAGGGCCTCAAGGCCTATCGCGCCGACAACGGCGGCATCACCCTGTTCCGCCCGGAACAGAACGCGCGCCGCATGAACGAGAGCGCGCGCCGCATGGCGATGCCGGAGATCCCGGAGGACCTGTTCCTCGACGCGATCGACGCGCTGGTGAAGGCCGATGCCGGCTGGATCCCCGGCGGCGACGGCAGTCTCTATCTGCGCCCCTTCATGTTTGCGTCCGAGACATTCCTTGGCGTGAAGCCGGCATCCGAATTCATCTTCTGCGTAATCGCCTCGCCGGCCGGTTCCTATTTCAAGGGCGGCAAGAAAGCGGTGTCGCTGTGGGTGTCCGATCATCTCAACCGCGCCGGCCCGGGCGGCACGGGCGCGGCCAAGTGCGGCGGCAACTATGCCGCGAGCCTGATGGCGCAGGCCGAGGCCTATGAGCATGGCTGCGACCAAGTGGTGTTCCTCGACGCGGTCGAGCATCGCTGGGTGGACGAGCTCGGCGGCATGAATATCTTCTTCCTGTTCGACGACGGCAGCATGATCACTCCGCCGCTGACCGGCACGATCCTGCCCGGCATCACCCGCGCCTCGATCCTCGAGCTGGTGAAGCGGCGCGGCATCGCGGTGGCCGAGCAACCCTATGCGATCGATCAGTGGCAGGCGGACGCCAAGAGCGGCAAGCTGCGCGAGGTATTCGCCTGCGGCACGGCGGCGGTGCTCACCCCGATCGGCCAGGTGAAGAGCAAGGCCGGCGACTGGACGATCGGCAATGGCGACGGCGGCCAGCTCACCGACGAGATCAAGGCCGAGCTGGTCGGTATCCAGCGCGGCCGGGTCGAAGGTCCGGCGGGCTGGGTGCGCCGGGTGGTCTGAGCCGGAGCCTTCTCCCCGCCGGAGAGGGCTTTTAACCCCCCGCCCCTCTGCTATAGCGCGCCACCATGGAACGGCTCCCCGGGGACCGCCCCGTCCCCGATCGCCTGCGCGGGGGTGTCGTGGCGCTGGGCAATTTCGACGGCTTTCATGTCGGCCACCAGGCGGTGGTGGGCCGCGCGCTGGCGCTCGCCCGCGAGACCGGCGTGCCGGCGCTGGTCGCCACCTTCGATCCGCATCCGGCGCGGTTGTTCAAACCCGACGCCCCGCCTTTTCTGCTGACCCGCATCGATCAGCGGATGGACCTGTTCGAGGCGTTCGGCATGGACGGCGCGCTGGCCCTGCCCTTCGATCACGCGCTGGCCGCGCTGGGGCCGGAGCGCTTCATGGCCGAATGGCTGGTCGAGCGGATCGGTGCTTCGGCGCTGGTGACGGGCGAGGACTTCACGTTCGGCAAGGATCGCGGCGGCAACACCGCGCTGTTGCGCAGCCTCGCGCATCAGCGCGGTATGCTCGCCGAGACGATCGCACCGGTCGAGGCGGATGGCGGCGTCGCCTCCTCCACCCGCATCCGCGACTCTCTGCGTGCCGGCGATCCGCAGGCGGCGGCGCGCCTGCTCACCCGACCCTTCGCGATCCGGGGCGCGGTGCAGCATGGCGACAAGCTCGGGCGCACGATCGGCTATCCGACCGCCAACGTGGCGATCGGCGATTATCTGCGCCCGGCCTACGGCGTGTACGCGGTGCGCGGGCGGCTGGCGGACGGGCGCGTGGTGGATGGCGCCGCCAATCTCGGCGTGAGGCCCCAGTTCGATCCGCCCAAGGAATTGCTGGAGCCATATTTCTTCGATTTCTCGGGCGATCTCTACGGCCAGACGATCGAGATCGAGCTGATCGAGTACCTCCGCCCGGAAGCGAAGTTCGACGGCCTCGACGCGCTGGTCGCCCAGATCGACGCCGATTGCGCGAAAGCCCGCGATATCCTTGCCGGAAACCCGGCTGCCCTCTAAGTCCGGCCCCGACATGTCCGATACCGAAACCAAGCGCGACTGGCGCGACACCGTCTTCCTGCCGAAGACCGACTTTCCCATGAAGGCCGGCCTCGCCGCCAAGGAACCCGCGATCCTCGCCAAGTGGCAGGCGGAGGACCTCTACGGCACGCTCCGCACGCAGCGCGCCGGCAAGCCGCGCTGGATCCTCCACGACGGCCCGCCCTACGCCAATGGCGACATCCACATGGGCCACGCCATGAACAAGGTGCTGAAGGACATCATCGTCCGCAGCCAGTCGCTCCTCGGCAAGGACGCGCCCTATGTGCCGGGTTGGGACTGCCACGGCCTGCCGATCGAATGGAAGGTCGAGGAGCAGTATCGCGCCAAGAAGCAGAACAAGGACGACGCGCCCGTCGACCAGTTCCGCGCCGAATGCCGCGCCTATGCCCAGAAATGGGTCGACGTGCAGCGCGACCAGTTCAAGCGGCTCGGCGTGATGGGGGACTGGGACGATCCCTATCTCACCATGAAGTACGAGGCCGAGGCGGCGATCGCGGGCGAGCTTCTGAAATTCGCCGAGACCGGCCAGCTCTATCGCGGCGCCAAGCCGGTGATGTGGAGCCCGGTCGAGAAGACCGCGCTCGCCGAGGCCGAGGTGGAATATGAGGACATCACCTCGACGCAGATCGACGTGGCGTTCGAGATCGTCGAAGCGCCGAACGCCCAGGAACTGGTCGGCGCATACGCTGTAATCTGGACGACGACGCCGTGGACAGTCCCTGTCAATCAGGCGCTGGCCTACGGACCGGGTGTTGAATACACCATATTCGAGATCAAAAGCGGTGAACTCGAAGATAAGCCGCATCTCGCGCGGCTTGGTGGAAAGCGGCTTGTCGTCGCGACCGCATTGATCCCAGCCTTTCTCAAGCGGATCGGCTGCGAATGGGATAACAGCGACGTCCCGCATGAAGTTTATCTCGGCGGGTGGCCGTTTGAAGGAGCAGTCGCCCGTCATCCCATGCATACGCGCGGAGGCTTCTTCGCCAAGCCCCGCCCGTTCCTGCCCGGCGACTTCGTCACCACCGATGCGGGCACCGGCCTCGTCCACATGGCGCCGGATCATGGCGAGGACGATTTCCTGCTCTGCAAGGCGCACGGCATCGATCCGGTGTTCGCGGTGGAGGATAACGGCTTCTACCGCGCCGACTGGGCGTGGATGGGCGGACAGGGCAGCGTCATCGCCCCCAAGCTCAACGCGCCCGAAGGCCCGATCTGCACGGACCTGCGCGAGGTAGGCGCCCTGCTGGCGGCGGGGAGCATGGTGCATAGCTACCCCCATTCGTGGCGCTCCAAGGCCAAGGTGATCTTCCGCTGCACCCCGCAATGGTTCATCGCGATGGACCGCCCGATCAATCCCCCCTCCCTTTCAAGGGAGGGGCCGGGGGTGGGTGACACCCTCTACGGTGCGCGTAACGGTGAGGGATTCACCCACCCCAACCCCTCCCTTGAAAGGGAGGGGCTTTCGAACGGCCCCACCCTCCGCGAACTCGCGCTGGACGCGATCGAGCATACCCGCTTCGTGCCGGACAAGGGCCGCAACCGCATCGGATCGATGGTCGCGGGGCGCCCCGACTGGGTGATCTCGCGCCAGCGCGCCTGGGGTGTGCCGATCGCCATCTACGTCGATCCCAAGACCGGCCGCTATCTCGACGACAAGGGTCTCAACGCCCGCATCGTCGAGGCCTTCAAGGCCGGCGGCGCGGACGTGTGGTACACGATGGATCACGCGGCGCTGCTGGCCGAGTTCGGCCACGATGCGAACGTGTGGCAGCCCGTCACCGACATCCTCGACGTGTGGTTCGATTCGGGATCGACCCACGCCTTCACGATCGAGGCACGCTATGGCGAGGGCGTCCGCGCCGATCTCTATCTCGAAGGATCGGACCAGCATCGCGGCTGGTTCCAGTCCTCGCTGCTGGAGTCCTGTGGCACGCGCGGGCGCGCGCCCTATGACGCGGTGCTGACCCACGGCTTCGCGCTCGACGGGCAGGGCCGCAAGATGTCCAAGAGCCTCGGCAACGTCGTCGATCCCCTGAAGGTGATCAACGAGAGCGGCGCCGACATCCTGCGCCTGTGGGTGGCATCGACCGACTATTTCGAGGATGTCCGCATCGGCAAGGAGGTGCTGGCCGGCACGTCCGACGCCTATCGCAAGCTGCGCAACAGCTTCCGCTACCTGCTCGGCGCGCTCGATGGGTTCGCGGAAGAAGAGCGCGTCGCGGTCAACGAGATGCCCGAGCTGGAGCGTTACGTGCTCCACCTGCTCGCGAAGCTCGACGCCGAGCTGCGCTCCGCCACCGACGCCTTCGAGTTCAACCGCTACGCCCGCGCGCTCACGGATTTCGCGAATGCCGATCTCTCGGCCTTCTTCTTCGATATCCGCAAGGACTGCCTGTACTGCGACGCGCCGGAGAGCCTGACGCGCCGTTCGTATCGCACCGCGCTCGACATCCTGTTCCACGCGCTGGTGCGCTACGCCGCGCCGATCCTCTGCTTCACCGCCGAGGAGGTGTGGGGCACGCGCTATCCCGATGCCGGATCAGTCCACCTGCTCGAATGGCCCGAGGTCGAAGGGCTGTGGATCGACGAGGGGCTGGCGCAGAACTGGGAACAGCTGCGCGCACTCCGTCTCGCCGTCTCCGCCGCGATCGAGCCGATGCGCAAGGCCAAGGAGCTGGGCTCGTCGCTGCAGGCCAGGGTGGCGATCGGTTCGCCCGAGCGGCCCGCCGCGACGCCCTCCGAGCTTTCCGAGCTCTTCATCGTATCCGACGTCCAGCTGGAGACGACCGATTCCACCCAGGTGGTGGTCCACGTCACCGACTGGCACAAATGCGGCCGCTGCTGGCGGCACCTCCCCGAAGTGAAGGAAGACGGCGATCTCTGCGACCGTTGCGAGGCAGCCGTTCATGGCTGACCTGAAAATCACCCGCCGCATGGGCTTCGCCGTGGCCCTACTGGTCTACGCGGTGGACCAGTTCATCAAGGCGATCATCATCCACGGTGTGGCGCTGCCCGTCCGCCGGGTGATCGAGGTGCTGCCGATCTTCCGCTTCTACTGGGTGGAGAATCACGGCATCTCGATGGGCTTCCTCACCGCCGACGGGCCGGTGGAGCGCTGGCTGCTGGTGCTGCTCACCGGCGCGATCGCCGTCGCGGTCGTTTTCTGGCTGTGGCGCGAGCGCAACAAGCTGGATGCCGCCGCACTCGGCTTGGTGCTGGGCGGGGCGCTCGGCAACATCACGGATCGGGTCAGGCTCGGCTATGTCGCCGACTTCCTGGACCTGCATTTCGGCGACATGCACCCTTTCCTGGTTTTCAATGTCGCCGATGCCGCTATTACGATAGGCGTTCTGCTGCTGGTGCTGCGCGCTCTGTTCGTGCGCACGCCCGCCGCTTCGGAGAAGAATTGATGCGTAGGACGATCGCGACGGTTGGTGCTCTGGCGGCTGGTGCCGCGGTGCTGGGCGGCTGCGCCCACACCAAGGCGACCGGCTTCGGCAACCGCAACGCGCCCAACGAATTCGTGGTGACGCGCAATCCGCCGCTGGTGATCCCGCCCGATTTCGCGCTGCGTCCGCCGCGCCCGGGTGAGCCGCGCCCGCAGGAGGCCAGCCCATCGCAGCAGGCGCTCGCCGCGATGTTCGGAGGGCAGGCGCAGGTTTCGCCCGGCCAGCAAGGCCTGGTCGATCAGACCGGCGGCGCGCCGGAAGCCGGCATCCGCTCGGAAGTCGGATCGCCCTCGACCAACGTCGTCGACAAGGGATCCGCGACAAAGGACATCATCGCCGCGCCCGCTGGCAACGGCGACAATTCGACGGCCACTACGCCACAATAAAAGCTTCGCCGCTCCGGCACTTGGCGCGGAGCGACGAACATCATGCTTCAAGATGTCAACGTTGTCGGTAATATCGTTGCGCCGATGCCTTGTTGCGCATGCGCCACATTATGACGAAACTTACATGAGCCCCGCTTTTTATCGTTGTGCGGCGCGGCGAACCTAGTCCAAAGCAGTCCTGCGGAAAGCGAGCTTAGCCCGGAACAGAGGCAAGCCGTTCTTCGCACGCGGGTTGGAAGTGCTGAATTCACTTTGAAAGGCATTTTCGATGCGCAAGGCTCTGATTCTGTCCACCCTGTTTGCTGGTACGATGCTTGCGGCCGCCCCGGCATGGGCGGACGACGCGCCCGCGCCGGCCTCCGATTTCACCATCACCGGCAGCGCGGGGGTGTGGTCCCAGTATCGCTTTCGCGGCATCTCGCAGTCGGACAACAAGCCGGTGGTGCAAGGTGCGCTGACCATCACCCACAAGTCCGGCTTCTACCTCTCGACCTGGGGATCGAGCGCGACGGGTAACGCGGCGGTCGACATCGGTGGCACCGAAATCGACGTCTTCGCCGGCTATTCCAAGACGATTGCCGGCTTCACGCTGGACGGTGGCGCCTATGGCTATCTGTATCCGGGCAGCACCAAGCCTCACATCCAGATCGATTCGAGCGGCACTTTCTTCGGCGGTGCCACTGGCATCAGCCAAAATTATTTCGAGATCTACGGCGATGTCAGCAAGACCTACGGGCCGGTGACGGCCAAGGCCGGGCTGAACTGGGCGCCGAAGCAGTCCTACTTCAAGAATTTCGGCACCTCGACCCGATACAACATGTACGTGTACGGCGAACTGGGCTTCTCGCTGCCGAGCTTCCCCGTCTCCTTCCACAGCCATCTGGGCCATACAGCGGGCGGGTTCGATTTCTTCCCGCTCGGTCAGTCTCATCCCCACCAATATTTCGACTACACCGTCGGCGCGACATACAAGTGGAAGTCCCTTGCGTTCGACCTGTCGGTGGTCGGCACGTCGCTGTCGAAGAAGGACACCACCGTGTTCGCGTTCGATGACGGCGAGGACGGTACCGAAGCGTTCCGCCAGAACGATTATCGCCGCGCCGCCAAGGCGGTGCTGGTCGGATCGATCAGCGCCAGCTTCTGATCCTTTCCAGAGGGGGACGGGCGTCGGCCGCAAGGCCGGCGCCCTTTTCCTTGTCCGCGATCAGCCGCGCGTGTTGCGAAAGCGGGTGAGGCCTTCCTCCAGATCGGCGATCAGGTCGTCGGGATGCTCGAGCCCTATATGCAGCCGCACCGCCGGGCCGGCCGCTTCCCACCGCGTCGCGGTGCGGATCGAGGCTGGCTCGATCGGCAGCGCCAGGCTCTCGAACCCGCCCCAGCTGTAGCCGATACCGAAATGCTTGCACCCGTCGATCAGTGCGGCCCGGGCCGCAGCGTCACCGCCGTCCAGCACGAAGCTGAACAGACCGGACGATCCCTTGAAACCGCGCGCCCACAGATCGTGACCCGGGCAGGACGGCAGCGCCGGGTGCAGCACCCGCGCAACCTCGGGGCGGCTTTCGAGCCAGCGCGCCACCTTGAGCGCGCCGTCCTCGTGCGCTTTCATGCGGATGGCGAGCGTGCGCAGCCCGCGCAGCGCCAGATAGGCGTCATCCGGCGAAACGTGCTGGCCGAACAGCTGCGTGGTCCGGCGCAGCTTGGCATAATGCTCAGCCGTGGTGGTGACCGATCCCAGCATCGCATCCGAATGTCCGACGACATATTTCGTGCAGGCGAGAATGGTGAGATCCACCCCCCTTTCGATCGCCGGGAACAGCAGAGGCGTCGCCCAGGTGTTGTCGAGCAGGGTGACGATGCCGCGCGCCTTCGCGACCGAGGCGATCGCCTGCACGTCCTGCACCTCGAAGGTGAGACTTCCGGGGCTTTCGAGGAAAATCGCCGCCGTCCTCTCGCCGATCAGATCGGCGATCCCGGCACCGATCATCGGATCGTAGAAGCGCGTGGTGATGCCCATCTGCCCCAGCACCGTGCGACAGAAGACGCGGGTCGGCTCGTAGGTCGAGTCCACCATCAGCAGATCGTCACCGGCTTTCAGCACCGAGAGCAACGCCACCGAGATCGCTGCGACGCCAGACGGGTAGAGCATCGTCCCCTCCGCGCCGGGCTCCAGATCGGTGAGCGCCTCCGCCAGCGCCCACTGGGTCGGCGTGCCGCGCCGGCCGTAATGCCATTCGCCGTCGGCGTTGCGCCCCGTGCCCGTTTTCAGCGATGCGCAGTCCTCGAACAGGATGGTGGAGGCGCGATGAACCGGCGGGTTGACGATCGGCCCGGTCCATTCGGGACGGCGGCCGCCCTCGACTACCTTGGTTTCGTCGCGTTCGCTCACGAGACGGCCTTCGGCGTCGAGGAATCGGCGCCATATTCGCTCCACGAACCATCGTAGAGCGCCATATCCGTGCGGCCGAGCGTGTGCGCGGCGAAGAACAGGCCCGCAGCGGTGACCCCCGATCCACAGGTGAAGACCAAAGGCCGCGCCGGATCGACGCCGGCCTGCTCGAACAATTCTGCCAGCGCCTCGCCCTTCTTCCAGCGGCCCTCGGCATCGAACAGCCGGCTGTAGGGCAGGTTGATCGATCCGGGGATGTGGCCGGGCGCGATGCCGGGACGCGGATCGGCCTCGGCACCCGAGAAACGCGGGGCGCCCCGCGCATCGACCAGTTGTTCAATGGGGGTATCGACAAGTGCACGCACTGCCGCAAGATCGCGGATGAGCGCATCGTCACGCGCGGTGAAGCCGGTGCGCTGCTCGGGCAGCGGATCGAGCCGCCCGGCCCCTTTTTCCAGCGGCTGACCAGCCTTCCGCCATGCCTGCGCGCCGCCGTCGAGGATCGCCAGCCGGTCGGCCCCGAACAGGCGCAGCACCCACCATGCCCGCGCCGCCGTGCGGTGCGGCGAATCGTCGTAGAGGATGATGCGATCGTCGCGCCGCACGCCCAATGCCGCCATCCGGGCGCGGAACTGGATGAGGTTGGGCGCCATCGTCGGGCGCGGATCATCGGTATCGGCGAGCGTCCTCAGATCGAGGAAGCGCGCGCCGGGGATGTGCCCCGCTTGATATTCCGCCGCCGCGTCGCGCTCGGGCTCGAACGGCAAATAGGTCGCGTCGAGCACAACGATGCCGGGATCGTCGAGCCGCCGCGAGAGCCATTCGACCGTGACGAGATCGTCCATGCGCTTACTCCTTTGCGGTGGAGATAGCATGCCGCCCGCCATTGCGAAGGGGGGCCGCGCACCTTAGGTGGCGGCCATGAGCATCACCCATCTCGGCCAGCCCAGCCAGCTTCCGGCCAGCCCCGAAGAGGCCATCCTCGATTACGTGCCCAATCCGCGCCCCGGCCGCCCGTATCTGGTGCGCTTCGCCGTGCCCGAATTTACCTCGCTCTGCCCCGTGACGGGCCAGCCCGATTTCGCGCATCTCGTGATCGACTATGCGCCCTGCGAGACGATCGTGGAATCGAAGTCGCTCAAGCTGTTCCTGGGCTCCTTCCGCAACCATGCGGCCTTCCACGAGGATTGCACGGTCGGCATCGGCGAGCGGCTGTTCGCCGAGATGAAGCCGCTGTGGCTGCGCATCGGCGGCTATTGGTATCCGCGCGGCGGCATCCCGATCGACGTCTTCTGGTCCTCGGGCGAGCCGCCCGCCGGTCTGTGGCTGCCCGATCAGGGCGTGCCGGGCTATCGCGGGCGGGGGTGACCTCTTTTGACCCGTGGTGGTGCCTCTACAACATCATACCACAGGGTCTGCTGAAGAACCTCATCCCAAGCGGCGGCGCTCGGTGTGATCAACTCGAAATGACCGGCGTCCGAAATTACGGCATTGTCTTCATTGTCCCCCGCTTCCCTTGCTTGCCGAGAAAAGCGGGCCGCGTAAGCCGGCGGTGCAATCGGGTCCTCTGAACCGCTGACAGACGCAAACGGTATCCCCAATGGTAGCAGGGAGGCCGGTGAGGTGTCGGCAAAAACATCCCGCCGATCAGCGGTAGGGTGGCCGACCAGCTGGTTCACCGTATCTTCGCCGCAGGCTTCCACGGCCTCGGTGCGCGCTTTTGCCAAATCCGGCAGGCCGCCCAAGCTCACGACCCTGACCAAAGGCAGCGGATGCGCCGTCCAAAGCACGCTCGTCTTTGCGATCTTAGGCCGTGCCGCCAGCCACAATGCGAGATGCCCGCCCGCCGAATGACCCACCGCCACCACGCGCTTCACGTCCAGCCCCATCTTCGGCCCCTCGCGGCCCAGCATGTCGGCAGCCGCCGCGACATCCTGGAAGGTGCCGGGATAGCCGCCGCCCGGCACGTCCACCCCGCGATATTCGATGTTCCACACCGCGATGCCGCGCTTCATCAGGTCGGCGGCGAGCGCGTGCATGATGTCAGCCTTGGCGACCGCCGTCTGCCAGCAGCCGCCGTGGATCATCAGCACGACCGGGAACGGCCCGTTGCCCTCGGGCTTCCACAGCTCGACATGCTGGAGCGGGTCGGGCCCGTAGGCGAGGTTCGGTCCCGGTGAGGGCGGCTGCACCACCCGCTGCTGGAACTCCGCATAGGTCATCGGTGCGGCCATCGCCGGAGTTCCCATCGCAAG
This sequence comes from Sphingomonas chungangi, assembly GCF_013778325.1. GTDB lineage: Bacteria > Pseudomonadota > Alphaproteobacteria > Sphingomonadales > Sphingomonadaceae > Solisphingomonas > Solisphingomonas chungangi. The sequence goes on along the minus strand of NZ_JACEIB010000001.1, from coordinate 322,241 downwards.
CAGCGCCAGCGCGACCGCGAGCCGCTTCACAGCAGCTTGATCTCGCGTAGCCGCTGCATGAGATATTCGTGTGCGGTGATCGGCTCCGGATAGCGATCGGGATGCGCAGCATCGACGCAACCCGGCAGCGTCTCGATCAGATAGTCCGGCCGGAAGTGCAGGAAGAAGGGCATCGAATATCGCGGGTGACCACGCCGTTCCGAAACCGGATTCGCGACCCGATGCGTGGTCGAGCGCAGACGATCGTTGGTCAGGCGCTGAAGCATGTCGCCGACGTTGACGGCCAGCTCACCCTCCCTGGGCGTCACGGACAACCATTTGCCGTCGCGATCGAGGATCTCCAGTCCCGCTTCCTCGGCGCCCAGCAGCAGGGTGATGGTGTTGATGTCCTCGTGCGCGCCGGCGCGGATCGAGGGGCCGCCACCCTGCACGGGCGGATAGTGGAGCAGGCGCAGGACGGAGTTACCTTCCGATACCGTGTCCTCGAAGAAATCCGGAGCGAGGCCGAGATGGCGGGCGATCGCCTCGAGCAGTCGCAGCCCAGTCGCCTCGAAAGCAGCGAACAATTCGAGCATCACGGCGCGGAAATCGGCCAGTTCCTGCGGCCAGATGTTCGGCGGCATCCGGTCCGCGTAGCGATGACCCTGCGGCAGCTCGCGGCCGACGTGCCAGAATTCCTTGAGGTCGACCGCCTTGGCATCCTTCGCGGTTTCGACGCCGAAGGCGGTATAGCCGCGCTGACCACCGCCGCCGGTCGGTCGATAGCCGAGCTTCGCCTCCACGGGCAGCGCGAACAGAGCCTTGGATGCGGCCTCGGCGCGGGCGATCAGCTCGCTCGAAATGCCGTGGTTCGAGACAACGGCGAAGCCGTAGCGCTCGAAACTGTGGCCGAGCGCCTGGGCGAAAGCCTCACGATCCTGCGCGAAATCGGCAAGCGACACGGAAGCTACGTCCGCCACGGGGGCGGGTCTGTCCAATACGGTATCCATGGATACCCGATAAGCCCCCGCGACCCCGAGGGGAAGCGTCAGCGCGCAGTGGCGCGGCGGGGTGCCGCGGAATTCACCGCAATTCGCAGGTTCGGTGCCGACGCGATGACGGCACGGCAGCGGCCCCTGCCCTTCGCATCGTAGAGCGCGGCATCCGCGGCCGACATCAGCCGTGCGAGATCGTGGCCGTGATCGGGCATGCGTGCAATGCCGATGCTGGTGCCGATCGTCACCGATACGCCGTTGTCGAGATCGTAGGGCCGGTTGGCGATGGCGGCGATCACCCGCTCGGCGCGGCCCAGCGTGCCGCCGCGATCCGCCTCGGGAACAAGGAGGACGAACTCGTCGCCGCCGATCCGAGCCGCCGTGCCGCCCGTCGGAGCCAGGGCCTGCAGCCGCGCTGCGACCATGCGCAGCAGCGCGTCGCCAGCCGCATGGCCGTGACGGTCGTTCACCGCCTTGAAGCCGTCGAGATCCAGATAGAAGAAGGCAAGCGGCCCGCGACGATCCTCGCGATGCTGCCACCCGGTGATGGCGCGCTCCAGACCGGCGCGGTTCGCAAGGCCTGTCAGCTGGTCGTGGTTGGCGCGGCGATCATTCTCGCGCTCGGCGGCGATGGTGCGGACGAGCATGCGGTGCAGGCTGCGGATCGCGACCCACAGGCTGAACAGATAGACCGGCACCTGCGGCACCAGTATCCACAATTCCCAACGGCCGGACATCGCCGCGCCGATCGCAGCGGGCCCGAAGCTGACGACCACCATCGCCGTGCACAGGCGCGGCGCGGTGAAGTTGCGGAAGGCGATGCCGCCCGCCATTGCAGCGGCCGAAATGGTGGTGATGCCGGCGATCAGCCAGTCGCGGCTGAGCAAGCCGACGAAGCTGCCATAGCCGACACCGAGCGCCCACATCAATGCCAGGATCACATAGGCGTCGGTATGTGTGCGCAGGCCGAGCGGCGCGTTGCGGCGGGCGTGCCACAGCACATAGAGTCGCACCGCGCCGAGGATCGTCTCGTAGGCGGCCCACAGCAGGAACGGCGCGCTCGGGTGCCGGAAGGAGGCGACCGCCGAGACGGCGATGGTGTTGAACACCCCGCCGAAGAAGATGACGAGCGTGCCGAACAGCCCGGCCAGCAGCATCGGGCGCACCTCGGCGGGCACGTCGGCGCCCGGCTCGACCAGCCATCGGCCGAGGCGTGTGCGCGGTGCGCTGTAAGTGGCCGCCTGATAGATCACGCCGTCTCCCCTCGACATCGGTCGAAGTTAGAGGCGGCGGGTTAACGCGCGGCAAAAATCGGGTGGGGTTTTGCGTCCCTCTCCCGTTCGCCCTGAGGAGGGACTGAGCGGAGCGTGAGCGAAGTCGAAGGCCCGTCTCGAAGGGTGTTGCGCGTCGCATGTGCTTCGAGACGCCGCTTCGACTTCGCTCAGCGGCTCCCCAGCACGAACGGATGGCGGGAACTACCGCATCAGCGAGCCCAGCACGCCGCGCACCAGCGATCCGACCAGCCCGCCGCCCGACGAAGAGGAGCGTCGGCTGCCACCTCCGAATATCTCGCGGCCGACTTCGTTGGCCACCTGCCGCCCGATCGAGGAGGAGGCCGCGCGCGTCGCCGAGGTGATCGCCTTGTCCCAGATCGAGGGCGCCGCCGCCTTGCCTGGCGCAGTGGGCGCGACCTGGGCTTGCGCCTGCGCGGCGGCGGTCGAGGCCTGCGCCTTGGCCGCAAGCTTCTCGTAGGCGCTCTCGCGGTTGACCGCCGTATCGTACTTGCCGCCGACCGGCGAGAACGAGCGCAGGGTGGCGCGCTCCTGCGGCGTGATCGGGCCGACGCGGCTCCGCGGCGGCTTGATGAGTGTACGCTCGACCGGCTGGGGCGAACCGTCGGGCTGGAGCAGCGACACCAGCGCTTCGCCCACCTTCAGCTCGATGATCGCCTTCTCGACGTCGACGCCGGGATTGGCGCGGAAGGTGTCGGCGGCCGCCTTCACCGCCTTCTGGTCCTTGGGGGTGAAGGCGCGGATCGCGTGCTGCACGCGGTTGCCGAGCTGGCCCGCCACCGTGTCCGGAACGTCGATCGGGTTCTGGGTGATGAAATAGACGCCGACGCCCTTGGAGCGGATCAACCGCACAACCTGCTCGACCTTGGTCAGCAAGGATGGCGGGGCGTTGTCGAACAGCAGGTGCGCCTCGTCGAAGAAGAAGACGAGCTTGGGCTTGTCCGGATCGCCGACCTCGGGGAGCGCCTCGAACAGCTCGGACAGCATCCAGAGCAGGAAGGTGGCGTAGAGCTTGGGGCTCGCCATCAATTTGTCGGCGGCGAGGATCGAGATCTGGCCCCGCCCCTTGTCGTCGGTCAGCATGAAATCGTGGATGTCGAGCGCGGGCTCGCCGAAGAAATGGTCGCCGCCCTGGCTGCGCAGCTGGAGCAAAGCACGCTGGATCGCGCCGACCGAAGCCTTGGAAACGTTGCCGTAGGTGGTGGCGAGCTCGTCCGCCCGCGCGCTGATCTCGCCCAGCATCGCGCCGAGATCGTCGAGGTCGAGCAGCAGCAGCCCCTCCTTGTCGGCAAGTGTGAAGGCGACGGTCAGTACGCCCTCCTGCACGTCGTTGAGATCGAGCAACTGCGAGAGCAGCAGCGGCCCCATCTCGGAGACGGTGGTGCGGATCGGGTGACCCTGCTCTCCGAACAGATCCCAGAAGATCGCGGGATTGTCCGAATAGGACCAGTCGCCCTCGCCGATCTGCTTCGCGCGCTCGGCGAAGGTGGCGTGCATCGGCGAGGTCGGCGATCCGGCCATGGCGATGCCGGAGAGATCGCCTTTCACGTCGGCGAGGAATACCGGCACGCCGAGCCGCGAGAAATCCTCGGCGATGCCCTGCAGCGTGACGGTCTTGCCGGTGCCGGTCGCGCCCGCGATCAGGCCGTGGCGGTTGGCGCGCTTGAGCACGAGGCTCTGCTTCTGCCCGTCCGCGCTCGCGCCGATGAAGATGCCGTCGTCCGCCATATGTGCCCGCTCCCGAGGTTGCAGCGGACCTTATAGCCCTCTCCCGCCTTTGCGGGAGAGGGCTTCATTCAGCTCACTTCTTCTGCAGCTTCACGCCGATATAGACGGCCTGCTGGGTGCCACGCTGGACCTGGAGCAGCACGGTGTCGCGGCCGGCCTTCTGCGCATCCGCGATCACCTGCGCGGCGGCGGCGACGGTGAGGACCGGCTGCTGGTTGATCGACAGGATCACGTCGCCGCGCTTCAGCCCGTTAGAGCCCGCGTCGCTCGACGAATCGACCGAAGCGATCACCACGCCGCGGATGCTCGCCGAGAGGCCGAGCTGCTGCGCGATGCGCGGGGTCAGCGCCTGCAGGCCGAGGCCGAGCGCCGAGGACGCCGCCTTGCTCTGCTGGGCGGCGGCACCACTGTCCGGCGTGCCGTCATTGTCGCTGTCGTTGCCGTTGCCGAGCTGGCCGGCCAGCTGGTCTTCCGGCGGGCGCTCGCCGACGATCGCCGTGACGGTGATCTTCTGGCCGCGGCGGTAGAGCTCGACCGGTACCTTGGAGCCGATCGGCAGGTTGGCGACAATGTAGGACAGGCTGTTGTCCGGCGTGACGTCCTGGTTGTTGACGCGCACGATCACGTCGCCCGACTGGATGCCGGCCTTGGCGGCGGCATAGCCCGGCTCGACGCGGCCGACGATCTCGCCGTGATTCTTCGGTAGGCCGAGCGCCGAGGCCATCTCGTCGTCGATCTGCTGGATCGAGACGCCGAGATAGCCGCGCTTCACGCGCCCGCCCTTCATCAGGATGTCGACGACGGGCTTCGCCTCCTCCGCCGGAATGGCGAAGCCGATGCCGACATTGCCGCCCGACGGCGAATAGATCGCCGAGTTGATGCCGACGACGTTGCCCGCCATGTCGAACATCGGGCCGCCGGAATTGCCCGAATTGATCGCGGCGTCGGTCTGGATGTAGCGGTCGTACGGACCCGAGCCGATCGAGCGGTGGATCGCCGAGACGATGCCGGCGGTGACGGTGCCGCCGAGCGCGAAGGGGTTGCCGATCGCGATCACCCAGTCGCCGACGCGGGTCTTGGTGGAATCGCCGAACTGCACGAAGGGCAACGGCTTGGGCGCGTCGATCTTGAGGACGGCGAGGTCCGCTGCCTGGTCGCGCCCGACCACCTTCGCCTTGTATTCGGTGCGGTCCGGCAGGGTGACAGTCACACTCTCGAGCGTCGCGCCCTTGCTCTGCGGCGAGTTGGGATCGCCGGCGATGACGTGGTTGTTGGTGACGACATAGCCGTCCGCAGAGATGATGAAGCCCGATCCCAGCGACATCGCCTCGCGAGTCTGCGGCTTGCCGTTGCTGGAGCCGCTGTTGCCGCCACCATTGTCGTCGTCGTCACCGCCGCCGCCGTTGAACTGGCGGAAGAGGTCGTCGAACGGCGTGCCCGCGAACGGGTTCTGCTGCTGCTGCACCTTGATCCGCTGCGTGGTCGAGATGTTGACCACCGCAGGCGAGAGGCGCGCGGTCAAATCCGCGAAGCTGGCGGGGCCGCCGAGCGGGCCGTGCGATTGCGAGCCCGCATTCTGGGCGACCTGCGCACTGCTCGGCTGCTGCATGGTGAAGGTGGCGGCACCGCCGCCGGCAAGCAGCGCGGCAGTAATGGCATAAGCGTAACGCACGTTGGATGGCCTCCCCACGGGACTGTGGCTCAGAAAAGAATAGTCGACGCGCCGAAACGGGCGCAGCCAAGGCTGCGGGCGCCCGCCTGAACGCGGTTTGAACGGCCGGCGATGCTCACTGTTTCCCGCCGGTGCGGAACTGGCGGAAATATTCGCTGTTCGGCGACAGGATCATCTGCGTCGATCCGTCCGCCAGTGTCTTCTGATAGGACTGCATGGCCCGGTAAAAATCGTAGAAATCCGGATCCTGGCCGAAGGCATCGGCATACATCTTGGCAGCCTGCGCCTCGCCGTCCGCGCGAATATGCGCGATCTCGGCCTGACCGTCGGCACGGATCGCGTCCGCCTGCTGCTCGCGATCGGTGCGCATCCGGCCGATCGCATTGTCGAGCGCCGCGCCCTCCGGGAGAATGGTGCGAGCCAGCCGCACCTCGCTCACCCGCACGCCGAATCGCCGGGTCGCCTGATCCAGCCGGTCGCGCACCATGCGCATCGCGGGAATCCGCTCGGGCACAAGCAGCTGGGACACGGGAAGCGCACCAAGCGCGGAACGCAGCGCCGTGCCCAGCACCGGCTTCACCGTATCGCCGAAGACCCGCGCGTCGCCGTGGGTGGCGGTGTAGAAGAGCGCAGGATCGACGACGCGATAGCGCGCATAGGCATCCGCCGCGATCGATCCGCCGTCGGCCGTCTGGATCGGCTGCCCGTCCAGTTCCAGCATCTGCACGCGCTTGTCGACGAAGAACACCTGATCGAGCAGCGGCAGGCGCGCGATCAGCCCGGCGCCGGTCTGGCCGAAGCGCTCGTCGGCGCGATAGAGGTTCACCACTGCGCGCGGCACGCCCATGCGGACGATCACCGCCTGCTGCGTCTCGCCCACTGTGGTGAAGACGCTGGCGGCGGCCAGCACCAGCAGGATCAGCAGGATCGCCCAGCCGATCGGGCTGCGGAGCAGGCGTGCGACCGTCATTGCCCCACTCCCTGCTGCGGCTGGGGCTGTTTCCTGGGCGCCACCGGCTGCACCTGCACCGTGGCGTTGGGCGCGTCGACGATCACCTTGCTGCTCTTTGACAGGATCGCTTCCATCGTGTCGTAATACATGCGCGAACGGATCACCTGCGGGGACGCCTTGTAGGCATCGTAGACCTCGTCGAAGATCTCGGTCTGCGCCCGCGCATCGGCGATCTTCTTGGAGGCCTCGTTCCGGGCCTTGTCGGCATTGGCGGCGGCATCCGATCGCGCATCGGCGATCGCCTTGACGGCGCCGTCGAGCTGATCGGGCAGCGCCGCCTGGCGGATGGTGACGCCCTGCACCAGCACGCCGGCATGATAGCGATCGAGCAGATCCTGCGTCCGCGCGGTGACGCGCGCGGCGAGGTCCGCCTGGCCGACGCCGGTCACCTGATCCAGCGTGATCGCCGCCACCGCCTCGCGCATAGCCGCCTGTGCGGCGTTGCGGATCAGGTCCTCCGGCGCGCCCGGCAGATTGAAGAGATAGAGATCCGGGTCGCGCACCGACCAGTTCACCGTATAGGTCAGGTTCACGAGATCCTGGCCGCGGGTGAGCAGCAGATTGGCGCCGCCCGAGGCGGGCACGTCGAAGCTGCGTCGCTCCTCGACATTGATGGGCGTGACGACGTCCACGGGCGCCGGGAAGGTGACGCCGAGGCCGGGCTTGAGGATGCCGGCGTAGCGGCCGAAACGGGTGATGACACCGCGATCGTCAGGCCCGATACGGTGCAGGCTGGTCGAGATCAGCCACAGCGCGACAAAGGCGACCAGCGCATAGCCCCAGATCGGCCGGCCGCCGCCAGGCAGGCCGGCGAAGCGATCACGCCCGCGGCGGATCAATTCTTCCAGCGATGGCTGGCCGCCCTCGGTCTTCGGTCCTCGCGGCTTGCGGCGCGGCGGCTGGAGCCATGGATTGCGCGGCTCGCCCTTGCGACCGCCGGGCGTCTTGTCCTCGCCCGGACCCCACGGGCCTTCCTCGTTCAGCACGGTCAGCGCATCGCGCTCTCGTTCGGTCATCGAGCCATTATAGGGGCGAACCTGCGGAAAAATAGTGCCATGCGCACGCCGGGCGCCTAAGCGCGGCGCCGACATGACCGACTCCTTCCCTCTCGCCGCCGCGCTCTTCGCTTTGCCCGAAGCCCGCCGCATCGCCCCGCCGCGCCTTTCGGACGGCGTCGCGAGCGTGATCCTCGACGTGACCGGCCTCGGCGCGCCCGCACGCGAGGCGCTCGAGGCCGAGGTGCGCGGGCGTCTGATCGCCGTCGCCGGGGTGCGCGAGGTGCGTATCGTCCAGACCGCCGAGAAGACCGAGCGACAGCTGATCGCGGTGGGATCGGGCAAGGGCGGTGTCGGCAAGTCGACACTGTCCGCCAACCTCGCCATCGCGCTCAAGCGGCTCGGTCATCGCACAGGGCTGGTCGATGCCGACATATACGGCCCCTCGCAGCCGCGCCTGATGGCGGCCGAGGGCGAAAGGCCGATGGCGCACGACAAGCAGCTGCTACCGATCATGACCCGTTTCGGCGTGCCGATGCTGTCGATGGGCCAGCTCGTCGCGCCGGAAAAGGCGCTGGCGTGGCGCGGGCCGATGGCGTCGGGCGCGCTCGGCCAGCTGGTCGATGCGCGGTGGGAGCATGTCGATACTTTGGTGGTGGACCTGCCGCCCGGCACCGGCGACGTTCAGCTCTCGATGATCCAGAAGCACCGGCCGGCGGGCGCCGTGGTCGTCTCTACCCCGCAGGATTTGGCCCTGATCGACGCTTTGCGCGCGATCGACCTGTTCAACACCGCCGGCATCCCGATCCTCGGCCTCGTCGAGAACATGGCGGGCTATGTCTGTCCGCATTGCGGCGAGGTCTCGGACCCGTTCGGCAACGGCGGCGCGGAGGCGGAGGCGGCACGGCTGGGCATTCCCTTCCTCGGCCGCGTGCCGCTCGATATCGCCATCCGCCGTGCGTCCGACGCAGGCGAGCCGCCGGCGGCCGGAGAAGAGAAAGCGGCGCGCCCCTTCCTCGACATAGCGGAGAAAGTGGCGGCCGGATTGAACGCGACGCGCCGCTGACCATTTATCCTCGCACAACGAGGAGACCCGTCATGCCCCTCACGTCCGACGCCGACATCGCCCGACTGCTCCGCGAGACGCGCACCGTCGCGTTGGTCGGCATATCCGACAGGCCCAGCCGCCCGAGTTACGGCGTTATGCAGACGTTGCAGACCCACGGCTATCGCGTGTTCCCGGTCAATCCGCAGATTACGGGCGAGCATGTCCATGGCGAATATGTCTGGCGCGAACTGGCGCAGATCGGCGAGCCGATCGACATGGTCGACATCTTCCGCAATTCGGCGGCGGCCGGCGCGGCGGTCGACCAGGCGATCGCGGTGGGCGCGAAGGCGGTGTGGATGCAACTTGGCGTGGTCAACGAGGCCGCCGCCGCCCGCGCCGAGGCCGCGGGGCTCAAGGTGGTGATGGACCGCTGTCCGGCGATCGAGATCCCCCGTCTCGGCATCGAACGGATCGAACCGGCGGCGACCTGAGAATATCGGCCTTGGCCGCGCACGCTTTCATCTGATAGCGCTGGCATCCATGGCCGTTCCCGCCCCGACCCCCGCCGCCACCGCCGCCCGCGAGATCCTGACGCGGCTGCACGACGTGATGGCGGGGCGCACGAACGCGCAGGCCAAGCTCAACAATGTCGTGAAGATCATCGCCGAGGCGACCGCCAGCGAGGTTTGCTCGATCTACCTGCTGCGTGACGGCGTGCTGGAGCTGTTCGCGACGCAAGGCCTCCACCAGGACGCCGTTCACGTCACCAAGCTGGCCTTGGGCGAAGGGCTGGTCGGCACGATCGCCAAACATGTCGAGACGCTCAATCTCGACGAGGCGACCAGCCACCCGGAGTTCGCCTACAAGCCGGAGACGGGCGAAGAACTGTATCACAGCTTCGCCGGCGTGCCGATCGTGCGACGCGAGCGGGCAGTGGGCGTGCTCTGCGTCCAGCACGAGGCCAGCCGCCGCTACGACGATGTCGAGATCGAGGCGCTGCAGACCGTCGCGATGGTGCTCGCCGAGCTGATCGCCGCCGCCGGTCTGATCGACGAGAGCAGCGGTGGCGGCGCGGGCGCGCGAGATAATGGCCCCGCGCAGCTCACCGGCCTCAAGCTGGTCGACGGCATGGCGCGCGGCCACGCCGTCTTCCACCAGCCCCGCGTGATCGTCGAGCATACCGTCGCCGAGGATGTCGAGGTCGAGCGCCAGCGCGTCTATTCCGCCTTCCGCCAGATGCGCGAATCCATCGAGCGGATGACCAGCCAGGCCGAGTTCGGCATGGCCGGCGAGCATCAGGAGGTGCTCGAGACCTACAAGATGTTCGCCTATGACGAGGGCTGGAGCCGCCGGATCAACGAGGCGATCAGCTCCGGCCTGACGGCGGAAGCGGCGATCGAACGGGTGCAGCAGCGCCAGCGGATGCGGATGCGCGAGATTTCCGATCCGCTGCTCGCCGACCGGATGCACGATCTGGAGGATCTCTCCAACCGGCTGCTGCGCATCGTCTCGGGCCAGCTCGGCACCGCGGCGCAGATGGGGCTGCGGCAGGATTCGATCCTGATCGCGCGCAACCTCGGCCCCGCCGAACTGCTCGAATATGATCGCCGCCGCCTGAAGGGCGTGGTGCTGGAGGAAGGCTCGCTCACGGCGCACGTCACCATTGTCGCGCGCGCGATGGGCGTGCCCGTGATGGGGCGCACCAAGGATGTACGCCACATGGTCGCGGAAGGCGACCTGCTGCTGCTGGACACCAGCCAGCAACGTGTCGTGGTTAGGCCTACCGCCACGATGGAAGAGGCGTTCGAGGCCAAGCTCTCGGTCACGCAAAGGCGCCGCGCCGAATTCGCCGCGCTACGAGACCAGCCGGCGCTGTCCAAGGATGGCGTGCGGGTGCAACTGATGATGAATGCCGGCCTGCGCGACGACGTGGCCGCACTCGAGACGACCGGTGCCGACGGCATCGGGCTGTTCCGCACCGAGTTCCAGTTCCTCGTCTCCGCGACGCTTCCGCAGCGCGAGCGCCAGCAGCGGCTCTACAAGGATGTGATGGACGCGGCCGGCGACCGCCCGGTGATCTTCCGCACCGTCGACATCGGCGGCGACAAGGCCTTGCCCTACATGAAGGGGCCGGAGGACGAGGCGGGCGGCGAGGAAAATCCGGCGATGGGCTGGCGCGCGCTGCGCCTCGCGCTGGAACGCGACGCGCTGATGAAGGCGCAGGCCCGCGCGCTGCTGGAAGCATCGGCCGGTCGCACGCTCCACGTCATGTTTCCGATGGTGTCGGAGCCGTGGGAATATGAGGCGGCGCGCGATCTCGTCGAGCAGCAGCGCAAGTGGCTGGCGGATCGCGGCAAGCTTGGGCCGGGCGCGGTGCGCTACGGCGCGATGCTGGAGGTGCCGGCGCTCGCCGAGATGCTCGACCAGCTGCTACCGCGCCTCGATTTCCTGTCGATCGGCACCAACGACCTGACCCAGTTCCTGTTCGCGGCCGATCGCGGCAATCCCAAGCTGGCCGATCGCTACGACTGGCTCTCGCCCGCGATCCTGCGCTTCCTCGCGCGGGTGTCGCGGACATGCCGCGAGGCAGGCGTGCCGGTCGGCGTGTGCGGCGAGATGGGCGGCCGGCCGCTGGAGGCGATGGCGCTGCTCGGGCTCGGCATCGACCGGCTGTCGATCACGCCTGCGGCGATCGGGCCGGTGAAGGCGATGATCCGCTCGCTCGATATCGGCGCGCTGCGCGATGTCATCCCGACGCTGCTTGACGAGGCGCCGCGCGACCTGCGCCAGCGGATCGAGGCCTGGGCGATCGGAAACGGCGTCGCCCTCGACTGAGCGATGACGATTCGGGCCATCCGTGCCGTTCGCACGATCGATCGCAGGATTGTCATCGTCGCCGTGCAGGCATTTGACATTGGGCCGAGCCTGTTGCGTAACATCGTTCAGGTTTGATCTGCGTTGCTTTCGGGGCTGTGGCCCAGCGGGGAGACATGATGGACGAAGCGGGCGAGCGGGCGGCGGAGGCCCCGGCGGCGGACGTGCCGACGACGGTGGGCGGGCGGCTGCGCGCGGCGCGTGAAGCGCGCGGCCAGACGCTCGACGACATCGCCCGGCAGACGCGTGTTCCCGTGCGCCACCTCGTCCAGATCGAGGAGGGCCGGCTCGAAGGCCTTCCGGCCGCTCCCTACAGTGCGGGCTTCGTCAAATCCTACGCGCGCGCGGTCGACCTCGATCCGATGGAAGCGAGCCAACAGTTCCGCGCCGAGTTCGCCGCGGCCGCGCAGGCTTCTCCGCGCATTGCCTACGAGCCCTATGAACCTGCCGATCCCGTGCGCCTGCCGCCGCGCCTGCTCGCCTTCGTGGCGCTGGCGATCGCGATCCTGCTGGTGGCGGGCTACGGCATCTGGCGCAGCGGCATCCTGACCGGCGAGGGCGCCGACCAGCGTGCGCAGCTTGCCGCCGGCGGTGAACCGATCGGCACGAGCGGTTCGCCCGCCTCACCGCCACCCGGTCGGCAGGCCGCACCCAAGCCGGCGGCACCGATCGGTGGTGCGGTCCGCCTGACCGCGACGCAGGACACATGGTTCGAGGTGACCGACAAGGCCTCCGGCACGCGCCTCTACACCGGCGTGCTCAAGCAGGGCCAGAATTGGGACGTGCCGCCGACCGCCGGCGATCCCGTGATCAGGACCGGCCGCCCCGAAGGCCTGGCCGTCACCGTCGGCGGCCAGCCGGTCGCGCCGCTCGGCGAACCGGCGCATACCATATCGAACGTCAGCCTCAAGGCGGCCCCGCTGACCGCACGCCCGGCCCCGGCCCAGCCCGTCGCCATGCCGCCCGCGATGGCGAGCGCGCCAAAGCCAACACCGCGCAGGCCGGTCGCCGCACCGCCGCCGGCCGCGACGGATACCAGCGTACCAGCCGCGTTCCGTGCTACCACCGAGCCTACCAACGCCGCCAATACGACAACGACCACGCCGCAACCCTGACGCTTCATCGTGGCGACAGCCGCGATTTCGGATAGGATGCGTCACGACCATCAGCACAGGATCAAACCCCATGCGCCTGGCGTTCATCGCCCTTCTCCTCGCCGGCACCGCCGCGCCCGCGCTCGCCCAGGACCAGTCGATCCCCGGCCGCGTCGACAAGCTCGAGCATGAGATGCGCGCGGTTCAGCGCAAGGTCTTCCCAGGCGCCAATCCCGATTACTTCGATCCGCAGATCACGCCGCAGGCAGCGCCCCCGCCCGATGCCGGCTCGCCCGCCAGCTCGGCGGTAAGCGATCTGTCGCAACGCGTGTCGGCGTTGGAACAACAGGTCCAGCAGTTCACCAACCAAGCCGAGGAGAACGGCCACCGCCTCGACGTGCTGGAGCAGAATTACAGCAAGATGAAGGGCGACACCGATTATCGCCTGAACGCGCTGGAAGGCCATGGCGCGCCGCCCTCGCCGGCCCAGGGCGGAATGGTGGATGCCGGCCCGCCGCCGGCCGCGACGGTTTCGACCTCCGATCCCAACGCCGCCCCCCCCTTCGGCCCCAAGGGCCGCAAGCCGGTGTCGGGCACGCCGGCGCCGACCATGAGCGACGAATCCGGCAATCAGGCCCCTCCGTCCGCTACCGGTCCAGCCGCTATGCCCGTGCTCACCAAGACGGGCGATCCGGCCGAGGACCAGTATATGCTGGGCTACACGCTATGGACGCAGAAGCGCTATGCCGATGCCGAGACGCAGCTGAAGCAGGTCGCCGCCAAATATCCCAAGCACAAGCGCGCGAGCTACGCGCAGAATCTGCTCGGCCGCGCCTATCTCGACGACGGCCAGCTCAGCGAGGCGGCCAAGGCCTTCTACGCCAGCTACAAGCAGTTCCCGCGCGGCGAGCGGGCGCCCGACAGCCTCTATTATCTCGGCCAGACGCTCCAGCAGCTGAAGAAGAATGCCGAGGCCTGCCAGGCCTATGGCGAGTTCGACGACGTCTATGGCGCCACAGCCGCGCCGGCGCTCAAGGCGCGCGTCAAGCAGGCGCAGACGGATGCCAAGTGCGGCGCCTGATCCGGCGCTCCTGGACCGGTTCGAGCGAGATCTAGGACGGCTGATCTCCCCAGACCCTCCCCCGTCAGAGGGAGAATTTCGAACGGGCATCGCCCTCTCGGGCGGACCGGACAGCCTCGCCTTGCTGCTGCTCGCGGCTGCGATCGGCCCCGTAAAGGCGATGACGGTCGATCACGGACTGCGCGCCGACAGTGCGTCGGAGGCCGAGACCGCCGGTGCGGCGGCCCGATGGCTGGGCGTGCCGCATGAGATCATGAAGGTCTCGGTCCGCGACGGCGGCGACGGACTGCAAGGCGAGGCCCGTCGCGCGCGCTATGCGGCGCTCGGCGACTGGGCACGTCGCGAAGGCCTCGCCGCCATCCTCACCGCGCACCATGCCGACGACCAGGCCGAGACGATGCTGATGCGCCTGTCGCGCGGCGCTGGCCTGTCGGGTCTCACCGGCATCCGGCCGGTTCGACCGCTGGACGAGACTGATCCTTCCGGCCCGCTTCTCGTCCGCCCCTTGCTCGGCTGGCGCAAGGTGGAGCTGGAGGCGATCGTCACGGTGGCCGGGATTGAGCCGGCGCGCGATCCCTCCAACTACAGCGACCGATTCGATCGCACCGCCGCCCGCGCGCTGCTCGCTGCCACTCCCTGGCTCGATCCGATTCGATTTTCGTCGAGCGCCGGCCATCTGCGCGACGCCGACGAGGCGCTGGAGGCCCTGACCGGGCGCTTCCTCATCGATGCGCTTTCCGTGACGGAAGTGGGAGTCGAGCTCACTCCCGGCGGTGCCCCCCGCGAAATCGTTCGCAGGGGGTTACGACGTATGTTTTCCGGGCATTTCGATGCGCATCCGGACGGTCCAGGCCTCGATCGGCTGATGGCCACGCTGGCCGCCGGAGGCACCGGCATGCTTGGCCCGGTGCTGGCGAAAGGCGGGCCGATCTGGACCTTCCGCGCCGCTCCGCCCCGTCGATCGGTCTGATCGACGTTGTTCCATTGCCATTAACCCGTCCGATCCTACATAATCGGGCGACCTTACTAGGGATCGGACATGCAGAACGACGACAAGGACCCGCAGGGCAACGGCGGCGGGGGCAATGCCTGGATGAAGAACATGCTGGTCGTGTTCGCCATCGTCGGCGCGCTGTTCCTGTTCGTCTCGCTGTTCAACAACGGCATGGGCGACAGCCGCGCCAGCCAGACGATCCCCTATTCCGAATTCCTCTCCAAGGTGGACGACGGCAGCGTCAAGGAAGTGACGATCGCCGACAACGTCATCACCGGCAAATATGCCGGCGATCAGGGCTTCCGTACGATCTCGCCCAACGACAACGAGCTGGTCGACCGCCTGCAGCGCAAGAGCATCAAGTTCAGCGTGAAGCCGGAGGAGCAGGGCTCGATCTGGGTCGCTTTGCTGCTGCAGGCGCTGCCGTTCCTGCTGATCCTCGGCATCGCCTTCTTCGTGATGCGCCAGATGCAGAAGAATGCGGGCTCGGGCGCGATGGGCTTCGGCAAGAGCCGCGCCAAGCTGCTGACCGAGAAGCATGGCCGCGTCACCTTCGACGACGTCGCTGGGATCGAGGAAGCGCGCGAGGAGCTGGAGGAGATCGTCGAGTTCCTGAAGGACCCGTCCCGCTTCGCGCGGCTCGGCGGCAAGATCCCGAAGGGCGCGCTGCTGGTCGGCTCGCCCGGCACCGGCAAGACCCTGCTCGCCCGCGCGATCGCGGGTGAGGCGGGCGTGCCCTTCTTCACCATCTCTGGTTCCGACTTCGTCGAGATGTTCGTCGGCGTCGGCGCCAGCCGCGTCCGCGACATGTTCGAGCAGGCCAAGAAGAACGCGCCCTGCATCGTCTTCATCGACGAGATCGACGCCGTCGGCCGCCATCGCGGGGCCGGCCTCGGCAACGGAAACGACGAGCGCGAGCAGACACTGAACCAGCTCCTCGTCGAGATGGACGGTTTCGAGGCCAACGAAGGTATCATCATCATCGCGGCGACCAACCGCCCCGACGTGCTCGATCCGGCCTTGCTCCGTCCCGGTCGCTTCGATCGCCAGGTCGTCGTGCCGCGCCCGGATATCGAGGGCCGCGTGAAGATCCTCGAAGTCCACATGAAGAAGGTGCCGACCGCGCCGGACGTCGATACGCGCACCATCGCGCGCGGCACGCCGGGCTTCTCGGGCGCCGATCTCGCCAATCTCGTCAACGAGGCCGCACTTCTCGCGGCGCGCAAGGCCAAGCGCCTCGTCGCCATGCTCGAGTTCGAGGAGGCGAAGGACAAGGTCTATATGGGCGCCGCCCGCAAATCGATGGTGATGACCGAGGAGGAGAAGAAGTCCACCGCGTACCACGAGGCCGGCCATGCCATTGTCTCGCTGGTGGTGCCGGGCTGCGATCCGCTCCACAAGGTGACGATCATTCCGCGCGGCCGCGCGCTGGGCGTGACCTGGAACCTGCCCGAGCGCGACGTGCTCACCCAGACGATGAAGTCGATGAAGGGCAAGCTGGCCCTCTGCTTCGGCGGGCGCATCGCCGAGCAGCTGATCTACGGGCATGATGAGCTCAACACCGGCGCCGCCAACGACATCCAGCAGGCGACCAACCTCGCCCGCGCGATGGTGATGGAATATGGCATGTCGGAAAAGCTCGGCTGGCTGCGCTACCGCGACAACCAGGATGAAGTTTTCCTCGGCCATTCGGTCGCGCGCGCGCAGAACATGTCGGAGGAGACCGCCCGCCTGATCGACAGCGAGGTCCGCCGCCTGATCGAGGAGGCCGAGGCCACCGCGCGCAAGGTGCTGACCGACAATCTCGATTCGCTGCATCGGGTCACCGAGGCGCTACTCGAATTCGAGACGCTCACCGGCGAGGAAACCAAGCGCCTGATGAACGGTGAGGATATCGGCCGCGATCTCGCGCCCCGCGCGCCGCAGCTGCGCCCGGCGACCGGCTCGTCCATCCCCAAGTCCAAGCGCCCCGGCGGCGGTGCATGGGGCAATCCGGCACCGCAGGGCGCCTGACGCGTTCGATCCCTCGCATCATTCCGGGGGCCGGTGCAGCGATGCGCCGGCCCTCTTCGTTTCGGGAGAACGTGGCGGATGACTACG
Source organism: Sphingomonas chungangi (assembly GCF_013778325.1). GTDB lineage: Bacteria > Pseudomonadota > Alphaproteobacteria > Sphingomonadales > Sphingomonadaceae > Solisphingomonas > Solisphingomonas chungangi. The sequence goes on along the minus strand of NZ_JACEIB010000001.1, from coordinate 305,377 downwards.
ACGAACTGGCGCGCGATCGGGCGGGATCGCCGGGTGTTGTGGCTGGGCGGGTTGCTCGCCGCAGCCGTGCTGATCGGGCTGCTCGCGGCGTGGATCTCGCAAGGCGAGTTCAAGGGCAGATATGCCGTCCCGACATTGGGCGCGGACAAGAGCAGCGTCATCGCGCAGCAGGCCTCACCGCCCCTCGTCGCAAAGCCCGCGCCGATCGCCCCGGCGCCGAAGGCGCAAATCCCGCCTGTACAGCTTCCGCCGCCGCCGATGGTCGCCGAGCAGGATGCTCCGCCGCCCGACACCGACGAAGCACCGAGCGATTCCGATCGCATGGCGCGCGCCATCGATCGAGCCGCGCGCAAGGCGCTCGATCGCGGCGAGCCGGTACGCTGGCACAAGGCCGGCGAGGAAGGCTATGTCGTGGTGAGCGACATCCGGGACTATGGCACCCACGCCTGCCGCAACGTCTCCGCCACGATCAACAGCGACGATGGCCCGACCGAATCGAGCTCGCATCTGTGGTGCACCACCCCCGATGGCGATTGGGCCCCAGCCGAATAGGCGGTAGGCTGATGCGATGACCGTCAGCTTCATCGCGACCATCGCCTGGTGGCTGTTCATCGCCAGCTGGTGGGCAGCTTCCTGGTGGGTCGCCAAGGCGACAACGACCGCGCCCAGGGCCAAGCGCCTCGCCTATTTCGCCGGTTTCGCGATCGGCTTCACCGCACTTTTCGCGGCGAACCATTCCGATCCGTGGCACCGCAGCGGCTGGCTGCTCTGGCACAACCCGGCCGTGATCGACTGGCTGCTGCTCGCCGGACAGATCGCGGCCTTCGCCTTCGCCTGGTGGGCACGCGTGCATCTCGGCAAGCTCTGGTCAGGCATGCTGACGCTGCGCGAGGGGCACAGGGTGGTCGACACCGGCCCCTATCGCCTCGCCCGCCATCCGATCTACACGGGCTTCATCGCGGCCGGCTGGTGCTATGCGCTGATCGAGACCCACCCGATCGCGTTGTTCGGTGCGGCGGTGCTCACGATCGTCATGACGGTGAAGGCGAAGGAGGAGGAGCGCTTCCTCCGCCAGGAGCTCGGCGCCGCCGACTACGACGCCTATGCCGCGCGCACCCGAATGCTGGTCCCGCTGCCGAAATAGCTCACTCCGCCTCCAGCCAGAGCAGGAAGGCGAAGAAGAGCGAGCAGGTGATCGCCGTCATCGTGAGCAGAGTGAAGGTGCGCCACGTCGCGCCGAAGCGGCCGAGGCCGTACGCATGTTTCAGGTGCTTGTACATGTGGACGGGCGGCACGATCAGCCACGCCAGCCACAGCCAGGACGACGAGATCCCGACGATGTGCAGCCCGATCAACCCCACCGCCAGCAGGGTCATGAAGCTCAGCGAGTGGATCGCGAAGATGGCATGATCGTACATCCCGACGTCGCGCCGCCAGAAGAACATCAGCCAGATGAAGGGCAGTGAGATCGGGATCAGCGCCCAGCTATATTTGTAGGACGCCATCTTGAGCTTGTAGGCGTAGAGCGCGCCATTCTCGTTGACGCCGTGGATCTGGCGATCGAGCCAGGGGATGTCGCTGTGCCACTCGGCATCGTCGCCGTGGAGCAGGCCGTGGCCGCCATCGGTCGAAACCGCGCCGGGCAGTTGGGCCGCGACGTTGCTCATCGCCTGCACGTCAGCCTGCTCGGCCTTGATCTTCTTGTCGATGTCGGTGGTGTCGGCCTTGGGATCGGCGGCGAGCTTGTCGGCGCGATCCTTCTGCAATTTCGCAAGGTTCTGGACGGATTGCTGCGCCGCCTTGTTCATCTCGACCTTGGCCTTGGCCATGCCGGCGGCGGCGCCGGATACGTCCGGCATGGTCAGCCGGTTGACCGCCGCGAACAGCAGGAAGACCGAGAAAAGGAACATCGCCATCGGCGTCACGAACTTGGCGCGCTCGCCATGGACGTAACGGCGCGTCAGGTCGCCCGGATGCCAGGCCAGCATCGGCAGCGTGTTCCAGAACTTGCCCTCGAAGTGGAAGACACCGTGCAGGATATCGTGGACGAGGCCCATCATGTTGCGGTGGAGATGCCCGCTCTGTCCGCAATCCTGGCAGAAGGACCCGGAGCGCGTGGCGCCGCAATTGAGGCAGACACCGCCGGCGCCGTCGTGCGGGTCGTGCCCCGCCTCTCCGCTCGCCACGCCGCCGCGATCCACCTCGCGCGCGACGATGCCTCCGGTCAGGATGTCGCCGATACCGTCCGCTGCTCCGCCCACGACCAACCCCTCGTTGTGGTGCAGCAAGATAATACACGTCGCGGCGCAGGGGTCGAGAGGGTGCCGGCGCGCGTGATTCCTGCTACGCGCGGACCATGGACATGCCGCTCCCCCTCACCGAGCAGGACGCCGACGCGCTGATCGGCGACATGGGTCGCCGCGCACGCGACGCCGCGCGGGTGCTGGCCGGCGCGCCGACCGCCCGCAAGGCCGAGGCGCTGCGCGGCAGCGCCGCGCTGCTGCGCGAGCGCTCGGCCCCGATCCTGTCCGCCAATGCCGCCGACATGGCCCGCGCCGATGCCTCCGGCATGACGGCGGCGATGAAGGACCGTCTGCAGCTGGACGAAGAGCGCCTCGAAGGCGTCGCGTCGGCTCTGGAGGCCGTGGCAGGGCTCGACGATCCGGTCGGCGGCCTCGTCGACGAGCGGACGCGGCCTAACGGCCTTGTCCTGCGCCGCGTGCGCGTGCCGCTGGGCGTCGTCGGCATCATCTACGAGAGCCGCCCCAACGTCACGGCGGACGCCGGCGCGCTGGCGCTGATGGCGGGCAATGCCGCGGTCCTGCGTGGCGGATCGGAAGCGCGCGCGAGCAACGCCGCGATCCACGCCGCGCTCGCCGACGGGATCGAGGGCGCCGGCCTGCCGCGCGACGCCGTGCAGATGATCCCGACCACCGATCGCGCGGCGGTGGGCGCGCTGCTGCGCGCGCAGGGTCTGGTCGACATCATCGTGCCGCGCGGGGGCAAGGGCCTCGTCGCGCGCGTGCAGGACGAGGCGCGGGTGCCGGTGCTCGCCCATCTCGACGGGATCAACCACAGCTTCGTCCATGCCTCCGCCGACAAAAGCATGGCGGAAGCGATCGTGGTCAACGCCAAGCTGCGCCGGACCGGCGTCTGCGGCGCGACCGAGACTTTGCTGATCGATCGGACCTATCCGCATGGCGCGGCGCTGGTCGCCGCGCTGGCCGACGCCGGCTGCGTCCTTCGGGGCGATGCGGAGGCACAGGTACTCGATCCCCGCATCACGGCGGCGAGCGACGAAGATTGGGACACGGAATATCTCGACGCAATCTGTTCAGTCCGAATCGTCGGCGGCGTGGACGGCGCGATCGCCCACATCGCCGCCCACGCCTCGCACCATACCGACGCGATCATCGCCGAGGACGAGGCCGCCGCGGCGCGCTTCCTCGGCGAGGTCGATTCGGCGATCGTGATGTGGAACGCCTCCACCCAGTTCGCCGACGGCGGCGAGTTCGGTCTCGGCGCCGAGATCGGTATCTCCACCGGCCGGCTTCACGCCCGTGGCCCAGTCGCGCTCGAAGGCCTCACCACCTACAAATGGCAGGTGCTGGGGACGGGCCAGATCCGGCCTTGAAGCGCATCGGCCTGCTCGGCGGATCGTTCAACCCGGCGCATGAGGGACATCGCCGGATCAGTCTGTTCGCGCTGGAGGCGCTCGGGCTGGACGAGGTATGGTGGCTGGTCTCGCCCGGCAACCCGCTCAAATCTGCGAAGGGAATGGCGCCACTCTCCGCGCGGCTCGCCTCGGCAGAACGCGTGGCGCGCCACGCGCCCATCGTCCCCACCGCGATCGAGACGACGCTGCGCACCCGCTTCACCGCCGACACGCTGCACAAGCTGGTCGGGCATTTCCCGCACAACCGCTTCATCTGGTTGATGGGCGCGGACAATCTCGCGCAATTCCATCGCTGGCAGCGGTGGCGGCAGATTGCTCGCACCCTTCCCATTGCCGTGATCGCGCGACCGGGATATGATGCATCCGCCCGATCCGCGGTGGCGATGGGCTGGCTCGGCCGTTACGGCCATCCCCCCGGCACCGCGAGACGGTGGACGCGATGGAGTTTGCCGGCGCTCGTGCTGCTGCACACGGTACCCGATTCGACTTCAGCCACCGCCCGGCGGGCTGCCGATCCCGATTGGCATCGCCGCCGACACCCCAGGGCCCTGCGCGACCGCGTGACGCGCCGGCCCGTTCCCCCGGAGGATACTTGCCTTCCCCTACCGCCGCCGCCCGCTCCATGACGGGTGGCCCCGCTGCCTCTGCCGAAGCCCAGGCGCTTCATGCCACCATCCTGCAGTCGCTGGATGACGATCAGGCGGTCGAGACCGTCTCGATTCCGCTCGCCGGCAAGTCGACCATCGCCGATTACATGGTGATCGCGTCGGGCCGCTCGAGCCGCCAGGTCTCCTCGATGGCGTCCAAGCTGGCCGAGAAGGTCAAGGCGCAGACCGGCCAGGGCCCCAAGATGGAAGGCCTCGCCGCCGCCGACTGGGTGCTGATCGACGCAGGCGACGTGATCGTCCACCTGTTCCGCCCGGAAGTCCGCAGCTTCTACAATCTGGAGCGGATGTGGGCGTTCGGCGACGAGAGCGCCGCGACCGCATCGCCCTCCAACCCGCCCGCGCCGCCCGGCGCCTGACCGGCCGCGCGGGGGACGGATTGCTGCTCCACATCGTCGCCCGCGGGCGGATCGGGCGCGGACCCGAGGCCGATCTGGTGGAGCGGTACCTGAAGCGCGTGAACTGGCCGACCAAGGTCAGCGAGTTGCCCGATACCGGCGGGCGGGTGCCTGAGATGGCGCCCGCCACCCGTACGGTGGTGCTGGACGAGACCGGGCGCGACCTGCCCTCTCGCGAACTGGCTATGATCCTCGGCCGCTGGCGCGACGACGGCGTGCGCGAGGCGCGCTTCCTGCTCGGCGCTGCGGACGGCCATGAGGCGGTGACGCGTGACCAGGCCGACCTGCTGCTCGCCTTCGGCAAGGCGACCTGGCCGCACCTGATGGCGCGCGCGATGCTCGCCGAACAGCTCTGGCGTGCGACCAGCATCCTCGCCGGTCATCCCTATCATCGCGAGGGGTGATGGACTTCCAGCGCCCCCCTCATCCGTTCGTCCTGAGCGAAGTCGAAGGACGTGCTGTCGGCGGTTTCGTCCAGGGCACGTCCTTCGACAGGCTCAGGACGAACGGTGCATGGCTGGCTCTCGCATTGCTGCTTACCGCCCCCGCCCCCGCGCAGGCGCCCGGCCTCGACGATGCCAAGGTCGCACTGGTCGCGGCCAAACAGGCGGCCGCCGATGCCGAGGCGCGCGCCGCGGCGCTCAACCAGGCGGCCGAGGACGCCGACAACCAGGCCGACCGCGCGCGCGCAGGCGCAGGCGCTCCAATTGCAGGTGCAGGCCGCCCAGTCCGACATCGCCGCCGCGCAGGCGCGGATCCAGCTGATCGCCTCCCTCCAGCAGATCGCGCGGCGGAAGATCGCTGACAGGCAGGGGCCGATCCTGCACCTCACCGCCGCGCTCCAGACGATGGCGCGGCGGCCCCCGGCACTGGCGATCGCCCAGCCCGGATCGATCGAAGACATCGTCCACGTCCGCCTGCTGCTCGCCGACACGCTGCCGGTGATCCAGGCTCGCACCGCCGGCCTGCGCGCCGATCTCGACAAGCAGACCCAGCTGCGCACCGATGCCGAGCGCGCGATCGCGGCGCTCGGAGCCAGCCAGAAGCTGCTCGCCCAGCGCCAGCGAGAGCTCGCGAGCCTCGAACAGACTGCGATCCGCAAGTCCCAGCGCCTCGCCGAGCAGGCGGCCGACGAGCAGCAGCGCGCGCTCGGCCTCGGCGAGGAGGCGCGCGACGCCGCCGACCGGATGCAGAGCGCCGAGGATGCCGGCGACATCCGCGCCCGGCTGGAGCGCCTGGCCGGGCCGGACATGCGCCCTGCCGGCGCGGGCGACGCGATGCCGGCGAGCGGCCGCGCATCGCGCTACCGTCTGCCGACCCCCGGCAGGGTCGAGACCGGCTACGGCGAGGTCTCGCCCGCCGGCGTACGCTCGCGCGGGCTGACCGTCGCGCCGCAGCCGGGCGCCGATATCGTGGCCCCCGCCGCCGGCACGATCGTCTACGCCAAGCCGTTCCGCAGTTACGGGCAGGTCGTGATCATCGACCATGGCGGCGGCTGGACGACGACGCTGACCGGCCTCGCCAGCATCGCCGTGAGAGCCGGCCAGCATGTCGCGCAGGGCGACGCGATCGGCAGCGGCGGAGCTTCGCGAAACGCACGGGTCACCGCCGAGCTGAGGCATGGCAACCGCCCGATCGACATCGTCGCGATGGCGCAGGCCGGCTAGGCCGGCTCGCAAACCTTGAGCCGAGCCGCCGCCGCGTCGAACGCCTCCCAGACGATCCCGGCCAGGCTGCCGCCGACGCTGCACCGGCGCACCCCGATCCGGGCGAACTCGGCGACGCTCGCATCGTAGTCGTGGATCACGACGTTGACCGGTTTGGGCGCCACCGCAGCGACCAGCTCCGCCACCGCACCGGGATCGAGGATGAAGGGCACGAACAGGCAGTCCGCCCCGGCTTCCGCATAGGCTACGGCGCGCGCGATGCTGTCGGCGGCGCTCATCTCCGGCACCCGGAAATTCTCGTTGCGGCCGATCAGCATCACTGCCGGATCGACGGCATCGATCGCCGCGCGCGCCGCCGCGATGCGATCGACCGCATGCGCCAGATCATACATGTGGTGGCCCGACCAATCCTCGATCGACACGCCGGCCACCCCGGTGTCCACCGCCAGCGCGACGTTGCGCGCCACCGCATCGGGATCGTCGGCAAAGCCGTTCTCGAAGTCGGCGTTGACCGGCAGATCGGTCGCGCCGACGAGCATGCGCAGGTGGGCGAGGACGTCTTCAAGGCTCAGCTCGCCATCCTGCCGCCCCTCCGCCCAGGCAGCGCCTGCGCTAGTCGAGGCGATCGCCTTGAAGCCCAGCCGGGCGAGGCGGACGGCGCTGCCGCCGTCCCACGCATTGGGGATGATGAAGAAGCCCTGTTGGTGCAGCGCGCGGAAGGCGGCGCGCGTCTCGGCGACGGTCGGCATGAGTCTCTCCCGTTGTCGGGGGGAGTCTTACGTCGCGACGATGACGATTGTTATCGCCTTCTCGTCCTGTTCGATCGGGCTGAGCGAATCCGCCGCGTCGACGTCGAACCGATCGTCCAGCACGGGCGCGGCGACGGCGCAGTCCCCGCCATGGCCGGCCATGTCGTCGTCGATCGGCGCGCGCGCCGGCCGACAGCGGCTGTGATCCTTCGCGGCAAGGCAGACTGCGAATCCCATATCCAAAGGACGCCGTCGAAAACGATCATCCGCAGAGCCGTGGCGATATTTCGCCACCGCCCTAGCGCCCGGCAGGCTCCGACAGGAAGCCGACCTTGATCGTGTGGCCGGACTTGCGCAGCGTCGAAAGCACGCTGTCGACGCAGGTGTAGGGGACGGCGTTGCTCAGCCCCTGCAGCTGGACGGCGCGCTGCCTGTCCGAAAGCGCGGCGTTCAGCGCCGCCTCGCCATCGTCCGTGGTGGGATCGCCGATCTCGATGCTGCCGACGCGGGCGTGGCAGGCCTTGGCCTCGGCGTCCCAGCTCAGATACACGGTCTGGTGGGCGGCGGCGTCTGACAAGGCCGGACCGGCCACCGCCAACCCCAGCAGAAGCGAAATCACTCGGCCGCGACCGCCTGTTCCGCCGCCGCCTTGTGCGCCTCGATCTCGGCCGCCTTGGCCTCGACCAGCTTCACGACGTGATCGATCATGTCCTCGTTGGCGATCGTGTGGTCGGTCAAGCCCGAAAGGTAGATCATGTGCTTGCCGTTGCCGCCGCCGGTGACGCCGATGTCGGTCTCGCGCGCCTCGCCGGGGCCGTTGACGACGCAGCCCAGCACCGAGAGCGAGAGCGGGGTGGAGATGTGCTTCAGGCGCTCCTCCAGCTTCTCGACCGTGCGGATCACGTCGAAACCCTGTCGCGCGCAGGACGGGCAGGAGACGACGCGCACGCCGCGCGTGCGGATGCCGAGGCTCTTCAGGATCTCGTAGCCGACGCGCACTTCCTCCTCGGGCTCGGCCGAGAGCGAGACGCGGATCGTGTCGCCGATGCCGTACCAGAGCAAGGAGCCCATGCCGATCGCCGACTTCACCGTGCCGCCGATCAGGCCGCCGGCCTCGGTGATGCCGAGGTGCAGCGGGCAGTCCACCGCCTCGGCGAGTTGCTGGTAGGCGGCGACGGCGAGGAACACGTCCGACGCTTTCACCGCGACCTTGTATTCGTGGAAATCGGCGTCCTGCAGCAGCTTGATATGATCGAGCGCGCTTTCGACCAGCGCCTCGGGGCAGGGCTCGCCATATTTCTCGAGCAGATCCTTCTCGAGGCTGCCGGCGTTGACACCGATGCGGATCGCGCAATTGTTGGCCTTGGCGGCGTTCACCACCTCCTGCACGCGGGCCGACGAGCCGATATTGCCGGGGTTGATGCGCAGGCAGGCGGCACCGGCGTCGGCGGCTTCGAGCGCGCGCTTGTAGTGGAAATGGATGTCCGCGACGATCGGCACGCGCGCGGCGCGGACGATCTGCTTCAGGGCCGCCGTCGATTCCTCGTCGGGGCAGGAGACGCGGATGATGTCGGCGCCGGCCTCCTCGCAGCGGCGGATCTGGTCGATCGTCGCCTTGGCGTCGGAGGTGAGCGTGTTGGTCATCGTCTGGACGGTGACGGGGGCGTCGCCGCCGACGGGCACGTTGCCGACCATGATCTGGCGGCTCTGGCGCCGATGGATATCGCGCCACGGACGAACGGACATGAGGATACTCGCGGTTGTTGCCGAGGGCTTCTATAGGCGCTCGGTGCGGCAAAAGTAAGCGCTACGGGCGAAGGAGTTTCTGTGGGCTGGACCCTGATGATCCATGGCGGCGCGGGATCGATGCGGCGCGGCCAACTGGCGGAGGCCGACGACGCGGCCGGACGCGCGGGCCTGTCGGCCGCGCTGGAGGCCGGCGCCGCGATCCTGCGCGACGGCGGATCGGCGCTCGATGCCGTCGAGGCGGCGGTGAAGGTGCTGGAGGACGATCCCGCCTTCAACGCCGGCCGGGGATCGGTCTTCACCTGGGACGGGCGGATCGAGTGCGACGCCGCGATCATGGACGGCCGCGACCGCAATGCCGGTGCGGTGGCGGGCGTCACCGCGACGCGCCACCCGGTCAGCCTCGCCCGCGAGGTGATGGCGAACAGCGCGCACGTCCTGCTCTCGGCCGCCGGCGCCGACGCCTTCTCGAAGGAGCACGGGCTGGAGCAGGCGGATCAGGCCTGGTTCGCGATCCCCGAACGCCGCCGCCAGCTCGACGAGATGAAGGCGCGGCCCGAGGGCGCGTTCGATTCGGGGATGAAGTACGGCACGGTCGGCGCGGTCGCGGTGGACGAGGCCGGCCACGTCGCCGCCGCCACCTCGACCGGCGGGCTCACCGCCAAGCGCTGGGGCCGGATCGGCGATTCGCCGCTGATCGGCGCCGGCACCTATGCCGACGACCGCGCCGCCGCGATCAGCTGCACCGGATCGGGCGAGCATTTCATCCGGCTCGGCCTCGCCCACGAACTGTGCGCGCGACTCAGGCTGTGCGGCGATGAACTCTCCATTGTCGAGCAGGATCTGATCGCGGAACTCGGCCGGATCGGCGGGAAGGGCGGCTTCATCGCCGTGACGCCTGAGGGCGACGCGCGCTGGGCGTTCAACACGCCGGGCATGTATCGCGGGCGGGTAAGCCACGATCTTGAGGCACAGATCGCGATCTTCGGCGACGAGGGATGATTTTGCGGCTCTGCAATCGTTCTGGGCCGCTAAGCCGCTAAGGGCGCCCCATATACTCCGTTCGTGCTGAGCGAAGTCGAAGGACGGGCTGTCGAGCGCATCGCCCGTGGCCCGTGCTTTGACTTCGCTCAGCACGAACGGTCATCGGGATTTGATCAAGATGCGTATCCGCCTGTTGCTCTCCGCGATCGCCGCCCTGTTCCTGTCCGCATCGCCGGCCGCCGCTTGGTGGGAGTATGGCCACCAGACCATCGCCGCGATCGCGTACAGAGAGGTCTCCCCGCAGACCCGCGCCGGGATCGACCGGCTGCTCCGCCAGTCGAAACTGCTCGACACCCCGACCTGCCCGGCGCGCACGATCGAGCAGGCCTCGGTCTGGCCGGATTGCGTGAAGCAGCTCGGCGACCGGTTCAGCTATGCCTACAACTGGCACTTCGTCGATATCGACGTGTGCAAGCCGTTCGATCCGAAGGGGCCGTGCGCGGGCGGCAATTGCGTGATCAGCCAGATCGAGCGCAACCAGCGGCTGCTGGCGGACAAAAAGCTCAACCCGCGCGAGCGGTTGATGGCCTTGGTGTTCCTCGTCCATTTCGTCGGCGACCTGCACCAGCCGTTGCACGCTTCGGAACGCGATGGGGATCAGGGCGGCAACAGGTTGAAGGTCCATTACGGCGCTATCCCGCACACCAACCTGCATTCGGTATGGGACGGCCTGCTCGCCGATCGCGCGATCTCGACGCCACCGGGCGGCGCGACGGGCCTGCTGCAGGGGACGACGCCGGAAGGGCGCGCGGCGATGGCACAGGGCAGCGTCACTGACTGGGCAAGGGAGAGCTGGGAATTGTCGCACGACGCCGTCTATCCGCTCGCCACCCGTGCTCCAGCCTGCCCGGCGACATCACCGGCCGACGCGGGCTATGACGAGGCGACGATCGAGCAGTTGGTGCCAGTAGTGCGTCAGCAGGTGCTGAAGGGCGGGGTGCGGCTCGCGAAGATGCTCGACGACGCCTTTGCTGGGCGCGTCGAGATGAAGCCAAAATATAACTAAAAAATTCCTTCCCAAGCTCGTCTTGGGGAGGGGGACCGCCAGCCGAAGGCTGGTGGTGGAGGGCAGGCGCGGCGCATTTCCCCTTCCGCTCGCCTGCGGCGAGCAGTCCCCCTCCCCGAGCAGGCTCGGGGAGGAATAAGACGCTTACTGCGGCACCACCGTGACGGCGCGGCGGTTCTGCGCCCAGGCGCTCTCGTCCGATCCCATCGCGACGGGGCGTTCCTTGCCGTAGCTGATCGTGCTCATGCGATCGGGCGACACGCCCGCGCTGGCGAGGAAATTCTTCGCCGCCGTGGCACGGCGATCGCCGAGCGCGAGGTTGTACTCGCGCGTGCCGCGCTCGTCGCAATGGCCCTCGATCGTGACGCGCACGTTCGGGTGCGCAACCAGCCACTTGGCCTGCGCGGTCAGGATGCCCTGCGCCTCCGAATCGACATCCGAATGATCGGTGTCGAAATGGACGGTGTCGGTGCCGACCTGCTGGAGGAAGTCGGCGCGCGAGCCCGGCACGATGCCGGTGCCGACCGGACCGGTCGACGCGCCGTTGTCACCGGCCGGGCCGGCGGGGCCCGGGGGGGGCGGCAGCTCGGCCGGCTTCTTCTTGGCGCAGCCGGCCAGCGCGATCATCGCGGCGACAGTCACTATCGTCGCCGTCCTGGTGGCGGTTCTTGCAGTCATCGATTCGTCTCCTCTTTTCTCAACGGCTGCCCCCGTCATCCTTCATTACAGGCTGGTAATCTTAACCATCCCGAGTCAACCCCAAAACCGAAATTCGTTACGGCAGCAACGGCGACCAGGCCGGATCGGATCCATCGAGCGGTGTCGGAATCCGCCTTTCGTTGGTGCCGGTCAGGTCCACCGACCACAGATCCGCCCTGCCGGAACCCTGGCCGGTGCGGAAAAACATGATCACGCGGCCGTTGGGAGACCAGCTCGGCCCCTCGTCCTGCCAGCCATGGGTCAGGATCTTCTCGCCGCCGCCGTCCGGCGACATCACGCCGACATCGAAGCCGCCGCCGATCCGGGTGAACGCGATCAGGTCGCCTCGCGGGCTCCACACCGGGGTGCCGTGGCGGCCGGCGCCGAAGCTGATGCGGTGCTGGTTGGAGCCGTCCGCATTCATCACATAGACCTGCTGGCCGCCCGACCTGTCGCTCTCGAACACGATACGGCTGCCGTCCGGCGAATAGCAGGGCGAGGTGTTGATGCCAGGCGCGTTGGTGAGGCGCTGCGGCGATCCGCCATTGGCCGAGACGCGATAGATCTGGGTATTACCGCCGATCGACATCGAATAGACGATATAGCGCCCATCCGGCGAGAAACGGGGGCTGAGCGTCATGTTCGGCGCGTCCACCACCAGCTTCTGGACGCGGCTGCCGAGATTGTAGGTGTAGATGCGCGGCCGATTGCCATCATAGCTCATGAACACGATTTCCTGCTGATTCGGCGAGTAGCGCGGGGTCAGCACGATGCTCTGGCCGTTGGTCAGGAAATGATGGTTGGCGCCGTCCTGATCCATCACCGCCAGCCGCTTGATGCGGCGGTTCTTGGGTCCGGTTTCCGATACGTAGACCACACGACTGTCGAAATAGGGCCCTTCGCCGGTGAGGCGGGTGTAGATCGTATCGGCGCATTTGTGCGCGCCGCGACGCCAGTCGGCGGGCTTGAGGACGAAGCCCTGCCGGGTCAGTTCGGTATGCTGGTAGACATCGTAGAGGTAGCAGCCGACCGTGACGGTGCCGTCGCCGTTCGCCTGTACGAACCCCTGCACCAGGGCCGAGGCGCCGGTGGTCGTCCAGTAATCATATTCGGGCGTGGTCACCTGCGGATAGGAGACGGCATGATCGGACGAGACCGGTTTGAACAGGCCGGACCCGGCGAGATCGGCGGTGACGATCTTGGCGACCTGCGCACCGAGCTCGTCGGTGTTTCCGGCGGCGGTGTGGACGACGGCAGGCGTCGGCATCGTCGGGATCGCGATCGGCATCGGCTGCGACAGGCCGCCGGTGATGTCGACGACGAGGCGCTGGCCAGGCTGCGGCCCCGACCCGGGCGCAGCCCGGGTGGCGGGAACCTGCGCCATCACGGCGGTGGATACCAGTAGCGCGAACGCTCCGGCCATCAAGCGGCGGGTCATTACTTCTCCCTCACTGCATCTGCTCCGGATGGAACACGAAATCGAAATCGTCCCAGCCGCCACTATAGAGTTCCGGCGGCAGTCCGGTGATAGGTGAACACCGACGCACCGCGCGCACCGCTGCATCCGCCATTTGGCGAGCATAAGCGGAATTGGACCCGCTGATCCCACTTTGGGCGCCTGCCGTCACGCTCGCCACCGTGCCGTCCTTGTTCATGCGGATGCTGAGCGTGGTGGTGATCCTGCCGCTATCCGCACCACCGGCAGGCGGATTGTAACAGGGCTGCACCTTGGATGCGATCAGCCTGGTGAGGCCGCTCATCGACTGGGCCGAGATCGCCGCCGCGTGCGGGGCGCTCGCCTTGCCGGGCGCCTTGCTGGGCGAGAGGCCTTTCAGGAAATCACTGCCGAGTCGCGAGCCCTTGGGCTTGGCATTGCCGGGCTTGTCGGGCGGCAGGTCGCTCAGGAAATCGGACGACAGGCCGGCCTTCTTCGCGGGCTTGGCGGGTGTCGGCTTGGCCGTCTTCTCCGGCGCGGGCTTGGCCTGCTGCTTCTCGGGCTTGGGCTTCTCGGCCGGCTTGGGCGGCGCGGGCTTCGGCTTCGGCTCGGGTTTCGGTTCCGGCTTGGGCTCTGGCTTCGGCGGCGCCGGGGTCGGCTTGGGCGGCGTTGGCCTGGGCTGGGGCTTCGGCACCGGCTCGGCCTTGGGCGGGGGCGGCGTGGTGTCCTCCGGCGCGCCCTTCTCGGGCGCCACGGACGGCGCGGGCGCCTCCTGGCTCACCTTGGGCGCGGCCGAGGTCTTGCCGACCTTGTCGACGAACTGGACGTCCATCGTGTCGGCGATCGGCGGCTTGGGGATGCGCGCCGAGAACAGGCTGAGCGACAGCAGCACGAACAGGGCGATATGCCCGATCGCTGCAACACCCAGGCCTGTACGTTCGGCGCGGTCCATCTTTTATTCGCGCTCGCCCTGCGCAGTGGAGACGATCGAGATCCTGTCGAGGCCAGCCCGGTTGAGCTCGCCCATCACCTGCATCACCTTCTCGAACTGCAGCGCCTTGTCGGCGCGCAGGAAGACCTGCTGCGGCTCGGGCGCGCCGGCCGATTTGGCGGCGATCGTATCGAGGCGCTGCGGCAGCTCGGCGTCGGAGACGAGATCGTCGTCGACATAGACCTGGCCGGTCTGGTCGATCGAGATCTGGGTTGGCTTCTTGGGCTGTTCCAGCGCCTTGGCACGGCTGTCCGGCAGGTTAATCGGCACGCCGGTCATCAGCAGCGGCGCGGTGATCATGAAGATGATCAGCAACACCAGCATCACGTCGACCAGCGGCGTGACGTTGATCTCCGCCATCGGCGTGCGCCGGCCGCCATGGCCGCGCCGGGGGCCTACACCCATGGCCATTTAGTCGGCCTCCAGCTCGCGGCTGAGCGTCGCGTGGAAGCCATCGGCGAAGCGATGGAGCTTGGCCTCCAGCTTGTTGATCCCGTGCGAAAGCCGGTTGTAGGCGATCACCGAGGGAATGGCGGCGAACAGGCCGAGTGCCGTCGCGAACAAGGCTTCCGCGATGCCCGGCGCGACCACGCCGAGCGAGGTGTTCTGCTGCGCGGCGATGCTGGTGAAGCTGCGCATGATGCCCCACACCGTCCCGAACAGGCCGACGAACGGCCCGACCGAACCGATCGTCGCGAGGATGTTCAGGCGATCCGACAGGCGATCGATTTCGGCCGCGATCGTCGCCGCCATCATCGTGGTCAGGCGCTCGCGCGTGCCTTCGCGGTCGATCTTCTTGCCCGAGGTGGAGCGGCGCCATTCGGTGACGCCCGCGCCCAGCACCTTGGCCGCCGGCAGATCGCTGTTGCGGTTGGCGGTATAGTAATTGTCGATGTCCTCGGCCGCCCAGAAGTCCTTCTCGAACTTGGCGGAGCGGCGCGCGATGCTCTTCAGCTTGCCGCCGTGGCCGATGATGATCGCCCACGTCCAGACCGAGGCGAGCAACAGGCCCACCATCACGGTTTTCACGACCCAATCGGCTTGAAGGAAGAGAGCGAGCGGCGACATGGACGCCGCCTCGGTCGCCAGATGTGGAGTCATTGTTGTCCTTCTTCCCCTTGCAGGCGGCGAAACGCATCGAGCCAAGGTTGCGGCTGCCGCCTCGGCTTTCCCTCCGGCGAGAGAAAGGCGGCGGTGATCTCCGCTTGCGCGACCAACACCCCGCCCCGCATGACTCGTTGCTGAATGACGCAGGAAACGGCCTTGGTATCCATCACCCGCGAAACAATCAGCAGATCGTCGTCGAGACGGGCCGGCGCGCGGT
This sequence comes from Sphingomonas chungangi, assembly GCF_013778325.1. Lineage (GTDB taxonomy): Bacteria > Pseudomonadota > Alphaproteobacteria > Sphingomonadales > Sphingomonadaceae > Solisphingomonas > Solisphingomonas chungangi. The sequence continues at coordinate 289,977 of NZ_JACEIB010000001.1, read as the reverse complement.
AGCGGATGGCAAGGTTGGTGATGGCATACACCCCCTCGCCGCTCTCGAACGCGGCGCGCTGGTCGATCCCTGCGGCGCGCAGCATGTCGGACCGCGCGCGCTCCATGAAGCGCAGGTAATTGGCGTGATAGACGACGCCGGAGAGATCAGTGTCCTCGAAATAGACGCGGCATGGGAAGCGATGCTCGCTCCCCACGAAGCGGCCACTCCGGGGCTGATCCTCGTCGTTAACCATGACAGCGCGGGCAATACCGGTTCGTCGCAGGGAGGCCAAGCCTTAAGCCCCTCCCTTTCAGGGAAGGGGAATCACGCGCCGTCCAGCAACCTCTCGTAGAAGCCGCCGAAGCTGCCGTCCGGCGCGACGAGATGGATTTCGAGAATCCAGTGACGGCGGCGGCCGAAGGCATCCGGCTCGCTCATCCGCGTCGGGTTCTCGGGGCGGATATGACCGAGGCGCTTTTCGCCGGGCCAGCGCGCGTGGGGAAATTCGCCGACCAGATGACCGGCAATCTGGCCGCCGAAGCGCCATCCGGCCGCCTCCGCCGATCGCACAGCGAAATCGTAGAGATCGGCACCCGTGATCTCGGGATTCGCCAGCGTATGCGCCTTCACCGCCTCGAACTGGATCGGCAGATCGCGGACCAGCGCATGCTTCAGCGGGTCCGGCCCGACCGCATAGCAGCGCCCGACATCGGCTTCCCAGTCCTCGAAAACCGGGCCGAGATCGAGAAACACCATGTCGTCGTCACCGATCGTGCGGACCGGCGGATTGTCCCCGGCGGTCGCCAGCGTGTTGAGCCCGGCGCGGACGATGCGCTTGTGCCAATGCTTCTCCACCCCGAAGCGATCGGCGGCGAGGTGCAGGATGTCCTGCTCCACCGCACGCTCGGAGCGCCCCGGCGCGATCAGGCCGAGCTCTTCGATCGTATCGAGCAAGGCGAGCGCCTGCGTCTCTGCGGCGATGAGGTCTGCATGGCGCTGACGTTCCTCGTCGGCGGTGATGATCGTCTCCATGAGCCGATCGTGAGCGAAGCGGAAAGAGCACGCAACCCGATGCTTGACTCCCGTATCACCTCAAGGTTACACGTAACCCATAGGTTACAGGGGATCGATCATGTCGCAATTGGATGTCACGCGGGCCGAGTGGATGAGCCGCCGCCGCGCCAATCTCTTCTTCGTTTCCGCATTCATGTTCATCGTCATCTCGATGCTGGAATTCCCGGCTCGCGAGACGATCGACTATGCGATCATCTGGGTGGTCTGGGCGGCGCTGCTGCTGGTCAACCTCGCCGGGATCGGCGGCTGGTTCTGCCCGCCCGTCGCCCGCGCGCTGACCGAAGACGAGACGACGCGCGCGCATCGCGCCAAGGCGCTTTCGATCGGCTTCTTCGTGAGCAACGGCGTGGGGCTGTTCCTGGCGATCCTCGTCCGCTTCGTCGCGCTGGAGGCGCGCGAGGTTGCGATGATCGTGGTGACCGCCGGCATTTCCTCCGCGCTGATCTCCTTCGCAGCGCAGGAGCGTCTCGCGATGCGTGATGCCTGAGGGGCTGAGCAACCGGCTGAAGGAGGAGCGCGCCCGGCTCGGCTGGACACAGGCCGAGCTGGCCGACCGCGCCGGCGTCAGCCGCAAGACGATCAACACCGTCGAGAACGGCGTGTTCGTACCCTCGACGATCCTCGCGCTGCGCCTCGCCCGCGTGCTGGAACGGCCGGTAGAGGCGCTGTTCGCGCTGGAGGATTGAAGCGGGAGCTTACGCCATGGCCTATCTGGGGCTGTTCTTCGCCGGGATGTTCCTGTGCAACGCCCTGCCGCACCTGTTGAAGGGGCTGCAGGGCGAGGCGTTCTACACGCCTTGGGCGAAGCCGCGCGGCACGGGCAAGTCCCCGGCGCTGGAGAATGTGCTGTGGGGCTTCGCCAACCTGCTGGTCGCGACGTTCCTGATCGACCGTATCTTCCTGAAGAACGTGCCCCACGGGATGGTCGCGCTCGCGGCGGGGTTCATGCTCATCGCGGTGGCCTGCGCGCTGATTTTTTCGAAGCGGAACGCCGCCTAACCGCGATCGCCGTCGAACAGCCCCTCTTGCGCACCCGCTGGCATCGGCAGGCCGAGATGAGTCCACGCCCGCCCCGTCAGGCACCGCCCTCGCGACGTCCGCGCCAGCAAGCCGAGCTGGATGAGATAGGGTTCGATCACCTCCTCCACGGTATCGCGCGGTTCGGAGAGGCCGGCAGCGATCGTCTCGACGCCGACCGGGCCGCCGCGATAGATGTCTGCGATCATCAGCAGGTAGCGCCGGTCCATCGCGTCGAGGCCCAGCCTGTCCACCTCCAGCCGGGTCAGTGCGGCGTCGGCGACCTCCCTGCCGACGGTGAGATCGCCCGCCATATGCGCGAAATCCCGCACGCGGCGCAGCAGGCGACCGGCGATGCGCGGGGTACCCCGCGATCGACGGGCGACCTCGGTGGCGCCGTCGGGGGCAAGATCCATCGCCATCAGCCGCGCGGCGCGGGAGACGACATGCTCCAGCTCGTCGACCGTGTAGAATTGCAGGCGGATCGGGATGCCGAAGCGATCGCGCAGCGGCGTGGTGAGCAGCCCCTGCCTGGTCGTCGCGCCCACCAGAGTGAAGCGCGGCAGCTCGATGCGAACCGAACGCGCCGACGGCCCCTCGCCGATCATCAGATCGAGCACGCGATCCTCCATCGCCGGATAGAGCACCTCCTCGACGGCGGGCTGGAGGCGGTGGATCTCGTCGATGAAGAGGACGTCGCCCTCCTCCAGATTGGTCAGCAGCGCCGCGAGATCGCCGGACTTGGCGATCACCGGGCCGGACGTGGCGCGAAATCCAACCCCCAGTTCTCGCGCGACGATTTGCGCCAGCGTCGTCTTGCCGAGACCGGGGGGACCGAAGAACAGCACATGGTCCATCGCCTCGCCGCGCGACTTCGCGGCGCCGATGAACACGCGCAGATTTTCGCGGGCCGCCTTCTGGCCGACGAAATCGTCGAGTGTCTTCGGGCGCAGCGCGGCGTCGAGATCCTCGAGCTTGCGTTCGGCGGCGATGAGGCGATCCTGTTCGGCCATGAATGTTCCCTAGCCGTTCCGTTTCACGCGCGCCAGACGGCTCAGGGCTGCTCCGTGACGGACAGGCCGATCGTCTCGTCGGCAGCCGCCGAAAGCTGGAGGGTATAGACACCCCGAGGCAGGACGAAATCGACCTGCTTGGCGATGCCCGAGCAGGGAGCGCCGTGCGCGTGCGCGGTCGAAGCGATAACCTTGCCGCCCCGCATCACGTCTATCCACGCCTTGTGCTGGAGCGCGATCCGGTAGGTACCGGGTACCGGGATCTTCATGATGACGAGGCCGCCCTTGTCGCCATCGACGACCGGCCTGCCGAGCGGAACCGCGAACCGGACCTTGGCTGCGTCGATCAACCGGATCATCACCCCCCCGCCCGGCCTCACCACCGGGACGCCGGAAACGGCTCTGACGGCGGTGATCGGCTCGGCGCTGTCCCAGACGCGCGACGGCACGAGGCAGCGCGGCTCGGGCGGATCGGCCCGCAGCGGTGCCGCGCCTGTCAGCATCACGATCGCCATCAACCACACCGATCGCATCACCATCTCCTTCGTCATCCGCTTGCCAGCATCGGACCCGCGGCGCAATGTGCGCGGGTCACAGGGGAGAGGGACATGACCAAGCTAATCCTGACCGCCGCCACGCTCGCCTTGCTCGCCGCCGGCCCCGCACCGGCGCGCCGCCATTGGGGCGACGATCGCGGCCCGGACCAGCGCCCGCCAGCGGCGGTGCTATATTCGAAACCCGGCTTCCAGGGGCACAGCTTCTACGCCGATCATGAGGTCCGCAAGCTCAGCACCAAGGACATGGACGACAAGATTTCCTCCATCCACATCATCAGCGGCGTCTGGCAGGTCTGCGTCGACGACAAGTTCGAGGGCCGCTGCGAAATCGTCGATCATTCGATGCCGGACACCCGCGTGATCAACATGGACGACAAGATCTCTTCCGTGCGCCCGGTCCCGCCGGGCGGCCCCGGCTGGCAGCGCTGAGGCCGGTCAGAGCGCCCGCGCCGTCAGGTTGAGTGCGGCCACCGGCGCGGCCTCGCACCAAGCCTTCACGCGCTGCACGAAGGCGGGCGGCGCGGTTTCGGCGGCGCGCCCGATCCACGTCACGGCCTCGTCCAGCCGGCCATCCTCGGCGAGCAGCCGGGCGTGGTTGAACTGGCCGCGATAATCGCCGCTCTCGGCCGCGACGCGATAGCATTCCGCCGCCTTGGCGCGATCACGGAGGGTCACGCGACCCTCCTCATGGAAAATGCCGACGAAATTGATCGATTTGGCGTGCCCCATCGCGCCCGCCCGCTGGAACCAGCCGAGCGCGGCGGCCTCGTCTTTTTCCACGCCCGCGCCCAGGGCCAGCGCGCTGCCGTAATTGTACATGCCCCAGTCGAGCCCTGCCTGTGCCGCGTGCGCATACCAGTAGGTGGCCTCGGCGCGATCCTCGGTAGTGCCCCAACCTTTCTCGAAGCAGCGCCCGAGCATATTCATGCCCATCGCGTCGCCCGCCGCCGCCGCCCTGCGGAACCAGCCGAGCGCCGCTACCGCATCGGAGGCGACGCCCCGCTCGTCGAGCAGAGCTTGACCATAGGCCGCCTGAGCTTCGGGGAGGCCGGCTTCGGCCCCCGCCTTCAACAGCTCCGCCGCTTTTTCGGGAGAGCCCGCCAGGGTCGCACGCAAATCGTCCGCGGTGCCGTCGAGCAGGCTCACTTCGCCGCCTTGCGCAGTGCGAGGCGGACAAGCGCATCGAGCGTCGCGTCCGGTCCCAGTTCTTCGACCGCCGCGCCAACCGCCGCCGAGGCTTCGGCCGGGCGGAAGCCGAGATTGGCGAGCGCGGAGAGCGCGTCGGCCCCGGCGCTGCCCGTGGGCGCCGCCGCGCCGCCGGCCGGCCCGAGCGCCGGCCCCGCCTTGTCCTTGAGCTCGGTGACGATGCGCAGCGCGAGCTTCGGGCCGACGCCGTTGGCGCGCGCCACCATCGCCTTGTCGCCCGACGCCACTGCGCGCGAAAGCTCGTCGGGCGCCAGCACCGTCAGGATCGACAGCGCCACGCGGCCGCCGACGCCCTGCACCTGCGTCAGCAGCCGGAACCAGTCGCGCTCCGCCACCGACCCGAAGCCGAACAGCGTGATCGCATCCTCGCGCACCTGCATGTCGGTGAGGATCTTCACTTGTCCGCCGATGCCGCCGAGCGCCGCCAGCGTCTTACCCGACAGCTGGACGAGATAGCCGACGCCGTTCACGTCGATCACGGCATGGTCGCCCGCCGCCTCGGCCAGCACGCCGGTCAGCCGTGCGATCATCATCCCGCCCTCCTCAGCATCGCCTTGGCAGAGGCAAGATGGTGCGCGTGGGTGATCGCCACCGCCAGCGCGTCGGCCGCGTCGGCGCCGGTCAGCTTCACGCCGGGCAGCAGCCGCGCGACCATCGCCTGCACCTGCTCCTTGGCAGCACCACCGGTGCCGACCACCGCCTTCTTGACGATGCTGGGATGATATTCGCCGACCACCAGCTCGGCCTGCGCCGCCGCCAGCAGCGCCATGCCGCGCGCCTGGCCGAGCTTGAGCGTCGATTGCGCGTTGGAGTTGCCGAGCACCTCCTCCACCGCCGCGCCCTGCGGCTGGTGGCCGCGGATCACCTCGACGATCGCGCCGTGGAGCAGCGCCAGCCGGCGCGGCAGCGGCATCGAGGCGTCGGTGCGGATCTGGCCGTTGGCGACGTGCGACAAGCGATTGCCGTCGGCCCTGATCAGTCCCCAGCCGGTGGTGCCGAGGCCCGGATCAAGACCGAGGATCAGCATGCCAGCAGGCCGGCCGCGAATGCCCCCCGTTCGCACTGAGCGAAGTCGAAGTGCGTGCCCCAAACACCTTCGCCTGCCGCACGTCCTTCGACTAGGCTCAGGACGAACGGAGTATGGGGAGCGAGGCCGTGGGTCAGCCCAGTTTCTCCATCACGTCATCCGGCACATCGTAATTGCCCCAGACGGTCTGGACGTCGTCGTCGTCGTCGAGCGTGTCGATCAGCTTCATCAGCAACGCCGCGTCCGCCTCGGACGTCACCGCCACCTGCGTCTGCGGACGCCACGCCAGCTTGATGCCCTCGGCCTCGCCCAGCACCGGCTCCAGCGCCTTGGCGACCTCGTGCAGCGAATCGATCGAGCACCAGATTTCGTGGCCCTCATCCGACGCCACATCCTCGGCGCCGGCTTCCAGCGCCGCCTCGAACACCTTGTCGGCGTCACCCGCGCTTTCCGGATAGGTGATCAAGCCCAAGCGATCGAAGCCGTGGCTCACCGAACCGGACGCGCCGAGATTGCCGCCATTCTTGGAGACGATCGTGCGCACATTGGTGGCGGTGCGGTTGCGGTTGTCGGTCAGCGTCTCGATGATCAGCGACACGCCCGCCGGGCCGAAGCCCTCGTAGCGCACTTCCTCGTAATTGGCGCCGTCGTTGCCGGCCGCCTTGTCGATCGAGCGCTTGATATTGTCGTTGGGCATCGACTGCGCACGCGCCGCGATGATGGCGGAGCGCAGGCGCGCATTCATCGCCGGATCGGGCAGGCCCATCTTCGCCGCCACGGTGATCTCGCGGCTGAGCTTGGAGAAGAGCGAGGAGCGCTTCTTATCCTGCGCACCCTTGCGATGCATGATGTTCTTGAACTTGGAATGGCCGGCCATCGCCGAAATCGTCCTGTCTGCTTGTCGTTCCGGCGTCTCTAGGCTTTGGCGGGCCTGACGATCAAGCCCGCCCGCCGAGGAACCGGGGCGTCAGCTCAGGCCGAGCGCCGCCTTGTAGGTTTCGAGCAATGCCTCCGCCTCGTCGCGGGCGTTCTTCTCCATCTTGCGCAGGCGCACGATGGCCCGCATCGTCTTCGGATCGTAACCCTGCGACTTGGCCTCCAGATAGACGTCCTTGATGTCGTCCTGCATGCCCTTCTTCTCCTCCTCGAGGCGCTCGATGCGTTCGATGAAGAGGCGCAGCTGGTCGGCTGCGACGTTGCCGTCACTCATGGGGGTCCCGCTCCCGATTCGAATAAGAAGGCGCGGGATAAGGGACGAAATCCTATTGCTCAAGCGGAAGGGTTGAGCTTCAGACTTTCTTCCATGCGCGCCAGCTGCTCGGGCGTCGCCTCCGTCTGGTGCGTCGTCTTCCACTCGGAATAGGGCATGCCATAGACCGCTTCGCGGCCCTGGTCCTTCGAGATCGTCCCGCCGGACGCCTCGGCCGTCCAGTCGCCCAGGCAGTTGCGGCAGAAGCCGGCCAGGCCCATCAGGTCGATATTCTGCGCATCGTCGCGATGGCGCAGGTGCAGAACGAGCCGGCGGAACACTTTCGCGGCGATTTCGTCGTCGATTTCGTCCAGTTGCATAGCGCTGTCATTTCCGGTTGCCATGGAGACTGCTAGGGCTATGGGCATCGCGCGCCGGCCCTGCAACCGGTGACGCCAACGGGAGAGCTTCATGACGATCAGCACCAGCGCGTTTGCGCCCCGCCGCCGCAAGGTCCGGGTGCTCGCGACGCTCGGCCCCGCCAGCCGCTCGCCCGAGATGATCCGCAAGCTGTTCGTCGCCGGCGCCGACGCCTTCCGCGTCAACATGAGCCACGGCACGCACGAGGATCACGCCCAGTCGATCGCGGCGATCCGCGCCCTGGAGAAGGAGCTCAACCGCCCAACCACGATCCTCGCCGACCTGCAGGGGCCGAAGCTGCGCGTCGGGACCTTCGCGGACGGAATCGTGACGCTCAAGAAAGGCGACAGCTTCCGCCTCGATCGCACCGGCGAGCCGGGCGATGCGACCCGCGTCTCGCTCCCCCATCGCGAGATCTTCGAGGCGCTGGAGGCCGGCACCCGCCTGCTGGTCGACGACGGCAAGCTGGTGCTGCGTGTACAGTCCGCCACGCACGACCTGATCGAGACGCTGGTCGAGGTCGGCGGCCCGATCTCGGACCGCAAGGGCGTCAACGTGCCCGACGTGGTGGTGCCGCTCCCCGCGCTGACCGAGAAGGACCGCAAGGATCTCGCCTTCGCGCTGGAGCATCATGTCGACTGGATCGCGATCAGCTTCGTCCAGCGCCCCGAAGACGTCGCCGAGGCGCGCCGCCTGATCGGCGGCAAGGCGGCTTTGCTCTCCAAGATCGAGAAGCCCGCCGCGATCGACCGGCTCGACGAGATCATCGAACTGTCCGACGGCGTGATGGTGGCGCGCGGCGATCTCGGCGTCGAGCTGCCGCCCGAGCGGGTGCCCCCGATCCAGAAGCGCATCGTCGAGACCGCGCGCCGGCTCGGCCGCCCGGTGGTGGTGGCGACGCAGATGCTCGAATCGATGATCAAGTCGCCCTCGCCGACCCGCGCCGAGGTGTCCGACGTCGCGACCGCCATCTACGACGGCGCCGACGCGATCATGCTCTCGGCCGAGTCAGCCGCCGGCGACTGGCCGGAAGAGGCCGTGTCGATGATGGATCGCATCGCCGTATCGGTGGAGGGCGACGCCGCCTACAAGGCGCGCATCCACTTCACCGAGACCCTGCCCGATCGCACCACGGCGGATGCGCTGTCGTCGGCGGCGGCCGAGATCGTCGAGACGGTGTCGGCCTCGGCGATCACCTGTTTCACCTCGTCGGGCGGCACGGCCCGGCGCATTGCGCGCGAGCGGCCGGCGGTGCCGCTACTGGTGCTGACCCCCAAGCTCGCCACCGCCCGCCGGATCGGCCTGCTGTGGGGTGCGCACGCGGTACACACGCGCGACGTTGGCAGCTTCGAGGAGATGGTGGCGAAGTCCAAGCGCATGGCGCTGCGCGCGCGCGTCGCCAATGCAGGCGATTCGGTGGTGCTGATGGCCGGCGTGCCGTTCGGGACGCCGGGGTCGACCAACGTGCTGCACGTCGTCCGGCTGAGCGGTGACGAGCTCCGCAATTATAAGCCCAGCGACGACTAAATCAGGTCGTAGCCCCGTAGAGCGGCGCGAAGAGCGGGAGCATCGACAAACCGGTGCCCCACCAGCCCGGCGCGCTCGCCCGCCTCGACATTGTCCTGGCGGTCGTCGACGAACAGCGCCTCGCCCGGGACCAGCCCGAAGCGCTCCAGCGCCAGCCCGTAGATCGCCGGATCGGGCTTGATCAGCTTCACCTCGCCCGAGACGACCACGTCGCGGAAGCGATCGAACAGAGCCGCCTCGCGCGCCCGGAAGGGCGGCCAGAATTCGTGGCTGAAATTGGTGATCGCATAGAGCGGCACGCCGGCCGCATCGAGGTCCGCGACGAGATCGGCCATGCCGGGCAGCAGATCGCCGATCGTCTCGCCGAAGTCGGCACCCCAGCGGCGGATATTCTCCGCCTCGTCCGGATACAGCGCGATCCGCTCCGCCGAGGTATCGGCGAAGTCGCGGCCGGCATCATGCTGGGTGTGCCATTCGAGCGTCAGCACCTCGCTCATCAGGCGATCGAGGCGCGCGCTGTCGGTGACATGCCGCGCGAAGAAGGCGCGCGGGTTCCAGTCGACAAGCACGTTGCCGACATCGAAGACGACGCTGGTAGGAGCCGGCGCTCGCACGCCGGCCACCCGAATCAGCCCTGACGGGCCTTGAAGCGGCGGTTCGTCTTGTTGATGACGTAGGTGCGACCGCGACGACGGATGACGCGGTTGTCGCGATGACGCCCCTTGAGCGACTTGAGCGAGTTACGGATCTTCATGGCTGGCGCCCTGCTTCTTTCGGTTCGGGGCGTGCGCCCTTGAAAAACGAGGCGCCCGCCTATGCAGGATCGCCACGCGAGTCAAGGGAGACTGCGGTCCGTCCCCTCGTTCAGCCGTTGGAAAGCGGCGGCGAATGAAGCAAAAGACATCGTCGAGACGTTTCAGTATCCAAGCCCGCGCCCGTCCCGATCGCGCGGCCATTCGAGAGGCTTGCCATGACCCAGTCGCGAATCCCCCTCCGCCTTGCTCTCGCGCTCGGCGGCGCGCTGGCGCTGGCCGGCTGCGAAACCGCCAATCCGGTGCAGGTGACGCGCTTCCACCTCACCCAGCCGATCGCGCCGGGCAGCTTCTCGATCGAATCGATGCCGGCGGCCGGACCGGGCTCGCCAATGGCCCCCGACAGCATCGAGCTCAACACCTATAGCGACATCGTCGCGGGCGAGCTCACCCACCTCGGCTTCACCCGCGCCGAAGGCCCCGGCTCGTCCGAGCTGACCGTCAGCGTCTTGGTCGATCGCGGCACGCGGCCCGATTACAATGCCGGCGGCTCCTCGATCAGCTTCGGCATCGGCGGCGCGAGTTTCGGGCGCCATTCAGGCTTCGGCGGCGGAGTCGGCACCACCGTGCCGATCGGCAACCAAGAGCATTTCCTCGTCGGCACGCGCATGCAGGTGCAGATCAAGCGCCGCTCGGACGGCACCGCCATCTGGGAAGGCCGCGCGATGACCGAGGCCAAGGGCACCTCGCCCGATGCCTCGCCGCAGGCCGCCGTCGCCAAGCTGGCACATGCGATGTTCACGGGCTTCCCGGGACAGTCGGGGCAGACTATCTCGGTGAAATGACAATCCGCATTTCGGCCGCTTTCGACAGCGGCAACATCCGCCTGACCGGAATCCTCGACGATCGCATCACGCTCGAGATCGCGCACGACGAGGATTCGGATTTCTATCAATGGTTCCACTTCCGCGCGCTCGGCGTGCGCGGCAAGCGGCTGACCTACGAAATCACCAACGCCGGCCAGTCGGCCTATCCGGGCGGCTGGCCAGGCTACCACGCCTGCTGGTCCGACGACCGGGTGACATGGCGGCGGGTGGCAGACACCTCCTATGCTGACGGCATGCTCCGCTTCACGCACGAGGCAGCGGGCGACGCGATCTGGTTCGCCTATTTCGCGCCCTACTCGATGGAGCGGCACAACAATCTGGTGGCGCGCATCGCTGGCCGGCCCGGCGTGACCCTCGCTTCGCTCGGCCAGACGCTGGACGGCCGCGAGATGGATTGCCTAACGCTGGGCGAGGGTCCGAAGCAGGTGTGGCTCTATGCCCGTCAGCATCCCGGCGAATCGATGGCCGAATGGTGGATGGAAGGCGCGCTGGAATGCCTGACCGATCCGGCCGATCCGATAGCACGATCGCTGCGCAAGCAGGCCACCTTCCACATCGTCCCCAACATGAACCCGGACGGCAGCTTCCGCGGCCACTTGCGCACCAACGCCGTCGGCGTGAACCTCAACCGCGAATGGCACGAACCGACGCCGGAGCGCTCGCCCGAAGTGCTGTGCGTCCGCAATGCGATGGACAAGACCGGGGTGAACTTCGCCATGGACGTGCATGGCGACGAGGCGATCCCCTACGTCTTCCTCGCCGGTTTCGAGGGTATCCCCTCGCTCAAGGACGCGCAGGTGAGCGGCTATCAGGCCTATCAGGACGCACTGGTCATCCGCACGCCCGATTTCCAGAAGGCGAAGGGTTATGCCGTGGCGGGCAAGGGTCGGGCCAACCTCTCCATGTCCACCAACCAGCTCGCCGAGCGCTTCGGCTGCGTGGCGATGACCCTGGAAATGCCCTTCAAGGACAATGACGACCTGCCCGACGCCGAATTCGGCTGGTCGCCCGAGCGGAGCAAGAAGCTGGGCGAGGCCTGCCTCGCCGCGCTGCACGACGTGATAGGCGATCTTTAGCGCGACGCGGCAGCGGCGGGGATGACGAACCGCCGAGCCTCGGCTACGCGGTTGGCGAACAGCCCTTGGGAGGAACCATGCCCCGCCTCGTCCTGATCCGCCACGGCCAGTCCGCCTGGAACCTGGAGAACCGCTTCACCGGCTGGTGGGACGTGAACCTTACCGACAAGGGCGTGGAGGAAGCGAAGGCCGCCGGGCGCCTGTTGGCGGAAAAGGGCTTCGACTTCGACCAGTGCTTCACCAGCGTCCAGACCCGGGCGATCAAGACGCTCAATCTCGCGCTGGAGGAGATGGGGCGCCTCTGGCTGCCAGTGGAGAAGGACTGGCACCTGAACGAGCGCCACTATGGCGGCCTCACCGGCCTCGACAAGGCCGAGACGGCGGCCAAGCATGGCGACGAGCAGGTGAAGATCTGGCGCCGCAGCTTCGACATCCCGCCGCCGCCGCTGGAGGCCGGAAGCGAGTTCGATCTGTCGAAGGATCGCCGCTACGACGGCATCCCGATCCCCAATACCGAAAGCCTGAAGGACACGATCGCGCGCGTGCTGCCTTATTGGGAGAGCCGGATCGCGCCGGTGCTGACGGCGGGCAAGCGTGTGGCGATCTCCGCCCACGGCAATTCGCTGCGCGCGCTGGTGAAGCATCTTTCCGGCATCTCGGATCAGGAGATCATCGACATCGAGATCCCGACCGGCCAGCCGATCGTTTACGAGCTCGATCATGCTCTGAAGCCGATGGATCGCTATTATCTGAGCGAACGATAAACCCCAACGCCGTTCGCCCTGAGGAGGGACTGAGCGAGCGCAGCGAAGTCGAAGGCCCGTCTCGAAGGGCGCCCACGCGCAACATGCTTCGAGACGCCGCTTCGACAGGCTCAGCGGCTCCTCAGCACGAACGGTGAGGAATAGCCGGATTTTTGGCGGGTTTGCGTTGCCATCGCGCATACCCGCCGCTAAGCACCCCGCTTCCTTCAAACCCTCGCTCCGGGCAGGCCGCATGACCGACCAGCCGATCGTTGGCATTATTATGGGCAGCCGTTCCGACTGGGAGACGATGCGTCACGCCGCCGAGACGCTGGCGGCGCTCGGCGTGCCGCACGAGACGAAGGTGGTTTCGGCGCATCGCACGCCCGAGCGGCTGTACGATTATGCGAAGAGCGCGAAGGATCGCGGGCTCAAGGTGGTGATCGCTGGCGCCGGCGGCGCGGCCCACCTGCCCGGCATGTGCGCCTCAATGACGCCGCTTCCGGTGCTCGGCGTGCCCGTGGAATCCAAGGCGCTCTCCGGCATGGATTCGCTGCTCTCGATCGTCCAGATGCCGGGCGGCATCCCCGTCGGCACGCTGGCGATCGGCAAGGCGGGGGCGATCAACGCCGGGCTGCTCGCCGCCGCGATCCTGGCCACGCACGACGAGGCGCTGGCGGAGCGCCTCGCAGACTGGCGGGCGAAGCAGACCCAATCGGTGGATGAAGCACCCGAATGATCATCCCGCCCGGATCGACCATCGGCATCATCGGGGGCGGCCAGCTCGGCCGGATGCTGGCGGTCGCGGCGGCGCAGATCGGCTATCGCAGCCACGTCTACGCGCCCGAGGCGACCGGCCCGGCGGGCGAGGTCTGCGCCGAGTGGACGCAGGGCGATTACGAAGACGCCGGGGCGCTGAAGCGCTTCGCCGAGTCCTGCCACGTCGTCACCTACGAGTTCGAGAACCTGCCGGTCGAGGCACTGGCCGCGACCGAGGGCCTGCGCCCCTTCCACCCGAGCGTCGAGGCATTGCGCATCGCGCAGGATCGCGCCCTGGAAAAGGGTTTCGCCGGCCGCCACGACATTCCGACCGCGCCGTGGACGGCGGTCAACACGCTCGACGAGTTGCGCGACGCAGTCGCCGGCATCGGCACGCCCGCGATCCTGAAGACCCGCCGTTTCGGCTATGACGGCAAAGGCCAGGCCCGGCTCTGCTCGCCCGACGACATCGAGGCAGCGTGGCAGACGATCGGCGGCCAGCCGGCGGTGCTGGAAGGCTTCGTGCGCTTCGACGTCGAATATTCGGTGCTGCTCGCCCGCGCGCCCAATGGCGAGAGCGTGGCGTGGGACGTGCCGACCAACGTACACAGCAACGGCGTCCTCGCGCTCTCCACCGTGCCGCCACAGGGGCAGGTCGCGGAGCAGGTGGCAGATGCGGTGACGCTCAGCAAGCGGCTGGCGGACGCGCTCGATTATGTCGGCGTGCTGGCGGTGGAATGGTTCGCTGGCGCTGACGGCCCGATCTTCAACGAGATGGCACCGCGCGTGCACAACAGCGGCCACTGGACGATCGAGGGCGCCACCACCTCGCAGTTCGAGAACCACATCCGCGCGATCTGCGGCCTGCCGTTGGGATCGACCTCGCTGATGGGTTCGCATGTCGAGATGGAAAACCTGATCGGCGAGGAGGCCGAGCGCTGGCCCGCCATCCTCGCCGAACGCGACGCCCATCTCCATCTCTACGGCAAGAGCGTGCGCCCCGGCCGCAAGATGGGCCACGTCACGCGGGTAACGCGCTAGATCAGGCCTTCCGCGTCGCGGTCATCGGGAATTTGCCGAAGGCGCCGGTGTCGATCGTGCCCTCGATCGTGTCGCCGTCGAGCCGACCCTCGATAGTCAGCGTCATCGGGAAAGGCACGGTCAGCTGCATCTTCGCCGTCACCAGATCACCGGTCACCTGCCCATCGGTCACATCCATCGATCCGAGCGGGCCGCTATTGGTGCCGGCAAAGCTGCCGTCGTCCTTGCTGGTAAGCGTCAGCACGGACTTCTGCTCGCCCATCGGCGACTGCGCCACGCTGTCCCACTGACCATCGATTGCTGCCATCATGCGATCCTTTCCCATTACGTAATACGCTTCACCATTACTGCGCGGCGGGTGCCTTGACCACCTCCACCGGCAGCCCCAGCGTATCGAGCTGCGGTTTCACCTTGGCGGCGTCGCCGACCACCACCCACACCAGATCGTTCGGTCGGATGTCGCGCCGCGCCACCGTGTTGAGCTCATCCGTGGTCAGCGCGCGATACTTGTCGGCGATGTGCGTGTAATAATCGTCCGGGCGCCGGAGGAGGTCGTTGCGCTGCATCGCATCGAGCAGTTCGGTACCGGTCTCGAAGCTGCCGGGCAGCTGGCGGATATTGCGCTCGACGGTGCGCTCGCGCTCGGTATCGGTGAGCGGCTGGGTGGTCAGAAATGCCTTGATGTCGCCCAGCATCGCCTGGATCGACGCGCCCGTCTTGTCCGTCTGCACCGGCGCGGAGATCAGATACGGCACACGCCCGGCATAACGCGAGATGCCGGCCTGCACGCCGTAGGACCAGGCCTTGGTCTCGCGAATGTCCATGTTGAGGCGCGAGAGGAAGCTGCCGCCCAGCGCGTCGTTGGCGGCGATCAGCGGCAGCAGCTCGTCCGTGCCATTGGCGCCGAGCACCTCGCCCGCCTGGATCACCGATTGCGGCGAGCCCGGCCTATCGAGCAGCACGATACGCGGCTTCGGCGCGGGCAGCGGCGAATCCGTCGATGCCGCCCCCGCAGGGCCGATGTTCTTCCAAGCGCCGAAGCGGCTTTCCAGCATCGACCGGAGGACGCCAAGCGGCAGATCGGAGACGATGAAGATGCTGGTGTCGGACGGGCGCAGCCACCTGTCCTTGAACGCCACCAGATCGGCCTTGGTGAGCTTCGTCACCGCCGCCGGATCGCCCGATCCGCTCGCCGGCACGCCATAGGGATGCCCCGGCCCGTAGATCAGGCCCGGCAACGTGCGCGAGGCGAGCCCTTCCGGATCGGACATTTCCGATTCTATGCCCGCCAGCTGCTCGCCGCGCACGCGATCGATCTCGGCGAAGGTCGGATGCAAGGTCACGTCGGCGAGCAGGTCCATGCCCGGAGCGAGATTGGGGGTGAGCACGGCAAGATCGATCTCGGACCGGTCCATCGATCCGCCCGCCGCGATGCGCGAGCCGAGATGTTCCTGCTCGGACGCGATATCGGCCGATCCACGCGTCGGCGTGCCTTCGTCGAGCAGGCTCAACATCAAAGTCGCGGTGCCGAGCTTTCCCTTGGGATCGGCCGCGAAGCCGCCGTCGAACGTGATGGCGAGGCGGGTGAGCGGCAGACCGGTGCGCTGGGCATAGACCAGCTTCAAGCCGTTGGAGAGCGTGGCGCGGGCGATCGCGGGGTAGGTGAGCGCCGCGATGTCGCCGACCGGCGGCGCGATGCGCTTCGGCCCGGTGGCGGGCGCCGCGCCACTGGCGGCGACCTCCGTCGCGCCGTGGATCGGCTTCTCGGCCTCCTGCACGGCCTTCGCCTCCTCATAGGGCGCGCGCGCGCCCGGCGCGACGGTCAGTGCATAGACCGGGCGGGTCAGCCACTTCTGGAGCGCCGCCTTCACGCTGGCGGGCGTCTCATTGGCATATTGCTTCAACTGCTTCTCGTAGAAGCCGGGATCGTTGGCATAGACCGCGCCCTGCGCCAGCACCGCCGCACGACCCGAGAAGCCGCCGACCTTCTCCAGCCCGAAGATGCGCCCGGCAATCTCCTGCGTCACCGCGCGCTGAATCTCATCGGCGGTCGGCCCGGTGGCGATCAGATCGGCGATGATGGCATCGAGCCGCTGGCCGACCAGCTTGGGATCGACGCCAGGGCGGACGTCCACCTGGACCTCGAACTCACCGACCCGCTCCATCGGCTCGACGTTCGCGCTGACCGAGACAGCCAGGTGCTCCTTGCGCACCAGAGCATTGTCGAGCCGCGAACTGGCGAGGCCGCCCAGCACCGAGGCGGCGATGTCGAGCGGCACAGAATCGGGATCGGTCAGCCCCGGAACCGCCCATTGGCGATAGAGCCGCGTGGTGGCGACCTGATCGTGGATCGTCTCGTCCTTGCGCGCCTTGAGCGTCGGCACGGAGGCCATGGTGGGCAACGGCTGCGGGCCGCGAGGAATGTCACCGAAATACTTCTCGACCAGCGGCCTGGCGGTGGCGGCATCGATGTCGCCGCTCAGCACCAGCACCGCATTGTTCGGACCATAATGCCCACGGAACCACTCGCGCACGTCGGCTAGGCTGGCATGATCGAGGTCCGCCATCGAACCGATGGTGGTGTGCTGATACGGGTGTCCATCCGGGAACAGCGCCTGCTGCTCGGCATATTGGACGAGGCCGTAGGGCTGGTTGTCGTCCTGCCGCTTCTCGTTCTGGACGACGCCGCGCTGGCGATCGAGCGTCTCCTGCCCGACCGCACCGAGCAGGTGGCCCATGCGATCGCTTTCGAGGAACAGTGCCAGCGGCAGCGCCCCGGTCGGCACCGTCTCGAAGAAATTGGTGCGATCGAAGCTGGTGGTGCCGTTGTAATCGGTGGCACCTACGCTCTCGAGCGGCTTGAAGAAGTCGCCCGGCGCATTCTCCGATCCGTTGAACATCAGGTGCTCGAACAGGTGCGCGAAGCCGGTCTTGCCGGCAGGCTCGTCCTTGGAACCGGCATGATACCAGACCGAGACGCCCACCACCGGCGCCTTGCGATCAGTCGACACCACGACGCGCAGGCCGTTGGCGAGCGTGAACTGCTCGTAGGGCAGCTTCACCTGGTCGGCGAGGACCGAGAGCGGCGCGGGCTTGGTGGAGGGCGGTGCGGCCGAGAGTGGCGACAAAGCGGAAGCGAAAAGAAGCGCGGGAATCGCGAGACGCATCAGGACAGGACCTCGAAGGAAACGTGACACAACCATAATGCCGCACGCGCTTGGCGCCAGCCGGCAATTGGCGCACCACTCGGCGCCATCATTTCAGGAGTCGCCCATGGCCCTTCGCGTCCATCTTACCTTGCCCGAGCTCGCGCTGCGCTATCTCCGCAAGGACCCACACCATCTCGATCCCGAGGAGCGCAAGGTCCTCGAAACCTTCAAGGAACGCGCACCGATCAGTCGCGACGCGGCCGATATCGAGGAGGCGGAGGCGACTTTCGGAGATCGGCTGGCTGATCGCGTCGCGGCAGTCGGCGGATCGTGGGGCTTCATCATCAGCTTCGGCGTGATCCTGTTCGGCTGGATGCTGCTCAACAGCGACATCCTCGCCCACTGGAACCGGGCGTTCGATCCCTACCCCTATATCTTCCTCAACCTGATGCTCTCGATGCTGGCCGCCATCCAGGCGCCGGTGATCATGATGAGCCAGAACCGCCAGGGCGACCGCGACCGGGTGGCGGCGAGCCACGATTACGAGGTCAATCTGCGCGCCGAGCTGGAGATCATGCGGCTGCACGAGAAGGTCGATCTGCTGCTCGCGCGGATCGAGAAGCAGGAAATGGGCGGATGACCCTTGTGTTGTAAATAAGTCACACCATATCGCGCCGGACAGTTCCCAGGGGAGTTTCATGGACCTCGAAAAATTCACCGATCGCGCGAAGGGTTTCCTGCAATCCGCGCAGACCGTCGCGATCCGCATGAACCACCAGCGCATCGCGCCCGAGCATATCCTGAAGGCCCTGCTGGAGGACGAGCAGGGCATGGCCTCGGGCCTGATCGCCAAGGCCGGCGGATCGGCGCAGGTCGCGCTGCGTGACACCGATGCGGCGTTGGCCAGGATTCCGGCCGTCTCGGGCAGTGGTGCGCAAGCGGCACCCGGCCTCGATAACGATGCGATTCGCCTGCTCGATTCCGCCGAGCAGATCGCCAGGAAGGCGGGCGACAGCTTCGTCACCGTCGAGCGGCTGCTACTCGCCTGCGCGCTGGCGACCACGACGGCCGCCGGCAAGGCGCTCGCCGCGGCCGGCGTGAAGCCCGACACCCTCAACGCCGCGATCAACGAGCTGCGCGGCGGGCGCACCGCCGACACCCAATCCGCCGAGGACCGCTACGACGCGCTCAAGAAGTTCGCGCGCGACCTCACCGCCGCCGCACGCGACGGCAAGCTCGATCCGGTGATCGGCCGCGACGAGGAGATCCGCCGCACCATCCAGATCCTCGCCCGGCGCACCAAGAACAACCCCGTCCTCATTGGCGATCCGGGTGTCGGTAAAACAGCCATCGCGGAAGGGCTCGCCCTTCGCATCGCCAATGGCGACGTGCCCGACACTCTCCGCGACCGCCAGCTGATGGCGCTCGACATGGGCGCGCTTATCGCGGGCGCCAAATATCGCGGCGAATTCGAGGAGCGTCTGAAGGGCGTGCTCGACGAGGTGAAGCAGGCCGACGGCCACATCATCCTGTTCATCGACGAGATGCACACGCTGATCGGCGCCGGCAAGTCCGAGGGCGCCATGGACGCAGGCAATTTGCTCAAGCCGGCGCTCGCGCGGGGCGAACTGCACTGCATCGGCGCGACCACGCTCGACGAATATCGCAAATATGTCGAGAAGGACCCGGCGCTGCAGCGGCGCTTCCAGCCGGTGTTCGTCGGCGAGCCGACGGTCGAGGACACGATCTCGATCCTGCGCGGCCTCAAGGACAAATACGAGTTGCATCACGGCGTGCGCATCACCGACGGGGCGCTCGTCTCGGCCGCGACGCTCAGCAACCGCTACATCACGGATCGCTTCCTGCCCGACAAGGCGATCGACCTGATGGACGAGGCCGCCTCGCGCCTGCGCATGGAGGTCGAATCCAAGCCCGAGGAGATCGAGAGCCTCGATCGCCGCATCATCCGCCTCAAGATCGAGCGCGAGGCGCTGAAGAAGGAGACCGACAAGGCGAGCGCCGACCGGCTTGGCAGTCTCGAATATGATCTCGCCCGGCTGGAGGAGGAATCCGCCGCGCTCACCCAGCGCTGGCAGGCCGAGAAGGAGAAGATCGCGGGCCAGGCCAAGATCAAGGAACAGCTAGATGCGGCGAAGCTCCAGCTGGAGCAGGCGCAGCGTTCGGGCGATCTCGGCAAGGCGGGCGAGCTTTCCTACGGCGTGATCCCCGGCCTCGAGAAGCAATTGGCCGACGTCGAACAGGCGTCCGCCGGCGCTATGCTGCGCGAGGAGGTGACCAGCGAGGACATCGCCGCCGTGGTCGGCCGCTGGACCGGCATCCCGGTCGACCGCATGCTGGAGGGCGAGCGCGAGAAGCTCCTCAAGATGGAGGAGACGATCGGCAAGCGCGTCATCGGCCAGTCCGAGGCGGTGGTCGCGGTCAGCCGCGCCGTCCGCCGCGCGCGCGCCGGGTTGCAGGACCCGAACCGGCCGCTCGGCAGCTTCCTGTTCCTCGGCCCGACCGGCGTCGGCAAGACCGAACTGACCCGCGCGCTCGCCGGCTTCCTGTTCGACGACGACAGCGCGATGGTCCGCCTCGACATGTCCGAGTTCATGGAGAAGCATTCGGTCGCCCGGCTGATCGGCGCGCCTCCGGGCTATGTCGGCTATGACGAGGGCGGCGTGCTCACCGAGGCGGTGCGGCGCAGGCCCTATCAGGTCGTGCTGTTCGACGAGGTGGAGAAGGCGCATCCGGACGTGTTCAACGTCCTGCTCCAGGTGCTCGACGACGGGCGGCTCACCGACGGCCAGGGCCGCACGGTGGACTTCACCAACACGCTCATCATTCTCACCTCGAACCTCGGCTCGCAGTTCCTTGCCTCACTGGGCGAGGACCAGCCGGTCAAGGATGCGGAAGGTGCGGTGATGGAGGTGGTGCGCGCGCACTTCCGCCCCGAATTCCTCAACCGCCTAGATGAGATCATCCTCTTCCACCGGTTGGGCGCGGGCCACATGGCGCCGATCGTCGACATCCAGGTGGCGCGCATCCAGAAGCTGCTGCGCGACCGCAAGATCGCGCTCAGGCTGACGGATGCTGCGCGGGCATGGCTGGGCCGGGTCGGCTACGATCCGGTCTATGGCGCGCGGCCGCTGAAGCGCGCGGTACAGCGCTATCTGCAGGATCCGCTCGCCGAAATGATCCTGCAGGGCGAGGTGCCCGACGGGTCGATGGTCAACGTCGACGAGGGCGACGGCGCGCTGAAGCTTGCGGTCGCGTGACTGTCACATGCTATATCCCATCCTCTCCGCCCAAGGCGCGAGGATGGGCAGCACCGGTTCCATGTGCACCCGATACCGCTCCCACCGGCCTGCGGCGCGGCTGTAGATCGGCTCGGTGACCTGAGAGTAGCTCGCCGTGCGGATATGTGGGCGTCGCGAGGCGCTGGTCCGGTTATCCAGCACCGCATCGTTCCAGGGGAGACCCAGAAACGCAATCAGCGACCGCATCTCGTCTTCCAGATCCTCAACCATCCGTTCGTAACGCACGACATGCACGTCGAGCGGCAGCAGGGCGCGCGCTTTCGTCCAGGACTCGAATACCATGTCGTAGAGCCGCGCCGCGCTTTCCAGCGTCCCCATGTGCCGCATTGCGCGGTTGAGTTGAAAGTTGGCCATGAAGCAACTCAACACCACATCGCAGGGATGCCGTTCGACGAGAATGAACTTCGCGTCAGGGAACAACCGGTGGATGAGAGGCGCCCTAGCGAGATGCAGCGGGTATTTGTCGACCACGACAAGCCCGTCGCGCGGCGGTGGCGCGACGTGCTCCAGCGCCTCGAAATAGCGGTGACGCAACCGATTGGCCTCTTCCGTATCGATACTGGCGATGCGCTCGGCATCACCCAGCAATACTTCGGGCTGACGCATCATCGGCAGTTCCTCGGTCACGTGGAGCGCCGGATTGCCCATCAGCAGCGTGTCGAGCAGCGTCGTGCCCGATCGAGGAAAGCCCGCCAGGATCACGGGGGACGGTGGGGCGGCGTCGATGTTGAGGGGCTGCCACCTAGCGATCTTGGCAGGCGTTATCGTGCCGCTGACAGCCGCGACATCGTCGCTATAGTCGGTTTCCCCCGCCGGCACGGGGAGGGCATCGGCCGCCGCCCGGTTCATCGCCTCATATGCCGTGAAGGCGCGATCCGCATCGCCCGTGCGATCGGCCAGGTCGGCGAGCAACTGATAACGCCGCACCGGATCGATCGATTCCGGCACGCGCTCGGCGACGCGCAGGGCCTCTTCCAACCGGCCCTCGCGGCGCAGCAACCAGGCGCGCACAAAATCGATCTCGTCTCCGGCGACGCCGTTATCGCGCCCCTCTTTGATCAACGCCGCGAGATCCTCGATACGATTGAGATTCTCCAGCAGCAGGCCGAGTTCGACATAGGCGGCAACGGAGGTCGGAGCGATTCGGATCGCCGTACGATAAGCTCGCTCGGCGGCCGGAAAATCCTGCATCGCAGCCTCAGCGAGGCCGAGTTCGAGCTGAATATCGGGCATGTCAGATGCATATTTGACGCCCTCGCGCATCACCTTCAGCCGATCCTCGCGTCGATCCGCGCGCGCCAGCGACTTGGAAAGATTGACGTAGAGGACGGCCATGTCCGGCCGGTAGGTGAGCGCCCATTCATAGGCTTCGATGGCGCCCTCGACGTCGCCCAGCTCGGTTCGGACGTTGCCGAGATTGTTCCATGTCTCAAAATCGTTGCGCACCTGCGCAACGACAGCCTCGTAGGACGCCGCCGCTTCGCTCAACGCGCCGCGCTGTTGCAAGGCGTAGCCCATCAGGCGACGCAGCCGCGCATCTTGCGCGGGGCCGGCCGCGCATAAAGACACGACCTCGTCGATAACACCCGTCGCGGCCAGTGCCGTTGCCAGATTAACGCGCGTCCCGACGTCGTCCGGCCAACGATCGAGCGCTTTGCGCAAATGGGGGATGCCACCTGCGGTGTCG
Source organism: Sphingomonas chungangi (assembly GCF_013778325.1). Classification (GTDB taxonomy): domain Bacteria; phylum Pseudomonadota; class Alphaproteobacteria; order Sphingomonadales; family Sphingomonadaceae; genus Solisphingomonas; species Solisphingomonas chungangi. Next base: position 267,551 of record NZ_JACEIB010000001.1, on the reverse strand, counting down.
CCCTGCTGACAAAGCAGCATGCCGATGAAACCATGAATTTCGATGCTTTGGGGATGCGCCGCAAGGGCGGCCTCGGCCGCCGAAAGGGCACCCGAACGGTCACCGGCAAGGAAGTGCTCGAAAGCCTTGGCGAGAACGGAGTCGAGGGTGACGGTCATGACGATCTACGTTGGCTGGAGGACATCGAAGGCGACCGTGAGACGCTCGCCCGCGGAGAAGGGAACGGTACCGTGCCACATGGTCGAAGGAAACAGCACCAGCCGGCCCGGTTTTGGCTCGACGCTCCGCACCGGCGGACAATCAAGGCCGAGTTCCGCCTGCGGCTCGCCGAGCCTCAAAAAGCCAGCATCCGCCGGATCATCGTTCCGGTCTGGCAGCGCCACGTAGAGCGCCGAACTCAGCCAACCGGCAGAATGGAAATGATTGGCGTGATAACCGGCACCTTTCAGTCGGACCGACCACGAACCGGCGAACCGCGCAGGCCTGTCGCGCCGGGCACGCAGCGTCGGGTGGCGCGGATCCTGCTCCGGCAGGCGGCCGACATAGTCGGCCACAGCCTGCACGATCGCGGCGCGCAGCTGACGGATTTCGGGTTCGATCCGCGACAGCAACGCACCGTCGGTCTGGGTACCGTTTCGCACCGATTGGTCGAGGTGCTGATGGCGTGAACGGTGCAATCCCCGAAGCGTTTCCGCGAGCCGATCCAGAGAAGGCAGCTGATCGGCGAGATCGATCACGCCGATCAGCGCGGGATCGCCCTCCAGCCAATTCCACCGTGGATCGCCCAGCAGGCGCCATGCAGTCCCCGCATAGGGCCAGATCAGGCCACCCTCGGGCGTATCAAGCCAAGTCTCGATCTCCGCCGCTGCAAGCTCGATCCGCCCCGTCCGCATACGATGCCGGATCGATCGGCCGGCGAGCGTCACATCGCGAATGCCGGACAGTCGCGTGAAGCAGGCATCGGCAGCAGCGACGCGACCGACTTCCGAATGTATCGTCGCCTCGTTGGCATCGAGGAACGGCGCATTACCGACGCGGCGCCGCGCACGGGCGATGACGCTCATGGCCTGTTCGAAGCGCTCGGCGTGGATCAGCGCGATGAGATAGGCCTGCCACAGCGCGACGTCGCCGGGCGCAGCCTCCAACGCGCGTTCAAACGAAGCCGTGAAACCGTCCAAGTCCCCCATCATCCAGCGCAGCTGCGAGAGATCGTGATGACCGGGCAGCCACCCCGGATTCTCGGTCAGCAATGAATCCAGCAGTGCCTCGGCGCTGGCGGCATCTCCTTCGCCGAGGCGCGCCGCTGCCAATCCCAGCAGCACGGTGCCATCCAGCGGCGCAAGCCGGCGCGCCTCCTCAAACAGGGCAACGGCCGGACGCCCCGCCTCCATCGTGGTCCTTGCGCGGCCGTGAGCGATGCTGGCATCCCTCGGCGCCAGTTCGGCCGCACGCGAGAGGGCCTCGATTGCGGCCTCGCGATCGTCAAGGCCGCGATGCAGCAGGCCGACCCATTGCCAGAGGCGCGGGTCGCGAGGCGCCCGGCGTGCGCCCTCGAGCACGGCGGAGAGCGCTTCGTCCTCGCGCCCGCCATCCAGCGCCGCCTCGGCGAGGCGTATGACCGACGCCCGGTCTCCCGGTGCACGCCGGACATATTCTAGAAGAGGTTGGATGCTCAAAGCCCGCGCGTCGCCCCGATCACTTCCGCTTCCATGACGCTTTGCACCGCGTGCCGCTCGCCGGAACGGAGGCCAGGATGCCACACGTCGACGATTAGGACCACGCGCAGCTGGTCGGTGGGATTGCAGGCCTCGTGCTCGATCGTATCGTCGAAAACGAACGCCTGCCCGACATGCCACTCGCGCGTTTCGGCGCCGACACGGAACCAGCATCCGTCGGGCACGATGAGGGGCAGGTGGCAGACCAGCCGGGTATTGGCAACACCAGTGTGCGGCGGGATCGTGACTTTCGGGGCAAGCAGGGAGAACATCGCGTTTGGCGAACATCCCGCAATGTGCGGTTGCGGCAGCGTGCGGAGCAGATTCACGGTGCGCGGGCAATGGCGCGCGTTGGCGTCGATGACTTCGCCGTTCTGGATCAGGTGGATAGCCGTCCAGTCGCGATTGTGGTTCAGCGCGCGCCATTGCTGCAACGGCTCGTGGTCCGCATATTGAATATAAGGCACGAGCTGCGCGCGCTCGGCCGTGGCCACGGCTTGGAATTCCTCGCGGATTGCCTCCGTGGCCGCCTCCAGCGCGGCCAACCACGGAAAATCCTGGCGATCGTGAAATTCCCGTTCAACGAGCCCGGGATAGTGGAAATGGGTCGGTTCGGAATGATAGGGCCGGGTCTGCCGGAGCACGTTGCTGCGAAAGCGCGCCAGCCGCCGCCGTTCGTCAGGATCCAGCCTCGCCTCGACGGATGCGGTCGCCTGTAGCAAGCGGACTCCGCGCCGATCGAGATAGGCCTGTCGACGGCTCTCGGCATGCTGCGCCATTGCCGCCATCGGCGGCGGCAGCGCACCGGATGGGCGCTGAGCAAGTGCCCGATCGAATGCCATGTCCGCCTCCGGATCACCGGCGCGATCAAGTAAGCTCGCGTGAAGCAGGAGCGCCGTGAAATCGAGGGGCGCGGCTGCAAGAGCGCCGCGCACCGCCCGCATCGCGGCCTCCGAATCGCCCATCGCACGACACATGCCGGCCAGCTTTAGCCAATGGGTGTTATCGGCCGGCATCATAGCTACCAACCGCTCGAGCAAGGCGCGCGCGCGCGGAGCATCTCCCACCGCCGCGGCCGCATCGGCATCGCGCGCCAGCGTCGCCGCCGTGGCCTCCATCAGGCGGCGCTCCGCGTGGATGCGCGGCCGGGCGGCGACAGACAAGCCTCACGCATAGCCGAAGCGCTTCACCCATGGATCGAGAAGCGGCATCACAGGGGCCAGGCCCGCCTCATACGCCTGCCACCGCGCTACGCCGCGATCCGACAAGCCGCCGGCGAGTTGCGCCGCGCTGGGCGTGAAGACGCCGCGTTCGCCGACCTTTTCGGCGAACCGGGCGAGCTCAGCCGTCCAGCGGATCGAGAGCCAATCGCACAGGGCCCGCGTCCGTCCCTCGAAGTCCGCGATCAAATCCTCGAGCCGGCAGCGCAGCATGGGTGGCGAAAAGACAGAGGCGGTCGCTTCTATCAGTTCCATCGTTTCGGCGTAGAGCGACGCGGTGCCCAGCAGGGTGAGGAACTGAAACGTTGGCCCGCTCATCCGGAAACGGTGACGGAAGCAACTCAGCACCACATCGCGCGGGTCGCGCTGCGCGAAGATGATGCGGGCCTCCGGGAAAAGCCGGGCGATCAAAGGAAGCTTGAAGCTGTGGAAAGGGTGCTTGTCGACAAACACCTGACCCGTTACCTGTACACTTTCGCCGACGCGCCGCCAATAGGCCTGCCGGAAGCCGTCGATCTCGATCTCGGCCTGCTGGCTGAAGGCTGCGAATCGGCCGGCTCCCTCTGTGGCGATCCGGATGCTGTCTATAAGGCATTCCTTTTCGGCCAGGGTGACGACATCGGGATGCTGCTCCAACACCTGCTCCAGCAGCGTCGTGCCCGATCGCGGAAAGCCGACAAGGAATATGTGACGTCGGGCCGGGCCCGTCGCCGCATTCGACTTCGCCCGTGCCACGCTCCCGCTCGATAATTGATCGCGCAGCGCGCGAATGAAGGTCTGGGGCGTCTCGGCGCCCGCGAAGCGATCCGCGTAGATGGTCCGGAACTGCTCACCGGCCTGGCGGTATGCAGTGAAGGCATCCGCGGCACGGCCAAGCGCATCGAGCGCGTCACCGAGCAGACCTTGGGCCAACGCACGGTCGATCGGCGAAGCGCTCTTGTCCGACAGCAGCCGTGTGAGGCGGGTGATGCCGTCGCTCGCTCGGCCTTCCGCAATGTCGGCGTCGGCGATCGCCAGAATGGCGCCCGGGAAATTCGGCTCGCGCATGAGCACCCGCTCCGCCAGCGCTCGGGCTTCTGCGGGCGCTCCACGACGCGCGGCCAGCCCGGCCAAGCCGTTGAGCGCAACGAGATTGTCGGGCTGGATTGCCAGCGTCGCCTCGAAATCCTGCCGCGCCTCGACCAAGCGCGACTGCGCCGTCAGCGCCACACCGCGATTGGCGCGGGCCTGGGGAAAATCCGGCACGGCGGCCAGCGCCGCGCCAAACTCCTCGGCAGCCTCCTCGTGACGATCGAGCCGCTGGAGGCACAGCCCCAGCGCGTTGAGTATGCCCGGTGCTCGCGGCGCCAACTGCTTCGCGCGCAGGAGCAAAACGAGCGCTTCGTCGGGCTTGCCCTCCTCTTCCAGCCGCCCGGCCGCAAGATCGAGGACCAGAGGGTGCTCGATACCGTCCCGCAAGGCCATCAGGGCGAGCGATCCAGCATGGCGGATATCGCCGCCCGTCAACGAGGCATGAACCTCTCGGATGCGATCCTTGTCGCGATCGGACAGCGGAGGCGGCGCAAGGACGCTCTCGGTCACACCGGGTCCTTTCGCGCACGGGGACGGACTTGCGGATTCATGGCTTCCGGCATCGGCAAAAAAAGGGGTTGGCGGCAGGTGCCACCAACCCCGTGGAAGTTATGCGTAAACCTTATCAGAAGTCCAGCGTGACACCGGCGAAGATGTACCGGCCGAGCGCGTCATAGACGTTCGGGAAGGTGTTGCCGTTGCAGAACACGCTCGGGCAGGCGTTGATCTCCGAGCTCGAGCCGTTCGAGCCGACGATCGGCGGATCGCGATCGAGGATGTTGTTCACGCCGAGACGGAACGTGTAGTGATCCGACATCTTGGCGCTGAACGACAGATCGAAGTAGCTCTGCGACGGGATCTTCGCGTTGACCGGCGAGAAGGTGCCGTTCAGCGACGGGTTGCTGCTCGACAGATCGATGTCGACCTTCGAGAAGTAACGCCACTGCAGCTGGACACCCAGACCGTTCGCCATGTTGAAGTTCAGGCGAGCGGTGTGACGCCACTTCGGGTTCGGCGTGCCGCACTGCAAACCGTAGAAGCCAGAGCAGTTATATTCCTGCGAGACTTCGTTGTTGGTCTTGAGCGAATGCAGCCAGGTGCCGATCAGGCTGGCGCTAATGGTGCCAAGTTCGCCGACGCGGTGCGAGTAGCTCGCATTCACGTCGATACCATCCGTCTTCTGCGAACCGACATTGAGGTCGGTATCGACGACATAGCCGTTCGGCGTGCGCCACAGCGAACCAAACTGGTCACGATGGATCAGGCCGCAGAAGGTCGGATCGCCGGTATTCACGCAGGTGCTGAGGATGGTGTCCTGCGGGATGGCGGTGATGACGTTCTTGATCTTGATGTTGAAGTAATCGACCGTCACGGCCAGGCCAGGGAGGAAGCTCGGCTCGAAGATCACGCCCGCGGTGATCGTGTTCGACTTCTCCGGCTTCAGATTGGTATTGCCACCGATCAAGCCGTTATACTGGCCTGCGCTGTTGCCGGCGATGTGACCGTACTGATCCGCCGACACACCCGTGAGAACGCACGCGGCCTGCGACGCCGTCGGATCGGCACCCGCGCACGGATCCGAGTTACCATTGAGCGCGACAAGCTGCGGCGCGAATAGTTCCTGGATGTTCGGGGCGCGAACGGCGCGGTTGTAGGCAACCCGGAAACGGATGTCCTTCACCGGCGCGATTTCGCCCGAGAGCTTGAAGGTGTTCGTGCTGAAGCTATTTCCGGCGACGTGATAGTTCGAGTAGCGATAGCCACCATCGAACGACGCATCATAGATGAAGTTGTCGTGCACGATCGGCACGCGCGCTTCCGCGAACAGTTCCTTCACGTTGAACGAGCCCGACACCGGCAGAGTCGCGGCGCCCTGGCCGGCGAGATCGCCGGTCTGGAACTCCTCGTCGGTGTTCAGCGAGAGGGTTTCCTTGCGGTACTCGGCACCGACGTTCAGGCCGACGCCCTCGCTCGCCCACGGCGACTTGATGCCGTATTCGCCGAGCAGCGCGGTGACCGAGGCCGACGCGACCTGCTCGGTGTTCACACCGCGCTGGAAGCCCGGCGTCGCCAGATAGGCAACCGCCGCCGGGGTGATGCCACCCTGGCCGAAGATGTCATAGGGGACGCAGTTCGTATCGGTGCCTGCGACCGCCGAGCGGCACATCGGCGTGCCGTCCGGACCGGTGACCACGTCGAGCGCCTTGGTGAGGCGGTTGATCGAGAAGTCGTTGGTGTAGGTCTCCTGGAGGAGCGTGCGGCCGTACTGATAATAAGCGTCGTACGAGATACCCGGGGCGAGATCGCCCTTCGCGCCGACCACACCGCGATAGGAGGTGTGCTGGCGATCGTCACGACGCGGGCCGCCTTCGACGTCACGCTTCAGGACCTGCAGGAAGCCCTTGTTGTAAGTCGCGCCGGTCGTCGGATCGGTGAAAACCGCGGCCGGATCGCCCGAGGTGCCCACGAAGCCGCCGGTGGCGGTCACGAGATTGGCCGCGTTACAGATGACGCCCAACTCTTGCGCGGAGAGCAGGGGGTTGTCGCAGTTGACCGACAGCGTGTTGCCGAAGTCGCCCGACGGGGCGATCTGGGCGACCGAACGGTCATCCATGAACATGCCCTCGATATAGGGCTTGAACATGTCGCTCACATCATAGTGAGCAAAGAAGCCACCGGTGTAGCGCTCATCGGGGCGCTGATAATAGTTTGTCGGCGCGAAGTTGTAGAGCGTGCGGCCCGGGACAATCGTGCGGCCCGCTCCCAGCTGGTAGAAGGTCGAGGTCGCAGCAGCCGGATCATACAGAATGAAGTTCGGGTTGCCATTGATCGACGAACCGCCGCAGACCGTGCGGCGACCGCCGGTCGCGATCGTCGCAGCGGTGTTCGCCTGCAGCGCGCAGGCGCTGTAATCGCGCGAATCCTGGGTGACCGCGTTCAGCTTGCGGTAGCCGACATAAGCAACGATGTGGCCACGATTGTCGTCGAAGCCAGCGCCCACGGTCGCAGTGACGTCGATCGTGCCGCCGTCCGCCGTGTTGCCGTTCGGGTAGCCGAAGTTACGCGCCGCGAGGTCGTCGCGGATGCCCTGGGCGTTCGAATTGTTGTCGTGCTGGTAGAGGCTGTACTGGCTGTCGAGCTTGAAGCCGGTATAGTCGCGGTCCATGATGAAGTTGACGACGCCGGCGACGGCGTCGGCGCCGTAGGTCGAGGACGCGCCGCCGGTCAGCACCTGGACGCTCTTCACGAGCGAGGCCGGGATGAAGTTCAGATCGGCGAAGGGGCTGGTCGGATCGCCTGGGACGAGTCGGCGGCCGTCGATCAGGACGAGCGTGCGCTCCGGCCCGAGGCCGCGCAGATTGGCCACGGCGGTGCCGCTGGCGCCGTTCGAAATGTTGCCGCCCTGGTCGGCGAAGACCTGCGGCAGGCTGTTCAGCAGATCCTCGATACGGGTCACGCCCTGCGCCTTGATCTGCGCCGAGTTCACGACCGTGATCGGGCTGACCGAGGTCAGGTTGGGCTGCGGAATGCGCGAACCGGTGACGATGATCTCTCCGCCGCCGTTCGTGTTGTCGGACGTGGATGCCGACGACGTGCTCTGACCCTCGATCGAACCAGCCGGCTGGCTTGCCGCCGGCGCCGTCGTCTGAGCAAAGCCTGGCGAGGCAATAAACGCCGCGCCAGCGATCATCGTGGTCGCCAGAAGGCGTTCCCGCATAGACCTGTTCATATTTGATGTCCCCATTTGGATCCGGGCCCTGCTGGACCGGTTTACCTGTCCCTGACCGCCGGGCCTTATTGGTACCGGACATTCAGATGAGGGAAGCTTACGGGAATTGGACGCGGCGCAGCAATCAGCAACAAACCGCAACACGCAATTGCAGGATCTCTGTAGCAAATGGGCAACAGGCCGCCCCCTTGATGCGCCGCGCGGCAGCGCTACTGTGGCGCCGGGTGGCAAGGAGCGCACGACATGCGGACGAAGATATTGGCCATCGGCCTCGCGGCGGCAATTTTGGGGGGCGCCGCGCCAATGCCGGGCAGTTCGCAGTCGCATGCGTTCGATCCTGTCATCGCCTGTCGGTCGATCGCCGAGCCGGCTGCGCGCCTCGCCTGTTTCGACAAAAGCGTCGCGGACTTCCAGGTGGCGACCGACAAACGCGACGTCGTCATCGTTGATCGCGCGGAGGTGCGTGAGGCACGCCATTCGCTGTTCGGTTTCAACCTCCCGACCCTGCGAATCTTCGGAGGTGGCGACAACAAGCAGGGCTCCGCGCCGGTGGATGAGGAGGAGAAGGAAATCAACGCTACCGTGCGCTCGGCGCGCATGAACGGTGATCTCACCTGGACGATCGTCCTTGATTCGGGTGCGGTCTGGCAACAGACCGACCAAGCGGCGCTCCCGCTACCGCCCAGGGCCGGTGACGCGGTCGACATTCGTCGCGCAGCGCTCGGCAGCTATATCATGAAGGTCGGCAGACAACCGGGCTTCAAGGCGCGTCGGATCGGCTGAGCCGATCAGCCGGCGCGGCCATCGCGCCCGCCACCAGCTTGGGATCGATCCGCTCGCCGCGCCAGGTGAGCGCCCAGTGGAGATGCGGGCCGGTGGCGCGGCCGGTCATGCCGCTCTCGCCGATCACCTGGCCCTGCTTCACGACATCGCCGACTTTCACGTCGATGTGGCTGAGGTGCAGGAAGGCGCTGTCCAGCCCCATGCCGTGCGCGACCATCAGCAGATGCCCCTCCAGCGTGAACGGATCGCCGGTCGCGGCGAGGATCACCACGCCGTCGGCGGGTGCGCGCACCGGGGTTCCGGTCGGCACCGCGACATCCTCGCCGCTGTGGTAGCTGCCCTTCTCGCCATTGTAGACGCGCTGCGCCCCGAAGGCACCCGAGATGCGGCCGTTGACCGGCCAGATGAAGCTCTGCCGCCAGCCGTCGCCCTGGACGATCGCAGCCTGTTCGCGGGCGGCCTTGATCTGGGCAAGCTCGCCCTCGCGGATCTTCAGGAACTCGGCCTCGGGCTGCTGGTATTTGGGGATCGGCAGCGCCTCGATCCGGTAGGTGCTCGGCGCTATCGTCATCGAGTAAGTTACGACAGTGCCGTCGGCACGGACGGCCTCCAGCGTCGCGCTCGGGCCATGATCGCGGCCGAATGCAATAAGGAAGCGCCGTTGCGCGTCCATCGGAACGGGCGAACCATCATATCCGAGAGTTGCAGTTCCGGCCGGCGCCACGCCGATGACCATGCCGCCTTGCTGCATCGCGCCATGGAATGCGAAGCCCGCGGGATTTGGCGCTGGCGAATGGATAACCAGTGGCTGGCCAGGCATCGGGCAGCAGCCCGGATTTTTGGCTCCGACGGAGGGAAGGACGGGTGGGGCGCCGACGAGTTGGCCTGTCGGCGCGACGCAGCTGGCCAGCGCGACCAGCAGGGCCGGCGCGCCGAGCCGGCGTCCGCGCCTCAAAGGCCGAGCTCGGCCTTGGTGGAGAACTCCGCCGACGCATAGGGCTCCTGCCGCTCGACGCTCCAATATTTGAGCTTGTCGAGCGGGATCGTCTGCCCCGACACCGCGCAGGTGACGTGATCGCCCGGCACCAGCACGCGGAAGCTGTTGGCGAGGTAGCGCAGCCGCGCCTCGCGCCCGCTTTGCGACATCAGCATGGCCATATCCTTTCTTTTCCTCCCCTTACAGAAGGCGCGGCTGAAGGGAAGGGTTGGTCGGCGGCTTGGGCTTCGGGCGCGGCGGAGGCAGCGGTGCTTCCGTGGTCGCGACATCGACGCGGCCGTCGGCGAAGACGAGGGTCATGGCGGCCACCTCGCGCGCCTTCTCCGCGCTGGCAACGACATGCCCATCGGCCTCGACGCGGGCATAGCCGCGCTGGAGGACGAGATCGGGGTTGAGGCTGCGCGCGAGGCGCCACAGCGTCTCCAGCCGCCGTTCGCCTTCGGCGACGCGGGTCGTCACCAGCGTAGGACGCAAGCCGACACGGGCCAGCAATGCGCGGTCACGATCCACCCGCGTGGCGAGGAGGCGAGGCCGCAGCGCGCCCGAGGCATGGGCGAGATCGCCGCGCGCCACCGCCAGGCGCTTCGACAACGCACGCGGCAGGCGCTCGGAGAGATCGTCGAGCTTCTGCCGCTGCGGGCCGAGCAGGGTGTCGGGCGTCGGCATCCGCCGCGCGAGCGCATCGAAGCGCTCCCCTGCCCGTTCCCGATACCGGCGGGCGCAATTGGCGGAGCGACTTGCCAGCGTGCCGAGGAAGGCGGCGAGCTCGGCGCGCACCGGCACCGCCATCTCGGCGGCGGCGGTGGGGGTGGGCGCGCGTCGATCGGCGGCGAAGTCGCAGAGCGTGGTGTCGGTCTCGTGGCCCACCGCCGAGACGATCGGGATCGTGCACCCCGCGACGGCGCGCACCACCACCTCCTCGTTGAAGGCCCACAGATCCTCGATCGATCCGCCGCCGCGCGCGACGATGACGAGATCCGGCCTCGGCACCGGGCCACCGCCCGGCAGGCCTGAGAAGCCGTTGATCGCCGCCGCCACCTTCTCGGCCGCACCGTCGCCCTGCACCGGCACGCCCCACACCAGCACGCGGCTGGGGAAGCGATCGGCGAGGCGGTGGAGGATGTCACGGATCACCGCGCCGGTGGGCGAGGTCACCACGCCGATCGTGCGCGGCAGGAAGGGCAGAGCCTTCTTTCGATCCTCGTCGAACAGCCCCTCGGCGGCGAGCGCGCGGCGGCGCTTGTCGAGCAGCGCCATCAGCGCGCCCTGCCCCGCCAGCTCCATCCGGTCGATGACGATCTGGTATTTGGAGCGCCCCGGATAGGTGGTGAGCCTGCCCGTGCAGATCACCTCGATCCCGTCCTCCGGCCGGAAGCGCAGGTTCGCCGCCTGCCCCTTCCACACCACGCCGTCGATCACCGCCTTGTCGTCCTTGAGCGCGAGGTAGCAGTGACCGGAAACGTGGCGCTTCCACCCCGAAATCTCGCCGCGCACGCGGACATGGCCGAAGCGATCCTCCACCGTCCGCTTGAGCGCGCCCGACAGCTCCGAAACCGAAAGCGCGGGCGCGTTGTCGCCGGGCGCTTCGTTCGCTAGGAGCGCGCTTTCATCGTACGGAGCGAAGGGGTCGGCCATGAATGTCCTGCTGCTGGGATCGGGAGGCCGTGAACATGCGCTCGCCTGGAAGCTGGCGCAATCGCCGAAGCTGACGAAGCTCTATGCGGCGCCCGGAAATCCGGGGATCGGCCATTGCGCGGCGCTGGTGCCCCTGTCGCTTTCGGATCATGCGGCGATCATCTCCTTCGCGCAGGAAGCGGCGATCGATCTGGTCGTCGTCGGGCCGGAGCAGCCGCTGGTCGACGGCCTCGCCGATGCCCTGCGCGACGCCGGCATCGCGGTTTTCGGCCCCTCGGCGGCGGCGGCGCAACTGGAGGGCTCCAAGGCCTTCACCAAGGCGCTGTGCGACCGCGCCAACGTGCCGACCGCCGCTTATGCCCGCCATACCGATGCGGAGGCCGCCAAGGCCGACCTGCCGCGCTTCGGCCTGCCGGTGGTGATCAAGGCCGACGGACTCGCGGCGGGCAAGGGGGTGATCATCGCCACCACCGCCGCCGAGGCCGAAGCGGCGATCGACGACATCCTCGGCGGTCGCTTCGGCGCGGCGGGCGCCAGCCTCGTCATCGAGCAGTTCCTCGAAGGCGAGGAGGTCAGCTTCTTCGCGCTCTCCGATGGAACCACCGTCGTGCCCTTCGGATCGGCGCAGGATCACAAGCGCGTCGGCGACGGCGACACCGGCCCCAATACCGGCGGCATGGGCGCCTACACCCCCGCCCGCGTGCTGACGCCCGAGCTGGAGGCCCGCGTGATGGCCGAGATCGTCCGCCCCTCGATCGCGGGCATGGCGGAGGCCGGAACCCCCTTCACCGGCGTGCTGTTCGCCGGACTGATGCTGACCGCGACCGGCCCGCAGCTGATCGAATACAATGTCCGCTTCGGCGATCCCGAATGCCAGGTGCTGATGATGCGGCTTGACGAGGACCTGCTGCCGATCCTCCACGCGGCGGCCACCGGCACGCTGGAGGACCGCCCGATCCGCTGGAAGGACGAGGCGGCGCTGACGGTGGTGATGGCCGCCGACGGCTATCCCGAAGCGCCCAGGACCGGCGGAGTGATCCGGGGGATCGAGGCGGCGGAGGCGGGCGGTGCGCAGGTCTTCCACGCCGGCACCCGCAATAGCGCGGCCGGTCTGGAGTCGGCGGGCGGCCGCGTGCTGGCCGTCACCGCCTCGGCGCCGAGCGTGAAGGAAGCCCAGGCCGCCGCCTACCGCGCGGTCGACGCGATCGACTTCTCCACCGGCTTCTGCCGACGCGACATCGGCTGGCGGGAAGTGGCGCGGGGTAAAGTTGACGAAGTTGACAGGGTGAAGGCCTGAAAGAAGACATTCCTACAGAGTGTGCGCGACGCTGAGAAAGAGCCAGCCGACTCCGGCCGGAGCCACCCTCTCACGCGAAATCCTACATTGGAAGAGCGGCCACGGTCGCTCGAACATTCGTCGCTCCTGCGAAGGCAGGAGCCCATCACCTGAGCGGTCGTTTTCGCAGAGCTGTGGGAGATGGACCCCTGCCTTCGCAGGGGCGACGGGGCGGTAACCACCGCCCCATTAGTGGTTCTAAGTAGCCAGTCGCTCAATCTCGGGCTTCGCCGGCGCGATCCCTGCTACGATCACGGGAACGAGATTTAGAAGGAAGCCAAGTTGAATGCCGTTCCATGCCGGACCCACATTGAAAGAGAAGATCATCAGAACAATCCAGCCGCTTGAAAAAGGGGCATCGCGCAGCCTCTGATAGGTCAACAATATCAGTAAGATATAGAAAGCCGCCCCAAGCAGAAACCCCATCCAAGGCGGCGCACCGAGCAACGCGATGAGGGAGGGCAGGCCAAAGGCCGCAATTAACAAGATCGTCGACGCCAACCAGTATCGCCGACGCGAACGATGGGCTTCGAAAAACGCATTCATCGCGTCGTTCTACTTCGTCCATCAGCCGCTTTCCACCACCCGTCCCCTTGCGAGCGTAGCGAAGCAATCCATCGCGGTGGCCCGTGGATCGCCACGGCGCGTTCCGCGCCTCGCGATGACGCTTCCTCGGGCGCCTCCCTCTCGCCCGCCTTGCCTCTCCGCCTCACCCGCGCCAATGTCAGCGCCGTCATCCGTCGGGGAGCATCATGTCCACCAGCACGATCGTCATCATCGCCGTCGCCCTGATCCTGCTCGCTATCCTGCTGCTGGTGCTCGCCCGCACCGGCCGCAAGACGCCCGAGAGTCCCGCGAACGAGGACGGCATCGCGATGGTGCGCCCGGCGACCGAGCTGTCGCCGATGGCCGATCCGCTGCCCGAGCCCACCGTCGCGCCCGGCGTCCCCGTCTCCGAGATCGCGCCCGCCCCCTATCCGGTGGTGCCGGATGGCCCGGCCGATCCGCTCACCCGCATGAAGGGACTGGGGCCGAAGGCGGAGGCCGTGCTCAACGGCATCGGCATCATCCAGTATGCGCAGATCGCGGCGTGGTCAGAGGCCGACGTCGCACGCATCGACCCGCAGATGGGCGCCTTCAAGGGGCGCATCCAGCGCGACCGTTGGGTGGAGCAGGCGCGCTACCTCGCCGCCGGCGACACCGCGGGCTTCGAGGCGGTATTCGGCAAGCTGGGCTGAGCCGCTCCTTGCGTTCCCCGGCCTTCGCCGGGGAACAGTTATGCGTCGCCCCGCCGGCTCGCCAGCAGCTTGTCGACGCGCCGCCCGTCCATGTCGACCACCTCGAAACGCCAGCCGTCGAAATCGAAATGCTCGCCCGTCTCGGGAATGCGGCGCAGCGCGGACAGCGCGAAACCGGCGGCGGTGGCGTAGTCGCGATCGTCGGGCAGCGGGATGCCGAGCTTCTCCGCCATCGCATCGGCCGAGAGCGCGCCCGAGATCAGGTGGCTGCCATCCTCGCGCTCGACCATCGCGGGATCGTAGCCCTCCTCCTGATCGGAGGCGAAGGCGCCGGCGATCGCGGTGAGCAGGCTGCCCGGCGTCACCAGTCCGTCGAGGTGGCCATATTCGTCGACCACCAAAGCCAGCGGCACCTCGGCGTCGCGCAGCACCGCGAGCGCGTCCATCGCGTCCATCCGGTCGTGAATGGTGGAGACGGGCTTCATCTTCTCGCGCAGGTCGATCGCGCGGCCTTCGAGCAACGCCACCAGCAGGTCGCGCAGGCGGACGACGCCGACGATGCTGTCGACCGAGCCTTCCGCCACCGGCAGGCGGCTGTGCGGCGTCTCGGCGACGATTTCGCGAATCTCCTCCAGCGTCGCCTCGGCGTCGATCCAGTCGATGTCGGTGCGCGGCGTCATCACCTCGCGCACCGGACGATCGGCGAGGCGGACGACGCCCGAGATGATCGCGCGCTCGCTCTCCTCGATCACGCCCGCCGAGGAGGCCTCGGCGACGACGAGGTGCAGTTCCTCGGCGGTCACATGATCCTCCCGCTCGCGCTTGAGGCCGAGCAGGGCGAAGACCGTCAGGCTGGTCTTGTCGAGCAGCCACACCACCGGCGCTGTCGCCCTGGCCAGCCACGTCATCGGCAATGCCGCGATCGCCGCGATCGGCTCGGGCGAGCGCAAAGCGAGCTGCTTGGGCACCAGCTCGCCGATGATCAGCGAGACGTAGGTGGTGAGGATGATCACCAAAGTGAAGCCGACCGGGCCGGCATGATCGTGGGCCATGCCCAGCCGCTCCAGCCGCTCGGAGACCGGGCCACCCAGCGCCTCGCCCGAATAGGCGCCGGACAGGATGGCGATCAGGGTGATGCCGATCTGGACCGTGGAGAGGAACTTGGACGGGTTCTCGCGCAGCGCCAGTGCGGCCCGCGCGCCGGTGCGTCCGGTGCGCGCCATCGCCTCCAGCCGGGCGGTGCGCGAGGAGACGATCGCCAGCTCGCTCATCGCGAACAGGCCGTTGAGCACGACCAACGCGAGGATGATGACGACGTCGATCCAGGGGAAGGGGGCAAGAGGCGGCATGGTCGCCTGATGTCCATGCCCAATCGCGAGCGTTTCGACAATGGCGAAGCATTCGCAATTTCCGTTCGCCCTGAGCCTGTCGAAGGGCTGCCCTTCCCTTTTGCGGGCATTCGAAGAAGAAGGGCAGGGCTTCGACAAGCTCGGCCCGAACGGTTGAAGGCGTCCGGCCTAGGCGCGTCGCGTGGCGAAGAACCGCCTGAGCAGCCCAGCCGCTTCCGCCTCCCCGATGCCCCCATAGACCTCCGGCCGGTGATGGCAGGTCGGCTGCGCGAAAAAGCGCGGGCCGTGGGCGACCGCCCCGCCCTTCTCGTCCGCCGCGCCGTAATAAAGCCGGTCTATGCGGGCATGGGCGATGGCGCCGGCGCACATCGCGCAAGGTTCCAGCGTCACCCACAGGTCGCAACCGTCCAGCCGTCCGGTGCCGAGCCTCGCCAGCGCGGCGCGGATCGCCTCCATCTCGGCATGGGCGGTGGGATCGCCGAGCTCGCGCATCCGGTTGGCGACGACGGCCACCACTTCGCCGCCGCGCCTCACCACCGCGCCGACCGGCACCTCGCCCGCTTCGCCCGCGCGAGCGGCGGCGTCTAGCGCGAGGCGCATGGGTTCGGGCAGCGGGAAGGCCATCGCAGCGCCCTTAGCGCATGCTGCGAGCTTTCGTCAGCGGTTGCGGATGCCGTTCATCAGATCGGGCCGCAAGACCGCGACCAGCGAGAAGATCATGCCCGGCACGTAAGCGAGGCAGGTGAGGATCAGCGAAACGAGGAAAATCACGCCGATCCCCTCCACCATCCACACCCCGATCGGCGGCAACAGCACGGCAAGGATGACCGCCCAGATGTTCGGAGACCCGTTCATTGCGGCTTCTGCACGTTGACGGTGGGCGTCTGCACGACGTGATTCTCGACGCCGACCGAGACGTTGGCGGTCTGCACGTTGAACGCCGGTGCCGAGCCGCCCTGCACCGAGATCGTCGGCAACGAGGCCGTCTTGGTCTGGCTGACGTTCACATAGCCGAGCGCGATCGCCCCGATCCCGACCAGCACCACGATGACCAACAGCACGAGAATCGCGCGCATCGCCTCACTCCCTCTTCCAATCCTTGGGAGGGTGAACGATTCGTCTCCGTATCGGTTGCGTCAGGCCGGCAACACCTTCCGGAAGGCGGTGACGCTCACCTCGGCGAACAGCCCGGCCTCGGCATAGGGATCGGCCGCCGCGAAGGCCTCGGCCGATTCGAGGTCGGCCATGTCGACGATCACGATCGATCCCCTGGGCGCGCCGTCCTCGCCCAGCATCGGCCCGGCCAGGAACAATGCCCCGCCGATTCGCTCCAGATGCTCCAGGTGGCGCGGTCGCGTATTCGCGCGCAGGCTTCCGGCGTCGGGGCGGTCGTGGCAGAGGATGGCGAAAAGCGGCATATTCGGGCGCTCCGGAAGGGTCCGGGCGGGTTGACCCCGCCCCGCTTCTCCACTAGGGACGCCGACTTTCCGATCAACAGATTCTTTCAGGACCAAGATCATGTCGCGCATCTGCGAGCTGACCGGCAAGGGCCGCCAGGTGGGTCACAACGTGTCCCACGCCAACAACAAGACCAAGCGCACCTTCCTGCCCAACCTGCAGAACGTGACGCTGATCTCCGACGCGCTGGGCACGTCGGTGAAGCTGCGCGTGTCGACGCACGGCCTGCGCTCGGTCGAGCACAATGGCGGCCTCGACAACTGGCTGCTCAAGACCTCGGACGCGGACCTCAGCCTGCGCGCCCGTCGCCTGAAGCGCGATATCGCCAAGAAGAAGGCGGCCGTCGCCGCCTGATCCGGATGGCCGGGCGACCGGCCGTCGAGCGATTTCGAAAGGCCCCGCCGGGCGAGGTTCGGTGGGGCCTTTCGTGCGCCTGCGTTTCAGAGAGGGTACCTGTTTCCCCCGTTCGTCCTGAGCCTGTCGAAGGACGTGCCCCAAGCCTGGTGCTTGCAACACGCACTTCGACAGGCTCAGTGCGAACGGTGTATTTGGCCAATGGCTTAACCCAGCCGCTCCGCGTGCCAGCGCAGGTGATCGGCCATGAAGGTCGATATGAAATAATAGCTGTGGTCGTAGCCCGGCTGCATCCTGAGCGTCAGGTCGATGCCGGCCTTCTCGCACTCGATGGCCAGCAGTTCGGGGCGAAGCTGCTCCTTCAGGAACCCGTCCGCCTCGCCCTGATCGACCAGCAGGGCCGGCACCCGCGCGCCGTCCTCGATCAGCGCCACCGCGTCGTGCCTGCGCCAGCCTGAGCGATCGGTGCCGAGATAGCCGGTCAGCGCCTTCTCGCCCCACGGCACCTGCCCAGGCGCCACGATCGGCGCGAAGGCGGATACTGCCCGGAAGCGATCCGGAAAACTCAGGCCGATGGTCAGCGCGCCATGGCCGCCCATCGAATGGCCGAGGATCGACTGGCGGGCCATGTCGGCCGGAAATTCCGCGGCGATCAGCGCCGGAAGCTCTTCCGTGACATAGCTCCACATGCGGTAGTTGGCCGCATAGGGCTCCTCCGTCGCATCGACATAGAAGCCCGCGCCCAGCCCGAAGTCATAAGCGCCGGCCGGATCGTCCGGCACGCCTTCGCCGCGCGGAGAGGTATCCGGTGCGACGAGGATCAGGCCGAGCGTTGCGCAGGCCGCGCGAAATTCGCCCTTCTCGGTGACGTTGGCATGGGTGCAGGTGAGACCGGAGAGATACCAGACCACCGGCAGCTTCGCGCCCGGCGCGTGCGGCGGGACATAGACCGAGAAGGTCATGTCGGTGCCGGTCGCGTCCGAGGCATGGCGATAGACGCCCTGCACGCCGCCATAAGCGAGGTTGGCGGAAACCCGCTCCACGCCGCTCACTCGACCACGCGGTGCAGCGCGCAGAGCTTGTTGCCGTCGGGATCGCGCAGATAGGCGAGATAGAGAGCGCCGAAACTGTGCCGGCGGATACCGGGATCCTCCTCGATCGCGGTGCCGCCATGTGCGAGGCCAGCCGCGTGCCACGCCGCCGCCTGCTCGGCACTCTCCATCGCGAAACCGATCGTGCCGCCATTGGCGTGCGTCGCGCTCTCGCCGTCGATCGGTCTGGTGACCATGAAAAGGCTGCCCTTGTGCGGATAGACCAGCCGGCCATAGGCATCGGTCCGGCCGGGCTTGCCGCCCATCGTCGCGAACAGCGCGTCGTAGAAGGTCTTGGCGCGATCGATATCGTTGGCGCCGATCATCACATGGCTGAACATCGTATCCTCCTCCGCTGTCAGTAGATGACGACGCTGCGGATGCTTGTCCCCGCATGCATCAGGTCGAAGCCCTTGTTGATCTCCTCCAGCCCCATGACGTGGGTGATCATCGGGTCGATCTCGATCTTGCCGGTCATGTACATGTCGACGATCTTCGGCACGTCGGTGCGGCCCTTGGCGCCACCGAACGCGGTGCCGCGCCAGTTGCGGCCGGTGACCAGCTGGAACGGCCGCGTCGCGATCTCCTTGCCCGCTTCGGCCACCCCGATGATGATCGAGGTGCCCCAGCCGCGATGGCAGGCCTCCAGCGCGGTGCGCATCACCTCGGTGTTGCCGGTGGCATCGAACGTGTAGTCGGCGCCGCCGTCGGTCAGCTGGACGATCCTCGCCACCACGTCCTCGCGGCTCATGCCTTTGGAGTTGAGGAAGTCGGTCATGCCGAAGCGGCGGCCCCATTCCTCGCGATCCGGGTTGATGTCCACGCCGATGATCCTGTTCGCGCCGGCCAGCCGCGCGCCCTGCAGCACGTTGAGGCCGATGCCGCCCAATCCGAACACCACGACATTGTCGCCGACCTGCACCTTGGCGGTGTTCACCACCGCGCCGACGCCCGTGGTCACGCCGCAGCCGATATAGCAGGCGGTCTTGAACGGCGCGTCCTCGCGGATCTTCGCGACCGCGATCTCGGGCAGCACGGTGAAGTTCGCAAAGGTCGAACAGCCCATGTAATGGAAGATCGGCTGGCCCCTGTAGCTGAACCGCGTCGTGCCGTCGGGCATCAGCCCCTTGCCCTGGGTCGCGCGGATCGCGGTGCACAGGTTGGTCTTGCCCGAGAGGCAGCTTTTGCACTGCCGGCATTCGGGCGTGTAGAGCGGGATGACGTGATCGCCGGGCTTCACCGAGGTGACGCCCGCGCCCACCTCGCGGACGATGCCGGCGCCTTCGTGGCCCAGCACGCTCGGAAACAGGCCCTCGCTGTCGAGGCCGTCCAGCGTATAGGCATCGGTGTGGCAGATGCCCGTCGCCATGATCTCGACCAGCACCTCGCCCGCCTTCGGCCCCTCGAGATCGAGCTCCACGATCTCCAGCGGCTTCTTCGCTTCGAACGCTACGGCGGCGCGGGTCTTCATGAAGTCTCTCCGTGGATCTGCGGTCGAATGCCGGGCGGCACGGCCCGGCTCTAACCGAGCCGAACGGCCGGCGAAACCGGAAATGGCGGAGGAGCACCGCCGGTGCGCGCCGGAGCGCCGAGTCGATCCCTCACGCCCCTCGTTCGACATCCGGTCTCGCCCGCAGGCCAGGACGCTTGCCGATCCGATCCGACGGTCCCGACCGGTCGATCGGCATGGCCGCCCGCACCTGCCATGGGATAGGATATTCCCTGCAAACCAGGTTTGCTCGGCACAAGTTATTCTGCCCTGTGCCGGCAGCCTCGCGCTCCATACATTGAGAGCCGCCCATCCTGCGGAGGGTGGGGCAGCGAATGGAAGAGACGTGACGAGCACATTGACCCATTTGGAACGGCTCGAGGCAGAGTCGATCCACATCATGCGGGAAGTGGTGGCGGAAGCCGAGAAGCCGGTGATGCTCTACAGCGTCGGCAAGGATTCGGCGGTGATGCTGCACCTGGCACGCAAGGCCTTCTACCCCTCGCCGCCGCCCTTCCCGCTGCTGCACGTCGACACGACGTGGAAATTCCAGGCGATGTACGAACTGCGGGATCGCATGGCGCGCGAGAGCGGCATGGAACTGCTGGTCTACCAAAACCCCGAAGCCAGGGCCCGCGGCATCAACCCGTTCGACCACGGCGCGCTCCACACCGACATGTGGAAGACCGAGGGGCTGAAACAGGCGCTCGACCTCCACGGCTTCGACGCGGCGTTCGGCGGGGCACGCCGCGACGAGGAGAAGAGCCGGGCGAAGGAGCGCATCTTCTCCTTCCGCACGGCGTCTCACGGCTGGGACCCCAAGAACCAGCGGCCGGAGATCTGGAATCTGTACAACGCCAGGAAGACGAAGGGCGAGAGCATCCGGGTGTTCCCGATCAGCAACTGGACCGAGCTCGACATCTGGCAGTACATCCAGCTCAACGACGTGCCGATCGTGCCGCTCTACTTCGCGGCCCCCCGGCCCACGGTAGAACGCGACGGCATGCTCCTGATGGTCGACGACGACCGCTTCCCGCTGAAGCCGGGCGAGGTGCCGGTGGAACGCTCGATCCGCTTCCGTACGCTCGGCTGCTATCCGCTGACCGGCGCGGTGGAAAGCACGGCCTCGACGCTGAGCGAGGTGATCCAAGAGACGCTCCTCACCACGACATCGGAGCGGCAGGGCCGCGCGATCGACAAGGATGCCGGCGGCGCCGGCATGGAAGTGAAGAAGCAGCAGGGCTATTTCTGATGACGACGAAGGAGCCGATTTATCAGGTCGAAAGCCTCATCGCCGAGGACATCGACGCGTATCTCGCCAAGCACCAGCACAAGACGCTGCTGCGCTTCATCACCTGCGGATCGGTGGACGACGGCAAGTCGACGCTGATCGGGCGGCTGCTCTACGATTCGAAGATGATCTTCGAGGACCAGCTGGCGGCGCTGGAGGCTGATTCGAAACGCGTCGGCACGCAGGGCCAGGAGATCGACTTCGCGTTGCTGGTCGACGGCCTCGCCGCCGAGCGCGAACAGGGGATCACCATCGACGTCGCCTATCGCTTCTTCGGCACCGAGAAGCGCAAGTTCATCGTCGCCGACACGCCCGGCCACGAGCAATACACCCGCAACATGGTGACAGGCGCGTCGACCGCCGATCTCGCCGTGATCCTGATCGACGCGCGCAAGGGCGTGCTCACCCAGACCCGGCGGCACAGCTACCTCGCCCACCTGATCGGCATCCGGAACATCGTGCTGGCCGTCAACAAGATGGATCTGGTCGATTATTCGCACGCGCGGTTCGACGAGATCGTCGCCGACTATCGCGCCTTCGCGCAATCTATCGGCATCGCCGATTTCGTCGCCATGCCGATCTCCGGCTTCAAGGGCGACAACATCACCGGCCCCAGCGCCAACACGCCCTGGTACACCGGCCCGGCCCTGATGGAGCATCTCGAGACGGTCGAGCTCGATCAGGTCTCCGATCAGGCCAAGCCCTTCCGCATGCCCGTCCAGTGGGTCAACCGCCCCAATCTCGATTTCCGGGGCTTTTCGGGCCTGATCGCCGCGGGCACGGTGAAGCCCGGCGACGCGATCCGCGTGCTGCCCTCCGGCAAGACCTCGACGGTGACGCGCATCGTGACGCTGGCGGGCGATCTGGAGCAGGCGATCGCCGGCCAATCGGTCACCCTCACCTTCGCCGACGAGATCGATTGCTCGCGTGGCGACGTGATCGCGCTCGCCGACAATCCCCCGCAGGCCGCCGACCAGTTCGAAGCGACGATCGTCTGGATGGCCGACGAGGAGATGCTGCCTGGCCGGCCCTACTGGCTCAAGATCGGCACGCAGACCGTCACCGCGACCGTCCAGCAGCCGAAATACCAGGTCAACGTCAACACGATGGAGCATCTGGCGGCGAAGACGCTGGAGCTGAACGCGATCGGCGTCGCCAACCTCGCCACCGATCGCAACATCGTATTCGAACCCTACGAGCAGAACCACGCGCTCGGCGGCTTCATCCTGATCGACAAGATCAGCAACGCCACCGTCGCGGCGGGCATGCTGCACTTCGCGCTGCGCCGCTCGCAGAACGTCCACTGGCAGGCGACCGATGTTGGCCGAGAGCATCATGCCGGGATCAAGAACCAGAAACCGGCCGTTTTGTGGTTCACCGGCCTGTCGGGCGCCGGCAAGTCGACCATCGCCAATCTCGTCGAGAAGAAGCTGGCGCGGATGAACCGCCACACCTTCCTGCTCGATGGCGACAATGTCCGCCACGGGCTCAACAAGGATCTGGGCTTCACCGATGCCGATCGGATCGAGAATATCCGGCGCGTCGGCGAGGTGGCGAAGCTGATGACCGATGCCGGGCTGATCGTGATCACCGCCTTCATCTCGCCCTTCCGCTCCGAAAGGGATATGGTGCGCTCCATGATGGCGCCGGGCGAGTTCATCGAGGTGCATATCGACACGCCGCTGGCCGAGGCCGAGGCGCGCGACGTGAAGGGCCTCTACAGGAAGGCGCGGAGTGGTCAGCTCAAGAACTTCACCGGCATCGACAGCCCCTACGAGGCGCCCGAAAGCCCCGAGATCCGTATCGATACGACGGCGCTGACACCCGACGAGGCGGCGGACCTGATCGTCGCGCAGCTGATCCCATGAACGAAACGACCTCTCCTGCCCCGTCCGACGCGCCGCTGACCGACGTGCAGCTTGCGCGCCGCATCGCCGAGAAGGTCGGCGAGCTGCTGCTGATCCTGCAGGGATCGGGCCTGTTCGAAGGCAAGGCGCTCGGCAAGGCCGGCGACCGGTTGGCCAACGCCTTCATCATGGAGGCGCTGAAGACGCATCGCCCCGACGACGCCGTGCTCTCCGAGGAGGAGAAGGATTCGGCGGCGCGCCTCTCCGCCAGCCGGGTGTGGATCGTGGATCCGCTCGACGGCACGCGCGAATATGGCGAGGGGCGTACCGACTGGGCGGTGCATGTCGCCCTCTCGATCGACGGCAAGCCGGGGCCGAGCGCGGTGGCGCTGCCGGGCCAGGGCGTCACCCTGTGCACCGGGACAAAACCTGCACCGACACAGCCGCCGCGCAAGCTCCGGATGACGATCAGCCGCTCCCGTCCCGCTGCCGAGGCCGTCGCCGTTGCCGAGGCGCTTGACGCCGAGCTGGTGCCTATGGGCTCTGCGGGGGCCAAGGCGATGGCCGTCGTGCAGGGCGACGCCGACATATATCTCCATACCGGCGGTCAATATGAGTGGGACAATTGCGCACCCGCCGCCGTCGCCAAGGCCGCCGGCCTGCACGTCAGCCGCGCCGATGGCTCTCCGCTCGCCTACAATGCCGAAAATCCCTACCTGCCCGATCTGCTGATCTGTTCGCCCCATCTGGTTCAGCAGGTGTTGGAGGCGCTTTCCAAGTTCAAATCGGACAATAGGGCACAGTAGCGGCGACCTTGCGGAGCCGGCCGTTCCTCGGCGTGGCCGTATTGGCGCCGATCTCGCCGGCGCGGCGGCGGGCGGTTGCGATGATCCGATCCCATGTCTAAGCGATCGGCGGAGCGCTGACCGCGAGGATCGACACATGCCGGATGAAGCCCGCCTGTTCCGTGAAGCCTGCCTTATCGACGGGCGCTGGATAGAGACGGCCGACGCCTGGATCGACGTCGACAATCCAGCGACAGGCGAGGTCATCGGCCGCGTGCCGAAGCTCGGCGCGGCCGAGGCGCAGGCGGCGATCGACGCGGCCGAGCGCGCGATGCCGGCCTGGGCGGCGCTCACCGCCAAGGAGCGCGCCAATATCCTGCGCCGCTGGTACGACCTCATCATGGCGCACCAGGAACCGCTGGCACGCATCCTAACCCGCGAGCAGGGCAAGCCGCTCGCCGAGGCCAAGGGCGAGATCGCCTATGCCGCGAGCTTCATCGAATGGTTCGCCGAGGAGGCCAAGCGCGTCTATGGCGAGGTGATCCCCGGCCATCTCGCGAACGCGCGCATCGTCGTACTCAAGCAGCCGATCGGCGTGGTCGCGGCGATCACGCCGTGGAACTTCCCGGCGGCGATGATCACCCGCAAGCTCGGGCCGGCGCTGGCGGCGGGCTGCGCGACGGTGCTCAAGCCCGCGAGTCAGACGCCGTTCACCGCGCTGGCGCTCGCCGTGCTGGCGGAGGAAGCGGGCATCCCCAAGGGGCTGATCAACGTCGTCACGGGCAGTGCGGCGGCGATCGGCGAGACGTGGACGGCAAGCCCGGTGGTCCGCAAGCTGACCTTCACCGGATCGACCGAGATCGGCGCGAAACTCTACGAGCAGAGCGCGCCGACGATCAAGAAACTGAGCCTGGAGCTCGGCGGCAACGCGCCGTTCCTGGTGTTCGACGATGCCGATGTCGATGCGGCGGTGGCGGGCGCGATCGCGTCGAAATACCGCAACGCCGGCCAGACCTGCGTCTGCGCCAACCGGCTCTACGTGCAGTCCGGCATCCACGACGCCTTCGTCGCGAAGCTGGTCGAGGCGGTGGGCAGGCTCAAGGTCGGCAAGGGCGAGGAGGAGGGCACCCAGATCGGCCCGCTGATCGACGAGGCGGCGGTCGCCAAGGCGCAGGAGCATGTCGACGACGTGCTCGCCAAGGGCGGCGCGGTGCTGGCGGGCGGCAAGCCGCTCGGCGGGCGCTTCTTCCAGCCGACGGTGCTGACCGGGGTGAAGCCCGGCATGATCATCCTGAAGGAAGAGACGTTCGGCCCGGTCGCGCCGATCGTGAAGTTCGAGACCGAGGCCGAGGCGATCGCGCTCGCCAACGACAGCGAGTTCGGCCTCGCCGCTTACTTCTATGCCCAGAATCTCGGGCTGGTGTGGCGCGTGGCGGAGGCGATCGAGAGCGGCATCATCGGCATCAACACCGGCATCATCTCCACCGAGGTGGCGCCGTTCGGCGGAGTGAAGCTCTCGGGCCTCGGCCGCGAGGGCTCGCGTCACGGCATCGAGGATTATCTCGAGATCAAATATCTCTGCATGGATATCGGCTGACCCGGAGCGACCGGCGCCGCTCACTGCCCCGGCGAAATTCAGCCGCCTTCGGAGAACGGCGCGAAAGAGCCGTAGCCGCCCTGGAAGAACAGCAGCGGGCTGTGCGGATGCTCGATCGCGAGCGAATGGACCTGACCAATCGCGATGAAATGATCCCCGGCCTCGTGGACGGCATGGAGATCGCAATCGATCCAGGCGACCACACCCTCGATGATCGGCAGCCCCGCGCCCGAGAATCGGTGGGGGACAGCGGCGAACTTGTCGTCCGCCTTCGACGCGAGCGCACGGCACACGTCGAGCTGGTGCCCGGCCAGCACGTTGACGCAGAAGCGCCCCGCCGCCGCGATCTTCGGCCAGCTGCCCGATTTGCGATCGGGAAAGAATGCGACCAGCGGCGGATCGAGCGACACCGAGGTGAAGGAGCCGACCACCATGCCGATCGGCCGATCCTCGTGGATCGCGGTCACCGCGCAGACGCCGGTCGGATAGTGGCCGAGGATGCGGCGGAATTCGGCGCTGTCGATGGTCGTGGTCACCGGATCATCCTCTCGAACGCAGGCCGGCTGTTGCCTCCTCGATCGCGCTTTTCCAAGCGAAAACCGCTTCGCCGGGCGCTCATCCCCCGTTCAGCTTGCTCCGCCTAGAAGAGTTTCTGCGGACCGGGCCCCTCTGGCGGCGGCTTACCCAAGCCCCGTGATGTCGGACCGCATCGAGCGTGCTCGGTGCCGGTTCGGACCTTTGGCCTTCACCTTCACCGACACCTCGATCGAAGTCATTTCGATGGAGGAAAGACAATGAATGCTCTCGTCGAGCGCCTGATCGCCACCCACCGCCAGCTCAATCGCGAGATCCGTCGCGAGCTTGGCGCACGCCTGCCCGACCATATGCGGCTCCGGCGGCTGAAGAAGCTCCGGCTGGCCACCAAGGACCAGCTCGTCCGCCATGTGCCGGACGCGGCCGAGTTCGGCCGCGCCGCGCGCCGCCTGCTGGCCAGGCTGCGCACGCCCGCGCCCCGCGCGAAGGAGGCCTGAGCCATGGAACGCGTTCAGCTGAGGCCGCTGGCCGGCGGCGACGTCGATCAGGGCCTGCGTGCCCACATGATCGGCATCTATCGCACGATGGCGCTGGGCCTGCTGCTCACCGCGGGCGTCTCGCTCGCGGTGGCGAGCACCCCGGCGCTGGTGGCGGCGATCTTCGGCACGCCGCTGAAATGGGTGGCGATGTTCGCGCCGCTCGCCTTCGTGTTCTTCTTCACCTTCCGGATCGACCGGATGACGACGGCGTCGGCCAGGCTCGCCTTCTTCGCCTTCGCCGCGGTGATGGGCGTGTCGATGGCCAGCATCTTTCTAGTCTTCACCGGGGCCAGCATCGCGCAGATGTTCCTGGTGGCGGCGACGATGTTCGCGGGCGTCAGCCTGTGGGGCTACACCACCCACCGCGATCTGTCGCGCTGGTCGACATTCCTGATGATGGGCCTGATCGGTGTTGTCGCGACCTCGCTGATCAACCTGTTCGTCGGATCGAGCGCGATCCAGACGATCCTGTCGCTGGTCGGCGTGGTGGTCTTCACCGGCCTCACCGCCTGGGACACGCAGCGGGCGAAGTCCGAATATTTCGCCTATGCCGGCACCCAGCAGGCCGAGAAGCTCGCGGTGATGAGCGCGCTCGGCCTGTACCTGAACCTCGTCAACATCTTCCAGCTGCTGCTCAATCTGGGCGGGGAGCGGGAGGCGTAAGAAACATACTTCCCACATCGCCTATCAGCGCCTAGAGCGACGCCATCCCCGGGGGGCCGCTGACGCGCGGCTGAGAGGTGGGCTGCAGCCCACGACCCGCTGAACCTGATCCGGTTGATACCGGCGTAGGGAGGGTTGGCGGCCGGTCCGTTGTCCCTCCGATTGGAGCGGATGCGTGACGAAGGCCCAGTTTTCCCGTGCTGTACGAATTCCCCTGATCGAGCGAACCGCCTGCACCGCGCTGGCCCTGCTGCTCGGCACGCCGGCGCTGGCGGCGGACGATGCTCCGACCGACATCAAGGTGGTCGGCCATCCCGATCCCGAGGGATTGTTGCCCGATCAGACGGCGCCCAGGGCGGTCAGCGCGATCTCGGCGGACTTCATCACCAAGCAGGCGGCGACGCTCAACGCCTTCCAGCTGGTCAACCTGCTGCCCGGCGCCAACGTCTCTTCGAGCGATCCCTACGGGCTCTCGACCAGCTCCAGCCTGACGCTGCGAGGGCTGGGACAGGACGAGATCGGCGTGCTCATGGAAGGCGCGCCGCAGAACGACATCGGCTATTACTACGCCTATCCCGCCCAGTTCGCCGATGCCGAGAATATCCGCCAGATTTCGCTGGCGCAGGGGGCCGTGGACATCGATTCCCCGACCGTCGGCGGGGCGGGCGGCCTGCTGTCGCTGACGTTGGACGATCCGAAAACCAAGTTCGGCGGCCTGCTCGATCTCTCGATCGGTTCCTACAATGAGCGCCGCGTCTTTGCCCGCGTCGACACCGGGACGATCGGATCGACGGGGCTCAGGGCCTTCCTCTCCTATTCGAACAATCGCGCGGACAACTGGCGGGGCGCGGGCTTCGACACGCGCCAGCATGTCGATGCCAAGCTGCTCGGCGAATGGGGCGACGGCAATCGCGCCAGCATCGCCGTCTCGTTCAACGACGCGGACAATTCGATCTATCCGAGCCCGACGCTCGCCGACTGGCAGGCCTATGGCCGCACCTTCAACCTCGATCGGCATTATACGGACGGGGACGTCAATTACTGGCGCCTCTATCGCAGCCCGTTCCGCAACGTTTACGTTTCGGCGCCGGTGCACCTGAAGCTGTCCGATCGGCTGGCGCTCGACAGCACCACCTATCTGCAGTTCGGCTACGGCAACTCGCCCTACGGCACCCAATTGAGCGCCACCGGCAATTTCCTGGGCACCGAAGAACTGACCCAGCCGATCACGCTGCCGAACGGAGCGGACGCGGCGACGGTGCTCGGCAATTTCACCGGGGACCAGTTCCGTGCCGGCAACGTCAGCAAGCTGACCTGGGACACCGGCGCGAACCGGCTCACCGCCGGCTTGTGGTTCGACACCGGAACCGACCGCGTGCTCCAGACCTACACGCCGATCCGGCCGGACGGCCATCCGGTCGACCCCTGGGGCTATCGGGACGATGCGATCCGCACCGCCGACGGCCGCCTGCTCGCCTATGAGAACGAGCGCACGCGCACCGTCACCAAGGGCTTCTTCCTTGCCGACAGCATCGATCTGACCCCCCGCCTGACCGTGGATGTCGGCTTCAAGGGCGTCGACTTGCTCCACGACGGGCGCAATTATCTGCCCGGCCCGCAGGATCGCGTGCGCTTCGACAGCTTCGCCGCCCTGCCGCGCGCGGCGGTCCACTACCGGCTGGACGACCGCCAGCAGCTCTTCGCCAACCTCACCACCAACTTCCGCGCGCCGGACGAATATACGCTCTACAACGTCTATGATGGCGCCGGGGGGGTGAGCAGCACCGGTACCACCCATCTGAAGAACGAATATTCGGTCTCGGAGGAAGTGGGCTATCGCTACATCGGACCAGACTTCTCGGCCTCGCTGACCGGCTTCCACTATCATTTCCGCAACCGCCAGCAGGCGACCGTGATCGACAATGGAGGGGCGCTCATCAGCACGACGATCAATGCCGGATCGCAGACCTCCTATGGCGTCGATGCCGAGCTGGACTATCGCCCCGCCAAGGGCGTCAGCATCTATGTGTCGGGCGAATATCTCCATGCCCGGATCGACAGCGACCTTCCTGTCGGCGGCGATTTTCTCCCCACGAAAGGCAAGCATGCCGTGTCGGCACCGACCGTGCAGCTCGGGCTGGGCGGCACCTATGACGACGGGCTGCTGTTCGGCAGCTTCGCGCTCAAATATGTCGGCCGGCAATATGCGACCTTCATGAACGACGAGAGCATCAAGGGCTATGCGACGCTCGACATGTCGATCGGCGTCCACCTCGGCGACCTGATCGACCACCGGCGCACCGATCTCAGGCTCAACGTCATCAACGCGACGGACCCGCACGTCCTCTCCGGCGTAGAGGCGATCTCCACCAACGCGCAGGACACGACCGGGCGGAACGGCATGACGATCGCGGGTTCCGCGCCGGCTTATTATATCGGGAGCGGGCGCGCCGTGATGGCGACGCTCAGCCGCGCATTCTGAGCATGAGCGGCATGCCCGCCACCGCCGGTCATCTCGTGCACGGCATGGGCACGGCGATGGAGGCGCCGACCTGGCCGGCGATCACGCCGTCCGAGGCGGAGGCGGTGCTGCGGCGCTTCCCGGCGGCCGGACGGCTGATTGGGCTGCGCTGGCATTCGCCGCGCCCCTTCTCGGCGGCGACGCTGGTGCAGACGAGCCGGGGCGAGTTCTTCCTCAAGCGCCATCACCGGTTGCTGCGATCGCCCGAGGGGCTGGCCGAGGAGCATGGCTTCATCGCGCATCTGCGCGCCGCCGGGATATCGGTGCCGGACATCATGACGACGACAACGAAGGCGGGCGCCGTCGCGGACGGCGAGTGGACCTACGAGCTCCACCGCCGGGCACCCGGCGCCGATCTCTATCGCGACCGGCTGTCATGGACGCCATTCCTCTCGCACGATCACGCGCATGCGGCGGGCGCGATGCTGGCGCGGTTGCATCGGGCCGCGCGGGGCTACGAAGCGCCGGCGCGCCGGCCGCAACCGCTGGTCGCGAGCGCGACGATCCTGAACGCCGCCGATCCGCTGATGGCGGCGGAGGCTTATGTGGGTGCCCGTCCGGCGCTCGCGGCCTTCCTGTCGGACCGGCCCTGGCGCGCGCAGCTGTCGGACCTGTTCGGCGCGCTGGGCGAGGGACTGCCCGAGCGGCTCGCGGCGCAGCCGTCTCTGTGGACGCATAACGACTGGCATCCATCGAACCTGCTCTGGGCGCCGGACGGCACCGTCTCGGCGGTGTTCGACTTCGGGCTGGCGACGCGCACCTCGGCACTGCACGATTTCGCCACCGCGATCGAACGCACCGCCGTCGAGTGGCTGCGGCTGGGCGAGGACGGCATCGCGGATGCGGGGACGGTCGCCGCGCTGGTCGCCGGCTATCGGACAGTCCTGCCGCTCACCCCCGACGACATCGAGACCGTCGCGCGCCTGCTTCCGCTGGCCCATATCGAGTTCGCGATGTCCGAGGCCGACTATTTCGCCGGCATCACCGGCGATCGCCGCGATGCCGCCGTGGCGTGGGACGACTATCTCATAGGCCATGCCGAGTGGTTCCTGTCGTCACCGGGCCGGGCCTTCCTCGAAGACATTCGGGCGCTCGCCTGATGTCTGTGCTGGAGATCGTCGCCGTCGTCATCACCTTCCTGGCGATCTGGCTGACCGCGAAACGCCGGATGCTGTGCTGGCCCATCAACCTCTTGGCCTGCGCGCTCTACTTCAAGCTGTTCCTCGACGTGCGGCTCTATGCCGACATGGTGCTGCAGGCACTGTTCGGTCTCGGCATAATCTACGGCTGGATCGCCTGGGCGCGCGGCAAAGACGATGCGGGCGAGGTCGTCGTGCTGCCGCTGCCGGCATGGCAGGCGATCGCCGGATTGCTCGTCGGCGCGATCGGCGCGGTCGCAATCGGCTGGTTCACCAGCCACTATACCAACGCGGCGCTGCCCTGGATGGATTCGACGCTGACCAGCTTCAGCCTTGTCGCCCAGTTCTGGACGGCGCGCCGCCACGCCGCGAACTGGCTGCTCTGGATCGTGGTGGACCTCTTCTACGTCGGGATGTTCGTCTTCAAGGGGCTGCTGCCCACCGCCGGGCTCTATCTGGCGATGACATTGCTGGCCATGCGCGGCTATCACGGGTGGAGGGCGGCTGCGAAGGCCGCGTCTTCATCCGACTAGCCAGGGCATGCTTGGTCGCATGCGCGCGCGGCATTTGCGAGAGACCGCCTTTTACGCCATGATCCCTATGAGAGAATTGCGGGGGATTGCGGTTGGCCGACCATAACGAGGGCGTTGCCGTGCTGGGTAGCGCGCCGGCCGTGGACGCCATGGCCGAGGGCATGGCCGCCAAGTTCGCCGGGCGCGCGCTGGAGGTCGCCCGGCGGCAGCTCGCGGCGGCTCAGGACGGGGCGAGCATGGCGACCTGGCGCTCGATCATCGCGCGGCTGGAACACCTGCATCGCTGAGCAGACCGCCGGCTAGCACCGTGATGGACAGCTGCATGTCCTCGCCCTCCCAGATTTCGACCGAGCGGGCGCGGCGCGGATCTTCCGCCGTCATGTCGTGCCCCAGCTCGTCGGCCGTATCGAGCGCGACGGACATGGCGGCGTTGATCGTCGCCGGGCAACCTTCGTGCCGGGCTTCCCGGCCGTCCTGATAGCGAATGATGATGTCGAACATGGATGGTCCCCCGAAAAGAGATTGAAAGGTGGGCGCCGCTTGCGCCTTCAGATGTGCCCCTCGGCGCGAAGGCTGGTCCAACCCGAGCGCGCGAGGATCAGGTGATCGAGCAGGGCGACGCCGAGCGCCTCCCCGCCCTCGCGCAGCGCCCGGCTCGCGCGGATGTCGGCCATGCTCGGGTTGCGGTCGCCGGAGGGATGGTTGTGCGCCACCACGATCCCCGCCGCGCCTACCTCGAGCGCGCGCTTCAGGATTTCGCGCGGGTAGATCGGCGCCTGGTCGACGGTGCCGCGCGCGAGCACCTCGTCCCCGATCAACCCGTTGCGCACGGTGAGGAACAGCACGCGGACCTGCTCGTAACGGAGGTGCGACATGCCGAGCATCAAATAGTCGGTGACGGCCCGCGAGCCGGCGAACAGCGGCCCGTCCATGCAGCGCCCGCGCGCCGCCGCGATCATGGCTTCGTGGATCGTCGCGAGATGGGCCGCGACGCCGTCGTCCGGATCGCCGCCCTCGTCGGCGGAGAGCACCGCGCCGAGGCTGTGGTGCCGGATCAGCAGTTCGTCGGATCGGCGGCCGGCGTCGCGACCTACGATCGGGCGGAGGATCGCCTCCAGGAGACGTCTCTCCCGGTCCGCTTCAGCCTCAGCCGGTGGCGCCGCACGCCGATGATGAGCAGCACCACCATCGGATAGGCCCAGAGCGCCTGCAGCGACATATAGGCTGGCCGGTTGACGTCCGGCGCGAGCAGGATCGGAACGTGGCACAAGACCTCGATCGCCTGCATGCTGGTCATCCATAAGGGCCAATGCCGTCTCGCATGATAAGTGAGCGCCGCGAAGGCGCAGAGCATCGCCAGATCGCTGGCGAGGAGCCCGTATTCGACATGCGCCCACCGCTTCCCCAGCGGGGACACGAGCGCGACCGAGGTGAGGCTTCCCAGCCAGAAGACCAGCAGAGCGAGCCGTTCCGGAGCCCCGCCGCGCAAGGCCGCATAGAGGGTCGCGGCGAGGAACAGCGCGGAGAATATCTCGGTGTGGTGCTCGATCGTCTCCATCGCTTGACCGGACCAGCCATCGCCGGCCCGGTCAAGGGGTGGATCAGGCGGCGACGCGGCCCGGAAGGCCGACGACGGTGCCGCGCGCCGCGTCCTGGGCCACCGGTTCGGCGCCCGCATCCTGGAAGGCGCGGACGAGATCGGCATCGGCGCCGATCCGCTCGAGATCGCTGGTGGTGGGTGTCGGGAACCAGTCGCCCCACGCCACCGTCTTGAGGCCGAGATCGGCCTTGTCGATCGAGAGCGCGCCGTGCGCGATTACCGCCTTGCGATAGGCCGTCGAGGTCGCGCTCAGCAACTCGACCGCGTGATCGACCGCATCGGCGCCGATCGAGAGCGGCATGCGGGCATCGGGGTCCATCCGCGCCTCGGCGATACCGATCAGCATCTGGCCGATCTGGATCATCCCGGTGTTGAGCGATTCCTTCACGCCGGCGATGGCCAGCGCCACCGGCTGCGAGACGCGCTTGCGCGCTTCGATCGTCCTTGGAGTGGGCATTTTCGTCTCCCCGCGCCGGAGCGCGAGGCCCGGCGATCAGTGCGGCTGGTGCAGGACCCAGTCCCAGAGCTTGCTGAGGAGGAGAGCGGCCACGCAGACGAGCGCCAGCGCCGAGCAGATCTTTACGATCCAGTCGGCAGACGATCGCATCGCGATCGCGACGTCGAAAGCGGAGTCCCTTTCATCCTCGTCCGGATCGGGCGCCGGTGCCGGCCGGGGCGAGACGAGCGGCTCGAAGACGCTCCTCTCCTCGCGGACGACCATCGGCGCCGATGGCTCGAACATCCCCTCCCTGCGAGGTGACGCGCCGATCCTGCCGGGTTCCGCCGGTTCCGGAAGGTCCAGCCTTGGGGGGTCCAAAGGCTGGTACCCTCCCTCCGCCTCGTGGCGTTCCAGCATGCGCGCCGCCACCGAGCGCCGGTCGACGCCGAGCTTCGCCATGGCGAGCTTCACCGTCTTGTCGATCGCGCCGGGCGACGCGCCGAGCCGGGCGGCGATCTCCTTGGTGGTGTAGCCGGCGCGGACGAGGCGCAGGCACGCCTTCTGGCGTTCGGTCAATCGGGAGAGGCGTGCATCGTCCACGCGGAAATCCTTAACGACCTCCGCGCGCCGTTTCGAGTCGATCCGTGCGGATATCGTTCGCCAAAGGTCCAAGCGTGTCCTTGCCGGGCGATGCGCAGACTCGCTTGGCATATCGCGCGCGGCGGAGCTAGAGCCGCGCCATGACCGATATGATCACGATCCGCCGCCCCGACGACTGGCATGTCCACCTGCGCGACGGCGACATGCTGAAGGCAGTGGCGGGCTACACCGCGCGCCAGTTCGCCCGCGCGATCGTGATGCCGAACCTGACGCCGCCCGTCACCACCATGGAGGCGGCGAGCGCCTATCGCGATCGCATCCTCGCCGCGCTGCCCGAGGGCGCCGATTTCACGCCGCTGATGACCTGCTACCTGACCGACGGCGCCGATCCGGCGGAGATCGCGCGCGGGCATGCGGAGGGCGTGTTCACCGCCTGCAAGCTCTACCCCGCCCACGCGACGACCAACAGCGCCCACGGCGTCACCGACATCCGCAAGCTCACCGGCGTGCTGGAGACGATGCAACGGATCGGCATGCCGCTGCTGATCCACGGCGAGGTGACCGACCGTCACGTCGACATCTTCGATCGCGAGGCGGTGTTCATCGACACGATCCTCGCGCCGCTGGTGCGCGATTATCCTGCGCTCAGGATCGTGCTGGAGCATATCACCACCGCCGAGGCGGCCGCCTTCGTCGAGGAGAGCGGCCCCCAGATCGCCGCCACGATCACGCCGCAGCATCTGGTCATCAACCGCAACGCGATCTTCGACGGCGGCATCCGGCCGCACGCTTATTGCCTGCCGGTCGCCAAGCGCGAGAAGCACCGGCTGGCCGTGCGGCGCGCGGCGGTGTCGGGATCGCCCAAATTCTTCCTCGGCACCGACAGCGCGCCGCACGCGATCGACCGCAAGGAGACCGCCTGCGGCTGCGCCGGCATCTTCAACGCGCCCTATGCGATCGAAAGCTATGCGCAGGTGTTCGAGGAGGACGGCGTGCTCGATCGGCTGGAGGGTTTCGCCTCCGAGCATGGTCCGCGCTTCTACGGCCTTCCCCTCAATGAGGGCACGATCACGCTGGAGCGGGTCGATACCGTCGTACCCGATCGGATCGGTGACGGCGCGCTTGCGCTGGTGCCGTTCCACGCCGGCGAAACGGTGCGCTGGCAGTTCGTCGATTGAATTGCTCCTTGGAACGATATATACCGATATCGGTCTAAGGAATGACCATGGAAGCCGCTGTCCAGTCGAATGACGATCGGGTTCGGGTGCTCGGGATCGCCGTCGCGCGCATCGCGGAAAGCTGGCGGCTGACCAACGATCAGCTCGGCGCGATCCTCGGCCTCTCGCCCGCGACCGCCTCGCGGCTGCGCAGCGGCGCCTTCCGCATGGAGCCGCAGAGCAAGGCGTTCGAGCTCGGCCAGTACCTGCTGCGCCTTTTTCGCGGGCTGGACGCGCTGATGGGCAGCGACGACGAGGCCTCGATCTCCTGGCTGAGGACGCCCAATCTCGATCTCGCCGGCCGGCCGCTCGATCTGATCCGCACCATCAAGGGGCTGGGCGAGGTCACGCACTATGTCGACGACTTCCGCGCCCACGTCTGAGGGTCTGTTTGCGAATGCGCGGAAAAGCGCATTCGGCCGCACCGGCCCGCTCCCCCACCCGACCTCCCACATGATACTGCCGTTGGGAGGTCGGGTGGGGGCCGGTGCGGCTCTATCAAATGGCGTCTGAGCCGGTTCCCACGGCCGCCGATGTCCGACCCTATGCGGGGAAGGTCTGGCGCATCGTCGAGGCCCAGCACCGCATCTCGACCAACCGGCTGGCGGACGATGCCGCCGATCAGCGGCTGCTCGAAGATCTCGCCGAAGAGGCGAAGCCCAGCCTGCCTTTGGCCGCGCGGGGGCTGGACTACCTGCTGTCGACGCCGTTCCGCTACGGCTACGCCAAGGCCTCGCGCTTCCGCCGCGCCTACGAACGGCCCGGAATCTTCTACGCGTCAGAGCATGCCGCGACCGCCGTCGCGGAAGCCGCCTACTGGCGGCTGCTCTTCTTCTCCCGCTCCCCCGGCACCCAGCTGCCGCGCGGGACGATCGAGCACAGCGCCTATACGGTGCGGCTGCGGGTCGAGCGCGCGCTGGACCTGACTACGCCGCCGCTCGACACGGGCCGCGCGCTATGGACCGATCCGGCCGATTATGCCGCCTGCCAGCAGTTGGCCGGCGAGGCGCGCGCGATCGGGGCGCAGCTGATCCGCTACGCGTCGGTGCGCGATGCCGTACACCGGGTGAACGTCGCGCTGCTCGATCCCGCCGGATTTGCGGACGCGGCGCCCAAGGTGGTGACCACCTATCACATGCGGCTCGACCGGCGCGGGATCGACATCCTGGCCGCCTTTCCCTCGACCGAGCGCCATCGCTTCGCTTTCGCCGATTTCGGCCTTGCGGCGCCGGCCTAGAGCCTCAGCACCGCATCCGGCCGGGCAAGCACGACGAGCGGCAATCCCGCCTGCCGCGCGCGCTCGATGGCGAGGCTGGTCGGCGCCGAGATGGTGACGAGCATCGGGCAGCCGGCGAGCACCGCCTTCTCGACCAGTTCGTAGGAGCAGCGCGAGGAGAGCAGAGCGAAGCCCCCGTCCCAGCCGGTGCCGCCCCGCAGCATCGCGCCGATCAGCTTGTCGAAGGCGTTGTGGCGGCCGACATCCTCGCGCACCAGTCGGATCGCGCCGTCGGCATCGCAGAGCGCAGCGGCGTGGACGGCGCCGGTCAGGCGATTGAGCGGCTGATGGTCATGCAACCGATCGACCGCGGCAAAGATGGCCTCTTCGTTCGCCTGAGCGGTCGCCGTGACGGCATGCAGGGGCCGGATCGCCTGCTCCAGATTTTCGATTCCGCACAGGCCGCAGGAGGAATCGGAGGTGCGATGGCGGGTGCGCAGCTCCGCGCGGGCGGCCGCCTCCGGCGTCAGCGTGAGGCGCAGCATGATACCGGCCTCGACCGCCTGCGCATCGACATCGAGAATGTCGGCCGCACTTTCTACCAACCGCTCGCTCAGCGCGAAGCCGCAAGCGAGATCCTCCAGCGCCTCGCCGGTGCCCATCAGCACGGCATAGCCCATGCCGTTGAGCTCGATCGCAATCGGCACTTCCTCGGCGATCGCGCGCGATATCGACGCGCGCACGCCATCGCGCCCGATCGACTCGAACCGGACCTCGCCCACCGCTCAGGCGGCCGCGCGCATCGTCACGCGAACCGACTTGTAGGACGGAGTGCCGCTTTCCGGATCGTGATCCTCCAGCGCCACGAGCCCGTTCGCCTCCGGATAATAAGCGGCGAGCGACCCCTTCGCGATGGCATGCTCGATCACCGTATAGCCGCGCAGGTCTCGCCCCGGCCCGGCGTGGATGTCGACCACGTCGCCATGCGCGAGGCCGAGATCGCGCAGATCCTCGGCATGGGCGAAGATCACGTCGCGCCGCCCGTGGACGCCGCGATAGCGGTCGTTCAGGCCGTAGATGGTGGTATTGTACTGATCATGGCTGCGCACCGTGGTGAGCAACAATTCGCGCGCCTCTCCGGATGCGCCCTTGATCGGGTGGACGAGGAAATGCGCCTTGCCGTCGGGCGTGTTCCACACCCGCTCGGACGCGCCGACGGTCAGGCGGAAGCCGCCCTTGTGCCGGACGCGCGCGTTGAAGTCGCGGAAATCGGGATAGACCGCCTCGATCCCGTCCCGGATGCGGTCGTAATCGGCGACCAGCCCGTCCCAGTCGATCGCGACGTCGGGGATCGCGGCCTTGGCGATGCCGGCGATGATCGCGGGCTCCGACTTCAGATCCGGCGAGGCGGGCTTCAGCTTGCCGCGCGAGGCGTGGACCATCGACATCGAATCCTCGACGGTGACGTACTGCGATCCGGTCGCCTGCTCGTCATGCTCGGTGCGGCCGAGGCACGGCAGCACGATCGTCTCCTTCGCCAGCAGCAGGCAGGTGCGGTTGAACTTGGTGAGGATGCTCACCGACAGATCGAGCTTGCGGAAGGCGGCGAAGCTCGTCTCCGGATCGGACATCGCGACCGCCAGATTGCCGCCCAGCCCGATGAAGGCCCTCGCCTTCCCGTCGCGCATCGCCGCCAGCGCATCGACCGCATTGTGGCCGTGCGCGCGGGGTGAGACGATGCCGAAGCGCTTGTCGAGCCGCGCCAGCATCTCCTCGCTCGGGATCTCGGTGATGCCGACAGTGCGATCGCCCTGCACGTTCGAATGGCCGCGCAGGGGGCAGATGCCGGCGCCTTCCTTGCCGATATTCCCGCGCAGCAGCATCAGATTGGCGATCTGCTGGACGTTGGCGGTGCCATAGCTGTGCTGGGTGATGCCCATGCCGTAGCAGAGGATGACGCGGTCGGCCTTCCAGTAGGTCTCGGCCATGCTCTCGATCGCAGCGCGGGTGAGGCCGGAGCGGCACGCGATCTCGTCCCACTCGGTCGCCTCGATATCGGCGCGCAGTTCCTCGATGCCGACCGTGTGCTGGGCTATGAAGGGGCGATCCAGCAGCCCTTCCCCGCCCGCATCGATATCCTTCGCGTCGGCCTCGAACAGCGCCTTCATCATGCCCTTCAGCATCGCACCGTCTCCGCCAACCTTCACCTGGTGGTAGGCGGAGGCGAGTTGCGTCGAGCTGGGCGTCAGCATCTCGGTGGGGTGCTGAGGGGATTTGAAGCGCTCCAGCCCGCGCTCGCGCATCGGGTTGGCGACGACGATCGGCACGCCGCGCTTGGCCGCGTCGCTCAACGTGGTGAGCATGCGCGGATGGTTGGTGCCGGGATTATGGCCGATGCAGAAGATCGCATCGGAATGGTCGAAATCCTCGAGTGTCACCGTGCCCTTGCCGACGCCGATCGATTTCGGCAGGCCGACGCTGGTCGCCTCGTGGCACATGTTCGAGCAGTCGGGGAAATTGTTGGTGCCATAGGCGCGCGCCAGCAGCTGATAGAGGAAGGCCGCCTCGTTGGAGGCGCGTCCGGACGTGTAGAACTCCGCCTCGTTGGGATCGGCGAGCGCTTGCAGGCCCGCACCGATGCGCGCGAAGGCCTCGCCCCACTCCACAGCCACAAAATGGTCGGTCGCGGCATCGTAGCGTAGCGGATGGGTGAGCCGCCCGGCATCCTCCAGCGCATAATCCGACCAGCCGAGCAATTCGCTCGCGCTGTGCTGCGCGAAGAAACCGGGATCGACGCGCTTCGTCGTCGCCTCCCAGGTCACCGCCTTGGCGCCGTTCTCGCAGAATTCGAACGAAGAGGTCTTCTTCGGATCCGGCCAGGCGCAGCCCGGGCAATCGAAGCCGTCGGGCTGGTTCATCTGGAGCAGCGCGCGCGTGTCGGCGGAGGCGCCCATCTGTTCCTTGATCGCCAGCGCCACCGCTTTCAGCGCGCCCCAGCCGCCGGCGGGGCCGTCATAGGGCTCGACGCCGGGAACGTCGCGATCGTCGGTTTCCAGTTCGTGTGCCATGTCGCCTCTCATAGTCCGTCCCTCGTCGCAAAGCGACCGGCACCGTGCTGGCAAAACGATCGCACATCGGTACGGTGCCGACACCATAATCGAGAGGATGACCGGCATGACCTTCACGGGACGCGAGCTCAGGACGACGCTCACCGAAGACGGGACGCTGACGCTCAGCCTCGAGGACGTGACCGTCCCGGCGCCCGGCCCGGACGAGATCGTCGTGCGCGTGGAAGCCGCCCCGATCAATCCGAGCGATCTCGGCCTGCTGCTCGGCCCCGCAGACATGAAGACGCTGGAGTCGTCCGGGACGGAGGAGCGCCCCATCGCCACGTTTCGGCTCCCCAAGGCGATCCTCGGCGGATTGCGTCCCCGGATCGGCCAGTCGCTCGCAGTCGGCAACGAGGGCGCCGGTATCGTCGTCGCAGCGGGCGAAAAGGCAAAGGCGCTGGAGGGGCGCCGCGTGGGCATGGTCGGCGGCGCGATGTTCGCCGACTATCGCGTCCTCAAGGCGCGCGAAGCGCTGCCGCTGCCCGATGGCGCCACCTCGGCCGAGGGTGCGGCGATGTTCGTCAATCCGCTGACCGCGCTCGGCTTCGTCGAGACGATGCGGATGGAGGGGCACACGGCGATCGTCCATACCGCAGCCGCCTCCAATCTCGGCCAGATGCTCCAGAAGCTCTGCCTCGCCGACGGCATCCCCCTGGTGAACATCGTGCGATCCGAGGAACAGGCCGACATCCTGCGCGCGCTCGGTGCGACCCATGTGCTCGACAGCCGCGCGGAGGATTTCCGCAAGCGGCTGACCGATGCCGTGGCCGAAACGGGCGCGACCTTGGCCTTCGATGCGATCGGCGGCGGCGATCTCGGCAGCACGGTCCTGCAGGCGATGGAGCAGGCCGCAAGCCGCAACGCCACCGAATATAGCCGCTACGGATCGAGCGTGTTCAAGCAGCTCTACGTCTATGGTGCGCTCGACCCTTCGCCCTCGACGCTCAACCGCCTGGCGTTCGGCTTCACATGGAGCGTGTCCGGCTGGCTGCTGTTCAACTTCCTGCGGCGCGCCGGGGCCGAGGTGAATGCGCGCATGCGCCAGCGGGTCGTCGACGAGCTCACCACCACCTTCGCCAGCCGTTACACCGCGACGATCGGGCTGGCCGAGGCACTGCGGCCGGACGTGCTCAAGGCCTATGAACGCAAGGCGACGGGCGAGAAATACCTGATCGACCCCACGCGCGGCTGACGCCGCTATTCCGGATCGAACAGCCCCTCGCCCAGCACCGTCTCGTAGGTGGCGATCGCCTCCTCGATCGATTGCCCCTCGTGCCCGCCTTGCAGATCGTGGGCGGCGTTGATCGAGGACAGGATCAGATGCGAAGCGATCAGCGGGTCGATCGGCCGCACCGTCCCCTCCGCCATCGCCTCGACCAGCGCGCCCATCACGCCCAGCGCTGTCCGCTGCGCATAGAGCAAGGCGAGATCGCGCACCGCGGGCGGCATCGCCTGATAGGCGGTCACCCGCAGCAGCGGAAATTCGTTCGCGAGCTGGAGCGCCAGCGCCGAAGTGACGGTGGTGGAAATCCGCCGCCACGGCGATTCATGCTCGCCATAGGCCTTGGCGCGCAGATCGGCGAGGCGGCGATGGCTGATCCGCCAGCAGGAGACGATCAGATCATCCTTGGCGTCGAGATGGTGATAGAAGCTGCCCTTGGTGCGATTGAGCTCGGCCATGATCCGCTTGACCGAGGCGCCGCGATAGCCGGTGTCGTTGATCAGCCGGGTGGCGACGCGCAGGAAGCTTTCCTGCTCGCCCGGCCCCGTCATCGCATCCGGCTCGATGATGCGGGCGTCCCAGGCGGTGCCGGCGGTGGTAATGCCGCCGTCGAGGATGCGGAAGAAGCGGCGACGGACGTTCGGCAGGTCCCCGATCGCGAACTGGCCGAGCCAGGTGTCCTGCCAGAACAGCGCTTCGTTGAGGATGTGCGCGCGCGCCGTCAGCAGGCGCTTGCGCGCCTCGTCAGTCGGCGGCCCGAAGAAGCCGCGAACCGCGCGGCGGATCGTGCGATACTGCGCGATCAGGCGGCTGCGCGCCTCCCCGTCCATTGACCTCATCTCGGAGAGGTTGGCGATCGGGCGCCCCCGCTCGCGCCGCGCCTGGGCGAAATCCTCGAAATACAGCTCGACATAGCGCGCGACGCGGGCGCGGGGGGTGGGTTCCCGCCCCGCTTCGTGCACCATCGCCGCCAGCCGCGCGAGCGCATCCTCGAACACGGCGGCGACCAGTTGCTCCTTCCGCCGGAAATAATAAGTGACGCTGGTGGTGGTGAGACCGAGCTCGCCGGCCACGTCCGCCAGGGTCATCCCGCGCATGCCCTTCCGGTTCAGAAGGATGGTCGCGGCATCGACGATCCGCTGCTTCTGCCGCTCGTAGCGATTGGCATTGTCCGGAACCGGGATCCCCGCCTCGTTATCGTCGTTGGTGGCCGTGGAAGCACGCATGGCTCCCTTATCGTCAAAGCACGGCCTTCTGTCGACCCAAAGGTCGCAAGGCA
Organism: Sphingomonas chungangi; assembly: GCF_013778325.1. Taxonomy (GTDB): domain Bacteria; phylum Pseudomonadota; class Alphaproteobacteria; order Sphingomonadales; family Sphingomonadaceae; genus Solisphingomonas; species Solisphingomonas chungangi. Next base: position 225,953 of record NZ_JACEIB010000001.1, on the reverse strand, counting down.
TGTCCGTGATTTCGAATCATGGGTCAGATACGCACTGACCGATGCGATCGCGCTGCTCCTCGCTATTTTCATGAGAAAAGCCGCCGATCGGACTGGACACCGAGTCTCCTTCCCGCCATGAACGGCATCAATTCGAACTTGGGGTATGCAACCCGAGTCGACGACGCGAGGAGCCGGCGAATGGACTTTACGCTCAGCGAGCGGGAACGGCATTTCCAGGCGAAGGTCCGGGATTTCATGGCCGCGGAAGTCCGGCCACGCATCGCCGACTGCGCCCGCGAACTGGAGACGGGTGATCGCTGGGCACCGCTCGGAACGATCGAGGCGCTGAAGCCCAAGGCCAAGGCGGCGGGCCTCTGGAACCTGTTCATGCCGCCGGCTTCGGGCCATGCGCATGTCGATGACGGCTTCGTGTTCGAGGGCACGCAGCTCTCCAACCTCGAATATGCACTCTGCGCCGAGGAGATGGGCCGCATCGTCTGGGCACCGGAGGTGTTCAACTGCTCGGCGCCCGATACCGGCAACATGGAGGTACTGCACCGCTACGGCACCCGCGCGCAGAAGGATCGCTGGCTGAAGCCGCTGATGGACGGAGACATCCGTTCCGCCTTCCTGATGACCGAGCCCGAGGTGGCGTCTTCCGACGCGACCAACATCCGCACCTCGATCGTGCGCGATGGCGATCATTACGTGATCAACGGGCGAAAATGGTGGTCGTCCGGCATGGGCGATCCGCGCGCGAAGCTCGCCATCGTGATGGGCAAGACCAACCCTGACGCGCAGGCGCACGCCCAGCAGGCGATGATCCTCGTCGATGTCGATACGCCGGGCGTGAAGGTCGAGCGGCTGCTGTCTGTCTACGGCTATGATCACGCGCCCCACGGCCATGCCGAGGTGACGCTGACCGACGTGCGCGTGCCCGCCGAGAACCTGCTGCTCGGCGAGGGCCGCGGCTTCGAGATCGCGCAGGGGCGGCTCGGGCCGGGGCGCATCCATCACTGCATGCGCACGATCGGCGCCGCCGAGGAGGCGCTGGAGGCGATGGCGCGGCGGCTGATGTCCCGCACCGCCTTCGGCAAGCGCATCGCCGAGCACAGCGTGTGGGAGGAGCGGATCGCCCGCGCCCGCATCGACATCGAGATGACCCGCCTGCTCTGCCTCAAGGCCGCGGACATGATGGACCGCGCCGGCAACAAGGCGGCGAGGAACGAGATCGCGATGATCAAGGTGCAGGCGCCGCAGATGGCGCTCAGGATCATCGACGACGCGGTGCAGGCGCATGGCGGCGGCGGCGTCTCGGGCGATTTCCAGCTGGCGGCGGACTGGGCCAACATCCGGACCCTGCGCCTCGCCGACGGGCCGGACGAGGTCCATGCCCGCGCCATCGCCCGTGCCGAATTCGGCAAGTACCGGGACGCCGCCCGGTGAGCGATCTCGACGAGGGGAAGCTGGCGGGGTGGCTGAAGGAAGCCGCCTCCGCCGAGCTTCGTTCTGTCGAGAAATTCCCGGGCGGCCAGTCCAACCCGACCTATCGGGTCGCAACGTCGGCCGGGAATTTCGTGCTGCGCCGCAAGCCCTTCGGTCCGTTGCTGCCCTCGGCACACGCGGTCGATCGAGAATTTCGCCTGATCTGCGCCCTGCACCCGACCGGCTTTCCGGTGCCCCGCCCCGTCGCGCTGTGCGAGGACGAGAGCGTGATCGGTGCCGTCTTCTACCTGATGGAGATGGTCGAGGGCCGCACTCTCTGGGACGGGACGCTACCCGATGTCCCGAAGGCCGATCGGTCCGCTCATTACGAGGCGATGGTCGATACGCTGGCGGCGCTCCACGCGGTCGATCACGAGGCCGTCGGGCTCGGCGATTTCGGGCGGCCGGGCAATTATTTCGAGCGTCAGGTCCGACGCTGGACCAAGCAGTATCGCGCTTCGCAGACCGACGACATTCCCGAGGTCGAGAAACTGATCGAGTGGCTGCCCCGCACCCTGCCGGTGCAGACGCGCACCTCGATCATCCACGGCGACTACCGGATCGACAACCTGATCTACGCGCCGCATGCGCCCAAGGTGGCGGCGGTGCTCGACTGGGAGCTGACCACGATCGGCGATCCGCTCGCCGATTTCACCTACCTCGCGATGAACTGGGCGATGCCGCGCGATGGCCGCTCCGGCCTCGCCGGCGTCGATCTGGACACTGAAGGACTGCCGCCGCTCGATGCCATGGTGGAACGATACTGCGCCGCCACCGGCCGCGATGGAGTGCCCGATCTGCACTGGTATTTCGCCTACAACCTGTTCCGGCTGACCGGCATCGTCCAGGGCATCAAGAAGCGCATGATCGACGGCAATGCCTCGAGTGCGCAGGCCGCCGATACCGTCGCCAAGTTCGGGCTGCTGACGAGCGCCGCCTGGGCCGAGGCGCGCAAGGCCGGCGCCCCCGCATGAGGAGAGCGAAACGCATGGATTTGTTCGATCTGACCGGCAAGGTCGCGATCATCACCGGATCGTCGCGCGGCATCGGCCGCGCCATCGCCGAGGCCTATGCCGATGCCGGCGCGAAAGTGGTGATCTCCAGCCGCAAGCAGCCCGCCTGCGAGGAGGTGGCCGACGCGATCAACGCGAAGCATGGCGAGGAACGCGCTATCGCCATCGCCGCCAGCATCTCGGACAAGGCCGCGCTCGAGGCGCTGGTCGCAGAGACGAGGGCGCGCTTCGGCCGGATCGACATCCTCGTCTGCAACGCCGCCTCGAACCCCTATTACGGGCCGATGGCGGGGATCAGCGACGAGCAGTTCCGCAAGATCTTCGACAACAACGTGCTCGCCAACCACTGGCTGGTCGGCATGGTCGCGCCCGAGATGATCGAACGGAAGGATGGCACGATCGTCATCGTCTCGTCGATCGGCGGGTTGATCGGATCGGACGTGATCGGCGCCTACAACGTCTCCAAGGCGGCGGACTTCCAGCTTGTGCGCAACTTCGCGCTGGAGTTCGGCAAGCACAATGTCCGTGTCAACGCGATCGCACCGGGCGTCATCCGGACCGATTTCGCCAAGGCGCTGTGGGAGGATCCTAAGGCCGAGGCGGCGCTGAAGCGCGTCACCCCGCTCGGCCGCATCGGCGAGCCGGACGAGATCGCGGGCGCGGCGGTGTTCCTCGCCTCGAAGGCGGGTGCCTACGTCACCGGGCAGGGCATCGTCGTCGACGGCGGCACGACCATCCGGGGCGGCATGTGAGCGTGCGGTTCGCCGGCAAGAGCGTCCTCGTCACCGGGGCGGGATCGGGAATCGGCCGCGCCACCGCCCGCCTGTTCGCGGACGAGGGCGCGAAGGTGCTGGCGGTCGATGTGACCGACGGCGTCGAGGAAACCGCCGCCGGGCACGACGCGATCGCCGCGATGCGCGGCGATGCGGGCAGCGAGGCGGACGTGTCCGCGATGATCTCCGCCGCGATCGGCAAGCATGGCGGGATCGACGTGATCTTCGCCAATGCCGGGATCAGCGGCGGCCTGCCCGGCATCCTCGATCAGTCGGTGGAGGATTGGCAGGCGATCCTGCAGGTCAATCTGATCGGCCCGTTCCTCGCGATCAGGCATGGCGCGAAGGCGATGCTCGATGCGGGCAAGCCGGGCGCGATCGTCTGCACGGCCTCGGTCGCGGGCCTGCGCGCGGGCGCCGGTGGGCCGGCTTATTCGGCCTCCAAGGCAGGCGTGATCAATCTCGTGCAGACCGCCGCGCAACAGCTCAGCGGCTCCGGCATCCGCGTCAACGCGGTCTGTCCCGGCCTGATCGAGACGGGCATGACCCAGCCCTTCTACGACCTCGCCCGCGCCAAGGGCCGAGGCGACCAGCTGGGCCAGCTCAACCCGCTCAAGCGCGGGGGCGAGCCGATCGAGATCGCCACCGCCGTCGCCTTCCTCGCCTCCGACGAGGCGAGCTACGTCAACGGCCATGCGCTGGTCGTCGATGCGGGCCTCTCCTCCTCCCATCCCTTCGCCCGCCCGCGCGGCATCGGCGAGACGACCTTCTGACGAGAGACATCTCATGATCGAGACCAAGCTGCACGACGACGTCCTCGAGCTCGTGATGAACGACCCGCCGGTGAACGCGCTGGGCGCAAGCGTGCGGCAGGGCCTCGCCAAGGCGCTGGCCGAGGCGCAGGGCGATCCGGCCGTGAAGGCGATCGTGATCCGCGGCGGCGGCAAGATGTTCTCGGGCGGCGCCGACATCACCGAGTTCGGCAAGCCGCCGGTCGAGCCCTGGCTGCCCGCCCTGGTCGACGCGATCGAGGCGAGCGCCAAGCCGGTCATCGGCGCGATCCACGGCATGGCGCTAGGCGGCGGGCTGGAGGTGGCGCTGGGCTGCCACTACCGGATCGCCGACCCCGAGGCGAAGCTCGGCCTGCCGGAAGTCTCGCTCGGCATCCTGCCCGGCGCCGGCGGCACGCAGCGCCTGCCGCGCCTGATCGGCGCGGAGGCTGCGCTCGGCATGATCGTCTCGGGCACCCCCATTCCCGCCTCCAAGGCGGCGCAGGCCGGGCTCGTCGACAAGCTCTCGGAGAGCGACGACAGCCTCGCAGCCGAGGCGATCGCCTACGCCCGCACGCTTGAGACCCCGCGCCGCACGGGGGACCGCTCCGTCGCGGCCGACCCAGCGGTCTTCGAAAGGTTCGCGGCCGACAATGCCCGCAAGATCGATAACCTCGACGCGCCCAAGGCCTGCATCGAAGCGGTGAAGGCCGCAACCGAACTGCCGCTCACGGAAGGGCAGGAGAAGGAACGCGCGCTCTTCATGCAGCTCATCTCCGGCGATCAGTCCAGGGCGCTGCGCCACGTCTTCTTCGCCGAGCGCGCCGCCGCCCGGATCGATGGTCTGCCGAAGGACATCCGGCTCCGCCCGATCGGACGAGTCGGCGTGATCGGCGCCGGCACGATGGGCGGCGGCATCTCGATGAACTTCCTCTCCGCCGGCATTCCCGTCACCATCGTCGAGATGGCGCAGGAAGCGCTGGACCGCGGCACCGGCGTGATGCGAAGAAATTACGAGGCGACCGCCACCAAGGGCCGCCTCACCGCCGAGCAGGTGGAGAAGGCGATGGACCTGCTCACCCCCACGCTCGATTTCGACGCTCTCGCGAGCTGCGACCTGATCATCGAGGCGGCCTACGAGAATATGGACGTGAAGAAGGAGATCTTCGCGCGGCTCGATGGCATCGCCAAGCCGGGCGCGATGCTCGCCTCTAACACCTCCTATCTCTCGATCGACGAGATCGCGGCCGCTACCGCACGCCCGCAGGACGTACTCGGCCTCCACTTCTTCTCGCCCGCCAACGTGATGAAGCTCGTCGAGGTGGTGCGCGGTGCCCGGACAGCGCCCGATGCGCTCGCCACCGGCATGGCGCTGGCCCGGAAGATCGGCAAGGTGCCGGTGGTAGCCGGCGTTTGCTACGGCTTCATCGGCAACCGGATGCTGATCCCGCGCCAGACCAACGCCAACGCGCTGCTGCTTGAGGGCGCCACGCCGGAGCAGGTCGATCGCGTCCACACCGCCTTCGGGATGCCGATGGGGCCGTTCCAGATGGCCGATCTCGCCGGCGTCGACATCGGCTGGCACCGCGATCCGAGCCGCATCGAGAGCCTGCAGGATGCGCTGTGCGCGCAAGGGCGCTGGGGACAGAAGAAGCAGGCCGGCTTCTACGATTATGACGGGAAGCGGCAGCCCAGCCCCTCCCCCGTCGTCGCGAAGATCATCGACGATTTCCGCGTCAAGGCCGGTATCACCCCACGCGACATCTCCGACGAGGAGATCATGGTCCGCACACTTTATACGATGGTCAACGAAGGCGCGAAGATCCTCGAGGAAGGCATCGCCCAGCGCGCCTCCGACATCGATGTCGTGTGGAACTACGGCTATGGCTGGCCGCGCCACAAGGGCGGACCGATGTTCTGGGCCGACACGATCGGATGGGATAGGATCGTCGATGGCCTGATGCGTTACAAGGACAGGCTTGGGGACGATTTCACCCTCTCGCCGTTGCTCATGCAGCGCGCGGCAGAGGACAAGCCGCTCGACCGATAAAAGCATAAGGAGAGGATCATGCCGCTACGCTTCGCCGAACCGGCGACCGAGGCCTACCGCTTCCCGCTGACCATCCGCCACCTGCTCGACAGCGCGCTGACCACGGCGGGCGACCGGCGGATCGTCTATCGCGATCAGGGCAGCTGGACCTATCGCGAGTTCGCGGCCCGCGTCGGCCGTCTCGCCTCCCTTCTGGAGGGCGTCGGCGCCGAGCAGGGCATGACGGTCGCCGTGATGGACTGGGACAGCCACCGCTATCTGGAGGCCTATTTCGCGATCCCGATGATGGGCGCGGTGCTGCAGACGGTGAACGTCCGCCTGCCCCCGCCGCAGGTCGCCTACACGCTGAACCACGCGCACGCGGAGATCCTGCTCGTCCATCGCGATTTCTTCCCGCTGGTCGACGCGATCCTGCCTTCGCTGCCCGGCATCAAGGCGGTGATCGCGATCATGGACGGCGCCGAAGGCGAATTGCCGCCCTATGCGAAGGGCGAATATGAAGCGCTGTCGGCCGCCGCCTCGCCCGATTATCCGTTCGAGGATTTCGATGAGAACGCGCTCGCCACCACCTTCTACACCACCGGCACCACCGGCAATCCCAAGGGTGTCTGCTTCACCCACCGCCAGCTGGTGCTCCACACGCTGACCTGCAACGCGCCGTTCGGCACGCAGGAGGGCACCGGATTCGGCTACAGCGACGTTTACATGCCGTTGACGCCGATGTTCCACGTCCATGCCTGGGGTGTGCCGTACGTCGCGACGATGCTCGGCATGACGCAGGTCTATCCCGGCCGCTACGAGCCGGAGATGCTCTGCCGGCTGCGCACCGAGCACAAGGTCACCTACTCGCACTGCGTGCCGACGATCCTGCGCATGGTGCTCGACGCGGCCGATGCGACGGGCGCCGACGTCAGCGGCTGGACGCTCACCATCGGCGGATCGGCGCTGTCCGCGCAGCTGTGCGAGGAAGGGCGGCGGCGGGGCATGCGCCTGATCGCGGGCTACGGCATGTCGGAGACGGCCCCGCTCGTCGCGGTGGCGCGCATCCGCCCCGGCACCGAGGGCGACGAGGCGGCCGAGATCGAGGCGCTGACCGCCACGGTGCCGGCGCCGATGGTGTCCGCCCGGATCGTCGACGAGGACATGAACGACGTGGCCCATGACGGACGGGCGCGGGGTGAACTGGTGCTGCGCGCGCCGTGGCTGACGCCCTGCTACACCGGCGACGCGAAGGCGTCGGAGACGCTGTGGCGCGGCGGCTGGATGCACACGCAGGATATCGCGACGATCGATCCCGACGGCTATATCCGCATTCGCGACCGGCTGAAGGACGTGATCAAGACCGGCGGCGAGTGGATCGACTCGATCCAGCTCGAGGAGCTTGTGGCGACCGCCGAGAGCGTGGCCGAGGCCGCCGTGGTCGCCGTGCCCGATGCCAAATGGGGCGAGCGACCGCTAGCGGTGGTGGTGCCGAAGCCGGGCGCCGCGCCGACGCTCGACGAGCTCAACGCGCCGGTTGAAAAGGCGATCGGCGCCGGGGCTATCACGCGCTATGCGAAGCTCGAACGCTTCGAGATCGTCGATGCCCTGCCGCGCACCAGCGTCGGCAAGATCGACAAGAAGCTGATCCGCGCGAATCTCGCCGAGATGGCGAAGGAGGTGACGGCAGCGTGAGCCCCTTCGCCTTCCGATATGGCCCCCGGCTGGTGATGGGCGAAGGCGCCGCGGCGCGGATCGGCGAGTGGATCGCGCCGGGGCCAGTGCTGTTCGTCACCGACGCGCAGGTACTCGCGCTCGGCCTCGCCGATGCCGCGCTGGAGGGGCTGCGCGTCGACGGAAGGGCGATCGCCGTCTTCGATGCGGTGGAGGCCGATCCTTCGCGCATCACGCTGGAGGCTGCAGTCGCGGCCGGGCGCGCGGCGGGCGTGGCGAGCGTGATCGGCTTCGGCGGGGGCAGCCCGATGGATGTCGCCAAGCTGGCTGCCTATCTGCTCGGCTCGGGCGACGATCTCGATACGATCTGGGGCGTCGGCAACGCGCGCGGCACCGGCCTGCCGCTGGTGCTGGTGCCGACCACGGCGGGCACCGGATCGGAGGCGACGCCCGTCTCGATCATCACGCTGCCGGGCGACGAGAAGCGCGGTGTTTCCTCATCGGCCCTGATCGCCGAGCATGCGGTGCTCGATCCGCTGCTGACACTCGGCCTGCCTCGCTCCGTCACCGCCGCGACCGGGATGGATGCGATGGTCCACGCGATCGAGGCCTATACCTCCGCGCACCTCAAGAATCCGATGTCGGACATGCTGGCGCGCGAGGCGCTGCGGCTGCTGGCGCGCAATCTGCTGATGGCGTGTGAGACGCCGGACGACACGGCCGCGCGCTCGGCGATGCTGCTCGGCGCGCATCTCGCCGGCGTCGCCTTCGCCAATGCCCCCGTCGCGGGGGTGCATGCTCTCGCCTATCCGCTCGGCGGTCGCTTTCACGTGCCGCACGGCCTTTCCAACGTGCTGATGCTGCCGCACGTGCTGGGCTTCAACATGCACGCGGCGATGCCGCTCTATGCCGAGCTCGGGCCGATCGTCGATCCGGTGCTGGAGGGGCTCGGCCAACAGGCGCAGGCCGCAGGACTGGTCGAGGCGCTGCGTCGCATGTCGGAGACGGCGGGCATGCCGCAACATCTGCGCGACGTCGGGGTCGCGGCGGCCGATCTCGACACGCTCGCCGCCGATGCGATGATGCAGGAGCGCCTGCTGCGCAACAATCCGCGTCCGATCGCGATCGAGGACGCGCGTCTGCTTTACGAGGCTGCGCTGTGAGCCGCGATCCGCTCCGCCCTCGCTCCGCCTACCGCCACTGGACGCCGATCACCACGCGCTGGCACGACAACGACGTTTACGGCCACGTCAACAACACGGTCTATTACGGCTGGTTCGACACGGCGGTGAACGCCTGGCTGGTCGAGGCGGGGCTGCTCGACGTGGCGGCCGGCGATCCGATCGGCCTCGTCGTCGAGACCGGATGCCGCTACGCCGCGTCGCTCGCTTTCCCTCAAAAGATCGAGGTCGGATTGGCGGTGGCGAAGCTCGGCACGTCGAGCGTCACCTACCATCTCGGCATCTTCGCCGAAGGCGCGGCCGATGCCGCCGCGGAGGGCCATTTCACCCACGTCTATGTCGGCCGCGACAGCCGCCGCCCCGTTCCCCTGCCCGCCGCGTGGCGCGGCATGCTCGAAAGGCTGATCTGATGGATCTCCGTTTCTCGCCCGAGGAAGAGGCTTTCCGCGAGGAAGTGCGTACCTTCCTGAAGGAGAAGCTGCCCGCCCGCATCGCCGACAAGGTGCGTACCGGCAAGCGCCTCACCAAGGCCGACATGGTCGAGTGGCACGGCCTGCTCAACGAACGCGGCTGGTATGCCAACCACTGGCCGAAGGATTATGGCGGCCCCGGCTGGTCGGTCGCGCAGGCAGCGATCTTCGACGTCGAGAGCGCGCTGGCCCACGCGCCGCGGATCGTCCCCTTCGGTGTTTCGATGCTCGGCCCGGTGCTGATCAAATACGGATCGCAGGCGCAGAAGGATTACTGGCTGCCGCGCATCCTCGACGGCACCGACTGGTGGTGCCAGGGCTATTCGGAGCCCGGCGCGGGATCGGACCTCGCCAGTCTCAAGACGGCCGCCGTGCGAGACGGCGATCACTATGTCGTCAACGGCCAGAAGACCTGGACGACGCTCGGCCAATATGCCGACATGATCTTCTGCCTGGTCCGCACGTCCACCGAGGGCAAGAAGCAGGAGGGCATCTCCTTCCTGCTGATCGATATGAAGACGCCCGGCGTCGAGGTCCGCCCGATCATCCTGCTCGACGGCGAGCATGAGGTGAACGAGGTGTTCTTCACCGACGTGCGCGTGCCCGTCGAGAACCTCGTCGGCGAGGAGAATAAGGGCTGGACCTACGCCAAGTATCTGCTGACCTACGAGCGCGCGGGGCTGGCCGGCGTCGGCGGATCGATGGCGGCGTTCGATCACCTGAAGGAGATCGCGCGCAGCCAGCGCAAGGGCGGCAGGCCGCTCGCCGAAGATCCCCTGTTCGCGGCGCGGCTCGCGCGGCTGGAGATCGATCTGGAGAATATGAAGACCACCAACCTGCGCGTGCTCGCCGCGTCGGGCAGCGGCGGATCGGCGCCGCTGGAAATGAGCGCGATGCTCAAGATCCGGGGCACCGAAATCCGCCAGGAGATCACCAGCCTCACGCGGCGCGCACTGGGGCCCTACGCTCAGCCCTTTGTCAGCGAGGCACTGGACGAAGGCTTCAACGGCGATCCGATCGGACCGGATTATGCGGCCCCCGTCGCGGCTGACTATTTCAACAACCGCAAGCTCTCGATCTTCGGCGGCTCCAACGAGGTGCAGCGCGAGATCATCACCAAAGCGATGCTGGAGCTCTGACATGGACTTCAACCACAGCGAAGACCGGCAGATGCTGGCCGACACGCTCGGCCGCTATCTCCAGCAGCGCTATCCGATCGATGTGCGCAACACGATCAGCGGCTCGGACGAGGGCTGGTCGCGCGAGCATTGGGCGGCGCTCGCCGAACTCGGTGTCGTCGGCGCGCTGTTCGGCGAGGATACGGGGGGCTTCGGCGGCACCGGCTTCGACGTCGCGGCGGTGTTCGAGCAGCTCGGCAGGGCGCTGGTGGTGGAACCGTTCCTCGGCACGCTGATGGCTGGTCGGGCACTGGCCAAGGCGGGCGGACAGGAGGCGCTGCTCGGCGAAGTGATCGCCGGCACCACGCTTCTCGCCTTCGCGCACGAGGAACCGCAGAGCCGCTACGATCTCGCAGACGTTGAAACGCGCGCGACCCGCGCCGGTGACGGCTGGGCGCTCTCCGGCCACAAGGCGGTCGTCCTGCAGATCGAGGCGGCGGATCGCATCCTCGTCTCCGCGCGCGTCGCCGGCCAACCGGGCGAGGAAGCCGGCATCGGCCTGTTCCTCGTCGACAAGACGGGCGCCACCCTGCGTGGCTACCCGATGATCGATGGCGGGCGCGGCGGCGAGCTGGCGCTGGACAACACGCCCGCCACCTTGATCACCGAGGATGGCTACCCGCTGATCGAGGAGACGGTATCCGCCGGCATCGTCGCGCTCGCGTGGGAAGCCGTGGGCGTGATGGACGTGCTCAAGGCCTCGACGCTCGACTATCTGCGCACCCGCAAGCAGTTCGGCGTCCCGATCGGCAAGTTCCAGGCGTTGCAGCATCGCATGGCGACCGTCGCGCTGGAGATCGAGCAGGCCCGCTCCGCCGCGATCAACGCCGCCGATGCGCTCGACAAGGATCGGCATATTCGCGAGCGCGCCGTCTCGGCCGCCAAATATACGATCGGCAAGGTCGGCACGCTCGCCGCCGAGGAATCGATCCAGATGCACGGTGGCATCGGCATGACGTGGGAGCTGCCCCTCTCCCACTTCGCCAAGCGGCTGACGATGATCGGCCACCAGCTCGGCGATGACGATCATCATATCGGCCGCTACATCGCGCTGGGCCGGGCCGCGTGAGCGACCTGCTCGGCCGCCTGAGGGAGGATATCGGGACGCCGCGCGTCTCGGACTGGCTGACGGTCGATCAGCCGCTGATCGACCGCTTCGCCGATGCGACGCTCGATCGCCAATATATCCATGTCGATCCGGTGCGCGCCGCCGCCACGCCGTTCGGCGGCACGGTGGCGCACGGCCTGCTGACGCTCTCGCTGCTGCCCCACCTGATGGGCTCGATCCCGCAGCCCGATCGGCCGATGGCGCGCATGGGGATCAATTACGGCTTCGACCGGGTGCGCTTCGTCCATCCCGTCCGCTCGGGCAGCCGTATCCGCGCCGCCGCCACGCTGACCGCGATCGAGGAGATCGCGCCGGACACGTTCCAGCAGACCCACGACATCACCGTGGAGATCGAGGGTGAAGCCAAGCCCGCTCTGGTCGCCACCTGGCTCACCCGCTTCATGATCTGAACGACAGGAGATATTCATGCGCGACGCCGTCATCGTCTCCACCGCCCGCACACCGATCGGCCGCGCCTATCGCGGCGCGTTCAACGCCACCCCATCGCCGACGCTGGCCGCGCACGCGATCCGCGCGGCGGTCGAGCGCTCCGGCGTCGATCCCGCCGAGGTGGACGACTGCATCATCGGCGCCGCGCTGCCGCAGGGCGTGCAGCACACGATCGGCCGCACCGCCGCGCTGCGCGCCGGCCTGCCGGTGACGGTGGCCGGCATGACCATCGACCGGCAATGCGCGTCGGGCCTGATGGCGATCGCGACCGCCGCCAAGCAGGTGATCGTCGACCGCATGGAGGTCGTGGTGGCGGGCGGCGTCGAATCGATCTCGATGGTGCAGACGCCGCAGATGCGCGTCGGCCCCGATCCCGAGCTGCTGGCGATGCACAGGGACGTGTACATGCCGATGCTGCAGACCGCCGAGGTGGTGGCGAAGCGCTACGGCATTTCCCGAGAGCGGCAGGACGCCTACGGCCTGCGCTCGCAGGAGCTGACCGCGAAGGCACAAGCGGCAGGCGCGTTCGATCAGGAGATCGTCCCCGTCACCGCGATCATGGCGGTTACCGACAAGGCAACGGGCGAAACCTCGCATAAGGAGGTGACGCTCGCCAAGGATGAGGGCAATCGGCCGGACACCACCGCCGAGGGCCTCGCGGCGCTGAAGACGGTGGTCGAGGGCGGCGTGATCACCGCCGGCAACGCCTCGCAGCTGTCGGACGGCGCATCCGCCTGCGTGGTGATGGAGGCGGGGCTGGCGGCCGAACGCGGGCTCGCCCCGCTAGGCCGCTACGTCGGCATGGCGGTGGCGGGCACGGAGCCCGACGAGATGGGCATCGGCCCGGTCTTCGCGGTGCCGAAACTGCTCGAGCGCTTCGGCCTCGGCATGGACGATATCGGCCTGTGGGAACTGAACGAGGCCTTCGCCGTGCAGGTGCTTTACTGCCAGGACCGGCTCGGCATTCCGGGCGAACTGCTCAACGTGAATGGCGGCGCCATCTCGATCGGCCATCCCTACGGCATGTCGGGCGCGCGGATGGTCGGCCACGCGCTGATCGAGGGCAAGCGACGCGGCGCGAAGCACGTCGTCGTCACCATGTGCATCGGCGGTGGCATGGGCGCGGCCGGCCTTTTCGAGGTGCTGTGATGAAGGCGCTGCTCTCCCGCCAGCCCGGCGGCCCCGAAACGCTCGAGCTCGCCGACATCCCGACGCCGGAGCCCGGCAAGGGCGAGCTCAGGGTGCGCGTGCTCGCTTGCGCGATCAACTATCCCGACGTGCTGGTGATCGAGGACAAGTACCAGTTCAAGCCGGTCCGCCCCTTCGCGCCCGGCAACGAGATATCCGGCGTGGTCGATGCCGTCGGCGACGATGTATCCGGCTGGACGCCGGGCGATCGCCTGATCACCATCTGCGGCCATGGCGGGCTCGCCGAGCAGCTGGTGCTGCCTGCCGATCAGGCGATCCGCTTGCCCGAAGGCCAGGACCCGGTGGAGGGCGCCGCGCTGATCTTCACCTACGGCACGTCGATCCACGCGCTGGTGGATCGGGCGGCGCTCAAGGCCGGGGAGACGCTGCTGGTGCTCGGCGCGGCGGGCGGCATCGGCCTCTCGGCGATCGAGATCGGCAAGGCGATGGGAGCGACCGTCGTCGCTGCGGTGTCCAGCGAGGAAAAGGCGGCAGCCGCGACGGCCGCAGGCGCCGACCGTACGATCGTCTACGGGCGCGGGCCGTTCGACAAGGAGGGCTCGAAGGCTCTCGCGCAGGCTTTCAAAGAGGCGGTCGGCCCCAGGGGTGCCGACGTGATCTACGATCCGGTCGGCGGCGACTATGCCGAGCCAGCGCTGCGCAGTATCGCATGGGAGGGGCGCTATCTGGTCGTCGGTTTTCCCGCCGGCATCCCCAAACTGCCGCTCAACCTCACCCTGCTCAAGGCCTGCGACGTGCGCGGCGTGTTCTGGGGTGCGTTCGTCGCGCGCGAGCCGGCGCGCCATCGTGCTCATGTCGAGCAGCTGATGGCTTGGTGGCGGGAGGGGCGCATCCAACCGCATATCGATCGCGTCTATCCGCTCGCCGAGGGCGGCGATGCGATCATCCGGCTGGCCAGCCGCTCGGCGATCGGCAAGGTCGTCGTACGGGTGAGCGAGGGCTGAACCGCCCGCCTGCCATCCAGTTGACCCTATATTCAAATCAACGCGATCAACGATCGCGCGGCGGCGCGTGCCCTTGAGATATCGACGAGACCATTGCCGCATCTTCATTGTGCGGGGCGGCAAAGTGTTGCCGAGATGGCACCTCGATTCTGGTTATGACGCAAGACCATACCCGATATTCAATTCGACTTGACGCTTGTTCGGCCTTGCATCATCCTCCCCTCACTGACGGGCGCTGCGCACCGAATGATCGGGCGCGGCGGACCGGGGCGAGGAGGCGACAGACCCCAGCTCCGTGTCGGCCTGGCGGGAGAGGAAGGGGATCGTCTGATGCAGAACAAGACCAAGCTGTGCCTGGCCGTGTCCGGCGCGGCGCTGTTTGCCGCAAGTTCGTTTTCGTCCGCACTCGCGCAGGCCGCGCCCGCGCCCCGGCCGGTCGCGACGGGCGACGCGCCGAGGAGCGTCGACGAGATCATCGTCACCGCGCAGAAGCGCTCCGAAAATCTCCAGAACGTCCCCATCGTTGTGACGACCGTGAACAGGCAGTTGCTGCAGGATTCGGGGGTCAAGGACATCAAGGATCTGGCCCTGCTCGCGCCGGGCCTGCTCGTCACCTCGACGACCAGCGAAGCCTCCACCACCGCACGCATCCGCGGCATCGGCACGGTGGGCGACAATGCCGGTCTCGAATCCTCGGTCGGCGTGGTGATCGACGGCGTCTATCGCCCGCGCAACGGTGTCGGCTTCGGTGATCTCGGCAACGTCGACCGGATCGAGGTACTGAAAGGCCCGCAGGGCACGCTGTTCGGCAAATCGGCGACGGCCGGCGTGATCAACATCCTCACCGCCGCGCCCAAGAACAAGTTCGGCATCGATGCCGAGGTGGAGGCGGGCAATTACGGCGATATCGGCGGATCGGCCGAGATCACCGGCCCGATCGTCAACGACAAGGTCGCCGCCAGCCTCTATTTCGCGGATCGCCACCGCGACGGCTTCTTCGATGTGGACACAGGCCCCGGTCCGCGCACCTCGACCCACGACACCAACCGCGACTTCTACACGATCCGCGGCCAGCTGCTGTTCACCCCGTCCGACACGTTCAAGGCGCGCGTGATCGCGGACTATTCGAAGCGGCACGAGGAATGCTGCATCGCCGTGATCACCCGTGCCAGCCAGGAACCGGCACCCAATCTCGCCAACAACATCGTCGCGGCGCTCGGCGGCAACGACGGCGATCCCGCTCACCCGTACCGCCGTCAGGCCTATGCCAACCAGCCCGACGGCCAGCGCGTGCGCGACGCCGGCATCTCGCTGCAGGCGGACTGGGATATCGGGCCGGGGACGCTCACCTCGATCAGCGCCTATCGCGACTGGCGGAACATTTCCGGCTTCGATGCCGATTTCTCCACCGCCGACATCGATTATCTGCCGCCGGACAAGAGCAATTCCACGCGCTTCCGCACCTTCAGCCAGGAACTGCGCTATGCGGGCACCTCCGGCAATCTCGACTGGCTGATCGGCGGCTTCTACAGCCACGAGAAGCTCAACCAGAACACCAGCGTGCGCGTCGGCAGCGACTTCACGCCCTATCTCAGCCTGCTCTTCTCCTCGCTGGTCGAGGGCGCGCCCGATCCGACCTTCCTGCAGACCGGGCTGACCTTCCCGTTCGTCGGCGGAGTGAACTATGCAGCCGGTTCCGGCTCGCTCGATCGCTACCGCCAGCTCGACAAGACCTATGCCCTGTTCACCAACGAGACCTATCACTTCAGCGATGCGCTGAGCCTCAATGTCGGGCTGCGCTATTCGATCGACGACAAGGTGCTCAACCAGACGAGCAGCAACATCGGCAACGGTGCCGGCTGCGCGGCCGCCAACGCCGCGTTCGGTATTCTGGAAGCGGTCAACCCGGCGGCGGCGGCGCAGCTCGCGCAGGTCAACGAGACGATGTGCCTGCCCTTTCTCAGCCCCGGCTACAACAATTTCACCAACCGCCAGTCGCACACCGAACATGCGCCGACCGGCACCGCCAAGCTCGCCTATCGCTTCGGGCCGGAGCTGATGGTCTATGCCTCCTACGCACGCGGCTACAAGGCGGGCGGCTTCAACCTCGATCGCGTCGAATGCACGGTCGGCGAGGCGGATTGCCTGCCCGGCAGCGCGGCGGTGATCACCCCGATCCGCAACACCCGCTTCCACGACGAGACCAACAATGCGTTCGAAGTGGGCGAGAAGGCGACCCTGCTCGATCGCAAGCTGCTGCTCAACGCCGCGCTCTTCTACCAGAGCTACAAGAACTTCCAGCTCAACACCTTCAACGGGCTGGTCTTCGTGGTCGATTCGATCCCCAAGGTGATCAGCAAGGGCGTGGATGCGGACTTCGTCTGGTTCGCCGATCCCAAGCTGACCTTCCAGGGCGGCATCACCGTCGCCGACACGCGCTACCATCTGAACAGCGCGGAACTGGCCGATCTGGAGTTGCGCACCGGCTTCCAGGGCGGGCGGCACTCGCGCCTGTCGCTGGCGCCGCTCTATTCGGCCTCGCTGTCGGGCACCTTCACCCAGCCGATCGGCGAGGATTACCAGCTGCGCTTCAACATGGGTGCCAAATATTCGTCGAAATACAATACCGGCTCCGATCTCGATCCCGGCAAGGAGCAGAAGGGTTATGTGCTGGCCAATGCCCGGCTGGGCTTCGGGCCGACGAACAAGCGCTGGTCGGTCGAGATGTGGACCGAGAACATGTTCAACACGCACTACAAGCAGGTAGCGTTCGACAACGGCTTCCAGAACGTGCCGACCAATGCGACCGGCGTGCTCGATGCCTTCCTCGGCGCGCCGCGCACCTTCGGTGCAACCCTGCGCCTGCATTATTGAGCCGATACGGGGCGGCTCGCTCCCTGATAGAGAGCGAGCCGCGCCTCCTCACATCCCGTCGACGCTCTTGCTGACGAGGACGTTGACCGCCACGCGGCGATTCTCGGCTTTGCCCTCGGGCGTGTCGTTGCTGGCCGCCGGATCGGCCTTGGCCATCCCCGTCGGGGTCAGCATGCGATAGGGCTTCCAGCCGCAGCTCTGCTGGAGATAGTTGATCACGCGCGCCGCACGCTTCTCGCTGAGCGCCTGGTTGAGGTCGTCGCCGCCGGTCGAGTCGGTGTAGCCGACGACCAGCAACAGCGCGTTCTCGTTGGTCTGCGCGGTGTTGGCGGTCTGGCAGAGCTCCGCCTTGTCCTGATCGGAGAGCTGCGCCTTGCCCGTGTCGAAATGCACGTTGGTCGTGGCCTTGATATTGTACTTGTCGATGTCGCCCATGCGGCCCTTCAGCGCCTCGGTCGCGGCGGTCTGCTCGTCGAAGCGCTGGGACGTGCCGTTGCGGATCATGCTGGCGGTCTTGAGGTCGCCATTCTTGAGGCTGACCTGGCTCGCCACGAGACCGTCGCCCGACTGCATCGTCTTGACCGTGACCGGCAATCCGTTGAGCAGCGAATCCGCGCCGAGCTTGCCGCGGCCGCCGAACAGGCCCGATGCGGCCTTGATCCTGGTCTGATCGTTGACCGCAATCACTGTGCTGCTGCCGTCGGCGGCCAGCACCTTGATCTTGTCGTCGTTGCGCGCGGTGATCGTGCCCTTGATTTCCGGCCCGGGAGTCGACGGTGCAGGTGCCGCCGCCGGCGGTGGGGGCGGGAGCGTCCCATTGACGACGATATTGGGATCGGGCGCGGCCTGTTCCTGGGCGAACAGGCTGCCCGACGCCGATATGGTCAGCACGGCAAACAAGGCGCGGACTTCCGGCCGCTTGGATATGATACGCATGGAACGAACCCTCTCGAAATTGTTCGGGACGGCTTGGGTGTTCAGGACAACCTGTCTCCCAGATTAACCTTCCCCGGAGTCTCGTCCGTTGCGCGGGCGATTCGAGCGTCGCTTGCGGCAAACCGAATGAACCGGCAGCCTCCGGGACTGTCGAGGCGCGGATCGTCCGGAGACCATCGGGCAATCGATTGCAGCGCCTTCGGCCTCGATGTTGCGGCGCGATTCTGTCCAGAGACGGGAGCGGCGCGCCCAAGACGATCGCCGGGATGCCGTGGATATCATGTTGCGGCGGCATGATGCTGCACCGCACATTCCGGCTCAACATTTGTTAGACCTCCGCAATCGGACCGGTTAGAGCGCGCTCTCGAAAGGATCGGCGAAGATGAAGAAGCTTTATCCTGATGCGACCGCGGCGCTGGAGGGCATTCTGCGCGACGGCATGCTGATCGCGGCAGGTGGTTTTGGCCTGTGCGGCATACCCGAGCGTCTGCTGGACGCGATCCAGGCTTCGGGCGTGAAGGGGCTCACCTTCGCCTCGAACAATGCCGGCATCGACAACGAGGGCATCGGCAAGCTGCTGCGCACCAAGCAGGTCGCCAAGATGATCTCGTCCTACGTGGGCGAGAACAAGGAATTCGAGCGGCAATATCTCTCCGGCGAGCTGGAGGTGGAGTTCTGCCCGCAAGGCACGCTCGCCGAGCGGCTGCGCGCGGGCGGCGCGGGCATCCCCGGCTTCTACACCAAGACCGGCGTCGGCACCCAGGTGGCCGAGGGCAAGGAGGTGAAGAGCTTCGGCGGCGAGGATTATATCCTCGAACAGGGCATCTTCGCCGATCTCGCCATCATCAAGGGCTGGAAGGCGGACGAGAGCGGCAACCTGATCTTCCGCAAGACCTCGCGCAACTTCAACCATCCGGCGGCCACGGCCGGCAAGATCTGCGTCGCCGAGGTGGAAGAGATCGTGCCGGTGGGCAGCCTCGATGGGGACGCGATCCACCTGCCGGGCATCTACGTCAACCGCCTGATCCTGGGCGCGCCCTACGACAAGAAGATCGAGCAGCGCACGACCCGCCCGAGAGATGGGCGCAAGAGGGAGGCCGCATAATGGCGTGGACCCGCGACGAGATGGCGGCGCGTGCCGCCCGCGAGCTGAAGGACGGTTTCTACGTCAACCTCGGCATCGGCATCCCGACCCTGGTGGCGAACCATGTGCCGGACGGCGTCGAGGTGACGCTCCAGTCCGAGAACGGCATGCTCGGCATCGGCCCCTTTCCGTTCGAGGGCGAGGAGGATGCCGATCTGATCAACGCGGGCAAGCAGACCGTCTCGGAGCTGCCGCAGACCGCCTATTTCTCCTCGGCCGACAGCTTCGCGATGATCCGCGGCGGGCATATCGACCTCGCCGTGCTGGGCGCGATGGAAGTCGCCGAGAATGGCGACATCGCCAACTGGATGATCCCGGGCAAGATGGTGAAGGGCATGGGCGGCGCCATGGACCTCGTCGCCGGCGTCAAGAAGATCATCGTCGTGATGGAGCACACCTCCAAGGACGGCTCTGCCAAGTTCATCCCGGCCTGCACGCTGCCGCTGACCGGACTCAACGTCGTCGACATGATCGTCACCGATCTCTGCGTCTTCGCCCGCCCCGATCACGACAGCCCGTTCAAACTGGTCGAGCTGGCGCCGGGCGTCACCGCCGAGGACATCGCCGCGAAGACCACCGCCCGGTACGAGGCCGTCTGATGCGCTTCACCGGCACCGACAGCTACGTCGCGACCGACGATCTCAAGGTGGCGGTGAACGCCGCGGTGACGCTGCGCCGCCCGCTGCTGGTGAAGGGCGAGCCCGGCACCGGCAAGACGGTGCTCGCCCACGAGATCGCGGCGGCGGCGAACGCCCCGCTGATCGAGTGGCACGTCAAGTCCACCACCAAGGCCCACCAGGGCCTCTACGAATATGACGCGGTCGCCCGCCTGCGCGACGGCCAGCTCGGCGATTCGCGCGTCCACGACATCGCCAACTACATCCGCAAGGGGAAGCTCTGGGAGGCCTTCACCTCCCCCACCCTCCCCGTGCTGCTGATCGACGAGATCGACAAGGCCGACATCGAATTCCCCAACGACCTGTTGCAGGAACTCGATCGCATGTCGTTCGACGTCTACGAGACGGGCGAGACCGTGACGGCGCGCGAGCGGCCCATCGTGGTGATCACGTCGAACAACGAGAAGGAGCTGCCCGACGCTTTCCTGCGCCGCTGCTTCTTCCATTACATCCGCTTCCCCGATCGCGAGACGATGCAGGCGATCGTCGCCGTCCACTTCCCGGACATCGAGAAACGGCTGGTGTCGCGCGCGCTCGACATCTTCTACGAGGTGCGCGAGGTGCCGGGCCTCAAGAAGAAGCCCTCGACCAGCGAACTGATCGACTGGCTGAAGCTGCTGCTCCACGAGGACATGCCGCTGGACGTGCTCGCCGAGAAGGATATCCGCAAGGCCATCCCTCCGCTCCACGGCGCGCTGCTCAAGAACGAGGCCGACGTGATGCTATTCGAGCGGCTGGCCTTCCTGGCGCGGCGACAGGGTTCCTGAGCGGAAATCAATCCCGCAGCCGGTCGGGATGGAGCAGCGCCATGCTGACCACGTCGATCCAGCGCCCGTCAATGAACTGGGCGCGCGCCGCCCGCCCCTCCTCGCGGAAGCCCATCGTGGCATAGAGGCCGATCGCAGGCAGATTGTCGGCGAAGACCGACAGCGCAAGCCGCGTCAGGTTCAGGTGATCCCAGCAATAGCCGATCGCGACCCCCAGCGCGTCGCGACCCAGTCCGCGGCGGCGAAACTTGGGATCGCCGATGCGCAGGCCGATCGTCGCCGACCGGTGGACCGGGTGGATATTCAGGATCTGCACGAAGCCGATGATGTCCACATCGCGGCGTGAGCGAATCGCGAAGAAGATGCGCGAAGCATCGCCCCCCGCATTGAGCCAGAAATCCTCGTGCCGCTGCCAGTTGGCGGGGCGATAGGGCTCGTTCAGCCGTGCATCGCCGGGATCGTCGCCCCACTGGAAGAGGCGGGGAATGTCGACCGGCAGGATCGGACCCAATGCGATGTCCCGGCCGAAGATCATGCGAGCGCCCCTTTGCTGCCCCCCGCACGCTCTCCTGCCTGCGGCGGCTGTCGCCGGGCTGAACAAAGTGCACGCTTCCCTCGGCAGCCGGCCTGTGCCAGCGTCGGCGAGATGTTCATCTCCTTCCTCGACGAGCTGCGCCGCGCCGGCATCCCCGCCAGCCCCAAGGAGCATCTGGCGCTGCTGGAGGCGCTCGACGCCGACGTGATCGATCCGAGTCCGGAGGAATTCTATTACCTCGCCCGCGCCATCTACGTGAAGGACGAGGGACTGATCGATCGCTTCGATCAGGTCTTCGCCAAGGTGTTCAAGGGCGTGATCGGCGAGCCGACGCCCGAGGGCGAGATCCCCGAAGATTGGCTGAAGGCGATCACCGAGAAGTTCCTGACGCCCGAGGAGATGGAAGCGATCAAGTCGCTCGGCTCCTGGGAAGAGATCATGGAGACGCTGAAGAAGCGTCTGGAGGAACAGCAGGGCCGCCATCAGGGCGGCAACAAGTGGATAGGCACCGGCGGCACCTCGCCGTTCGGCAACAACGGCTACAATCCGGAAGGCGTGCGGATCGGCGGCGAGTCCAAACACAAGCGCGCGATCAAGGTATGGGAGAAGCGCGAATTCCGGAATCTCGACAATTCGGTCGAGCTCGGCACGCGCAACATCAAGGTGGCGCTGCGCCGCCTGCGCCGGTTCGCCCGCGACGGCGCCGCCGAGGAACTGGACCTCGACGCCACCATCGCCGGCACCGCGCGCAAGGGCTATCTCGACATCAACATGCGGCCCGAGCGGCGCAATGCGGTGAAGCTGCTGCTGTTCCTCGACGTCGGCGGATCGATGGACCCGTTCGTCAAGCTTTGCGAGGAATTGTTCTCCGCCGCCACCGCCGAGTTCAAGCATCTCGAATTCTTCTATTTCCACAATTGCGTCTACGAAGGCGTGTGGAAGGACAATCGCCGCCGCTTCCAGGAGCGCACGCCGACGTGGGACGTGCTCCACAAGTTCGGACACGACTACAAACTGGTCTTCGTCGGCGATGCGCAGATGAGCCCTTACGAGATCAGCCATCCCGGCGGATCGGTGGAGCACAACAATCCCGAGGCCGGAGCGCTGTGGCTGCAGCGGATGACGGGGGTGTACCAGTCCGCCGCGTGGCTGAACCCCGTGGCCGAGCAGCATTGGGGCTATTCGCAATCCACCCGCATGATCCGCGACATCATGGGCGACCGCATGTACCCGCTGACCCTGCAGGGTCTGGACGAGGCGGCCAGGGCGCTCAGCCGGAAGAAGTGACCGAAGCCAGCCTGAGACCATCCGTTTGGGGGTCAGCTCTCCGCTTTCTCGATCTTCGCCAGCAGCGCCCCTTCGCTGACCTGACCGCCCTCGGCCGCGTTCAGCTCGGCCACGGTCCCGTCGAACGGCGCGACGAGGCTGTGTTCCATCTTCATCGCTTCGAGGGTCAGCAGCTTCTGGCCCTTGCTGACCGCCTGCCCCGCCTGCACTGCGACTGCGATGATGCGGCCCGGCATCGGCGAGAGGATGGCACCATCGGCGGCATCGCCGCCGCCCGTACCGCTTGCACGGCTCGGGCCGACCAGGAACGCCGCGCCATCGATCAGCACGAGCTGTTCCAGCCGGTTCGGCATTTCCCGCATCGGCGTGTGATAAGGCGAGCCGTCGAGGCTGGGGGCAAATTCCGTCCGCTGCCCGTTCACGGCGAGCGCGATCTTGTCGGTCGGTTTCCTGTTCAGGCGAAAGCCGAACAACCCGTCGACGATCGGCGAAAATCCGCTGAGATTCCGCCCGATCCATCGCGCTGCATGGGTCAGATCGTGATCGGAAAGCCTGGGTGCCTCCGCCATCGCCTCGCCCTCGCGGCCGATCAGACCGGTATCGACATCTCCGGCGGCGAACACGGGATGATCGAGCGCCTTCACCAGAAAACTGGCATTGGTCTTCACCGGATAGACCGTCGAGCCTGACACGATCGCGCGAAGCCGCAGGCGTGCCTCGTCCCGATCGTCGCCATGCGCGATGACCTTGGCGATCATCGGATCGTAAAACGGTGAAACCTCGGCGCCTTCGTACACGCCGGTATCGATGCGCTCACCGGCGCTGTAGCCGAATTGGAGGATATCGAGCTTCCCGATCGAAGGCAGAAATCCCTTCGCCGGATCCTCCGCATACAACCGCGCTTCCATCGCCCAGCCATGGATCGCCAGCTCGTCCTGTCGCTTCGGCAGCGGCTCGCCCGACGCCACGCGCAGCTGCCACTCCACCAGATCCTGACCGGTGATCTCTTCGGTGACGGGATGCTCGACCTGCAGGCGGGTGTTCATCTCCATGAACCAGATGCGGTCGGCGCGCAGGCCCTCGGAGCCGTCGGCGATGAATTCGATCGTGCCGGCGCCGACATAGTCGACCGCCTTGGCCGCGCGCACCGCCGCCTGGCAGATCGCCTCGCGCGTCTCCGCATCCATGCCGGGCGCGGGCGCCTCCTCGATCACCTTCTGGTGGCGGCGCTGGAGCGAGCAGTCGCGCTCGAACAGGTGGACGACGTTGCCGTGGGTGTCGCCGAACACCTGCACCTCGATATGGCGCGGGTTGGTGACCCATTTCTCCAGCAGCACCTGGTCGTTGCCAAAGCTCGACGCCGCCTCGCGCCGGCAGGAAAGCAAGGAGTCGGCGAAATCCTCCGCCGCATCCACCTTGCGCATGCCCTTGCCGCCGCCGCCCGCGACCGCCTTGATCAACACCGGATAACCGATCTTGTCGGCCTCGGCCTTGAGGCGCTCCGCCGACTGGTCGTCGCCGAGATAGCCGGGCGTGGTCGGCACGCCGGCCTCCTGCATCAGCGTCTTGGCGGCGTCCTTGAGGCCCATGGCGGTGATCGAGGACGGGTTCGGCCCGACCCAGATCAGCCCGGCATCGATCACCGCCTGCGCGAACTCGGCATTCTCGGAGAGGAAGCCGTAGCCGGGGTGGATCGCCTCGGCCCCGGTCTGCCTGGCGGCCGCGATGATCCGATCGCCGAGCAGATAGCTCTCGCGCACCGGCGACGGCCCGATATGCACCGCCTCGTCCGCCGAGCGCACGTGCAATGCGTTCGCATCGGCATCCGAATAGACGGCGACGGTCCGGATCCCGAGCCTCCGCGCGGTGCGGATGACCCGGCAGGCGATCTCACCGCGATTGGCGATGAGGAGGGAGGTGATCATGATGGCTCGCCCAGAAATATCTCCCCGGAACGGGGAGGGGGACCAGCCGAAGGCTGGTGGAGGGGTCGGCCTGCGGAGCAGGCCGAAACGATGCCGCGAAGTACGGCGTCGAGATCGCTGAGTACGTCACGGGCCGGGATGCGAAGCGTGCGGAAGCCGAGATCGGATAGGCGCGCGTCTCGGTTTGCATCCCGGGTAGCGCGGTCGCCTCGATCATGCGCTTCGCCGTCTATCTCGATTGCAAGCCGCGCTTCGAGGCAGGCGAAATCGAGGATGTAGCGATCGATAGGATGCTGGCGGCGGAACTTTAAGCCGCCCGGTCGCGGGCGAAGAACGCGCCAGAGCAAGACTTCCGGCAAGTTACCGCTGCGGCGTTCGCGACGCGCGCGAGCGATGGCCATTCGCGAGGTATCGAAAACCCCTCCACCACCCGGCTGCGCCGGGCGGTCCCCCTCCCCGTCCCGGGGAGGTATGGGCGCATCGCTCTCCATCACATCCTGAACACGCCGAAGCGCGCCGCTTCGGGCACCGGCGCGTTCAGCGTCGCGGCGAAGGCGAGGCCGAGCACGTCGCGGCTCTGTGCCGGGTCGATGATGCCGTCGTCCCACATCCGTGCCGTCGCGAAATAGGGGTTGCCCTCGTCCTCGTATTTCTGGCGGATCGGGGCCTTGAAGGCTTCCGCCTCCTCCGGCGTCCATTTCGCGGCATCGCGGTGGACGGTGGCCAGCACGCTTGCCGCCTGCTCGCCGCCCATCACGCTGATCCGCGCGTTCGGCCAGGTGAACAGGAAACGCGGCTGGTAGGCGCGGCCGCACATGCCGTAATTGCCCGCGCCGAAGCTGCCGCCGATCAGCACGGTGATCTTGGGCACCTGCGCGGTCGCCACCGCCGTCACCAGCTTGGCGCCGTTCTTGGCGATGCCTTCGGCCTCGTACTTGCCGCCGACCATGAAGCCCGAGATGTTCTGGAGGAACAGCAGGGGGATGCGCCGCTGGCAGGCGAGCTCGATGAAGTGCGCGCCCTTGAGCGCACTCTCCGAGAACAGCACGCCGTTATTGGCGAGGATCGCGACCGGCATGCCCCAGATGTGCGCGAAGCCGCAGACGAGGGTGGTGCCGTAGAGCGCCTTGAACTCGTGGAACTCGCTGCCGTCGACGATGCGAGCGATCACCTCGCGCACATCATAGGGCGCGCGGACGTCCTGAGGCACGATGCCGTACAGCTCTTCCGGCGCAAATTTCGGCGCACGCG
The DNA here is from genome assembly GCF_013778325.1 of Sphingomonas chungangi. GTDB lineage: Bacteria > Pseudomonadota > Alphaproteobacteria > Sphingomonadales > Sphingomonadaceae > Solisphingomonas > Solisphingomonas chungangi. The sequence goes on along the minus strand of NZ_JACEIB010000001.1, from coordinate 200,291 downwards.
GCTCGCGCATGTTGAGGTCGATCCCCGGCGCCGGCTGCAGCGTCGAGACGATGTCGCGCACGATCGTCAGCGCATGCTCGTCATTCTCGGCGACATGATCGACCACGCCGGACTTGCGCCCGTGCAGATCGCCCCCGCCGAGATCCTCGGCCGAGATCACCTCGCCCGTCGCGGCCTGCACCAGCGGCGGGCCGGCGAGGAAGATCGTGCCCTGGTTGCGCACGATCACCGTCTCGTCGGACATCGCCGGCACGTACGCGCCGCCCGCCGTGCACGATCCCATCACGCAGGCGACCTGGGGCACGCCCAGCGCCGACATGTTCGCCTGATTGTAGAAGATACGGCCGAAATGGTCGCGATCGGGGAAGACCTCGGCCTGGTTGGGCAGGTTGGCACCGCCGCTGTCGACCAGATAGACGCAGGGCAGCCGGTTCTCGATCGCGATCTCCTGCGCGCGGAGATGCTTCTTCACGGTGAGCGGATAATAGGTGCCGCCCTTCACCGTCGCGTCGTTGCAGACGATCATCGCCTGCCGGCCGGAGACGCGGCCGATGCCGGCGATCAGGCCGGCGCCCGGCACCTCGTCGTCATAGAGGCCGTTGGCGGCGAGCTGGCCGATTTCGAGGAAGGGCGAGCCGGGATCGAGCAAGCCCTCGACGCGATCGCGCGGCAGGAGTTTCCCACGGGAAACATGCTTTGCGCGGGCGCTCTCGGAACCACCCTGCGCGGCACTCGCGACGGTGGAGCGCAGCGCCTCCGCCAGACCGCGATTGTGCGCGGCGTTGGCGCGGAAGTCTTCGCTGTCGGGCAGCAGCTTGGTGTCGAGGACGGGCGCGCTCATGCTCCGATCAGCTCGCGCCCGATCAGCATGCGGCGGATCTCGTTGGTCCCTGCCCCGATGTCGAGCAGCTTGGCGTCGCGCATGTAGCGCTCCACCGGCCAGTCCTTCGTATAGCCGGCGCCGCCGAGCGCCTGCACCGCCTCCAGCGCCGTCTTCATCGCATTCTCCGAAGCGAGCAGGATCGCGCCGGCCGCATCGAAGCGCGTCGTCCGCCCCGCGTCGCATGCCCGCGCCACCGCATAGACATAGGCGCGCGCCGAATTGAGCGCGACATACATGTCGGCGATCTTCGCCTGGATCAGCTGGAAGGCCCCGATCGGCTTGCCGAACTGCTTGCGCTCGCGAACGTAGGGGAGAACCACGTCGAGGCAGGCCTGCATGATGCCCAGCTGGATGCCGGAGAGCACGGTACGCTCGTAATCGAGGCCGGACATCAGCACGCCGACGCCGCCGTTCAGCGGCCCCATGACATTCTCCTCCGGCACCTCGCAATCATCGAACACCAGCTCGGCGGTGGGCGATCCGCGCATGCCCATCTTCGAGATTGTCTGGCCGATCGAGAAACCCTTCATGTCCTTCTCGATCAGGAAGGTGGTGATGCCCCGCGATCCCTCACCGGTCTTCGCATAGACGACCAGCGTGTCGGCATAAGGCGCGTTGGTGATCCAGAACTTGGTGCCGTTGAGGACGTAGCGATCGCCCTTCTTCTCGGCCTTCAGCTTCATCGAGACGACGTCGGAGCCGGCGCCGGCCTCCGACATGGCGAGGCTACCGACATGCTCGCCGGAGACCAGCTTCGGCAGGTATTTCGCCTTCTGCGCGTCGTTGCCCCAGCGGCGGATCTGGTTGACGCAGAGGTTCGAGTGCGCCCCATAGCTGAGCCCGATCGAGGCCGATGCGCGCGCCACCTCCTCCTGCGCGACGACATGCTGGAGGTAGCCGAGGCCAAGCCCGCCATACTCCTCCTCCACGGTGATGCCGTGCAGGCCGAGCGCGCCCATTTCCGGCCACAGCGCGCGCGGGAACCAGTCCTTCTCGTCGATCTCGGCGGCGAGCGGCGCGATCCTGTCGGCGGAAAACCGGGCCGTGCTCTCGCGGATCATGTCCGCTTCCTCACCCAGCGCGAAATCGAAATCGGTCACGGCGTCTCTCCTGCTGGGCGCTTTGTAGCGGCTTCGCGCGATTCTCGAAAATTGAACTGTCGGCAAGCATGGCATAGATGCGATCTATGCATCGGCGGGTGCATCATACGCTCAAGGCCCACCCGATGCTCGATCGTTACCTGCTTCGTTATTTCCTCGCGGTGGTGGACCAGGGCAATTTCTCGCGCGCCGCCGCTGCGTGCAACGTCTCGCAGCCGACGCTGTCGGTGGGCATCGCCAAGCTGGAGCGAGAATTGGGGCATCCGCTCTTCATCCGCTCCAACCAGCGCGTCGAACTGACCGACGCCGGTGCCCGCTTCCTCACCCACGCGCGCCGGATCGAGCGCGAGTTCAACGTCGCCACGCAAGCGATGGGTCTGTCGAGCGACCTGCCACCGTTCCGGGTCGGCGTCATCGGCAGCTTGCCGGGCGGACTGGTGGCATCGGCGGTGGCGGAGGCGCAGCCGGGGCGAACGCATCGCTTCGAACTGCTGTTCGGCACCGAGCGCGAGCTGGCCGGGCATCTCTCCAAGGGGCGGATCGATCTGGCGCTGACGTTGGTCGATCGCGGCGCCGATCGCTTTGCCGAGCAGCCTGTCGTCACCGAGGGCTACAGCCTCGCCATCTCGTCCGCGCATGCGCTGGCGGCAGAGGGTTCGATTACGCCCGAGCGGCTCGCCAACGAGACGATGATCGTCCGCCGCCATTGCGAGGCGCTGTCCGAGACCAGCCGTTTCTTCACCGAACGCGGTGTGCGCCCGCATTTCGCCTTCCGATCGACCAACGACGAGCGGGTGATGGACATGGTCGCGGCGGGGCTTGGCCTGACCGTGATGCCGGATTGCTATTGCGGCGAAGGCGTAATGCGTCCGCGGCTCGCCGGCTTCGAGGCGCGCCGGACGATCGGATGGGCGGCGGCGCCCGATATGGAGCATCTGCTCGGCGCGCCCCTGCCGCTGATGCGGGCTATCGAGGCGAGTTTGCGGCCAGCATGAGAAGCACTACGAGCTGTCCGGTATAGGCCGCAAAGCCGAGGCAGTCGCCGGTCGATCCGCCGATCCGGCGTCGAAGCAGACGGCCGAACCAGAGCAGGAAGAGCGCACCCGCGATCAACGCCCCACCCAGCGCGATCGGCGTGATCAGCAGGAGCGGCAGCAACCCCGGGACGGCCGCCAACGCGCCCGCCGCCAGCAGCATCGGCCCGGCCGCCCCGATCGCGCGCGCTACGCCACTGCCACCATCGGAGGGCGGCACCGTCGCCATCACCGCGACACCCCACAGCCGCCCCATCGTCGCCGCGCCGACGATGCCCGCGAAGGCGAACGAGGCCGGCAGATCGGCCGTCGTCGCCACCCGGAGCAGCACGGCGAGGCCCAGCCCCAAGGCACCATAGCTGCCGATGCGACTGTCCTTCATGATGCGGTGGACATCCTCCGCCGTGCGCCCACCGCCGAAGGCATCGCAGAAATCGGCGACCGCGTCCTCGTGGAAAGCGCCGGTCAGCCGCGCCTCGACCGCCAATGCGATGACCGCTGCCACCAGCGGCGACCACAGCATCCGCGCGCCCACAAACACGCCGGCCGTGACGCAGCCGATCAGCGCGCCGACCAGCGGCAGCCACGCCATGCCGCGCGACAACGCATCGCGCGCCTCCGCCTCATTCAGCCGTCCGATGACGGGCACCGGCAGGCGCGTGAGGAACTGGAGCGCCATCAGCGGCGGCGCCCAGAAGGGTGCCTCAGTCCTCACGATCCACGCCGAGCTCGTCGAGCCGCGCCACGCCCGTCAGTAACGCCGCCGCCGCATCGACCAGCGGCAGCGCGACCAGCGCCCCCGTCCCCTCGCCCAGCCGCATGCCCCAGTCGAGCAGCGGCTCCAGCCCCAGCGCGTCGAGCGCCGCCTCGTGGCCGGGCTCGGCAGAGCGATGGCCCGCGATCATCGCGTTCGCGGAGCCCGGAGCGAGCCGCTCGGCGATCAACGCGCCGGCGGTCGCGACATAGCCGTCGAGCAGCATGGTCGCGCCCAATTCCGCTCCCCGCGCGAAGTAGCCGGCCATTGCGGCGATCTCGTAGCCGCACACCCCGGCGATCGCGGCCCGCGGATCGTCGGGCAGGATCGCGGCGGCGCGGGCCGTGGCCGCCGCGACGATGCGTGCCTTGGCGGCGACCACATCCTCGCTCGCTCCCGCGCCCGGCCCGGTCGCACCTTCCGGGCTTGCGCCGGTGAGCAGCGCGGTGAGACAGGCGGCGGGCGTGGTATTGCCGATGCCCATCTCGCCGGCGATCAGCAATCTGTATCCGTCCGCGACGGCATGGTCCGCCTCCTCGGCGCCCACCGCCCACGCGGCATCGAATTCGGCGATCGTCATCGCCGGACCATGCGCGAGGCTCCTGGTGCCGGAGGAGACCCGGCCGTTCCGGAAGAAATCCGGTGCCGGTTCCGGCAACGGCGCCATTCCGCCCACATCGACCAGCCGCAGGTCGCAGCGGTGCGCGGCAGCCAGCACGCTGCTCGTCGCGCGACCGGAAAGGATGGTGCCGACCATCAGCCCGGTCACCTCGGACGGCCAGGCCGAGACCCCGTCCGCCACCACGCCGTGGTCGCCCGCGAACAGCACGATGCGGCGCGGCCGCGTCACCGGATCGAGCCGTTGCTGGATCGTCGCCAGCCGTACTGCCAGCGTCTCCAATCTCCCCAGGCTGCGGCGCGGCTTGGCAAGCGCGTCGAGATGCGCCCAGACCTGAGCCTCGCTCGTCACCGCGCCCGCTCCAGCAGCGCGCGGGCGGTGGCGACGTGCATGTCCTCCACCATCCGGTCGCGGAAGCGGACGGCACCGCCCTGCGCCGCCTCGATCAGCGCGCGCGCATCCTCGATCTCGGCCTCGCTGGGGCTGAAGGCACGGTTGGCGACGGCGATCTGGTTGGGATGGATCAGGGTCTTGCCGTCGAAGCCAAGATCGCGGCCCTCGCGGCACTCCCCTTCCAGTCCCTCCGGATCGTCGAGCCGGTTCCACACGCCATCGATCACGAAGACGCCCGCCGCGCGGCCCGCCAGCACGATCGTCTGGAGGGCGAGGGTCAGGCCGCCGCGCCCGGCCAAAGGCGGCAAGCGCAAGGCGTGGGCGATGTCGTTGGTGCCGGCGATCAGGCCGACGACGCCGTCGGCCGCAGCGATCGATGCGGCGGCGAGGATGCCGGCGGGCGTCTCGATCATGGCCAGCACGGGCTTGCCGACGGCGCGCGCGATCTGCGCGGCGCTTTCGGCCATCTCGACCTTGGGGATGACGATCGCCGCCGTCTGCGAGGCCTGGGCCGCCACGACATCCTCCGCATGATGAGGACTGTCGGGCGCGTTGATGCGGATCGCCGCGATCCGATCACCGAATCCCTCGTCCATGGCTGCCGCCGCCGCGTCGCGCGCCGTCGCCTTGTCCGCCTCCGGCACGGCATCCTCGAGATCGAGGATGATCATGTCGGCATCGAGCGTCCGCGCCTTGGCGATGGCGCGGGCGTTCGAGGCGGGCAGATACAGCGCCGAGCGCGGCGGGAGGGTTTCGAGAGAGGTCATTCGGCTTCCTTCGCGATGGCCAGCAGGCGATCCACGTCGAGCACCTGTTCGAGGGTTTCGGCGATTTCGTCCAGTGCCGCGTCGATCACCTCGCCCCGCGCGTGACCATCCGAAGCGGCGCCGACGCGCGACAGCCAGTGGGCGCGGGCCTCAGGCAGGTCGAACAGCCCGTGGACGTAGCATCCTGCGATCTGCCCGGCATCGGCGCCGTCCTCCGTGCCGTCGGCGAAGCGCAGCAGAGGATGCGTGCCAGGATCGGGTCGAGTGACACCGCAATGGATCTCGTAGCCGGAAAAAGGGGCGCCGCCCTCGATGTGGTCGCCCGCGATCGGTCGTACGATCTTGGCTGGCGCCAGCGCCGTCTCGATCGGCAGCAGCCCGAGTCCCTCGACCGTCTCGATCGGCCCCTCCACCCCCTCGGAATCGGAGACCGTACGGCCGAGCATCTGGTAGCCGCCGCAGATGCCCAGCACCTGCCCGCCCCGCCGGACGTGCGCGGCGAGGTCCACGTCCCACCCCTGCGCGCGCAGGAAGGCGAGATCGGCGATCGTCGCCTTGGTGCCGGGCAGGATCACCAGCGCCGCGTCGCCCGGCAGCGGCCGCCCCGGCGGGATCATCGCAAGGCGGACGCCGGGCTCGTGCGCCAGCGCGTCGAAATCGTCGAAATTGGCGATGCGGCTGAGCATCGGAACCGCGATTACCGGCCTCTCCCCCGCCGACTGCGACCGATCGAGCACCACCGCATCCTCCGCCGGCAGGCGCGCGGCGGCGGAGAGCCACGGAACGACGCCCAGCCCCGGCCAGCCGGTGCGGCGCCCGATCTCGGCGAAGCCGTCGTCGAACAGGCGCAGGTCGCCCCGGAACTTGTTGATCAGGAAAGCGCGGATCATCGCCGCGTCTTGCCGATCGATCACCGCTTGCGTGCCGACGACCGAGGCGATCACGCCGCCGCGATCAATGTCGCCGACCAGCACCACCGGTACGCCCGCCGCCCGCGCGAAGCCCATGTTGGCGATGTCCCCGGCGCGCAGGTTGATCTCGGCGGGACTGCCGGCGCCCTCGACCACGACGATGTCGCACTGCGCGCGCAGGCGACGGTAGGCGCCGAGCACCTGGTAGAGCCAGTCCGCCTTGCGCCGCTGGTAATCGCCAGCGCCCAACGTCGCGGCCGGCTTGCCGTTGACGATCACCTGCGCGGTGCGGTCGGACTGCGGCTTGAGCAGCACCGGGTTCATGTCGGCATGCGGGGGCACTCGCGCGGCGATCGCCTGCAAGGCCTGCGCGCGGCCGACCTCGTCACCCTCGGGCGTGACGGCGGCGTTGTTGGACATGTTCTGCGGCTTGAACGGTCGCACCGACAGTCCTCGGTTGGCGAGCAGCCTGCACAGCCCGGCGACCAGCACCGACTTGCCGACATCCGATCCCGTCCCCTGCAGCATCACCGCCCCCACGCGAAGGCTCCCGCGATCAGCCAGAGCAGCAGGCAGGCGCGGCGATAGACGGTGAGCGCGCGATAGAGATCGGCGGCGGCGGGTGGCGGCCCTTCTCCGATCACAGGCCTTGGCGCTGGTTCGCCGTCATATGTCACCGATCCGCCAAGACGCCGCCCCAGCGCGCCGGCCATCGCCGCCTCCGGCCAGCCGGCATTGGGCGAGGCGTGCCTGCGCGCGTCGCGAACCATGATCCGCCAGCCGCCGCGCCCGGCGAGGGCAATCAGCGCGCCGGAGAGTCGCGCGGGGACGAAGGCGATCAGGTCGTCCGCCCGCGCCGAGGCCCAGCCGAACGCCTCGAGCCGCTCAGTGCGGTGGCCGACCAGCGAATCCGCCGTGCTGATCGCCTTGGCCGCGAACAGGCCCGGCAGGCCCAGCAACGCGTACCAGAAGGCCGGCATCACCACCCCGTCACAGAAACTTTCGGCGAGGCTCTCGATCGCGGCGGTCGCGACGCCCGCTTCGGCCAGCCTATCGGTATCCCGCCCGACGATCCGGGCAACTCCATGGCGTGCGCCGGGCAGATCGCCCGCCGCCAGCGGCTCCGCGACCGCGACGACATGATCGTTAAGGCTGCGCTGCGCCAGGCCGGTGCTTCCCGCGATCACCGCCAGCGCGAAGCCCAGGCTGCCGCCCGCGACATGTTCGATCGCCCAGCCGACGCCGCCGGCCGTCACGATCAGAACGAGCAGAAGGGCGACACCCTTCGCGCGCCGCGCCACTCCATGGTTCCAGCGTCGCTCGATCCCATCGATCAGCGCCCCAACCGCCATCACCGGATGCGGCCACTTCACAGGATAGCCCACTGTCGCCTCGCCCACGAGGATCGTCAGCAGCTCGGGCCCATGCCTCACGCCCTGCCCAGCGGCACGATGAAGCGGCGCCCGTCGGAGGCGCGGCCGATCTCCACCGTGACGCCGTAGGTCTCGGCGAGCAGCGGCGCGGTCAGCACCGCTTGGGCCTCGCCCGTCGCGACGACATGGCCGTCGCGCAGCAGCACGACATCGTCGGCGACGCGCGCCGCCTGGTTGAGATCGTGGAGCACCACGATCACCCCGGCGCCTGCCCGTGCGACCTCCCGCAGGCGCTCCAGCACGTCGATCTGGTGGGCAGGATCGAGGCTCGCCAGCGGCTCGTCGGCAAGCAGCCATTCGGGTTCGCCGGCCAGCACGCGCGCCAGCAGCACGCGCCCCCGCTCGCCGCCGGACAGGCGCTCGACGGCACGATCGGCGAGATGAGCGACATCCGTCGCCGCCATCGCCCGCTCGACCGCCGCGCGATCCGCCTCGGTCTCGCCGAAGCGCCCGCGATGCGGCAGACGGCCGAGGCCGACCAACGTCGTCACGTCGACATTCCAGTGGACCTCGCCCGATTGCGGCAGCAGCCCGATCCGCCGCCCACGCATGCGCCCGTCGAGCGCGGCGATCACCTCGCCATCGATCGTCGCGGTGCCGCTGTCTGGCGTGCGCAGACCGGCAAGGCAGGCGAGCAGGCTGGATTTGCCCGCGCCGTTGGGGCCGAGCAAGGCCGTCACACGCCCGCGCGCGAAGCCGAGATCGACGCCGTAGAGCACGGTGCGCCGCCCGAGCGTCAGCGACACCGCCGATGCCTGAAGCCCGTTCATGCCAGCTTCCTCCGCATCCGGATCAGCATCGCGAAGAAGAACGGCCCGCCCAGCATGGCGGTGGCGATGCCGAGCCGAAGCTCGCTCACCGTCGGCAACAGGCGCACGCCGGCATCGGCAAGGGTCAGCAGCAGCGCGCCACCCAGCGCCGAGGGCAGCAGGATCGCCGAGGGCCGATGCCCGGCATAGGGCCGCACCATATGCGCCACCAACAGGCCCACGAAACTGATCACGCCCGCCGCCGCCACCGAAGCGGCGACGCACAACGAGGTAGAGAGGATCACCAGCAATTGCAGCCGCCCGAGGTTGACGCCCATCGATCGCGCCGCATCCTCGCCCAGGGTCAGCGCATCGAGCGAGCGGCCGAGGAAGGCCGCCAGCACCGCGCCCGCCGCGATCATCGGCGTCGCCAGTTCGACATCCTGCCAGCTGCGATCGGTGAGCGCGCCGTTGAGCCAGGTCATGATCTCGGACGCGACGAACGGCGTGGGTGCGAGGCTGATCGCCAGCGCGGTGGCGGAACTGCCGATGCTGGTGATGATCAGGCCGGCCAGCGTGAACAGCATCAGGCTGCCCGACCGCCCCGCGATCAGCGCGAGCAGCGCCATGGTCGTCGCCGCGCCGACCAGCGCGAAGGCCGGGAGGAGGTAGGCGGAGACGGCATAGCCGAAGAAGAGCGAGACCACCGCGCCCAGCGCCGCGCCGGAAGAGACGCCGAACAGGCCCGGATCGGCCAGCGGGTTGCGCAGATAGCCCTGCATCACGGCGCCCGACAGGCCGAGCGCCGCGCCCACCACCAGCGCAAGCACGGTGCGCGGCAGACGCAGTTCGACGATGATGATCGATCGGGGATCGGCGGCGCTCCAGGCGTCGAGCGGCAGCCAGACCTTGCCGGCGACCACCGACAGAGCGGCGGCTGCGACGCAGCCGATCAGGAGCCAGAGCGTCAGCCGGTTCATCGCGTCACCTCGCGGCGGACTACGGCAAGCCGATTGGCGGCCTCGATCAGCGTCGGACCGCCGCAATGGAGCAGGCGCTCGGGATAGGGCGCGATGGTGGTGAAGCGGCGCAGGCGCGCCAGCGCGGGGTGCGAGGTCATGCGGTCCGCCCGCCCCTCGGCCGCGGCCACGGAGAACACCACGCGCGGCGGCTTCGCAATCAGATATTCCAAGGGCAGCACGTCCCATTGCTTGAGGCCGTAGGCGGCGCTCTGGTTGACGAAGCCGGTGCGGCGCAAGAGATCGTCGGCGAGCGTGCCGGCGCCGGGCACCAGTCCCTCACCCTCCCAGATCAGCGCGGGGACCGGCTTGCCGGGCGCCGATCGCGCCGCCGTCACTGCCGCTTCCATGCGGCGCGCCAACGCCTCGCCACGCTCGGGATGGCCGGCCACCCGGGCGATATCGCGCACCTGCTGCTCGCTCTCCGCCACCGAGGACGGCACCGGATATTGCTCCAGCCGGACGTGCATCCGTTCAAGCGCGGCTATGGTCGAGGGCGCGACATGCTCGCCGCTCATCACCATGTCCGGGCGCAGCGCCACCACCTCCTCGGCGGTGCCCGAGGTCGCCTTGAAGCGGTCGGCAAGCGCGATCGGGATCGAAGTGGCCTGTGGATCCTGCGAATAGTGGCTGATGCCGGCAATCTGGTCCGGGTCCGCCACCTGCATCAGCACCGCGTCCACGCATGGGTTGATCGAGACGAGGCGCGGGCCGGAACCCATCGCCGGCGTCGCCAGCAGGCCGATCAGGAGGGCGGCGCGCCGGATCAATATTCGACCCCTTTCTGCGCCTTGAAGCCGGCCCTGTAGGGATGCTTCACCTCCTCGAACTCGGTGACGAGATCGGCCAGTTCCAGCAGCTCGGGCTTCGCGTTGCGGCCGGTGATGCAGACATGTTTGGTGAGCGGGCGGTCTTTCAAGAAATCCACGATCTCCGCGATCGGCAGAGTATCGTCGCGCAGCACGATGTTGAGCTCGTCGAGGATCACGAAGTCGAAGGCCGGATCGAGGATCATCGCCTTCGATCGCTCCCATGCGGCGCGGGCGGCGGCGATGTCGCGGGCGCGGTCCTGCGTGTCCCAGGTGAAGCCCTCGCCCATCACCTCGAAGGTGACGAGATCGGGGTTCGCCTCGAAGAAGTTGCGCTCGCCCGTCTCCCACTTGCCCTTCACATACTGGAGGATCGCCACCTTCATGCCCCAACCGAGACTGCGGATCGCCATGCCGAAGGCGGAGGATGACTTACCCTTGCCCGGCCCGGTGTGGACGATCAGCAGACCGCGTTCGAGCGTGCGGCGCGCCTGCATCTTGGCGCGCGCCTCGGCGACCCGTTTCATGCGGGCATTGTGGCGGGCGAAATCCTCTTCGCTCATGATTGGAACTCCTCGAGCGCCTCTGCCAGCCGGTCTGCGGCGATCAAATCGCGCGGCAGGCCGAGCCGCAGACGGTCCTGCCTGTCCGCGAACGGCCGGGCAAGGATGGCGCGGGATGCGAGGTGGCGGAACAGCACATAAGCGTCCGGCACCTCGATGAGGCGGAACAGGCTTGTCCCGCCGACGATGGGGAAATTGGTCCGCGCGATATCGAGCCGGTCGTTGGCCTCGGCGATGCGCCGCCGCTGCGCGTCCCGCCACGCCCGGTCGGCATAAGCGGCGGTGCCGATCGCGATCGCCGGGGTCGAGACCGGCCAGTCGCCGAGCATCGCCCGCAATGCCGCCGAAATGCCGCGCGATGCGATGACGAAGCCAAGCCGCAACCCGGGCAGGCCGTAGAATTTCCCGAAGGAGCGGAGCACAATCAGTTGCTCCTCGTCCGCATCAGCCACGCTCTCGCGCGGATCGGCATCGGCAAAGGCTTCGTCGACAATCAGCGTCGCGCGCGCTGCCAAGCCGCGCAGCGTCGCGCGATGGAAGACCCGGCCATCGGGGTTGTTGGGATTGGCGAGGACGATCAGGTTCGCATCGACCATCCTGATCTCGTCTCCCGACACCCCGATCGTGCCCGACCAGGCGGCGGCGTGACCCGCATAGCCCGGCCGCACCACCGCCACCCGCCGCGCCGGGATCAGCTCGGCCAGCAAGCGCAGCGCAAGGTCGGTGCCGGGCACCGCAACCACCTCGCGCCCGGCCGGCACGCCGAAAGCCGATCTCGCCAACGCTTCCAGCGCCGCGAGTGCATCCGGATCGGGCAGGCGGCCATATGCCACTTCCCCCACCGGATACGCCCACGGCGCGATACCGGTGGAGAGGTCGATCCAGCCCTCTCCGCCGAACATCGCGCGTGCCGCCTCGATCCGGCCGCCATGGGCGGTGAACGGATCGAGATCGGTCGGCGCCATCGTCAGTAGCTGAACCGGACGCCGCCATACGCGGCGCGGCCCGGCTGGCCGTAGCCCGTCGCGGTCTCGTAATGGACATCGAACAGGTTATCGATGCGCCCGTAGACCTCCAAATTCCTGCCGATCGGATAGGAGGCGCGCAGGCCGGTCAGCACATAGCCCTGCAGCCGTTGCGTGTTGCCGACGTCGTTCCAGCTGCCAGAGACATGTGTGACGGTCGCCCCGGTGCTCAATCCGAATGCCCAGTCGTAATCGGCGTTGAGCGTGATCGAGTTGTCCGGCCGCCGGGCGAGGCGCAACCCTTCCGCGCCCGCCGACAGGTTCCTCGCGTCGAGATAGGTGTAGCTGGCGCTCACCCGGAACGCGTCGACCGGCTTCAACGCCACCGTCACCTCGACACCCTGCGAGCGGGCGCGATCGATATTGTCGTAGAAGCCACCGGCGGCGTTGTCGGTGCATTGCGGCGCCGGCACCGCGACGAAGCAGCTGACGAAATCGATCAGGTTGCGCGACGTGCGGCGGAAATAGGTCGCACTCGCCTCGAAACGCCCGTCGAGTGCCTTCTGCGTGACGCCGGCATCCCAGCCTTTCGATCGTTCCGGCCTCAAGGCCAGGTTCCCGTAATTGCTGAACAGCTGATAGAGCGAGGGCACCTTGAAGCCCTCGGTATAGCTGGCGCGGAAAGTGGTGGCGCCGCCGTTTGGCGAATAGACGCCAGACCCTGCGAAGCTGGTCTTGCCGCCGAAGCGGCTGTGGTGATCGTAGCGCGCACCGCCGGTCAGCGTCAGGCCCTTGATCGGCGTGGCGACGATCTGCGCGTAGCCGCTGTCGATATCGGCGTGGTTGGGCGGCGGCGAGGCCGGGAAGTCGAAGCTGCTGATCGCGAGGAAACGCGAATGCTCGTGCTCGGCGCCGAAGGTCGCCTGGATGCCCGGTGCGATATCGACACTGCCCTGATAGTCGATCCGCGCGTTGCGGCCCTTGCCGAGGAAGGTCAGCTCGACATCGCTGGTCGGATCGAAATCCTGCGTCTTGGTATCGGTGTAGCTGAAGCCGATGCGGTTGCGGAAATGCCCGTCGAACAACGCGGCATTGAGGCCAGCATAGCCGATCAGCTCGCGCGAGACCTGATATTCGGCATCGTCGGCGAGGACAAAATTGGGCGGCGGGAAGCCGTCGATGTCGGTGCGGCTGTGCGAGTAATAACCGCGCAGGTCGATCGAGATCGCATCGGTGAGCGCCAGGTTGAAACTGGCGTTGGCGCCGTAGTTCTTGTCGCCGTCGCGTTCGGTGCCGCCGTCGAAGGCGGAGATGCCGTCGGTGCGGAAATAGCCGCCGCCTATGCTGGCCGATAGCGGGCCGATCTTGTCCGAGACGTTGGCGATGCCGTGCGCGGTACCGAAGGAGCCGCCTTCGGCGCTGGCGTTGACCGCGAGATGGTCGGTCGGCTGACGGGTGATCAGGTTGACGACGCCGCCCATCGCCTGGCTGCCCCACAGCACCGAGGAGGGACCGCGTAGCACCTCGATGCGATCGATGTTGCCGATCAGCAGGCTGCCGAAATCGAAGCCGCCGGCGGGCGTCGACGGGTCGTTGATCTTGACGCCGTCGATCAGCGCCACGGTCTGGTCGCTGTCGGCGCCGCGGATGAACACCGAGGCGGTGGTGCCGATGCCGCCATTCTGCGCGATCGAGACGCCCGGCACCTGCCGCAGCAGCTCCAGCGGCGTCACCGCCTGCTGGGTCCTGATGGTCTTGGCGTCGATGATCGTGATCGACTGGCCGACCTCGGACAAGGGTTGCACGGTGCGGCCGGCGGTGACGACGATCTGATCGCCGGACTGGGTGGCATCGGACAGCGCGGCGGTCGATTGGGCGGAATCGCCCGGATCGGCGGCAGCCCAGGCAGGCATGGCCGGCACCGCGGCGGTCAGCAGAAACAGAGATAGAAGTCGCATCATTCCCTCGCTCGTTTGCGGGGATCGCGCTTCTCGATGCGGCTTGAGACCAGATCCCCCCGCACGACCCCCAATGGACGTCGTCACGCGAGGAGAAACCCTCGATCGCCCGGCACACCCCGTCCGCGCGAAGGACAGACCGCGATCAGGCAGGTCTCCTGGCTCCCGGGTTGTCATGTCCTCCGGCCTTCCCGGATCGGACGATCCAGTGGCGCGAATGGAGGGCACTCGCCGGTCACAGTTGCGGGGGCAGCGCCGGATCGGAGGGCCTGCGCCCGCCTCCCGGCTTCCCTTTTGATCCCATCTCTGGGAACCTGTTCGCACATGCCGCATAGTCGCGGCGTGCCGTCGGAGCAACAGAAATTGACCACCAGCCTGTTTCTCGGCGGCGCGCGATCGGGCAAGAGTCGGCTGGCGCAAGCGGCCGCCGAGGCATTCGACGGCCCGCTGATCTATGTCGCGACGGCCGAGGCGGGGGACGCCGAGATGGCGGCGCGGATCGCCCATCACCGCGCGGACCGGGGCGATCGCTGGACGACGGTGGAATGCCGGATCGATCTGGCCGACGCGATCGCCGCGTATGAACAGCCGGTGCTCGTCGACTGCCTGACCTTATGGCTCTCCAACCTGATGCTGGGCGGGCACGATGTGGCCGGTCACACGCAGCGGCTGATCGACACCGTGCGCGAGCGCGCGGCACCACTGTTCCTCGTGAGTAACGAGGTCGGGTTGGGCTTAGTCCCCGAAACGCCCCTCGGGCGCGCCTTCCGCGACGAGCAGGGCCGGCTCAACCAGTCGATCGCGGCCGTAGTCGATCACGTGACCTTCGTGGCGGCGGGATTGCCCCTGCGCCTGAAATGATCAGTCGGCGAGCTTCTCGGGCAGCTCGAACAGATCGACGAAACGTTGTGCCGCAGCCCGATCGCCCTCGACCCTGAGCTTCCCTTCGGCCTCGTTCACCTCGAATCGGATCTTGCCATAGACGGTGAAGGCGAAGGTGGTTGGGTCGCTGATGAAACGGACGTCGGCCTTGCCGGTCTCCCCCCTGCGGATCTCGAGCGCGCCGTCTGCCAGCTCGCCGACGAAGAGATCGGTCGGGAACTCGAAGGCGATCGTCATGCGCAGCCCTCCCGCCTTCTCGCGGTCGATCATCGTGCGCAACGACATCATCGCCGAGGCCGGCGAGAAGAACAGGCTCACGTCATGCCGCCGCGAGCGGGTGGACCAGCGCCCCATTTCCTGGATCATCGGCTCGGCCAGATAGCCCCATTGGGTCAACTCGTAGACCTGCACCGAGAGCGCCGAGGGCAGCTTGCGCTTCACCAGGACGTTCGCCTCTTCAAGCCCCTCCAGCCGCTGAGTCAGCACGTTGGCGCTGATCCCGGGCAGGTTGGCCTTCAGCTCGCCGAAGCGGCGCGGGCCGAACATCAGCTCGCGGATGATCAGCAGCGACCAGCGCTCGCCGACGAATTCCAGTGCCAGCGCGGTGCCGCAGGCATCGTCATACCAGCGTTTTTCCGCCACTTTCTCGGCTTTGGATATTTTTTCTGACTTCATAGTTGCTTTTAATAACCACACCGCGCATCCTTTGCAAGTGCCGAGTCGCACAAGAGGGAGAATGACGATGTCCAAGATGATCTTCGTGAACCTGCCCGTCGCCGACGTGGCGAAGTCCACCGCCTTCTACGAAGCGATCGGCTTCGTGAAGGACGAGACGATCTGCAAAGGCCCCGAGGCGGCGATGGTCCGCTGGTCCGACGACATCAACTTCATGCTGCTGAGCCACGACCATTTCGCGCAGTTTGCTCCCAAGCCGATGGCCGACAGCCACGCCACCAGCCCGGTGCTCTTCGCGCTCTCGTTCGACAGCCGTGCGGACGTCGACGCCTTCGTCGAGAAGGCGATCGCCGCCGGCGCCAAGGAAGGCCACGAGCCGGAAGATATGGGCTTCATGTATTCGCGCGCCTTCGAGGATCCGGACGGCTTCGGCTTCGGGCCGATGTGGATGGACGTCGAGGCGGCGGTCGCGGCGATGAACCAGCCGCAGGCCGAGGCCGCCTGAGCGCGGGCCAAGAGGGAGAGGAACCATGACCCCCACCATCACCGCCTTCAAATGGGTGCCCCCCTTCGCGCGCGGCTTCGTCCGCGACATCCGCGCGCGCTGGGCCTTCGAGGAGGCCGGGCAGGCCTATGACGTCGATCTGGTCGACGGCATCTATGTAAAGAGCCAAGCGCACCGTTACTTTCAGCCCTTCGGCCAGATACCGACCTATCGGGACGACACCATCGAGATATTCGAATCGGGCGCGATCGTGCTCCACATCTGCGAGGCGGCGGACGCGCTGGTGCCGGCCGATCCCGCCGCGCGCGTCCGGGCGACGCAGTGGCTGATCGCCGCGCTCAACTCGGTCGAGCCGTGGGTGATGCAGCTCGCCGTGGTCGACGTGTTCGAGGCCGATCGCGACTGGTCCAGATCGCGCCGGCCCAAGGTGATGGAGGATCTCCACGCCCGCCTCAGGGACCTCGCCGATGCGCTCGGCGACAGGGAGGCGCTGGATGGCGGCGCCTTCACCTATGGCGACCTGATGATGGTCTCGGTGCTGGGCGGCCTGCGCGGCACCGGCGTGCTGGACGATCATCCCAACCTCGCCGCCTACGTCGCGCGGGGCGAGGCGCGGCCGGCGCATGTGAAGGCAATGGCCGACCACCTCGCCACCTTCGAGGATGCGAAGCAGGGAGAGGTCGCGTGAGCAAGCTCGTCACCTATCTGTGGTTCGATCACGGCAAGGCGCGCGAGGCGGCCGAATTCTACGCCGCCACCTTCCCGGACAGCCATGTCGGCCACGCCAACGATGCCGCGGCGGACTTTCCGGGCGGCGAGAAGGGCATGGAGCTGACCGTCGAGTTCACCGTGATGGGCCAGAAGTTCGTCGGCCTCAACGGCGGGCCGATGTTCACGCCCACCGAGGCGGTGAGCTTCATGATCACCACCGAAACGCAGGAGGAAACCGATCGCCTGTGGAACGCGATCGTCGGCAATGGCGGCGCGGAGAGCGCCTGCGGCTGGTGCAAGGATCGCTGGGGCTTTTCCTGGCAGATCACGCCGCGCCAACTGCTCGAGGCGATGAGCGATCCCGATCGCGCCGCCGCCAAGCGTTCGATGGAGGCCATGATGACGATGCGCAAGATCGACATCGCAACGATCGAGGCCGCCCGCAAGGGCGAGCCGGTCGCCTGAGAAGGAGAGAGACGATGCCCCCCTATGAAGGCCCCGATCACGGCAACCTCGACCTGTCGGTAACCCGTCTGATCGACGCGCCGGTCGCGACCGTCTGGAATATCGCCACCCAGAGGATGGAGGAGTATTTCTGCCCCAGGCCCTGGCGGGTCGAGGTGGTCGAGCACGACTGGCGCGCCGGCGGCCGCTCCGCGCTGGTCATGCATGGTCCGGACGGCGAGCATATGCCGCAAGAGGGTGTGTTCCTGGAGGTGACGCCGCCATCCGGGAACGCCACCGCGCGCTTCGTCTTCACCGATTCGCTCGGCCCGGGGTGGAAGCCGCAGGGACCGTTCATGGTCGGCATCATGGAGTTCGCCGACGAGGGCGGCCGGACGCGCTACACCGGCACGGCCCGCCACTGGTCTGCCGAAGCCTGCGAGCAGCACAAGGCGATGGGCTTCGAGCAGGGCTGGGGCATCGTCGCCGCGCAGCTCGCGGCGATTGCCGAAGCAGAGGTGCAGCCGGCCTGACCCGTCAGCGCAGGGCGGCGCGGATTGTCGGCAGCATCCGGCCTACGATGATGTCGACGCCCTGCGCATTGGGATGCTTGCCGTCCGCCTGGATCAGCGCCGCCTTGCCCGCCACCCCGTCGAGGAAGAAGGGGTAGAGCCGATCGCCATATTTGCGGGCGAGACGCGGGTAGAGCGTGTCAAAGGCTTTGGCATAATCCACGCCGAGATTGGGCGCCGCCTTCATGCCGACGATCAGCACCTTGATCTGCCGGCGCTTCAATTCGGCGAGGATCAGGTCGAGATTCTGCTCGACGGCGGCGGGCGGCATACCTCGGAGCATATCGTTGGCGCCAAGCTCGACGATCACGAGGTCCGGCTTCACGCCCAGCCCGCGCAGCCCCCATGCCAGCCGCGCGCGACCCTGCGCCGCCGTGTCACCGGCGATGCCGCCATTCTTCACGGTCGCGGGCACGCCGCTCTTCCTCAGCGCCTGCTCCAGCCGGACGGTGAAGCCCTGCGCGGGCGGCAGCCCGTAGCCGGCGGTGAGGCTGTCGCCCAGCGCCCAGACCAGCGGCCCCTGCGCGTGCGCGGCCGTCACGAAAAGGAAAGCGAAGCAATGGACAAGCGCGCGGATCGCACCATATCCGGAAGACCGTGGCTTCATCCGCTTCTCCTGCATCCGCAGCCCCCGATAGCATCGTCATCGATGCGCGCAATCTGACGCTCGCGCTCGGCCGCCCGCCGGCGCGCACCGAGATCCTGCGCGGCATCGACCTGACCGTGGCGGCGGGCGAGAGCGTGGCGCTGCTCGGTCCTTCGGGATCGGGCAAATCCTCGCTGATGGCGCTGCTCTCCGGCATGGAGCGGCCGACCGGCGGCAGCGCGCGGGTTGCTGGCCTCGCCTTCGATGCGCTCGACGAGAACCAGCTGGCCGTGGCGCGGCGCGGGCGGATCGGGATCATCCTGCAGGCCTTCCACCTGCTGCCGACGATGACCGCGCTGGAGAATGTCGCGGTGCCGCTGGAACTGGCCGGCGAGAAGGACGCCTTCGCCCGCGCCGAGGCGGAACTGATTGCAGTCGGCCTCGGCCACCGCCTGCGCCACTATCCCGCGCAGCTTTCGGGCGGCGAGCAGCAGCGCGTCGCCATCGCCCGCGCGCTGGCCCCCCGTCCGGCCCTGCTCTTCGCTGACGAGCCGACCGGCAATCTCGACGGCATCACCGGCCACGCGATCATGGACCTGCTGTTTGGGCGCCATGCCGAAACGGGCGCGACGCTGTTCGTCATCACCCACGATCCCGGCCTCGCAGCCCGCTGCGGCCGCGTCATCGAGCTCGCCGATGGCCGCATCCTCCGGGACAGCGCCGCCGCATGAGCGTCGCCTGGCGGCTCGCCATCCGCGATCTGCGCGCCGGCGGGCGCGGGCTGTGGCTACTGCTGATCTGCCTGTTCCTCGGCACCGCCGCGCTCGCCGGGATCGGCAGCCTCTCCGCCTCGATCCTCGGCGCGCTCGACGGGCAGAGCCGCCAGATGCTGGGCGGTGACCTCGAGATGCGCGTCTCGCAGCGCCGCGCCACCGTGGAGGAAGGCGCCGCGCTCGCCGCCTACGGCAGGACGTCCGAGGTGATCGCCACCAACTCGATGGTCACACCGCTCTCCGGTCGCGCGCCGGCGCTCGCGAACCTTCGCGCCGTGGACGACGCCTGGCCGCTGGTCGGGCGGTTTACGCTTCAGCCCGGCGCGCTGGCGGATCGGCCTCATGGCGCGGATATCGCCGTGGCTCCCGCCCTTGCCGACCGGCTTGGCCTGCACGTCGGCGACCGGGTGCGGATCGGTATGGCGACGATGCGCGTGATCGGCCTGGTCGACCAGGAGCCCGACCATCTCGGCGCCGGCTTCAGTTTCGGGCCGACCGTACTGGTCGACATGGCGGGGCTGGACGCAACGCAGGCGATCCAGCCGGGCAGCCTCTACACCGGCGCCTATCGCATCCTGCTTCCGCCCGGCGCGGATGCGAATGCGATCGGCGACCATATCGTGCATCGCTTCCCGAGCGCGGGGTGGACCGCCAAGACGCCGGATCAGGCGGCCGGCAACCTCAAGAAGGGCATCGCCCAGCTCGGCCAGTTCCTGCTGCTGGTCGGCCTCGCCGCGCTGGCGATCGCGGGGGTGGGCGTAGGCAGCGGGGTGAGCGCCTATCTCGGCCGCAAGACGCGGATGGTGGCGACGCTCAAGGTGCTCGGTGCCGAGGCCAAGACGATCGCCAGCCTGTTCCTGATCCAGCTCGGGCTGGTCGCGGCGTTGGCGATCACGGCGGGCCTCGCGCTCGGCGCGGCCGTGCCGGCGATCGTGACCGCCATTGCCGGCGATGCGCTGCCGGTCCCGCCGCGACTCGCGCTCTATCCGGAACCGCTGGCGGTGGCCGCCGCGCTCAGCCTGCTGGTGGCGCTGCTCTTCGCCCTTCCGGCGCTGGCCCGCGCCCGATCGGTACCGGCCGCGACCCTGCTGCGCGACGCTATCCTGCCGTTACGTCGACCAAGCCTTGCCATATTGGCCGGAATGGCGACCTTGCTCGCGGCGCTCGTCGCGCTGGCGGTGTTGACCGCGAGCGACCGCGCCATCGCGCTCGGCTTCGTAGGCGCGACCTTCGCGCTGGTGCTAGCGCTGTGGCTGCTGGGGCTGGGCCTGCGCTGGCTGCTCGCCCGCCTGCCCCGCCCGCGTCGCCCGCTGTTCCGCATGGCGCTCGCCAACCTCCACCGCCCGGGATCGCAGACCGACCGGCTGGTGGTGGCGCTCGGCCTCGGTTTCTCACTGTTCGTGGCGCTGGCGGTGATCGACACCAGCCTGTCCAGCGAACTCGCCGACGCCGCCCCCGCCAAGGCGCCGCGCTTCTTCGCGATCGATCTCCAGCCCGAAGATGCCGGCACCTTTCGCAAGGCGATACATGACGCCGCGCCCACCGCTACGATCGAGGCGGTGCCGTCGCTGCGCGGATCGATCGTCGCACTCAAGGGCGTCCGCGTCGCCGACATGAAGACATTGCCGGAGGGCGCATGGATATTGAAGGGCGACCGGACGATCACCTGGTCCGCCAACGTACCTCCGCGCAACACGGTGGTTGCAGGCAAATGGTGGCCGGCGAGCTATAATGGCCCACCGCTGGTATCGATGGAGGACAAGGCGGCGCAACTGCTCGGCCTGCACGTCGGCGACACGATCACGGTCGCGGTGCTGGGCGTCGAGGTGCCGGCGCGGATCGCAGCGCTGCGCAAGGTGGACTGGGGCGGACTAGGCCTGAATTTCGCTCTGGTCTTCTCGCCCGGCTATATCCAGGAGGCGCCGCATGCCTTGCTTGCCAGCGTCTATGCGCCGCGGAACCGCGACGGCCCGATCGCCGGCGCGGTGGCGGCCGCGCTTCCTTCCGTCACCATGCTGCGGACCGGCGACATCATCGGCCAGATCAGCGACCTGCTCTCCCGCATCGCGCTTGCCATCCGCGCGGCAGCGGCGGTGACGGTGGTGGCGGGGATCGTCGTGCTGGTCGGCGCGGTCACCGCATCGGGGCAGGCGCGCCGCTACGATGTGGTGATCCTCAAGCTGCTTGGCGGGAGCCGCGGCCAGCTCCTCGCCGGTCAGGCGCTGGAATATCTTCTGCTGTCGGCCGTGCTTGCCGCCGTCGCGCTGGCCGTGGGCGGCGCGGGCGGCTGGTACGTGGTCACGCGCGTGCTTGCCTTACCCTGGGCACCTGACGCCGCGACGGCGGCGGCGACACTTGGTCTCGCGATCGGCGCGACCTTGGTCATCGGCGTTGCCGGCAGCCTTCCGGCGCTCAGGGCGACGCCAGCGGAAGGGCTGCGCGCGCCCTGACCCGCCGGCACGCCAGAATCAGACGTAAGCCTGGGTCACGAACTTGGCGACCAGATAGGGCTCAAGCGCGTCGGCGCCGCCCTCGGTGCCGTAGCCCGAATCCTTGACGCCGCCGAACGGCACTTCGGGCAGCGCGAGGCCGAGATGGTTGATCGTGATCATCCCGGTCTCGACCCGATCACCCAGCGCCTGGATCGTCTTCGGTGAGCGTGCGTAGGCATAAGCGGCAAGGCCGTAGGGCAGGCGGTTGGCCTCCGTGATCGCCTCCTCCTCGGTGGCGAAACGATTGATGATCGCGACCGGGCCGAACGGTTCCTCGTTCATGATCCGCGCCCCGCTCGGCACGTCGGTCAGCACCGTCGGCTCGAAGAAGTTGCCGCGGTTGCCGATGCGGTTGCCGCCGGTCAGCAGCTTTCCGCCGCGCTCCACCGCGTCTCGGATCAGCGCCTCAACCGCCGGGATGCGGCGATCGTTGGCGAGCGGGCCCATCTGCGTGCCCTGTTCCATGCCGTCGCCCACCTTCACCGTCTTGATCGTCTCCACGAAGGTCTCGACGAAGGGATCGAAGGCGTCGTTCTGGATCATGAAGCGGGTGGGGGACACGCAGACCTGCCCGGCGTTGCGCGTCTTGAACATCGCCATCGTCTTCGCGGTCGCGGCGATGTCGGCATCCTCGAACACAATCACCGGGGCGTGGCCGCCCAGCTCCATCGTGGCGCGCTTCATATGCTGGCCGGCGAGCGCGGCGAGCTGTTTGCCGACGGGCGTGGAGCCGGTGAAGCTCATCTTGCGGATCACCGGATGGGCGATCAGATAGGACGAAATCTCCGCCGGCTCGCCATAGACGAGCTGGACGACGCCCGCCGGCACGCCGGCATCGTGGAAGGCGCGGAACAGCTCGGCGCAGGAGGCCGGCGTCTCCTCCGGCCCCTTGACGATGATGGAGCAGCCCGACGCGAGCGCGGCCGAGACCTTGCGCACCGCCTGGTTGATCGGGAAGTTCCACGGCGTGAAGGCTGCGACCGGGCCGACCGGCTCCTTCACTACCAGCTGGTGCACGCCCGGCGCACGGGCCGGGATTATCCGGCCATAGGCGCGTCTGCCTTCGTCGGCGAACCAGTCGATGATGTCGGCGGCGGCCATCGCCTCGGCCTTCGCATCGGCAAGCGGCTTGCCCTGCTCGGCAGTCATCAGCGGGGCGATCGCCTCGGCCCGCTCGCGCATCAGCTCGGCGGCCTTGCGCATGATCTTGGCGCGATCGAAGGGCGAGGTGGCGCGCCATTCGGCGAAACCTCTCTGCGTCGCTTCCAGCGCGCGATCGAGATCGGCGATGCCGGCCTTGGCGAGGCTGCCGATCCGTTCGCCGGTCGCCGGATTGACCACGGCGATCGTGGCACCGGCCGCGGCGGCCGCCCATGCGCCGTCGATGAAGAGCTGGGTGTCGCTATAGCTCATGGTCATCCTTCAGGGAGAGGGTGAGGCAGCGGCTAGATAGAGCGCAGCGTACCGAGAACAAGACGCTCGACGTGCCCTAGATCAGTGCGTCGATCGCGCGCGCCAGATCGACGTCCCGCCGCGAAAGGCCGCCGGCATCGTGCGTGGTCAGCAAGATCTCGACGCGGTTGTAGAGGTTCGACCATTCAGGATGGTGATCCGCCTTCTCGGCGAGGAGTGCCACGCGCGTCATGAAGCCGAACGCCTCGACGAAATCGGCAAAGGCGAATTTACGCGTGATTCCGTCGCGGCCCTCGTCCACCGCCCATTCGGGCAGGGTGGGCAGCAGCTCGGATCGTTCGGCGGGGGTCAGCTTGGCGATCATTTGAAGACATCCTTCGCGGCCCGGCGCTCCGCCAGCTGTTCGGGCGAGGCGGCGCGCATGAACGGGTTGGTGGCGCGCTCGGCACCGATGGTGGAGGGCAATGTCGGCACGCCTTTCGCGCGCAGTACCTCGGCGTCGGCTAGCGCCTGTTTTGCCTCACCGTTGTCCGGCTCGGCCGCCACCGCATAGCGCCCGTTGGCGACGGTATATTCGTGGCCGCAGGCAACGCGTGTTTCCGGCGGCAGCGCCGCCAGCTTGCGCATGGCGGCGAACATGTCGGCAGCCGAGCCCTCGAACAGCCGTCCGCAGCCCATCGCGAACAGGGTGTCGCCTGTAAAGACAATCTCGAGGCCAGGCATGTGGATCGCGATGTGGCCAGACGTGTGCGCGCCGACCGCGATCGCCACGCCCTCATGCGCGCCGATCCGCACCGTGTCGCCCTCGCCGATCACCCGATCGAGCGTCGGGATGCGGCCCTCTTCATACGGGCCGGTGATGACGGCGCCGGTCGCCGCCTTGATGTCGGCATTGCCGCCGACATGATCGGAATGCCAGTGCGTGTTCCACACTTGCGTGATCCGCCAGCCCCGCGCCTCGACCGCCGCCAGCACCGGCGGCGCCTCGCCGGGATCGACCGCCACCGTCTCGCCGCTCGCATCGTCGTGGAGCAGCCAGACGTAATTGTCGCTGAGCGCGGGCACGGGGATGAGCGCGGTCGCCATGCGGCTCACCAGCTGCCGGTGTTGGGCATCGACGCCCAGGGCTCGGCCGGCGGCAGCCGGTCGCCGGCCTGCAACAGCTCGATCGAGATGTTATCGGGCGTGCGAACGAAGGCCATATGGCCGTCGCGCGGCGGGCGGTTGATGGTGACGCCCGCGTCCATCAGCTTGCCGCAGAGATCGTAGATATTCTCCACGCGATAGGCGAGATGGCCGAAATTGCGGCCGCCGGCATAGCCCGTCTCGTCCCAATTGTGGGTCAGCTCCACCTCGGCCGCCTCGTCGCCGGGCGCGGCGAGATAGATCAGGGTGAAACGCCCCTGCTCGCTGTCGTAGCGCTTCGTCTCCCGGAGGCCGAGCAGCCCGAAGAAACGGATCGTCGCCTCGGGATCGGAGACGCGGATCATCGTATGGAGATATTTCATGGCGGGGAGATAGGCGACCGACGGCGTGATAACCAGTGGTGGATGACTCCTCCGGGCCGATCGCCTATGCCCTGCCCCCCGACGCAGAGGGACACGACATGGCCGGCCGCTTTTTCAACGAATGGACCGTGGGCGACCGGATCGAGCACCCGATCCGCCGCACCGTCACCGAGACGGACAATCTGCTCTTCTCGACGATGACGCACAATCCGCAGCCGCTGCACATCGATCTGGAAGCGGCGAAAGCCAGCGAGTTCGGCCAGATCCTCGTCAACGGCACTTTTACCTTCGCGCTGATGGTGGGGCTGTCGGTGGGCGAGACGACGCTGGGCACGCTGGTCGCCAATCTCGGCTACGACAAACTGGTGATGCCGAAGCCGGTGTTCATTGGCGACACCATGCGCGCCACGTCCGAGGTGATCGAGCTCAAGGAGAGCAAGTCGCGCCCCTCGGCGGGCATCGTCACCTTCGCCCACGAACTGATCAACCAGCGCGACGAGGTGGTGTGCCGTTGCACCCGCTCGGCCCTGCTCCAAAGGAGGCCCGCATGAAGCTCCGTTCGCTGCTCTTCGTACCCGGCGACCGCCCCGAACGGATGGAGAAGGCGCTGGGCCTCGGCGCCGACGCGCTGATTCTCGATCTGGAGGATTCGGTGGCGCTCTCCGCCAAGCCGGAGGCGCGCAAGGCCGTCGCCGAATTCCTCGGCAAGACGGAGGATCGGGCTGTCCGGCTGTTCGTGCGGCTCAATCCGATCGGATCGGGACAGGTCGATGCCGATCTCGGCGCCGTCGCATCGGGCAAGCCCGACGGCATCGTGCTGCCCAAGGCGGAAGGCGCCACATCGATCGACGCGATCGCAGCCCGCATGGCGGCGCGCGGGCTGTTCGCGCCGATCCTGCCGATCGCGAGCGAGACGCCGGCCGCGATCTTCCAGCTCGGCAACTACAAGTCGGCGGCGCATCGCATGTGCGGCATGACCTGGGGCGCGGAGGACCTGCCCGCCGCGATCGGCGCGACGACATCGCGCGAGGAGGATGGTCGCTACACGCCGCCCTACGAGGTGGCGCGCTCGCTCACCCTGTTCGGCGCGCACGCCGCCGGCGTGCCGGCGATCGAGACGGTGTTCCCCGCCTTCCGCGACGTGGACGGCCTGACCCGATATGCCGCCCGCGCGGCGCGCGACGGGTTCACCGGCATGATGGCGATCCACCCCTCGCAGGTGGAGCCGATCAATGCCGCATTCACTCCACCAGCCGAAGCGGTGGCGCATGCCCGCGCGGTGGTCGCGGCGTTCGCGGCGAATCCCGATGCCGGCGCGCTCCAGCTCGACGGCAGCATGATCGACGCGCCGCATCTGAAGCAGGCCCAGCGCCTGCTCGAGCGCGTCGGGGAAGGCTGAGCGACACTTTCACCCCGGGGTTTTCGGCATCTCGGCCTTGCCCCATGTCGGCGTCGGTCGGTTCAGCCCATCAGCCGGGCCAGCGCCGTGCGATATTCCTGCGTCAGCCGCTCGACCAGCTTGGCCGCGGGCAACACCGCATGCACCGCGCCGATCCCCTGCCCGCAACCCCAGATGTCGCGCCACGCCTTCGCCCCGCCGGACACCGCCGCGCCGAAATCCATCTTGGACGGATCCGCCTCGGGAAGGTGATCGGGGTCCATGCCGGCCGCGACGATGCTGGGCTTCAGATAGTTGCCGTGCACGCCCGTGAAGAGGTTCGAATAGACGATGTCCTCGCCCTTGCTGTCGACGATCATCTGCTTGTAGGCATCGACCGCATGCGCCTCCTCGGTCGCGATGAAGGCCGATCCGATATAGGCGAGATCCGCGCCCATCACCCGCGCCGCCGCGATCGCGCCGCCGGTGGCGATCGCGCCCGAAAGCGCGAGCGGCCCGTCGAACCATTCGCGGATTTCCTGCACCAGTGCGAAGGGGGAGAGCGTGCCGGCATGGCCGCCGGCGCCAGTGGCGACCGCGATCAACCCGTCCGCCCCCTTCTCGATCGCCTTGCGGGCGAACATGTCGTTGATGATGTCGTGCAGGACGATGCCGCCATAGCTGTGGATCGCCTCGTTCACGTCCGGCCGCGCGCCGAGGGAGGTGATGACGATCGGCACCTCGTACTTCACGCACAGAGCCAGATCCTCTTCCAGCCGCGCGTTGCTGCGATGGACGATCAGATTGACCGCGAAGGGCGCGTCCTGCGGGGTGAGCTCCGCATTCAGGCGGACCAGCCAGTCCTCGAACACGCCCGAGGGCCGCGCGTTGAGCGAAGGGAAGGAGCCGACCACGCCTGCCCGGCATTGCGCGATGACGAGTTCGAGCTGCGAGATGATGAACATGGGCGATGCGATGGCGGGGATCGTCAGGCGGCCGTCGAGCAACGCGGGCATGGTCATGGGTTCATCTCCCGAAGATTTGAGTGGCGCTTGAGCATAGTTGCATCACGGGCGGAAGAGGCTGGAAGCGACCGCCTGCCACGCTACCTTGCCTCTCCGGAGGCCGGACGTCGAATGCCGTAGCGTCCGCGGGGACGTCGCCCGCCGCCAAATTTTTGCGCCGCCCGCCGGCCACAGGACCGAAATCGCGAGCGACCGCTCAGGGAGGCTGCGCGCCTCACGGAGCGCAAGCTGGACGCCGGACGGCGATCTCGACAGCTTTGACTCGAAACTTAGCCGCCGAGCTCGAGCAGGCGGGCGTTGAGCTTGCCGACGACGCGAACGATCTCGTCGCACTCCTCGGCGCTCAGCACCCCGAAGACGCTCTGCATATATTCGAGGCGGGAGCCTTCCGCGGCCTCCACGGCCTTCTCCCCGGCCGGCGTCAGCGAGATACGCTTGGCACGGCGATCCTCGGGATCGGGATCACGGCGGACCAATCCGTCCCGCTCCAGCGCGTCGATTGCCTCGGTCACCGTGCGCGGTGCATAGCCGAAGGACGACGCAAGATCGATCGATCGCAACGAGCCCGACAGCGACACGAGCTTCAGAATGCGCGCACGCGCGAACGAAGCGCCCTGTGCCGTCATGATCCGATCGATCAGCCGGTGCGAGCGCTGGTAAAAATCGCGCATCGCGTCGCCCGCACGATCATAATCCGCCTGGTCTGCCAATCTGCCCGCCATATCTTGAGGGACCATAACAAGAGGGGTTGCCATATTGCGGCTTTCGGTGCAAGGGCGCGTTTTGACGCGCTGCAGCGTTGGCTCAGGGAAAGCGCATGGCCGAAACCGAACCCCAGCAACCATCCGTCCGGCCGAAACGGGGCCTGAGCCCGCGCGCCAGGATCGTGCTCGGCATAGTGGCGCTGGTCGTGGTGGTCGCGCTGGCGGTCTGGTTTGTCCACTACGAGACGCGCGGCAAGTATCTCGAAAGCACCGACGACGCCTACATCCGCGCCGATTCGGTAACGGTGAGCCCCAAGGTCACGGGCTATGTCGATCAGGTCTTCGTCGCCGACAACCAGGACGTGAAGGCCGGCCAGCCGCTCGTCCGCATCGACGCACGCGACTACAAGGCGCAGACCGCGCAATATCAGGCGCAGATCGACGTCGCCAAGGCCAATGCCGACAATGTCCGCGCCGGCATCCGCGAGCAGCAGGCTGCGATCGACCAGGCCCGCGCCCAGCTTGCCTCCTCGCAGGCGGATGCGCGCTTCGCGGCCGGCGAGGTGGCGCGCTACGCCCCGCTCGCCGCCAGCGGAGCGGAAACGCGGGAAAAGCTCGCCTCGCTGCGCAACCAGGCCACCCAGGCGGCCAAGACCGCGGCCTCCAATTCCGCCGCGCTGGAGAGCGCCGAGCGCCACGTCGCCTCGCTGCAGGCGCAGGTCCGCCAGGCCGAGGCGCAGGGCGAGGCCGCCAAGGCGCAGCTTGCCGCCGCCGACGTCGATCTCGGCTCGACCGTCGTGAAGGCCTCGGTCGACGGGCGAGTCGGCGACAAGAGCGTGCGCGTCGGCCAATATGTCAGCCAAGGCACGCGGATGATGTCGGTGGTGCCGCTCAGGGCGATCTACATCACCGCCAATTTCAAGGAAACGCAGATGGGGCTGATGCGCGACGGCCAGCCCGTCCACATCAAGGTCGACGCGCTGCCAGGCGTCGAACTGGACGGCCATGTCGAGAGCGTGTCGCCCGGCACAGGCGCGCAATTCTCGCTGATCCCGCCGCAGAACGCGACCGGCAACTTCACCAAGATCGTCCAGCGCGTCCCGGTGCGCGTCGCCATCGACGCGGGGCCGGACGCGCGGCGCGTGCTCGTTCCCGGCCTATCGGTGGAAGTGACGGTCGACACGATCGGCGCCAAGGGCGACGTCGCGCGAATCAAGGATCAGGAAAAGGCGCGGAAGCAGGACGGCCAGTGAGCGCCGACGCGCCCGCTCAACCCGGTCCGGTCCCGCCCGGTCACGCGCCGCCGGCCCGCGCCGACGCGGCGGCGTGGCTGGCGGTCGCGGCGGGCACGCTCGGGGCGCTGATGGCGACGCTCGACATCTCGATCGTCAACTCGTCGCTGCCCACCATCCAGGGCGAGATCGGCGCCAGCGGCTCCGAAGGCACTTGGATCTCGACCGCCTATCTGGTCGCCGAGATCGTGATCATCCCGCTGTCCGGCTGGCTGGAGCGGTTGTTCGGACTGCGCACCTTCCTGTTGATCGCGACGACGCTGTTCGTCAGCTTCTCGATGGTCTGCGGTTTCTCGAACACACTGCCGATGATGATCATCGGGCGGGTCGGCCAGGGCTTCACCGGGGGCGCGCTGATCCCGACCGCGATGACGATCATCGCCACCCGGCTGCCGCGCGAGCAGCAACCGATCGGCAACGCCGCCTTCGGCGCCACTGCGATCATGGGGCCGGTGGTCGGCCCGGTTGTCGGCGGCTGGCTGACCGAGAATGTCAGCTGGCACTACGCCTTCTTCATCAACCTGCCGGTCGGCATCACGCTGCTGACCCTGCTGATCGTCGCGATGCCGCACCAGCGCCCGAAATGGGACCTTCTGCGCCAGGCCGACTGGTGCGGCATAGCCGGCCTCGCCATGGGGCTGGGCGCGATGACCGTGGTGCTGGAGGAAGGCCAGCGCGAGCAATGGTTCTCGTCATCCGAAATACGCTGGCTGACGCTCGTCTCGGTGATGGGCTTCGCATTGCTTTTCCTCGGCCAGGCGACGGCGAACAAGCCCGTCATCCGCCTGAGGCTGCTGCTCGACCGGCAGTTCGGCTCGGTCGTGGTGATGGTGACCGCGGTCGGCATGGTGATGTACGGCACCTCCTACGTGATCCCGCAATTCCTCGCCGGCATCGCCGGCTACAATTCGCTGCAGTCCGGTGAAGTGGTGCTGCTTTCCGGCTTGCCGATGATGCTGATGATGCCGGTGACGCCCTGGCTGGTCCGAAACGTCGATATCCGGATCGCCGTCACTTTCGGCATGAGCATGCTGGCCTTGTCGGCGTGGCTCGAAACAGACCTCACCTCGTTGTCCACCGGCACCGCCTTCGCCGATTCCCAACTGATACGCGGCGTCGGCAGCGTGTTCAGCATGATGTTCATGAACCAGGCCGCGATCCGATCGGTCGGCCCCGATCAGGCAAGCGACGCATCCGGCCTCTACAACACTGCGCGCAACCTCGGCGGCAGCCTCGCACTCGCCACGATCGGCGTGATCCAGGATCATCGCATCTGGCTGCACAGCCGCCGGATCGAGGAGAGCCTGTCTGCCAACTCGGACACCGTGCAGGCCTACATGCAACAGCAGTCCGCCTCGCTCGGCGGCAGCGACGCAGCCTATCAGTCGCTCGGCGGGCTCATCCAGACACAGGCGCTGACCATGACCTATGCGGACCTGTTCTGGCTGCTGACCGTCGCGATCATCTGCGTGACGCCGCTTGCCTTGTTCCTGCGGCCGCTGCCGAAGAACCAGCCGATGTCGATGGGTCATTGAGATGAAGACGATCCGCCCCGCTTCCGCCCTCGTCGTATCGGCGCTGCTCGCCGGCTGCACGGTGGGCCCGAACTATTCCGGCCCCCCGGTCGCCGCACCCAAGGCTGCGAAGGCGCCCGCCTTCGTGCGTGCCGGGGATGCGCCCGTGGCCGCGACGCCGCCCGTCGCGCGGTGGTGGGAGTCGCTGAACGACACCACCCTGACGGCGCTGGAAAATCGCGCGCTATCTGCCAATCCGGATCTCGCCGCCGCCGAGGCGAAGCTGCGGCAGGCCCGCGCGTCCCTGCGAGAGCAGAAGGCCAATCTGCTGCCCAAGGGCAGCGCCAGCGCACTTTACGCCCATGCCCGCTTCCCCGGCCTCGATCTCGGAAGCTCCGACAGCGGCAGCGGGCAGGGCGGCAGCGGCAGCGTGTCCGATATCGATCTGTACAATCTCGGCTTCGACGCGAGCTGGGAGGTCGATATCTTCGGTGGCCAGCGCCGTGCGATCGAGGCGGCGCGCGCCACGGCGGAGGGCGCGGAAGCCAGCCTCGCCGACGCGCAGGTGAGCCTCACCGCAGAAGTCGCCCAAGCCTACATCAATGTTCGCGACCGGCAGCGTCGCATCGCGCTCAACCAGCAATCGATCGCGATGCAGGAGCAGATGCTGGCGCTGACCCGGCAGCGCTTCGAGCGCGGCACCGCCTCGCGCCTCGACGTCGAGCGGCTGAGCCAGCAGCTCGACAGCACCCGCGCCGACGTGACCCCACTCCATGCCGAGCTGGACGCCTATCTCGACGAGCTGGCGACGCTGACCGGCGACGAGCCCGGCGCGCTCGACGCCACGATGGCGACGCCCGCGCCACTCCCCCTGCCCCCGGCCGAAGTCGCGATCGGCGATCCGGCGGGTCTGCTCCAGCGCCGGCCGGATATTCGCGCCGCCGAACGAATGCTCGCCGCCGACACCGCCAAGATCGGCCAGGCCAAGGCGGCCGAGTTTCCGAGCCTTTCGTTCATGGGGATCATCGGCATCGGCGGCACCAGCCCTGCCGACCTGACTAAGCTGGACGATTTCACTGCACTGCTGGCGCCCCAGCTCAGCTGGAGCTTCCTCGATTTCGGACGCAACGCCGCCAAGGTGAAGCAGGCTGAGGGCGTGCGCGACGAGGCGGAGGCCAAATATCGCTCCGCCGTCCTCGCCGCGCTGCGCGATGCCGAGGATTCGCTCTCGCAATTCCGCAACCGGCGCGGCACGGTGGCGACGCTGGCCCGCGCCAAGGCCTCGGCGGACGAGACGCTGGCGCTATCCCGCCAGCGCTACGCGGCGGGCACGTCGACGTTGATCGATCTTCTCGATGCCGAGCGGCAGCAGGTGGAGGCTGAGCAGAATCTGTCGATCGCCGAGGCCGGCCTCTCCGGCGATTTCGTCACGATCCAGAAGGCGTTGGGACTGGGCTGGGGGGCAACCGAAGCTCCGCGATAAGCGGTATCAGCCAAGGCCTTTTCCAGCCTGTTCTGAGGGCTTTGCCGGTATGTGCCCGGACCATCCCCCCGCTGTCGCCACGTAAAGCCGAGCGATATTGAGATACTGCCGGGTTTGCGCGAGGACCAGATCGGTGTTGGCGCGCTGATACAGGCGCTCCGAATCGAGCACTTGCAGCACGCCGCTGTTGCCGACCTGGAAGCTGCGACGCGACAAGGCAAGCGAGCGCTGCGCGACGGTGACCGACTCCCGCTGGTTGCTCACCGATCGCGCGTCGCTCTGCAACGCGGAGAGCAGGTCCGCCACCTGCCCGAAGGCGTCGAGCACGGTCTGCTGGTAGGTCGCCGCCGCCGCGTGCGCGCGATCGACCGCCGCCGCGCGCTCGGCCTTCAAGGTGCCGCCGTGGAAGATCGGCGCGGCGAGGCCCGCGAAGATGTCGTATCCGCGAAAGGCGTTCTTGAGCAGGTTGCCGGCCGAGGGCGTGCCCTGCTCCAGCGTCGCGCCGAGCGTGATGTCCGGATAGAGCTTCGCGGTGGCGACGCCGATCGCGGCGGTAGCGGCGTGCAGATCAGCCTCGGCCTGCAGGATATCGGGCCGCTTGTGGACCAGCGCCGACGGCAGCGTCACCGGCACGCTTGTCGGCAGGGTCAGCGTCTCCAGCCGGAGATCGGTCGGCCCGAGATCGGCGGGCGCGATGCCCACCAGGGTCGCCAGCAGATGCCGCGCCTCGTCATATTGCTGGCGAAGCTGCGGGATGTCGCCGCGATCGGCAGTGAACTGCGCCTGGGCGTTGAGCACCTCGACCATCGTGCCTTCGCCCGCCTGCTGTCGCTTGGTGACGAGATCGACGTTGCGCTGATCGTCGGCGAGCAGGGCATCGGCCACATCGATCTGCCTGGCGATCGCGGCAATGGTCAGCACCTGGCCGACCACCCGCCCGGCGACGGCGAGCCGCGCGGCCTCCGCCTGTCGGCGCTGCGATTCCGCCTGGGCGAAGCCCTGCTCCTCCTGCCGGCGCAGGCCGCCGAACAGATCGAGATCGTAACTGATCCCGCCGCCCACCGAATAGAGGTGAAATTCCGGATTCGCGATCGACACGCCGCCGATGCCGGAGAAGCCGAAGGACTGTAGATTGACCTCCTCCTGCTCGACTCGGGCATTGGCGTCGACCTGCGGCAGACGGCGCCCGGCGATCGCCCGCGCCTCGGCATCGGAGGCACGCAGCGTCGCATCTGCCGCTGCGAGGCCGTAATTGTGGGCAAGCGCCTGCTCCACCAGCGCATTCAGATCGGCCGAACCGAAGGTTTCCCACCAGCGGCCTTCCGGCCCGACGCCGAGATCGGCCGCGGGCTCCGCAGGGGCCGCCGCGCGCGCCTCGCTGGTCGGCCGATAGGTGGTGGTGCGCGGCGCGGGCGGCTGCTCGAAATTCGGGCCGACGGTGCAGCCGGCGAGCGCAGTCAGCCCGAGCAGGAGAGGGATGATTCGTCTCAAGGGATCATTCCATGTGTATCTGCTGATCGGGCGTCATCGCGGTGCGCGGTGCGCGCAGCAGCAGCACGAGCGGCATCCCCATCAACGTCACGATGAAGAGCAGCCAATAGACGTCGACATAGGAGACCATCGCCGCCTGCCGGTCGATCTGCCCGTTCATCGCCGCCACCGCCACGGGATTGTGGAAGTCGAAGCCCGGCACCGCACGTCCCAGCACCGGATTGTCGGGGCGGATATTCTCGACCAGCCGCGAATGGACCGAGGCCGAGGCGCGGACCGAAAGGATCTGCAGGATCGAGATGCCCGCCGCCGCGCCGACGTTGCGCACCAGCGTGAACATCGCGGTGCCCTGGTTCCGCAGCTTGGACGACAGCGTGCCGAAGGACAGGAGCGACAGCGACACGAAAATCATGCCCGATCCCATGCCCTGCAGGAAGCCGCTGATGACGAGCAGCCGCGCATCCATGCCCAGCGATAGGCCACTCATCTGGAAAAGCGAGAAAGCGGCCAGCAGAAAACCGACGGTCATCACCAGGCGGGGATCGAATCGCTTGAGAGTATAGCCCGACGTGCCCATCGTGATCATCGAGCCGATGCCGCGCGGCGCAGTCACGATGCCGGTCAGCACCACCGGATAGCCCATCAGCCGCTCCAGCATCGACGGGATCAGCGCGAGCGTGCCGAACAGCATGATTACGAGCAGGAAGCCAATGAGGCAGCCCAAGATGTAATTGCGGTTCTCGAACAGGGCGACGTCGAGGAAAGGCCGTTCCGCCGTCAGGATATGGACGACGAAGAGATAGCCGAAGAAAAGAATGCCGCCGGCATAGATGCAGATCTCGGTCGAACTGAACCAATCCTGTGTCTGTCCGCGATCGAGGAGCAGCTGCAGGCAGGCGACTGCCAATCCCAGCATGCCGAACCCGAACAGATCGAAAGGCCGGGGCTCGGCCTGCGGTTGGCTGGTCATGAAAGCCGAGACGCCGAGCGCGGCGATGATGCCGAACGGCAGGTTGATGAAGAACACCCAGCGCCAGGTGAAGCTCTCGGTGAGCCACCCACCCACCGTTGGCCCGAGGATCGGCCCGAGCAGAGCCGCCATGCTCCATAGGCCCATCGCCTGCGCCTGCTCGCCCGGAGGCGCCATGTCGAGCATCGTCGCTTGGCTCATCGGCTGCAGCGAAGCGCCGAACACGCCCTGCAGCAGGCGGAAGAGCACGATCTCCTGCAGATTGGTGGCGAGGCCGCAGAGGCCTGACGCCGCCGTGAAGCCGATGATCGACCAGACCAGCACCGTCTTGCGCCCCAGCCGGTCCGCCAGCCACCCGGTCAGTGGCGTCACGATCGCGGCGGCGACGATGTAGGAGGTCAGCACCCAGCTGATCTCGTCCGCCGAGGCCGCGACGCTGCCCTGAATGTGCGGCAGGGCGACGTTCGCGATGGTGGTGTCGAGCGAGTTCATCATCGCCGCGAGCATCACCGAGACGGTGATCGCGCGGCGGGCGCCCGCCGAGGGGATGATGCCGGTCATCGGCCGGCGGGCGGCGTGCCGGTCGCGCTCCCGAACAGATGGCGGCGATGCCCGGTGTCCACCGTCACCTCGACGCTGAGCCCCGCATGGAGCGGCACGTCGGCCGGCGGATTGTCGATATCGAGTTCGACCGGCAGGCGCTGGACGACCTTCACCCAATTGCCCGTGGCGTTCTCCGGCGGCAGCAGCGCAAAGCTGTTGCCGGTGCCGGGGCTGAAGCTCACGACATGGCCGGTGAGCTTCAGATCGGGAAAGGCATCGACCTCGACCGTCGCCTGCTGGCCGATGCGCATGTGATCGAGCTGGCTTTCCTTGAAGTTGGCCTCGATCCAGATGCGCGTGCCGGCCAGCGTGAACACCGGCTTGGCGGCCGCCACATAATCGCCGACCTGCAGCTGATCGACCTTGGTGACAATTCCGTCCTGCTTGGCGCGCACGACGGTGTAGGACAGATCGAGCCGCGCCCGGTCCAACGCCGCCTGCGCCCGCTTGATCGCCGGCTGGGTTTCGATCGGGCCATCGACCCGGCCGGAGAGCGTGGCGGCGACGCTGGCATTCTTCTGGCGGCTGGTCTCGATCCCCTGCGCGGCCGTCTGCGCGGCAAGCCGCGCCTGATCATATTGCGCCTGGCTGGAAATACCTTCGGCGAGCAGCGCCTTCTGGCGGGCCGCCTCTCGCTCGGCATAGGCGAGTTGATCCTGCGCGGCCTTCAACTCGGCCTGACCTTGCGCATAATTGGCCTGGAGCGACGAGACCTGCGTGCGGGCGTCGGCGAGCGCCGCCTCCGCCTCGTCGACCGTCGCCTGAAAGGGCGCGGGATCGATGCGGAACAGCACCTGCCCCGCCTTGACACGCTGGTTGTCGTGGACCTCGACCGCGATCACCTGTCCGCTGACGTTCGCCGCAACGGCACCCAGGCCGGACTGGAAATAGGCGTTGTCGGTCGTCTCGTACCGGCCGCCGTGCAGATAGACGAACAGCACAAAGATCAGCGCGGCGATGGGCGCGGCGATCAGCAGAGGCCCGCGCATGCGCTGGCGGCGGGTGCGGGTAGGGGCTGCCGGCATCGGCTCCGCCGCTGCGATCGGTGCCGCGATCATCTCGGCAGGCGCATCCACCTCATGGTCCCCCGACCGATCGTCCAAAGCCATCGAATCCATGCCGTCCCCTGCGGGGTATTCCGCACCGCACCAAATAGTTGATGTCCCTCATAACCCTGCGGCACCATAAATCCAATGACATTCCGTCAAATGCAGTATGAACGATGCTCATGGAGATCGACCTCAACCTGCTGCGTGTCTTCGACACGCTCATGGAGCTGCGCAGCGTCACGCGCGCGGCGGATCGGCTCGGCCTCACCCAGTCCGCCGTCAGTCATGCGCTGGGGCGATTGCGGCAGGCGCTCGACGATCCCCTGTTCGTGCGCGGCGCGCAGGGGCTCCAGCCCACCGCCCGTGCCGCCGAAATGGCCGGCGGCGTGCGCGAGGGCCTGCGCCGGATCAGCCAGACGCTGGCGCCCGCCCATTTCACCGCGCGGGACAACGGCCGACGCTTCTCTCTGGCGGCGGGGACCTATTTCTGCATGCTGCTGATCCCCGCGCTCGTCGAGCACATGCGGATCGAGGCGCCGGCCGTATCGCTGCGTATCGTTCCGGTTTCCGACCAGTTGGTCGCTGCACTCGATCGGGGCGATGTCGATCTCGCCTTCGGCACCTTCGCGCGCGCGCCGGGGCGCTTCGTGATCGAGCCGCTGTTCGAGGACGAGATGGTCTGGATTGCGGCGCGCGGCAGCGCCGAGGCGCGTCGCCCGTTCGATGCGGCGCGCGTCGCCGCTTTGCCCCGCGTCTCGATCGTCGCGCGGGGACCGTTCGATGCCTCACCTCCGGGCGGCGGCGATGAACGGCTGATCGGCGGCTATGCCGATGCCGCCGCCGGGCTGGAGGAAACGACGATCGTCTACGATTCCTACACCGCCGTCACACTCGTGGCGGCGACCGACATGGTCGCGATCGTGCCCCGGCGCCTCGCCGAGCGCTCCGCCGATTCAGTGGTCGCGCTCGGCCCGGGCGGCGAGCGGTCGCTCCAGATCGCGATGCTGTGGCATGCCCGCCACCGCGCGGACCCCGCCTTCGAATGGCTGAGAGGCGTGATCCGCGGGCTGGTTTGAGGATGCGCGGGCGCGGGTTCAGCCGAGATGCTCGGCGAAGAATGCCTCGGTGCGTCCGTCGGCCAGCCGGGCACCGTCCTCGTCGCGACGTTGACCAGAGGTCGTGGCAAAGCCGTGGTCCAGCCCCGCATAGTCGTGCAGCGTCACCTTCGGGTGATCGTCCAGCCCCTCGTGCATCGCCTTTTGCGTTTCGGGCGGTACGAAGCCGTCATTCGATGCGATGTGCAGCATCAGCGGATGGGCAATCGCATGCGATTCGCGCAGCAGGTTGTCGATGCCGACGCCGTAATAGCCGACCGTCGCGTTGCTGTCGGTACGCGCGGCGGTCATGAAAGCGAGCCGGCCGCCCATGCAATAACCGACCGCACCGACCTTGCCGCCGCCGACCATCGCCCGCGCGGCGTGGATCGTCGCCTCGATATCCCTGATCGCCTGATCCTGATCCAGGCGCTGCATCAGCCCGACGCCCTTCTCGAGCGCGCCCTGCTCATCCGGATCGATCTCGAAGCCCGGCTCCAGCCGCCAGAACAGATCCGGCGCGAGCGCGACATAGCCCTTCGCCGCCCAATGGTCGCACTTGTCGCGGATGCCGGCATTGACGCCGAAAATCTCCTGGATGACGACGAT
The DNA here is from genome assembly GCF_013778325.1 of Sphingomonas chungangi. Classification (GTDB taxonomy): domain Bacteria; phylum Pseudomonadota; class Alphaproteobacteria; order Sphingomonadales; family Sphingomonadaceae; genus Solisphingomonas; species Solisphingomonas chungangi. The sequence continues at coordinate 162,561 of NZ_JACEIB010000001.1, read as the reverse complement.
GGCGGCCCTGGCCGTGCCCGCAGGCTCGGCGACGTAGCAGTGGAAGCGGGCGTCGCCTTCGATCGTGGCGACCTCGATCGTCTTTCCCATCATCGTCTCCTGTCCTAAGCGCTTGTGCCTCGCACGCATCCTTGGCACTTCGCAACGAAAGGGGCCATAGGCGGAAGCGGAGATCGCCGATCGCTCTTTGCCGCCACCGGTGCAGGGCAACGTCCGGCAGAGGATTTTGGTGACCCCAACGGTCACTCGGTTATCGCGGCAAGGTACTGATTTAACGCTGAACTTTGCGTCCAACGCCTGACCCATACCATCACATATACCAACCGTCTACTGGGTCCGGATGGCCTCGATTGAGACTGGGCGCAACAATGGAACGCGAACCCTTAGGCAGTGTCAGCCGGCACGACGATCGCAGGGGCACCAAATCAAGCTCGACGTTTGCTCTCCATCGCTGCTTGACCCCTTGGCTGATGCGCTAGTCGGCTGGCTGCGGGTTTGAGTACCAGCCTTCGAAGCTACAAATCTGAATGAGCGGGAGTTGCCAGCGCGGGATAGGCGTCGGTTTCGCGGAAAATCCCATTGCAACGCAAGTGCGATTCCAGCAGTCGACCTGCAATGCTCGCAGTTCGCCGACACACTCCTGCTCGACGTCCGAACGCCGCCGATCCCATTCATTTAGCGCCTCTGGGGTTGGATCCGTGCTCGCACGGATCTCAAGCAAAAGTGCCATCCATTCCTTGAGCCAGCGTCGATGTTCGGCGGCACATCGATCGACCTGGAAAACGATCTGGACGACGCCGATCAAGGCGACAAGCAAGGTCGCGATCTTCGCGAAGGTGGTGGACTCGCCAAATAGACTTGCGAAGGCGCCCGCGCCTCCCATCAAGATGGCGGTCGACATGAAAGCGCTCGTACGCTCCAGAAATGAGGCGCGCCGACGATGATATCGGACCGAAAGCTCGGCACCGAACAAGGCATCAGCGCGCGTCATTCCTCATCCACCTTTGGGTTTGGGAGGAGGCCGATCGAAGGAGACGGTATTCTCGCTGCTTTTCCCACTATCCCGATAGCCATCATTCCCCGGACGAGACGGCGGCCGGCTAGGCTGCGCGGGCGGTACGTTCTTCTTTTCTGACATATTGGCTCCCCAATTGAAGCACGTCATCGCAGCATGGTCATGCTGCGAAGTCCAGTACCTTCGCCGTTTCGGAGGGCTATCTGCGATACGGCAATTTTCCCATCGATCCGAGCGAGATGGACGAAGACGTCGATAGACTCCCGGATGTAGGCAGTCAGATCATCCCATTCGGTCCGAAGGCCGGACTGCAACGCGAGAAACGCAAGCTGCTTGATCGCACCCTCGGGCGAATTGGCGTGGATGGTGCACATCGAGCCGGGGTGCCCGGTGTTGATCGCACGCAGGAAGGTATAGGCCTCGGCACCGCGGATCTCGCCGAGAATGATCCTGTCAGGGCGCATGCGCAGCGAAGCGACAAGGAGATCATCCACCGAGACATCGGCCTCGCGCAACGATCCACGCGCCGCGATCAGCCCGACCATATTCTCGTGGCCCACGCTGATCTCCGGCGCATCCTCGATCAGGATCAACCGCTCGTGCGCCGGCACCTCTCGTAGGAGCGTGTTGAGCAAGGTCGTCTTGCCGGTCGATGTGCCGCCGGAAATCAGCACGGTCGCCTTGCCCCGGACGGCCCGCCTCAACACGGAAATGGAATCAGAAGTATCGAGGTTTTCAGTAATCCCTGAACGATCGCCGTCCACTGTCGACCGAACCTCCGGCAGCCGACCGCCTGCCAGGAAATCCTCCAGAGCCAGATTGGCGACGATATGCTTGCGGATCGCGATGGCGATCTCGCCCCGCGTCGCTGGTGGCACGACGACCTGAATACGGTCACCGGACGGCAGGCTGGCCGCCAACAACGGATGCTCGCGACTGATCCCCTGCGCGCTGAGCGCTGCCACCTGGCGCACGAGATGCTGCAATGTCTCACGCGTCAGGTCTGGCAGGTCATGCCGCTCGGGCCGCTGGCCGTAAGCCTCGATCCACAGCTCGCCAGGCCGGTTGATATAGAGATCGGTGACGTCGGCACGCGCCAGGAACGGCGCAAGCGGGGTCAGGTAGGTCTGAAGGTAGATATTCTCCATCGGCTATTGAGTGACCGATGAGAAATCGAGATCGCGGCTGACGAAGACCGATACGCTGGTGCCCTCCTTCACGGTCAGGGTCCGCTGGACCTTGTCAGGGGAGACGGTCGGCGTGATCGATGACGTCCCCGGCAGCGCCAGCACGACCGTGTCGCGCTCGACATGCTGCGATGCCAATTGCACGCCGATATCGAGAGCGGATTGCAGGATGGCACCGCTAAAACGCTCGAAGAAATGGCCGTTGACCTTACCCTTGATGCCGGCGCGACCGAGCGGGTCGGCAGACGGGGAATCGAGGTCGATGATGACGCCGTCGGGCCGCATCAGGCGTTGCCACTGCACGAGCGCGCGATTCTGCCCCGCGCTAATGTCCGCCTTATATTCACCGATTAGCCGGCTTCCCTTGGGAACGAGAATCTTCGTCCCGTCGAAGCCGTAAACGTCCTTCGAGACCAGTGCGCGCGCAAAGCCGGCATGGTTGGAATCGAGGGCTGTTTCGAGAACGGCCTGGATGACCGTACCCATCGGAATCGTGGTCGATGGGTTCTGGAAAGTTGTCGCGTTGACCCGCTCACCCTGTTTCAGACCTGTCTGTCCACCGACATTTGGTGTCGGTCCGGCCGTCGCACCATTGAAGACGACTGCCTGACTTCCGCCATCGAATGGCGGTGATGCCGTCTGCCGCGCCTCCGGGGGCATCGGCGGTACATACGGCGATGGCTCTGGCGGCATTGCCATCGGAGTACTGGCAGTCCTTATCGGGCGGGGCACGGCCGCTGGAACACCGAGCATCGCGCTAGCCATCGATCCTTGTGCCGAAGACTGGATGTCCTCCGCTGCGTCTTCAGCCGGCGGTATCTGGATGTCAGGTGGCGACGAGATCATCGTGCCGGCTGGTACATTTGTCGGGACCGCAATCGACGCGAGCGCCGACGTCCGGCGTGCTTCGAGCGTATAGAAGAGTAGGCCAGCCGAAACGACCGCGACGCCCGCAAATGCCCAGACGCCGCGATTGCCGGGAGGCGACGCGACCATCGGGCGAATGTCGGGGCTCGAAGGCTCGTCCCCGCTCATGGCTTCCTCTTCCCGCTCACCCGCGCCGCCGTGGCGACCGCTTTGTCGATCCGGAAGATCAGACGTTCGTACACGCGATCGATGGTGAAGACGCCGTCGCGCATATAGCCGTTGATCGTCTCTTCGCCGCTCGCCCCTTCAAGCGCGAAGACGGCTGGAATCGATTGGTCGGGCGCCCAACGGATATAAGTCTTGGATCCGTCGTCGCTGACGCTGAGGGGACGAACGTCCTTATCGCCGGTCAGCTTGTAGCTGCCGGAAGCAGCCACCGGCGTAGCCGATTGACCTTCAGCTGCGGGGACAGCGGCTGCCGCGACATTCTTGAACGCCACGACGTAGGGCGCCGGCTGGTTCGGATCGGACGTGACGTCGATCGCGTAGATGCGCGAACCGGCACTCACCGTCATCGTCCCCCGGGCGTCCGGCCGCTTCTGCCGGAGATACAGGCCATCTCGCGCTGCGGTGACGGCCACCTGATAGGCACCGGGGTCGCTCATCACGACGGTATCGATCCGCTCGCCGGGTGTCAGCATGATGAAGGAGGTCCCGCCTGGCGCGGTGTTGATCGACCAGCTCCGGTTCGGCGCATAGTCCATCACTTCGACTCGGGGATCACCGCTGAGCCCCTGAGCGCCGGCAGCACCAGCGCCTGCGAGCGAAAGCAAAGCAATGGAGACTAGGCGGGATTTCAAGGGGTCTCTCCGCCGGACACAACCGTCCTGGATGGGGAGACCGTGGTCGGCGCGGGCGCGGGGACCGGCTGGTCGACCGGCATCTCCGGATCACGGCGGTAGCGATCCACCTGGAAGCCGAGCGGATCCTGAAGACGATCGGCCTCGCTCATCGCGGCGTTGGAGAAATGGTAGGTAATCACCGCCGCCCAGGGCATCGGCGCGCTCGATCGGCCGCCCTGATCGGTGCGGACCGTCGCAAATCGTACCAGCGCCGTGTTGGACGACAACGAGGAGATGCTCCGGATTTGCGCCTGCACGATCGTGCGCCGGGGCAGCGACGCGAGCGGGCTCGCCGGATTGGAGGCAAGGACCGAGCTGATATAGCGGTTGCGCTCCTGACCCTCCGTCCACAGCGCGACCTTGCGATAGTCGCTCTTGAAGCTGTCGATGTCGAAACCTTCGCGCGCCAACACATATTGGGCGAGCATGGATTTGGTCATCGCGGCGTCGGGCGCGATCAGCTGGGTTGAGGATGGCTTGAGCTGCTCCACATAGCCCGTCTGTCGATCGACCAGCAGGGTATAGGGTTCGACCGTCTTGAGCGGCGTAAGGGCGACAAGCGCTATCGCCTCCAGCACGGCGATCGTTGCGGATACACCGGCTGCAATCCAGGCGATGCGGACCGAGCGTAGACGGCTCTTCTCCCGATCCAGCGCCCAGGTCTCGCCGGCCCGGTAGTAATCGGCACGATCCATTTTGCCGTTCGGACCAGAGGTCATCGCAAATCCCGTCGTTGCGTGGATGCCAGACGTCGCCCGACCGTCCGCTTCGCATTCAATCCCGATTGCCCGTTGGACGCCCTGTCATTCCCTCGCGCGGCGCCAGGAGAGATCGATCCTGTCATACCGCCAGCCATAGCGCCGCCGATGAGATGGCGTCGTGTCGTGACAGCTTCCTGCCGCATGGAAGTGGAGACCGATTCCGCTACGAGTTGCGCGCGGCTCGCCGGGACGGGCTGAGCGCGGCCTGCAATGGGCCGCCGTTCCGACTGCTCGGTCGCGACCGGTGATCCCTCACGGTGAAACAGCGAGGCCAGCTTCGCACCGGGGAAGAACGCAACCTTTGCACACACGAACAGCAGGCCGAGATTGATGATCGTGAAGGACATGGTCATGACGAGAAGCTCGGTCGGCGCCGACGGCGTCAGCGCACCACCTTCACGCCCCGCGATGACATCCTGTGCCCAGGGCATGATCAGCCCGACCTCGATCGCCTGCATAAGATATTGCGTGAAGGAGCCGACCGCGCAGAAAGCCAGCCCGCGCACCCAGCCAGTAAAGAGCCCGATCGTCGCACCAAACAAATAGAGTCCAGCAACCAAAGGGGTCAGCGCCAGAAGAAGGCCGGCACCCAATCGGGAGATGCCGAACGGCACGATTGATCCGATCAGAAAGGCGCTGCGTCCCCAACCCAGCGCGAACTGATCGGCGAGCGCGATACCCTGAAAAGAGTCGCCCGGCTCGTCACCTTGCTGGACGCCACCTCCCGCGAGCCTACCGGTTCCGTAGGCTGTCATCACGACCAGATTGTCGTCCAGCGCCTGAAGCTGGTCATAACGTGCGGTCGGAGTGGTGCCGGACGCGATACCCACCGACTGCGCGACCTCCAGCGGGCCATCCAGAACAAGATCGTATCCGATGATACGCCACGCCGGCCAGCTCGTTGCCAGCGTGAGCACGATCCCGATCTTGACGATGTCGTTGACCAGCCGCTGCGGATAATCGTGACCATCGAAGAGGAGACGAATGCCGTGCAGCGCAATGAAGACGGCCAGTAGCGCCGTCGTGACGGCAAAGGCGGCGGAACTGCGATCGGCGAGCGCGCCGTAGCCATAGGCACCAAGCCCGCGCGACTGGCAATCGATGTGCGACATCATGCCGGACAGGAACTGGCTGCCGGTCGTGAGCGCAGGACACGGCATGTCAAGCCCTCTCCAGCAACTGCGCCATCCAGTCGGCCGGTTCTTCCGCCTGGTCGGCCACGATCTCGTCGTAGAGGCGCACGGTAGCCTCACGGCCCGAGAGGATCGTCAGCAGATCCTTCTCGCCCGTCAGGTTGAGCCGGACCACCACGCTGTCGGTGCCGCGCTTCACGAGGAAGCAGTGGGAATTGTCGGGGAGCGTGCGGACGAGCTCGAGTTCATGCTCGGTCAGCCCGAAGCCACCGACATAGTCTTCGGCCCGGGCCTTGGGGTTGATCATGAAGATCTGCGTCGCGGCCTGCTCGATAATCGCGCTCGCGATCCGGCTTTCGAGCGCATCCTGCGCGCTCTGCGTAGCGAAGCCGACGATCCCGTTGCGCTTGCGGATCGTCTTCTCCCAATCCTTGATCCGGCGCACGAAGACATCGTCGTCGAGCGCCTTCCAGCCCTCGTCGATGACGATAATCGCCGGCGTGCCGTCGAGCCGTTCCTCCACCCGGTGAAAGAGATAGAACAGGGCCGGCGTGCGAACGACCGGATCGTCGAGGATTTCGGTCATGTCGAAGCCGATAGTCGCGGCATCGAGGTCGGTCAGATCGGCCTCATTATCGAAAAGCCAGGCGCGCTCGCCCGATCCCCGCCACGGCCGCAGGCGAGCATAGAGGTCGCCCGCGCTCGGACGCGCCGCGCCCCGGAACAGTTCCACCAAATGTCGCAGGCGTCGATAGGCTGGGGCCTGTTGGAAATTCGCCTCGACCGCCTCGCGAATCATATCCTGCTCGGCGACGTCGGCTCCGCCTGCGAGCAGCGCCAGCCAGTCCATCAGGAACTGGCGATTCTCCGGCCGGTCCTCCAGCTGAAGCGGATTGAGACCGGCTGCTGCTCCGGGGCGCAGCCGGTCATATTGGCCTCCGATCGCACGGATGAACAATTCGGCGCCGCGATCCTTGTCGAAGAAGATCGTGCGCGGCGCGAAGCGGCGCGCCTGGGCGAGCAGGAAGTTGAGAACGACTGTCTTGCCGGAGCCGGATGGGCCGATGACCGTGAAGTTGCCGAGATCGGCCTGATGGAAGTTGAAGAAATAAGGGCCGGCCGCCGTCGTCTCGAACAAAGTGACGGCGTCACCCCAGTGATTGGCCTGTGCCTGCCCGACCGGAAAATTGTGGAGGCTCGCCAGCCCTGAGAAGTTGGCGGTCGAGACCAGAGACCGTCGGACCACATATTTGAAGTTCGCCGGAAACTGCGCCCAGAAAGCCGGTTCCAAAGCAATGTCCTCGCGCACGGCAACGATACCGAGATCGGCAAGCGTGGCCGTCACTTCGGCGACCCGCGCATCCAGTGTCGCCAGGCTGTCCGCCTGCACCATGATGGTCGTGTGATGTTCGCCAAAGCCGGCCCGCCCCGAGGCGACGTCGTCTTTCGCTTGGACGAGACCATCACGCAGCGAGATACCTTCGTCGTCGGCGGCGCGCATACGGCGCAGCGTCAGGTTCATCCGTCCCAATGCCGCGCCGCGCTCCACGAAGGCGAAGCTCTGCGTGACGGTCATCTCGAAGGGCATGCGGTAGAGCTGGTCGAACATGCCGGGAAAGCTTGCGGCGGGGTAATCCTTCACCGAGACGATCGCACCGAAGGTACGCGGATGGGGGCCGGCCGCAGCAAGTTCGAACGCTTCCTGGCCGAAGCTCACCCGACGGAAGGGCAGATGCTCGCCGAGATCGCCGAGCGGAAGACCGATCTCCTGATGGGCGCCGTTATAGAGGCTTCCAAGGAACTCCAGCGGCTCGGAGCGAACGATGCCGTCTGCCTCTCGCACCGACAGCAGGCGCGGCCCGTATTGGGAGAGAGAAGCGATGATGGTTTCGCACGCCGTATCGAGCGCCCGCTTTTCGGTGGCGAAGGCAGCCGAGCGATCCACGGCGCTTCTTGCCGCGAGACCACGCAATCGATCCGCAAACCCGATGCGTCCCTGCAACGGGCGGCGGATGACGGTCAGATAGAGCTCGTTGACGAACATCTGGCGTGCGCCAAGCCTCGCACGCCAGCGTCGGTCGAGCTCCTCGGAGAAGGGGTCGGGAAAGACACCGTCGAGGCTGATATCAGCCGGTCGGCGTACGACATGATGGTAGATCGCGAAGCGTGGCGATCCCAGGGTCCGCAGCATGGCATCGCGAAGCGATGCCCTATAGTTCAGTTCGTCGGTGTCGGCGGTCTCGAACAGCAGTCCATCGACCTTGATGATCTGCAGGAGCAAGCCGTCGCGTGTCTCGATCGTGACGTCATCGACATGCCGGGCATAAGGAAGGTGGCTGCCCGCCGACTTCTCGCGCGCGATCACGCGCGGATCGGCGGTCAGGGCCGGTAGGAGTTGCATCGCCACACGGCATGATTGCGGACGCGCGGGCACAGCCGCACTCGGGCGAGCCAGAGGTCGAAGAAGCGCGGCTCTCGCAGGCACATCAGCACACCCGCGACGTGGAGGATCGCGGCGACGAGGATCACCCAGAAGGATTTGAAGATCAGGAACAGCTCGGCTGCCACGATCATGTTGATGACGAAGAAGCCGTAGGTGACGCCCGCAAACATCTGCGGGCGCGTCAACGCGAGGAAGATCGTCTCCTGTCGCAACTGCTCGGCCATGGCGCGATCTCAGCTGCCCACGCTCGAGCGGATGCCGGCGACGATGCTGGCGGCGCCGAACAGGATGAAGCAGCCGAGGATGACGACCGCACCGTGACGCCAGTTGATGCGTCCGGTGAGCATCATGAAGCCGACCGAGGCGACCGCGATGACGGCGGCGACGGTCGCGACCGTGCCGAGCAAGGTCCCCTGCAACCAGTTCACCGCGCCGATGATGACGCCCGAGCCTTCCGGATCTTCAGCGACCTGGGCGAAAGCGGGAACGCTGCCGAGCGCAACCGCCAAAGCAGCTCCGAAAACATGAAGTCGTCTCAACGCGAACCCCCTACACCCCCGGACAATGCGACCTTGGCACACACTACTTCGAAAGGCTACTCGACGAATCAGCTAAATGCTATCGATTGACAGAAATGGTCGCGACGATCACTAACGGATATCATGGCTTATTTGAGCCCGAATATTGCTGGCGGCAGCATAAGTGAGGCGTCCGGCTGGATAGCCCACCTCCTGTTCGGAGCGCTGGGTGTCGCGATCGCGGTGTTGGCTGTCGCGTTGCTGGGCTTTCGCATGCTGCTCGGCTATTCCAGCCCCCGCGAGATGGGGCGCATCCTGCTCGGCTGCTTCATCCTGCTCGGCACTCCGGCCATTGTCCGAGCACTGACTGGTGAGGCGCGTGATCGGGTTCCGACATCGACTTATGCATCGGACATTTCGGTCACGCCGCCCCCTCGCGTTCTGCAGCAAATGCCCTTGGCGCCGACTAATCCATTCGATCCCTACGCTGCAGAGCACTCAAACCAATGAGCCAAAGTGTCGATCCCGGGACTGCTTGGCACAGTGAATACTTCCTCTAGCTTGAACCAATCGATATCGCGGCTTCGCAAATATCATTTTAAATATACATATCTGCGTGTAGAATACTATGCTTATTAATCTATTAACTCAGGGAATTCCTTTTCAAGAGGAATAATTATCTCTTCATTGATAGATCTAATGACAGATCCAAGCCTATTTGACCAAACTGCCCGCTCATTGGTATCGCTCATCGCGCTAATTATTATATCCAACTCTCCAAGATTGATATCCAGAGATTTAGCAAGATCCATCATAGATCTCCCGATTTCGGATTTCATTTATATCTTCCCGTTAGTAGTTATGATAACCACTCTTGGCCAAGCAATCTCTCATACACTTTCTGTATCTAATGGGCGCTTGACTTCCATAACCATGTCCAACCGTTAGTTCCACGCATTTCTCGTGGCATTCTTTTCTCGCCTCTTCTTCACTGCAGTTTGTCGTAAGAACAATTGTCGTAATAAATATTCCAGCGGCTGCCACGTCCGCGAAGGGATCTTCAGGGCCAAATCCGGCCATGTCAACGAGACCAGCAAGTCGAAATGCTAAGGCCCAATCAGTAGTGCCAAGAGGATCAATGCGTTTGATCGGATTGTTCGCGGCATAGCTATAGCTGTTTTGTCCGCCATTGAGACCGACGGGGTCAGCTTGTGCGTATCGGCCGGTAGAGGGATCATAGTCGCGATAGCGATTGTAATAAAGGTCTGCGATCGTCCGGCTCTGGCCCGGAAAGCCTGGCGCAAGGTAATCGTTAGGTGTGGTCGCGGCCACCCCGGTCGCATCAGTGGTGACGAGCGGCACGCCGAGATGGCTGCCATGCACCCAGTTGACAACAATCGTTCCGCTACTGTTGGGCGTGGCGACTGCGAGCGGCATGTAGCCCCCCACACCGTCGTCACCGCCGAACGGCATATTGTCATTGTCGATCTGCGGCAGCGCCCAGACGAACTCAGCCTTCACGTCAGCTGCAGACGTGCCGTATTCACCGATTTCGCGGCCGTCAGGATCGTAGACGAAGCGACGTGTTCCCGCGCTGCTGGTCTTGGAGACGCGGTCGTCGCGGCCGTTGTAGGTGAAGGTGAGCGAGCCCGTATCGGTGCGGGTATAGCCAGTAAGCCTTGCATAGCTGTCGTAGGTGGTGGTGGCACTGATCGACCCCGGCCGGGTCTCGCCAGCGAGATTGCCGCGCGCGTCATAGGTGAGGCTGCGCGTGCCGCTTGTGTTCGCGATCGAGGCCAGCCGATTGGTGCCGGTGGTGGTCGTATAGGTGTCGGTCGTCGTGGTGACTGTGCCGGCGGTCAGCAGCGTGCGCGCCAGCCGGTCGTTGACGTCGTAGCCGTAATAGACCGAATTGTTGTCGTTCAGCCCATCGACGATGCCGGTGACGTTGTCGTCATTGTCGTAGGTGTAAGTGAGCGAGGAGAGGTTGGTCCCTCCGCTAGTTTTGTAGAGCCGGCGCGAGGCGAGCCTACCGTCATTGCCCCAGCTGTTGGCGACCGACAGCGTGTTGCCGAGCGTCTCGGTCTTGAGCGCCGCGAACGGCTCGTAGGTGATCGCGCTCGCGAGGCTCGTCCAGCTCGTCACCGATGAGGATGCCTTGGTCTGCACCGTCGTCACGCGGCCCTTCGTGTCGCGCAGATATTGCACGATCCGGCCAGAGGGGTAAGTCACCTGTGTCACCCGGTCGCCGAGATCATAAGCGTAGGCGAGCTGCGCCGCCGTGCTGGTGCCGACCGACTGCTGCTGGACCAGCATATTGCCGCGATGATCGTATTGGAACGTGGTCGTGCCCGACGCATCGACGATCGCGTTAAGGCGACCGACGCCATAAGTGCCGGACAGGCCGCCCGTATCCCAGGTGTAGGTGACGACCTCGGCGGTGTGGCCTTGCGGTGTCTTCTTGGTGACGCGTCCGAGGATGTCGCGGGTGTAATCGATGATCTGACCGCGCCCGTCCTGTGTGCGCGTGATCCGGCCGGCGGCATCGTAGTAGAGGGTCGTGCTCCCCCGATCTGGCGATGTCTCCTTGACCACCTCGCCGAAGCCGTCGCGCACGAAGGTCGTGGCCACGGATTTTGGATCGGTGTTCTGGGTGATCCCGTCCTTCTGGTCGTATTGCAGGCCGGTGGCGCCGGTGTCGGGCGCCACGATCGAGCTGACCCGGTCGAGCGCATCGAATGCCTGAGTGGTTGCGTTGGCCAGCGGCGCTGTGACCGCCGTTGCATTGCCGTTGGCGTCGTAGGCCCAATTGGTGGTCCGCTGCGGTCCAAGCGTTTCGCTCAGCATGCGGCCGAGGCTGTCGAACGTGCGCGTGATCGACTTGGATGCCGTCGCATCGGTGCGCTTCGTTGTCTCACTGATGACGTCGCCCATCGCGTCGTAGGTGTAGTCGATCTGCTCGCCATTGGCGGCGCGAACCGCGGTCATCAGTCCCGCGAGGTTATAGTCGACGATCAATTTCTCGGTGGCGGGCAGCGTCAATCCAATCACGCGCCCCTCGACATCGTAGTCGAGCGTGGTGACAGCATTCAGGCTGGCGGTCGTCGGATGCCGGACAGTAATGGTCTTGACCCTGCCAAGACCATCGTAAGTGAAGGCTGTGACGATTCCGTTCATGTCGGTCATCGTGCCCGGGCGGCCATTGGCATCGTAGGCATCGTAATGGGTAACGTGGCCGAGTCCGTCGGTCATCGTGCGGCGGTTGCCGCTAACATCGTATGTGAAGGTGATGGTATCGTCGTGGCCGGACGCATCGACTGACAACGGGCCGTTTACAGTGAGCAAACGCCCATTGGCGTCCCACGCGAAGGTAGTAGTGCGCGTCTGCCCCTGCGTAGAATAAGGCAGCGTCTGCGTTGTCGTGTCGGTTTCGGTGCGTGTCAAAAGTTGACCGGTCGCGGTGTAGGTATAATCGGTCGTCAGGCCCTGACGAACCTCGTGGGTCGGCAGATTGAACTGATTATGCCATGTGGTGCTAGTGGTCCGGGCGACGCTGGTGCCCTGCGCCTCGGTCGTAGCGGTCGGCCGGCGGTTAACCGTATCCGGTGTAAACCCCGTGGTATTGCCCCGCGCATCCTGATCGGAGGTCATCATGAAATCGTAACTGTTGGTGGTGGTGTAGTTGAACACCTGTGACGAGGCCGGAACCGTAGCGCTGGCCGTCCGATCGATCCGCATCAGGGTCGGCGGCATTGCGGCCGGCGCATTCTGGTCGCGGAAATAGGTGTAGGTCTCGGCCTGCCCGAGAGGCCCCGTCACGTTGCGGATAAAATGCTGAAGCGGTGTCGTGGCATCCTGCAGGTAGGAGAAGGTGTATTTGTCGAAGCCACCCGCGCGCTGCGTGGACGAGACGAGGCCGGCGTTGGAATAAGCCAGCGTCGAGAGCCGCTGGCTGTTCTGGTCGACGATGCCGGTCAGCGCATAGGGGAAGTCCGCATTTTCATAGACGTAGCTGTGCTGCCAGAGCAGCGAGCTGCTAGCATCGAGATGCTTAGCCGAGATCAGACGATCCTGCCCTTCGTTCGAATAGAACGTGCCCGAATGCGGATGGTCGTAGCCGTAGCTCATCGACGTGCCGTCAGGCAGGTGCAGCGCGCTGATTACCTTGTAGACGATGGACGCATCGTAACTCGGTACCGTGGTCCAGTCGATCGTGATCTGGCGCCCGAAGCTGTCGCGAATCCGGCTCGGATACTCGCTAGTGTCGGGATAGTCGAAATATTGCTTATAGCCGCTCGGGAAATCGTGCTCGATGGGCACTAGATAGCGGATATAGGATTGATACCGATAGGTATCGGCACGGCGGAAGAAGAGGGTTTCGCCGTTGCCGAAGTCGAGCCGCATCTCGGCCGCGCCGTTGGCAACCGACGCACCCGTTCCGAAATAGTCGGTGCGGCTACCGGTCGGCGCACCCACCATCGAGAGCTTGTAGGGACTGGTTCCCTGTTCGGTATATACGAAGGAACTGGTATCGCTCGGTGCCTGGAAGAAGTCGATGAGGCCGACATCGTCGTGGAACTGCGCCTGGCTCTCGTCGCTGCCGGTGATGATGAGGCGACCGGGGATCACGCCGTGCCAGGCATAGCCGAAGCCGGGAAGCTCATGATCTGCTGCGGTATAGCTTCGCCGTTGAGTACTGCGATAGGCGCGATCGACGCCGAGTAGGCCGTCTCCGGTCGCATAGTCATGTTCATCTTCTGATTGCGAGCCCGTGGCGACCGACACCGGCTCGCCACGATCGAAGAGCCAACCCGCGAGGATGGCCAGCGCTCTGTGCTGCCGGGCGCATTCCTCGCATTCAGGCATTACATCTTCGCCATGAACGCAGCGATATCCCGTGACACGATTACCGCCGTTACAGAAGAACAGGACACTGCCTGACAGGATGAGACCACCGCCATGCCAGTTGCAGTCAAGGACATCAGATTCGCCGGGTTTTGAGGGCACACCGTCATAGGTCGCTGTCGGATTGAAATGCTGCCAATCCGCCCGACATGCGGAGTCCGCCGTCTGGTAGGAAAAGTTGTCGCCGGGAACGGTACTCGACCAGCCCCCGGTAAAGGGCACGGGCGGAACCGCATATGATTGCGCAGACAAAGGCGCGGCAAGACTGATCAACAATGCCCACAGAGACAGAATGACTGCAAACAGCCGCATGGATGCCCTCCCGCGCGCAACCCCATGCGCGACGCCGATCCCGCCCGATAGCCGGAATACGAATCGACTATGGATATATAGTCGAGTCTGTGCAACGATATTTTCTCGAATCGCGTTTTGCCCTACTGAATAGGGTCTTAATAGGAGTCACGAGACTGCAAGAGAGGTTAACGAGCCGAGAATATGACTTCTACTTCATTTTGGATAGATTTCTGAAGCTGGCTCGACCTTGACAGGAGGATCGCATTTGGAGGGTGAAGAGGTCGACTGTTGGCCTTAATATGGGTGTCACGTTGTTTGCAACGGCTGAGGGGGTGGGTATGAAAATGCGTCGTTCAGCGGGATTAACAGCCATATTGCTGCTGGCGGGCTGCGTGATCTTTGCACCTGCGGCGCAGGCCAAGACAGGCGACGCAACGGCAAAAACGCCGCAAAACATGCCGATGCCTCGCTTGGCCGTCGCCTTTCAGATGATGCTGATCAATCAGAATCAGTGCATCAACTACGTCTACGACAAGAACGGCAATCGCACGAGCCAGTCGAACACGGCCTTCACTTCCACACATCCAGTCTGGGGCACCAGCTCTTATCTTTGCTTCGCCTGGAGCGCGAACTGATCAACACGGCTCACGCCAATCTCTCTTCATGATTTCGACGTCTTGGACGTCTGGGGAAAATGGGGTCGACAATGAAGAACAGGGCAATTTGGGCATCGCTCGCTCTCGGACTGGGCTTGGTGACGACATCGCCGGTGATCGCAGCGTGTACGGTCCCGAACAGCATCACCAACGGCCAGGTGGCCGATGCTACCAAGATCATGGGCAACTTCACAGCGCTCACGAGTTGCGCCCAGCAGGGCAATCTCACGGGCGATGTGACGACCTCGGGCGGCACCGCGACCACGTTATCCAATACGGGCGTGACACCCGGCACCTACACCAGCGCCAACATCACCGTCGATGCCAAGGGACGCATCACCACGGCAGCAAGCGGCTCAAGCGGTGGAGGCGGTGGCGCCTACGCATATTCGGTTTTCGTTACGGGACTGGCCGGCGGCAACACCGCCGCGAGCGCTACCAAGGGCATCGTCTTCACCGCCCAGCAGGCCGCGTCGATCGCAGCGGTGAGTGTCGTCAACCAGCTGGCCAGCGGGACATATGTCGTCCAGCTGCTGAAACTGGACGCCAGCTACAACGTCACCGCCGTTCTCGCGACATCCTCGCCGGTCACCGCAGCTGCGGCCGAGCAGGTCGTCCCCTTTACCAGCGTCGTCAACGTCACAGCTGGCACGCAATATGCACTCGTCGCCGTCCTCACCTCCGGCGCCGCGACCGATTATCTTCAGATACCCGGTGTCGGCAACGGCGGTACCTACAGCGAGCCCTTCGGCCTCACCCACGGTGGCCGGATCATCATCACGCGGAACACGGCTTATGCGGTAGGTGACAGCCTTTCGTCCGGCGTCACTGCCGGCGATTGGGCCTTTGACTTCCGCCTCTTCTTCAAGTTTACCGGGCTGCCTTGATAAATTGCGGGCCTTTCCGATCGAAATGTAGCCGGCCGGCCGCGCGCTTCCCAATAGCGCTGTAGCGGCTGGCCGGCTTCACGATGGGTGATCAGAACTCCTGCGCTTCAATCAAGATCGAACATCGCTCAGGCTTTCCCGCTTTCGCCGCTGCTCGCTCACACGCGGTAAGCGCGTCGAGATTTTGGCGTCGGATCTTGTCGGTTGATAGGATCGCCTGCCATGCGGCGGGATCACCGCCCTTCATCATCCGAGCGCCGGCATCCCATAGACTCGGCTCGCCGATGATATGCGCCGCCATGCTCTCCGGCAGATGCTAACTCGTCGGGAAGGCCCGGAGAACAGCACCGGGGAGGATCGACCATAGGACGCACCCGGCTAGAAGCGCGCCCCCCGCCGACCAAACCAGGCGCCGCCGCCGCTCTCTCACACCCTGCATGACACCGACTAGACCACGAATGGTCCGCGTGGCGTCCACATGCCCCTCCCGCGCCTCCCGAAGCGTCGTCTGATCCATGGCGCGAGATTTCTCCGCTGCCGCATTCATCCGCGATGCCAATGCTTCCGGGGTCAACTGCATGGCAGGCTTGCCCGCAATCTCCGCCAGCGCTTGCGCGGCGGCAGCGAGGCGCGTGTTCATCTGCCCCAGCGTCGCGCTGTAATCGGGAATGTCGATGCTGGCCCGTTCGGCGGCGAGATGTTCGACCGCACGCGCCATCATCGCGATCCGGCCGTCCAACCGTGTGAAAGCCTGCGCAGCGGTTTCCTCTTCGGGCTCCTGCTCGATCGGTGATGCGATGTCATCCATGCAACGACTCCTGACTAGCGACTGAGCCCAAGGCTCCGGTCGCGGACGAAGGGAATGGAATCGGCGAGCGCGCCGGACAGGCTGCGGCCCGTTCGCTCGGGCAACTCGAGGCCAAGATCGCGGGTGCGCAGACCCAGCACCGATTCGAGCTGGGCGTCGCGCTGGAGGCTCTTCGCCATATCGGACATGTGCTGGGCAGCGGTCTTCGCGCCCCGGAAATCACCGTCGCGCACCAAATCCTCATGCTGGCGCTGCAATTGCTGCCAGCCCTGGACGAATCGATCGGCCCGCTGGAACGGGTCGGCGCGGATTTCCGCCTCCAGTTGCATGGCCCGCATCGCAGCTTGGCCGCGTCCTTCGGCTGCCTCGCGGACAAGCTCGGGGCTGCGCGCGAACGTCGCGCCCGCATCCGTAGAGGCATCGGGCCGGATCGCATCGAGCGCTTGGCTGGCGCGCTCCAATGCCGCCCGCTGATGGGGCATGACGCTCGCCCCCGATTCGCGGGTTTGGCCAATCTCGTCCAAAGCTCTGGCGTAGCGCTCGATCGCGCTACGCAGGCCGCCAGCGCTGAGAGCAGGCTGGTTGCTCCGCAACTGTTCGGGCTGAGGTGCCTTTGGCCTGAACCCGTCGAATATGCCGCGCGCCTTCTCAGGCACCTTACGCATGATCTCGACGATCCGGTCGCGGACACTGATCCCGCGTCGTTCGGCGAACGCCTGGGCGGGATCGGTAGGCTCGTAATCTGTCGCCATATCCTTGGTGCGCTCGCGCGAAAGGGTGCGGACAAGCCGACCCTGATCGGCGAAATCGTCGCGGCCATAATGCAGGTCCACGCCGTCACGATGGCGCGACAGCGCGACATAGGCGCCGTGACGATCCATGCTCGGCGTCGCCAGCACATGCACCCGGTCCACGGTCATGCCCTGCGCCTTGTGGATCGTGGCGGCATACCCATGATCGAGGTCGCGATAGTCTTTGGTGTCGAAGGCAACGGAGCGCCCGTCGTCAGTACGCACCGCCATGTGGCCCGCACTCACCTGCTCGACCGTGCCGAGCGTGCCGTTCTTCACGTCCAAGCTGCGCTCGTTGCGCAGGAACATGATGCGGTCACCGGATGCGAAGGCGCGATCTCCGCGCTCGACCTTCATCGGCACGTCGTCACCCAGCGCGGCGGCCTCGCGCATGCGCTGGCGGGCAGCGGTGTTGAGGTCGCGAACCTCGTCGTTGGTGTGGGTGAGGATGATGCGGCTGGCGTCGGGGCGGGCCTTACGCTCCGCATCCCATCGATCGACCAGTTCGCCCCGCGCCCGTTCGCGCGTATCGGCGGCATGGACCATGCCTTTGTCGGCATAGGCTGCAATGGCTTCGCCTGTCCTACCGGTAGCGAGACGCCGCGTGACGTCGCGTTGCCAGTCGTCACGCTGGCGCCGAACCTCTGTGATCTCGACGCCGCCATGCCGCTCATGGATCGCGCGGAACGCGGCGCCCGCTTCGATCGACTGCAATTGCTGCGGATCGCCGACCAGAACGACCTTCGCGCCGGCCTCTGCCGCATGGGACAGCACACGCTCCAACTGGCGCGTGCCGACCATGCCGGCCTCGTCGATCACCAGCACATCGCGGGCGCTCAAAAGGTCGCGACCCTGCGCCCAGCCATGCTCCATGCTGGCGATGGTGCGCGACGCGATGCCCGAACCATTCTCCAAGCCTTCGGCGGCAATGCCGGACAGGGCCACGCCACGCACATGAAAGCCGGCATCCTCCCACGCCTCGCGCGCCACACCCAGCATCGCGCTCTTGCCGGTTCCGGCATAGCCGACGACGACGCTCAGGCCCCGGCCATCGGTCACATGATCG
Organism: Sphingomonas chungangi; assembly: GCF_013778325.1. GTDB lineage: Bacteria > Pseudomonadota > Alphaproteobacteria > Sphingomonadales > Sphingomonadaceae > Solisphingomonas > Solisphingomonas chungangi. The sequence continues at coordinate 144,328 of NZ_JACEIB010000001.1, read as the reverse complement.
AACGTCGCGCGCTGCTCGCTCGAAAGCTCCAGCCCGCGCACCGCTCCCGCGCGGAGCGCCGCTTCCCGCTCAGGCTCACTAACGCCATGCCGTTCGCGCTCCGCCATGATCTCGGCGGCGCGCTGCATACGCTGCTCGGCCTCGATCATTTCGCGGCTGGTGAAGCGCTCTTCGCCGCGCCCGTCCTTGCCGAGCGCGATGAAATCGGGCGAGCCGCGCACCGCGCTCATCGCCGCGTTGAACTGCTCCTGCCCGTCACTGTGCCGATGCACGAACATCGCCAAGTCGCGATTGGTGAACGTCGCTTGGCTGTGCGTAATCGCATCCAAGGCGAGACGCGGGTTCTCGATGATCCGCTCGCCATTCCCGCGCGCGATCTCGCGGTGCATATCGGCACGATCGGCATCCAGGCCGCGCGCATCCATGCGTTGAGCCGGAGCGCCGATCTTGCTTTGTGGCTCCAGGTCGATGCCCTGGTCGGCAAGGCTGCGGTGATCGATCCGCGCGTCGATATCGAGTTCGGACAGCCGTGCATTGGTGTGATCGGCCCAGCGTTCGCGCCAGCGCTCGACATTCTCCTTGTCGTTCCAGTCGCGCACCTTCTGGCCGAATCCATTCGGCCCTGCTTCGCGCATGGTGAGCATGACATGTGCATGGGGTTTGGGCTGGCCGTCGCTGCCGATATCCCAATGCACATTGAGGTCGGCGATCATGCCGCGATCGACAAATTCCGCCTGCACGAAGTCGCGGGCAAGCTCGATGCCCTGCGCCTTGGTCATTTCACGCGGGATGGCGAATTCCACCTCACGGGCAATTTGGGCATCCTTGCGCTTCTCGAACGCCTCGACATCGTTCCACAGACGCTCGCGATCACGCCACTGCTCGGGCGCACCTTCGGGCAGCATGATCTCGCTGTGCTCGACGCCGGAGCGGGCGCGGAAATCATGGTCGCGGTCGAGGCGCTCGTCGTGCAGACGCTCGCCCGCGCGATAGGCCGCCGCCGACACGGCGGAGCGGCCCGACGCCCGACCGATGACCTGAACGCTGAAATGGTAGATCGCCATAGCGGCGTACCATCTACACTTCTCAGCGCACGTCGGAACGACGTATAAGCGCGCCCTTCTCGAAATTTTCTCGGAAGGGACTAGGTGGTCCCAGCGTGTCCCGGCGACTCTACTGCATCACGGGCATGGCTCTTCTATCATAGCTGCATCACCTCGCAATGGAGACTGTTCGATGCGCAAACCTCGCGACTTCGATTCGGAACTGAAAGCGCTAGCCGATAAGGCGAAGGCGCTCAGGGAACGACGGGTGCGCCAGCTTGGCGAACTGGTCGTGGCCGTGGGTGCCGATATGCTCGACAGCGATGTGCTGACCGGCGCGATGCTGCACGCCATCGGGATGAATGATGCGGCGACCAAGGATGTATGGCGTGCGGCGGGCGCGGCCTTCTTTCGGGGCAAAGAGCGCAAGCCTGCGCGCGGACCTCGAAGCGAGCCGGGCGGCACTCTCCCGCTCGAAGGCGGTTCGGCATCGGCTTGAGGCAGGCAAGGCACGAACCGACATGCGCGAATGGGTCGTCAAGCGCCGGGAACGCACCCGCCATCTGATCGAGCTTGGCGGCCTCGTCGTGAAGGCTGGCCTGGTCGATCTCGTCGATGATGATCGCGCTACGCTCTACGGCGCGTTGATCACGATCGCGGAGAGATTGCGGGCCGAGGAACGTGACACAGCGCTCGCGCTCTGGCGGCGGAAGGGCAAAAGAGCTTTCGAGCAAGAGGGGAAGGATCGAACGGGCGGTTCATCGTGATCTCATATCCCGTCGTGATCATGGGATCATTCGCGCAACGCGGCCCGTACCTTGCGCAAGCGATATGCCCACAGATTCCGTTTGCCGCTCACCACGAGATAGATTCGCCACGCTAGGTTTGGGTAGGTCCAGCCCGCGACGGCGTAGAATGCCCGATCGCGTCGGCGACCAACGCTGCGGCGGCTGATGCCAAGCCGCCTTGCGATCTCATGGCTATTCCGACCGCTCAGATGGAATAGGCCATAGACATGCTGTGTCACGATCGGGAGTGTGTCGAAGCGAGCTTGCCGTTCCGCATCGTCCGGCCAATGCGGCAACCAAAGTCCCGGCTCGGCGGAATCCATTTCGCCCGGCAGCGGGCGACGCAAACGGGCAATCGACATGACGCCATCCGGATAGTAGCGCTCCGGGGCAATACGATCCGCCAACCACGTTTCGAATGTCTGCCAGCCGGAGCAGCGGAGTTCGGCGGCGACCTGCAAAAGCCGGCCCCGCCTGATCCGACGCCACGGGCGCACGGATTGCCAGAGATCGAGCGTGGTGACGCCTTCGCGCTGTGACCGTGCGACAGCAGCGCGTAGCGACGGGTGAAGCTGCGAGACGATAAACGCCGCCGCTGAATTCTCGTCAGCGTGTACGTCATCGCTGGTGGCAGGCCATAGGACGGTGCCGACGTAGCCACACTCGATGAAAGCGGCCTCCAGAGACGCCCGATAATCGAGCCGCAGGCTCTCACCCAGCGCCGTCACTGTTGCGGTGCTGTCGCGAGCAGCGTGCTTCTCGCCGTCGAGCCGGGGCCAGTGACGAAAGATCGCGCTTCTCGCATCGGAAAGGCAGGCCGCAATGCTGGTCGCATGCGTGCCGATCCCGTCGGCCATCGCATCAACGTCCACGTCATAGAAGTTGTGAAGCAGGAAGATCGCGCGAGGCAGCACGGGGAGCGCCCGAATCGCAACAGCGCGCCGATCCTCGTCAAAGGACATGACACGCCTCCGGCGCGGTAAGTAATGCGCTGGTCGCTGACGCTGTCGACGTGGAAAGTCGCTCGGGGCATAGCTTCGCCACAAGTTCGTGCAGCAGGACGATACGCTCCATTGCCCACGTCAGTTCGTCGGTGGCGATCCGGTAGGATTGTCCATAACGTACCTCGATATAAGCTCTGCGAATGCAGCCGAAGGCGTGTCGCTCGGGCGCTTCTTCTCGCGGCCATGCTATTCGCAGGCGCGGCTCCAGCGCCTCCGCCAGTTCCCGCAATTCGTCAATCGCGTGCGTGCGCGGGCCGTGCAGTGTCAACGAGCGCAAGGCGGATTGATAGAGATGCTCGCATGTCTGGTGGAGCAGGAGCGCCGCCATCGGCGCATTCCCTTGCGCCTGATAGAAGGCAGCGCCCAGCAGGAAGTCGCTCGCGCGTTCGTACCAGCGCGCATATTCAGCGAGGCCTCGCGCACTGCGCTCTGCCGCCGACATCAGGCGCGGTGTTTGAAGGCGCGCGCCCGTCGCTTCAAAAAGAAAGATCCCCTCTGCGGCGATCGTAGCGAAATGCGGCCTGCCATCGACCAGCGCACGGTTGATCCCTTCCAGGCTTTCGAGGGTGAGCCGCACCGGATGCGTGATCTCACTATGCTGCCATGCGCGATCCAATCGATCGCGAACGAGGCGCCAATCGTCCATCCGGCGCGCAAGCTTCGGATGATTGACGATCGCGAGCAGGTGGAAGGCCTCGCCAGGCTCGGCTCCCGCAGGATCGAAACGCGCATGACTGCCGTGGAGGATCAGCATGACGATGCGCCCGGTGCGATAACGATCCGACGTTCGGCCTTTGAGGCTTTCTGCATAGGCATCGAACACAATCGCGGAGATACGCCGAAGCTCTTGGGCGATGGGTGCCGATAGACGGTCCAGGCCGGTCATGCTCGGTCATCCCGGCGCTGATGCCACCCATTGGGACGCGGGTGTCCGGTGACGCTATGTACCCGCTCCAACAGGGCGCGCAGCAGCGGCTGGATTTGCTCGATGGTGAAGCCGCCGTTATCTGGAGTGGGCTCGCCATCGAGGTGCGGCCGGCGCCACACCCAATAGGGCGTCAGGACATCCGCCAGCCTCGCCATGTCGGCGCATTCGTGACCGAAGCCTGTGGCGTTTGCGTAGGTGAGTGCCTTCGTTACCCGCAGGCCGATGTGACGGGCGCACCAATCGTCAGGGAAACCGACGTCTAGCAGGTGGGCGCTGAGACCAAGCTGGGCGACGATGCCGGCGAGGTAGAGCGTATCGCTCGTTCGCCCACACCGGACACGTTCCAGTGTGCGGAAGAAGCTCTCCGCTCGATGGTAGCGGACGCGGCTCAACTGGCGCCCCTCTTTGCTTCGCGCGAGCGGAGCGGGGTCATCATCGAATCGTCGGTGAAGGGCCGTAAGCGTCCCGCCGCGATGGGTAACGCCTGCAACCGCCGGCACGGCGCTCAACGCCTGCAAGAAACCACGACGCGATGCGCCGCGCTCGACAACCGAATCAGAGGAGGAAGCATCGCGTCGGATCATCGGCCTGCCCTCGTCACACTCGCTGACAGAGGCGATGGAGGCGCCGGCAACGAGTAACCGGCACCGCTTATAGCGCACAAGCTTGGAAATAATCAATAAGCGGCACCGCTTATTCTGCTTCCGATTGAACGCGCGTTCTGCCGGGCTACGACACGAGAATGGGAAGGCCGCCGCTCAACGTGAAATCGACCAACGTCCGGCTACCTGAAGGGCTTGGCGAGCGGATTGACAAATTGGTGGGTGCGCAGCGCAGGGCGGCGTTTATCCGCGACGTCTTGGAGCGCGAAGTCGCGCGCTTGGAAGCCGCTCAAAATACCAAGTAAGCGCCGCCTTGCGAAGACCAGGCGTGGCGCGAAAGGCCCGATAACCTCCAACGCGCCGGGTTTCGAAGCTCGAATAGATTGAGGATCGCTCCAGGATCGGCATCGCCGTGCCGTAATCGGAACTTCAGTGCCGATAGCCTTGCACGACGACACGGTTAGGAACATGCTGATCTCTGGCGGGCAGGCCAGAAAATCAGGTCTGCCATGTACGACTCGACTTAAAAGTTTTCAGAAACGAGCACGAGACGCCCGATCCGCTCTCGAAAAGCGTGTCTCCCGTGCAACAGTAAGACAAAAGCTGGATCGCTTTATTTTGCGCTGGAATGCGCCGAGATTCCGCTGCTGTCCTCTCGGGTCCGCTACAGTCTTCTATAGTCACCCTGCGGATTTTTGTTGGCATGCCGGGGCGCCGAAGGCGCCGCTTGCCCGGGACGCATCAACATCCAATGTTCGTGGCGGGAGCTAGTGAAACGCCTGCTTTGAAAGGCTTGCATCCATGTCCAACTCCGAACGCATCATCCGACTGAAAACGGTTCTGGCCCGTACTGGGCTTTCTCGCTCGACCCTCTACCGCAAGATCGCGGATGGCACATTCCCGCGTCAGCTTTCCATCAGCGTCCACGGCGCTGGCTGGCGCGAGTCCGCCGTCAATCGCTGGATCGACGATCCGGCTGCGTATCGAGAGGGGCAGGGTGCCTGACGAACGGGATGCCGTGCCCCGCCGTTCGTCGGCGGGGCACGGTGGACGCGAATCTCGGTCAAGCGGCCTTACGGCTCGTCTTTGCAAACTTGCCGGTGACCACATTCCGCCCATCGCGGAGCAAATCGAGGTAGTCTGACCAGTGCTGCATCATGCAGGCACGCTCATCCCAATATTCCCCCCGCGTGTAAGCGCGGCGCACCGCGTTGTTATCGGAATGGGCCAACTGACGCTCGACGGCATCGGGATGCCACTGCCCCATTTCGTTGAGCAAGGTCGCCGCCATGGCGCGGAAGCCGTGGCCGGTCATTTCATCCTGCGCGTATCCCATACGCCGTAAAGCCGCGTTGATCGTGTTCTCCGACATCGGCCGATCGACCGAACGCAGCGACGGAAACAGAAGCCGGCTGTAATCCGCATCATGCTCGATGCTACCGAGGATCGCGAGAGCCTGGGTTGAGAGAGGAATGCTGTGTGGGCGCCGCATCTTGGTTTTGTGCGGCGGGATCGTCCAAAGCGCCTTGTCGAGATCGAAGTCGGCCCACTCAGCATGGCGCAGTTCACCTGGGCGGACGAACACATGCGGCAGTAGTCGCAACGCCGTCTTGGTGTTGGGATGCCCCTCGAACGCCTCGATCGCACGCAGCAGACCGCCTGCTTCTTCTGCAATGGTGATCGCAGCCCGATGAACAGGTTGGGGAGCGATCAGCGCGCCGCGCAGGTCGGCGGCTACATCACGATCCGCGCGGGCGGTAGCGATAGCGTAGCGGAAAACCTGGCCGCATGTGCTGCGCAGGCGCTTGGCGGTTTCGTAGCGGCCCTTGCTTTCCATCTTGCGGAGCATCGTCAAAAGCTCCTGCGCCGTGATCGCGGAGATCGGGCGCTTGCCGATCGAGGCGTTGATGAAGTCCAGCAACCATCGGAGCTTCTTCATCGTCACGGCGGAGCGGCCTTCGCGTTCTGCCTTCACCAGCCATTCGTCGGCGACCGCCTTAAAGCTGTTGGAGGCGGCCACAGTCGCCGCGACCCTATCGAGCCTGATCTTCTCGGCGGGGTCATCTCCGCGAGCCAACACCTTTCGAGCCGCGTCGCGCTGCTCGCGGGCCTCGGCAAGACCGGAATCGGGATAAACCCCGAAGGCCAAAGTCTTCTGCTTGCTCATGTGGCGGTAGTTCATCCGCCAGTAGCGACGGCCATTCGGCGTCACATAGAGGAACAGCCCGTCGCTGTCGGTGAGCTTGTAGGGCTTATCCCTGCCTTTGGCGTTCCTGATCGCGAGAGCGGTAAGCGCCATGATGGTATCTCCTGCTCGGGGAGGGCTGCGCTACCATCAGACATACCATCAACGTGCTGGTATCCGGTGGTCCGAGACCGCTCCGTATGGGATACCTTACCACGAAAAACCGCAGAAATCCGCCATTCCTGGCATCTTCTGGAACCCTCTGGGAGAGGATTTTGGTGACCCCAACGGGACTCGAACCCGTGTTTTCGCCGTGAAAGGGCGACGTCCTAGACCGCTAGACGATGGGGCCAGCGCGAAGCGAGGCCGCGCGTTAGGGCATCACGCGCGTCCGGTCAATCCGCCCAGGCGGCGTCGTCGAGATGAAGTTCGGCCGCGGGGCGCGACGCCCAATCGTCGATGCGGGCGCGGCCGGCGAGCCAGAGCTTCCGCGTCGAGCCCGCGCCGAGCAACGCTTGGCCGAGCGCGGTGTCGGCAGAGCCGAACGCCATTGCCTTGATCGGCTTGCCGTCGTCACCCGAGACGATCGCGCGGACATGGCCGTTGCCGACGATGTCCGCCTTCACCACGCGCACCCGCCCGGCGGCGACGCGCGGGCCGGGCCAGCCGGCGCCATAGGGGCCGCCCGCCTCCAGCGCTTCGACCAGCGCCGGGGTGACGCCGCCGGGGCCGACCACCGCGTCCAGCAGCAGCGCGCGGGTATCGGAGCTGACCGCGACGTCTTTCGCCAGGCGATCGTCGAGAAATTCGGCAAAGGCGTCGAGCTTCGCCTCGTCGATGGTAATGCCGCAGGCCATGGCGTGCCCGCCGCCCGCGACGAGCAGACCGCTGTCCTTGGCGGCCAGCACTGCCGCACCAAGATCGACGCCCGAGATCGAGCGGCCCGATCCCTTGCCGATGCCGCCGTCCAGCGCGACGACGATGGCGGGCTTGCCCGCGCGTTCCTTGATCCGGCTGGCGACGATGCCGATCACGCCGGGGTGCCAGCCATGGCCGGCGATCACCGCCACCGCGCGATTGCCTTGGGCCGCCAGCAGCGCCTCGGCCTCCTCGCGCACCGCCTGCTCGATCGCGCGGCGCTCCTCGTTGAGGATGTTCAGCTCGGCGGCGATGGCGCGGGCTTCGCCTTCGTCCTCGGTGGTCAGCAGGCGCACGCCGAGATCGGCGCGGCCGACGCGGCCGCCGGCATTGATGCGCGGTCCAAGCGCGAAGCCGAGATCGGTGCAGGTCGGGTTGCGGGTGAGCCGTGCCGCCTCGATCAGAGCGGCAAGGCCGATGTTGCGGCGGCCGGCCATCACCTTGAGGCCCTGCGCCACGAAGGCACGGTTGAGGCCCTTGAGCTGTGCCACGTCCGCCACCGTGCCGAGCGCGACGATGTCGAGCAGGTCGAGAAGCTTGGGCTCGGGCCGGTTGGCGAACCAGCCGCGCGCGCGCAGCGTCCGGATCAACGCGGCGCCCAACAGGAACGCCACACCCACCGCCGCAAGGTGGCCGTGTGCCGCACCTTCGTCCTCGTCGAGCCGGTTCGGGTTGACCAAAGCGTGCGCGACCGGGAGCGAGGTGGCGCATTTGTGGTGATCGACCACCACGACATCCAACCCGGCATCCTTCGCGGCCTGCAGCGCCTCATAGGCCATCGCGCCGCAATCGACGGTGACGACGAGGCTCGCGCCTGCCTCCGCGAGCCGCACCAGCGCATCGGCGGAGGGGCCGTAGCCCTCGAGCAGGCGATCGGGGATGTAGGTGCCCGCCTTGAGGCCAAGATCGCGCAGCAGGCGGACGAGCAACGCCGCCGAGGTGGCGCCGTCCACGTCATAGTCGCCGAAGATGGTGACCGGCTCCTGATGCTCGACCGCCTGCGCGAGGCGCTCGGCCGCCTTGTCCATGTCCCGGAAGATCGACGGATCGGGCATGAAGGCGCGGATGGTGGGTGCGCGGTGGCTCTCCAGCGCGTCCCGCGCGCAGCCGCGCGCCATCAGTAACTGGTCGACCAGTGAGTCCGGGCGGAAGCCCACGTCGCTGTCGACGTTGGCGAGGCCGCGCCAGCGCCAGGGCTGGCCGAGGATCGATCGGGTCACTCCACAGGGGGCGGCGGCGTTCATGCCACCGCCCTAGCGGATGATGACGGGCCTGTGAATCGAGCTTCTGGAATCAGGCCTCGGCCGCCCTCAGCACGACATGGCCGACGCGCGGCAGCAGCAGCTTCAGCAGCGGCCCGGTCATCAGCGTCGTCGCTACCGCCATCACCACCAGCATCGTGAACATGGTCTGCGGCAGAAAGCCGAGATCGAAGCCGATGTTGAGCACGATCAGCTCCATCAGCGCGCGGGTGTTCATCAGGCTGGCAAGGATCGAGGATTCGTTGGTGTCGAAGCCAGCGGTGCGCGCGGCGAGGAACACCGGCACCAGCTTCCCCCCGATCGCTGCCGCCAGCACCAGCGCCAGCCAGCCGAGATCGCTCGGAGCCAGGCCCAGCAGGTTGGTGCGCAGGCCGGTGAAGGTGAAGAAGACGGGCAGGAAGAAGACCAGGGTGAAATGCCCAGCCTGCCTGTGCCAGGCCGCGACGAATTCGGTGTGCCGGTGGAAGAGCAGGCCGCAGGCGAAGCCGCCGAAGATCGCGAAGATGCCGATCTGGTAGGTGGCGATGCCGAGCGCGAAGGTGAGGCACAGCACCGCCGCCATCAGGTTCGCGGGCAGGCGGCCATCCACCACCGGATAGCGGCGCACCAGCCAGTCCGCCAACGGCGAGAGCGGGAAGCGCAACACCAGCAGCAGTGCGCCGATCGCCAGCAGGCGCCAGAGCAGGAAGGTGGTGGAGAACATCGTCGTCGCATAAGCGGAGATGCAGGCGAGCATCACCCAGCCCACCACGTCGTTGATCGCGGCCGCCGAGATGGCGACGACGCCGATCGGGGTACGGGTCAGCTCGAACTCGCGCAGGATGCGGCCGAGGATCGGCACCGCGGTGATCGCCAGCGCGACGCCGCAGAACAGCGCATAGGTCAGCGGATCGATCGACGGTGCGATGCTCGGCTGCGAGGCGAAGCCCAGCCACAGGCCGAGACCGAACGGCACGACGATCGATCCGATCGCGATCAGCAGGGTGGCGCGCTTCATCTTGGCGGAGCGGAGGTGGCCGAATTCGAAATCCGCGCCGATCTGGAACATCAGCAGGATCAGGCCGATCTGGCTCAGCATCGTGATCGGCGGGCTGGCCTTGGCACCGAAGATCGAGAGCGAGATGCCGGGGAAGAAATGGCCGAAAAGCGACGGCCCGAGCATCAGGCCGGCGACGATCTCACCGATCACGCCCGGCTGGCCCATCGCGCGGAACACGCCGTTCAGGATCCGCGCCGCGCCGATCATCAGGATCAGCTGCAGCAGGATCGAGAACAGCAATTGCTCGTTCGCGTGCACCGACGCCACCGGAAACCCCTCCCGTGTTTTTCGGGAGGATTAGGCTCTTGGCTTACGCTGTCAACGCCACTCAGCGGGGCTTGTGGTGCTCGCCCTTCACCCAGCGGATGGTGCGCGAGGAGGCGCGCATCACCACGCTCTCGGTGGTCAGCACGCCGTCCTTGCGGCGCTTGACCCCATCGAGCAGCGAGCCGTCGGTCACGCCGGTGGCGGCAAAGATCGCGTCGCCCTTCACCAGATCCTCGAGCTGGTAGATGCGGTTGAGGTCGGTCACGCCCCACTTGGCGGCGCGCGCCTTCTCGTCGTCGTTGCGGAACAGCAGCCGGCCCTGGAACTGGCCGCCGACGCACGACAGAGCCGCCGCCGCGAGCACACCCTCGGGCGCGCCGCCCGAGCCCATATACATGTCGACGGTCGATTCCGGATCGGTCACGGAAATGACGCCGGCGACGTCGCCGTCCGGGATCAGGTGCACGCCGCAGCCGAGCGCGCGCAGCTCGGCGATCAGCTTCTCGTGGCGCGGGCGATCGAGCACCATCACTGTGATCTCGCCCGGTTCCACGCCCTTCGCCTTGGCGAAGGCGGTGACGCGCTCGGTCGGCGTCTGGTCGAGGCTGACGAGGCCGCGCTCATAGCCCGGCCCGATCGCCAGCTTGTCCATATAGACATCGGGCGCATTGAGCAGGCAGCCATCCTCGGCGATCGCCAGCACAGCGAGCGCGTTGGGGCCGGCCTTGGCGGTGATGGTGGTGCCTTCCAGCGGATCGAGCGCGATGTCGATCTTGGGGCCTTTGCCGGTGCCGACCTTCTCGCCGATGTAGAGCATCGGCGCCTCGTCGCGCTCGCCCTCGCCGATCACGACGGTGCCGTCGAACTCCAGCTCGTTGAAGGCGGCACGCATCGCCTCGACGGCGGCGGCGTCGGCCGCCTTCTCGTCGCCGCGCCCGATCAGCTTCGCCGCCGAGATCGCCGCCGCTTCCGTGACGCGCACCATTTCGAGAACGAGAACGCGATCGAGAACCTGACTTGCGGCGATACTGCTGGTCGACATGACGACTCCTTGAATTTGCCGGGACGGGCGAGCGATAGGGAAGCCCGGTTACGATGTCGAGAATGGCAGCGCTGGACTCTCAGACATCCAGGATGTGCATCAGCATCGGCGCGCCGATCAGGCTCTGCGAGCCTTCGAGACGGGCGAGCGCGTCGCTGACGGCGCGTTCCGGCCCTTCATGCGTCACCATCGCGACGAGTACGCCGCCGTCGGGCGTGGTGCCGCGCTGGATCAAGCTCTCGATCGAGACTCCTGCATCGCGCATGGCCGCCGCTATCTCGGCGAGCACGCCAGGCCTGTCGGCGACGGAGAAGCGGAGGTAGGCGCGTCCGCGACGCTCGCCGGCGGGCGCGGGCGCCATCTCGGCGAGGCTTTCCACCGGCATGGCGAAGGCGGGGCCATATTCGCCGCGCGCGATATCGATCAGGTCGGCGACGACGGCGGAAGCGGTCGGGCCTTCGCCCGCGCCCCGGCCCTCGAAGAACAGGCGGCCGACGAAATTGCCCTCCGCCACCACCGCGTTGAGCGAGCCGGCGACATGGGCGAGCGGATGGTTCGCCGGCACCAGGCAGGGTGCGACGCGCTGGAACAGGCCGGCGGTGGTGCTGCCCTCGGGCTGCGCCTCGGCGAGGCCGACGAGGCGGACGCGATAGCCCAGCGCCTGCGCCTGCGCGATGTCGGCGGCGATAACGTGGCGGATGCCGGATATGGCCGCCGCGCCGAAATCGATCTTCGATCCGAACGACAGCGAGGCGAGGATCGAAAGCTTGTGCGCCGCATCGACGCCATCGATGTCGAAAGACGGGTCCGCTTCCGCATAACCGAGCCGCTGTGCCTCGCCGAGCACCTCGGCGAAGTCGCGGCCCTCGGCCTCCATCGTGGTCAGGATGTAATTGCAGGTGCCGTTGAGGATGCCGTAGACGCGCCCGATCGCATTGGCCGCCGCGCCCTCGCGCAGCCCCTTGATCACCGGGATGCCGCCCGCGACCGCCGCCTCGTACTTGAACGCGACGCCCTTGCCCTCGGCGTCTCCCGCAAGACCGAGGCCGTGATGCGCGATCATCGCCTTGTTGGCGGTGACGAAGTGACGCCCGGCCGCGATGGTACGCCGCGCCAGTGTCAGAGCCGGGCCGTCGGCGCCGCCGATCAGCTCGACCACCACGTCGATATCCTCGCGGGCGGCGAGCTCGGCGGCATCATCAACCCAGTTGAAACGAGCGAGGTCGACGCCGCGATCACGGGTACGGTCGCGCGCCGAGACGGCGACGATCTCGATCGCGCGGCCGGCGCGACGCTCGACGATCTCGCGGTTGGTGTCGATCAGCTTGATCACCCCGGCCCCCACCGTGCCGAGACCAGCCAGAGCGACGCGCAACGCTTTCGACATCAAAAACCCTCCCGAGTGACCAGACGTCGCTGGCACGTCGGGAGGGTCAGGGCAAGCCGATTAAGCCTGGATGAGGCTTAACGGCACTTCACGTTGCCGCGATCGATCGAGCGGCCGAGCAGCGCGCCGCCGCCGGCGCCAAGCAGCGTGCCCAACGTGTTGCCGCCGATCGCGTTGCCGAGCAGGCCGCCGCCGATCGCACCGATCACCAGACCGGTCGTGCCGTCGTTGCGGCGGCAGTAATAGCGCCCGTCGCCACCGCGATAGACACGGTCGTCACGACCGAGGCGACGCGCCTTGTAGCGGCGATCGTAATGATAGGAGCCCTGCGGGTTCCAGTCGTGGCGATCGCCCTGCCAACCATAATGGTTGCCATTGTCATGGCCCCAATGCTTGGCCATCGCAGGCGCGGGCAGCGCCATCGGGGTCGCCAGCATCGACAGGGCGACGGCACCGAACATCAACTTCTTCATGGGTCCACTCCTCTTGCGTCCCCCCAGAACCGGCCGGGCGCCCGAAGGTTGCCCGGCCAAATCCTGATCTGGGTTATGCGCTCAGAAGTGTGGCACGTCCATGAACCGCTTCGTCAGCGAAACGAAAGCTTCAGACCGCCTTCGCCGTGGTCGGCGTGTTGACGCCCATCGACTGGAGGTAGCGTTTGATGTTGCGCGCCGCCTGCCGGATGCGGTGCTCGTTCTCGACGAGCGCGAGGCGGACATAGCCCTCCCCCTCCTCGCCGAAGCCGACGCCCGGCGCCACCGCGACCTGCGCGTGGGTGAGCAGCTGCTTGGAGAATTCCAGCGCGCCGAGATGGGCGAGTGCCGGCGGGATCGGCGCCCAGCAGAACATCGAGGCCTCGGGCGGGGGTAGCTCCCAGCCGGCGCGGCCGAAACTCTCCACCATCACGTCGCGGCGGCGCTTGTAGAGCTGGCGGTTCTGCTCGACGATGTCCTGCGGGCCGTTGAGCGCCGCCACCGCCGCCGCCTGGATCGGCGTGAAGGCGCCGTAATCGAGGTAGGACTTCACCCGCGTCAGCGCGCCGATCAGCGTCTTGTTGCCGACGGCGAAGCCCATGCGCCAGCCGGCCATGGAATAGGTCTTGGACATCGAGGTGAACTCGATCGCCACGTCCTTGGCGCCCGGCACCTGCAGGATCGAGGGCGTCGGCGTGTCGCCGAAATAGATTTCCGAATAAGCGAGATCGCTGAGCACCCAGAGCTTGTGCTCCTTCGCGAAGGCCACGACCTGCTCGTAGAAGGCGAGGTCCGCCACATAGGCGGTGGGGTTGGACGGATAGCCCATGACCAGCACAGAGGGCTTGGGCACGGTGTAGGCAACGGCATGTTCCAGCCGCTTGAAGAAATCCGGCCCCGGCGCCGCCGGGATCGATCGGATCGCGGCGCCCGCGATGATGAAGCCGAAGGTGTGGATCGGGTAGCTCGGGTTCGGCGCCAGCACCACGTCGCCCGGCGCGGTGATCGCCTGCGCGAGGTTGGCGAGGCCCTCCTTGGAGCCCAGCGTCACCACCACCTCTGTCTCGGGATCGAGATCGACCCCGAAGCGGCGCGCATAATATCCGGCCTGCGCCTTGCGCAGCCCCTTGATGCCCTTCGACGCGGAATAGCCATGCGCGCCCGGATCGCGCGCGACCTCGCAGAGCTTCTCGATGACGTGCGGGGCGGGCGCGCCGTCCGGATTGCCCATGCCGAGATCGATGATGTCCTCGCCTGCCGCGCGCGCCGCTGCCTTCATCGCGTTCACTTCGGCGAACACGTAGGGGGGCAGACGACGGATACGGTAGAATTCCTCGGACATTCGAAACGACCTTTTCCCAAAGACTTTTGAACGGCTCGCCACCATGGCGGCGGGCGCGCTATAGCCGAATCGCGGGCGCCGTCACAGGCGCGAGTGGACGGAGAGGACGATTGGCCGAGACGACCGACACGCTCGAAGCGATCCAGCCCACCCTCGAGGAGATCCAGCACTGGACCGGCGTGATGGGCCGCGCCCAGCAGCTGATCCTCGAATATGCGTCGAAACAGTCGCTGCAGGTCCCTTCCGCGCCCAATCTGCCCGATTTCTCGGCGCTGTGGACCAATCCGCAACCGGTTTCCTTCGATACCGACAAGCTCGCCGACGCGCAGGCCGACTTCTGGAAGGAGAGCCTGACGCTCTGGCAGCGCTTCCTCGATCCCGGCTCGGTCCCGGCGCCGAAAGGCGACAGCGATCGCCGCTTTTCGGCGCCGCAGTGGCGCGATCTGCCGCTGTTCGATCTGATCCGCCAATCCTACCAGATCGTCTCCGAGCATATGCTCCGCTCGGTCGAGGCGATCGGCGGGCTCGCGCCCAAGCAGCAGGAGCAATTGCGCTTCGCGACGCGCTCGTTCGTCGAGGCGATGTCCCCCTCCAACTTCGTCGCGACCAACCCGCAGGCGCTCGAGAAGATCATCACGTCGCGCGGCGAAAGCCTGCTCAGGGGCATGGAGAATCTGCTGGCCGATCTCGATCGCGGCCAGCTGACCCATTCGAATCGCGGTGCGTTCGAGGTGGGCCGCGACCTCGCCTCGACGCCGGGCAAGGTGATCCACGAGACCCCGCTCTACCAGCTGATCCAGTACGCCCCGACCACGAAGGAGGTCGCGAAGATCCCGCTGGTGATCTTCCCGCCGTGGATCAACCGTTTCTACATCCTCGATCTCAAGCCCGAGAAGAGCTTCGTCCGCTGGGCGGTTGCCGAGGGGCTGTCGGTATTCATGGTCTCGTGGAAGTCGGCTGACGAGAGCCTCGCCCACATCACGCTCGACGATTACGTCTCCGCGCAGATCGACGCGATTGACACGATCCGCGATCTGCTCGGCGTCGAGGCGGTGCACGCGATCGGCTATTGCGTCGCCGGCACCACGCTGGCGACGACGCTCGCCTGGCTGTCTGCGAAGGGCGAGGCGGAGAAGGTCGCCTCGGCCACCTTCTTCACCGCGCAGGTCGATTTCGCCGATGCCGGCGACCTCACCTTGTTCGTCGACGACACCCAGCTCGATCTCGCGGCGGGGCTGGCCGGGGACAAAGGCTATCTCGACGGCCGCTACATGGCCGCGACCTTCAACCTGCTGCGCGGCAAGGACCTGATCTGGAACTATGTCGTCCAGAACTACCTGATGGGCGAGGACCATACCGCCTTCGACCTGCTGCACTGGAACGGCGACGTCACCAACCTGCCCGCCGGCTGGCACCAGAGCTATCTGCGCGATCTCTACCGCGACAATCTGCTGGCGAAGCCGGGCGCGCTGACCGTGATGGGCGTGCCGATCGATCTCAGCCGCGTCGCGACTCCGGCATATGTGCAGGCCGGGCGCGAGGATCATATCGCGCCGCCGCAGAGCGTGTGGAAGATCACCGAGCATTTCCGGGGCCCATTGCGCTTCGTGCTGGCGGGTTCCGGCCACATCGCCGGCGTGGTCAACCCGCCGGCCTCGGGCAAGTATCAATATTGGACGAGCGACGCTCCGGCCGAGACGCTCGACCAGTTCGTTGCGGCTGCGAAAGAAACCAAGGGTAGCTGGTGGCCGCACTGGCGTAGGTGGATCGCGGATTGCGACGGCGAGACCGTCTCTGCCACGCGTGCGCGCATCCCCGGCAAAGGCAGGCGCAAGGCCATCGAGGATGCGCCCGGACGCTACGTCATCGAGCGCTGACACGGTTCGTCGCAGTCCCTTTTCGCTTCGGCCCATATTTTATGCTGCAGTGCACAATAAGCGCTTGCAGCATGAACCGCGATTGTGTATTGTGCATCGCAACATAAGCGTAACAGTGCTGCCGGAGCGGAATTCATGGCCGACGAGACGAGCAAGCCCGCGACGCCCAAGGCGCCTGCGACCGAGCCCAAGCCCCCGGTGGCGGCGAAGCCCGCCGCGCCGGTCGCCGAAGCCAAGCCCGTTGCCGTGGACACTCCGAAGCCTGCGCCGAAGCCCGCCGTAGTGGCCAAGGCCGCTGCCCCGGCACCGGTGAAGGCCGCGCCCGCTCCGAAGGCTGCCGCCGCGAAGCCGGCGCCGAAATCCGCCGCTCCGTCGGCCAAACCAACACCCGTCGTCGCGAAGTCCGCGCCGGTGGCTGCCAAGACGGCGCCCAGCGCGCCCAAGACCAAGTCGGCACCCGTGGCTCCAGCTCCCCAGCCGAAGCCTGTCGAAGTGTCCGCTACCAAGGTGGAACCGAAGGCCGAGGCGCCCGCCCCCGCAAGGGCAGCGCCGAAGCCCGCCGTGAAGGCAGCCGTGACGAAACTTGAGACGGCCCCAGCCGCCGTCCTCATCGAGGGAAGCAAGACCATGAACGACACCGTGACCAAGGCCCAGGAAACCGCCAAGAAGTTCACCGCCGATGCCGGCGAGAAGATGCAGGCCTTCTTCGGCGATGCCAGCGAGCGCGCCAAGGCCAATTACGAGAAGAGCCTGAAGCTCGCCGAGGAAATGTCCGACTTCGGCAAGGGCAATGTCGAGGCGATCGTCGAATCCGGCAAGCTGGCCGCCAAGGCCGCCGAGTCGCTCGGCCAGGAAGCCGCCGATTATGCCCGCAAGTCGTTCGAGAGCAGCACCGCCGCGTTCAAGACCTTCGCGTCGGCCAAGTCGCCGACCGAACTCTTCAAGCTGCAGAGCGACTATGTGAAGTCCTATTTCGAGAGCGCCGTCGCCGAGAGCACCAAGGTGACCGAGGCATGGCTGAAGCTGGCCGGCGACGTCGCCCAGCCGATCTCGAATCGCTATGCGGTCGCGGTCGAGAAGGTGAAGGCCACCGCCGCCTTCTGATCTCTTCCGAGACGGTAACGGGAAAGGGCCGTCCCGCGAGGGGCGGCCTTTTTCGTTTCGACATCAACCCTCCGTTCGCACTGAGTTTGTCGAAGTGCTGCCCTTCTTCCCCGACCACGCAAAAAGGAAGAACCGGGCTTCGACAAGCTCAGCCCGAACGGGATAGGAGCGCGTGCTGGCCCGCTCCTCGTTTTTGCACCGCCCTTGCCATTCGCATCCCCTTGCCCTGCCCCCGCGCAATGCCATATTCTGCTCGATGACCATGCAGCAGCACGACCCCCTCCGCGACACCTGGATTCGCGCCATCTCTGTCACCGGGATGGCCCAGAAGGACGGCGAGGATGCCGGCACCGGCCTCGGCGTCGCGACCCGCACCCGCACGCGCACCAAGAAGCCGTCGCTCTACAAGGTGCTGATGCTCAACGACGATTATACGCCGATGGAATTCGTCGTGCTGTGCCTGCAGCGTTTCTTCCGGATGAGCATCGAGGATGCGACGCGGGTGATGCTCCACGTCCACCAGAAGGGCGTCGGCGTGTGCGGCGTGTTCAGCCACGAGGTCGCCGAGACCAAGGCGACCCAGGTAGTGGATTTCGCCCGGCAGCATCAACACCCGCTCCAGTGCACGATCGAAAAGGCGTGAACCGCCTCTAGTAGCGGAAGGCCGTCGCGAGCGCTTCGCTGGTGACCGGATATCCGGCGTCATCCGGAATACAGAGCCAACGCTCCCCATCGCGCTGCTCGACCCAGGGCGAGATGATGCGCGGCGGAAGCCGCTCCGCTTCCGTGCGCGCCTCCTCGAAGCTGCCGAATCGCGCCAGCCGCTCCAGCAGCCGCCGCGTGGGGAAGATCGCGCGACCGTCACCTCGGGCACAGCGATCGAGCACATCGCGCGCTGTCGCCCAAAAGGCCTGGCTGCTTTCTTCCCCGTCCGCCACCGGAACGACATCGCGATCGATACAGGCGAGGTAGAAACGCGTGTCGAACCGGCGGATCACCTCCTCGTGCACGGGAAGCCAGCGCGCGAAGGGAATCAGATCGGCCGGCGATGCCTCGACATCGATGCCGGTTTCCTCGGCGGTCTCGCGAATTGTGGCAATGCGGGCCGCCGCGTCGACCGGATCGATGTCCGGCAGATCGCGCCCGGCCCGCGCCCGATCCTCGGGGTCCACCCGCCCACCGGGAAAGACATAGGCGCCGGCCGCGAAGACCAGGCCGCTGCCGCGCTGCACGATTAGATATTCCGGATCGCCCGAAACGCGCTCACGCATCAGGATCAACGATGCCGCATCGATCGGCGGCGTCTGCGGCGCATCCATGTGTCCCGAAACTGGCAACCGGCTTGCTCATTTGTCATTTTGCTGCTGCGTCGCAGCGTGAGATAGTCATTGTCGCACATTCCTGTGCATCGGCGAAAGGGCGTCACCATGCCCAACAAGATGGCCAGCATGCTCTGCCGCGTGGTCGGCCACCGCCGGTTGCGGACGAAGGTGTGGCATGACGGCGTCGACTATCGCGCGCCGTGCGCCCGGTGCGGCACGCCGCTGATCCGCGACATGCACGGCGGATGGCGGCCGTTCGACTGGGGCAAGGATGCGCCGCCCGGCTCGCAGGAACGGTCGGGGCGCCCGCACCACGACAGCTGATCGCGCTCATTCGGCGCCGTCCCGAGCATAGACGTCCGCGATGAAGCCCACGCCTTTCGCGGTCGGCACGGCCGTGAGGTACGTCAGATAGACCGGCACCGGCTGAGGGAGCGACACATCCTGCTCGGGCTGCTTAGAGCTTGTGGTGAAATTATATTGCCGATCAGAAGCCGGCCGATCGCGGCGGCATCCTCCAGCCGCACGCAACCGTTGCTCAAGTGCCGGTCCGGTTTGCCAGCAGCGCGCGTTTGGGCGTGTCGTCGACGATAGGTTCATCGGGACGAGAGGTGGCCGCCGTTCGGTGCAAGGTTGAGGGATATGCGGTCACCCCTGATCGACGAACGGGTACCGCGCGCGGATCGCGTCGATCGACCGCTCGACGATCGCGACCTCGTGAATCGCGCCGGCGGGGCGGATGTCCCAGTTGCAATGCGCGTGGGTGTCACGCGAATAGACCTTCACGCCGCCGACGATCTTGCGCCACCGCGCCGTGCCGCCCCCATGGGATTTCGCGAGGTCTCGCACCAGCAGGTCGCGCAGTTCGGAACCGGTCATCCCCGCCCCGTGCCGTGATCCGCCGTCGATGTCGAGTGGCGGGCTTCCTCGCGCGCTGATAAGGGAGGGCTATGCGATCACTGCTCCTCCTGCTGCTCGGCCTCGTCGCTGGGGCGGTGCTGTTCCACCTCTACTATCTGGGCCTCACGCCGACGCATCGCTGCGCGTGGGATCATCCGATCGACGCCAGCGCGCACGACGCCTGCGTATCGCGCGCCAGCTTCACCGGCTATGCCAACGGCGCGCGCAAGGCGCTCGACCATCTGATCGACGACGTCAGCCACTGAGGCTCCCCTCCCCGCGTGGGAAGGGGAGCCGTCAGTTCACCTACAGTGCACCTCGCCCTTGTCGACCGAGCGGCCGAGCAACGCGCCGCCGCCAGCACCCAGGATCGTGCCGAGCGCGCCGCCACCGCCGAGGATGGCGCCCAGCACACCGCCGCCGATCGCGCCGACCACCGTGCCGGTCGTGCCGTCCGAGCGCTTGCAGTAATAGCGGTTGTCGCTGCCGCGATAGACGCGATCGTCGCGGGTGATCACGCGATCCTGGCCCTGCTCGTCGCGATAGTCGCGACTGGGATCGTAGCCCGGAGGCGCATCGCGATCCCAATAGCCGCCGCGATCGCCGCGCGGAGCGCCGTTGTCGTAATAGCCACCCGGCGGGGGCGGCGGACGATCGTGATCGTAATAGCCGCCGGGCGGCGGCGGCGGAGGCGGCGGTGGGCCGTAGCCGCGCGGGCCGTCATCATCGCCATAGCAGCCGGCCAGCGGCAGCAGCATCGCGCAGGCCATCAAGGCCGACATCGATCGTTTCATGGGCATCGTCTCTCTCCCCTCGGGACCGCGAACAGTCGCGGCGACTGCCCCACAACGCCGGATCAGCGCTTTATCTCCCCTGAACCCGTCGTTTCGCCTCCGTTCAGGAACGACCCCGTCGCACGGCGCGTTTTCCACGCATGATCCACACGCTCACCGTTCTGACGCTCGACCTCGCGACCGCGATCGGTCTCTACTGGATCGCGGCGGGGATCGGCCTGCTGCTGTCGCCCGAGCGGATGCGCGCGATGGTGGACGATCTGGTGCGCGTGCCGGGGCTGACCTACGGGATCGGACTCGGCGTGTTCGCGATCGGCACCGCAATCCTGATCCCGCACCATGTCCTCTACGATCCGCTGAGCGTCATCGTGACGTTGCTGGCCGCGATCTTCGCGCTGGAAGGGCTGCTTCTGATCGCGGTGCCGCAGGTGCTGGTGCGGATGGCGCAGCCGTTTCTGGCGAATGCGCGGCTGTGGGCGATCGTCAGCGTCGCGCTGGGCGTGCTGATGCTGCTCGCGGGGCTGACCGGGCGGGCGGATGCGCTGCCTTGATAATTGCCGATTATCCGCCTCAGGTTTTTGCGACCGCGCCGATTAATCCTTCGGGATCTGCCACCGAACAGTCTGTGTATCGCTCTCCGCAACGACCCTACCCGCCCGGTCTCGCGCCGGCCAGTATCGGGCGTGGAGGGTGAACACGCCGCACGCCGTCCCATCCAACACGACGGAGCCGCTGCTTTTCGTCACCCGGCAGTCCCGCGCCAATCCATCCGCACCGACCGTGTAGCGAAAGGTCACCGGTCCCTGCAGATTGTCACGTAGTGCGGAGGGCGGATAGTCGTCGTCGGTAAACCAAGAGCCGGGACTATCCTCCGCCATGGCTCGTCGAGGAAGGGCGGTACGGGGATCGGGACGCTGCGGCCGGTCGGCGATGGGCCGGACCGGCTGGAAATTGGTATCGGATGGCGCTGCACGGTCCATCGTGGCGGGTCGATCGGGTTCGAATATGTGCCACAGGTCCTTCCCCAGCGCGGCACCCGCGATGAGCAGCGGGATAGCGATCCGGATCAGCCGACGTGGCGCGTATCGATTACGACGAGGCGGTGCGGGATCGTCGCTATAGGGGTCCCACGCATCGAAAGGCCGGGAGCGGCGGCGATCACCATAACGCATGAAATTGGATGCCCGTCTTCGCCCCGATCGAACCGACGAGACGGTGGCACAGCGCTCATCGACGCTCAAGCATCGTCTGATCGATGCGGGCCACACACCTTGACGATCACGTTCGTCGATTCCCGCCAGCCGTTCGCAGAAACCCGCTTCCCCAGCGCCCGCACCCCGCGCCCACTGCTCCCATCACACCCGGGGAGCCTGCCATGATCAAAGCCTTCGCCTTCGCCCTGCTCGCAGGCACCGCCGCCATCGCCGCCGCGCCTAAGCTGCCGGCCAACATCGCCCACGCCGCCGCCGATCCGGCGCGCCACGACGATGCCGCCAAGGATGCCACCCGCCACGGCCCCGAGCTGCTCGCCTTCGCCGGCGTGAAGCCCGGCCAGACGGTGATCGACCTGATCCCGGGCGGCGGATACTGGACGCGGCTGTTCGCCGGCGCGGTCGGCGCGTCGGGGCATGTCTATGGCGTCTGGCCGGCCGAATATGCGAAGGTCGATGACGACGAGCCTGGCCCATACAAGGCGCTCGCCACCGGCTATCCCAACGTCACGGTGCTGGAGCAGCCCGCCGCCGCGCTCGCCGCGCCGGAGCGGGTCGACCTGATCTTCACCGCGCAGAACTACCACGATTATCCCGACCCCTTCATGGGGCCTACCGATCCTGCCGTGCTGGACAAGGCGGCGTATGCGGCGCTCAAGCCAGGCGGCGCCTTCCTGGTGATCGATCATGTCGCCACCGCCGGCAGCGGATTGCGCGACACCAACACGCTCCACCGGATCGATCCGGCGGTGGTGAAGGCGCAGGTGACAGCGGCCGGCTTCCGCTTCGTCGGCGCGAGCAAGCTCCTCGCCAACCCGGCCGACGATCACACGAAGAAGGTGTTCGACAAGACGATCCGAGGCCACACCGACCAGTTCGTCTATCTGTTCCGCAAGCCCGGCTGAGGCGGCGGGGCCGGCCCGCCGCCTCGCTGGATCATCAGAAGCTCTTCTTGACGCTGACGAACCACTGGCGCGGCGCGCCGGCCAGCATCGTCTGCGAGTCCCCGCTGGCGACGAAGCCGTTGGAACCGATCGTCCCGATATACTTCTTGTCGAACAGGTTGGTGACGTTGGCCGTCACGTTCAGCCCGTCGAGCGCGCCCATGCCCCTGATCGTGTAGCCCGCAGAGGCATCGACCAGCACGCGGCCCTTCACCGAAACGTCGTTGGTGTAGGTGACGTAGCGCTTGGACATATAGTCGGCGCCCATGCGGAACATGAACTGGCCGTCGTCATAGACGACCTCGCCCTTCACCATGTTCTTGGGGGTGTCGACGACATTGTCGCCCTTGTTGACCTGCAGCTTGCCGGCCGCGTCGATCACCGTGTTCTCGTATTTGGAGCTGTTGTAGGAATAGCTCGCGAAGATCGAGAGCGGGTTGAGGATGCGGTAGTTGACCGACAGCTCCGCGCCGTAAGTGTGCACCGAACCGACGTTGGCGAGCGTGTTGGCGAGGCCCTGGATGCCGACGCCGTTGGTGATCACCAGCAGGCGGTTGGAGAAGTTGACATAATAGCCGACCGCCGAGGCCTGGAGCGGCCCGTAATGGACGCGGACGCCGCCTTCCGCCGTCTTCGAACGCTCGGGCTTCAGCTTGCCGGCGATGGCGTTGAAGCCCACCTGCGTGGTCGAGAACGGCCCGGTCGTCGCGGACGAGACGAAGGCGCGCATATTCTCGGTATAGTCGCCGAACACCTCGGCATTGGGCGTCACGTGATAGACGAGGCCCGCCTGCGGCTGGAACCAGTCACGCGCGCTGATCTGGCCGGAAGCGAGGCCGCCATCCACCCGCATGTTGGCGGTGTTGATGACGTTCACACCCTTCCAGCCGCCGTTCAGCACGAGCTTGTCGTCGAGCAGCTTCAGCGTGTCCTCGACATGGTACTGCCAGGTCTGGGTGTCGTACTTGCCGTCCCACGAGGTGAGGAAGGGGTTGCTCTGGAAATCGAGCGTCGGGCGCGACTGCACGTCGCTGTCGTCGAGGCCGTAATAGCGGCGCGCCTGATCGAAGCTGTTGCTCTCGAACCAGCCGCCGATCTCGAACGTGTTGGGGCCGTGCTCCCAGGTCGCAGCGCCGATCAGGCCGCCGCGGCTGATGCGGTATTCGGTGGTGCGGAAGGAGAGCGCGCCCGGATCAGCGATGACGGTACCGTCCTGGTTCAGCGCGCCGGCCGGCGTGGGCTGGTAGGGGGTGATCCAGCTGCCCTGGCCCTTGTTGTTATGATAGTAGCCGGTCGCCTTCAGGTTGATTTCGGGCGTCAGGTGCGCGTCGAAGGTGACGCCGCCCAGCCAGTCGCGGCGCAGGCCGCCGGCGTCGGCATATTCGTCGTCCACCGTGCCGAAGCCCGCCGGGAAGACGATGCCCTCGCCGAACCACGGCTCCGGCTTGCCTTGCGAGAAGGCGACCTGGTTCTGGTAGATCTTGGCGAGCTCGACGGCGAGCGGATAGTTGCCGGTCAGGTTGTCGTCACGCAGGCCGCGGCGGCGGATGATGTCGTAGCTCAGATCCTGATAATCGGTCTCGCGGCGATCGGAGAAGTTCGCAAAGGCCGAGATGCTGCCGAGATCGCCGAGATCCTCGACGATCTTGGCGTTGACCTGGTGCTGACGCTGCGGGCCGTCACCCTTCCACTTGTCGGCGTGGAGGAAGGCGTAGCTCAGATAGCCCTTGAGGCCGCTGCCGCCGATGTCGCCCGAATCGATGCGGACATAGGCGCGCTCGGTATCGTCGGCGCCATACGAGCCATTGACGGTGAGCCCCATCTTTTCCTTGGGTGAATCCGAGAAGAACTGGATGGTGCCGCCAAGGTTGCTGGTCGACGCGGTGCCGAGCGCGCCGGCACCCTGCGCCACCTCGGTGCGGGCGACGTTCTCGGAGATGATCGCGCGGCTGATGTGCAGGCCGTTGACGTTGCCGTAGCTCATGTCGCCGAGCGGCACGCCGTCGAGCGTGAAGCCGAGCTGGTTCTGGTTGAAGCCGCGCAGCGAGATGCGCACCGCCCATTCATAGGCGCCGAATGGATCGGCCGCCTGGAAATTGACGCCGGGAAGCTTCTCGATCGCCTTGAGCGGGCTGGCGCCCGGCACGATTCGCGCGATGTCGGCGGCGTTGATCTCCTGCACCTGGCGGCTCTTGCCGAAGCCGAGCACCACGATCTCCTGCGACGAGTCGTCGGCCGGTGCATCGGACGAGGCGGCGGGCGCCGCAGCATCGGTGGCGACAGCCGTGTCGGCGGCGAAGGCAGCGGCAGGCAGCAGCGCGACGCAGGCCACGCCGGCGAGCAGGCGGAACGACATCTTCATGAATAAGCCCCCTTGATGCTGGGCGCGGAACCGCGCTCTCGCAGGCTGCATGGAGGGAGTCCGTTTCACCTCCGCGATGGATTTGCGTCAGTTCGGTGTCGTTACGATCCGGTGACGCGATCGCTCAGTAGCCGGCGCTTTTGTCGCCATCGTTCAGCGTGTTGAGGAAGGCGATGATATCCCGCACCTCGGCGTCGGTCAGCGCCGGCCGGTCGCCCGGCTTGCGATCCAGCGGCTGGTCGGCGACATCGATATTGGCGCGATAGGCCTGCGGCAGATCGTCATATTTGTGGACCTTGCCGGTTGCGTCGTGCGGATAGACGCGGCCGGGCTGGACGTCGCGCAAATTGTAGAAATCCACCACCTGCTTCAGGTCGTGATAGAGGCCGTTGTGGAAATACACGCCGCGTCTCGCGCTGTTGCGCAGAGTCGGGGTCAGGAACATGCCGCAATATTGGGTCTGCTTCGCCAGATCGGCGCGCAGCGGGCCGCACAACCCCATGTCGAAGAAGCGCGGATCGCGATTGACCGCGAGGCGGCGGTTGCGCGGCACGCCGAGCGCCTCGTACTCGGTGTCGGTGAAGAGCGGCGGGAGGCCGTCGGCGGTCGGCTGACTGAGGTGGCAGCCGGCGCAATTGCCCTTGGCGGGATCGTTGAACAGACGCAGGCCGCGCATCTCGGCATGGCTGAGCCGCGCCTTGCCCTCCAGCCAGTGATCGTACTTGCTGTCGAAGCGGTGGAAGGATTGTGCTTCCACCTGGAAGCGCGACAGCGCCGACATCGCCTCGGTGAACAGCATCGCCGGCTGGTTGAGGATGTCCTTGCCGAAGATCGGCTTGAAGTCGTTCGCATATTTCGCGCGCGCCAGCTTGGCGGCGACGTCGTACATGCCTTTGTTGGCCATCTCGGCCGGGTTCATCATCGGGCCCTTGGCCTGATCCATGAACGTGTCCTCGCGTCCGTCCCAGAACAGGCCGCCGCTCGGCACCATCTGGTTGGCGGCCGGTGCCGTGCCCGCCGACTTGGTGGCGCGGGCCGTGCCCTGCGCCTGCTGCGCGAGCTGGTCGAGCGGCGTCGGATTGTCGTTCTCTTCGGTCGCCGGGCCGATACCGAACGGCCCCTGGCGATAGAGATAGGCGAGCGAAGGCGGAGGGCGCAGCCCCTCGGAGGCCATGGTCGGCCCGCCGAGCTGCACGTCGCGATCGTCGGGCGGGCCGTAGGAGCGCGCCGGATCGTGGCACGACGCGCAGGACTGGCGGCCCGACGCGGACATCGACGGATCGTGGAAGATCTTCTGCCCTAGCAGCGCCAGCGCGCTCAGCGGCTGCACCTGCGGGCGCACCAGCACCACCGGATGCGGATTCTCGCCGCTGACGTCCTCAATCATTCGGTCGAGCGAGGACGGCGCCTTTTCGGGATGTACGAGAAAGAAGCCGATGGTGCCGGCCACCAGCAACAGGGCGCCGCCGACCCCGCCCGCTGCCCAGCGCCAACCTGTCGATCGCGCGTTCGGCGCGGCGGCGGGATCGGCGGACGAGAGGGTGCTGGGCTGGTGGTTCATGGCACTTCACAAGGCTGGAAAAAGGAGAACCCTCCCGCCGGGATCGCCGGCGGGAGGGTCATTCTCGTCGGCCGTTCGCGCGTTACGCGGGAGCGGACGAGGTCTTCTTGCCGGTCGTCGGATCGAGGAAGACCGGGGTGGTGTGCGGGGCGGACTGGAAGTCGAACATGTCCATGATGTTGCCCGCGATCGCGTCGTTCGAGCCGCCGCCGAGACGCTGGCCATTCAGCCAATTGTCCTCGATGAAGCGGACGACCGAGGACTGGGTGATCGGCGTCGAGGAAACGTAGTTCACCTTGGCGTAGGGCGAGATCACCAGGAACGGGGTCCGGGTGCCCGGGCCGCAGCGGCCGTTGACCTGCTTGCCGTTGACGTCGAGCGCCTGCTTGGCGTTCGGGCCGGTGCAGGTGCCCGCCGAGTTCATCTGGTCGGCGGTCGGATCGAACGACGAGTTCAGGATATTCGGCGCGGAATGATCGTACCAGCCGTCCGAGTCGTCGTAGGTGACGATGACGGCGGTGTTCTTCCAGTCCGGCTGCTGCTGGAGGAAGTTGATCACCTTGGTGACGAAGGCCTGCTCGTCGAGCGGGTTGGAGTTGCCCGGATGGGCATCCTGGAAGGCCGGGGCCTTGATATAGCTGACCGAAGGGAAGTTGCCCGCGCTCACTGCGGAGACGAAGTCGTTATAGTCGTACTGGTGGTTGACCGCCTTGTTGGTCGACAGCGTGGCCGAGTGGACGTCGACCGGGCCGTCGGTGGTCTCGGTGTGGCCGATCATCGCCGTCGAGCTCGGGCGGCTGTGGTTCGGGTTCAGCGTCGAGGCGTAATACTGGAACCAGGCATGGTGCTGGACATAGTCGTTCACCGTGCGGTTGGTGTTCGGCGAGACGGTGCTGCGCGTGCACTTGGTCGGATCGCCGCCGGTGCCGTTGGCATTCTTGGCGGTCAGATCGAAGCCGCCCATGAAGCCGCCCCAGGTGATCTTCGCCGAGTTGAGCAGATCACCGATATTCTTGCCCGCCATGGTGGCGGTGATGGCGGCGTTGGTCGAGCAGATGTCGCCCTCCGGATCGCCGTCGTTGATCATGGTGAACTTGCCCTGCCCGTCGGCGATGGTGTCGCCGGGGATCAGCTTGTCGGCGCCAGAGGTGGTGCCCGAGATCACGTTGATCGCGCCCGGCGTCGACGGACCGAAGCTGTCGGTATAGGCGTTGTCGCTCATCGCGAAGTTCTGGGCGTAGTTCCACATCGCGGTGACGGTGTTGCCGTCGAAATAGCCCATCACCTGCGCGACCGTGCCGAACGCGCCGGCGCCGCCGGCCGAGCCCTTGCCGGTGTAGGCGACGAACGAATCCATCTTCAGGTTGTTCGTGGCCTGCTGCTCGGGCGTGTAGGCGTGGTTCTGGCTGGACGTGTCGAACTGCGCGCGATCGAGCCGGAACGGGTTCATGTAGCTCGCCGGGAAGCCCGCCGCCGACGCCTTGGCGATGTTGGCCGCGCTGGTGGTGTTCGGGTTCGCCGTCAGCAGCGAGGCGCTGCGGATGTAGCCGTTGACGTTGGCGACGTTCGACGGCGCGTTCGCCGAATCCGGAACCGGCTCGCCGGCCGGATTGGCCGACTGCGGATAGGTGCCGAAATAGTGATCGAAGGACTCGTTTTCGCCGAAGATCACGACCAGATGCTTGATCGGGGTCGCGGTCGCCAGCGCATCCTGTTCGGACAGCGCGGGCGGCGTGGTGCCCCCGGTCTCGCTGCTGTCGTTGTGCGAATGGCCGCAGGAGCTCAACAGGAGCGCCATGCAGGCCACTTTCATCGATGAAGATAACCGCGTGCGGATCATTATGGTCTCCACAGCCGACGGCAGCGCGCACCCGCAACGGGCGCACGTCCGTACAGAAAATCCAGGCCAGCAAAGCTGCAGGTCACGGCCCCCGTGCCCATGCCGGACCCACCACCGGAACGTGACAGAGGCGTGACGACCGTACATTAACAGTTTTTAATGTTCGGGAACCGTCGGGCAACATTCAGTAAAACGGGCGAGTCTTCGCCATATTATTTCCGGTATGAAATAATTTTCAGACATCATCTTCGTTTCGTCAACGAATTGACGCCGAACTGTCATGTGGTTTGTCGATGCAGGCCCGAGCGATCCGGAATCGCTGACTTTCGCATGAGCGGGGCGGACTTGCGGCTTTGGGCGGCATCGTTGGCGTTTTCCATCCTGCCGCTGGGCGGCGGGATCGCGCATGCCGATGTGCTGGAGATCGACGACCAAGGCACGGTCCATGTCCGCACGGGCGGGGCGGAGGTGCAGTGGATCGATCCTGCCGCCGCGAACGCCGAGACTGGGGACGATCTGCCCGCCATTCCCGTTGCGGCCGTCACCGAGATCGCCGCGCCGGCACAGGTGCCCGACGCGCTGCGAGCGCCGCTGGAGACGGCGGCGGCGCATTATGATCTCAGCCCGCAGCTGCTCGCCGCTCTGGTCTGGCAGGAAAGCCGCTGGCATCCGGCGGCGGTCAGCGCCAGGGGCGCGGTCGGTCTCGCCCAGCTGATGCCGGGCACCGCCCGCGCTTTGGCGGTCGACGCCAAGGACCCCTCCGCCAATCTCGACGGCGGCGCGCATTATCTCCGCCAGATGCTCGATCGCTTCGACGGCGATGTCGAGCGTGCGCTCGCCGCCTACAATGCCGGTCCGGGCCGGGTGGTGCGTGCCGGCGGCCTGCCGCGCATCGCCGAGACCCGCGCCTATGTCTCCACCATCATCGACCGGCTGACGCCGGACCTTTCGACAGGACTCGCCACCAGATGACCAAGCGTATCGCCGCCCTGATCGCGGCCGCCCTCCTGCCCTCCTCGGCCTTCGCGCAGGCGGCAGGCGCCAACCCCGCGGGCTCCGGCCCGATTGTCGCCGCGCTCGGTTGGCTGCAGGGCACCTTGATGGGCAATGTCGCCACCGCCGTCGCCGTGATCGCGGTCGCGATGGTCGGCTTCATGATGCTCACGGGCCGGATGAACTGGCGCTTCGGCGCGACCGTGATCATCGGCTGCTTCGTGCTGTTCGGCGCCGGCGCGATCGTCAGCGGCATCCAGTCCACCGCGATGGTGGCGCACTGATCATGCAGCGCGCTCCCGTCTTCCGCGCGCTGACCCGCCCGCAGATGTTCGGGGGCGTCACCTACAGCTTCTTCGTGATCAACATGGGCGTCACCACCGAAGCATTCCTGATCACCCGCAGCTTCTGGGCCTTGCCCGTGGCACTGGTGGTGCATGGCATCGGCTACCTCGCCTGCCTGCGCGAGCCGCGCGTGTTCGATCTCTGGCTGACCAAGGTCAGCCGCTGCCCCCGCGTGCGCAATCACAAGCGCTGGGGCTGCAACAGCTACGCGCCATGATGAAGTGGACCGGACCCGCGGCCTGGGGGGCCAAGGAAGCGAAAGCGGGCGATCGCCTGCCTTATACGCGCCACCTCGATAGCCAGACGCTGCGCCTGCGCGACGGTGCGGTGATGCGGATGATCCAGGTGCCCGGCCTCCCCTTCGAAACCGAGGATGACGCCGCGCTCGATCATCACCTCGCCGTGCGCGAGACGATGCTGCGTTCGGTGCTCGATGCGCGCTTCGTGGTGTATCACCATGTCGTGCGTCGCCGGGTGCGGGTGACGCTAGACGGCGCGCCCGAGGAACCGTTCGCGGCGTTGCTCAACGATCGCTGGCAGCACCGGCTCGACACCCGCCGCCTGTTCGTCAACGAGCAGGTGCTGACCATCGTCCGTCGCCCCGCGCGCGGCAAGACCGGCTGGCCGGACAAGATCAGGCGCCTGATGGCCGGCAAGGATGCCGAGCCCGACACCGCCGACATCCGCGCGCTCGACGCCGCCGCGACCGCGCTGGTCGCCGCGCTTGAGGCTTATGGCGCACGCCAGCTTGGCACCTATCAGGGCGTCGGCGGCCTCTGCTCCGAGCTGCTGGAGATCCTCTCGGCCATCTACAATGGAGAGATGCGGCCGGTGCTGCTGCCGCCCGAGGGCACCGATCTCGGCCACCATATCCCCTATGCGCGCGTCAGCTTCGGCCTCGACGCGATCGAGACGGCGCAAGCCGGCGGCCGTAACTTCGCCGGCATGCTCTCGGTCAAGGAATATCCCGACGCCACCCGCGCCGGCTTGATCGACAACATCCTGCGCCTGCCGCACGAGCTGGTGCTGACCGAGAGCTTCGCGCCTGCCGATCGCCAGATCGCGCGCGAGCGGATCGATCTCGCCATCCGCCGCCTCCGCTCCGCCGACGAGGAAGCGGGTGCCGAGCGCCGCGAGATGCTCGCCGCACGCGACGCGCTGGGGGCCGGGCAGGCCGGCTTCGGCGACCATCACCTCTCGCTGCTGGTCCGCGCCGACGACCTGACCCAGCTGGACGGCGCGATGGCATCGGCCGGCGCGGCGCTCGCCGACATGGGCGCGATCGCGGTGCGCGAGGACGTCAACATGGAGCCGGCCTTCTGGGGCCAGTTCCCCGGCAACGAGGCCTATCTCGTCCGCCGTGCGCTGATCTCCACGGCCAATGCGGCGGGCTTCCTGTCGCTCCACGGCATGCCCTTCGGCAAGCCCGACGGCAACCATTGGGGCCCGGCCGCGACCGTCTTCGAGACGACCAGCGCGACTCCCTATTTCTTCAACTTCCACGAGGGCGACCTCGGCAATTTCACCGTCATCGGCCCGTCGGGCTCGGGCAAGACGGTGGTGCTCAATTTCCTCGCCGCCCAAGCGCAGAAGTTCGCGCCGCGCACCATCCTGTTCGACAAGGATCGCGGCGCCGAAATCTTCCTGCGCGCCTGCGGTGGCCATTATGCGCAGCTGCAGCCGGGCCAGCCGACCGGCTTCAACCCGCTGGCGCTGCCCGATACCCCGGTCAACCGCGCTTTCCTGCGTGACTGGCTCGGCGTGATGCTGGCGGCAGAGGGGCCGGACGAGCTGGCCGCCGTCGCGTCGGCAGTCGATGCCTGCATGGAGGCCGATCCCGGCTTCCGCCGCCTGCGCTATTTCCGCGAGCTACTGAGCGGGTCTCGCCGGCCCGAGGCGGGCGACCTCGCCTCGCGCCTCGATCCCTGGATCAACGCGGGCGAGCATGCCTGGCTGTTCGACAATGCCGTGGACGCACTCGATCTCGACGCCCGCACGCTCGGCTTCGACATGACGGCTTTGCTCGACAGCTCGACCTTGCGCACGCCGACTATGCTCTACCTCTTCCACCGCGTCGACGAGCGGCTGGACGGCGAGCCGACCGTGATCCTGATCGACGAGGGCTGGAAGGCGCTCGACGATCCGGTCTTCGCCGCGCGCATCCGCGACTGGCTGAAGACGCTGCGCAAGAGGAACGCGCTGGTCGGTTTCGCCACGCAATCGGCGCGCGACGCGCTCGACAGCCGCATTGCGGCGGCGATCGTCGAGCAGACCGCGACGATGATCTTCACCCCCAATCCGCGCGCCCGGCCCGAGGATTATTGCGAAGGCTTCGGCCTTTCCGAGCATGAGCTGGAGCTGATCCGCCAGCTGCCCGCGCACAGCCGCTGCTTCCTCGTCCGCCATGCCAATCATTCGGTGGTGGCACGGCTCGATCTGGCGGGCGAGCCCGATCTGCTGACCGTCCTGTCCGGCCGCGAGGCGAGCGTGCGCAAGCTCGATCGCCTGCGCGAGGAACTGGGCGATGCGCCCGCCGCCTGGTTCGAGGCGCTGACCGGCACGCCATGGCCCGTCACCGGCGACGAGCCGGCTTATTCGGAAGCGGCCGAGTGAACGCCTGCCCCGCCCTCGACATCGAGACCGGCGGCCTCGCGCAGGCGCTGCGCGCGATCGACTGCCGCACCGGCGAGGGCACCCAGATCGCCTTCGGTCGGCTGTTCGGCGATCACGGCGCGCTGATCCCGGCGCTGACCATCCTGTTGACACTGTACGTGGCAATCTTCGCCATCGGCCTGCTCACGGGCCGCTCGCGGCTCGGCATCGGCACGCTCACGCCCCGCATGCTGACGCTGGGCATGGTGCTGACCTTCGCGACCTCCTGGCTCGCCTATCAGAACGTGATCTGGACGCTGGCGGTCGGCGCGCCGGACCAGCTCGCGACGATCATCGCCGGCACCCACGGATCAGCGACGGCGGCCTTCGCCGACAAGCTCGATGTCGTGTTCCAGGCGATCGCCGACAGCACCCACCAGCAGACCCCCGCCGTTGCCACCTCGGCCGTCGGCGCCACTGCCAACGGCGCGTCGTCCACCGGCGTCTCGATCCTGTCCCCACAGGGTATGATGTGGATTTCCGGGCTGATGCTGCTGGTCGGCACGGTCGGGGTGCTGGTCACAGCCAAGGTGGCGCTGGCAGCACTGCTGGCGCTGGGGCCGGTGTTCATCACGCTCGCCATCTTCCCGGCGACGCGCGGCCTGTTCGAGGGCTGGCTGAAGGCGGTGGTGTCGAGCGCGCTGATCCCGCTCTTCACCGTGCTGATCGGCGGCGCGGCGCTGACCCTGATCACCCCGCTGATCCGCGACGCGCTGATGGATTCGACCGAGGTCGCCAGCAAGAGTGCGACTGCCCTGTTCCTCGCCGCCTGCGTCTATACCGCGCTGATGGTCATGGTGGCGCGCGTCGCGGGCGCGCTCGTCGCCGGATGGCGCATACCCTTCCTCCACGCCGAGGCGGCGACGTCTCCGGCGACATCGCAGCCGCCCGTCACAATCCTGCCTCCGATCGTGCCCGGTGCCGCCGGTGCGCGACCGACGAGCGAACGCGTGCGCGGCATGCTGGCCGCCCTGCCCCCATCCGAAAGCACTGCATTGGCCCCCGTTGCCGGCACCTCGCGCGCGCAGACCGTGGTGATGGGCATGGCACCCGCCGCCCCCCTCCCGCCGCCGCGCACCGACCGCCGCCTCGACGGTGTCGGCAGCGGCTTCCGCGCCCGTCCCGAGACACCCGCCAAGGCCCGCTTGTCATGACCCGTTTCCTGATCCTCACGGCGTTACTCGCGACGCCCGCTCTCGCCAGGGACCCGCGCATCGCGACGCGCCTCTACAATCCCAGCGATATCGTGACGGTGCACGGCCATACCGGCATCCAGTCGACCATCGAGTTCGGCGCGGACGAGCATATCGACAACATCGCGGTCGGCGATTCCGCCAACTGGCAGGTGACGCCGAACAAGCATGCCAGCCTCGTCTTCGTGAAACCGATGCAGCCGACCGCGCGCACCAACATGACGGTGGTGACCGATCGGCGCACCTATCTGTTCGATCTCGTCGCGACGCCGATGGGCGCCCCGCTCTACGTGATGCGCTTCACCTATCCGCCCGAGCCCAGGCCGGTGGTGGCGATCACGCCGGTGCCCGCACCGGCTCTGCCCGCAGCGCAGGTGGCCGAGAAGGCGCCCGAGGCGACGCCGGCCGATCTCCATTTCGACTGGGCGACGAGCGGATCGAAGCAGCTGCTGCCGATGCGCGCCTTTGACGACGGCAAGTCGACCTGGCTCGCCTGGCCCAAGGATGCGGCGATGCCCGCCATCCTCCAGCGCGAGCCCAATGGCGACGAAGGCCCGGTCAACTACCGCGTGCAGGGCGACTATGTGGTGGTGGACGGCGTGCCGCCGCAGCTCGTGCTGCGCCAGGGCAAGCTGATGGCGACGCTCACGCCCGCACCCCATCCGGCGTCCGACGCCGCGCCGCCCGCCGGCGCCCAGACCGCGAGTGCCCGGCCATGAGCACCACCACCCGCCAGCCGATCCTGCTGCGCCCAATCGAGGACAGCGATCCCCGCATCCTCGCCGAGCCGCGTGAGCTGCAACTTGCCAGCCGCAACGCCTATCCGCTGGTGGCACAGCAGGGCAGGAAATCGGACTCGCTGGGGCTTGCCGCCGGTGCCGGGATCGCGCTGTTGCTCGGCGGCGTGACATTCTGGTCGATGAGCGCACATCGCGCGCCGTCACCCGAGCCGCAAACCGTCACGGCGCCCGTGGTAGCGCCGCTTCCCGCGCCGATGGTTCCGCAGCGGCCGGTCGCCGTCCCGTTGCCGGTCGCGCCGCCAGCCGTTTCGGCGCCCGCGATCGCAGCAGCCGCCTCGCCGGCGTTGGTTTTCGATAATTCGCAGGCGCCCGCCTCACCCGCCGCGACGACGACGCCGGTGCCCGGCAAGACGGCGGATGGCAAGCAGCTCACCGGTGACGACAACGACCAGTTCGCGTTGCGCGTCGGCGGCTCATCCGATGTCGCGACCGCCGAGCCGATGACCTCGCCGTCCGACACGATCGCGCAGGGCACGCTGATCCCGGCCGTGCTGGAAACCGCGATCGACACCGATCTGCCCGGCTATGTCCGCGCCGTGGTAAGCCGCGACGTCAAATCCTTCGATGGCGCCAAGGTCCTGATCCCACGCTCCTCGCGGCTCGTCGGCCAGTACAAGTCCGGCCTCGCTGCCGGGCAGACGCGTGCCTATGTGATCTGGTCGCGGCTGATCCGGCCGGACGGCGTGTCGGTCGCGCTGGGATCTCCGGCGGTGGATTTCACCGGCGAGTCCGGCCTCTCCGGCAAGGTGGACAGCCATTTCTTCAAGCGCTTCAGTTCGGCGGTGCTGCTCTCGGTGGTCGGCGGCCTCTCCTCGATCGCAGGCAACGCCTCGGTGATCGTCTCGGGCGGGCAGAGCGCCGCCTCGGTCGCCGCCCAGCGCGACACCAGCATCGCGCCGACCGTGAAGGTGCCGCAGGGCCAGCCGATCCGCGTCTTCACGGCGCGCGACCTCGATTTCTCGTCCGCCACGGCCGGGTGATGGGGGCGATCGAGGCACTGCCGGCAAGCAACGGGGGCGGCGTCTATCTCGATGCCTATCTGGCGCCGCTGAAGCCCTGGCTGTCGTGCGAGGCTGTCACAGAAATCCTCGTCAATCGGCCCGGCGAAATCTGGGTGGAGGCGGCCGGCACGGGCATGAGCCGCTACGATCTGCCCGCGCTCGACGACCGCCATCTCCAGCGTCTGGCCGAGCAGATCGCACGGATCAGCCATCAGGGCGTCAACCGCGAGCGCCCCCTGCTTTCGGCCGTGCTGCCGGACGGCGCGCGCGTGCAGTTCGTGGCCCCGTCGGCCACGCGCGCCCACTGGGGCATGGCTATCCGCCGGCACCGACTCGTCGATCTCCCGCTCTCGGCCTACGATCACGGCCCTCTGTCGAGCGATACCGAGCGCGCGCCGATGCCCGATCCGCAGACCGATCCTGTCGGCTTCCTGTCACGCGCGGTACGCGAGCGGCTGACCATCCTGATCTCGGGCGGTACGTCGAGCGGCAAGACCACCTTCCTCAACGCGCTGCTGCGTGAGGTGCCGGCGGACGAGCGTATCGTCCTGATCGAGGACACGCCCGAAATCCGCCTGCGCCATGCCAACGGCCTGGGACTCGTCGCCGTGAAGGGCGAGCTGGGCGAGGCGCGCGTCGGCACCGACGACCTGCTGCAGGCCGCGCTGCGCCTGCGGCCGGACCGCATCGTCGTGGGCGAGCTGCGCGGCCGCGAGACCGTCAGCTTCCTGCGCGCGATCAACACCGGCCATCCCGGCTCCTTCTCGACGATCCACGCCAGCTCGCCGGCGGGCGCGCTCGAGCAGCTGGTGCTGATGGTCATGCAGGCGGGTCTCGGCCTGGGGCGGCAGGACACGCTCGCTTACGCCCGATCGATGATCGATGTGATCGTGCAGCTGGGCCGGTCGGACGGCCGGCGCGGCATCACCGCGATAGAATGGATTGCGC
Source organism: Sphingomonas chungangi (assembly GCF_013778325.1). Lineage (GTDB taxonomy): Bacteria > Pseudomonadota > Alphaproteobacteria > Sphingomonadales > Sphingomonadaceae > Solisphingomonas > Solisphingomonas chungangi. Next base: position 108,201 of record NZ_JACEIB010000001.1, on the reverse strand, counting down.
GCGAGCGACCGTAGCCGAAATCAAGTCGGAATCTTCACCCCTCGCTACGACGGCCTGAATATATCCGGGCCACCTGCATGGAGCCGGAAGGTACCAATCCCCGCGACCGTCGGCGCGTTTGCGATCGCAACCAGACGGCACCTGCGACGACGACGGCGCCTGCGTCGAGGGCAGTGGCGAGGATTTGAATGAGTTGTTCTACCGCCAGCAGAACGCGCGATTCCGGGGCATGGAGGGCCAAGCCTCCTATGCGCTGCTGAAGCACGGCGACAGCCGCTTCGAGATCAACGCTCTCGGCAATTATACCCGCGCGACGCTGGACCAAGACGGCAACGTGTCGCGCATCGTGCCCTATCGCCTGGGCGGCCGCTTCATCTGGAAGAGCGGGATGCTCGATGCGAAGCTGCTCTACCTCCATGTCGGCAGGCAGGACAAATACGGCGCGTTCGACACGCCGACGCCGCTCGATCGATGCGCAGCAGGTCCAATCCGAACGTCCAGCTCGCGATCGTCGGCCGGAACCTGGCCAACGACGTCCCGCGCGCGGCGACCGCACTCCACAAGGACGAGGTGATCATGCCAGGCCGCAACGTCCGCTTCGTGATCCGCTTCGCCAACTTCTGATGCTCTTCGCCGCCGTGCCCCCGGGCGCGGTGGCGGACTGACTGCGGACAACTGCACCGGGCGGCGTCTTCCGGTCGTGACTGGCGAAACCCTTGCTCTCTCGCCGTGGACCGACGGCAGCCCGCATGCACGGCCAGCGCCGCCCGCCGCCCGCATCGCGATCGTGTTCCAGGACTTTGCCGCTGGCGGCACCGAGCGGATCATGATCCGCCTGGCGAATCGGTGGGCGCGCAGCCGTGAGGTGATGATCCTGTGCGGGTCCGAACAGGGGCCTGCTCGATCGCTGGTTTCGCCCGATGTTGCCGTCATCGAAGTCTCCCCGGCGGTTCCGAGATCGATCACGTCGCGCTGGAAGATGGGCCGCAGGATGCAGCCCCTCCTTCAGGGCTGGCGACCGGACGTGATCGTCGGCCCCGGCAATCACGTTCTTCCGATTTTCCTGGCGGCCGGTCCCTCGATCGCGCCGGTCATATGCAAGCTTAGCAATCCGATCGACCTCCGGGGTTTAAGCATCGTGCCGCCCGCATTGCACGCCCTCGTCCGCCGCCGGGCATGCGTGCCCCTGGCGCGGATCGTCGCAATGAGCCCGGCGCTTCGCGACGAGGCAGCCCGCTACCTGAACACCGATCGCGTGAGCGTTGTCGGCGAGCCGATCCTGTCCGATCTTCCGCAGACGCGACGCCGTCGGCTGTCAACGAACCTGCGGCTGATCTTCGCCGGCCGCCTCGTGGCGCAGAAGAACGTCGCCCTGGCATTGCGGACGCTGGCGGCTCTTCCGCACGACATCAGCCTCACCATCGTCGGCGACGGCCCGGATCGCGCGCGGCTCGAGGCGATGAGCCGCAGGCTCGGACTGGCGGGGCGTGTAGTCTTCACCGGAATGGTGCCCGACATTCGGCCTTATCTGGAAGGAAGCGATCTGTTCCTGCTCCCCTCGCGCTTCGAAGGCTATCCGGCGGTCGTGATCGAAGCGCTGGCCGCCGGCTTGCCGGTGATCACGACGCCAAGCTCGCCCGCCATGCGGGAAATCCTGATCGATCACTCGTTCGGGCGCATCGTGCCAGCCGATCCGATCGCGCTCGCGACCGCCATCATGGCTCATGAAGGATGCGATGGCCCTGATCCCTGCCTGCTTCGGCCGCTTCTGGAACGACATCTTCTTCCGGCAAGCTCAGAATGCTGGCTGGAAATCCTGGATGCCGTCGCGTTCGACCATAAGGCCCGGCCGGAATGACCATGTCGTCCCGCAGGAGCACCTGGCATAAAAGACCGGCTTTTCGCCAAGTTCGACGGCTTCAGGCGCCTTCCAGATGGCTGGAGTGGCTGCGCCTGTGGTGGGACGGGCTCGACTAGTGGATACTACCCGCCCCCATTGGGGGCCGCTGCGGATTCCATCGCTTCGCGCCGTCTCCCTCCCATGAACGGACATCCATCCCGTGATACGATAGGTCATCGCAATCGTGCAACCAGACCACTTTCGCGCTTCGGTTGGGGAAACGGAAGCCCGTTCATGTTCAGCGTAGGACGATGGTTGATCTGGGCGCAGCGCCATTGCGTGGTCTGCGAAGATGCCGCGCGTCCCGATCAGAACCCCGTGGACAGGCCGAGCCGGAAAGTTCTCGGCCGGAAGGGCGTGATCTGGGTGCCGCCCGCGAGCTGAAACGGGTTGCCCAGCGCGAACTGATTGCGCCCGTCGTCGAGAAGGTTCGACGCATCGAGCGAAACACTATACCGCCCGCAATCCCATCGGACGCCGGCGTTGGTCGCGACATAATGTCCCTGCGGAAAGTCGAGGGCGGTGCCGACACCGAGCTTCGATCCGCCGACATATCGAAGCGCGCCATAGAAACTCAGGCTGTCGGCCTTGCCCAAAGGAATCCGGAGATTGGCGCTCGCCCGAAACCCGAGATCATCGACGTTGGGCAGTGAGGCATCTTTCTCGCCCGCAAAGCCCGGTGCCGGCCGGTAAAGCGTGCTATCGTTCAGGAAAAGCCCGCTTTCGATATCGAGGTCGCGCCAGGGACGCCACTGAACCGAGGCTTCAAGCCCGACGACCCGGCCATTGCCGACATTGGTCGTGAGCGGCAGCCCCTGGCCGTCGATCAGATCGGCCTGAATGTTCCGCCAGCGCGCGAAGGATATGGCGGAAGTCGCCTGCAGCCTGGATGACGGATACCCCATTCGCACGCCCAGTTCGACCGTCGACAGGCCGTCTCCGCGATAGCGCTCGACCGCGGTATCGGACACGGAAAGGCCGCCCGGCCGGAATCCCTCCTGATATCGCGCATAGAGCGCGAGATCGGGCGCGACCCGCCAGAGCGCGCCGATCGAGGGCAGGAACGCCACACGGCGGCGATCCGGCTCCGGCGCATCCTCGACATGATCGAGGGCTTCTCCCAGCACCCGGTTGTAGGCGACGCGTCCGCCCGCCGTGACGGAGAATGACGGTGCCAGAGCGACCGTGGCTTCGCCAAAGAGCGCCGCTTCGAAGACCTTGTTGCGGCTCCCCGAAATGGCTGCCGGGTTTGACGGCGCACCCAGCAATCTGCGTATCCGGTCGACATTTTGAAGCGCTTCCAGTCCTACGACCCAGGAACCGCCGCCGTCATACTGATGGGAAAGCCGCATCTCGTTGGTCACGAGGCTGATATGGTCGTTTTCGCGAAAGAGGCGCGGCGGCCCTCCGGCTTCGGTCGCGTCATAGGTAAAGCTGACGTCGTGGCGGACGATCGTGGTCGAGGAGACGAGTTCGGTCGCCCCCATCGTGTGCCGCGCCACGAGATTGGCGAGCGAATAGTCGTTGTCAAAGGGCTGGGAGAGTGTGCTGCGCCGCTGCAGTTTCGGCAGCGTCCTGTCCGCATAGTCCCCGTCGCGGGCGTTGATGTCCTGCACGACACCCGTCGCATCGATCGTCCAGGTGGGGGACGGTGCCACACGCAGCTCGAGGCGACCACCGTGGGTTCTTGTGCGGTTGATGTTGGAAAGCCCACGCCCCGGATCGTCGATATAGCCGCCGTCCGTCGACTCATAGACAAGGCCCCGAACCCCAATCACGTCCTTTTTGACCGGGAGATTGATCAGACCCGCCGCATCGGAACTCGCGGTCCCGTCGCGGGTGGTGGATGCACCGAGCGACAGTCCGTAACCGAATCGATCGAGATCCGGTCTCACGGGGTCGAGACGCACGATACCACCCAGAGTGCCGGCGCCGTACAGCGTACCCTGAGGCCCCTCCAGAACCTCCGTCTCGGCGATGTCGTACAAAGCGAGGTCGGGATCCGGCGCGTTGTAGGTCAGCCGAGCTTCGCCCAGATACTGGCCGACGGTGCTTTGGCTCGGTCCGTTGAAACTCGAATCCGCAATCCCGCGGATGAAAAGCTTGTTGCGGCCCGATCCGAGATGGGTCGAACTCAGGATCGGCAGCTCGGACACCAGCGCTTCCGATCCGTGGCTTCGCATGGCCAGCGGAATATCCGCGACCGACACGACGATCGCGGAACCGGGATAGGCGGCGAGCACCGTCCCGCGCTTGCTGCCCGTCACCACTATGTCGATCGCTTGCGGCTCCGGCCGGACCGTCGATCGCGGCGGCATCCGGGCGCGCTCGATGCGAACAACTCGGTCACCGGTGAAGCGCGCGACGGCGGACGTCCCGCGCAGAATATGCGCCAATGCGCGGGAGACCCGAGCGCTGCCGTGAAATGCGTGCACCCGGACATCGCCCAGCGTGGTGTCTCCAAGCCCGATGGTGAGATCCGCCTGTTCACCGATGACGACGACAGCCTGGGCGAGCGGTTGTGCATCGACGTCGACCCGGACGACCGGGCCATCGGCCGATGCCGCGCGCGCTTCTCCGGCCGAGGTCCCGGAGAAAGTCAGCATAAGCGCTAGCGCGGCGTCAGCAGCCAGCCTTCGCCTTTGCGGCTCGCCGAAAGCCCGGCGACATTCGCCACCCGCTGGATCGTCCGCGACCGATCGCGATCCAGAAAGATCACACCGGTAAAGCGGCGATCCGCCATCCGGGGATCGGCGGTTACCGAAACGCCGAGGGCGCGAGACAGGTCGATCACCACGTCGGTCCATGATGCTCCTTGATAGACCAGTCGACCGTCCCGCCAGCCGCCGATGGCGCTGCCCTGCTGCACCGACGTGCGGATTATCTCGCCGTCGACGCCTATCCTCGCTTCCTGGCCGGCGGCCAGGCGAATATTCTCCGCTTCCGGGTCGATCGCAACCGCACCCTCGCGCACCGACACGCGAGTGGAACCGGGCGATATCGAGACATCGAAGGCAGTCCCGACATCCTGGATGACACGCCCGCCGACCTGAAGCCTGAAAGGGTGATCGCTATGATGCCTGACCTCGAAAAAGGCTTCGCCGTCCAGCAGGGCGATGGATCGATCATTGTCGATCCGCATCCGGCCGGCACCGTTGAGCGCGATTTTCGTCCCGTCGGCCAGCGCGATGTCGCGCGGCACGCCCGGCGAGGTGGCGATCAGACGGGCGCCCCCCACGTCCGGTCGCGGCCAGAGCAGGAGCGCCGCCGCGATTGCTGCGATCGATCCGCTCACCCAAGTGCCGATCGCCCAATGCCGGCGCTTTCCCGCCGCGTGATTGTCGTTGGCCACAAGCGGCGCGGGCGGCGTGGGACCTGCGGCCGGCAAGCGGCTGGTGGCACCCTCCATCTCGAGGCTTACCCTATCGAACGTCTCGGCGTTGCACGGGTCGTCCTCCAGCCATTGGAGATGCGCGTCCCACGCTGAAAAGTCGGGATCGGTGATCCGGCGGACCCAGTCGAGCGCCTGCTGCTCACGCTCCATTTCGGGCAAGCTCATGACGTGCCCCTTTCCTTCTGGGCGACGAGCACGGCCTTATAGGCTTTCTGGAGATGCTTCTCGACAGCGCTTACCGTTATCCCGAGCTCGGCGGCGATGTCGCGTTGCGCGATCCCGTCGACACGGTGACGGCGGAAGATATGGTCGGTCCGTTCACCCAGCCGCTTCAGGACTTCCTGTATCGCATCCAGCGAGCGGCGCGCCTCCAGCACTCGTTCCGGCGTGGGCGAAGGGTCGATTCCGGTGATGCCTCCCTCTCCTTCCTCGATATAAAGGCGCTCCCGCACGCCGCGCCGCAATTCGGTCCGGCGCCTGTCGAGCATGAGATTGTGCGCCATCCGAAACAGATAGGAGGATGGATCGCTCACATCCGTATTCGGCGGCAAGGATACGACCTTGAACCAAAGTTCCTGGACCAGGTCTTCCGCCTGATCCCCGGCGCCCCGCGCACGCAGATAGCGTTCGAGCGTGCCGCGAATGCGGACGAACTCATCGCCGAGCAATACGCCGGAGCCTGCCGATGCCATCACGCAGCCGCCATAGGATAGGTCGGGCTGCGACGGAATAGGCCGCTCGCGCCAAGCGAATATCGGCGCACGCTCATCGTGCCAGTGTTCGCGCCGCTGCGGTTTGCCCACGAAGCAGGTCCATCAAGAGTGGCGCCTCATTGCGCCATTCCTATCGTGACGTCCTCCCGCCGGGCAAACCGCAGCGATGCGAGCGAATATTGGATGCGTTTCCACAAATTGTGGCGTGATAGCCACGCGTTATTGCGAAGCTTGCTTCGGCTTTCGGGGCTGGCATAGCGGCGTAAGGGCAGCGTACGACCGGGTTTGCGGCAAAGCTCCTTCGGCCGTGCGTGATCTACCGGAGCGTGCGTGAGCCCGCCTATCTGGAGACGATTTCAAGGTCGTCGATACGGGATGCGGGTCGGCCGAAGGCTACGCCCGCGAAGAACCCGGTCTCGATTCCAGGGCAGTGGCAACGATTCGCAGTGAACTGCTCGCCTGGTACAACATGCGCCAGGATTTTGGCGTTTGCCCCCTCTCACGACGATGGCACGCCGCAGGAAAGTCAGGTTCCCGCTGTGCCCCGCACAAACCATATCGCACCACACTTCCGCCCAAACCGGAAACGGAATGTCTTTGGTCGAAGCGGTCGATATGATTCCATTTTCGACCTCGTTGGCCCCGCAGACATGCACATGATCAGACGTCCAGATTGGCCACCGACAATGCATTTTCCTGGATGAACTCGCGGCGCGGTTCGACCACGTCGCCCATCAGGCGCGTGAAGATCTCGTCGGCGACATCCGCCTGAGAGACTTCCACCTTGAGCAGCGAGCGATTGGCCGGATCGAGCGTGGTTTCCCACAGCTGTTCGGCGTTCATCTCGCCGAGGCCCTTGTAGCGCGCGATCGACAGGCCTTTGCGGCCCAAGGCGAAGACCGCCTCCAGTAATTCGGACGGGCGGCCGACGACCGTGCCCTTGGGGTCGGCGGGCGCCTCCTCGTCCTCGGCGATCTCGGCCTTCTCCGCCGCCTTGATCGAGACGAGCCGCGACGGCGTGCCATAGGCATCGGCCTGCTCGGCGGCGAGTGCGTGCAGCTTGCGCGCCTCGGCAGAGCCAAGGAAGGCGGCATCGATCACATGATGATCGGAAACACCCCGCCACTTGCGCGCGAGGTGGTAGCCGCCGTCGTCCGTAGCCTCGCCCTTCCATTCAGCCTCGGCATCGATGCGGCCGAGCCACTCCGCGACGTTCGGCGCCAGCGCCTTGCGATCGGCGTCGGGCGCGAGCGCGCCGGTCAGCGCCAGCGCCTCGACGATGCCCGGCTCGTAGCGGCGCGGCACATAGCCCATCAGCGTTCGCACACGCCGCGCATGATCGATCAGTGCCTGCAGGTCGGCGCCGGTGCGGCGGCCTTCGGCGGTATCCAGCGCCAGCGTCGCCACGCCGGCATCGACCAGATACTGGTCCAGCGCCGGCTGGTCCTTGAGATAGACCTCCGACCGTCCCTTGGCGACCTTGTAGAGCGGCGGCTGGGCGATGAAGAGGTGCCCGCGCGTGATCAGCTCGGGCATCTGCCGATAGAAGAAGGTGAGCAGCAAAGTCCGGATATGCGCGCCGTCCACGTCGGCGTCCGTCATGATCACGATCTTGTGGTAGCGCAGCTTGTCCGCATTGAAGTCATCGCGCCCGATGCCGCAGCCGAGCGCCTGGATCAAAGTGCCGACCTCCTTGGAGGACAGCATGCGGTCGAAGCGCGCGCGCTCGACGTTGAGGATCTTGCCCTTGAGCGGCAGGATCGCCTGGTTGTGACGGTTGCGTCCCTGCTTGGCGGAGCCTCCGGCCGAGTCACCCTCGACGATGAAAAGTTCGGACTTGGACGGGTCCTTCTCCTGGCAGTCGGCCAGCTTGCCGGGCAGCGAGGCCACGCCCATCACCGACTTGCGGCTCGCCTCGCGCGCCTTGCGGGCGGCCTCGCGGGCGGCGGCGGCGTCGATGATCTTCTGGATGATCGTCTTGGCGTGGCCGGGATTTTCCTCCAGCCATTCGGCGAGCTTGTCGGCCATCAGGCTTTCGAGCGGCTGGCGCACCTCGGACGAGACGAGCTTGTCCTTCGTCTGCGAGCTGAACTTGGGATCGGGCAGCTTGACCGAGACGATCGCGGTCAGCCCCTCGCGCATGTCGTCGCCGGTGAGCGTGACCTTCTCGCGCTTCATCGCGCCTGATTTCTCGGCGTAATTGTTGAGCGTGCGGGTCAGCGCCGCCCGGAACGCGGCGAGGTGCGTGCCTCCGTCGCGCTGCGGGATGTTGTTGGTGAAGCAGAGGACCTGCTCGTAATAGCTGTCGTTCCATTCCAGCGCTACGTCGATGCCGACATCGTCGCGCTGGCCGTTGATCGCCACCGGATCGGGCATCAGCGGGGTCTTGGTGCGATCGAGATATTTCACGAAAGCCGCGATGCCGCCCTCATAGTAAAGCTCGACTTCCTTGCGCTCGGCATGGCGGGCGTCGACGAGGAACAGGCGCACGCCCGAGTTCAGGAACGCCAGCTCGCGATAGCGATGCTCCAGCTTCTCGAAATCGAACTCGGTGATCTTGAAGGTCTCGGCGGACGGCATGAAGGTGACGCGGGTGCCGCGCTTGCCCTCGGCCTTGCCGACCACCTTGAGCGGATCGACCGCATCGCCGCGCTTGAAGCGCATGTAGTGCTCCTCGCCGTCCCGCCAGATGGTGAGATCGAGGAAATCGCTGAGCGCGTTCACCACCGACACGCCGACGCCGTGAAGGCCGCCTGAAACCTTGTAGGCGTTGCTTTCGGACGTGTTGTCGAACTTGCCGCCGGCATGCAACTGGGTCATGATGACCTCGGCCGCCGAGACGCCTTCCTCGGGGTGGATGCCGGTCGGAATGCCGCGGCCATTGTCCTCGACCGAAACCGAGCCGTCCGGATTCAGCTGGATGATCACCCGGTCGCAATGGCCGGCCAGCGCCTCGTCGATGGCATTGTCCGAAACCTCGAACACCATGTGGTGAAGGCCGGACCCGTCGTCGGTGTCGCCGATATACATTCCGGGCCGCTTGCGCACGGCATCGAGGCCCTTCAGCACCTTGATCGAGGAGGCGCCGTAGTCGTTCGTCTCAGGGGTATCGTTCATGCCCATCATATAGGCATCACGAACGCGAAACTAAAGAGAAATGCGGCTTTCCGCGGGCGGCCGGCTTGTGCATTCTGCGTGCCGCCGGGGGGGCGCAGGGAGATCACATGAACCGCACCATCGGCATGCTGCTCGGGGCGTCCATGCTGGCGACGCCGGTCGCCGCGCAGGACATCCCGCTCCGCCCCGACCAGACCCGTTTCCGCGCGCTCTACCAGGAGCTGGTGGAGACCGACACGAGCATCACCACCGGCGACTGCACCGCGCTCGCCGCCAAGGTGGCGAGGCATCTGAAGCAGGCGGGCTTCACCGACGATCAGCTCACCCCCTTCTCGGTGCCCGATCATCCCAAGGAGGGCGGCCTCGTCGCCGTGCTGCCGGGGACGGACAAGGCGGCGAAGCCGATGCTGCTGCTGGGGCACATCGACGTCGTCACCGCCAAGCGCGAGGACTGGACGCGCGATCCGTACAAGATGGTGGAAGAGAAGGGCTATTTCTGGGGCCGCGGCAGCGCCGACATGAAGGCGATGGACGCGATCTGGATCGACAGCCTGATCCGCATGAAGGAAAGCGGGTACAGGCCCAGGCGCACGATCAAGCTGGCGCTGACCTGCGGCGAGGAGACCAGCACCGCCTTCAACGGCGCGCAATGGCTCAGCCAGAACAGGCCCGACCTGATCGCCGCCGAGTTCGCGCTCAACGAGGGAGGCGGCGGACGCACCGACGGGCACGGCAAGCTGCTGATCGCCAATCTCCATGTCGGCGAGAAGCTGGCGGTCAATTACCGGATCGAGGCGACCAATCCCGGCGGCCACAGCTCGGTGCCGATCCGCGACAACGCCATCTACGAGCTGGCCGACGCGCTGGCCAAGCTGCGCGACTACGATTTCCCGCTCCAGCTCTCCGACACCACCCGCACCTATTTCGCGCGGGCGGGTGCCGCGCGCGGCGACGATCTCGGCAAGGCGATGATGGCGATCGCGAAGAATCCCGGCGACAAGCAGGCCGAGGCGGTGCTCAACGCCGATCGCAGCTATCATTCGATGCTGCGCACCACCTGCGTCGCGACGCTGCTGGACGGCGGCCACGCCGAGAATGCGCTGCCCCAGCGCGCCGGGGCCAACGTCAACTGCCGCATCTTCCCGGGCACCTCGCCGCGACAGGTGCGCGACACGCTCGCGACGGTGATCGCCGATCCGCGCATGACGGTGAAGCTGACGGACGATCGCGGCGGCGTGGTCGCCAAGCCGCCGCCGCTCGATCCGAAGATCGTGGAGCCGGCCGAGAAGCTGCTGGCGAAATATTATCCCGGTGTGCCGCTGATTCCGGTGATGTCGACCGGCGCCACCGACGGCGTGTTCCTCGAACAGATCGGCATCCCGGTGTACGGCCCGCCCGGCCTCTATGGCGATCCGGACGGCAACGGCACGCACGGCCTCAACGAGCATGAGGCGGTGAAGGCGGTCTATACCGGCCGCGATTACCTGTTCGACCTGATCAAGGCCTATGCCGGCTGAGGCCTAGAGCTTCAGCGGGGTCAGCGAGACCGAGATGAAGGGTTTGCGATCGGAGCTGAGCGTGACGTTCAGCTCCGACAGCCCGCACGGGACCCGCCGGCCCGCGACGTGGGTGATCGCGACGCAGGCACGCTCGTGCACCTTGCCGACCGGCAGCGCCAGGATCGACACGAAGATCGCGCCGGCGAGCGCCAGCGTGGCGAGGACATCCCGACGCGCGGCACGGCGGCGATCGGACCTTGGGCGGCGCTGGCGCATGGGAACTTCCATCGTGGTGGAACGTCGCATGGGTAGCGCCAATATCCAGTCTTGACAAATAGGAACAAATAAAGAACATTGTCGGCGACTGGACGGAATCGTGAGGGACTGCCCCGATGCCTGATGCTCCGGATACCCGCCTCTATCTGTTCGCGATGCTCCCCGAAGGCGTGGGCGATCATCTCGCCGTGTCCAACGATATCGAACCCGCGCTGCCGGGCCTGAGGCTGGTATCCACCGCGCGGCGTCACATCACGCTCGCCAATCTCTCGGCGATCGACGTACCCGAGGATTACCGCATCCAATTGGCCCACTGGGTGATGGCGACGGTGCCGCCCTTCGCCTTCCGCGTGGTGTTCGACCAGCTGGTCGCCAGCGCGCGCAATACGCTGCTCAAGGCGAGCCAGCCGCTGGTCGGTGCGTTGGAGGCGCAGAACCACATCCTCGACATGCTACGCCACTACGGGCTCGATCTGCCCGACAAGGCGACGCCGACACCCCACGTGACGCTGGGCTACGGCCATCGCGACGCGGGCGGCGTCCAGCCGATCGACGGGATCAGCTGGCTGGTCGACGAGCTCGTGTTGGTACGCAGCTGGCACGGCCGCACCTGGCACGAGGAGCTTGGACGCTGGAAACTACCGATGCGGCAGAGCGCTGTGGCTTAGCGCGGCTCGACGCTAATATTCATCCTCCCCCGCCAGGGGGAGGATGAGGTGGGTGGCTTACTCGAACTCGCTCGCTCTGCGCCCCAGCAGCGTCACCTCCACCCGGCGGTTGAGACGCATCCCGTCGGCGGTGGAATTGGTCGCGACCGGATCGTTCTCGCCATGGCCGCGCACGCGGAAGCGCGCCTCGGTGACGCCCATCTGGTCGAAGGCATCGCGCACGGCATCGGCGCGGCGCTCCGAAAGACCCTGGTTGTGCTCGTCCGTCCCGCGCGAATCGGTGTAGCCGTCGATCGCGACGCGGACGCCCTCGTTGTCGCGCAGATAGCCAGCGAGCGCCTGCAGCTTGTCGATCGCATGCGGGCGGAGCACCGCGCTGTCGGTCTGGAACAGCACGTCCTCCTGCAGCGTCATCCGCGCGCCTTCGGGCGTGTCGCGGAAATGGTATTCTCGCATCGCGCCGCGATCCCACGGCCCCGGCCGGCCCGTGGAGATGTAGGGGGGCGGCGGAGCCGGCGGCGCGGCATCGACCACCGCCCAGTCGAAGCCCCGGCGATCGGGCACCGCCTCGGCGAAGGCGCGGTTGGCGGCCCGCGCCTCGCGCGGGGTGATGAAGCCATCGTGGCGCATATCGAAGTTGCGCAGCACGAAGGCGCGGCCGCGCGGCGTGTCGCGCAGTTCGGGGAACAGGATCGGCACGCCCGGCCCGCGCAGATCGTAGCCGCGCGCGTCTCCAGGGCGGCCGCCCGCCCAGTCCCAATGGCCCGGCACCCAGCGGCCCTGCGCGGACGCGGCACCCGCGCCTAGCGTGATCGCCAGCACGGCGACGAGATAATGGCTCCTGTTCATGACGCACTCCTCCATGTCCCCGCCATGGAGGCCTTGCCCTGCCGGGCTTGAACGGCGGGTGAGCGCGTCCGAAAGCTGAGGTTCAGGCCGCGCGCGTCATCCGGCGCCACAGGCCGCCGTCCGCCAGGATCTCGCGCGCGGCATTATGGCCCGGCGCACCGGTGACGCCGCCGCCCGGGTGGGTGCCCGCGCCGCACATGTAGAGCCCCTTGAGCGGGCCGCGATAGGCGCCGTGGCCGAGGATCGGGCGCGCCGACCAGAGCTGATCGAGGCTCATGTTGCCGTGCATGATGTCGCCGCCGGCGAGCCCGAACTTGCGCTCCAGATCGAGCGGCGAGTGGATCTGCCGCGCGATCACCGAGGCCTTGAAGCCCGGCGCCCACTTCTCGACCGTATCGATGATCAGGTCGGCCCCCTCCTCGCGCGCATCGTCCCACGAGCGGCCGTCGGGCAGCTCCGGCGCGAACTGCTGGCAGAAGAGGCTGGCGACATGGCTCCCGGCGGGCGCGAGGCTGTCGTCCACCGTCGAGGGAATCAGCATCTCGACGATCGGCGCCTTCGATAGGCCGGTCTGCTTGGCGTCGGTGTAGGCGCGGTCCATGTAGTCGAGCGTCGGCGCGATGATGATGCCAGACTGGTGATGCTCGCCCGCCTCGGGAAGGCTGGTGAAGCGCGGCAGCTCGGAGAGCGCAACGTTCATCCGGAAGGTGCCGGAGCCGACCTTGAAGCCCTTCACACGGCGGCGGAATTCGGCCGACAGGTCGCCCTCCGCGATCAGCCTGTCGTAAAGCAGACGCGGGCCGACGTTGGAGACGATCGCCTTGCCGAACACCTCGGCACCGCCCACCAGTCGCACGCCTACGGCGCGCTCGCCATCGACCAGCACCTGCTCGACCGCCGCATCGGTGGTAATCTCGACGCCGGCCTCCTCGCACGCCTGCCGCATCGCCTGGGTGATCGCGCCCATGCCGCCGATGGCGTGGCCCCACGCGCCCTTCTTGCCGTTCACTTCGCCGAAGACGTGGTGGAGCAGGACGTAGGCCGATCCCGGCGTGTCGGGCGAGGCGAAGTTGCCGACGACCGCGTCGAAACCGAACGCCGCCTTCACCGCCTCGCTCTCGAACCAGCCGTCGAGGAAGGTGCGCGCGGACTTGGTGAAGAGATCGAGCACGTCGCGCTGCTGCGCGAGGCTGAGCCTGGAGAGGCCCCGCCCCTGCTTCGCCGCCGCGATCAGCATGCCGATGCCGTCGCCGATGTTGGGCGGCGATTTCAGCGCCAGATCGCGCAGCACGTCGGCGACCGTGTCGAGCGTCTCGTAATAAGCCGGCAGCGTCTCGGCATCATGGCTCGAGAACTTCCGGAATTCCGCCTGCGTGCGCTCCAGCCCGCCGCCGAGCTTGAGGTAGCGCCCGTCCTGCTGCGGCAGGAAGTTGGAGATCGGCCGCTCGACGATGCGCAGTCCGCGCCCGGCGAGCTTCATGTCGCGGATGACCTTGGGCTGGAGCAGACTGACCGTGTAGCTCGCCACCGAATTGCGGAAGCCGGGGTGGAATTCCTCGGTTACCGCAGCACCGCCGACGATGTGCCGCCGCTCCAGCACCCGCACCGACTTGCCGGCGCGCGCGAGATAGAAGGCGCAGACGAGGCCGTTATGGCCGCCGCCGATGATCACCGCGTCGTAGCGCCTGCCGGTCATGTGTCTCGACTCCCAATTCCTCCCGTTCGCCCTGAGCTTGTCGAAGGGCTGCCCTTCTTCTTTCAACGCTCGAAGAAAGAAGGACAGGGCTTCGACAGGCTCAGCCCGAACGGGTTTGATGTTGCGTTCAAATGCTCTTCGGTCGCCGGCTCCAGCCGGGCGTGGGCGGGCGGTGCTGGCGCGCCTCGGGAATGGCATGACGAATCTTGCGGCAGAAGTTGCGCAGCGCGACCTCCTGCTCGCTGAGCGGGCCGACGGTGAAGCTCTTGGACGCCATGCCGCTCTGCACGCGCTCGATCAGCACGGTGTCTTCTGCATTCACCTGCCGGTTGATCCGCCAGTTGCAGTAGCGCGCCGCCTTCATCTTCCGCCGCTCATCCGGCAGCGCGTAGGCGATCTCGCGGATCAGGCATTGCGTCGGCGAGACCGGCAGCCACTGCATGAAATCGACCTGATCCGGGTAGATGTCGAAGGCGATGTTCGGCCAGAGCTTGAAATAGGTCCACAGCCGCTGCCGGTCGGCCGGCAGGTGCGGCACGCTCGGCAGGAAATGCTGATAGGCGCGCTCGGAGGGGTTGGCCGAGGGCTTGTCGAGGATCGGCCCCCACATCTTATCGACATGCGCGCTGGCCTCGACGCCGTAGCCATTGCCCATCAGCCGCTTGAGGCCGGGGTGGGCGACGGCGATGTGCAGGCCGTCCGAATAATTGTCGCCGACATTCTTCCAGTTCACGGCGCGCGGGCGCAGCGTCACCCGGCCGAAAGCGCGCAGATCCTCGAAGCGATAGGGCTCCACCTCCGCCTCATAAGGGGCCATCATCCTCGCGACCGACGGGCCGCCGTCATCCTCCAGCCGCACGAAGACGAAGCCGCGCCAAACCTCCAGATCGACGGTCTTCAGGCCGTGATCGGCCATGTCCATGGCGTAGGTCTCGCGCATCGGCAGGCCGGCCAGGCGGCCATCGAGATCATAGGTCCAGGCGTGATAGGGGCAGACGAGCTTCTTCGCGCAGCCCGAAGGCCCGTCGAGCAAGCGTGCGCCGCGATGGCGGCAGACGTTGGTGAAGGCGTTGAGGGCGCCATCGCGGCCGCGCACTACG
Organism: Sphingomonas chungangi; assembly: GCF_013778325.1. GTDB lineage: Bacteria > Pseudomonadota > Alphaproteobacteria > Sphingomonadales > Sphingomonadaceae > Solisphingomonas > Solisphingomonas chungangi. The sequence continues at coordinate 92,989 of NZ_JACEIB010000001.1, read as the reverse complement.
ACGACGCTCTCGCCGATATAATCGAGCGTATGGAAATCGCCCTGGTTGGGCACGTCGCTGACGTGGCAGACAATCTGCCAGGACGGGCGGATGACGCGGGCGACCTCGGCCTCGAAGAATTCCGGGTCCGAATAGGTCCAGGCAGGCAGGCTCCAGCCCTCATCAGGGTCGTTCGCGATGTGGGTCGCCGCTTCGGCCATTCCCGCCCTCCGGTTGCTGCACGATCGTACAACAAGCGCAGTGCAGGATGCAAGGGGCGACTCAGCGATCCTGCCAGTAGGCGAAGGCTTCGCTTTGCAGGGATCTGACGAAGGCCGTCGCCCTTGGTCCTTCCCACGGACCGTCATAGCCACGGATGAAGGCCTGCGCGCCAGCCCACCAGCCCTGCCCCGGCAGACCGTCCGATTCGCGAACGACCAGTACGGCAAGCTCGGGTTCGCCGGCCGCACGCCCTGCCTCGTCGATGACGTCGAGCGTCTTGCAGAGCGCGCGCATCTTGGGGCGGGTGAAACGGTGGCCGAGCAGGTTGAGGATCGAGGAATAGCTGATCGCCTCACCGGCCCGCGCGGACTCCAGCAGCAGGGCGCGCACGCGCGGAACGTCGGCGATGGCATCGGTCATGAGGGGGAATGTCGTCGGGCGGAGGGGCGACCGCAAGGGGCGGGCTGCGCCGTTCAGCGCACGCCCGCCAGCCAGCCGATCAGCACGTAGGCGACGATGCCCGGCAGGCCGAGGCCGAGGATGGTCAGCAGCACCAGAGCGGCGCGGACGAGGCCGACATCGGTGCCGGACCAGTCCGCGAAGCCCCGGCATACGCCGAGCCACAGCCCGCGGCGCCGATCGATCACGAAACGATGGGACATGAACGGTCTCCGTTCCACAAGAGTTAGAAGTGGAACAGCGCGGCGCTCGCCGAGGTGGCGGGCAGGACGGCGGCGGCGACCAGGACGGCCGAGCAGACCATGGCAGCAGTGGCCGAAACGACGGTGTCACGGACGGACGAAAGGTTGAAGCTGAACATTTTCTGTCTCCTGAGTGTGCGTTTCCGCCGGTGATCGGCGGGATGCCGTTACGTTTGCAGGGGGCGTGCCAAGTTCAGGAAATGGCGGATTCCCGACAGTTAGCGCAGATCGTCGAGAAGGCGTTGCGTAAATCTTGCGAATGCGCCGCGCAAAACGCCAATTCTCCGTGATATTTTCAGGGCGCCTGCGACAAGCCGAACATTTGGCGGTGCCATTGGCCAAATCGCCGGCGCCACCTATGTTGCGACCATGCCACCCGACCTGCCGGGCGGAACGCAGGTGAGCCGGGAGGCCGGCTTCGCCCTGCTCCGCCGTTTCCTGCCCTATCTCTGGCCCGCCGACGCTCCGATGCTTCGGCTCCGCATCGTCGTGGCGCTGCTGCTCGTCGTCGCCTCGACACTCGTCCAGTTTTTCGGCGCGCCTTACGCCTTCCAGGCGGCGATCGACGGCATGGGCGGCCACGCGAAGGCGAGCGCGGCGACGCTGATCATCCTGCTCGTCGCCGGCTATGCCGCCGCCCGCTTCTGCTCGACGCTGTTCGACAATCTGCGCAACGCAGTGTTCGAGAAGGTCGGGCAGGATGCCACCCGCCGGCTGGCGGCGACCGTGTTCCGCCATCTCCACCAGCTCTCGCTGCGCTTCCATCTCGAGCGGCGGACCGGCGCGGTCACCAAGGTGGTCGAACGCGGCACCAAGAGCATCGACACGATGCTCTATTTCATGCTGTTCAATATCGCGCCGACGGTGCTGCAGCTGGTCATCGTCCTCGGCATCTTCCTGACCAAGTTCGGCGTGCTGCTGGTCGCGACCACGCTGGTGATGGTGGGCGCCTACATCTGGTTCACCCGCGCCGTGACCGACTGGCGCGCGTCGCTGCGCACACGGATGAACGATCTCGATACCGGCGCCGTCGCGCATGCGGTGGATTCGCTGCTCAATTTCGAGACCGTCAAATATTTCAACGCCGAGGAGCGCGAGGCCACGCGCTACGAGAAGGCGATGATCGCTTATGCCGATGCGGCGACCAAATCGGAAAATTCGCTTGCCTGGCTCAACATCGGGCAGGCGCTGATCACCAACCTGATGCTCGCTTTCGGCCTCGCCTACGTGGTCTGGGGCTGGAGCCACGGCCGCTTCACCGCCGGCCAGCTGGCGTTCGTGCAGATGCAGCTGACCCAGCTGTTCCGCCCGCTCGACATGCTCGGCATGGTCTATCGCACGATCCGCCAGGGCCTGATCGACATGGCCGCGATGTTCGACCTGGTCGACACCGCTGCCGAGGTGGTGGACGCGCCCGATGCGCGACCGCTGGTCGTCGGTGACGGCCATGTCCGCTTCGAGGACGTGCGGTTCGGCTATGAGAACGAGCGGTCGATCCTCAACGGGATCGACATCGACGTGCCCGCCGGCAGCACGCTCGCCATCGTCGGGCCTTCGGGCGCGGGCAAGTCGACGATCGCGCGGCTGCTCTACCGCTTCTACGATCTCTCCGGCGGACGGATCACGATCGACGGGCAGGATATCGCCCACGTCACGCAGGCGTCGCTGCGCGCGGCGATCGGCATCGTCCCGCAGGACACGGTGCTGTTCAACGACACGATCGGCTACAATATCGGCTATGGCCGCGCCGGTGCGACGGCGGAGGATATCCGAGCCGCCGCCAAGGGCGCCGCGATCGACCGCTTCATCGATATCCTGCCGCAGGGCTACGAGTCCGAAGTCGGCGAGCGCGGGCTCAAGCTCTCCGGCGGCGAGAAGCAGCGCGTCGCGATCGCGCGCACCCTGCTCAAGGACCCGCCGCTGCTGATCCTCGACGAGGCGACCAGCGCGCTCGACAGCCGCACCGAGGCGGAGATCCTCGATACGCTGGGCGCCGTCTCGGCGCGGCGCACCACAATCACCATCGCCCACCGCCTCTCGACCATCGTCGACGCCAACCAGATCATCGTGCTGGAAGCGGGGCGCGTAATTGAGCGCGGTACCCATGCGGCCCTGATGGCGCGCGACGGCCTCTACGCCGAGATGTGGGCGCGCCAGGCGGCGGAGCGCGAAGCCGGCGAGGCGCTGGCGGCGGAATGAGACGGGCCGCTTGATCGCGGCGACAACCGGCGTAGCATCCCCCTAAAACAGCAGGAGGGGTGCTGTGGCGACATCGACGACCTTGGCGGGCCTGCTCGCTCTGCTCCAGGCGGCATCGGCCGCCCCGCCCCCGGCCGCGCCGGCGCCCTCCGCTCCGTCGGCGCTCGATCCGGCCAGCCTGCCGTCGCCGCTTCCGGTCGATTCCAGCACCCTGCCCGGCGCACCCGCCAGCACCGCCGTCAAATTGCGCGAGGTCGACACGCGGATGACGGTGCCGGTGCTGATCAACGGCAAGGGTCCGTTTCGCTTCATCGTCGACAGTGGTGCGACGCGCACCGTCGTCTCCAGCGCGCTCGCCGCTGAGCTCGGCTTGCCGTCCGCCGGCACCGTCCCGCTGCACAGCGTCGGCGGCGAGGCGCAGGTGCCCGCCGTGCACATCGATTCGCTCTATGTCGGCGCGCTGCCCGCCAAGGAGCTCACCGCGCCGGTGCTGGACGAGGCCAATCTCGGCGGTGCGGGAATCCTCGGCATCGACACGCTGCAGGGCAAGAAGGTGGTGATCGATCTCGTCCGCCACGCCATGTCGGTGGAACCCGCCGACAAATACGTGTCGCCTGCCGCCGATGGCGAGATCGTCGTCACCGCCCGAAGCCGCTTTGGTCAGCTCGTCCTCGCCGATGCCGATGCGGCGGGGCAGAAGATCTTTGCGATCGTCGATACCGGCAGCATGGTCACGCTCGGCAACATGACGCTGAAGGAGAAGCTGGTGCGCCGCAAGCGCGCCGATCCGAAGGATGTCACGATCACCGACGTGACCGGCCAGAAGATCGTCGCCAGCTATGCGCCGATCAACGAGCTGAGGCTCGGCGATCTGCACATGTCCAACGTCGTGATCGCCTTCGACGACGCGCATGTGTTCGATCGTTTCGGGTTGACGCAGAAGCCGGCGATGCTGCTCGGCATGGACATCATGCAGGCGTTCGATCGCGTCTCGATCGATTTCGCGCGACGCGCGGTCCGGCTGACCCGCAAGGCCGACAAGGGCTTGGTGACGAACCTGCTCTACTGATCAGGCGGCCCATTGCGCCAGCCAGTCGGCCAACCCCTGCGGCGTCATGTGGCGCGCATCGGCGAGCGCGAACAATTTGTCGCGGTTGAGCAACCGGTCGCGCACCGGATCGACGGCGAGCAGCGCAGGCACGCCGTCGAGGCGGCCGGCGATGCCGTAGTGGCCGGCGATGTCGCCATTCTTGTCGTACCGGCCGATATCCACCTTCACGATCACGAAATGCCGGTCGAGGAAGGGCTGGAGTTCGGGCAGCTCCATGATCCCCGCAAGCACGCGGCAATCGAGGCACCAGTTGCCGCCCAGATCGATCAGCAGGCGCTTGTGCTCCCGCTTCGCCTGCGCCCTGGCCTTGGCGACGGCGGCCTGCGCGTCGGCCTGCTCGTCATAAGGGAAAGGCAACGGCTGGGGCAGATCGTTGACCGTCGCGGCCGAGATGCGCGGCGCCTGCGGGACGGCGGTGGCGGGGCTCGCCAGCAGGGCGACGGCGAAGAGCGGATACGCAAGCGACTTGATCATGTCGCGAAATCTAGGGCGCGCCGGTTGCGCACGCCAGTCAGCTTCGCTTGGCGTGGTCTAAGTCCAACTTGGCGGGGTGACGGCCCCGGCGCTGCACGCTAACCCGGTTTCGATGCCCGCCGATCCCCTCGATATCCTGCGCACGACCTTCGGTTTCCCGGCGTTCCGCGGCGTGCAGGAGCGGGTGGTGGCACGCGTGATGGCGGGCGACGGCACGCTGGCTGTGATGCCGACGGGCGCGGGCAAGTCGCTCTGCTACCAGCTGCCCGCACTGGCGCGGCGCGGCACCGCAGTGGTGATCTCGCCGCTGATCGCACTGATGCACGACCAGGTGCGCTCCGCCGAGGCGTTCGGCATTCATGCCGCGACGCTCACCTCCGCCGATTCCGATCGCGACGAGACGATGCGCCGCTTCCGCGAAGGCGAGCTGGACCTGCTCTACGTGGCGCCCGAGCGGGCCTCCAATCCCGGCTTCCGCGAGCTGCTGCGCCTGACCGAGCTCTCGCTGTTCGCGATCGACGAGGCGCATTGCGTCAGCGAATGGGGGCACGATTTCCGCCCCGATTACCGCCTGCTCCGCCCGCTGCTCGATGCCTTTCCGCAAGTGCCCCGCCTCGCGCTCACCGCGACGGCCGACGAGCATACCCGCGCCGATATCCTCCAGCAGCTCGGATTGCCGCAGGACGGGCTGATCGTCGCCGGCTTCGACCGCCCCAACATCCAGTATCGCATCAGCCCGCGCGACGGCCTCGCCCAGCAGCTCAAGGCCTTCATCGCCGAGCAGGAGGGCGCGGGCATCGTCTATGCCCCCACCCGCGACGCTACCGAGCGACTCGCCGCCCAGATCGCCGAGGCGGGGCGGCCGACACGCGCCTATCATGCCGGCCTCGATCCGGCGGTCCGCGCGAAGAACCAGCGCGACTTCGTGGCCTCCGAGGACATGGTGATGGTGGCGACCATCGCCTTCGGCATGGGCATCGACAAGCCCGACGTCCGCTTCGTCGCGCATGCCGGCCTGCCCAAGTCGATCGAGGCTTATTATCAGGAGACCGGCCGCGCGGGGCGCGACGGCGAGCCGGCGGTGGCTCAGCTCTTCTGGGGTGCGGAGGATTTCGCACGCGCCCGCAAAAGGCTCGGCGAGGTGGACGATGCCCGCGTCGCCGGCGAGCGGACGCGGCTCAATGCCCTGGCGCAACTGGTCGAGACGAGCGAGTGCCGCCGCGCCGTGCTGCTCCGCCATTTCGGCGAGCATCCGGCCACCACGTGCGGCAATTGCGACAATTGCCTCTCGCCGCCCGCCACGGTCGACGTGACGACGGTCGCGCGGAAACTGCTCTCCGCCGCCTTCCGCACCGAGATGCGCTTCGGCGTCGGCCACCTGATCGACGTGCTGGCGGGGCGCGACACCGACAAGGTGATCAGCAACGGCCACAACCGCCTCTCCGTCTTCGGCATCGCAGACGAGGAGGAGCTGAAGCTGGTCCGCCCCGTCGCCCGCGTGCTGATCGCGCGCGATGCGTTGCGGGCGGACGATTATGGCGGGCTCTCCTTCGGCCCCTCCGCGCGGCCGATCCTGAAGGGCGAGGAATCGGTCGGCCTCGTCGTCCAGCCCAAGCGCGAACGGCGGCGCAAGCGCGCCGCGCAGGAGGAGTATCCGCACGATCCGCTGTTCGAGGCGCTGCGCGCGAGACGGCGCGAGATCGCGAAGGAACGCGGCGTGCCGCCCTACGTGATCTTCCACGATTCGACGCTGCGCGAGATGGCCGGGCTGCATCCGACGACGCTCGCCGGCCTGTCGCAGGTCACCGGCGTCGGCGAGGCCAAGCGCGAGGCCTATGGCGATGCCTTCCTTGAGGTGCTGCGGAACTGGCGAGGCTAGATCAGCGCCCGCTCACGCCGCAGCCACTCGCACCAGATGAAGAGCGCCATGAACGGCATCGCGAGCAAGGTTATGCCGCCGGGCAGGAATCGACCCGCCACCGCAATCAGCCCAAGCAGCAGCCCCATGTGCACCAAAGCCAGTGGCAGCAGCCTCAGCTTGCGGTCCCAGGCGAGATTCTCGATCAGCCACGTCGGCATGTGGAGCCCGACATAGCAGACCCAGAGTGTCATGAACGGCAGCAGCACGGTGGCGACGCCGAGGCCGGTAAGCGAGAGCCCGGTTTCGAGCATGGGTTTCCCTCAGGCCGAATCGGGCATAAGCCCGCAGCCGATGCGCTACCCCGGCGCGACCCTAGGATAGCGAGGTTGCCAATGGCTAAATGGCTCGACGAGACGATCGCGGTCTCCCCGCAGATCAGCGTGGAAGAGGTCGCGGAAGCGCAGGCAGAAGGCATCCGCACGATCATCAATAACCGCCCCGACGGCGAGCAGGCCGGCCAGCCGACCGCCGCCGAGATCGGCGCGGCGGCGAAGGCGGCGGGGCTGGGCTATGTGCACATCCCGGTCGATCATTCGGGCTTCTCGATGGATCAGGTCGAGGCGATGACAGCGGCGCTCGCCGGGCCGGGGCCGGTGCTCGCCTTCTGCCGATCGGGCACGCGCTCCACTTACCTCTGGTCGCTGGCGCGCGGCGCGGCGGGCGACGAACCGTCCGAGATCGCGGCGAAGGCGGCCAATGCCGGCTACGATGTCTCCGGCCTAATACCGATGATCGAGAGCCTGCGACCGAAGAACTGAGCAAATAGCAACGGTGCAGTGCGGCTTTGACCCGCAGGGTCCGCAAGCGCGAACGCGCGCCCGGACCGCGCGCAGGCGCGGGAGGCGCGGGAGGATAGCCAAGCGATGCGGACGCATCGCGCCGGCGCCTGAGGCCCAACAAAAAGAGGCCGGCAGGTTGCCCCGCCGGCCCAGGCTCTTCGCAGGAGGAAGCTCTTAGTAGTGGTAGGCCCGCTCGCCGTGCTCGGCGATGTCGAGGCCCTCATGCTCGACCTCGGGGGTGACCCGGAAGCCCCATACCTTGTCGATCACGAAGAAGAGGATGGCGGCGCCGACGCCCGACCAGACGAGGGTGATGGCCACCGCCTCGATCTGCGTGATGACCTGACTCACCATGTCGTAGGTGCCCGCGACCATGGTGCCCGGCTTGGTCGTGTAGTCCGCGATGCCCTGGCCGCCGAAGGACGGGGCGTCGAGGATGCCGGTCATGATCGCACCGGTGATGCCGCCGATGCAGTGCACGCCGAACACGTCGAGCGAGTCGTCGTAGCCGAATTTCGACTTCACCACGGTGACGAAGAAGAAGCAGATCGGCGAGACCATCAGGCCCAGGATCACCGAGCCCATCGTGCCGGCGTAACCCGAGGCGGGGGTGACGGCGACGAGGCCCGCGACGACACCCGAGGCGGCGCCGAGCAGCGAAGGCTTGCCCTTCACGGCCTGCTCGACGAGCAGCCAGGAGAGGCCGGCGGCGGCGGTGGCGATCATGGTGTTCATGAAGGCGACCGAGGCGATCGACGAGGCTTCGAGGTTGGAGCCGGCGTTGAAGCCGAACCAGCCCACCCACAGCAGCGAGGCGCCGATCATGGTCATGGTCAGCGAGTGCGGCGGCATCGGCTCGTTCGGGTAGCCGAGGCGCTTGCCGAGCATCAGGCACATGACGAGGCCTGTTATACCGGCGTTGATGTGCACGACGGTGCCGCCGGCGAAGTCCAGCGCGCCCTTGTTAAAGAGGTAGCCGGAGTCGGCGGAGACGGCGTCGATCGCGGCCTGGCCCTTCAGAGCGGCGGCGGCGAAGGCGTCAGGCCCATCCCAGCACCACACCATGTGGGCGATCGGGAAGTAGACGAAGGTCACCCAGAGCGCCACGAACAGCATCAGCGGCGAGAACTTGATGCGCTCCGCCACCGAGCCGATGAACAAGGCCGGCGTGATCATCGCGAACGTCATCTGGAAGAGGACGTAGGTGAGCTCCGGGATGTAGACCCCGTTGGAGAAGGTCGCGGCCGCGGCGTTCGAGTCCACGCCCTTCAGGAAGAGCTTGGTGAAGGGGTTGCCCACGAACGGGCTGAAGCTGGTGAAGGTCTCCGAATAGCCCCAGCACACCCAGATCACGCCGACCATGCAGACGATCATCAGCACCTGGGTGAGCACCGACAGCATGTTCTTGGTGCGGACGAGGCCGCCGTAGAACAGCGCAAGGCCCGGGATCGACATCATCAGCACCAGCAGGGTGGAGACGAGCATCCAGGTGTTGTCGCCCTTGTTCATGTTGGTGAGCGACGCGGTGGCGATTGTCGGCGCGGGCGCCGGAGCGGCGGCAGCCGCCGCCTGCGCGAAGGCGGGGTGGGTGAGCAGAGCGGCGGCGCCGACAGCTCCCAGCCCGGCCAATATCTTGGTCGAAAGCTTCATGGTTCCCCCTTCCCTCACAGCGCGGTTTCGTCGATTTCGCCGGTGCGGATGCGGACCGCCTGCGCGAGATCGAGGACGAAGATCTTGCCGTCGCCGATCGCGCCGGTATTGGCCGCCTGCTGGATCGCCTCCACGACGCGGCCCGCCAGATCGGAGCCGCACGCGACCTCGATCTTGATCTTCGGCACCATGTTCGTCGAATATTCCGCACCGCGGTAGATTTCGGTCTGGCCCTTCTGCCGGCCGAAGCCCTTGACCTCGGTCACGGTCATACCCGCGACGCCGATGCCCGAAAGTGCCTCGCGCACCTCGTCCAGCTTGAATGGCTTGATGATGGCTATGATCAGTTTCATGCCGCCTCCCTGCTTTTGCTCCCGAGGAACATTCGCAAGAGGCGTGCCAAGTAACGAATCCGCCTTATTCTGCGGCGCAACATGAATCGTGGGCGAAACGATCGCCCGACTCTTAGGCAGTTCGAAAGAACTGCTGCTTTTTTAGGCAAGCATATTGCTTGCAACGGAAATCCGGCATAAGCATCGCACAGATGGACGCGCAATCCGATCGCCGGCTCAGCCTCGTGCAATCCGCGCTCGTCCTGAGCGCGGCGTTCATCGTGCTAGGCTGGCTTTATCTGCTGCTGCTCGGCGTGAAAGAGCCGCTTCGACCTCGGGGCTAGGCTTCGGGCGACAGCAACCTGAGCGCCAGCGCCTCGTCCGCTTCCGGCACCATCAATCGCGCCGGCATCAGCCCGCCCAGGCCGATGCTGGCGACACCGCCGTCGAACAGCACCGCCTCGATCCCCTCCGCCATGAGCCGGGCGCGCGCGATTTCGGCGATCATCGCGTTCGGAAAGGTCTCGATTTCGACCAGCGCCATCAGGCCGAGGCCGTGCCGCCCACCGTGAGGCGGTCGATCAGCAGGGTCGGCTGGCCGACGCCGGCCGGCACCGACTGCCCGCCCTTGCCGCAGATGCCGATGCCCTCGTCCAGTGCCATGTCGTTGCCGATCGCCTGCACGCGGGTGAGCACGGAGGGTCCGTCGCCGATCAGGGTCGCGCCCTTGATGGGCTGCCCAAGCTGGCCGTTTTCGATCCGGTACGCCTCGGTGCAGGAGAAGACGAACTTGCCGGACGTGATATCCACCTGCCCGCCGCCGAAGCTCTTGGCGTAGATGCCGGTCTTCACCCGCCCGAGGATCCCGGCCGGATCGTCTTGGCCGCCCAGCATGAAGGTATTGGTCATGCGCGGCATCGGCGCATGGGCGAAGCTCTCCCGCCTGCCGTTGCCGGTGGCAGGCACGCCCATCAGGCGGGCGTTGAGGCGATCCTGCATATAGCCCTTTAGGATGCCGTCCTCGATCAGGATATTGGCTTGGGTCGGCGTGCCCTCGTCGTCGATCGACAGCGAGCCGCGCCGTTCGCCGATCGATCCGTCGTCGATCACGGTGACGCCGGGCGCCGCCACCCGCTCGCCGATGCGGCCCGAGAAGGCCGACGAGCCCTTGCGGTTGAAATCGCCTTCGAGCCCGTGGCCGATCGCCTCGTGGAGCAGCACGCCGGGCCAGCCGGGGCCGCACACCACGGTCATCTCGCCGGCCGGCGCCGCCACCGCCTCGAGATTGACCAAGGCCTGCGCCAGCGCCTCGTCGATCGCGCGCTCCCACGTCGCGGTCTCGAACAGGCGGTCGTAGAGATAGCGGCCGCCCAGCCCGAAGAAGCCCGCCTCGCGCCTGCCGTTCTGCTCGGCCACGATCGAGACGTTGAGGCGCACCAGCGGGCGCACGTCGGTGGCAAGGAAACCGTCGGGCCGCACGATCTCGACGACGCTCCACGTGCCCGACAGGCCGACCGAGACCTGCGCCACGCGCGGATCGCGGGCGCGGGCCATGGCATCGATGCGCTGGCAGAGATCGACCTTCTTCGCGAACGGCACCAGATCGAGCGGGTTCGCCTCGCCGTAGAGATGGCGGTTGGTGCGTGCCGGGGGAGCCGATTTCTGCCCCTTGGCGGGATCGAGCAGCCGCATCGTCTCGGCGGCGCGCAGGATGGCGCGCTCGCTGATTTCGTTGGCATGGGCGAAGGCGGTGGTCTCGCCCGAGACGCCGCGCAGGCCGAAGCCAGACTGTGTATTGAAGTCGGCAGTCTTCAGCCGGCCGTCGTCGAAGCCGAAGCTCTCGGACGCGAGATATTGCAAGTAGAGCTCGCCATCGTCGCAGGCGCCCAGCGTGGTCGCCGCGAGGCGCTGCGCCGCATCCGGGTCCAGCCCGTCGCGGTAGAGGAAGGAGCGGGGATCGGAAAGACTGGTCATGCCCGCCGATATAGGCGCGGGCACACGCACGTCAAAGGATCAGGCGGCTTCCGAACGATCCGCCGGGCCGCCGGCCAGCACGAAGCGGCGATCACAATAGCCGCATTCGACGAAGCCCGACTCGTCGATCTCAAGGAACACGCGCGGATGGCCGAGCGCGGCGCCGGTGGGAATGTCGCTCGCGCCGTCGCAGATGACGCGCGAGGCGGTGACGCGGATGGTTTCGGGCGGTTGGTTGCTCACGATCCGCCGCATAGCAAGCGGCCTGCCCCGGATCAATCAGGCGATGAGCGCGGACGCCTTGGCCGCGACCGGTGTCGCATGCGGCACCTCGACCACGGTGACGAGCAGCGCGAGCAGCACGGCGGCGGCAAACGCGAAGCGCGAGCGACGGGCGAAGCTGGGGAGGGCGGCCTGGGTCATGACCGTAATGATCGCCGCAAATGCCTAACGACTCGTGAAGGGGAAGGGTTAACGACCTCGGTCTTGGAGCCGGCCGGTGCCGCAGCAAACGAATGCGCCCCTAGCGGCACGGCGCCGTACGGACTATCTGCGCGGACATGACCGAAGCCGCCATCCGCATCGACAATCTCCGGAAGACCTATGCCGGCGGCAAGATCGCGCTCCACGGCGTCAGCTTCGACGTGCCGCGGGGCCAGATATTCGGGCTGCTGGGGCCGAACGGCGCGGGCAAGTCGACGCTGATCAACATCCTCGCCGGCCTCGTCAACAAGACCGGCGGCAACGCCGAGATCTGGGGCTTCGACATCGACGAGCACCCGCGCAACGCCAAGCGCTCGATCGGCATCGTGCCGCAGGAGATCCTGTTCGATCCCTTCTTCAGCCCCCGCGAGACGCTGGAAATCTATGCCGGCCTCTACGGTATCCCGAAGCCCGAGCGCCGGACGATGGAGCTGCTGCGCGCCGTCCACCTCGAGGACAAGGCCGATGCCTATGCCCGCACGCTGTCGGGCGGCATGAAGCGGCGGCTGCTGGTTGCCAAGGCGCTGGTCCACAATCCGCCGGTGCTGGTGCTCGACGAGCCGACCGCCGGCGTCGACATCGAGCTGCGCCAGCAGCTCTGGGCCTATGTGCGCGAGCTCAACGAGCGCGGCACGACGGTGGTGCTGACGACGCACTATCTGGAGGAGGCGCAGGAGCTGTGCGATCGCATCGCGATCATCAACCACGGTCGCCTGATCGCCAACGAACCGACGCCGCAGCTGCTTTCCAAGGCGCAGGAAAAGGTGGTCGAGGTGACGCTCGATCGCGACATCGCGACCGCCCCCGATTCCCCCATCTTCGAGAAGGCCGAGCTCAAGGGCGACCGGGTGATCGCGATCACGTACCACAAGGGCAAGGTGAATGCCGGCGAGGTGCTGACCGCATTGAACGGCGCGGGCTACAGCGTGGTCGATGTCTCCACCCGCGAGGCCGATCTGGAAGACGTGTTCCTCAGTCTCACCTCCGACAAGGCCGCCGCCTGAGATGGCGACGAGGCCGTTCGACGTCGTCATCGTCGGATCGGGCGCGGCGGGGCTGACCGCCGCGCTGAGTCTCGCCGAACGCTTCCAGGTGGCGGTGCTCGCCAAGGGCGGGCTTTCGGAAGGATCGACCAACTGGGCGCAGGGTGGCATCGCCGCCGTGCTGGAGGAAGGCGACAGCTTCGAGAATCATATAGAGGACACGATGATCGCCGGCGCCGGCCTCAACGACCGCGCCACCGTGGAATTCGTGATCGAGGGCGCGCCGGCCGCGATCGAGCGGCTGGTGCAGCTCGGCGTGCCGTTCAACCAGGAAGGCAATGCCCTCCACCTCACCCGCGAAGGCGGGCACAGCCACCGCCGCATCGCCCATGTCGACGACGCCACCGGCCACGCCGTACAGGTCGCGCTGGAGAAAGCCGCGGTCGCGCACCCCAACATCACCCTGATCCCCGACATGGCGGTGATCGACCTCGCCACCTCGCGCCATGGCGAGCGCTATCTCGGCAACGGCCACGTATGGGGCGTCTATGCGCTCAACCGGCGCAACGGCCAGGTCGAGCTGTTCACGGCCAAGGCGACGATCCTCGCCACCGGCGGCGCGGGGCGCACCTATCTCTATTCCACCGCCCCGCGCGGCGCGACCGGGGACGGCATCGCCATGGCGTGGCGGGCGGGTGCGCGCGTCTCCAACATGGAGATGATGCAGTTCCACCCGACCTGCCTGTGGAACCTCGAGGTCAAGAATTTCCTGATCACCGAGGCGATGCGCGGCGAGGGCGGGCGGCTCAAGCTGCCGCCGGGTGTGCCGGGCGCGGGGCACCGCTTCATGCCGGATTTCGATCCCCGCGAGGAGCTGGCGCCGCGCGACATCGTGGCGCGCGCGATCGACCATGAGATCAAGCGGCTCGGTTTGGACTACGTCCACCTCGACATCAGCCACCAGCCGCCGGAGTTCGTGAAGCAGCATTTCCCGACCATCTATTCAAAGCTGCTGACGCTCGGCATCGACATCACCACCGATCCGATCCCCGTGGTGCCGGCACAGCACTACACCTGCGGCGGCATCATCGTGGACCTGAAGGGCCGCACCGACCTGCCCGGCCTCTATGCGGCGGGCGAGTGCACGCAATCGGGCCTGCACGGCGCCAACCGCCTCGCCTCCAACTCGCTGCTCGAATGCTTCGTGTTCGGCGAGGCCGCCGCCGGGCACATCACCCGTCATTTCGACGAGATGCCGGCACCCCCGCCGATCCGCCCTTGGGACGAGAGCCGCGTCACCGATTCGGACGAAGAAGTGATCGTCCAGCACAATTGGCGCGAGATCCGCCGCTTCATGTGGGACTATGTCGGCATCGTGCGCACCACCAAGCGGCTGGAGCGCGCGCAGCACCGCATCAAGCTGCTCCGCCGCGAGGTGGAGGATTATTACGGCGAGTTCCGCGTCACGGCCGATCTGATCGAGCTGCGCAACCTCGTCGAGGTGGCGGACCTCATCGTACGGTGCGCGCTGGCCCGCAAGGAGAGCCGGGGCCTGCACTACACGCTGGATCATCCGGGGATGTTGCCGGAGGCAAAGGATACGATTCTCGTTCCCTGACGCGCTCTAGCGCCGGTGCTTGCGCACTCCCACCGGCCCGGCCGTCAGCACCGTGCCCAGCATCTTCGCGTAACGGCGCGAGAACGTGTGCAGGTCGATCTCCATCAGCACGTCGCCCGAATCGGCATCGACGATGAACGCCGCGAAGCTGCCGCGATCCGCGCAGCTCGACCGGCGCGGCACCTGCGCGGCGACGATCAGCCGCTGCCCGCTCGTCCAGCCGATCGCGCCGACATTGGGATCCTCGTCCTCCTCGCAATCCATGCGCGGCTTGAACAATTTGGCGACTCGATCGGTAATGTCGGTCTCGCGCCAGTGCCGGCCCTTGTCGGGTCGCGTCATGATCGAGACCTCGTACTGGCCGTCGATCCCGCCATTGTCCGACGTGACGGCGATCGCGTTCGAATCGGGCGCCCAGAGCAATTCGCCATTGGGGCCGCCGGGGAAATCGTGATCGTCCCCGCCGAGGAATACCGAGAGATGCCCGTCTGCCGAATCGGCGGCGGTATAATCCGAAAAGCGCGCGATCGCCCTCGTCCGGCCGTTGGGCGCGGTGACGGTCATCGGGCGCGGCTCGCCATGGATGTCGGCGACGCTGACCGCCTGCTTGCCGAACAGGCCAGCTGGCGCGGGCTGCGCCGCCAGCATGGCCAGCCCGAACAGCAGAGCAGATAGGATCATCCGGGCCAAGGCGTTATTTCGCCACCGCGCCGGCCATGGCGGCTCCCGCACCGAGCACGCGGGCAAATCCGGACATGACGCGCATGGACATCTTCCCTTCACTTCCCCGCCATGGCCGTTTCGCCACAGCTTGCCCCCCAAGCGCAAGCCCTGTCGCCATGAGAAGCGGCGCTTGCTAAGCGGGAGGGGTCATGGCGTCCAATCATCTCTATCTCGTCGACGGCTCGGGTTACATCTTCCGCGCCTATCATCAGCTGCCGCCGCTCACCAACCGCCATGGGCTGAATGTCGGCGCGGTGTACGGCTATACCGCGATGCTGTGGAAGCTGGCCGACGCGCTCCACAAGGCGGACGGTCCGAGCCATCTCGCCGTGGTGCTCGACAAGGGCAGCCACACCTTCCGCAACGACATGTACGACCAGTACAAGGCGCATCGGCCCCCTCCCCCCGAGGATCTGGTCCCGCAATTCCCGCTGATCCGCGATGCGACGCGCGCCTTCTCGCTGCCCTGCATCGAGGAAGAGGGGTTCGAGGCGGACGACATCATCGCCACCTATACCTGCCGCGCGGTCGAGGCGGGATGGAACGTCACCATCGTCTCATCCGACAAGGATCTGGCGCAGCTGATCATCCCCGGCCAGGTCGACATGCTCGACACCATGAAGAACGAGCGGCGATCGGTGCAGTATGTCGTCGACAAGTTCGGCGTCGGGCCGGAGCGGCTGGGCGACGTACTGGCGCTGATGGGCGACAGCGTCGACAACGTGCCGGGCGTGCCGGGCATCGGCCCCAAGACCGCCTCCAAGCTGATCACCGAGCATGGCGATCTGGAAGGCGTGCTGGCGGCGATCCCGTCGATGAAACCGTCCAAGATGCGCGAGAATCTCGAGAACAATGTCGAGATGGCGCGCCTCTCGCGCAAGCTGGTCGCGCTCCATTGCGACATGCCGCTGCCGCAGGATCTCGATTCGCTGAAGCTGGACGGCATCCCGCCGGAGCCGCTGCGCGAGTTCCTCGAGGATCAGGGCTTCAAGACCCTGCTCTCGCGGCTGACCGGCGAGCGACCGATGCCGCGCCCGGTCGATCTCCACGCGACACCGGTGACCGACGCGACCGCCCCCGCCGCCGAAGTCGAAGCGCGCACGGGCATGCCGGCGCTGCCCGAGCTGCCGCCGATCGACTGCACCGCCTACGCGACGATCACCGACGAAGCGGCGCTCGATGCGATCATCGCCGAGGCCTATGCGGGCGGCCTGCTGGCGATCGACACCGAGACCGACGCGCTCGACAGCGTCGCCTCGGGACTCGTCGGCATCAGCCTCGCCACCGCGCCGGGCCGCGCCGCCTATATTCCCGTCGGCCACGTCTCCAGCGACGACATGTTCGGCGAGAAGCCGCCGCAGCTGCCGCTCAGCGTCGTGGTGGACAGATTGCTGCCGGTGCTGAGCGATCCGGCGGTGCTCAAGATCGGGCACAACATCAAATACGACATCAACGTGCTGGCGCGGCATGGCCTGATCGTCGCGCCCTATGACGACACGATGGTGATCTCCTTCGATCTCGACAGCGGCAAGATGCTCGGCGGGCACGGCATGGACGTCGCGGCGAGCACCCACCTCGCGCACACCTGCACCAGCTTCAAGGACGTCACCGGCACCGGCAAGAAGCAGATCAGCTTCGCCCATGTGACGCTCGATCGCGCCACCGCCTACGCGGCCGAGGATGCCGACGTCACCTTCCGCTTGTGGACCCGCCTGAAACCGCGCCTCGCGCACGAGGCGGCGACGCGGGTCTATGAGCGGGTCGATCGCCCGCTGATCCCGGTGGTGGCGGGGATGGAGCGCGCCGGCATCAAGGTCGATCGCCACAAGCTCGCGCAGCTCTCCAGCCAGTTCACGCAAGAGATGGCGCGGCTGGAGGAAGAGATCTACGCCGAGGCCGGCCACCCCTTCACCATCGGATCGCCGCAGCAACTGGGCGTCGTGCTGTTCGACGAGAAGGGCCTGAAGGGCGGCAAGAAGGGCAAGTCCGGCGCCTACTCCACCGACGTGACGGTGCTGGAGAAGCTGGCCGCCGAGGGCAACGCCATCTGCCGGCTGGTGCTCGACTGGCGGCAGGTCGCTAAGCTCAAGTCCACCTACACCGAGGCGCTGCAGGCGCAGATCAATCCGGTGACGGGCCGCGTCCACACCAGTTATTCGCTGACCGGCGCGCAGACCGGGCGGCTCTCGTCGACCGATCCGAACCTCCAGAACATCCCGATCCGCACCGAGACCGGCCGCCAGATCCGCGACGCCTTCGTCGCCGAGCCGGGCCACGTCATCCTCGCCGCCGACTACAGCCAGATCGAGCTGCGCCTCGCCGCCCACATGGCCGACGTGCCGGCGCTCAAGGAGGCCTTCGCGGCCGGAGAGGACGTCCACGCGCGCACGGCGATGGAGCTGTTCGGCGAGGTCAACCGCGACACGCGCGGCCGCGCCAAGACGATCAACTTCGCGATCCTCTACGGCATCTCGCGCTGGGGCCTCGCGGGGCGGCTCGAGATCAGCGCCGACGAGGCGCAGGCGATGATCAGCCGCTATTTCGAGCGCTTCCCCGGCATCAGCGCCTATATCAACGAGACGACCGAGCACGCGCGCTCGAAGGGCTTCACCGAGACCCTGTTCGGCCGCAAGACCTGGTTCCCGCAGATCACCAACTCGATCCAGCATATCCGGCAAGGGGCGGAACGCGCCGCGATCAACGCGCCGATCCAGGGCACCAGCGCCGACATCATCAAGCGCGCGATGATCCGCATGGGGCCGGCGCTGGCCGAGGCAGGCCTGCCGAACGTCAAGATGCTCCTTCAGGTCCACGACGAACTGGTGTTCGAGCTGCCGGAAGGCGACATCGAGACCGCCAAGCCGGTGATCGAGCGCGTCATGGCCCACGCCGCCGAGCCGATCGTCCACCTCTCCGTGCCGCTCGGCATCGAGATCGGCACCGGCCCGAGCTGGGGCGCCGCGCATTGATGTTTCCACTTTTACTTGCGGTGCAGGCGGCAGGTTCGCTTTCGAACCCGCCGATGGACGAAGGAGGCGTCTTTCTCGCCAAGACCACAGGCCGCACCGAATATGTCATGGGTCTCGACGAGGCCGGGTTGGCGCCCGCCAACGCGATCACCGTCGGCGGCGTCATGCGCGTGAAGCTGTCTTCCGTCCGCCAGCTCAGCGGCAAGCCGCGCGCGGAACCGCCGCATGCAGTCTACATCACGATGGCGAGCGGCCGACCGGCATGGGCCGGCACGATTCTGGTGCGCACGCGGATGCACGGCCTATCCGATTCCTTCAACGACCCTCATCTCGCCAGCGCCGAATGGACCGAGATCCATCATAGCTGCCTGGATCAGGATGCCGTCGAAGACTGGAACGCCTCGGCGCTCTTCGGTGAGCCGGACAAAAAAGGTATCCGCTGCCTGAGCGCCCGAAAGGTATCGCGTTGAGCGCGCGCAAGGATCAGGACGGCCCCGGAGACATCGCAGCGCTCGCCAAGGGGGGACGGACCAACTTCCTCGGTTTCCTGCTGCGGCTGGCCGCGCGCCTGCCCTTCCTGTTCATCGCCGGGCGCTGGTATGGCGCAGCGGTGCTGGGGCGCTTCGCCTATGCCACGATCATCGTCGAGTTCGCCGCGCAGCTCGCCACGCTCGGGCTGAAGCGCGGCCTCGCGCAGCAGCTTTCCACCACCGAGCGGCCGCACGTCCATGTGGTGTGGGACGGAATCCTCGTCGGCTTCATCGTCTCGGTCGTCGCGTCGGGCGTGCTGATGATGTGGCCGATCCTGCTCTTTCCGAACTCCGAAGTGAACGGGTTCGACTGGCTGCTGCCGCTCACCGTCTTCGCCTGGACGGGATCGGACATCGCGCTCGCCGGCCTCGCCTATCGCGGCAATATCGGCGCGACCGTCACGGCGCGCTCGCTGATCGAGCCGTGGGCGATCAGCATCGCCGCCTTCGGCTTCGCTTTCTACTCGCTGCGCGACGGCCTGATCCTTTCCTACGCCATCTCGGCCATCGCCGCGCTCGCCGCCTCGATCTGGCCGCTGCTGCGCGAATACGGCCCGCCGCGCGGTTGGTCGCCCGAACCGTCGCAGATCCTCAAGATGATGAAGAAGAACCTGCCGCTGGCGGGTGCCGACGCGATCGAATGGGGTTCGCGGCGGCTCGACATCGCCTTGCTCGGCCTGTTCTTCTCGCCGGCGATCGTCGGCATCTATTATGTCGCGCAGCAGGTCGCGAGCCTGCCGCAGAAGCTCAAGACCAGCTTCGATCCGATCCTCGGGCCGGTGATCACCCAGAATCTCGCCGAGGACAACAAGGCGGCGGTGGCCAAGCAGGTGCGGCAGGTCGGCTTCTGGATCATCGCCGCGCAGGTCGGCATCGCGCTGGCGCTGGGCATCCCCGGCGAGGCGGTGATGGGGCTGGTCGGCCCGAAGTTCGTCGGCGGCACCGGCGCGCTTGCGGTCTTACTGGCGGCCGAGGCGATCGCGGCGACCGCCGTGGTGAGCGAGGCGGCGCTGATCTACATCGCCGCCAAGCGGAACCTCGCCATCTCGGTGGCGATGATCGTCGGGCAGACGATCCTGTCGGTGATCCTCGTCCACCTGTTCCGCCACGCGCTGCCGCCGCTGGTCGACTGGGGATGGATCGATCCGCGCCCCGATCCCAGGGACGACGCCATCGCGGCCGCCGGCCCCGCGATCGCGCTGATGATCATGCTAGGCGCGGCGTCGATCGCGAAATCGAACCTGCTTGCAAAGCTGCTCGGCCATCCGGTCTCGGGCTGGCGCTGGGCGCTGCTGCCGGCGGTCGCGGCGGGAACGGTGGTGGGCGTGGCCTTCACCTGGACGCCCGAGTGGGTGGAATTGGCGATCGGCGTCGCCGCGATCCTCGCCGCTTATGGCGCGGTGATCTGGTATCGCGGCTTCGGTGCCGAGGATCGGATGCTATTCAGCCTGAAACCGGGTGAGGACGCTCCGCAAGCCGCATAAACCCGTTCGCACTGAGCCTGTCGAAGTGCGTGCCAAGCAGGACATCGCCTGCTGCACGTCCTTCGACTACGCTCAGGACGAACGGAGTTCCTGCGGGCGAGCGCAGGCTCAATGCCGGAAGTGCCGCATTCCGGTGAACACCATCGCGAGGCCGGCCTCGTCGGCGGCGGCGATCACCTCCTCGTCGCGGATCGATCCGCCCGGCTGGATCACCGCCGTGGCGCCCGCCTCGACCGCCGCCAGCAGCCCGTCGGCGAAGGGGAAGAAGGCGTCCGAGGCGACCGCCGATCCGATCGTGCGCGGCTCGGCCCAGCCCGCTTTCTCGGCGGCGTCCCTGGCCTTCCACGCGGCGATGCGTGCGGATTCGAGGCGATTCATCTGGCCCGCGCCTACACCTGCCGTAGATCCGCCCCTGGCATAGACGATGGCGTTCGATTTGACGTGCTTGGCCACCGTCCAGGCGAAGAGGCAATCCTCCAGCTCCTGTGTGGTCGGCTCGCGCTTCGTCACCACCTTGAGGTCGTCGTGGCCGATGCGGCCATTGTCGCGCGACTGGACGAGCATGCCGCCCGCGATGGTCTTCAGCGTCAGGCCGGGCCGCGCCGGATCGGGCAGCTCGCCGGTGAGCAGCAGGCGCAGATTCTTCTTCTTCGCGAACACCGCCTTGGCGGCACCGTCAGCGGACGGCGCCGCAACCACCTCGGTGAAGATGCCCGAGATCGCTTCCGCCGTCGGCCCGTCGAGCGGGCGGTTGACGGCGATGATGCCGCCGAAGGCCGAGACGCTGTCGCATGCCAGCGCCGCCTCATAGGCCTCGACCAAGGTCGCGCCGGTGGCGACGCCGCAAGGGTTGGCATGCTTGACGATCACCACGGTCGGCGGGCCGTCGCGGAATTCGCTCACCAGCTCCAGCGCCGCGTCGGCGTCGTTGTAATTGTTGTAGCTGAGTTCCTTGCCCTGCACCTGTTCGGCCTGCGCGATGCCGCGGGCCGAGGGGCCGAGCGGCAGATAGAGCGCGGCCTTCTGGTGCGGATTCTCGCCGTAGCGCAGCTCCGCGCCCTTCTTGAGCGGCACCGAGAGCGAGGCCGGGAATCCCTCGCCCTGATCGGCGAAAGCGAACCAGCTTGAGATCGTCGCGTCGTAAGCGGCCGTGGCGGCAAACGCCTTGGCGGCGAGTCTGCGGCGCAGATCGAGCGTGGTGGCGCCGTCGTTGACGTCCAGCTCCGCGATGATCATGGCGTAATCGGCCGGATCGGTCGCGATCGCGACATAATGGTGGTTCTTCGCAGCGGAGCGCACCATCGAGGGGCCACCGATATCGATGTTCTCGATGATCTCGTCACGCTCGGCGCCCTTGGCGACCGTCTGCGCGAAGGGATAGAGGTTCACCACCACCAGATCGATCGGGGCGATGCCGTGCTCCACCATGGCCTGCGCGTGCTCCGCATCGTCGCGCACCGCGAGCAGACCGCCGTGGACCATCGGGTGCAGCGTCTTGACGCGGCCGTCCATCATCTCGGGAAAGCCGGTATGCTCGGACACGTCCTTCACGGTGAGGCCCGCATCGCGCAGCGCCCTGGCGGTGCCGCCAGTGGACAGCAATTCGACGCCATGGCGGGCGAGCGCCTGCCCCAGTTCCACAAGCCCCGCCTTGTCGGACACCGACAGGAGCGCCCGGGTGATCTTCACGTTCGACATGGTGTGTTCCCGATTAGCCGGCGCGTTTCAGCGCCCATGAGATGCTGGTGCCGCCGGCCGGCGTCTCGCCGGTGACGACGAGCTGGCTGGTCGAGGCGGGGCGGCCGTCGCCATCGATCCAGATGCTTTCCTCGATCGACAGCGCGCCACCCCGGCAGCGGAACTGCCAGAGCGGGCCGCCATCGACGCGCAGCAGCGCGCCGAGGCCGTCGGCGGTGGCGGTCGGCTCCACGCCCGGCGCGAGGTGGAAGCGCAGCGCGAAGGTGATAAGGCCGTTCGACTTGCGCGATCCGGAGGGCAGCAGTACGTCCTCGCCGCCCAACTCGCGGCCGTCGGCCGCGAGGGCCAGCTTGCGGCGATGCTGCAGACCCAGGCGGCGGACATAGCCGTCGTGCGTGCCTTCGATGCGGCTCGCCGTCTCTTCCTCGCGGCGATCGAGCTCGACCAGCGTCACGCCCTTGCCGAGCGAGCCGTCGGTGTGGATCGCGGTGGAATTGCTGTCCGCTAGCACCAGCGTCGAATGTGCGGCGCTGGTGCGCAGCGCCTCGGTGATCGCATGGGGTAGCGCGCCCCACGGCTTGTCGCCGCCGCAATTGACGATGATCCGCTGCGGTCCGTCCGAAAGCTCGAACGCCAGCGTCGAGGCGCAGCCGCCCCGCGCGAGGCGCGAGGCCGGCGGCGGCGCGCAATCGGCCACCACCACGGTCGCGCCGCCCGAAAGCCGCTGGAAACCCCATTCGCGCGACTGGCGCAGCGGCCGCGTGCGGATGCCTGAGGCCGCCACCGCGCGCGCGACACGCTCCGGCGTCAGGCCGCAGCCGCCCTGCCAGCTGGAGAGCGCGCCGTCGCCCATCGTCACACCGAGCAGCACCGGCACCGCCTTGGCGAGCGCATGGGCCACCGGCGTCGGCGGCTCGCGGCGCCGTTCCTCATAGACCGCCAGCAACTGCGCCAGCAGCTCGATCAGCTCGACCATCTCCACCGGCGAGCGGCTGACGATGCCGCCGTCCGGATGGACGCCGGTGCCCAGCGCCTTGGCGATGCCCTGCTCGCCATGGATCAGGCGCGGGTCGCCGCCGGGAATCAGCAGGCCCGCCGCGATGGTGCCGGCATAGGCCGCGATCCGGGGCAGGCCGATCGGCGCCTTGTCGGCGGTGCGATCGAGATGCCGCGCGCCCCGCGCCAGCGTGTTGAGCACGGTCGAGCGATAGACGAGGTCGCTGGAGGACAGGATCAACGGCGCATGCGCGGCCCAGTTGAGGATGCGGCGGCCCCAAAGGTCGGGCCGCCAGCCGGCCTCGTCCACCGCCTCGCCATGACGTGTCAGCCAGCGCTTCATCAGCCCTTCGGCATAAGGCGCGCTGTCGAGCCTCGTGCCAGCGGCGGCGAGATCGCGCAGCCAGGCGAAACTCTGCAGGTGATCGGCGAAGCCCGCCGGCCGGCCGGATGCCGCGAAATCGAGCGTCGCGGTGTCGGCGCGCTGGCGGCCGAGCGTCACCTCGCCGTCCATGATGTCGAGCCCCGCCTCGCGATCGCCGGGGATCGGATCGCGCGGCACACCGAGCAGCTTGAGCGGGAAGCGCCCGCGCAACCGGAAGCTGTGGAAGGGCGTGTTCCAGGTCAGCCGATTGAAATGCGCCGCCAGCCGCTCGGCGAGGCTCTGGCCCTTGTCGTCGCCGACGCGGATCAGGCGGCGGCCGGGCTCGATGCCGTCCTCGGCCGGGAGCGGCTCGGGGCCTTTCTCGATCCGGCGGGCGACGACCATATCTACTGACCCCTCAACGCGCGGATGTTGGCGGCATAGCGATCCGGCCCGCCCTTGAAGGTTGCGCTGCCCGCGACCAGCGCGTCGGCCCCCGCCTCGACGCAGAGCTTCGCCGTCTCGGCATCGACGCCGCCGTCGACCTCGAGATCGATGTCGCGGCCGGTGGCGTCGATCATCGCGCGCACCCGCTCGATCTTCCTGAGCTGCGAATGGATGAAGCTCTGCCCGCCGAAACCGGGGTTCACCGACATGATCAGCACCAGGTCGATCGTGTCGAGCAGGTAGTCGAGCGCGTCCTCGTTGGTGGCGGGGCAGAGCACCACGCCCGCCTGCTTGCCGAGCGCCTTGATGGTCTGGACGGTGCGGTGGATGTGCGGGCCGGCCTCGGGGTGCACGGTGATGTGATCGGCGCCGGCCTCGGCGAAGGCCTCCAGATAGGGATCGATCGGCGCGATCATCAGGTGGACGTCGAACGGCTTGGCCGTGTGCGGGCGCAGCGCCTTCACCACCGCCGGGCCGATCGTGATGTTCGGCACGAAATGGCCGTCCATGACATCGACATGGATCCAGTCGGCGCCGGCCGCGTCGATGGCGCGCACCTCTTCGCCAAGCCGAGCGAAATCGGCGGACAAGATGGACGGAGCGATACGAACGGGTTTCAACACGGTTAAAGCGCGTAGCCGGAAGCGGGGTCGCGCTTCAAGAGTCTCGACGCCAGCGGGCGATGAAGAAACCGTCGCACCCGCCGACCTGCGCCAGCGAACCGGGCGGGATGCGGAGGAAGCCCTGGTCGTTGGGGGCGAGGCCGGTGGGCAGTTCCTCCGGCCGGACGGGATCGATCGCGAAGCCCTGCGCGGAGAACGTGGAGGCCACGCCCTCCCCCTCCCGCGGCTCCAGCGAGCAGACGGCGTAAACGAGCACACCGCCGGGCTTCACCCACTGCCCCGCGCGCGCCAGCATCGCAGCTTGCACCTCGGCCAGTTCGGCGATGGCGCGCGGGCGGACGCGGTGGAGCACGTCGGGATGCCGGCGGAAGATGCCGGTCGCCGAACAGGGCGCATCGAGGAGCACCGCGTCAGCGGGCGCCTGCGGTTGCCATTGCATCACATCGGCTTCGACCAGATCGGCAGAGAGATTCATGCGGGCCAGATTCTCGGAAAGTCGTCCGAGACGCTTGGCCGCCATCTCGACCGCCGTTACCCGCCAACCGCTTGCGGCAAGCTGGAGTGTCTTCCCGCCCGGCGCGGCGCAGAGATCGAGCGCGGCACCATCCCCTCGCCCGATCAGGCGCGCAGGCAGCGAGGCGGAGAGATCCTGCACCCACCAGGCACCTTCCTCGAAACCCGGCAAGCCGGTCACGTCGGCATTGTCGAGACGGAGATGGCCCGGCATCAGGCTGGTCGCGCCGAGCTTTCCCGCCCATTCTTCTGTGGCAGAGGGATCGGCCAGTGTCAGATCGAGCGGCGGCCGGTCGGAGAAGCTGGCGCGCGCCGCCTCCGCAGCCTCCTCGCCCCATGCCGCCGACCAGCGCTCCGCCACGTCCGGCAGCAGGTGCGGCGGCTCGGGCAAGGTCGCGCCACTCCGCATCAGCGTGCCGAACACGCCATGGACCAATCGGCGCGGGCCGCCGTCGACCAGCGGCAGCGCGGTCGCGATCGCGGCGTGCGGGGGTGTGCCGAGCGCCAGCGCCTGCACCAGCGCGATGCGCAGCGCGAAGCGGGCCTTGGCATCGTCCGGCAGCACGCGGTCGGTCGTCTCGTCGATCAGCGCGTCGAGATCGGGCAGGCGGCGCAGCACCTCGGACGCGATGGCGCGCGCCAGCCCGCGATCGGACGGATTGGGCAGGCCGTTCGCCGCCCCCAAAGCCGCCTCCAGCGGCAAACCCTGGCGCAGCACCGCATCGAGCAGCTTGAGCGCCGCTCGGCGCGCGGGCGTGCCGGGCGGATCGGGTTCGGCTTGCACTTTGCCGGTGGGGCGCCGATCTGGTTTCCTCATGACGACACGCAAACCCGGCGAGCGCCCCGCGCATGTGAAGGCCCCGGCGCACCTTTCGCCCAGCCCGCCCGTGCCCGAGCCGCGGGAAGTCCCACCGCCTCCGCCCGAAGGCAATGGCGAACGCCGCGAACCCACACGCTACGGCGACTGGGAGAAGAAGGGCATCGCGATCGATTTCTGATCATGCGCGGTGCTCGGCGCCGAGCGGGCGGGTGAGCAGGCGCTCGACGACGGCGCCGACTGCGGCCTCACCGGCGAGCAGCGCGCAGACCGCATCGGCGATCGGCATTTCGACGCCGGCTGCCCGCGCCGCCTCGACGAGTACCGGTGCGGTGGCGGCCCCCTCGGCGACGGTGCGGCGGTCGGACAGCAGATCGTGCGCCGACCGGCCCTGCCCCAGTCCGACGCCCAGCGAAAAATTGCGTGAGCTGGTCGACGAGCAGGTCAGCACCAGATCGCCCAGCCCCGACAGGCCCGCCAGCGTCTCCGGCCGTGCGCCGCGCGCCATGCCGAAGCGGGTCATCTCCGCAAAGCCGCGCGCGATCAGCGCGGCGCGGGCATTCTGGCCGAGCCCCGCGCCCTCGACCACGCCGCAGGCGATCGCCAGCACGTTCTTCACCGCGCCGCCGATCTCGGCCCCGGAAAGGTCGGTCGAGACGTAGGGGCGGAAGGTCGGCCGGGCGATCAGCGCGGCGAGCGCCTTGGCGCGATCTTCGTCCTCCGCCGCCAAGGTGATCGCGGTCGGCAGGCCCGCCGCCACCTCGTGCGCGAAGGTCGGGCCGGAGAGCACCGCGATCGGCGAATAGGGATGCGCCTCCTGCGCCACCTCGTGGAGCAGCTTGTGCGTACCCGCCTCGATGCCCTTGGCGCAGAGGATCAGCGGTTGCGCATGCTGGCTCAAGTCGGCCAGCACCACTCGCATATGTTGCGCGGGCGTGACCACCAGCACCGCCTCGCCTTCTGCGACCCATGACAGATCGTTCGTAGCTCGAATCAGGGGGGAGAGCGCGATGCCGGGCAGAAACATGGAATTTTCGTGATGATCGTTGATCGCCGCAATGACCTCGGGTTCGCGCGCCCAGAGAAGCACCTCGCGACTGCCGCTCGCGATCACCTGCGCCAGCGCCGTGCCCCAAGCCCCGCCGCCAATAACACCGATCGGCTTCATGCCTTCACTCCTGCTCCACGCGCCTTTTCGGCATCGGGGTCGAGCGGCCAGCGCGCGCGCGCTGGCGTATCGAGCGGATCGTTCGCGCCGGCGCGGAAGCGCTCCAGCCCCGCCCACGCGATCATCGCCGCATTGTCCGTGCAGAGCCAGAGGGGAGGCGCCGAGAAAGGCAGTCCATATTGCGACGCCAGCGCCTCCAGCGCGCCACGCACCGCCTTGTTGGCCGCGACGCCGCCCGCAACGACCAATGCCGTGGCGCCGTCGATCGAATCGAGCGCGCGCCGTGTGCGATCGATCAGGCAGTCCACCACTGCCTGCTGGAACGAGGCGGCGATGTCTTCCGACTTGTGGATGCCGGCGTCGCGGGCGCGCAGCACCGCGCTCTTCAGACCCGCGAAGGAGAAATGCGGTTCGGCGGTGCCGACCAGCGGACGCGGAAGCGGCACCGCCTTCGGATCGCCCGACAGCGCCGCGCGCTCCACTGCCGGCCCGCCGGGGAAGCCGAGACCGAGCAGCTTGGCGGTCTTGTCGAAGGCCTCGCCCGCCGCATCATCGATCGTGGTGGCAAGTCGGCGATAGCGCCCGACCCCCTCCACGAAGAGCAATTGGCAGTGCCCGCCCGAGGTCAGCAACAGCAGGTACGGGAATTGCAGCCCGCCATCGGCGAGGCGCGGCGACAAAGCGTGGCCCTCCAGATGATTGACCGCGACCAGAGGCTTTCGCGCCGAAAGCGCGATGCCCTTGGCCATAAGCAGCCCCACCATGACGCCGCCGATCAGCCCCGGCCCGGCCGTCGCGGCGATCGCATCGACATCGGCGAGCGTCTTGCCCGCATCGGCCAGCGCCGCCTCGATCAGCGGCCCCAGCGCCTCGACATGCGCGCGTGCCGCGATTTCCGGCACCACCCCGCCGAACGGCGCGTGTGCGGCTTCCTGCCCGGCGAGGCGGTGGGCGAGAATATTGCGATCGCCGTCGACGAGCGCGGCGGCGGTCTCGTCGCAGGAGGATTCGAGTCCGAGGATCAGGGGCATCGCGCGCTTCCCTGCACCGCTTTCACCCTTTAGGGCAAATTTTCGATGACCCTCACCCGCCCCCTCCGCCTCGGTACACGTGGTTCGCCCCTCGCTCTGGTGCAGGCGAACATGGTCGCCGCCGAGTTGCGCCGCGCCCATGGCTGGAACGAGCAAGCGATCGAAATCGTCCCGGTGAAGACGACGGGCGATGTGGTTCAGGACCGCCCGCTCGCCGAGATCGGCGGCAAGGCGCTGTGGACCAAGGAGCTCGATCGCGCGCTGCTGGACGGCGCAATCGACTTCGCCGTCCACTCGATGAAGGATGTCGAGACGATCCGCCCGGAGGCAATCCGGATCGCCGCCATGCTGCCCCGCGCCGACGTGCGCGACCGGCTGATCGGGGCGGAGAGCATCGCGACCTTGCCCCACCGCGCCCGCATCGGCAGCTCCTCTCCGCGCCGCGCCGCACAACTGCGGCACCTGCGGCCCGATGTGTCGATCGTTCCCTTCCGCGGCAATGTCGACACCCGCCTGCGCAAGCTGGCCGAGGGCGAGGCCGACGCCACCCTGCTCGCCGCCGCCGGTCTCGATCGGCTGGCTCGGCCCGATATCGGCGCGCCGATCCCACTCGACGTCATGCTGCCCGCACCGGCGCAAGGCGCGGTCGGCGTCGAAGCGCGGGCAGGCGATGCGGCCACATTCGCCTTGCTGGCAGCGATCGATCACGCCGAAACCCACGGCTGCGTCGCCGCCGAGCGGGCCTTCCTCGCGGCGCTCGGCGCAGACTGCCACTCGCCGGTCGCAGCGTTGGCGACACCGGACGGCAACCTGCGCGCGGAGCTGTTCAGCGAGGACGGCGCCCTCCACATCACCGGCCACCGCCCGTCCGCCGAAGCTGCCGAGCTGGCCGACTGCCTGCTCGATCAGGCTCCCTCGGCGATCCGGAACCTGTTCGCGGGCCGATGATCCGGCCGCTGCTCGTACTCCGCCCCGAGCCGGGCGCCTCCGCCACGGTCGCGGCGGGGCGCATCCTCGGTCTCGACACGATCGCCGCCCCGCTGTTCGCGATCAAACCGATCGGCTGGACGCTGCCGGATTGGCGACCAGAGGCAGTGTTGCTCACCAGCGCCAACGCCGTGCGCCACGGCGGCGCGGCCTTGGCTGCGCTGGCCGATCTGCCGACCTATGCCGTCGGCGCCGCGACAGCGGAGGCTGCGCGAAACGCCGGCTTCACCCGCATCGTCAGCGGTGACGGCGATGTCGAGGTCATCCTCACGCTGGCGCAACGCGATGGCATCCGCTCGCTGCTCCATCCCACCGGGCGCGAGCATCGCGAAGTCGTGCCGGGCGATATCCGCATCGTTCGCCATATTGTCTATGCCGCCCAAGCGGTCGAGGTGCTGCCCGAAGCGGCTCGCGATGCGCTCCCGGACGCTGTCGCCCTCCTCCACTCGTCCCGCGCCGCGCGCCTGTTCGCCGGCTTCGTCGATCCGGCGGGCATCGCGATCGCCGCGATCAGCCCTGCGGTACTGGCCGCCGCCGGCCCCGGCTGGCGGCTCGCCGAAGCCGCCGACCATCCGACCGACGCCTCGCTGCTGGCGGTCGCCGCCAAGCTGTGCAATCACCTGTCCTGATGCAGACGGGTCCGTCCATGGAAAGCGATTACGATCTGGAGGAGCGCCGGTCGCGCACCTGGCTGTGGGTATTGATCGGCCTGCTGATCGCTTTTGCCGGCGGCATGGGCGCGATGGGCTATGCGGTGACGCACGATGCGCGCACCGCCGGCCTGCTGCATCTCGAGCCGATCGCCCAGGCGCAGGCCGAAAAGGCGCAGGCGACCCACGCCGTCGTCCAGCAGGCGCGGCAGATCATCACCCGCCAGGCCGCCGTGACGCCCCCCACACCCTCGCAGGCGCAGATGGCGACGCGCGTCGCGACGCTGGAAGACAAGGTCGACGACATCCAGGCGCAGGCCACCGAAGCGACCGGCGACGCCAGCCGCGCCGAGGGGCTGCTCGTCGCCTTCGCCGCGCGGCGCGCGCTCGATCGCGGTGTGGAGCTCGGCTATATCGAAGGTCTGCTCCGCCAGCGCTTCGGCGGCACCCAGCCGCAAGCGGTGGCGACCATCCTGTCCGCCGCGCATCAGCCGGTGACGCTCGCCGACCTACAGAACGGCCTCGATGCGATCGCGCCGACGCTGGCGGCCGGCGGCTCGCCCAAAACGAGCTGGTGGCAATCCTTCCGCAACGAGCTTTCGGGCATGGTGGTGGTGCGCCGCGCCGGCGAGCCCTCCGCCCAGCCGGCCGATCGCGTGACACGCGCGCAACGCATGCTGGAAGCCGGCCAGGTCGATACCGCGCTCGCGGAGATCGTGCGCCTGTCCGATCACAGCGCCGCCGACGGCTGGATCGTCGCGGCGCGGCGCTATCTCGCCGGGCGCGGCGCGCTCGACCAGATCGAGACGGCCGCCCTGCTCGATCCCGCGACCTCGGCCGGCGCTCCCCGCCCGGCGCCTGCGCAGACGCAAGCCCCGGTGAAAGTTCCTGGGGTCGCATCCGTTCACCCCGCAACGGCGAAGGCAACGGACTGAATTAGACCAAGAAGGAGTCGACACGACCCGCGCCTCGGCTAACGTCCCCGTAACGACAGGGGGCTGTCTTGGCAGGGTTCGATCCGATTCTCGCGTTGGAGGATTGCGCGCGCGAGCTGCTGCTGTTCGCTGCCGTCGGCTTCCTGATCGGCGGGATCGACGACTTGCTGGTCGACCTGATCTGGTTCGGCCGGACGCTGTGGCGGCGGATCGCAATCTACAGCCGACACGATAGGGCCACGGCGGCGAGCCTTCCCTTGCCCGCCGATCCCGGCCGCCTCGCCCTCTTCGTCGCCGCCTGGCAGGAGGAGACGGTGATCGGCGCGATGGTGGAAACGGCGCTCGCCCGGCTGCGCCATCCCGATTGGCGGCTCTATATCGGCTGCTATCCCAACGATCCCGGCACGGTGGCCGCGATCGAGCAGGCGGCGCGGGGCGACCCCCATGTCCGCGTCGTGGTCGGCGACAGGCCCGGCCCGACGACCAAGGCGGGCTGTCTCAACTGGATCTGGCAGGCAATGCTGGCAGAAGAGGCGGAAGCCGGCATGCCTGTGAAGGCCGTGGTGCTGCACGACGCCGAGGATATCGTCCATGCCGACGAGCTCGGCGTCTATGACGCGCTGATCGAGCGCTTCGCGCTGGTGCAGATCCCCGTCCACGCGCTGCCCGTGCGTGGCTTCGGGCGCTGGGCCGAGCTGGTGTCCGGCCATTATTGCGGCGAGTTCGCGGAGGCGCACGGCAAGCAGGTAGTCGTACGCGAGGCGGTCGGCGCGGCGGTGCCATCGGCCGGTGTCGGCTGCGCCATCGCGCGGCGCGTGCTCGCGACCATCGCCGAGGGGCATGACGGCCCCTTCGATCCCGACAGCCTCACCGAGGATTACGAACTCGGCCTGCGTATCGGCGCGATGGGCGAACGTGGCGCGCTCATCCGTCTGCCTGCCGCCGACGGGCACGGCATGGTCGCGGTCCACGCCTGCTTCCCGCACACGCTGATGGGCTCCGTCCGGCAGAAATCGCGCTGGATCACCGGCATTTCTCTCGCCGGATGGGACCGCCTCGGCTGGCGGGGCGGGATCGCCGAGCATTGGATGCGGCTGCGCGACCGCCGGGCGCTGCTCGCGGCCATCGTGCTGGCGGCTGCCTATGCCGCAATGCCGCTATGGGCCATCGCCCGGGCCGCGGCGTTATTCACCCATCGGCCGATGGATGTCAGCATGCCGCTGCCGATGACGATCGCCAGCGCCTTGCTTCTCGGCTGGCGAATCGTCCTGCGCGCGGCGATCACCGGCCGATCGCACGGACGGCGGATGGCGGCGCTGACGCCGGTCCATATGCTGATCGGCAATGTCGTCGCGATGCTGGCGGCATGGCGCGCGCTCGGCCTCTATGCCGGGCTCGTGCGCCACGGCCGGCTGCGCTGGGACAAGACCGCGCACGTCTTCCCCGCCTCGGGCACGGCGGCGCCTTGAGCGGATCGCTCTCCCGTGCCGCGCCGGTCCGCTTCCTGATCGCGGTGGCGGCGGTGTGGACGACGGGGCGTGGTGTCGCGCTGTTCGGCTGGGGGCCGCCTTCAACGCTGCCATCCCAGCCTCGCCGCATCGTCGCGAACATGCCGACCGTTCCCTCGCTGCTGGCCAGGAGGTCTCCACCCCTCTTCCAGGGGTTGGCGCGCCGGCCCTTCCCGTTCCTGCTGCGGACAGCGTATCGCGCTCCAGTCCCATCGGTGATCTCGCCAATGTGGCGGAGCGCGAGCGAGCCTCTGCGATCGCTCGCCGACGAGGATTATCGCGCCAGCCAGTTGCTGATGCTGGCCGCCTACTCGTCCGGCTCGGGCCGTATCTACCGTCGATCGAGCGGCTTGTCCGAAGCGGCCGCCAGCGTCGGCCAGCCTTCGGACAAGCGCTTCTCCGGCTCGGCCTGGGCGTTCCTGCGCGGCGGCGGGCGGGCCAACAGCCTCTCGCCCGGCCAGATCGGCGGCGGGCAGTCCGGCGCGCGCATCCTCTACCGGATCGACAGGCATCTGTCGGCGGCGGCGCGCATATCGACCGCGATCGGCGGCGCGCGGCAGACCGAGGCGGCGATCGGGTTCGACTGGAAGCCGATCGACGCGCTGCCGATCCACCTGATGGCGGAACGTCGCATCGCGATCGACAGAGGCGGCCGCAACGCCTGGACGCTGGGCGCGGCCGGCGGCGTCGACGATGTCCGCATCGCGCCGGGCTGGCGGCTCGACGCCTATGGCGAGGCGGGCGCGGTCGGCGCGCGCAGGCGGGATCTTTACGCCGACGGCGCGGCGCGGATCGCCCGTGCGATCGATCTCGGCGGCGGCAAGTCGCTCGCGATCGGTGGCGGCGCGTGGGGCGCGGCGCAGCCCGGCGCCTCCCGGCTCGACATCGGCCCGTCGGTGGTGCTGCGCCTGCCGGTGGAGCGCCATGCCGTCGCCGTCGCGCTCGACTGGCGCGAGCGGGTGCTGGGCCACGACAACCCCGGATCGGGGCCGGCGCTGACGATCGCCACCGACTTCTAGCCCTCGGGCGCGCAATGGGTTAGCCCTGTTCCCATGCACATCTACCTGCCCATCGCCGGACTATCGGTGAACATGCTGGTGATCGTGCTGCTCGGCGGCGGCGTCGGGTTGCTGTCCGGCATGTTTGGGGTGGGCGGCGGGTTCCTGACCACGCCCCTCCTCATCTTCTACGGCATCCCGCCCACCGTCGCGGTCGCGTCCTCCGCCACCCAGATCACCGGCGCCAGCGTGTCGGGCGTGCTCGCGCAGATGCGGCGCAACGGCGTCGACTTCCAGATGGGCGGCGTCATGGTCGCGGGCGGCATCCTCGGCTCGGGGCTCGGCGTACTGCTGTTCCGGCTGCTCGAGCGGCTGGGTCAGATCGATACCGTGATCTCGCTCACATACGTGCTGATGCTGGGATCGATCGGCGGGCTGATGGCGCGCGAGTCGATCGCGACGATTCTTGCCCAGCGGCGTGGCGAGAAACCGCGGCGCATGGCCCGGCGCCATAATCCGCTGATCGCGATGCTGCCGGGGCGCTACCGTTTCTATCGTTCGGGTCTCTATATCTCCCCGCTCGCGCCCTTCCTGCTCGGCGTGCTGACTGGCGTGCTCACCGTCAGCCTCGGCGTCGGCGGCGGCTTCGTGATGGTGCCGGCGATGATCTACCTGCTCGGCATGGCCGCGCAGGTGGTGGTGGGCACCTCGCTCTTCCAGATCCTGTTCGTCACCGCCGCGACCACGCTGATCCATGCCGTCACCACCGAGGCGGTCGATATCGTGCTGGCGCTCCTCCTGCTGGTCGGATCGGCGACGGGCGCGCAGATCGGCAGCCGCTTCGCGATGACGATGAAGCCCGAATATCTCCGCCTGATGCTGGCGCTGATCGTGCTGGCGGTGGCGGTGCGCATGGCGATCGGGCTGACGTGGCGGCCAGGCGAACTCTACAGCGTGGAGCTGGGATGAGGCAGCGCCTTGCAGCGCTCGCCGCCCTTCTCTGCCTGGGCGCCGCCAAGCCGGTGCTGGTGCCAGACGTCTCCGACAGCCAGGTGCAGATCGTCTACAGCTTCACCGGCGCCGAACTGCTGCTGTTCGGCGCGATCCTCTATCCTCACGGCCGCCAGCCCGATCACCCCGCCGATGTCGCGGTGGTGCTCAAGGGGCCGACCCAGTCGATCCTGGTGCGCGAGAAGCAGAAGGTCGCCGGCATGTGGCTGAACGCGGACAGCGCGCGCTTCCGCTCCGCCCCCACCTTCTATGCGATCGCCAGTTCGCGGCCTCTCAGCCAGCTGGTCGACCAGCGCACGGCCGCCATCTACGAGCTTGGGCTGGACAGTCTCCAGATGTCCCCCGCCTCGGGCGCCGAGCCCGCCGAACAAGCGCGCTTCGAGAACGGGCTGGTCGATCTCAAGCGCCGATCGGGCCTCTACGTGGAAGACAGCCATGGCGTCGCGATCCGCGAGGGCGCGCTCTATCGAGCCCAGATCGCCATCCCCGCCCGCGTGCCGGTGGGCCGCTACGTCGCAGAGACCTTCCTGATCCAGGACGGCAAGGTGGTGGCCGGTGCGGTGCGCGAGGTCGACATCGGCAAGGAGGGGTTCGAGCGCTTCGTGACGCTGGCCGCACACCATTGGCCCTTCACGTACGGCCTTGTCGCGGTGGCTCTTTCGCTCGCCATCGGCTGGGGCGCGGGCGCGCTGTTTCGGCGGAATTAACCCTTCTCTCAGTCATTTCTTTACCCATGCCCGGCTAGACGTCGTCCTTCCGAGGGGAAAGGAACAAGCGTGGACGGATTGGCTTGGCGCGGTTTTGCCGAGGAGACTGCCGCGCCGGCGGCAGCGGAGCCCCGCCGCGATTCCCCGCTGACCGAGATCGGCTTCGTGCTGGACGTGGGCGGCGGCTCGGCCCGCGTGATCTTCGACGCGCGCGCCATCCAGCGCCTGCATGACGGGGCCGACACGGGCGGCGGCATCGCGCTGGCCGGCGAGGTCGGCAGCCAGATCAAGATGCGCTGCGGCGATCTGTGGCTGGCCGCCAACGTCCGCTCGCTGGCGCTCGAACGCGGCGACGGTGACCGCATCGCCGCCGAGATCGACTTCCTGGGCGAAGGCCGGATCTGCCCGACCACCGGCAAGATGCTGGAATTCCGCCGTGGCGTGACACGCTACCCGATGCCGGGCGTGTCGGTCTATCCGGCGGGCCATGCCGACATGATGCAGATCTTCGCCGCCGAGGATCGCCCGCATATCGAGATCGGCACCGTCTATCCGACATCCGACGTGCGCGGATCGCTTTATATCGATTCGCTGCTCGGCCGCCATTTCGCGCTGGTCGGCTCCACCGGCACCGGCAAGTCGACCAGCCTCGCCCTCATCCTCCATCGCATCTGCGAGATGGCGCCGCAGGGCCATGTCGTCATGATCGATCCGCACGGCGAATATCCGGCGGCGTTCGAGGGCTATGGCGAGCTGTTCGACGTCGAGAACCTCCAGCTCCCCTATTGGCTGCTCACCTTCGAGGAGCATGCCGAGGTGATGCTCAACACCGAAGGCGCCGAGCGCCAGCGCGACATGGACGTGCTCGCCAAGTGCCTGCTCGCCGCGCGTCAGAAGAGCCGCGCCGCCGAGGGTCTCAGCAAGGTCACGGTCGACAGCCCGATCCCCTATCTGCTGTCCGACCTGCTCAACTTCATCGTCACCGACATGGGCAAGCTCGATCGCGCCGGCGACACCAGCTCGCACATGCGGCTGAAGACCAAGATCGAGGAGCTGCGCGCCGATCCGCGTTACGGCTTCATGTTCTCCGGCATGCTGGTGGCGGACACGATGGCGGCGACGATCGCCCGCCTGTTCCGCCTGCCGACCGGCGGCAAGCCGATCTCGATCATCGACGTGTCGGGCGTGCCCTCCGAGATCACGTCGGTGGTGGTCGCGCTGCTGAGCCGCCTCGTCTTCGATTACGCGATCTGGTCCCGCCACGAGACGCCGCGTCCGATCCTGCTCGTCTGTGAGGAGGCGCACCGCTATATCCCGTCCGATCGCGTGCCGGGCCAGTCGGCGGTGCGGCGCGTTCTCGAGCGGATCGCCAAGGAAGGGCGTAAATACGGCGTCTCGCTGGGCCTGATCACACAGCGTCCATCGGACCTTGCGGAGGGCGTGCTTTCCCAGTGCGGCACGATCATCGCGATGCGCCTCAACAACGAGCGCGACCAGGCGCATGTGAAGGCGGCGATGCCCGAAGGCGCTCGCGGCTTCATGGAGACGATCCCGGCGCTCCGCAACCGCGAGTGCGTGGTGTGCGGCGAGGGCGCCTCGATCCCGATGCGCATCGCCTTCGACAATCTCGAGGAGAACAAGCGCCCGGCGTCGGGCGATCCGCTCTTCTCCGTGCTGTGGAAGAACCAGGGCGGCGAGGCGGAGATGATCAACCGCGTCATCGCGCGCTGGCGCAAGGGGAGGTAATTCTTGCAACAAGAGCACCGTTCGCCCTGAGGGGGGACTGAGCGAAGTCGAAGGCCCGTCTCGAAAGGTGTTGCGCGAGAGCGTACTTCGAGACGCCGCTTCGACGAGCTCAGCGGCTCCTCAGCACGAACGGTTGGAGTGACGGGGCTCAGCCCTTGGCCAGAACTTTCGCCCGCGCCGTCTGCGCGCCGCCGCCAACGGGCAGCCCCGCCAGCCTTCCCATCATCGCCTTGAACTTCGCGAGCGCGCCGCCGCCGATCCGCTGAGTCATTTCGAAGCTGGCGCTCGCCGGATCGATCACCTGGCCGCCCCGATAGACCTCGAAATGGCAGTGCGGCCCGGTCGAGAGGCCGGTCGATCCGACATAGCCGATCAACTCGCCCTGTTGGACCGCCTCGCCCGGCCGCACGATGAAGCGGCTCATGTGGCCGTAACCGGTGCCCATCCCGCCGTCGTGCGCGAGCTGGACGAAGTTGCCGTGGCCGCCATGCCAGCCGGCGAAGCGCACCACGCCGTCCGCCGCCGCGACGATCGGCGTGCCGTAGGGCGCGGCGAGATCGACGCCCTGGTGCATCCGGCTGAAGCCGAGGATCGGGTGGAAGCGCATCCCGAAGCCCGAGGACATGCGCGCGCCCGACACCGGCATGGTGAAGCCGTCGCGCCGCTCGCCCTCTCCGCTCGCGTCGAACCACTGCTCGCGCCCGCCGAGCGTCCAGCGCGCCAGCCGCAGCGTCTCGCCCTGGTGGACGATGCCGGCATAGAGCAGGCGCCCGGTCTGTACCTCGCCGGTGGCGGCGCGCCTGTGCTCGAACGCCATGTCGAAGCGGTCCGACGCCATGATGTCGTCGATCGGCATGCGCGGCGCGATCGCCTTGATGTAATCGGCCACCACCGAAGGCGAGGCGCCGGCATTCCGTTCGGCCTCGTAGAGGCTCGTTCCGATCGCGCCGGTCAGCCGCATGGGCGTGTCGTCCACCGCGATCGGCTGGCGCCGGAGGGTGAGCGCGCCGTTCACGCGGGTCAGGCTCAGCGCGAGATCGAAGCGAGCACGGAAGGTGAGGGCGTCGAGCGGACGATCCGCCGCGCGGCTCGGGCGGCGGCCGAGCGTGATGGCGAGCCTGGTGCCCGCCGCGATATCCGACAGCGGCACTGCGCCGGCGACGAGGCTCGCGGCCTTGACGGCATCGTCATGGGCCGCGCCCTCGCGCTCCAGCACACGGGCGAGGCCGTCGCCGAGGCCGATGGCGGACTGAATGTCGAGCTCGGGCCGCTCGGGGGTCGAGGTCAGCGGCTGCGCGCGATCGGTCGGCGCGAGGCGGCGGCCAGTATCCGCGCCATAGGCGATCGGTGCGATCGAGAGCGAGCGCATCTCGTCATACTGTGCCGATGCCATGGCGGCAGGCACGGGGACGGTCAGCGGCTCGATGCCGGGCGCCAGCCAGATCGTCCCGCCGATCAGCGCGCCCAGCGTGCCGAGCCCGCGAAACCATTCACCGGTGCCGATGCGCGAGCCGAGATCGACGACGAGATCGACGGTCGCGAAGCTCCGGCGCGGTTTGGGCGCGGCGCGGCCGAAGCCGGACGGACTCAAGGCGATCGCCCCTGCGCCGCCCGTTCCAAACCCGTGCTCCTCGCGCTGGTACAAAGCGCTCCGTCCCCTTTTCGATGAAGCGGCGATTCTGCCCCAACAGGGTTAAGGTCAAGTTGACCCTCCCTATGGTGCGTCGAACGATTCGGGGAATGCGACGAAGCGAATCCCTCTGTGACTCAAGGACTCTTGCCTTCGCACACGCAAAACCCCACCTTGCTTTTCGGGATGGGTGGCTTGGTCAATGAGCGGCTGATCGCCGTGTTGGGCCCGACGAATACGGGCAAGACCCACTATGCGATCGAGCGGATGGTGGCCCACTCCTCCGGCTGCATGGGCTTCCCGCTCCGCCTGCTCGCCCGCGAGGTCTATGACCGGGTGGTCGCGATCAAGGGCAAGGATCAGGTCGCGCTGCTGACCGGCGAGGAGAAGATCCTGCCGCCGCAAGCCCGCTACTTCCTCTGCACCGCCGAGAGCATGCCGACCGATCGTGATTTCGCCTTCGTTGCGCTCGACGAGGCTCAGTTGGCGGCCGATCCGGAGCGCGGCCACGTCTTCACCGATCGCCTGCTGCGCGCGCGGGGTCGCGAGGAGACCCTGATCCTCGGTTCCGAGACGCTGCGGCCGATGCTGCGTGCGCTGACGCCCGATGCCGAGATCATCGGCCGGCCGCGTTTCTCGACGCTCAGCTATGCCGGCCCGAAGAAGATCTCGCGCCTGCCCAAGCGCTCGGTCGTCGTCGCCTTCTCGGCGGAGGAGGTCTATGCCGTCGCCGAAATGCTGCGCCGGCTGCGCGGCGGGGCGGCGGTGGTGATGGGCGCGCTCAGCCCCCGCACCCGCAACGCGCAGGTCGCCATGTATCAGGCGGGCGAGGTCGATTATCTCGTCGCTACCGACGCGATCGGCATGGGCCTCAATATGGATGTCGCCCACGTCGCCTTCGCGTCGCTGCGCAAGTTCGACGGCAAGCGCCCGCGGCGGCTGACCATCCCTGAGATGGCGCAGATCGCGGGCCGCGCCGGCCGCCACCAGCGCGACGGGACGTTCGGCACGCTGGGTTCGGACGGATCGAGCGCGAGCTTCGATCCCGAGGAAGTGCTGGCCATCGAAGGCCACCACTTCAAGCCGCTCGACCATATCTACTGGCGCAACGGCACGCCCGATTTCTCCAGCGTCGGCAGGCTGATCGGCGGCCTGGAGGCGCGTCCCGACCGCGACGGCCTGCGTGCCGCGCCGGAGGCGATCGACCTCTCCGTCCTCAAGCGCCTTGCCGCCGAGCCCGACATCGCCCACCGCGCCCGCGGACAGGCGATGACCGAGAGGCTGTGGGCAGCCTGCGGCCTCCCCGATTTCCGCAAGACCGGCAGCGAGGCGCACGCCCGGCTGGTGGCGCGCGTCTTCCAGCACCTTTCCGAGGGCGATCGCAAGCTTCCTGCGCAATGGTTCGCCGACGAGATCGCCCGGCTCGATACCGTGCAGGGCGACGTCGAGACGATCGCCGACCGCATCGCGTCGGCGCGCACCTGGGCCTATATCGCCCACCGCGCCGACTGGCTGGCCGAGCCCGCGCTCTGGGCCGAGCGGACGCGCCAGCTGGAGGAGAAGCTCTCCGACGCGCTGCACGAGCGGCTGACCCAGCGTTTCGTCGATCGCCGCACCTCGGTGCTGCTGCGCGATCTGGACAAGAAGGGCGCGGAGATGCTGCCAGTCACGATCGGCGCGGACGGCGAGGTGAGCGTCGCCGACGAGCCGATCGGCCACCTCACCGGCTTCCGCTTCGTCGCCGATGCCAATGCCCGCCACGCGGACATGAAGCGGCTGATGGCGGCGGCGGAGCGTCGCCTCGGCGACGAGCTCGCGCGCCGGGCCAAGGCGCTGGCGAGCGATCCGGACAAGGCCTTCACGCTGGCCACCGACATCGGCCGCCCGGTCGCGATCTTCTGGCGCGGCGACGTGGTCGCGCGGCTTGGCAAGGGTCGCTCGCTCGCCGAGCCACGCCTGACCCTTCATCGCACGCTCGATCCGCTCTCGGCCGAGAACAAGGCGAAGGTCGCCGAGCGGCTGGAGCGCTGGCTCGCTGCCTCGATCGGACGCCATCTCGCCCCGCTCGCCGCGATCGGCGCCGCCGCGCGCGACAAGGCGACCGCATCGGCGCTGCGTGGCCTGCTCGCCCCCGTCGCGGAGGCCGGCGGAATCGTCTCGCGCGACTCCGTCGCCGCCTCTCTCCCCGCGCTCGACCGGGATCAGCGCCGGATCGCGGCGAATCTCGGCCTCAAGATCGGTACGCTCGACCTGTTCGTGCCGGCCCTGCTCAAGCCCGAGCCGATGCGCTGGCGGCTCGCCTTGCTGGCCGCGCGCGCCAACGCGACCATGCCACCTCTACCGGCACCCGGTTCGGCGATGATCAACCTCCCCGATCCCGTTCTCCGCGCCGCCGCCTGCCGCGCGGGTTTCCGCGATCTCGGCGACCAGATGCTGCGCGTCGATCTCGCCGAACGGCTCGCCCGTCATGCGCATGACGCACGCGAAGGGCATCGTCCGTTCGTGCCCGATCCCTCCCTCTCCACCTCGCTGGGCCTGAAGCCGCCTGCGGTCGCGCGGCTGATGCGCACGCTCGGCTTCGCCCAGCACAAGAGAGGCGAGGGAGAGGCCGCCGTCGCCTGGCTGTGGCGCGGCCGCCGCCCCGATCGCGCCGATGCGCCGCGTGCCCGGCCGGGCAATGCGTTCGGCGCGCTCGCCCGACTTCTTCCACCCCAAGCCCAAGGTGCCCATGGCTGACACGACGCTGCGTCTCGACCAGTTTCTCTGTTTCGCTCGCTTCGCCCGAACGCGAAGCATCGCCCAGGCCCTGATCGGGGAAGGGCATATCCGCCTCGACGGGCGGGCCATCCACAAATCGTCGGCGCAGGTGAAGGTCGGCTCCGTGCTGGGCCTGCCGGTCGGCGGCCAGGTGCGGGTGGTGCGCGTCGAGGCGATCCCCGACCGGCGCGGCCCGGCGCCCGAGGCGCAGGCCTGCTACCGGGATTTGGTTTAGCGGATCCCGCCCCGCTCCCCCGCTTGGTCTCCCGATGCCTTAAAATGTCGTCGGGAAGCGGCGTGGGGGAGCGGGCCGGTGCGAAACCTCAACCAAGAATCATTCGCAAAGACATTCGTTGACGAACGCCGCCGCACGCGCCTAGCAGGTCCCGTTCGTCACCCGTTCGGAACAATCGGAAGAAGAGCCATGACCTACGTCGTCACCGATGCCTGCATCCGCTGCAAGTATATGGACTGCGTGGAAGTGTGCCCCGTGGACTGTTTCTACGAGGGCGAGAACATGCTCGTCATCAACCCTAACGAGTGCATCGACTGTGGCGTGTGCGAGCCGGAATGTCCGGCCGAGGCGATCCTGCCCGATACCGAAGGCGGGCTGGAGAAGTGGCAGGAGCTCAACTCCACCTTTTCGTCGCAATGGCCCAACATCACCCGCAAGCGCGAAGCGCCCGGCGACGCCGACGAGCATAAGGGCGAGGAGGGCAAGTACGACAAGTATTTCTCCGCCGAGCCCGGCCAGGGCGACTGAGCCCGCTCGGTCCGGCGCAAGTCCCGGACCGAATCCCTACACATTGCGCTAAAACTATGTTACAAGCCGTGCCCGTGGGGGGCGGCTTGCGATTGCTTGCGCATCGTGGGTTCCGCCCCCACTTTTCATCTGTGGTGGTCATCGGATCGCCGGCGGCGGCAGAACTTGGACAATCGAAGGACTGCGGACCGTGAGGGCCGACCGACCGTAACTTTACCGGAAAGGTACAAAATGGCTGCAAAGGCGCTGAGCTTCGATGTCGGCGACTATGTCGTCTATCCCAAGCATGGCGTGGGCCGCGTGATCGAGCTCCAAAGCCAGGAAATCGCTGGCGCCAAGCTCGAGCTGTACGTGCTGCGTTTCGAGAAGGAGCGGATGACGCTCCGGGTCCCGACCAACAAGGCTGAATCCGTCGGCATGCGCAAACTCTCCTCCTCGGTCACGCTGAAGGAGGCGCTGGAGACGCTGAAGGGCAAGCCCAAGGTGAAGCGTACCATGTGGTCGCGCCGCGCCCAGGAATATGAAGCGAAGATCAACTCGGGTGACCTCGTGTCGATCGCCGAGGTGGTGCGCGACCTGTTCCGTGCCGAGGACCAGCCCGAGCAGAGCTATTCCGAGCGCCAGATCTTCGAGGCCGCGACCAGCCGCCTCGCCCGCGAGCTGGCCGCGATGGAAGAGACCGACGAGCCCCGCGCGCAGCAGAAGATCATCGAGATCCTCCGTGAAGCGGCGGTGGCGCTCGCCAAATAAGACGATCCATCAATCTAAGTGCGGGAAGGGCGGCTTCGGCCGCCCTTTTCTTTTTCGGAATTCTGGCCGTCCGCGCCTTTGCGGGATCCTGGGGGCGTTCGAGTGGGTGCTTCATCCTCCCATCCGTGCTTGCGTTGTCAGGCGCTTGCCGTATTATAAAAGCAATACACTAGAGAGGTCCCAATGCGCATCCTCCCCACCTTGATCCTGACCGTGCTCGCCGCCGCGCCGGCTGCCGCCGCGACCCGCGATTATCCCGCGCAGGGGTTTAGCAAGATCGAGCTCAAGTCGGCCGCGACGGTGACGGTCACCGCCGGCCCGCGCTTTTCGGTTCATGCCGAGGGCGATCCGGCGCTGCTCCGCCGCCTCACCGCCGACGTCCGGGGGGATACGCTGATGCTCGGCTGGCTGCAGGGCGGATCGATAAACGGCAACAACGACATCCACGTCAACATCACCATGCCGCGCGTTTCCGGCGCTGGCATTTCGGGCGCGGGCACGATGACGATCGATCACGTCGACGGGGCGGACTTCGCCGGCGACGTCAGCGGGGCGGGGACGATCCGCATCGCCCAGTTGCGCGTGCCGCATACCGCGCTCGCCATGGGCGGCACCGGCCAGATCGTCGCTGCCGGCCACACCGGGCGGCTCGACGTGCACGTCTCGGGGGTCGGCTCGATCGATGTGGCCAACCTCGCGGCCGATGCCGGCACCTTCGACATGTCCGGCACCGGCCATATCAGCGCACGCGTCAACGGCGCGGCGGCGGTGAACCTGTCCGGCATGGGCAGCGTCGTGGTGGCGGGCAATGCGCGCTGCGTGGTACGCAAGAGCGGCCTCGGCAGCGTCCGCTGCGGCCAGTAAGGAGAATGCCCATGTCCCGCATCGCCATCCTGGCCTCTCTGGTGGCGCTGCCGATTGTCGCCGCGCCGGCCGACGCCGCGATGCAGAATTACGGCCTGTCCGGCTTCAACCGGATGCGCATTTCCGGCCCGTTCGACGTGCACGTCCGCGT
Organism: Sphingomonas chungangi; assembly: GCF_013778325.1. GTDB lineage: Bacteria > Pseudomonadota > Alphaproteobacteria > Sphingomonadales > Sphingomonadaceae > Solisphingomonas > Solisphingomonas chungangi. Next base: position 49,743 of record NZ_JACEIB010000001.1, on the reverse strand, counting down.
CGGCGGCGCGCCCGGGGCGCACGCGACGGGGCCGAAGGAGGCGCTCGATCGCCTGTCGATCGAGAATAATGACGGCACGCTGGTGATTAAGGCGCTGCCCGGCGGCTGGGGCGGCTGGCCGACCGGACCGCATGGCAACGTCGTGGTCGAGGTGTCCGCGCCCGAGCTGGTCGGAATGTCGATCACCGGATCGGGCGACACGACGATCGATCGGGTGCGGGGCGACGCGCTCGATCTCGCGCTATCGGGATCGGGATCGCTGGATGTCGGCGCCCTCGACGTCACGACGCTACGAGCGGTGATGACCGGATCGGGCGACATGAGCCTCGCCGGCAGGGCGCGCACCACCGCCGCGACGGTCACCGGATCGGGCGACCTTAAGGCGACCAGCCTGATCACCGACGACGCCCAGGCCAAGCTGGTGGGATCGGGCGACCTGTCGCTCGGCGCGCGTCACGCGGTGAAGGTCGTGCTCGCCGGATCGGGCGACGTGACGATCGCGGGGCCGGCCGCCTGCGCCGTCACCCGCACCGGATCGGGCGACGTGCGCTGCGCGAAGGAAGGCACGACGGATTGAGTTTCAGATGAGCGCGAGCGCCGCCAGCTCGGCCGCCATCGCGCCGGGGAGGGCGGAGAGCCCCTCCGCCTCGGCGCCGCCGAGATCGGGGGGTGCGTCAGCGGCTGGCAGGTAGCGCCAGCCCTGATGCGCGCGCTTCGGATGCGCGCGGACGGGCCGCAACTCGGCGGAGAGGAGGATGCGGCAGCGCTTGCCGTCCGGATCGTCCGTGAAGCCGAGGATTTCCTGCCGCGCGACGAGCCGGTGCTTGATGATCCAATAGACCGATCCGCCGACCAGTTCGCTCTCGCGCTTCGGCCGGAAGCGGGTAACGAGATAGGTCTCGCCATCGTCCGCACGCCCCTCCATCCGCGCGCGCAGCGTGTCGAGTTCGGTGCAACCGACCGCGACCTTGGTGATGTGAAGCGTCATCAGCCCCTAGACATGGGGGTCACGGGCCGCTCCGGCAACATCACGATACGTTGAAGGCGGTGGCCAGCCCGAGCAGCGCGAAGAAGCCCATGCAGTCGGTCATCGTCGTCACGAACACCGTGGAGGTGACGGCGGGATCGACCTTGAGCTTCTCCAGCCCCAGCGGGATCAGCACGCCGGCGAGGCCCGCATTGATGCTGTTGATGATCATCGCGGCGAACAGGATCGCCGACAAACCGAGGTCATGGTAGTAAAGCTGGCAGCCGAGCGTCATCAACGCGCCCAGCCCGATGCCGTTGGCCACCGAGATCCACCATTCGCGGCCGATCATCCGCCAGGTGTTGGACGAGGTCAGCTGGTTGGTGGCGAGCGCGCGCACCGTCACCGCCATCGTCTGCGTCGCAGCGTTGCCGCCCATGCCCGAGACGATCGTCATCAGCGCGGACAAGGCCACCAGCTTCTCGATCGCGCCCGAGAAGGCGCCGATCACTGAAGCCGCGAGGATCGCGGTGCCGAGGTTGATCAGCAGCCAGATCATGCGCGATCGGATGGTGCGCGGCAGCGGCTCGTTGATGTCGCCGTCGCCGGCGCCCGACATGGCGAGGATGTCCTCGCCCGCTTCCTGCTGGATGATGTGGACGACGTCGTCGACCGTGATCATGCCGACCAGCCGGCCGGCGGCATCCACAACGGCGGCCGAGATCAGCGCGTATTTCTGGAAGCGGAGGGCGACCTCCTCCTGGTCCATGTCGACGGGGATCAACGTCTGCTCGCGCTGCATCACATCGGCGATCGCGATCGAGCGCGGCGTACGAAGTACCCAGCTCAGTTTGCAGGTGCCGACCGGATGATGGGTGTGATCGGTGACGTAGATTTCCCAGAAATCGGTCGTCAGGTCCTCGTTGCGGCGGAGATAGTCGAGGACATCGCCGACGGTCCAATGCTCGGGCACCGCGATCAGGTCGCGCTGCATCAGGCGACCAGCGGATTCCTCCGGGTAGGACAGAGCCTCCTCGATCGCGGCGCGATCGTCCGGGTCCAGCGCGCGCAGAACCTCGCGCTGATCCTCGATGTCCATGTCCTCGATGATCGCGACGGCGTCGTCGGTATCGAGTTCGGTGGCGAGTGCCGCGACCTGCCGCGCCGAGAGCGCCTGCAGCACCTCGTCGCGCACCCAGTCGTTCATCTCGGCAAGCACGTCGCCGTCGAGCAGCTCGGCCAGCGCGCTGGCGAGCGGCGCGCGGGCGTCGGCCGGGGCGAGCTCGAAAAGGTCGGCGATATCGGCGGGGTGCAGAGGCCGCACCAGCGCGCGCGCCTCTTCATTTTCGTCCTGCTCGACATGCTCGACGACGGTGTCGACGAAGTCGCGGGTGAGGCGGTTGTCCTCGTCGTGGCTGGGCTCGGCGGCCTCCACCTCGGCGATCGGTTCGGGAGCCTCGAGGTCGGTGTCGCTCATGGGCCGCCTCCTTTTTGGGACCGAAACAAAAGCCTTTTGCGCCCTTAGACGCGACGCAGCGCAATGTCAGCCCTTTCATCGGCGCGGCGCGACCCTAGATGATCGGGCATGAACGCTTCCTATCGCCTGTCGGTGCTCGACCAGTCGCCGATCGCCGCCGGCTCCACTGCCGCCGAGGCCCTGCAGAACACGCTCGATCTCGCGCGGCTGTGCGACGGTCTCGGCTACCACCGCTACTGGATGGCCGAGCATCACGCGACGCCCGCACTGGCCGGCGCCGCGCCCGAGGCGCTGATCGGCCCCGTCTCGCAAGTAACCCGGCGGATGCGGATCGGATCGGGCGGGATCATGCTGCCGCATTATTCGCCCTTCAAGGTGGCCGAGACCTTCAAGATGCTGGCGGCGCTGGCGCCGGGGCGGATCGACCTGGGGCTAGGGAGGGCGCCCGGCAGCGACCAGCGCACCGCGCTCGCCATGCGGCAGGATCGCTCGCGCGGCTTCGGCGCGGAGGATTTCCCGGCCGCGCTGAACGAGCTGCTCGCCTATCTCGACGATCGCAAGGAAGACGGTGCCGGTCTGCCGCCCGAGCATGTCTTCGCCCCACTGCGCGCAACGCTGCCGAGCGGAGGAGAGGGTGTGCCCGTCTGGCTGCTCGGGTCCTCGCCGGACAGCGCAGTGCTGGCGGGGCGGCTGGGCTTGCCTTACGCCATCGCCGACTTCATCAATCCGGATGGTATCGAACTCGCCAGGCTCTATCGCGACATGTTCGTCCCCTCCCATCATCTCGACAAGCCCGAGGTGCTGGCGACTGTCTGGGCGATAGCCGCCGATACGGACGAAGAAGCGCAGCGTCTCTCCGCGCCCGCCGCGATGATGTTCGCGCATCTGGTGCGTGGCATCCTGATCCCGGTGCCGAGCGTAGCCGAAGCCGTCGACTGGCTGGCGAGCATGCCCGGGGCGCGGGCGACGCGGCGACGGCGGACGATCACCGGCACCCCGGCGCATGTCAGAAGCGAGCTCGATCGCGTGGCGAACGCTTACCGGGCCGACGAGATGATGATCGTCAATATCATGCCCGATCACATGGCCCGCCGCCGGTCCTACGAGCTGGTCGCGGCCGAATATGGGCTGGCGGCCGCCGCCGTCGCCGCCTAGAGCGCCCCCGACAATAAGCAGGAGACTCGACCATGCTGCACCCCACCCCCGGCTCCGGGCCCCATGCCGACACGCTCACCCTCACGCTCGATACGGGCGACGGCAAGGGCGGCGACGTGGTGATCAAGCTGCGGCCCGATCTCGCGCCCGGCCATGTCGAGCGGATCAAGGAGCTCGCCGGCGAGGGTTTCTACGACGGCGTCGTATTCCACCGCGTGATCCCAGGCTTCATGGCGCAGGGCGGCGATCCGACCGGCACCGGCATGGGTGGCTCCAAGAAGCCGGACCTGAAGGCCGAGTTCAATGCCGAGCCGCACGTGCGCGGCGTCTGCTCGATGGCGCGATCGTCCAATCCGAACTCCGCGAACAGCCAGTTCTTTATCTGTTTCGACGACGCCCGCTTCCTCGATCGCCAATACACCGTCTGGGGCGTGGTGACCGAGGGCATGGAGCATGTCGACGCGCTGCCCAAAGGCGAGCCGCCGCGTGCGCCGGGCAAGATCGTCAAGGCGACGGTCGGCGCCTAACCTCGGATTTCGCCCCTTCGGGCTGAGCCTGTCGAAGCCCTGTCCTTTCTTCTTGATCGAGGAACAAGGGCGGCACTTCGACCGGCTCGGCGCGAACTGCGATTATGTGTCCGAACTGCCCACCAGCCAGTCGTGGAACAGCCGCACCGGCCGTCGCGACAGGGCCGGGCGGCGGCAGACGAACCAATACTGCGATTCGGCCTCGGCCTCCTCGGCGAACAGCTTGATGAGGCGGGGATCGCTGGCGCCTTCCAGGTGAAAATCGAGCATGAAGGCGACGCCGAGCCCTTCGGCGGCCGATTCGAGGATCAGCTGACCCGAATCGAACATGTCGATCGCGCGCGGCTCGAGCGTAGGCATGCCGATCGCCTGCCGCCACAGCGTGAAATTGTCCTGCATGTCACGGTGGAGCAGGATCGTCTCCTTCGCCAGCTCGGAAGGATCGGTGAGCGGATTCGGCCCCTTCTGACGCGCCCGGTTGCCGATCGCCACGATCCGGTTGCGCCCGAGCTTGCGCCCGTAGAGCGGCGGCTCGATCTCGCGGGCCAGCACGATCGCCGCATCCAGACCGTCGCCTAGTCGTGCCAAGGCGTGCGCGCCGGTATCGATGTCGATGTGCAGGTGCGGATAGCGGGTGCGAAGATCGGGGAGGCGATGGATGAGCTGTCGCGACGCGTAGAGCGGCAGCACGCCGAGCTTGAGCCGCATCAGTTCCGCCTCGCCGGTCACCTGCTCGATCGCCTCGCCCAACGCATCAAGAGCAGGTGCGATACGCGACAGCAGCATCTCACCGTCGCCGTTGAGCAGCATCGCCTGATGGCGGCGCGCGAACAGGGGACGGCCGATGAACCGCTCCATCGACTGTACGCGCCGGCTAAGCGCCGGGGAAGAAAGGGCTAACTCTTCAGCAGCGGCCTTGACGGAGCCCAGGCGAGCGACCTGAACGAAGGCTTCGACAGCTGTCAGCGGTGGCAATCGTCGCATCGGCAGCCTCGCTCGGACCCGTTCTTGGCCGCATTTGTTGTGCGTCGCAAATAGGCTAATCCGTCCAATCTTGCAACGATTCTGCCGAAAACTCCCGCGACTCAATGCGCACGGTTGCAAACTATGCAATTACCGAACAAGTATTTCGCACTTGCACAAATTTGTGTGCAGGTGCACAACGAACCTGCCTTTCAGGCATCCTCTCCTAAAACTTCAGGCCGTCCTTCGGGGCGGCCTTTTTTTTATCCGCCGCCTGCCACTCGCAGAAGCGACGTGCGTTGCCTATGTTTCCGGGGCCTCCAACCATAACGGAGCGGGAACGATGGCCGACGCCGAGACACTCGATCAGACCAAGGCCGCGCGCCTGCAGGTCGCCAATGCGCGACCCGACGACAGCGGGCATGGCCTCGCACGCCTGCCGCGCGGCGCGATGCAGACGCTGGGCGTGGTGGAGGGCGACGTCGTCGAGATCGTCGGCAAGCGCTCCACCCCGGCGCGCGCCGTCCAGCCTTATCCCGAGGACGAAGGTCTCGACATCCTGCGCCTCGACGGTCTCCAGCGCGCCAATGCCGGCGTCGGCTCGGGTGACTTCGTCGAGGTCCGCAAGGCCGAATCGAAGCCCGCGCAGCGTGTCGTGTTCGCGCCGGCGCAGCAGAATCTCCGCCTGCAGGGATCGGGCGCCGCGCTCAAGCGCAGCTTCCAGATGAAGCCGATCACGGCGGGCGACGTCGTCGCCACCACCGGCCAGCAGCGCGTAACGCAGGAGGATCTGCCGCCGCAGCTGCGCCAGATGCTCAATCGCCCCGCTTACTCGCTGCAGGAAATCCGGCTGGTCGTCGTCTCCACAACGCCCAAGGGCATCGTCCATATCGACCAGAATACCGAAGTCGAGTTGCGCGCGGAATATGAGGAGCCCAAGGAGGCCCGCCGCGCCGACGTGACCTACGACGATCTGGGCGGCCTCGGCGACACGATCGACCAGATTCGCGAGATGGTCGAGTTGCCGCTGCGCTATCCCGAACTGTTCGAGCGTCTCGGCGTCGAGCCGCCCAAGGGCGTGCTGCTCCACGGCCCGCCCGGCACCGGCAAGACGCGCCTCGCCCGCGCCGTCGCCAACGAGAGCGACGCCGAATTCTTCCACATCGCCGGCCCCGAGATCATGGGATCGGCCTATGGCGAGAGTGAGCAGCGGCTGCGCCAAGTGTTCGAGGAGGCGACCAAGGCCGCGCCCTCGATCGTCTTCATCGACGAGATCGATTCGATCGCGCCCAAGCGCGGCCAGGTGCAGGGCGAGGCCGAAAAACGGCTCGTCGCGCAGCTGCTGACGCTGATGGACGGGCTGGAGAAACGGGTGAACCTCGTCGTCATCGCCGCCACCAACCGGCCCGAGGCGATCGATGAGGCGCTGCGCCGTCCCGGCCGCTTCGATCGCGAGATCGTGATCGGCGTGCCGGACGAGCGCGGCCGCCGCGAGATCCTGGGCATCCACACGCGCGGCATGCCGCTCGGCGACAAGGTGGACCTCAAGGAGCTGGCGCGCACCACCTACGGCTTCGTGGGTGCCGATCTCGCCGCGCTGTGCCGCGAGGCAGCGATCGAGGCGGTGCGACGGATCATGCCCAAGCTCAACCTCGAAGAGCGCACTATCCCGCCCGAGGTGCTGGAGGAGCTCAGCGTCACCCGCGAGGACTTCCTGGAGGCTCTGAAGCGCGTCCAGCCCTCCGCCATGCGCGAGGTGATGGTGCAGGCGCCGAACGTCGGCTGGGACGATGTCGGCGGCCTCGACACCGCGCGCGAGAAGCTGCGGGAGGGCGTGGAGCTGCCGCTCAAGCATCCCGACGCCTTCCGTAGGATGGGCATCCGCGCGGCCAAGGGTTTCCTGCTCTACGGCCCGCCCGGCACCGGCAAGACCTTGCTCGCCAAGGCGGTAGCGCGCGAGGCGGAGGCGAACTTCATCGCCACCAAATCGAGCGACCTGCTCTCCAAATGGTATGGCGAGAGCGAGCAGCAGATCGCGCGGCTGTTCGCCCGTGCGCGGCAGGTGGCGCCGACCGTGATCTTCATCGACGAGCTCGACAGCCTTGTCCCCGCGCGTGGCGGAGGCCTGGGCGAGCCGGCGGTGACGGAGCGGGTGGTCAACACCATCCTCGCCGAGATGGACGGACTGGAGGAATTGCAATCGGTCGTGGTGATCGGCGCGACCAATCGGCCCAATCTCGTCGATCCGGCGCTGCTGCGGCCGGGCCGGTTCGACGAGCTGGTCTATGTGTCGGTGCCCGACGAGAAGGGCCGGCGGCATATCCTCGGCATCCATACGGCCAAGATGCCGCTGGCCGGCGACGTCGATCTCGACGCGCTGGCGACGCGGACCGATCGCTTCACCGGCGCCGACCTGGAGGACCTCACCCGACGCGCCGGCCTGATCGCCTTGCGCACCTCGCTGGAGGCCAAGGACGTCACCATGGCCGATTTCGAGAGGGCGCTGGATGAGACCAGGGCCTCCGTCACGCCCGAGATGGAGCGTGAATACGAGCAGATGGCGGCGCGGCTGAAGCAGGACGCCATGGCGCTGGAGCCGATCGGCTTCGTCTCGCCCGGCATGTTCAAGCCGCGCGAGGATTGATCCGTCAGTCGTCGCCGGTCGGCCGCGTCCAGCCATAGGCGCGGTCGACCGTCGCGACGATCACGCGATACCAGTCGTACCAGACCGCCCGGCCGGAGTCGCGGATACGCGCGTGGTCGGGATCGTCGCGCCAAGAAAGCGCCGCCGCCTCGTCCCGCCACCAGCTGATCGTAATGCCGACGCCGTCCCCGTCACGCGTAGAATCGATGCCGAGATAGCCGTCCATCCGCGAGGCGGCGAGTTCCATCGCCGCCGCCGCTTCCCCGTAGCCTTCCGGATCGGCAGCGCTTCGCCCCGACAGGAAGATCACCGCAATCGCGCCGGGAGGAGGGCTGAACATGCCAGGCGGGATAGACCGGCCCGCGCCCGCGATGAAGCGGAAATTCCGCCGATACCGTCACTTGCCGGACACGGCTCTGAAACCGCATAGTCGCTTCTTCGTCACGAAGGCTTGCCTTCAGGGCGCGGGCTTGCCAACGCTGCATGCGAGGGTGTTCGACGAGTGCCGGGCCCTGGGTTGGAGAGAACATGACCGGTTTTTCGGCGGAGCAGGCCGCGTATCGCAAGCGTAAGGGCATGCTCGGCCCCATGGCGATGTTCTTCCGGGGCTTCCTCAAGCATCCGGTGATGGTCGGCTCGATCATCCCGTCTTCCAGGGCAACGATCGACCGGATGCTGGCGCCCGTCGATTGGGCGAGCACCAATCTGATCGTCGAATATGGCCCGGGCGTGGGTACCTTCACACGCCCGATCCTCGAGCGCCTGGCGCCCGACGCGACGCTGGTGGCGATCGATACCAACCCTGATTTCTGCGACTATCTGAAGCGGTCGATCCCGGATTCGCGACTCCAGATCGTCAACGGCTCTGCTGCGGACGTGAACGATATCCTGGGCCAGCTCGGCTTCGGGAAAGCCGATTACGCGATTTCCGGCCTGCCTTTCACGACCCTGCCTGCCGGCGTTGGGCCGGCCATCGCCAAAGCGACGGCCGAGGCGCTCAGGCCTGGCGGCACCTTCATGGTCTATCAGTTCCGCCCGAAGGTCCGCTCGATCGTCGAGCCATTCTTTGCCCGTGTCGATCAGGAATTCGAGTTCTGGAACGTGCCGCCTGCCCAGCTCTGGTGGTTCCACAAGGACTGACCGTCAGGTAATTTCGGCGCCGGGATTGCGGAAGTTCAGGCGGCGCGTGACGGTATAGTCCAACACCGCCACCAGGAAGTAGGCGAGCTTCCATTTGGCGCGCATCCACCAGCCTGCCCGCTCCCGAAGCAACTCCAGGCTCGCCTCGCGAGACTGGTCCGTCTCGTCCTCGAAATGGCGATGCAGCCGATCGGCGAGCGCCCTGTCCTCGATCCGCAGCATGATCTCACAGTTGATGTAGAGGCTGCGCATGTCGAAGTTGGACGAGCCGATATAGCTCACGTCGTCCGCGACGAAGAGCTTGGTGTGCAGCTTTTGCGGCTGATATTCCCAGATCTGCGCGCTGCGCCGGAGCAGGCGCACGTAGCAGTTGCGCGCCGCTGCGATCGTCATCGTATTGTCCGAATGCGCCGCCGAGATGATCCGCAGCGTACCGCGCTGCGCCAGCCGGCCAATGCGGCGCAGCGTACCGGGGTTCGGTGCGAAATAGGCAGCGATGATATCGAGCCGGCGACTCTTGCCGATGTCGCTTTTCAATGCACGCGTCCAGGGCGAAAGCCGCTGGGTCGGCCCGCCGAACAGCCAGCGTAGCTGCCCGCGTTTCTGGCTGTAGCGCCTCAGGCCACGAGTCAGGTCTCGCATCTTCGCCTTAGGTTCGTGCGCCCAGCCGAAGACCATGTCGAAATAGCCTTCAAGATGCCCGGCCGCCGGCCCTTCCACCAGCATGCCGAGATCGCGCCAGTCCGTCGGTGCCGGTCCGAAATAACCGGAGGCCACGTTGAAGCCGCCGATCAATGCCTTGCCGCCATCGGCCAGCGCGATCTTCTGATGGTTGCGCAGCAGATAGCGGCGGCCCTTGCGCGGCAGGAATCGGCAAACCGACCCGCCCGCATCCCGCAGCGGCTCGAAAAAGCCGTCCGCCGTGCGCTCGCTGCCGAAGCCATCCACCAGCAGCGACACCTTCACGCCGCGGCCACGCGCCGCCACCAGCGCATCACGAACCTGTACACCCACCGGATTGTCCCAGAAGATGTAGTAGAGCAGGCGCAGCTCGGCCTGCGCCTCGCCGATCAGGTCCAGCAGCGCCTTCAGGCGGATCTCGCGGTCGATCAGCAGGTGCAGGCGATTGCCGTCGACCTCGAACAGATCATTCGCGTCCGCTTTGCTCTTCGCCGCTTCGGTGGCCATGCCCTCAGATGCGCCACCTCGGTATATGGTTGCAAGCCGGCGTGCTTTCATTGACAAAATGGCAGCCTATCGCTACCTGCCCGCCTTCATCTCACATTCCGTCCCAGCTATTTACGGAGCCCATATGGCGCGCGTCACCGTCGAGGATTGCGTCGACAAGGTCCCCAACCGTTTCGATCTGGTGCTGCTCGCCGCGCACCGTGCCCGCCAGATTTCGGGCGGCGCCGAGCTGACCATCGATCGCGATCGGGACAAGAATCCGGTCGTCGCGCTGCGCGAGATCGCGGACGAGACGGTCACGCCGAACCATCTGTCCGATTCGGCGATCTCGAATCTGCAGCGCGTGCAGATCGACGAGGACGACGCGATCGACGAGATGGGCTCGCTCGCCCAGTCGGCCGAGGCGCTGCGCCTCACCGCCGCAGCCCCGGCGCGCAACCAGAATGTCGGGCCGGATTACGAGTGAGTGATCAGCCGGCCGCGGCGACGCGGCCGGTTCCCGATGGCGAGACCTCCGCCTCGTCCTGCTCCAGCACCACCCATTTGACGTCGTGCAGGCCGAGCCTGCGACCGTCGGCGGCAAGCACGCCGACCTCCTGAACGGGCAAGCCGTCGCGCTTGTCCACAAGCCGCGTGTTGGCCGGCTGACAGGCCGTCCAGCGCGCGCCCCACTGGCGCAGCGATACCAGCACCGGCATCAGAGCCTCGCCCTTCTCGGTCAGGCGATATTCCACCTTGCGCTTGTCGTCGGTGCAGGGGCAGCGCTCCATCATCCCGTGCGCCACCAGCCGCGAGAGCCGGTTGGCGAGGATGTTGCGCGCGATACCAAGCGTCGACTGGAACTGCTCGAAATGGCCCAGGCCGTTGAAGGCCCCGCGCAGGATCATGAAGGACCATCGCTCGCCCACCACCTCCAGCGCCGCGGTCAGGCTGCAACCGGTCACGATCCGGCGAATGACGTCACTGTCCTCCAAAGTCCCTCTCCTCCGTACCTATAGATAGGGCGAGTCGGGTAAAAACCCAAATGCCGTCGCGCGGGTGCCACTGGCGCGAAGAAAAAGCGCGCGGCGCCGCGCTTTGCCTTGCCTTGCACCCCGCAAAACCCACATCATGCCGTGGTGCTGAGACAGTATGAACTTGTCGAGCGGGTGCGCCGCTACGATCCCGAGGCGGACGAGGAGCTGATCAACCGCGCCTACGTCTTCTCGATGCAGGCGCATGGCAGCCAGAAGCGGGCCTCAGGCGATCCCTATTACAGCCACCCGATCGAGGTGGCGGGTATCCTGACCGATCTCCGGCTCGACGACGAGACGATCGCCACCGCCATCCTCCACGACACGATCGAGGACACGGTGGCGACGCCCGAGCAGATCGAGAAACTGTTCGGCCCGAACGTCGCGCGCATGGTCGACGGCGTCACCAAGCTCTCCAAGATCGAGGCGCAGTCCGAGAACGAGCGCGCCGCCGAGAATCTGCGCAAGTTCCTGCTGGCGATGTCCGACGACATCCGCGTGCTGCTGGTGAAGCTGGCCGATCGCCTGCACAACATGCGCACGCTCCATTACATCCCGAGCGAGGCCAAGCGCCGCCGCATCGCCAAGGAGACGATGGACATCTACGCGCCGCTGGCCGAGCGCGTGGGCATGTACGAGTTCATGAAGGAGATGCAGACGCTCGCCTTCCAGCAGCTCGAACCCGAAGCGTACGAATCGATCACCAAGCGGCTGGAGCAGCTGAAGGAAGGCGGCGGGGACCGGATCGCCCGCATCGCCTCCGGTTTGACGTTGCTGCTCGGCCGCCACGGCATCCAGGCCGAGGTGACGGGGCGCGAGAAGCATCCCTATTCGATCTGGCGCAAGATGACCGAGCGCCACATCAGCTTCGAGCAGCTTTCCGACGTCATGGCCTTCCGCGTCGTCGTCGCGGATACCGAGCAATGCTATCGCGCGCTGGGCCTCGTCCACGAGCGCTGGCCGATGGTGCCCGGCCGCTTCAAGGACTATATCTCGACGCCCAAGCGCAACGGCTACCGTTCGCTGCACACCAGCGTGATCCACAACGAGAAGGTGCGGATCGAAATCCAGATCCGGTCCGAGGCGATGCACGCGCAGGCCGAATACGGCTATGCCGCGCACTGGGCCTACAAGCAGGGTACCGCCGCCGACGTGGGCGGCACCAAGGTCAGCTGGATCCGCGACCTCGTCGAGATCCTCGACCATGCCGACAGCCCCGAGGAGCTGCTCGAGCACACCCGCATGGCGATGTACCAGGATCGCATCTTCGCCTTCACCCCGAACGGCGAGCTGATCCAGCTGCCGAAGGGATCGACGCCGATCGACTTCGCCTACGCCGTCCACACCGATCTCGGCAACCAGGCGGTGGGCGCCAAGGTCAACGGACGGCTGGTGCCGCTGCGCACGCCGATCCAGAACGGCGACCAGGTCCAGATCCTGAAATCCGCCGCGCAGAAGCCGCAGCCGGAGTGGATGAACTTCGTCGTCACGGGCAAGGCCAAGGCGACGCTTCGCCGCTTCGTCCGCCAGAAGGAGCGCGTCGAGCTGATCGCGCTCGGCCGCAAATTCTACGACGAGATCGTCTCCCGCCTGCCCGCGCCGCTCAAGCCCGATGCGCTGGCCGAGGCGGTGAAGCGGCTCCATCTCGGCGACGAGAATGCGCTGATGGAGGCGATCGCGCGCCGCACCATCGACGATGCGGCGGTGGCAGAGGCCCTGATGCCCGGTGCCGAGGCCGGATCACGCCCGGTGCCCCGACGCGACAAGGTTTCGATCAAGGGCCTGACGCCGGGCGTCGCCTTCCGTCTCGCCGATTGCTGCCATCCCGTGCCGGGCGATCGCATCGTCGGGCTCCGCCGACCGGATGCTCCGGCGGAGGTGCACGCCATCGACTGCCCGACCTTGGCCGCTGGACCCGAGGATGCCGATTGGGTCGATCTCGCCTGGGGTGACCAGTCCGACGGCGGCACCGCGCGGCTAGCCGTGATCATCCGCAACGAGCCGGGATCGCTCGCGACGATGGCGGGAATCCTCGGCCAGCATGCCGCGAACATCCTCAATCTGTCGCTGGTCCACCGCGATTCGAGCTTCCATACCTTCCATGTCGATCTGGAGGTGCACGATCTGGCTCACCTGATGCGGATTCTTGCGGCGCTCCGCGCGGCCGATGCGGTGAGCCAGGCGGAACGGATCCGGATCGGTGAAGAGGAGAGATGGGAGGCGGCTTAATCCGCGTCGGGGATCACTCGGGCATCCATGACTGCGTTCAGCGGGATCGTGCCGTAGACATGCGGAAAGAGCTGGCCGCCACGCGACGGCTCCCACACCACCGCATCGCCCAGTTGATCGAGATCGACCTCGGCCAGCACCAGATCGTGCAGCCCCTCGAAATGCTTGGCGTGCGTCTCCGCCACTTGCTCGGCGGCGGAGAGGTGGATGTAACCGTCCTCGATGTCGATCGGCGCGCCAGCGAACTCGCCGCGATCCTGCCATGCCGCCCACTGGCCCGCCGTCAGGATCTTGTACGCCTTGGTCATGGATGCAGATGCCCCGTCTCGCAGCACGGCCCTTGCTCGAGCTGGAGAGTCACATGGCGAACCGAGAAGCGCTCGTCCAGCATCCGGATCAAAGCCACCCGCACGCCTTCCGGTTCCGCATTTTCGACCAGCTCGACGTGCGCGGTGAGCGATGCGTCGTCTCCAGCCAGCGACCAGAGATGAAGATCGTGCACGCCGCCGACGCCCTCGTGCTCCGCCAATGCCTCGCGCACCTCATTGAGCGACAGACGTGCGGGAACGCCTTCGAGCAGGATCTGCGTGGTGTCGCGCAGCAGCGACCAAGTGCGTGGCAGCACCCATAGCGCGATGCCGATGCCAATCAGTGGATCGAGCCATTGCTGTTTGGTCAGATAGATTAAGCCGGCGCCGACGATCACCGCCAGCGCGCCGAGCGCATCGGCCATCACCTCCAGATAGGCGCCCTTCACCGCCATCGAGTGGCCGCGCCCGCCCGACAGCACCGCCATCGCGGCGATGTTGGCGACCAGCGCGAGGCCCGCCACCGCCATCATGCCGAACGAGGCGACCGGCACCGGATCGAAGAAGCGGCGCACGCCCTCCACCAGCACGAAGCCGCCGACGACGAACAGAAGCACCGCGTTGAAGGCGGCGGCGAGGATCTCGAAGCGGCGGTATCCGAACGAACGCTTGTCGTCGGCCGGGCGCTTGGCGATGGCGAGCGCCGCCAGCGCGATGGCGAGCCCGGCGGCATCGGTGAACATGTGCGCCGCGTCGGACAGCAACGCGAGGCTGCCGAAATACCAGGCGCCGAAGAGCTCGGCACCCAGCACCGACAGGTTAAGCGCGAGCGCGATGGCGATGCGGTTGGCGCTGGCACCAGCGGCGTGATCATGGTGGCCACCCGGGCCATGGTGATGGTGGCCGTGGTCATGACCGTGATGGTCGTGGCCATGATCGTGGTCGTGCGCATGAGCGTTCATGTTCAGCCCCTTAGCGCAAAAGCCCCGCAAAGGGCATTACAAGCCCTCCACCTCCCGCATCAGACGATCGCATCCATTGCGGCCAGCATCGCCGATCCGCCTTTCTCCGCATCGTCCGCGCCGCTGCGCATGAAAGCGAACAGCTCGCGGCCGGTGCCGATCGCGGGCGGGGGGGCATCCGCGATCTGGCGCGCCTCCCATTCGTCGAAATCGACGAGAGCCTCCAGCGATCCTTCCTCAGCGGAGAGGCGCACCATGTCGCCGTCGCGCAGCTTGCCGAGCGGGCCGCCGCCCAACACTTCGGGCGAGACGTGGATCGCCGCCGGCACCTTGCCCGATGCGCCGGACATGCGCCCGTCGGTGACGAGCGCCACCTTGAAGCCCTTGTCCTGCAGCACGCCCAAGGGCGGGGTGAGCTTGTGCAGTTCCGGCATGCCGTTGGCGCGCGGGCCCTGGAAGCGGACGACGACGATCACGTCGCGATCCAGCTCGCCGGCCTTGAAGGCGTCGAGCACCTGCGACTGATCGGAGAAGACGCGCGCCGGTGCCTCGATCGTCCAGCGCGCCGGATCGACCGCGCTCGTCTTGATGATGGCGCGGCCGAGATTGCCCTTCACCAGCCGCATGCCGCCATCCGCCTGGAAGGGATCGGACGCCGGGCGCACCATGTTGGCATCGAGCGGCTCGGCGGGCGCCGGCTCCCACACCAGATCCTCGCCGTCGAGGCGAGGATCGGCGGTGTAGTCGGCGAAACCGCCCTTTGCGATCGTCAGGATGTCGCCGTGGAGCAGGCCATGCTCCAGCAAGGTCCTGGTGATGAAGGCGAGGCCGCCGGCCGCCTGGAAATGGTTCACGTCGCCCGAACCGTTGGGATAGACGCGCGCCAGCAGCGGCACGGTGGAGGAGAGGCGGTCGATATCCTCCCAGTCGATCACGATCCCCGCCGCGCGCGCGATGGCGGGCAGGTGGATTGCGTGGTTGGTCGATCCGCCGGTGGCGAGCAGGCCGATCGCGGCATTCACCACCGCCTTCTCGTCCACCACTCGGCCGAGCGGACGATAATCGTCGCCATCCCAGCCGATTTCCGCGACGCGGTGGACGGCGGCGCGGGTCAGCGCCTGCCGCAGCTTGGTGCCCGGATTGACGAAGGCGGACTGCGGCACGTGCAGCCCCATCATCTCCATCATCATCTGGTTGGAGTTGGCGGTGCCGTAGAAGGTGCAGGTGCCGGCGCCGTGATAGGAGGCGCTTTCGCTCTCCAGCAGCTCGTCGCGCGAGCATTTACCCTCGGCATAGAGCTGGCGGATGCGCTGCTTCTCCTTGTTGGCGAGGCCCGACGGCATCGGCCCGGCGGGGATCAGCAGCATCGGAATATGGCCGAAGCGCAGCGCACCGATCAGCAGGCCCGGCACGATCTTGTCGCAGATGCCGAGCATCGCCGCGCCCTCGAACATGCCGTGGCTGAGGCCGATCGCGGTGGAGAGCGCGATCGTGTCGCGGCTGAACAGGGAGAGCTCCATGCCGGCATAGCCCTGCGTCACGCCGTCGCACATCGCCGGCACTCCGCCCGCCACCTGCGCGGTGGCGCCCACTTCGCGCGCCCAGAGCTTCATCTGCTCGGGGTAGCGATAGTAAGGCTGATGGGCCGAGAGCATGTCGTTATAGGCGGTGACGATGCCGATGTTCATCGCCGCCCCGCCCCGGATCGCCGCCTTGTCCTCCCCCGCCGCCGCGAAGCCGTGCGCGAGGTTCGCGCAGCCCAGCCGCGAGCGATCGACGCCGGCGTCGCGCTGCCGCTCGATCAGATCGAGATAGCGCGCGCGCGTCGGCTTCGAGCGCTCGACGATGCGCTGGGTGACGGCATGGACGGCGGGGTGGAGGGTGGTCATTTTGCTCGCCAGTGGATGTCGATCGACTGCTCGGCGTCGGCCAGCACGCGGCCGATCGGCCATTGCGACTTGTCGCCCTGCTCCAGCGCCTCTTCGAGCACGCGCTTCTTCTCGTCGCCGTCGATGGTGATGAGGATCGAGCGCGCGGACAGGATCGCCGAGCGGGTGAGCGTCACGCGCGCCACCGGCGCTTCCGGCGGCAGCGGATCGGGGATGAGGCCGATCGCGCGCTTCTTGGACGACAATGCCTCGTCATAATCCGGGCCGTGGAAGATCGAGGCGGTGTGGCCGTTGGTGCCCATGCCCAGCCACACGATATCCGGCGGCCAGTGCAGATCGGCGAGCCGCGCGTCGGCCGCCTCACCCGCCTGCTTGACGCCCAACTTGCCCGCGGTGAGCGGCACGACGCGCGCGCCCAGCGGCATGAAGTTGCGCGCGAGCAGGTTGGCGTTGCTCAGCGGATCGGTGACGTCGACCAGCCGGTCGTCGCCCGGCACGATCGTCACCTTCTTCCACGGGAATTTCTGCGCCTTGAGCCGCTCGAACACAGGGATCGGCGACTTGCCGCCCGGCAGCACCAGCAGGCACTCGTTGCGCGCGTCGATCGCGCTTTCGATGATGAAGCCGATATCGCCGGCCAGCTGCTCGGCCAGCTCCTCGGCATCCTCATAATCCCACCATTCGGCCTCAATCATTCCAGTGCACTCCATCGCGTTCCGTCAGCGCAATCGCGGCGGACGGCCCCCAGGTTCCCGCAGAATAGGGCCGGGGTGTGACATTGGCGGCTTCCCAGCCGTCTCGGATCGCGTCGATCCATTCCCATTGCGCCTCCACCTCGTCGCGGCGGACGAACAGAGTGGGATCGCCCTCGATCAGATCGAGCAGCAGCCGCTCATAGGCGATGCGGCGGCGGAAGCCGGCGAAGGCGGTGGTGAGCGAGAGATCGAGCGGGACTTCTCTCAGGCGAATCCCGTCGCGATCGAGGCCCGGCTCCTTGGCCATCGTCATCAGCCGGATATTCTCCTCCGGCTGGAGGCGGATGATCAGGCGGTTCGACTGCAGCACCGCGCCGCGCCCGGCGAAGATCGAATGCGGCACCTCGCGGAACTGGATCACGATCTCGCTATGGCGATTCGGCAGCCGCTTGCCGGTGCGCAGGTAGAAGGGCACGCCATGCCAGCGCCAATTGTCGACATGCGCCTTCACCGCGACGAAGGTCTCGGTGTTCGACGGTTGCTTCAGCTCGTCGATATAGCCCGGCACCGCCTTTCCGCCGACCGCACCGTCCGTATATTGGCCGCGCACCGTTTCATGGGCGGCAGTCGCGCGATCGATCCGGCGAAGCGAGCGGAGCACCTTCACCTTCTCGTCGCGCACCGATCGCGGGCCGAAGCGGGCAGGGGGCTCCATCGCCACCAGCGCGAGCAGCTGGAGCATGTGGTTCTGCACCATGTCGCGCAGCGCGCCGACGCCGTCATAGTAGGAGACGCGGCCTTCCAACCCGACCGTCTCCGAGACGGTGATCTGGACATGCTCGATATTCTCGGCATTCCACAGTGGCTCGAACATCCGGTTGCCGAAGCGCAGCGCGAGCAGGTTCTGCACCGTCTCCTTGCCGAGATAGTGATCGATCCGGAAGGTCTGGCCCTCGGCATAAGCCGCCGCCACCGCATCGTTGATCACCGCCGAGGAGGCGAGATCGTGGCCGAGCGGCTTTTCGAGGCCGATGCGGCAGTTCGGGCCGTCGAGCCCGGCGCTCTGCAGGCCGGCGATGGTCGATCCGAACAGCGACGGCGCGGTGGAAAGATAGATAGCGGTATGCTGGTTGGGATCGCCGCCCATCATCGCGTTCAGCGCCGAGAAGCTTTCGGGCTTCGACGCATCGAGCGGCACATAGTGCAGGCGATCGAGGAAGGACGGGATCGCGTCCGGCACCCGCGCCTCTGGCGAGAGGAACTTGTCCAGCGCCTCGGCCGCAGCGGCGCGGAAGGTCTCGTCGTTGAGCTCGGACCGGGCGGTGCCGATGATCCGGAGGTCCGGCCCGATCAGCTTCTCGGCATGAAGCGAGAAGAGCGAGGGCAGCAGCATGCGCTGCGACAAATCCCCGGTCGCGCCGAAGAGCAGCAGGCGTTGCGCCGGAAGTACGGCAGTGGACGGGGTACGGGCGAAAGCGTCGGTCATTCGGGCTCCCTCGACGCGGCTTCTGGCGGGCGCGGCTCCCCTTTGGCGCAAGCGCGACCAAAAGGCCAGATGTCCAGCGCTGTCTTTCGCTCAGGGGTGTGAAGTCAGGGTTTGCGCTGATCCGCCGTCTTGGCGCGGACGCCCGCAAACTCGGACCCGGAATTCCACGTCGGCCATTCGCGCGACCAGGCGAGTCGCTTGCCGAGATCATAGAACAGACTCACGTCCGCCGCTGCGCCCGTGAGGTCCCAGTCCGCCGACCAGGTGTCGCAGGTCTGGTGATAGCAATGCGCGGTGTAGTCGGTGACCCACTGGTCGCCGGCCGCGCGGCCGCCCTTCACCAGATCGGCGCCGCCGCCCGCCCCCATCAGCAGCAATGTCGGCACGCCACGCTTGGCGAGCGAGAAATGATCGGCGCGGTAGAAGAGACCGCGTTCGGGCTTGCTGTCCGGCGTGATCGTGCGGCCCTGAATCGCGGCGACCGTCGCGAGGTCCTTTTCCAGGCTGTCCTGCCCGGCACCGATCAGCACCACGTCCTTCGCCGCGCCGGCGGTCTGGAGGATGTCGATGGTCAGCACGCCCACCGTCTTCGCCACCGGGAAGACCGGGTTCTGCGCATAATATTCGGAGCCGAGCAGACCGCGCTCCTCCGCCGTCCAGAAGCCGAACGCGATCGTCCGCTGCGGAGGCGGTCCGGCCTTGTACGCCTTGGCAAGCGCGAGCAGGCCGGCGACGCCGAGGCCGTCGTCATTGGCGCCGGGGCGGATCGTGCGGCCCTGCGCGTCGGGCGCGCCGACGCCATAGGCATCCCAATGCGCGCCGAACATCACCGTTTCGTCGGGGTGCGCGGTGCCGGGGATCGCGGCGAGCACATTGTGGCTCTCGATCTTCTCGGATTTCACCGGCATGTCGGCGAAGAATCGGGCGCCGGTGATTTCGACTGGATGGAAATCCGCTTGCCGTGCCTTTTTCTTGAGCGTTTCAAAATCGAGGCCAGCCGCCTTGAACAGCTTGTCCGCGAAAGGACGGCTGATCCAACTCTGCAGCGCAACCGGCTGCGGCTGCCCCGCTGCGACCGGGAGCGCATAAGTGCCGCCGACGGTGTTGGCCGCGACGTTCCAGCCATAGCCGGCCGGTCCATCCTCATGCACGATCAGCGCCGCGATGGCGCCGCGCCGCGCCGCTTCCTCGTACTTGTAGGTCCAGCGGCCATAATAGGTCATCGCCTTGCCGCCGAACTTGCCATAGGCGCCGTCGCCCGGCTGGGCCTCGTAGTCCGGATCGTTGACGAGGAAGACAGCGACCTTGCCGTGCAGGTCGACGCCCTTGAAGTCGTCCCAGCCGCGTTCCGGCGCCGACGCACCGTAGCCGACGAAGACCATCGGCGCGTCCTTTATCGTGACCTCATCCGTCGCGCGCGTTGTGCTCGGGGCGATATCCTCGCCGACAACGGGCGAGAGAAAGGAGTCGCCCCACCAGATTTTTAGCTCCTTGGGCGCGCCCGCGACATTGTGGATCATCGGCACCAGCTGGGTCCACTGCCCGCCCGACCCCGCAGGCTTCAACCCCATCGCCTTCAGCCGACCGACCAAATAGTCGATCGTCTTCGTCTCTCCCGGCGTGCCCGGTGCGCGGCCCTGATAGGGCTCCGAGGCAATCTCCTTCACCGTCGCGGACAGCTCGGCCGGGGTCACCGGCGCGGGCGCTGCCGCGACGAGGAGGGGGAGGGCGGCGGCGGCGAGCAGCGCGGCCCTCACCTCACATCGCCCCGTAGGACGCCATGATGTCGTGGCGCAGCGCCGCCCCACTGTCCGGCCGCGCATAGAACATGTGGCCGCCCGGATACATGTGGAGTTGCACCCGGTTCGCGCTGCCATAGCTCGGCATCTGGTCGACGATCAGGCGCGAGGCGAAGAAGGGGCAGGAGAGATCGTCCCAGCCGTGGACGATGTTGACCGCCATCTTGGGATCGATCGCGATCGCGCGGCGCAGATCCCGGACCGGCGCGTCATTGTTCACCGAATCGCGATCCCACGCCTCGCCGACCGCATCGGACAGCGCTTCGTAATGGCCGTCCACCTTCCAGCCGACCTGATTGACCACGAAGTCCGACATCGCCGAGGTTGTGGGCGCCAGCAGGGCCTCGAGCAGCGGATCGTGGAAGCCGCGCGGATTGTTGTCCGCCGGGAAGGGATCGTAGGCGGTCACATTCGAATCATAGACCGATCCGATCAGCCCCTGCGACTTGCGGATCTCGCGCAGATACGTGCCAATGTCGACGCGCCCGTCCATGCGGCGGACCAGCGCCGGATCGAGGCCAGTCAGCTCGGCGACCTTGGCCGAGAGGCGATCGGTCGCCTCCTTGTTGCGGACGCCGGCAAGATAGTCGGTCACGAACTGGGTGCGGTCATACTGCTCGACCGGCGCCAGCGCCGCTTCGGTGAGCGGCTGGCCGTCGCGCTCGATCTTCCCCGCCGCCATCGACGGCAGGTTGATCATCCACGGCAGCGGCGAGAGAGAATCGTCGTCGCCCGTCGCCGGCGGATCGAGATAGGGCGAGACCATCGTGATGCCGGAGAGGCCGACACCCAGCGTCGTCTGCAGATAGTAAGCGAGGCGCGGCACGCGGTAGCCGCCATAGCTTTCGCCGACGAGATATTTGCGGCTGGTCATCCGGCCGTTCTGCTGCAGCCAGTCATAGACGACGCGGCTGAGATAATGGATGTCCTCGTCCGCCTTGAAGAACAGTTTCTTGCTCTGGTCTGCATCGACGCGGCTGCGCGAGAAGCCGGTGCCGATCGGATCAATGAAGACGAGATCGGTGAAATCGAGCCAGCTGTTGGCATTGTCGTGCAGCACGGCGAGATCGGAGGGCGCATCGCCGTTGCGGCCGAATTCCACCTTCTTCGGGCCGATCGCGCCGAGGTTCAGATAGACCGAGGCCGCGCCCGGCCCGCCGTTGAACGCGAAGGTCACCGGCCGGCCCGGGCCGCGACCCGGCACGGTGTAGGCGGTATAGACCACCTCGCCGGTCACCTTGCCCTTTTCGTCTTTCACCGGGATCGAGCCGACCGTCGCGACATAATCCACGCGCTTGCCGCCGATGATGGCGCTCTGCTTCAGCGATTTGGGAGCGGGGAAGGGCGTGAGATCGCCGTCGGGCTTCGGCGCATCCTTGCTCGCCTCCTTGGCGTCGCCTCCCTTGTCGGCGGCGAAGGCGGGCGAGCCGAGCGCCATGAGCACGGAAACGCAGGAAACGAGCGGCAGGATACGCATGAAAGGAAACCCCTTGGCAGGCGGCGCGTTTCGCGCCTCGCGAAGGGGGTGTCTTAGATCACGCATACAGCGAGGCCGCAAGCGCATCGAGCACTTGTCACCCAAGCGAGAGATAGTTTACCAATAGGGAAAGGCGCGAAACAGCGCTCGATCAGAGGAGGTTGCTTTGCAGGGGATTTCGAAGGCGGCGCTGGCCGCGATGCTGGCATCGTGCGCGTTCGCCGCGCCGGCCATGGCCCGCGATTTCGACAAGGTCGTCGCGTTCGGCGATTCCTATGCCGACATCGGCAACGTCGCCGCGCTCGCGCCCGGCCTGTTCAACTTCACCGTCTATCCGACCGGACGTTTCTCGGGCGGCACCAACTTCGTCGACACGCTCGCTACCCATTACGGCGTGCCGGAAGCGAACTTTGCCTTCGGCGGCGCACAGGCGGGATCTGCCAACATCGCATCCCCGCTGCTGCCCGGCTTCGCGCAGGAGGTGCAGCTGTTCGAGACGACGGCGCCAGGCACCTTCTCGCCCGACGACCTGCTCGCCATGTCGGTGGGCGGCAACGATGCGCGCGCCTACCGGATCGGCGGCGGCACGCTCGCCGGCGTCGATGCCGCGACCACCCAGACGGCGACCGACGCGATCACCGGCGTGCGCCAGCTCGTCGGCAAGGGCGCCAAGCACATCGTCTGGATCGCGGGCGATGCCGGGCAACTGCCCGAGGCGCTCGGCCAGCCCTCGGCTGCGGTCGGCACCGCGTTCAGCGATGCCTACAACGCCAAGATGCAGGCGCTGCTCGCGCCGATCGCCAACAATGGCGTGCAGATCGCCTATGTCGACATCACCACGATCGGCAACGTCGTGCGCGCCGATCCCGGCCGCTTCGGCTTCATGGACGTGACGACCGCCTGCCCGCTCACCTGCATCGGCAATCCTGCGCTCCAGCAGCAATATTTCTTCTACGTCGACGGCGTCCACCTGACCTCGGCGGCGTTCGATCTCGTCGGCCGCTATGCGGTCAACCAGCTGGAAGCGCCCTACAGCTTCCGCGCCAACGGCGATCTGGTGAATCAGGCCGCGCAGGATTTCAGCCGAACGATCACCGGCCGACTCGATCTGGCGAGGGGGAGCAAGGGGCCGGACGGGCTCTCCGTCTATCTGCAGGGCACCGGCAACCGCAGTCATTACGACTTCGACGCCACGTCCGACGGTTATCGCACCCGCTCGTGGGGCGCGGCCGGCGGCGTCGAGTGGAAGCAGGCGGGGCTGACCGCGGGCGGCATCTTCAGCTGGACCAAGTCGCACGCCGACAGCAGCAGCGTCGCCGGCGACGACGCGCACGCCAAAAGCTATCAGGTCGGCGGCTATGCGGCCTACGACACCGGCAGCCTCTTCGCGCAGGTCTATGGCGGCTATGGCTGGCACCATCTCGACATCCACCGCACCGGCGTCGCCGATCCGCTGACCGCGCATCCGCACGCCACCAGCATCGTCGCGGGCGGTCGCGCGGGCTGGCTGGTGCCGACGGGGATGGGCCGGATCGGGCCGGTCGCCGGCATCGCCTGGGCGCATGCGAAGCTGGACGGCTATACCGAAGCTGGCGACGCAGCGGCGGCGCTGGTGGTCAACAGCCAGAAGGTCGACACGGTGGTGGGCTCGGCCGGCCTCGAATGGCGGCCCGATCTCGGCCCCGCCATCACGCCGTGGCTGCGCGCCACCGCCGAGAAGAGCGTCCATGGCGACAAGCGCGACCTGCTTTACGCGCCCGCCGACGCCGCCACCGTAATCAACCGCTTCGAGATCAGCAGCGCCTCGGACAAGGTGTATGGAGATGTGGCGGGCGGCATCTCGGCGCGGATCGGTAGCCGCGTCGCGCTCGAGGGCACGGTGCACACCACCTTCTCGCGTGCGGAAGGCAACGATTATGGCGGCTTCGCGGGCGTGAAATTCTCGCTTTGAAAGCAAGGCGCGGGAGGTAACGGCGCGGGCGATCGCCTACATGGGATGCAGACAGTCGGAGATGCCACGATGACCCTGCACCGCAAGACGATCGCCTCGCCCGTCGGCGCGCTCACCCTAGTCGCCTCGGACGACGGGCTGGTCGCCATCCTGTGGGAAAACGACACGCCGGACCGGGTGCGGCTCGGCTTGCTGGCCGACACGCCCGATCATCCCGTACTTGTCCAGACGGAGCGCGAGCTCGGCGACTATTTCGTCGGGCGCCGCACCGCCTTCTCTGTGTCGCTCGACATGCGCGGCACCGATTTCCAGCAATCGGTGTGGCGGGCGCTGCTGACCATCCCGTTCGGCGAGACACGCAGCTATGCCGACATCGCCCAGCAGATCGGGAAGCCCACCGCGACGCGTGCCGTGGGCACCGCCAATGGCCGCAACCCGATCTCGATCATCGCGCCATGCCACCGCGTGATCGGCAGCAACGGATCGCTGACCGGCTTCGCGGGCGGTCTGAAGGCGAAGGAATATCTGCTCGGGCTGGAGAGCCCAGGGACGCCTCGTCGCCTGACGGCTCCGCCGCACCATCAGCGGTAGTAATAGTCCCCGCCGATATCCTCGATGAAGCCGGGACCGGTCGGCGCCCAGCCGATCCTCTCGCGGGTGAGCGCGCTCGACGCCGGCATGTCCATGCCCGCGAACATCCCGAACCAGGTGAAATAGTCCGCGGCCTCTTCCGGTGTCTTCGAGACCACCGGCACGCCCAGCCCCTTGCCAATCGTCTCGGCGATGCGGCGGAAGGGAACGCCTTCCTCGTCGTCGATCGGATGATAGGCATGCGCGGTCACACCCGTTTCCAGCACGAGGCGATAGCAGCGCGCCGCGTCGTCGCGGTGGACGCCGCACCAGCGGTTCAAGCCGTCGCCGATATAGGCAGCCTCGCCCTTCTCCCGCGCGAGGTTGATCAGGATGGGAATGAAGCCGTGGTCGCCCTCTCCGTGGACGGACGGGGGCAGGCGCACCGCCGCCCCGCGCACGCCGTCCGCCGCCAGCGCCTCGGCCGCAGCCTCCGACGCGCGCGGCCAGCGATCGGAGACGGGCGGGGCGGGCATGTCCTCGGTCGCGATCCGCCCCGGTGCGAGCAGGCCGAGGCCGGAGGTCACTACGATCGGCCGGTCGCTGCCCTTGAGCACGGAGCCCATGGTCTCGATCGCAACGCGGTCCTCGGCGGCGTTGGCGGCGAAGCGCGAGAAATCATGGTTGAACGCGGTGTGGATCACCGCATCGGCTTCGCTCGCGCCTTTGCGTATCAGGTCGAGATCGCCGACCATCCCGAGCAGTACCTCGGCGCCATCCGCCGCAAGCCCGGCCGCCTTCTCTTCGGACCGGCTGAGGCCCACCACCTTGTGGCCGTGGGCGATCAATTCCCGCACCACCGCCGAACCGACCCAGCCGGTAGCGCCCGTCACGAATACACGCATGATCATTCTCCTTGTGTTGCGTGGCGATCTAGGAGGTGGCATCATCCTGTTACAGTAGTGACTTTATTCTGGTATAAACTCTAGCAGGCTGACGGCATGGCAACGGACGCAAACCGGCTCGGCGACTATCTGAAGACGCGGCGGACCAAGCTCGATCCCACCTCGTTCGGCTTCTCCACCCGACGCCGGCGCACGCCGGGTCTGCGTCGCGAAGAGGTTGCCCAGCGCGCCAACATCAGTCCGACCTGGTACACTTGGCTGGAGCAGGGAAGGGGCGGCAACGCGTCGGCCGACGTACTCGATCGCATCGCGCGCGCGCTGATGCTGACCGAGGTGGAGCGCGAGCATCTCTTCCTGATCGGCCTCGGCCGCCCGCCGGAGGTCCATTATCGCGGCGGCGACGGCTTCACGCCCCGCCTCCAGCGGCTGCTCGACGCGATGCCCTACAGCCCCGCCATCGTCCGGACCGCGACGTGGGAGGTGATCGCCTGGAATCGCGCCGCCGCCGTGGTGCTGACCGACTATGGCACGCTTCCGCCGGGCCAGCGCAACATCCTGCGCATGATCTTCCTGAACCCGCACGTGCGCGAGATCCAGTTCGATTGGGAGAGCGTGGCGCGCGGCGTGGTCGCCGCGTTTCGCGTCGATGCGGCGCGGGGCGGCGCCGATCGCGAGGTGGCGCCGCTGGTCGAGGAACTTTGCACCAAAAGCCCGGACTTCGCGAGGATGTGGCGCGAGAATGACGTCCAGCTGCGCGGCGACGGCGTCAAGCGTCTGCGCCATCCGGTGCTGGGAACGATCGCGCTCGAATATTCGTCCTTCGCGATCGACGGGCGGCCGGATCTCGGCATGGTCGTCTACACGCCGACGACCGGCGCCGATCGCGACGCGATCCGCTCGCTGGTGGAGCCGGGGCCTGGAATTGTGGGCGGGATGGACTGGGCACGTAGCTCGACGCGGTGACGAATGGCGGCGAGATCGAGATTTTATGGGGCTTGTGTCGGCTCGCGACGTCTGTTGCGTGAGGAAGGTTGCGATGCGTCGAAAATACGCACGAACCGTGCAGGTGTGCCTGCGGCCCTGCCGAGCCTGTCG
Organism: Sphingomonas chungangi; assembly: GCF_013778325.1. Classification (GTDB taxonomy): domain Bacteria; phylum Pseudomonadota; class Alphaproteobacteria; order Sphingomonadales; family Sphingomonadaceae; genus Solisphingomonas; species Solisphingomonas chungangi. The sequence goes on along the minus strand of NZ_JACEIB010000001.1, from coordinate 23,303 downwards.
GCGAGTTCGAGCGCGAAGATCGCGGCACCGCCGATGCCGGCGCAATCTCTCTCGATCTCGAGGAAATTTTGATGCCCTGCGGCCAACGCCTGCCGCCGTCGGCACCCTAACCACCAGCTCTTGAATCGTTGGGACAGCGGCTTGGCGGCTGTGCGCCCAATGTCAGCCGTTCCGAGCCCCTAACCCTGGCCTCACAGCCTGCCGTCCACTCATTGCCAAGATGACGGTGCCGGAACCATTGCTTTGGGACAAGGCTTACCGCTGCGTATTTACTACAGCGCGAGGAAGCGGCCTTCAGCGCCGGCTTTTTGCTTCCTTGGGGCGGCCAATCTTCGTAACCCACTGGCATGGCGGCACCACCTCTGAGTTTCCGCGGCGTTTATGACTCGCTGCGTGTGCCGACGCTTCGCGATCTGGTTTTTTCGGCGAAGGCCTATCTCGCTACCGCCCTGGCGCTGATCGTCGGCTTCAGCCAGAACCTCCAAAATCCCTATTGGGCGGTGCTGACCGTCTACATCGTGCTGACCCCGCCCGAATCCGGGGCGATCCGGTCGAAGGCGCTTTTCCGTTTCTTCGGGACCATCGGCGGCGGCACGCTGATGATGGCCCTCACAGGCTTGTTCGGCGATCAGCTCGGAGTTCTCGTCACGGTTACGATCGGCGTCATCGCGGGAGCGACTTTCCTGCGACAGATTGATCGGACCCCGGCCAATTATCTCTGGTTTTCGGGTGGGGTGACCGCCGGCGTCGTCGGCCTGACCAATCTGATGCAGCCGACCAACGTCTTCGATTACGCGACCGCGCGGATGGGTGAGATCTCGCTCGGTATCCTTGCCATCACCGCAATCGACAGCCTGTTCTGGCCGCGGCCGATGACGCCCGACTTCGTGGCGACCATGGCGGATTGGCGCGAGCAGGCGGGCGCCTGGGTGGTCGACGCGCTCGGGCTTACGGCGACCCAATCGCTTGACGAGCAGCGACGGCAAAAGGTGCGCCAAGGCCTGCGCGATCTGGCGAAAGCGGTCGGCGCGATCGATGCCAAGGCCGTGCAGCTGCCGTTCGATATCGTCGCCATGGCGCCGCGCGGCCGCACCCTCAATCTCGTCAGGCGGCAGATCGTCGAACTGATAGCCGACCTTGCCGGGATCGAGATATGGGCGCGCGCGCTGCGCCACGATCGCACTCTCCACACGGACCTCGGCCGTTCGCTCGATGCCGTGACGGTATGGGTGGCCGATGCCCCCGATCGATCGGATCCGGCGACCGACACCCACGTCGCACGCGGCGATGCCCTCATCGACGAACTGGAAACCGCGCGCAGCGCGCTCGATCCGGCGCTGGGCCGCGTCGTGGTGATGGAACGCGGGCTCCTATCCCGTCTCGTCGCCTTCGTCAGGGACTGGTCGGACCTGTCTCTCGCGCTCCGCGCGATCGAGACCGGCAGAAGGCTGCCGCCTCGGCTCGACCGGATGGCGCGACGCGCCAAGCCGGTCCGCAGCGTCGATTATCTGGGCGCAGCACTCGACGTGGCGCCGATGGTCCTGTCGATGACCTTCACCACCCTGCTATGGTATTTCACCGCATGGAGTTCCGGCGGAGGCGCGTTGCTCTTCTCGTTCGTCGGGTGCGTTTTCCTGATCGGTCAGGGGCAGATATTGCGATCGAGCGCCGGTCTGCTCGCCTGGGTGCTGACCGCCTTCGGATTTGTCTTCCTGTATCAATATGCGATCCTGCCTCGCGTCACGGACTTTCCCGTATTGATCGCGGTGCTGGGGTGCGCGATGCTGCCGTTCGGGCTGATGATGACGATGAGCATGGCCGGCATGTTGATCTGCGTCTACATCTTCGCCTTCCTCGGGCTGCAGAATGCCTATGCCGCCGATTTCAACCAGAGCCTTCAGACGCTCAGCGCCTCGCTGGTCGGCCTGCTGATCGCGATCGCCTGCCTCTACCTGTGTGGCTACGATCACGCGCGCTTTGCCGTCCGCCGGCTCGTCCGGGCGGTGCGGCGGGACATTATCGACCTCGCCCGCAGCCGCCGGGTGCCCGATCGGGAAAGGTTCCTGTTTCTGGCGATCGACCGGCTCGCGCTCTATTTCCCGGCTGCCGAGCAGGTCTCTGCAGGCGGGCCGATCGCGCGCCTCCGGATGATCGACGACTTCGGGATCGGCATCAACCTGCTGACGCTGCGGCAAATCGAGGGCGACGTTTCCCCGCACGTCCGGAGCATTATCCTGCGGCTGCGTGAGCGGATCGCCACCAGTTACCGAAGCAAACTTGCCGAAACGCCCGACGATAGCGCGTTGCGCGCCATGGTGGACGCCGACCTCGAAGATCCGGCGGTTCTCGCGGAGCCTGCCCATGGGCGGTTGCTCGAAGCGCTGGTGGGCATGCATCTTGCGCTCGAGGATGAGCATGCGCCACCACCGGGAGAAGCGATACCGTGATGACGCATGATTTCCTGATCGGCGGCATCATTCTCTCACCGATCGTGCCGGAGTTGCTGATTGCGCTGCTACTGACCGGATTACTTTCGGTCCTGCTGATGCGGCTCGGTTTTTATCGCCTGGTGTGGCATCGGCCGCTGGTGGAGCTCTCCATGTTCTGCATCATTCTGGGGACGATAGTGGCGTTTACACCGGATGACCGGCCCTTCTGGCACGTGACGGCGCCCGCCGGGTCCGTACGATGACGCGGCTGTTGCCGACGATCGGGCGAGTCGCCCTCACCCTGCTGCTGATCGTCGGCGCGATCGTAGCGCTGGTGATCGTCTGGCGGCATTACGAGGATGATCCATGGACGCGCGACGGCAGCCTCCAGGCGGACGTGGTTCAGGTCAGCGCCGACGTTTCCGGGCTGGTCACGCAGATCCGCGTGCATGACAACCAGCTCGTCCATGCCGGCGACATTCTCTTCACGGTCGATCAGGAGCGCTATGCCGCCCAGCTTGCCCAGGCGCAGGCGGCGGTGGTGAATGCGCAGGCCTCGATCGAGAATGCCCAAGCCACCATCGTCAACGCCACGGCAACGCTGAACAACGCGCTGCGTGAGGAGAAACGATATCTCGCGCTCGGCGATCTCGTCAGCCAGGAGGTGCGCGACGAGCGCGTGACGGCGGTCGAGCAGGATCGGGCGGCCGGCGTCCAGGCCCAGGCGGGACTCGATCAGGCGAAGGCCGGCCTCAAGCAAGCGGAGGCCAATCGCCGGCTGGCGGAAGTCAACATGGAACGCTCGGCGGTCCGTGCCGGGGTCAACGGCTATATCACTGGTTTCTCGATGCGGCCCGGCGACTATGTCTCAGCCGGTAGCCCGCAATTCGCCCTGCTCGACACCGACAGCTTCTATGTGCTCGGTTATTTCGAGGAAACCAAGCTGCACCGCTTCGCGCTCGGTGATCGCGCGCGCATCAATCTGCTCGGCGACAGCCGCCCGCTCTGGGGCCATGTCGACAGCCTTGCCGCCGGCATCACCGACCGTCAGCAGAACGCCTCGGGCGTGCTGCTGCCTAACATCACGCCGACCTTCAGCTGGATTCGCCTGGCCCAGCGCGTGCCGGTTCGCGTCGTGATCGATCGGGTGCCGCCGGGCATCCGCCTCGTCGCCGGGCGCACCGCCACCGTGACGATCCTGCCGACGCTGGCCCCGGTGGCACCGCGCGCAATCCCGGCTTCCGCGATGATACCCAACACCGCGCCCGTGAATCGCGCTCCGCCGCCGCCGATCGGCCGCCCCGGGACTGCCGCCGCGCAATGAAGCGCCTAGTTCTATCCTGCGTATCCGCCATGCTGCTTGCCGGATGCACGGTCGGCCCCGATTATCGGCGGCCTGCTATCCTTTCCGGAGCGACGCCAGCGCCGGAACTCGCCAGTGGGCATGAGGCTACGTTCGATGGCGCGGCGCCGCTTCCGCCACGTTGGTGGCAACTCTACGACGATCCGCTGTTGAACGGGCTCGAGGAAAAGGCGCTTGCCCGCAATACCGACCTGCGCGTCGCGCTCGCCAGTCTCGAGCAGGCGCAGGCATCGTTGCGCGGGGTCGAGTTGCAGCGAACCCCGCAAACCAGCCTGACCGTCGATCCGACCTACGGCCAGGCCTCGGGTGATGCCAACGGCTCGCCCGTCGCGCTCAAGCCCGGCGCCGTTTATGACGCGATGGAGAGCATCTCCTACGACCTCGATCTGTTCGGGCGCCTGAGACGTTCGATCGAGGCCGGCAGGGCAGATGTCGGAGCGGCCAAGGCAGCGCTCGATCTCGCGCGCGTCAACGTCGCCGCATCGACGGCGGAGGCCTATGTCTCGGTCTGCTCGGCGGGCCTTGAGATCGCGGTCACCAACCGGTCGATCGAAGTCGCCCGACAGGCCCTCGATGTCACGCAGCGGCGCTTCGATGCGGGCATTGCAGGCATCAACGACGTGGTTCGCGCACGCACGTTGCTCCGCCAGACGGCCGCCACGCTCCCGGCGCTGGTGACTCAGCAGCGCAGCGGGCTGTTCACCCTCGCAACGCTGACCGGCGACGCGCCCGAGGCTCTGCCAGCCGGTGTCGCGGCCTGCGCCTCGCCGCCCTTGATCCGCACGCCTATCCCGATCGGCGATGGCGCCAGCCTGCTCGCGCGCCGGCCCGACGTCCGCCAAGCCGAGCGGAAGCTGGCCTCGGCCGTGGCCGAAATTGGCGTGAGTACCGCGGCGCTCTATCCTTCGATCAGCATTGGCGGGGGGTTCGGCACCACCGCCACGCGCCTGCCGGACGTCGTTCGCGATCGGGCCTTCCACTGGAATGTCGGCCCGCTCATCACCTGGAACATCCCCAACCTCAGTGTCGCGCGCGCACAGGTGGCGACATCGAATGCCGCCGCGCGCGGTGCTTTGGCGCAGTTCGACGGCACCGTGTTGACAGCCCTGCGCGAGACCGAGACGGCACTCGTCACGCTCGCTCGCCAAATCGATACCGAGCGGGAACTGGCAGCCGCGCGCGACGACGCGGCCACCGCCAACGCCAACACCGCGAAACTCTATTCGGGTGGTGTCGGAGAGTTCCTCGACACACTGGATGCCGAGCGAACGCTGATCCAGGCGGACAACTCGCTGGCCAGCGCAACCGCGCAAGTATCGCAGGACCAGATCGCGCTGTTCATGGCGCTTGGCGGCGGCTGGCAGGACACGCCCGCCATAGCCGAAACATCGTTGCGGCGCATCGCCATGCCGAAACGCTGACGATCGCTGCCATCTTCAATCTGATTCGAGGTGGAAACGGGCACGGAGGTGGTGATACAACAATGATCTTTTCTCGGTCTTACCCGTGCCCTCGATCGAACCCCATTCGGCATGAGGGCAGGCCGTATCTTTGAAGGCTGCCGTTCGGGGGCGACACCTTGCTGCGGTGCCCGGGCCGCCGTCCGCGGGATCGGCGGTGGTGGCGATACGACACCACCCCGCCTGTCCCGCGTTTGTTACTTCGCCACGTTGACGATCTTGACCTGCGTGAACTCCTTCACGCCTTCAATGCCGAGCTCCCGGCCGAGACCGGACTGCTTCACGCCGCCGAAGGGTACGTCGAACGGGGTATCGAGGTGCTTGTTCACCCACGTCGTGCCCGTGTCGATCCGCATGGCGATTTCCGTTCCGCGCTTCGGGTCCGCGGTCCAGATGCTGGCACCAAGACCGAAGTCGCTGTCGTTGGCTCGGGCGACGACCTCATCGATCGTGTCATAGCCCAGAACCGGGAACACCGGCCCGAACTGCTCCTCACGCACCAATCGGACCGATTCCGAAAGATCCCGCATCACCGTCGGCTGGATGAAGTAACCGTCGCGGTCCATGGCCCCGCCTCCGACGACGACCGTGCCGTGCTGCTTGGCGTCGTCGATAAGCTCGAGCACCCGCTCATATTGCTGGCGGTTCTGGACGGGTCCGATCTGGGCGCCCTGGTTCTGACCGGCATCTACGACCGTCTCGCGACCGATGCGGGCGAATTCATCGCACAGGGCATCCACCATGTGATGCGGCGCATAGATGCGCTTCGCGGCAAGGCAGGTCTGGCCGGCATTGACCATCGCGGCATCGAACACCTTCTGTGCCACGACCTTCACGTCGGCATCGTCGAGAATGATGGCCGCATCGTTGCCGCCCAGCTCGAGAGTCAGGCGCTTGAGATTGGTCGCCGCCGCGGCCATCACGCGCCTTCCCGTCGCGGTCGAGCCCGTGAAGCTGATCTTCGCGACATCGGGATGAGCGCTCAGTGCGGCACCGAGATCGTTGTTGTCGACGACGACGTTGAACACGCCGGCGGGCAGTATCCCCGCGCAGAGCTCGCCGAGCAGCATTGTCGTCAGCGGGGTCGTCGGAGCGGGCTTCGCAACGACGGTGTTACCCATAACGAGAGCGGGCACCATCTTGTAGATCAGGAGGATGACCGGAAAATTCCATGGCGTGATCGCGCCGATGACACCGAGCGGGGTCCTGTGCTCGATGATGAGATCGGTGTCGGTATCGCGCAGCACCTGCGGCTCGACAGTCATCGCTGCAAGCGTGCGGATCGCGAGGACCGATCCACCGATTTCGAACTGCGACTGGGCCAGCGGCTTGCCCTGTTCGCGTGTCAGCAGCGCGCAGAACTCGTCGAGGCGAGTCTCCATCGCGTCGGCTAGGCGGTCGAGATAGGATCGGCGCTCCGCCTGCGGCAAAGCGGCCCATGCCGGAAAGGACCGCTTCGCGGCAGCCACCGCTTCTTCGAGCTGTGCCTGGTCCGCGCGCGCGCACGTCTCGAACGGGGCACCGGTGGCGGGGTCGACGACGTCGAGCGTCGACGCACCCTCGCGCAGCTTGCCATCGATAAGCATCCGATACTTCATGTCACACCACCTCGAAAAGGATGCAGAGGGGCTCCGGGGAAACTCCTCCGCAGGGGGGAATAGCCAGTCCGCCGAGAACTCGATGCACGCGACGAGGCGTGCTCACGCCTTCTCGAAACGGATCGGAAGGCTCTTGTAGCCGCCGACGAAGTTGGTCTCGACGAACCGCGGATCGCCCGCGAGTTCGACCGACTTCAGACGGGGGAGCAACTCCTCGAAAAGCACGCTCATTTCGAGCTTCGCGAGATGCTGGCCGAGACACATGTGCGGACCAAAGCCGAACGCAACGTGCAGATTGGGCGACCGGCGGATGTCGAAGCGGTTCGGATCCTCGAACACCTCCTCGTCCCGGTTGCCGGACGGATAGCACATCATCAGGCGCTCCATCGCGCCGATCGCCTGACCGCGTACCTCGGTAGCCTCGGTAGAGTTGCGCATGAAATGCTTGACCGGGGAGGTCCAGCGGATCGCCTCGTCGACGAGGCCGCTGATTGCCGTCGGATCGGATTTCGCCAGCGCGAACTGCTCGGGATCGCCGATCAGGCCGTGCATCCCGCCGGCCGTCGACGACGAGGTCGTGTCATGGCCCGCGGTGGCGATCGCAACATAATAGCCGTTCGCCTCATCGCGCGGGATCGGCTGACCGTTCACCGTCGAGTTGGCGATGAGCGAGAGCAGATCATCCTTGGGCTCGCGACGACGATCCTCGCTGAGCTTATCAAAATACGCGTAGAAATCCTGGAGCGATGCATACCACATCTTCGCTGCCGCAACCGGATCGGCGACCATTTCAGGCCGTTGCTCTTCGGGGTCGTGGACCCCAAAAAACTCCTGCGTGAGCTTGAGCATCATCGGTTCGTCCTCAGGCGGCACCCCGAACAGCGTCATGATGACACGCAGCGGGTAGTGCAGTGCGAAATCCTTCACGAAATCGCACTCGCCATCGAAGCTCAGCAGATGCTCGACCGACTGACGGGCAAGCGCCCGGATCTGTTCCTTGAGCTTCGAGATGCGGCCGGGCAGGAACCAGTTCGAGGTGATGGTCCGGAACGCGCCATGTTCGGGCGGGTCCATATAGGTCAGCGACGAAATGACCTTGAGAGACCCATTGTTGATCGAGCGGGTGAATTCGTCGCCGGCGCGCTCCGTCAGGATCGCGTTGAAGTCTGCATTGTGGAACAGCTTGCTGTTACGCTCGATCATTCTGATGTCGGCATGCTTGGTGACGAGCCAGATCGGATCGTATCCCTCCACCTCGGCAACACCGAGAGGCATGTTCTCGCGCAGCCATTTGAAGGCCGGGTAGATCACGTCGTCATTCGCATACGACTTCGGGGAGATCACAATACGCGCGATATCGTCCGGCACGCGCGGACGGGACTGCGCACTGGCTTGAACGTCCATTAATAGCCTCTCCGCTCGCTGGAGCTGGAGACAATCACCGCCCCTATATGCGTATATCAAATACGCACTTTGCCGAGTGTTCTGTCAAAGTGGAAATTGGCAAGCGAGCCGAAGCATTATTCAATAACCGGAATAGCGCTCACCACAGTCAGTATCAGCCTCGCGTCCGTCCTCTCGTAAGCCGGGCCTTACCTGGAGGAGACGTAGAAAGCGCGTCGGGGGATGCGCTGGCATGTCGTTTCCGTCCATCGGTCGCAATGTTGCGCATGAATGCCTTCATCCGCAGCAAGCCGAAGAAATTGAGCATCAACGGCAACGAATGCTGCACCATCACCGCCGCCGCATCCTCCACGATCCAGCCTTCGGTGCGATCGAGAAACGTTCGCGCTTCCCACCCCGCCACGAACTCCGCGGCCTCGACATAGAAGTCGAGCATCTCCGGCCGGAATTCGAGCGCTTCGTCGAAGCCGAGCGCGCGCATGTCACCCCAGATCGACACGAGCTCGGCATCGGTGAGGCTGAGCGCCGGGCCGTCCTCAGCCAGCACGATCCGCACAATGCCCACAGCCGCGAGCGAGCGCGCATCCCGGCGCGCCTCGGGATATCTCGAGACCAGCGATGCGATCGGGACCAGATGCCCGTCGATCCCGACACGGGCGGCGACGAGCGTTTCGAGATGTGAGAAAGCGTTGGCACCGGTCCGCCGGTCGCTCGCGCCGCTCATCATCGCCTGGATTTGCGGGAGCGTGTAGCGGCTGTCCTGCTGGAGCCGGCGTACCGCAATCACCGCCTCGACATGCTCCTCGCCATAGTCGGCGACGTTGCGACGGGGACGCACCGGCTGCGGGATGAGACCATAGCGGAGATAGACGCGGATGGTCTCCCGATGGACTCCTGTCCGTGCCTCTAGCTCGCGCATCTTCACCGCGCAGCTAACAGCACGGCATCATCGGGGCGGCAAGAGAGCATGCGGCATCGGGCGCGAACGCCGCGCCCGCTCGATCAGGCCGCAACCTCGCGCCCGCCGACCTCGGCGTCGTGGAGGCCCTCGAGCAGGCGGCGCGCCTGATTGACCGCGCCGTCGCTCGCGATGCCAACGAACTTGCGATCGGGCGCCTCGTCGATCCGCGCCTGCTGCGCCTCGAGCGTCACCTCATCCTCAGTGATCGTATCGTAGAATTGCGAGAAGAGCACGTCGGGCACGCCCGTTTCCTTCGGCGCGGTCGTGCAGATCGTCCAAAGATAGTGGCTCGTGGTCTCGGTTTCGGGTGTCACGAAGTGGTTGTTGGCAAGCATGAAACCGTGGTCGCGCTTACCTTCATAAGCACCGGTCCCGGCGTCGCAGCCGCCGGCGTTGACGCGCAGGGTCATGCCGCGCGCAGGTTCGAAGCGCACCTCCTGCCAGCGATCCACACGCCCTTTGAAGCCGCCGGCGTCGATATAGGATCGGGGCGGCACCGAGTTCGGCATGTGGCGGATCAGCGTGACCTTACGACCATCGAAATCGACTTTGGTGTCCGCGTTGTAATGCTGTTCGGGATTGCCGCCGATCGTGCGCGCATGGATGTATGGCACGTGGGTCAGGTCCATGATGTTGTCGATGATCAGCTGCCAGTTCGACTTCACCGAGAAGTTGAACTCCTTCCACGTCCAGCGTGGATCGTCATGCTCGGGCGTATCGATGATCGTCGTCGGGTCGGCGGCTTCGGCTTCGCCCATCCAGATCCAGATAAGGTGATCCTTCTCGACCACCGGATAGGAGCGGACGTTTGCCGCCGCCGGGATACGCCCCTGGTTCGGGATGCGGGTGCAGGCGCCGCGCTTGTCGAACTCGACGCCGTGATAGCAGCAGCGGATGATCTCGCCTTCGACATGGCCGGCGCTGAGCGGCATCGCGCGGTGGCTGCAGCGATCTTCCAGCGCAGCGATCTCTCCGGACTCGGTGCGGAACAAGACTACCGACTCGCCGAGATATTTACGGCCGACTTGCTTGCCGGGCGCGATCTCGTCGGCGAAGGCGGCGACGTACCAAGTATTGCGAATGAACATGCTGCTCTCCGAAAACCGTCCTGCTATTCTCGAACTCAAGGCCCGACTGCTTGATCCCACGGTACGCCCGACCCCAATTCCCGCGAAATTACAATCTCGCAACGCCATTCGAAAATCGGATAAAGAACGTAGATAAGTGATCGCTTGCCCTTATCGCAGGTATAGACCGCCATTCATGTCGAGCGTCGCGCCAACGAAAAAGCCGCCACGATCGGAAGCCAGAAGCGCGGTCGCCGCGGCGATCTCGGAGACTTCCATGAAACGCCCGATCGGCACCTCGCTCTCAACACGCGCGATCTGCTCGGGAGACAACCGCCCCTTGGCCGTGGCGATCGGGCCCGGAGACACAGCGTTCACGGTGACGCCCGAGCCTGCGAGATAGCGCGCGAAATACTTGCTCAGCATGATCGCGCCCGCCTTCGACGCGGCATAATGCGGCGAGGCCACCGTCCCGCCATTCTGCCCGGCGAGCGAGGTGATGTTGACGATGCGGCCATAGCCCCGTGCCTTCATATGCTCGGAGAAAAGCTGGCAGCTCAGGAAAACGCTTCGCATGTTGATCGCGACGATCTGGTCGAACTCCTCCGGAGAGATGTCCTGCGTGGGCGTGCGCTTGGCGTACCCGGCGTTGTTGACGACGATGTCGACACCGCCCCATTTGCCGACGAGGGCCACAAGCGCAGCCTCGAAATCCGACTTCTCCCGCACGTCGAGAGAAAGGGCGAAGGCGGTTTCGCCCGAGGGATCGAGATCGCGCGCGACGGCTTCGGCGGCCTTCGGGTCGACGTCGCTGACCGCTACACGACCACCACCCAAATGGATTTCGCGCGCGACGGCCTCGCCAACGCCACGCGCCGCGCCGGTCACGAGGGCAGTTCGCCCGACAAAAGAGAAGCTCCCATTCGCGGGCAGCGCGAATTCCCGATCCATGTCGTTCCTACTCCTGGCTGCCAGCCGCTTCGCGCGGGGCCGATGCGACGGGAAGAAAGCATTCCGGCCGCACAAGCAACCCACTCTCCCGGTTTTCGAATAGATAGAACCGCTTTTCTATAGGGTTTTCGGGGCCGAGGCCCTAGCGGCGCATTCGCACGTCAATTATTGCCTATGCGGTATCGCGATGGACCACCTCGCGCCCGGCACACAACAAAAAGCGGAAAGAGACCTGAGATGCAGCCCAATGACAGTGCCGACCTCACCCGCGTCGGCCCGGGAACGGTGATGGGGCAGTTCATGCGGCAGTATTGGCTGCCGGCGTGCCTGTCCTCCGAGGTTAAAGCCGATGGCGACCCCGTCCGGCTCAAGATCCTGTGCGAGAAGCTGGTCGCCTTTCGCGATAGTTCGGGCCGCGTAGGGATCATGGATCATCGCTGCCCGCACCGCTGCGCCTCGCTCTTCATGGGGCGCAACGAGGAAGGCGGCATCCGCTGCGTCTACCACGGCTGGAAGTTCGACGTAGACGGCAAGTGCCTCGACATGCCGAGCGTCCCCTCGCACCAGGACTTCAAGGACAAGGTTCATGCCAAGGCCTATAAGACATACGAGGCGAATGGCCTGATCTGGATCTATATGGGCGAGAGCCAGGACGCTCCGCCGCCGCTTCCCGAAATTGAGGCGACGATGCACTCGGAGGCGGAGATCTGGTGCCTCCAGCGCGACTGCAACTGGCTCCAGGCACTCGAGGGCGACATCGACACCAGCCATGTCGGCTTCCTGCACGTTGGCTCGCTCCAGCCTGACGACCTCACAGAAGACCATCCGATGCGCCCGACCGTGCTCAACCGCGCCCCCGAATACGAGGTCGCGCAGTCCGACTGGGGCGTGATGTACGGCGGCTACCGCCCGAACGACGACGGCCAAACTTCGTGGCGCGTCGCGCACTACATGTTTCCGTTCTGGACGCAGACGCCCAACAACCGCTTCGTCACCCGCGCCATCGCGCGCGCCTGGGTCCCGATGGACGACGAGCATTCGATGCTGTTCGACATCACCTGCGGCGTCGATGCCGGCAACCCGGCCTATACCTCGACCCTCAAGGACGGCACGCCGCTGTTCGCGCCGCTCGAATATGCGCCGACGACGACCGACTGGTTTGGCCGCTGGCGGTCGCCCGACGGCGAGAAGAACGATTGGGGCATCGATCGCGACTCGCAGCGTAACGGCACCCAGTTCACCGGCATCGCCAACATCACGATGCAGGACCAAGCGGTGACCGAGAGCATGGGTCCGATCACCGATCACAATTTCGAGAATCTCGCGCCGACCGACCAGATGATAGCCCGAGTCCGCCGCCGCGCACTGATCGCAGCGCGCGCCTTCGCAACCAAGGGCACGGTGCCGCCGGGCGTGCAGGATCCGTCGGTCTTCTATCGCGCGCGGGCGGGCTCGTTCCTGCACGAACCAGGGGCCAAGCTCGCCGATGCCTATCAGGCGGCGCTCGGCAAGGCGGTGCGCTGGCCGGCCCGCGAGGTCGAGGCGGCCGAGTAGCGACGTGGGGCATGGCGGCCGATCCCTGCCCGCCATGCCCTGCCATTCCGAGGCTTGACGAGAGACATAACGAGCTGCCGCGTCGCCCCGCCGATCCATCGCGGGGTCGGCGACGCCGACAAGCGCGCGAATGACCTGGGAGAGAGATTGAATGCGCGCACGACTTCGCACGATCCGCTGGGAGGCGGAAGGCATCAACAGCTACATCCTCGAGCCCCTGAGCGGCGAAACGCTGCCGGCCTTCACGCCCGGCGCCCATATCGACCTGCAACTCGCGCCAGGGCTGAGCCGCAGCTATTCGCTCGTCAACGATCCCTCGGTCCGAGACTATTACGAGATCGCTGTCCACCACGCGATCGACGGACGCGGTGGATCGCGCCACATCCACGAGACGTGGCGCGCCGGCGACATCCTCGAGATTTCCGAGCCCAAGAACAATTTTCCGCTGGAGGAGAGCGCCGAGCATACGGTGCTGATCGCCGGTGGCATCGGAGTCACGCCGATGCTACCGATGATCGCGCGGCTGAACGCGCTCGGCCGCAGCTGGTCGCTGCATTATGTCGCCGCGACACCCGAGCGCGCCGCCTATGTCGGCCGGATCGAAGGGCTCGGCGACGTAACCATCGCCTATGACGGCATCGAGGGCGGTCAACGCCTCGACCTCGAAGGCATCGTCGATGCCGCACCCGCCGACGCGCACCTCTATTGCTGCGGGCCTTCGGGTATGCTCGACGCCTTCGTCGCCTTGTGCGCCGATCGCCCAAAGGGGCACGCCCATATCGAGTACTTCTCCGCAGATACCGAGCTGGCGACCGGCGGCGGCTACACGCTCGAACTCGCCAGGAGCGGCCAGACCATCGCGGTCGAGGAAGGCGAGACGATGCTCGACGCGCTGCTCGGCGCCGGCATCGACGTCGGCTTCGCGTGCGCCGAGGGCGTGTGCGGCACCTGCCGCGTCGGCGTGCTCGACGGCGTGCCCGACCACCGTGACCATTTCCTCACCGAAGAGGAAAAGGAATCCAATACCGCAATCATGGTGTGCTGCTCGGGTTCGCGCACGCCGAGCCTGACGCTGGATCTGTAGGCCGGATCGGACGTGGCGGTTTTCTTATGGGGTCGACAAGTCCGAATGCCGCGCCGGCACCGTTCGAGCCGATGATCGGGCGATATGCAGTGACGACGAAGCCCCGCGAAGAGGGCACCGCCGGGAGTCGATGGCCCGAGAGGAGAATGGAATTGGCGGTGGCTTCGGTATCTGATCAGGAGGTCGGCTTGCTCGACGAGCTACCTCTCTCCCGATACCAGGCGGCCGCGCTGCTGATGATCGCTGCCACCGTGATCCTCGACGGGCTCGACAACCAAATGCTTGGCCTTGCGGCGCCGGCGCTGCTCAAGGAATGGGGCATCGCCAAATCCGCGCTCGGTAATGTGTTCGCGCTCGGCTTCGTCGGCATGGGCGTCGGCACGCTGCTGTCGGGCTGGATCGGTGATCGCTATGGCCGGCGCTGGGCGCTGCTGATCGGCGTGTTCGTGTTCGGGGTGGCGACGCTCGCCAGCGGCCATGCGGCATCGGTTGCGCAGATCGCCATGTTCAAGACCGTCGCCGGAATCGGGCTCGGCGGAGTACCGGGCACAGCGGCGGCGATGATCGCGGAGTTCACGCCCAAGCGCTGGCGGAGCCTCGCGGTGACCTTCGGCGTGGTGTGCGTGTCGCTCGGCGGTTTGCTGGGGGGCGGTATCGCCACGCTGATCCTGCCGGCGTTGGGCTGGCGTGCGCTCTTCTATTGCGGCGGCGGCGCCACGCTCGGCTTCGTGCTGCTCATGCTGGCCGCATTGCCGGAGTCGCCCCGCTACCTCGCCGAACTGCCCGACCGTCGCGCCGAACTCGAAGCGATGCTGCGCCGGATCGGCCACCCGGCCCCTGATTTCGATCCTCGCGCTGTCCGGACGCAGCCGGCGCCGACCAAGGTGCCGATGGCGACGCTCTTCTCGGCCGATCTGATCCGCGACACGCTCGCGCTCTCGGCGGCGATGCTATCGGGCATGTTCCTGATCTACCTGATGTTCAACTGGGCGCCGACGATGCTGGCGAGCGCGGGCTTCGAGCTCGGCTCGGCGAGCCTCGGCCTCACCGCCTTCAATCTCGGCGGCACGGTCGGCGCGATCGCCGCCGCCGCCGTGGTGCTGCGCTGCGGCTCGCGCGCGCCGCTGATCGTGATGGCGCTGGTCGGCGCGGGCCTGTGCGCTTTCCTCGCCACGCTGCCGATCGCGGATGCGCATAATCTCGAGCCGCTGCTGATCGGATTGTGCGGGCTCGGCCTTTTCGGCAGCGCTGCGCAATCTGCGATGTTCTCGGTCGGCACGCACGCCTTCCCGACGGCGGTCAGGGCACGAGGCATGGGCGTGATGGGCGCGGCCGGCCGGGTCGGCGCGCTGCTCAGCGCGCTGATTGGCGCCGCGCTGATCGGCGCGGGCAGCCTCGGCTTCTTCGGCGCGCTATGTTTCCTGATGCTAGTTAATGCCGCCGGGTTCGTCGCGGTGCGCAACCATGTTCCGCCGGCCCCGCGCGACGCGCGCGTGCCTGCGCTGGTCTGAGAGAAGGTTTGAGAATGGCGCAGGCGTTCGACTACATCGTGATCGGCTCGGGCTCCGCCGGAGCGGTGGTGGCCAATCGGCTCTCCGCCGATCCTGCCGTCCGCGTGGCGTTGATCGAGGCCGGCCCGTCGGACCGGCGCTGGCCGGTCAATCTCAAGACCGCACTGCCGGTCGGCAACATCTTCCTGATCCCGCACGCCAAGTACAATTGGCAGCATCAACTCGCCGGCAATGACGCCGTCGGCAACCGCATGATCAACTTCCCCCGCGGCAAGCTGTTCGGCGGGTGCAGTGCGATCAACGGCGGCGTCTACATCCGCGGGCAGCGTGCCGATTATGACGCCTGGGCCGAGGCCGGCGTAGAGGGCTGGTCGTACAACGACGTGTTGCCGGCCTTCAAGGCGCTCGAGAACTACGCGGGCGGGAGCACGCCCTTCCACGGGACCGGCGGCGAGCTCGACGTGCAGAAGCCGCGCGAGGTCAATCCGCTCACCCTCGCTTTCGTCGATGCTGCCGCGCAGGCCGGCCACTACCGCAACGACGACTTCGCCGGCACGCGGCAGGACGGGTTCGGCCGCTACGATCTCAATCAGCGCAAGGGCGTGCGGCTGAGCAGCTCGCGTGCCTTCCTCCATCCAGCACTCAAGCGCCCCAACCTCACCGTGTTCGACATGACGCTCGTGCGCCGGATCGTCACCGACCGCGGCCGCGCGGTGGCGGTCGAGGTGGTGCAGGGCGGCGCGCAGAAGACGCTGCATGCCGCGCGCGAGATCGTGCTCAGCGGGGGCGCGATCAACTCGCCCCAGCTCCTCATGCTTTCGGGCATCGGGCCCGAGGCGCATCTGCGCGCGCACGGAATCGAGGTCGTGCAGCCGCTACCGGGCGTCGGTGCGCATCTCCAGGACCACCCCACCGTCCACATCGCGATGGAGAACCCGTCGGCCGAAAGCTACGCGATGTCGCGCCGCTCGCTCCCGCGCATGGCTATGAGCCCGCTTCGCTACATGTTGCGTGGCGACGGCATGCTCGCCTCGAACGTCGCGGAAGCCGGCGGCTTCGTTTGTACAGACGGATCGGGGCGGCCCGACATCCAAATGACCTTCCTGGTCGGGCTCAAGTCCAATGCGCGGACGATACCGTCTGACCACGGCTACATGCTGCTAGTCCAGCTTCTGCGCCCGAAGAGCGTCGGATCGGTGCGGCTCGCGAGCGCGGATCCGGCGGACAAGCCCGTCATCGATCCGAATTTCTTCGACGACCCCTACGACATGCAGACTCTGATGGCGGGCTTCCGCGAGGCGAGGCGAATCCTGGCGCAGCCGGCGCTCGCCCCCATGACCGGGGGCGAGATCGAACCGGGTGCCGCGCTCACCACCGATGCTGACATCGATGGCGCACTACGCCGCTACGTGAACACGGCCTATCATCCGACCGGCACCTGCAAGATGGGCGCCGGCAGCGATCCGATGGCAGTACTCGACGAGCGCTTTCGCGTACGCGGCGTCGCCGGCCTTCGCGTCGTCGATGCTTCCGCCATGCCCGAGATCATCAGCGGCAACACGAGCGCGCCGACAATGATGTTCGGCGAGCGCGCCGCACGCTTCATCCTCGACGACGCCGTCCGATCCAACGTCGCCGCCTGAACAAGACACGGAGAGAAATGATGGACACCCCCGCCGCCCTGTCGCGCCCCGCCATGCTCGCCAATCCCGATGTGGACATGCTCATCGACGGGAAGCGCGTTCCAGCCCTTTCCGGCGAGCGGTTCGAAACCCGGAACCCGGCGACGGGAGAGCTGCTCGCGCGGGTCGCTTCCGGCGGAGAGGACGACGTCGACGCAGCCGTCGCGGCCGCCCGCCGGGCTTTCGAAGGGCCCTGGAGCCGGATGAAGCCTGCCGAGCGCCAGCGGATCATGCTGCGCTTGGCCGATCTCGTGGAGGCGAACTACGACGAGCTCGCGCTCCTCGACACGCTCGATCTCGGCGCGCCGCTGTCGCGCACCCGAGCGGGCAAGGCACGGGCCGGCGCGCTCCTGCGCTATTATGCCGGACAGGCGACGCTGATCGCCGGAGAGACACTCGGCAACTCCGCCGCCGGCGATGTGATCTCAAGCACGCTCAAGGAGCCGATCGGCGTAGTCGCGGCTATCAATCCGTGGAACGGTCCTATCGGCATGTCGGTATGGAAGGCCGGCCCGGTGCTCGCATCCGGCTGCACGATGGTGATGAAACCCGCTGAGCAGACGCCACTTTCCGCGCTGCGCTTCGGCGAGCTCTGCCTCGAGGCCGGGGTGCCCGAGGGCGTCATCAACATCCTGACCGGCCTTGGCGAGGCGGGCGCGGCGCTCTCCTCCCATCCCGGCGTCGACAAGATCGCGTTCACCGGCTCGACCGGGGTCGGCGAGAAGATCCTGCGGGCGGCCGCAGGCACAATGAAGCGCGTAACGGTTGAGCTCGGCGGAAAGTCGCCGAACATCGTGTTCGCCGACGCCGATCTCGATAAGGCCGTGCCCGGCGCAGCGATGGCGGTCTTCGCCAATGCGGGCCAGATCTGCAGCGCGGGCACCCGGCTTTACGTCCAGTCGCCGATCCACGAAGAGTTCATGGAGCGGCTTGCGGCCTTCACCAAGACGATCAAAGTCGGCGATCCGCTCGCCGAAGACACACAGATCGGCCCGGTCGTGTCGGACAGGCAGATGACACAGATCCTCGGCTACATCGACGGCGCTTCGGCCGAAGGCGCCGAAGCCCTAGTCGGCGGAAGGCGGATGGCCGGGGCACCCTACGATGCCGGCTATTTCATCGAACCGACCATCTTCACCCGCGTCGCCGACACGATGGCGATCGCACGCGAAGAGATCTTCGGGCCGGTGCTCTCTGCCTTTAGCTTCGAGACGGTCGACGAGGTGCTGACGCGCGCCAACGCCACCGAATTCGGCCTCGGCAGCGGCGTGTGGACCAAAGACCTGTCGACTGCGCATCGCATGGCGCGCGGCATCCGTGCCGGTTCGGTCTGGATCAACTGCTACCAGATGCTCGATCCCGGCGTGCCCTTCGGCGGCTACGGGATGAGCGGGTTCGGACGCGAGTCGGGCCCTCACCACATCGAGGATTATCTCGAGACCAAGTCGGTATGGATCAACCTCGAATGATCGTCAGATCCAGCCGGAATCGCGCAGACGGTTGGTATCGCCGCCCTTCTCGCCGGCACCGACCTCGGCCAGCAGCGTGATGAAGCGCCGCTGCATCGCGGTCGGGCGCCAACTGCGGCGGGTCGTGATGCCGATCATGCGGGTGCTGTCCGCGATGGGCTTGCCCACGGTGGCGAGAAGACCCATGCGGATCTGCAGGGCGACCTGATCCGGGGACAACAGGGTGAGGAATTCGCCTTCGGTGAGCAACCGGCCGATGATCATCACCGAACTGCATTCGATCGGCGTGCGAGGCAGTTCGCGTCCTTCGAACATCTGTTCCCATATCCCCCGGAGCGGCGACGTCGGCGCCGGCACGATCCACGGATACGAGGCCAGCACGTCGAGCGATGGCTGCGACGGGCCGGCGAGAGGGTGATGGCTTCCCGAGGCGATCACCAGCCTGTCCTCATAGAGTGGCTCTTGATGAATGTCGGTTACGTCGAACGGCCTGACGGCCCCCACGATCAGATCGATCCGTCCGTCGCGCAGCGGCTCGATAACTTCTCGCCAACTGCCTTCGATGACCTCGAATCTCGCCTGCGGCTGCTCCTTGGCGAGTTGCGCCATCGCCGCAGGGACGAGAAACGGCCGCGCGAGCGGAAGGGCGCCGAACGCGATCTTCTCGCCCTCCCCCTCGAGGCCCAATTCCGCGATGGCGGCGTGAAGTTCATTGACCGCCAAGCGGATCCCGCGGGAAAGCCGCTTGCCGGCCGCGTTCAGCCAGGCGCCACGACCGCGCCTGTCGACAACCTCGCCGCCGATGACCTGTTCGAGATCGCCAACCGCGCGGTGCACCGCGGTCTGGGAGAGCCCCGTGATCTTGGCAGCGGCAGTGAAACTTCCGGCATCTGCGAGCGCGAGAAACGCACGCAACTGCGTCATCGTCATGAGCCGCTCAGGATGATTGAACACCCGGGTAAGGCCGCGAGCGCCTGCGGTCAGATGGTCTATGGCGGTCCGCACGCGTTCGAGGACGATGACGCCGACGGGGGTGATGACCATGCCGTCGGACCGTCGCTCGAACAGGACATATCCGAATTGGCGCTCGAGCTTGGCAAGCCCTTGGGTGAGTGCCGGCTGCGACAGGCTCACCGCGTCGGCGGCGACGGTGATGCTGTTGTGGTCCTGGATCGCGAGCAGTGCGCGCAGGTGCCGCAGGTTCAGGTCGAAGGGATCAACCGCCATTTAGCCTAACCCAGTAGCGGCCCGTCGTTCGACGCCCGGACCCGACAGGTGCCACCACTTATCCGCTTTATCAATGGACTGCTTCATGCCGAAATGGTAGGACCATTTAAGATCAAGTGCAAATGAGTCGAGGAGGCCTCATGGATTTCGAACTGCCCGCCGATGTCGCGGAATTCCAGCATGTCACGCGTGAAATCGTGCGCGATCTGCTCACCTATGAGCTCGAGTTCGTCGAGAAGGGCACCGTTAATCCGATCGTACGCAAGACGCTGGTCGAGAACGGCTATTTCGGCCTCGGCCTGCCGGAAAGCTATGGCGGGCTCGGCATGGGCGCGCTCGCCCAATGTGTGGTGCAGATTGAGCTCGGCCGCCTCCCCCCTCAATTCTGGACCGAGCTGCGGCCGCTGATGGGCCCGGGCGCCAAGAACATTCTAAATCACGGCAACGAGAAGCAGAAGGCAGAGCTCATCCCCGGCATGTGCGACGGCACGGTGCCGATCGCCTTCGCGCTCACCGAGCCGCATTGCGGATCCGACCTCGCCTCGATGCGCACCACCGCGACCAAGACCGCCGACGGCTGGGTCATAAACGGCAGCAAGACCTACATTTCGAACGGCAAAAACGCGAAGTGGATCATCGTCTACGCCTATACCGACAGGTCGGCGGGACGAAACGGCATATCCGCCTTCCTCATGCCGTCCTCTACCCCGGGCTTCTCGGTCGACGGCACGATCCCGCTGATGGGCACCGCCACCCCCGGCGTCTACGAGATCTCTTTCAACGAGTGCCATGTCCCCGCCGAGGGCCTGCTCGGCGAAGAGGGCATGGGCTTTAGATATGCGCTCGAAGGGCTGAACGAAGGCCGGCTCAACGTCGGGGCGACCGCGGTCGGCATGGGCGAATATGCGCTCGAGCTCGCCATCGACCAGGCCAAGACGCGCCCGGCCTTCGGCGGCGTGATAGCAGACTTCCAGGCGATCCAGCACTATCTCGCGGTAATGGCGACCGACATGCGCGCGGCGCGCCTCCAACTGCTCGAAGCCTGCTGGCGCTACGATCAGGGCGACAAACGCCGCGAGATCGCCTCGATGGCCAAGTTGTTCGCCACCGAGGCGGGCAGCCGGACGGTTGACACCGCGGTGCAGATCTTCGGCGGCTCGGGCTATTGCAGGGGTTTTGCCGTCGAGCGGCTCTATCGCGATATCCGCATCACGCGAATCTACGAGGGCTCCTCGGAAATCCAGAAGAACACGATCGCGCGCGAACTGCTGCGCTGATCGGGACCCGGGCGCAGGCTCGCCTCCGCCCGGCCACCCCTTCAAGGGCTTGGACTAGCCGAGCACACCCGAGGCGCGGAGCCCCGCGATCGCAGCCTCATCCATGCCGAGTTCCGCGCGTAGCAGATCGGGGCCGTCGCCTCCGAGCGTCGACACGTGGTTTCGAG
Organism: Sphingomonas chungangi; assembly: GCF_013778325.1. GTDB lineage: Bacteria > Pseudomonadota > Alphaproteobacteria > Sphingomonadales > Sphingomonadaceae > Solisphingomonas > Solisphingomonas chungangi. The sequence goes on along the minus strand of NZ_JACEIB010000001.1, from coordinate 2,099 downwards.
CCTCCGCCCGCGAACCTGACATGCGGAACGGAGGGTTGGTGACGCGCAGCTCGCCGCCGCCGTCGCAGATCGTCGCGAAAGCCCCTCGCGCCTCCAGTTGCGGATCCTCGAGCACCTCGGCCACCGAGCAATAGCGCCCGCAGGGCACGCCATGTTTGGCCAATTGGGCCTCGGCGTCGACCGACGAGAAGCCGAGCGTCCATTCCTCGACCAGACCCAGCAGCACGTCCCAGTTGCGGTTGCGATCGACATTCGTGCGGAAACGGGGATCGTCGCGCCACTCGGGATGGCCGACCGCGTCGGTCAGCTGCTCGAAATTGCGCGGGCTGGTCGGCGCGACCATAACGAATCCGTCAGTGGTCCTGAGCGGGGTGTAGAGCGGGCGCCGCGGCGCATTGAACTGTGCCTGCTGCGTCTCGAACACCAGCATGCCCACCATCGCCTCAAGCATCGACACGTCGATGAACTGCCCGCGGCCGGTCCGCTCGCGCTGGTACAAGGCCGTCTGGATCGCGCCGAACGCGTGCGTCCCGCCGAGCACATCGGCGATGAAGATGCCGTTGTTGGCGGGCCGGTCGACGGCACCGTTCTGATAGTCCATCATCACCATGTCGAAGCCGCTCGCTGCATGGACGACAGGCGCATAGGCCGGCGCCAGCGCCTTCGGCCCGGTCTGGCCATAGCCCGAGATCGCGCAGTAGATGAGGTTCGGGTTGATCGCCGCGAGTGTCTCGTAATCCAGGCCGAAGCGCCTCATCACACCGGGACGGAAATTTTCGACGACGATGTCGAACCGGGCGACGAGATCCTTGACGATCGCGACGCCCTCGCTCGACTTCAGGTCGAGCGCGATGCTGCGCTTGCCGGCGTTGAGGTGCGCGAAATACGCGCTGGCATCGTCGCGCAGCGGCGGCCGCGCGCGCACCTGGTCACCTTCAAGCGATTCGATCTTCACGACGTCGGCACCGAGGTCCGCCAACATGCGCGTCGCGTACGGACCCGCCATGACGATGGTGAAATCCAGCACCCGCACCCCTGCAAGAGCGTCTTCCCGATGTGCCTGATCACTCTCCACGCCGTTCCTCCCTCAGGGAGCCAACACCGTTTTGGCACTCCCTATTTATGGTAGGACCAAATATCGTGTGGATGGCCGTGTCAATCGGAAACCGGCGGCTTATGGCGACATTAGTTCGACAGGGTCGCCCGGGCCTTCACGTTTTTCCGAACGTGACGATGGATGCGCTCGAGGTGCTTACGCATCTCTTGGGCAGCGGCATCGGCGTCACGCGCTCGCAGATGCTTCACGAGCTTCAACCGGGACTGGATCAGGCTTTCCTGCAGCGTCTCGTAGCCAGGGCCCTGAACGAATTTGTGCAGGATCGAGGAAAGAGCGTCGACGAAGATACCAAAGACGCGGTTGCGCGTCGCACGCGCAAGCACGGTATAGTATTCGACGGCATATTTGTACCGAGTCTCGACATCGGACACTTTCTGAGTCTTCTCCGCGATCACCTCGAGTTCCGCGAGATCGACGTCGCTCGCGCGTTGACATGCAAGTCTGACGATGACGTCCTGCATCGCTATGCGGGCCTCGGTCAGTTCGTCGAGCGTGATGTCGCCCAGGCTGACATAGTCCTCCATGGCTTGGGTCACGCGTTCCGGGTCGGCATATTTGACGAAGGCGCCTCCCTTCGCGCCCTTCGCGTTCCGAATGATGCCTGCCACTTCGAGACTGCGCAGCGCCTCTCTGAGCGCGTTGCGACTGACGCCCAGCTGCACCGCGAGGTCGCGTTCGGCCGGCAGCTTGTCGCCGGCCTTGAGGGTTCCGGCCGCAAGCTCGCCGCGAATCTGCTCACAGATCATCTCGAACGTCCGCAACGTCTTTACGGGCGTGAAATTCGGGCCTTCGGCGGTTGAGCCTTGCGGCATGGCGGCGTCCCCTCGTTCCTTTGGACCAAGGGCGTACCCGACCCAGCGGCGGCCTTCAATGGTACGACATTTACCGAATGACCCAACTCACAGTTTCTCGGTCAGCTCGGGCACGATCTTGAACAGGTCACCGACGAGGCCGATGTCCGCCACCTGGAAGATCGGCGCGT